>NZ_CP050134.2 GCF_011612265.2 Corynebacterium matruchotii | reverse complement strand
CAACGAGCTGCAACCGCGTTTCACAGGCTTGTGGGCGGCACCGGCGCAAATGACGACCATAGCGGCGTCGGCGCAATCCGCGTAGGTGCCCTTTGACCACCCGAGTCCGCGAAGATGCCACACCACGCCGTGGTTGAGGTCTTGACGTTACCTTCCAACTTCTTTTCATCGATGTCGATGATTGCCAGGTGATCGCACGTGCCCTGATTCACCAGAGCATACGCGTAAGCGACGCCCACATCGCCTGCGCCAATAAGCACAATTTTATTACCAACGATATCTTTCATATTCTGAAAGCACCCTTCCTGACGACATATCTATACCGCCAAGTATGCCGATTTTCTGTGACTATGCCCGATTTGCGGTAGTATTGTGAACAATATCGCAGAATTACTCAGCCAAAAGTAATGGAATACAGATGAACACCTGGGGATGGCGCAATGGTGATAAGTTCTGGATCCCCATTATCTTTACGAATAATATCCACTGTACCATCACCAGTGATATCGAAAGTTTGTTCAGTACCATCGGCGCGTTTGACCGTAACCGTTCCCCGCCCAGAGGCCACCAATTGCACCCAACGGGCCTGGTAGTGAAGCTCCACCGCCGCCCCATCACTCCGGGGCGTGATGTCCATGGGGTTGACGTCCCACTCGCCCTGAAGCGCATAATATCCCAGCGGCGGAGTTCCCGAAACCCGGTACTGTGACCGGGAGGCACCCAGGTAGGTTTCCGGGGATCGCGGCTCAGTGATGGCGTGTTCGTCCTGTTCAATCGGGTTTGGTAGTGCAATGCCCGGATTGCGCTCCTGCAAGAGCTGCCGCACCACCCGCTCGGTCTCCGCGTATTTGCCCTCGCCCTCGTGCACCTGCCGCAGCCGACCGGTGTGGTCCGCAAGATAGTGCGCCGGCCAATAGCGGTTATGGAAGTTTTTCCAGGTAGCGAAGCTATTATCCTGCGCCACCGGGTACTTGATGTGCTGCGCTACGATGGCCTTCCGAACGTTGTCCGCATCCCGTTCGAATGCATATTCGGGCGCATGCACGCCGATGACGTCAAGGCCATAGTCCTTGTAGTGGTCGTAAAGCTTGACGACGTGCTCGTTGGCACGTTGGCAGTTGATGCAGGCATAGGCCCAAAAATCCACCAGGGTCACCTTCCCCGAGGTGGCCGGATCAATGGCCTGGTCGGTGTTGATCCAGTTCTCTAGCCTGGATAGTTGCGGCACTGGGCCGCAATCGTGTGGGGTTCCGGGGTCACCCTTACGACAGGACTCCAGGTCTTGGTTTCCGATGATGTGGTTTCCTAGGGCCTGTTGGGCACTACTGGTCCAATCGGGCACGAGCCGTTGGAGGGCCGTTGGGGCGTCGACAGCAAGCAGGACCGCCATGGCGATGACGACGGCACCGGCCGAGCGTCGAAAAGCGGTGTGATGGGATCGAAACCAGTCGCTCATGCGATTGCCGCCAAGGGCAAACATGGACAGCGGAATGGCCGCACCAATGGCAAACGCGATGGTCAGTGCGATGATCGAGGTATCAATCTCACCGGTGGCCGCGGCAACAGTAATGGCGGCCAGGACCGGCCCGGCGCACGGAACGTACACCGCGCCAGGGCCAGCCCCACTACGAAACCGCCCCGGCCCTGCGCCTTGGTCAGGAGCGCGTGGAGGCGGGGCAGCCGGTCGAATGGCGCCTGCACCCACTCGCCCAGCACCGGAATGAGCATGCCCAGGCCCACGAGGACGAGCAGCCCAATGCCCACCCAGCGCACCGTGTCCTGGGGCAGCCCCAATAAATTGAGCACGATCGAACCGCTGAGGGTGATCGCGGCGAAACTGACAACCATGCCGGCCACCACATAGTAGGGGCGCCGCTTATCCCCGGCGCTCACGGCCAAAACCAGTGGCAGCACCGGGATAATGCAGGGGGAAAGACTCGTCAACACCCCACCGATAAGACCTATCAGAATAAGAGAAACCATGAGTAAAGTCCTTTCAAAGTTCTTGTGGGAATATTCGGTGCCAACCGCCGCTTTGGATTGGACCAATCCAAATATTTGAGGACTCCGAACTCTTTATGACCGCCAAATCAATGGCGGCTACCACATACGATAAGAGACAGTCATGACCAACCGTAAATTTATTGCCATCACCTGCGCATTGGGGCTGGCCGCCACGGGTCTGGTTGCGTGCGATAAAACTGGGGCGATGTCGCCGGCGTCCGCACCAGCCATGTCGCCCGCAATGTCCATGTCGAACACGCCATCGGATGCCATGACGCCGTCATCGTCGGAGGCCATGAGCCCGTCCGATTCCATGGCACCGTCGGGGATGGATTCTCAGGAAAACACGATGATGACCGAGGAAAAATCGGGGCAGTAATGATGAGTGGTAAAAAGCACAAACCTGTGTGGGGCGCTACTCTGGATAACATGGATCTATCCAGCGAAGAGCTACTTGTGCAGGTCGCCACTGGTGACAAGCGCGCATTCGGCGAACTTTATGATCGGCTAGCATCCCGAGTCATGGGTATCTGCATGCAGGTACTCCGCAACCGGGCCATCGCCGAAGAAATCACCCAAGAGGTATTTGTGGAAATCTGGCGCACCGCCCCAATGTTTTCCCCCGAAAGAGGGAGCGCGCAGGGGGTGGGTGCTGCGCCTGGCCCGCTCCCGCGCCATTGATAAGCTTCGTTCCCGCATGGCGGCACTCGCGCGCGACGAGCGCACCACCATGCTTGAACAGCTCACCCCTACATTGATGTGGAAGAAGACGCCATAACTAGTGTTGAGGGTGAGCATTTGCGTGCCGCGGTAAACGACATTGGGGAGCCGCACCGCACCGCCATTATGCTCACCTATTTTGGTGGGCTCACCCAGCAACAACTCGCCGACCACCTGGGCATTCCCCTGGGACGGCTAAGACCCGGGTCCGTGATGGATTGAAAAAACTAAAATCTGCCCTGCATGTTACTAATAAGAAAGAGGCACGATGACTACTAAGGACCAATCCTGGTTACCCGACGAGAAATTAGCCGACGCTGAGCTTGCCGACGCCCTGGCGTTGTCCACGGTGCCGGTCACCCCGTCGGATTCCCTGAAGGATACTGTGCTGGCAGCCATCAACGGAATCGAACCGGAGGGGGATTCCGGTGCCCCGGACGCCGCAGTCACAGACGCGGTGACCAGTACGGACGCTGCTGCCACGGACCCGGATGCTGCGGAGCCTGCGGATGTGACCGCGGCCAAGGCGGATTCGGGTGGGGCCGGTGCCGGTGAGGCGAGTAGTGCCGGTGGTGGGCGTGTTATCAACCTGGGCAATTGGCGGTTTCGCTTATCGAAGCAACGCATCATGTTCATTGCCGCGGCGGCCGCGGTGGTCGCACTCTTGGCTGGCAGCGGATTCCTCCTGCCCAAGCTGCTCTTCGCCCCAGCACCGGGCCTACCAACCAGGCGATGTCCGAGATCATGCAGTCCGCGGATGCCCAAAGCATCACCATGAGTTCCAGTGGGGTACAACTTCACCTGGTGTCATCCACCACCATGAATAAGGCCGGGGCAATGGTGCAGGGCACCCCCGAGGTGAAAAAAGGCATGGGAATCCAGGTATGGAGCGTGAACCAAGCCGGCCGCATCAATTCGGCCGGGGTAATCACCCCAGAGGAGCATAAAGACGTGTGGATGCCATTCGAATCCGCCACATCCAAGGTGTTTCTGACCGAGGAACCGGTGGCCGGCAGCGACAAGCCCACCGGAAAGATCCTAGAGGAAATGCAGCTGTAGCTGCGGATAATGCACCTTGGGGTGTCGACAAGCGAGCTTGTTTGCAATAAACCGTAACGACCACTGGCATGCGGTGGTCGTTACGGTTTCTCCGTTGGCGGAAGCCCAATGCCACCCATCATGGCGATTTCCGCATTAGCCAACCGCGCAATCGCAAGCACTCCTCGGGTTTACTGTCATCTGCTGTTTTGAGAAGCTGACCAGCAGCTATAAACTTGGCAGTCCACTACTTGTCCGCAGCACTACTCCCATCAGCAATGTTCCTATGAACATAGGTGGCTCGCAAGGCACTCAGAGCATCCTTCATGGCATCGAATTCCGCAAATGCAATATTCTTATTAGGGGTTCGGTGCCGCTCATTATACTAGTATCACCCGTGGTTTATGTCTACCACAATGCTTGATGACGAACTTCCGCGGGGTTGCAGTGCAAAAATGAGCAGCATCATAAGATTCATGGAAGCCGCACTCAAATAAAACGGATAGCATGAAGCTTATTCAAGCGTTTTTGAATGCCCCTGCCACCCGGTAACCAATCGCCCCCGAAAGAATAGGAAAACGAGGCAGGTAGTGTGCTTGTGTATAACTGTCAAGTGTCGGGTTTTGTGGACACCTGACATAAACTTCCCCATATGGAAGCTTATTCAACGTCTCCAAACATGACTAGTCTCTGTAAGTAAGGAAAGACAAGCTAGATAGCATTTTCTTTCTGATTTTCCTCCTGTTGTCGTAGATGGATTTTCCCAGTAGCTGAATAAGCTTCATGAACCTCCCCTACCCCTGAATAAAGTTCATCGCCTATAATCAAAGATGAATTGTTATATTTCCATTCCAATACCAAGACGCAGTTACGCTTTAAGGTATTAGATATGATTATTTAGGGAATGATTTTATGGATTATCGAAAAATAGCAGAAAAACAACACGGATTCATTCTCCCTTGCCAAATCACCAAAGAAGAATTAATGATGAGGCTGCGGAACTGGTTTCATTGGCGTCCCACCACAGGATGAAGAGTTTATGAAGTATGTGTACTACACCGAACTTGTTACATATAATCTTGCTGATGATGCCTATCGAGATTGGTTGATAGCATTCCCCACTATCCCACCGAAAAGCGACACCCTATGCCCTACTTCGCTTGTGATTTAGCATTACGCATCCAGCATTTTTCTGCCAGTTGGTCAACAGCACCATTAATGATGGTAACTCCACCAGAATTAATGCCCTATGCGAATAAGGATTTTGGTATTACCTACATTCCAAATGAGAACATTACCTCTGATGATTGGGTGCTTATTGATGATATTCCAGTAGAAAAAATCATCTCTGCCATGCGAAAATACTATGAGCATGTTAGAAGTGATGACTTTGATGATGCCGTCGTTATGGCATTCAGTGCTTACCGACGTGGCTATTCCTGGGAAGAAATCGCCTGGGCCCTCGAACCTGCGGCTGGAGTATGGCACAGCTATAAAACTGGTAAAACCCCTATCAATGGCAAAGAAGTCCTCGACCTGTTCTTCGAAGAACATACGCCACCTCGACCCACAAATAAACCACAAAAATAACCGCTATGCCCCCTACACCAAATGACTTAAAAAATCTCGCTGACAGAAACCGAGAAACCCCTGAAGGAATCCTCAAACGACTCATCAATACAATCACTACAACAAAACCACTACACTCTAATTCTCAAAATCCTATTGAGTTAAAGAATCGAGCAACAAAGCAAGTTTTGAGCCGACATCTTGCCATCCAACTCACCAATCATGCTCGTGGAAAAATTATGATTAGTGGTGGTACTTCTCTCATGCTCCGAGCACCTGATGCCCGAATAACAGAAGATCTTGATATTCTCACTCTCTTTAATCCAACAACCAAAGCAATGGATGCTTTGTGCGAACTCATGTCTGAGGATAAAAATGATCCTTTCACATACGAATGCTTCCATGCTGATGATATTAAAAGTAGAAAAGGCAACAGCTTTGAAATTGATGTATATCTTCATGGGCGATTCCAAAGCACTATCAAGATGGATGCAATCAAAGCTAGAGGAAGAGAACTTAACCAACAAGGTATGTTTAATGGGGTAACTAAACTACGAGTGCGGGACCCACTACTATCCACCCATAATGACAAAAAAGAACTCACCACACTCCAACTCATTAGCCCAGAAAAATACCTTGCTGGAAAAATAGCCGGGCTTTTCCGTATCCAATCTGGCAAGTTGCAAAAAGTTTTACGCTGGAAAGACCTCCGCGATATTACGACCCTTGCTACAAGTCTTCCTATCGATTCTGATAAATTTCAGAAGGCCTTAAACGATCTTGTCATTGATTCCCATGGTAGTTTTACCATTCCTACCCGACAAAACATGACAGAATTCTTCACACAAGCTCAAAAGAACCGGGACTATATTGATAGTGGAAACGATAATTTTTACCAGATTAATCGGTTCTCTGTAGAGACTATGGTCAAAATATTATCTGAACTCCTAAAGTGCCCCAAGGGTAGCTTGTGGGAACTTGATGTTCACGACCCACAATTACAAAATCTAGAAAATCAACAAAAATCATCCCAATTTACCATACAAGATCTTCAGAATTTTGACATGAAAATCTGGGAGGTTAAGGACACTACAACAGATAAAGATACAAGAAGTTTACATGGTGCTTTTGATTGTGAGTGTAACAAACATGTCAAGCTTACGGATGCTAAATCTACATATTACATGACTGATCCCAGAGAGTTAATAGAAGCTGGCATACCTGCCCAACTAATGTTGGATGAAGGCTTGGAAAGGGAAGAAGAAGTCATGTCAATTCAGGAAGAGCAATGGGACACCGAAGAGGATGAGGAATGGTTCGCGGCAAGAGAAGATAATGATGAAGATGATGAAAATGAACTTGGCTTGTAATCGAATAACATTATGAAATACATTCCCA
Source organism: Corynebacterium matruchotii (assembly GCF_011612265.2). NCBI lineage: Bacteria > Bacillati > Actinomycetota > Actinomycetes > Mycobacteriales > Corynebacteriaceae > Corynebacterium > Corynebacterium matruchotii. The sequence goes on along the minus strand of NZ_CP050134.2, from coordinate 2,859,811 downwards.
CTGGATCCCCATCGCCTCGTCGCGGAGTATTGCCGAGGCATTAATCACCCTGGGATGATGTGCCGAAACTACCGGCTCGACTTCAGATCCTGCGGCCACCGGGATTTGTCCAGAGTGAATAGTGGCTCGTCCCGGAGCTCCGCCACGCCGTCGCCAAGCACCACGGTGCTGGAATTATTCGAAATCTTGACGGTATCGCCGCGGGTATCCACAAAATAGGGGCCCACTTGCACCACGGACTCGTCCGGGAACGTGTCCTCGGGTTGATATTCCCCGACGGGAAATAGGATGTGCGCAATGATGGTGGTGGGCTGAACGAGAAGGCTGCGAAATTGGTTTTACCTTCACTGTTGCTCTTGCTGTCGCTATTGGTTGGCGCCTGCGCGGGGCCCTCATTGACGATTGGCCAGGTGGCTTTCTGCCGGTTCGTGCAGCTCGGGCCGCTGGTTTTCTGGGTCAGGTAGAAATCGCAGAGGATTTTTCCGCCGCCCATGGGGACGTCGGCAAGCACATTACCTTCATATGTTTTAATTGCGGGCGAGTAATTCGCGTTACCCAGGGGGATGGTGATGGCGTCGCTCGCGGGCGGGTTGGTGTGAAAGTCCAGCTTCAGAGGCTTCACGTCGATGGTGGGGTTGGCTTGCTGCCGCAGCGCCCCATCCGCATATTTATAGGTGATTTTCTGGGTGGGCCCCTCGGTCACGCGCGGGTAGGCTAGGGCTTCGTAGGTGACTTCCAGCTGGTTATCGGCGACCGTAATGTCGCGCGCATCATAGGCAAGGAGGAAACTCGCATCGGTAATCAATTGGTCACGATGAAAAAATATGAGAGTGCGTTGTGCGGATTCCATTGCCATGGGATCGTAGTGCGCCGGGTCCTGCTCCACGCCCTGGAGGGTCACCCAGCTGAGGTCGGCGCAGGGGTCGAAGTAGTTGTCCTGCACTGTGAAATAAAACTGGTGGCTGCTGCCCTGGATGGGGATTTTCTTAGCAGTTACCCACAGTCCGAAAGCGGTTTCGGCCAGGTCGAGTTGGGGGTGGCATTCGGTGTCGGCCACCTGTGTGCCGGTCAGCCCGGTGCCGGCGCCGTTGCCGAGACCCGCCATGCCGGTCGGTAGGGCGCAACCGGACAGTCCGCCCACGGCACCGGCAAGTATGGTCGCTGTTACCGCCAGTGCCGCACGCAGTTTCATCACAAACTCCACATCCGATAGTTGCCGATAAAATGTTTGTAATACAAATCCTATCGGAGATTGGGAGCCGAAACCAGATGTTTCGTGCCGTGTTTCACACAATCGGGTGATTATTTACTGCGGCTGCCGGCCTTCACGACCCGCTTGGTGGTTTTCGTCGGTTTCTTCACCGCCTTCTTCGTCGTGGTTTTCTTCTTTGCCGCGGTTTTCTTCGTGGCCTTCTTTTTCGGCCCGCCGTCCGCGGCTTCTTTGGCGCGCCGCTCGGACAAGAGTTCGTTGGCCCGCGCATCCGTCAGGGTGAGGGGATCGTCACCCTTGCGTAGCGACGCATTGGTTTCCCCATCAGTCACATAGGGGCCGAACCTGCCGTCCTTCACGCTCATGGGCTTGCCGGACACGTCATTATCGCCCAGTTCCTTAATGGCCTGCTGGGTGGCGGCGCCCCGACCCCGGCGTTTCGGCTCCGCATAAATGCGGCGGGCCTCATCCAGGGTGATGGTGAAGATTTGTTCCTCACTGCTTAGGGATCGGGAATCCGTGCCCTTCTTCAGATAGGGGCCGTAGCGGCCGTTTTGGGCGGTAATCATCTGGCCGTCGGTGGGATCTACCCCCACCTCCCGGGGCAGGGAGATCAATTGCAGGGCTTCCTCCAGGGTCACCGTGGACGGGTCCATGCTGGAGAACAAGGAAGCGGTGGCCGGCTTCAGGGTTTCCTCAATGATCTGGTTGATGCGTTTTTCCTTCGCGGCAATCGCGGTTTTGGTCTCCCAGTTTTTGGCCCGCTTGCCCTCGGCGGCGCGTTGGGCGTCCTCCGCGGCCCGCTCCTCGGCAACAATCTGTTCCGCGGACACCGCCACTTTTTCCTTCTCGTCCGCACCCATGATCTCGGTGACATAGGGCCCGAACCTACCCTCTTTGACCACAATGACCCGGCCGTTGGCGGGGTTTACGCCCAGCTCCCGGCCCGATTGGGGGGTGGCGAAGAGTTTCTCGGCGAACTCCAGCGTGAGCTCGTCCGGGGTGGTGGTGTCGGAAAGGTTAGCGCGCTGGAATTCGGGTTCCCCGTCCGGTTTCACCCCGATTTGGCGTTCCAGGTAGGGGCCGTACCGGCCCACCCGCACATAAATGGGTCGGCCCTGGTCGTCGTCGAAAAGCGGTAGGGAGTTGACCACTCGCGCATCAATCTGCTCCAGGTTATTGCCCACCAGCGCTTTCAGGCCGCCCTGGCGAGCGATGGTTTCGGCGGTGGCGTCGGAGGCGTGCTTGTCGCCGAAATAGAACCCCTTGAGCCAGTTCGCACCAACCTCGTTCCCTGCAGCAATGTCGTCGAGCTCATCCTCCATGGAGGACGTGAAATCATAGTCCACCAGGGCGGCGAACGATTTCTCCATCAACCCCACCACGGCGAACGCCACCCAGCTGGGCACCAGCGCATTGCCGCGCGAATACACGTAGCCGCGGTCCTGAATGGTTTTAATGATGCTGGCGTATGTGGAGGGGCGGCCGATGCCTAAATCCTCCATCTTTTTCACCAGCGACGCTTCGGTGTAGCGGGCGGGCGGGTTCGTGGTGTGCTCGTCGGCGGCAACATCGGAAATCGCCACCTCGTCGCCGACTTTCAGGTGCGGCAGTCGGCTTTGGTTCGCGTCGGAGCTCGCGGCGGCATCGGCAATCGCATCCGAATAGGCGCGCAGGAACCCGGCGAACGTGACCGTGCGGCCCGTCGTGGTGAACTCCACATCCTCGTTACCGATCGTGACCTTCATGGACACGCCCTTCACATCCGCCATTTGCGATGCGATCGTACGCTGCCAAATCAGTTCGTACAGCTTATATTCCTCCGCATCCAGCTGTGACCGGAGCTCCGCCGGGGTGGAAAACTGTTCCCCGGCCGGGCGGATAGCCTCGTGGGCCTCCTGCGAATTCTTCACCTTACGGTCGTAGCGACGCGGCGAATCCGCCACATGATCCTTGCCGAACAAGGCGATCGCCTGCTGCCGGGCGGCCTGCAAACCCTGCTCAGATAGGGTTGTGGAGTCGGTACGCATGTAGGTGATGTGCCCGTTTTCGTACAGTCGCTGCGCCACCCGCATGGTGCGCTCCGACGTGTAGTGCAGCTTCCGGCCCGCCTCCTGCTGCAGCGTTGAAGTCATGAACGGCGCCGACGGTTTCCGGGTGTACGGCTTCTCCTCCACGTTTATGACCGGCAGGGTCACGTGCTGCAATTGGGTAGCCAATTGTTCGGCCTGCGCCTTGGTCACCACCACCGCGTCGCTTGTGAGCTCGCCACGATCGTTGAAATCCCGGCCCGCAGCCACCCGCTTGCCGTTGACCCTGCTCAGCCGGCCCGTAAACTTCCGGTCGTCCCCGCCGTCCGTGCTTGTCGACGAGCCTTGCGACGCCGTGCCCGCCGACGCGGGGGCCGTGAACTCGGCCGCCAAGTCCCAATACTCGGCCGGCACAAACACCATGCGGTTGCGTTCCCGATCCACAATCACCCGGGTCGCCACCGACTGCACCCGGCCCGCGCTCAGCCGGGGCATCACCTTCTTCCACAACACCGGGGAAACCTCATAGCCATACAACCGGTCCAAAATGCGGCGGGTCTCCTGCGCATCCACCAGGTTATTGTCCAGCTCCCGGGTGTTTTGGGCCGCCGCTAAAATCGCCGGCTTGGTGATCTCATGGAACACCATGCGCCGCACCGGCACCTTCGGCTTTAAGGTTTGCAACAAATGCCACGCAATGGCCTCACCCTCCCGGTCCGGGTCAGTGGCCAACAACAGCTCATCCACATCCTTGAGCTTGGCCTTGAGATCCGCCACCTTCTTCTTTTTATCCGGGCTCACCACATATAACGGGGTGAAGTTCTTATCCACATTCACCCCGAGTCGCGCCCATGGCTCCTTCTTATATTTCGGCGGCACATCAGCAGCCCCCCGCGGCAGGTCACGGATATGACCCACCGACGCCTCAACGATGTAATTGCTGCCTAAATAGGGGGCAATCTTTTTGGCCTTCGTCGTGGACTCAACGATGACCAGACGCTTGATGTCATTGCCTTCAGCCATGAACCGAATGAACCTCAATCTCAATCTCAGTGTCTCAATGTGAACATAAAAAAATTACAGACGATTCCTTATAATACGGCTGCACCTGACATAAATGTCCAACGCCCCCATAAAACCCCCAGACCCGGGGGCTATTTTTTCACGCAGCCACCAGGGGCAAGCGTCGAAAAGCTTACTTGCTCTCACCCCCACAAGAGCAAGGATCACCAACCAATTACCGAATCACACGAACGTTCAATGCCTGGGTGCCCTTAGCCCCGCCACCCACTTCAAACTCCACTACCTGATCCTCCTCCAGGTATCGGAACCCATCACCGTTGATTTCGGAATAATGCACGAACACGTCAGCCGAACCATCCTCCGGCTCGATAAACCCAAAACCCTTCTCAGCATTAAACCATTTAACAGTGCCTTTAGCCATAGTATTTTCCTTCATATATAGTCAATAAGAGATTGTTATCAGGGCAGATCAAGCGCGCTCATCTCGGCAACCTATCATTGCTGAACACACGCCCGACGCCACAAACCATGGGGCAACACAATAAATCAGAGGCACATCACCTTGCTACAATGCCGCGAAGATACAAAACCTCATGTGACAACCATCCTCTAGTGTTCCATGTTTACCCCCCAAAGAATAGATCAGTGGCCTGATTCACACCCTTATGCTTAATGGTTGTACTTGATTCTTTGCCGCCAAGGACCATCCATGACCCCCACCTACCGCACCACCATCACCCAGCCGCCCCGACCCGCAGTCTACGGCGACTGGCCCACCTGGGCATATCCCCCACTCATCACCCAGCTTGCCGACGAATACAGCATCACCCGCCCCTACCAGCACCAAAGCCTCACCGCCACCACCGCCCACGATGGGCGCCACGTCATTGTCGCCACCGGCACCTCGTCGGGGAAATCATTGGGCTACCAACTCCCCGCCCTCACCGACCTGGCCCGCGACCCGGCAGCCTGCGCCCTCTACCTCACCCCCACCAAAGCCTTGGGAAACGACCAGCTCACCGCAATACTGCGGCTCTGTCGGGCCGACCCGGCGCTGGCCAGCATCAACCCCGCGCCTTACGACGGTGACACCCCCACCGAGGCCCGCCGCACCATTCGGGCCACCAGCCGCTACCTAGTCACTAACCCGGACATGCTCCACGGCGGGATTCTCGCCTACCCGGACCTGTGGCGGCGGCTGTTTGCAAACCTGCGATATGTCATCGTGGATGAGGCCCACCAATACCGGGGTGTTTTTGGGGCGCATGTTTCCCTGGTGCTTCGGCGGCTGCTCCGGCTCGCTCGGCGCGCACAGCAGCCACGGGGCAATATGAGGGAAGGCAGGCGTGGGGGTGGGGTTGGGGCCGGCGGGCATGGTGGGCCGAAAACTGGCGGGCCGGTCGTGATCCTGGCGTCCGCCACCAGCAATAATCCGGCCCAGCATGCGGCACGGCTCATTGGCGATCCTGACGTGGTGGCAGTCACCGAGGATGGGTCGCCGCGGGGTCGGCGCACCATTATTCTCACGGAAGCGGGGCCAGCGGATTCCTCCGGCGGGGCCCTCGGCGAAGACTCCGGTGAGGCTTCCGGTGGGGGCACGGGGGAAGGCTTGGCGGCGGATGCGGGGGATGCGGGGCGGCAAGCCGACGTTCGCCCTGGTGACCGACGGCGTTCCGTGACCACGGAGGCGGCGCTGCTCATGGCGGATTTCCTCGTCGAGGGTGCCCGCACCCTGGTGTTCACCAAGTCCCGGGCCGGCGCGGAGCTCGTAGCGTTGCGCGCCCAAACGGAGTTGGCCCGGGTCGGTAGACCAGACCTGAGTGCCCGGGTTGCCGCCTACCGGGCTGGTTATTTAGCGGCCGACCGGCGGCGGATCGAACAGGCACTCGACGATGGTGAGCTATTGGGGGTTGCTGCCACCAATGCCCTGGAGTTGGGGATTGACATTGGGGGTTTGGATGCGGTGATTACGGCCGGGTTTCCGGGAACTCTTGCGAGTTTTTGGCAGCAGGCGGGGCGTGCCGGGCGGCGGAATCAGGCCGCCACGGTGGCGCTTATCGCCAGTGCGGATCCGCTGGATGCGTATTTGGTGCACCACCCGGATGCGCTCATCAGCAGGCCGGTGGAGGCGGCGGTGTTCGATCCCACCAATCCCCACATTCTTGCCGGCCATGTTCTGTGCGCGGCATTGGAGGCGCCGCTGACGGATCGGGAAGTTGCGTGGTTTCGGGCGGGGCCGGTGGTGGACCGGCTGGTGGCGGACGGGTGGTTGCGGCGGCGACCGCGGGGATATTATGCGGCGGTGCCACCGGGGCAGCCGGACCCACATCGGGTGGTGAGTGTGCGGGGTTCGGGCCGGGAGGTCACGATTGTGGAGTCGGCGACGGGCCGGGTGGTGGGCACGGTCGATGCCGGCCAGGCGGCGAGCCAGGTGCATCCGGGCGCGGTGTATTTGCATCAGGGGCGTAGCTATGTGGTGGATGAGTTATCGCTGGCGGAAGGCGTGGCGTTAGTGCACGGGGAGATGCCGGATTATTTCACGCAGGCGCTGTCGTCGACGACGATTCGGGTGGTGTCAGCGCCTGATGCGGCATGCGATGAGGTGGCGCCGGGGCTGCTGGTGGCAAATATGCTGGTGGAGGTGACCCGGCAGGTGACAGGCTATGCGGTGCGGGATCCGGGCGGGGCGACGCTAGCAGCGGTGCCGTTGGGTATGCCGCCGGAGTCGCTGGTGACTCGGGCGGTGGCGATCACGATAGATCCAGTGGTGTTGGCGGAGTTGGGGATTCAGGATGTGCCGGGCACGTTGCACGCGATGGAGCATGCGCTAATTGGGCTTTTGCCGCTGGTGGCGACCTGTGACCGGTGGGATATTGGTGGGGTGTCGACGGCGTTGCACCAGGACACGGGGCTACCCACGGTGTTTGTGTATGACGGCTATCCGGGCGGGGCGGGGTTCGCGGACTGCGGGTTTTCCCGGTTTAGCGAGTGGGTTTCGGCGACCGCGGTGACAGTGGCGGGCTGTGAGTGCGAGTCGGGGTGCCCGTCATGCGTGCAGTCGCCGAAGTGCGGGAATGGAAACCAGCCGTTAGACAAACGCGGCGCAATCACCCTGTTGCAGAAAATATGTTCGATGCTGGATGGTTAGCGTGGGCCGGCGGTAGCGACGGCGTGGGCTGGTGCATCGAAAACGGTCACGGTGACATCGTCGCCGCTGGTGGCACAGTGGTCCAGGGTTGCCGCGTTACGACGGGCGACGGTGGCGGCCGTGTCACAGGGGTCGACACCCGTGTAGGCAGCATAGGCGCCGGCCACGGCGCTGAGGTCTGCCACGACTTTGGCGTGGTGGGTGGCAATGGTGCCTCGGATGCCATGGGTGAGGGCCAGGACCACGAGGATAAGGGCGACAATGAGGCCGGCAGTGGTGATGGTGGCGCTACCATCGTCGTCACGCAAGGTGGTGAGCCCGCTCATGGTGTTCCGAATTCTTGTTCGATGGGGAAGATAGCGCGGGCGGTTTGGGCCCCCAGGGGGCTGGGCACGACAGCGGTAGCGGTGGCCAGCCCACCGGATTCGGTGACGGTGACGGCACCCCGGGGCGGCTCGTAGGGCACACCAATGGTGTAGGCCCGGGCGGCCGCGCCGACAATGTCGATGGCGGCAAGGTGAGCACCCACGGCCACCAGGCCGGCGACCAGGGTGGTGAACACCGCGATCAGGGCGCCGGTGGCAATGGCGGTTTCGACGGTGACAGCACCATCATCGTTCCCCAACATGGCGGTTAGGGGGTGTTGGAGAGGGCGTTCGTGATAATGCCCTGGAGGGCATCGTGCACGGTGGGCGAGGTGACGATCACATAGAGGACGCCGGCCAGCGCGGCCGCGGCGAGGGCCGCCATAGCGTACTCGATGGTGGTTGTCCCCTCGTCGTTATCGAACCGACCAAGGCGTTCGAACGCCTTGGCGAGCAGATTCATGGTGGCGGCCATGAGGGTAGTAGTGGCAGTGACAGGGAGATGCATGAGGCGACTCATGATGGGTTCCTTTACAAGAAACTAGTGGGAGGAAAGAATACTGGTTCCCAGGCTGATGACCATGGGGGCAAGGCCCAGGAGGAAGAAAGCCGGCAAATAACACAGGGTCATGGGCAGGGCGATGAGTACCCCGGCGCGCTCGGCCTCGGCGGTGGCATGGTCGGCACCGTCGTCACGCAACCGCGCCGCGATCCGTGAACACCCGTTCGACAACCCAGCACCGGAGTGGTGGGAGCTGCGCGCCAGGGCGGCCAGCTCGCCCAAACCAGGGGCCTGGGCGAGTTCCCGCCACGCCCGGTCGACGTCAACCCCCAGGGACAGGAGGCTGGCGGTACTCCGCCACGCGACACAGGAGCTGGTGGTAGCGACCGCGGCGGCAGCCCGCGCCGGGCTGAGGCCGGCGGACACGCACGCGACAAACAGTTCCAGGTCCGCGGCGGTATCGAGCGGGTTGGGGGTGGGGGCGAGCTTCGCCAGCCACCACCGGTAGAGCCGCCCGGCCGGCCCGGCGCGCGCCCACGCGGCGCACCGTGATCCCACACCCCGCCGGCCAGCATTTTCTGCCGGGCCTAGCCGGGATGCGGGCCGGCCGCGGGTGAGGGAGAGGGCGCAGAGGATGAGGAAGGAGCTGACGATGAGCATGAGTGAGCTTTCTGAATAATATGATCGGACCAGAGAATGCCGGCGCATTCGGCGCTCACGCCGGCGATGAGAATGAGACCACCAACACCACCACTGGTGAGGAAGGCCGGCACGTTCACCCCAATGGCGTGACCCATCACCATGCCCAGCAGGGGCAGGAGCGCCAACACGATGGCGGTGGCGTTCGCGCCCTGAAGTGCGGCTTTAGTGCGGGATTCGTGCCGGTTTTGGTGGTCGATGCGGTGGCGAATGTTGTCGAGGACCCCGGCGAGCGCCATGCCGTTGGTTTCGGCGATGCGCCACGCATGGCCCATGAGGCTGAGCGCCAGGATGGGGGATTGTTCCAGTTCGGCGCCGGCGGAACCGCCGGTGGCGCAGCGGCGGGCGGCCACGGTGATTTCGCGCCGGAGTTCGGGTTCGGTGAGGGTCGGCAGGCAGGCGGTGAGGGCGGCACCCATGGTGGCACCGGCCTGCAACTCCCCCACGATGAGCGTGAGCATGGTGGCGCTCTCGGCACGCTGCCGGGCTGCTTGACGACGCGCCCGCATCCGCCGCAGCATCATCATCGCGGTACCACCGGCAAAAACAGCAGCAACCAAGGTGGGGAAATGCTGACCCACCGTGGCGGCCCCCACCACCACGCCGCCGATGGCCAGCTGGTACGGGTGGTTGCGCACCAGCCCACCCAGCCGGGCCACCCACCGGTGGCGGGGCGTCGTCAAGCGACCAACCCCGCTGGTTGGGGCACATAGTAGCAGGCCCGCCGAGCCGAGGGCGGCCGGAACCAGCATGGATATCATTGCTGCACCGCCGCCCAATCAATATTCGGCTGGGCCATGGTTTCCACATCCCACAGCACCGTCACGGTGGTGGGAATCCCGGAAAGCACCCCGATTTGGTGTAAGACCCGCCGGCCGTCGGCCTGGCGTCGCATAGCAAGCACCACGGGTTTCGCGGCGGCAAGCTGGGACATGAGCTGGTCGCGGCTCATATTGCCCCGGGCAGCCAGCGCCTCCAGGCGGGCCGGCACCTCCAGCAGGGAATTCGCGTGCACGGTACCAGCGCACCCGTCGTGCCCGGTGTTCAGGGCGGCCAGGAGGTCGATGACCTCCGCGCCCCGGATCTCCCCCACCACGATCCGGTCGGGCCGCATCCGCAGGGACTGCTTGAGCAAATCAGCCATGGTGATCGCCCCTTTGCCCTCGGTGTTGGTGCCGCGGGACACCAGCCCCAAAATGTGGGGATGGTTGGGCCGCAGCTCGGCGGTGTCCTCGATGCAAATGATGCGCTGTCGGTGGCTCACTTCCCCCAGCAGGGCGGCCAATAATGTGGTTTTGCCGCTGCCGGTTCCCCCGATGACCAGGAAGGAGCGGCGCGCCGCCACCAACTGCTGCAAACACGCTTTTGTAGGCCTGGACATCGTCCCGCGCTCGCACAAAGTTTCGAGACTGGTGACGGCGTGGCGTAACACCCGCAGCGAAATACACGTCCCGCCCTGTGCCGGCGGCGACAAAATCGCATGCACCCGCACACTGGAACCATCATCACGCGACAACTGCCCATCAGCGAAACACTGCGTATCATCCAGCCGGCGGCCGGCCGACACCAAAAGTCGGGTGGCTAGTTGCCGCACCTCCCGCTCCGACGCAAACCCAATATCGGCGGCCTCCAGGCCACGGCCCCGATCAAACCACACCCCCTGGGTGCCATTCACCAGCACATCCGTAACCCCCGGAAGGGAAAGCACCTGCTCCAACGGCCCCACCCCCACCGAATCGTGGCGCAGCTTCCGCAACACCGACAACACCTCGACATCGCTCATGATGCCGCCCGCCTCCGCCCGAATGGTGTGGGCCACATAGCCGGGGTCGCAGGCCTGCTCCGCAGGCACCGCGGCCAACACCCGCTGCACCTTGTCGGCAATAACCGCAGCATCGACCGGCATTTAGGCCATCTCCTGCGGCAACACGCATCGAACAGCCTTACGAAGAGCACGGGGCAGCGCCCCCAGGGTGCGAATCCCGGTGGTCTCCGCCACCCGAGGCACCTGCGACACGGTCCCCAATTCCCCCACCACGTCGACCCCAACGATGTCCGCAACATCATGGGCGGTCAGGCCGGACCAGCCACGATGCCGCACAACCCCAACGGTGTCGACGCGCCGGGCGGTCAGGGAGTGGGCGATGCGGCTGGCGGCAGCCGCGGCCCGCACTTCAGCGGGGATGAGGAGCACCACAAAGTCGCAGGCATCCGTGAGGGCGGCAAAGAATGGGGCGGTGGCCGGGAGGTCCACGACCACGCAATGGGTGTGGTGCATGGTGCCGATCACCCGGAGGAGTTTGTCTTCGGTGATGCCGCTGGTGCTATCACCGCCGCGGTCGGTGGTGAGTACCGGCAGGCCACTCTCGGTTTCGGGGAGGGCGGCAATCAGGTCGGCGGCGGCAATGGAGCCGGAGCGAAAGCTCAGGTCCGCCCACCGAATGCCACCGGTGGTTTCGCACCCGAGGAGGAGATCCATGCCTGGCGATACCGGGTCGGCGTCGACCAGGACTGTGGGAACGATCTCGTGCAGTTGCAGGGCGAGGGCGACCGCCAGGGTGGAGGTGCCCGCCCCACCCACGGCCCCGGTGACGGCGATCACCGAGGCCGCGGCGGCCGGTGAGGGCGAGTCCGGGGCAGCAGTGGTAGCAGCGAGGGTGGCGAGCAGTTTATTGGATTGCGCCGGCAGGATCACCGCGTCGGCGGCCCCAATGCGCACGGCCAGTGTCCAATCAACCGGCCCGGGCTCGGGATGCAACAGAAACAGGTGCCCGCGGGGGTGGATGCCGCCGGCGTGGGTGGCGGTAGTGGCGTCCACAAGGATGGCGGCGGCCTTGGGGGCGTGCCGCACAATGTCGCGCGGGTCACTGGTGTCGATAATATCCATGCCGGTAGCTGCTGCGATATTAATCGCCTCAGGGTGGAGCACAGGGTCGGTGACGCTCACGAGAATGGTTGGCGTGGTGGTCATGCTTTCAGTTTCGCCCCATTGCCCCCGGCACGCTTGCCAACGCCGCTAGGCTGTGGAAAACCCACCATATTGTTGATGAGGACCACAAAATTCTGTGGATAACTTTTCCCACCAGCACCACAGGCAACACTAATAACAGAAAACCAAGGGGTGGCTACCCCCGGGCGGGGGTCGTCGTAAAGCATAAAGGGCGACCCGCGCTAAAGGGGGGGACTGCGCGGGCCGCCAAACCCGGCCGATTACAAAGGGGGGTTTGAGGCCGGGGCAGGCCACACTGTATATCGGGGCCTTGCACGGACCATTATGTCACAGGTTTTCGAAGAGAGCAATACCACACGATAATGACATGTCCTACCCGGGGAATCACCAAAAACGACTACACTTATTCAAGATGATAAGGCCAACACAGAACCACCGCACAACCCGTGGTGAACTCATGCGCCTACCCGCCACCACCGCAGCATTTTTCGACCTGGACAAAACCGTCATCGCCACCTCCTCCGCCTACGTTTACGGCAAGGAATTCCTGAACTCCGGGCTCATCAGCCCCAGCACCGCCTTCTCCATGTCACTCGCCAAAGCCAGCTACATGGTTTCCGGGCATTCCAGCGAACAAATGGATGCCAGCCGCGACCAGCTCAGCAACATGGTCACCGGTTGGGACGTCAACCAGGTCAAACAGATTGCCGACGACACCCTCCACACCGTCGTCGCCCCCACCATCTACGCCGAGGCCCGCGACCTCATCGCCCACCACCTCGCAGCCGGCCACGACGTGGTCATTATCTCCGCATCCGCCACCGTCCTCGTCGAACCCATCGCCAAAGAACTCGGCGTCCGCACGGTCATCGCCACCAAACTTGAAGAAGCCGACGGCAAATTCACCGGCAATATATCCTTCTACTGCAAAGGCGCTGCCAAGGCCGAAGCCATCCGCACCCTCGCCGCCCAAAACGGCTACAACCTTGCCACCAGCTACGCCTACTCCGACTCAGCCACCGACCTGCCCATGCTCGAAACCGTCGGCCACCCCATAGCCGTCAACCCCGACCGGGCGCTCCGCAAAATCGCCGCCGAACGCGACTGGGAAATCCGCACCTTCCGCAACCCCATCCCCCTCATCCCCATGCCCACCGGCAAAGAACTCAGCATCGGCGGGAGCGTCATCGCCGGCATAGCCGCGGTCAGCGCCGGAATCTGGTGGTGGTACCGCAGACCCCACCACGCCGCTTAACGACGCCCACAGGCAGGGCCACCCACACCCGACTGCTGTGCCGCATTCGCAATCCCCCGCGCCTCCACCACCCCGGCGCGCATCGCCGCCAAATAATAGGCCACAAACGGCACCACCCCGGCCGGCTGCGCAAACCCCGCCCCCAAGGCCAGCAACTCCGACCGGTGCCGGTTATAGTACACCTCCGGCACCGCCAACCCCCGCGGGTCAAAACCGCTGGCCAACGCGCTCACCCGAGCAGCCGCCAACCCCACCGCCACGCTCCGCGGCCCAAAGAGCTCATGGGCAATGATCTCCCCCTGCACCACCGCCGGGATCACCGCCTGGTGCGGCCCGGCAGCCACAATCCTCCCCAATAGGGCCAACCGGCCGGCAGCCCGCCCATCACGAGGCCGGCCGGAACCGCCCACCAGCACATCCAGCCGCGCCAACACCTGCAGCGGGGCCTTGATAAACGTGCGGGCCGTTTGCTCCCGAACATCCGGGGCCAAAACGCTATAGGCGTCGACCAGCTGTGTTTCCGGCGCATTCCCCAAGAGGGCGGCCAGCCGGGCGCCGCGAAGCACCCCCTCGGAGCTCGTCACCCCCGAGCCCCGCGCGGTGGCGGGGTGCCGGTGGAGGGCCTGAAGGTTGGCGGTGGCGGCGTCGATAAGCGAAGCAATCGTGGGATGGGCGGCAATATGGGCGAGCGGATCCATAATGCGTCGTAACAATAGAGAAAAAACAAAGAATCAGCAACAATCCACGCAACTAATTCACGTTTCAGGGCAATTCATGGCACCATTGGCAGTGACTAAAAAATACTCTGGAAGGAAAACCCACGTGAGTAACGACGAAGGAATGTTCACCGGCGCGAAAAAACCCCAGGTCAACTCCATTCCGCTTTCCGACGTAGACACTAACACCAAAGGCTCCATTGGGGAACTCGTTTCGAACGCCACCGAACAAATCTCCTCACTCATGCGTGCCGAAATCGAACTGGCCAAAGCCGAAATCCAGGTGGAGGCCAAAAAAGGCGCCATCGGCGGCGGCCTGTTCACCGTGGCCGGAGTGATCGCGCTTTACAGCTCATTTTTCTTCTTCTTCGCACTTGCCGAGGTGCTGAAAATTTGGCTGTGGGCCTGGGCCGCCTACCTTATTATCTTCTTCGCCATGCTGCTCTTCGCGGCCCTCCTGGCGTTCATTGGGTTCCGGAAAGTCAAACAAATCAAGGCGCCAAAGAAAACCATCGAATCCGTTGCCGAACTCCGCGCCCTCCGACCCGGCAACGCCGAAGCCGCCCTCAACGCGCGCAGCACCGATCGGTAACCCACCATAACCATGCGACGCAATCTTTCCCCCAATGCGGTCGCACTCGACGGCGAATTCCGCCACGACATGGTGCACACCCGTGGCCTGCGGCTCCACGCGGCCACCGCCGGCAACCCAGCCGACCCCGCAATCGTCCTCCTTCACGACGCCTACACCTGCTGGGCCGACTTCAAAGATGTCCTTCCCCTATTGGGGAATTTAGGGCTCCATGCCATCGCCGTCGACCTCCGCGGCTATGGCATGTCGGACAAACCACCCATGGGGCACGACCTTCGGCACCTTTGCGGTGATATTGCCGGCGCCATCCGCACCCTAGGCCACGACAAAGCCCACATTGTGGGCATGGGTACCGGCGCCACCCTTGCTTGGACCATGGCAACCGGCTACCCCGACCATGTGGCATCCATCACCAGCTGTGGTGCCATCCACCCCATTGACATGCGGCGCGCCACATTCACCCATCCTTGGCTGTTCACCACCCTCCTTATCACATCGGGGCTCTTCCGGCTGCCCAGCTGGCTTGTCCGTAACCTTTGGCGCACCCGCGGCCGGTTCATCCGCCGCGACCTGCGCAGCAACACCACCCTCCAATTCCAACATTCCCCCGCCTACCACGACAATCTTCACCTACGCGCCACCGCCCTGGCGATCGCCAACACCGCCGCCGCAGTCATCCGCACAGTTCGGCTCCCCCTCGCCATACCACCAGTGAAATGGGCCACCTCAAAAGTGCAGGTTCCCACCATGATGCTTGTCGACGCCTCCCGCCAATCCCGCTCCCTCATCCGAGCCGCCCACAACCGCTGCCTCACCCAACCCACAATCGCCCACATCCCCGACACCAGGCTCCGCCCACACTTAGAAAACCCTGAAGGGTTCACCACGTTTGTGGGTAGCTTCATCCAAGGGACAGACTCCCCCTACTAGTTGGACTTTTTTTCGGGCCAAAATTTCCAATTTTCTCCGAAATTGTTACCAAATTCACAAATTCTCCGTGTATTGGGGAAAATGATTCTGAAAATTCCCAGCAAATCTTGCCCACCACCTGGGAACTCCCTAACGTTAACAGTATGGAAACCGTACTCAGCCGCCTCACACAACTTGCCCCATTGGGGGCCGTGTTGCTGGCTGAGGTGAAATCCTCCTCACTCACCATTGGGGAACTCGCGGCACAGCTAGATGTGGCCAAACGAGAAGTCAGTATGCTCCGGGCAATCGCCAAGGTTTTTGACGCCGAAGAATTAGCACAAGCCACCAAGCTGCGGCTATCTGTGTCGAAACTGCGGCTCATTTCCCGCACCGACAAGCAGCTCGCCAACCCAGACATCAACCGGCGAGACTTCCGCCTGGACCTCATGAAAACCGCCGTCGACTGCACCGTGGATGAGCTGGCGGAACACATCAAATCCCTCATTGGGGAACTCAATGCTGGCTACAATCGGCGGCGCAAATGGTATCTGCGCTGCTCCGAACTGGCGGACGCCGACAATATGCGGCACATTATCATGAAGCTGCCATCCCACGTAGCCACCCGCATTATGAACTCCCTAGAGCCCCAAGGCAGACAATGGGTACAGGAAGGCCAGGCCGTCGACAAGTCAGAAGGGTTAGCCAAGGCACTCACCGATCGGGTCCTCCACGGCATAGACGTGACCACCCTAGAGCAGGTTGAGACCACCGAAAACCCCAATAACCCGCGCGACCTACGCCAACGCCCGTGCTTTCTTGTGCCCATTGCCAACATCCAGTCACATAACGACGGCACCGTCACCAACACTGACGGCGAAAGTGTCGACATCCGCGAGCTTGTCGACGCCCGCCTCGCGGAATTCGGCTTCGCCGTGGCCTGCTACAACGGCCCCGACGGCAACCCCCGCCCCCAACAACTATTGGAAGTCAAGCGGCTCGCCGACGCCGACGACCGCTTCATCAGCATCGTCTCCCACCTCATCTGCCAAAACCCCCACTGCCGCATCCCCGCAGTACGCTGCGAAACCCACCACATCATCGCCTACTCACGCGGCGGCGAAACCAAACCCGAAAACCTCTGCCCCCTCTGCCGCGAACACAACCTCACCAACGATGATGACCGCCACAAACCCCGACACGGGCACGTCTTCACCGACCCCGAAACCGGGGCCGTCTACTACCGTATGCCCGACGGCACCATCACCCGCAATAAATCCCGAGCGAACAGCAAAAATGCCCTCAACTATGCGCAAAATATCCTCGGATGCCACCACGACTGGTACCCGCTCAACTAACGGACCACGCACTCCTGCGTACCCACCGGTGTATCCAACGCCGCAATATTGCCGATAGCCTCCTTGACCTCATCGGCCGTTAATGCATACCCAATATCGCTTTCGTCCGCGCTAGCACCAAAAACCACGCCCAACACCTGGCCGTCCAAATTCAACATTGGACCACCAGAATTTCCCTGACGAATCGAGCCCCTGGCAGTGTAGGCTTCCCGTTCCACACGACCCGTCGCATAAATATTGGGGCCCGCAATCTTCAACCGTTCGCTAATACGCGCCGGAGCCGCCTCAAACGGCCCACTATTGGGGAAACCCATAACAATGGCGTCTTCACCCGTGACAGCAGTCGCTGAGGCCCATTGGAGCGGCGCCATGGTTAATTCCTCAGAACGCAACACCGCAATATCCAATTGGGGATCATAAAACACCACATCTGCCTTAAAAGTCCCCAATACGGTATCGAGCCATACTTCCTCCGTGCCGGCAACCACATGCGCGTTGGTAATCACATGTTATTTATCCGCAACGAAGCCGGACCCCATGAGCCTGCGACCACACGCTTGTGACTCCCCCACAACGTGAATGACAGACGGGCGGACACGCTCAACCAACGCCACGTCTTCCACCGCAATAGCGGGCGCATCCACCGCCACATTTTTCGACGTGCTAAAGGGGGAAATCAGCGGCGGCAACCCAGTATCGGACAACATGGCGGATACCCGACTGGGCAGATTCGCCAACATTGAGGGTGCGACAGCATCCACCCGCCCCAATATGAACGAATTGCGAATGCCATTGGCGGCCGAACCTGGCAACCCCGCCACCAGGGGTATCGCCACCAACCATGTGGCTATAAGCATCGCTAGCGCCTGGAAGACCGCGCCAATCACCGAGTCAATAATCAACGACGATCTCAGTTGTATACGTTCGCGTAACGACGACCCCAGGGATCCACCCACCAAACTCCCAATAGCGACCAGGAGGATGATGATCCCTAACGCCAGCAGAAACCGAATGGCAACGGAATTTGTTAGCTGCATGACAAAGGGCGCGAAGGCTGCCCCACACACCAGTCCGGCTATCACCCCAATGGTGGAAAGGACTGAGGCGAAGGCGCCCTGCCGCCAGCCAGCGTAGATCGCAAAACCGACCACCAAAATGATGAAGCCATCAACGATGAGGCTCGATGTACTAACGCTGCCCATCCTGATTGCTACCTCACTTTTCCTTAAAAATGTCGTTCGTTATTTCGCGATGCCGCGAGTGTCTGCGCTAAATCGTAGTGCTTCTCTCGATCCCATTCGAGTTCCCAGCCGGCATGGGCAATGAGTGCATCGAGTATATTGCTGGTGAAACCCCAAATAACATAGTCGTTGAATCGAAACGCGGGACCGTTCCATGCGCCGCGACTAACAGTAAAACGGTTCATGGGGTCCCGTAGTTCCCCAATAGGGGCGGCAAAAACTTCGTCTGCCTCATTGGGGCTCACCACCCGCACGTTGTCGTGCAACCCGGGTTTTCCCCAATAGGCGAGGATGGGGTAGACCGGATAGCCGCTGGCTTGAATGAAGATTTTCCCCAATTGGGCGAGAGGGGTGACTTTGGTGCGGTCGAGGCCGGTTTCTTCCCAGGCTTCGCGGAGAGCGGTGTCGACCGGGTTGATGTCGGTGGCGTCGACGCGCCCGCCAGGGAATGCGATTTGCCCGGAGTGGGATCGCATTGTTGGCGACCGATGGGTGAGCAAGATGGTTGCGTCATCGGGAAGCGTGGGGGTGGTTTGGCCGTCGAAAAGCATGAGCACCGCGGCTTTTTTGGGCCCGCTGTCGGCGCTCAACCCCGCTTTACGACGCAACGTTCCGTCAACCTCCCCCGACCTGATTTCCCCAATAAGGGGAGTGAGCCATTGGGGGGAGTCCTCGGGCCGCAACATAATGTTGGTTCCGGGCTGGTCTGGTCGCTGTTGTTTGTGTGTCATTGGTTCACCATTTCCCCAATAGCAGTGGCGAGATCATTGTAATGAGTGAAAGCCCGGGGAATGACCCCTAGTTTTTCTGACCCACGGAATACAACGGTTATTGGCACCACACTGGGCAAACCGAGCTTGCCGGCGAAGGCATTGGTGTCGTCTTGGTAGCTGGGGAGGTCAATGCCCAGGTCGGTGAGCAGTTGGGCGCCCCGGGCGGCATCCTGGTCGGCGTGCACCCCCACAACCGCCCATTGGGGATTTTCGGCAGCCAACTGCTGCATGAGGGGCAGTTCGGTACGGCAGGGCACGCACCACCACGCCCACAGGTTGACGACCGTGATGTCTTTGCCCTGGTTGTTACGTTCCGCCCCGAGGCAGGGCAAGTCAATTTCCCCAATAGGGGGACAGGAGGGTCGGGCGGCTATGGGCTGCTGCGTCTCCGCCTCCGCGGTAGCCGATTGGGATTGGGTGTCGCGGGGGGTGAGCATCATGGTAATGAGGACCGCCAATATGAGGAGGAACCCCGCGGTGGAGATAATGATGGTTTTTCGCATGAGTTCAGTAACCAGTAGGCCGACCCGCTTCTGCCAGTTTGGGGGTAGCACGCTGATCTATTAGCAGGATTCCTATTGTTGGCATGGGGTGGCGATTGCCTATTGGGGAGGGGGTGCGTGACATAGTGATGACGGCCTTAGTTGTCATAATATCCTTCTCATCGGGTTATGGTTTAGGGTATGTCAATCCTTTTGGTGTTTGTAATTCCCATCGTGATTGCGATATTCCCGATGGTGATGGACTGGTTAGAGCGGGCCGTGGTGTTTCCCGATTTGATAGAGCCGCTCGATGTAAACTTGTCGACGGTACCCGCCGGGGCAGTGCCTCAAGTCTCGGAAACGCAAGGTTAATACCCCCTTTGGGGCCCCTCATTTGACACTTTTGTGACACAGCTTTTTTTTGGGGTGCGAAAGTGACGTAAGACATAGTAGAGTTGTGGGCAGTAGATACCAACTTATTACATGTATGAGGAGTGCTAAGACGTGGAAGGCGTGCATGACATCCTATCTCGCGCAGGGATTTTCCAAGGCGTCGACCCGGTAGCCGTCACCAATCTGATTGAGGATTTAGAGTCCGTCAGATATCCGCGCGGCGCCACCATCTTTGAGGAGGGCGAACCCGGTGATCGCCTGTACATCATTACGGCCGGCAAGGTGAAGCTGGCGCGTCATGCCCCCGACGGCCGGGAAAACCTGCTCACAGTCATGGGCCCATCCGACATGTTTGGGGAGCTATCCATTTTCGACCCGGGCCCCCGCACTTCATCAGCAGTGTGCGTGACCGAGGTGCATGCCGCAACCATGAATTCGGAGATGCTCCGCAAGTGGATTGCCGACCATCCCGAAATTTCGGAGCAACTCTTGCGGGTGCTGGCCCGCCGATTACGCCGCACAAATTCGGCATTGGCGGATTTGATTTTCACGGATGTACCCGGCCGGGTGGCAAAAACCTTATTGCAGTTGGCCAATCGATTTGGCACCCAAGAAGGCGGTGCCCTGCGGGTGAATCATGATTTGACCCAGGAGGAGATTGCCCAATTGGTGGGGGCCTCGCGGGAAACCGTCAATAAGGCACTCGCAACCTTCGCATATCGGGGTTGGATCCGCCTGGAAGGCAAATCGGTTCTCATTATTGATACGGAGCATTTGGCCAAGCGCGCCCGGTAACAAAAAGTTTTTTCACCCTACCCTCACCCCACAGTCATGGATGAATGTGCTGTGGGGTTTTGGGCCACTATTCGGCCAGGTAGCGCAGCGCCACCCGGGTGGATTGTTCGGCGGCTCCCCGAAGTACCGGGTCGACGTCGTCGTAGATTTCGTCGATAAGCTCTTTGAGCGAAGCGTCGGGGCCGAGTTTGGCCTGGGCAGCCTTGAGTTGGGTGAGGCGTTGCTGGCGGCGTTCGATATACCAGTGGGCGAAACTGGCCACGTCGAAACCGTCGGGGCCGTGACCGGGGAGGAGTTTCACGCCGGAGCCGCGTTCTTCTAAGAGCGCCAGGGTTTTTAAATACAGGCCCAGGTCGCCGTCGGTTTCGGAGATCATAGTGGTGTGGCGGCCGGCAATGGTGTCGCCGGTGACGATGCCTTCGAGGGTAGATTCGTGGGGCACGCCGGACCAAATGAAAAAGCACACGGAATCACTCGTGTGGCCGGGGGTATAAACAACTTCGATTTGGGGGGTGACGTCTTCAAGACTGATGATTTCCCCATTGGTGAGCCGCTCCGCCCCAATACAGTAGGCGGGGTCCCAGGCCCGCACAGAAGCTCCGGTGAGTTGCCGAAACCGGTGGGCCCCATCGGCGTGGTCGTGGTGGCGGTGGGTGAGTAGAATGAGTCCGACCTCTGATGCTTTATTATTCAGCACATTGAGGTGTCCTTCATCGGTGGGGCCGGGGTCGATCACTATGCTGTGTGTGTCTTCTGGTGCCCGTATCACCCACGAATTTGTGCCTTCGAGGGAGCTGTAGCCGGGGTTGGGACATAACACGACGGATGCTGAGGGGGTTACCGGTCGTAGTTGACTGTAGGCTGGATGCTCCATGTGTTAAAGCTTAGCCATGAAAAGCTGTTTACACTATCAAAATTGGCTAAACCTCAACGATTATTTCTATTTCTACTGGTGACGATAGCGGCAGTTCAGCAACCCCAACAGCCGACCGCGCATGAGCTCCGGCTTCGCCAAAAATTTCCCCAATAAGGTTGGAGGCACCATTGACGACGGCAGGTTGTTCCGCAAAACCATCGGCGGATGCCACAAAGCCCACAATTTTCAGCACCCGTTTGACATTATTAATGCCAACAAGTGCGTCGACGGCGGCCAATGCGTTGAGTGCGGCTTGGCGGGCATAGTCGGCCCCTTGTTCGACAGTGATATCCGCCCCAAGCTTGCCGACGGCCGGTAGTTTGCCATCCACAAATGGGAGCTGACCCGAGGTCCACACCTGGTCTCCTACCCGAATGGCCGGCACATAGGCGGCCACGGGTGCGGCCACCGCCGGCAGGGTAATACCTAATTCGCTCAAGCGTTCGAGAACGGTCATTCGGCAACCTCCCGCTTGAGGTAGGCCACCACGTTTTCCGGATTCATACCCGGCACGACCGTGACGAGCTCCCAACCGTCTTCACCCCACGTGTCCAAAATTTGTTTAGTGGCGTGAACTAGTAGCGGTACAGTAGCATATTCCCATTTCTTCATGCACCTACCATACCGGACAATATCACCCGTCGAAAAGCTCTCAGCGTGACTGATCTAACAGTAAGTTGTTATATGCCGACGAGCTCTCCCCCATTGGCTAAATATTCTGCCCACGACGTAATGTGGGGATTTTTCCGCAGTAGGGCCCGGCGCTGGCGCTCGGTAAGCCCACCCCACACCCCGAATTCCACCTTATTATCTAGCGCATCCGCCCGGCATTGCACTATGACCGGGCATTGACGGCAAATGACGGCGGCCCGACGCTGGGCTGCGCCACGAACAAATAAAGCATCAGGATCACCGTTTCGGCAATTAGCCTGCATGACCCATTCACCGCGCTCAGTATTCACACCCTCCGGGCTAGTTAGGAAAGGATTGCGCGTTATCTCGCTTCCCCGAGGTGCGGACATCGTAGTTCCTCCTGGCTAATTAAGGATTGTTACATGTGATATCCGGCAGTTTTACACATCCGAACGTATGTAAGTGTATTCACACGAAATATCCCAAGTCGAATGCATCACACATTGAGGGGTGATTGGTTATTCCCCCCTATGCCCGATAATCGCTAGTGTATTAAGGGTGCCTGTATGGAAACCCTTGTCACAGATTATTGGCGCAGCAGTCGCCGTCGGTTTGACGGCCGCTGTTGCGCTCACGCCTATGGCCGCTTTAGGCGGCGTTGCGGCTAAACGCACGAACGAAACGATGCAGTCTAACCTGCAAGATCTTACCGAAGGCGCCACTCCTGGCGTCACGACGATCACCGATAAAAACGGCACGCCCTTTGCTTGGGTGTTTGGCCAGCGTCGGTATGAGATTAAGTCGGAGGATATCCCGCAGGCGATGAAGGACGCCATCGTCTCTATTGAGGACCGTCGCTTCTACGAACATAAAGGTGTCGATATCCAAGGCAATATCCGTGCCGTATTGACGAACTTTGTGGCCGGCGGGGTGGAGCAGGGTGCGTCCACCCTGGATCAGCAGTATGTGAAGAACTATCTACTGTTGGCCACCGCCCGCACCGATGAGGAGCGGCAGGCTGCGACCGAGCAGTCGATTCCTCGGAAGTTACGGGAGATGCGAATGGCGTCGGCTATCGACAAAATGCTTTCCAAGGATGAGGTGCTGACCCGGTATCTCAACTTGGTGCCGTTCGGCAATCACGCCTATGGCATAGAGGCCGCAGCCCGGGTTTATTTTGGTAAGCACGCGAAGGAATTGAATGTGCCACAGTCCGCCATGTTGGCGGGCATGGTGCAATCATCAAGTGTGCTGAACCCCTATACCAATGAGGAGGGGGTGAAGGAGCGTCGCAGTACCGTGTTGGACGAGATGGCCCGGCTGGGGAAGATTTCCCAGGAGGATGCCGACAAATACAAGAAGGAGCCGCTGGGGGTACTTGATGAGCCGCAGCAGATTGATAATGGCTGCATTACCGCCGACGATAAGGGCTTCTTCTGCGACTATGTGTTGAAGTATTTGGACAGCAAGAACATGAGCCTGGATGATATTAAGCGTGGTTCGTACACCATTCGCACCAGTTTGGATCCGGATGTACAGAAAGCCGCCCATGAGGCGGTAACCCGTAACGTGGATCCGCAGACCGAAGGTGTGGCGGAGATCATGAACGTGGTGGAGCCGGGTAAGGAAACCCGCTACATTCGGGCGATGACGTCGTCGCGGAAGTATGGCCTGGATGCGGACAAGTACGAGACGATGCTGCCGCAGACCGCCAGCCTGGTAGGCCACGGTGCAGGTTCGGTGTTTAAGGTTTTCACCGCGGCGGCCGCCCTGGATCAGGGCTATGGCATTAATACGCCGTTGGCGGTGCCGGCACAGGTGAATGTGGCCGGCATGGGTTCCGGCGGTGCGGCCGGCTGCCCAGAGGGCCTGTATTGCGTGCGGAACGCTGGTTCGTATCCGGGCACGCTGACGCTCAAGGATGCGTTGGCCCAGTCGCCGAACACCACGTTCGTGAAGCTGATTGAGCAGGTGACGGTGCCTACGGTGGTGGATTTGGCCGTGAAGTTGGGTATGCGTTCGTATGCTAAGCCCGGCACTTGGGATGGGGAGAAAGAATCCATTGCGGATCATATTAAGAAGCACAATATGGGTTCGTTTACCTTGGGTCCGACCGCGGTGAATGGGTTGGAGTTGTCGAATGTTGCGGCGTCGATTGCCTCGGGCGGGGTGTGGTGTGAACCGTCCCCGATCGAGAAGGTGACCGACCAGAAGGGCAAAGAGGTGTTCATTGACACCCCGGCGTGTGAGAATGCGTTGAACGAGGATGTGGCCTATGCCCTGTCTGCCGCATTGAGTGGCGACGCGGTGGGCAATGGTACCGCCGCTCAGGCCGCTCGGGCTAATGGTTGGGGCGTTCCGGTGTCCGCAAAGACGGGCACCACCGAGGCGCACGAGTCGGCCGCATTCATGGGCTTTAACGATAAGTTTGCAGCCGCTACCTATATTTTCAACGACGGCACGTCATCGTCCCCGATTTGTTCCAGCCCGGCCCGCCAGTGCGGTTGGGGCGACATTTACGGTGGTTATGAGCCCGCCCGGACCTGGTTCCAGGCCGCGAATGCGGTGGGCGCCCAGTCGGGGTCGTTGCCGTCGCCAAGCTCGGAGTTTAGTTCGGGTCGCACCCAAGCGATGAGCCAGAAGTATCAGGGTCGTAATGCTGAAGAGGTTGAGGTGACACTCCGCACCGAGGGTTACGACGTGCAGAAACAGGCGGTGCCGGGGAATGGCGCGCCAAAGGGCACAGTGGTGAAGGTGATTGCTAATCCGCCGCTGCGCCGGGGCAGTAAGGTTACGCTCCAGGTGTCGGATGGCACCGGCGGGGCAGCTAATCAGGACAACCAGAATGAGGAAGACCTGAATAAGCTGCAGAACGATATTAATAACATTGCCGAGGAGTTGAAGAAGCTCTTCGGTGGTGGATAGCCCACCGGATAGGGGTTATCTACTGCAAGGCCGCACGAACGGCCGCTGACAGGCGCTTACCATCGGCGCGGCCAGCGGCCGTTTTTGTTACCTGCTGCATGACCGGACCCATGAGTTTCATGCTGATGTCACCGCCGGCGGCCACATCGGTGATGGCGGCCTGGACGAGTGCGGTTACTTCGTCGTCGGTGAGTTGGGTTGGTTGGTATTCCTCCAGGACCGCTACTTCGGCGAGTTCCTGATCGGCAAGTTCTTGGCGGCCGGCGTCGGCGTAGACTTGGGCGGATTCTTTGCGTTTTTTGATTTCGCGGGCGAGGACTTTGAGTACCTCGTCGTCGTCAAGCTTGTGTCGGGCGCCGGAAGTTTCCTCGGCGGTAAGTGCGGCGAGGAACATGCGGAGCGTGCCGGTGCGTTGTTTGTCGTGGGCTTTCATGGCGGTTTTCATGTCGTCCCGGATTTGTGTTTGCAGGTTACTCATAGCTTTTTATTGTATGCGTTCCGGTATTGTTACGTGGGTGGGAATAATTTTGACGCTTGACGACGCCGTTCCATCGGCCGCTGACCGGTTTCGCCGAATCGGCCGAATCGCTGGAATCACCGCAATCACCGCTAGCGTGGCCGCTGCCGGGGTAACAGCCTGGGCGGTACGGGAATGCCACCAGTTCCAATTGCGACGCTTAGAATTGCCGTTATTGCCGCCTGGTACGTTGCGGGGCAAGCGGGAGTTCCGGTTGCTGCATATTTCGGATCTGCATATGGTGCCGGGGCAGCGGGCCAAACAGGAGTGGGTGGCCAGCCTGGATCAGTTGCAGCCGGATCTGGTGGTCAATACTGGGGATAATTTGTCGGACCTGAAGGCGGTGCCGGCCACGTTGCGGGCTTTGGGGCCGCTCATGCGGCGCCCGGGCTTGTTTGTGTTTGGTTCGAATGATTATTACGCGCCGACCGTGGTGAATCCGCTGTCGTATGTGGTGGGGAAAAAGCGGAAGGCTTCGCGGGTGGAATTGCCGTGGCGGGGCATGCGGGCGGCGTTTATTGAGCACGGATGGCAGGATGCCACGCATCGGCGGCTGGAGTTTAAGGTGGGTTCGGTGCGGATTGCGGCCACCGGCGTGGATGATCCGCATCATGATTTGGATGACTATGGCCAGGTGTCGGGGGCGCCGAATGCAGAGGCGGATCTGCGGTTGGCGTTGGCGCATTCCCCAGAGCCACGGGTGCTTGCTCAGTTTGCCGCCGATGGTTACCAATTGGCGTTATGTGGGCATACCCATGGGGGGCAGATTTGTTTGCCTGGAGGGAAGACATTGGTGACGAATTGTGGTATCGACCGGGTCCGCGCGTGGGGACTGCACGAGTTCGATGGCATGATGTTGCATGTCAGTAATGGTTTGGGAACGTCTAAGTTTGCACCAGTGCGGCTGTTTTGCCGCCCGTCAGCAACGCTGATTTCCCTCGTTGAGAAGCCGGATTTGGCACGAGAGTAGTTTGCCGACTAGCATTGCTTTTCGACGGGATATGGCGCAGCTTGGTAGCGCACTTCGTTCGGGACGAAGGGGTCGCAGGTTCAAATCCTGTTATCCCGACCATAGCACTCTCAGTACCTAGTACTGGGGGTGCTCTTCTCTTCCATGAAAACTCCACACAAGAAAAGAGGTTTCGGTCGTTCATGTCCGTTCTTCGGCAACCGCAGCTGGTGCATTCAGAGTATCGGTTTCGCACTACGATGTTGTTTGCTAGCTTATTGTGCGTGCTAGCGGTGGCTATCATTCTCGGATTGGTGGCATTCGACTCCTCTGGCATGATGTCGACGATGGTGGCTTTGAGTGCGGTTGGGCTGCTGGTCGCCGGTATCGTGGAGTTCCAGGTAGGCTTCACGACCCGAGAGCGAAACCGGCAGGAAGACCAACCAAGTCTTTCCGGAAACAGGTAGCTGTCATGGTAGCCCAGCGTTACCGCGTTTCTGACGCTGGGCTACCGTAACGGCATCATGATTCCCGGTTAGAACATCCGCATGACGGCGAAGAAGTGGCCGGTAGCGGCGTCGTGTGCTACGCCAACGCCGATGCTGGTTGGCCCGTGGGCCAACAGGTTGGCGTTGTGGCCGGGAGAGTTCCGCCAGTAGTTGAAGGGATGGTACATGGCGTCAGGGTTGTTGTAGCCCCAAAGCAGGTTTTCCCAGCAGTTGCAGGTGGGGTCGTGGTGGTAGCCATTAGGGGTACCGCTGAAGTTGCCGATGTTTTGCCCCAACATAAAGTCGGCATAGCCCTGGGCGGAGGCCTGGGCGGCCGGGGTTTGGTTCACCATGGGTAGACCATTTTGGGCCCGATAGGCATTGATCTCGGCGATGGTGCGGCCAATGACTTCGCCCGCGTTATATCCACCAATTTGGGGTGTAGCCGGGACTTCGGGGACGGCAGGAAGCGCCGGCACCTGAACCTCGGGAACGGAGTTTATCGCCTTGTTCGCTTCACCGGTCAATTGGTTGAGAATGTCGGAGGAGGAGTCCAGTGGGATGTCCGGAATATTGACGGGAAGCTGAGCCCCACTGTTCCAGATGTCCGTGGTGGCTCCATGCTGGTCAAGGAGGTTATTGAGTTCATCTGGGATGGAGATTTCCTGTGCTGCTGCGGGTTGCATAGCGCTGATTCCGACGATGACGGAAGCGCTAGCGGCCATGAATTTAGCAGTAACTTTACCGTTGAGTCTGTTCATTGTTCCTTTAGTGTCCGGGTTGAGGTCTTCGGGATACATACTCCCAATACTATTGAAAATAACAATTGTATCACGATGACCAAGCTTTCGATTGTGATCAATCCAAAATTTGTTGACAGGTCTGGCGGTAACCCGCATTGGCCTATCAACCAACTGGCTGCAAGCTATCATATCTGGTCGACTGAGTGTTAAATCAGAATAAATTAGAGAGAATGTTTGAATAGCACATTTGCTAAAAATCTAATTCAGTAAACTATGAGTTCAATTGGGTTTTATTCATTGCTAAGTCATTCGAACATTGCATCAATAGTAATTTTGTTTGAAAAATTGTACCGGGGGTAGAACACGACTTGAGCTTCTTAGGTTAGTGGACTCATCACCCTTTTCCTTACTAATGAATTTAATTGTCATTAAACGGCAAAGCTCTAGGTTATACAAAAAACACCTCATCAGTTCTTCTGACTGGCGCTGCCTATAAGATAAGAAGACATCAGTAAACCTTTAGCTAAAACCCCCACTACCCCCGCTAAGCAAAATATCATGAATAAAATCGTGGTTACTGAGGGGAAATGGCATATTTGATATACGTAGGATTTACTTTTCGGCAAGCATGCTTATGCGCCTAACATCTTTTAGTTAGGTTCAGAAATCATTTGTTATATGCTTGTGATCTTAACGCCATTGCTAATAACAATATGTCAGGTTCCACAGAGATTTGGGACCGACACGCCGATCGTCGAAAAGCCCCGGTAGCACCATATCTACATGCCCCCAAACGTGCATATGTGCGATATTTCGCATGGATACCTTTGAGCAGGTGCCACTACCATGGAGGTGGTAATCATCACAACAATGGAGCCCAAAATGAGTTTTCTCCAATCTAAATATGGCACGCCCACGCTCACTTGGTTGCTTGCTGAAGCCGCGACGCCCGCGATCTATCAGCCGGCGACTGGTGGCATTCAGAGAACCGAGCCCGCCACGGAGCGGGATGTAAATTTCCAGGTCAAGCTCGACAACGATGATGCTACCGTCCAGTTGCTCTATGAGGTGGATGTACCCGCGGCACCGCTTGTCATGCGGCTCATGCTCATGGAAACCTTCGACTTAGCCGGCACCATGTTCACTGCCGAAGACGAGGCCCACATTGGCGAGCACGTGCGCAGTTCCCAGGCGATTCAGGCGCTCAATCAACAAATGCAAACATTCGGCACCATGTTCGAAGTGCCGCACCCAGTTATCGACCCCCAACAGATTTAGCCGCGCCTGTCGACGCCCAACCAACGGCCACGCAACACCAATCACCAGGGACAGAACAGTGTTGCGTGGCCTTATTATTATTCCGCTCAAACTTTTTCTCCTATAAATGATCTGATTTTTTCGGTTGCATTGAACATGTCTGATAACTCATTCCTGTGGTTGCGGAACTGTTGCGGTTTGTCAACCCCACCCCCATCCCTGTAATTGGCGTCACAAAGACTACACTAATGACCCATGTTGAACTCGTATCGCACAGTGCTTTTTGACCTCGATGGGACACTTGTCGACCACAGCAATGCAGCCCGAGCAGGCGTTATAGCCTGGAGCCAGGAGCTGGGAATTCCCCCCGACCCGGCACGGTGGCAGGCCTTGGAACAACAGTGGTTTTTGGCCTATGAACACGGCAAGCTGACCCATTCGGGGCAGCGGGCGGCTCGGGTGCGGGAATACTTGCATGAACCAAAGTTATCCGAGACGGCGGCTCTGCAGCTCTTTGACGGGTTTTTGCACCAATATATAGCTTCTATGCAGCCATTTTCAGGCGCCGCCGAGGTACTCGAACAATGTTTCGATTGTGGACAATTAGTTGGGATTGCAACAAATGGCGCCGCCAGCCTACAAACCACGAAACTTCGGACCACCGGCCTATGGGACGATCGGCTTATCATGTTGGCCGCGGTCGAAATGGAAGCCGCCAAACCCAACCCAGAGTTTTATACCCGCGCCCTCGACATCGTGGGTACCGCTCCGGCGGACACCATCATGGTGGGCGACACCCTCCCCAACGATGTCTTGGCCCCCATCGCCGCCGGCATCGCGGCAATCCACGTCGACCACGCAGGCACCGGCACCACCGACCCACGGTATCCCACCATCCGGGATCTATCAGAGCTGCTTAACGCTCCGTAATGGGTTCGAGGCTGTCATCGGTGCCGTTTTGAATCGGATGGGTGGGCTTATGCGCCGAGGTTGGCTTAGCGGTATCCGCCCCGCCGCCATTACTGCCATTACTGCCGCTACTGCTACTACCGCTGCCGCCGCTGGTGTCGGCCTTGACCGTCATTTCCATCCCCTGGGCCCGATGCCCCGCAATGGTGCACCAGCCGGCCATGTCGGTGCTAATCACCCCAACCTCCAGGCGTTTCTGCTCGCCCGGATTCATGCGGCCGGTATGCGCCCCATTGTCGAACTTCAGGTCGTGGGCCATGGTGTCGCTATTGTGCACGGTCAACACCAATTGGTTTCCGGCAGGCACGGTAATCACATCCGGGCTGAACCGCAGCCCCTTCATGTCCAACGCCACTTCGGTGGTCTTCCCGGTGCCGCCGGCGGTAACTACCCCGGAGGACCCGCCGGAACCCCCATCGACCAAACCACCGAACGAGGCGATCACCAGCGCCAACACCGCTAGGGCCGCCGTGATCTGGTTGGTTTTCGGCTTCTCCGCCAGCGGGAGCGGCTCCCGAGTCTTACGGATAACCCCCAATTGGGCACGTACCGCAAACGGGGTGAGCACCAAGAAGACCGCCAGCGACCCCATGGCCAGGATGGACAACACCACCCGCAGCCACGAATTTTCGGTGTATAACCAGCAGGCCAGGCCCACATTCACCAAGGTGGCCCGGAATAGGCCGGCCCGATCGTAGACAAGCATGCCGGTGCGGGTGGCTTTGGGGCCACCACCAATATTGCTGGGCAGGATATTACTCATCACCCCGATGAGGAGTTGGGCGGCAAACCCAATGAGGAATGGCATGGTGGGAAGGGAAATGGCGGTGGTACCCAAGTCTGTGGCGGCCCGATAGGCCAGCACAATCAGGGTGCCGCACAGCCACAATGGGGCGGCGGCGACCGACACCGCGGCAAACGTGACGCGATCCCGGGGATCACGCAGCACGGTGACGACACACGCCCCCCAGCTCATAATCGGGATGATAATCCCAATGAGGTAGGCGACCAGCCCACCGGCCACAATCAGCCCCTGGCCGAAGAGTGCCCCACCTGCGGCCGTCGTCAAACCAATGCTCATGAGGGCAAAGGTCAACGGTGCGCGCTCATAGTGGGCCTGGGTGCGCCATATCGCGGGAAAAAGCAGCATGAGCGAGCCGATAGCGGCAAACCCCACGAACCCCAAAATATTGAGAATCAGGTGGGTGAGCAGCAGCCGCTCCTGCCACGGATTGGGGAAGCCCGCCGCCAGCGCCGCACCAGCCAACGCCCCCAACGGCAGACAGCAGGCGGAACAAATATAGGCAATCACACTCGGGGCGTACCGCTGACCGCGCTTGGCCTGCAAGTATTGCCGCCCCAGATAGCCGGCGTGGAAGGCAAGCGACCCGCCCACCACGGTGGCGCCCACGGCGGTAACATGCCAGTGCTGGGCAAACATGTTCTTGGTGAGCTGGCCGGTGATAATCAGCAGGATCCCAACGTTCAAAATGGCAAACCGCCGCAACTGCCACGGTCGGGTCTCCTCGGGGAGCTGGTGGTGCAGGAATTTCTCCGTGAAATGCTGCGACCACAACATAATGGAGTTGGTGACAATCCCCAGCGTAAACATGTGGATCAGCACCCACCGGTAATTCGGTAGCGCCCAATGCACAAGGCTGATGAGCACTAATGCGGCCATCCACACAGTGACGGGTTTGCTGGCCTTACGGTGCCAGGCGGTTTTGGCCAGGCGGTTCATGGTGTCTCCTCGCTGCCTGCTTATCGACGGGGTTTTTAACGCACAACTACTATAACCATCGCGGCCGACGGGGAAACACCGACAGCAAAAATGCCACCACCCAGTGAGGGCAGTGGCGTGAGTGAAAGTTACTTCACCGCGGCGGCGTAGCGGGCAGCAACCTCATCCCAGTTGAACACGTTCCACACGGCGGCAACATAGTCCGCCTTCACGTTCTTGTACTGGAGGTAGAAAGCGTGCTCCCACATGTCGAGCAGCAACAATGGCACCAGGTCGATAGACAGGTTGCCCTGCTGGTCGGTCATCTGCTCAATAACGAGCCGCTCGCCGATCTTGTCGTAGGCCAGCACCGCCCAGCCGGAACCCTGCAGCCCCAAGGCGGCGGCGGCGAAATGCTTCTGGAACTCCTCAAAGGAACCGAAATCCGCATCAATGGCTGCGGCCAATGCGCCGGTAGGCTTGCCGCCACCATTGGGGCCCAGATTCTCCCAGAACAGGGAGTGATTGGTGTGTCCACCCAGGTTAAACGCCAAATCCTTCGACAGTGCGGTCACGACGGCCGCGATGGAACCATCCTTGCGGGCGGCCTCCAGCTTCTCCAGGGCGGCGTTGGCGCCATTGACATAATTTTGGTGGTGCTTGCTGTGGTGTAGCTCCATGATTTCCGCCGAAATGTGGGGCTCCAGCGCATCATAGGCGTAAGGGAGCTCGGGAAGTACGTATTTCTTGGCCATAAAAACTATGATCCTTTCCTAATGGGTGTTTCTAGCCATGATAGGGCAAATCTGTTATATTGCAACGTCTCAGCAGCAAATAATCATCCCAACCGACCGACATCACGCACAATAATCATGCGTTCCGCACGTCATATCGGCCCCTTTTATGCGTATTCTGTCACAATGGGAATCAAATCCGTCCCAGTATCGTTAATAGGGTATATAGAGTCAATAATTATAACAATCAAATTATCCATCAATAGTTCACCCATTCACCATGCTCACCACGAACATGCCTGAAACACATCACCAGAAGAGGGCCATCATTATGGATTTGTTATTCGGTAAACCAGCACAACTTGTGAGCGTCGCAAAAGCACTCAAGGGCAGCATTCATCCGGTGCTCCCCCACCCCGCCCCGCACGCGGTCCTGGGAACCCCTATCACCGGACCATGGAAGGACACCCAAGAAACCCTCTACGTTGGCCTCGGCTGCTTCTGGGGCGCCGAAAAACTCTTATGGAAAACCCCCGGCGTGGAATCCACCGCAGCCGGCTACGCGGGCGGCGTCACTCAAAACCCCACCTACCGGGAGGTATGCACCGGCCGCACCAACCACGCCGAAGTAGTTCAAGTCGTCTACGACCCCCAAAAAATCACGACCGAACAGTTAATCGTGAAAGTACTCGAAGCCCACGACCCCACCCAAGGCTTCCGCCAAGGCAACGACGTTGGCACCCAATACCGCTCCGCAATCTACACCACCACCCCGGAACAACTCGAAATCGCCCGCCGACTCGTCGAACACTACCAAACCAAACTCACCGACGCCGGCTACGGTGACATCACCACCGAAGTCATGCCCCTCATCGACACGCCCGCCGGCACATTCTATCTCGCAGAGGCCGAACACCAACAATACCTAGACAAAAACCCCGGCGGCTATTGCCCCCGCCACTCCACTGGTATCCCCTGCAACTAGGCAACCGGCACCGTTAGGCAAAATCTGCCATGCTCGGCAACCCGGGCGCACCAGCCGCCAAAAACCGCCGCACCGCGGCCGTGGCGCGACAATCATCACCGTTATAGCTCAGCAATGCCGCCCGGGCGGCCGGCGTCCCAGCCAAATACAGGCCAATGCTGGCCTCGCCATCCACATCCTGCTCATCCCAGGAAAACCCGGTCGCCCGGGCCACTATCTTCAACCCCAGCCCCCGCGTCCCCAAGAGCTCCCGCCGCACCAACGCAAACACATCTAACCATTCCGGGGAAGCAATAAACCGCCGCACCTCTGCCATCGACGGCAGGCCGGCAATATCCGAAAACTCCGTCTCAAACTTGCGGGCGGACGACAGAAGCCAATAATTCTCCCCATGGTTGGAGTAGCAAAACACGCCCACCGTTTTCCCGGCCGCATGGGCGGCGCGGCGAGTGTTGGTGAGCCAGGTCCAGAAGCGGGCGAAGTTTTCGGCCTCGGCGCGACCGCCGAGATTGTCCCAGGTGGCGAACGGATGATAGGTGGTGCCGTCGTAGGCACCCCACAGGTATACGCCCCGGTCGAGGTAGGCCTCGACATCAATGTCGATTTCCAGGTCGAAGCTGGGGGCGGTGGTTTCTGGCCGGCGTTTCACTAGGTGGCTGCCGCGCCGGAATGCTCGCGCCAAAATAATGTCTGGGTTGACCGGGTTCCCCGCGGGTTCCTGGGCCAGGTCGGCAACGGTAATGATCCCCTCCCGCTGGTATTGGGCGGACTTGTCCCCGGCGAAGAGGAGACTCAGGTCATCGCGTTCCACCAGTTCCGCCTCGCAGAGGGGCCAGAATCGGCAGGTGCCGCATTCTTTCACCCGGTGCGCGTGGGCGGGAATGGGCTGTTTCAGGGCCAGTTGCAGGCCCTGTTCCAGCAGTTCCGTGTCGAGAATGACCGCGATTTCGGGGTCTTGGCCGATGAGGATGCCACGCTGGGCGGCATGCCCAACATCGGCCAGGGCGTGGTTGGCGAGCGCCAGGGTGAACGAGTCGGCGGAGTGGTGTTTCAGCCGGTAGTGCCCAATGTTTGGGGTTCCCAAGCCCAGCCTGCGAGTGCTCATGACCTGGATGCTGCGGTTGGGATCGGGGCGGATGATGCGGTGGTTGGTGATGAGCACCGGCATGTAGTTGCCGTCGGGCCGGCGGACGAGGGCGTCGATAGGCACGGCGAAGGCATGCCCACCGCAGGTGGTGTGCAGCATGGCGTCGGTGATGATGGTTGCCTGGGCGGCCAGGGCTTCGAGCGTGGCAAACCAGCGGTCTTCGGCGTCGTCAAGCGTGCCCAGATCGACGCGGTGGAAGAGTTTTTTATCGCCTCGCTGCGGGTGGGTGGGCAGTAACGCGGTTGCTTGACGACGAGCGAGCGTCAGGCGTCGGCGGCGAGCATACGTCGTGTCGGTCGGGGGGATATCGGGGTGCCGCTGCTTCTGCGACAACCGGTAGCGGCAGCCAACAAGATCGGATGGTTGCAACAACATGATATCTTCCTCCACAACTATGAAAGCCTAAGCTAGGAAGCAATGTAGTGTGGAATTGATGTCTTACGAGCAAGGAGCTTATCGAAACCCATGGGACTATTAAAAACCATTTTGAAACGGCGTGCCCAAACAAAGATCGAGGTCAAGGCCGCCCAGGCGCGGGCCCGGCAGGAAATCAAGTCGGCCGCCCAATTGGAACTCCGCCGATCGAAGCTGCTGGCCGCTGAGGAGAAAAAACTGCTCAAGAACGAGAGCAAGCTCCTCAAGGCACAACGCAAGCATCGGGAAAAAATGGCCACTGCGGAATTGCAGCGGCTGCGCAAGGGCCGCCTGAATTCCGGCAAGGTGCTGCGGTATTCGGCTGCGATCCGGGCCATGGCGCCGCTGCTTCTACCACTGGTGTATAAAGCGGTGGTGATGGTGCGTGACGCGAACACGAAATCCCGTGCCCAGCAGTTGGGCGTATCAGTGGACGAGTTGGCGCAGCATTCCGGCCCGGGGGCGGATTTGAAGGCCCGAATCACGGGGATGGAAAAGTCACTGGCCACCTATAAGCTGCCGCAAGGTTTTCAAACCGATGTTGTTGAACGCCTGCAAGCCTTGCGGACCGCCGTGGAGAACGCTGATCGGATGAGCCCAGACCAGCGGAAACGCGCGCACCGGACTATTTCTGCGGATTTGGACGAATTAAACAAAGAAGTATTAGCCCGGCTCCTATAGTTCTCCGATAAACCGTAATTCTCTTCACTTGTCTGTGGCGAAACTCATGGGTTTCAGCAACAGACAAGTTTTTTATTTTTCCCTGATTTATTCGGTTAAAATTGTTATCAACCCGCCGGGAATAGATAAATAATTTCTTATATTTTCAGGTCAAAATAATTATATTCATCATTTTACGGCCGGAATGGATTGCGCAAGAATGCGATAAGAGCCACACAAGAATGATCCAAGAATCATACAAGAACCAACACATCTTCCTCATATCAGATTCGCTGCACGCAATTAAGGATTAAACCAAACTCCATAAATAGGCCGATATTCCATGTCGTGTATTGCATTTATTGAATCTTTATCTATACTAATAGCAAGGAATTGCCGTGTAGCTTTTTATGGTTGCTGACAAATTCATATCTCCTACCTACCCACCATTTAGGCCAAGTAGGAAATATTTTTAGTGAAGTATTGACTAATTCATAGGTATTAGAAAGGTGATTCGCATGGCCCGGCGCGAAATAACCCAGATATATGACGACTTGGATGACAAGCCGCTTCAGGAAACAGATGTGCATGTTATCCGGTTCAGCATTGACGGATCCAGCTACGTCATGGATGTCTCCAAGGAGAATTGCGAAAAATTCCGCAATGCTATTGTGGAGTTCATTGATAAAGCCCGCCCGGAATCTATAAGTGCCCGGCACCTGCCGAATCAAAAGTATAATGCAAAAGACGTGCGGGAATGGGCCCAAGCCCGAGGATATGAGGTCGCGGTACGTGGAAAACTTTCCCGGAAATTAATCGACGATTATTTGGCCGCAAACACCAATTAATATATCGAAGCGCTAATTAGCTATATTTAAGAAATCTAAATAATTGCTTAAGTAAAGTTAATCAGCGCTTAAGTGTTCCGGCCTGGCTGGTGCCCTGATGTCCTGGCGCCTCGGTGCCTCGGCGTCGGTATGCCTACAGTACGCCCTGTTTCCGGGCTGCCGCCACCGCCGACGTCCGCGACCGCACCCCCAGCTTGTCGTAAATGTGCACCAGGTGGCTTTTCACCGTGGCCTCCGACAACAATAAGGCCCGCCCAATCTCCCGGTTCGATGACCCCGACGCCACCAGCTTTAAAACCTCCAGCTCCCGGGGAGTGAGCGAGGTCCGGGGAGTACGCACCCGAGTCATGAGCCGGTTCGCCACCGTGGGCGACAGGGTGGAATCTCCCTCGGCGGCGGAACGTACTGCTGCTAAGAGCTCCTCCGGTGGGGCGTCCTTGAGTAGATAGCCGAGTGCCCCGGCCTCGATGGCACCCAGAATATCGGCGTCGGTGTCATAGTTGGTGAC
This sequence comes from Corynebacterium matruchotii, assembly GCF_011612265.2. Lineage (NCBI taxonomy): Bacteria > Bacillati > Actinomycetota > Actinomycetes > Mycobacteriales > Corynebacteriaceae > Corynebacterium > Corynebacterium matruchotii. The sequence goes on along the minus strand of NZ_CP050134.2, from coordinate 2,822,957 downwards.
GACCAACACATGCGGCGGTTTTTCCATGGTTCGTTTGATTTCCGCGGTGGCGTCGGCGCCGGTGGCAAGCCGGGTGCCTTCAACCCCGGGGCCAAATCGCAGGTCCATGAGGATGACGTCTATGCCACCGGCCTGGGCGGCGGCGATAGCCGCTTCCGCGGTGGCGACCTCACCGATCACTTCAATGTCGTCGGCGCTTTCTAGTACTGCCCGTAGTCCCAGACGCACGATCTCATGGTCGTCGGCAAGCAAAACGCGAATCATAACAGGGTCCTTACTATTGGATACATCAAAAGCCAAACTAACATAGCTCATGCTTACTCGGTACTCTCAACCGGCAATGCCACCGTCACCGCAGTACCCTCACCTGGTTGCGACTCTACCTCCAGTGTGCCACCTAATTCCGCCGCTCGCTGCCGCATAGCGTTAATTCCGATATGCCCCAGGCCAGCCGGGCGATCTGCAACATCCTGTGGCACAAAACCGTCGCCGTCATCCACCACGTCCAGGCGGATTTCGTCGGCGGAATAGGTGAGCGTGACGGCACACCGGGTAGCATTCGCATGCTTTGCGACGTTTCCCATCGCCCCCTGCCCAATCCGCAACAAGGCGGCCTCAGTCTTCATGGGCAACTGGCGTTCATCGCCATCCACCTGAATGCTCCAATCCACCCCCACGAAGCTTTCCGCCACCCGGTGCAGCGCCCCCTCCAGGGAGGTTTTACTGAGCGCCGCCGGCTGCAGCGCCGCAATCATGGCGCGGGCCTCGGAGAGATTATCTGCCGCGGTGTTCCGCGCCAACTCCATGTATTTGAGCACCTTGGTTTTCTCCGCCTCGGCGAGGGCGGACTGCTCTATCTCCTGCTCCCCCACCCGCAGCAGCATTTGGATGGAGGACAGGCCCTGGGCCAGGGTGTCATGGATTTCGTGGGCGATCCGCTGGCGTTCGGCAACAATGCCGGCGGCCCGTTCGGTTGCCGCCAATTGGGATCGGGTTTCGATCAGTTCATCAATGAGTTCTTCCCGCTCCCTGGCCCCCTTCCACAGGGCTTGGAATGCCAGGTGGATACCAATTACTACCAGGGCCGATGCGGTTGGGCCCATCACCGCCCCATAGGTGAGGTGGGCTCTAAAGTTGAGGATTGCCACGCAGGTCGCCCCGACGACGGCGATCATGCCCCGATAGTCCGGGAGGACCCGCAAGTAGAGGAAGAAGAGCGGGAAAACGCAGTACACGCTGACGGGAATGATGGGCAGCATAATCACCCAGACTGCGGTCAGCCCGGCCAGCCACATGATTTTCAGCATGAGCCTGTCCCGGATGCGGGTCACCGCCATGGTGTAGAAGAAGGCGAAGAGAATACAGAGGATGACCGCCACAATGGCGGCCTGCACATCCTGGGTGCGCACCGCCGCCCCCAGCGCCCCAATGAGGAGCGCCACGGTTAATATGTTCATGGCGCGCCGGTAGTTGGCGGCCCCCGGCTGTGAATCGTAGGTTGACACATCTCCCGCAGCAATATTGCTTTTCGATGCTTCTAGCTGGTTCGATTTCATACCCGAACTATACTCACTCTAGGCTATAGACCATGAATCGCACTGCACGTTCCGGCATGGTTCTCCTCGCCTGCCTCACCTGTTTTGTTGGTCTTACCGGACTCACCGGTTGTAGCAGCTCAGGTGATACTGGTAAGGGTACTGTGGCCGCCTCGGCTTCCGCGGCCCCTACGGCCCCGGTGTTGGATAGCAATCTCCCGGTTGATGCCCTCCCGGTGATACCTGCCGGTAAGTCCGAAATGGTTCCCTGCCCCTACCTGGATACCCAATGGGTGGCGAACACCAATGGGCAGCGCATGATCGGCCAGGGTATCGACGCCCGGTTCAACACCCCGGCCTGCGTGTTTTGGTCCTTCCCTGACGAGCCCCAGGCCACCGTGATTGTGCGCCACATGCCCACCGAGCAGGCCGCCATCAATGTGGTCGATTGGGCTGCCCCCATCACCACCACCGAGCCGGTTGATGAGAACGGCTGGTCGGGTGGCCGCAGCGGCAACCCGCAGGGTGCGGTTTATGCAGTGCAGAAGGGACCGGTGGCCGTGGTGGTGTTTAGCAACCAGGAGCAATCCCTCAAAGCAGAGTTAATTGCCAAGGAGACCATAAAAAACCTCAACCTATAAGAGACATAAATCATATTGCATTCTGGCCACCCCGGGAGTATTGGTGGAATTAAAATAGCTTTTCACCTGCGAAGATAGCAATCATGCCACCCCCACAGACCCGTGTTCCCCGCACCACCTACACCACTTATACTTATCGGCCCCGCCGCACCACCTCCGAAACTGCCAAGTTCCAGGCCGCCAATATCCAACTTGCCGGCGGCTGGTGGATGACCAAACAGAGCTACCACAATCTTCCCAGCCATAAGCGGCTCGACACCCACGCCCGGGCGGTAGGCGCTACCAGAAGAACCGGCGTCATCAGTGGTTTTGCCGCCGCCAGCCTGCTGGGCATTGGGGTGCTGAACCTGCACCACATCACCACCGTCGATGTCACGCTTCCGGGGAAGGCCCAGCCTCCCTCACGTAGCCAGTGGCCCAGCATTGTTCACTACCGGAGCGCCGACCTCCTGCCCGAAGACATCATGATCGTCCACGGCTATCGGGTGACCACCCCGGCCCGAACGTTCACCGATATTTGCACCATGCATGGGGAGGCCGAGGGCCTGGCGTTCCTGGAATCCGCCCTCCGCGCCTATGACCTGCATTATTTCCAGGCTTACGTTGCCCGCCATCGCAGCCAGTGGGGCATGGTTCGCGCCCAACGGGTCCTCAACTGGGCGCTTTATGGCATTGATTCGGTGTATGAGTCCTACGCCCGCTACCTGATTATTACCCAGCTGCCGCATATATCCGTGGACGCCCAGGTGGTGTTTTTCTTCCAGGAATCCGACAACTATTACCGCGTTGATTTGCTTATCGACGATTGGCTCATAGTGGAAATCGATGGTCGATTCAAAGAACAAGGCACCGACACTCAGGTGAAAACGACCCTCCTCAACCAAAACCGGCGTGAACACTACCTGGAAAACCTCGGCTACCACGTCCTCCGCCTGCATCCCGACGAGCTCACCCACCATCTCATCCCCACAATAACCCACCTCACTAGCCTCATCCACCACACCCGACCCTTAACTGAGCATGTACCCCAAAACCTGAAGAGTCGCCCCTGGTGGTCCACCTCCAGGTACCGTTGCTAAATTTTGGCCCCCTCTGAGGGGGCAGTCTGCCCTTTTCTCGATTTTCCAGGCCTAACGGTCTTATTTTTATGCCTTCACCACCTCCTGCCGAGGCCCACTAATCCCTGCTACGCCCCACCAACGCCCACCCACCGCGCCAATGCCCCCTTTCCACCCGGCTTCACATTTGGTGGGCTGGCATTAGCCTCCCACGGGGTACTCATCCCCTAGGGCGCCGCCCAAACCCCAGCCCACCAAACCTGAAGCCCCCACCACAGGGCGGCGCAAAGCGCCACAGGGCATCAGTACCAGCGGCCATAAGGCCCACATAGCTACAGTGCAGCCCCGAAGTGGGCCGCGGGGCGGCCTTCGGCTGGTCGGAGAGGGCTCACTTTAGTTCGTCGACAAGCGGGAAGCATCCAGCTTCACATTTGGTGGGCTAGGACTTGCCAGCACCCACCCCATGCATCGCAGGCAACAAAAACAAACCCCAGCCCACCAAACTTGCAGCCCAACGACTGAAACGATTCAGCTCAGGGCAGCTCAGGGCGAGGCGAAGCCAGGCGGGGCAACAGGGCACAGCAGGGACCGGCGCCAGGGCATAGCCAGGGCCCAATGCCTACACGGACACGTCGTTGTAGGGCATGAGGGTGGAAACCCAGGGGAACACGTATTCCATTAGCACAAGGAACACAGCCACCAATAGAACAAGCACTATCACCAGTTTTACCCACCAGGGCCCAGGCAGGGAACGCCATAATAATCCATACATTTGCAAAATCCTCACTGTGAGCCTAGCTGCTTGTCAGCGCCGGCGGTCGGTAGTTTTCTTCCTTGGGATGCGATTCCACCAACATGGCGTGCACAATCATGCGCTCGGCGTTGGAGAACTGCGGGTGGCAGGTAGTCAGCGTCAGCACCGGCTCCATGGTGTCGGCGGGCGTGTGATCGTTGATGCCGGGATGCGCGCCAATGGTCGCTACATTGGTGGGAGTGGTGATGTATCGGCCCTGCACATCGGCATAATCGCCGCCGGCCACGCGCGCCACCTGCTCTGGTGTGAGGCATTGCTGCGCCTCGGAAAGCCGCTGTTCGCCAGTAACGTCAATGGGGAGCACCCGATAGGTGTACCAGGCACTCTGGGTCTCCACCACGATGGCGTTGCAGGCCTGAAGCTTGTCCAAATCATTGAACGGCGCGCCCTTGCCCACCCGGTGTCCGGCAACCGCGAAATTACCTTTCTCACCGGGAAGCTGGGAATCCACATAATGCCCCGGACCCGCAAGCAGCGCAGTATCGTCGGTACCGTGGACGATGGCAAAGTTGAAATCAGACCCGAATGAGGGAATATACATTCGAGCGAATGCGGTACCAAGTTCAGGCTGGATTTTCCGCCGCGGGTTCACTCGTTTCTGCCATTTCTGATCGAGGTCATGGCTCACCTGCGTCTGGATTTTGGCCGACTCAATGTTGGTCCAATATGCCTCATAAAACGCGAAAAGCAGCACGATTACCCCCATGGTCAGCATGAGTTCTCCCAGCACCAGTGATACACTTAGCCTGCTTTTCGACTCCCGACCTTCCGGCCTCGCAGCCGGAGCCGTCGATGGTAAATGACGACCCATGAACCTCTTCCTTTTAAGTACCATTGTGTAGTTGTAAGCCGTTACCGAAGAAATTTTAAGTCAGGAGTGAGCGAAGAACCAATGCTAGGCATCTTCATGTACCCCGTTTCGGGAATCATGAAACTGTGGCACATTTTGTTGCACTCGGTTTTAGGCATTAACGATTCCCTGGCATGGGTGCTCTCAATTTTTGGCCTCATTATTGTGGTTCGTGGCCTTATTGCCCCAGCTCAATGGTATATTCTTCACTCGGGCCGCCTCACGGTCATGATGCGTCCGGAGATCACCGCCCTCCATAAAGAGTACGAGAACGAAACCTCATATGAGAAGATCTCCGAACGGGACCAGCGGGAGCGGGAGATTCGGAAATCGTACGGCTATAGAGTGTCGGCAGGCTGCATCCCGCCACTCATTCAAATCCCAGTATTTTTAGGTTTATATCAGGTTTTGCTGCGGATGGCTCGCCCCAAAAATGGGTTAGATTCTCAAGTGCATGACCCCATTGGGATGCTCAGTTCCGCGGATGTGTCATCGTTCCTGCACGCGAGATTCGGCAGTATCCCGGTGTCGGCATATGTGTCAATGACCCCTCAGCAGTTTGCGCGATTGGGCACGAATTACGAAGAGGTAATGCGGTTTGTGGCACCATTATTGCTGGCCACAGCGCTGATTACCTTCATTAATATGTCGATCACGGTGATACGCAATTATCTCACCATCGACCACCAGTCCCAGACGGCAATTGTGGTGATGCGCATGGTGGCTGTGGCCACGGTGTGCACTCCGTTCCTGCTGGTATCCGGCGGGTTGACCGGCCCGGTACCAACCGCAATCGTCGCGTATTGGGTGGCCAATAACCTATGGACGCTGGTGCAGAACGTCACAATCTACCTGATTTTGCATTACCGGTTCCCACTCAGCCCCGAAATTTTGGCGTTTCAACGCGACCAGCGCCACCTGCGCATTGGCCGCCTCCGCACTCGCCGGGCACACCGGTTCAAGCGTGCGTTGTCCCTTGTGGGCATCGTGGTTGTTCCCTGGCTTTACGACGACCATAGGCGGCGAATCCATGAGGCCAATGCCTATTTTCACCAGGATCGGGCCGAGCGGAAAGCCGAAAAAGCCCGCCGGAAGGCCATCAGCTCTGAGCGTCGTAAAGCGAAAAGCACTCACCTCAGGGAGAGCGCGGAGCGGGCGATTATTGAGAAACGGCAGCGAAAAAACCAGTCTCAAATGGAGTAATCCGCTGGCGGGGCCGCCAAAAGCTGCACGGCAAGGTCCCGCGCCAGCTGGAGGGGCTCAATGCTTTGCGACACGCGCCCGCCTGCCAAACCACCATCAAGAAGCACCAGCAGCTGCAGGGCCTGGCTGCGCCCCGGATAGCCGTTCTTCTCGGTGAGCAGATCAGTCAGGGTGGCCAGCTTCCACTCCCGATGGTCAATGACCGCCTGGATAATGCCCCGCTCCGCATCGGTCTCGGGGCGCGGAAACTCGGTGGCCGCATTCTGGAAGTGCGACCCCCGGAACTGCTTCGCCGGCTCTTCCTCGATCACCTGGTCGAAAAACGCCAAAATCTTCTCATCCGGCGTTTTCAGATCCGCGATCCGCTCCTGGTAGGCCTGCCGCCACTGCTCATCCATGCGCTTCAAATAGGCAATCACCAAAGCGTCTTTCGAACCAAAGAGCGAATACAGCGATGCCTTTGCGACATCCGCCTCCCGCAGAATCCGGTCAATGCCAATCACCCGGATCCCCTCAGTGGTGAATAATTTCGTGGCGCCATCAAGCAAGCGCTGCCGCGGGGTGGGACGACTCCGCCGGCGGCTCACCCCCGAGGTCGAAGGTGCGGCACTTCCGGCCTTTGCGAGGGGCATGACACTTCGCTCCTTTGAAAACTAGACTACCACTGAACAGACTAGTCTATTTTAAGCATAATTCCACGTTCACCAAACCACCCCAACCCAAAAATGCAGGTCAGCCCTTGCCGTTTTCCAGACATCTTACTAGCCTTAATCTCATGGATGAGCAGGGGATTATTCCAACACTCTCGCTACAGCAACGCATGCGGATAGCCCGAGAACACCTAGGGCTGACCCAAGCCAAAATGGCGAGACAGATAGGTATCAGCCGAGCGACCTACGCCAGCACCGAACAAGGGGTGCGGCAACCACGCCCAGAAGAACTAGCGACGCTCGCCGCCGTGACCGGGATCAGTCAGCATTGGCTAGAGACCGGAGAAATGGAAAAAGGGGAGCAATAATTGCTCCCCTGACCAGGCGTGATATTACCTCTTCTGGAAATACTGTTTGATCGAGATCACAACCACGGCACCTATCAGGCAGGTGACGAAGCTAAAAATCATGCCTTTATTGGCCACATCAACACCGAAGAACTTCAACACATACCCGCCAAGAACACCGCCGAGCACACCCATAACGATGTTCATGAGGATGCCTTGTTCAGCATCGTTTCCTTTGATCTTTGAGGCGATCCAACCGGCCAAGCCGCCGATAACGATCCAGCCCACAAATCCTAATGCCAACATTTTTTACTCCTAACTATTTAATGTCTACGTGTTTGCCAGTAGCACCTCCAAGTATAGGGGTAGCCCCACCATCATTGGGTCGTAATAGAGCTACAGTTAGATAACATTTTCTACCGGATAAACTCGGTAATAATAAGTAGCATATTTTGTGGGCTGGCATTTGTTTTTGCTGCCTGCCGCGCGTTGCCACCCGCCTGACAAACCCCAGCCCACCAAACTTGCAGCCCCGCCATGGGGACGGGTAGCAGAAACCAGAATCTGGCCAAAATCAGGCCAGAGCCGACTACTCGTGAGCCATCGGCACCCCAACCATAAAGGCTTCAGATTTGGTGGGCTAGGACTTGTCGGAAGTCACCCCACCCACAACAGGTGACAAAAACAAACCCCAGCCCACCAAACTTGCAGCCCTACAACTGGAACGATTCAGAACAACGCGGCCCACAGGCCCCACAACCACATCCATGAGCATCCATGAGCATCCCCCGCTTCGGCACCACTACCTAATGCAAAAAAGAACCCCGGTGGTGAACCGGGGCTCAGCAGCACGCGCTACAACCGCTACAACCTATTTGTCTGACTTCGGTGTTTTAGACGACTTCAGCGATTTGAATGATTTGGCCTGTTTGATTGGCTTGGTCGGCCGAACCACAACCATGGGGCAGGGTGCTTGCTGCAATAGGGCTCGGGAGGTGGAGCCAAGCAGCATGCCCCGGAAGCCGCCGCGCCCGTGGGAGCCGACTACAAGCAGCTGGGCGTGCTTTGCTGCGTCGACAAGTGCACGGATGGGCCGGTCCCGGGTGATAACCATGTCCACATCAACATTGGGATATTGTTCCAGGAGGGGAGCGAGGCGTTCTTGCAGCAGTTGGGTCTGCTCCTCTTCCACCACTTTCCATTCTTGTTGCGCGGCAGCCAGGCCGGCCAGGGAGGCCTGGACCTGCATGTCTATCCACGTGTGGATGGCCTCAATCTTGGCGCCCCGGGCGTCGGCCTCGGCGAAGGCGAATTCGGTGGCCTGCTGGGACACGTCCGAACCATCGACACCTACCACGACAGGGCCGTATTTGTTTTCTTCGGTGAGGTGGTTGTCTTCCCGCACCACCACAACTGGGCAGTGCGCGTGGGATACCACGGCAGCGGAAACGGACCCCATCACCATGCCAGAGAGCCCCCCGAGGCCACGGGAGCCCATGACGATCATTTTGTTGGTTTCGCTGAGCTCCAACAGCATGTCGATGGGGGTGCCTTCGGCAATGGTGTAGGCGATTTTGAGGTCAGGGTTGACTTCTTCAGCGATTTTTTTGGCTTCTTCGACAATGCTCATGGTTTCGGCCTGCAGTTCGTCGAAGAGTTCTTGGGGTGGCACCATTCCTTCTGCGTAGAGGAATTGTGGCATGGTGTAGCTGGAGGCTATGCGGAGCGGAACGCCACGCTTTGATGCGGTGTTAGCTGCCCAACGTACCGCATTTTTGGCGGCGTCAGAACCATCAACAGCTACTACGACGGTGTTTTCGGCAGTCATATTTGGGACCTTTCTTCACGTAGAAGCGGTTATATACCACTTATTTTACCAGTTGTGATACTGGTTAGAACCACTACGCGCTGTGAATTTGGCCCCTGCTTTACGACGCCCAAAGGTGCATCGCCCCTACTTACCGGGAGGCGGGGTGACCGCGGAGGTCTCTGTGGTGGCGGCACCAGCATTGGCCGGATACAGGGCGTTGTAGATGGCCCGGGCAAATTCGGCGATCATGGCACCGATACCGGTCGAAAAGAATTTGATGGCAGGTTCAATGATGGCGTTAAAATCCATGGGGGTTCTCCATTCGTCTCGGACTTAAGCTTTCTCTTAATTTACTCGCCGTAATAGCATTAGCAAACATGAACGTATCCGACCCCCACCCAAGCAGGCCACATTCACGGCGTCCGCAGCCGCCACTACCGATCCGGGATGGCCTGAATCCGAGTCGGGCACAGGTGCCACCGGCGGCTGCGGGGATGACCGCGTTTGATTTTGTGTGGGAGTTGAAGCGCACCCAGCGGCGTCGGCATCCGGCGGACACGGAGGCCGCCCTGCGGGCGAGTTTTCGCCGGGGTGAGGTGCGGGCGGGAATGTGGCCGAAGGACCGGGAATTGGCGGCAGAGACGCCGCTGCGGGCGAATCAGGAGGTGTGGTTTTATCGGATTCCCGCCCCTGAGGTTCCGGTGCCTTATCGGTGTGAAACCATTTTTGAGGATGAGCGACTGTTAGTCGTCGATAAGCCGCCGTTTCTTGCCACCATGCCGCGGGGAAAACACATTACCCAGAGTGCCACGGTCCAGTTGCGGAAACTCACGGGTAACGGGGAGCTTTCGCCGGCGCATCGGTTGGATCGATTGACGTCGGGCGTGTTGGTGTTTACGAAGACCCGGGAGGTTCGGGGGGCGTATCAGCAGTTGTTTGCGCGGCGGGAGGCCGAAAAAACGTACGAGGCGATTGCGCGTTATGATCCGGTGAATCCGAAGGCGCAACCGGGTATGGTGTGGCGGGATCGCATGACAAAAAACCCTGGCGAGCTGCAGGGCTATTTTGTTCCGGGGGAACCGAATGCGATCACCACGGTGATTGCGGTAGAGCCTGTGCCAACTGAGCGTATGCGGGCGCTGCGGGCCACACATGGGTCGGAGCTACCACAACAGGCCAGGTACGTGTTACAGCCGGCTACGGGCCGCACACACCAGCTGCGGCTGCACATGTGGAAGGCGGGGGTGCCGATCCTGGGCGACCCAGCTTATCCTACGGTGCTCCCAGAGGCTGAGGAGGACTTTGCTGTCCCCATGCATCTTCGGGCTAAGATGTTACGCTTCACCGATCCCCTCAGTGGGGTGGAGCGGGAATTCCGCTCGTTATCTATTTACTAGGCGTTGTGCTGGTTTCCACGAATGTGACACAGCGGAATGAGCCTTCAACATCAACCTCTTTGTTTTCGTTGTTTCCGGTGAGTAGGGCTTTGCCTTTGTAGTTGTAGGTTTCGCCGTCCTTGGTGGTTTCCATGGCTGCGGAGGCCACAATGGTTTTATTGGAGTTGGCGTAGATATTGACCATGGGTTTGCCGCCCTGGTCGATGAGCGTGAGGTTCACAACCGAGGGGTCTGCCTGATTCGTGGATGATTGATCCACCACTGCCGATAGTCCGCCTTGTGCGTCTTTTGCACATTGCACTGCATCCCCCATGAATTGCAGTTTAGCGCCCTCGTACGACAGGTTTAGTTCATTCATGGCTGATGAGGAACCACAACCAGAAAGTACCAGTATTGCTGTAAGACCAGCAGCTATTTGAGCTCGTTTCATGAAGATGAGTTTAGAGGATTTGTTGTTGCTCATGTGATTTGCCGGATAACTTTCTCATAAATCCTGCCGCTTTTCGACGTTTAGGGTGTGCGAAAGTGGGGTGTGTGGTGGCCTGCCGGTTTTACCCGGACAAGCCCCCACACACCCCACACACCATGATGTAGATATTAAGTTTTTGGTGTGTTGGCGGTGTCTTACTCTCCCACAACCCCACGATTGCAGTACCATCAGCGCAGTCAAGCTTAGCTACCGGGATCGGAACGGGACCGGGCGTACCCTCGACGCTAAAACCACCAACACAAACCCAATTTGAAACAAACCACCCCCACACCCCAACAGGGTACGGGCAGCGTGTTGCGTCAAACACTGTACAACAAACACAAACACAATAATCATTCTTCTTTTTGCGGCAAACACATGCTCCCGGCAACACATTTCTTTGTTGCCCACACACACTAGGTGTTTTTTGTGTCGGTGTATTAGTACCAGTCACCTCCAACACGTCACCATGCTCACAGCCCTGGCCTATCAACCCCATCATCTACAGGGAACCTCAACAGAAACCTCATCTCAAAACAGGCTTCCCGCTTAGATGCTTTCAGCGGTTATCCCTCCCGCACGTAGCTAACCAGCCATGCCACTGGCGTGACAACTGGCATACCAGAGGTACGTCCATCCCGGTCCTCTCGTACTAGGGACAGCCTTCTTCAAGTTTCAACGCGCGCGGCGGATAGAGACCGAACTGTCTCACGACGTTCTAAACCCAGCTCGCGTGCCGCTTTAATGGGCGAACAGCCCAACCCTTGGGACCTACTCCAGCCCCAGGATGCGACGAGCCGACATCGAGGTGCCAAACCATCCCGTCGATATGAACTCTTGGGGAAGATCAGCCTGTTATCCCCGGGGTACCTTTTATCCGTTGAGCGACACCACAACCACACGTAGGTGCCGGATCACTAGTCCCTGCTTTCGCACCTGCTCCACCCGTCAGTGTCACAGTCAAGCTCCCTTATACACTTACACTCACCATCTGATTGCCAACCAGACTGAGGAAACCTTTGGGCGCCTCCGTTACCATTTAGGAGGCAACCGCCCCAGTTAAACTACCCACCAGGCACTGTCCCCAACCCGGATCACGGGCCAAGGTTCAGGTACCCAATCACACCAGAGTGGTATTTCACCTGCGACTCCACCACAACTAGCGTTGCGGCTTCACAGTCTCCCACCTATCCTACACAAGCATGACCAAACACCAATACCAAGCTATAGTAAAGGTCCCGGGGTCTTTTCGTCCTGCCGCGCGAAACGAGCATCTTTACTCGTACTGCAATTTCACCGGGCCTGTGGTTGAGACAGCAGGGAAGTCGTTACGCCATTCGTGCAGGTCGGAACTTACCCGACAAGGAATTTCGCTACCTTAGGATGGTTATAGTTACCACCGCCGTTTACTGGGGCTTCAATTCTCCGCCTCGCACACACATAAGGCGTGCTCACGGGTCCTCTTAACCTTCCAGCACCGGGCAGGCGTCAGTCCGTATACCTCAACTTCCACGTTTTCGCACGGACCTGTGTTTTTAATAAACAGTCGCTTCCCTCTCTCCTCTGCGACCACCACCAGCCAATTCGCTGTCAGCAACCAGTAATGGTCCCCCTTCTCCCGAAGTTACGGGGGCATTTTGCCGAGTTCCTTAACCACAGTTCACCCGAACGCCTTAGTATTCTCTACCTGACCACCTGTGTCGGTTTCCGGTACGGGCCATGCACGCACTCGCTAGAGGCTTTTCTAGACAGCACAGGCACACTAACTACCACCACAACATGGTGTCCGCATCACGCCTCACCTCATATGCGGGGCGGATTTCCCAACCCCACAGGCCACACGCTTGCACTCCAATCCAATAAGGAAGCCTAGCTACCACTCTGCGTCACCCCATCACTTGACTACTACCCACGAAGATCCCACGCACCTGAAACCACCAACCAAAAAGATCAGCGGAAACAAGCGGGCGGTTAGTACCATAAGATTCATCACTTGTCGCACGCACACGGGTACGGGAATATCAACCCGTCATCCATCGACTACGCCTGTCGGCCTCGCCTTAGGCCCCGACTCACCCTGGGAAGACAAACTTCACCCAGGAACCCTTAGTCATCCGGCGGATATGTTTCTCACACATCAATCGTTACTCATGCCTGCATTCTCACTCGCACACACTCCACCACCTGTCACCAAATAGCTTCAACACATGCACGACGCTCCCCTACCCAACACACCTTTACGTGTGTTGCCGCGGTTTCGGCGGTGTACTTAAGCCCCGCTACATTATCGGCGCAGAACCACTCGACCAGTGAGCTATTACGCACTCTTTCAAGGATGGCTGCTTCTAAGCCAACCTCCTGGCTGTCTTCGCGATCCCACATCCTTTCCCACTGAGCACACCCTTAGGGGCCTTAACCGACGATCTGGGCTGTTTCCCTCTCGACCAACGGAGCTTATCCCCCGCAGTCTCACTGCCGCACCCACATTGCTGGCATTCGGAGTTTAGCTGATGTTGCTAAGATTATCGTCCCGCTCAACCAACCAGTAGCTCTACCTCCAACAAGCACACTATGCGACGCTGCACCTAAATGCATTTCGGGGAGAACCAGCTATCACGGAGTTTGATTGGCCTTTCACCCCTACCCACAACTCATCCCCTCAGTTTTCAACCTAAGTGGGTTCGCGCCTCCACAAAGTCTTACCTCTGCTTCACACTGGCCATGGGTAGATCACCCCGCTTCGGGTCCAGAACATGCCACACACACCCTAATTAGGATTCGCTTTCGCTACGGCTCCCCACACTCATGGTTAACCACGCAACATGCCACTGACTCGCAGGCTCATTCTTCAAAAGGCACGCCACCACCCCACCCAAAAAAAAGGGGGGGCTATGACGGATTATCAGCACATGGTTTCAGGTACTCTTTCACTCCCCTCCCGGGGTACTTTTCACCATTCCCTCACGGTACTTACTCCACTATCGGTCATGCTAAGTATTTAGGCTTACCGGGTGGTCCCGGCAAATTCACGACAGATTCCACGAGCCCGCCGCTACTCAGGAAACACAACAACCCCGCAAGCGAGTGTTTTCGTGTACCGGACTCTCACCGTCTCTGGCAGGCGATTCCACACCACTTCCACTAACACACACCAACAACAGCACCAGCCGAGGTAGAACTGATACGCCGTGCTCCTCTAACCCCGCATGCGTAACCCCTACCCGGTATCACACGCACACGGTTTAGCCTTATCCACGTTCGCTCGCCACTACTAGCAGAATCACTCTTGTTTTCTCCTCCTACGGGTACTAAGATGTTTCACTTCCCCGCGTAACCCCCCAACCAACTATTTCATTCACTGGCGGGTGACCACACATAACCATGGCCGGGTTTCCCCATTCGGACACCCTCGGATCAACGCTCATCAGGCAACTCCCCGAGGCTTAACGCAGCCTATCACGTCCTTCATCGGCTTAGCATACCCAGGCATCCACCATGCGCCTAAAAAACAAAAAACACACACATTTTTCACGCACAGACAACAAAAAATACCAAGAACAAAACCACAAAAAAGAAAAAACAAACAACAACCATTCATTGTTGCTTTTTTTATCGCATTCGCGTCCACTATACAGTTCTCACACAACACACCACCCCACACACAACACCCAACCAGACACAACCCAAACACACGGGCCGCAACCAGCAAAAAGGCCTTGCTCACCAGGGGTGATCCATAGAACAACACTCGTGCTGCTCTAGACACCCAACAGCATGCCACAAAACAAAACAAACCCGAACACAAACACACTTGTTACTCTGCAAAACCCTTTACAACCAACAAGGGCTGAAAGACCGCAAAAAATTCTTGTTTCATCAACTCCCAAAACCACACACATGAAATGCGTGCGATACCTGTCTTCACCTGAAAACAAAAACTTGCCACCACCAGGCGCCCAAACCAGACACCAAACAATGACAAAAACTTGTCACCACCAGGTACTAACCAGCACCCAGGCGACAAAACAAATACTCTATTCTCCTTAGAAAGGAGGTGATCCAGCCGCACCTTCCGGTACGGCTACCTTGTTACGACTTCGTCCCAATCGCCAATCCCACCTTCGACCACTCCCCCCACCAAATGGTGGTTAGGCCATGGGCTTCGGGTGTTACCAACTTTCATGACGTGACGGGCGGTGTGTACAAGGCCCGGGAACGTATTCACCGCAGCATTGCTGATCTGCGATTACTAGCGACTCCGACTTCATGGGGTCGAGTTGCAGACCCCAATCCGAACTGAGATTAGCTTTCAGCGATTCGCTCACCCTCACAGGTTCGCAGCGCGTTGTACTAACCATTGTAGCATGTGTGAAGCCCTGGGCATAAAGGGCATGATGATTTGACGTCATCCCCACCTTCCTCCGAGTTAACCCCGGCAGTCTCTCATGAGTCCCCACCCAAAGTGCTGGCAACATAAGACAAGGGTTGCGCTCGTTGCGGGACTTAACCCAACATCTCACGACACGAGCTGACGACAACCATGCACCACCTGCACACCAACCACAAAGGGAGGTACGTATCTCTACAACCGTCTGGTGCATGTCAAACCCAGGTAAGGTTCTTCGCGTTGCATCGAATTAATCCACATGCTCCGCCGCTTGTGCGGGCCCCCGTCAATTCCTTTGAGTTTTAGCCTTGCGGCCGTACTCCCCAGGCGGGGCGCTTAATGCGTTAGCTACGGCACAGAAACCAAACCGGTCCCCACACCTAACGCCCACCGTTTACAGCATGGACTACCAGGGTATCTAATCCTGTTCGCTCCCCATGCTTTCGCTCCTCAGCGTCAGTTACTGCCCAGAGACCTGCCTTCGCCATCGGTGTTCCTCCTGATATCTGCGCATTCCACCGCTACACCAGGAATTCCAGTCTCCCCTACAGCACTCTAGTTATGCCCGTATCGCCTGCCACCCCGAAGTTAAGCCCCGGAATTTCACAGACGACGCAACAAACCACCTACGAGCTCTTTACGCCCAGTAATTCCGGACAACGCTCGCACCCTACGTATTACCGCGGCTGCTGGCACGTAGTTAGCCGGTGCTTCTTAACAAAGGTACCGTCACCACACCCAAAACAGGTGCGGCTTCGTCCCTAACGAAAGGAGTTTACAACCCGAAGGCCGTCATCCCCCACGCGGCGTCGCTGCATCAGGCTTGCGCCCATTGTGCAATATTCCCCACTGCTGCCTCCCGTAGGAGTCTGGGCCGTATCTCAGTCCCAATGTGGCCGTCCACCCTCTCAGGCCGGCTACCCGTCGACGCCTTGGTAGGCCATTACCCCACCAACAAGCTGATAGGCCGCGAGCTCATCCTGCACCAAAACAATAATCTTTCCACCATGAGACACTAAACCATGGTCCTATCCGGTATTAGACCCAGTTTCCCAAGCTTATCCCGAAGTACAGGGCAGATCACCCACGTGTTACTCACCCGTTCGCCACTCGAGCACCCCCACCAAAAAAATGATGCGGGCCTTTCCGTTCGACTTGCATGTGTTAAGCACGCCGCCAGCGTTCGTCCTGAGCCAGGATCAAACTCTCCAAAAAAACAAACAAAAAATTACAGGCAAAAAACAAAGAAACCAACAAAACAACAACAAACAACAAACACCAACAACTATCAATAACTATTTGGTGCCCACGTTCGCGTTCATGTTCAAACAATAATTCGTTTCATCAAATGACACACTATCGAGTTCTCAAACAACACCACCACCCACAACCCCACCCAAAACCAGGTAAGGGCCGCAAACAGCGACCACACAAATATACAAACCCCACCACAAAACCACAAACCACCACGTCACAACAACAAAAACCGGGAAAAACTATACAAAGTTTGCTAGCTTACGCTCTTGATGTAACTAACACAGGTACTTGAGCTCATACTTCTATAGATATAATTATGGTGGCCGCAAAGTTGTACGCTGGGGCTTTGAATGTCGTGTCGACTTGCAGCTTGCTTTAAGGCATGCTTGATATTAACGACTTAATTTAGCTATTTAGACACGAAAGAAACATCAGGAGCCATGCTTGAACGCACACAAATCTTTGTGGATACGTCGTACCTTTTGGCGAGCTTTTATAACTCGTGGGAAATTGGTGCCCGAGCACAATTAGAAATAGATCTACCTGCCGTGGTTCGAACATTAGGAACCATGGTGACTGAACAATTTGAACAGCCCGTTCACCGGCAGTTTTGGTATGACGGGATTCCCGACACCGGGCCGCATCGCTACCAGCGCGCACTGCGTACCTGCGATGGGGTGCAGTTGCGGGCCGGACAGCTCATCGAATGGGGTGAGCGTCGTACGCAAAAAGCCGTCGATACCCGGCTGGTTGCCGACATGGTACTCACCAGTGTTCGTCAGGAAGTCACCGATATTGTATTAGTATCGGGCGACGCCGACATGATTCCGGGCGTGCAAGAAGCGGTGAATCATGGGATTCGCGTGCATCTTTATGGGTTTGGTTGGGATTCCATGTCTTCCGCCCTGCGGCACGCCTGCGATTCCCTGGTTATACTCGACCCGCGCGAGGATTTCGGCGATTGCATGCAGCTGCATGTGTTGGAAGGCCCCCTGCCACCAATTGTGCGCACTGTGGATGATCCGCTTGACGACGAAGAAACCAAGGTGGTCGCCATCGAAGTGGAAGCCACCGAATCTGTACCCGAGCCTGATAAACCTGCTGAACAAGTGGACCCCGAATTTTCGGAACCAGAACTCGACGATATCAATACTATTACGGTCAGCCACACCACCATGGAGACGCTTACCGACAATAGCCACTCCATTCGACAAACTGGGCAGATTTCGCTCACCATGAGTTCGGAGGGAAAAACCGCCGAAACCCCATCGGCTGCTTCCGACGGCAAGGCAAAACCCTCGCCAGCCGATGCGCCCACCAGGCGCCCCAACCCTTCCATGATGGCCCCCCGGCGCAAGCTCCGCTCGCATTATGTGCCCTTGCATAATGAGGTGTGGACTTCCGCCGGGTTTCTTACCCCGTTTGATGTGGGCCAACAATATGCCATCTGGTGGTATGAAAACGCCGCCACCAGCGAACAGCGAGATTCCGCCCATCTACTTTCTGGCGGGGGTTTGCCCCCAGAAATCGACCGGCCACTGCTGCAGTTTGCGTGCGATGCGCTGCACGAATATACCTTGACTGAAACCCAGCGGGTGCAATTGCGAGATGGGTTTCACACGGGTATTCGGGGGATTTTGGTGAATAATCGGTTTGACTAATCGTGGCGGGGAGTGCGGCGCACTGCCCCGAATACGAAAAAGAACACGATGATGAGCACTATGATGCCGATGGCTGCCAGCCGGGGCATGCCCAAGAATGCCATCACGGTGCCGAGGGGTGCGATGGCCATGCTGATGCCGCCGGCCCATCCCTGCAGGATGACACGGTGATGGCGCGGTACGGCGTCGACAAGCAAAGCACCGGTGGCAACCATCACCGCAACCTTGCCGATGCCTAATATCACAATGGCCGCGAGCACCCACATGGTCTCGCTGGCCGCAACCACTAAAATCAGGCAACCTATCACCGCCAGGCCGTAGCCTGTCGCCACCACCCGGGTGCGCCCCAGCCGATCCGCTACCACGCCGAACAGGGGAGACATGCCATATCCGATCAGGCTCGACAATATTTGGGCTGCCCCCACCAGCATCAATGACTGCGTGCCGTACAGTTCATTTTCGGAAGACACCACATAGACCGTGGTTGTGGTCCAGAGGAGGTCGATCACTAAGATCATGGCGGTGAGCGTCACTATTGCGGCGCTTGCACCTGGCGCTTCTATAAACCGAAACCGGGCATCATTATCTTCGCTCAAATGTTCGGATTGCTGCATGGTGTCTGCTATGGGATGGAGGCCAAACCAGAGAATAATGACCGATACCATGCAACACAGCATGCATAGCGTGAACCCAATGACCCCAAGGGGAATTTCCGCCTGTTGCTCCAAATAATATGTGTAGTTCACCACTGGCGACCCCAGGGCCATCCCTATGGCGGTCATACTCAGGACATAGGAGAAATCGCTGGCACGCGATGTTTTTGAGGAGAAATCCGTGGCGGCAAATGGGGCGTACCAGTTCGCGGCCAACCCCGCCCCCAACAGGAAAGCAACAAGGTAGAGTAGTAAATCCACGTCGAGCAGGGCGGAGACTAATCCCAACACGCTGGCCGCCAACATGAGCCCCATGCCCAATACCAGCGCTAATCGACGTCCCTGCCGCAGGGTAATCCTCGTAAGTCCAACGATTGCCGCCACGCACCCCACCTGGGACACAATGCTCAACCAAGACACTCCCGACGCCTGATGATGGTGCGCATACTGCAATTGGATGAGCGCGGTCACCATGCCCAGGGGAAACGCAGCAAAAAACTGGGAGAGCATAAGCACTCCCAATACCCGACCTCGATATGAATGCCCCTGATACGAACGCGACGCATCACGTGTGACGTGAGCACCCGGCGCGTTCGTCACGCGCGCCGAATGCGCTGAATGCGCCGAGTGCGATGAACGCTTCGGGCGGTTTGAGCTGCTATAAGCAGGGCTTCTCCTAGCCGAGGATCCATGGGCCATGAAAAAACAGTAGCATTACCCACACGCCTGAGGAGCTTGTGGTAGGTGCGCTACCCCCAGAGGAAACCAACGAAAATTGGGGTGTTTTTCGCTGGTTATTCCTGTGGTTTTAGAGCTCTTTGTGTTGTGGCCCGGGGAGTTGGAAGCCGTTACCAGTAGTATTGCTGTTTCCGGCGCTGCCGGTGCTCCCGGTATTTGGGGTGGTTTTTGGCTTGGTACCGGCTGGCTCGTCGGTGGAGTCTTCCACCACATCGGCGTCGTCAACGTCGAGGGTGTTGGTGACGCTGGTTGTTCCAGAAGAGCCTGCGGGTTTAAAAGGGTTTTGGTCTGGACCCACCTCTTCGAACACAGGTTCTGCGTCCATGGGGGTCGTGGAGGCCGCCGACGTCCCTGTCGCCGGGATTCCTGTTGCCGGAGTCGTCGGCGCCGAGCTGCCCATCACCGGAACGCTCGGGGCCGAGTTGCCCGCTGCCGGGGTATTCGGAACGCTCGGCGTCCCTGACATCGGCGTCCCTGCTACCGGCCCACCTGTTGCTGGCCCGCCCGAGGCCGGGAAGGCCCCCGTCCCCCCAACCCCAGCGCTCCCAGTTCCTCCGGTGCTCCCAGCCCCGAAACCGGATTGCGGCGTCGTTCCGGCGTCGACACCAGTATTAGTGCCCACACCGGTATTCATGCCGGTACCTGCGGGTAGTTGGGGGCTGGTGGAATCGGACCCAGCGGTAAGCTGGCCACCGGTGGCGCTGTCGCCGCCGTGCATTTGGGCGCGGATTTCGGCGAGCTTTGCGGAGGCTTTCATGTCGTTGCTTGCCGCCTCGATTTCAGCGAGCCGGTCGCCAACGGAGTTTTCCAGCAGCTCCTGGGCGCCCATGGCGGTGGCGTAGCGGGATTCGATTTTGGCTCGCACATGGTCGAGAGTGGGAACGCTGTCATCAGGCTTGAGCTGGTTCATGGTGTCCATGGCCTTGGTGGCGGATTCCTGCATCTTCGCCTGGCGAGCCTGATTGAGCAACTGATCGGCTTCAGCCAATTGTTGCTTGAGCCGTGCCTCGGATTGTTGCACTTGGCGTTTGGCTTGTTCGGCATTTTGGGTGGCTTGGGCGTGGAGGGTTTTTGTTTCCTCTAACTGGGTTTCGACGCTCACAAGTTGGGTGGCGTAAATTTCGGCGGTGGAGCTGAACTCTTGGGATTTTATGGCATCTCCCTGGGCGTTTGCCTGGTCAGCAAGGGTGAGGGCTTGGCGGGTTTTATCGGCAAGTTTTTGTTGCTCTTCGATCAACCGGTTGAGTTTCATTTCCAGTTGGTTTTTGTTCCCTATCACCGCTGCGGCTTGTTGGGAGATTTGCTGGTGCTGTTTTTTGGCCCCTTCGACGGCCTGCCGAATTTGAATCTGAGGATCGGCGTTTTCATCAATGCTTTGATCTAGTGACGCCTGTAAATATTTCCACCCTTTAGAAAATGGGTTCGCCATGATATATGCTTCCTCCGCTAGTTGTTACTAAATTCGATACAGGGTTTCGAAGGGGTGGAACACATATTTTTTATGCCGTAGGCCCCTCGCAACCATGCTGAAAAGCATCTACTAGTGTAGTGCGAAAGCCCATAGCTGTGTGATGAAGGTACTCGGACTCACACTGGGGTCCCGTGAAAAACCATGATGGTGGTGGGGAATCCCGAAGATATCTCACAATTATGGGTCCGCGGTTTCCCACAGACCCATAATATTAGTTGTTCGTAGCGTTATGTTCTGCGATTTGGCGTCGCACATCATCCATGTCCAATGCGCGCACTTGTTCGATCACGTCTTCCAATGCTGCGGGCGGCAGGGCGGCGGACTGCCGGAAAACCATGATCCCATCGCGGAAGGCCATGATGGTGGGGATGGCCTGGATTTCCAGGGCGGCGGCCAGGCCTTGGTTTTCTTCGGTGTTGAGCTTGGCGAAGGTGATGTCTTCGTGCTTTTCGGATGCCTTCTTGTAGACGGGCATGAATTGCCGGCAGGGTCCGCACCATTCGGCCCAGGCGTCGACAAGCACAATGCCTTCTTGGGTGACCGTGTCGTTAAATGTGTCTTCGCTTACTTCTACGAGTGCCATGGTTGCATTCTCTCCTTCAAAGTAGTTATCTAAGTTCTAGTCTTCCTAACATTCAGTAGTGTCCACATTATTCCCGTTAGCGAAGATTTCGTCGCATTTTATTTGGGTTATACCTATAACCAGCGTAAAGAGAGGAATTCCCATGACGAAAACTTACCAAGTTGAAGGCATGACATGCGAGCATTGCGCAGCTTCCGTCCGCGAAGAGGTGGGCGAAATCGCCGGTGTTACCAAGGTTGATGTTGATGTGGCTTCCGGCCAGGTTGCCGTGTCGGGCTCAGATTTCACCGACGCCCAGGTGAGCGCTGCCGTTTCCGAGGCGGGTTATTCCGTCAAGGCTTAGCAGTCAGCCCTGCGCCACGGTCTCGTTGCCGTGGCGTTTTTCTTTGCTTGACGACGCCCAAAGGCTCCCAACCCAGTCCAGCCCCAAACCCCATCCGCAAAACCAAGCTCAGCACTTCCGCTAAGCTTGGTTTCCAATTTTCGGCCAACACTCGTCCTGCGCAAACGGGAGGCCACCAACAGAAAACCAAGCTTAGAACTTCTGCGACACAGACCATGGGCACGTTCACACCGGCTGCACGTTTGCTGAGCTGGAGTTCCGGCCAACTCGGGCCCCTCAAAACCCCGGATAATCCCGAACCCAAGCTCAGCATTCATGCAGTAAGCCTGGCTGCAAACATGCTGAGCTATACTTTCTCGATTCAGTGACCCAATGTAGGCATGTCCAGGAACGGAACTCCAGCTCAGAACACTTGATACCCACCATCAACTGTGGCAGCGCATTCGCTAAGCTTGGTTTCCCATTTCTATGGCCACCAGCTCCTGGGGGTTTGCCGCCTTTGCACAAAACACCATGCTTAGCAAACCTGCGGCCCTCTTTGAAAACGGTAACGCCACAGCCCACCTAGGGCTTCATACCTTCTAAGCATGGTTTTCAAAATCTGCTGCCCCAACCCCCCAGGAACCGACATGCCCGCCAAGGAAAGACCATGCTTAGAACATATGCAGCGCTGCCCTGGGTTGTTGGTAGCGTTTTCTCTAAGCTTGGTTTCGTTCAAAATAGGGGGCCACAAACCAGAAACCATGCTTAGAACTTCTGCGGCACAGGCCATGGGCACATTCACACCGGCTGCACAAGTGCTGAGCTGGAGTTTCGGCCAACTCAGGACCCCCGAAAACCCCGGATAACCCTAAACCCAAGCTCAGCACTTCCGCTAAGCTTGGTTTCCATTTTTCGGCCAATATTCCCCCTGCGCAAACGGGAGGCTGTCAACAGAAAACCAAGCTTAGAACAAGTGAAGCAGTCCCCGGCACCCACCCCAGCGCCCGCACAGGCCAACCCGGAGGCTCAATATCCACGGGAATTTTTGCCCAGCAGGCGTGGTTATACCTGATGGTTTATTTACATGGAGGTTCTATAAGTGATAACAGAAAATACTCCAGGACTCATTAGTGTGGACCTGGGTGTCACCGGCATGACCTGCACATCTTGTTCCGGTCGGGTGGAGCGGAAACTGAATA
The DNA here is from genome assembly GCF_011612265.2 of Corynebacterium matruchotii. Lineage (NCBI taxonomy): Bacteria > Bacillati > Actinomycetota > Actinomycetes > Mycobacteriales > Corynebacteriaceae > Corynebacterium > Corynebacterium matruchotii. Next base: position 2,799,909 of record NZ_CP050134.2, on the reverse strand, counting down.
AGGTTCCGGGCGCCCAAGCCACGGTGAACTTCGCCACGGAAACCGCCAACGTGCGTTACGATCCGGCATCCGTGAAGATACCGCAGCTGATTGATGTGGTGCGGGGCGCCGGCTACGATGCGTTTGAAATCACACCAGACAATGACGCTGGCCCAGACTCGGAGCCTTCGGAAGCCTCCGGCACGGATGCCACGAGTGCGGCTCGGGATGCGCATGCCGCGGATTTGCGAAAGCGTTTGATCATTTCCGCCGTGTTGTCGGTGCCGGTGTTGGCGTTGTCGATGATTCCGCAGCTGCAGTTTAATAATTGGCAATGGTTGAGTTTTGCCCTAGTTGGACCAGTGTTTTTCTATGGGGGCAAGCCCTTCCACGTGGCGGCGCTTCAGAATCTGCGGCATGGGGCGTTCACCATGGACACGCTGATTAGTTTGGGCACGTCAGCCGCATTTTTCTGGAGCATGTGGGCCCTGTTCTTCGGCAATGCAGGCATGAATGATATGCGCATGTCGATGAGTTTGTCGGCGCATTCACATGAGGGCATGGACCAAATCTATTTGGAATCCGTGGGCATGGTGATTGTGTTTCTGCTGCTGGGCCGGTGGTTTGAGACCCGCGCAAAGGGCCGCAGTTCCGAGGCATTGCGGGCGTTGTTGGACATGGGCGCGAAGGATGTTTCCGTGCTTGTCGACGGCGCCACGCACCGTATTCCGATCAGCAAGCTCGCGGTGGGGGATGTGTTTGTCGTCAAGCCTGGCGAGAAGATCGCCACCGATGGCGTGGTGGTCGAGGGCCATTCGGCGGTGGACGAGTCCATGCTCACGGGCGAATCGGTGCCAGTGGAGGTGACGAAGGATAGCATGGTCACTGGGGCGACCATGAATTCTTCGGGCCGGCTGGTGGTGCGGGCCACCAGGGTGGGGGCGGACACCACGCTGGCGCAGATGGCGAAGTTGGTGAGCGACGCGCAGGCGAAGAAAGCTCCGGTGCAGAAGCTTGCCGACCGGATTTCGCAGGTGTTTGTGCCGGTGGTGATTCTGGTGTCGGTGGCCACATTGCTGGTTCACGCTTTTGTGTTGGGCCATGGGTTGGCCGAGGCATTCACGGCGGCGGTGGCCGTGCTGATTATCGCCTGCCCCTGCGCTTTGGGGCTGGCCACCCCCACTGCCCTGCTGGTGGGGACCGGCCGGGGCGCCCAAATGGGATTGTTGATTAAGGGCCCTGAGGTGCTGGAACACACCCAGAAAATCACCACCATTGTGATGGATAAGACGGGCACGATCACGACGGGCATCATGTCCGTGAGCAGCATACAGCCGGAGGTTGGCTTCGAGAAGGACGAGGTGCTGCGGTTAGCGGCGGCCGTGGAGAATGCTTCGGAGCATCCCATCGCCCGGGCCATTGTGGCGGAGGCCACCGATATCCCGGAGGTGACGGAGTTTCAGAGCACGACTGGGGTGGGCGTGAGCGGCATGGTTGATGGCCGTCGGGTTGAGGTGGGCCGGGCCGAATCGGGCGGCGATACCGGGGCCACGGTGGTGGCGGTGCACGTCGATAAGCAGTTGGCGGGGCATATTTCGGTGATGGATCAGCCCAAGGAGACCAGCGCGGCGGCCGTCGACAAGCTCAAGGCGATGGGGCTAATGCCGATCCTGCTCACGGGCGATAACGAAGGGGCGGCGCGGCAGGCGGCGACCAAGGTGGGGATCGACACGGTGATTGCCGGCGTGCTGCCCGCGGATAAGGTGACAAAGGTCGCTGAGCTGCAACAATCGGGCCAGGTTGTGGCCATGGTTGGCGACGGCATTAACGACGCCGCGGCGTTGGCGCAGGCGGACCTGGGACTGGCCATGGGCGCGGGCACCGATGTTGCTATCGAGGCGAGTGATATTACGCTCATGAACGATGACCCCCGCGGCATTGTCGACGCCATCAGGCTCTCGCGCCGCACCTTGGCGACGATCAAAGGTAACCTGTTTTGGGCGTTTGCCTATAACATTGTGCTTATCCCGGTGGCCGCCATGGGCTTGTTGAACCCCATGTTTGCCGGGGCCGCCATGGCGTTTTCTTCGGTGTTTGTGGTGAGCAATTCGCTGCGGCTTCGGGGATTCACCTCGGCGTTTTAGCTGTGCTGAAACAAGTTTGGGAAAACACATGATAACCAGCGAAGAATTCCTCACATATGTGGCGGAAACCGTCCGTGATGAGCTGTGGATCGACCACCACGCCTATTACTTTGGTAACGATATTTATATCCCGGCCTGCGTATCCATGTGGTATGGCTCCTACTACGAGTTTTATATTCGTAACGCCAAGGTGGAACTCCGCCACTCTAATCAAAACGCCTTTTTCGAAGGCTGGACTGTTGATCCTAGGGAAACAGAGCCATTTTATTTGTCCCATAATCAGGTTCGGTTTGTCACGGAGGAGTCGGATTTCGGTGCAACCCGAAACGCCGAACTGGTGTTTTCCGGGGAAGAGTTTTTCGTCTCCACGTGCCAGTACCCGAATGTTGCTGGGCGGTGGCAATACCCGCTGCCGGGGATGAGCACCGAAACCGTTGAGCAGGTGACCCGGTTTAAAAAGCTTGTTTTCCCCGAGGATCCACCCGCATCAGCACCGGTGGCGAAACGGCCCGCGGAATTGGTTCTCCACTACCACGCGGTGCCCGCACGGGTGCTCGATAATCTTTGTTATTCGCCCACCTACACCCATGACGCCCACCAACTCATGCATCAAACCCGCTACCCTTCGATGGCTATCACCCACCATTATTGGGTGCCGCTCATGCTCCTGGGGTGGGGTGCCGACCCATTGAATAGCATGATCACGGGCTGGTGCTCTTGGGATACCTGGGTGACCGTCAATGATCCCAAGATCGTCATCACTATCATGGCGGATTTGCCGAATATGAACCTCAAACCACTACAGGGGCCCAGCACCCATTTGGGGGTTCCCGACGGGTGGGCGATGGACACGTTTACCAGGCTCAAACGGTTTTATGGAGCCGCGGCCCACCGGGGCGATGGGGTCGTCATCATTGCCGAATTGCGGGAATAAGACCGTGAGACTCCCATAAGACGCAAGAAAAATCCCCACCCGAAAGTGGGGATTTTTGGCGTCGCAAAGCTTAATTGGTAGCGATGATCCATTCACTCACTTTGCCGTCGGTGCGCTTCAAATAAGCACGATCACCAGCGGCATTGAAGTAGATGTCGGATTGCTTCATGAACGTCTGGAATTCTTCGCTCTGCTTCTCCACATCAATTTGGCAGCCGCGCAGAGTTTGCATGCCCCAGGCGGTGGTTCGCATCGTATTGCCGTCAAACCACACCGCGGTCTGAACCGCGTTGCAGGTTGGATCGTACGTAAGCATCCGCAGGCCTTCCGGCACGTTGCCGTTGAATTCCTTCTTGATCTCCTCGGTGCCGTCAAAGGGCTGGGACTTGCCCATATAGATCACGGCATATTTATTCGCGGTGGAGGCCCAGTTGTGCGACAGGAATTTACTCATGTCGGCCTTGGTGGCGGGATGCGTGCCGGCCGGCATATCCATCGCCACCGGCCGCAACGGTTCCGGTACTGCGGTCACCGACGTGCTCGGGGCCGGCACCCCGGTGGAATCCGACGATGCGGTCGAGGTCGGCGTTGAGGTTGGCGTCGAGGGAGTCGGCAACGGCTTCGGGACCGGCTGGTGCATTCCTAGCAGGCCTAGCAGTCCGGTAACTGCCGCGACTATCAGGGCAAAGAGTTTGAAAATCATGGTGTTTCTCCTCCAAAAGGTGGTGAAAATTACTTGCTGGCTTTGGGAGTTGGGTGCTCGTTATACTTCCACTCGCTGATGGTGCCGCCGCCCTGCACATACACATAGGTGGCATCAGCATTGAAGTACAGGCTGGGCCTGGAGCTGAAATGCTTCATGATGTCCTCATCCAACAAGGTCTCATCGCCGCAGGCCTTTTCGGTCATTGGGCCCCAGTACACCTGCATCACGTTCTTTTCGAACGCTGCCCAGGACACAGCCGTGTTGCATACCGGAATGCCGGTGAAGCTGCGGGCATCATCGGGGATGAAACCAACGTCGTTGGGTGTCGCGTTATTGCCATTTGCCTGGCGCGAATCCAGTTCATTGCCCTTGAGGATGAAGCGTGTCGATTCGTAGAAATTCAGCGAAGCCTTCTTGTAGGCGGTGGAAATCCACTCGTTATGCATGAACTTCTGAAGGTCGGCATCGGTGGCGGGGTGCGCATCGGCCGGCAGCGTTGCCCCACCGATCGTCTTCGGCACCGGCACTGTTGGCGTGGGGGTGGCCGGGGTGCTGGTGACCTTCGTGCCTGTGGGCTGCGGTTGTACCGTGGTGGCGTTGCTTTGCGACGCCGTCGGCTGTATCGTCGGTCCAGGCACATTCACGCCCAATAGCGCTATTATGGCTGCGACAATCATGTCAAACAGTTTGAAAATCATGTTTCCTACCTCACATGTTGGTTATCAGCTAGTTTCCATTCATTGACGGCACCATCTGAACTTCGTTTCAGATACATGCTGCTGCCATCAGAGTTGAAGTACACAGTGGAGTGGTCCAAGAATTCCCGGAATTCTGTGTCTTCCACCGCCAAGACTTGCGGGTCACAGGCAGTTTTTCTTGAGTCTCCCCAGGCGGTGATGCTGATGGTGTTGCGTGCCACCAGAACGGTTCCCTGCACCGTGCAGCACTTGGTGCCACCGGAGAATACTCGGCGGGAACTACTTGTGTCGTGGTTGGTGGTGAAGTCTATTTCGGCGTAATTATTGACCCGGAAGATCAGCGGGCTGGTGGAAACCCACCGGTGAGTGGTGAGTTTTTGCATTTCCGCATCGGTTGCTTGGTGTAAACCACTCGGCAGATCCGACAGCGCCATCAGTGGTGGCCGGGGCGGAATCGGGGTCGATGTCGCCGGTACGCTAATGGTGCTGGTGGCGCTGGTAGAGGTGGGCTGGGCCGGTTTCACGGAAGCCTCCGGTTGCGCTGTCCGCGTAGCAGGCGTGATCGGCGTGGTTGGTTGCGGCGGTTGCTGGTGCAGCCCTAACAAACCCATGATGAATGCGACGATTGTGGCAAAGATCTTGAAAATCATGAGTTTGTCCTCGCTGGCATCTTCCGTGGGTTAGCTATGGAGTTTCCATTCGCTGATGGCACCGTCGGTGTGGCGTTCAACATAGACACGGTCACCTGCGGCATTGAAATACAGGGTGGCGTTCTTGAGGAAATTTTGGAATTCCGTATCCTCAATTTGCGGAACCATCCCGCAGCCTTTGGCCGGGTATGTTTTCCACCAGCTCATGGTGTGGATGCGGTTGCCTTCGAACCACGCCAATCCCCGCAGCTTGGGGCACATGGTACCGCCCACATAGCTGCGGGTGTTGTCCGGCACGGTTGTATCTTTCAGCTGTTTAGCAATCCGGGGCCCGAAGTCGCGCAGGAAATCCATTGGGGGATAATCCTTGTACAGCTTCGATTGAGAAAAGTCGATTTTCGCATCGGTGCTGTCGGGGGACACCCACAGGTTGGTGACGAATTTCTGCATGTCAGCCTCGGTGCCAGGGTGGGCGTTGGCCGGCAGCGCGGGGACGAGCCGCATCCCAAATTCCGGCACCGCCACGACTGGTGCGGTGGTGGGCACCGATGTGCTCACCTGCGTCGATGTGCTGGTGGGTTCCGAGGTCACCGCCGCACTGGTGGTGCTGGCGGCCGTGGGAGGCGCCGACGATGTCGAGGGTTGTTGCAGTCCCAAGAACCCTAAGACTGCCGCGAGGAGGGTGGCGAAGATTTTAAAGATCATGATCGATTCACCGTTTCCGCGTCGGCGAGTTTCCAGTGGCTGACGGCCCCATCCGAGGCCCGCTTCAAGTACATGTGGTCGCCGACCTCATTGAAGTAGATGGTGGACTGTTTCAGGTAGGTTTGCAGCTCCCGGTCTTGCTCCTCTACCTCTGTTTGGCAAGCAACGGCAATGGTGGGGCCCGCATCAATGAACCGCATCACGTTGTCGTTTTCGAACCACACCAGCACCAGGCCGCCCCGGCAGGTGGAGCCGCCGCCAAATGTGCGGGCGGTGTCTGGCACGTTGCCATTGAATTTCTGCTCCGCTTTGCGGAATGTGGTCCGAAATTCGGCTTCGTTCCCCTTGTACAGTTTCGACTGGGTGAAGTCGAGTTTCGCGGTGCTGACGGTGGATACCCAGTTCTTGGTCACGAATTTCTGCATGTCGGCGGCGGTGGCAGCGTGGGTTCCGGCTGGCATTGTGCCGCTGAGCGGCGGAACCGGGTGCGGTTTGTGCCAGTCGTCGATGATGTCCCGGGGTGTTGTGGTCATGCTCGTCGATACGCTGTCGCTGGACTTGTCGACGCCCATTGCTGGGATCGGCGCCAGCACCCCCACAGTCACGGCAGCGATGCCGGCGGCGAAAATCTTCGTCTTCATAGGTTCTTCCTTACGATCCTCTGTTTTGCCTATAGGCCGGATTCCCAACTACCAGACCATAGGTTTTAACAATTAGAATATGTACTAATATACCCGTACCATATGCTATTGCCCCAGATCGAGGGGAATTATCCATAGGAAAAACGTATGATGTATGACCTCTTAGTCCCCCGGGTTGAGGCATGTTAGCCGCGCACCTCCCGCCATTGGCTGACCTTGCCGTCTGCTAGCCGCTTCAGGTACATGGTGCCGTTTCCGTCCAGGTATACGGTTGGGCGGCCCACAATGTAGTTCAGGGCTTCGGCATGCTGGACATCGCTGGTGTTGTCGCATTCCCGATGCCATTGGGCGCCCCGGTCGGTCAGGTAGTAGTGCAGTTCGGCGCCCTTAAACCAGGCAATTCCGGCGCCGCGACCGTTGCAGCTGCTGCCGGCGAAGGCATTGATGGCGTCGGCCTCGGGAATTTTCTCCTTCGGCGGCTTGGCCGCATAGTACTGGTGCAGCCAGTCCCAGTCGCTGCTGGTGGGTGCGCCTTGGAATTTCAGCACAGTGTTGGCCCGAACGGTGGACTGCCAGTTTTTGGTGCGAACCTGGGCGATTTCCGCCGGGGTGGCCACATGGGCAGTGGCCGGCAGGGTGGTGTCGAGTGCGCTTCCTGGGATGGGTCCCTCACCATCGCCGGGTTCCCGACCATTGAGGAGATCCTGACCGTCCTTTTTGGCGGTGTGTACCAGCTTGACGGCGGAGTCAGTAGGTTCCGCAGCCTTGATGGGCTTGAAGTTGGGGTCTTCGGGAATAGTTACGCCACCGGATTGAGGGGTGACCGTGACAACGGTGGTCGAGTCCGTTGGCTCTGCGGCTGCCGACCGGGTCAGGGGCCCTACGGTCGGCCTGGTATGTCCTTCAGTTATTGTCGTGGTGGGGGTCGGCGTCGATAGGCCAAAAAATGCCAGGATCGCCGTAAACAGTGTCATGAGAAACTTAAGAATCACAGCAAAAGCTTCCTATCAGTACTATCAGGAAAAATAATGTTCTAATTCCCAACGTACAAGATCAGCTTTTCGACGTTTCACCCACGGCAACGACGAAGCCGGCAATATGCACAACGTCCTGCATCGTTGCGTATTGCCGGCGATAGCGACCATGACCTATTTGCTACCTCATCCGGGGGGATCAGCGTTATTTCACCAACCAGGGACGCTGCCATTCGGAGGCCACCCCGTCGGGGCGCTTGAGGTAGAGGTGACCCTGCCCGTCCAGGTAGAGTTCGGGGTTGGCGCTCAGGAAGGCTTGAACATCTTTGTCGCGGGTATTTGCCACCTCTGGGCAGGGATTATTGGTGACAAGGATCTGGCGGGTTTTGTGCATCACATTGCCGTCAAACCATACCCCGCTGGCGGTCCCATTACATGATGCACCACCCGAAAAATGCTGTAAATCGGCTGGTGCATTGCCACCGAATTCTTCCCCAATATTCGGTAGTTTTTTGGGTGCGTCGCGGTAATAATCCCCGAAAAACATTGTGGTGGTTTGGGGGCGAACTACAGACATCCAGTTACCGGAACGCACGTCTTTCAACTCGGCTGCCGACACCGGATGGGCGTCGGCAGGCAACACGGTGTCGAGTGTTTTGCCGACGGTAATATCGGCAAACCAGTGTTTTACGTCATCATTAAGCGGCACGATCGCGCCGAAAAACGCCACGATCGAGGCGAGAATAGATGTAAATAATTGGAATACCATGTGAACCCCGCTTGGATGATAACAGATTATTCAAACAAATAATATCCTGATTTAATATTCTTTTTAAATATTTCCGCAAAACACCACCCCAAATAGGGGTGAATTATAATTGCCGGGCCATATCCTTAAACCGCGAGAAATGCAGTTGATGTGCCACCTGCACAGTATCAATGGGACCACCACGGTGCTTCGCCACAATGATATCTGCTTCGCCCGCCCGCGTGTCGTCTTTGTCCTGACTATCTGGACGATACAGCAACATCACTATGTCCGCATCCTGTTCCAGGGAACCCGACTCACGAAGATCCGCAATTTGGGGGCGTTTATCCGTGCGCGACTCTGGCCCCCGGTTCAATTGGGAAATCGCCACCAATGGTACATCGAGTTCCTTCGCCAAGAGTTTCAGCTGGCGGGAGAATTCCGCCACCTCCTGCTGCCGTGACTCGGTTCGTTTGCCGCTGCTCATCAGTTGAAGATAATCAACCACAATCATTTGCAGGTCTGCTACCTGCTTGAGTTTGCGTGACTTCGACCGGATTTCCATCATGGTGAGGCTGGCGGAATCATCAATATAAATGGGGGAATGCTCGATCGTGTCGAGCCGATTCACAAGCTTCGCCCAATCCTGGTCGGTCATCCGCCCCGACCGCATGTCCGACAGTTTCACGTCAGCCTCGGCGGATAATATGCGCATGACAATTTCGCTTTTCGCCATTTCCAGGGAGAAAATGACCGCGGCCTTGCCGTTCTTGATCGCACAGGAGCGCACAAAGTCCAGCGCCAGGGTGGATTTGCCCACACCCGGCCGGGCCGCGACAATAATCATTTGGCCCCCATGGAGCCCATTGGTGAGATTGTCGAGATCTTCAAACCCGGTGGGGATGCCCCGGGCCAGCCCGCCCTGCACAGAAATCAGGTCAAGTTCGTCCATGGTGGGTTGGATCAGGTCGGCAAGCACGGAATAGTCTTCCACATGGTGCCGCTGGGCGATATCGAACACCTGTTGTTGCGCCATGTCGATCACGGTTTCCAACTCGGCGCCTTCGGTGCCTTCGTAGCCGAGCTGCACTACCCTGGTGCCGGCAGCCACCAGCCGCCGGAGCACCGCTTTTTCCGCCACGATTTCCGCATAGTAGCGGGCATTGGCGGCGGTGGGCACTGCCGACACCAGCGTGTGCAAATAGGTGGATCCGCCAATACGTTCGAGATTATTGTCGCGGTCCAGCCGGCCAGCAACGATCAGCGGGTCGATCTCCTTGTTATTACTGAACAGGTCGATGATGGCGTTATAAATGAGCTGGTGGGCGGGCCGATAAAAATCATCAGGCACGAGGGTTTCTATGATGTCGACCACAAGGGTGGGGCTCAGGAGCATGGCCCCGAGGACGCCTTGCTCCGCATCAATATCGTGGGGTGGCTGGCGAAAATCATCATAGTTTTGGTCGTCGCCTCGACCGTTGGTGCGCCCGCCTCGGCCACTCCAGCTGCCTCGGCCGTCTCGGCTGCGGCGAGACCCCTCGGACATGGATGGCATGGGTACCAAGGATGCCGGGGGTTCTGCTGGTTCGTCGCTAAAATCTGGTTCGCTGGGAAAGTCGCTGCTCATTGCCGATTCACCCCCTCATTATTAGCTGTGGTTGGTCTGGTTGGGGAAAAATTTTCTCTCTATCATTAGTACCATCACTGAGCCCGCGCAATTGCATCGACCGCACGTATCACTCCGATATGTGAGAATGCCTGCGGAAAATTACCGGCCAACCGTTCCCGCACCGGATCGTATTCCTCCGCCAGCAACCCCAAATCGTTTGCATAGCCGACTAGCTGCTCTAAGAGCCTGGTGGCGGCATCCAGGTGGCCGGCCCGCGCATAATGCTCGGCAAGCCAAAAATTGCAGATGAGGAAGGGGTATTCCGCCCGGGGGCCATCACTGTTATAGCGGTATATGAGCCCATGGTCGTCGCCAAGCTCCCGCACAATGGCCACCACCGTGTCGTGCATGCGCTGATCGGTCACCGCAATAATGCCCGTGTGTGGCAGCTGTAGCAGCGACGCATCGACGCCGGGGTTGTCGTAAATCTGCCTAAACGTGTTCCGCTCGGCGTCGAAGCCGCGGCTGAAAATCTCGTCATAGAGTTGGTCGCGGTATTTCCGCCAGGTTTCGGTGTCCCCGGTCAGCGTTTCATGCTTTGCGACGGCATCCAGGGCGCAATCGAATGCCGCCCACATCATGGCCCGCCCATGGGTGAAATAGTGAAGCTCCCCCCGCATTTCCCAAATACCATGGTCCCGGCGCTCATAGTTTTTGATGCAATAATCCAACAGCCTTGTTTGTAGCCGCCATGACTCCTCAGTCTCCGGGATTCCAGCCTCCCGCATGTGCCGACAGACCAAAAGAATCTCCCCCACCACATCGGCCTGAAACTGGGATGCAGCGGCATTCCCCACCCGAACCGGCAGGGAGTCGAGATAGCCAGGCAGATGGGCCAGGATGCGCTCCTCCAAATGGGTCTCGCCCCGCACCCCATACACAATCTGGAGATTCTCGGGGTCGATGGTGCGCACCAACCAATCCCGCCACGCCACGGCCCGCTCCCGCACCGGGGCCCGGGTGTAGCCGTTCTGTTCCGCCATGAGGAGGGAGTCTATGGCGAACGCGGAATCCCGGAGCCAACAAAACCGGTAATCCCAATTATGGTCGCCCCCGATGATTTCCGGGAGGGAGGCGGTAGGGGCCGCAAGAATCGCCCCATTGGTGAGCGCCAGGGCGTTCAGCACCATGGCGGAGCGTTCGGCGAGCCGCACCCACTGACCGTTATATGGGGGCAGGGGCGCTTCCCGAAATTCCCTCTGTGGCGCCGCGGTTTCGCCCAGGGTCCAGGTCAGTGTGGTTCCGGCCACCAGGTCAAAGGAGCCGACAAAATCAGCATTCCTGCCGGTGTGGTGCAATTCGGGCCCGTGGAGGGCCGTGACCGCCTCCCCCTGCCGGTCAACGAAGCGGAAGTGATCGTGCCAGGCTGGGGAGCGCGAGCCATAGTCGGTGCGGATTTTCAGATCATGGCTCACGGTGATATCCCCGGTGGTGCAGGTCACGGCGCGCACCAGGGTGGTTCCCTCCAGGTAATCCACCACCTCGGCGGTGCCGGTGGCGGAAAGCCATGTGGTGTGGAGAATCAGGTGATCGGGGTGATCCAGATAGGTGCGGGCGGTCATATTCGCATCATCAACAGTAATGCTCCAGCTGCCGTGTTTTGGTTCCCCCAAGAGGGCCGCGAAGGTAGCAGTGTGGTCAACCTGCGGACAAAACCAGTCAACCCGACCGGCGCGGGAAATCAGCGCCACAGTGTGGTGGTTGGCGATAAGTGCGTATTCTTCTAACGGCACGCTATTGGTTGGTGTGAACATTCTCCCTACCCGATTGTAGCAAACCCGCAGGTCATGACTTTATGAATCCTAGTCGAATATCGAGATGAATGCTTCTCCGCCACACGACTACCCCCATACCTGAGTTTTTCCTTAACATGCCATGGGTTTCATGTTGCATATGGGGGGATTTTTCTACTCGGAATCAGGGGATTTTCTACACTTTGCTACCAGCATTATGCACAGCCTGGGGATAAAGTTATCCACAGGGGCTGTGGAAAACGAGTGATCCTTGTGGATAAACTTGCTGCAAACTTATTATCTACGCAGTTCAGAACATATTTTCATCTTGTGGATAAATCGGTTACCAGCGGGTTTGACATTGGGTAAAACTATGATTTTGCTACTACCTGCGGGGAGTTATCCACAGGGTTATCCACAGGCCCCCCAAGTGTGGGAACCTTACTCATCAAGGAAACCTATATCACCAGCTGATTTTTCTTAAACTTTCCGCAACATGTATGCAAAAATAAAACGAGCCGGCGCTGAGGCTAGCTCGTTTTGTGCTGTTGTCGTTGGGTCACAAATGTGACCGTTGTAGCTGGTTGTTAGGCAGCTACAACCTGGAAGTTCACAGTTGCTGCAATATCGGAGTGCAGCTTGACGTTCACGGAATAGGAGCCGACAGTTTTCACGGCACCCTTCTGCAACTCAATGCTGCGTTTGTCCAACTTGGGACCACCGGCAGCCTTAATGGCAGCGGCAATATTGTCGGCAGACACCGAACCGAAGATCTTACCCTTTTCCGAAGTCCGCACAGAGATGGACACGTCAGTAAGTGCTTCGAGTTGTTCTTTGACCTCACGAGCGTGATCGAGGTCGCGGATGGCGCGTTCTTCTTGAGCACGCTTCATGGTGGCGATCTGCTTCTCTGCGCCACGGGTCGCAACAATTGCGAGGTTGCGCGGAAGCAGGTAGTTACGTCCGTAGCCGTTCTTCACCTCGACGATATCACCAGGGACACCGAGGTTCTCAACGGCAGCGGTGAGGATCAGTTTCATGACCCCTGCCTTTCATGGAAATTATAAGGTTTTCACTGGGTTTTAGAACGGAGGCTCATCATCAGCGCCCCCGAAACCACCATTGGCTGGTGGTGCGGATGACCAAGGATCATTGGCGGGTGGTTGCTGCTGTTGTTGTGACGACCGTTGTTGTGGTTGCTGCTGCGATTGCTGTTGCTGTGGCTGCGAATATTGCGGTTGCATCTGCTGCTGTTGTTGCGGTGCAGACTGCTGCTGGGCTGGGGCCTGCTGCTGTTGCCGCATGCCGCCACCCTGATTGCCGCCAAAACCACCACCATAATTGCCACCGCCTTCACCACGGGGATTACGGGTAACTTGTGCCGTCGCATAGCGCAGTGACGGACCAACTTCATCAACTTCCAGCTCCATGACCGTACGCCGATCCCCATTCTGGGTATCGTACGAGCGGGACCGGAGGCGACCGGTAACAATAACCCGCATGCCCTTAGTCAGGGTTTCCGCAATGTTCTCGGCAACCTGCCGCCACACATTACAGGTGAGGAATAGTGCTTCCCCATCAACCCATTGACCGGACTGGGAGTCATACCGACGCGGAGTCGAGGCAACTCGGAAGGTAGCAACCGCCGCCCCAGTTGAGGTGAAGCGGAGCTCCGGGTCAGCAACTACGTTGCCGACAACAGTGATATTCACGTCTCCTGATGCCATGTTCGTTAGCCTTTCTGCGTATTTTTCAGTTACTACAAGCAACCTTAGTCATAACCTTGGACACGCAAGGTTTTACGCAAGGATTTTACTTATCGTTGCGCAGAACTTTGGTGCGCAGAACGCTGTCATTCAGGGTCAGAACACGGTCAAATTCCTGAACGGTAGCAGACTCGCAATGAAGGTTCACGACGACGTAAATGCCCTCTTCCTTCTTAGCGATGGGGTACGCCAACCGGCGCTTCCCCCAAATATCAACCTTTTCCACGGTGCCGTTTTCCTTGCGGACAATTTCAAGGAACTTGTCCAGGGACGGGGCAACGGTGCGTTCATCCTGGATCGGATCCAAAATGATCATAACTTCGTAGTGACGCACGGACCTCATCACCTCCTATGGTCTTTCAATATCGTAGTTTCGGCCGCAACCCGTATTGGTTGTGGCAGGAGGGTCGTTGCGTCAGCAACCCGTCAAACATACCTTATTTACTGCTCAAAGTCGAAACATGTTCCCCGCAACCCGGCAAACTCCCACCAGCATCAACCCAACCTAGGCAGCATATGTTCTAAGCGGGGTTTCTCCCAATAGGTCAACACCAACCCAGACGAATCGAACCGCACCCAACCAGAAACCTCGCTTAGAGTTATTGCAGCCCTGGGTAAGGTTCTGGCAGCAGATGTTCTAAGCTTGGTTTCCGTCTGAAACTAGTACTTGTGGGTGGTCCCAAAACCGGAAACCATGCTTAGCGGAAGTGCTGAGCTGGACTTTAGATTTCTGTCCGCCGACTTTCTTGCTGGTATGCACACCTGCTACCTCAAACTCAGGCTCAGCACTAGTGCAGCCAATTCCGTAGCATAATGTCTAAGCTGCAAAACCCTTCCAGGGCATCTTGGAAAGCCCAAGTTTCGGGAGAAGTGGAGCTTAGAACACCTGCTATCTGCGCTGTTCCACGACAGCTTGAGGCTGCAACAGTTCTAAGCGGGGTTTCTCCCAACAAGCCGACACCACCCCAGGCAAATCGAACCGTACCCAACCGAAAACCCCGCTTAGAAGATGTGCTGAGCTTGACTTCAGAGTTCCTCCCATCACCCCTCCTGCTGGTATGCACAACTGCTGCCCCAAACTACAGCTCAGCACTAATGCAGCACCGCCTATAGCGTCTCCTCTAAGCTGCAAAACTCTCCTGAGTTCCTTCAGAAACCGCGAGTTTCGGCAGAAACGCAGCTTAGAACACCTACTACTTGTATTTTTCTGTGGCTGCAAGAGTTCTAAGCGGGGTTTCCAACTGAAACCGATGCCTTTGGGTGATCCTAAAACCAGAAACCCCGCTTAGCAGAAGTGCTGAGCTGGACTTTGGGTTTCTGCCGATTGCTACTCCTGCCGGTATGCACACCTGCTACCCGGAACTGCAGCTCAGCACTAATGCAGCACCGCCTATAGCGCTTTCTCTAAGCTGCAAAACTCTCCCAAAGCATCTTGGAAAGCCCAAATTTCGGGAGAAACGCAGCTTAGAACATCTGCTGCCAGAACTTTACCCAGAGCTGCACTAATTCTAAGCGGGGTTTCCTAGCAAACCGGCGCTTTCCCAACACTTTTCATCCGAGCCCCCAACCAGAAACCCCGCTTAGCAATGGTGAAGCAGAAAGACTGCAAAACCCCAAGCGGGGTTTCCGACAAGCCCACACCACCCACCCCAACTCCCACACCCCAGCTCACCCCAAGCAATCGCAGGCCATAATCTGAAGCTAAAAAGTAGCAATAACGATCGCTTAGCAAATACGAGCATTATACAATCACTATCATGACGGAATCAGAGATTGCGCAGCTCGCGCAACCCGCCCCCAGAAGGCGGGACTATTCCGATCAAACAATCACACAAAAACCACCTGCGCTCACCGAATTAACCCTGCTCCGGTACATCACCCTCATTGGACTGGCCACATATATTACGAATATCCTCTTCAAGTTCGGCCCATTTCTGGAATTTCTCAGAAACAACCACCGGTTTATCACATGGACCAATAGCGCCTTTGTCATTTTCTCCTTGAGCCTGGCGAGTTTATTGTTCGCCATCATTGTCAACAAGCATCCGATCTACACCATTGTCATTTCCATCGCCATGGTGGCCTATCTGCAATTGGCTACCATTCAGATCACCGAGCTCATCATTTTTCACGACTCCCCTTGGGACCAACTCCACCTGGGAGATGTTGCCAGCATCCCCACCTGCCTCACGGTGTCCATTCTGCACCGAAAACTCGGCAAAATAGGCATGATTATGGCAATCATTATCATTCCGGTAGTTGCCACCAGCCAAAACGTCAACTCCATCATGCTGCGCCCCTACGTGTTTGATGTGCTCTATTCCACTTTTATCGGCACCCCATGGATGTACATGGTGCACCATGTGGTGGCCACCAGCCGCAGAGCAGACAAGGCGGCGTTTGACGAGTACCAGGCACTCACCAGTATTCAACGGTCAAACCAGTTGAAAGAGCTAGAGACCACATCACTAAGTAATATTCACGACCGAATATTGTCCACACTCAATAACATCAACAAGGGGGTTGCCGATCCCGAAGACATCCATACCATTGATATTTTTGACCTGATGCCAACAGGTTCCATGCCGCTCACCACATTTATCCAAAACCTCAAAACCCAGGTGGGAGACGACACCCGGGTCGTCATGCCGGAATCCACCAGTAACACGGTGGCGATTCCCATGGAAATCGCGGCCACAATGCTAGCGGCCATCGAACAGGCCTACACCAATTCCATTGCGCACGCCCCACAGGCCCAACGGGAACTGGTGGCAACATGGGACGAATCCCAGTTGAGCATTGTGTTTGCGGACACCGGCCCTGGGTTTAACGTCGCAAAGATCCCGCATCACCATGCGGGCGTGACCATCACCATGCTTGAGCGACCCCGAAACCACCCGGGCGTGTCAGCGCAGCTCACGACCGCGCCGGGGCAGGGTACCCGATACCGGTTGACGTGGCAGTTAGTTCCGCAACAAGAGTTAGCGGCCACCGCTGAGCCGTTGTCGGTGTCAAAACTGATTGGTGTTGCAGATATTTTTCGGCCACGCTGGGCGGTGTATGCGTTTCTGGTGTTTTTCGCCGACTCGTACCGTTACGACCATGAGGGCAGGTGGCCGGCGTTTATTATTGGGTCGGCGTTTTTTGCGGGCGGGCTGTGGGCGTTGACGAGTACAACAGAGTTGAAGTTACCACGGCGGAACACCATTATTTTGTCGGGTTGTGTTGTGGGGTTGGTGTCGACCGGGCAGTTGGCGCATTATAGCCCGCTTATGCCGTATCATTCGCACTGGTTTTTATCGTATGGGCTTATTTTGGTGGCTAATATGGCATTGCGGTTGCGCCCTATTACGGCGTGGGTAGTGTGGCTGAGTCTTACCGCCGCCACGTTTGTCGTTGACGACATCATGAATATTCAATTGTCCGCCTGGCCGATCAGCTTATTTGTGGGAATTACGCTCTTTGTGCCGGCAACATTGGTTCCGTCTCAGGTGGCGTTGGCGGTTCGGTCGCTTCCGGCGTTGGAGCGGGTGCAGCGGAATGAGCATTTGGAGCTTGCCCGCGCGCTCACGCAGAAGCAGTATGTGCAGGCTATGACCGGTTGGTTGCGTTCACTTTTGTCGCTTGTCGACGACCCGGCCACCGCGGGGCTCATGCAGAAGCGATTGCGTGACGCTATCCGGTCCCCACTGTTGGATGTTCCCGAGCTGACGGCGGCGGTATGGCAGGCCAGGGAAGCCGGCACCGAGGTGGTGCTTATCGACGCCCGAAGCGAGCAAGACCCCAATCCCGATCCGGTGGAGCATCCCGCCATCATTGCGAACGCTATCGCAGCCTTGGAGTCTCAACCCAGCAAGCTGACGCTGCGGCTTCTGCCGCCTGGCCGGAGCCGCTACGCCACCTTAGTGTATTACTGATCCGCTGGGAGGCATGGTATCTCCTGGGGCATATGTACTGGAAGGGCTATAATTTTCAGTGTAATCATAGTAGCTATATAGCTTCCCCACAGTGCCCTGGTTTTCATGGTCACCTAAATGACCCCCGCTCTGGCGATCATCCTTGGTGAACCATGGCGGCGTTATGAATCGGGTTACATATCCAATAACTTGGGGATATTACGCACCTGTAGTCGCATTTTAAAGGTATACAATCGTAGATCATGGAAAGTTCGGTTCTCGCTCGTGTGGCCCAGCCCGCGCCCAAGATCCGTCAGTATTCGGATTTGGCGGCCCGTACCCCACCCCGACTTGCCGAACTCACGCTTATCCGGTGTATTACGCTCGTGTGTTTTGTTGCCTATCTTGGGTATTTGACGCTGAAGTGGGAAATACTGCGGGAGTATCTCACGAAAGATTTTATTTTTCCGGTATGGACCACGGTCTCCATATGGTTATTCGTCATCACGCTTGCGGGTTTGGTGGTTGCCGCAATTATTAACACTCGGATGGGTTATGTTGTTGCCCTGACCGGCTCGGCCGTGGCCTACAGTCAGTTTCAGCTGATTCAAATGATGGAGCTGTTCGACCGGGGGAATTCCCCGGTGGGGAATCTATACTTGGCGGACTTCAGCGGCATCCCAACCTGCCTATTGGTGACGGTTTTTCCCAATGTGTATTGCTATATTTTCTGCCTACTCAGCATCTGCATGATGTCGGCCTTATCGGACGGCTATCTACCGTTTTGGCACTACTACGATTTCGATGGCGCCTTCTATTCCACCTTGATCTGCGGCCCAGCCCTATTCATTGCGTACAATGGGATTCGGGTCTGCCGTGCGGCGGACCAAGCGGTGTTTCAGGAGTATCAGGCCACCACCACGGTATTGCGGTCACGCTACCTGGCCGAATTGGAGGCCTATTTCATCCATCACATTAACGACAAGGTGCTCTCGACCCTAAATGCGGCTGCCGCCGGGCTCATCCCCATCAGCGATGTCGCCAAGGCGGATATCACGAATGACACGAATGTTGGCACCATACCGGTGGAAAGTTTTATTGCCTCATTGCAGGATTCCGTCGACGAATCCACCCAGGTCATCATCAATAGAATCGCCGATGCATCCACGCCGTTGCCGCTGAAAACCGCCATTTCCCTGGTTGATGCCATTAGTGAGGCGCACCATAATTCGGTGCGCTATGCCCCAAATGCTCATCGTGAGCTGATGATCAATTGGGATGGCACCATCATGTCTGTGGTGTTTTGGGATACCGGGCCGGGGTTTCGCGTCGATAAGGCGTCGCGGAAGCACACGGGCGTGAACATCATTATGACGGACCGCCCACAAATCTATGATGGGGTGACGGTCGATCTCACGTCCAGTCCAGAGCAGGGCACTCGCTATGAGGTCACATGGGTGACGGACCATTCTGCCAGGTCACCGAGTGTTACCAACAAGCAGGACACGTATGTCCCGTCCGATGCGGAGTTATTAGGGATTCATAAGCTGTTTCGGATGCGATGGGTGATAGTCATGCTTGCCGCATTTGCGTTTGACACCATACAGTACGATCACACTGGTCAGTGGCATATTTTGCTTGCCGGCACCGGGTTTTTAGCAGGGGGACTGTGGGCGCTCACGGATAGCTCGCAGGTGCAGTTGCCATGGCATAATACCATCATTTTGGTTGCGTGCGTCAGTGCCCTTATATTTGTGGGCCAGTTGTCGCATTATCCCCGCCCCATACGAGACCAGCATTTTAGCTGGTATTTATCGTATGCCCTGTTGGTGACCATGTATTTGGCGTTGCGGCTGCGGCCGGGGGTGGCGTGGTCGATGTGGCTGGGGTTTGCGGCGATAACCTATGTGGTGGATTCGTTGTTGGGGTTCTATTTGGTGGCACCGGCAAGCATGTTTTTGCGGTGTATTCCGTTGCTTATTCCGGCGACGCTGATGCCGCTGCAGGTAAAGTGGGTGGTGCGGTTGCTGCCTGCGCTCCGGCGGGTGAACCGCAATGAGCATTTGCAGTGGGAAACGGCGTTGGCGCAGCAGCAGTATACGGCGGAGATGACCGGGTGGCTGCGCTCCTTGCTTCAGCTTGTCGACGATCCTGCGACGGCAAAGCTCATGGAGGTGCGGATTCGTGACGCCATCCGGTCCCCACTGTTGGATGTCCCGGAGCTCACGATGGCGGTGTGGCGGGCCCGGGCGTCGGGCACCCAGGTTACGCTTATCGACAGTCGGAGCCCCGCCGATCCCGACCCCGAGGAACACCAGCGCATCATTGCCGACGCGGTGGCAAAGCTGGCTGAAGGCCCGAGCACGGCCACAATCCGGCTGCTGCCGGCGGGGCGGGACCGGTACGCCACGCTTGTGGCGCGGTGACGGCACCTAGCTGCTGAATGAGGCCGATGGGGAGTTCGGATCCGGGATCACTACTTCTTGCAGGATTTTTCCATCACCTTGCGGTGCGATGGCACTGGCCTCAACAACCTGGGTGCCTGGCTCCGACGGTTTGCAATCAAAAATCCGGGTCACCGTGGAACCTGGTTCTACTTTCACGCCGTACGTTCCCAGCTGTGAGGTGTACACTATGTTATCGGTGTGAAGAGCACCGGTTGGCTTAACGTGGCAAAAGCGCGGAAGTCCGTGCTGGTCCACGACTTTGAATACGACGTTGACATCCTTGCCACTGTCATCGAGTAATGATGATTGCGTATTTGCCGATGGCGCATTCGGGCTGGGGACCACTACTTTTTGTTCTAGCACACCGGTCTCTGGGGCGACGGCGGATACTTCCACGGTGTCTAAGACACCGTCTTTGGCCTGATTACAGCTGAATATAGCTGTCACCGTTTGGCCAGGTTTTGCTTTGATGGGATAGGTTCCATCGAGATTGTTATACCTGGCTTTATCATCATGTGGACTTGTTGTTGGAATCAGCAAACAAACACGCGGCATCCCGTGCTGGTCCACAACCTTGAAAATGACATTGGCATCCGTGTTGTCGTTCTCCGAGGAGGAGCCACCCAGACCCAACCCACCGGCAACCGCAATGATCGCTGACACCAGCAGAGATACAATCCCCAACGCCGGCAGAGCGTATTGTTGCAAGCTCCGCCAATCAAAATGAACAGGCATGATTTCGTTATCCTTTCCAAAAATAATGCCGACAACCGCCTGAGTGAAAGCAGTGCTATTGGCCACATAAAAACCTTAATAGAATTAAGATTTTCTTTGCACAATCCATAGACTATTGCGCAAAACCGCAACCATGTTACAAGCATAGCTCTAATCTTCTCAAGGTAACAGCCCATATTTTTATGGGCCTCCACCTTAAGATATCCTTGTTGGATATTATGGGTTTAAGGTTGCCGTACAACCGAAATGGCACGTCGTCTCGGTTCCCCGCTGCTGCCCCAGAAGATTGGGGCCCTGATTAGGGGTCCTAGCTTGGAGAAAACCAATAGAATCTCAAGAATGAAGGATTCGGATTTGGTTCAGCTCGCACGCCCGGCACCGCGAAGTCACCATTACTCCGATTTCTTTATTCCTCAACAACCACGAATCACCGAGTTAAAGCTGATCCGCTACATCACTATTATCTGTTTGGTTTCTTACTGCGGATATTTGGTGATGAAGTCGAGCTTAATTTATTCATGCCTTTCCACCAATGACAGTTACGGCGGGTGGATCATGGTTGCCATGGTCATGTTTGCCGGGTCGCTGGTGCTCTTGGTAATTGCCGTCATGATGAATAAGCGGGTGCTGTACCTTCTGGCCCTGCCGGGTTCTGCCCTGGCGTATGCCCAGTTCCCGATGATTCAGATAGCGCAATTGGCCCATTATGGGCATTCGGCGATCGGGGACATGCTGTTGGGGGATTTCGTGGGGATCCCAGCGTGTTTACTCATGATGCTATTTCCGCACTGGTGGTGGTTTGTCACTATGCTGATGACCACCTCGATGGTTGTGACATTGCACGATAATCAGCTGCCGTTTTGGCACATGAGTGATTTTGACGCAGCCCTGTATTCCACCCTGATTTCCGGGCCGGTGTTGTTCATGGTGTATAGCGGAATCCACACGAGTCGGCAGACTGATGCAGCGATTTTTCAGAGTGCTCAGGCCAATATGACATTCTTGCGGTCACAATCGTTTTCCGAGCTGGAGAGCTATTTTACTAGCCGTATCCACGACAAGGTTTTGCCCACTTTGAATTCCGCTGCGGCGGGACTGACGCCTGTTACCGATGTGCCGCGCATCAATATCATGGATGTGACGCAGGCGGACACCATGTCGGTGGGGAATTTTATTACTATGCTGCGGGATTCCGTGACCGAATCTACCAAGATCACCATTCAGGCTGTTGCCGATCTCACCATGCCGTTGCCGTTTAAGACCGCCATGGCTCTTATTGATGCGGTGGCTGAGGCGTCCCATAATTCGGTGGAGCACGCCCCACAAGCCACGCGGGAGCTCACCATTAGTTGGAATAGCACCGTGATGAATATTGTGTTTCGGGATTCGGGCCCGGGTTTTCACATCGATAAGGTCTCGCATAATCATGCGGGTGTGAAGATTACCATGCTCAAGCGCCCACAAATCTACAATGGGGTATCCGTGAGTCTCATGTCCGCCCCGGAACAGGGCACCCGATATGAGATTACTTGGAATGTGACGGATACCGTGGCGGCGCCTGAGGGGTCGAAAGAGCAGCAGAACATGCTTCTATACCAGGTGCAGAAGCTGGGGTTTGATCGGCTGTTTCGGCCCTGGGTGGCGGCGTATGCGCTTGCTATCTTCACTTTCGATGTGATGCCCTACGACCATAGGGGGCAGTGGCATGTGCTGATTATCAGCATGGGGCTGGTGGCGGGCGCATTGTGGTCGCTCACGGACCGGTCCCAGTTGCGGTTACCGTGGCGGAACACCATTATTTTGATTGTGTGCGTGAGTGCCCTCATGACGATTGGACAGTTTTCGCATTATCCGCAGCCGCCGCAGCTCCAACGCTATGGCTGGTTTGTCTCCTATTCGGTGGTGCTAGCAATGTATTTGGCGTTACGGCTGCGACCGGGGGTGGCGTGGGCGATGTGGGTGGGGTTTGCGGTAATAACGTATGTCGCCGAGTCGTGGCTGAGGCTGGACCTTTTGGCGTCGGCAAGCTCGATTATTGCGTGCATACCGCTGCTTATTCCTGCGACGATTGTGCCGCTCCAGCTCAATTGGGTGGTCAAGTCGCTGCCTACGCTCCAGCGGGTGGACAGCAACGAATATTTGGAGCCGGACCTGCAACGATACACCTCAGAGATGACGAAATGGCTGCACTCGCTGCTCCAGCTTGTCGACGACCCCATGGTGGCAAAGCTCATGGAACTGCGGCTACGCGACGCCATCCGATCCCCGCTCCTGGACGTCCCGGAGCTCACGGCGGCGGTGTGGCGGGCCAGGGCGGCCGGCAGCCGAGTCACGCTTATCGACGACCGAAGCCCCACCTGCGCCGACCCCGAAGAGCACAGCAAAATCATCGCCAATACCACCGACGCCTTGGGGAAGAACCCCCACACGTTAACATTGCGGCTGCTGCCCGCGGGGCGGGACCGATATGCCTCGCTGCGCTGGAATTAGGGATCCGTAGGACACCGAAGGATGCCGCTTTTAATCCCCTCCCGAACCAGGAGAACTCTCCCCTCGGGAGTGCTGCCCGCCTTGGCGAAGCTGTCGCGGATTCGATTAATATAATCCCGAACCGTGTTGGGGGAAATGCCCATTTTTTTGGCGATCATTTTGTCGGTTTCCCCGGCGGCCATGAGTTCCAGTACGGTTTTTTGCTGATCCGATAATTTTACGTTCAGTAGCTTATAGTTGCTGTCGATGATGGATGCCCATTCGGCGTCGGAGAAGGTATTCCCAGCAGCCACGAGTCGAATGGCGGATAATAATTCTTCCATGGATCGGCTTTTTTCAAAGAGCCCGTGCGCCCCGGCACCGAGGACGCTTCGGAATCGGAAGGGGGATTCCAGGGAGGAGTAGATGAGAACCTTGAAGCCAAGCTTGATAAGAGCAATGGTGTTGTCGTAAGGGTTTGAGGAGTCCGCGAGTCGTAAATCCAGGAGTACCACGTCCACCGGGTAGATCACTGCCTTCCGGGAGGGTCCGTACACGTTTTCATAAAATTCTGGGAGGGTGGCGTACCCATTATAGAATTCCATGTCGTTAGCCTGGTTGACCGCGGTTTTTACCCCCAAAATAGTTGATGGGTGGTCATCAATCATTGCTACTTTTATAGTTCTCATGAACTCACCATATCGAAATCAGTACTGGATAAATAGGGGTCTTCACAGAAGACCCCAGAATAAAGGGCACCATTGTTGTACCCATGAGCAGGTGTTTAGTTCCGAGGATCGGATGGCCCAGGCAAAATACCGCTGTACATACCCTGCTTAATGAGTTCCCCCCTCCCCTCGGTCTCGCAACCCGCCTGCGCGAATTTGGTGCGGATACGGTTGACATAGTCGTTGACCGTGCTTTGCCGAATGTTGAGCATTTCGGCGATAGCTCGGTCGGTTTCCCCAGAGGCAATGAGTTCTAGGACCTCTTGTTGCCGTGGGGATAGGTCCACTCCTAGCGCCTGGTAATTACTATCAATGATAGATGCCCATTCAGTTGTTGCGTGCGTGTTTCCGGCGCTCACGATTCTGATGGCATCCAATAGTTCTTCGGCGCTTCTATTCTTTTCGAAGACCCCATGGACGCCGGCGCGTAATACATCTCGAATAAGATAGGGAGATTCTAATGATGAATAAACTAATACCTTTAGTTTTTGGTCGATGAGGGCTTTGGCATTGTCGTAGGGCATGGAGAGGTCCGCCAGGCGCAAGTCTAAGAGGACCACATCGACTGGGTGGAGGGCGATACCGGTTCGAACGAACCGAACATAGTCAAAAAAGGCCGTTACGGTGGGGAATCCTTTGACGAATTCTATGTCTTTCGCGTTCTCAAGCATGCTCTTCACCCCCAAAATGGTTGTCGGATGATCTTCAATGAGCGCCACTCGAATAGTCATAGGCTAAGAGTATCGAATCTTAGGAAAGAAAAACATGGCTTTCAGCTTAAACCCCTCAGAAATTGGGGCACCAAACCTGCATCAATGCCTCCGGTAAAATGACGAGTTTTCCAGTGTTTTTATGTGATCTTTTTTCATAATGTCACAGGTTCTCAAATTAATTATCGAAAACATGAACGGTATAATTGAAAATGGTAAATCAGCTATTTACCGACATATTCCTTATTAATCTTCCGGTTTTCCGGTAATAACCAGAAAAACCGGCACCGTCTTCTCAGCTATATCGAGAAAGTAAAGCATACCATACAAATCATTGTATAATACACAGCTAATATAAGCTGGGGAAATAATGGAATACTCCCAAGTTCTAGGGCATGCGATAATAATTAGCGCACATCTGAATGACAGGGCACCGTCACTCGGGATCGTAATAGAAAATATTTTCGATTAGCTCTATTTTTCATCACGCTTCATTACATCGCCAACGTAGCGAAAACTCCACCTGTCAACCGTGTGGACACCACCCTGGTTTTTATTCAGTCAGTTCTCGCCAGCTTCCGACACTTCTCCAGTCTCTAGCCAATGGCTATCAACGCCGGTGATCGCCGCGATGGCCAGTAATTCCCCACGCCGCGGTTCACGAACCCCTTGCTCCGTCTTGGCATACGTGGCGCGGCCAATGCCGATCTTTTTGGCCATTTCTTCCTGGTTGAGGCCGGCGTTTTCCCGGGATATCCGCATGCGTTGCTGTAGTGACATCACTGGTATAGATCCCCTTGATTCCATATGGCCAGGTTAGCTAATCGACTGGAAAAGCACAATGAAACTTATTCGGTGACCAATAATAATTAGGAGGTGTGTTCGTCTGGCGGATGAGGTGCCCGAAAAGCATTCGTTTTTGGCGATTCCCCCGTTTCCAACCAATAGCTGTCGACTCCGGTGGCCAGCGCAATCAGCAGCAATGTGGTTCTGCGTGGCTTAGTGCTACCTTGCTCAATCTTGGCGATCCCCGGCCTTGATAGCCCTGATGCTTCCGCCAGTTCTCCCTGGCTTAGGCTCGCATGCTCCCTTGCCAACCGGACCCGATGCCGTAGTTCAAAGACCGGGATGGCCCCAGGGCTATATAAGGTATTCATACGGTTATTTTATCACTCCATGACCCTTAGTAACCAATCATCAATATAAAAATATCATTTCAAATACTTACCCCTTGAAATACGGAGGATTTAAGTGTAAAAAGATGTATATGAATACTAAAGAAGTGATTGAATCTGGAAGCAAGGTTTTAGGCTAGGCTTCATCAGCAATATTTCATCATCGTGGAATGGTTTTACTTGAGTCAGGTGATTTTGTTTTTGAGATGCTTCTGAATAGCGAGAAGTTATCCACTTCTGCTGGGAGTTTCGTAATCCGCCGCCTCCAGCTGGCGGTGGATGTCGTGACTCTTTGCAAAAGTATCTGCGAGAGCCACTAGTTAGTAGTCAACCTCCGTCCTGCTTTCTCATCCTAGTACAGGACACGATAGAAAATATCAACAACTAGGACCGCTAAAGTGCTTCTAGCAGCAATCCTACATCGAGAGCGGCGATGTGGGGCCACCGGTAACCTGGCCTTTTACCTGGTGGTGCGAACCTACAGAAGCCGTCGCATATGGAGGTGCGACGGCTATTAGGCGTGGGGTGGCGACGGAAGCGGTAAAACTGGGAAAATTCCACTGGGGAGGCCATTTTAGCCAGGGATCCCCTAGGGGGATCTCTATAAAAGCCATCTGGCACCTGTTATGTCAAGGGAAATCAACTACGCTTCTATGGCTTCCCCTAATCACTGTTCCCAATACTCTCTATAGGATCTGTTATCTCACCATCCTCATCAACCACTCACTTGTACTACTTAGAAATAGATTCGACAATTCTGGCAACCAGGAACCAGCCCCGCTCAATGATTTTCATTGCACACCATGCAATAACTGCGAATGGCGGCCACCCGGACAAGGAGCCGCCATAGCGCAAGATTTATTGCAATTATGAGTGCTTGGTGTGGGCCTTAAACTTGGTCACTAACTCATCTAACTGGGATTTGAGCTGGTCATGTCCGGCCTCAACGTCGTGCTTCACATGCTCCTCAAACTTGTCGAGCACATTCTTGAGTTTCGTTTCAATAGCGACGTGATCCGCATGCGACTGGTCGTCATCACCAGCGTGATGATGCTTCACGTGCTCGTCGAACGCC
Organism: Corynebacterium matruchotii; assembly: GCF_011612265.2. NCBI lineage: Bacteria > Bacillati > Actinomycetota > Actinomycetes > Mycobacteriales > Corynebacteriaceae > Corynebacterium > Corynebacterium matruchotii. The sequence goes on along the minus strand of NZ_CP050134.2, from coordinate 2,773,327 downwards.
GCATTGACATCCTGTAATTGTTGTTTTAAAACCTCATGGTCATGGGGGCCAGTCTGCTGCACGTGAGAGTCCAATGTGGTTTTTACCTTGTCGATGAGCTGCTCTAGGTGTTCGTGTTCTTGATGTTCATTATGCTCAGTCATGCCGCCCATTATGGCACGACGCCGAAGAAAGCTACAGGGCACATGAATAAAACGCTTTAGACAACGTCGTAAAGCTATGGGGTGCTGGCGGAGAACACCGCCAACGTCACCGGGATCACCGTAATCAGCACCACGGCTATGGCGAAGAGTCCCCAGGTGAGCTTCGCCGGCTTGTGGTACATGTAGCTGGCGAACGATCCGCCGAAGCAGAGAAATCCCATAAAGACGCTTCCCATTGTGGCGATTGTGGTGCTGTCCATGTGTGCTTCCTATAGGCTCGGCGGCGGGTTTTGGGGATGTGAGGAATATTGTCACGCAGCATCACCCACACCAGCATTAATAATAAACCGCCGCGGATAATCAACATGAAATCCAGCATGCCGCCCGGCAGCCCCAGGTGGTCTTTTCCCAACATATGCAGCGCCTGCACATACCATAGCACTGCTTCTACCGCCCCCCAGGCAAAGACCAGCCGCCATTTCGGCACCGCTAGCACGATGATTGGCACCAGCCATAGGGAAAACTGGGAGCTCCACTCTTTCGTGCTCAACAGCCACGCAACAAGTAGCAGGAGCGTGACCTCGGGGACACCGGGTGTGCTGGGGGATTGGCAGATCACCGCGATAATCATGACCAGCAGGACCGAGAACATGCCAACCGTCACCAGGTTGAGTGTGGTGGCGCGGTCAAACCCTAACCAATTCGTCTCCCGGATCAGTAGCGCAAAACCGGACTGCCAGTCCCACATTTGCAGGTACACGTCAACGAAGTACCGAAACCATGTGTGCGGAAACAGTACCGCCACCGGGATGTTGATGGCCGCCCAGCTTAGAATGGTGAACTGCGTGCATCGCAGGGTTTCCCACCACTGGTCGTTGCGGCCGGCAATGATATACAACGCAAGTAGTAAAAACACCGGCCATATTTGGGCGCTGATGCCCAGGCCGATGAACACGCCCGCGTACCCGAAGTGTTGGCGGGACAGGCACCATAATGCGCCCACCGCGGTGGTGATAGACAGGATTTCCCAGTGGGTGAATGCGTGCACAATCACCACCGGTGAACAGGTGAGCAGCAGCGTGTCCCACACCCGGCTGCCCGTCAGGTCTACCATGATCCGCACGGTAATCATCCACAGTATCGATAGCGTCACCGCGGTCACCGCGAAGTACACCACTGGCGGCGCTATCTGCAAACCCACCAACCGCACCACCACACCGACCATGCCCGAAATCCAGTACATGACCCACCCAAAGAGTGTCGACAGGACTGGGCTTTTGGGGGCGTCCGCTACAGGCACATTGTAGGGGAAGTTGTAGGAAAACTGGGTGTAGCCGGCAATGGTATCGCTGTAGCAGGCGGCGGTATATTGGCGATTCCCGGACCAGTTCAATAGCGCCTCCCCAGCCCCGGTGGTAGCGCCTGCCCCACCGCTACTACCAGCGCTTCCGGCGCCGCCGAGGCCGGCACCTGGCAGTACCGATTCCAGGCAGTAGGCTTTGCTGAGGTATGCCAGCCCTAAAAATATGACAGCGAACATGAGGAGCACCCGCAGGGGCGTCCAGTATCGTTGCGTCCCCACCTGGGCATAGCGGCCGAGTTTGCCACCAATGAATTCGATAAAACCCGCAGCCATGGGTTCCTCGACTGCGGGTGAGTATCGGTTGTGTACGGTGGCGTTCATCGCGCTTTAGCGTAGCGCAGTTTTACCCCGTTGGGCGGTTACGCTCGCCATAACCGCCTCATTATTCTTCAATCTCATTGATTTTGGGTGGTGTTCTGCCCTCGGGGATTCTCTAATTGTTGCTGTAAGTCTTGGAGATTCCCCGGCATGGTGCCGGGCATGTTATTGGGCACGTTATTGGTCACATTCCCCGGCAGGGTAATGTCTGGCAGCCCAGGAATTTCGATGGTTTCTTGCCGCCCGGTGTTGGTGTCCGGCGTGTTTGTCACGACGGGTGCCTGCTGGGTCGGCACCGACTGTGGTTGCGCAACCACCGGGCCGATGGCGCCACCGCTACGGGTGAAGCCCATGGATTCCGCGGCCGGGAAGGTTTCGGCCGGCTGCCCTTCGAGCGCGCCATCCATAATGTTTTTCCACACGGTTGCGGGCAGGTTAGCGCCGTAAATATCGGCGCCGTATTGGCTAATCAGCGCTTCGCCACTGTCGGTGCCGGCCCACACTGCGGTGGCGAGTTGCGGGGTGGCGCCGATCATCCAGGCGTCCTTGTTTTGGCCAGTGTCGCCCAGCTGGGTGGTGCCGGTTTTCGCGGCGGAGGTGCGACCGGCAAGGTTATTGCCGCCAGACCACCCGGCGATGGGTGCCATGGCTTCGAGCACGTTGGTGGCTACCTTTTTTGCTAGACGACGCTCGCCCGCGCCGGCATCGAACTGGTAAAGGACCTGCCCGTCCGCGGCTTCCACCCGTTCCACGAAGTGTGCGTCATGGTAAACCCCCAGGTTAGCGAGGGTTGCCAGGGCGTGGGCCATGTCGAGAGGCCTGGACTGGTATTGGCCCAGGGTAATGCCTTCGAAGGGGGCGGCTCCGTTTTCAGTGAGGGTTTTTTCAATGCCGGGCAAGGACCTAGCGACGCCGAGGGCGTGGGCCATGTCGGCCGTATCTTGGGTGGTGTGGGCCAGTTCCCCCTGCAACCGGAGGAATGGGGGGTTGAGTGATCGTTTGAGGGCTTCCTTAATGGTGCAGCCGCCCCGGCACCCGCCGCCGGGCACCACGGTGTTGGGGAGTTGGTAGCTGGCGTCGGAAACCACCTGGCTAGTGGGGATGCCCTGGGATACCGCAGCTGCCAGGGTGAAGATTTTGAAGGTGGAGCCGGTTTGCAGGGGGGCGTTAGCATAGTCCCACCCATTGCCGTCGTTACCGCCAAAGTAGGCGCGAACCGCGCCGGTTTTTGGTTCCACGGACACCGCGGCCATCCGCACGTTTTCCCGCTGTTTGGCCAGCTCGGCATTGACCATGTCGACGGTGGTGTTTTGGGCTTTCATGTCGATAGTAGTGGTGACCTTCAGACCCCGGGTTTGGACTTCGCTTTCATCAATACCAAGATTGCCCAGCTCGGCGAGCACCTGGTTTTTAATGAGCCCATTGGGCCCAGAAACTTCGGGCGCCTGTTCCGGGATGGTGGCCGGGTCGATGGTTTCAGGGTAGGTTTGAGAAGCCCGGTCGGAGGGGCTGAGCCAGCCTTCTTCAGCCATGCCATCGAGCACGTACCGCCAGCGTTCCTCCGCCTCGGCGAAGTTGTTTCGGGGGTCAAGCTGGCTGGGCCGCTGAATACAGGCCGCCAGCACGGCTGCCTGGCTGGCGTTGAGTTCCTGGACGGGGATGCCGAAGTAGGCGCGGGCGGCGGCGTCGATGCCGTAGGCGTTACGCCCAAAATAAATGGTGTTGAGGTAGGCGCCGAGCACTTCTTCTTTGCTCCACTCGTTGGCCATTTTCACGGAATACACTAATTCTTTGGCCTTACGCTTAAAGGATGACTCGTCGCCCACTAAGGTTTTCTTCACATATTGCTGGGTGATGGTCGAACCACCACCGGCGGAGGAATTGCCGGTCAGCTGGCCTAATATAGCGCGACCAAACCCGGTGAAGGAGAAGCCGCTATTGGTGTAAAACTGCCGGTCCTCAGCGGCTAACACGGCATGCTGCACCACTTCGGGTATTTGTTCGAAAGGCACTTCTTGGCGGTTGCCATCAGCTGGAACGATGCGGGCCAATTCGGTGGTTGAATCGCTGGCATAAATATGGGAGATCTGCTTGTTCTGTAACTCACTGGGTTTCGGCACATCCGCCATGAGATAAGCAACCATAAAAAGAAGAAATGGGCTTAAGAACATGACGAGTATAGTGCTTATGACACCAATTTTTAGCCATTTATTGCGGTTTTTCTTCTTGCTGGTGGGCCGCTTTTTATTGCGGGGTCGACTAGGCCGCGAGCCCACGGGTTTGCGAGTGTTGCGTTTGTTTGTCACGACAGTTCTTCCTCAATGTTAAGCAGCCTTGATTAACCTATGACTTTAGTATGTTCTCTAGCGTGGTCACACTCCCGTTCGAGATGGTTTTAACCCCGTGTGTTAGCATAATCACCACTCAGGGGCTTTATGTGTTAAGTATCACTTTTATAAGAAGGAGCTGCAATTGCAGTCATGAGTAAATAATTCCATTTGCAGTTCGTGCACACCTCGACTCGGTGGACGGTAAAGGTTAATCCGGCGGCTGCAAATTGTTCAATTTCTGTAAGTGATCGAGCACTGCCCGCCGCTCGTTTTAATTCGTCGCCATAGACCCACAGCACCTCTCGAAGGTTGGTTTTGTTACAGATAGGACAGGGAGTGGATGCCGGAACTCCATGAAACTTAGCCGCAGCTAGAAGCAAGGAATCAGCATCGCAAATAGTATCTTGTTTCACCTTGTTAGCCCGCCAAGCGGCGAGGGTTTTAGCCCGGGCAAACCGATGTGAAATTTGGCCTTGAAATTCCACCACCCCATACAGTGTAGCGTCATTGATGCATACTCCTAATCTTTACCACAAAAGGGAAAATTACCCCCATCTGAACCAAAGATTCTTCTGACATTACTGTAATAATGCAGCCTATTAAAGGTTTATAAAATACCTTGGAATCAATCATAAAATCAAAGTTTTTCGGGGTTTCCGGCATCTCGGGCGGTAGGTTTGTTGACAAACCGATAGAATGTGTTTCATGACATCACAAGCACATCGAGAGTTGGCGGCACGGATTCGGCCCGCCCTAACTAAGTTGTACGTATTATATTTCCGACTAGCGGAAACGTCCGATCTCACGGGTCCGCAATTAACGATTTTGAGCCGGCTCGATAATGAGGGCCCGGCGCGCATCAGCCAGATCGCTAAGGCTGAGGGGATTCGTATGCCTACGGCATCGAATGCTTTGCACCAGTTAGAGGACCGCGGCATGATTGAGCGGATTCGGGAGGAGACTGACCGTCGTGGTGTCAAGGTGCAGTTGACGCCGTTTGGTAAGTCTGAGTTGGAGCGGGTTGGTAATGAACGCACCGCCTACCTAGCAAATATGCTGGCAGCTTTACCAGAGGAGAAGCTGGGCGACATCACCAAACTGGCCAATTTGATCAATGAACTATCAGAAGCCTATGACACCGAAGAAGCACTTAAAGCGTTCGAAAAGGCATCTCGCCGCTCCAATGTTCAAGCGATTTTGGACGGCACTCTCGACAATAACTAGTGACGTTTCCGCAAGCGCCAGGGTATATAGGTTTACCCAATGGCGCTTTTTTGATACTTTAGTTTGATTCTATTTTCCCTTGTTGATCGCTATAATTCGGGTATGATCCCCCACGCAATTGTCACCGGTGCTAGCCGTGGCGTGGGCCTGTCGGTCACAAGGTTATTGCTCGATCGGGGCTATCGAGTATTTGCCCATTACCGTACTGCCCCAGCCGATCTCCAGCATTCGCGGTTGACATGGTGGCAGGCGGATTTTTTGGTTCCGCTTGACGACGCCGCCCCGGGCGTCGACAAGCTTGATGCGCTGGTGCATTGTGCTGGGATTGCGAGCGTTGGGCGGGGCCAGTCGCGGGAGGTTGCGGCGCAGCATATGGCGGTGAATTATTTGGCGCCGGTGGAGTTGACGCAACGGTTCTTGCCGGCGTTGCGGGCTGCGCGGGGGACGATGGTGTATCTCAATTCGGGGGCGGGCAGGCAGGCTGCGGCCGGTTGGAGTGCTTATAGTGCCAGCAAGCATGCGGCGCGGGGGTGGTGTGATGCGTTGCGGGCCGAGGAGCCGGAGATTCGGGTGACCAGTGTTTTTCCCGGTCGGATTGCTACGGATATGCAGCGGGCGATTCGGGCCCAGGAGGGGTTGCCGTATATCCCGGATGAGTATCTTGATCCGAATACCATTGCCCGGGTTGTGGGGGATGTGCTAGAGACGCCACGTGATGCAAGCCTTACTGATGTTGTTGTTCGCCCTGCCTTGCCCCCGTTGTTGTAAAGGGATCCCATGTTGAATCAATCGTATCTCGATCACCCAGAGAATGACCTTATTACCGATGCCGATTTCACCAATATGATGCGGCCGGTGCCGCGTGATTTTGATGAGTTGGCGGATGCTCCGGACCCGCTGGTGGTGGCGCAGGCGAATCGGCGTTCCACTCGTCAGGCTATATTGTGGGCGGTACTCACGCCGGTGGTGACGTTGCTGGTTGCCGGGTTCTTGGCGGTGGTGGCTCGGATGCAGGGTGGGGAGTATTGCGAGGCGGGGACGGCCACGTGGTTTTGTTCGCGGCAGGCGGAGATTTGGTGGCCGTTTGCCACCAGCATGATTCCTATCGCTAGTATGTTCGGCACGGCGATTATGATGTATCGCAAATTAGTGTCGTATACCAGGTGGCGGCCGTGGATGGGCACGTTTTGGTTTGTCATCCCCTTTGCCATGTTGTGGATGACTACGACGTTCCAAATGGCCCTGATGCATCATTAATAGGTGAAACCTACATTATTGGCTTGTGGTAGCATGGTGTGCTTTCTTATCAATGAAAGGTCCACCAATGAAAGCCACACTCATGTTCGGTGCCGGTGATGTGCGCATCGCCGACGTTCCCGAACCCACCATCAAACACCCCACCGACGCCATCGTGCGCACGGTCCGCGCCTGCGTGTGCGGCTCCGACCTGCACCCCTACCACAACATGCCCCGCAACGATGCCGGCAACCCCATGGGTCACGAACTCATTGCTGTCGTGGAAGAAGTAGGCAGCGACGTCACCACCGTCCACCCCGGCGACTTCGTCATCGTCCCCTTCGCCTACCAAGACAACACCTGCGTCTACTGCCAAGAAGGCATGCAAACCTCCTGCATCCACGGCGGCTTCTACGGCCAACCCGACCCCGGCGGACTCCAGGCCCAATACGCCCGCATCCCCCTCGCCGACGGCTCCATGGTGAAAGTCCCCGGCATCAACCCCGACACCGCCAACGACGAACTGCTCGCCTCCCTGCTCACGCTTTCCGACGTCTACCTCACCGGCTACCACGCCGCCCACATGGGCGAAGTCACACCCGGCAAAATCGTCACCGTCATCGGCGACGGCGCCGTCGGCCTCTCCGCGGTACTCGCCGCCAAATCCCTCGGCGCCGAACGCATCATCCTCATGGGCCGGCACAAAGACCGCACCGACCTGGGCCGCGAATTCGGGGCCACCGACGTGGTGGCCGAACGTGGCGAAGCCGGCATCGCCCAAGTCATGGACCTCACCGGCGGCTACGGCTCTCACGTGGTACTCGAAGCCGTAGGCCACATGCCCGCCTACGACCAAGCGGTAGGCGTGGTCCGCCCCGGCGGCATCATCTCCCGGGTTGGGGTTCCCCAATACGAAGAAGCACCCATCGGATTCGGCTCCCTCTTCGGCAAAAACGCCCGCCTGGCCGGCGGCCCCGCACCAGTCCGCAACTACCTCGAAGCAGGGATCGCCGACGTGCTCTCCGGCAAAATCAACCCGGGCAAGGTCTTCGACCTCACCCTGCCGCTCGAACAAGTAGCCGACGCCTACCAGGCAATGGACTCCCGCACCGCCCTCAAGGCCATGCTCACCCCCTAAAACGCTTCCGCCTGCACCGTCAACGAAATCGTACGATTCCCCCCGGGCTCAACTACCACCCCCTGATAATCCTCACCCAACAGTGCCGGCTCCACACACACAAAATGCCGCCACTCGTCACCAATATCGGCAATAGTGTTCTCGCCCGGGTTCCACACCACCACACTATCCGCCGCCGACGAACTCACAATAATGCGACGCCGTAACCCCGGGTCGGAAATCACATACTCATAATCCCCACCCCGGGTAATGCGATCATACTCACCAGCCGTAAACGTCAAATCCCCCTGCTGGGTCACGTGCGTCTTCGTGACCGCGTCATACACATCGGCGCCATCCACCCCAGACACCGTCACCTTCTCCACATCGGCAACCCGGAAATACGGGTGAAACGCCAACTGGATCTTCCTAGGCTCATCACCCACATTCCGGGCACTATACGTCATGGTGAACCCAGTCGCATGATTCACCACAACCACCTGAAGTTCCAGACCATCCTTCGTGATCCGTGCGGTAGCGTCGTCGATAAGCTGCCACTGCGACACCCGGGCCCACCCATGCTTCGGCTCCTGGCCGGTGAGCGCCGCAAACCACGGCCCAATAATCGGCACACCGCCACGAATCGCCCCCGGCCCATCAAGTTTCGCAACCGGGCTCAACCACAATAATTCGCCAAGCTTATTATCGACGCTAGTCACATGCGCGCCATGCGCTAAAAGTTTTGATGCCATGGTTGACATTTTTCCATCAAAACCCCACCCCATGGGACGAAGGTGGTCAATACCTCACCAAACACTAACCCGCCACAGCAGCCACCTGAGCAGCAACTTCGGCGCACTCCTCCCGACCACAATGCCGCGTCGCCGGGTTCGCGTAACAATCTTCACACATCAGCACCAAATCCCGACAATTATCCTCATTCACACAATGCTCAAACTTATTAGTCGGCTTACCGCACTTACAATGCCCCAACTGCACAAACCCCGGGTCCTTCGTGCCTAACCCAAACTCCATATGCATGCGCTTGTCAAACACATACAACGACCCCTCCCACAAACCATGGTTCCCATACTTCTCCCCATAGCGCACAATCCCCCCATCAATCTGATACACCTCGGTAAACCCACGATTTTTCATCAGCGCCGACAAAATCTCGCACCGAATCCCCCCAGTGCAATACGACACCACCGGCCGATCCTTCATCCAATCATATTTGCCGGACTCCAACTCCCGAATAAAATCATGCGTCGTCCGCACATCCGGCACCACCGCATTCTTAAACTTACCGATCTGGGCCTCCATCGCATTCCGCCCATCAAAAAACACCACATCATCGCCGCGATCCGCAACCAACTGGTTCACCTCCTCCGGCTTCAAATGCACGCCCCCACCAACAACACCATGCTCATCCACCCGCAGCTCCTGCGGCGCCCCAAACGCCACAATCTCATCCCGAACCTTCACCGACAACTTCGGAAAATCATCGGCCCCACCAGCCGACCACTTAAACTCCGTGTCCTTAAACCCCGGATACTCCCGAAACTTCCGCACATACCGCTTACAATCCTCCATGTCACCCCCCAAGGTGCCGTTAATACCATGCTCCGAAATCAAAATCCGGCCGGTAAGACCAAGCAGCTCACACAGGTCACGCTGCCACAACCGCATCGCCTGCGGATCCGCAATAGGGGTGAACTTATAAAACAGGAGAATCTTGCCAAGGCTCATGCCTTCCCAGCCTAGTAGCCAACAACACGGCACCCCAAAACCCACAAAAACCTCCCCGAACCCAAAAAGTCCGGGGAGGTAACACGCGCCTAGGCGGCAAGCACCAACAGGCTCACTACGAAGCCTCCACGCTGCCGGAATGCGGACGCAACCCATCAATAGATGTGGTTTCACTCAAATTTATCCTGGCGACACCACCGGTAAACTCGCGGCGGAACAAATCCCCGTCACGAATCACATCCGAGGTGGGATCACCAAGATCAACCTCGGGAACCAACGGCACACCATTGAAATCATCGGCGCCCGTCGCCGCAACCGATACCTCACGCTGCGGGAAAAACACCCACGCCGCCGCCAACGCCAACCCCAAATGGCGAATATAGTTACGGTTCGCGCCTGGGGCCCGGAGAATAATCTGCCCCTCGGCCTCATTCAAACGACGGGCCTGCTCCACGCACTCATCGGCGCTCAACCACCCATCGCCGGCGCCGCCCCAACCCAACCAATTGGATTCGAACACACCACCGAAGCGGCCCTGACCCCGCCAATTACCATCCCGAGCCGGGAAATTCGGCACAACTATCTTCCCCATGGAAGTCAACCGGTCACCAGCCCGATTGAACAGCTTTTCTATGCCCTCATACATTTGTTCTCTGTCCAATTCGTGGCGGAAAAACCTTTCATCAAGATCAGAATCAACCACCACCCCGTCGAACGGGCTATCGACCATCTCCGCGGCAACACCACCCAACCAAGCCTGCTGGTAGGTGAGATCCCACACCCGCTGGTGGTCACGACCCTTGTGCGAAACGCGCCGGGTCAGCCGGGCGCTCGTGCCCAGGTTCTGGGCCATGACTGGATGTATGCCGGAGGTGTAAATCGGGCCTTTTTCTTCGGCCGCGGCGGTGGGCACCGAGCTGAGATTCTTATAGGCCAGCACCTTCATGTGCGGGTTGTGCTTTTTAAGATTGTGGGCGGCGCGAAGCTCCCACGGGTTCAGAATCGCAACATGGTACCTGCCTGCGGCCTTTTTCAACTGCCACGACGATATCGGATGCCCATGCCGAACCCAGGAAAGCCGGGGATGCGGTTTTAATGGTTCCCCGGATTCCGCCGGGGTTGTCTCTGACTCGCCGGTCGCCGATGCGGCACGGCTGAACTCGGGGAACGGCACAGCATCAATGGCTTCAGCAAGGTTGACCTTGGGGGCCGCAGCGGCTTCGGGAGCCTCGGCGGAGTTCACCGATTCGGTGCCCCCAACCTCGGCTGATGCGGCATCAGCAGGCGCAGCGTCTGCCTCAGTAGATGCGACTTCGAACGGGTCTTCTGATGTGGAATTAATGGGTGAATCTTCAGGCGTAGAGATGTCAGCCACCTCCTCTAGTAGCTGGTACGAATGTGGTTATACGCTCACTGCCATAAGCCACCAGAACCGCCACGAACAGCACACGATACATCAGAATTCCGTCATGATTGTGCCCCAGCATTGTTTTCAACAAAGCCATTGCACAATCAATAACGTTTCCGCGGCACCATGTACAACCGCAGCATCATCACGGCACCATCGCCATGCCACCAATTACTTTGTGTTTCCCTGCCCCAAGATTGCGATAGATCGCGTTATAGCGACGCATAACCTGTGGCAAAAGGTAAAAAGCCTTGATGCGAGCGAGGGCATTTTCATGCCATGCACGATAAAGTTCTGGGCTTTGCGTAAGCTTTGCCATAAGTGTAGCAAGAGCCGCTGAATCACCGGGGGGAACTAATTCCCCACTTGCACCAATCTTCTTATGCTGCGCATCCGATAATTCTTCGGTGACTAGAGCGTTCATGCCGCCCACACTGGAGCCAATAATTGGCACACCCATGGTCATGGCCACGAGTGCCGCATGGGGTTGGCTCTCCTGGAAACTGGGCACTACCAGTGCATCGTATTCGTGCATCACGTCGCGGGCGTCTTTCACATCACGCAACCGCACATAGTTTTCTACCGACAATTGCTTAATGTGAGCAACACAACGCGAATAATATTCCGGTTCGTCGGTGGTGCTGCCGTCGGCGGGCTTGAGCAGGTCGACGCGCACATCGGTTTTCCCACCATCCACCATCAATTTGACCGCATCAATGAGCTCGATGATGCCCTTGCTCGGCTGGAAATCTCCCACAACTGCGAGTTTCCAACTGATTTTGCGCTCCAGCTTCGGCACTGCCTGCTGCCGCCAAATGCGGGGAATCTCCAGGTCTTCCCACTCAATACCGTCAGGAAGAACTTCCGCTTTCTCCTGGGCGCCGCCTAGCTCTTGGGCATCGGTAACAGCCTGCGGATACAGGTAAGTAATCAACTCTGCTTCTGCATAGTTTAATGCCCCAAGTTCGAGCCACCACTGGGTCCAGAAGCGTTCGAACGTATCTGTGGTTAGCTTTAGTGGTGCTTCACTAGTAACCCGCCGGTTGAGATCCCGGCTCAATAGTTTGTTAATGGAGTCACGAATATTCAGGTTGTGCTCGGTGAGGAAGAATTTGCCCTTGTTCTGCACCGCACCTGCCGCGGCCACGAGGCCGGCATTGCCACTGGAATGCGCGTGATACACCCGCGCAGTAGGCAGCACCCGATCGAGTAGCGTATAGATCCGCAAGAAGAAATTATAGGCGAGGTCGAAGAGCTGACTGAGGCTAATATCATCGGCTTTACCTGCGGCTTTAATTGCGGCGTTCATGAATTCCCGATGCCCAAGCGCGCCCCACGCCGACCATGTGCGGGTTTGCGGATTGATGGCGTTCTCGTACAACGCATGCATCGGTTCATGGTTGCCGGTCACCGATGATTCAATAGCGTCAAGCACTTCTCGGACTTGCTCATCGGTCACCGGTGACGATACTAGGCCGGAAAATTTTTCCGAGACTTCCGTCGATTCGAGATAAATCACGTCAACCCACTTCACATTTGCGGGAAGCTCAAACATGCTTTTCGCAGGTGCGTTCGAATTATCTGCGATGTGGATAACGCCGAATGTGAGGTCCGGATTGTGCCGAATAATGTTCTGCACCGATACCGCCGTATCACCCGCCGTAAACGGATATGTGGATTCCATCACAACCGCAATATCGACCTCCTGTAACACCTGACTGTCGCCTGGAAAGCGGTACACCAATGATGGCCCGCCCACCTTGGATTTCTTCTTGTCCTGCGGTTTCTTTGACCCCAGCTGTGGCATGGACGCCCAAGCGCCCCACTCGCTCAATTCGGCTTTGAGCTTGTCGACGTCCACAGGTTTCCGCGCCTTCGACGGCTTTACCGGCGGAGCCTCAGGGACGGCGGGCGCGGGGGTGGTGACAGCCGTAGGGATCCTGGCGGGCGCCGGCGCTGCCTCCGGTGGCGTCGAAGATTCTGGGGCTGCCGGAACTTCCGGTGCCTCCGGCACAGTCGACGCAGTTGGCGAGGTTGGCACAGTTGGTGTTACCTGTGTCACTGATTCTGAGACCCCTGCTACCCCCAATGTGGGGTCCTGTATGGCTTCGGGCTCGGGCTCCGGCGACGCCAGGGGTTGCCGCACTATTGCGGAAAACGGGTTAGTGGATGGTTTCAGATCCGCCTGGTGTCCAATGATGAGCGGCTTTATGACCCCCAACTCGTCGGATGCCTCCGGCTCTTCCGGCTCAGGTTCGGGTTCAGGTTCCGGCTCGGGTTCAGGTTTCGCCGCCGACTCGGCCTTCGACGCCGCCACTTGGGCCCCCAACTCGTTAAAGAGTGGGGTGTAGTCGAAGTCATCGTCATCATCGAAATTAGTGATGGTGGGCGGCAAGGGGGTAATGGGTTTCAGTGAGCTGAAACCATCAGTCCATATGCTTGATGTGGGCAGTTCTTCCCCAATGCCGGTGGTTTCCGGGTCTTCCGGCACTTCCACCGCCTCGGTTGGTTCGGCAGCTTCAGTTACTCCCGTTGCTTCAGACTCAGGTGCTTCGGCCGCCGGCGGTTCCGCCGACACAATTGGCACTGGTGACTCGTCAGGTTCCGTAGGCCGGGATTCCGGTTCGGGGGCTTTGACGAAATCAAAGCTGCCGAGCATGGATGATGCCTGCTCGTGTTTGGGTAATTCCGGCTTGATGGTTGCGGAATCCGATGTATCGGACACTTCCAACGTGTCCGGCGCATCCGATGTTTCAGGTGCATCAGGCACGTCCACGTCCGAAACGTCCGGCGTAGATGGTGCGGTTGGCACGATTGGTGTCGATGCCGCCTGCGGTGGGGACGCCGGGGTCTTGGATACCGGTGGGGCCGATTGCTCGGGTGTTGCAGGTGCCGGCTCGGGTTCCGGTGTGACGTCCACGGTGGGCTCCGGCTCCGCCACAGTGGGAGTCTCAGCCGCCTTGGGGGGCTTCGGCGCCACGGGAGCCTCGGGCTGCACCTGAGGAGCTTCAGCCTTTGGGGCAGGCTCCGGCTCGGAATCCGGTTCGGACTTCGGCTTAATGAACTTGAAATCATCGAAAATAGATGCGGGTCGATCCTGCTTCGACGTTTCGGGTTTCGGTCGGGACGTCGGCTTCGGTGGCTTGGGTTTCTGTACCGGTGGCGGTGTGGGATTATCCATCATCGTGAACCCACTGAAAATGGATATCGGATCGTGCGACTGGGTCTTCGACTGCCGAAAACCGCCGGTAGACGGGAACAGCGGCTTGTCCGGGATGTCGGGGTCGTCACCAGATGATCGTGGTTTCGAATTTGACGATGGGAACAGCGGAGTCTTGGGCTTCTCTACGTCAGAGTCATTTGCCAAATGCCGATTCGGATTTGTTGACGATGATCGGGACGGGAACAAAGGTTCGGATGGCTTGGCCGTCTCCATGGGACGTGTGGGGGGCCGCTCGTTATGCCATGACGGAAATAGGGGGGTACGTGGCGGCTCGGGATCGGATTTTTCCGACTTTTCCGAATGCCACGATGGGAACAGCGGAGTGCGAGGCTTCTCCGGCTCATCGGCCACCTTGGGAGGGGTGGGCATGTCGGTGCGGGAGGGGAATAAGGGTTCCTTCCGCAGCTGCCCACTGCCTTTAATAGCCGATTTAGGTGTGGTTGGTCGGCTTGCCGGCTTGGGATGATTGAGTTTTGACGCATCCCGCGATACGTCCGTCGGCAAGCTCGATGTGTCTTTATCGTTTTCATTATTGGGCATCATGCCACCGCCTTTTGCCAGAAGAGTTCATATGGTGCATCAACCACGCTGCGCTCCACTCGGACCGCCGCTAACATAGCCACAACCGACGAAACCAACAACGCCATAACCAAACCCACCAATGGTGACAGGAATGCGAACGCCACCGTCACCAATACCAAATAGCCGCCAGCACCAACCGCCGCGTTCACGTGCCGCCGCACCTGACTTAACTGCGCCATACTGACATATGCCGCCACCAATGTGGCCGGCAACAAGAACAGCAACAAACTGGTGTACCCATGTTGAATGCCAAAAACACCACCCATGAGCAACGAGCCTAAACTTGCAGACGTGCTGACCGCAATAGTGCTAGCCACCAAATAGGCCAGGTTCCCCCGAGAATTTGAAATATCGCTCCCCAATTGCGACAACGGCCGGTGGGCCACATCATCCACTAGCTGGTCAAAACTGTGCTGCAAGTCCGGGAACTTCGTGGCGTTACACACCGCGAGCGTCACCGTGACGGGAATAATGGCGGTGTATGCCAGCCAAAGGTTTTCCTCGTTCGGCGTGAGCACCAGAACCAAGAATTTATCCATCCACAGCACCCCACCAATGAGCACCCCATACACAGCCTTGGCCAGCATACTTTGCAGATCCATGGCGGGAGCCCGGAATAAACCAAGCAGGCCCTTCCCAAGGAAGGGGATTTGCAGCACCGCGCCGGCGAGAGGGGCAAGGTACCAGAATCCGGGGAGGAAGAAGAACACCGCCCCGTAGGCAACCCAGCCGGCCACGACCGCTTCCTTGCGGATCTCCATGGTGGGTATGAGGCAATGCAGGAAAAACACATTACTCATGACGCCGGCAATATAGAGGCCAACGTTGCCGGCGGACCAACCACAGATAAGAAGGAGAAGCGAAAAAATCCCCACCGGGATGAGCGTGAAGACCAGCATGAGCAGCCAGCCGCGGCAGAATTCCCGAACAAAATCCTGCTTGGCCTGTTTATCCGTGCCGGACAGCCTAGCCACCGGCCGAAACGCCGGCAGCATTGCGGTACCAACCAACCATGGCGTGGTGATGGCCACAAGCACCACAATGGTGGTTTGCGCACCAAGTTGCTTGGTCACAAAGGGCAATATTGCAAGCAGTAAGGCCGTGGGGGCTAGATTCATGATGATCTGCCAGGCACGCCGATTCGCTAAAAGCGCCGCCGCCACCACTACAACGGCAACGATACCGACAATGAGTGCCACCATTCGCTCAGGTGGGTAGGTGACATACCAAGCCCACCCGGCGCCGGTACCGATCAATGCGGCCACTGCAATGACCAAATACACGATTAGCGGCAAGCTGCGGGTTGTGGGGCGCTTACTGGACACGAATTTCTCCTTGTTCGACAAAGCAACTGCTTGTGGTCAAGCACGCAACGCGAACCGGATGTTTCTATATCAACTCCGATTCTGTGAGTTCTTAAGCTATGCAGTTACTGCCTAAGTTTAATAGTGGCTGTTCGAAACACCCACTGCGACCCACCTAGGGGTAGGCATAATACTGGTATTTATTACTTTTTCTTGCCCCCACGATGACATGCCATCCATAAGTCATGGTTTATACGAGCACGGTGCGAGGGCATTCCCCAATTCGCGCCACACCCCCGCAGCACCCCCATAACCCATTCTGAACAGGAAGTTTATTGGGGTACCCGCCCTCCCCCTCCTTCCCTCCTTGCTTGACGACGCCCTCCCGCACGCAAACCCCATCCCCTGCGCCCACCGCGACCGCATATTTGCCACATGCCGAACGCCCCAGATGTACCAAATGTGCCAGATATGCCTTGTATATGTGGAGGCTGACACGGCCATATCACAATGCTACATGCTTCCTGAGCAGGGAATCTGCTATAGGATCCGCCCAACGGCACTGCCCACGACAGAAACCCCGCTTAGCACCCGTGAAGTAGTAGGGCTGCATATTATCTAAGCGGGGTTTCCGGTTTAGGCGCCTTGTTTCGGATGGGGCGCGCCAGCCTATTGGGAGAAATCCCGCTTAGAACTCTTGCAACTCCAGGCTGTGGTGGGGCGACGCGGATAGCAGGTGTTCTAAGCTGCGTTTCTGTCAAAACGTGGTGCTTTTGAAGCGTCTCTGGGAGGGTTTTGCAGCTTAGATATTGTGCTACGGCATTGGCTGCACTAGTGCTGAGCTGTAGTTCCGGGTAGCAGGTGTGCATACCAGCAGGAGTAGCAACAGGCAAAAACCCAAAGTCAAGCTCAGCACTTCTGCTAAACGGGGTTTCTGGTTTCGGGGCCACCTACGAGTACCAGTTTCAGCCAGAAACCCCGCTTAGAACAATTGCAGCCACGAGAAAACACGAGTAGTAAGCGTTCTAAGCTGCATTTCTGGCAAAACCCAAGACGGCCAAGCTCAGCTGGGAGGGTTTTACAGCTTAGGCGTAGTGCTACATAGTCGGCTGCACGGATGCTGAGCTTGAATTTGGGCAGCGTGAAGTAGTAGGGCTGCATATTATCTAAGCGGGGTTTCTGGTTTAGGTCCTGTGTTTCGCCTGGAGCGCGCCAGCCCATTGGGAGAAACCCCGCTTAGAACTCTTGCAGCCCCAGGGAGAAACGGGTAGTGCATGTTCTAAGCTCCACTTCCGCCAAAACCCAAGGCGCCCAAGCTCAATCGGGAGGGTTTTACAGCTTAGAGATTGCGCTACAAGGCCAGCTGCACCAGTACTAAGCTTGAGTTCAGGGTAGCAGATATACGTAACAACAAGAGAAGCATGGGGAGGGAATCCGAAGTCTAGCTCAGCACTTCTGATAAGCGGGGTTTCCAGTTCAAGGAGCACCCAAAGGCATCAGTTTCAGGTGGAAACCCCGCTTAGCATTCATGCAGCCTCGTGGATACACGAAAGCAGTACTGTTAGTAATTGTTCTAAGCTGCGTTTCTGTCGAAACGTAAGCCCCCAAGCTTGCCACAGGAGGGTTTCGCAGCTTAGAAGAACAGCTACAGGCAAGCTTGGTGCCGCACAAGTGCTGAGCTGGAGTTTGCGGCCGCTAAGGTGCTGGGGCCGGCCCCGAGGATCTCCCTGCAGCATGAGAAAGCAACGCGGCTCCACTAGTAGACATGCTTTGGACGGGGAATGGGACTAGACTACACACCTATGCCTGAAGGCCACGTCATTCATCGTCTTGCCCAACATCTCAATCGTGAATTCACGGACACCAGCCCAATAGTCACCTCGCCGCAGGGCAGATTTGATGCCCAGGCCCGAACCCTGGACGGTCAGCCATACCTGGAGTCGGATGCCTATGGGAAACATCTGTTTATCGAGTTTGATGTTTCCCAACCGGAGCGCATTATCTATATACATTTGGGGCTCATCGGTTCGTTGCATTTCGAGGACCCTGCGGAAACCAAGGGGCAGATTCGGCTGCACATGGCCACCAATACTATTGCTGCAAACCTGCGGGGGCCACAGTGGTGTCGGCTGATTACGGCGGAGGAGAAGGCGGTGGCCGTCGATAAGCTGGGGGCGGATCCGCTGCGGGCCGATGCGGACCCGAAGCCCATTAAAGAGAAGGTCAATAAGTCGAACCGGAGTATTGCGTCGCTGCTTATGGATCAGTCGTTGTTTCCTGGCGTGGGCAATATTTACCGTGCTGAGACGCTATTTCGGCTGGGGATTGACCCGTTTAGCAGCGGTAAGGATGCGGATTTCGACGCGATTTGGGCTGATCTGGTGCAGCTCATGGCCGAGGGGGTCAAGGCGGGGCGCATCGACACCGTGCGACCCGAACACACGCCCGAGGCAATGAATCGCCCGCCGCGTGTCGACGACCATGGCGGGGAGGTATATGTGTATAGGCGTGCCGGTCAGAAATGCTATATATGCGGCACACCTATCAACGAGCAGGTGATGGAAGGGCGGAATCTTTTCTGGTGCCCCACCTGCCAAAAAGGTGACTAGCCTGCGCTTTCTCTTTTACGCTTGGTTACGACGTACTTTTGGATGGCGTCGAGCGTGCCGAATTCGGCAAGCAGCTGGTAGGCGGTGGACAGGTCGTCGTCTTCCTCGGTCACCCCGAATCCTTCTACTGCTTCTATGCGACGCCGTAACGTTTGGCGCTCTTCTAACCAATGCTCAATTATTTCGGAAAGCCGGGTTCCGGTATCGGCGAACAGGGCATTTGTGCGATTGAGCTGGATGATTGCCCAGGTCTTGTCGCTCATGCCGACGGAGTTCATTTCCTCAACAGTTGTTCCGAATAATTGTGCGATTGCGAGGGCTTCGGCGACTCTAGCGATTCGGTCGCCTTTTTCAATCCGCGCCAACACTGTGGCGTGCATGCAGTAGCCGATTTTGTCTAATTCACGCAGCAAATCAGCCCGGGTCCACCCGCGAGCTTCACGCATTTGCCGGACTGTATCGCCGAATAACTCGGAGTGGTCGACCCATGAAGTATTGTTCATACCTCAATTTTTACCGGAAAAACCAAGCCAGCATTTTGAGCGTCTCACCTGTTCTCTTTTTCTTTAAGCCTATTTAGAACATCTTTTTGAATAGCTTCAAATGTGCCAAATTTAAGTAATAATTGATGAGCAGTAGATAGATCTTCATTACTCTCGGCTAATCCCAACTCATTAGCCCTTTCTACATGTTGTTGCAATGTCTGTCGTTCCTGTAGCCAAGAACTCACTATCTCAGTAAACCTCGCCCCAATATCCGCGAATAGCGTATTTGAATGTTTGAGATAAGCAAGCAGCTGCTTTTCCTCATCCATTCCTACAGGACCCATCTCTTCAACAGTCACACCGAATAATCGGGAAATGATAACTGCCTCATGAACCTTTGCTATCTGCTCGCCTTCCTCGATTCTTTTTAATGTGGTTGCGTGCATGTAGTAGCCGGTTTTTCCTAGTTGCCGTAAGAAATCTGCTCGTGTCCATCCTTGTGCTTCCCGTAACCGCTTAATTGCAACACCAAATGATTCAGGATTTTCACTTATAAATACCGGTTCAGTCATACCCTAATTTCTACCGCATGACAGCACTAGTCCCAGAGCACTCACACCCGTTATGGCACAGTCACGAGAATCTAATTAGTATGTGATTATATAGGAACGTATCGTAAATAACACTTTTAACTGCAAATATGATGCAGCAACCGCCTCTGGCAACGATGAGGAGCCCACATGTCCATCTATTTTCCGGTCGACGTCAATTTCTACGACAGTCCCGAATTCTTCGAAGTCAATATGTCCGCCCGCGGCCTCTGGGTCACCTGCGGCACCTGGTGCAAACGACACCTCACCGACGGGGTCATCCCCGCCAAAATCGTCCGCCATCTTGGCGGCACCGTGCGACAAATTAAGACACTCATCAAGAACAATGTATGGGCAGAATCCGAACAAAATGGAACCAAAGTGTACATCTTTTGTCACTGGTTTGAACACAATTTGTCCCGAGAAGAGGTGGAAGAACGGCGCAGAAAATGGCGGGAATCAAAACAGCGATCACGAGCCCAAAACCGGCCTGAACAGCGAAAACCAGCAAAACCACAAAACAGCCCACCTCAGGATGTCCACCACAATGTCCACGATGACGTCCCTCGCGTAAGAGAAGAAGTAATAGAAGAGAATAAGAGAGGAGGGGGACAGGTCACCGCCGATCCCCCGCCCAACCCCGCAGCGGCCCGCTGCCCCGACCATGCGCACATCCCACCAAACGGCTACGTGCCGGCATGCCACGCATGCCGGGCCGAGCGGGAAAGAGCCGAAGCCTTGGTGGTGGAGTGGGAAAACCGGGAGGCTGAGCGTCGTAAAGCGAGCATTGCGGCGTGCCCACACTGCGACGACCGCGGCATGGCCCAAACCGAAGACACCAACGGAAACAGCCTGGTCATCCGGTGCGCACACGATGGGCCACCCCCAATCGTGCCGGCGGTGGAACCCGAACGCCACACACCCCCACCGCCGGAAGTGCGCCGAAGGATCGCGGGGTTAGGGCGACGTGCGGCATCGTAAAAACCGTTATCCTGGGGTCATGTATGCCTATTCCGTGCAGGCCATCCGGGACGCTGAGGCGCCGCTGATCGGCCCCGATGACGCTCTCATGAAGCAGGCCGCCGGCCATGTCGCGCAGGCAGCCGCAACGCTGCTGGCAGAAACGCTGCCGAATGCCGCCTACCCGGGAAACGTGCTGGTAGTGGCCGGATCCGGGGGCAATGGCGGCGACGGGCTGTACGCCGGCGCCGAGCTGGCCCGCGCCGGGCATCACGTCGAAGCGATCAGAGTCGGCACCCGAATTCACGAACGCGCCGCCGCGGCATTCGAACATGCTGGCGGCCAATTTGTCACCAAGCTCGGGGATTATGACCTGGTGATTGATGGCATTATCGGATTAGGTGGTTCGAAAGGACTATCGGATGATGTGGCCACATTACTGGCCCGGTGCGCGGGCACGCCAATCCTGGCCATCGACGTCCCCAGTGGTATCAATCCCGATACTGGGGTGCCGATGGGGGCGCACATAACCGCGACCGCAACGGTGACGTTCGGGACGCTGCGGTACGCCCACGCGGTGTCCCCGGCCTGCGGTGAGGTGGTGGTGGGCGACATTGGGATCGCACCGCAGGGAAGCCACGTGCAAGTTTACCGGTCAGTGGGCACAGGTCGGGTATGGCCGGAAGGGCTGCATCCAATCCCGCGCATCCCCGCAATTGAGTCCCTGGAGCCGGGCCCGGACGACCACAAGTATTCACGGGGCGTGGTGGGGTTGCTGGCCGGCAGCGAGCGGTATCCCGGCGCGGGCGTTTTGTGTGTTCAGGGCGCAGTTCGGGCCACACCGTCGATGGTTCGTTACGTTGGTGCCGCCCGGGATTTCGTGTTGGATGCCACCCCCGAGGTTATTGCCAGCAGTCTTGCGACGGCCGGTAAGGTGCAGGCATGGGTGGCCGGGCCCGGCGGCGCCACAACCGCAGAGTTGCGGGATTTGCTTAGCCGCAATATCCCCCTGCTTATTGACGCCGATGGCATTAAACTCCTCGCCAAAAACGCGGACCTCATGGATTTATTGGCCAACCGGACGGCTGCAACGGTGGTCACGCCCCACGATGCGGAGTTCGCCACCCTGGCCGAGGTCGCCGGCATCTCCAGGACGGATCGGCTCACCGACACCCAGGCGTTGGCTGAACAGTTGGGGCTCATTGTGGTGCGGAAGGGCCGGTTCACGCTTGTCGCCACCCCCGGTTCGGAGCCGATCACCAGCATTAATTCTGGGCATTCCTGGTCGGCTACGCCGGGGAGCGGTGATGTGTTGGCTGGGGTGATGGGGGCATGGTTGGCGCGGCATGCGGCCTTGGGCCGGCCCTTGCATGAGGCTGCGATCATTGCGGTACATCTGTGTGCGGATGCCGCCTGGTTGGCTGCCCAAACCCCCTATGGTCCGGCGCCGACATCGGCGTCACCCATCGCGGCACATGTGCAGGATGCCACGGCCCGGCTCACTGCCACCACCCGCAGGTAATCCCGTTATGGCGGACAATCGTACCGTTGAGCAGCGGCTTGCCGCGGTGGCGGCCTCGATGACGATGGCAGGCTACACCATGACCGAAGCGGATCGGGAGGAGTCCCGGAGGATCCTTCGGGGTGAGGTTTCGGCGGACGAGTCGGTCCATCAGGTCCTGGCAGATGCCAGCCGTGATGCCACTGATTTGGTTGAGAAAACCGCGTTTCGGCGGCTCAGCAAGCTGGAATCGTCACGGCCCCTGACGGTGTTCACCAGGGAGACGCTGCTGAAAACGCACGCCTACCTTTGTGGTGACGTGTATCCGTGGGCTGGGACGATCCGAACCGGGGAGGTGGGGGCCATGGGGCTCGCCATGTGCCGGGCGGCATACGTGGACCAGGAATTAGACCGGCTCTTTCGGCGGATTGAGCAGAGCCCGCCGTCGGCAACGGATCGGGAGGCTGCGCTCCGCACGGTGGCGGGGCATTGGGGAGAGCTAACGATTATTCACCCGTTCCTTGACGGGAATTCCCGAACTCAACGGTATTTTTTCGACCACATGCTGCGCCACGCCGGGTGGTCGCTTGATTGGCGCCGGATTGTAGCCGCCGAGGTGCATGCGGCCCGCTACGTTGCCGCCGCAACGCTGGATTCTTCCCTGCTTGTCGACGCCCTCCAACCGGGTCTCTCTGTCGGGAAGGACTGCCCCCAGCTACCGACCGAACCGGCTGCCGTGTTGTTTCACCGCATGATGGGGTTTCGACGTGCCCACCCGCACGAATCCTTCCACAAACTATTTTTTGCGGACAAATAGTCGGATAAGTTGCGGCAACCAGCCCGCGATAATCAGGATGGGTAACAGCCGAATGATTTGGACAGAAGCAACAACCGGGCCGGAATTGGCTTCGTTTGACAAGGCCAGCACGGCTTCCAGGCCGCCGGGTGTGGTGGCTAGATAAGCATCAAGATAGGACACGTCAAGCCAACCGTGCAGCAGCCACGCCATTGCCGCGCACCCGGCAAGGAGGGTCGCAATAAAGGCAATGGTGATGGGGAGTTGACGCGCAAAGCTGGTGAGGGCAGACGTCGATAAGCCACCACCAGCCATCCAGCCAATAACAGCGAATGCTGCCACCAGCACCGCATCCGGCGGGAGCAGTGATGTGCCTGCCGGCAGCAGAAAATACGCCACGACCGTGAGAACCAGCGGCGTAGAGAGCCCTGCGGCAGGAAAGTGGAGGAGTTTACCCACCCGTTCGCCGAAAACAACGATGAAGATCATCACTACCCAGCTCATCCACGTGAATGCGCCATGAGGCTGCGTGGCAACAGCACCCTGCGAATGCAGACCTAATAATGGTGTGATCAGCGGCAAAGTAATGGTAACCGTGAACAGGCGTAAATACTGGGAGAGCGCAACATAACGGTAATCCGCCCCCAGTTCTTGGGCTAGGGGCGGCATTATGGACGCCCCACCCGCCAGCAACGATAAAATTGCTGTCTCCTGGGTGATCTCGCCCGAGCTCGCCCGTGCGAGCACGAACCCACCTACAAAACTCATGACCAGAGTCACGGCGGCGACCATGAGACCTGGAAGAATAAAGAGCGCCAACTGCTGTGGTGGGGTTGTGATCAATGGGACTGCCGTAATCATGGCGATCAATGCCTTGGCGAATCCTTCCACTTCGGAGTGGACCGCCAGTTCACGGCCGGTCAATAGTGCGCAGCCGCCGGCGCAGAGAATCGCCGCGAGAATCCATGCGGCAGGAACATTCCACCTGTAAAAGATAAATCCCACGGCAATGCTTAACGGAGCAACCGCAAGCCAGCGTTTATCAAAAACGGGAAGTTCGGGAATTTGCTTCACTGTTTTAAGTGTAGGAGGCGGTGCTGCTTGCGTCTAAACCCCTTGGTTGCTCACCCGAATGCCTAGGCGCCTAGGGCTCATCCGTGTTGCCGTTCAGCTATTTCCCGATCTCCTACGCCTATCAGGCTTCCTTATCCAAGGGAACGGGGGTTTCTTGATCCCCAGTGAAAATACTTCGTTTTGGTCGATTGTGTTCTCCAGCTCATCCAAGTAGCAGTCGCGTTGCTTTCGGGGCAGGAACCTAGAGATCGTCAGCAGGGCAATGAACTGGGCCTGCTTGTGTTTCTCTTTAAAATCATAGTTCCGATACTTCCGAATCAAATCTTTGGACAGTCCCGGACTTTTCGGCATGGGGCGCATCCACAGCCGTTGGTGGTGAAACAGGAGGTTTCGGGTGATGCCGAAACTCTCAACGGCGGTACCAAAATATTTCGCCGTAATACCCAGCTCTCCGGCGATGACCTTAAACAGTGGATTTTCTTGCGACTGCACGCCACAGCGCATAATAAACTTCCCCAATGTGCCCATCGAAAAACTATCGACAACCGCCCATAACGGTAGCCCGCTGCAGAGCTCCAGCCACAGCTCGTGTTCGTGGTTGTCATAGACTTTCGGCCGGTCACCAGTGTGGGTTTTTGCCCATTTCCTATCCAAGTGCTCTGTCACATGGGGTTCGCCACAGCGGGAAATACTATTCAGCAATGCTCCTTGCAGGCGTTTGTCATCCCCTTCCTGCATGCGCGTCCACCGGCTAATATCCAGGTAGCCGTCGCCAAACTGGTGGCCTGCGCAATAATGTTTCAATGTCAGGGCCCGAAGATTCAGCTCGGCCGTGCGCATCCATGGCATCAAAATGGCCGCTAATTGGGCGTCCGCCTCAACAATCCCCCGAATGTTGTTGAGGGTTTTGGGTTCGGTGATTTGGTTTTGTTCAACCAGCAACTGGTAGTTGCGTGCATAACTAATCAGGTAGTGGGGGTTAATGAAATAAAGCCACTCGCGGTCATCGTCAGATATGTCGCCTTCTATCAATCCCTTGGAACGCAGGTAGGCTTCTCGGTTTTCCGGCAACAGATAGGGGCTCACCATGTAAAGTTTTTCTATCTTCAAAGACTAGAGGGCCCCCAGGAGGCGCATCGTTGAGAGGCGTTGGGGGTGCTGTTGCACTCAGTATAAACACAAAACCGGTTTTACACCAGACCATATGTCATTTGTCGCATTTCCCCACACCTGAATGAAAAGTCACACGCCCTGGGGTGCGGCGTCGTAAAGCTTGGGCTAGGGGACTTCTTTCAGGTGGCAGAACGCATTCAAGCCGGTGCTGCACGGCACGTTGCTCACGAACACCAGGACGATGAACGCGGTGGCGGCAAGCAGCGCCAGCACTGTCCACACCAAATGCCAGCGGGGACCGAACCAGTGTGCGAATAGCGCACCGACGTATGCGCCAATGGTGTTGCAGATGAGGTCGTCAATGTCGGTGCGGCCCACGGAAAATACATACTGGGCAACCTCAATGGCCAGGCTAAACAGGAAACCGGCGATCACAACGGTGAGGATCCGCCGCGACCGCGACCTGGGAAGCACCATGTATAACATCAGCCCGAATGGCACAAACATGCTAATATTCCCCAGGGTTTCAAACAGGGGATAAAACCAGTGCTTTCCACTGAAAAACATGTCGAAGGGCACAAGCTCCAAGGCCCGCGCATGCTGCCGTTCCGGGCGCCACAATTTGCCGATGCGGTAGAAAATCTTCAGAGTCGTGAGGGCGACGATCATCCCCATTGTGGAAACCAACGCCAGATACTGGAGCTTCTGTCTCATAGCACCAGGGTAACGAACCCACATCCTACAAGCCGCGGGTACCCCCAGGTCAGGGCCTATTTGGGGCTACCGGTTGCTTATCGACGCCCAAAGGTTGCGCGCATGCCACCGGGAGACGTATTCAAAAAAATTAGTGACACGTCTCAAGGATCTTGGAAATCTAGGTCATGCATTCTCCAGCAATTAAATAAACCTCACGGTAGTCCCGAAGTCATTCGGCAACTTCTAAAGCGCGGGATTATCAAGCAATCGGGGGTGAAATCTGCAGCATAATTTATACGATTTACCCCACACAGTAATTTCTCATCAATACAGGTATGCTCATCTATAGCATGACGGAATTTTATTTGGAATATTTATCCCTCATTGAAAAGAAACGATAGAGAAAGATGACATCTACAACTATTCGATACAAAAATAGCAAGACATGTCAATGACAAATATCACGATAATTATTCAATTATACAAGGTCAGACATGTTACAAAAACCTACAATAAAAGCCCTGTTGTATCTATTTCAACCATAAAATAAATACAACAGGGCTTTTAAGAAATGGATAAACATAACGCTCCGATAAAGATTACCCCATCGATATTTCCCACTTAGATACCATGATTGATCATATAAGAGAATTCTTATATGTGGCAAAATCCAACTTCAGTTGAGACAATAATTAAAGTCATCTACCCATAATATAAGACGTACCTCCGTGGCAAACTAAGCTAATCAAAGCAGCGAATATTAAAACATATAACAAAAATAACCCTTTATATTCAGGTTAATGCGATCATCTATTAGCTCCCCACAAGTATCGGGGGTAGCCATATTGACGTAGAGAAATTAGTGCAAATATTCTTATGGCATGCCCACAAGGGAAACAGGGCATATGTCATATATTCATCATTTTTGATAAGGAGTTAATGGCTGCAATGAAGAATAAGATTCTTGCTGCTATGCTGGCAGGCATTCTGCCGATCTCGTTCTCACTGTCTACCCAGGCCATGGCAGTAGAGAAGAACACCGAAAAGACCACTGCCACTGCTACAACTGCTGTAAAGGCTGATCAGAAGCCTCAAAATCAACAGGCGAAAAATACCACGATGTATTTCGGTGACAAAGGCAATGTTCGTACTGTTAAAGCTGTGGATGAGGCTAATGGTACGGGCGCATTGCAATTTGAACTAGATGATTCTGACTCAATCACGCTTAAAGGAAAAGATGTGGTTGTGACAAATGAATCAGGAAAAGAAATCGTCAAGGTTTCACCTGATCTTGAATTTGGTGAGAAAGTTCATCTGGATCAAAAAACTAAGAAAGTGTCTGTCGTAAATGAATCGACAAACGAAGGATGCACGAATAATAAGTGGGTTCATTGGGGTATGCAAGGCGCTTGGGATGGACTTGTATGCTTACCAGGTACCCTTGCAGCTACACCCGGATCACCGCTAGTCCAAGGTGCTGTAGCCGCTGGCTGCCATACCGCAGGGAATGCACTGGTAACAGCCGTAAAGTGCTAACGATTTAACGATTGAGATCTTCCATCATGGAGAAGCCAAAAGTCTATAAAGTATTCTGGATCTTGTTGCTATCAACAATTTTCACTATTGATTTTGAGCTGTTTGGAAATAATCACGTTCCTTACTGGGCATATCTCATCAAATTCGTTGTGATTGCATTGCTTCTTGCGTTAGGTCAAAAAGCAATGTCTGGTGATACGAAAACGGTGAAAGACAAACAACAATCCCTCATGCTCTTATCTGCAGTCTCAGCAGGTATCATTTGCGTGATGGTCATGTGGTTCTTACACACCTGATTCTTTAAGAAGCTGTCCGAAATTCAAGCGATGCAAGTAATACACTCAATACACTTGCTACTGAACTTATCGGAGTTTCGCAAGTACATAATAAATGCTTCTGCTACTATGGGGTTCTTATGAAACTAGCAAATATCTTCCTATATTGTGGTTACGTAGGACTTGCACTTCTAGCCGTACTCTGTTTCACCGGTGGGCAGTACGTTTTTGCAATAATAATGTGCCTCGTCTTGGGAATGTTTTTGCTGGATTCACTCCTATCTCGCCAAACTGCTTTCGATAGTGATGTGAGTGGAGAAATCCCAGATCCAGCGGTAATCAAACAATATCGTATTGATCATCCAGGAACATCAATTCCAGAAGCAGTCAATGCGATCATGAAAAATCGCAATGACGGAACTCAAGCATAGTACTTGTATGACCTAAATAAGATCAACTGGTTCGCACACAATTATTATTGTGTGCGAACCAGTTTCATGGAAAAATAACCAATGCATCCCGAGTAAGGCATTTCGATTCAAAATGATCATAAATAGAAAGTTACTATTAAATCTCATAACAGCTTTTACTACCATCTTATTTTCAGCACTAATCCCTGTCAGCGTTGCGCATGCTGAATCGACGAAAAATATCTCTATTGAACCAGTTGGCTACGATATCATCAATGGTCATCTAGACACCAAAAATCCCATAGAAAATCCAAATTTGATGGAAGATCCAGGCTACTCCAGAACTGATTCAAATCCAGGCTCTCTTCCTGATTCAGACATTGCAACCGAAGAAAAAATTATCAAAGAAGATAACCGCGCTCTTATTACTAACACTACAGATACCCCATACCGCTGGCTGGGAATGATCGATTACACTACATCTGCCAATAATGAAGGTATTTGCACGGGGGCACTTATTTCTAAAGACACAGTACTCACTGCTGGACATTGTGTTGCTAGAGGGAACCGTAATTTTACTTTCACACCTGGAAGAAATGGAAATAATCGTCCTTTCGGAACTATTCAGGTAACTCAAGTATGGTATGACAAAAACTTTGACTATATAAATAATGACTGGGGAATACTAAAATTAGCAACCCCTATTGGAGATAAAATAGGATGGTTTGGTATGCATGTCGCCAACAAGACCACGCTTTTCAATCAGTATGCAACGATTGCGGGATACCCCAGTGATAAACCGGAAAATACCCTATGGAAAGATAAAAGCACTATCATTAAAATGACTGATAAACAAGTCTACTACAACACTGATACTTACCGTGGACAATCAGGGGCTCCAGTCTTAGATGACAAGGCAAGCATTTATGCCATCCATACCAATGGGAATTCTCAACATAATTGGGGAACTCTCCTCACAAACGAGCTCTTCAGCGTAGTTGCGAACATTTCACATATGACTCAATCATCTGAAGATTAGCTTACTATCTTAAACGCTATACAGATGATTTTTGGAAGATAACCACACCGACAGGTTATATAATATCTTGTATCCATAGGATTAAGGTGAATGTCGCTCGCGGTAAAACAACACCAACCTTGTGCCCATAATACATACCCAACAATTTTCCAGATCTTCCATCAAGAAAAACGCGAGAACCATCATGAAACTAGCAAAAACTCTTCAGTACGTCGGATACGCCCTCCTGCCAGTAGCTATTCTGCTGGCCATTATCAGCGGGGAATATATCTTTGCGTTTGTCTTGTTCTTCTTCCTGGTAATGTCCGTGCTTTCCTCTCGAATCCTGCCGACAAAGATTCCCGAGGGCGAGATCCCAGATCCAGCGGTAATTAAGCAATACCGCATTGACCACCCTGGGACCTCAATCCAAGACGCCATGACCGCACTCATGACAAAACCAGAGAACAAGGCGTAGGCGCTTTAAGCCTCGTCGGCAAGCTCAATGAGCTTCTGGAAGGTTTTGCCGTTGCGGATGGTCAGCTGCTTATAAAAACTAGCCTTGAGCAGCTTCTTGTGATAGTTGGACTTGAGATAATCCGCCTGGTTAGTGTTGCTGTAAAAGAAGGCCGTGTGGCCGAAATGCAGCCGCTCCGTGTCGGTGGCCCAATCCGCGGTGGCTGCTTCAATCTCGTCTTTCTTCGCCTCGGGCAGGTAAAAGAGCACATCCCGCCGGTAGGCCGTCTCGTCCCGCCACCAATCCGGCACCTGGGCCGCCTCCTTGCGGAGCGTGGCAGCACTGATGAGGATAAACGGGAGGGGAAAATCATAGGTGCTGCGGAAATAGTCCGTCAGGGTTTCCGCGATCTTCGCCTCCCGGTTTTCGCTGTCAAAAACAAGGTTGCCACTATTGATATAGGAGACCGGGTTTTGGAACCCCAGCTCCGCCAAATCGGCCTTGAGATCAGCCATGACTACCTTGTTCTTGCCGCCAACGTTAATGCCGCGAAGCAATAGAACATAGCGCATAATTTTCCCTTATCGAGTCGGTAAATGATAGCAAAAGAGGCTTATTCAGTTGCCGGGAACTTGAATAAGCCTCGAATATAGCAGCCATATGGCGTTGCTGCACGAAACATGCTACTCCGCGGAGCAACGCCACCGTGCTCGTTAGTTGTGTTCTTGCTGGTTATTGCTTACGACGGTTGATCACCGCGATAACCCCGAGCCACAGGGCGCCAACGACCACGACAGCGGCACAGTATCCCACGCCCACCGATGCGAGAGTATCGCGCACAACATCACTGTAACTGCCTTCCTTGACCAGGGGAGCGACCAGCACGCAGTAGGCAATCACCCCCACGATCACGGCACCAAATGCCTTGAGAACCCGCCGGGGATCCATGAATAATTCTTTCATCATAACCTCCTCAAATATGATTAAATTTTAAGCATAAAAAACATCCGAAGTAAATGGCGTTATCGAAATTTACTCATTCTTTTATTGTGGCTTAATATCGGAAAGTCCTCGTTGTTTCAACTCTGAATCGACCCATGAATAAATCTCCTCCGGGGATGCTGGTTTTGATTGGTGGCTCGCCCATTTCTGCCAGTTATCCGCATCGATAAGCGGAATCAGAAATCCCAGCTGTCTCGAAACCAGAATGTTGGCAAAATGACCATATATTTCATTTTTATCCACGCTGTCTGTGAAGGGCAGCGGCGAGTTCGGTTCTCCCAGCATCCATGATGATTCATTGATGACACCAATCTTAAAGTTGGGGTCCGGGCTGATCGCAGGCGTGGTCGGTGACATTGGCGGCAACCATTGGGCCGGCATTGTTGCGCGAATCTGGTCGTATGCTGCACTATTAGCCGCGATCTGTTCCTCCGTGTGCTCCGGCCAGAAACACATGCCATTCCGGCACACGGATTCCCTGATGTCTCGGGGTTGGGTGGCGGCAAAGTTTTCCAATGATTGGGCTATCATTGCGGAACCACCAAACCCGCCCACACCAATGACCATGATGGCACCAGAAATCACCCGCGTGACCTGCATGGCCGGGACACCACGCACAAATAGGATAAATGCTATGCCAACGGTGGCAATGCTGGTTAAACACAAGGTTGAGGCAAGAACCATATTCGTATTGAGCGTGGAAGATAATCCGCAACAAAACGATGGCACCCCAAACATATGCCGCCACCTAAAATCGGGAAGAGTCCAGGCAAAAGACGTCACCATAAATGGCATAATAATGGCCATAAGCAACCCGACAATATGCGGTAGTACCCAGACAAAAACTATCCCCAAAATGGACCATGTTGTCCCCATAATTACGGCCAGTAAAAGCGTCAATGGGTGCGGATAAATCACCGCACCCATGGCCATAATTTGGTATCCCCAGAGCAGGAGAAACGCCACGAGAATCCACGCCCAGCAGGGGATGAGAATCCACCCGACAAGCTTGAGTAGTTGGCTGCGGCGGCCCATGATGCGTGCTACCTCATGGAGCCTTGCGGCATCCCACGCCACGGACACGGCCAATCCGCTGGTCATAAAGGTCATTCCGCGAAGGATAACGGACCCCACCGATGAAGGCAGCGTGTTCTCTAGGTTCAATTTTGAGCAAGCGAAAACGGCGAATGCTGCGGCCACTCCGGGAAGCCATAATGATGGCCGCGCCAAAAACCTATTGCAATTCACCATTTCACGCCATCATGAGGGAATAAAAATCACGCACATCATGAAGATGTAATGATGACAATAAGTCACTATTCCCACTGTGGCCAATGGCGCAATCGTGAGCTCAAAATAAGAAACTAATATATTACCCCTATTATGATTCGCCCTGATTTTCGATTACCAACATTCCTCCGTAATCCACCGTAAAAATCAGTTCCGCTACCGGCGTAAATCGCCTTGTAAATACCAAGCTTTTCCTAACCCCACACCCCGCAGGCACCCCCAAAACCCCATGGTGATCCTTAAAAAGTGCTAGCCACTTAACAGTTGATCTTTCCACTCTTTTCGGGGGTATTTTTGCAGACGATAGAAGCAAGCCGCTAAAACCAATCACCGCTACCGAACTATCATACCTCCAGTTCATACGCCATTTTTGTCAAAAATAGTTACGCGACACCCCATCCTGGCTAAACATGCCTAAACTGAAAGAAAACCAAAAAGTGAGGAGACACCATGGGTTTTCCCGAAGGATTTTTGTGGGGTGGCGCCACCGCCGCTAACCAAATTGAGGGCGCCTATGCGGAGGATGGCAAGGGGCTCAGTGTACAGGATGTGCTACCGGGAGGCGTCGTCAAGCCGGTGAGTGCGGGGCCCACACCGGACAATTTAAAGCTGGAGGCGATTGATTTTTACCACCGCTACCAGGAGGATATTGCACTATTTGCGGAGATGGGGTTTAAGGTATTCCGCCTGTCTATCGCGTGGTCGCGGATTTTCCCTCGGGGCGACGAGGCGGAGCCGAATGCGGCGGGGCTGGCGTTTTACGATCGCGTCATCGACGAATTACTTGCTCACAATATTGTGCCGTTGGTGACGCTCAGCCACTACGAGCTGCCGCTGCACCTGGCGCAGGAGTACGGCGGGTGGACGAACCGGAAGCTCATTGGGTTCTACGAGAATTTCGCCCGAACGGTCTTTGAGCACTTCCGAGGGCGGGTGCAATATTGGCTCACATTTAATGAGATCAATTCGATTCTGCACTTCCCCATCCTGGCCGGGATCATGAACACTACCGACAAGCAGGACCTCTACCAGGCGATTCACCATGAGCTAGTGGCGTCGGCGCGGGTGACGAAGATCGCCCACGAGGTGGATGCTACCAATAAGATTGGTTGCATGATTCTGGCGATGCCGCGCTATCCGCTCACCCCGAACCCTGACGATGTGTGGGCCGCACTCGACGCCGCCCATGACGATTTCACGTTCGGCGACGTGCATTGCCGCGGCACCTACCCTGGCTATTTTCTGCGCAAGCTGCGGGAGGCTGGCATCGAGCTCGATATTACCGAGCAGGACCGCATTGACCTGCGCAACACGGTGGATTTCGTGTCGTTCTCTTACTACATGTCCGTGTGCGAGTCGGCGACGGACACCACGCGCGGCCCCGGCAACCTCATCGGCGGTGTCCCCAACCCCACGCTCGCGGCGTCGCAGTGGGGGTGGCAGATCGACCCGGTGGGCCTGCGCATCGTCCTCAACGAGTATTGGGATCGGTGGCAAAAACCCCTGTTTATTGTGGAGAACGGCTTGGGTGCCCGCGACGAGCTTGTCGACGGCACGGTGGCCGACGATTACCGGATCTCCTACATGAATGACCATTTGGCGCAGGTCGGCGAGGCACTAAGCGACGGCGTGGCGGTGCTGGGCTACACCTCCTGGGGGTGCATCGACCTAGTGTCCATGTCCACCGCGGAAATGTCCAAACGCTACGGCTTCATTTACGTTGATCGCAATGATGATGGTTCGGGCACGCTGCAACGGTATCGGAAGAAGTCGTTCTACTGGTACAAGGATGTGATCGCCAGCAATGGGGCCACGCTCACACCATGA
Source organism: Corynebacterium matruchotii (assembly GCF_011612265.2). Lineage (NCBI taxonomy): Bacteria > Bacillati > Actinomycetota > Actinomycetes > Mycobacteriales > Corynebacteriaceae > Corynebacterium > Corynebacterium matruchotii. The sequence continues at coordinate 2,739,691 of NZ_CP050134.2, read as the reverse complement.
TGGATGCCCTGCTCACCGAACTCAACCGGTCTGACCTGGCCGTTGTTGACGCACCCGCACTGACCCACCAGTTGCAAACCCTGCCGCAGAAGCGAAGGCCAGCCGCACCGGTTCGGGACGTATCGTCCTGGTTTCCCACCGAATACCGGGTGGCGCAACGGCTGATCGCACATCACCTGCGGAACGCCGACCCTAACCTGGTGGCATTGCACCTGGTGGCGGCCAGTGTTGTCGGCGGAACTGTGGCGGACGCCCACCTCATGGCCGCCGAACTCGACCACATCACCCGCCTGCTGCCGGTGCAAATGGGCATGAAGTTCCTCACCCACGTGCGGCTGTTTCTCACCCGGGTGTTGGGCGGCCAGCAGTTAGACACCGGGTTGAGCACGGTGCGGGCTTCCCTGGTGACAAACCACCCCGAGGCCATGCAGGTGGGCCGAAACATTGCACACCTGGTGGCCGACGACCTGGGGGTGGACATCACCGAGGACGAGGAAACCTTCCTCGCCCTGCACGCGGCCCGGCTACTTGACCACTAGGTTCACCATGCGGCCGGGCACCACGATCTGCTTCACCACCGTCTTGTCCGCAATGTGGGATTGGATGGTGGCGTCGGCAAGCGCGATGGCGGCAATCTGGTCGCGGTCGGCCTCGGTGGGAACCATGATGCGGCTGCGCACCTTGCCGTTGATCTGCACCGGCAATTCGATTTCATCGTCAACCAGCCACTTCTCGTCGAAGATGGGGAAGTCCACATAGGTGATGGTGTCGTCGTGGCCCAGGCGCTGCCACAGTTCCTCGGCGATGTGGGGGGCGATCGGGGCGATCATGATGACAATCGGGATGACCGCCGCCCGCGGCACCGGTGTGGCGGCGAAATGCTTGGTCAGGAAATTCACATACTCAATCGCCTTGGCCACCACGGTGTTGAGCCGCAGGTTTTCGTAGTCGTCCCGGATGCCGGCGATGGTGCGGTGGAGTGCCTTGGCGGTGTCGTCGTCAAGCTCCGCGTCGGAGACGGTCACATCGCCGGTTTCCTCGTCCACCACCAGGCGCCACAGGCGTTGCAGGAACCGTTGGGCGCCCACAACATCCTTGGTGGCCCAGGGGCGTGACGTGTCCAGGGGACCCATCGCCATTTCGTAAACCCGCAGGGTGTCGGCACCGTAATCGTCGCAAATCTCGTCGGGGCTTACCGAATTTTTGAGCGACTTGCCCATCTTGCCGTACTCCTGGGTGACCTCCTCACCCTGGTAGTAGAACTTGCCGTCGCGCTCCTCGACCTCGGCGGCGGGCACGTACACGCCCCGGGAATCCGTGTAGGCGAATGCCTGAATGTAGCCCTGGTTGTACAAGCGGCGGTATGGCTCGTAGGAGGAAACATAGCCCAGGTCAAACAGGACTTTATGCCAGAACCGGGCGTACATGAGGTGCAGCACCGCGTGTTCGACGCCGCCCACATACAGGTCGACGCCACCGCAGTCGCCGGGGAATTGGGGGCCGGTCCAGTACCGTTCGTTTTCCAGGGCACAGAACTCGTCGGGATTCTGCGGATCAATGTAGCGCAGCTGGTACCAGGAGGAGCCGGCCCACTGCGGCATGACATTGGTGTCCCGCCGATAGTGCTTCAGACCATCGCCCAGGTCCAATTCCACATTCACCCAGTCGGTGGCCTTGGCCAGCGGGGGGTGGGGGACGGAATCGGCGTCGTCCGGGTCGAAGGACACCGGCTTGTAGTCTTCCACCTCGGGCAAGACCACGGGCAGGGACGATTCGGGCAGGGCGTGCGCCACATCGTTCTCATCGTACACAATGGGGAACGGTTCGCCCCAGTAGCGTTGACGGGCAAACAGCCAATCACGCAGCTTATACTGAATTTTCTCCGTACCAACATTGTGCGCAACCAACCAGGCGATGGTGTCCGCAATGGCGGTGGGGGTGTCCTTGCCGTTGATGTCGAGGCCGTCGGTGTTGGCGGAATTAATGTGCGGCGCGTCACCAACAAACGCCTCGGTGGTCACATCCCCGTCGAGCACCGGCACGATGGGCAAGCCAAACACGGTAGCAAACTCGTAGTCGCGGGTGTCGTGTGCGGGCACGGCCATGATCGCCCCCGTGCCGTAGCCGGTGAGCACATAGTCGGCGATAAAGATCGGCACCTGCTCACCATTGACCGGGTTGGTGGCGTAGGTTCCCAGGAACACGCCGGTTTTGTCCTTATTTTCTTGCCTTTCGACGTCCGACTTTGCGGCAATGGCCGCCCGGTAGGCGGCCACCGCCGCCGCGGGAGTCGCCTGGCCGCCGGTCCAACGGGAATCGGTGCCAGCCGGGTAGGGGGTGTCGGCCGTGAGGGCGTCGACAAGCTCATGCTCGGGGGCCAACACCAGGTAGGTTGCGCCAAACAGGGTGTCGGGGCGGGTGGTGAACACCGTGATCGAATGGCCTGCGGCGGTGAAATCCACCTCGGCACCGCGGGACCGGCCGATCCAATTCCGCTGCATGTTCTTGACCTTATCGGGCCAATCCAGAACCTCAAGATCATCAATAAGCCGGTCGGCATATGCGGTAATGCGCATCATCCACTGGGACAACTTTTTGCGGAACACCGGGAAGTTACCGCGCTCGGAACGGCCGTCGGCGGTCACTTCCTCGTTCGCCAACACCGTGCCCAGGCCGGGGCACCAATTCACCATGGAATACGACCGGTAGACCAGCCGGTATTCATCAATCACCTTGGCCTGCTGCACCTTATCCAACTTTGTAAAGTCCGAGGTGCCGAACTCCTGTGCGAGTTTCTCCGGGACGGGCCGGGAGCCGTTCTCCAGGAGGGGGACAAGTTCAGCGATGCGGCGCGCCTTGTTGGACTCGGCGTCGAACCAGGCATTGAAGATCTGAAGGAAAATCCACTGGGTCCAGCGGTAATAGTCTTCGTCGGTGGTGGCAATGGCGCGGCGCTTATCGTGCCCCAACCCCAAACGGCCCAGCTGGCGCTCCATGTTTTCGATGGATTCCTGCGTTTTGATCGCCGGGTGCGTGCCGGTTTGGATGGCGTATTGCTCCGCCGGCAGGCCGAACGCATCATAGCCCAGGGTGTGCAGCACATTCTTGCCGAGCATGCGGTTGAACCGGGCGAATGTGTCGGTGGCGATGTATCCGAGCGGGTGGCCCACGTGTAGGCCGGCACCGGAAGGGAATGGGAACATGTCCTGCACAAACAGCTTATTGCTGGGGAGCTCAGCCCCGGTAGCAAGGGTGCCGACCGGGTTGGGGGCCTGGAACGTGCCGTTCTCCCGCCATAGTGTTTGCCATTTCTTCTCAATAACACCCGCTAGTTCCGGGGAATAGCGATGTGCTGGTACCTCACTCGGATTGTTCATGGGTAAATAGTGTAGTCGGTTTGCTCCAGCACTGTTCCCGCCCACCGGCCATGGCATAAACCCGCAGCTGGGGGTGGATTTTCTCGACCTAGAATAGCGGATAAGCCCTAGAAACCAGTTGGTCTCTAAGGCTTATCAGGGCCACTACAGCGGGACGCTTCCAAGAGAGGCGGCTGCGGGAACTACTCATCTGAAGATATTCCATCTCACCACATACCGCAATACTAGATCAAAGGATTTCCCAAACTAGTGTGTCGGTTTCATCGTGGGCATTGTGGTTTCCCATTATCTTTGCTGACATAGAGCGTCTTGGGAAAAGGAAATAATGGGTTATGCGTTTTACCCGAATACGATTCGTCTTCCACCACCACGTATTCACCCGCAATAGTGCTTGGAGCAAGGGTTATTTTTCGGATATCCGTTGTGAAACTATAGCCATCGGAATCTATCGCGCATCTCGTGATTCCGATTCCTACGATGGCTTCTAATTTCCCATCATTGGTTTTTGTCACACGGTACACCCAGACGTCAGTTACGGGAGCGCTCAGGGTCACATAGTCACCGCGCCATTTGAGGTTGAATCGTTCATACTGGGTGAATTCGGCCCGGTCTGGGAGCATTCCGGGGAGTGATTTACTGGATTTCAGACAATGCTCCAGGGTGCAGTCCTTGTCTATCCATTGGGCGTCGAGATGTTTTTCATATTGTTGGATAGCAGCGCCTACCGCGTTGATCCTCTTGTATTGCATGGTGGCCCAGCCCCCGGCTACAACCAGCAGGATTATTACTACAAGTATGCACCATTGACGGGTTTTTGTTTTCATGGGCCACCAAGCCTTACGCAATGAATCTCGATTATTCACGTCATTACCTCACCGCTTGCGACCCTACGACATATCCACCGTGCCGTCTAGATTCGGCCGGCGGCCTGGGGCTAGCATCGAAAACATGGTCGACACGCGATGGGTCGCGCCTATCAGGAAACCGCATGGCGCCACCAGAGGGCTTTATGCCACCATTATCTCGCTATCAGTCGAATATACGATCGGCATGTTCCCACCCCCGCCACCACAAAAGCGGATAACCGCATCCTCCTGCAACACGAACCAAACCCCCAAAAAAGGGGCATTGATAGATTTGACCTTTTTGGATTGATAAGATGAGGAAAAAATATTGTGGATCAAATAAATTAGGAAAAATTTATGGGTCAACTTTTTCGTACTGCCCTATTATCCTGCACTGTAACACTCACTTGCCTCACCTGCCTTACTGGCGTGGCCCAGGCGCAGCCGCTGGCGGCGGAAACCCGAGCCCCCAACTGTATTGAAATGAAAACCGAATGGGGTTTCGTCCAGGCCTACAACAACTGCGACACCACAAAAACCCTCAACCTGAAGGCCAAAATGGCGTTCGGCCCCGACACCAAATGCCTGCCGGTCAAACCCGGAACCCGGGCAAACATTGGCCCAGCCTTGGGCCGCTTCGATGAGGTAGTGGTGTGCCCCGGTGACTACGGCACCGAACCGGAAGGCAGCAACCGTGACAGTTTGGGGATGTTCACGGTGAAATGCCCCATGATGAATCCCGCACCGGGCAAGCACAACGAGGTTGTGGGTTACATTGTGGGCACGAGTGACAAGAGCGTGAAAGATGCGGAAACCACGGCTGACATGTTCGCATCCCTGGTTGTGACCAATCAGCAAGAAACCGCAGTGAAGCAAGAATGCACACCGCAGAAACAGTACATCGCCATGGGCGCCTACAACGCGAACGAACTAGGAACCTAGCCGCACCAATCAGGCGGGCACGATCAGAGGTCCGCCCACCATGCTACCTGGGCAAAGTCCTATCATAATAGGGTAAATTGTTCGCCCACCCTGGGGCGATCCCGCCGGGACACGGCACACAACCTACGCATAATGGTGGGTTTCCGGCCCGGCTTATGCCAGGTGGTTTGCTCAATGGTGCAATCCAAGGTGAGCTCCGGACCGTGGCTGGCCACAAACCCCGTGACCTGCCGCACCTGCTCGTCAGTGGCCTTAATGGCGTAGGATGTGCCATCAATCATGAGGAAAATCGTGTCCGACGACCCCTGAAAACCATCAAATTGGAACACATCTTCGATGGTTTCGGTGACGACTCTTTTCGTCTGAAACTCCGTGATAAGACCCACCATATGCTCAATATTGCCGGAATAGTTGATAGTATCTGTTCCACGTTGTTGCAGTGTAACACTGAAACTATGATGTCGCTTCGCCATAACACTTGCGGCATTCGCCAGGGGGCGCTGCGCAGCATACGGCAGACTGGTGAGGCTGCGGGAATCGTCGAAAAGCGTATCGACGACCCTGCGGAGCGCAACATCATCAATATCGTGCACCACAAAATCCAACTCCACATCGGCCGAATCCTTAGGGCGGGGCGCCGCCGCAAGCCTAAACCCATCGTGGGTTGCCGTAAACACCAGCGGGCGGGCATACGACCCCTGCGCACCCATGGCCTCGGCCTGGGCCTTCGCCGTAGCAGTAATGGCGGTAGCGATATTGCCGACCAGGGACGCAAACTCGGGGGCCTGAAGCGAACCGGTGGTGAAAATTGCCTCAGCGCGTTCGGAAACAGTCATATCAAAGCACCTTTCTTCTCGCGGGAAAGTTTAATGCACCCCACCCCCGATAATCCCGAGCGACGCAAACCGTATAGTGGGCCACAACCACGCCAAATCAATAAAGCCACGCATAATGGGCCTATCCTATTGGCTATTTTGGGGGTAGTGTAGGAAGACACAAGCCCACCAATAGGAAGGACAACAGCATGACAACTACCCCAGTCAGCCAATCCGGCGTCTACACCAACACTTACACCGACCTACCGATCTCCAAGGAAGCCACCACCTCCCGCGTCCTCGTCAATAACGATGTATTGCGGCACGTCATGTTCACCATGGATGCCGGACAGGTCCTCACGGAACACACCTCCACCCGGGCCGTCATCATTAATATCCTCGAAGGACGATTCCGGTTCACAATAAACGGCAAAGACAACGAAGTCGTACCCGGCGACGTTATTTACCTTGCACCCAATGATCCCCACGCGGTCGAGGCCCTCGAACCCTCCCGCATGTCCCTCACCCTCGTCGTGGTGTAGACGCGGAGACACCAAAAAATGCTGGTGCGTCGAGGGCACCAGCATTACCACTAAAACCTAACGCCTAACGCACCGTCACCGAACTACCCAGCAGCGGGAACGTGCCCGTCGTGCCGGAAATAGTGCCCAGCTCACGGCGCACCATGGAATCCGGGCCCACATCCGCACCAGTCGACACCTCAGCGGTCACCGCCCACATCCCATTCCCGCGCGGCTCCAACCACGGGTCGGCCACCGCGACCTCCACCACGTTATACTTCACCGCCGCCACCGCAACACCCCGATACCGGATAATCCCATCGCCGGCATCCGCCGCCCGACTAAACGTCACCCGATCACCATCCCGGGCCGCACCATTCTTCGTAGTAACATTCCCACCAGCAGCATGAGCCACTTGCGTAACGGTGACGGCATCAATGGTGAAATCCGGTGTCGCCGCAGGCGGCGTGTTCGGCCCCGGATCCGAAGAAAACGGGATCGGCACAAACGTTTCCTCCGCCGGATTCACCGAACCGGCACCCGCATACACATACACACCCCACCGGTCACCAGGTGTTTGGGCCGGTGGATCCACCACCAGGCGGGCAGTGAACGTGCCATCAGGGTTCATGGTTTGCGTCTGACGAGCAATCGACCGTCGAAAAGCCGACGGTATAGACTCCAACGTGCCGGCCGGCATCATCCACGCAATACCCCTATCATGGGGGTGCTTCCGGTGGGATTCTGGCGCATTCTCGCTCGGCTTCCACCACTCAGGAAACGCCGAATACACCACAAACACCCCATTGGGGGTGCCGGGCGGTACGGGGATAGGGAACCCGCCCTTATTAGCCTGCGGATCAAAACCAGAACCATGAACCAATAACACATCACCACGATGAACCGGCCCAGTCACCGGCTCACCCGACTCCGTAGTAACAGTGATACGGGTATGTTCCTGCGCCTGATTATTATCCGGAATGGTCGGCATGCGGGTCTCACCGGCGGCAACCAGGGGAACAGCAACAGTAGCACAAACGGTAAGCAGAACCGTCGAAAAGCCCAATGCTAGTCTCATAGTTAGTGAAGTCTAACCTAAGGAGATAACCCATGGGAAGCCCCAGGAACCTAGTACTCATCGGCGTATTCTGCTGCGTTTATTTTGTAGTCATGTTCTCCGGTGGAATGCTCGGAATCTTCTCACCCATCATGATTATGGTCGGCGGAATCATCAGCACCCTCATCAACGGCATTGTAATCATGCTCTACCTAGCAAAAGTGCCGCAATTCGGGTCACTCACCATCCTCGGCCTCATCACCGGGCTGGGCATGATGCTCACCGGACACGTCTGGTACGTTGTCCCCACCGCCATCATCACCGGACTCATCGGCGACACCATCGCCCGCAGCGGCAACTACCAGGGAAAACTCACCAACCCCCTAGCGTACGCCGTCTTCCAACTCTGGTCCATGGCACTCGTCGCACCCATATTTATTAACTCCGACGACTATTTCGCCGACATTGAAGCCCAAATGAAAAGCGCCGAATACGCCGACACCATGCGGCACGTCTTCACCCCAACCATGATCCTCATTTGGGGTGTCGCAACCTTCATCGTTTGTCTCATTGCCGGCTTCATCGGAATGCGCACCCTCAAAAAGCATTTCACCCGCGCCGGGATAGTGTAATGACCGGCAACAACACCACCGCCAACACCACTCACGCCGATAACGAGAGCACGCTCGGCGACTCCAGCAGCCCCCGCACCAATATTGATGCCCGCATGAAGCTGCTCTACCTCATTGTCTGCAATGTGCTGGTCATGGGCCTCAACACCCGATCAACTCTCTGGCCCATCATCATTTGCCTGGGGATACTCATTGCCTGCGACATGTCCCGGAGATTCTTCCTGGGATATCTGGCCATTATCCTCATCAGCTTCGGGGCAACGCTACTCCCCGGGGTACCGGGAATGAATAACTGGCTTGGGGTGGCCCTCGGCATTGTCGGCTATTGGGTGCTGCGCTTCACCGTCAGCCTGTCTGTGGCCATATGGATGTTCAGCACCACCCGCATCAGCGAATTCACCACCGCATTCCACCAAATGCGGCTCCCCAATATGATTGTCATTCCCCTCAGCGTCATGTTCCGATTCTTCCCCGTCGTCATTGACGAAATGCGGGGAATCGTCGAAGCGATGAAACTGCGGGGCTACCAAAAACCCTGGCTGCACCCCATACGCACCGCCGAATACATTGTGGTACCCCTGCTCTCGGCGGTGGCCCGGATCGCCGACGAGCTCGCGGCCGCAGCCCTCATTCGCGGGTTGGGTGCGCCGGGTCGGCCAACACAGCTGTCTACCCACAGGTTTGGGGCGTGGGATGCGGTGATACTACTAGCCATTCTTGGATTTATTGGCCTGACGATTGCGCAACGATCATAACGGGAACTGGAGGTAATGATGGCGGACACCAGCGCAGATACAAATACGGGACTGGCTGCGGAAGCAAACATAATCGACATAGATAATGTCAGCGTGACCTACGCCGCGGCACCAGAACGGCCGGTGCTAGAGAACGTGAATTTCGCCCCGCAACCAGGGATTACCTTATTATGTGGCGCCAGTGGTAGCGGGAAGTCCTCAGTGTTGCGGTTAATCAATGGGTTGATTCCGCATTTTCATGCGGTTACCCAAACCGGCACGGTGCGGTTAGGGTCCAAATCGGTTGCGGACATGCAGCTCTACGAGATCGGGAAGTCGTGCGCAACCGTGTTTCAGAACCCGCGTACCCAGTTTTTCACCACTGAGGTGGATTCCGAACTGGCATTTGCCGGCCAGAATTTCCAGGTTCCGGCGGATGAGCTGCGCAAACGGTCGGCCGCGGCATTGCGGGATGTGGGGATCACAGATTTGGCTGGGCGGTCGCTGCGCACCTTATCGGGTGGGCAGGTGCAGAAGGTGGCCTGTGCCCAAGCCGTGGCGCAAACCACCCCGATCATGTTATTTGATGAGCCCACTTCTAACCTGGATCCTGCGGCAATAATCGAGTTTGCGGCGCTCTTGGGCCGGCTGAAGGCGCAGGGTAAGACCATTATTATTGCGGAACACCGCCTGTATTTTCTCCGCGGGCTGGTCGACCAGGTGCTGCTGATTGTAGGCGGTCGGGTCGCCCACATGTACACGGGGGAGGAGTTCTTCGGCCTCGGCGCCAAGGCCCAAGAGTTGGGGTTGCGCACGCTCGAAAAACCGCAGTTGAATAGGGTCCCCGAGCCGTCTCCGGCGGAGCGGGGCGTGCATGTGCGTGGGGTGCAGGTGTCGTTTGGTGGCAGGCGCGTGCTCGACATTGCCGACATGTGTTTTCCAGAAGGCAAGGTCACCGGCATTATTGGCCCCAATGGTGCCGGTAAAACTACCTTGGCCCGGGTGCTGTGCGGTTTGCAGCGTGTGCAGGCCGGCACGATTGAGTTTTCGGCGAAGCCGGGCCGAGCATTCCTGGTCATGCAGGATGCGCACCGCCAGCTGTTTACCGAAAGCGTTGCGCAGGAGGCGGGCCCAGAATTTTTGGCACAGCTCGGCCTGGACCAGTTGGCGGACCGGCACCCATTGTCGCTGTCTGGCGGCCAGAAACAACGACTCGTGTGCGCCACCGCCCTCAGCATGGACGTACCAGTTTTGCTTTTCGACGAGCCAACCTCCGGCGTCGACTACCATCACCTCAAACTGGTGGCCGAATTACTCCGCGGCCTGGCAGCCGATGGGAAAACCGTGATCGTCATCAGCCACGACATCGAATTCCTCAATCACTGCGTGGACCACATCGTGCAGCTAGCGCCACTTGGTTAGCGTTTTTGATAAAGCTTCTTGCGTTGGAACTTCGGGTCGGAGGTCACCAAGATACCCAGGTTACGGAAGATGGTTTCATCCACCGAGCCCAAAATGGTGGTGGTGTGCACGTCGCAACCCCGGAGCTGTTTCAGCTGCTCCAGGGCCAGGCGGGAATCCTCATTACTAGCGGCGGACACTGACAGAGCGATCAGCACCTCGTCGGTGTGCAGCCGGGGATTACGGCTGCCCAGGTGCACCGTTTTGAGGGTTTGGATCGGTTCGATGGACTCCACCGACAACAAATGTACTTCGCTATCAATGCCAGCAAGATATTTCAGAGCATTCAATAGCATGGCGGCGGAGCACCCCAGAAGTTCCGAGGTGGCACCGGTGATGATGGTGCCGTCGTGAAGTTGGATGGCGGAGCCGGGCTCCCCGGTTGCGGCCTCCACGGCACGGGCGGGGGCCACTACCGCCCGCTTGTCGACGGTGATGCCGGCCTTCGCCATGATGACTGCTGCCCGATCGGATTGGGTGGAGTCGGAATTGTCCCGGGCTTCGTCGACAAGCGCCTTGAAATAGCGGCGAATGATCTCCTGGTTACTCGCGTCCCAACAAACTTTATCGTCCACAATGCAATAGCCGGCCATGTTCACTCCCATGTCGGTAGGGGATTGGTACGGGGTAGTGCCGGTCAGTCGCTCCAGCATGCTTTTGAGCAGGGGAAATGCCTCAACATCCCGGTTATAGTTCACGGTCTGCTCGCCGTGGGCGGAGAGGTGAAAATGGTCGATGACATTGGCATCGTTCAGATCCACGGTGGCGGCCTCGTAGGCAAGATTCACCGGATGTTCCAGCGGCAGGTTCCAAACGGGGAACGTCTCAAACTTGGCGTAGCCGGCGTTCACACCCCGGCGGTGCTCGTGATACACCTGGCTGAGGCAGGTGGCGAGCTTCCCCGAACCCGGCCCCGGCGCGGTCACAACCACCAGGTCACGGGTGGTTTCGGCATATTCGTTGCGGCCGAATCCTTCGGGGGAGACGATCAAATCTAAATTGGTTGGATAGCCGGGAATCACACGGTGGCGGGCGACTTTGAGCCCCAGGCGTTGCAGCCGTTCCACAAAGGCGACGGCCAGGCGATTGTCGTCCTCCATTTGGGTGATGACCACGTGTTCGACGAGGAAGCCTCGATCACGGAAGACATCGACGAGTCGGAGCACGTCATCCTCATAGCTAATGCCAAGGTCGGCGCGCATTTTATGGCGTTCCAGGTCCTTGGCATTGATGCAGATGAGGATTTCCAGCTCGTCGCGTATTTGTTCCAGCATGGCGATCTTATTGTCAGGGGTGAAACCGGGAAGCACCCGGCTGGCGTGGAGATCGTCGAAAAGCTTGCCCCCCATTTCTAGATAAAGTTTGCCACCAATTTCGGCGCGGCGCTCCTTGATGTGTTGGGATTGCAGCTCGATGTATTTTTCCCGATCGAAACCTAACATGGAATTCTATTAAACCATAGAATTACCGGATTTAGCATCTTTGACAGGTTCGGGCGGGTAGGGTGACTCGCCGGTTTCTAACCAGTATAAATTCACCCCGGTGGCGAAAGCTATTGCTATAAGCGCACTTCGGCGGGGCACTGTTTTGCCGATTTCCCAATTGCTCACCGATTTGCGTGACACGCCCGCGAGTTCGGCTAGTTGTCCTTGTTCCAGGCCAGCATGCCGCCGGGCTCTTTGGATTCGATCCTGGAGCTCCCATTGCGGCACTGCCCCCACATCATTTCCTACGTTCATTGAAGCACCTATTGAATCACTCTATTTCGGTGAGGTGTCACCCCAAGATGCGCTGAGGGACATTCGGGAATATCCTTGTCACAGCATGATTATAGTAAAGGTGAAGCACCCAATTTAATCTTTTGACCCCACATCGGGGTTACCCATTTCGGTGATATAAACCGGCGCATTGCCGGTGGCAAGCCATTCACGGTCAACCCCGGTCGCTGATGCGATGATTGTGATGGTTTTCTTGCGTGGTTTGGTACGGCCTGTCTCCATATTTGCGATGGAGGTCCTGCTCAACCCGGTTTTATCTGCCAGATCATGCTGCTGCATGCCGGCATATTCTCGGGCGAGCTTCACTCTATGGTTGATCCCAAATTGGGGTATAGCACCAGTTTTTCCAACTAAAACCAACATGTGTCAATTATATGGGGGGTAATTTTAAAAGTAAAGATTTATTAATAAGTACCATAAATGTTAATAATACTTGACATAAGACAATTATGGGCGTATAAAGTATCTTATGTCAAGTATTAGACCTACAGAAATATACGAAGTAGCTAATGCTCTAGGTTAATTTCCTGCCACATCTCTGCGCCCGTAGATAAAAACGGGTGACGCGGCTCGCCCCCGCGGTCGTCCCCGGTGAAAGCGGGATCCCCTTTCCCGATGATCTAGAAAGCTGCATGGTAAAGGCAGACTCGGGCATGCCACACTGGGCGGTGTGATCTCATTAGTTTTCTAGGCGTCCCAGTCCTGACTGCAGCGAATAATACCCGTACAGTGCACGGAAAAGCGATCAACCAACCGACCGACGAAAGAACCTTCAAGGAGCTTCGCCGGCTGCTTTCCTGTCCATCACGGGCAGGGGGCACCCTGCTCACTCACGCCCTCCCTCTGAAAGGAGCAGGGGTCGGCCCGTTGGTGCGTCGTTAAGCTTCCTTGCTGGTTGCCTGGTCGGCGGATTGCTGGTCTGCTTTTCCTTCCGCTTCCTTTTCCTCTGTCTCCTCGATGCCCGCGATGGCTGCGGCAAGCCCGAGCTCATCATCGTCGTCAAGTTCACTGCGCTGGATCGTGCCTTTCGCAAGCTTGTCGATGACCAATGCGATGGCACCATCGCCGGTAACATTGCAGGCGGTGCCGAATGAGTCGATCGCAATATACGCGGCAATCATCAACGCCACCTGGTCGTCGTTGAACCCCAGGCTGGCGCTCAGCAACCCAACCGCGGCCGTAATCGCGCCGCCCGGCACGCCTGGCGCGGCCACCATGGTGACGCCCAGCATGAGAATGAAGCCCACGGCCACGCCCAGGGGAATGTGCATGCCGTCCATGAACATGACGGCGAACGCGAAAAGCGTGATCTTCAGCATGGACCCCGAGAGGTGGATTGTTGCACACAATGGGATGACGAAGCCGGCGACGGATGCGGACACCCCGTTTTTGCGGGTGCATTCGTAGGTGACGGGGATGGTTGCGGCCGACGAGGAAGTGCCCAGGGCGGTGAAGTATGCGGGCATCATGTTTTTCAGGCTGCGGAATGGGTTTTTGCGCACGATGGTCCCGGCGATGCTGTATTGGACGATCAGCATGATGAATGAGACAACAATGGCGAGTACCAGCACCTTCGAGAACGCGGAGAGCACGTCAACGAGTTTGCCGTTCATGCCGAGGGAGAGGAACAGGCCGAAAATGTAGACGGGCAGCAGGGGGATAATCATGACGGTGATGACTTTCATGACTACGCGCCGCAGGTCGGCAACCCCACCGTAGAGGGTGTCGGATTTGACGCTGGTCATGGCAACACCGACGACAAAGGCAAGAATGAGGGCGGTCATGACCTCCATGGGTGCTGGCATGTCGACCTTGAGGTAGGGCTCTAGGGCGCCTTTTTCAATGTCGCCGGTTTTGACGCTTTCTTGGCCGGCGAGGAGGACGGGGTAGAGGACGGTGGCCAGCCCCCAGGAGATCAGGCCTGCTACCAGGGCGGAAAGGTAGGCGATGGCGGTGGTGACGGCTAACCATTTGCCGGCGCCGCGGCCCAGGCCGGCGATGGCCGGGGTGATGAGGGCGAAGATGAGGACGGGGACGAAGAATCCGAGGAAGTTACCGAACAGGCCGTTGAAGGTGGCGAAGACGCGGGCGAGCCATACGGGGAAGAAGAAGCTGCATGCGATGCCAAGAATGATGGCCACAACGATTTTGAAGAGCAGCGATGAGGTTATTCGCTTAAGGTCCATGATGGATGGCTCCTTGTGTTGGGTATTTTGGTCAGGTTTTAACCTAATTGGTGTACCCCACATTCTCCTATTTTGTGTTAGCCATATCGCATTCTTGGTTTTGGTTTGCGGCATGGTTATGGCACGCCGGCGCCGTGTTGCCGGTGTGCTGGTGGCATGTTGGTGGCGTGGTTGCGGCACGGTACAGTGGTGTCCATGGTCGTTCTTGGATGTGTTCTTGCTGCTCTTGCCGTGGTGTTGCTGCTGGTTGGTGCGTTGGCGTGGACTCGCCATTTGCCGGGCAATAAGTATGTGGGTATTAAGGTGCCGGAGGTGCGGGAGTCCCGGGAGGTGTGGGATGCGGTGCACCAGTTTGCCGGCCCGTTGTGGTTGGCGTCTGGGGTGGCGATGGCGGTGGCCGCGGTGCCGCCGTTTAGTGGTGTGAGCTGGTTGTTGCTTATTTCGCTGGTGGGGGTTGTAGCGTCGGTGTACTTTTTTGGTTTGGGTTCGAGCATGGGGGCGCGGGCCGCCGGGGTGTTGGTGCGGGAAGAGTCGTCAGGCGGCTGCTGCGGCGGTGACAGCAGTGATGCTTCTGGTGCGGCGCCTGCCCCCCAGGTTGATTTTGATGCGTTACGACGTGCGGCTGGTGCCGCCGACGCGTAATCGGTTGCGCGGGATCATGACAGGGGCTAGAATTTTTAAGCTATGAACACGATGAAGAAACTTTGGTGGTGGCGCGCTTAATAGCGGGCCAACTTTAGTGACTTCATCATTCAGGCCCAATAACCACAGCTGACCACGGCGGCGATGGGCCTGTGAGGGAACCTGACCCGCATGAAGGAGGTTCCCGTTACCATGACTCATCCTCATCCTACCCTGATTGATGCTTATTTCGGCGAGTATGGCGGCCAATACGTGCCCGAGGTGTTGTATCCGTCGCTTGACCAGTTAGAACAGGCGTATGTGGATGCGCTGAACGATCCCGAATTTTTGCGGGAGCTTGACGACCTGCGCCGAAATTATTTGGGACGGCCCACCCCCATCACCGAGTGCGCTAACCTGCCGCTTTCCGGGAATGCCCGGATATTTTTGAAGCGTGAGGATCTGCTACATGGCGGCGCCCATAAGGGAAATCAGGTGCTTGCGCAGGCGTTATTGGCGAAGCGCATGGGCAAAACCCGGCTTATTGCCGAGACCGGTGCGGGGCAGCATGGTATGGCCACCGCCATGGTTGCGGCGCTCATGGGCATGGAGTGCACCATTTATATGGGGGCGCGGGATGTGGCCCGGCAGCAGCCGAATGTGTATCGGATGCGGCTGATGGGGGCGAAGGTGGTGCCAGTTTCGAACGAGCATGGTGAAGCACTGTCTGATGCTATTGATGTGGCGTTGGCGGATTGGGTGGAAAGCTTAGGAACCACCCACTATTTGTTGGGGACGGCCGCCGGCCCGCACCCGTTCCCGAAGCTGGTGAAGCAGTTCCAGAAGGTTATTTCGGAGGAGTCTCGGCAACAAATGCTGGAGCGCACCGGCCGGCTGCCGGATGCGGTGGTGGCGTGTGTTGGTGGGGGATCGAACGCCATTGGGGCGTTTGCCGAATATTTGCCGGATGAGGAGGTGCGGCTCATCGGTGTGGAACCCGCTGGTGAGGGGCTGGATTCCGGCAAGCATGGTGCACCATTGAACCGCGGCAAGGTGGGGGTTTTGCATGGATCGAAATCGTATGTGATGTTGGGCAGCGATGGTGAGGTGATGCATTCGCATTCGGTGTCGGCCGGCCTGGATTATCCGGGAGTTGGGCCGGAGCACGCTTATCTGTTGGATAGTGGCCGGGCCGAGTATGTTGGGATCACGGATGCGGAGGCGTTGCAGGCGTTTCGGATGCTCAGCTGGTATGAGGGGATCATTCCGGCGTTGGAGTCGTCGCATGCGCTCGCGTATGCATTGAAGCTGGCGGAGCATGCGGATCCGCAGGGGGAGCCGCTGAATATTTTGGTGAATTTGTCGGGCCGGGGCGATAAGGATGTGGATTATGTGCGGCATATTTTGGGGGATTTAGCCGCGGAGGATCCGGCAACCACCAAGGTCACGGACCCGCATGTGGCGGAGGTGTTGGAGAAGATGACCGACGAGTCGAATGCCCGGGAGGGTGTGGGCCGGTACGCGCACCATGATGATGAGCAGGTGGGGGAGTAGGCATGGTTCAGGTGATTCGGATTCCGGTGCGCTACCACGAGGATGCGTCACTGCTCTTTGCGCATCTTGGCGGGGTGGCCCGGCCGGACACGCTGCTCCTGGAGAGCGCGGATATTGATTCGAAGAAGAACACTGGCTGCATTGCGGTGTTGGAGACTGCGGCCCGGGTGACGTGCCACGGCCAGACGGTGACGGTGGCGGCATTGACCACGGCCGGCACCCAGATTACCGAACGGTTGTGCGACCAGTTGGGGGAGTTTGTGTCTGGTCGTGACGAACAGCCGTTGGTGGCCACGTTCGAATTCCCACCGGTGGTGATCACCGACGAACGAGAACGATTGCGGGCAATCAGTAACGTGGAGGTGCTCCGCCAACTCCAGCAGCACGCCGACTACCAGGGCGAGGTGCTGCCGCTGCTTGGCGGCGGGTTCGCCTTCGACTACCTGGGCACCTACGAGCAGCTGCCACCGGTCGCCGACGGGCCGAACACGTTCCCCGACTACCAGTTCCTGCTAGCCGAAACCGTGCTCACCATCGACCATTTGACCAAGGAAGCGTTCGTGGAATCGCTGAACCCGGCGTCGGCAGGCGAATGGGCGGCACGCATCGCCGACACCCCACCCAGCTTTGCGACGGACGCGCCAGCGGGGGCAGCGTCGCAAAGCACGGAACCACTCACGGTGCGGGCCAGCATGGACGACGCCGAATTCCGCGGCCATGTGCGTGACATGCAGGAATACATCCACAACGGGGATATTTACCAGGGCATGCCCGCCCGCATGTTCACCGCCGACTGCCCCGACGCATTCGCCGCCTACCGGGCACTGCGGGACACCAACCCCAGCCCCTACATGTTCTACCTGCACGGACCCGACTATGAACTGTTCGGCGCATCCCCGGAATCCAACCTCAAATTCGACGCCACCAGCCGGCTCGTGCAGGTCTACCCGGTGGCGGGCACCCGGCCGCGCGGCACCAACCCGGAGCTGGACATCCGCGCCGAACTAGAAATGCGCACCGACAGCAAGGAAGTCGCCGAACACACCATGCTGGTCGACCTGGCCCGCAACGACCTGGCCCGGGTGGCGGTCCCCACCACCCGCAAAGTCGCCGACCTGCTCCAAGTCGACCGATACTCCCGGGTAATGCACCTGGTCAGCCGGGTCACCGCAACCCTCCACCCAGACTTTGATTGCCTCGACGCCTACCGGGCGTGCATGAACATGGGCACCCTGACCGGCGCCCCGAAACTCCGCGCCACCGAACTCTTACGGCAAGTCGAAGGCCGCCGGCGTGGCTCCTACGGCGGGGCAATCGGCTACCTCAAGGGCGACGGCTCCATGGACACCGCCATAGTGATCCGCTCCGCATTCGTCCGCAACGGCACCGCAATCGTACAGGCGGGCGCCGGGGTGGTGCGGGACTCCCAACCACAATCCGAAGCGAACGAAACCCTGCACAAGGCATACGCCGTGCTCACCGCGATCGCTAGCGCACAAGGGAAGAAAGTAGAGGTACTGCGATAATGCCCACCACCCCAGCCCCCCACGAAACGCATGTGGTCATGATCGACAACCAAGACTCGTTCGTCTACAACCTGGTCGATGCGTTCGCGGTCGCCGGCTACCGCCACACGGTGTTCCGCAACACCATCCCCGTGGCCGACGTGCTCGCCGCAAAACCCGACCTCATTTGTCTCTCCCCCGGGCCCGGGCACCCCCGCGACGCCAATAACCTCATGGGCATCCTCGCCGCCGCCCTCGACCGCAACATTCCGGTGCTCGGCATCTGCCTCGGCTTCCAAGCACTCCTCGAACACTTTGGCGGATCCGTCCGCCCCTGCGGGCCAATGCACGGGGTCACCGACATTATGGAACTCACCAAAGCCGGCCTCACCAGCAAGCTTTTCGACGGCCTCACAGTCGACGCCGGGCCCGAAAACAACTTCACTGGAACACAAGTTCCCATCGCCCGCTACCATTCCCTCGGCTGCCTCACCACCGAAATCCCCACCAACCTCACCCCACTCGGCACCTCACAAGCCACCACCGGCCCCGTCGTCATGGCAGCCACCACCAACACCACCGAAGGCGCGGCAATCGGACTGCAATTCCACCCAGAAAGCATCCTCAGCCCCACCGGCCCCATCATCCTCGACCGGTGCATCACCGCCCTCCTCAACCAACACTAACCACCCTCAACGAAACCCGAAAGGACCAGATCATGGACCTCATCGACAACCTCATCACCTACCTCACCAACCCCAACCCCACCGCCGACGAAGCCCAAGCCGCCTTCGAACCCCTCACCAACGGCGACTACTCCGACATCCACATCGCCGCCCTCCTCGCCACCCTCAAAGCCCGCGGCGAAACCGCCGCCGACATCACCGGCGCCGCCCGCGCCTTCCTCAAAGCCGCCAGGCCCTTCCCAATCACCGGCGCCGGCGTCCTTGACACCGCCGGAACCGGCGGCGACGGCGCCAACACCATCAACATCTCCACCGGCGCCTCCCTCATCGTCGCCGCCGGTGGCTGCCGCGTCGTCAAATGCGGCAACCGATCCGTCAGCTCCCGCTCCGGCTCCGCCGACGTCCTCGAAGCCCTCAACATTCCCCTCGACCTCAACCCCGAACGAGCCGTCCACCAAGTCGAAGCCTCCAACTTCACCTTCCTCTTCGCCCCCGCATACCACCCGGCCGTCGCCCACGTCATGCCAGTACGACGCGCCCTCCGCATGCCCACCATCTTCAACACCCTCGGGCCCATCCTCTCCCCGGCGCG
Organism: Corynebacterium matruchotii; assembly: GCF_011612265.2. Taxonomy (NCBI): domain Bacteria; kingdom Bacillati; phylum Actinomycetota; class Actinomycetes; order Mycobacteriales; family Corynebacteriaceae; genus Corynebacterium; species Corynebacterium matruchotii. The sequence goes on along the minus strand of NZ_CP050134.2, from coordinate 2,720,385 downwards.
ACCCGCCCTCCAAATCATGGGCATCGCCAACCCCGACCTGGGACAAATCATCGCCGAAGTATTCCTCGAACTAGGGCGCGAACGAGCCCTCGTCGTCCACGGTTCCGGCGTCGACGAAATCGCCGTCCACGGGCCCACCACCATATGGGAACTCCGCAACGGCGCCATCACCAACTACACCATCACCCCCGAAGACCTCGGGCTTTCCCGGCATCCCCTCGCCGAACTCGCCGGCGGCGACGGCCCGGAAAACGCCGCTATCCTCCGCGAAATCTTCGCCGGCCGCGGCACCCCCGCCCAACGCGACGCCCTCGCCGCCTCCGCCGGCGCCATGTTCTACCTCCACGACCGCACCCCCACCATGCGGGAAGGCGCCCAACTCGCTCTCCGGCTCCTTGACGACGGCACCGTCGCCACCTGGCTCCGCACCCACGAAGAGGCAAATTATGCATAACCACACCCCCGACGCCACGCCCACCATCCTCGCCGACATTGTTCGGGCCCGACGCACCCACCTCCCCAACATTGCCCACCGAATCCGCAACATCCCCGAACCACAGCCCTCAACCCGAAGCCTCTACCACAACCTCAAAGCCGGCAATGCCTTCATCATGGAATGCAAATCCGCATCCCCATCCCTGGGGCTCATCCGGGCCGACTACAACCCCAGTACGATCGCCCAAATCTACTCCCAGTACGCGGCCGGTATCTCCGTGCTCTGCGAACCCGAACGCTTCGGCGGCGACTACGACCACCTGGCGGCAGTTGCCGCCACCACGCACCTTCCCGTCCTCTGCAAAGACTTCATTATCGACCCCATCCAAATCCGGGCCGCCCGCCACTATGGTGCCGACGCCATTCTTCTCATGCTCAGCGTCCTCACCGATGCGGAATACCGTACCCTCGCGGCCGAAGCCCACCGGTGGAACCTGGACATCCTCACCGAAGTCATCACCGAGACCGAGGTGGCGCGGGCCATAAACCTTGGGGCAAACATTTTCGGCATCAATAACCGCAATCTTCACGACCTCAGTATCGACCTCACCCGCACCCCCACGTTGGCGCGGCACGTCCCCGATGACGCCGTCATCATCTCCGAATCCGGCATCCGCAATAATGTCACCGTCCGCACCCTCAAACCGTATGTTCATGGATTCCTTGTTGGCTCCCAACTCACCAGCCAACCAAGCATCGACTATGCCGCCCGGGAACTCATCTACGGAACCACGAAAATCTGCGGTCTCACCAGCCCGGCCGCTGCCCAAGCCGCCCGCGCCGCCGGCGCCACCCACGGCGGACTCATTTTTGAACAAGCCTCACCACGCGCCATCACCCCTACTACCGCCCGCACCATTATCGCCGCGGAGCCCGGCCTGAAATTCGTGGCGGTGTCCCGAAGCACCAACGCGGAAGAATGGGCGGAGCTGGCGGCAATCCCCGGAATCGCCGCGCTGCAAATCCACAGCCCCTACCAGGGCAGTGTCGATGCCGAACACGCGCTCATCGACACCATCCGGCAGGCCACCGGCAACCGGGCGGAAATCTGGCGGGCCGTCTCCATGACCGGCCCCACGGGCACCGCCGGGACCGCTAACCAACCGGGCGAATCCGACCAGGCCGGGCCAGCCAGCCAGGCGGAGGCCGGCCAGGAGTGGGCCCGAGCGGTAGCTGACCGCGTCGACAAGCTTGTTCTTGACGCCGGCGATGGTGGTAGCGGCACCAGCTTTAATTGGGAGACCATCCCCGCCGAGCTTGCCGGAAAAACCCTGCTTGCCGGCGGCATTAACCCGCAGAATCTTGCGGAGGCGCTCGCCGCGGGGACGGCCGGGTTGGACCTCAACTCGGGGTTTGAATACGCGCCGGGAAAGAAGGACACCGGGGCGCTTAATAGCGCTTTTGATATCATTCGCGCATACTATCCGCATGATCCGCGGGCATAAGGAAGGACGATAGGCATGACATTATTGCCAGCATATTTTGGGGAGTTTGGGGGGCAGTTCGTGCCGGAATCCCTCATTCCCGCACTCGACCAGTTAGAACAAGCATTCGTTGATGCGCAGAATGATCCAGAATTCCATAAGGAATTTGCTGGTTATTTGCGGGATTATTTGGGTCGGCCAACACCGTTGACGGAGTGTTCGAACTTACCGTTGGCTGGTGCCGGCCGGGGTTATGCCCGAATTTTTCTCAAGCGGGAGGATTTAGTGCATGGGGGTGCGCATAAAACCAACCAGGTGATTGGTCAAGCGCTGCTTGCCAAACGCATGGGGAAAACCCGGATCATTGCCGAAACCGGGGCGGGGCAGCATGGGACGGCGACGGCGTTGGCGTGTGCGCTGCTCGGGTTGGATTGTGTGATCTACATGGGGGAAAAGGATGTGGCGCGGCAGCAGCCGAACGTGTATCGCATGCAACTCATGGGGGCGAAGGTGGTGCCGGTAGATTCCGGTTCGGGCACGTTGAAGGATGCGGTGAATGAGGCGCTGCGGGATTGGACCGCAACGTTCCACGAGTCGCATTACCTGCTGGGGACTGCGGCGGGCCCGCACCCGTTCCCGACGATAGTGCGCGAATTCCACAAGGTCATTTCGGCGGAGGCCAAGGCGCAGCTGCTGGAGCGAACCGGCGGGTTGCCGGATGTGGTAGTGGCCTGCGTGGGCGGCGGTTCGAACGCCATTGGCATGTTTGCCGAGTTCATTGATGATCCTGATGTGGAGCTGGTGGGCGTGGAGCCTGGCGGTCATGGCCTGGATTCGGGGGAGCATGGGGCGACCATTAATAATGGTTCGATTGGGATTTTGCATGGGGCGCGCAGCTATGTGATGCGCACCAGCGAGGGCCAGGTGGAGGAGTCGTACAGCATTTCCGCCGGACTGGATTATCCGGGTGTGGGGCCACAGCATGCGCACCTGTCTGACACTGGCCGGGCCAGCTATGTGGCGGTGACGGACGCGGAGGCGTTGCAGGCGTTCCAGTTGTTGTCCCGCAAGGAGGGCATCATTCCGGCGTTGGAGTCGTCGCACGCGCTGGCCTACGCCTTGAAGCGGGCGGCAGCGGCCGAGCGCGATCAGCAGCCGGTGACCATTGTGGTGTCGCTGTCGGGTCGGGGCGATAAGGATGTTGAGCATGTGCGGTGCACGCTGGAAGCGCACCCGGAACTAGTATTGGAGAATATGTAATTATGGACCGTTACGCAGCTCTTTTCTCTCGCTTGTCGACGTCTCACGAGGGCGCATTTGTCCCCTTCATTATGCTGGGCGACCCCGGCCCGGAGGAGTCTTTGGAGATTATTCGCACCGTCATTGCCGCCGGCGCGGACGCCCTGGAGTTAGGGGTGCCGTTCTCGGATCCGGTGGCCGACGGCCCCACGATCCAGAAATCCCACCTGCGGGCGCTCGACAATGGGGCCACGGTGGCGGGCTCTATTGCCCTCATCACGCAGGTGCGGGCGGAGTTCCCCGACATCCCCATTGGCCTGCTCATTTACGGGAACGTGCCCTTCAGCCAGGGGTTGGATAACTTCTATCGGGAATTCGCGGCGGCGGGCGCCGACAGTGTGCTCATCCCCGACGTGCCGGTGCGGGAAGGCGCCCCCTTTGTGGCCGCCGCCCAGAAGGCAGGCATCGCTCCCATCTTTATTGCACCGGCCCAGGCTTTGGAAACGACCCTCGCCGGGGTGGCGAAAGCGTCGGAAGGCTACATTTATGCGATCTCTCGTGACGGCGTGACCGGCACGGAAAAGGAGTCATCCACAGTGGGCCTGCGCGACGTGGTTGCCAATATCACCCGATTCGGCGGGGCACCGGTGCTGTTGGGCTTTGGGATTTCCACCCCCCAACATGTCGCCAACGCCATTGCCGCCGGCGCTCGTGGGGCGATTACCGGCTCAGCGATCACGAAAATCATCGAAAGCCATTGCGCTGGCAACCACCCAGAACCAGCGCATATTGGCAACATGGATGAGCTAAAGCGGGAATTATACGATTTTGTTAGTGTGATGAAGTCGGCCACTATACTAGGGGAATGACCTCCCATAACCATACGTGCAGTCGCCGGGCATTCCTGCTCGGGACGGCAACCACATTCGCGGGCGCCCTCCTGGTGGCCTGCGGTTCTTCTGGAACCAAAACCGCCGCCAACGATGTCCCGGTGGGTAGCGCAATAATCACTGGCGACGCCATTATTGCCCGGCCGGCCGCCGACGAGTATAAGGTGTATTCCACCGTATGTCCTCACCAAGGGTCGCCTATCACCCAGGTGTCTGGCGACACCGTGAAATGCACCCGCCACGGCTCTGTGTTCTCTATCAAGGATGGCTCTGTGATTTCCGGCCCGTCGCAGGCCGGCTTGAGCCCCAAAGAATTCAGCAAAGATGGTGACAGCATCGTGGTGAAGTAGCCCAATCGCCCGATCGCCCAACCATCTTCATGACCGCACATCCGCCCCATCCCGCCTCGCGTTCACCACGAGTAGGGGAGGGGCGGTTTTTGCGGCTTCAACCGTATCCCCCGGATTTCACAAACACCTATCAATAGTTATAATAATGTTAAGGTAGCATTATCACACCGCATTGCCATAGAATCTGGACACCAATAATTAGGACACTTTACTTTTTGTCATATGACTTTTTACCTGTAGACATTGCGCTATGTCGCGTCACATGTTTCACGTGAAACGTCAACCCCCACCCGACAACCAGTAGGGGAGAGACAATACACTTCAACCCCTATCACCTACGCCTCAACTATCTGACTATGTTTCATGTGAAACCACTCCCACATTGCGCACCCACCAAACCTACGTTTCACGTGAAACATCGCACCCCGCTTTACGACGCCCACAGCAACCCGCCGCGTTTCACGTGAAACATGGAGAACCTAGTTCAAACATCGAGGAACATAACCCTGACTTCCCACGACTGCCAAGCCACTCAACCAACTCTTTGGGGAACAGGAGAACAAGAAACTGGATGGCAGACCTTAAGTCAATTCAGCGCTTATTTGTATGCGCCCCACCCGTCCCTCGAAATAAGCCATATGGATTCCAAAGAATATGCGGGATAAGGGCCAACGCTTTCTACAAAGCATAACTGCAGATGCAGAGAATCCTGTCTACGAAAATGCCAATGTTTCACGTGAAACACTTGAGTTTATTCAAAGCTGTTTGTGGGGATGATTATGTTGATGGATGGTGAATTCTTGATTGGCAGAAAGCAAGCATGAAGGTGTCAGGTTGGGAAATCGAATGTTATTTCTCGGTGTTCAATAAATTTTTATCGTGTCACTGGAATGGTTTCACGTGAAACATGGTGGGGTTGGTTCGTAGGTTGGCTGTTTGAGAGTGTTGTTTCTTCTTTTCTATGAGTTGCCGGGGATTAGGGTGGGTCTTTTAATTGCGTGTTTCACGTGAAACATCAATCCTCACAACAACTGGTAGGGGAGGAGAGGCACACTCCAAAACTATCCCCAACAACTCGACCACCAACCCACCACGTTTCACGTGAAACAATCGCAATTACAAAATCACGAAGGGAAAGCTGAAAATAGCCGTTTGGGAAACACGCCTCCCCATTTCCAACTATTCCCACGATCAGTGTTTCACGTGAAACCTCAATTGATCTTTCAAGCTGTCATACACATCGAAGCCTCAAAATCCCACAAACACATCCAAACAAATTGCCCCAATTCCAACACCCCCCACGTTTCACGTGAAACACCAAGCCTCAGCAACCAATAGGGGAAAGGCAACGCACCCTAAACGCTATCTCCTGCAACTCAACCATCCGATCATGTTTCACGTGAAACCACTCTTCCATATTCCGCACTCAACAAACTTACGTTTCACGTGAAACATCAGGAAGCTATCAAATATCGGGAAAGCACAACACTAAATAACCGACTTTCAGCAATTCAGCATTCATCCGTACAAACATGCCCCACATATTCCTCAAAACAAGCTTTATGATTTTAAACTTGTAGAGAGATACCAACATTTTCTGCAAAACAGGACTGTAGTCGCAGAGGATTCTATTTACAAGCATTACCAGTGTTTCACGTGAAACGGTGAGGCTGATTCAGCGTCTCCACACATGATTAGTCTCTGGACGTTAAGGAAGACCAAGATAGATGGCATGTTCTTTCTGATTTTCCACTTGCTAGGGTAGATGAGTTTTCCCAATGACTGAATAAGCTTCAGTGCAGAGTGATGAGAAAGATTCTATCCGTTAGTGGAATAGTTTCACGTGAAACATCAAGCAACTAAAAACTCCAACCCCCACAACAACCGGTAGGGGAGAAATGACGTGATCAAAAATCATCCCCTCATTCTTCAGCACCACACACATCCCCACCCACGTTTCACGTGAAACACCGATATGTTGCCATGAATGAAATAGTGATTTCTAGGACTCCTGTTCTTTCAGTTGGAGAGCAAATATAACTTATCCAAACAGAAAAGAATCACCACAACACACCACCCAACCTACCCACTAGCCATCACCATAACCAGCCATAAAAATAGATAGGAGAGATGTTCCACGTGAAACATCCCCAAAAACACACAACCAACCACAATACAAAAATCTTACAGTGAAGCTTATTCAGCTACTGGGAAAATCCATCTACGACAACAGGCGGAAAATCAGAAAGAACACGTCATCTGTCTTGCTTTTCCTTACTCCCAAAAAGTAGTCATGCATGTCAATGCCTTGAGACGCTGAACCGCATTTCCCAGCAGCTGAATAAGATTCAAAACCAATGTTTCACGTGAAACACCACCTCCTCGACAACGACAAGAGAAACAGTTCTCAAAAACTATCCCCAGCAACTTAACCACCCCACCATGCGTTTCACGTGAAACACATTGACATCCTTGGGACGTCGTAAAGCAAAAACAACGTTTCACGTGAAACAAATGGGTTGTTGTAAAAACGTCGTGTTTCACGTGAAACATCGAAAAGCATTCAAACACCAGAAAGCACAAAACTAAATGACAATCCCCCGGCCAATCCAACATTCATTTGTGCGAATACGCCACGCCCACCCCATAAAACAAGCTTCAAAACACGACCGCAGGCGCAAAAGATTTCCTTCACAAGCATTACCCATGTTCCACGTGAAACACAGCAAGTAAATAAACTCCAACAACCCACCACGTTTCACGTGAAACACCAACCATCTGCAAACATGACAAGTCCGCTCATTCAACCGTTAGGGAAATACGATTCCATCTCTCAAAACCACAGCGACTAATCCCAACGAATCATCCCAAACAGACTTCCACGTTTCACGTGAAACACTCCATTAAAAGCCCCATCTCCAATTCCCAACAACACCCCCAAACCCATAACCACAACTGTTCCACGTGAAACACCAACCACCAACAACTAACAGAGAAGAAACAACGCTCTCAAACAACCAACCCGCGAACCGACCAACCCCACAGTGTTTCACGTGGAACACGACACCTCGCTCAATAAACTCACCACTCCAACTACGCCAACTCATGAAGCTTATTCAGCTGCTGGAGAAATGTAGCTCAGCCGCTCTAGACATAACTGGTCTCTGGGGGCAAGAAAAACCAAGCTAGATGACATGTTCTTTCTGATTTTCTACCTGTTAGTGTAGGTGAATTTTCCCAGCAGCTGAATAAGCTTCCATGTTCCACGTGAAACCAAAACCCGAAACTAAAATTCCCCTCCAGCAACGCAACTACCTCCCACTAACCAACCCTTCTAAATAAACCTCAATACGACCAAACAGTTTCACGTGAAACACCACTCCCCAAACACACGACGACCCCCAGGGCTCAATAAACTACGTAGCATTACCGAGATGGTTTCACGTGAAACACGACAGGATGGTTCAACCTTATTTCAAGAGACAAGAAGGAAAGGACCACCCTGACAAATGCTAAATCAGCAAAAGCACGCCATCTAGTCTGCGTCTCCCGATTCTCAAAGAGAGCAAAGCCATACGCTCCAGCGACCACAAAAAGCTGGATCACACGTTTCCCCAACAATTGAATAAACTTCCACGTTTCACGTGAAACACTGCCCCCTCGACAGCACGTGGGGAAGCGGCACTTCTCAAATTGCCAACCCCAAGGCTCAACTACCCCACCATGTTTCACGTGAAACGCGCTAACTGCCTTGGGGCGTCGTAAAGCAAGAAGCAATGTTTCACGTGAAACATCACGAAACTAGCCCCACACGCCTCGGATATAGCTAGGAGCGACCGGCCAATCTTCGGAGGGGAGGCCAAGCTCGCGGGCGGCACGGAGGGGCCACTGGGGTTCGAAGAGTGCGGCGCGCCCAACGTCGATGGCGTCCGCCAGGCCGTCGACAAGCACCTGCTGGGCGGTGAGCGGATCCCCCAATTCACCAACGGCGACGACGGGAATGCCTGCGGCCTCACGGACAGCATTTGCCAATGGAACTTGGTAACCAGGGCCCGTAGAAATAGGGGCAGGAACGAGCCCACCACTGGAAACATCGATCATGTCTACCCCATGTTCCTGGGCAAGCGTCGCCAACTGAATCGTTTCAGGGATACCCCACGACTCCACACCCGGCACATTCTCCAGCCAATCAGTTGCAGACAATCGAAGCAATAATGGCATGTCAGCAGGGATAACCTCGCGGATGGCGTCAATAATTTCGATCACGATCCGGGCCCGATTATCAAAACTTCCACCATAATCATCGGTGCGATGATTCGACACCGGGGAAAGGAACTGGTGCAGCAGGTAGCCGTGGGCACCATGAATCTCGACCGTATCAAACCCAGCAGCAACCGCCCGGCGCGCCGCAGCCTGGAAATCCGCAACAACGGCAGCAATATCCGAAACGGTCAGCTCCTGCGGCGGCACATACCCAGGGAAAGGCTCCGGGCTGGGGGCCTTTGTCACCCAACCGCCTTCTTCCAGGGGAACCGTACCACTGGCATACCCGGGCAACCCAGGGAAACTAGAAGCCTTACGACCAGCATGAATGAGCTGCACGCCAATCGCCGCCCTCAGGGAATGGGCGAATTTTACAATGGGCTTCCATGCTTTGGCCTGCTCATCATTCCAGAGACCAACACAGTTCGGGGAAATCCGGGCTTCCGGGGAAACGCCGGTTGCCTCAACCATGATGAGCCCGAAGCCACCAGCCGCCCGAGCACCATAATGCACGAGGTGCCAGTCGGTAGGAATGCCGTCTTCACCAGCCTGGTATTGGCACATTGGTGGGAGGAAAATACGATTTTTTATAGTGAGCCCGCGGAGGGTAAGGGGAGCAAAAAGGGGACTGATAGTCATTCCCTGATGCTACCTGCGATAACGGTAAGGCGCCAGTATTTCATGCAGGCCCATACCGCCACCGAACCTAATGTTTGCGCTGTTCAGAGTACGTAACCAGACTGTAGAATGTTACATTGACCACTATTACGGTCGCACAGCTATTGCCAGTCCGGCACCGCCGTTGCGACACGCCGGGTCCACCCAGCTCACTGCAACGCAGCCAGGTCGATTTCGCCGCGCCGGGTCCACCTCGCAGGCCCCACCACCACGCCCACCACGATCCACCACACACCACAACCCACATCCCCAATCACGCACGTAACCAGCGGTTTTCCCGAGTTTTCTCACCTGACGCCATAGAATATAACTATGCTTAGCAAGTTTGGTAGCAAGGTGAGTTCCAGATTTGGCAGCCTGGATCCGCTCATCATTTTTATTGTGCTAGCGGTGATTGTTGCGATCTTTTTTCCGATTTCGGGGCGGCCCGCGGAGTGGTTTAGTACCGCCACCGTCGTCGCTGTGGCTGTGTTGTTTTTCCTTTACGGCGCGCGGTTATCCACCAGGGAGGCACTGGATGGGTTAACAAATTGGCGGTTGCACGCAACTATTTTGGCGTTCACGTTTGTGCTATTTCCGCTGATCGGAGTGGCATTACGGCCAGTGGGAATGTCGTATAATCCAGAGCTCTACATGGGGGTATTGTATTTGACGCTGGTCCCATCAACAGTGCAGTCGTCGGTGGCGTTCACGTCGATTGCACGTGGCAATGTTGCGGGGGCGATCGTGAGCGCGTCGGCAAGCAATGTGCTTGGTGTGGTGGTGACTCCGGCATTGGTCATGTTGCTCATGTCGCAGCGTAGTGGCGGTGGCAGCGGTGTGGTTATTGATGCGCATGTGTTTGGTGATATTGCGCTTCAGCTGTTGTTGCCGTTTATTTTGGGGCAGTTCGCCCGCAGGTGGGGGAGCGTGGCGGAGTTCGCGGCGCGGAAGGCAACGAAGCTGGTGGACCGCGGTTCGATCGTCATGGTGGTGTATTCGGCGTTTTCGGCCGGAGTGGTTGCCGGGGTGTGGTCAACAATTGGGGTGCGGGACATCGTAATTTTGTGCGTATTTTCGGTGGTTTTGGTGGCCTTTATGCTGTGGTTGTCTCGGTTTGCAGCATTGCGACTAGGGTTTGACAATGCCGACATGAAGGCGATTCAGTTCTGCGGTTCGAAGAAATCATTAGCGTCTGGTTTACCTATGGCTGCGGTGATTTTCGGGAGTTCGTCGATTGGTTTATTAATTGTTCCCTTGATGATTTTCCACCAAATCCAGCTAATGATGTGTTCGTGGCTAGCCTCACGCTATGCTCAACTACCATAAGTGCTATGTCTACGTTATATATTCGGGTTGATTTGACCGTACCGCAGATTGGCGTGAGCACGCATATTGCCGAGTTGGTGGAGCAGTCGCCTCAGTTGTGCGCTATGCAACGCATCATCGAGCTTGATCCCAGCGGCGCAATTCAAGGTGCCGCAACGCCCAAGGTCACCGTGGGGATGGCAAGTGCGCCCGAACCGATTGTGCCACACCCTGACACGTATGCAGACTTCCCCGATATTACGAGCACCCCCATTGACGTGGAGCTTTTCGACGCCCTCTGGGCCGAAGCCATCGCCAAGTTCCCCGAGCTCGCCTAATCTCCAGCCTCTAGCCTGTCGACGCCCACCTCTCGGCAATGAGAGGTGGTAGGTGGGCGACACACCAAGAACACATACCCTCCTGCCCTCCCATAGTTCTTTCCACATCATCCTAGGTCAAACCATACTTCAGTTGCGCTACCAAGTTAGTGTTGATTCAACACTTTATTTCACGTTTGTAATGTTTCACGTGAAACGCTGCGCGTTTCCGGCATTTCCCCAGCAAATAATAAAGTCATGTGACGTAATCGCCCCAACCCTTTTCTTTTTCCACGGTTCCCCTTCGTGATCCTTCAACAACCTCTAGCGAGCCCTCACCGCCTTCGCCTTCACTCCTTCGCTATCTGAACCGGGAGTGTTCACGAGTCCGGTGTTTCACGTGAAACACCAACCCCCGCCCAGCACCCAGTAGGGGAGAGGCAATACACTTCAACCGCTATCTCCTACACCTCAACTATTCGGTCGTGTTTCACGTGAAACCACTCTCGCATTGCGCACCCACCAAACTTACGTTTCACGTGAAACATCGCACCCCGCTTTACGACGCCCACAGCAACCCGCCATGTTTCACGTGAAACATGGAGAACCTAGTTCAAACACCAGGGAAACGCAACCCAGCCCCAAGACAGCTAAGACACGCTCCACCTATCCTTCGAAATAAGCTCTCTGGATTTAAACATGCGGAGCGACGCTAATGCTTTCCACAAAACACGACTGTAGGTGCGGAGAATATTGCTTGTGGAAATGCCGATGTTCCACGTGAAACATGACGGGGCGACGAGAAGGATTCTTTCCATTAGCGGAATGGTTTCACGTGAAACATCAATCCTCACAACAGCTAGTAGGGGAGGGGAGCCACACCCCAAAACCATCCCCAACCCACGACGTTCCACGTGAAACACCAACAAAAACATGAAGCAATGAGGCTCATTCAGTTGCTGGGAACTGCGGTTCAGCCTCCCAAGGTATTAACACGCATAACCACTTTTAGAAGTAAGGAAAAGCAGGCTCGATGACACGCTCTTTCTAATTCCCACCTATTGGTATAGATGAGTTTCCCCACCCGCTGAGTAGACTTCCAAAACACGGTGTTTCACGTGAAACACCGATCTGTCGCCATGAATGAAATAGTGATTTCTAGGATCCCTGTTCCTTCACTTGGGGAGCAAATATAACTTATCCAAACAGAAAAGAATCACCACAACACACCACCCAACCTACCCACTAACCATCACCATGGACAGCCATAAAAATAGGCAGGAGAGATGTTCCACGTGAAACACCACCCCCTGACAACTCAACCATCCGACTACGTTTCACGTGAAACACATTGACATCCTTGGGACGTCGTAAAGCAAAACCAATGTTTCACGTGAAACACCAACCACTCTCAAACACGACGAAACCACAACAACCAACCACCCCGATAAACCACCACGTTTCACGTGAAACAATCGCAATTACGAAATCACGAAAGGAAAACCGAAAATAGCCGTTTGGAAACGCCACTCTCCCTTACCAGCTATTCCCACGATCAGTGTTTCACGTGAAACCTCATTTGATCCACCAATCTAGCCCAAAAAGAAAATTAGTCAGCCATCAAAAATACAAGATCTACATCCCATGTAACACGTCCAAACAAGTTACCCGAATTCCAGCCTCCCCACCCACGTTTCACGTGAAACATGGAAGCTTATTCAACGTCCCCAAACATGACTAGTCTTTGTAAGTAAGGAAAAGCAAGCTAGATGGTTTATTCTCTCTGATTTTCCACTTGTTAGTGTAGACAGGTTTTCCCAACTCCTGAATAAGCTTCTAGGTAGGAGAGATGTTCCACGTGAAACTACTCCCACATTCCGCAGCCACCAAACTTACGTTTCACGTGAAACGTTGAAAAGCTTCCAGGAAAGCACAAATCCAAATGGCAAGCCCCTAGCAATTCAACACTCACCATACGAACACAACACACCCATCTGCTAAAACAAACTGCATGAATTTTAAAAATATACGGGATAAGATCCAGCATCTTCTACAAAGCACGACCATAGACGCGAGGGATTTCATTACAGGTATTACCCATGTTTCACGTGAAACACGCCATTAAAAGAACCACCCAATCTCAGACCGCTAGCAGAAAAGAAACAACCACCCCACCCACGTTTCACGTGAAACATCCAAACCGTCATGAAACCAGTAACGCTTGGTCAGCTGTGAAGAGGACGCAATCCAACTTCCATATACATCCGAATATGGAAGCTTATTGAGTTGCTGGTAACTCCATCCACGCCAATGGGGAACAAATCGAAAGAAGATACCATTCAGCTTGCTTTTCCAAACCTCCAAAGAATGGTCACATGCATCAATGTCTTGAGAAGCTGAATCATATTTTCCCGGCAACTGAAGCTTCCATGTTCCACGTGAAACATCCACCTCCAACAAGAAAAACTAAAACCCAAAACACCACCCCCCTACAACAAAAACAACCAACGTTTCACGTAAAACAATTGGGTTGTTGTAGAAACGTCGTGTTTCACGTGAAACATCGAGAAACTTTCAAGCACCAAGAAACATGACTGCAGTCACAAAAGATTTCCTTTACAAGCATTGCCCATGTTCCACGTGAAACCACCACATCACCATAAAACCAAAAAGAACGAAACAGCCCAGCTTCCCATAAACACACCTCCCCAACCCCAACACGTCACGCACCCACGTTTCACGTGAAACACTGACCCCTCGATAGCGTGTGGGGGAGAAGTGGTACTTTTCAAATTGCCGACCCCATAGCTCAGCCATCCCACCATGTTTCACGTGAAACATTCCGCGAAGTATCCGCCAAATCCCCAATGGCACTCCGCAGCATTCCAGCCAGCTTATCCCTGATACCGATTCCGTTGCGGGGAAAGCCTCTATTCCCTGAAGCTATGACAACTGGGAGGAGTGAAATGAGCGACCTGTTTTTCGTGATTCACCGTTTGCTAGCGTGGCCGCTTCGTACCTGAATGAGCTTTCCACGCACACCAAAACGTCAATGTTTCACGTGAAACACGGCCGGCTGCTATAGACGTCGTAAAGCAAAAATTGGTGTTTCACGTGAAACATGGGGGTTAATTCTCGCCCAGGCGCGCAGGAAACGTGCTGAAAAGCGGCAATGGCATAGCTTGTCGACGCATAACGTCACCCCAAATGTCCACGCTACCTGCGGCAGTCACGTCGGAGGGGAGGCAGGGGGCAACATACCATTCGCCGGCCGCAATCTCCTCATCGAGCTGTCCGGGGCTCCACTCGGCATAGCCTATAAACATGCGCATGCCGGTAATATCCGCCTTGACCTCGGAAGGAGGTGCACCAAGGTCAACCAAAGCGAGACGGTTAGCCAGCTTCTTAAAATAGGGTCGGGAATTAATATCCAGGTCAGGCTTAGTCACGCACACGCCAACCGCCGACTGGGGGCTGACCGGGCCGCCGGCATACATGGCCTGCGGCTTGGAAATGCAATCCACCCAATCGGGGAGCACATTCGCCACCGCGATGTCCATGCGGTGGGCAAGGTCGACACCAAAGGTAGTATTGGCATCATGCTCCAATAATAGAACAACAGTTCGAGAAAAGGCGGTCGATTGCATACCAGGGGCTGCGACTAAAAGCTTTCCTGCCGCTGGTTCTTCTCGTTCCATGCCATTAAATAACCGGTCGGCAAAAATTTCTGACACGTGATTCCTCCTTGAGAGTCTTTAGGCCTTACGTTACCGCTCATCCTGCTGGACTTGGTGGATTTGTTGGTCTTGTTGCTCCTGCTGACCTTGTCGATCCGCCCACCACGTTGTTAACACTTTGATCGCTTCGTCTCGATCCAACGGGCCCCGCTCCAGGCGAACCTCTTTCAAATACGACCATGCCTCCCCCACATCCGGGCCGGGCTGCAATCCCAAGATTGCCATGATCTCTTTACCATCCAAGTCTGGGCGCACCTTCGCCAAGTCTTCCTTCGCCGCAAGATCAGCAATACGCTCCTCAAGCTGCGCATACATCTGCCGCAACCATGCTGCCTTTCGTTTATTCCGCGTCGTGCAATCCGCCCGCACCAATTTGTGCAGCCGCGGCAATAAATCCCCCGCATCCGTCACATACCGGCGCACCGCCGAATCCGTCCACTGGCCCTCCGAAAACCCATGGAACCGCATGTGTAAATACACCAACTGGCTCACATCCCGCACCATGGCCTTCGAATACTTCAACTTCCGCATTCGATTTCGCACAAGTTTTGCCCCAACCACCTCATGTTGGTGAAAACTCACCCGACCGTCCTCGGTGAACTCCCGCGTATCCGGCTTGCCAATGTCATGCACCAGTGCCGCCCACCGCAACACCAGATCCGGCTCGCCCGCAGCCTCTTGATCCATCGCCTGCCGGAGCACCTGCAAGCTATGCGCATACACATCCTTGTGTTGGTGGTGCTCATCCTGCGCCAGCTGCAACCGCGGCAACTCTGGGAACACATAATCCGCCAACCCCGTGGTCACCATGAGATCAATCCCCAACCACGGCTGCGCCCCCAACAGCATCTTATCCAACTCCACCTGCACCCGCTCCACCGTGATCCGCTGGATCTCTGAAGCCAAATCGGTCATGGCCGCCCGCACCCGATCGCTCACCGTAAACCCCAACTGGGAACTAAACCGGGCAGCCCGCAGCAACCGCAATGGATCATCGGCAAAACTCTGGTCCGGTGCCGCCGGCGTATCAATCACCCCCTTCATGAGATCCGCAAACCCACCCATGGGGTCGAAAAACTCCAACTCGGCCGCGGCAGGCGTGGCGCCTGCGGCATCGGGGGCCGACGTGATCTCCACCGCCATGGCATTAATCGTAAAATCGCGGCGCACCAAATCCCCCGCCAATGTGTCCCCAAACACCACCTCAGGATTGCGGGATTCCCCATCATAAATATCGGAACGAAACGTGGTAATTTCTATCTGTTGCCCCGATTTTTCCGCCGACACGGTGCCATATTCAATACCGGTATCCCAAGTGATATCGGCAAAGTGTTCTAGAATTTCTAGTATGGTTTCTGGACGAGCGTCGGTAGTGAAATCCACATCATTGCCCAGCCTGCCAAGAAGCGCATCACGAACCGATCCCCCCACCAAATACAGGTGATGACCGCGAGTGTTGAACTCAGCAGCCAAAGGCTGAATGATGGGCATCAGCGCCGAAAACGAGGCTTCAGCACGCGCAAGGACTTCGATTTCTTGTGGTTGTGTCACAGGGAATGATTCTACCCGTCTAGGGAAGGTATCATTGAATACTTCAATATTCCACAGGAAGGGCCAATACCCCACTACAACTTATTTAAGGATTACGATCACAGGATGACTGAGAAGAACAACGACACCCGCGAGGCACGCTCCACCCGACGGCGTAACCGGCGTCGATCCCGGCAGCGCACCCCTCAATCTCAGCCACCCACCACAACGCTTGTCGACGCCACAACCTCCGGCAAACAAGCCAAAACCAGCGGAAAAACCAGTGGCAAAAAACGTCGAAAAGCAACCAGCACCAACCGATCCCGGACCACAAAACCCCGCACCGCCGAAACCAGCATGGAAACCCGCAACGAGACCTCCGCCGGCGGGCTCGTTATTTCCGGCCTCTCGGAAGCTGTAGCGGCCGACGGCAGCGTAGACTTAAGTCGTGTCTACGTCGCGCTCATTGGCCGGCTAGACCGCCGTGGCCGCCTTCTATGGTCCATGCCCAAAGGACACGTCGAAACCGGGGAAGACATTACCGCAACCGCCGCCCGCGAAGTTTGGGAGGAAACCGGCATCCACGGCGAAGTCTTCGCCGAACTTGGCGTCATCGACTATTGGTTCGTCTCGGAAGGTACCCGCATCCACAAAACCGTGCACCACCACCTGCTACGCTACGTCGACGGCGAACTCAACGACGAAGACCCCGAAGTCACCGAAGTCGCCTGGATCCCCGCATCCGGCCTCATCGAACGCTTCGCCTACGCCGACGAACGCAAACTCGCCCGCATCGCCCACGATCTGCTACCCGACCTGGCCCGTGACGAGCAGGCGGCGGGGAGGTCCACACCCCGATGACCCACCATATTCCACGCCTATCAATCGGCCCACTCAACCGGATACGACGCCGACTCCACCACAGTATCATTCTCGGGCTCACCGCCCTCACCACAGCCACCGCCACCACCTTATGTAGCACCAGTGCCATCCCCGCTGCCCGCGCCGACGCACTCCCTAATTTTCCCACAAACCCCATAGCCAAAGCCCGATGGGTCAACCCAAACCTCCGCACCGGCGAAGAAACCAGCAACTACAAAATCGAAATCCTCCGCGTCCCCCAACACATCAAACTCGGCGAAGAACTTAAGGTTACTCTCAAAGTTGTTAATAATTCACCCGAATCAATTGCGGGCTTCAAAATTGTTCCCGCCCACGCCGACGCCCCCAAAGATCTCGCCACCGCACGCATCGTATTATCCCAAGAACCCGGGGCATACCCTTATCAAGCCAAAACGATTAGTAGGGATGATATTATTGCACCTGGTCATAGTGTAGATATTGATGTTATTATTCCTACAGCACCCGGAGCGACGGGTGGATTCAATATCAGTGAGGCAGATTTTTATCCCGTGTTATTCGCGTTACGGTCATTAGAGAACGATGCACTGCTCTACACACAACGCTTCCTCCTCAACGTCAACGCCAAAAACACCACCGGATCGGGGGCAACCACGGGAGCCACGCACCAAGGAAACTCCGGGACAAATACCGGCAGCCAAACCGCCGACACTAATTCGAAAACCAGTTCGCAATTATCGCCTGGGGTGACCATAGTTTATCCCCTCACCGCCACCGTCGATAGTGTGGGCGGTGAAACTGGTGAAGCACCAAACCACCCACCCCTCATCCTTGAAAGCGAACAACTAGCAGAACAGCTACGATCCGGCGGCCGCCTTGACACCCTCCTCAAAGACTATTCCACCTACACCAAGGCGTCGGAAAGCCTAGCCACCGCAACCTGCCTCGCCATCGACCCGCAACTCGTCAGCGTCGTCGAACGCATGGCCGGCGGGTACACCATCGCCCACGACCGGCCCAGCACCGTATCCCAAAAACGCCGACTCCGTGACTCCTGGGGCACCGACGACGAACCCGAATCCGGCACCCCCGGCACCGGCGCCGACGATGCCGGCCGCTGGCTCGCCGAACTACGGAAAACCGCGCAACACGCCAAATGCACCATCGCTCTCCCCTGGGGAAACACCGACCTCAACTCTGTGGCCGCCACCGGCAACGACTGGCTCATGCGAGAAGCCGTCCAAACCGGACCGGGCATTATCGCCACCATCCTCGGTATCACCCCAGAAACAAACATTGTGATCCCCGGGGCCGGCTACGTCACCACCCAAGCCGCAGGTAACCTCGGCTGGGCCGACCTCGCCCCCTACCGATCCCGCAACGAATACCCAAACATTTCCGAAGAATGGCAAACAGACTCCAAACAGGTAGGCGCCCCCGTCCCTACCGCCCCCGTAGACGTGCTAGTCGCCGACAACACCGTGTGGGGAATCCCTAAGGTTGATAGGTTCGGGGTACTCGACACCGCCGGGGCAACCAAAAACGCCACCACCAACAGCAATATCGGCGGTGGCATCCGCGCCGTCACATATTTAGGATCCCTCGCTGCATCCCTCGCCGAAGCAACCGACACCGCAACAACCGTCGGATACAGCAACTATAATGCCCGCTTCAACTACGACCTGGATTCACTGCCGGCACGCCGGGCAACCGCGACTTCTGCCCTGCAAATGAGCATTATGAAGGCCAACAACGAGGGGAATATGAGCGATTCCCGGGGCGGCGGCCAGGGCGACTCGCCAGTATCCGGGGCGAGTTCACCGCAGCCACTACTGGTACAACTGCCGTCAGCGATGTCCAATACGGCACAATGGCTCGATGCTCTTGTAAAAATGTTCGAATCGAATGCGGCCACCCCCATGAAGCTGTCGGACTATGTGAACCCCTCCCTGCAACAGGTAGAACAGTTGGCAAGCATGGCGGCGGCCACCTCAGCCGCGACCTCCGCGGCAGCTGATGCGGCAACCGAGGCGGATGAGCAACAACGGCTCACGCAGTCGGCGCAGGCGGTACAGTCAGGGCGATCTGCCCGGCTGGCGGGCTCGGTGCGGCCGGCAAGTTCGGTGGACTCCCAGCGGACACAACGGGTGCCGGCGCCCGCAACAACGGCAACGGGCACGGCAAACGCTGCAACCACGGCGGAGCAGTCGCAACCAAACTCTACCCCATTTGGGGCGCCACACGAGGATCCCGGCGTGATTTCCGACTCAGAAATCTTCCGGGCCACCAGTCTCCTCGAATCAATCGACAATCTCACCCAACTTGTCATCAGCGACCCCACCATTGCCCTCACGCCCTACGGCTTCACCGAACCCCTACGACAAGATATTTTGCGGGCACTCAGCCGGGACCGACGGCGGGCCATGTCCACCTACGACACGAATGTCCGAGACGTGCAGCGCCTCCTCGACAACGAAGACATCGTACTCAAAGAACTACGCAGCTCGGTGGCCCTGATTCCGCCGGGGAATGTGTACACCCGGATCTCGGAGTCATCACCACTCCTTATTGTTGCCCGCAATGGGTTGCCATTGCCGGTTGATACGCGCATCCATTATTGGGGCCCAACGGGGGCAAAGATTAATATGCCAGAAACGATTTTCATACCAGCCAAAGGTTCAATTACGGTACAAATGACCGCCAGCTTGCCGACGGATACTGCGTGGGATGAACGCACCGATCTGAACCTATGGTTAGCCACAAATAGTGGGTCACGGTTTTCGGACGAGATTACGATTGGGGTACGAACCCGTTCGGGTGTACTTGGAACATCCGGTAGTTTAGCCAGTTTGGCAGTCATAGTGTTGTCAATTGCGCTACTAGGACGGTTAACGTTACGACGTCGTAAAGCCAAATCCGAAGCCGCAGCCGACTCAAAGAGTACAGTAAGCACAAATTCTGACTGATAATCTGAAATATTCCATAAAGATTATTAAGGAGTATCCCTTTGAATGACAACGACCAGCAATCGGGATTCCGACGTCGAATCATTCCGCCGGCACCCCCCTCGCCGGTGCCTGCTCGTCGGGAGCTTCGTCGGCGACGACCGGCAAACGACCGCTCGCTCTTAAAACAAGCCCCCTCCGCGGAGGAAGCACCTGGGCTCTTAGCGGCAATGCACAACGATGCGGCGTTCATGCCTGCCGGGACGGCGGTGAAAACTAGGCCCAGCCGGCCAGCCGCGGAGGCACCACCCGACGACGCCGACGGCGACACCGGCGACGACAACGCCTCAGACTCGGAGGTCCTGCAATCATCCGGGTCCATGGCGATTGCCACGCTGCTGAGCCGACTCACGGGTTTCCTCCGCAACATGCTCATCACCGCCTCACTGGGTGGTGCAATCGCATCGGCGTTCAACACGGCGAATCAGCTACCCAATATTATTACGGAAATTGTGCTGGGTGCAGTGCTGACCTCGCTGGTTGTACCGGTGCTGGTGCGGGCGGAAAAGGAAGACCCCGACCATGGTGAAGCGTTTATCCGCCGGCTATTTACCCTATCGGTGTCACTCCTAGGCGCTGTTACGATACTCTCGGTCATTCTTGCGCCCAACCTGGTAAAAATGGCCCTAAGCTCCGAGAGTAAGGTGAACCTTGCTATCTCCACAAGTTTCGCCTACTGGCTGCTGCCGCAGATCTTCTTCTACGGGGTGTTTGCGTTGCTCATGGCCGTGCTGAACACGAAGAATGTGTTCAAGCCTGGGGCATGGGCTCCGGTGATTAATAATATCATCACCCTGACCGTCTTGGTGCTTTATTGGGTCTTGCCTGGGGAGCTCGACCCCAAAGACCACAGCGTGGGCATTTTCAACCCGCACGTGCTACTACTAGGCATTGGCACCACCACCGGCGTGATCGTGCAAGCGCTCATCATGCTGCCCTACATTAGGAAATCCCGGGTATCCCTCAAACCCCTCTGGGGAATCGACTCCCGCCTGAAACAATTCGGCGGCATGGCAGCCGCAATCGTCGTCTACGTGGGTATTTCCCAATTCGGCTACTTTGTGACCTCCCGAATCGCAGCCTCCGCCGACGCACTGGCCCCCAACATTTACCAGCAGGCATGGCTGCTGCTGCAGGTGCCCTACGGCATTATTGGTGTTACCCTGCTCACCGCAATCATGCCGCGGCTCTCCCGCAACGCCGCCGACGGTGACGACAAAGCCGTGGTCGAAGACCTGGTCATGGGCTCAAAGATGACCTATATCGCGCTCATTCCCATCGTCATCTTCTTCACCATTTTCGGCACCGACATCGCCAAAGGCCTCTTCGCCTACGGCAAATTCGACGTCGAAGCCGCAACAGTGCTGGGCTGGACGCTCAGCTTCTCCGCCTTCACCCTGCTGCCCTACTCCACGGTGCTCCTGCACCTGCGGGTGTTCTACGCCCGAGAAGAGGCCTGGACCCCCACCTTCATCATCGCCGGCATCACCGTGACCAAAGTCGCCCTGTCGTGGCTGGCAACCATGGTGGGCACCGAGCCACAGAAACTCGTTATCCTCCTGGGTGCGGCCAATGGCTTCGGCTTCGTGGCCGGCGCCCTCATCGGCGGCTTCCTATTGCGACGCCAACTAGGGGACCTCGGCACCAAACAAGTTACCCGAACATGTGTTTGGGCGCTCATGTCCTCTCTCGTGGGCGGCAGCATGGCCTTCGGCCTGCACTACCTGCTCAAATTCGCAATGCGGCCCGTGATTATGCGGATAGGCAGCATCGGCTTCATCCTCGACCTGGCCATCACCGGTGTGGTCTTCCTCGTGATTACCGGCATCGTACTCTCCCGATCCGGCCTGCCCGAACTATCAGTGCTCTCCCGGGTGGCCCGCCGCATCCCCGGCCTCAGCCGGTTCATTGCCGAACCAGAACGCAACGAATACTACGAAGAAGTCGCCACCCCGCAGCTCCGGGCAGCCGCCACCTATGTGGACGACACCTTCAACGCCACCCCGGTGCCGCCGCCCATGTCGGCCGGTATTGTGCGCGGACCGCGCCTGGTCCCCGGCGCGGAAGTGTCTGACGGCTCCTTCAGGCTTTTGGCAGACCACGGTTCGGTGCCGGGTGCCCGCTTCTGGCATGCCCGGGAAAAAGCCACCGGCAAGGAAGTAGCCCTCACGTTTGTGGACACCTCCGGTTTAGCCCCCATGGCTCCAGCAACCCCGGCTGCGGCCCGGGCAGCTAGCGAGCTTGTGGCGGCACGTACCATGAAACTGGGGCGAATCAATAATGCGGCCATTGCCTCAGATATCGAGGTCCGTTCCTACCGCAGTGGCTGCCTGGTCATCGCTGAGTGGGTGCCGGGCAGTTCGCTGGCGGCAGTGGCGCATGGTGATGTGAACCCGTATGCGGCAGCTCACGCCATGCAGCCCCTGGTGGAGGCATCCCAGGTTGGGGTGTTGGGCTTGGATAATCACGCCCGGATCCGCATTAACACCCAGGGGATTGCGGTGTTGGCGTTCCCCGCGGTGTTGGAGTCAGCGTCGCATGAGAAGGATCTGCGCTCCATCCGTACCGCACTCAGCTCGCTTATCGACGCCCCAACGGCGCCCCCCGGCATCCACAATCTTTTGACCTGTGAGCTGGAGGATATGCCGGAGGCCTATGCCGCCCTGATGATGAGCCCATCACCAGCCACTAATGTGGAGCAACCACTAGAAATCGAAGAAGAGGAAGTCCCACAAGTGACGGCCGCCCCCGGCTTCGGCCGAGGCTATTCCCGGATGACCACAGGCATTGTGCTGGTGGGGGCCACGATCCTGGTGATTATTGCGGCCATGCTCACCGCCTTCCTCATCACCCTGTTCAACCAAAACAAGGATTCCCCACTGCGGCAGGATTCGCTCACTTCCCGGATTGCATCACCACCAAAGAAGCCGGACGAGTTGCTGCCAATCAAATCGGCTTCCGCCTGGGGCCTGGAGAATCCGACTGCCGCCTACACCATTGACGACAATCCGGCAACCATGTGGGAAACCGGCCCGGAAACCGGCCTGGTGTTAAGCCTGAATTCGGCCCATCGGATTAAGACCGTGGTGTTGTCCGGTGTAACCCAGGGCACAAACGTGCAGGTGATTGGTTTGGATACGACAAATCCAACCCCGAGTCCCACGAGTTCAGCCCAAATCACATCAGCGATCAACCAACTGTTGGCGAATAATGTGATTGGCAGCACTGATGTGAACAGCACCAAGATGAATGTTGACATTAAATCCACCAAGAAGTTCAATCAGATCCTCCTGTGGGTAGTCACCCCCAATGGCAGCCCTCTGGTGATTAAGGATGTCACGGTAGTGGGCGAGCCCTAAGCGCCCTAGTTTGGTCGATCCCCGACCCTAGCCCCAGCCTTGTTCTTCGGCTGGGGTTTCGCTATGCCCGCCAGCCGCCAGCCCCACAACCGCAAGGCTTCACAGATGCTAAGCGGGGTTTCTGCGCCAAGCAGCGCCCTGTGGCCCGCCACAAACCGGAAACCCCGCTTAGAACATTTGCAGTGGGGGATGGGGTTTGGCAGCACTTTCGATAAGCGGGGTTTCTGCCCGGGGAGGGGCCGCAGGGTGGAGCCCGATGGAGAAACCCCGCTTAGTAAGTCTGCAGCAACGCCGGGGCTGGGGGGGCTGTACTTGTTCTAAGCGGGGTTTTGGCTTTGGGCGACATCGGAAAGGCTAGGAATATAGGGAATGTCAGCTCCTGCTGCATAAATGCTAAGCGGGGTTTCCGGTTTGTGGTGGGCTGTGGGATACGACGTGCCGGAGAAACCCCGCTTAGAACATTTGCGGCAGGGGAGCGGGATTGCCGCCCCGGGTCCGCTTAGCGGATATGAAGCTGGATTGGTGGGGGTCGGGAGGACGTCGTAAAGCAACCGGATGCAATAGGGAAGCATGGGGTAGAGAGATAACCACCATTAATTATACGAATGCATGTGCTATAATTTTAGAAGAGTGCTACCAGGTTGCGGCAAACATGAAGCAGTAAAATACGCATTATACCTGCGGCTTTGCGCGCGCCACTCCAGTTACAAATGTATTGGGAAATTACCTCTATTCCAGAGTGCAGTAAGCGTGGTTGAATATTAATCAAATCAATGCAGCACCTGTGTAACCAAGAGGTCAACATGAATACCAGAGAAGATGAGCGGCACCTCATCGCTCAATTGGCGGGCAAGAGTCTTTATCACCGCCTCAACCATCTGCCGAAATCCCTCATCGAACTCAGCGACAGCGAACTCGTCACCGCGTACCTGGATGGCAACACCGCTGCCTTCACCGTCATCGTTTCCAGGTATTACCGGCTCATGCTGTGGGTGGCGCACAAATACACCGATCGGATTATCGACGCCGAAGACCTGCTACAAGAAGCCCTGCTTCGGGCTGCGAAAGGCCTCCATATGTACCGGGGCGAATGCAGCCTCGGTGCCTGGCTTCACCGCCTTGTCGCCAACGCCGGCTACGATTACCTGCAGAAAGAGCCCACAGCACACCCGGCAGCACTAGACGACGACAACCAACGCCGCACCATCGAAGGCATGCTGGCGCACAACCCGGTCGACATGGAAATCACCGCCCTCGAAATCCGGCGGGCCATCAACTATCTCACCGGAATATCCGCCGAACTCGGGGAGGTGTTCATACTGATGGATTTAAAAGGCTACAACCAGCATGAGGCTGCCCGCATCACCGGGGTTTCCGGCAGCACCGTCAAAACCCGAAGATTTCAAGCCCGAACGTACCTGCGTGACACCCTCGCCGCATAATCCTGGGTAGGGCTGGGTGCCGGAAACAAGCCCGGCGGGAATACACCAGCATCTGGGACTGTTACTGTGGTTAGCGAAGAATAACCCATAAACAAGAACCCAGATGAAAGGTTTACCGTAACTATGACAGTGCATGATGTCATCATCATTGGCTCGGGTCCCGCCGGCTACACGGCCGCACTCTACAGCGCCCGGGCCGACCTAAAACCCCTGGTCTTTGAGGGATACGAATACGGTGGCGCGCTCATGACCACCACCGAGGTGGAGAATTTCCCCGGCTTCCCAGATGGTATTATGGGACCAGACCTCATGGAGGCAATGCGGAACCAGGCGGAACGGTTCGGCGCCGACCTGCGCCCCGAGCTGGTCACCAAGGTGGATCTTACGGGGGACACGAAAAAGGTGTGGGTTGATGACGAGGAATTTCAGGCCCGCGTCGTTATTCTCGCCACCGGTTCGGCAGCCCGCTACCTGGGGGTTCCCGGGGAACAAGAGCTCCTAGGGCATGGGGTTTCCGCCTGCGCCACCTGCGATGGGTTCTTCTTCCGGGACCACGATATTGCGGTGGTTGGGGGCGGCGATTCTGCCATGGAGGAGGCTATTTTCCTCACCAGGTTCGCCAAGTCCGTGACCATTGTGCACCGCCGGGAGGGGTTCCGGGCTTCGGCGATCATGCTGGAGCGCGCCCGGGCCAACGATAAAATCCGGTTCGCCACCAATAAGGTGGTGGAGAAAGTCCTGGGTGAGAGCGCTGTCACCGGGCTGGAGCTCCGCGACACCCAGACCGGGGAAACCTCTGTCCTGGATGTGACCGCCATGTTTGTGGCCATCGGGCATGATCCGCGCACCCAACTGTTCCGGGATGTGATCGACACCGATGAGACCGGGTATGTGACGGTCCAGCACCCCACCACCAAGACCAATATTCCCGGGGTGTTTGCCGTTGGTGATTTGGTGGATAATCACTACCAGCAGGCAATCACCGCAGCTGGCAGCGGTGCCAGGGGCGCCATTGATGCCGAACACTACCTGGCGGCGCTGTAAAACCTGTGGGCGTCGACAAGCAAAAAATAAGGAGAAAACATGAAACCTATTGAAGTTACCGAAACCACGTTCCGCTCTGTCGTGGTGGAATCCGACAAACCCGTGCTCGTGGATTTTTGGGCAGAATGGTGCGGACCGTGCAAGAAGCTGGCGCCGGTCATTGACCAGGTGGCGGAGGAATTCGACGGGCAAGTCGTGGTGGCAAAAGTCAACGTTGATAATGAACGCAACCTGGGGGCCATGTTCCAAATAATGTCCATCCCCACCCTGCTCATCTTCAAGGACGGTAAAAAGGTCGAGCAATTCATAGCCCGCGGTTCCAAAACTGAAATCGTGGCACAATTGAAGAAACACCTTTAGGGGAACTCCACTGTGCTACCGGATTTGACTGGTATCCTGACAAACAACATAGTTCACCCGTGAGGATAGGAGAAGCGTGTCTGATGTTTTAAAGGTGGGCGATAATAGCCCCCGTGTTGCTGAAGTGCGAAAGTCGCTCGCACGTTTGGGGTTGCTACCTAACTATAATGAAAGCGGCAACCCCGACCACGCAATTTACAACGCGGACACGCTTTTCGACGACGAACTAGAAGCAGCGCTCCGCGGATTCCAGCAAGCCCGCGGCATCATCGCCAGCGGCGAAATCAACGAAATGACCCTCCGCGTCCTTAGGGAAGCATCCTACGAGCTCGGGGCCCGCGTCCTCAACTACCAGCCGCATAACGAAATGAGCGGCGACGACGTGGTCCAGCTGCAACAACAACTGCAAGAGCTCGGCTTCTACTCCGACCGCATCGACGGCCACTTTGGCGAACACACCTACCGGGCCCTCCTGAAATATCAGATGAACTACGGGCTCAATATGGATGGCATTTGCGGGCCCAACACCATCAGATCACTGAATCGGTTGGGACGCCGCATCACCGGTGGGTCACCCCAAAAACTTAGGGAACGCGAACGCATGCGTGCCGCCGGACCCCGCCTCACCGGCAAACGCGTTGTCATCGACCCCTCCCTGGGCGGGCCAGACAAAGGCATGACCGTCCGTGGCCTCTACGGCGAAATCACCGAAGAAGAACTCATGTGGGACCTGGCATCCCGGGTGGAAGGCCGCATGATTGCCGCCGGCATGGAAACCATTGTTTCCCGACCCCGGCACGATAACCCTTCCCTCCGGCAGCGGGCCGACATCGCCAACGCCTTCAACGCCGACCTCATGATCTGCCTGCAGGCCGACCGCTACCAAAACGACAAGGCCTCCGGCTGCGCCACCTTCTATTTCGGCTCCGAACAGGGCAATTACTCCATGACCGGGGAGCTCCTCTCCGGGTTCATCCAGCGGGAGATAGCGCACCGCACCAAGCTCGTTAACTGCGGCAACCACGCCCGCACCTGGGATCTACTGCGCATGACCCAAATGCCCTGCGTGGAAGTGGTCACCGGCTACCTCACCAACCCTGGTGACGTGCGGATACTCACCAACCCCGCCAAACGCGATGCTATAGCCGAATCCATTGTGGTCGCCGTGAAACGGCTCTACCTCATGGATAACGACGATAAACCCACCGGCACCTTCAAATTCAGCGAGCTGCTGGCCCAGGAAATGCTCAGCTAGCCGGCGCCGCTGGCGTTCAGCGTTGGGGTGGGTGTTTGAGCACCTGGCGCCCACCCCGGCACCCGGCCACAACGTGCCTGGCCCTATACCACTTGCCGCCAGTTTCGGCCATCTTCAGCACACTTGCTTACCCCCGCTGTTTACCCCCTGACATGCAGCCCCATTGGCCAACCCCGCCCTGGCGTTTCCATAAGGTGGTTGGTGTGGAACAGTTACAATTGGTGGCTTGGCCTAGAAAACCGCAGGTGTCGGCGTCGCAAAGCGGCGGCTGGAGTGCCTCGGACGCCTTCGAATACCACTATATACAGTTAACAAAACGGCTGGGATCGTTAAGGTTTGCCTATGAGGAGGCTCCGTATTTCCTGCGATTTCTGCTGCATATCCAGGTTGCGCAGCTGTCGTGCCGCACGGCGGTGATTAGTTGCCTGGCGGCGGCGCGGGTGCACGGGATCCCCACGCTGAACCGCGAGCACTCCACGGTGGTCGAGCTGAACCTGCCTGGCAACGGGAAGCCGTCGTCGACGTACCCGGAGATTTTTCATTACCGCTGCGCCTACCTGCCCGAATCCGACATTACGGTGGTGAACGGATACCGGGTCACCACGATAGAGCGCACCTTTGTGGATATTTGTGCGGTCAACGGCGCGCTAGAGGGGCTGGCGTTTATCGAGGCAGCGCTGCGGCAGGGCTTCCGAAAACGGCAATTCCAAATGTATTTGGATTCGCATCGGGGCAGGTGGGGGATTACGAAAGCCCAGGAGGTGCTGGACCAGGCGCTGTACGGGATTGATTCGGTGCATGAGACGCACGCCAGGTATGTGATTATGACCTGCCTGCCGCAGCTCTCCGTGTCCGCCCAGGTAGTTTTCTACACCCTGAACTCGTATTATCGAGTTGATTTATTGATCGCGGACTCTTTGATCCTTGAGGTTGATGGCCGCGAGAAGTACGCCGGCCCCGACAAGCAGGCGCGCCAGGTCTACAGGAAGCAGATCGCCCGCGAGCAGTTCCTCCTCGACCTGGGCTACCACGTGGCACGCATCCACCCAGACGAGATCGCCACAAAGCTGGCGAACAAGGTGGCGTTCCTTACCAATAAACCCCCACTAGACCGACACGTGATTGTGGACTTATACCATCAGCCGCCCTGGTGGCAGCGCACCTAATCCGCTTTACGACGCACTCTGCACCCCATCCCACAATCCGGGCCCCTCCCTGGGTCCCCCGCACCCCAACCCCGCCTAGCATATCTGCTGGGCGGGGTTTTTGGGCGTTTCGCCACCCCGGAGCCACTGCCGCACAGGTGCTAAGCGGGGTTTTGGGGACAAACAGCACCCCACAGCCCGCCCCAAGCCAGAAACCCCGCTTAGAACATATGCTACCGCGGGGGGCTGGGGCGGGGATCCCGCCGGGGGAGGCGTCGTAAAGCTAAAAATGCGGGGACAGCACACATGCTAAGCGGGGTTTCTCCGGTGAGCGGCATCCTGTGGCGCCGTTTGGGACGGAAACCCCGCTTAGCACAAGTGCAGCGGGGCGGAGGCGGGCTATACCACGATGCTATTCAGCAATTCTTCGGCGGCCTGCACGGTCAGCAGCTCGCGGGCCGGCGGCAAATCCAGGCGCAGCTTCGGCAACACCCGATGGTCTTGCGCCACCACAAACCCCGCGGCCTGGAGCACCTCAACGTCCAACAAACCAATATCATGAGTGCGGGCCAAAATATCGCACTGGTCGGGTGGCAGGGGCAGGTCCGGGTCCTCCACAAAATCGGCGTAGTAGCCGAACGCCTCCAGGGCGGAAAGATCGGCGGCAACCGCATCCATGATGACGGCGTCCAACAGCACCGCCTCCAGGCCAACACCAGCATAAACCGGGTTGATGTGCAGGGAAGACACCAACCAGGCGTCATCAGATACGGGGGCGGACGGAAGCTGCGCGGCACCCGGCGCGAACGTGGGAGAGCAGTACAAAATGGTGGCGATGGCACGCAGAGTTGGCATGCTGTCGGGGCGGTCGTAGCGCAGATTAAACCCCCGGCACACACCATCGAGCATGCCGGTCGCCAACCACGCCTCCTTCTCGAACATACTATCGAGATTTTTAGTGTGCTGGTTTTGGGCACTGAGCTCCCAGAACACACTGCCGGCACACTCGTGCTGCACGAGGGGGATAGTTTCCGCGGTCAGCGCCTGTAGCTGCACATCCATCGGCCAGGGCTACTCCGTGGAATCCGCAGGATCCGGGGCATCCGCAGGCGGCAGCACGGCATCGGTGATTCCCGCGGTTTCCGCCAAGTCGGCGACTGGCCCAGCACTTTCGTCACCGCTGAGCAGCCCCATGATGCGTTCAAAATCGTCTTTACCGCCGAACTCCACCACGATGCGCCCTTTGTGTTTACCCATAGACACGGATACCTTCGTGTCCAGGTTGTCGGCCAGGGATTCCGCAGCGGTGGTCAGGTATTCCGGCATGGGGGCTTTGGCGCACTTCCGCACCGGCCCGGTTTCCCCATGGCTGAGCAGCACCACGGCCTCCTCGGTGGCCCGGACGGAGAGCCCTTCGGACACGATGCGGTTGGCAAGCCGTTCCTGTCCTTCCTGATCCTCGTTGATAGCGAGGAGCGCCCGCGCATGGCCGGCACTAAGAACCCCGGCGGCGACTTTTTGCTGCACGGCAACCGGCAGTTTGAGCAGCCGGAGCATATTGGTGACCACCGGCCGGGACCGCCCCAGCTTGTCCGCCAGTTCGCTTTGGGTGACCCCGAACTCTTCGAGCAGTTGTTCGTACGCTGCGGCCTCTTCGAGGGGGTTGAGTTGGACGCGGTGCACGTTTTCCAGCAGCGCGTCGCGGAGCATGGAGTCGTCATCAGTTTTGCGGACAATAGCGGGAATGGTGTCGAGCCCGGCCTGGGTGGCGGCCCGCCAGCGCCGTTCGCCCATGACCAGTTCGTACCGGTCGCCGGATCGCCGCACCACAATGGGCTGGAGCAGCCCGAATTCCTTGATGGAGTGGACGAGCTCGTCAAGGTCGAAGTTGTCAAAGACTTTGCGGGGATTTTTGGGGTTGGGGTCGATGAGGTCGGTGGGGATTTCTTGGTAGTGGGCGGCGAGCTCGGTTTCGGGCACGACCTCCAGCTGCGGCCGCAGTGCCGCACTTGTGGGGGTTTCTTCGGCATCGGGTTCTGGCTTACGGGCACCGCCGATAACGATGTCTGCGGCATTATCACCCAGTCGGGAGTCTGGTTGGTTGGTGATGAGCGCAGCCAGCCCCCGCCCTAAACCACCTTTTCGAGCGGTCACGGTTTTCCCTTTCTCTGGTTTTTAGCTTTTCGACGAGCGTTGCCCGCCTCGCTACTTCACGAAGCGAACGTCTCCCCGGTTGGCGAGTTCTTTCGCCGCATCCATGTACGCCATGGACCCGCGGGACCCGGGGTCATAATCCAGCACGGTTTGGCCGAATCCGGGGGCTTCGGACACCTTCACGGATCGGGGTATTCGGTTGCGAAGCACTAGTGCCCCGAAGGTGTTGCGCACGTCGGCGGAGACTTCTTCCGCCAGTTTGGTTCGGCCGTCGAACATGGTGAGCAGGATGGCGGAGATGTGCAGTTGGGGGTTGAGCTGGTGCTGCACCATTGTTATGTATTTGAGCAGCTGGTTCACGCCTTCGAGCGCATAGTATTCACACTGGATGGGGATGAGTACTTCCTCGACCGCGTTGAGGGCGTTGGTGGTCAGGAGCCCCAGGGAGGGCGGGCAGTCGACGAAAACATAGTCGAAGCCGGCTTCTTTGATGAATTCGGGGCTGAGCGCGTCCCGAAGCCGGTATTCGCGGCGAACCTTGGACACCAGTTCGATTTCAACGGCGGCCAGGTCGATGGTGGCTGGGATACAGAACAGATTGCCGTTGGCGGTGGACCGTTGGATCACCTGTTCGGGGGTGCAGGCGCCGAGGAGGAGTTCGTAACTGGAGACGGTTCCTTCCCGATGCTCCACCCCTAATGCTGTGGAGGCGTTGCCCTGGGGGTCGAGGTCAACCACCAGGATTTTCAGCCCATTGCGGGCCAAGCCTGCGGCCAGATTGACGGTGGTGGTGGTCTTGCCGACCCCGCCTTTTTGGTTGGAGATGGCCAGGCGCCGGGGGCGTTCCGGGCGGGGGAGTTTCAGTGCGTGCGGCGTCAATATTTGGGCTGCACGCTGGGCTTCCGCAGCGATGGGGGTGTCATCCCAGTCTTGTTCTTCCATGACCACCTAACTACCTGCTTGTTGTGTTTGTATTAAGTATCAATTCTAACATCACCGTTTCTTTGGGATGTCGATCACGGTGGTGGGTTCCGGCAGGTCGTTTCCTACGGTGAATATTGTGGCGGTGCCGCCGCCGGCTTTGCGGATTTCGACCCGGTCCCGGGCGAGTTCGTCATACACGGAGGCG
The DNA here is from genome assembly GCF_011612265.2 of Corynebacterium matruchotii. Lineage (NCBI taxonomy): Bacteria > Bacillati > Actinomycetota > Actinomycetes > Mycobacteriales > Corynebacteriaceae > Corynebacterium > Corynebacterium matruchotii. Next base: position 2,688,421 of record NZ_CP050134.2, on the reverse strand, counting down.
CCTTTCATGGCGAGCATGTGGCCGCCGGGTTTGACGAGGGGGAGTGACCAGCCGGCGAGTTTCCCTAGGGGGGCCACGGCCCGGGAGGTCACGACGTCGACAAGCCCGAGGGTGACTTTGACCTCACGTTCTTCGGCGCGGCCGCGGATGACTGTCACGTTTTCCAGGCCCAGTTCGCGGACAACCTCGGTGAGGAACGTTGAGCGTTTCAGGAGGGGCTCCACCAGGTAGATGGTGAGGTCGGGGCGGGCGATGGCGAGGGGGATGCCGGGCAGGCCGGCGCCGGAGCCAATGTCGGCGACGGTGAGGCCGGTTGCGATGGCCTCGCCGAGGACGGCACAGTTGAGGATGTGGCGGTCCCACAGTTTGGGGGTTTCGCGGGGGCCAATGAAGCCGCGGATAGCGCCGGTGGTGGCCAGCAGGTCGTGGTAGCGTTCGGCTCGCGCCAGGTTGTCACCGAAGATGCGAGCTGCATGCGTCATGGGGTCTCCTTGGGATAGTGAGAAGCCGCCGCATATGAGGCTGTGCGACGGCTTCCTCTAAAGTTAGCGTTTCCGCTTCTTCTTTTTGGTTTGGTCGGTGGGTTTCTGCCCAACCTTAGGGGCGGATGCCCGTTTGGCGTCTTTCTTGGCCTGGAGTTCGGCTTCTTCCTCAGTATCCATCAGTTTGAACACCCAGCGTTGCTGGAAGAAGGTCCACACGTTATTGGACACCATGTAGAACAACAGCCCAATATGCCAGAAGGTGCAGGTGAGCAGGATGGTGCCGGGCAGGAACCACAGCATCATCTTGTTCATCATGTCGGCCTGCATTTGCATTTGGTCGTTGGCCGCGGGTTTTTGTTTCCCGGACGCGATGCGGGCCTTCTGCCGGTCCACGGACAGCCTAGCGTTCATGTGGATGGCCACCACGATAATGACCACCAGGGGGGCCGCCAGCATAATGATATTGGTTTTGGTGAAATCCCCGGGGAAAGCCTGATACATGGACTCCGGCATGGAGATATAGGCCGAGAGCGGCACCTTAAACAGGCGGGCGTCCAGGAAGGATTGCACGTCTTCCGCGGAGAAGAAATAGTTGGGGGTCATCCGGTTTTGTTCCGGGGTGAGCCCTAATTGGCCGGCACCGGTGCCGGTGCGGTTGAACGAGCGCAGCACATGGTAAAGCCCGAGGAAGACGGGCATTTGCACCAGGATCGGCAGGCAGCCGGCGAGCGGATTGAAACCCATTTCTTTTTGCAGTTTCTGGGTTTCCTGCATCATTTTCTGCTGGTCGTTCTTGTATTTATTGCGGATTTCCTGCATTTGGGGCTGGATTTCCTGCATTTTCCGCATGGAGCGCATTTGGTTGATTGTGGGGCGAACCAGGAGGATGCGCACGGTGAAGGTGAGCAACACAATGGCTAGCACCCAGGTCAGACCGGAGTCTGGGTTGAGCACAAAACTTAAGGCTTTGTGCCATAACCAGAGTATGACCGAGATTGGCCAATAAACGAAGTTAAGCACAGGGGTCGTTACTCCTCGAATTGGTAAAGGGTTGTTTGCGGCACTGGGTCGAAACCACCCGGATGCCAGGGCCCGCACTTGGATAGTCGCACCAAGGCTAACACTATGCCCTTGAGGGCGCCATGGACCCGCACTGCGGTAATGGCATACGAACTACAGGTTGGTTCGAACCGGCAGGAGGGCCCGCCTTTGAGGCCGGAAAGATAGTGTTGGTAAAAATGTCCCGCGGCAATGAGTAGTCGGGCGGCCGGGCTGACGTTAACGCTCACGGATTTTTGCGAGTGCTCGCTGCACATCGTGGCTCAACTCCTCCGAATTTGCGTGTGCCGCTGCTGGCAGGGCGCGAATGACAATGAGCGTGCCGGGCGGTAAGTCGTCGAAAAGCAGGCGGATGATGGCGCGGAGTTTCCGGCTCACCGCATGCCGGGTTACCGCATTGCCAACGGCTTTGGATACCACTAAACCGCAGCGGGGTTTAGTGGTCAGCACATCTCGGGAGAATAATACATGAAGCACAACGGTGCCCCCGCCTGCACGCTTACCACTCCGAATGGTTTTTCGAAACTCTTCGGAGGAAGTGATTTTGTGCTGAGACGGGAGCACCGTTATTTCAAGGGTGACAAGCCGACTATGCGGTCAGCTTTGCCCGACCCTTGCTTCGACGTGCGGCGACAATTGCACGGCCGGCACGAGTGCGCATCCGAATGCGGAAGCCATGCTTACGTGCGCGCCGCCGATTATTCGGCTGGAACGTCCGCTTACCCTTGGTCACGGTAGTTACTCCTATATATGTTGCAAGACGTATCAAACGCCTCAAGCTGAATGATGATACGGAGCAGGCATATCCATTGTGCTTTCGAATCTTATTGCTAAAACCCAGCTCAAGCACATAAATGCGGCAAGTCCGCACAATAATTTCCTTACTCCAGACACGATCGGTATCTCGATATTTCATCGGTTCCGATGTGACAGACCTGTACAGACTACGTGAATTTTCCAGCTCAGGCCAAATCGCCCCATAAATACCCCCGATATACCCAGTAATTACAAATCTGTAATTAAGGATCTTTTTAGTAGTAGGTAGTGCTTATATCCACCCGAAAGGTCACTAATAGGTAACAATCCATCACCCCACCCGGCTACCCCCGTCGCGTCAACACTGCACCGGAACCACCGCCGCTCCGCAGCCAAATTACCGCCACACACAAAGTAGCAATTTTGCCACTGACGTCCCGAATTACACAACTGTAATTCCGCTCCCTGTGGATAACTTTGCCGTTTACCGCTATAATTTCCCCCGATATTAAAATAAGCGCAGCTAAATGGGTGTGAATTTTGCCATAGATTTATCCACAGCTTTTCCCACACCCTGTGGATAACCATGGGTTTTTCCCACCCGCCCTGGCTGTGGATAACGCGCGGATATCCACCCAGCATGGACCCTCTTCGCGGCTGCCTGCGGTCCGTCACACCGCAAAACGGCCTACGCTGGGTGCCATCCCCGCCGAAAAATTTGATAACAAAAAGATATAGACGGGTAGCACTACAAAGTTAAGGCTATTTTTAGTCCTCTTAGCTTTACGACGATAACCCCAGGTAATTCTTGCAGTTTCTCGGAAATTTTTCGGCCCCAAATTTGAAATGAGGAAGAGCATCGGTGACTTCGAGTGATTCAAACCAGGCATCCCAAAAAACCTGGAAATCCGTTGTCAAGGAATTAATCAATGGAAGCGAACAATCCGACGACCTCCATATCGAACCAATAGGCCCCCAACAGCGGGCCTATTTAAACCTTGCCCGACTCATTGGGCTCCTCGACGGGGTAGCGGTATTGGCTGTGCCGTCGGCAAAAGCCAAAGAATATTTAGAGGGTAACCTTTACGGGGTAATTTGCATGGCCCTCAGCAATAAGTTTGGGCGGGAATATAGCCTAGCGGTCACGGTCAATCCGACGATCGGCAAGCGCAGAGACGAGCCCGAAGAGTCTGAGGACGCAGAACAACAAATGTTGGATATCGCCACCCCAACATCGGGGGGCCGGGGGTCGAGAGGCGCAACAACAAAAACAGCCGCGCGGAAGACGCCCCGAAATTCCCGGCGGGGGAAAACCGCGGCAAAACCCGCCCCAACACCGGCGGCCGCGGCGCCGCAAGCGACAACCCCATCGGTGTCGGAGCCGCCACCAGCCCAACCCCCCTCGGGCAAATCCGTGCCCAGAAAGTCCGCGGCAGCCGCCCCAGATGCATCACCCCAGCTAGAGCTGGACGACCGGGATATGCTCACCATCACCGCCACCGGCTGGACCACGAGCCACACCGACCAGGCCGACAATCCGGTCACCCCACAGCCCGCAACTACGGCCAGGGCCACGCTGCGGTCCCGGGAAAAGCCGGCCCACAACCCGGCCCAAGACGATTCCCTCAACCCCCGATACACCTTTGACACCTACGTCGTGTCGGATTCGAACAAACTTCCGACCTCGGCCGCGATTGCGGTGGCGGAGAAACCGGCCCGCGCCTATAACCCGCTCTTCGTGTGGGGGGATTCCGGCCTGGGGAAAACCCACCTCATGCACGCCATCGGTAACTACGCCCAACAGTTGGACCCGAACCTGCGCATCAAATACGTGTCCAGCGAACAGTTCACCAACGACTACATCAATTCGGTGCGGGATGACCGGCAGGAATCCTTTAAACGCCGGTACCGTAACCTGGATATTCTCATGGTGGATGATATTCAATTCCTCCAGGGCAAGGAGGGCACCCAGGAGGAGTTTTTCCACACGTTTAACGCCCTACAGCAGGGCGGCAAACAGATTGTGTTGAGCTCGGACCGGCCGCCGAAACAGCTCACCACCTTGGAGGATCGGCTGCGCACCCGGTTCCAGTCGGGCCTGATTGCCGACATTTACCCCCCGGATTTGGAAACCCGCATCGCCATTCTGATGAAGAAAGCCGAGGCGGAGCAGATTGTGGCATCTAGGGATGTGCTGGAATTAATCGCCTCCCAATTTAGCTCCAGCATCCGCGAGCTGGAGGGGGCATTTATTAGGGTGTCGGCGTGGGCGTCGCTCAATAATCAGCAGATCAATTTGAAAACGGCCGAGCAGGCGCTGGAAGACCTCATGCCGGAGCACAGCGTCCTGGAGGTCACCACGGACACGATCATGGCGATGACCGCAGAGTTTTTCGGCTTTACCATCGCCCAACTATCCGGCACCAGCAAATCCCGCCCGATCACGCACGCCCGCCAGATCGCCATGTATCTGTGCCGCGAGTTGACCGAACTGTCCCTGCCGAAGGTGGGGGAGCGGTTTGGCCGCGACCACACCACCGTGATGCATTCCGAACGCAAAATCCGCAAAGAACTCGCCGAGAAACGCGACACCTATGATGAGATCCAAAAGATCACCACAATGATTAAAAATTACGGTCGTGGTTAATAGCTTTACGACGGTTACCCCCGTGACAAATCCTATATATAGAGGTCATCAAGCCTCAATATCATCGTATTCATGCGTCGTATCAAATTAACTATCGTTGCCACATGCGCTGCAGTCGCAGCCGCAACCATCACTCCGGCCCACGCTGCGGAGGAGCAACACCGCGGTTCTGTGGAAACTAGCGTAGATGTGCTCAGCGGTGCAGCCGAGCCAATCTACGGACCAGTCATCCGCTACTTGCTGTGTGCCAGCGGGTCGTCTCATGGGCTGCCATCGGTACCTCCCGGATATTGTCTCCGGGAAGCCCTATCCTACTAAGGGTTATCCACAAACCCCAGTTCAAACCATGAATCAGCGCTAAAACATAGGGAGTTACCATGCGCCGTATCAAACTCGCCATCGTCGCCACATGTGCTGCGGTCACAGCAGCCACCATCACCACCCCAGCCTATGCTGCGGATGTCGAGCCCAATACCCTGGCCGCGCTCAGCGAAGAAGTCAAGGAAAATGGCGTGCTCAAAACCGCCTATATGGTGCTTTGGGAGGTCGCCATGCTTCCAGTCGCACTCTCGATCTCGCTATCCGTCGAGCCTGGCATGATCTAGGACAAGAAACCCAGCTCAAACCATAAGGAGTTATTATGCGCCGTATCAAACTCGCCATCATTGCCACCTGCACCGCAATCGCAACGGCTACCACCATCACCCCGGCCTACGCTGCGGATGTGGAACCTGATACCTCGACCGCGTTGAGCCAAGAAATCGAGCAAAATAGTGTGTTCAAAACCATCTATTCGGTTCTTTGGGATATCGTCACATTCCCGCTGGCGCTCTCGATCGTACCGCTCATGAAGCCAAGGATGGCCCCCCAATTCTAGGAGATCACCATGCGTTCCATCAAAATCGCAATCACCACAGCATGCCTGGCCTTGGCAGCAACTTCATTCACCCCAGTATCCGCAGGAGAGCGGTTTGAACTCCCTGCCTCTGTGGACAGTAGTCTGGATTTCCTCAGCCTCAGCGCCCTGCCAATCTATGGGCCAGTCATCGCCTATATGGTGTGCGCCAGTGAGTCTTCCCCAGGAATGCCTCCCGGACACTGCCTGCGGGAAGCCCTAGCTGCCTCCTCCTACTAAGCAGTATCCACAAGCCACAGGTGAGTACGGTCTTGAGTGTGCTGTGTTCGGCGAAGCCTCAACTACGCTCAAGCCACCCAAGAGATATACACAAACCCCAGCTTAAAGCGTATTTTGGCTGGGGTTTTACTCTGTGTATAGCCCATGTGCAGCCGGGTTTTCCACAGTCATGCACAGCCCAGGCGGACCGTCCGCCATGGGGACATGTGGATAACTCACCGGTTTTACCGGGTTTGCCCTGTTCAATGGGTATTTTTGGGCATTATAGCGTGGTTATCCACAAGCGCAGACGGCGTCTACAGCCAATAGTGAGGCAAAAATGCGGTGTGAACTGGGGAAATATCGAGTTATGCACAGCCCGGGCGGCCTAGGCGGCCCAAAACCGGCAAGGGGGTAATTGCATGATCTGCACCACATTTATCAAGTCTGCTATTTTTCCAAAATCACAGCCTGTGGATAACATCATTAGATAGCGGTTGAAGTGGTAAAATACCTGGTTATACACAATACGAAAAACCATGAAAAAATCCCATAATCTCCACATGCTGCCGCAAACCTGCTAAATGCCGAAAATTGGCCAAAAATACGGCTGCAAACCTGATATTATTTATCCACAATCCTATAAGTTGTGCGCAATGCACCCCCCGTCGAACAGGGAAAATGCGTCAAAATCGACCTGTAGCAAACTAGTTATCCACAGTTTTACCCCCGCTGTGCACAAAAGAGGGTAGAAATCGACTTTGCAGCCTCGGTTATGCAAAAAAGTCGACCTGGAGTTTTCCCCAGCCTGTGGATAAAATTGTGGATAAATTTTTGCGCCTTGAGCTGCGGTTATCAAAAGTTATCCACAATGTCCACAGGATGGTTATCCACAAGCTATGCAAAAGTGATTCCGGTCACCACGTTGCTGCAAATGTGCGTCCACAGGGGGTGTGGATAACTCCAAAATTTCTGTGGATAACTGGCCGATTTCTGTGGATAAACCTGTGGATAAATCTGGGCCCAAAAAAGTTATCCACAGGTTTTCGAAGTTATCCACATTAATTCCACAAGTTTATCCACAGGCACTCACATGCTCTGAGCTGCGAAAAGGAGGGTTTTCCACAATATCCACAGGACCTATTACTACTACCAACTACATACCTAGGTAGATCTCTGGTAACTGTAGGGACTTCGCCGCAAACTTGCTACTTCGCCGCCGCCCCGATTTTTCGCCGTCGAGATCTTCCGGGTAAGTTTGGAGGCAGCTGCGGCCCCTACTGGCCGCCTGACCGTTTGGCCGTCGAAAAGCCGTCGAAAAGCCGTCGAAAAGCGAACCGCACAAAGGAGCAACCCGAACCCATGGATCTAGGCGCCGTGTCATTTGTCGTTGCAAAAGAAGATCTCGCCAGCGCGGTATCGTGGGTAGCACGCAATCTACCTACCAAGCCTGCACAACCGGTTCTCCGCGCAATGCTTATCACCGCCGACGACGATGGCCTGGAATTTGCCGGATTCGACTACGAAGTGTCCACCAAGGTGCGCATTCCCGCCGAGGTCAACCAGCCGGGACGGATCGCTGTCGCGGGCAAACTCATCGCCGACATCACCGCCACCCTGCCAAACAAGCCTGTCGAGATCTTCGTGGACGGCTCCACAGTGCAGCTCAAATGCGGTTCCTCTCGGTTTGAGCTCCCGTCGATTCCCCTCGACGACTACCCCACCTTGCCCACGCTCCCCGAGGTCACGGGCGCGATCAATCCCCGGCTGTTCATCGACGCAGTGACCCAGGTCGCCACCGCGGCCGGCAAGGACGACACGTTGCCCATGCTCACCGGCGTACACATGGAGATCGAGGGCGAAGACATCACGCTGACCGCCACCGACCGGTTCCGGCTCGCGCTGCGGCGGTTCCAATGGATTCCTGCCTTCCCGGATGCCCAGGCCAAGCTGCTTATCCCGGCGAAAAACTTTGTGGAAAACGCCCGCACCCTCGACGCGAATTCCACAGAACCGGTGGAAATCGCCGTAGGCTCCGGTGACTCCATCGGCGCCGAAGGGCTGTTCGGCATTCACGTGGACGCCCGGCAAACCACCACCCGACTCCTGGACGCAGAATTCCCCAACGTCAACCCGCTGCTGCCCAAATTCCACAAGTGCCTGGCCAGCGTGGAAATCTCGTCCCTTCAGGACGCCATCAAGCGGGTTGCCCTCGTGGCTGACCGGAACGCCCAAATCCGCATGCACTTCACCCCAGGGGAGGTGCTGCTCTCGGCGGGTGGCTCCGACGCCGGTCATGCCGAGGAGTCCGTGCCCTGCGAATTCATCGGCACCGAGGAAGAACTCCTCATCGCCTTCAACCCCGCCTACCTACGCGACGGGCTGCACGTGGTGCGCACCCAGCGGGTTGTGTTCGGCTTCACGGAATCCTCCCGCCCCGCGATCCTCATCCCCGAGCCGGAGAAGCTGCCCGAACTCAACGACGACGGGTTGTACCCCACCCCGGACACGGATTTCACCTACCTGCTCATGCCGGTGCGGTTGCCCGGCTAATCCGGCCAGCGTGTTTATTCGAGAGCTCAGCCTGCGCGACTTTCGCTCCTGGCCCCACTGCCATGTGCGGCTTGGTCCGGGAATCACACTGTTCGTGGGGCGCAACGGCCACGGGAAAACCAACCTGGTGGAGGCCATCGGCTATGTGGCCCACCTCGGCTCCCACAGGGTGGCCCAGGACGCGCCCCTGGTACGCCACGGCCAGCCCAACGCCCGGGTGTCGGCAACCGCGGTACGGGACGACCGGGAATTGACCGCCCACCTGCTCATCAACGCGTCCGGGGCCAACCAGGCGAGCATTAACCGCACAAGACTGAATTCGCCCCGGGAACTGCTGGGTGTGGTGCGCACGGTGCTGTTTTGCCCCGAGGATCTAGCGCTGGTGCGAGGGGAGCCCGCCGAGCGTCGCCGCTACCTGGATAACATCATTGCCACCCGCCGGCCGCGGCTTGCGGGCGTCAAGGCGGACTACGAGAAAGTGTTGCGGCAACGAACAACCCTGCTAAAAACGTCCTCAGCGGCCCTCAGACGCGGCTATTCTGGCGATGACGGGTCATTGGCCACATTGGATGTGTGGGACGCTCAGCTGGCCCGTCAGGGGGCGCAAATGATCGCTGCGCGGCGGGCCCTGGTGACGGAGTTGGATCCGCTCGTCCACGAGGCTTATGCGGGCATCGCCCCGGAGTCCCGGCCGGCCCACATCGCCTACGAATCCACGGTTCCCGACGTAGGCGAGGATCCCGCGCTGATTGAGGCCGCCATGCTCGCTGAGCTGGGCAGGATGCGCCCCAAGGAGATTGATCGAGGTCGCAGCCTGGTGGGTCCGCACCGGGACGATCTGGTTATCACCCTGGGTGATGTGCCGGCGAAGGGGTTTGCGTCGCATGGGGAAACCTGGTCGATGGTGTTGGCGCTGCGGCTCGGCGAGTTCCAACTGCTGCGCGCCGACGGCACCGATCCCGTGCTCATCCTCGACGATGTGTTCGCCGAACTCGACGCGTTGCGACGCGAACGCCTGGTCCACCTCACCCAGGACGTAGAACAGGTACTCATTACCGTGGCGGTGCCGGACGACCTGCCACCGGACTTGGGTGATATTCATCGCATTCCCGTCGTGATGACCGACCGCACATCGGTGATTAGTAGCAATGAATCATAGGGAGCCACCATGACCGAATCACGGGATTCAGTCGCATATGCGTTTGAACGTATGCGTCAGGAAGCTTTACGACGAGGCACCGTGCCCAGACTTATCCGACCTAGGCGGTCGGTCCGGCGCTTGCGGGCGTCGACAAGCAAGGGGCAACCGACCGGCCTGGACGGGCGGGCGATCCTCAGGCCGGACCGCAATTTGGAGGGGATATCTGCGCTGGTAGAGCAGGAAATCACCGCGCGCGGTTGGCGCACTAAACTAGCCGGCGGGTGGATTCATTCGCATTGGTCGCTGCTGGTCGGCGACCGCATTGCGGGGCACACCAAGGTGGAGAAATTCGCTGACAAAAAATTATATATCAGCTGCGATTCGACCGCTTGGGCATCGAACCTCCGCACCATGCAGCGAAATATTTTGAGTACCATTGAGGAAAAAGTGGGGCCCAACATCGTGACGGAATTGCGGATTTCCGGCCCTAAGCCTCCCAGCTGGCGGTATGGGCCGCTGCATGTCAAGGGCCGCGGGCCCCGCGATACCTACGGCTAAGCCCGAGAACTAAGCTAACTTGCCCTAAGACGCGAGCAATGTCTTACCATGTAGGTCCCTAGGCAGTGTAGAATAGAACGGTCTAAATGCTATTAAAATTCAAAGGAGTGCTAGTTACGTGGCTACCGCTGAACACGAATATGGCGCCTCATCAATCACCATCCTTGAGGGACTAGAGGCTGTTCGTAAGCGTCCCGGCATGTACATCGGTTCCACCAACGAGCGTGGCCTACACCACTTGGTGTGGGAGGTTGTGGATAACTCGGTGGATGAAGCAATGGCCGGCTACGCCGACAAAGTCGAGGTGACCATTCTTGCTGATGGCGGTATCGAAGTCATTGATAACGGCCGTGGCATTCCCGTGGAAATGCACCCCTCCGGTGCTCCCACCGTTCAAGTTGTTATGACTCAACTGCACGCCGGCGGCAAATTCGACTCCGAATCCTATGCCGTGTCCGGCGGCCTCCACGGCGTGGGTATTTCCGTGGTGAATGCCCTCTCCACCCGGGTCGAAGCCGACATTAAACGCGACGGTAAGCACTGGTACCAGAACTTCACCAATGCTATTCCCGAAGAACTAGTGGCAGGTGGGCCCGCCGAAGGTACAGGAACAACTGTTCGATTCTGGCCGGATCCTGAAGTTTTTGAAACCACGGTTTTCTCCTTCGAACTGATTGCTCGCCGCCTGCAGGAGATGGCGTTCCTGAACAAGGGGCTCACCATCACCCTCACCGACAAGCGGGCCTCCGAAGAGGAAATCGAACTGGAAACGTTGGCGGAAGAAATCGCCGAAGGTGACCCCGAGACCGCGGTCGAAGCTGCCGAGGAAAAAGTCGTCAAAAAGAAGGAAAAGAAAAAGACCTTCTACTACCCCAATGGGTTGCAGGACTATGTGGAGCATTTGAATAAGTCCAAGACGGCGATCCACCCCACGATCATTAGCCTGGAAGTCAAGGGCGAGAACCTTGAGGTTGAGGTGGCCATGCAATGGAACTCCGGCTATGCCCAAAGCGTACACACGTTCGCAAACACCATTAACACCATCGAGGGTGGCACCCACGAAGAAGGCTTCCGGGCGGCGCTGACCTCCCTGATGAACAAGTACGCCCGCGAGCACAAGCTGCTCAAAGAGAAAGAACAAAACCTTACCGGTGACGACTGCCGTGAAGGCCTGGCCGCCGTGATCTCGGTGCGGGTGGGCGAACCCCAGTTCGAAGGGCAAACCAAGACGAAACTGGGTAACTCCGAGGTGCGAGGCTTTGTGCAAAAAGCCATCAACGAACATGTTTCCGACTGGTTGGACGCCAATCCGGCCGAAGCCAAGGTGATTATCAACAAGGCGGTATCCTCGGCGCACGCCCGGGTGGCGGCCCGCAAAGCCCGGGAAATGGTGCGGCGGAAATCCGCCACCGACCTGGGCGGACTCCCCGGCAAGCTTGCGGACTGCCGGTCCAAAGACCCAGCCAAATCTGAGCTCTATATCGTGGAGGGCGACTCCGCAGGCGGCTCGGCCAAAGGTGGTCGGGACTCCATGTATCAGGCGATCCTGCCGCTGCGGGGCAAGATCCTCAATGTGGAAAAAGCCCGCCTGGACAAGGTGCTGAAAAACAACGAGGTCCAGGCCATCATCACTGCCCTGGGCACTGGCATCCACGACGAGTTCGACATTCAAAAACTCCGCTACGGCAAGATCGTGCTCATGGCCGACGCTGACGTGGATGGTCAACACATTGCGACCCTGTTGCTCACACTGCTGTTCCGGTTCATGCCCCAGCTGATCGAGGAGGGCCACGTGTTCCTGGCTCAGCCACCGCTCTACAAGCTGAAATGGGCGAAGGGCGATCCCGGGTTCGCCTACTCCGACAACCAGCGTGACGAGCTGCTTGCCGAGGGCCTGGCCGCCGGTCGCAAGATCAACAAAGATGATGGCATCCAGCGCTACAAGGGCTTGGGTGAGATGAACGCCTCCGAGCTGTGGGAAACCACCCTGGACCCCCAGGTGCGTATCCTGCGGCGGGTTGACATGAATGACGCTCAGCTTGCCGACGAACTGTTCTCCATCCTCATGGGTGATGACGTGGCTGCTCGCCGGTCATTTATCACCCGCAAGGCCAAGGACGTGCGCTTCCTGGACGTGTAACAGAATGAATGGCCTTTTGCTCCCCATGGTTATCTGTGGGGAGCAAAACTTATTGTGTTTCTTTGGGATTCTGCAAGATCCTAAACAAAGGAAGAATCTATGGTTATTAAAAGGTGGCGGTCATTGTGCCCATTGAAGATGCCGAGTTATTAGACGAGTTAGAAATGCGTGCGGATGTTGAAGCACTGCGTCAGGCCCGCGCCGAAGACGATGGGACTCGTATTTCGCTGGAAGAATTTCTAGCAGAAGAGTCCTAGGCCTCACGGCGCGGTGTAATCCTGGGCGTGATTATTTCACTCGAATACATATTCGGAAGGCGCGTTTATCGTATGCCAAAAAGCTTGGCAGCATATCTTCTAAGCTGATAAACCGGCGTTTCCCTACAACATCAACGATCCCAAAACTGAAACCCCGCTTAGATAATGTGCAGCAGTAACCGATAGGGTAGTGCATATTCTAAGCAGGGTTTCCGGTGTGGGCGAATAAAACTGGCACTCCCTCAGGTGGTTTGTCAGCTTAGATAATGTGCAGCCCCATCACACCATAACGCAGGTGATGTTGACCGGCTCGCCAAGCTGACAAACCCAGTAATTTGTTCTCTCCGAAGACGACTTTGAACCGGAAACCCCGCTTAGCATTTCTGAAGCAGGATTGCAGGGAGGGTGCTAAGCTGCAAAACCGGTTACGGGAGGTGGAAGAAACGGGATTTTTGGGGGTTTTGCAGCTATCAAATGTGCGGCAATTGTTGTAGCGCGGGTGCTAAGCGGGGTTTCCCAGAATTTTGGCTGTGCCGGTGCCTACCAGAAGCAGAAACCCCGCTTAGATAATGTGAAGCAGGAACTGACGGGGGTAGCGGATATTCTAAGCGGGGTTTTGGGTGAATGCTGGGGTGCGGGGGAATAGTTTCGGTGGGTTTGTCAGCTTAGTAGGTGTGCTGCGCTTGGGGTAGCAGGTTTGGTAGCTGCAAAACCGGTTGCAGGTGGCTTGGGCGGAGGGGCTAAACGGGGTTTCGCAGCTATCAGAAGTGCTACGCGGGTGTGTGGTGGCTGGGCCTGGTGGGCATGATGAGAAAAGCCCCGGCGGTGAGGTGGTGAACCGTGGCCGGGGCTGGGGTTGGTTGGGGTGCCGGGAGGTGGGCGTCGTAAAGCGGGCTAGTCGTCGAAGTCTACGTCGCTGTCCTGGGCGTTGTTGATAATGTCGGCAAGTTTTTGGGGGTTATTGAACCAACTCTCGATCACTTCCCGCAGGTGGTCCAGGATTTCGTACGTGCCAATCACGGAGAACATGCCGGCCTCGGGGTCGAAAATCACCTTGTCGGAGAAACCGCGCTGGTCGGCATAAAACTTAATGAGGGAATGCCAAAAATAACCATTACCCACAAACCCGGCGTTACGGATAATCTGCGCCACCGACTCCGGGCCCGGAGCCTCAAAATACAGCGCGGTAACGCCACCGGTGCTGACCAGGTGCACCCTGGAGGCCGTGTCGATCGCCTTCGCCTGGGCGGCACGCTCGTAGGGGGAGGAAGAAATCCCCAGCTGTGGGGAGGCCGCGCCACGCAGGAGACCGTAGTAGCGGAGCGATTCGCCCAGCGCCTCCTCCAGCATGGCCAGGTTAGCGGTTCTACTGGGGGAGACCCAGGCGCCGGCAGGGATTTCGTGCACGCCAATGCTGCGGTCCTCGCCGGGCAGTTTTTCGTAGATGAGTCGCTGCTTGAGCGGTATGGGGGATTGGGTGCCGGTGGCGTCGGGCTTGTCCATGGGGACGAAGGCGCGCTCGTCCACGTTCCATTTATCGCCGTTGGCGTAAAAATAGTAGTGGTCCAGCACCCGGGCCACAGGGGCATCCTCCAGATTATTGACCACCAGGAAACCGGAGGCATCAAAGGCCTGCCGGGGAATATCCATGGGCGGTATCAATAGGTCGTTGGATTCCACCAGCGGGAAATAGGAGGTGTCTTTAGGGTTGGTGATGATGGTGCGGTAAAAATGCACCAGGTGGCACATACCCAGGTATGAGTCCGTGAGCACCACGCCGGCGGGAATATACCCGTAGTCAGTTTTTACCAGGCATAGGCTGCCTGGATGTGGTCGTAATCCCGCTTGATTCCACGCCGAGATAATCACACACGTCTCCCGCTTCAACATAGATAACATTGGTTGCGACTATAATTGTACGTGCGTTGGGGTGGAAACGAGCGGAAAACCAGTAATATCCGGTTTGGGGCGGTAAACTACAAGCTCATTGCGGGTTTCTGCTACCGCCATATGGTGGTGGATGCTTGACGACGCCCGCCCGGGTGGTTGTCTACATCTTGGATACGTTGACAATCAGGTTGAACAGCTCTGCGGTCATGCGGTTGCCCACATTGGCGTAGGCGGAGCCGCCCTTGTGAATCCCATACACGGTATTGGTGTCGCTCAGGATTGGGCCCCCGGATTGGCCCCGGGTGGTGTCAATGATATGGGTGATCTCTATCGGGGTGATACCCGTGATGGTATTGCGATCCTTCCACAGGGTTGCCTCCGGCTTGCCGGGGTAAGTGGTTGGATAGCCAATCACTGTGGCTTGGCGGCCAATGAGGTCCTCGTCGTTGGGGATAGCCATCCCGAACCACCCAACCTTGTCACCTATTGGGGTGTCTAATTTGATAACGCCCCAGTCTTGTTGGGGGTTGGGCAGAAAAACCTTATTGTCGTACCAAATTTGGGTGGCTTTCGCCGTGGGGAAGGGGGTGGTGTCCCCATTGACACCGGGGGTGAAGGTGATATCGGACACCTTCCCTGACACGCAGTGACCGGCGGTGACGACCGTATCGCTACTGACAAGGAAGCCGGTGCAGTTGTTCTTGCGCCCATCCTCCATGGTGAAGCCCACCCTTCCCAGCCATCGGTAGGGGGTTTTGGTGGTGTCGGTGATCTGTTCCCGGTCATCCGTTTCGATAACAGCCTCGGGGGTGGTGTAGGTGCCAGGGGAGGATTCCGTGTGCGTGTAACCCGGGCTTTTTACGAGGTCTTCGGTTTTTATTGTTATTGGGTTTCCCGTGCTTTTGCCGTTCACGATCTTAAATCCGATAGGGGTGAGCGGGCCATCATAGAGGTCAGTCGCTCCGGCGACAGTAGTCGTCGCCATGGGGATGGCGAGGAGCAGGAATGCGCATAATAGTGTTGCGCGGATATTTATGGTTTTCACGTTTTAAAGTATTATCTACTTTTTAAAAATGAGCTATGCTTTTGTGACCAATGCGCGTGTCGCATGCCCCCCATAAGAGGTAGTTGGGATCAAACCTTAAGAATGGAAAAGCGTACTCGCACCGTAGGTAAGTCCCACCATGGCGGCAATGGAAAGCACGACCGCTATTGCTGTGCGGATGTGGTTATTGACCTTGCCATCCAACAGAAGCGCTATGGAACACCCAAGGGCCAGGCCCAGGCCGGTGGTGAAACTTTCATATGATAACCGGCCGCTACCTGTCATGAAGCTGATGACAACGGACATGATTTGCGACACCAAACCCAGCACGATCCCGTAGAACGCCAGCCGCTTGAGAGCAATGTTGAGCGTGGGCTTGGTGGAAGAATCGAACAGTGTTGACATGATGACCCGCCTTCAGTTTCATATGAATATTTCACCTATCTTAGCAATAGTGTTCTGGCGGCACTAGCGAAAACCCCGATATTGGGGCAAAAATTCCCCAGCAATTGCCGGGGAATTGTGGGAGGTCTTAGATGGTGGCTAGGTCCTGGATGGGTCGGCGTCGAGAAGCTCCCAGGGCGGGCAACGCGGCCGCAACTAGCCCAGCCACGCCGGCGCCAACCACGATCAACCCAATCTGCGACCACGGCACATACAGGTGCAGGGGCAGCTTCGCCATGCTAGCGCTGATGGACAGAATGCCCGACCAGCCGAACGCCACGCCCAGGATCGTGCCGCAGATCGCCGCAACCACCGCGGTCAGGGCGGCCTCGATCATCACCATCACCACCAGCTGGCGGCGCTCCAGACCCACCGCCCGCAGCATGGCCGACTCCCGGCGCCGCTCAATGATGGACAAGGCGGTGGTGTTACCAATTCCCACGATCGCAATGATAATGGCCACCGCCAGCAGGGAAATCATCACCAACAGCACCGTATCCAAAATCTTGATATAGTCGGCCCGCTCCTGCGCCCCGCCGCCAACCTGGAAGTGGGGGTTCAGGGAATTCAGGTCGGACACAATGGTTTGGATCTGCTGCGCCGACAAGCTGGAATCCACCTTCATATACATTTGGTTGGTGTGCAATTTGGTGCTGAGCTTGGCCAGGTCGGCCTGGTTCAACGCAACCGCCCCGTTTTCGCCCTTGTCGGATAGGTCCAGGGTTACGGGCAGGGAACCCGTATCACCAAACACGGTCACGGTGTCGCCGCTGTGCATGCCCGGAAAATCACTGGTGTTGGCCTTCATATGCCCCGGCTCGGGGGCTAACTGCTTGGGTGCGTGCAGCACCTGATCCAGTTGGGCCTGGTCCATGCCCTGGGCCATCAGCTTCTTGTCCCCACCGGAGGTGGCTGCCGTGATCGGGGCGCTCTCCAGAGAAGCAGTGGCAGTGATGCCCTGGGTTTGCTTGATACCGGTGATCTCTGCTGGGGTAAACGAATCCGTGGTACGCACCACCAAATCGATTGGCCGTTGGGTGTCGATCTCCGAAGTGATCGACTCCCGAGTGGAGGTAATACCCGTCACCAACAGCACTAGCACGGTGACGCCAATCAGCAGGGATGTGGCGGTGGCCGCGGTACGCAGCGGATTCCGCATCGAATTCGCCGCGGCCAGCTCCGTGGTGGGGCCCAGCGGGGAGATCAGCATGCCCACCCGGTGGATCAGTGGCGGCAGCACCACTGCGCCCAGCATGAGCACGCCCACCAGGCAGACCATGCCGGCGCCGATTCCTAGGAAGATCGCGGCGTCACCACCCGTGCCCCGGGCCGCCAGTACCAGGCCTGCTACGCCCGCCAGCACCAGGAGGCTGCCCAGGATGATTCGGGCCCGCGGCACCGTGTTCTGGGTGGTGGCCTCCATGGGCTGCAGCGCCGTGATCGGGCGCACCTGGGTGGCTTTCCTGGCCGCCCCATAGGCGCAGGCCACCGTCGCCAGGGTGCCCGCCACTAGGCCAGCCAGCGGCGCATAGCCGGGAACCACCAGGTGGTCAATGGTGAAACCGCTCCCTTTGGCGAGCTGCACAAAGAGGGCCGAAATCCCAATGCCCAGCAAGGTTCCCACAGCGGACGCCACCAAACCCACCAGGGCAGCCTCGGCAAGAATAAGCGTTCGAACCTGCCGGCTTTCGGCGCCAATACACCGCAGTAAGGCCAGCTCCTTGATTCGCTGCGCCACCAAAACCTGGAACGTGTTAGCGATAACATAGCCCGCCACAATCAGCGACAACCCCGCAAACGCCGCCAGCATGGCCAACAGGGAAGAACTACTGCCTGACAGCTGCTTCACCTGCCGATCCGCGGCCTCCTCCCGGGTCAACACCTGAAGATTCTCGTCTGAAACCGTCTGCTTGATGCTGGAAACCAACTCGGGCGTGGTTGTTCCGGGAGTGGCGTGCACAAGCAATTCCGTTGTCGCCATCGTCGGCGACTGCAACGCCGTCAACCCCTCATGGGTGAGCGTCAACACCGGAATGCCCATATCCATGGCAGACGAACCAGATGTGATCCCCACAACCCGCACCGTCACCGGCTTTGAGACACCCAGCGGCGTGATGACCATCGTGTCACCCACCGACACCTTCATGGTCTCCGCAGTGCCCTCAGAAATACTCACCTCATCCGGCTTGGTAGGCCACTCGCCCCGGGTCAAGGAATTCCACTGCAAACTGGGGTCCACCTGCGCTAGCAGCCGGGCATTACTTCGGCGACCATCATGGTTGACTTCGCCCATGGCCATGGTCCGGGGACTGACGGCAGCCACACCCGGCAGCTTCCGAATCTTCTCCACATCTTTGACCAGTTTCCGCTCCAACTCGTTGTTGAGAGCATTCGGTTGGGGCCCCACCCATACATCAGTGTTGGCCAATTCGGCAGTCAACGACTTCGTTATCGAATCCGTGTACGAAGCCATAGTGATAAGCGTGGTGACAATAAACGCCACCGACAACACCACCGCCAACGCCGTCGCAAGCAGGCGGCCCAGGTGGTTCCGCATCGAAGACAAAAGCAGGAACTTCATCGGTTACACCGCCACATCCACACGTCGCAAAGCATTCATGATGTCGTCCAGGCTCGGGGCGGTAAGCTCCTCCACGATTCGGCCGTCGGCAAGCATCACCACCCGATCCGCATACGACGCAGCCACTGGATCGTGCGTCACCATAATCACCGTCTGATCAAAATTGACCACACTCTCCCGCAAAACCCGCAGCACCTCGGTGCCGGAATGCGAATCCAGGCTACCCGTCGGCTCGTCCGCAAACACCACGGTCGGCCGGGCCACCAACGCCCGCGCAATCGCCACCCGCTGCTGCTGGCCGCCCGACAACTCATGCGGCTTATGCTGCACCCGCTGGGCAATCCCCAACGTTTCCACCACGCTGGCAAACCACGCCTCATC
The DNA here is from genome assembly GCF_011612265.2 of Corynebacterium matruchotii. Taxonomy (NCBI): domain Bacteria; kingdom Bacillati; phylum Actinomycetota; class Actinomycetes; order Mycobacteriales; family Corynebacteriaceae; genus Corynebacterium; species Corynebacterium matruchotii. Next base: position 2,669,370 of record NZ_CP050134.2, on the reverse strand, counting down.
AACTTTGCGACGAGCCAACGTCAGCGGCAACACAATGTTCTGCTGGGCCGTCAACGTGGGCACCAAATTAAACTGCTGAAACACAAACCCCACATGCTGACGACGCAGCCTGGTGAGCTCCCGATCCGGCATCCTCGTGATCTCGGTGCCCCCAATAAACACCTGACCCGAATCCACCGTATCCAACCCGGCCATGCACTGCATCAATGTCGACTTCCCCGACCCCGACGGGCCCATGATGGCGACGAATGTTCCCTTCTCCACCGTCAAACTGACATTATCCAATGCTGTCACCTGGGTGGCCCCCTCGCCATAACGCTTTACCAAGTCCACTGCGGACACATTCTCATTCTTACTCATGAACTTCATTCTGCCCGCATGAGCTGGGAAAATAATCGGACCCGGGTCGGAAAACTCAACTCCGACCCAGGTATGATGAATCCGGACAGCTTATACGTAAATGGTGCGAAACCGGGCAAACCCCAGGCGGATAAACGCCTTCATCCCCGGCTCCGGGTAGGCCGCCACACACAACATTTCCGCCGTCTGACTCGATAAAAACCGCCGCGTCAACTGGTATGCCATGCCCGTGAGCGGCGGCACACTCTTATCCATTGCCACCGCATACTCCACCAGGTTCTCCACATCGGCCATGGTCCAATCATCCTGCTGAAGCCGCACCAAACGCTTTGAAATCTCCGCCATGAGCCGCGGATCCACCTGCTGGGCCCGGTTGTCGAAGGAGGTTTTGAAAAACCCCAACTCGGAAAACAAAATCGCCAACTTATGCTTCCGCTGTATAAACTCCAAGGCTTCGAATTCCTGTTCAGATTTGAGGATTTCCTCTGCCTCCATATACAGGTCGTGAACAGTCTTTGATAACGGCGGCGACTTCATCCTGGCCTGCTGTTTCATCTCCAACAACCGCGCCCGCTGCTGCTGCAACTTAGCGATCTGCTGGTCCAGGCTACGCAGTGTCTGATCGTAAATCTCGCAGTCACAGTCGGCGGGGTCGGTGGGGGCGGTGGTACCTGCGGCAGGGGTGGCGGTGGGTGCGTCGACAAGCTGCGTTGAAGCGGCAGCAGGGGCCGGCACCGCCGCCATCACCGCGGTCTCTGCCGCCGACAACTCCAACCGAATATCATCCAACCGCATGCCCGCCTGCGCCATACTCCGAATCTGAATCAACCGGGCAACATCCGCAAACTCATAATCCCGCCACGGCCCCCGCTGCTTCGTCGGCACCGGCAACAACCCCAAATTATGGTAATACCGAACCGTACGCACACTACACCCGGCAATCTTTGCTGCATCTGAAACACGCATAATACCTATACCACCACATCCCGTTTGCTAAACATTATAGTGCCAACTAGCAGGGAACCTAGCCCAATCGCTAACAGCACAATCGCGCCACGATAATGATCCACCGTGTGTGGGGCCCACGCAAACACCGACAAATCCAACACCCACTTATCTAACTTCAACAACTCCCCGAAAAACGACAGGAAACCCGAAACCGCCACCGGCAGCCACACCATCGTCATCGCCACGGCACTAGTCTTCGCCGTCACACACAACGCCACGCACAATGCCGCAAACCCGCAACACATGATCGTTGGCGGAAGCACATCAAGCGTGGACCACACCACGGTGCCAAAATGCTCCGACGATACCCGGGAATCCGCACTTGCTGCCATCGCCGAAAGAAACGCCGTAGGGACTACCGCGAAAATAGCTGCCAGCGCGGCATAGCAGAAATTCCGCAGAAACATTGCGCGCCGGGATTGGCCGGTGGTGAGCGCCAACGTGAGCAGGCCCTGATTCTCGTCCTTATGCAGGGACAACACTAATTGGACGGTCATGCAGCAGGCCAGGATTCCCACCATGATCGCCATCAGCTGGGCGTATACATCCCGCAGATCCTGGATGTTTGGGGCGATTTGGTTGAAAAGCTCCGAGGTGCCGGGGGATTCCGTGAAAATGTCCGACATTTCCCCGGTCATGGCAGACAGTCCAATGGAGACCACCGCAATGGCGACCGCCCACCAGGCGGCCATGGGGCCTTGGAGTCGCCACCAGAGTGACCACGGGCCCCAGCCGGCGGCCCGGTATTTGCGAGGTTGGGGTTGCACCCATTGGGAATGCAGATCCCGCTTGACCATCACGGTGGGCAGGGCCATGAGGGCGAGTACCAGGGCAAATACCAGCAGCGGCGCCCACCGGTCCCCATCGTGCTCGTAGGGTTTGACCACCTCAAACCATCCGACAGGCGTGAGCCACCGCAGCCAATGCTGGTGATACACATCGGCAACAATCCGCACACCAAACGAAACAAGTAGCACCAAGAGCGATGCTTGTCGGGCCGCACGTACCGAACCGAAGGCCTCCCCGGCAAGAATGGCCAGGAGACCAAAGAAGCCGACACTCATGAGCGACACGCCCCCGTCGATCAGACTTCCCTTCAGCGTGAACTGGTCCGAAAGAGCGGAATTCGCCCACAGGCTGACTGCCACCAGCACGCCCCACAAGACGCTGGTGAGGATGGTGACGGTGAGTGCGGCGCGGCGAAGTACTCCGGCGGAGAGGCCATTAGATTGCAGCAGTTCCGCCTGGCCGCTTTCCTCTAAACCCCGGGACACGCTGGAACCCAGGAGAATATTCATGATGGCGGCAAGAATAATCAGCCACGATATGGTTTTCCAGGAAGTCCAGGTGGCATAGTTGAATGGTTCCGGAATGGTGCCATAGAGCACCACCGGCCCCAGCGTTCCGCGCATGGAAGCCCCCACCGCGGCCAGCGAACCTTCGTCCGGGTAGCTGCTGATATATGTTCCCGGTGAGGTGGCGGCCAGCAGCACAAGTGGTGTGAGCCAGGCGAGGAGGAAGAAGCGGTGGGTGCGGAGGTGGATTTGGATGAGGTTAAGCATGGCTGGCCCCTCCTTGTTGTTGGTTTTGGTTGCCTTGGGCTTCCTGTTGCTGGGCGGGTTTGCCTTGTCCGTCTTGGTAGAATTCGAGGAAGAGTTCTTCGAGGCTGGCGGGGGTGATGGTGATGTTTGATGCGCCTTGGTCGATGAGGTGTTGGAGGGTGGGGTTGACGCTGTCTTGTTCGTGGATGTGGTCGTAGTCCGGGTTGGTGGCGCGGATTCGGACGCCGCGGATGTGGGCGAGTTGTTTCAAGGATCCGGATTCGACGATGGTGCCGTTTCGGATGATGCTGATGTCGTCGGCGAGTTCTTGGACTTCGGAGAGGATGTGGCTGGACAGTAGGATTGCTGCGCCTTCGTTGCGGCGTTCTCGAACAATGTTGATGAATGTTTGTTCGATGAGTGGGTCGAGTCCGGAGGTGGGTTCGTCGAGGACGAGGATATCGACGTTGGCGGCGAAGGCGGCGATGAGCATGACTTTTTGCCGGTTGCCTTTGGAGTAGGTGCGGATTTTTTTGGTGGGGTCGAGTTTGAATCGTTCAATGTATTCGGCGCGTTTTTTCTTGTTGTCACTGGTGGGTCGGAGTTTGGCGAGGGTGTCGAGGACTTGGTTGCCGGTGAGGTTGGGGAAGAGTTCTACATCCCCTGGGACGTAGGCGACGTTGTGGATGGTGGTTTTGGTGGGGTCGGTGTTGTTGATGCGGAGGGTTCCGGTGGTGGGGTGGATGAGTCCGAGGAGGCAGCGGATGGTGGTGGATTTGCCGGCGCCGTTGGGTCCGAGGAATCCGTGGACTGTGCCTGCGGTGACGGTGAGGTTGACGTTGTTGAGTACCCGGGTTTTCCCGAAATCCTTGCTGAGCTGCGAAATCTCAATCGGATAAGCGTTCATGCCTTCACTATAAAGTGCGACGTTACGTTACACGCAAGCCCCCGCCGCTTTACGACGCCCTCCCGGGTGTGCATGCCCACACCCGGGACCACTGGCACCAGAAACCCCGCTTAGCTGTTCTGAAGCACAACACCTTTGCCTTGCTGCACATTATCTAAGCGGGGTTTCTGGCTTGGGTGGGGGAATGCGGGATTCTTGCAATCGGTTTGTCAGCTTAGAACATGTGCTGCGGGGCGGTGTATCGGGTTTGATAGCTGCGAAACCTCCGAAGTCCCCACTTTTGAGACCGCCTGAACGGGGTTTCGCAGCTATCAGAAGTGCTGCCGGCTGGGCTGTATGGATGCTAAGCTGACAATCCTGGTTATGGGTGGTGCAGGGGAGGATTTTCGGGAGAAACCCCGCTTAGATAATGTGCAGCAGCAATGGGGGCGGTGGGTTTATCAGCTTAGCAGGTTTGATAGCTGCAAAACCTTGTTTAGGAGACATGGAATCCGGGAGGTTTGGGGGTTTCGCAGCTATCAGATGTGCGGTCATCGTTGCCGTATATGTTCTAAGCGGGGGTGCGGGAGAAGCGGTTTCGTTTACCGAGTGAACAGCACGTTTTCTAAGCTGGCAAACCCCATGATTTGTTTCTTTCAGATGGGCCTTGGGGGAGAAACCCCGCTTAGTACTTTTGCAGTGGACAATGGCTGTAGATGTTCTAAGCGGGGTTTTGGCTTGGGTGGGTGAATGTGGGATTCCTGCAATCGGTTTGTCAGCTTAGATAATGTGCTGTGCCTTATGTCTGATGTAGCTGGTTTGATAGCTGCAAAACCTTGTTTAGAGGACATGGAATTCGGGGGATTTGGAGGTTTCGCAGCTATCAGAGTTGCTACTGTCGGTGCTGCACTGATTCTAAGCTGACAATCCCGGTTTGCGGGCTCCTGGGGGAGAAGTTTTCGGGAGAAACCCCGCTTAGATAATGTGCTGCGTGGGGTGTTGCAGTTTGCAGCAGGTTTGATAGCCGCGAAACCGGTTGTGGGTGGCTTGGGAGAGGGGATTGAACGGGGTTTCGCAGCTATCAGATGTGCTGCGGGCTGGGGCGGTGGGGCTGGGGCTGGCGGGCCGGGAGGTGGGCGTCGTAAAGCGAGGGGATGCAAAAGCCGACCCGGGTTCACCGAAGAAAACCAGGGTCGGCTTTAGCTAGGTTAGGCGGGGCCTAATTAGGCGGCCTTCATGTGCTTTTCGAGGATGTCGCCAAGCATGGGAACATGCGGCTTCATCAGGCTAGCAGCCTTGGGGCGCACCTTGTCGTAGATCTTCTCCAGGGTAGCTTTGTCGGCCTTCTTGACGTTTGCATCAGCAACAGCCAAGATGTCGGCAATCGCAGCATCAGAGTGGGTGTTGAGGTAGGTGCCGAAGTCTTCCACATCGGAAGCCTCGTATTCTGCCCAACGAGGTTGCAGAGCTTCAAGCAGCTCCGGGAGAACCCGGTTGACGCCCCTAGCAGCAATATTCTTGTCCGCCAACTTGGCGGCACCGAAACCGGTCTTGACAGCAATGCCGGCATCGTCGATGGCGGACTCTGCAACTTCTGCTAGCTCGGCTGCGACTTTTTCGCGCTGATCGCCGAGAAGAACAGAAAGATCAGACATACAAATATCCTTTCTAAAGATAAAAAACGTGGCCTGAGATCTAGTGACAAGAATAAAGAAAAAACGACCGCAATGTCAGCGTTACCAACGATTGCGATCGTTTTGTTGCAATTCTTCCGCCACAGTTCTTAAGTAACACTCCTAGCGATTATAGGGGACGATAACGATAGATTGCAGTCACCAAAGGCCACTCTAATTAACTGTAATCACAACTGTCACAAATGTTACAGGAGTTATCCCAGATAGCGCAATACACCGGAAAAACTTACCGAATTGCCAGCCGGATCACAGGTGCTACCTGCATATAATTAGACATTTCCCGGGTTATTTTGGGCGGTATCACTAGTGCGGCGGCTAAAAGTGCCACGAATGGAGTGTCTGAGTACACTAGCCGAAGAGCTCCAGGTAGGCCTGGTATACCAGCAGCACCTGCTCCGAGAACTCCGCATTGCGGTCCGTGAGCGGGGCCAGCTTGATGATCGTCGCTGCCAGCGCCGGCCCCACCGTGTCGGGGGTATGCACGCGAATGCCGGAAAACTGCGCCCGGGTCACACTCGCCGCCGCATACAGCGCCGAAAAATCCGCCACGTCCACGTCGTATTCCGCGCAAAACACGTCCGCGATAATGAGCAATTGCTCCCCGCTTAACGACGGAAAACCCATGGCTTACCCGCGGTTTCTCCGAATTCGGGCCGCCAACACGGCCTGCTCCGGGATAATGGTTTCCGCGAGTTGGGCGATGTGGGCGTCGGCAAGCGTGCGTTGGGCGGAGACCACGATGGCGCGCACGGCGGCCTCTTGCTTGCTGCAACCCCAGGCGTCGGCAAGCAGGGAGAGGGCGCGATCTTGGTGAGAATCTAGTCGAAGTGTCATGGCCATGGTATCACTATGATACCACTGATTGGGCACGCGGTATCATGGGATGCTGTGAGTGATTATGATCGTATTCTCCCCATCGACCTCAACGAGGAGATGCAAACCTCCTACATTGACTACGCCATGTCGGTCATTGTGGGTCGGGCGCTGCCGGAGGTTCGGGACGGCCTGAAGCCCGTCCACCGCCGTATCCTCTACGCCATGTATGACTCTGGCTATCGGCCCGACCGCGGCTATGTCAAGTCCGCCCGGCCCGTGTCGGACACCATGGGCCAATTCCACCCGCACGGTGATTCCGCTATCTACGACACCCTGGTGCGGCTCGCCCAGGACTGGAATATGCGCTACCCGCTGGTCGACGGCCAGGGCAACTTTGGTTCCCGCGGTAATGACGGCCCCGCCGCCATGCGGTACACCGAGTGTCGCCTCACCCCGCTCGCCATGGAAATGGTGCGGGACATCCGCGAAAACACCGTGGATTTCTCCCCCAACTACGACGGCAAAACCATGGAACCCGACATCTTGCCGTCCCGGGTGCCGAACCTGCTCATGAACGGCTCCAACGGTATTGCCGTAGGCATGGCCACCAACATTCCCCCGCACAACCTGCGGGAGTTGGCCGATGCCATCTATTGGCTGTTGGAAAACCCGGATGCGGACGACGCCACCGCCCTGGAAGCCTGCATGGAGCACATTAAGGGCCCCGATTTCCCCACCGCCGGCCTCATCGTTGGCACCCAGGGCATCAAGGACGCCTACACCACCGGGCGTGGTTCCATCCGCATGCGCGGCGTGACCAGCATCGAGGAGGAGGGCAGCCGGCAAACCATTGTGATTACCGAACTTCCCTACCAGGTCAACCCGGATAATCTGATCTCCAGTATCGCCGAGCAGGTGCGGGACGGCAAACTTGCCGGCATCTCCAAGATCGAGGACGAATCCTCCGACCGGGTGGGCATGCGCATCGTAGTCACGCTTAAGCGGGATGCCGTGCCGCGCGTGGTGCTCAACAACCTGTATAAGCACTCCCAGCTGCAAACCAACTTCGGTGCGAACATGCTTTCGATCGTTGATGGGGTGCCGCGCACGCTCCGGCTGGATCAGATGCTCCGCTACTATGTGGCCCACCAGATCGAAGTTATTGTGCGCCGCACCCAGTATCGCCTGGACGAGGCGGAGAAGCGGGCCCACATTCTGCGTGGCCTGGTGAAGGCCCTCGACATGTTGGACGAGGTCATTGCGCTGATCCGCCGGTCGGAAACCGTGGATGTTGCCCGCCGCGGCCTTATCGACCTGCTCACTATCGACGAGGTGCAGGCCGATGCGATTCTCGCCATGCAGCTGCGGCGCCTAGCCGCCCTGGAACGCCAGAAGATCATTGATGAGCTCGCCGAGATTGAGGCGATCATTGCCGACCTGAAGGACATTCTGGCCTCCCCGGGCCGGCAGCGCACCATTGTCCGCGATGAACTGAAAGAGATTGTAGACAAATATGGCGATGATCGCCGGTCGCAAATCATTGCCGCCACCGGCGACGTGACCGAAGAAGACCTGATCGCCCGCGAAAACGTGGTGGTCACCATCACGTCCACGGGGTATGCGAAGCGCACCAAGGTGGATGCGTATAAGTCGCAGCGCCGCGGCGGCAAGGGGGTGCGGGGCGCCGAGCTGAAGCAGGACGATGTGGTGCGGCACTTCTTTGTGTGCTCCACCCACGACTGGATTCTGTTCTTCACCAATTTTGGTCGGGTGTACCGGTTGAAGGCCTACGAGTTGCCGGAGGCGTCCCGGACGGCCCGTGGGCAGCACGTGGCGAACCTGCTGGAATTCCAGCCGGAGGAGCGGATTGCTCAGGTCATTCAGATTCAAAGCTATGAGGACGCCCCCTATCTGGTGTTGGCGACGGTTCAGGGCCGGGTGAAAAAGTCCCGGTTGTCTGACTATGAATCGGCTCGTTCCGGCGGGTTGATTGCGATTAACCTGAATGAGGGGGACAAGCTCATTGGTGCTTCGCTGTGCTCCAATGAGGACGATTTATTGTTGGTGTCTGAGGAAGGTCAATCCATTCGGTTTAGCGCCGACGATGAACAGTTGCGCCCCATGGGTCGGTCGACGGCGGGGGTAAAGGGGATGCGATTCCGGGGTGACGATCATCTGCTCGCCATGACGGTGGTTCGGGACGGTTCGTATCTTCTGGTGGCGACCGCCGGCGGCTACGGGAAGCGGACGTCGATGGACGAATATTCCGTGCAAGGCCGGGGTGGGGTCGGTGTTGTGACATTCAAATACAACCCGAAACGGGGCAAATTGATTGGCGCGTTAGCGGTCGATGATGACGACCAAATCTTTGCCATTACCTCCGCCGGCGGGGTTATTCGGACGGAAGTAAACCAAATCCGACCAAGTTCTCGTGCCACAATGGGAGTTCGTTTGGTTAATCTAGAAGACGGCATTGAGCTCCTTGCCATCGACCGTAATGTTGAGGGCGAAGGCGAGGAGGAAGCAGAAGCCGTGGCTACTGCCAAGTCGCGCGCTCCTAAGCAAGAAACCATTGAGGAAGAAGATTAATGGCTACTCGTGAATACACGGTGCAACGTATTGCCCCGATGTCGGCGTTCCGCACGGCGTTTTCGCTCTCTATCATCGGCCTGGCGGCCTGGATAATTTGTGCTGTGGTGCTCTATTTAGGCATGGCGGCGTTTGGGGTGTGGGACCAGGTCAATCAGGTTATTGGTGGCGTGGGCGGCGACCAAACCCTATCGTTTGGCGTGGTGATGTCCCTGGTGGCACTCATTGGCGCTATTTTTGCTATCTTTTTCTCCGCGCTCGCCCCGCTAACGGCGGTGCTGTATAACGCGGTGGTGGATTTGTTTGGCGGCATTCGCGTGACACTCCGCTACGAAGCAGAGTAGAATAGCTTTACGACGCTGTAACGCAGGCGAAACTAGGCCCCGAGCAGGCGATTTGCCAAGTCCCGGTCATACTGGGTAAAGTTCTATCTCGTTCCCCGGGGCCTATAGCTCAGTCGGTTAGAGCGCATCGCTGATAACGATGAGGTCGCAAGTTCGATTCTTGCTAGGCCCACTGGAACATGGGGCATTAGCTCAATTGGTAGAGCATCTGCTTTGCAAGCAGAAGGTCAGGAGTTCGATTCTCCTATGCTCCACAATAAGGGCCGTCAATCATTATGATTGACGGCCCTAAAACTATTGGAGGATGAGGGTGGTTAACCTAAAGTTGGGGTAAGGGTGGGGGTGATTGCCGGCCAGATATCATTAAAAACTATGCAAGTTAGGCAATCCAAACCTCCCTATCGGCTCAGTGCTCAAGCCCGGTTCACCATTGTCTGTTCGGTGCCTTTGACCTGGCTTTCCGTCGTGGGAATGTCATTATCCATCATGGGGGCCGGGGCCGTCATTGATGGGGGTGGCAGCGAGCTGATTCTGTGGGGAGTGATCCTCACGTTTACCACCATCATGATCCGCACCATGGTGGTGGCCCGGGGTCATATTGCCGAAGAATCCCGAATCCGGCACCGCATCATTGATGCGGTCTTCACCAGCGGACCGGTGGACAGCACCGGGGCCGTGGTGTCGCTTGCCACCGAATCCAGCGAAAAGATGATGGCTCTCCGGGTGGGATTCGTTGGCCAAGTCGTCGCCTCCCTCACTGCACCCCTGGTGGTGCTGGGGGTGATCGGCACCATGTCCGGGCGCATCGCTCTCATCCTGCTCGGCATGCTCGTCATCGTGCCGCTCCTCATCTGTGGCTTCCGCAAGATCATTTCCACGGTGTCCTCCGGCTCCCAGGACGCCAGAAAGGCCCTGGCCGCCGCCTACATGGACGCCCTGAAATCGCTCAGCACCCTCCAATTATTGGGTGCCGCCGGCCGAATCTCCGACCAGCTGGCCGCGACCGGGGAACGCAACCGGCAGGCCGTCATGCGGCTCCTCAAGGGCAACCAGCTCATCTTGTTTGTCATGGATGCTGCCTTCTACCTGGCCGTGGTCACCACTACCGCCTACCTGGTGTTGAGCAGCACTGCCCTCACCACCGGCCAGGCCATCGCCATCATGGGGTTGAGCATTCTGCTCCTGGAGCCCATGGACCAGGTGGGCGCCTTCTTTTATGTGGGCATGAGCGGGCTGGGCGCCCAGCGCGGCATTTTCGGCTTCCTCCGTGGTCGCAGCAAGGCCCGTCGCCGGGACGTTTCCATCGACCCCCACCAAGAGGCCGCGGTGTCCATCACCGACCTGTCGTTCGGCTACGACGACCGGGATGTGCTTTCCCACATCAGCCTCACCATCGCCCCCGGCGAGCGGGTGGGGATCATCGGGCGGAGCGGCCAAGGTAAATCCACGCTCCTGGCCCTCATGGGTGGCGATCTTATTCCCCGAAGCGGGCAGGTCACGCTGCGGGAGGCGTCGGCAAGCGTGGCGCAAACCACCTGGCTGTTCACCGGCACCATCGCCGACAACCTGCGCATCGCCCGCCCTGAAGCCACCGAGGCCGACATGTGGGCCGCGCTCGAACGCGCCCGCGTTGCCGACGAGATTCGCCGCATGCCGAGCGGGCTCGACACCCAACTTGGCGAGCAAGGCCTCGGCATCTCCGGTGGCCAAGCACAACGGATATCGCTCGCACGTGCGATTATTTCTGGGCGGCGCATTATCCTGCTTGACGAGCCCACCTCCCACGTCGACCTGGCGTCCGAGCGCGAAATTCTTGCCGCCATCGACGACCTGGGCCGCGACCACACCCTCATCATGGTCACCCACCGCACCACCACCCTGCGGCACATGGACCACATCATCACCGTCAATAACGGCACCCTCACCGCCGACAACACCCTTGCAGAACACCATGGAACCCACCGTTAAACAACTCGTCACCTGGCTTATTAGCATCACCCGGCCGGTCCTGGCCCCACTGGGCGTTTCCACGCTCTGCCGCATCGCCAACCAAGTGCTCGGCATACTCCTTTATGTGGTCCCCGTCTACGCGCTGGTCGCGCACGCCGTCGCCATGGGGGCTGTTGACAGTGATGGCGGGGCGAACCCACCCAGCATTCCGGTCGTGATCGGCTTTATGATTGTCGCGGCCCTCGCCAAAGCCTTCCTCCGGTATCTCGAACATTATTTCGGACACCTTGTTGCGTTCAAGGCCCTCGAACTCATCCGGGTGCGGGTCTTCCGCGACATCTACCCCCAAGCCCCCGCCATCGTGTCCGCCACCGGAAACCGGGCCGTGGGCAGCGGCGACATGCTCACCCGGCTCACCCGCGATATCAGCCAAATCGAGGTGTTCTTCGCCCACACCACCGCCCCCGTCATATCCGCCATCATCGTCCCCACCTGCGTGGTCGCATGCGTGGCCGTCATCGCCCCCTGGCAGGGGCTCATCGCCGCCATTATCCTGCTGATCGTCACCCTCATCACCATTGACACCAGCGCCTACCGGTTCGCCGTGCGCGTCACCGGCCGCCGCGGCGCCCTCGCCCAACACATCACCGACTCCGTGGGTGGGGTCGCCGAAGTCATCGGGTACGATGCCGAACAACGCCGCCACCGCGAACTATCCGAATTAGAAATACCCCTGCAACACGATTATGTGCGCCGCAGCGCCCTGGTAGGGGCCCGCACTGGGGCGGTGGCCGCAGCCCGGCTCGCGGTGCTGTTCATGCTGCTGCCGGCCACCGACAACCTGCCCGTCACCGTGGCCGCCATGTTTGCGGTGCTCCGCTGCTGGGACATGGTAAACGAGGTCGCCGACCTGGGTAATCACCTCTCCCAGTCGCTCGCAGCCGCCCGCCGGGTGTGGATGCTCTCCCACGCCGGACTCGCCCCCACCTCCGGGTCCGCCCAGTTGGCGCCACACGGACCCGGCCTGAGCGTGGAATGGTGCGACGTGTCCTATACCTATGTGGGCAGCCCCCGGCCGGTCGTCACGGGGGTGAACCTGGCCGTGCCCGCCGGCGCATGGGTGACCGTGGTGGGCACCACAGGCTCCGGCAAATCTACCCTGGCGAAACTCCTACTACGCTATTGGGATGTTGACGACGGCGCTGTGCTTATCGACGGCCGTGACCACCGGGAATACGACCTCGACTCCCTCCGGGCCGCCGTGGCGGTGGTCACCCAGGACATTCGGGCTATGAACACCACTGTGGCCGACAACCTCCGGTTGGCCCAGCCCACCGCCACCGATGCCGACCTGCTGGCCGCCCTCTGGGTGGCCTGCCTGGACGAAGAGGTTAGGTTGGCAGACCCGGTGGGGGAGGGTGGCAGCGCGCTTTCTGGGGGTCAACGGCAACGATTATCCCTGGCTCAAGCGCTCCTGCGGGGCGGCCGGGTGCTGGTGCTTGACGAGTTCACCGCCCACCTCAACCCCGCCCTTGCTGCCGAGGTGCGCCGCCGGCTGCACGCAGCCCACCCGGATGCCACTATCATTGAAATCGCCCACGACCTGGACAACATCACCGACTCCACCTGGGTGGCGGTCATGGACCAGGGTCGAATCGTGGAACAAGGCAGCCCCGCCGACCTACTGGCCGAACAGGGAGCCCTCTACCATTTGCAGCACCGGGATCAGGAAGACCAAGAAAAGGAGGAGGTTTCGGGAGTTTCCGGGATGCATTAGGTAACAAGTGTGTTCGGGGGTGGAAAATTCCCGTAATCTGCAGTTCAGCGCCATTACTCAACACAGGTGATTATTGGTCAGCATTGTTAGGATCGAAGAATTGGTACATGAGTGCTTCCCCACGTGTGTCACCGATACATACGCTTTCTGAAAGAAAGAGTTCTCCTGGGGCATCACCAGATACAGTGTCAGAAAGATCTAGTGAATAAACCAATGACGCACCAGCTGTTAGTAAATCAGCTTCGATAGGATCTGGATCATCGTCTTGCTCTTGAATCATGCGTAAATAGTCATCGAAAGATTCTGGGAAATCAGCAGCGTTTGGGGCTAAAATCTCTTTGGCTTTCTCAGAGAAATCAACTATATCGGCCATTATGACTGTACCTTCAAAGGAAGTAAGCGTGGAGTAAAATGCACCGCCGGGATCAATATTGGCGTCTTTCCCATCGAATTCCACAAGCCCATAAAATGGACAAGATTCCAGGAACCCAAAAGGACACGTTTCAACACTATTAACAACCCATTTGATGCGCCCATGATAGTGTTCCTGAATCGCTTCAAAATCCGCATAGTTGTCCAGGTTAAGGAAAAGATAGACCTTCATGTCGGTGTTTTGGCGAATATACGAAGCCATTTGGTCCAAGGCCTTGGTTTTTTCCGTTGTTTTTCGCAAAAAATTATGTATTGAGTATGCCATGGTTTTCCTTATGGTAAAGCTATTTGGTCGCTGGGAAAACTTATCTGCACTAGCAGATGAAAAATCGGAAATACATGCCATCTAGCTTGCCTTTCCTTACTCCCAAAGACTAGCCATGTGTATGGACACCGAATAAGCTTCTATGGATACGCATGAAAATGTTGATGAACATTGGGGTATAGGTGTTGACGCGGGAAGAAATTGGGAAATACTATTTGAATCATGCCTCACAGTAAGACGCCGGGTTCATGAGTTTGGTGCCGGTAATGCAATCGCCAGACTTGTTTTTGGTAATAGTGATAACTACGACATTCTGCTCAAGGAAGCTCACACATTTGTTTCCCGATTAGGCGGGCACGGGTATGAACCCAGTCTAGAAAAGAGATAATCATGACTGTTCAAGAATCTATTTCTTTGTGTTGCATCTCCTGCTTTGTATGTCGGTTTGATGCGCTGCCAGCAGCCAAGCAACGATATTTGGAACGGTTAAGTGAAACACGAAAAAAGTATGAAGTTGTTTTAGCTTCTGAACAAGTCTATAACCTTGGGCAATCAGATATGCTTTTCGAACTTTTGTTGAAAGAGATTGTTGCTTTTGGTGAGCCATTATCAGAAGAGGAAAAAGAAGAATACTCAACTTTCATGGTTAACACCATCGTCAGCGTTCCTAAAGATGACAATGACGATGCCGCTTGGGGGTTAATCGATCTCTTGGAAATGGATTACGCTGACGAATTTCCCGCGGTTTTTCCTAGCCATACTCGGGTAATAACGATGTCCCCTACCGGTCAGGAAACTCCAGGCTTCACCTTCCAATAGCAGTCCTTCTTACATTTATGGGTAGTTGAGTTTCAGCCTGACTATCCCTAATGATAGATAGAAAAAGTTAAGGCACAACCATTGTCGAATCAATCCACCATACCAATCAATACCTACTGCTATATCACCATTTTCGTATGTCACTACGATTCCCTTGCAGCGGCAAAAGAACGCTACCAGGAACGGTTATTCACCACAACGCGATGCGGCTATGATATTGTTTTCGCATCAGAACAAGTCCTTGACCTGGGGCATGTTGACTACATGTTCGAGTCGCTTCTCAGTGAGCTCATCGGTTTCGACGAACCTCCGTCCGAAGCCGAAAAGAAAAACTACTCAACCTTCACTCTCACCACAATCGTCAACATTCCCGAACGCAGCGAAAGCGGCATTGATGATCTTTGGTTTTATGTAATGAACCTTCTAGAACTGGACTATGTGCATGAGTTCCCGGCGGTTTTCCCCAGTCGCACCCGACTCATCCACATGACACCCTCGGGCTATGAAGACCCCGAATGCGAAGACGTATAAAATTAAGGATCGCTATGACACAATCCTGGTGCTATTACACCATTTTCGTCACTCAATACGGTCTGCTTCATGCAGCTAAACGACGCTATCACGAGCGCATCACCGAAGTAAGACAAAACTACGATGTGGTTCTCGTAGCCGAACATGCTTACCGACTCTCCACCCCACCACTATTTGCCGAGCTTATTGCCTCCCACCCAGAGCCCACATGCAGGGAAGAAGAATACGACACATTCGTCTTCACCGCCATCATCACCATTCCCAATGACACCAACCCCCACATGGTTGCTCACCTGCTGGAACTAGACTACCCGGATGGAGCATCACCAACATTCCCCAGCCGTACAAGTGCCACACTGGTATCCGCATCAGGAAACCAAACCCCAGAATTTCCCCACCAACAATTAGCCCACGACAATTGAGGTTTCATGACTGAAGAATCGTACACCTGGTGTTATATCACTAAGTTTTTGTGCCGCTATGACTCATTGAATGAAGCAAAGAAACGATACCAGGAACGAGTAGATGCGGTGCGAGAAAAATACGAGGTGGTATTGGCCTCAGAGCAGGCTTATAGCATGGGGCATTCACAACCAATTCTTGATTTACTTCTACCGCAGGCCTTTGGGTACGGAAAAACCCTTACCGAAGAAGAACTGGAAGAATACGCAGTATTCATTTTCACCACCATTGTGACCGTCCCCGAAGACGAGGAAGGAGACAACGTTCGGGAAGCAGCTATTCTGCTGGAGCTCAGTGACAGCTACGATGAATGCCCTGAACTCTTCCCCAGCCGTACCCGGGGAATAATCGTCACTCCCTCCGGGCGAGAAAGCTCACAATGTATTTATCAGTAACATTCTAAGGAGCTTCTTCAGTTACCGGGGACCGGAACGTTGTCGCCTGGGGCTATGGTATAGCCCCAGGCTTTCTTATGATGACAGTGATGAATACGATATAGCTGATGGGTGAGTCGTCGTAAAGTGCAGGGAGTTTTTAGCTATCGTCCTTGCCACTTTTATTTTCTAGGCCTAACGCTAAATATCCTGATGGTCGCATTCGTTTTTCGCCTTCTAATTTTTTCACTAGCTTTAAGTTACGCTCCGATTGGGTCTTCTTACCTTTTCTAGGAGTGAACTTCTGTAAATACGATAAATCGTCATACGAATGTCGGGAACTTTCGCTCCATCCAAAGCATAAACCTTCTTCTAGCACTTCATGGAAGGTGACAGATTTTACTTTGCTTTTTGTCTTAAATATTCTCACCCAGATTCCATCAGATGTTTTTTCATTTTCCAGTAGCCATTCATGTAAATCATTCCTCGTTTCAAAAGATATTACATTCAGGTTTTCATGTGATCCATTCAATTTCATTATTTTTTATTCTCCTTCAATGAGAAGCTTCCCTGACTGCGTATTACCATGGCGCTCCAGCCATTTATAACCGCCGTAATTTCTCTGGAAAATCGTCGCCCAGTAAAAAATATCTCACAAGCTGAATATGGCTTGCAATATCGCCAAATAACCAAGCATGCCCCCTATTTGGGTAGTAGACACATTCAGACCACGGGTTTTTCTGCGCTAATATTCGGTGGGAATCATGAATAGCCGCAGCCTCATACTCCCCCGAAACAAAGAGGGCAGGATTGTCGAAAACTGCATCCACCTTGAGCGTGGCAGCCTGCGACATGGCGCGCTGAACCGACTTCCTTCCGGCTCGTTGTAGGTCCTCAATAAGGATTCGGCAGTCCGGCTCCGGTACACCATTTTCCCGCATTATCATTGTTAGCGACTGGGCAACGATCCTGGTATTTTTCAATAATGGCAGCAGATGCGTCATGGCAATGCCTTTGTGGTTACCCGTAATCGGTCGATGACCAGCCCCATCTACAATAACTTTATCCACTAGATCGGCGTGTTTTTCTAGTAACTTCAGAATGAGATAGCCGCCCAGGGCAAAACCAACAAGGTGCGGTTTCCCACGTGCCCTATCCTTGATGGCATCCGCAACTATCTCCGCCACATCATCAAAATTCGTCCACTCTATATCGCGGCTGTTGCCATGCCCAGGAAGATCCACAAGCAGACAGTGGAAATCATGCCTGAGCGTAGCCATGTGATACCGCCATACCTGATTGCTGGAACCAAGGTCATGAAAAAAGACAATACTTTTCGCATTCTGTTGTCCGCCCTCATCCATAAATAATCGCATCGGCATTTGCAGTCCTCTCATCCGCGGGAAAAATTTTATAAGCAACTCACGCAATATTTGATCTCATTGACCGCCCAGTCCAGGGTGTCGTCATCGTGGCAGCCGAACCCAAGCACAATGCCGTTCTCCTCGCCCTGGCCACCCCAATAGTCATGCAGGGCGGTCACCTGGATGCCGCTGCGTCGGCAGGCATCGACCACCTGGTGGGCGGGGGCGTCGCACAGCAACACCGCGTGGAGGCCACCAGTGATGGGACGCAGGCGACAGCCGGGGGCTTCGGCAAGCAGGGAGGTAATCAGGTTGCGTCGACGGCGATAAACCCGGCGTAACCGCTGGGTGCGGCGTCGTAAAGCGCCGGTGGCCAAATACTGGGTGAGCGCGTGCTGGGGGATACCACCGACCGCCGGGCCCAGGGCCTCGCGCAGGCGGGTGAGCGCCAGCAAGAGCCGCGCCGGCGCAACGATATAACCGCAGGCCAAGGCCGGTGACAGCACCGAAGAAAACGTGCCCAACAGCACCGTGTGGTCGGGGGCGAGCGCGGCAAGTGCCGGCAGCGGCTGGCCCACATACCGCAACTCGGAATCGAAATCATCTTCGATTATTACGGTATTGGTGTGCTGTGCCCACGACGTCAGCGCCACCCGGCGCGACCCCGACAGCGACCCGCCGGAGGGGTATTGGTGGCTGGGGGTGACCAGTACCCGGTCCAACCCCTGGAGGTGTTGTAGCTCCGCGGGATTGACCCCATGGTGGTCGGTGTGCAGGTCAACAATGGTGTGCCCGAGGGTGGCGGGGACTCGTCGGAGGCTGGGGTAGCCGGGGGATTCGACCCCGATGGTGCCGGGGCCGAGAACATTGAGCAGTAGGGCTAGCCCATCGCGGGCACCGGCGGTGACGATAATGCGGTCTGGGTTCACCACCAGACCCCGCATGTGTCGTAAGTGTGTGCTAATTTCTTCCCTGAGTTGTGGGATACCGGTGGCGGCGGGTTCCGTGCCGGTGACGCTGGCGGTGGTGCAGGCGTCGCGCCAGGCGGCCCGCCAGGTGGAGTCGATGAGGGTGTGGGTGTCGGGCATGCCGGGGATGAGCGGAAGCAGACGTGCGGCGGGCGCATTGGGCGCGCTGGGCATGGTGGGCGCGCCGGGTGTTGTGCCGTCGATGCGGCGCTCCGCAAGCTGTGCAAGGTTTGGGTTGACGCGGGTGCCGGAGCCGTGCGCCGATACGGTGAGCCCCTCGGCGGCCAGGAGTTCGTATGCTGCTACCACGGTGCCGCGGGCGACCCCGAGTTGCCGGGCGAGCATGCGGGTGCTGGGTAGGTGGTCGCCGGCCGCCAGCACTCCGGTGTGGATGAGGGTGCGGATTTGGGTGGTGATCTGGGTGGGGAGGGGATTTTGGGGGTTGCCTGGGGTGCCGGCGGTGAGGTGGAGGGGGATGTCGGCAACAAGGTCGGGACGCATGGTTGTTATCCAACCCGCCAAAGTGGTCTAGTGCAACTTGTGGTGTTTGGATCTGGTGGTAAACCACTTACGCAGGTTTGATAGACCGCATGAGTATTCGTGTGAATCGGGAACCAGCCCAGTCGTTGAAGGGTGGTGTCATCATGGATGTGGTGACGCCGGAGCAGGCGAAGATTGCCGAGGCCGCCGGCGCGGTTGCGGTGATGGCGTTAGAGCGGGTGCCTGCCGATATTCGGGCGCAGGGGGGTGTGGCGCGGATGTCGGATCCGGGCATGATCGCTGAGATTCAGGAGGCGGTGTCGATCCCGGTGATGGCGAAGGCCCGCATTGGCCATTTCGTGGAGGCCCAGATTTTGGCGGAGTTGGGCATTGATTTCATTGATGAGTCCGAGGTTCTTACCCCCGCCGACTATGTGAATCACATTAATAAGTGGGAGCTGTCGATCCCGACGTTGTGCGGTGCGACCAATCTCGGCGAAGCTTTACGACGCATTGCCGAAGGCGCCGCAATGATCCGCTCCAAGGGGGAGGCCGGCACGGGTGACGTGTCGGAGGCGGTGCGGCATTTGCGGACCATTCTCAACGAGATTCATCGGTTGCGTACGTTGGATAAGGATGAGTTGTTTGTGGCGGCCAAGGATCTTCAGGCCCCCTACGATCTGGTGCAGGAGGTGGCGGAGACCGGGAAGTTGCCGGTGCCAATGTTTGTGGCCGGTGGCGTGTCTACCCCGGCGGATGCTGCCCTGGTGATGCAGATTGGTGCGGAGGGCGTGTTTGTGGGCTCCGGCATTTTCAAGTCGGGCAACCCGGAAAAGCGGGCCCAGGCAATCGTTGAGGCCACCAAGCACTATAATGATCCGGCGGTGATTACCCGCGTGTCCCGAAACCTGGGGGAGGCCATGGTAGGAATTAATGTAGCTGATCTGCCGGCACCGCACCGGTTGGCAGAACGCGGTTGGTGATTTATCACAAAAAACTTGGGATTGTGCTTGTGATGATCCAATCCCGGCCGGTGTCTGATGGTTTGATTGCTCCGGTATGATCAAACCATCGTTCCGGCAAATTTTTTATGCCTATTAATACCCTGCTTAGCCCCTCTTAAACGGTAAAGACATGAGTGAAAAAGTTTGACCCAGGGGTAATTATCAGACACCATAAGCTCATGAGGACTTTACGAAAAATCTTGAGTGTAATTATTGGGGTGACACTGGTCGGAGGGTTAACGTCCTGCTCTTCCACCGGCGGCAGAAGCGCTGAAAACAGTGGTCTTGAGACCCCCCGCTATGTTGTAGCTATGATCACCCACGGGGCCCCCGGGGACACCTTCTGGGACCTGGTCCGTAAAGGTGCCGAAGACGCCGCCAAAAAAGACAACCTGGAACTCCGCTACTCCAACGACCCCCAGGCCCCCAACCAAGCAAACCTGGTCCAGTCCGCCATCGACTCCCAAGTAGACGGCATCGCCCTGACCATGCCGAACGCCGACGCTCTGGGACCCGTCGCAAAGCGGGCAGCCGACTCCGGCATCCCCACCGTCGCCCTCAACGCCGGCATGGACGAATACCGCGACTATGACGTATCTGCCTTCTTCGGGCAAGAAGAAAAAATCGCCGGCGAACAAGCCGGCAAACGCCTCGCCGAAGAAAACGCCGGACACGTCCTGTGCGTCATCCACGAACAAGGCAACTCGTCGCAAGAATCCCGCTGCGCCGGCATCAAAGAAGGCCTCGGCGGCGGCGAACTCGACATCCTCTACGTCAACGGCCAAGACCTCACCGCCGCCCAGGCAACCATGCAGGCCAAACTCGCCCAAGACACCAGCATCGACTGGATCATGGGACTCCAAGCCCCCGTTGCCATGCGAGCCATCGACGCCGTAACCGCGGCCGGCACCAACACCAAAATCGCCACATTCGACACCAACGCCGAACTTGTCGACGCCATCCGCACCCAAAAAATCGTGTGGGCCGTCGACCAACAACCCTACCTGCAGGGCTACCTCGCAATTGATTCCCTCTGGTTAGCCAAGCGCAACGGCGGTGTCATGGGCGGCAACCGACCGGTCTACACTGGACCTAGCTTTATCGACGCCGGCAACGTTTCCAACATTGCCGATGCAGCACAGAAAGGCCTGCGATGACCCTTAGCCGACTCATTCGACGCCCCGAGCTTGCCAGCGCCCTGGGTGCCCTCGTCATCTTCATTTTCTTCATGATCGTAGCCCCGGCCTTTAGGTCGCTCGACGCCTTCGCTACCACCCTCTACGCCAGCTCCACGCTCGGCATTGTGGCGCTGGCGGTGGGACTTCTCATGATCGGTGACGAATTCGACCTGTCCTCCGGCGTGGCCGTCACCACCGCCGCCCTGGCCGCAACCATGCTCAACTACAACCTGGGGCTCAACTCCTGGGTGGGCGCATTCTTATCTCTCATCGTCGCCCTCGGTATCGGTGCACTCAACGGCTACCTGGTGACCCGCACCGGCATTGCATCCTTCCTCATCACCCTGGCGGCATTCCTCATGCTCCAAGGCCTCAACCTGGCGGTAACGAAACTCATCACCGGCCAGGTTGCTACCCCCCGCATTAGCGACATGCAAGGCTTCGACTCCGCCGAAATGGTATTTGCCGGCGCCGTCACCATCTTCGGCGTTAACGTCCGAGTCACAGTCTTCTGGTGGATCTTCTTCGTCATCCTCGCATCAATCCTGCTGTTCAAAACCAAATTTGGCAACTGGATCTTCGCCGTCGGCGGCAACCAAGAATCCGCCCGTGCCGTCGGCGTCCCAGTCCGTAGGGTTAAAATCACCCTCTTCATGTTCGTCGGCTTCGCCGCCTGGTTCGTGGGCATGCACACCCTCTTCGCCTTCGATTCCATCCAAGCCGGCAACGGTGTCGGCAACGAATTCCTCTACATCATCGCCGCAGTGATCGGCGGCTGCGCCCTCACCGGCGGCCGCGGCACCGCCATCGGCACCGCCATCGGCGCCCTCATCTTCGGCATGACCAACCAAGGCATCGTGTACGCCGGCTGGAACCCCGACTGGTTCAAATTCTTCCTCGGCGCCATGCTGCTCTTCGCGGTCCTCGTCAACTCCTCCTTCGGGAAAATCACCACCGGACGCCAAGAATAGGGGAAGGGTACAACGTCATGAGCATTATCGAACTACGCGATATCACCAAAACCTACGGCGCCTTCACCGCTCTCAACGGAGTCAACCTCACCGTCGACGAAGGCACAGTCACCTGTGTTCTCGGCGACAACGGTGCCGGCAAATCCACCCTCATTAAAACCCTTGCCGGACTCCACCCCCCAACCTCCGGCAAAATCTTGGTCGACAACAAACCCACGGTATTCGGCAGCCCCCGCGACGCCCTTAACGCCGGCATCGCCACCGTGTACCAAACCCTGGCCGTTGTTGACCAAATGTCCGTGTGGCGCAATTTCTTCCTTGGTAACGAACTCACCACCAGCCTCGGCCTGCTCCGAGACGAAGAAATGAAAACCATCACCAGCAACCAGCTGCACGACATGGGCATCGACCTGCCCAACGTTGATGTGGAAGTCGGCCAACTCTCCGGCGGCCAACGCCAAGTCGTCTCCATCGCCCGCGCCGTCCACTTCGGCGCCCGCGTCATCGTCCTCGATGAACCCACCGCGGCCCTCGGCGTGAAACAATCCGGCATGGTGCTGCGCTTCATTGCCGCCGCCCGAGAACGCGGTGTGGGCGTGGTACTCATCACCCACAATCCCCACCACGCCTACCTGGTCGGCGACCACTTCACCATCCTCAACCTGGGGCGGCAAGTACTCGACGCCGACCGGGACGAAGTATCCCTGGCGGCACTCACCCAACAAATGGCCGGCGGCAGCGAACTCGAAGCCCTAAGCCACGAGCTGTGGGAATAACCCAACAACCCTCAAACTAACCCCTGGGGCTGCAAACCCAGCAACCCCAGGGGATACCCCTAGTCGTTCGACTTATGATCCTTGAGCTGCTCCTCAAGCGCATCCAACAACTCATCATCCCGTTCGGCGGCACTCACACCAACCTCCGGCGAAGCTGGCGAGGAAGGCGAAGCCGGCTTCGCTTGCGCCTCAGCCTCGGAACCCTCCGACCCCTCATACTCACCCACGGTCGGCGGCTGCGTACCATACCCCTCTGGGGCAGACTTCGGCCACAACACATAATAAACCGCGGCACCCACACCAAAACCAATGGCCGTCAGCACCGTGAACTTCACAAACTTCCGGCCCCGCTTCCGGCGAGCAAACTTCGCATTCACCTTCCGCTCCGCCTTCCGAGCCGACTTCTTCAGAGCCTTCCGCTCCTTCCGAGTCTTTTTCTTCCCCAACTCGGTCAGCTCCGCAAACTTCTCCGAAGCCTTCTCCACAGCACCCTCAACATTGATGTCCTTCCGGGCGGCCTCAATACGATCGAGGGCTTTTTCCGACAACGTATTAAACCGCTTCTGGGACTCGTCGATAAGCTCATGCACATCAGCCTTATTAGCGGCCTCAACCAGGGCCTCATACGCCTGCTGCGCCTTACGGTTACGGTAATCAGCGTAACTGCCATAGGCGCGCCGGGCCATGCGGGTAGTAGTTCGGAGGGTAGAAAGATTCATGATGACTCCTTGGAGGATTTAAGACGATATTTTTATCAAGCCTAGCGATGTTCTGCGATTCGTGCCTATGATGGGCTGCATGAGTTTAAAGACTTCAACTGCAATCATGCACACCAACCATGGTGACATTAAAATCGACCTCTTTGGGAACCACGCACCGAAAACCGTCGAAAACTTTGTCACCCTCGCTGATGGCACTGCACCCTACAAAACCCCCAATGCCTCCGGCACCACCGACGGTCCCTTCTACGACGGCGCCGTATTCCACCGGGTCATTGATGGTTTTATGATCCAAGGTGGTGACCCCACCGGCACCGGTCGAGGCGGCCCCGGCTACCAATTCGCCGACGAATTCCACCCCGAACTGGTTTTCGATCGCCCGTTCCTGTTTGCCATGGCTAATGCTGGTCCCGGCACCAACGGTTCTCAATTCTTCATCACCGTTGCCCCCACCCCCCACCTGACCAACCACCACACCATTTTCGGTGAGGTCACCGACCCCGAGTCTCAAAAAGTGGTGCTGGAAATCTCCAAGACTGCTACCGGCCCCGGCGATGTGCCGCTCGATCCTGTGGTGATTAAATCCATTGAAGTAACCAAGTAGCTTCTCTGCACAGTTTTCCGGGTTTCGGCGGTAGTGTGACATAGCATGATCCACAACTACGCACGCCAAGCCCCCGTCACCATGGCCTTCTCCTTGGTCATGGTGATTATTTGGTTGGCCACTGCCGCGCAGGCTGGTTCGCTTGCCAACAATGCTGATTCATCATTGGGTGAGCAATTATTGCTCTATCCACAGCAGCTGACCCCCGTGTCCATCGTGGGCAATATGTTTATGCATTTTGGTGCCGCCCACCTGGCTATGAACACGATTATGCTGCTGTTGCTTGGCCGCGAGATCGAAATGTCCCTGCGCGACCCCTGGCTGTACGCCGCGGTATTCCTCGTCAGCGGCCTGGGTGCCGACGCCGCCATCGTCCACTTCCACCCCAACTCCGTTGTTGCCGGGGTTTCCGGCGTGCTGTACTCCTTCATGGCCCTGCTCGTCGGCATCGCTTTTCGACGCCGTTCCGACCTGCGTGCCCCCATCATCCTCATTGCCGTCAACCTGGCCTACAGCCTTCTCGCCCCCGGAATCAGCCTGTGGGGCCACCTCGGTGGGCTTTGCGCCGGGGTTTTCCTCATCCCTGCAACGATCTGGCCCCAACGCAAGGTAGTGCAGTGGATAGCGGTCCTGACCGTTGGCGCGGCAGCCCTGGGACTGACCCTCCTCCCTGCCTAGCATCCCCACACTCCCACACCTCCACGCCCCCCCATGCCGGTATCACGTTTGATAGCTGCGAAACCCTCTCCGCCCCCAGCCTCCCAGACCCCTGAAACACGGTTTGTACGCTATCAAAACCGCTACCTGGGGTGGACGGCATGCCACGAGCCCCTCAATCATATTCCCCACGCGCTAGCACATCTGATAGCCGCGAAACCCTGTTGACGCCCCGCATTTGGCTGCTCCTGGGAGGGGTTCGCAGCTATCAGATGTGCTGGTTTTGGGATGCGTGCGGGTCCAGGTCGCCAAGTTGGTTGGAAACCGCAATGGTTACGCAGCTATCGGGTCTTCTATCGGGAGTGTAAGCATGTAAATCGGCCCGAAATCCCCCGGTTTTGCCGATTGCAACCAACCAGAAACCTCGCTGCATATTTGATAGCGTACAAACCGCGTCCAGGAGGGCAGGAAACACGGCTCGGAGAGGGGTTTGTACGCTATCAGATGTGCTGGTTTTGGGCTGTGTGTGGCCCCCGGGTTTAGTGTGATAGCAGGATTGATAGCTGCGAAACCGGGTTTGAAGAGACTCAGATGAACTGTCGTGGTTTTTTGGATTGTTGTTTTCCTATCCGTTTGGGTTATTTATACCACGAGTGCTTGATACCTAGCATGGATCGGGGTACGCCCACCGAGTACTCCTTGCAGCCTTGTCATGTTATACCAAGTAATGTATTCACGAATAGCAGTGATTAACTCATCTGTACTGGTGAAACACCGCCCATGGAACATTTCCGCTTTCATATGGCCGAAAAAGTTTTCCATCACCGCGTTATCCCAACAATTACCTTTCCGCGACATCGACTGGATACCACCAAACATGTCAAGCACCCCACGCCAGGACTCATGCTGGTAGTGATAACCCTGATCCGAATGCACCACCACCCCATGAGGGCACCCCGCCTGAGTAAACGCTTGTTTCAAACTCGTCACCGCAAACTCAACCGTAGAAGTTAGCGATGTGGAATACCCGATAATACTACGGTCATACAAATCCATAACCGGCGATAAATACACTCGCTTCCCCGCCACCTGGAACATTGTCACATCCGTCACCCATGCTTTATTCGGCCTAGCTGGTGTGAAACACCTGCCAAGAACATTCCCGGCGATCTTTCCTACCCGACCCCGGTAAGACTGGTATTTCCTGCGTCTGATCACACACCGCAACCCCATAGACCGCATCAGGGTATGCACCAAGTTTTTCGATACCACCCAGCCGCGGTTCAAAAGCGCAAGCCTGATCCTGCGGCACCCATATACTTTATGGTGCTCGTGGAACAACCGGAAGATTTCTTGTTTCAATCTAGCGTGTTTGTCATAGTGTTCTCGTATCTTTTTCAGATGGTAGTAGTAGGTAGACCTAGCAAGCCCTACCAGGGTAAGGAGCGTATCAAGCCGGTAGTTTGCCTTAAGAGAT
The DNA here is from genome assembly GCF_011612265.2 of Corynebacterium matruchotii. Taxonomy (NCBI): domain Bacteria; kingdom Bacillati; phylum Actinomycetota; class Actinomycetes; order Mycobacteriales; family Corynebacteriaceae; genus Corynebacterium; species Corynebacterium matruchotii. The sequence goes on along the minus strand of NZ_CP050134.2, from coordinate 2,643,324 downwards.
GCCACTATATAGGTGAGTTCGCGCTTGGTGGATTCTCTCTTAAGGCCTTGAGTTTTTTTAGGACATCAACCTGCATTTGTAGGTAGTAGTTATCGCGTTGGAGTTTTTCTACCTCGGTCAAAGGCATGTTAGTATCCCCGGCCGGTGGGTATCCTTTCATCCGGGGTCGTAGGGCCACGTCCCCACTAATTTTCCATTTCTTCACCCATATACGGATCAGCCTGTCCGAGCTGATGTTGTATTGTTTCGCTAGCTCGATAGGGTTATCGCCTTGTAGGTACCGGGTTACGACTTCTTTTTTCGTTTCGAATGGGTAGTGTTTGTTTTTCCTCCGCATAAGGCATAGTTTGCCATGGATACGCCACATACGGCTTAAGAGTTCTACTTGGGATTGGTTGAGTTTCAGCATCCTAGATACTAGAACGTACCCATAGCCTTGCTCGAATAATTCTACTGCTTGTTGTCGTTGGATGAGCGTGAGTTTACCCATAACCACCCGGCCCAGGGCCGGTTTCCTTTCCTGTCACACGAATTCTTCTACCAGGGGAAAGGAAAACACCCGTCCAAAAAACCAACGACACTTCAAGAAGGTTGGGTGCGGAGGGGTTTCACAGCTATCAGATGTGATGCTGGTGGGGTCGATTATGAAGCCGCGAAACCAGGGGCGGGGTTGCGCGGCTTGAGTTGGTGGTGGGTACCTTTGGGCGTCGTAAAGCTAGAGGCTAACGCCACCCCATGGTCATGAGCAGGCCCACAATAAACAAGCCAAACCCAATACCGTAATTCCACGGTCCCAGCTGCAACATGAACGGAATCTGGGGCCCAGCCAAATAGTTCACAATCAGCCACAACAAGCCCGCAGCCATCAGGCCAAACATAATAATCTTGTACCACAATGGGGTGCCGGAAGAATTAATCTTCACCGGCGTGCGGTTCGTAGTAGTGGAAGAAACCGGGAGTGACCCCTTCACGATCTTTGACTTAGGCATAGCTCTTAACCCTCTCTCAACTTAACGTCCAATAGCGGTGATATCGAACTCCCACAATTGCACTGTCACAGTACCATCTTTCCGCACCGGCGAACCAGCTGCCGGGGTTTGCTGTGCAATCCGACCACCATTGACCAGCGCACCGGTCTTCACCGGATCACCCAAGACAATTTGCGACCGATTACCCTTCCAACCTGCCGCCTGCAGCGCCGAATATGCCGCATCCACCGTCATATTCGTCAGATTGGGCGTTTGAATCAGCGACCCGTTGGAAACCTTCACATTGATCTTCGACTTAGCGGGCATTTGTGTACCCTCACCATCAACCGAAATCACCGTGCCATCCGGCTCCGAGCCGTCAACAAACTCGACCACCGGTTCGAACCCCAGGGAGGTCAAATTGCCCTCAGCCTGTGACCATTGCATGCCGGTCACCACCGGAACCCGGGTGGTGGCCTCGCCGGTCGAAACCGTGATCGTCACCTTCGAACCCTTCGACACCTGCGTGCCAGCTGACGGATTCTGCTCCATGATCTTGCCCCGCTCCACCTTCGGAGATGAGCCCTCACGAACCACCGGGTCCAGGTCCAAGCCCTTCTTCTTCAAAATTGCCGATGCTTCCGCAGTGGTCTTCCCCGACAGGTCCGGCACCGACGTGTTTTCCCGGCCCGACGACACCGTGACCGTGATCGTGGAACCGCTCTTCACCGTCGAATTCGCCGTCGGATCCGTGCCCACCACGTGATCCTCCTGAACATCCGCGCTGGCGTCATTCACCACCTCGGTTTTCAGCCCCAGCTTTTCCAGGGCAGCCAAGGCGTCTTCCTTCGTCTGGTTTCGTAGATCCGGCACCGTCACATTGTTTTTTGTCGGGAGAATCGTTGGCGAAAAATACTGATAGGCGAATGCTGCGGCGACACCCAGCGACAAGACCGCCACCACAATCAACGCGATCCGCAGGCCCTTCCGCGGCCGATCCTCATACGAATCATAATCATCCGCATCCAGCTCAGCCCGCCGGTGTCGCTGCACCTGTCCAGCCTGGGCCGCATGCGCGGAATGTTGACCAGCGGCGCGACCCTGCGGGGTACGGCTCGGGGACATGCGCGGATCGGCCGGTGCCGCATGCGCTGCCCTACGCGACTGCATTGGTGGTGTCGGCCTCGGAGGAAACTCCTCCGACACCGCAGGCACCACTGTGGTTTCCGTTGCATCGGCGGCACCAGCCCCGACCCCAGCGCCGGTGCCGGCAAACCCAGCAGCCTCCAGCCCAGCAGCGCCAGCCGCACCGGCAGCTCCGGCGGCGCCAGCTAACCCGGCCGCCCCAGCCCCGCCAGCAGCGGCCAATTCCGCCGCCGCAATACCGGCTGGACCCGGCAGGCTTGCCGCCCCCTCGGGATCATGATCCACGTATTGCCGTGCCGCCATTGTCACCAGGTTTTTTTCTAACCTCTGCAGGTCGGCAGCCATTTCCACGGCGGTCTGATACCGATCCCCGGGATGTTTCGCCATGGCGGTCAACACCACCGCATCAACGTTTAATGCGGCGGTGGGAGAAAGGTCTGGAATGAATTCCGATGGGGGTGTGGGATCCTCCTGCACATGCTGATACGCCACCGCGAACGGGGTATCCCCATCAAATGGTGGGTGGCCCACCATGATGTCGTACATCAAACAACCCAGGGCGTAAAGATCCGACCGGCCATCCACCGGCTTCCCCCTGGCCTGCTCCGGCGATAAATATTGGGCAGTGCCGATCACCGCCGATGTTTGCGTCATGTGCGAGGTTACATCGTCGAGGGCCCGGGCGATGCCGAAGTCCATGATTTTCACCACGCCGGTGTTGGTAATCATCACATTTGCCGGTTTGATGTCCCGGTGCACAATTCCCGCGTCGTGGCTGACCTGCAATGCCTCACACACTGGGATGAGTGTTGTTGCGGCCTCGTCTGGGCTGAGCGGTCCCCCATCTGCCACAATGTCTTTCAGATTCCGGCCTTTGACCAGCTCCATCACAATATAGGGGGTGCTTTGGCCGTCGTGAAGCGTCTCCCCGGTGTCGTAGATGGCAACAATGGCGGGGTGGTTAAGCCGGCCGGCATTTTGGGCTTCCCGGCGGAACCGCTCACGGAAATTTGCATCCCGAGCAAGTTCGCTGCGCAGCATTTTCACTGCGACTTCGCGCCCTAACAGCGTGTCGGTGGCCGAGTACACCACCGACATGCCGCCACTACCCACTACGGACCCAAGTTCGTAGCGGTTGGCAATTAGCTCACTCACTGATTTGCTCCTGGATTATTTTGGTTATTTTGGCCGCCACCACCGCCGCCGCCATTGCCGCCACCACCGTTACCGTCACCCGGGTCCGGTTGTGCTGTCGGCTCGGTGACGACTGGTGGTTGTACAGCAGTGGGAACTGCGGTTGGGAGATCCGTAATAACCACTGTGGGGGTTGGCGTCGGCTGTGCATAGGTGGGTTGGTATGAGGGGGTTCCCACCGTGGACTGATTATTGTGCTGCACAGTTGGTTGGGATGGTGCCTCGTACTGGTTATTATTAGTATAATTATCAGGAACCTGGGGAGCCTGTTGCACGGGCGTGTCTTGGGTAACTGTCACGGTCCGTGGGCTTGATGATGTGGTGGTTGCCACCACCGATGAGCTTTTCGGCTGTTGTTTACCCGTCCATTTGCCGCCCGAGAAATAGTACATGCCGACTATAACCGCAATGGCCAGCACTATCGAAATGCCAATCCCGGTGATGAGCCCGGTTGTGCGCGACTCCTCCTCCGGTTCTGGTTGTGGATGCGGCCGAGGTTTCCGGGGCGGCGCAATGGTTGCCGATGCCGCCCGCGCCGGTACATTATTGGCTCGCGCAGGTGGGGTAGTGGGGGGATTCGTGCGCGGCCCGGTGGTTTCCTGCGGCGCTATGGTGGTGGCGTCGGTTGCCGGTATTTGCGAGGTTTGGGCGGTGGCAGAGGTTTCCTCCATGCTTTGCGACGGTGTGGCGACGCCCACCGGTTGCGGCGGCCGTTTGCCTAACCGGGCTGCTGCCACGGCCTTTTCCAACTCTGCCCCATCGGAGTACCGGTGTTCCGGTTCCTTGCGGAGTGCAATACCGATGAGCTCCCGGGTGGGGGCGCTAATCGACGTGGGGAGGGCCGGGGGGGCCTGGTTGATGTGTGCAATGGCCACCGACACTGAGGAATCCCCCGAGAACGGCCGCTTGCCGGCCAACATTTCGTAGCCGACCACCCCCAGAGAATACACGTCGGTGGCGGTGGTGACGTCTTTCCCCTGGGCTTGTTCCGGGGACACGTATTGGGCGGTGCCCACCACCATGCCGGTGCGGGTAAGTGGGGCGGCGGCCGCGGCCTTGGCGATACCAAAGTCGGTGATTTTCACCTTGCCATTTTGGGTGATGAGCAGGTTGCCGGGCTTGATGTCCCGGTGGACGAGGCCACGTTCGTGGATGGCGGCCAGGCCGTGGGCGGCCTGTTCCAGAATGTCCAGGGCATCGGGTTCTAAGAGCGACCCCTTCCTAATGAGCATATCCGCCAGGGATTCGCCCCGAATGAACTCCATGACAATGAAGCAGAAGGTCCGGCCGGAATCGTCGGTGACTTCCTTATAGTTGTAGGTTTCCACCACATTGTCATTGCGGATGTCTTCGCTGGCCAGGGCCTCATTGCGGAACCTGGAGAGGAATTCCACATTGTCGGAAAACTCCGGCCGGAGTACCTTGACGGCTACCTCGCGCTCGTTCTCGATGTCGTCGGCAAGCCACACGGTGGACATGCCACCGTTACCAACCACCCAGTTGAGCAAGTATTCGTCGCCCAAGAGGTCTTGCAGCATGTCTTGTTCGCTCATTATTTGCCTCCTTGGGCATTCGCAGCCTGCACGGCTGAGATGACGGCACGCCCAATGGGCGCGGCAACGGAACCGCCGGTTGCGGCTTGGCCCCGGTCACCACCGTTTTTCACCACGACCGCCACGGCAATGTCTTCACCAGGGGCGAAGGCAATATACCAGGCGTGCGGGTTGGAGTTACGGGAATCTTCGCCGTGTTCGGCCGTGCCAGTCTTCGACGCAATGTTGAGGCTGCTGCTACCGCCTGAGGTGTGTTGTTCGGATGCGCGCATGAGCTGCGTGAGCGTCTCCGCGGTTTCCGGCTTAATGTCGTGGGAGAGCTCCTTGGGTTTCGTTTCGCTGAGGATGGACAGGTCGTTGGCACGCACCTTGGACACCACGTGGGGTTCCATGCGCACCCCACCATTGGCGACGGTGGCCGCAACCACGGCATTTTGCAGCACACTCATGGACACGTCGCGCTGACCAATGGAGGATTGGCCGAGGGCAGCATTGTCGGGGATGGGGCCGAGCGTGCCCTTGGACATGGGGAGTCCCAGGTCATATTGTTCCTCCACCCCGAATGCGGCAGCGGCGGTGCGCAGCTCGTCGGTGCCCACGTCGATGGACATTTGCACAAAGGCGGTGTTGCACGAGTATTGAAAGGCTGTGAGCAGTGATACCTGGTGGGATCCGGCGCAGGTTTGGCCACCATAGTTTTCCAGTGTGGAGGTGGTGCCCGGCAGGGTGATTTGTGACTCGCCGGTGAGTGTGGAGCTGGGATTATATTTGCCGCTGGCCAGCGCGGCGGCGGTGGTAATCACTTTGAATGTGGAACCAGGGGGCAGAATGTCTTGGGTGGCGTGGTTAAGCAGCGGCGAACCCTCATCCTCGGTGTATTGCTTCCAGGCTTGCTCCGCGGTGTTTTCGTCGGCGATTTTTGCCGAATCATACGACGGCGTGGAGGCCATGGCGAGGACTTCGCCTGTCGACGGCTTGATCGCCACCACGGCGCCCTCATATCCAGCATCGGACATTTTGCTGTAGGCGGTCTGCTGTACGGAGGGAATGAGGGTTAATTCCACATTTCCCACCACTTTTTCATTGGAGATAAGCTTTTTCCACCACAGCTTGGGGGAATTAGCGGTGCCGCTCAAAATATCGTTATAGGAGGATTCAATACCGTTCGAACCATACACGTCGGACAGATAGCCCTCCACGATGCCGAATTGCTGCGATTGGTTGGGGTATTCCCGGTGGTAGAAGCCGTTTTCTTCTTCCTGCTTGGATTCGGCCAGCACAATGCCGCCAGCGGAGATTTGGCCGCGCGGCTGCAATTTTGCCTTAATAAACATGCGCCGGTTCAGGGGATTATTGGCATATTCGTCTTCTTTAAACACATGAACAATGCTTAAATTTGCCATCAAAATAATCACCATGATGAGCGCAAAAAACATGATGTTTCGAATGGGTTTATTCATGGTCATCGTTTCACCACCTGTTGCCCCATGGAGCCGGTTCGGGAGGCGTCGGAAATCCGCAGCATGATTGCCAGCAAAATATAGTTAGCCATCAATGATGATCCACCTTGTGACATAAAGGGCGTGGTCAGACCGGTCATGGGCATGAGTGCCGAAATGCCGGCGGTCACCACGAAGATTTGCACCGCCAGGGTCAGGGACAGGCCGGAAGCCAGCAGCTTGCCGTACACGTCCTTGGCCTTGAGTGCAATATTCATGCCCCGGCTAATGAAGATCGTGAACAGGATCAATACCGCAGCGAGTCCCACCAATCCCATTTCTTCCCCGATGGCGGCCAGAATAAAGTCCGACTCGGCCACTGGCACATTCTGGGGAAACCCGGAGCCGAACCCGGAACCGGTTACCCCGCCGGTGGACATGCCGAACAGGGCTTGGGAAAGCTGGTAGCCGGTGGTGTCGTAGTTCCCGATTGGGTCGAGGAAGTTAGAGAATCGATCCTGAATCTTGCTCGAAACCTGGTAGACGGCGGTGCCACCTACCACAACCAAAACGGTGCCGATGAGCAGCCACGATACCCGGTTTGTCGATAGATACAGCATACCTAGCACCGTGCTAAAGAGCAGGAGGGCCGGGCCGAAGTCGTTTTCGCCGGCCATGATTAAAATGGCAAAGCCCCACACACCCAGGATGGGGGCGAGGTCACGCAGGCGGGGAAATTCCAAACCTAAAAAGCGTTTACCCGCAAGATTAAAAAGCGTTCGTTTTGTTACCAATAATTGGGCAAAAAACAGCAATAATAAAATCTTGGAAAATTCGCCCGGCTGGAGGGAAATCGGGCCGAATGACACCCAAATTTTCGCATCCGAATGTGCACCCTTGAACGGCCACCACAGGGGCATGGCCAAGAGGAACAGGCCAATGGCGCCCAGCACATAGGAGTAGCGCTGTAAACTGCGGTGGTCCCGCAGGAACACCAGCACCGTAATGAGCAAGCCAATGCCCACCACCATCCACATGACCTGGCGGGACACCAGGTGGGTATCTTCCGCCAAATCAATCCGGTGAATCATGGCTAACCCTAACCCATTGACCAGCGCGGCCACCGGCAGCATAAATTGGTCGGCCTGGGGGGCGAGGAAACAGAGGGTCAAATGGGCGATGGTGAACACCCCAATGAAGCCGCCAATGACCCACCCAATATCGCTATTGAGCTTGATTCCCTGTGCCGTATACAGGTTGAGCATGACGACAGTAATGATAATTGTGGCCGCGAGAAGCAGCGCAAATTCCGTGCCGCGGCCAATGATTCGGCGGAAAATATTCATAACTAATTCACCTCCCGGCAGGTTACTCCTGGAGTGTTGAGATTGCCGTCGTCTACTACTTGCTGTGAAGTTGTGGGGGTAGGAACTGGTTCAGTTGACGTTGGTGGTTCCTCTCCTGGGGTGTTGTTGGAGCGTGGTGCCTCACTTGATGTTGGTGGCGTTGGTGGGGCTGGTGTTGGTGTTTCACTCTTGCGTATCACACATGCTGGGAGTGCTTCGGCTGCAAGTCGGTGGAGTTGTTGCAGTACTTCACTGTAATCACCACCGGGAAGTGAAGAAATGGAACCTCGGGCGGTTTCCTTTAAATCATTTAAGCCAAATCGGTGACAGGATTCAATGGCTCCCACCTGAATGGTGGTGAGATTATCGTTAGCATTCAGACATGCTTCTTGGTAGGGGGTATTCCATAGACCACCCAATATATCCGAGCTCATTCCCTGGTTAATGACGATTTTGTCGTTCGCATTGACCGTGATGAAATACCGGTCTTTCATGTACTTGTCAACAAAAAAGAAACAGGTGACTAATACAGCAACAATGATAATGAAGACGAGTCCCACGATCCAGCCGCGGCGACTTTTCCGGGTCTGCTTTTTTGGGGTTTTCTTCTTCTTTTTGGCCTTCTTTGTTGCTGGTTCGTCCGCCGCGTCATATTCGTCGTCGGCATCCTCGGCATCCTCGTCATCATCGTCACCATCGCCATGAGTGCTGGCGGCGCCGGCTGCGGCAGCTGCACCTTTGGCCTTGGCGCCCTTGCCCCCATTGGCATTGCTCAGGTCGCCTGGGTCATCCAGGTCATCCATGTCGTCGGGATCCGGCACCTCCGGGATTTTGGGGTCCGTGGGGGTGTCGTCGTCAAGCGATGCTGCTGCCTGACGCGCCTGCTGTGCCTGTTTGGCTGCTCGACTGCCGGCGATCACGGCGGCGGCGCGGGTCGACGAGGTATCGGGGCGCGGATCTAATTCCTGGCCCGTGTTGGGGGCGCCGGCGATCAGGGGCTCGGTGGGCAGGGGGGTGTCGGCATAATCGTCGGCAACCACATCGGCCACAATCACCGTCACATTGTCGGGGCCACCGGATCGTAGCGCCAACCCTATAAGCTGTTTCACCGCACCCTCGGGTGTGCCTTCGCTGCTTAATGTGGTCTCAATGGTGGAGTCTGTCACCGGATCGCTCAAGCCGTCGGAGCAGAGCATAATCCGGTCGCCCGGCCGTGCGTCGAGGGTTTTCAGAGTAGGCTCAACCACCCGCCCGTTGTAGGCCTTGAGGATCATAGACCGTTGCGGGTGGGTAGAAACATCCTCCGGGTCTAATTCGCCCCGGTCAACCAGCGACTGCACATAGGTATCATCGGTGGTAATGCGCTCTAGGTTACCGTCGCGCATTCGATAACCCCGTGAATCACCCACGTGGCACAGCCCAAACTCGGTCCCGTTAAACAACAGGGTGGTGAGCGTGGTGCCCATGCCGTCGGTTTCGGGAGATTTTTTTATCCGGCGGGCAATGGACCGGTTGGCTTCGTCTGCGGCAGTGGCCAGCATGGACCGCATGTCGTCATTGCCGGGGTCGATGTCGAGTTGGGAGACGTGTTCCACCATGAGTTGGGAGGCAACTTCTCCCGCGGCGTGCCCGCCCATGCCGTCGGCAAGTATGAGGAGATGCGGGCCGGCATAGGCCGAATCCTCATTATTCCCCCGCACAAGGCCTTGGTCGGAGCCAATAGCATAATTTAGTTTCATCTAGGCAACCAACCTCACAGTGGTGCGGCCGATTTTAATATCGGAGCCGCTGGTAACCCGCACGGGTCCTTCGATTTTTTCCCCATGCACAAAGGTGCCATTGCGGGAATCTAGGTCTTCCACAAACCACACGGAGTCGCGTTTAATCAGTCGGGCGTGGCGGCCGGAAGCGAAATCATCCGACACCAAAAAATCGCAGTCGGGGGCGCGGCCGATGGTTATTTCGGTGAGATCGCCTAAATCCATTCGGGATCCGGTCATGGGGCCATCGACGATCGTCATCTGTTGGGGCATGCCACCGTGATGAGCGGCCGGCGGCACCGATGATGCGCTACCCCCACTACCAGCCCCCCGATTAGGGGAGGACGCGGCGATCTTTACATCTTTACGCATGGAATTAAGCGCAAAGAGAATGAACAGCCATAGAACTACGAGCAGTCCTATGCGCAGCCCAAACAGAATCACTGAATCCATGAAAGTTCCTTATTAGTTAAATTAGTTCACGATGCGAACTTCGATATGGGAGTGGCCCACGGTGATGACGTCGCCGTCAGCTAGCAGCCAGTTTTCAATCGGAGTGTCGTTCACGGTTGTGCCATTGGTTGATTGTAAATCCACTAGGATGGCATCTTGACCATTCCAAATGATCTCAGCGTGTTTCCGAGACACCCCTGTGTCTGGGAGCCGAAAATCCACGTCATTGCCCCGGCCGATAATGTTGGAGCCTTCATTAACGTAATAGGTGCGGGAAGAACCATCTTGTAAGAGCAAGCTGACAGCCGAGGTAGGCCGCGGTTGGGGGCCGGGTGCTTGGGCACTCATTTGCTCAGTGATGGGGTTATTGCTCACTTCTGGCTCGCTTTCATTGGAAGTATATGATTCGCTGTATTGCTGATCGTATTGTTGATCTTGATAATCCGACTCCGCCCATGCCGCGTTTGATGTGTTGTTCGGTGTGTTCGAATAATTATTCTGGAAACTGTCTAAACCTAAAAACCCACTACCATATTCTGGTGTATGGCTGACTGAACTATCTGCGCGTCTTTGCCCGGTGCGAAGCGAATCGTCGCTTTGGATGGTGACGGTGACTGGACCTGGTGTTATCCACCCATTATTACGGAAATATCGGGTAAGTTGATCCGCGAAATCAGTGCCGAGGTTGGGGTGTTCGTTGGACAGGTTAGCGAAATCTTTCGGGCTAATCCGAACCGCAAACACGTTTGGTGCTTCAGTTGTGCCTTCGTACGTTCGTACGAGGTTGTCTTCGGCCTCTTGTTTGAGTAATTCTTCAATCTCTGCAGGGACTACTCGACCACCAAAGACATAGGCAAAGCTATTGTCCAGCCCACGTTGCATGGCACTGTCGAGCTTTGCGATTTTGCCCATAAAAGACATTATTGCTTTGCCTCCTTCTACACCACTTTTACCGGAATATCTGACACGTGATTCTATTAGTATAGATTTATTGGACCCAGTGGCCTACTTCAAGTGAGGGTAGGTATATAAAGATTTTTCAGATAAGCTGCCGATTTGACTTCCTGCCCCACCCTCATGATATGTTATTCGAGTCGCAAAACGTGGTATTTGCACCGCCGGCCCAGGTGGCGGAATTGGCAGACGCGCTGGCTTCAGGTGCCAGTGTCCGCAAGGACGTGGGGGTTCAAGTCCCCCCCTGGGCACACGTAATGGAAACCTCACACTTTAAGGTGTGGGGTTTTCGCGTTTCTCGCTTATCGACGCCCACCTGTCGGCACTTATGTAGCATTGGTTCTAAGCCGGTAAATCTTCATGAAAACCTTGGGTGTCACTTTTATTGTGTTTGTAATCGTGTGGCTCCACCGGCCCCTGAGAACCGCGGGGCCAGGGGCTTCAGTTGCCACCGATTCCCGTAAAACCTCACCCTCACGGGGGTAATTTATAGAAATACTATAGTTTCTCTTATTGAATATTTAAGTTAGTGCGATATGTTGAGGTTCGTCAAACATCTGATGAAGGGTTATTGTAGTGACATACCTCTCAAGAATCGCCATAACTATCGTTCTGGGTGCCACAATGGCGCTCACCGCCTGTGCGCTCCCCGTGGGTGGCAACATGAATGCGCAGATTGCTGCCCCCCACCCTGCCCACCGATTATCCGACCGAACTGCCTACGAATTACCCCACGGAATTGCCTACTGAGCTTTCCACTTCCATCGCTGCCACCCCAACAACCACCAGCGCCGAGCCCAAGCCGGTCGAGATTCCCCTCACTAACATTATCTTCGACGACCCGGAAACCCAGGACCATATCGAGGTACTGTCGATCATCCGTAATTTCCCGTCCGACGCCCGTGGTACCGGCAGGGAAACAGTGTTATTGCAGGTCAAGGTGATTCCAGGGGAGGTGTACACCAATATCATTTCCCGTGGCGACTTTAGGCTGAGCTCCAAGGAAGACAAGCGGGGTTCCTCGCCAACTAGCTATCCCGAAGAGGCCATGAAGAAGGCTGGGCACACTCCCATCGGTAACGTGAAGAGCGGTGACGGAGAACGGGTTGGTTGGTATGGGGTCATTGCTGGCAAGAACGTCGACTCCTACACCTTGACCTATACCCGGCAGGCTGCCGAGATCCTGATGCCGTCAGCTTCAGACAAGAAAGAAATCCCCAAATTTGAAAAGTCATTTGAACTGCCCGCCGCGCCGAGCAGCAAATAAGCAGTGAGTAGCGACACAATAATAATGGGTCGGTTGCATTGTAGAATACATTTGATCTGAAAGCACATGATTACTAATCAAGGAGTGTCCTGTGAACCTACTGGCAACCAACTATTTCATCGCTACCGAAGCTGAGCTCCCGGAAATATATGCCGTTTACCTGGAAAAATTAGCCGAGATCAACGCTAATCCGGGAGTCACCATTGTCTTGCTGTCGGATACAGAGGAGCCTGCTGAGCATCAGTCCGTGTATGAAGAACTTCTACAAAAATACGCTGAAATACACAGCATTGGCGGGAAGAAGCTGGAGCTTTACCAACTGGATACCGTCGTCAAGCTTGATGGGGTAACTGACGCGGCGCAGGCACACAAACTGCTCACGGAATTCGCCCCCACCGATGACCGTTATCCTAGCGTGCTCAGCAGCAAAGTTCTTGTCGAACTGCCGTGACCAATATTGTCGGCGTTGCCGTAGACGCGTACGGTCGCTGCGCGCACTACCACAGCGACCGCGACATTATTGCGAACAAATGTGCGACCTGTCGCCGCTATTGGGCCTGCTACCAATGCCATGACGCACTTGCCGACCACCCATTCGGGCGCATGCCGCTGACCGAACCTGCGGTGTTATGTGGGGCGTGCGGCACGGCGATGACCTACTGTCAATACCAGGCGGTGGATAACTGCCCAGGCTGCGGCCACGAATTCAATCCTGGATGCTCGGCGCATCGACACAAATATTTCCTTACCCCTAATTGAGTAGGTTTCACCCGCGCCCGCATGATGTGGCGTATTCCTTGTAGGTAGAAATGCCTTATCACCAGGAGGAATGCAGCAATGGTGGAGCTGAAACTAGTGTGGTGGCCGCAGTTTCCGACCGAGGAATTCGAATACCACTACCTGCCCCTGACCGCGACGGTGGGCACCCCGCGGTTCGAATACGAGGAGGCGCCGTATTTTCAGCGGCTGCTCCTGCACGCTAATGCGGCGCAGGTGACGCGCAAGAAAGCGGTGATTAGCTGCCTAGCTGCGGCAATGGTGCATGGGATTCCGGTGCTGAACCTGGAACGATCCACCCGCGTCGAGCTGAATCTGCCGGGCAAGGCGCGGCCGCCCTCCGGATACCCGGAGATTTTTCACTACCGCGACGCCTACCTGCCGGAGTCCGACATTACGGTGGTGCGGGGGTATCGGGTGACAACGGTGGAGCGTACTTTTGTGGACATTTGCGCGGTCAACGGTGAGCTTGAGGGCCTGGTGTTTCTGGAGTCGGCCCTGCGGCGTGGGTATACCAAGGGTAGATTTCAACAGTATCTGGATAGTAATTGTGGCAGGTGGGGTATATCGAAAGCCCAAAAGATTTTGGCCAAGGCGTTATATGGTATTGACTCCGTGTATGAGACCTTTGCGCGCTGCCTCATCGAGGAATACTTTCCACACCTCACGGTCGAACCCCAGGCGGTGTTTTCCACGCCAAACTCGTATTATCGTGTAGACCTATTGGTCGCGGGTTTTTTGATCCTGGAGATTGATGGTTGGGAAAAGTATCGGGGTTCGGACAAGCAGGTGCGAGCGATCTATGAGCGGCAGATTGCTCGCGAGCAATTCCTGTCGGATGCGGGCTATCATGTGCTGCGGGTTCACCCGGACGAGATCGCGTCGAAGCTGCTGCGGAAGATCGCGTTTCTCACCGGCCATCCCACGCTTAATAGGCACCGCGTATTAGATTTACATAATCAGCCGCCGTGGTGGAATAAATAGCGGACGTACTGGGGGTTGGGGTGGGTTTGGCGTGCCCGGATGCCGGGGGATACCGTTTTTCGTAGGTTTGCAGCCCTTCCGCGCGCCATTGTCGCACATTTGATAGCTGCGGAACCCCCACAATGCCGTGTTTTCTGCCCCGCCAAACCTGGTTTCGCAGCTATCAGAAGTGCTGCCGCGGTGCTGGCGGGCGTCGTAAAGCGTTATTGCTTGCTTGTCGACGCTGGCCCACACCGTTTCCGTCTATCCTCGGCCCGGCACGGCCCCGGGTAGCAGGTTTGGTAGCTGCGGAATCCCCACAATGCCGTGTTTTCCGCCCCGCCAAACCTGGTTTCGCAGCTATCAGAAGTGCTGCCGGGTGCAATCCCCGCGAGCTGCCAGCCCGACACCATCCCACAGGCCGGGGGTAGCAAGTTTGGTAGCTGCAAAACCGGGTTCAGCAGGGCTTAAAAGTGGGACAGTATAGTGGTTTCGCAGCTATCAATGGTGCGGCAGGTTGGTGCTTGTGTACATTATTGTGCGGTGTACGCGATACATAAGGTATCTACAACCTTTAGGGAGTTATGTATGACCAACAGACGAGGTGAAACGCGTGTGGCAGCAGCCACTATCATCGGCACAGCCATCGAATGGTACGACTTTTTCCTCTACGCTGCGGCGGCGGGGCTGGTGTTCAACAAAGTGTTCTTCGCATCCAGCGAACCAGCCATAGCAACGCTCCTATCCTTTCTCACGGTGGGCCTGTCGTTCCTGTTTCGGCCGCTCGGCGCCTTTCTGGCCGGGCATTTCGGTGACCGGATAGGTCGGCGCAAGGTCCTCATGATTACCCTCTTTGGCATGGGGATCGCCACCACCTTGATCGGTGTGCTGCCCACCTACGCCGCCGCGGGTATTATAGCGCCGCTGCTGCTTATCTTTTTGCGGATTATCCAGGGGATTTCCGCCGGCGGCGAGTGGGGTGGGGCTGTGCTCATGGCGGTTGAGCATGCGCCGGAGAATCGGCGGGGGCTGTTTGGGGCGTTTCCGCAGATTGGGGTGCCTATTGGTCTGCTCATGTCGTCGGGGGTACTGGCGGTGATGACCATGATTACGCCGGGGGAACAGTTTTTGCAGTGGGGTTGGCGGGTTCCGTTCCTGCTCAGTTTCATCCTGATATTTGTGGGGCACTATATTCGGCATCGGGTGGCCGAATCGCCGGTGTTTGCGGAAATATCTGCCCGGAAAGAGGTTGCTAGCAATCCTATTGGTGCGGTGCTGAAACGCAGTTTTTCGGTGGTGCTGTTGGCAGCTATCGTGTTTGCCGGCAATGGGGCTTCGGGGTATATGACCGCGGGCGGGTTTATCCAGAAATACGCTACCGGAAATATGGGGTTAGAGCGGGGGCCGGTGTTGTGGGCTGTGACGGGTTCTGCCGCAACATGGTTGGTGTTTACCCTGCTTGCCGGCATTGTTTCGGATAAGATTGGTCGGCGAAACACCTATATTCTTGGGTTTATTGCGCAGATCGTTGGTATCGCGGCGCTGTTCCCACTGGTGAATGCCGGTGATATTACGAAGCTGTTTTTGGCCCTGGCCCTGCTGACCGTGGGGTTGGGCTTTACCTATGGCCAGCAGTCCGCGTTTTATACCGAGCTGTTTCCCGCTTCGATGCGGTTTTCCGGGGTGTCCGTGTCGTATGCCATTGGCGCGATTTTGGGTGGTGCGTTTAGCCCAATGATTGCGGCGTGGGTGATTGAAAAAACCGGTTCTACCAGCGGTGTTACTTATTATCTCATTGCTATGGCGGTGGCTGGGCTTGTCGCTATCTGCCTGTTTAAGGACCGAACGGGTATTCCCTTGGGTCCGGATCATGAGGCGGAGCAGGCGGTATCACCGTTGGTTTTTGCCCGCGAGCGGCAATAGCGGGTTTGGTAGCTGCGGAACCCCTGTAACACCGTGTTTAAGGCCCCGCCAAACCCGGTTTCGCAGCTATCAGAAGTGCTGCGGGGTGCCATAAAGCAGGGTAGCGGCAAAACCGGTTTGTGGCGGGGTGTTTTGATGGTTTCGCAGCTATCGGTTTTGCTACTGCTTGCTTGTCGACGCCGGCCCACGCCGTTTCCACCCATCCTCGGCTGCCGGTGGCCCATGTAGCCCCGGGTAGCGGGTTTGGTAGCTGCGAAACTCCCGCGATGTCGTGTTTTCCGGCCCGTCAAACCGGGTTTCGCAGCTATCAGAAGTGCTGTTGGGGCGGAGGCGCAAGGTGCGCTAGGGATGTCGGAAAGCTTCCGGGTTGGATGGGTACAGAAATGCGGCCACGAGTGCGAGGTAGCCGGCGAGCGTGGACTCCAGGTCTTCCAGGTAGAGGTGTTCGTCGTGGGAGTGGAGCTGCCGGTGGATTTCCCCTAGGGTGCGTTCGGGATTGTGCACGGCAAAACCGTAGCCAACGCCGCCGAGTTGGCGGGCGAAGCGCAGGTCGGAACCACCGGCGGCGATGGTGGGCACCACGGTGGTGTCCGGGAAGAAGTCCGTGAATACGGCGGATATGGCCCGGTAGAGGGGGTGGTCGGTGGGGGAGATGGTGGCGTCTTCGGTGATGAGGTGTTCGATTGTGTATTCGATGTCGGTGCCGAGGGCGTCGTCAAGCACGGAATCAACGTAGTCTTGGGACTGCCCGGGTAGGGTGCGGATATCCAGCTCTAACCAGGCGTGGGACGGCAGCACATTGATAGCTTGGCCGGCGCGCAGCACAGTTTGGGAGATAGTCAGGTGGGAAATCGCGTCACCGTAGGCGGCTAATTCGCCTAAATGTTCGTATCCTTTGCCTTGTTTGACGAGGGCGGTGGTGTTGGGGTCGAAGCGGAAGGCCGCGACGAATTGCCGCCAGGTGTCGGAGTCGGTGACCGCTGGTTGGGCGGCGGCGAGTCGGCGGGCTATCTCGCCAATTTTGACGGTCGCCAGGTCTTTGCCGTAGGGCGCGGAGCCATGCCCGGGGTCGCCGTACACATGGATTCGACGTTGCGCCGCGCCCTTTTCACCCACGTAAACGATGGTGGAATCCGACCCGTCTTGCCCGTGGATGTGGGAGCCACCGGTTTCGCCGACGCAGTTTGCCCAAGAGAACGCGTCGGGGTGGTGCTCCGCGAGCCATTTGGCGCCCAGCCCGCCCCGCGCTTCCTCGTCGGCGACCGCCACGAAATGCAGCGTTCCGAGGTTCCCGCCCTTGCGCGCCACCTCGCGCGTGACCACGGCCATGGCTGCGGTGATAAACAGCATGTCAACAGTGCCGCGACCGTATATTTTCCCGTCTTCGATCATTCCTTCGAACGGTGGCTTGGTCCAATGCTGCTTATCGACGGGCGCCACGTCGGTGTGCGCCAGGAATGTGAGCGGTTCGGCCTCTTGGGGGTTGGTGCCGGGAACGGTGACCACCAGGGATACTCGTCCAGGTTCCGGCTCAAAGCGCTGGATGTTGATCCCGAGGGTGTCGGCAAAGAATTCGGTGAGGGTGTCGGCATTGCGGACTTCCTGGCCGCTGCCGGGGGTGAAGTCGTTGACGCAGGCGTTCTGGACCAGGGCTATGAGCAGCTCCAGGGTGTCGTGGTAGAGCGGGTTGTCCGAGGGGATGTGGGAGGAGGTCATGAAACCCATTGATAGCACAATCCTGCACATTTGGGGGTGATTAAATTCAAATTGTTGGCCGGAAATGACACATACTTGAACACTATTCAACTACAATCGCTTGAACACCGATCAAGAGATCAAGAATGGAGACTCACCCTCATGCCCCTCACAGAATCCGCGAAACCCACGGATATTTTAGAGCTTGCCCGCACCAAAGTCTTAGACCAAGGAATTGGCCTCGACCAGGGCGAAACCCTCCAGGTCCTACAACTCGGCGACGACCGCATCACGGAAATCCTGGAATTAGCCCACCAGGTACGCCTGAAATGGTGCGGCGAGGAGATCGAGGCCGAGGGCATTATTTCGCTCAAAACCGGTGGTTGCCCCGAGGACTGCCACTTCTGCTCCCAATCCGGCCTGTTCGAATCCCCGGTGCGGTCCGCCTGGTTGGACATTGCCGGACTCGTTGAGGCCGCCAAACAAACCCAAAAGTCGGGCGCCACCGAGTTTTGCATTGTCGCCGCGGTCAAGGGTCCGGACGACCGGCTCATGAACCAGCTGGAGCAGGCCGTGGCCGCCATCAAGGCCGAGGTGGATATCGAGGTTGCCGCCTCGGTGGGGATTCTCACCCAGGAGCAGGTGGACCGGCTCAAGGCCGCCGGCGTGCACCGCTATAACCATAACCTGGAAACCGCCCGATCGTTTTTCCCGAACGTGGTGACCACCCACACATGGGAGTCCCGCCGTGACACGTTGCGCATGGTTGCGGCGGCCGGCATAGAGGTGTGTTCCGGCGGCATTTTGGGCATGGGGGAGTCCCTGGAGCAGCGGGCCGAATTTGCGTCCGACCTGGCGGAATTAAACCCCACAGAGGTACCGATGAACTTCCTGGATCCCCGCCCCGGCACGCCGTTTGCCGACAAAGAGGTCATGGCCACCGCCGATGCATTGCGGGCAATCGGCGCGTTTCGGTTGGCGCTGCCCAAGACGATCCTGCGGTTTGCCGGCGGCCGGGAGCTCACCCTGGGCGACCTGGGCACGGAGCAGGGCCTGCTCGGCGGCATCAACGCAATGATTGTGGGCAATTACTTGACCACGTTGGGTCGCCCGATGGAAAACGACCTCGATATGCTCGATAAGTTGCGCATTCCCCTGAAGGTGCTGACCACCAGTGTCTAAGGAATCCACGGAACTGTTAGAAGCCTTGCTCGCCGGTGACGCACCCCGGTTCCACCCCAATACCGGCCAGAATCTCGCCGAAGATGGAGCGTTGAAGCTTTCCCCATCCGCGCGCGCTGGCCTGGAGGCGCCCCGCTATTGTCAGCTGTGCGGCCGGCGCATGGTGGTCCAGGTGCGTCCCGACGGGTGGGACGCCCGCTGCTCCCGCCACGGCACCATTGATTCGATGTACCTGGATAACCGCTAGCCAGCTTTACGACGCATTACGCAACGCGGGTGCGATGCGCCAAAAAATTACCGAGCGACTGAATCCCCTGCACCACCACAACCAGGATCAGCACGGTAATCACAATGGCCGGGGTATCAAACTGTTGATACCCGTAGGAAACCGCCAGGTCGCCAACGCCGCCGCCCCCAATGGTGCCGGCCATGGCGGTGGCCCCGATCAGCCCAATGGTGGCGGTGGTCAGGGCCAAAATGATGGAGCTTTTGGCCTCAGGCAGCAGGAAAATCCGAATCGTTTGCCACATGGTCGCCCCCATGGAATCCGCCGCCTCCAGGATGCCGGACCGCACCTCCAGCAGGGAGGCTTCGATGAGCCGGGATATATAAGGAGCGATGAAGATCGTGAGCGGCACCAGGGCGGCGGTCGTACCAATGGACGTGCCGGAAATCAGGCGGGTGAGTGGGACGATAGCCACCATGAGGATGATAAACGGCACCGACCGGATGATATTCACCACCACATTGAGGATGCTATACACCCACTTGTTGGGCTTCAAACCCCCGGGCCGGGTCACCACCAGGATGATCGCCAGCGGGATCCCCAGAAGCGCCCCAATGAACAGGGAGATAGAGACCATGTATACGGTTTCCGTGAAGGCCTTGGTGTATTGGTCGACGGTGACATTGGTGTCGAAAAGTTGGGTCATGGCAGGATCTCCACTTCGAGATGTTTCCGGGAACGAAGCCACCGTAGGGCCTGATCTATAACAATGCTGGGCCCCCGCAGGCCCAGGATGATGATCCCCACCGAGGTGTGCCGCAGCGAGGCATCCACCGCGTGGAGAAGCTCCACCTGGATGCCGAATTCTTTCTCCAGGTGGGAAATGACGCCCCGGCCTGCGGCATCGGTGTGGACCACGCGCAGCACGGTGTCCCAGGCGCCGGAGCTGACCTCCCGCACCAATGTGTCGGGCAGGCGTTGCGGCACGACGGTGCCCACGAATTGCCGAGTTAATGCCTCCCGCGGGTGGGCGAAAACCTGTTCGACCGGTCCGTGTTCGATGAGGTGGCCGTGTTCCAGCACCGCCACATGGTCGGCGATGGCGGCAATCACATTCATTTGGTGGGTGATAATGAGGATGGTCACGCCCAACTTGGTGTTGATCTCCACCAATAAATCCAGGATTTGGGCGGTGGTGATGGGGTCGAGCGCGCTGGTCGGCTCGTCGCAAAGCAGCAGATCAGGGTTGGTAATGAGGGCCCGGGCTATGGCAACCCGCTGCTGCTGGCCGCCGGAAAGCTGGCTGGGACGATGCTTGGCGCGCCCCGCTAAGCCCACCAACCCTAACACCTCGGCGACCCGCTCGTCGATCTCAGACTTGGGGGTTTTCGATAGCACCAGGGGAATCGCAACATTCTCCGCAACTGTTTTCGAACTGAGCAGATTATAGTGCTGAAACACCATGGACACAGTGCGCCGCAATGCCCGCAGGTCCGCCTCATCCAGCGGTGTCCCCAGGACCGTCACGCTGCCCGAACTGGGAGTCTCCAACCCATTGACGGTGCGAATCAGCGTGGATTTGCCCGCGCCGGAGGTCCCCACCACGCCGAAGATACTGCCGGTGGGCACATCAAAGGTCACCGAATCTAGGGCGGTAAAGTCGCCAAAAACCCGGCTGACCTGGTGGAATGAAATAGCCGTGCTCATTATGGGACGTACCAATAATTATTGTCGTTGTGCTTTTCCATGTAGTCCTTGAACTCCTGGGAGGCGTAGGCTTTGCGCACCGCCTGCGCCCACTGGGAATTCACCTTGTCCTCGGTCGTGGTGGCCACCAGTATGAGCTCGGGGCGCAGCTTCTCCTGGAATAACTCCAGCTGGGAATCCACCTTGGAGCTGTAGGAAATCGAACCGGGGATCACCGCCCAATCCAAATCCGGCAGGGAGCGGGGGATGGTGGCCGAATCCATGGGCTTAATATCGAGATTGTGGGGGTTGTCCGCTATATCGTTTTCGGTGACGAGCGCCAGGTTAGCGTCGGGTTTGAGGGTAATCCACCCGGCGGTGGCCAGAATATTGTAGGCGCGGGACTGGTTGGAGGCGTCCTGCGGTATGGCCACGGTGTGACCGTCAGCAACGTCGTCAAGGGAGCGGTGGCGGCTGGAGTACAGGCCGGCGGGCACGGTGGGGATTTCGGTGATGGCGGCGAGCTTCGCGTTCTCTTCCTTGTTGAACACCTGCATGTAGGCGGTGTGCTGGTCAACGTTGAGGTCGATGCTGCCCTCGTTTAAGGCAACGTCGGCCTGTTTGAGCACGGAAAAATCCTGGTATTCAATCTTGTAGCCCTGGTTTTGCAATATGGGGGCTACGGCGTCTTTGAATAGCTGACTATAGGGCCCGGGTGACGTGCCTACCTTAATGCTTTTCGAATCATCAGGATTATTACTGCTCTGTGAGCATGAGGTAAGCCCAAATATCAAGGGTAAACAAATAAGAACGGCACCAAGCTTCTTAAACATACTAGATAGTCTAGACCTTGTAGACCGTTCGGTCCATTCGCTACTGTTTGTATGATTTATTCTGTGTTGGATGCCCATGAATCGGCGCTGCGCTCCATCCGCCGCGTCGTCACCGAAACCGCCCCGCCCACGCCGACCCCGGTGGCGGCTGCGGCACTCGTCAAGCAGTTGCAGGCTGGAAATGTGCTGGTTGTCACCGGCGCCGGGGTGTCTACCGACTCCGGCATTCCCGACTATCGGGGCCCGGGCGGCTCGCTCCGTCACCATCGCCCCATGACCTACCAGGAGTTTCGCGGCGACGACCACGCCCGCCGCCGCTATTGGGCCCGCTCCTACCTGGGGTGGCGGCACCTCGCGGGCGCCCAGCCTAACTATGTGCACCGCTGCTTATCGACGCTCGAAGCCACCGGCCACCTCACCGGGATCGTCACCCAAAACGTTGATGGCCTGCACCAGGCCGCCGGCAGCCGCACCGTGATTCCGCTGCACGGCGACCTCGCCACCGTTATCTGCCTGAGCTGCGGCGCCCGCGAGGACCGCCGCGAGTACGATGCGCGCATGACCATTGCCAACCCCGGATTTGCCGAGGCCATCACCCTCGACCCCGCCACCATTAACCCGGACGGCGACGTCCAGCTTGCCGACTCCGCCATTGATGGTTTTCACGTGGTCGGCTGCGCCCGCTGTGGCTCCGCCCTTATGAAGCCCGACGTGGTTTACTTCGGGGAGCCCGTACCCCGACCCAGAAAACAGCAGGTTGCCAACCTTATCGACCAATCCGACTCTGTGCTGGTGGTGGGCTCGTCCCTGGCGGTCATGAGTGGCATGCGCATCATTCTTGACGCGAAAAAGCAGCACAAGCAGGTGAGCGTCATGAACGGCGGGCCCGGCCGCGCCGATGATCGGGTCGACGTGCTGTGGCGCACGGATCTCGCCACTGCCTTCCGACAGATCATGCCGCAGCTGGTGTAAGCGGCCTATGCCAGGACAATTTTTCCAAAGGAAATAAAATAGAGAATTGTGACAATAAAAGAGTGTACGAAGAAGAATGTTATGGGAAAAATAGCCGTGCATAATGCCAAAACTACGCAGCGAACACTCCGCGATAATATGGCCAATATTCCCGGGATAATGCCCAAGGGAATGGTGTAAATAATGGCGGAAAATATCCCCTGCGGAAACAGCTGAAACGCCATGTGCCCAATGAGTGGGCAGAGCACTATGAGCACGGAGCACAGCCCCGATGCTATTTCGTACTGATTGCGTGGTCGGAAATATGTCGGGAAAAACTTCTGGGCGGGAGACATGACGGCCCTCCTAGATGTTGTGCTGGTCTGATGTTTCTAGCATAGCGTGTGGTGAATAGTCGCAGGGAGGCTGCGGGGGAAGTAGGACGAATGTGGGGTAGGTCCTGCCAAAGTCAGACAGGTTTCTTATTGCGTAGTACATATACTGGTGGGTGGTATTGAGTGGTGATGATTCATGGGTGTAGTTGATAGGAATTATGTATGGCCGCTTCGTCAGGTAAGAAATCCTCCAGGTCGAAAAAATCCCGGTCGTCATCCGCGAGGTCTTCCAAGTCTTCTAAATCCTCGCTGTGGCGTCAGATAAAAACCATTGGCATTAGCATTATCGTTGTCTATTGGTTGGCGTCGTGTTTCACGTTTGGGGTAAGTGATTTTGAAATTTTTGACGAGGGGCACTGGGTGACCGCGAAGGCCCGCGCCGAAAAGGTCGCTGCTTTCACCGCGGAGCACCCAGAGGCATTCATTATGGATGTGTGGGGTTTCGGAGATAGAACGAAGATAAATCCGGTGATAGCGGGTGCGGATAGTGACGTGCGGGTCTGGTGCATTAATTCGCATGAAGTCACGAAAACCCCTGCTGAGGCGGCGCAAAAACTCTGCAAAACCACAAAATCGGGGCCGACAACCATTGCCATTTATGGCGGGAACTTTGCCAACGTGGATTTTTCCACCAATACCTCGGGAAGCGGCAGTCTTGAACTGACGGTGCAGCAGTGGGGGAAGAATAAATATAAGGGCCTGGAAAAAATGTTTGCGGGATTCCACACGGTGGAATTTGCGGATAGTGCGGGCGTCCCAGATCTCAGCCAAGCCACCTCAATTGAACGGGTATTCGAATATGTTGAGTCGATTATCGGTGATTTAAATAAGTGGGATGTGAGTAATATTGAGAATTTTTCCTCCGCATTTCACGACTCGCAATTCAATGGTGATATTTCCAAATGGGATACTCGAAATGCCACCACAATGAGGGACATGTTTATGAGTGCCTTTTATTTTAATGGCGATATTTCCCGGTGGAATATTTCCAGGGTAACGGATATGCGAAGCATGTTTTTCCAAGCTGCGTCGTTTGATCAGAACCTGTCCCAATGGGATATAGCACAGTTGAAGTTGGCATATGATATGTTCGACGAGTCTGGGTTGTCTCCCAAGAATTTTACCGCCATGCTTGATGGCTGGGCCACTCGGCAGCCGCGGCAATATGTTCACATGGGCGCCCGGACGATTCATCATTGTGGGGATCGGCAGGTTGGACTGCAAAAGTTGCAAAAAGCTTATGGTTGGTCAATTCCAGACGAGGGTGCAACAACTGATTGTGATCCGTTCTGGATCAAAATGGTGGATAAGAATGCGTTTAAGTATCCCGTCGAATTGCCCACATCTGTGTTGTTCAAGGTCAATAAAAAACTGCAAGAGTCGTCCAGTGAATGCCAGATGTATGACGAAAAGAACCTGGTATTGGAATGCAGCATTTATAAGGCGGGTACGCATACTTTTTGGGTGGAGGATTCGGAAGCCAGGCAAATCACTACGGATATTCATGTGACCGAATACGTGGACTCCGACGACTAGCATGCTCTCGCTTGTCGACGCTACGTCCAAGCCTGGTGAGCCCTTTCACGTTTCCG
This sequence comes from Corynebacterium matruchotii, assembly GCF_011612265.2. Taxonomy (NCBI): domain Bacteria; kingdom Bacillati; phylum Actinomycetota; class Actinomycetes; order Mycobacteriales; family Corynebacteriaceae; genus Corynebacterium; species Corynebacterium matruchotii. The sequence goes on along the minus strand of NZ_CP050134.2, from coordinate 2,619,021 downwards.
GCAATGTGTCCGGTTCCCTTATTCCAAATGTTGAGGGTTTCGTACTGCCACCCATGGTCGGTGAGCAGGGGATGAATGTTCGCCCACCCGATTTCGGTATTCCACAACCAAAGTGTTGTGGCCAGTGTGGCCTTCGCGGACCACGCGGCGATGTGTGGCTCGTACCAGCGCGGCAGCTCCGCCGGGGTTCTGGGGTCCCCGGGGAAGCCGCCCACGCCGTAGGCCCCGTCGGAAATGATGGTGGTGGGGGTGTCCCAGGTGTCGTAGAAATCGAGGGCATCGCCGCAGGATAACCGCCATTCGCCGGTCACGACCGCTGGCCCCGGTAGACGATAAAGTGGCAGATCGGCCCGACGATGGGGACGCACAGGGCAATGATGACCCACACCGTTTTCATCTTCGGCGTCTCGGCAGAGCGGGACAATGCAAATAAAAACCCTATGAATAGCAGGATCGCCAACAACAGTCCGAACGAGAAAACCAGGTCGTAGAGCAGCATATTTGTCCTTTTTGATAGTAATTATACATAATTACCGCCGTCCTCGGCACCAAAACTCTATGCCGGTTACCCGGTGGCCGAACTGGACATGGCCCGCACCGATGCTGGCCTGGAAACCGCCGGGAAGGTCGATGTGACATGGCAAGACTTCGGCGTCGAACCACCCAACATGGGGTTCGGTTCCGTGGTAGGCGCTGGCAGCATCGAATTTTTCCGGAAATTCACCAAGTAGCAACCCCGAACATACGACTTCCCTAGTAGCATCATAAGAAACAGGGAAGGAGAACGATTCCGTGAGCGGGTTGACACCGGCGGCAGCCGTCGAAAAGCTCAAGCGACACTATGACACCGTGACAGCCATTGCACGCACCGCCATATACGAACCCCATAAATACCCGCAGGTAACCTACCCAAAACTTATAGTTGATATTCACAGCTGGCATCCCGTCGACCGCACCGAACCCTTTGGCTACGTCGAGGAAGCCGGAACCTACACCGCCTGCCTGAGTAAACCCGCGCTCATGGAACCCTACCTCGTCGAACAACTCGAACGGCTCGCGCGCAACTATGACTGCACCATTACCGTCGGCGATTCCGGCGTGCGCATCCCGCCCGAATTTATCGACGGGCTTGCCGGCGCGGTCGGTGCCAAACGCGCCCCCGAAATCCCCCGCCCCACGCTTGACGACGTCGACGACGCCATCATCGACGGCGACTGGGACGCCTTCCATGGGCCGGAAAAACCCCTCTTCCACTTCACCCCTCAACGGTTCGACATTGCCTGCGAACGCATCGAACACTACACCGGCCTTCCCGTGGAAACCGTGCAGAAATATATTCTCTTTACCAATTACGGCATGCACACCAATGAATTCCTGCGCTACGGGCTTGCCGAACTGCACACCGATAGCCGCTACACCGCACTCGTGCTTGCCGACGGCCGAACCATCACCAAAGCCCAGGCCGCCACCATGGACATCAGCGCCCTCACCATGGAATCCCACTACCAAATGCCCAGGTACGACCTGATTTCACCCGGTAACCGGGGGATTACCATGATTAATATTGGGGTCGGGCCCTCCAATGCGAAAACCATCACCGACTGCCTGGCCGTGCTGCGGCCCGACCTGTGGATCATGATTGGCCACTGCGCCGGCCTCGACGGCCGCATGCGCATGGGCGACCTTATCTTAGGAAACGCCTATCAACGGAGCGATCATTTGCTCGACACGCATATCCCCACGGAGTTTCCCATCCCGGCCGTTCCCGAGGTCCAGCGGGCCCTGGAATCCGGGGTCGCCGAGGTCTATGGCGCCGACCTGTCCCTCATGCGCACCGGCACCGTCATCTCCACCGACGACCGCAATTGGGAATGGCACACCCCCAAGGCCCTGTGGGAGTGGTTGCGCTGCTCCACCGCCATTGCCTGCGACATGGAATCCGCCACCCTGGCCGCCAACGGCTATCGGTATCGAATCCCCTATGGTACGTTATTGAGTGTTTCCGACCTGCCGTTGCACGCGGTTCCTAAACTTCCCGCAGCCGCACAAGCTTTCTATTCATCCTCCAAGGAGGCGCACGTGATGTGCGCCGTGCGAGCCGTAGAAAACCTCGCCGAATCCCCGCACCGATTGCGCACCAGAAAACTGCGGCGCACCGTTGCTGAAGTCCCATTCAGGTAATCACTAATCCCAAGGATCCCATAATGAAACGCCCCCTTACTCGTGTCGTCCTCGCTGTCTGTATTCCAGTTGGCCTGCTGCTTTCTGCCTGCGGCTTTGGTGGTTTTACTCATTCAAACACCACCGATGTCCCCGCGCCGGCCGATGCCGCTGGCGCCACAGACAGTCCAGCCGCCACCGAAACATCCCCACCGCCGCAGCTTATTGCCACCGACCGCACCGGGGTTGCCGCCGTGCAGAAGCTCGTGAATAAGGCCGACACCGTCGTGGTGGCCTCGAAAACAAATTCGGGCGCCGGTGCACAAAAAGCCAAAGAATTGCAGGCGCCCCTGCTCATTGATGACGGCACCAACACCGACGCCATCGCCACCGAAATCAAACGGTTGAAGGCCAAAGAAGAACGAGTGGCGGACGCGGACCCCGGCGCGTCCGCGGCGCCGAGCGCCCCGAGCACGTCGGGCGCACCCACTTCCGCCCCGGCTGCCGCTGGCCCCACCGTGGCCCAACTGTTGGACGGCTACACCCCCGGCGGCGACGCCACGATCGCCCTGGTCACCGACACCACCGACGCCCCCAGCGTGCTGGCGGCCATGGCGGGCGGCCTCACCGTTGAGCGGCTCGCCGCCGCTGACCCCCGCGCCAGCGTGAGCCTCATGGCGAAGAAACCCGCCACCTACTATGCCCTCGGCGCCGACTTCGGGACGGAGTCCGACTTCGCCACCCGCCTAGAGCTTGCGGATGCCGGCCCAGTGCCCAGCGGTAAAACCGGGCTGGTATTCCCAGGCAGGCGCATTATTGCCCTCTACGGTCACCCCTCTGGGCCGGCCCTGGGCGTCATGGGGGAGCAGCCGCCGCAGGAGGCGGTGAAACGGGTCAATGATTTGGTTCGCCAATACCAGGAGCTCACCCCGGACACACCCACCGTGCCGGCGTTTGAGGTCATTGCCACCGTGGCGTCTTCTTCCCCCGGGGACGACGGCGACTATTCGAACGAAGGTACGGTTGAGGAGCTGCGACCCTATGTGGAGGCCATCGGCAAGGCCGGCGGGTTTGCCGTCCTCGACCTCCAGCCCGGCCGGGCCAGCTTTTTAAGCCAGGCACAGCGCTACCAGGAGCTGCTCGCCCTGCCCTATGTGGGTTTGGCATTAGACCCGGAGTGGAAGATCGGGCCGGACGAGAAACCATTGGGCCGGGTCGGCAACACCACCGCCGCCGAGGTGAATGAGGTGTCGGCCTGGTTGGCGGATTTCACAAAAACCAAGAAGCTGCCCCAAAAAATATTCATCATGCACCAGTTCCAGTTGCAAATGATCCGTAATCGGGAACAGCTCAACCTTAACCACCCGGAGTTGTCGTTTGTGCTGCATGCTGATGGTCATGGTGACGCCCACGACAAAATGGCCACGTGGGACAAGATGCGGGAAGGGCTTCAGCCGCAGATCTTCATGGCGTGGAAGAATTTCATTGATGAAGACACACCTATGTTCGATCCTCGCCAGACGCTTGGTGTGCAACCAACCCCCTGGTTCATCAGCTACCAGTAGCGTTATCGCTAGCCCCCATTCCGGCGGTGGTGTTAGATTTTGGATAAGATGAACCTCCACAAGCGGGAAGGATATTATGAAATTTCTACGGATTGCCGCCATTCTTACCACTGTGAGCCTGGTGCTCACTGGTTGTTCGAAGTCTGCCGACGAACCCAAGGCGGGCGGCGGTAAGGCGTCGCAAAGCGGCAAGGGCACATCGGCGGCCCCCGGGGCGATCACCATTAAGCATGCGTTCGGCGAGACCGTGATTAATAAAAAACCGGAGCGGATTGCGGCCGTGGCGTGGGGAAACCAGGAGGTGCCGTTGGCGCTTGGGGTGGTGCCGGTGGGCATGCAATACGTGTCGTGGGGGAGCGACACGACCGGCATGCTGCCGTGGGTGGCGGACAAGGTGAAGGAACTCGGCGGCGAACCCCCGAAGCTGTTTGAGGAGACCGACTCTATCCCGTTTGACCAGATTGCTGACACTCACCCGGATGTGATTCTGGCCGCCTACTCCGGTATGAGCCAGGACGACTACAACAAGCTGAGCGCTATCGCCCCCACGGTGGCTTACCCCGACAAACCATGGGGAACATCTATGGAACAAATGATCGAAATGAACGCTACTGCCATGGGCAAGGAGGCCGAGGGCAAGAAGCTTGCCGCCGACCTGAAGAAGCAGATTCAAGCCTCGGTAGCGAAGCATGCCGCCCTCAAGGGTAAGAAGGTGCTGTTTACCGCGTTCGGCCCGCAGAACAGCTTTAATAAGCTGGGCTTTTACCGTTCCAGCGACCCGCGTGCCGGCTTCCTCTACGATTCCGTGGGCATGGGGATACCCAATGTGGTGGCGGAGGAATCCAAAAAATCCGGCAACGACGCCTGGGTGGAAGTATCCGCCGAGGACCCCACGGTCTTTGACGACATTGACATGATCGTCGCCTACGGTATGGACAGCGACGAGGCCAACCAGGAATGGTTGGGGAAGCTGCAAAAAGATCCCCTGCTCGGCAAGATTAAAGCCATTAAGCAGGGGAAGGTGGCGTTTTTAGACAACGGCGCGGTGGGGGCCGTGGCCAACCCGTCGCCGCTATCCATCCCGTGGGGGTTGGATAAATATTTGGATGTGGTGGAATCCGCGGCGACGAGCTAACCCGCTAACCGGCCGTTGCGGGTTGCGGTGCCACTAGCTTGTCGACGGCTTCGGCGCCGGTGGGTGCCTCGTCGAACGCCGAATGGCCGTGCTCGGCAGCATCCCACACGTCCTGGTCCAGGATGCCTTCCCGCTTCGCCACAATGACCGCCACCAGGTTTTGACCGGTCACATTCACGGCGGTGCGACCCATGTCGATGATCGGCTCGACCGCCAGGAGCAGTCCCACGCCGGACAGCGGCAGCCCCAACGTGGAAAGCGTGAGCGTGAGCATCACCGTGGCGCCGGTGGTGCCGGCGGTGGCCGCCGAACCAAACACCGACACCAGGATAATCAGCAGGTAGTGGGTGATAGTCAGGTCCACATGGTAGAAGTTGGCCACGAAAATAGCGGCAATAGCCGGGAACACCGCGGCGCACCCATCCATTTTGGTGGTCGCCCCCAGCGGCAGGGCGAACGAAGCATAGGCGGGCGGCACACCCATGGACTGTTCGGCCACCCGCTGGTTGACGGGCATCACCCCCATGGAGGAGCGGGTGACAAACCCCAGCGACGTGACCGGCCAAACCCGCCTGAAGAAGCCCAGCACTGGGATGCGATGATACGCCAGGATCGCCGGGTAAATGCCGAAAATGACGACGGCCAACCCCAGGTAGATGGCGAGCACAAAGCTGGCGAGTGACCCAATGGCTTCCCACCCGTAGGCTGCCACGGCGTTACCCAATAGGGCGGCGGTGCCGATGGGGGCGAGCCGAATGATCCACCACAACACCACCTGCACGATTTTCAGCAGGGATTCGGTGAACCGCAGGAATGGGTCGGCGGCCTTGCCCGCCTTGAGTGCGGCAATGCCGATGGCCATGGAGATCACAATGAGTTGCAGCGCATTGAAATCCAGGGCGACGGAACCATTCTTCAACTTGGCGCCCAACCCCAAAATATTGCTGGGAATAACGGAGTTCAAGAACCCGAGCCACGACCCGGTGGTGGCAGGCTCCTGGGCGGCGCTGGCATCCACACCGGCGCCCACGCCCGGCTGGATGAGGATTCCGAGAATAATAGCTGAGCTCACGGCGAGGAATGCGGTGACGGCAAACCATATGAGGGTGTGTGCGGCCAGCCGAGCAGCATTGGTGACCTGCCTCAGGTTAGCGATCGACGTCACCACGGCGGTGAATATCAGCGGCGCTATCATCACCTTGAGTAGCTGCACATAGGTATCGCCCAGCCAGGACAGTGTGCCACCCAACCAGCCTATATTGCGCGCAATGAGCCCGAGGATGATACCGGCAATGAGGCCAATGGTGATCTGCACCCCAAAATTGCCGAGTTTCTTACCCACAGTGTTGTCTCCTTTTCTTAGACTAATCTGTCTAGTGATAATAGTCATACAACACTTGCAGTCCCAAATCATCTGGCCATATTTTTATTCATACCTAGCTTTACGACGCAGGCAGCCCACCTCGCGGTGGGCTGCCCGTATCCAGTAGGGGTTTTAGCTGATCCCCATGCCGCCAGCAACATCAATGATCGTGCCCGTCACATAGGACGACCGGGCGCTGGCCAGGAACGTCACCACATCCGCCAACTCCTGCGGCTGACCGATCCGACCCAGGGGAATATCCGCATCCACAGTATCCTGGAAAAACTCCGCCAAGGTCGCGCCGGGGGCGCGCTTGTCCCGAATATTGGCCCACTGTGGGGTTTCGATCACCCCAATGTTGACACCATTGACCAGGATGCCGGCCGGCGCCAACTCGACCGCCCACGCCTTGGTGAGGTTCACGCCGGCCGCCCGGTGCACGGACGTGGAGAAAAACGCCGGGGAGGGGGAGTGCGCGTAGACGGAACCAATGGTGATGATGCGGGCCTGGTCGCTCTGCTTCAGGTAGGGCAGTGCGGCCCGAATCGTTCGCTGCCACGACAACACCTTGATATTGAAGTCGGCCTGGAATGCCTCATCGGTGATGGATTCGCCCGTCCCAGGGTGCGCCCCACCAGCATTATTGACCAGAATATCCACGCCGCCGAGGGCGGTGGCGGCATCCTTGATAAATTGTTCCACCTGCTCGGCGTCGGTGACGTCGGCAACGAAACCGTGGGCAGTGCCGGCGCCCCGAGCATTCAACTCGGATTCCACCGCTGCCACCTCGTCGGCTTTGCGGGCGCAAAACGCGACGTTGGCCCCGGCGTCGATAAGCGACGTGACCGTGGCAAGCCCCAGCCCTTTACTACCACCGGTCACAATGGCGCGCCGATTAGTAAGACCAAGATCCATAAGAACTCCTCAAATTTTATAGGAAAGCATCATCAATGGGGACTTGCAGCCCTTGAACCAGCCGGTTCGTCTTTGCCGCCACCCCAATGACCGCATGGAGTTCAGCGAACTGCGCATCCGTAAGCCCCAGGTTACGCGCGGCCGCGGTGTGGGATCGGATGCAATAATTGCAGCCCTGCGCCACCGACACCGCAATATAGATGAGCTGCTTGGTGAGCACATCGAGTTCGCCATCCGCACCGAGGACGCCTTTCACCTCTGCCCAGGTTTGCTCCAGCAGTGGCGGATCGTTAGCCAACACTCGCCAAATATTATTCACGAAATCGGTATTGCGGGTGGCACGAATATCGGCGAATACCGCCGCGGCCCGTTCGGATAGCTCATCGTCACGTAACACCGGCAGTAATGGATCAGGTTGTGACACTGACATCAGAAACTCCTTTTCAGCAGGGATAATCAGGGAAATCTAGCGGGGGACGATGGCGAACACCCGGGCGGGGAACCCGGTGCCGTCTTTCGGCTTCGGCCAGGTGGCGCAGATCAGGGCGCCGGTTTCGGGAACCTCGGAAAGGTTATTAAGCAGCTCAATCTGCCACCGGTCCTGCTGCAACCAATATAATTCGCAGGCGAAACTGCCGGCATCAATGGACGAACCGGGATCCGTGTCGGTGGTTTCATGCCCAATGGCCACCACACCTCGCTCATGCCGCAAAAACTCCAGCGCTTCAAGCGACCAGCCCGGGCAGTTGCGTTTACCCTCGGCGTCAATGCCGTAAAGATCATCCGTGACCCACCGCTTCGACCAGTCGGTCCGTAGCGCCACAAACGCCCCCTCGGGAATGCGGCCGTTGCGGGCCTCCCAATCCTTGATGTGATCCACGGTCACCGCAAGATTATGGAACTCCTCCGCCTCCTTGTGCAGGTCCAGCACCGCCAGCGGCAGGATCATTTCCTCCACCGGCAGCTCGTCGAGCGTGCGCGCCCCCTCCACGAAGTGAATGGGCGGGTCGACGTGGGTGCCCCACTGGCCCACAATGCTATAGCGATCCACTTCGAAACCCTGTTCGGCAACGGTGAAGAGCCTTGTGGTTACCTGGTCTTCTAACATGCTGAATTTGGGTTGGCCAGGGTAGAAAGAATGGGTGAGATCAACATAGCGGTAATCATTGCGCAGGCTGGTGGCTATATCCCAGAGCTTATGGTTCGACATGCGTATCCTTACGGCACTTATGGTAACGGTCTAAAAATTTTAGACTAAGCTGTCTGCAAGCTTGTCTGTAGAACAGGGTAGCGATACGCACGCGGATTGGCAACCGGCCACGATGGCTGGAGTTTTACGTTTGTTGATTGTGGGTCTTGGCGCCTTGGCACAGAAAAAGAAAAGCTCCCCAGGGGATAAATCTTGGGGAGTTAAAGGATGTGAAGCAGCTTGCGCCTGCCGCAGCCCTGTGACTCAAAAGTCACGGTCACAAGCCAGACTCTTCCTTCCCACAAAAACTGCGAAAATTTAGCGTCCTTGCTTCCAAAGACTATTCTAGTCAAAGTGACGAAAAAATCAAGTTTTGGTCTTCACGACCACAATGCCTTTCTTTCCGAAATCGCACCAAGTGAAACGGTGGTCTATCTTGATGAAACCCTCCAGATTCACCCTTAGTATCTCTAAGTAAGCTTCAATGGTCGCATTAACAACGATAGTCGGTCCAGCAAGCTTCTCCAGGAGTATGGCTCTAGAACTGGGGACTGCTTAACACAAAAAGAAAAGCTCCCCAAGGGATTAACCTCGGGGAGCTAAAGAATATGAAGCAGCTTGCGCCTGCCGCAGCCCTGTGACTCAAAAGTCACGGTCACAAGCCAGGCCCCCTCTTGATGCATCTTGGCAACAATCAAGCGCCCTTGCTTCCGAAGCTTATTATATCATAGCACTGTAAATATAACAAGACACGTCAAGACGGAGACGAAATGAGAACATCACGACCATCATCAGCAGCATTATCGTCACACCTTGATTTTTTATCCAAGCTAGGGAGCAATGAGAGCGTGGTCTATCTCGATGAAACCTTTCGTCGTGAAGGAGATCACAACGAACATGGTTTCTATTCTGTTTGTGGTGTTGTTCTTCAAGGCCAGCATATTTTTACCATGCAGGATGATCTTCGTGAGATCGTCGGTGGTAACTATTGGCATGCCACAGAAGCTCTCCGTGATGGCCGTACGGATGTGTTCCTAGACATGCTAGAACACATGCGTTCTCATCCCACCATGAATATTATCGTCGCTACTACCAACGTGGATGGTTCCGACGAGCAAGCAATGGAAAAGGCTCGGCATCAGGTTCTCTCTGAGCTTCTTATTGATCTCACGAACGCTGATAAGTCTTTCCGGGGAGCCATCCTTGAAAAGAGAGAGCAAAGTCGCAAAGACAACTCTGATCGAGCTCTGGTAAAAAAACTTCAGAATTCTAAACTGCTCTCCCCGGCGATGGCCTTTAAACTAATTTCACCGCAGATTGATCGTAACTTGTGGTTGCCAGATACAGCTGCTATGGCCTACCGTCGTACTATCACTCATCCCTATAATGAAACCTCACAATGGTTTGGTGACTATCTGCAGAAGTTTTCCCACGTCACCGTCCTAAATGAAAATACCAATCCTGATCCTCGTGTGTTGCCGATCATGTCGGAAAGAATGAAAAAGATCCAGAATGATCCGCAAGCTCCAGAACGTTACAATCAGGCACCTGAAGCCAAGGGCCCTTTGGGGTTTTTAATGCAGCAACAAGCGAAAATGCCTCTTGCGCAACTTATTGAACAGCAACTCAATCGCGCGACTCCAGATAACGCACAAAGTGAGACCAGTTCGAATAATGAGCTGGGTAACACTGATCATCAATCTCCTACCTTATAGGGGGATGCTTCCCAAGAGGAAAATCAATTACTGAAAGATCATTCCATGTTCATTGCTTTCCTCATAGGCCAGGGTTGAATCTTCTTGTTTGGTGGCATATGTGGCGATCTGGATATCAATTTGCTCTGTTGGAGATACCGTGGATGTTCCCACACCTTCCTCAAAAGCCATAATGGCTTCTGTATCCATACCTGCCAACCGCATATCATCAATGAGCTCAGATGGAGACATGGCCATCAGTACGTGGCTGTCACCGCTAACAATAACTTCGTCAATAGCTCCTGCAAGATTATCTAGAGTATTGTTGGTAAGCCATACAATGTGTTCTGCTAGAAAATCAAATCTTGGTGTTGCCAAACCACCTTCGCCTGCTACCTCCTCCCCATGCCATGTATCAAGTGATTTCTTGAATCCACGAGACTGAAGTTCCTGTTTAAACGTATTTTGCTCTTGGCAAGACCAGTGATAAACTGCCGCTCCTGCGAACGCAGACATGGCTAGCCGACCGGTACTCATTCGTGCATATGATAATGGTCCGGGAATCCGTGTGCGCGGATAAACGCGTACTGCTATTTGATCGTTGGCTACACGTGCTTCCATTTGGCGAACCCTTCGCAGGATCCTGGCCAGGGTCTGATCAATTTCTTGCATAGTGGAGTAGCTGTGGGATGTCATGGTTGAACCTCCTAATTTTTCTGGTCTTTCATGGGTGCTGACGGCAGAGGGATAGTGGGTGTATCTTCACGACGGCAGTCTGCAAATACACTGGAATCAGCCATCAATTGGCGCATATGGTAATCCGCGTGGTTGCGCAGAAAAGTCTCCAGGAATGTCGCAGGTTCATCAACTCTGAGAAATTCATAGCGTCGCCAGAGGCTATCAAGTCTGGCCACTGCCTCCGGGTGGGCCCACCAATGGGCTGACCATTTTACCGATCGGATCCTGGATCCAGCAGATCCATACATTGGCAAAATCAAACAGTCAACAAACTCATAGACGGAAGGGAATTGTGGCTCAGGGACGCTCATTACTTTGCTCCTAACAGGACTTTCATCTATTTTCAATGATGTTTAAAGTGTACCAATGAATGCGCCTGTATTCATATTCCCCACTGTGCATCTTATGGCTAGAAGCTTATTCAGTGTCCTCAAACACGATTAGTATTTGTAAGTAAGGAAGATCGAGTTAGATAGCATGTTCTTTCTGATCTTCTACCTGTTGGCGTAGATGGATTTTCCCAGCAGCTGAATAAACTTCAAGGTCTTTCGGTTGTGGTGGGGGTGGGAGCACTATGTCAAGGATGTTGAGTACGTTGTTGATGGCTCTGGAGATAGTGGGTTGGGATGTGCCAAAAACATTGGCTAGGGTTTGTTGCCGCAGGTTTTCTTGCAGGTAGAGCATGGTGATTTGCACGCTGGTGAGCACTCCGAGGCTTGGTGGGCAATGGTGCGGGATGTTTGCTAGGGTGAGGAGATTATCCGTGGTGAGTGCTAGGATCAGCGGTGCGGGGTCGATAGGATATTTTGTTTGATTTCACACTTCTACAAGTACACTACCGGCCTCGTTTTCTTGTTCTTTTGGGGGTGATCGTTCACCAGGGTGGCGGGGTCGTAATTTCAAACACTTGAATAGGCTTTTTAGTATCTAAGTAAGCTTCAATGGTCGCATTAACAATGATAGTCGGTTCAGCAAGCTTCTCCAGGAGTATGGCTCTAGAACTGGGGACTGCTTAACACAAAAAGAAAAGCTCCCCAAGGGATTAACCTCGGGGAGCTAAAGAATATGAAGCAGCTTGCGCCTGCCGTAGCCCTGTGACTCAAAAGTCACGGTCACAAGCCAGACTCTTCCTTCCCGCAAAAACTGCGAAAATTTAGCGTCCTTGCTTCCAAAGACTATTCTAGTCAAAGTGACGAAAAAATCAAGTTTTGGTCTTCACGACCACAATGCTTTTCTTTCCGAAATCGCACCAAGTGAAACAGTGGTCTATCTCGATGAAACCTTCCAGCAACCTGCACCACAATTTCCTAACAGTTTCTATTCTGTTTGTGGTGTTGTTCTTCAAGGCCAGCATATTTTTACCATGCAGGATGATCTTCGTGAGATCGTCGGTGGTAACTATTGGCATGCCACAGAAGCTCTCCGTGATGGCCGTACGGATGTGTTCCTAGACATGCTAGAACACATGCGTTCTCATCCCACCATGAATATTATCGTCGCTACTACCAACGTGGATGGTTCCGACGAGCAAGCAATGGAAAAGGCTCGGCATCAGGTTCTCTCTGAGCTTCTTATTGATCTCACGAACGCTGATAAGTCTTTCCGGGGAGCCATAATGGAGCAACGAGATAACCGTAGAAAGAATAATTCAGACGACGCATTTATTCGTAACCTCCGCCTTGAAGAAAAAATTTCCCCGGCGATGGCCTTTAAACTAATTTCACCGCAGATTGATCGTAACTTGTGGTTGCCAGATACAGCTGCTATGGCCTACCGTCGTACTATCACTCATCCCTATAATGAAACCTCACAATGGTTTGGTGACTATCTGCAGAAGTTTTCCCACGTCACCGTCCTAAATGAAAATACCAATCCTGATCCTCGTGTGTTGCCGATCATGTCGGAAAGAATGAAAAAGATCCAGAATGATCCGCAAGCTCCAGAACGTTACAATCAGGCACCTGAAGCCAAGGGCCCTTTGGGGTTTTTAATGCAGCAACAAGCGAAAATGCCTCTTGCGCAACTTATTGAACAGCAACTCAATCGCGCGACTCCAGATAACGCACAAAGTGAGACCAGTTCGAATAATGAGCTGGGTAACACTGATCATCAATCTCCTACCTTATAGGGGGATGCTTCCCAAGAGAAAGAAGTTTATTCAGTGTCCCCACATATGACTAGTTTCTTTAAGTAAGGAAGACCAAGCTAGATAGCATGTTCTTTCCGATTTTCTACCTGTTTGTGTAGATGAGTATTCCCAGCAGTTGAATAAGCTTTCTAGTAGATGTCTAGCACATTATTGCTTTTGTACCGCGTGAAATTTTTGGGGTCTTTTACAAACATTGATCGTGGGTGGCTAAGGGAGACGAATTTTTAAAGACCAGGCGAGCGCGTAACGATCGTGTGGTAGCACTAGTAGTGGCACGCTAAAACGTCACAACGCTAAAGGCTGTCTATAGTAGCAGTAAATGGTTTTATAGATTCTCCCTATACCTTTTTCTTCAAGCAAATGTTATACTCTTCTCCTTATTCACCCTTAGTATCTAAGTAAGCTTCAATAGCCGCATTAACAACGATAGTCGGTCCAGCAAGCTTCTCCAGGAGTATGGCTCTAGAACTGGGTTGCTCAACACGAATAAAAGCTCCCCAGGGGATGAATCTTGGGGAGTTAAAGAATGTGAAGCAGCTTGCGCCTGCCGCAGCCCTGTGACTCAAAAGTCACGGTCACAAGCCAGGCCCCCTCTTGATGCATCTTGGCAACAATCAAGCGCCCTTGCTTCTGAGAGTGATTCTAGTCAAAGTGACGAAATAATCAAGTATGAAGCCTGGAGTGGGTGGTGCCGCCCAGGCTTTATTGAACGAAGACAGTAGGCATGAATGCGACTGTGTCCCAATTGTAGTGCGAGTTATGTGTTGTCCTTCTTCACTATTCGATGTGTGACTGCTACAGCATAGGGTACTGGGAAAAGGAGATAGAAAGGGATTTTGAGGTAGGGCTCTACGTCTTCGAGTTCTAGCACACGCTCTAACTGGCTGCCTTTCAAGATGAATTCTGACCAGCCCCAGATAACAATTTGGGTTCCTAACCAAATCAGTAACAGGACCAGGAAAAACCGGAGTGATTTCATTTTATGGACTACAATTTCCTTTTGCTGAAACAGTGTTGAAGCGATGAGCGCCGACTGCAAGCTGGCATAGCCGACCAACTTGTCCACACCTATACCTTGTGCTTTCAAGGCCTAAAGTTCCGGGCTATACCAATTATAGTTACATCCTAACCGTGGGTAACCTGAGCAAGAGAAAGCAAGGCGGATGACATGCTCTTTCCGATTTGCTATTTGTTGGTGCAGGTGAATTGTCCCAGCAGATGGGTAAACTTCCAGGTACTAACTCCTTTGGAGAAACTATGTCATCAGAAAAATATAGGCGATATCGAGGCGAATATTTATGTTTGGTTACGGTTTTCCGCAAGAGCTCCAAGATGCAATTGATGCTGCCACCGCCAAGTTTGGGCCCATAGAATGCGCTAAAAAATTTTTGTTTTACTTCATGACTGAAAGTGGTGTGCATGATGGTGAAGTATGGGATTGCCTGGCAGAACTTTCGGAATCATCCTATAGTGATCCCCAATATATAGCGAAAGTTGAGCAACTAACCGATAAATATAGTGAAGATGCGTACTCGGATGAAAGGCGCGAACCAGCAGAGATTACGCTGGTAGTACACATTTCCGTTATGGAAGGTATTTATGATGGGTTAAAATCACCTATTGAAGAGTTTCCCTATAATGCCTGTTATGATGCGGTAAATGACGATTGGGATTTTGATAGGATAACTGAAAGTATTCAAAAATTATAAACCATCAAGTGCGGGCCTCAATAACCTGCTTATGCTTTTCGAAGTCGGGTGGGAGCATATGATCCATCCAACTTTCCACGATAACTTTTACTCTTTGACATCGTTTTATTTCTCCAATGTAAAGCTATCTAATTGGGGTATGCCGCCAAAACGTCCTTCAAGATAGCTTTTGCGAATATCCTCATCATGCATGATGCCACGGTATTCTGGTAGTCCAATGAGGGTGGATTCGCCATCAATCGATTTATCTGTGATCCAGATTTCATCCCGACGAAGAAGCTCGTTGCAATCCATGAGTAATAAATCATGTGTGGTGAAAATTAGTTGTGCACGTGTACGATTCGTGCAGGTATCCAGAAATCCTTGGATAAGAGCTTTGGCTAATTGTGTGTGGAGGCTATTATCCAATTCATCCACTAATAATATGAGGTCACCGGGCGATCTTGCAGCTATCCATAACAATGGTAGCAACATGATTATTTTTCGAGTGCCCTGTGATTCCTGATGCCAATCGAGAAAGTATTCATGATCTTGACTACCACGGTGGCGAAAACGGACATATTTAACTTCAGGGTTTCCTTTCCCACTGTGGTCGCCATGAGAGACGGCATAGAGTTTTCCATTTTTGGTGCGAAACTCTCCCATCTGCATGTCGATGGAAGTACTCAAATCCAACTCCTCTTGATCAAATGGCTGTTCCTCCATGGTAAGAGGCGTGAAATCTAGACCAGTGACACCAGTATCTAGAGTGCTAAGGATGGTGTTAAGGCTGTCATTATCGTAAAACCCGGGAAGATGCCGGTTTCAAGTGAATTGGATGAAACCCAAAATGTTCTTTCTAGAAAGTGATAGACAGAATTAATTTCTGTGTATTTTTCGTTATTACTGAGGATTTTAGCTATTCGACCAGTAAGGGTGTCTTTTTCAGATAATGTTTTAGCTATTTCGGTAAGTAAGATGTCGTTGTCCCATGTACTACCGAATTCCGTGCCATCTACAGTTCGTTCGAAATAGAGTTTTTCTTGGTCTGCGGTCAGTAATGCTAAATATTCTTCGATCACATAGCCATTGCGAATAGCTAAAAAATATGAATACATTTTTTCATCAAGCATAAAAACCAACTTGAATAATGTTGGTTCATCTTGCATAGATGGATCGAGGGCAAAAGTACATCGTCGTTGCCAAATCGTTGGTTTGTCTCCCAGGATTGTAGAAGCTAATCGGGATAATGACTCAAAAATAGTGCTTTTACCTGAAGAATTGGGCCCATAGATGGCGGCTACAGGATTAACTGACATGTGATAAGGGGACTCAAATCGAGGTATACGTCCACAGAAGCTGTCGTCTTCTGTGGACTTCATGTTGAGCGAAATGGGCTGTTTGTAGGGCCCAAAGTTGGCAACCTGATATTCGACCAACATGATGCGTTTCCTTCCACGTTGCGTTGATATCCGTTATACGGAAGTTTACGGAAAAGTCTTTCCATATGCACATAGGTGCCTATAGGTGATACGCATGAAAAATATGCTTTTTACAGGTATTATTGGTGAGAATCCCGCAGTTCTGATCAATCGAGAGCAGGCCCCTGGTATAGGGATGTCTCTTTTCAACAAAGACGGTGGCGAGAAATATCGTTGTTGCACTTGCGCCGTCCTTCGCTGTTACAGGTTTACTACTTTAAGTGACGTCGCAAAGCGAAAAATCAACACGAGAGACAACACAGTCAGTAAAAAAGTCCGCTCTTTGAATCAAGTCTGCACTGAACCACTGAATTCATCTCCAGAAGGCCATGTCTTCAGCCGCCAAAGCCAAGCCGGAGCGAAAAGAATACCTATAATCGCCACTAACATAGCTATCCCCAGGGAAAAGACAGTGGCAAGAACTCCTCCGAGCAAAAATCCCGGAACCTCACCTCCAAGCGCAACTGTACGTTCTGTAGCCGCTATACTGCCCACCATAGAATCAGGCGAACATTGCTGTCTTGCTGTGTTAAATAACACAATGCATAACACCATACAGAAGCCGAAGATGTACTCACCCAGCCCAACTAAACCAATTCGCAAGTTGTTTGAACCGCTATATTGCGCAAAGAGCATTAAAGAGATACTCAGAGACGGAAGAGCAATAGAGATCGCATAAAGAATCTTTGCATTCTTCGAACAGAACGACGTGCTTGCAGCCACGGCTCCGCTAAGACCCCCAACCGCACCGGCTATCCCGACGATAGATAACGCCCAGGGCTTGAAGTCCAGTATCTGCACGCAAAAGACGACAAACACGGCCTGAAAAATCGAGCTAAAAAAATTAAAGTGGAAAGAGGTAAGAGTGAGCTTTTTTAAAAAGCTATTACCGAATATATATTTGAGCCCACTTAAAGTTGATTCTTCCCCCTTCCAACCGACAGGTTCAACAGCACTTTCCCGGTCGGATGAAACAACATCGTTGTCCTTTTTTTGACGACTCAGAACAAGCCAAAGACGAAAAGAAAGAAACAGGGCGAGGCCGAAGCTTAACGCACCAATCGCCATCGTCTCCGCGAAAGTCAATAGAGTTAATGCAACACCACCTAGCGCAATTCCCCCTAGCTCAGAAATTACTCCAGAACTGCGAAGAAGCGAATTTACCCTATTAAGGGATTTGGTGCCGCGCCCGACGACAGCCACCACCGTGGAGTTGACACCGGCCTCATTCATCAAACTTGACACGCCGAGGATAAATAGGCAAACGAACAGAATTGAGAAAGATGGTCGCGTAAAAAGAAAAACAGCGACCGAAATGCAGGCAATCAGCCGAAGAAAATTTGCGATTGTTATTGCCCTAACACCCGGCAAACGGTCTATAGATCCCGCTACCACAAGACCAAAGACCAATGCCGCGGCAGACTCCATCAGATTGAGACAGGCAACCTGCATTGGTGTGGCTTGGAACATTTCGAGAGCAATCAGCGGAACAGCGAATACTGCAACTTGCATTCCTATTGCGCCCCATAATTCAGCACCAGCTAGCACTAATACGGGGCTCAACGACCATTTCTTACTGCTATTTATTACCAAAGTAGACCGCCATAGTATCATTCTCAAGATTGACTAAAGTTCTGCTCTACCTGATGATAATGGCCGCCCGCTAAATGCATTAATTAAAGCCACAGTTCCAGGCATCATACAGGAAAAGGTCAGCCCAAATCCTAGTTTCGATTGTCTTCCGTCAACTCAATACAGTGGCATCTATGTGAGCCAGTTTTCCCCCGGGTATGGTGGCAATGTCTCCAGCATTGTGCGTGACCACTCATGCCATAAAACCTTATCTTTGCCCGTCATACTCACAACCCGTATGCCGTCTTCCCCGAAATGCTTAAACACTTCCGCGTTTTTCATATCGGTTGTGTATACCTTGCCATCTGTTTTATCAACAATACAATTATAGGGTGGTATAGGCCAATCCTGAAACAAAATCGCCACCACCAAAAACTGTGTAGGTGACTCAAACCCCCACGTATCAAGCAATGTTAATGGGCGATCCAAATCCTTCCTGGCAGCCACCGCCTTACGGGCATCATCCAACGACTTAATAGGGGTAGAAAATGTAATAGCAGGTGGGTGAAAATCAGGTATCCCTGTTTCGTTATCTAATTCCGCGAAGCTGTCTTGTATCCGCTCCTCATCCCAACACAACCCCTTCACGTTGTCGCAAATATCATAAGGCAATTGTGATATGGGATATTCTGAACTATATAAAACACTGATGAGCACATCGTTCTTCGTAAAGCATCTGATGCTCTCCTCTTCAGTGCCTGCTGAATCTTCGTCTACGATTTTCGCGTACTTCGCATAAATCTGCTCAACTTTGCGAAAATATACAGGGTCCTCAAAAGAAGATTCCGACAACTCCATCACGCACTGCCATGCATCACCATAGGTTACGCCGTTTTCCCGCATATAGTGAAACAAAAACCGCTTCGACAACTCCAACGGACCATACTTAGCCACCCCGGCTTCGATAGCGGCGTTCAGCTCGGGAGAAAAACCAGAATACATAGTCGACAGCTTTCTATCATGAAGATTATTTGGGCTTATTGATAAGAGACTGAACCGACTACCTAGCCTTTCGGGTACGGTGGTAGTGCTTCTAGTCGCTTCCGTGACTACTCATAAGCATTGGGCAGGCACACGACCTTTTCTACCAGTCCCTCATCCCATATAACCTTTCGTATCGAACTTGTTTTCTATTTCTCGGTGGAAAAATTACCCGTACCATTCCGATGCTTCCCGAAGCCTATCCCGGTGCATTACCCCGACAGGTGGTGAATCGGAATACCGTTCTCAAAAGCAAGCATATATTGCGGCGGCCAATAAGCTTCGCTTTCTAGTTGCCGGTGGCGCGCTGGATGAGGTCCGCCGGGCCGGTCTGCCACACCGGGGTCATGGTCATGGCGGTGATCCGCCACCCGGCGTCGTTAAGCAGCCGAAACTCATAATCGCCGCCCAGTGTCCAAGTTTCACCAGCATACTGGTGTGTCGCAATAAACGACGCGGTCACGGTCGCCGCATTCCCGCTGGCGGTGACCAGATGGTTGCCCACCAAATGCTGGTGCGCGTCCAACGCCGTAAACAGGGGCTGCCACATGGACACAATATCGGTGGGCGTGAGCGTTGCCGGCTCACCATAATCAAGCAGCACCTCCTTACCCAAAACCTTGGGGAGCGCGTCCCAATCGTGGTGGTCGACCGCCCAAAACAGGCGGGTGATGGCGTGAATAATGTCGTTACTCATGGGTTTTGCTCCTATAGTGTGTGCCGGAAGTGCTCAACAACCGCGGCAACCGCCGGGTCGACCTGTGCCGGCTGGTCATAAAAGTCCAATTGGGTTCCCGGCAGCCAGTCAATATGTTTCGGGCCGGGGAGCGCATCGAAAAATAATTGCGCACCATCGGGTACCGCGCCGTCGCGGGAATGAACCATGTGCACCGGGACGGTGACCTTCGAGGCGGAGTCGATGGGGTTGAACGTCAGCCACGGCTCCCACGACATGACAGCGATTTGCTTATCCCATTCGGGAATGTCCCCTCGCTGCGGGTCCAGGTAATAATCAAACGGTCCGAACATAGCTGCGGATTCGTCGGTGGTGGAAATGGCAGGAATGTAGCTCACCTCCCCGGTTTCCGCGTAGCGGGCCGCCGCGGCACGCGACATGTCGATGCGATCCGAAACGCCGGCCTCCCCACCATAATATGGGGCAACAAGCTCCCGGTTGTGCAGCCAAGGCGCCACCAGGGCGAGGGAACAAACCCGCTGATCATCGGCAGCATTCACCGCCTGGTAGCCGGCGGATGCGCAAATCCCCAACGCCCCAATCCGGGTATACCCTTGGGAAGCTGCGAACGAGACGGCGGCGTGAATGTCTTCGACCTTCCGCGCGGGATTCTCCCAACACCGGGGGTTACCCTCGCTCTGCCCGAAACCCCGGAAATCGAACACCAGTGTGGTTAGTCCCGCCGCGGCTAGTCGACGCGCATAAAAGTCGGCCTGCTGCTCCTTCACGGTGGTCCACGACCCGGTGACAATGACGATTGTGGTAGCGCTCTCAGTATCCTGGCCCTGCGGTTGGTGCAGATCACCAACCAAAACATCAGATCCACTAGGAAACCGAACGCGGGTGGTAGTAAAAATCATGCCCCCAGCCTAAAGCGGCTGGTAGGCGGTGTCTAATACTTTTTGCTATAGCGAAAAAGCATCACCGGATGCGTCGCCCATGATCCGGGCCGCGTGGGCAATGATGCTGCGGTCATCCGCCGCCCGCCACAGAAACGCCAGCCGGGCCGGCGGCAAATCCACCACCGGCAGAAAACACAACCCCTCCCGGCCATACAGCTGGGCATTCCCCGCCGCCAACAACACCGACCCACGGCCGGCGGCGACATTCTCCAGGGCGGCATCTGCGGTCGTCGACAAGCAAGAAACGGTGGCCGGGCAGGTATCGTCGCGGGCGTGCTCCGCCAACCAAAACGAACGCAGCACGCCAGCCTCGGCGGGCAGAGCCACCAGGGCCTCCTGCGCAATATCCGCAAACACCACCTCAGGGCGTGTGGCCAGCCGGTGGTCGCTGCTCACCGCAAGCATGATCGGCTCCTCCGCCACCACCACATGGGCGCACTGCGGGTCCGTAGTTGCCCCCAACCAGGCGAAACCCGCATCGCACTCTTTCGTGCCCACCCCAGCCAGTGGATCCGACCACGGAATATTCCGGGCCTCCAGCTGCCACCCCACCTCCCGCAACCCGGCGGCCAACCGGCCGGTCAACCCGCGACCGACACCGGTCTGCAACCCCACAATCAGCGTCGATGCATGCAACTTGCCCAGCCGGGCCAGCTCGACACCGGTCTCGTCCCACTCCGCCAGCAGCATGCGGGCCCGCCCAAGCAAATACTCCCCCGCGGGCGTCAGCCGCACCAACCGGTGGTCGCGCTCCAATAACCGCGCCTGCACCATGGTCTCCAGCCGGGCAATCTGCCGAGACAACACCGGCTGACTGACGAATAAACGTTCGGCAGCCTTGCGGAAATGAAGCTCCTCGGCCACCGCAATAAAATAGCGAAGATCCCGCACGTGAACATCCATAACGCCCAGTATAGGGTCAGGATGGTTCACGGTGCGGGAAACCGAAAATAGTCGAATCTACTTGCGAACAAACACGCTCTTGGTCTTGGCCAGCAACGCATCCCGACGCTCTTTCGAAGAGATTGCGTGGATGCCAATGGGGGCCACGGAAATCAAAATGATGATGACCGAAATGATCTCGATGCTAAAGCCCATGTCATGAAGCTTTTGGCCGATATAGTAGCCGGCATAGGTGAACAGAGCGGTCCACAAGAACCCGCCCAGCAGGTTATAGATAAAGAACGTGTGGTAGTGCATCTTGGAAACCCCGGCAACAATCGGGGTGAAGGTACGCACAACAGGAACAAACCGGGCGAGCACAATGGCCTTGGAACCGTGTTTTTCAAAGAACGCTTCCGCCTGAATGAGATACTTCTGCTTAAACAGCTTCGAATTCGGGCGCTCAAACAGCTTCCTACCCACGCGGGCACCAAAACTGTAGCCCACGTTATCGCCCAAAACCGCGGCAAGAAACAGGAATAGCACCAGAAGATGAATATTGAGAGCAAAGGTGCCCTGTTGCGTTAAGAAGCCTGAGAGAAACAGGAGGCTATCACCAGGCAGGAAGAATCCGACGAGCAGCCCGGATTCAGCGAAGATTACAGCAATAACGGCGAATATCCCGAGGTGGACGATATATTGCGCCAAGGCTTCCATCATGTTCGTGTTCCTTATATAGAAAGTAGATTCTGTAGCATCGGTTGCCAGTCTTGTAGAGTGTACCTAACTTCCTCCTAGGTGGCACTTATCCCCCCTGGTGATAGTGGGGCATCAGGGGGCTGCCAAGAGGCCACCACGTGGTCAGCACACTTCCTATTTTTCGGGTGTTCGTGCTGCGTGGCGCGGGTATCCGCCAAAATTCCCAAGAGGACTTATCCCCGCCACCTTATGGGTGATACGAGGGTACCGCAGGCATGACCACCATGGGGTACCTTTGACGTTTCGTTACCACGCCTGATTGCTCATTCGAATGAAAAACTGCATATTTTGCGGGCCCATCACGTAGGCATGCCGTGCTGGCATTGTGCTGCCCGGAACCCTAAGCCTAGAGCCCTGCGCCAGGAATCATGCTGTTAAGCTGGGTGGATACCCCTTGCGGGCGGAAACCGTGGGATGGTTAGGGATCCAAAACCGTAACGGGGCGTCGGCATTCTTACTGATGCCGATCCTGGGGCCAACCACAATCTCCGGCTCGGCCACCCGATCAATAAACCCCAATTGGGCACTGAAAATACTGACCCCATTCAAGCCCAAGTCCACCCCCAGGGCGGCCCCAAAATTCCCGGGGCCCTGCGCCAGCCGGTACAGCGGCCGTAGGCCGCGCCGGTCCAGCGCCCGGGGAATGCCATGGATGACCTCGCCGGCCCGCAGCAAGCATCCCTGACCATCCCCCTCCGGGGCGCACACAATATTACAAGCCAAATGGATGCCATAGGATCGGTACACATAAAGCCGCCCGGCCGGGCCAAACATGGCTCTATTCTGGTTCGTCATACCCCGGTAGGTGTGGGCGGCCGGGTCGGTGGCACCCAGATAGGCCTCAACCTCGGTGATCCGTATTGTCACATCGCCATGGCTGAGCGCTGTCCCTAACAGCTGTGGTGCAACAATGTCGGCCGGCTGCGTGAAATCAATCATCACCTTATTACTTTAGGGCGGGATTCCTGCGGGCGAAAACCGGCGGCCGACACCATTAACCCAACAGCCTCGGGAATAAAAAGCGTAAAGTTTGGCGTTAGGGGTGTGTAAGGGCCCCGGCCGGCAGGCCATACGTTTCCGTGACATGTTGTATAGCGGCCACCCTGCCGGCAACCACAGCCCAGAACAGTAAAACCTATATCTTCAAGGAAGTGCACGTATATGACGCTTAATGTGAACGATGCCATTAAAACCCGGCGGGCCACCCGGAAATACACCGATCAAGAGGTCACCGATGAGGTGCTGGACCGGGTGGTGAATCTTGCGTTGGAGGCCCCCAGCGCCTTTAATGTGCAGCGCGCCGACCTGGTGGTAGTGCGAGACCAGGCGGTCAAGGACGCCATTTTCGCCGCCTCCGGCCAGGCACAACACCGAGACGCCCCAGTGGTATTGGTCACCATCGCCCGCACCGGCAAGCCCACCGACCTGGTCGAGATCCTGGGCCCCGACCGGGCCGGCTATGTCGAAAAGTTTTTCGGTGGTTTAGATGCTGCCCAACTGCGGGAGACCGCGCTGAAAGACGCCATGCTGGTGTCCGGATTTGCCCTGTTGGCGGCGCAGAACGAGGGGCTGGGTACGTCGCCCACCACCGGCTGGGATGAGGCCGGGGTACTCAAGGCCGTGGGCCTGGAGGGCAGCACCGACCATGGTGTCGCCATGGTGATTTCGCTCGGGTATCCGGCGGAACATCCAGCTCACCCGGGTCGCCAGGCGAACCGTCGCGTCAACGACACCTACTAATTGCGGGCGCCGATCATGACAGGTCCACTGATTCTGCCGTTCAACGGCAAGGTGCCGCGCATCCATAAGACCGCCTACATTGCCCCAAACGCCACCATCATTGGTGACGTGGTGATTGGGGAGCACGCCTCGGTGTTCTATAACGTGGTGCTGCGCGGCGATCTCAACCGCATCACCATTGGTGATCGAACAAACATTCAAGACAATTGTGTGCTACACGTGGACGCGGATGCGCCCTGCACCCTTGGCGACGACGTGACCGTGGGGCACCTCGCCCTGGTACATGGTGCCACCGTTGGTAATGGTGTTCTCGTCGGCATGAAAGCAAACCTGCTTTCGCACTCGGTGGTGGGTGCTGGTTCGCTGATTGCGGCCGGTGCCGTGGTGTTAGAAGGGCAGGAAATTCCGGCGAAGTCGCTGGCCGCGGGGGTGCCAGCCAAGGTGCGCCGCCAGTTGTCCGACGAGCAGTCCGCCGGGTTTATTCCCCACGCGGCGCGCTATGTGCAGACCGCCGCCGGCCAGGCCAGCATTTCTGAGGCGTTGAGTCTCGCCGAGGTGCAATTCGAATAGCCGCCGACGTGGGCTTTTCGACGCATCTAAATGGCATACTCATCAATCAGGAGTGATAATTGTTTCGAAAACGTGAGCGGATTGGTGAGGAGGCCACTTAACGCTAATGCCCGGGCTGCGGCTCGGGCATTATCAATGTGGGTGGGGATGACCCGCACCTCGACACCGCCGATTTCCTGCAAGGCTCGACCTACCACTTGGGTGTCGGCACGGTGGGCGAAGGCGGATCCCGCCAACACCACAGTATCCGGTTCGGTTCGCGCGGTGAGGTCCAGCGCCGCCGCAGCGAGAGTCGGGTATTTCCCAATATTCAGATCGATCGATTCCACCGAGGTGCGGGTGTGGATGGCGGCCCCGGTGGTGTCGTCCACATAGAAGATAAGGCCTCGATGATCCGCCAATGGTTCGGAGCCAGTGGGCCGCAGCGGCGGCTCTTGGGTTTGCTGCTCAGCACCGGCAATGGCTTCTACCACACTGGCCACGGTGATGGGAACGTCGAAAAGCCGTGCGAAGGGGGTGACTATGTCTTCGCCATCCCAGCCAAGATTTGGGGCGGTAATAAATTTTTGCTCACGCACAACACCAGAAGCAGATATGCCGATATTAGCCAGGGGGAGTTGGGTGCTGGCAACCATGGCATTGATATGTGGAATGATTTCGGCAATAAATGCGCTCATGCGATGCTTGGCGGGGGTGATTTCTACGAACTGTTCTCGCAGTAATTGTCCTCGTGTGCCATAAATGCCCAGGTAGGTGGATTTTGTGCCTAGTGCAACTCCGACATGTACCCAGGGAGTCGGGGTCATTTCTAGGGGGATCTTGGGCCGACCTGGACCTTCTGCAACGATCTTATCTGGGCGTTCTCGCACCAGGTGAGCATCTATAAGGGCGGTCACGGCACGGGCAATAGTGGGTTGCGAGTGGGTGGAATGTTGGAAAAGATGAGTGCGGGTGACCGGTTGCTTCAGGCGAATGACTTGGAAGCACACTGCGGCCGGTGTTGTTGGGCCGCGAAATACGGGCGAAATATTAATGGCTGAAGGGGGGCACATGAAAAGAATTTTACGGCTAACAGACAATTCTGTCTAGTAGATGTATAGGTAAAGTATTTCAAATCATATATCGAGGGTTTGACCGTTTTTGAGGGTAATTCTTGCCGGTTTTCCACTTTTATTCGGGGAAAATGTGGTTATTATTTCCTGTATTAGGGTAGGGAACTTGCGTTTTCGTTCTCGACACCATCGTTGGCCAAAGTGCTAATTATAGAAGAAACCTACAAGATGGAGTTTGTGCTAAATTATTATGAATAAAAATCTATGCAGGTAAATGATGTTTATGCGCGGTTGTTATGACAAATGCCGACGATGGGTGTATAAGGGCGGCGTAGATTAATACATTTTGGCGTTAGGGGACATATTGTACCTACCGATGTATGGAAAACAAATGATTCAATGCTTAGAATTACGACAATAAAACTGGGATTAAAATAATTGCTTCCTTGAAAAACCAATGTTCAACGCCTGTTGAGGGAAAAATACTTATTCAAAAGACTGCAATATAAATAGTAGAGATATTGTAGCCATATAGCGACTATTAATGAGATTAATAATGAACGAACGAAATAAAGTATGACGTTAGGTTACACTCAAAATCCGTGGTGGATTTGCAGCTTTGTATCACAGATAATGACAATTACCGGTAAGATAATTCTGAAATAATAACAATACCTGACCGGTAATAACCAGTTAGATAAAGAAAAGCTAAGTCTCGGTTAAGTTTTCCGGGATCTGTGGGCAAAGCTACCCCCTTTGCCTCCCCCTTACCCCCGTGACTCTTGCACCTTTGCCACTAACTCCGGCAATCCCCGCGCCGCAGTGGTGGCCCAACTCACAGTCGCTAAGGGGGTGAGGTCCGTGGCCGCGGGCGAAATCTCTATGATTGGTGTGCCGCATTCATATGCAATTCGGGGTAAAGCCGCAGCCGGATACACCACCCCGGACGTCCCCACGACCACCACCACATCGGCGATCATCATCCACTGTTCCGCTAACTCCCACTCCCGTTGCGGTAGCGACTCCCCGAACCACACCACCCCCGGCCGTACCGGATTATGGCATAGCGGACACTCCGGCGGCGTCAACCGTGCCGCAGGCTGAGTAGGTAATTCCATAATCCTATAGGGGCGGCCGCAGATACTGCACCGCCACGCAAATAAACTGCCGTGCAGGTGGGCGATATGCTGGGAGCCAGCCCGTTCGTGCAGGTTATCAATATTTTGGGTGGTCACCAGCATGCTATCGCATAATTGTTCCCACTCGGCTAGTGCGATATGTCCGGCATTCGGTTGCGCCTCCTCGGCCACGTGGGCGCGCCACAGATACCACGCCCACATGGGTTCGGGATCTCTCGCCCAAGCATCAATACTAGCCATGGCCTGTGGGTCAACATTCTCCCACAAGCCGGTTTTATCGTTGCGGTAGGTTTCTAACCCAGATTCCGCTGACATGCCAGCCCCCGTAAACACATGCACCCGGCGCGCCTCGCTCAAATTTTCGATAATGGCGGGTGGGAAATCGGCGATGGTTGTGGGTCGGGCGGTCATGATTCCATTGTAGGCCTGGTTTTCGCCCAGGTGGGGCCGGGGCGAAAACCAGGGCCGGGCCAAAGTTGGGGCGAGGTCGGGGCTGCGGCAAGTTGTGGTGAGCTGCGGCAGTCGGTGGCGGGGCATCTTGGCGCGTGGGCGTTGATAACCCGCGGATAAGCCTGCGAATAAGTTCCGGAATTGTGGCGGCGAGACCATAATTTTATGACTACGGTGAGCGGTTATTGGCTATAGGGCTTAGTATTATTTTCTATGACCTTTAAATTTGATGCGCCTGAGGTTGCCGGCGTGAGTGCCCGCGTCATGACCCCGGCCGCCACGAATGTGCGGGCCCACGCCTATTTGCGAGTCCTGAACCGGCTTGCAGAGCGGTATACTTTGGCCGATGTGACGGATCATTCCCCGTTCGCCCCATATCTCACGTTTGATCCGAGCCGGGGCGATATGGGCCTGATTTTAGAAGACGAGCGGCGCCTGCCGGTGGCGAGCATGTGGGTGTCGTTTATTACCGCCAAAGGGTTCATTGCCGATTCGGTGCCGGAGATGGTGTTGAGTGTGGAGCCTAATTGGCGAGGTAAGGGCATTGGTGGTTGGCTCATCAAGCAGGCGGTGAATTACGGTCGGACTCACGGGTGGCAGGGGATTTCGGTGAGTGTGGAGTCGGAAAGCCCGGCCCGTCGCCTTTACGCCCGCAACGAGTTTGTGACCCAAAGCGATGAGGGGGTGATGTTACGTACACTCAGCCCACTCATTACCGCGGTCGCGGTGTATTGCGGCTCGGTCATGGGTGAGCGGCCCGAGTTTGCGGAGGCCGCCGCGGAGCTGGGCGAGGAGCTGGCCCGCCGCAACATCACCATGGTGTACGGGGGTGCCAGCGTGGGGCTCATGGGCGAGGCTGCTTCTGCCTGTTTGGCCGCCGGTGGTGAGGTTATTGGGGTCATGCCGCGGGGGCTTGCTGATTTAGAGTTGGTGCACCCGCATTTGAGTCGCCTTGAGCTTACCGACGACATATTGGCGCGGAAAACCCGCATGGAGGAGCTTGCCGACGCGTTTGTGGCGCTGCCCGGGGGCATGGGCACCTTGGAGGAGGTTTCCGAGGTGTTGGTGCGGCAACAGTTGGGGCCATACACCGGCCCGGTGGCTCTTTATAATGTGGAAGACTATTGGACCCCCTTCCTGACGGCGCTGCGCGCCATGGAGGAAGAGGGTTTTATTTGGGAACGTTATTTAGACGCCATTGTGGTGGCCGATTCCCTCGATGGGTTGTTCGATGGATTTAATCGGTGGGCCAACCCCGGCCTGAAGTGGCGCAAGGGTGGGCTCCGTAACCATTGAGAACAGTTGCGGGTTGTGGGTTGTTACACGCCGATCGTGTCGCCGCCGTCGTGTAGGTCGTCGTGGCCCACCTGGTGCAGGTCGTCAGCTTCGACACCGAAGTCGTCGATCATGGGGGCGATATTATCGGAGTGGCCGGCGCTGAAGTCGTCGATCATGCCGTCCCCGTCGGCGTCGGTGAACATGCCATCGGCGTAGCCGTCATGGTCCTGGTCGACGAGGATGGTGTCGATGTGGCCATCGCCATCGGTGTCTTGGTGTTGCACGTCGACGCGACCATCAAAGTTGTCATCAATGTTGATCCGGTCGGCGACGCCATCACCATTGGTGTCGTAGGCTACCTGGTCGGCGTGCCCATCAAAGTTGGTGTCCGTGTAGGTGACGTCGGTTATGCCATCGTGGTTGAGGTCGACGCTGACTTCATCCATATGCCCATCGTTATTGTGATCGGCGGCCACGGCGTCGTTGAACCCGTCGTGGTCGAGATCAATGTCGAAGGCTGCGGGGGTGCCGGTGGCGCCGCTTTGGGTGGTGCCGCTCTGGGCGGGCGCCGAGGTGTGGTGGGTGTCGCCACCTAGGTCCACATTCACGGTGTCGACCCCATGGTTAGCGGCCACCGCCGAGGCCTGGGCGGAGGACACATGGTTGGTGCCGGAGGTGGAGTCCACTACACCATCCCGGTCGTTGTCGTATTCGTGGTAGTCGGAAACCCCATCACCATCGGTATCGTAGGCCACCGAGTCGGTGATGCCATCATTATTGGTATCCCGGATTTCCACATCGGGTTGGCCGTCGCCATCGGTGTCGATCTGCTTCACATCCATGTCACCGTCACGATCCTGGTCTTCGATGGTGGTGTCCAGCTTGCCGTCGTGGTTCGTGTCGAAGGATGCCTCGTCTATGCGGCCGTCGTTGTCATTGTCTTGTAGGTGGGCGTTGACGACACCATCATGGTCGGTGTCGTAGTCGATGGAATCAATCTTGCCGTCTTCGTTGCTGTCGACCACCTGGGCGTCGGCGAAACCATCGCCGTCGGTGTCGACGGAGTAGGTGTCGGTCTTACCGTCAGCGTCGCTGTCGACGGACCCCATCACCCTTCCCGTCGTGTGGGTCCCATCCACATCGGTCAGGTCGATCATGCTGCTGTCGGTCAGGTGGCTATTGGTGTTTTCGCCGGACATTTTGCTTCCTTTCGGCGTTCTCTCTTGCTCTGTCGTGAATGGAATACTGCGATTGCTGGAATTGTTCCCAGGGGGTCAAAAAAATTTCCATCACCGCGATCACCAGCATAATCACGGGAGACGGTGGTCAGTCATCGTTGGTTGTGTTACTAAAGTAGGAAGTAGTTTTATCACCACTATCCCAACAAAAAGTTTATGGTCACGAAAACCCAACGCACCCCCGTAGAATCCGTCACCCGCGCCGCCGAAATCGCTCGTCGATACGGCAAAACCGTTGCGGCTGACCGCGCCCTCGCCACCCTCACCGCGAAATTCCGCGCCGGTACCGTCGTCGTCATTGGCGAGGTGAAACGCGGCAAATCATCGCTCGTGAATGCGCTCATCGGCTACCGCAACCTCTTGCCTGTCGACGTGCTCACCTGCACTAGTGCCCCCATTCGGGTGCACATTCAGGGTGGGGACGAAGCCCCCGAATACCCCCAGGTGGCGCTGGTCCGCGGTACGGAACGCCAAACCGTGCACCCCAACGACCTCTACCAGTGGGTCACCCAGGCCGGCACCCAGGCCAGCGGAAACCTGGAGGCCGAACTGCCCAGCGCCGCCGAAATTACCCTGCGCTGCGACAGTCTCGCCGGCATCACCCTGGTCGACACCCCCGGCGTCGGTGGCCTGGACCAGCAGGCCGTGAAATCCGCCCTCCTGGAGGCCCGAAACGCGGGTGTTCTCCTCATGGTGTGTGATGCCTCCAGCCCAATCACCGCCCCGGAAATGGACATTCTCCGCGAAGCCAAGGAAACCGTCGGTGGGGTCATCGTTGCGGTCACGAAAACCGACAAAAACATTCGTAGATGGAAATCCATCATCGCCGACAACCGGCGGCTCATCAACGACCACCTAGGCCTGGACCTGCCGGTCATCGGGGTGTCCAGCCTGCGGGGCTCCGACGCCGGGGAAATCCCCGACCCCACCCGTAGGGCCGAAATCGAACGGCGCAGCGGCATCACCGAACTCCGCGAAGCCATTTTTGGGCAGCTCAAGCAGCCCGCCAACATTGGGGAACGCGCAGCCCTGCAATCCATGAAAACCGCCCTGACTAGCATCGTGAAGGGTGTGAAGCAAGACATTGCGCTGCTTGAGGGTTCCAACGACACCATGGCCGAGCTCGAAGCCGAACGCACCAAACTGGAAAAGCTCCGCGAAGAATCCTCAGAATTCGAACAACGATTCCAACGCGATCTGGCGGTGGCCCGCAACGAAGTCACCGACATGCTCGACAAAAACCTTGACGACATCAAACAAAGCTGGCAGGACCAAATCAACCGGCAACAATTCCGGGTGCTGCGCTCCAAACCACAGGTGTTTACCAGCCAGATCGAAACCGAACTCAAAGCCCTCATGGAGCAAACCATGGTCGACATGGTTGCGGCCATAGCGAAAACCGCCAACGCCCTATTTACCGACCAGCCCGAAACCATCGACGAAATCCTCGCCACGGCTGTTGCCTCCCTGGCGCCGGCCGACATATCTAGTCACAGCGTCGAAAAGAAAACCAAAGACCTGTTCGACCCCACCCTGGTGAGCATGGGTGCCATCGGTTCCAGCATGCTCATGCCCATCCTGCCCTTTGCCCCGCTCGCTGGCGCCGTATGGGTGGGCGTCAACCTGGGGTTCCGTGCCATGCGCAACGGGAAACAACACCTCATCATGTGGCTGCGGGAAACCACCGCCACCACCCGCATGGCCACCGCCCGCATGCTCGACACCGTCATCACCTCCGCCCGCACCGAACTCATGCTCCGCTACCGGGCGGACCTGCGCACCAAAATCAAGGAACTCCAAACCCGCATCGACGAGGCCCGCAAGATCGCCCAAACCTCCGAAACCGAGCGCCGCGAACGCATCACCCGTTCCCAACGCAACGCCGCCATCATTGACGGCACCATCGCCGAACTCGACGCCCACCTCGCCCGATCCTAGCCAGCACCCCCACATTCATCATGAACCCTTATCACAAACAAGCAATCAGCGACCTCACAATCCTCCTCAGGCAAGCCATCGACGCCCTGGAACAAGGCGGACCGGAGCTTGTGGAACCCGCCAAAGAACTCAGGGAAATGGTCACCCGGCCACCCCGGGTCGCCATCGTTGGCAGGCTCAAATCCGGGAAATCCACCCTGGTCAACGCACTCACCCAACACCGTATCGCTGCCACCGACTCCCTCGAATGCACGCTCGTCGTCAGCATGTACCTCGATGGGGCACCCGCCCGCGCCGAAATCATCGGCCTCGACGGGGAATCCATCAGGGAACCCCTCGGCAATGGGCCGCTGCAAAAACTCCCCCGACCCCTCGACGAAATTGATTACGTCCGCCAATATTTACCCAATGTGAGCCTGCGGCAACTCTCCCTCATCGACACCCCCGGCACCGCCACCCTCACCGTCGAAAACGAGGAACGCACCCGCCGCATGCTCGTGGATGGCGGCCAAGACACGCGCCGGGCCAGCTCGTGGGCGGACTGTGTGGTGTTCTTGTCGGATTCGGCGCCGCG
This sequence comes from Corynebacterium matruchotii, assembly GCF_011612265.2. Classification (NCBI taxonomy): domain Bacteria; kingdom Bacillati; phylum Actinomycetota; class Actinomycetes; order Mycobacteriales; family Corynebacteriaceae; genus Corynebacterium; species Corynebacterium matruchotii. Next base: position 2,587,073 of record NZ_CP050134.2, on the reverse strand, counting down.
GGACGATGAGCGCACGTTTCTATCCCAGTTGGGTATGACCCCGCTCACCACGGTGGGAGTGCTCTCCCGCGCGGACTCGTTTGGTGCCGGGGCGTTTGGTCAGGTTGACCCCATTATTTTTGCCGGGGAGCACGCATATAAGATTGCGGAGCAATTGCAATCGGTCGTCGAAACCGTATTACCCCTATCGGGGCTATTGGCGGAGTCGGCGTCGGTGGGGCGGGTCACGGAAACCCTGGCGCGGAACCTGGGGTCGTTAGTCATGTTGGATCGGGACCAGGTGCTGGACTTTATTGAGGTCGATGATCCGGGGGTGATTGTGCGTGGTTTTACCCCCGCGATGCGGGATGATCTGCTGGATGCAGTGGGGGAGTACGGCATTATGGCAGGTCGGGGCGTGGCCCACCAGTCGGGGGCAACGGGGTTATTGAAGTGGATGCGGGAGGTTTCCGGCATCGAGGCATTGACCCAGCTACTCACGGGTGACATTGTGTATTTTGCGATTTTGCAGCGGGCGGTGCGAATGCTGGATGCATTAGAAGATATATCCAATAACTACAATGTGAGGAACCATGTTCGGTGGGTGCAGGAAGTGATTTTATCGCAGCCTGGTATGCATTTCGTCTTGCTGTACCGTAGCTACCGCAATACGTATGCTTCGAATCCTAATTCGGTGCTGCTACCTGCTTTGCGACGGGCGATCACCGCCACGAATCCCGCCGAGGTGGCCGGCCTCACGTCCAGCGCCGATCCCGGTGTTGTGCGTGCTAAGCATGAGGAAGAACTCGGTAAACTGCAAATGTTAGCTATGACGCCGTTATCTGCTGCTGAAGATGAGGCCCGGGAACGGTTGATTGTGGCGCACCAGCATGCGCTACGGTCATTAAGGTAATAGAGCGAGGAGATCATGAATAATCCATGGCACTTGGCCATTGATTTTGGGACATCAAATTCGGCGGCCGCCCACACCGCGCCACTGACCGCTGCGGTAGAAACATTACCCTTGTCGCACCGCAGTAACCTGGTTCCCTCGGCGGTCTATGTGAACGATGATGGTTCCGTGCTGTATGGCGAGGCTGCCCTGTCGCAGGGGCGCCGGAACCCGTCCCGCATGGTGGTGTCCCCCAAACGCTATATTGGCCACGAACTGGTGCAGCTTGCCGGCAAGGATGTGCCGTTGAAGGATCTCATGGCCGCCCTGTTTCGGGGCGTGCTAGAAAAGGGCTGCGCCCAGCACGCCGGCCAGACCCCGGCCAGCATCACCATCACCCACCCAGAATCCTGGTCTGTGCATAACGTGGACACATTGCTGGGGGCGGCCACCAGCATTGGGGTGCCTAAGGATGTGTTGCGCACCATCACTGAGCCGCGGGCGGCAGCCATGCACTATGCGGCCAAGCAGAAAATCCCGCCCGGGTCGCATGTGGCGGTGTTCGACTTCGGTGGCGGCACCCTGGACATTGCGGTGCTGCGGGCGGAACCCACCGGTGACTTTAGGGTGATTGCCGCCAAGGGCGACAACAGCCTGGGCGGTCGCACCATTGATAACCTCCTGTATCGGTGGGTGATCGACCAGGTGGAAAAGGACGACCCCGACCTGGCCGATGAATTACACTCCTCCCAGGTGTCGATCATGCATTCCCTGGACGAGTCCATTAGGGAGGCCAAGGAAATGCTGTCGGACACGTCCTCGGCGACGATCACAGTGTCCACCCCGCACGGGGAGCAGGATTTCCTCATCACCCGGGACGAGTTCAACGAGGTGATTTCCGGGGTGGTGGACCGGGCAGTGGAGCTCACTCAGTCCGCGTTGCAGCAGGCCGGGGTGGATCGTCGCACCCCGATCTATATGACCGGTGGGTCGTCGAGGATACCCTATGTGCAAAACCGGTTGGGCGAGGTCGCGGTGGTGATGACCCTGGATGACCCGAAGACCGTGGTGGCTCGGGGTGCCCTGGAGGCCACAATGCTGGGGTTCACCGAGGGCACCGGCAACATTGTGGTGCCGAAACCCACCCGGCCAGATAATCCCTTCGGCGAGGGGCCTGGCACCTTGAGCTCGGTGACTGCGTCGGCTACCGCGGCGCCGAACCTCACCACCCAATTCCCCACCCAGCCGGACCCGTCGGGACGAGAGGTGGCCACGCAGGGCGCCCAAACGCTGGCGGCAACGTCGACGGCCACGCCGTCGAAAAGCAAAAAGGGCGGCAAGAAAAAACTTGTCATTGCGGTGGTCGCGGTCGTAGCGCTGCTGGGCGTGAGCGCGGTGGCGTACCGGATGCTGGGCACGAAATCCACCGTCACACAGGTGAACACTACCGCGAAGGATTCGGACATTCCGCTGCTAGAACGCTATAGCACTGCAAACCAATTCTTGCCGGCAAAACTACTCAATGTGATGCAGCGGTGCGGTGGCAAGGCTGACGAATACAACGATCACCTCACCGTGCCCGTCTATCAGTGCGGCCTCAGCAACGATGATGATGCCCCCAAGATGGACGACAGTAAACCCAGCTATATTTATTGGGTACCCGGCGACCAGTCCGAAACCGCCCACACCGAGCTGCAATCCGGCAAGGTGCTGCGCGCTGACGACGATTCCACCATCCACACGTCACAGTTGCAGGAATCCAGCAGTTCGAAACCAGAGGTGGGCTTGGCCTTCCCCAAGACGGGCAGCGGGTTCGTGTACATGTACTACCCCAAGGATAAATTCACCCTGTATTTTGAGGCCTATGGCCAGCCCAGCAAGACCGAAATCACCGAGTATCTGAAATACCTTGGTGTCATGAGTTAGTAGTACCCTGATAGGGAAGCCTCCCGAAACTGCGGCAAGCTGCGGCGGAGAACACAAGCGGTAGCAGTTTCGGGAACATTTTTTTGAGTGAGGGCATTTCACCGTAGACGAGCGCGGGCTCGTGGTCGGTGAAAGGAGGTGACATCATGACACAGTTAAACGATGCTAATAATGATTCAATACTGCCGCCATTAGAAAATTTATTCGGCGATGTGGCGTTAGCGCCACCGGAGTTGGGGTCGATGCTTGATGTGGCATTCGACCTCAATACTTTAGACCCCGGCATTGATATTCCCACCAATGACGTTGATTTAGGGGAGCTCGATAACCCTGCTGGGGATCTGGGGGCGGTATCGGATGATGACCTGGATATTTATCAGACCATTGACCACGATGATGATAATCTAGGTGAGGAACATAATGGCGGTCAGGAGAGTGTTCACGACGGCGATGACCCCTTCGCGGTCGATACGCATGATCTACATCATGATCTTGATGATCTTGACGATCCAGACCATTTCGGTGGCCTGGACCATTTAGACCATCTCGATCACTCATTCGACAACCTTGACGATGGGGGCGATGATTTGCTGGGAGGGCTGGGACATGATTTCCAATGACCGTGAGACGGAATTGGAGCTCATTCGACTCGCACAAGCGGGCGATCAGCGGGCCTTCAGGCAGCTCATACAAGAGGCGCATTCGCGCATGTGGGCGGTGTGCCTATCCACCACCGGGAACCGGCATGATGCCGAGGACGCCCTGCAAAACGCCCTCACGAGCATTTGGCGCAATATCGGCAAATTCGAGCCGCGCGCAAAATTCTCCACCTGGGCGTACCGCATTGCCTCCAACGCCGCCCTGCATGTGATCCGTTCCCGCCGCGACACCCTCGACGCCGACGCCGGCATGTCCGAGCCCGACAAATATTCGCTTGTCGACGACCAAGTTACCGCGAGCATCGTCATCCGCAGAGCCCTCCAAACCCTCAGCCCGGAATTCAAAGAGGCCATTATCCTGCGGGAATACGCTGGAATGAACTATCAGGAAATCGCAGAACACCAACAGGTGGGGGTGCAGACGGTGAAGAGCCGCCTGAATCGGGCCCGCACCCGGCTGCGGGAAGCCCTAGAAGAAGCCGGGGTGAATCGGGCGTAGGGCGTCGATAAGCCTAGCTGTGCTCCAGGTTATGGACCTGGGTGCGTGGCGCCAGGCGGGTCAGTTGCGTCACATGCTTGGGGGACAGCTCGTCGATGGTCTCTACCTGCAACAACTGCATGGTGCGGCGAACCTGCTCCGCCAGGATTTCGATCGCCCGGGTCACGCCGGCCTCCCCACCAGCCATGAGCCCATACAGGTAGGCGCGGCCAATGAAAGTGAACTTGGCCCCCATGGCCATGGCAGCCACAATATCGGCGCCGTGCATAATGCCCGTATCCATGGTGACATCCAGGTCCTTACCGACCTCACGAACCACCTCGGGGAGCAGCCAGAACGGCACCGGCGCCCGGTCCAACTGGCGGCCACCATGGTTGGACAGGATAATGCCATCCACACCCAGGTCGGCGAGCTTCTTGGAATCCTCCACATTCTGCACACCCTTGACCACCAGCTTGCCCGGCCACATGGAGCGAATCTCCTCCAAATCCGAGAACTGGATGCTGGGATCCATGGCAGAGTTCAGCAGCTCACCCACGGTGCCACCCGTGCTGCTTAACGATGCAAACGACAGCGTGGGGGTGGTGAGGAAGTCAACCCACCACCAGGGGCGCGGAATCGCATTCGCCACGGTACCCAACGAAATCTGCGGCGGAATGGAGAAACCATTGCGCTTATCCCGCAGCCGGGCGCCCGCAATCGGGGTGTCCACCGTGAAGAACAACGTGTCAAAACCGGCCTCAGCGGCGCGTTTCACCAGCCCATAGGAGATTTCCCGCTGCCGCATGACATACAACTGGAAGAAGTTTCGGCCGTGCGGGTTCGCGGCCTTCACATCCTCAATAGAGGTGGTACCCAAGGTGGACAGGCAGAATGGGATGCCGGCCTTCCCGGCGGCGGAAGCGCCGGCCAGCTCGCCCTCGGTCTGCATGAGCCGGGTGAAACCCGTCGGGGCGATACCGAACGGGAGGGCGGACGGGCCGCCGAACACCTCGCAGCTGGTATCCACATTGCTGACATCGTTGAGGATGGAGGGGTGGAACTCCACATCCTTGAATGCCTGGCGGGCCCGATTCATCGAGATTTCGTCGTCGGCGGCACCATCCGTGTAGTCAAAGGCAGCTGCCGGGGTGCGACGCTTGGCGATCTTGCGCAGGTCATCAATGGTTTGGGCGTCGCTGAGGCGCGCCCGCTTGAGATTGAGGTCGAGCTTTTTAAACTTAATCAGATCAAAAAGTTCGGTTGGATGCGGCAGCTGACGCTGGACTTTAGCCATGAGCTTTCCCTTCGTGACATGGGGTGTGCGCCCCCACGATGGCAGCAATAACACCATGTGGGGTAGCACGCAATGCTATTTACTATTCACCTTACATAAATCAGGAAAAGCTCGCCTAAGTTGGCGTAGTTAATGCTAACTATCCTGGCTTTTCGACGGTTCCAACCGGTGCGATGCGCCGTGATTCAGGGGCGCTCCCGGAGAGATTCGAGCTGGGCGCCGGCGTAGAGGGCGTCGACAAGCCCTGGGAAGCGGGCATCGAGCTCGGCGCGCCGGAAACTCACCTTGCGGTCGCGGCCCACAACGGTGGTCGTGGTCAGGCCGGCCTCGCGGAAAATCTTCAAATGGTGGGAAACCGTCGATTTGTGCAGGTTGAGCTCATCTGCAATATCAAGGCAGCTTACGGTGCCGTTGGTGACGAGCCGGGTGAAAATATAGAGGCGGGCCGGCTCGGCAAGCACATACAAGATTCGGCTGAGCAGCACATCATTGGCGTCGGGCTGGGGGAGAATCGCTGGTTCCACACAGCAAGTGTAATACGTCACGCTGCGGCGTTGCCGGTTATGGTCCAACCTCAATAGTTGGATGATCTTGCAACTGTTTGATAGTCATAATATGGTTGGATACATGTCAAACAATATGCCGTTGCGGATCCTTCTCCCGCTCACCATCGTGACCTTCGCCGTCGGCACCGACACATTCGTGATTGCCGGCCTCCTCCCGGCAATCTCCCAAGAACTCCACGTTTCCCCCACCAGCGCTGGGCAACTTGTCACCGCCTTCAGCATCACCTTTGCCCTGGCCGCCCCCATACTGGGTGCCATCACCGGTGGCCTCCGGCGCGACACCGCCCTCAAACTCGGGCTCATCGGATTCATCATCGGCAATGCCGCCACCGCACTCGCCCCCACCTTCGGCCTTGCCCTGGCCGCCCGCATACTCACCGCCCTCGGCGCCAGCCTACTCACCCCCTCCGCCTCTACCATCACCGTCGCCCTCGCCCCCGCCGACAAACGCGGCCGCGCCCTCGCCATCGTCATGGGCGGGCTCATGTCCGCAACCGCCCTCGGCGTTTCCCTCGGCCTCATCATCGGGCAAACCAACTGGCGCCACACCATGTGGGCACTCACCGTACTTGGCGTCGCATCCCTCATCGCGGTCTTCCGGTGGATTCCCCCAGTCACCCTGCCGGCCATCCCCCTCCGCAACCGGCTCCAACCCCTCAAAGATCTGCGGGTTCTCGGCATCGTCGCCACCACAATCCTCGTCGTGGGCAGCAATATGCAAATCTACGTGTACACCGGGCTCATCACCGGCGCCACCGGAACCATGCTCATCATCGGCTTGACGACGTTCGGCGTCTGCACCATCATCGGTAACTTCGCCGCCGGCAAACTCACCGACGCCTACACCCCGCAACTCGCGGTTCTTGTCAGCATCATTGGCCTGGCCCTGAGCCAAACCACCTTCAACCTGGGCGTCCACCTCGGTATCATGCTGATCGTTCTTGCCTGCAACGGCTTCTTCGGTGGCATGCTCACCGTGCCGCAACAAGCCCGAATCGTCGCCGAAAACCCAGCCAACGCGCCCCTGCTCATCGCACTGCTGTCCTCCGCGGTCTATACGGGCTTCGCCCTGGCTGGTGCTGTGGGAAAAATCGTCGTCGACGCCGTGGGGGCGGGCACCATCCCCTGGACCTCAGCCCTCATGCTGCTCATCCCGCTCCTGCTTACCTTCACCATCAAAACCCCGGCGGCGCCGGCAGCAACAGAGGAGCAGGTGGACTGAAAAAATTCAGCGCGTTAATTTTCAAGAAAATAGATTTCAGAAAAAATGATAAATTATATCCATGATGCTCATGAGCCCGTACCGGCGTAAAGCGTTTCTAACTGGGATTAGGAGTGTTCTTGATTTGCAAGGAACGGCAACATATACCCAGATGCAGAAGCTCATGCCTCCGCCGGCAAATCCCCAGCCGGCTGGACTGATGTTTCTGCGAACCTCAATGAAAATGAGCAATACCTGGTGTCTCTATAAATAAACAGCACTACCATAACTTTTTCAGCGGGGAAGCAATGGAACAGCTTTAAGCTTCTCCCGGATTGATGATGGCCTAGTCGGGGGTTAATGCGGAAAACCGCTCCGGCCAATCGTTCGCGCTGGTGACAGGCGCGCCGGGCAGCAGCACCTACGCAATGTGGTGGAGTGTGGCGAAGCGTGCCACACAGCATCATGGTGAGGTGAGGAAAATAATTTATTTTGCGGCGGATTTCTCGTCATTGCCGCCATTACGTTAACGGGCAATATGAAGTAATTATGCTTCAGCGAAAACAAAACTTATAAAATAGATATTTGTTTGATTAAGGGGGAATTAATGGGGTTAATATTCCAAATAGGCCAGTAAATTTGCAGTTATTGCAACACGCCGGATAAAAGACAATACAAAATTATCTCCATATTCCACCCTAGAATAGGTGTAATTTTATCGGGCTCGTCGGAAAAATATGACCGAAAGGTTGTTGGAAATATGAAGATAATGGACGTCAATAGTTACTCCCGGTACACGCATAATGTGCCGCTGCTCACGCCTATACAGTCGGCCTTTGCCCCACCCGAGGATCCCCGGTTTCCCGTTCGGCGATTGAGCTATTTTGATAAGTCCAATTCGGTCATTGTCACCTATTATCTTTGCCTGTTGTCGGTGCTGATTCTTGACTCGGTGAGCCGCACCTTGACGGTGCTGCGCACTCCCTATGTATTTCTGCCATTTCTGGGGGTGGTCATCGTCCTCATGTATAAAACAAAATTTGCTAACACTGGTTCGCTTATTATTGGCAACACGGGCGTAAATGTGCGGACCAAAGCCAATGAGGGGTTCTTTATTAAGTGGGGTGAAGTATCAGAGTTTCGGGTCGTGTGGACCCTGACCGGACGCATGGTGGAATTTGACTATCGAACCGTCATGCCTGGGGATACTTCGCAGGTATACCTTACTCGCCGACTATCGCACACCCAGGAATTCCGGGTAGTACAGTTAGCAAAACTGCTCAATAGCTATCGGTCTCATTACTCCGTGGGGCATGTAGCATTATAAGTAGGCTGTATGGCAGAAAGGCGCGCTCATGGATGCTACAGACTATCCGCCCCGAGAATTTCTTTTCGAACAAAGATTTGCAAAGATTGAGATTATAGTGGGAATCATCCTCTTGTTGGTGGGGGTGTATCAAGCGGTTTCCCTGTATCGCAAAGACATGGTGTTTGCGCTCGCGTCCTTGGTCGCGGGGTGCGCGGCCGCTGGCATATTCTTGATGACGTTTTTCCGACAGCCCCGCCGACTTACCCTAGATGAGCAGGGGTTACGGGTGAGCTATCCCGCTAAAAAGGTGGATATTATTCCCTGGGATACCATTGGGGAACTCGTGGTGGTCGACGATGGTGGCGTGCCGTGCATTGGTTTGAGTGCTGAGGCGCGCCCCGAGGAATGTCTATGTGTCCCGCCCGGATATCAAACGAACGAGTTTGCGATTCTGCTCAATAGCTACCGGGAGTTCTACGCCCCGAGGCAATAATTGTGAAAAACGTCAGTTACCGCTCCTGCCACTGCCCTTAATGGGGTTAAACCTTAGGATGGTACGTGCCCCCTAAGGTTGCGTGCAATATGATTGAGGTATGTCCGCACAACAACGGCTCAATAGTCAAATTAGTTTTCAGTTCTACACCGGTTCGCGGTTGATGCAGCGAATGTACCGGCCCTATCTCGACGAATGGGGCATTACGTACTCCCAATATTTGGTATTGGAGTGCTTATGGGAGGAGGATGGTCAAACCATTGCCGACCTATCAATCCCCTTGGATCTTGATTCGGGAACCTTGTCGCCACTGCTCAAGCGCATGGAAAACGGCGGCTTCGTGCGTCGACAAGCGGATAAAACCGATTATCGACGCGTTCTCTTTTTCCTCACCCAGCGGGGGCAAAAGCTGCAGGAAGAAGCCATCGTCATGGAGCAGGAAATCGTGAAAATGCTCAACTTTACCGATGCCGACCTAAAGGCCATTGGCACGGTCATGGCGAAAATTAATCCAAATGGCAAATTCACCGACTAATATCTGACGCCTATATGTGCATGTGACGACCTTAGCTTTTCGGCTTATTGGGGTTATCGGATACGTTAGTGCCGCGGCGATTTTTGCCGCCGAGCTTGCCGACGCCGCCCAAGGCCCGCAGCACCGCAGCCTGCTCCACGCTGGTGCCCGTGGTGCGTGCCTGCGCCGCCTCCGCGGGGGTAAAACCCGCCCCCAGCCACGCCGCCACCTCGGTGCGGGGAATCCCACCATCCCACCAGGTGCGCAGGATACTGAGCGCATCATAGCCGGCCTTCGCTAATCGGGTGGCCTCGCCAGGCTGAATGCCTAACTCCCGATACACCGCCGCCTGGGTGGGGTTAATGCTGGCCTTCGCCCACGGCACCGCGTCCACCCCCTGCCAGCCGGTGTCTATAAACATGCGGGCGGCGGCGGCCGGCACCCCGGCCTGCAATAACACCTGCATTGAGGCGGCAGCCGCCGGCGGCAATTGGGAGGGTGCCGCTTCGTGCCGGCCAAACAGTTCTTTCCACCAGATTCGTGGCTGGGGTTTCTCCCCCTTGATGTGCCGTGCCAGCGCCTCCGGGGGCGAATATCCTAACTCCCGCCAGTGCACTATATCCTTCGGCGTCATACCGGCCTGCAGTAGATCCGCCACCTCGTAGGGAGATATACCGGCCTCCTGCCAGGCGACCGCCTCCTCTGGGGCGTAAACCCCGTGGTTACGCCACTGGTCCGCGGCGGCGATTCGAAAACCCTTGCCAATCCACCGGCGGGCCAAGCCGACGCTGAAACCATGGGTCGTCCACTGGTGCAGGCGTTCGGGCGGTAGCTGGGGTGACGAGGGCTGCTGGGGAGGTGGGGTTGAGGCGACCATGGAATGCTCCTTTTTCAGTTGTTGGTTCTCGATGCTATTCATCAATGTTGACGGTGCGCGCCCACCATGGGATGGGGTATGTGCTGGTGGGATCTCGACGCGGGGTTCGGATCACCGCGATGATGACCGGTATCGGTGGTCGATGGTCCGGCCAGGGGGTTTCGCCATCCGTGAGCACAATAATCAGGGTAGGCTGCGGTTTTAGTTTACTAGCTGCAGCGATGCCAGCCCGAATATCCGTCCCGCCGCCGCCTGTTAATAACGGCATGTGGCCGGCTCGGATGGTTTGCGGGGGATGGGCAACCAGGTCGCAACAAATCACCCGGATTTGCCGCAGGTTAGCGTACTGGGTGATTCCAATAAGCTCCGTCATGACCGTGTTGAGCTGCTGGCCACTTACACTCCCGGAGGTGTCTACCACCACGGCGATCTCCGGTTTTGGCGCCACCATGGTGGGCAGTATCACCCCGTCGGGTGCGGGCCGGCGGGACGGGCGTCGATAAGAATAATCCACCTGGCCGGCCCCAACACGCAAGCCTTGCCGTATCGTTGCGCGTAGCGTGGCCCGCCAATCTATCGTTGGGCGGAGCTGTTGCTGAGCCCACCGCCGCCACCCACCGGGAACAGTGGTGCGGTTGGCCACCTGCTGCTCAATGTCGTGGGCGATGCGCAACTCTAGCAGGTTCCGCGCCAAATCGGACATGGGGTGGGTCCCATCGTCGGCGTCGCCCGTATCCAGGCCGCCATCGGCAATCCCGTCGGCGGCCTGACCACAGTCAATGAGGTCCGCGACATGGCTGCCGCCGGCCAGGTGCGCCTCATCCAAGACCTCGATGAGGGATAAATATTCTTCCGCGAGTCGGCCCTCGGGCAGCCCCAGGGCCTGCGGGGATACGACTCCTGGCGGCGAGGCGAGGCCCAGGGTCTCCAGGTCGTCGTTGACTTCCGCGTCGGCGGCTTGGTTCCACCTGCGGGCGGCAAGGTCATCGGTTTGCTCGCCGACGGCGTGGCGGGACTGGTCAGCATCATGATCGTGGGCGACCGGGGAGCGTGCGGCATGGTGGCGGCACAGATGCCCAATGTGGTGCAATAACCACCAGCCAAACTCCGGGGTGGGGGTGACAAGCGCCGTACCGGGGTCAATGTGGATGCGCCAGTGGGTGTCCGCCGGAAACGCCCGGAACTCTGGGTCCGGCACCGGCTGCCGAACGCCGCTCGTCCGATCCGCCTGGTTATCCGGCTGCGGTGCTGAAACGTTGGGCTCCAAGATCACCGGTTGGAGGGCGAATAACGCCGAGGTCAGATAGGGGGCGGCATGCGCCGCCCACAGGCGTGCCTGGCGAAACCGGTTTCGTGTTTCGGCAGCCCACGCTTCGGCGGCATCAGCCCCCAAAGGTTTCTCGGGTTCCGCAGGATTGGTCATGGCATTAGTCCGGCCCGCCGCAATATCGGCGCTAACTCCAGCAGCTCGGCGGGCAGCGGCGCGCCCGCGGGACGGTGCTGTGCCAGGGACTGGGCGGCGGTGGCCGCCACGTCCGGGGTGGTGCGGGCTACCCGGGCGATCACCCGCCACGCCCGCTGCCAGGTTTCCCGCGCAGCATCGCTATCGTGTGCGGCGGTGTCCGCCAACTCGGCTTCCTCCAGCTCGGTGACCGCAACAGCAACAACAGCGCTGAGCAGGGCGTGTAACCGATCAACCTCCACGGGTAATGCCACCCCATCTGGGTCCCGCAATATTGTCTGCGGGTCGGGCAGGTCAAGATTCTTCAGCCAGGACAAGGCTTCGAACCCGGCGGCTTCCCCCACCGCCCCGATGAGCAGAGTAGCGATGACATCCTCGCCGGCACCATTAGCCCAGCTGGTGGCCACCGCAATGGCCGCCATCTCCCAAGTGCGGGGCGAGGGCCATGCCTGGCCCGCCCGATCCGGGGAGTCGGGGATGACCGAGACGAGCTGGGGCCGAACCCGCAGAAACGTGCCGATATGTGTTTTCGCCACGGCGATTTGCGCCGCATTTGGCGAGACGGCTTTGAGGCTGGTGAACCGGGGAAACCCACTGATAAACCCGGTGGCGATATCGGTGGCGGTGGGCTGCCATTGCAGATGAATGAACCGGTTGGCCAGCGGCGCTGCCAGGTCCCAGCCGTCGGCGGCCACGCTGGGCGGGTTAGCGGCGGCAATGATCCGCACATGCGGGGGAAGCCTGAGGTGGCCAACGGTTTTTTCGAGCACAATCCGCAACATGGCGGCCTGCACCGCGGGCGGGGCGGTGGTGAGCTCATCAAGAAAGAGAATGCCCCGGCCCTGCTTGGCGAGGCGTTCGGCCCAGTGCGGCGGCGCAAACCAGGTAGTGGTCTCGCGCACCACGGGCAGGCCGGTAAAGTCGCTGGGCTCATGAATGGACCCAACAACGACCTCTAACGGGAGGTCAAGATCGTGGGCGAGGGCAGTAATCATGGAAGTCTTTCCGCTGCCCGGCGCGCCCCACAGGAGAATGGGGAGTTTCGCTGCGATAGCAATGGTGAGTGCAGAGTGGAGAGTGATCATTATTTTTCTCGGTACAGCAGCCCGCGGCCACCGTACTTTTTGTGCACCGCCTGCTTGGTTACCCCGAGCGCGGCGGCGATCTGCTCCCAGGTGGCGCCCTGGTTCCGGGCGCGGCGCACGAGCATTGTTTCACGCCGCTCTAATTCGGTGCGGAGCTGTCGGGTGGCTTCGAGGCTGGTTAGCGGGTTGATGTCCCCGGTTGCTTTGGTGAGGTTGATGAGGCTTTCGGAATCCACACCGTCAACTTTAGTTGAAGGCTGCGGTGCATTGGTCCACGCTGAGCCCCATGTCGTCAAGCTTTTCGACGACCTCCGGTTCCTTGATCCGTAACACGGCGAGCCCCAGGTCTCGGGGAGTGATGTCGGTGGTGGCCTGTGTTGCGACGGTTCGCACCAGGGATTGGGCATGGGGTGTGAAGCCTATGGGGTGGCGCAGGCTGTCCCAGAGGGGTCGGGGTGTGGGGATGGGCATGGTGGGGTGAAGCTCGGTGCCTATGGCCAGGGCGGCCAGGAGGATGTCGAGGTGGTTGGCCTGGGGGACGCCGCGGTTGCGGGCGACGAGTCGGGAGGTTTTCAGCGTGTGTTTGGCGGCGTTGGTGAAGCGTGGTGTGGTACTCATGCCGTCAACAATAGTTGACAAGCCTGGAGATTGTCAACCTATGTTGACTTGTTGTGGTTTTGTTCACCCCGCTTCGTTCGGGCCGTCGCCACCGCCGTCAACGGATCCACCGGCCATGGATGCTTGGGATACTTCCCCCGCATCTCCGAACGCACATTCTGATACGGCCCCACCCAAAAACTCGCCAAATCATCCGTAATCGCCACCGGCCGACCCGCCGGCGACAACAACTCAAACACCACCCGCTCACCCCCAAACACCGGCGAATCCGCCAACCCAAAACACTCCTGCAACTTCACCCGCACCCGCGGTCGATCCCCACCATAATCAACCAAAACACCACGACCCGACGGCACCACCAACTCGGCCGGCGCCAATTCATCCAACCGGCTCGCCGCCGGCCACGGCAACACCCGCTGCAAAGCCGAATATAAGTCAATATCCTCCACCTTTGTGCCCGAAGCAACCAGATCAATCTCCGGGGCCAACCACTCATCCGCCGGCAGCGCCGCCACATCCGGCCACGGATCACCCACCCGATGCGCCAAAAACCGCAACCGATTCCACAACTGCGCAGCCCGACCACTCATCGGAAACAACCCCACACCCCGCTCCCGCACCACCGCGGCCACCGCCGCCCGGGCCACACCCGGATCCGGGCGCACCGGGGTGCGCGACAACACGATCGCACCAGCCGTCACCACCCGCGTCGCCCGCACCCGACCATCCTCAAACACACATTCGGTTTCCTCCGACACGCCAATAACATCCAGCGCCACCGACTCCGTGATCGGCGCCACCGCCGCAACCCGCGCCCGACCCGAACGCTCCAGCCGCACATCCGCCACCGCTAACCATTCCTCACCCATAAGCCCGAACTCCGCCGGCACCACCACCCGCGTCCCCTGAGCCAACAAATACTCCCCGTCCGCCACCCGGCGCGCCACCAAATGCGGAAACGCATGCCCAATGACCTCACCCGGGGCGACCTGCCGGGATCCGCCTGGGCCGGCCAGCCGCTGAAGACGTCGAACCTCCCGCTGGTCAGGGCGTCGCAAAGCAATATTGCCCGTCTCGCCAAGGCTGAGCAGCGCCACGGTAGGGGCCGCTGCCGGGCCAAAATCCAGCAACGCCTTCCCGAGCCGCGGATCCACCGGCAACTGTGCCAGCCGGGCCGCCACCTGCGGATCCGCCGCCCCAATCGCCGCCAACGCGGCCGTGGCCTGCGCAAACGCGGCGGCCGGCGGCTGGTCCAACAACGGAAACTCGGCCGGCGCAGCACCCCAACACGACAACAAGAGGGCAAACTCCGTCAGATCGGCCGACCGAATCTCCGGCTCGGTATGCGGTGCGAAATGCGCATAGTCCGACCGCGAATAGCAGCGGATCACCATCCCCGGGCCCTCCCGGCCGGCACGACCCGCCCGCTGCACCGCACTCGACTGGCTGCAACTCACCGTGACCAGGCCATTCATGCCGCGCAGGGTGTCGCGCTTGGGCACCCGGGCCAGGCCTGCGTCAACAACGGTGCGCACACCCGGCACCGTCACCGACGACTCCGCCACATTGGTGGCCACAATAATGCGGGGCCCAGCATGCCGCAGCGCCCGATCCTGCTCAGCAGGGGACTGGCCGCCATGGAGAGGAAACACCGGCACATCCGTGATCCGGCCCAGCTCGGCGCAGCACGCGGTAATGTCCCGCACCCCAGGAAGAAATACCAAAGTCGAATACGTGTTCGTGTTCTCGGCGGCAATTCGGGCCACGCCCGCCACAAACTCCGGCCCACACCCCGCCCTACCGGGCAGCGGCTCATACCGCTCCGCCACCGGAAACATCTCGGCCGGGGTCGAGATCACCGGCACCCCCAACAGCGCAGCAAACCGTTCGGCATCCGCGGTAGCGGACATAGCAACCACTCGAAGCTCCGGGCGTAACACGGCAAGCTCCGCAACCATGCCCAATAATAAATCGCCATCAAGCTGGCGTTCATGCACCTCGTCTATGATGACCGCCCCCACCCCGGCAAGCTCCGGGTCCCGCAACAGCCGGCGAATCAGCACCTTCGGCGTCACAAACTCCACCAGCCGGCCGGGCTGAGCGTCGCCCCGAATCGTGTACCCCACCCGATCCCCAACCACGCTGCCATCCAGTAAGGCCAACCGGCTTGCGGCCGCCCGCACCGCCACGCGCCGGGGCGCGGTCACCACAACCTTGCCCACGGTTTCCGAAACTTCGTTCGATATCAGTGGTGGGATGAGGGTGGTTTTCCCGGTGCCGGGCGGCGCCTGCACCACCACCGACCCGGCGGCCTGGATGGTGGCGAGTTGTGCGTGCACGGGTAGGCCGGCGCCGATGGTGTCAAGATCAAATTTTGTCGCGTTCTTCGTCACAGCAACCAGGGTAAGGCACCGGCGTAAGGTGGGGCGCATGCGGATTACCACACATCATCCAGAGCTTACTGAGTCGGGTCTTGTCCGGTGTGAGGATGGTGGGCTGCGGCCACCGTGGGCGGCGGTGAGCGATGAGCTGCGCCATTACTACGACACGGAGTGGGGTGCGCCGGTGACGGACGAGGCCCAT
This sequence comes from Corynebacterium matruchotii, assembly GCF_011612265.2. NCBI lineage: Bacteria > Bacillati > Actinomycetota > Actinomycetes > Mycobacteriales > Corynebacteriaceae > Corynebacterium > Corynebacterium matruchotii. Next base: position 2,571,134 of record NZ_CP050134.2, on the reverse strand, counting down.
ATTTTTGAGCGCATCTGCCTGGAGGGGTTTCAGTCGGGCCTGAGTTGGCAAACGATCCTGGCCAAGCGGCCGCTGCTGCGGAAACTATTCCACGGTTTCGACCCGGATGAGGTGGCCAAGTTTACCGAGGCGGATATTGAGCGACTCATGCAGGTTTCGGGCATGATCCGGAATCGCCGCAAGATCGCGGCGGTGATAGCGAACGCGAAGGCCACCATTGAGCTGCGGAAATCCGGCGGCCTGTCCCACTTGGTGTGGTCGTTTCGCCCCACGCACCACGAGCGGCCCACGACGGTGGCGGGGATCGCGTCGACAAGCCCGGAATCCACGGCGTTAGCGAAAGAACTCAAGCGGCACGGTTTCCAGTTTGTGGGCCCCACGACGGTGTATGCGACAATGCAAGCCATCGGGCTTGTCGACGACCGGGTGGTGGGCGCGGCGCCGCTGGTTCGCTATGGTGAACATATGAGTGAGAAAACAGCAGTAGTCACGGGTGGGTCGTCAGGGATCGGGGAGGCCGCCGCCCGCGCGCTGGCCGCCGACGGGTGGCACGTCATTGTGGCAGCCCGCCGGCTAGAGAACCTGCAACGCATCGCCAAGGAAATCGGCGGCACCGCCATTCGGCTGGACGTGACGGATGACGATTCCGTGGCCGAGTTCGCCGCCCAGGTGTCCCGGTGTGATCTCTTGGTCAATAATGCCGGCGGCGCCAAGGGGCTGGATCCCATCGCCGAGGCGGATGTGGCCGACTGGCAGTGGATGTACGACACCAATGTGATGGGCACCATGCGGGTGACCAAGGCATTATTGCCGCGGCTTACCGAAGCCCACGGCCACGTAGTGAACATTGGTTCGATTGCCGGGTTGCGGAGTTACCGCGGTGGGGCCGGCTATAATGCCGCCAAACACGGGGTGCATTCGCTCAGCCATGTGATGCGCATGGAATTCGTCGACGCCGGGGTGCGGGTGACCGAAATCAACCCGGGCCGGGTGCAAACCGACTTCTCCCTGGTCCGGTTCAAGGGTGATGCCGAGCGCGCCAACGCCGTGTACGACGGCCACCAAAACCTGGTCGCCGACGATATTGCCGAAACCATTCGGTGGGTTGCCGGCCTGCCCAGCCACGTGAATATCGACCAGGTGGTGGTCACTCCGCAGGAACAGGTGATTTGGTAAGGGGGTTCTGCATGTTACCGGGGTTACCCGCCGGCCCCGGGAGGGCGTCGTAAAGCTATGCTGGAGACAAAATTCAGCGGCAGAAAGGCACCAGAATCATGATCGTTACCACCACAAATAATATTGACGGGCAGCAGGTGGCGCAGTATCTTCGGGTCGTGTCCGGGGAAGTGATCGTGGGCGCGAATTTTTTCAAGGACATTGCGGCGGGGTTCCGTAACATTGTGGGCGGCCGGTCGCAGGCGTACGAAGGGGAGCTGCGCACCGCGCGGGAGGGGGCGTTGGCGGAAATGGTTGAGGCGGCGCAGGAGCTGGGCGCGCAGGGCGTCATCGGGGTCAAACTGGATTACCAAAGCATTGGCGTGGACGGCGGCATGCTCATGGTTGCCGCAACCGGCACCGCCGTGACTTTTCGCTAGAGGGCATCGCGTAGACTAACTGTCTATGCAACCCGTAACAGTCACAATTTCCAGCGAAACCATCAAACTCGGCCAGTTCATTAAGCTAGCCAGCCTGGTGGAAACCGGTGGTGCCGCCAAGGAAGTCATCGCCGACGGGCGGGTGACCGTCAACGGCGCCACCGACACCCGGCGCGGCAAAACCCTACGCGATGGGGATGTGGTGTGCGTCGACGACATGTGCGCGCAGGTGCAGGTGGGTTCGGCCGACGATGATTATTTCGACGAGGCGACCGCGAACGATGATTTTGACCCCGAGCAGTGGAGGAACATGTAAATGCCCGCTTTCCAAGCCGAACCCGGCATGCCATACTGGATCGACCTGACCAGCTCCGATGTGCGGAAATCGTCCCATTTTTATTCGCAGGTGTTGGGGTGGGAGATTGAGGAAATCTCCGAGGGCTACCGCATGGCCCGGCTGCAGGGGCTCCCGGTTGCGGGGTTGGTGCAGCGCCCCGAGGCGGAGAACCAGCCCGACACGTGGGTGACGTATTTCCAGTCCGACAATATCGACCATGATTGCGAACGTGTGGTCGAATTGGGGGGTCGGGTGTTGGTGGCGCCGGTTGAAGTACGGTTGGGGCAGCTGGCGGTGCTGGTTGATACCGCCGGTAGCGTGTTTGGCCTGATCCAGCCGGCCGGGGAGGACTCCTTCATTGCTGCGGGCGAGCCTGGCACCCCGGTGTGGCATGAGCTGACCGCCACCGTTTCGTATGCTGAAGCGGTGGAGTTTTACGAACAACTATTCGGATGGGTGACCGCCACGACCGATGCCCAGGACTACACCACCGCGCTGGTCGATGGTGCCGCGTTCGCCGGAATCTTCGACGCCACCGGCAAATTCCCGCCCCACGTGCCGAGCTTTTGGCAGACCTTCCTGGGGGTTTCGGACGTGACGGCCGCGGTCGCCCAGGTCCGGGAGTTGGGCGGCGATGTGATTCGGGAGCCGTTCGATTCGGGCTTCGGCACGATGTCCATCATTGTTGACTCCACCGGTGCGACCGTCACGCTGTGCGAGGTGGCGCCGCCCGTGCCGGAGGAGGAACTGTCGGAGTCGGATTCCATCCTGTAGTGATTTTGGGTGGCCATAATGATCGAGCTTGACGACCTCACCGAGCGGGTGCTCGCCCTATGCGACAGCATTCCTCAAGGCCAGGTTGCGAGCTATGGTGATGTTGGTGCGGCCTGCGGCACCACGCCCCGGGTGGTGGGGCGGATCATGGCCACCCATGGGCAGCTCACCTGCTGGTGGCGGGTGGTGCGGAGCGATGGCACGAGTGCTGTTGCTGACCAGGCGGTTGCCCATTGGGATGCGGAAAATATCCCCCACCTGGGGTTACGGGTTACTATTCGTGAGTGCCGCGCGCAATTGAAATGCTAAGGTAGAACAGGCACGTACCAAGCCCACAAGTCATGTATTGCGCCAACAATCGTGTATGAAAAATCTTGTGGGCTTGGGCGTGTGAACTCTAATCAGTGTTACCTCCTGATATGTATGCCTATGTGCCTGTGGATTCGATAATATGGTACTTAATGTTATTTTGCAACTATTTTAAGTTTGTCTTTTATAAAATAAATCATCACTTAGGTTGACAACTTTCACACAAAACACCACCTTAACCAGATAGCAAAATAGCGAATACCGGCGGTATTAACCCTGCTGCAAATGAATGACACATATGTAGTTTTAAGTTTTTAAAAGCCCGATCGGCGGCTCCCATGCAGCTGAGGGGGTATTATTCAGGATCGAATAAGGGGTAGTGTTCGGCAATATGTGCTTATCGACGACGCCCGCTTGGCGAATATGAAGCCCATCTTCAGGGGGGTCTAATATGATGCTGGTCACATTATGTGGAGAGAATGGAAAATGCTGGCGTTGTAGCGGTACTGAGGGGATAAATTGAAGGAGGCTTATTCAGTGTTCCCACACATGAATAGTCTTTGTAGACAAGGACAGCCAAGCTGGAAGGGATATTCTTTCTGATTTCCTATCTGCTGGTGTGAATAGATTCAGCAACTGAATAAGTTTCAAGCATGTTGGGTTTGCCGGACTTGTTGGTATATTTCTCTGCACACTAAAGTGAAATAGAACTTTAGATCATCCCTGCCAGCTTGGCCTGTACTATCTATCTCGCTATTGAAACAACTAGACTAGGTGGATCATTAACCAACTTGGTATAGCTGTCATACCTTATACTTTTTTGGTCAAAGCAAGCGGAAAATACCACTGATGTTGAGTGCGTTGAATAACTTGGATGAGAAGTTGTCGTGACTTCGCTACGTTAGCACTATCTTGAAACATCCGTTAGCTATTTCGTAGTGGGATTGAATCTCTTATAGAGTTTAGGGGCGAGTTTATCGGCCAGTTCAGGAAAATCCATTACTATTATCTCCCCGTGAAGACTTGAAGGCAGCTTATCCAGTCGCTAAGGAAACTCTCTATACCAACAGGTGGAGGATCGGTGCCATCTGGCTTGTTTTTCTTTACTTCCAGAGACTGGTCATGTTTGGGGACGCTGAATAAGCTTCGATAATGGTTGCTGAAGTGTTGAGCCCATCCCACCCCAGCATTCAAGAATCTGATACCTGACAGCGGTTTTAGAGAGAATTCGAAAGTATATGCTAAATAACGACATGCTTTGCAGTGATTCTTTAGTGTGGAATACATTTTAATGATGATTGATTGCGGTATTTTTCTTATATTCAGAAAAAAATAGCTTGATAGCAGAGGGGGATTATTATTCTATATTAAGTATTATCTATGATTAGGGTATGTGATGATTGATTATGTCTCCCGTATATGATTATGGGGAATATATGTTCTAATTTTTGACTTTAGTAATGAGTTTACTTGGCTCTCGTGGCGGTAAAGTCCTGCCTATATTTTCTACTGTTAGTTATTTTCAAATAGTATTGCCTGCCTTACTATTGCTAGAATTTTTTATTTCCGCAGCTTACATGATCTGTATCGTTTTTTGAGCGTGGTAGTGAATATGTAACGTTGGGATATATAAATTATTTTTTATAGGTCAGTATGAACGCTGTAACGGGGGTAAAGCTTATTAATTGTATTTTCGGATAAGCAAGGGTTAATTATGAGGTAAGATGTCCTGGTAGTGTGATATGTTTTCCTTAAAATTGCTGGTTGGTGTATATCGATTAGGTGTTCGATTCGTACCCCCGTGCTGTTGGTGAGGGGTGGACGGTGTGATGATGCGTGTCGTAGGGTCGCAGATGTGTTGATGTTCTCAGCATTGCACATCCAAGGTAAGTTCTATTTTTGGGAGTAAGTTATGAAGGCGAAACTTCGTTTGTGGCGTGGGGGGGGACGCTGATTCTGGCGGCCGGTCTTGCGCTGGGGTCTGCCCCGGTGGTGTCTGCTGCTGGTGCTGAGGTGGATCTTGATGTGGTGACGAAGGTGGTTACTGCGTATCAGGATTTGTTGGATTCGCATTGGACGGATTCGAATTGTTCGTTGTCGAGTTGTGTGAATGCTAGTAGTTCGGTGTTCGCGTCATCGGGGGATAAGAAGTCTCAGCGGGGGTCGAGTTTTGGGGGTTCCTCGAAGAAGGGCCGGGATGAGAGGAAGAATTCCGGCGAAAACCCGAAATTCACGAAAGCTGAAGCTACAATCTTGCGGGTGCGGGATGCGATGAAAGACTTTGGTTTGCCGATCAAGACTGCGAAGAGCACAATCAGCGTTAAAGATGCCAAGATGAATGCTGATGGGAAAGTAACAGTCTCCGTAGCTGTGGGTACTACTAAAACTTATGAAAGTGATAATGATGAACCCAGCTACATGGTTGATACTCATACGTTGACGTTGTCCCCGAATCCGGAGAATTTGTTTGCAGTGGTTGAGGATACAATTGATCCAGAACCACAAGAAGAATCACATCCAGAAAGTATTCCATCTGATGCAGAATTCAAGAGCCTTTCTTCCGATCAAATTTTAGGTTCTGAAAGTACCGGTACCAATCGTCCGGTAAAAAATTCAGTAGATGCTGATTTTGCATTGTTGCCTGTGCATAAGGATAAAGAAGTGGCCACTATGCAACAAGTATCATTACCTTGGGATGCGCAGCAGAAGAAACCAGATGTTCAAAAAATGGTTGCTTATGCATTGCACTGGACAAGCCCAAAAGTGAATCCAAATCCAGATGTTGATGTTATGAATCCTGCGTATCCTATTTTGGAAAATAATTGTACTAATTTTGCCTCTCAAGCGCTGCGTGCAGGCGGATGGGAATTCATGGAAGCTCCTGTAAATGTGGCTAGGGACCCGAATATTTGGACCCCTCATATGAAAGATATTGATGGGCAGGTAAAACACAGCCACACGTGGGGTGCTGCCGCAAACCTATACGTATATGCGAAGCAGCATAGTCCTTACCGAGATCTGGCGCAGAAAGAGTTTGCTGTAAAAGGTGATTTGATCTTTGTTGATTGGGATAGTCGTGAAGGTAAGAAAGCTGATGGGGAGTTGGATCACACGATGATTGTTACCGGTACTGATTCGCCAAAGAATCGTTTTACCACTCCGCGTATTTCTCAAAAGACGAGTAATCGCAATAACATCACGCTTTATGAATCTCAAAAATTTGCTCGTGAAGCGGGTGTAAATTTGGAAAAGGCTCGGTGGTACGCAATCACAACACGGTGATACACTCATGAATAATGGGATATAGCAATGAAAGTATCATCGCTATATCCTTTAATCATTTGGAGGAATTTTAGAAGCATGTGGTAAATAATGAAAAACTTAAGATTATCAAAACAAATGTTGATTTCCATTGGTTTGATAACTATGATTATGATGATTGCCTTTATAAGTACCTATATTTATGAAGACTATCGTTATGAAAAACAGCAGGCACTCATTGGCCCCACGCTTCCCCAAGAATCCGCGGGTACGTCTGTGGATGAGTCGGTAGGAACGGCCATAACAACTTATCTACAAACCCTCGACGCAGAATGGTCTGATCAAGACTGCTCCCTGAAACATTGCCCCAACTCCAGCAAATCACTACCTGGTGTGCCACAAGAACGAGCCATGTTCACCAAATACGAGCGTTCGAACGTGGAGCTTCGGGGAAAAATCATTTCTGACACCACCGGCGTGCCTGTGAGTAGCTTCAGCCTCTATAGCACCAAACAGGAACAAAACGGGGCAATAACCGCCATTGTCAACATCATGATTATGAAATGCTACTCGTCCAAGCAGCCTGACTCCTACAGCAATGCCACCGACACCCACAAAATAACGCTTAGTCCCAGTACCACTCATCCTGATGACTATGTAGTGATGGAAGATCAAATACTTGATCCCATCAAATTCCCACTAGCAAATTCCTCTCGATCGTTGTACACATACGATCCCGACCGGGAGCCTCAATGCCCCACCGCCATATAAGGTGGGGCACCAAGCTAAACACTCTTGAGGAATTCGGCCACATCCATGACTCGCTGCCGGGCAACCTTGGGCGTCGACACGCGATGCTCCGACACGTACTCCGTCACCTTGACCGCCAGGGCCTCCGCCCACTCATAGCGGCCCGCGATCGTGTCGTTGCTGGCCACCTGGATAAACGTCGGCGGCAATGTGGTCGGGAACTCGTCGACGCCGGCCCGCACGTCGTCAGGCAGCACGGTCAGGTCAAGGTGGGGGAACGTCAACGCCAGGGCGTCGAAAAGCTGCGCACACAAGACCGCCAACGCGCCACCCGACGAATAACCCCACGCGCCCACCCAGCCAGCTTGACGACGAGCCCACGCCGCGGCGTCCGCAACCGCCGACATCACCTCCGGCAGCGACGCCTCAGGCACCAGCGGATAATCCACATCCACCATGGTCACGCCCGACAGCTGGGCCACCGCCGCGACCTCCGGGCGCCACGCATTCTCCAAGGCCACGCCCGAACCCTTCCACCAACCGCCCGGATGCAGCGACACCGCATACCGGCCATTCGGTGACTCCGGCACGAACACCTGAGCATTGATCTCCGGCACCGACTGGGCCGTCACACCCTGCGCAAACGCGACACCCGGCATGCTGTGATCCACCGCCGCCCCCAACATCAGCATCGCCGAATGCGTCAGCCGGTCCGGCAACCGTGCATCAAACGTGTCGGCCGCCACCGGGTCCGACGGATCATCGGACCACGGCGGATTCTTCGCCGGCGCCTCATAATGGGCATGAATATACGTGGCAAGCTGCTCTAATTGCTGCTCGGGGGATAACTCCCGGTCGACGCCGCCCACCTGGAACGCCGCCCGATCCTCTTCCTCCCACGAAGCAGAAACCCTATCGTTTTCGTTCATGGCATTATGGTAGCTAAATACCCACCCCAGGGAAAAGGAAATCAACTATGGAACGCATTGCGAAGATTCACCCCACGGCGACTCTCAACCCCACCAAAGACGAAATCCTGCACCAACAATTCGGGCCGGTCACCAACATCGGTGCCTTCCGGTTCGTCGACCCTAACGGCAAGGTTGGCATCGAAACCCTCTTGGTCCGGGAAACCGATGGTGCCCTTTTGCAGTTTCCCGTCACTTACCGGGAACAACGCATCAGTGACACGCACGAAGTCGGCACCACCGAACACAGCCACCTCGGCACCCGGCACATTACGAAAATCGTCGCCGACCCCGTGGCTGTGACCGAAATCATTCGCGTCATTCTCGAAGGTGACACCAACGTGCAACGATCCGACGGCAAAACCTCACCCTATGAAATCCGCGGCACCGGCACCGCCGGGGTAGACACCCTCACCTTGGGCAATATCCACCTGAAAAAGATCGCCGACACCGTAGTCACCGGCCACATCGACGTTAACGGCAACCACAAAGCCTTCTCGCTCAGCCTGCCCACCCAAGTGCCGGTCATCCCGGCGGCTGCCGCGGACAAGAATGGGATGCCCGAAACCGCACTCATCGGAATTGATCCCGAAACCGGCGACCACTACGTGTTTGCCGAGCTCATTATCTAGCGGGCGGCCCAGCTTGGTCGGCCGGGCCCGTTGCTAGGTGGCCTGCTGGGGTCGGGTTACCAGATGGTCACCCGGTTCTCCGGGGCGATAAACATGGGCGCATCCGCCGGCACCTCAAACGCCTCATAGAACTCGGCCACATTCCCCGCAATCACATTGCACCGGAACTCCGAGGGCGAATGCGGATCTGACGCCATCAACTGCACATCCAACTCCGGGCGGGTCTTCGACCGCCACACATGCGACCACGCCAAAAACAGGCGCTGCAACCCCGAAAACTCGTGCTTCGCTAACTCCGGCGAACCACCCTCGGCAACAAACGGGCGGACCGGGGCATCCGCCAAGGTCAAACCCCGATCGGCCAAATACATGCGGTAGGCCACAATGGCAATGCCCAAACCGCCCAGGTCACCAATGTTCTCGCCTAGAGTGAACTCGCCATTCACCCCGGTGGTTTCAATACCAGCCTCCCGGACCGATGTGGGAACAAGACCCTGGAACTGGTCCACCAGCTTCGCGGTGCGTTCCGTGAACGCCGCCCGATCCTCATCAGACCACCAGGAATGCAGATTACCGTCACCATCATATTGGGAACCCTGGTCGTCAAACCCGTGGCCGATCTCGTGGCCGATCACCGCGCCAATCGCCCCGAAATTCTCCGCCGCATCGGCGTCAGGGGAGTAGAACGGTGGGCGTAAAATAGCGGCGGGGAACGTAATATCGTTGACCGTCGGATTATAGAACGCATTCACGGTCTGCGGGGTGCTAAACCACTCCGAACGATCATAAGGCTTCGAAACTTTGTTCAACTCATAGTCGTGCAGGAATGCGGAACCCCGGCGCACGTTTTCCACCAAGGCAGCCCCATCCGACTCGAACTCCAGGCCGGTGTAATCCCGCCACTTATCCGGGTAGCCGATCTTGGCCTGGAACTTGGCCAGCTTCTCCAGGGCTCGTTCTCGGGTTGCTGGGGTCATCCACGGCAACTGGCTGATCCGTTCGTGGTAGGCCTTGACCAGGTAATCTACCAACTCCACCATTTCGGTTTTTGAACTTTCCGGGAAATGCTTGGCCACAAACAGTTGACCAATCTCCTGCCCCACATAACTGTCGGCGAGATCCAGGCCGCGCTTCCACCGGTCTCGCTGCACCGGGGTGCCGGTGAGTACCGTGCCGTAGAACGCGAAATTCGCCTGGGAAATCTCATCCGTGAGCAGGCCGGCCCGGCCGCGCAACACATGCCATTTCGCCCACAGCTTCCAATCATCCAACCGGTCCGCCGTGAGCAGGCCCGCCACATGATCCAGGAAAGACGGCATCCTGGCAATGACCTTGTCCGTGGTGCCCTGGAGGATTCCCACCATCAGGTCCCGCACTGGTCCCGGAAGATCCGCAAGCGCGGTGGGGTTATAGGTTTTCACCGCATCCCGGGTGGAGACCACATCCCAGTGGCCGGCCGCAATATCTTTCTCCAGGGCGACGACCCGCTCCGCTGCGGTGGCATCTAGCCCCAAAAACGCCAGCATGGTGCCCACATGCTGCTGGTAGGCGGCCAGGGTTTGCTGGTGCATCGGCTCCCGGTAGTAGGCCTCGTCGGGCAGGCCCAGGCCGGCCTGGGCCAGGTAGGGGATGGCGTCATCGGAGCCGGAATCCTTGGCCACATACGCGCCCACCGGCACGTCCACGCCAGTGCGACACAGCTTCACGAAAGCCGCAACAAGCTCATCAACGCTGGTCACGGCGTCGATAAGCTGCAAGTCGGGGTCAAGCGGTGCGATGCCGGCGGCCTCAATCGCCTCGGTATCCATGAACGAATGAAACAGCTTGCCGGCGCGAGAATCTGGAGAATTCTTCACAATCTCATAAACATCCAACTCTGCCTGCTCACTCAATTGGTAGAATGTGCCATCAATCGGGCGATCATCGGGAATGGCGTGTGTGGCAAGCCAACCTTCGTTGACGAACCGGAACAAATCAGTCATCAAAATTGTCATGGTGTCTAGCTTAGACAAAAATGATAACTACAAACCGAAAACTATAAAGCCTACTAAAACACTGTAAATTTGGAGTCATGGCGTTTTATCGTGTTAGCCCCATCGGGACCACAAAAACCTGGCTGGGGTTCACCGGCCTCGTACTGTGCGCGCTACTGTTGCCGGCGGTACTTTACCTCACAATCCCCGACAACGACGGCGAAACAATACCCGTCACCCTCGGGCTTGAGAGCGCCGACTGGGCAGTCCCCGTCACCGACCAACACGACACGACACTGGAATGCCCCGGCACCGTCTCACTACTCGAACAATCCGGCACCTGGACCTGCGGAGTCAACCGGATAGCCGTCACCTCGAAAATTATTGAATCCGGGCGGGAACCGGAACGCACCTTCCGGCGGGCCATCCGCGGCCACCTGCAGGAAATCATGGACATTGACTACCAGATCAAAGAACTCGGCAATATTCGGTACAGCCAAATGGAGCGGCTATCGCGGCAAGGGCAAGACGAAAGCCAAACGGTCCTTATTCTCACCGGCACCGGCGACAAAGACGGTAAAAGCCTCCTGGTGACCGTGACCGGTGCCCCAATACAACGCCAATCATTGGCGGAATTGCTGATGACAAACCTGGTGCGGGAAGACCGACACCTTCAGGGCGACAATGTGGATTACGCGGCGGCGGCACGAATCGTCGCCGACTCCGGGGCGGCGGAAATTGCGGCAGGCAACCCTGATGCTGACGGCAAATCCGGCTCTGGCGGCGAGCCTGGTGGTGCTGGTGAGGGGGATAGCAGTGACGGCGGTGACATGCTTCAGCCGCTCATCAAACCCATGCAGGGAGAACAGGAGTTGGGATTCTAATGCTGCGTTACGGAAAAACCGTGCTGCTGGTCAGCGTGGTCCTTGGGGTGATCGTCTCACTATTCAGCATCGGCATGAGCGCCTTCCTGGTGGACGCGCCGGTAAGCCTTATCAACCTGGCCGGATTCATCGCCTACCTGATAGTCGGCACCGCAATTTTTCGGGTATCGCCCATGTGGCCGGAAGAACTCAACTGGAAATGGTACCTGACCTGCCTACTTTGGGGTGGGTGCGCCTCGGTTGGGGTGGTGTCGGTGATCGGCTCGCCCATTAGCACGGTGCTGAAGCGGCTCAACCTGATGTTTTTCGAGGCCGCCCTTGGCGGGGCCTACCCGGAAGAAATTTCCAAACTCTTAGGTGTCGCCCTTATTCTCATTGTGTCGCAGCGATTCAGCAGGCCATGGCACGGGTTCGTGGTCGGCGGCATGGTGGGCCTGGGTTTCGAAGCTTTCGAAAACATAGTCTATGGGAGCTTCGGGGCGATGATTGACCCGAATTCGGATGTGGATGGTGCCCTATCCGTGTGGGGATATCGCACGGTTGCCGGTCCTGGCCTGCACATGTGTTTGACGGCGATTTCCGGGCTAGCGATCGGCTATGCCATTTACCTTGCCGACATTCCCATGCGCAAGCGATTAGCATACATGTTCGGTGGCTTGGGGACGAGTTTTCTCCTCCACTTCGCCTGGAACACCATCATTTCCGCCGGAAACCTCCAGATCGTGTGGTGGGTTGGTGTTGCCATCGTGCTCTACGGCACATTCCTGTCGTGCTGGGTGCATTGCGTCCGCCAAATCAAAACCGAAGGTAGCGGCCCCATCACGGTTCCCCACTTGCCGTTGGCCTCCCTGGAAGAGCCTGCGCCCGATGCGCCCCCCGCCACGCAGGTCATGCCCGGTGTCCAACCCCCCGAAGGCTTTTCGACGCAATAACCTCCGGCACCCCACCCTTAAGCTTGGGTTCCGGGAGACCGGCAATACGGCAATACGGCGACACCGATCTGGGCACGGCAATGCGCCAAAACCAGAACCCAAGCTTAGGAGGAGTGCTGGTGGATGTGCATTTATGCAGCTGTGGGCTGCATATGTTCTAAGCATGGTGTTTGGAAACCGCCACCTTGAACCCCTAGGAGTCGACGCGTTCCCAGAGTAAACACCATGCTTAGAAGGTTTGCTGCTTGGGTGGTCTGCCGCAGCTATTGGGGGGTAGTAGATTCGATAAGCATGGTTTTGTTCTGATTGGCGTATTGATCCCAGGGGATTTTGAACTGTCGTTGATAGAAGTCCAAGCTTAGAACATGTGCTGGTGATGGCTGATCTGTGCACCTGATTACTGCAAATGTTCTAAGCATGGTTTCCGCTCCGGGGGCATGTTGTTCCCAGGGGATTTGGGGTGGCGGATTTCAAACACCATGCTTATCAGACATGCAGCCTTAGTCATTCCGCCTGGTAGCACAAGTCCTGAGCTTGACTTCATACTCCCTCCCGCCTAACTCCTAGTAGGTAAGATCTTTGCTACTCCAAACCCCAGCTCAACATCAGCGCAGTATAACCCCTTAAACCGCAAAACCCCCTCCAGGCACCCCGGAAAATCCATTCTTTTAAACAAAAACCAAGCTTAGAGGAAAAGCTACAACAACCCAGGGTAGCGCTGCACATGCTCTAAGCATGGTTTCCATCCCGAGAGAGTGTTAGTTCCTGGGAGTTTAGGGCGGCAGATTTTAAAAACCATGCTTAGCATGTATGCTGCACGAGACGCCTTAGGGGCAGCAGATTAGATAAGCATGGTTTCCGTTCTGGGGGCGTACTGACTCCTGAGAGTTTGAACTGTCGCCAATGGAAGATCAAGCTTAGAACATATGCTAGGGGCTGGCCCACCCGCATACCGGACTGCTGCACATGTTCTAAGCATGGTCTTTCCCTGGCGAGCACATTGACTCCAGGGGATTCAGGCTGGAAGTCCTCAAACACCATGCTTATCAGACATGAAGCCATATTCATCCCGCCTGGCAGCACAACCCCTAAGCTGTAAAACCCCCTCCGGGTGCCCTGGAAGTTCACCCTTTTGAACGAAACCAGGCTTAGGGGAAATGCTACGGCAACCCAGGGCGGCGCTGCATATGTTCTAAGCATGGTTTCCACCCTGAGGGCATGTCAGTTCCAGGGGATTTGGGACGGCAAGACTCAAACACCATGCTTAGCATGTATGCTGCATACGGTACCTTGGGGCAGCAGATTAGATAAGCATGGTTTCCGTTCCGAGGGTGTACTGACTCCTCCAGGTTGAACTGCCACCAATAGAAGTCCAAGCTTAGAACATGTGCTAGGGGCTGGTCCACTCGCCTATCTAACTGCTGCATATGTTCTAAGCATGGTCTTTCCTTGGCGGGCATGTCGGTTCCTGGGGGGTTGGGGCAGCAGATTTTGAAAACCATGCTTAGAAGGTATGAAGCCCTAGGCGGTGCTGTGGCGTTACCGTTTTCAAAGAGGGTCGCAGGTTTGCTAAGCATGGTGTTTTGTGCAAAGGCGGCAAACCCCCAGGAGCTGGTGGACATAGAAATGGGAAACCAAGCTTAGAACATGTGCAGCGCCGGGGGCAGGGGGGCAGGGGGTAGGCGCACAGAGGGGGGCAGATGTGGGCTGGCAGGCGCGGGCAGGCAGATGGGGTGGGAGAAGCGGAACGACGCCCACCGGGAGGTGAGCGTCGTCAAGCGAAGGACTAATTCAAATAATCCTTCTTATCCGTATCAATATTCTGGTGCCCCGGCGACCACCAACCCCACCGGGTCTTCGTGGTCCGGTCAATGCGCGCCACATCCGGCGTCTGGCCCTGCGAATTCGGGCGCAACGCATAGAGTTCCAGGGAACCCCAGTCACGCAACCAATCATCCTTGGCATAACCCGGCAACTCATAGGAATAATTCACGGACTCCGCGGTGCCCAACACACCACCGCCATGATAATCCTCGAAGCTGGCGCCTGAACGCTTCCCCTTATAGTCCGGCAGGATACGGAACGTGGGAATCTCCGCAACACCCGCATAGTGGCTAAACGGCCGCTGGCACGTGAACTGCAACGGCACCGACCAGTCCAACAACCCCGGCTCCGTGCTGCCAACCACCGAATTCAACGAATCCAGCTTCGGCACCCGCGGCGGCGTCACCACCAGCCACTGCTCCGGGTCGAGCGAATCATCCTCAGCATAGATACGCACCGCATCCGCATCCTTCGGCAGATCATCAATGGGAAGCCGCAGGTTACGCCACTTCTTTTTCGGGCCAATATCCAGCATCTGGGTTTCACCCAACTTATCCACCCCACCGGAAGCATTCTTCTTGCCGTACTCCAACAGCAACTTCCGGCCCTCCTGGGTGACACCATCAGCGTCAACACCCTCAATAATGCCCGCCGCCGACACCACAATCAGTGGCGCCTCCGGCGTAGACTTCGGCAAGTCATACCAGTCCGTGGTGATCTGCGCATAATATTGGCGGCCCACCGTATACGAGCCCATCACCGGCACCTTCGCCGGATCCAGGTTAAACGGCAACACCCACTTCGAACCATTCACACCCTTCGTGGTGCTGCGGCCACCCTCCACATTTAGGCGATCCCCCGCACTCACCAGATCCGGCAGCTGGTCGCTCCCCAATTGGGGAATCCGATCCGGCTCAAAACCCCGGGTTTTCTTATCCACCTGGAGGGAATCCCCCAACTTACTGGTGAGCGGCTTCAAGAACGACTCGTTCGTGTTTGTCTCCACCAGCACATAATCCGCCAGGCCACAGGTCTTCCCCACAACACTGTTCATATTCCCCAATCCCACCGAATACGCCGGATACTGGGTGATAAACGCTTTTGCGAACGACAGCATGGAAAACAGGATCGCCACCAGGCAAAACGCCGCAATCGGGGCGGAGAATAATAACGTAAACCGGCTGGGTTTCCGATCCGCCTTCTTATAGGCTGCCGACGCATCATCCAACTCCGTGGCCAACCCCACCCGGAACGATTGCACAATACCAACCAGCAGCACAATCACGGAAATCACCATGACCACCGTGGACGCCTCAATCGCCTTGAACTGGATGGACTTATCCCACCACGGAATACCGTAACTGGACACATACCACCAGCCGTTCGTGCCCGACAGGGCGAACGCAAACATAAACAACAACCCACCCAACACCAGGGTGCGGGTGTGCCGCGACCGGTTAGCGAACTCGCTCAAAGCAATCGCCCCCAGGCCACCCAGGGCCGCCGCGATACCGGCCCACACCCCAAAGTGGTGGGTCCACTTCGTCGGGGTGAAACTCATAAAGAACAGGGTGCCGATGAAAATCATCATCAGCCGCAGCGATGGGCCCCGGCTCGACCCCGGCACCTTACCGTTCCGCAGCATCGACGCGAACACAAACACAATGCTCATGAACGCAATCAACACCGCAAACCGGCGGGAGAACGACCCATCCACCTCCTGCTGGAACAGCACCTCGTAGCGCACCCACTCCTGGAACCACTGTAGCGACGGGCCCTTATCCGCACGCACATAGGTGGACTCCCGCACATTCGCCAACGTTTGATCCCCGAACACGGCAATGAACACTGACGTGCCGGCCGCCATAAACGGCGCCAACATGGCCGTCCACCCGCTGATCCGCTGCCACCGGGTGGAATCCTCCGTCACCCCAAAATAGTCCAACCACCGGTTCATGATCCGAATCAGGCTCGACAACGTCACTAGCAACGCCGACACCGCCATCAGGCCGGTCGGGCCACACGCCAAGGTGAACGCCGCAATGATCGTGCCAATAGCCGCCGGCGTCAACCGCTTCTGCTCGATGGAACGTTCGAACGACACCCAGGCGGTCAACGTGCCCAACGCAATGATCGGCTCCGGGCGCAAACCATTATTATAGGGAAGCCAAAACGCCAAAAACATGAGCGCCGCCGTCCAATGCGCAGCCCTACGGGCGGCAATCCCCGCACCCAGGCGCGGCAGCACCTCCCGGGACACAATCAGCCAGATCAACAAGCCAGCCACCAGCGACGGCAGCCGCATCCACGTGGATGCGGTCGACACCCGGGTCATTAACGCCAGGAAATCATAATAGGGCGCACCGAACGGGGATTCGGGAACCCCAAACCACCGGTAATAGTTGGCCATATAGTCCGACTCCAACGACACCCGGGCCATGGTCAAAATAAACCCATCGTCCGACGTGTTCGCCCCGAAGAAATACCACAGCACCAACACCCCGGCCACCAGGCCATCCAAAGGGCGCGGCCGGAAAAAACCCTTCGGCCAGAACGGATACCGGCCCTTACCATCCAACCGGTCAATGCGGAACAGCGCCCACAACGCCACCAGGGTGCACAACACCCCGCCGATCATGGTGAAATATTTCAGCACGGTGGGGGAGGAGGTGTAGCGGGAATTGATCTCCACCTGCACATTGAGCCCAGCCCGGATGAGCGGCTCCGCATCCCCAGTCAGCTCGGTGTAAATGCCGGAAATTTGGGGGCGCAGATCTTCTTTATCGTCCTTTTTGTCGTTGGCCTTGCGCAGCGGCTGACCGTTGGCGTCGGTGGCGCCGGGAATTTCCACCCAGGTTTCCTTCAACCCCGAGTGGATTTTCAGCACTGCATCCCGCGGCAGGGCGGCCACTTCCTCGGCATCCATTTGGAAGAACACGTTATCCCGCAGCACTACGTCCAGCGCGCCCTTGTCGGAGCGCACGAACAGGCCACGTTCGGTCGCTTTTTCGCTTGTCGACGGCAGGGTGCTCACCACCGTGGTTTCGTCCTCACGCAGGGATTTCAGCGCGGAGATCGGCACCGTGATATCAAGGTTTTCCGGTGCGTACGACACCAGGGGTGCGTTGACGCTATTGAGGTTCCCGTTTTGCGGCCAGGTCAGGGAGGACTGCACCTGGTCCACTGGCATGAATGGGGTGAGCATGAAAAGCACAAATCCCACCACACCGCTGATGGCGGCCACCCGTCGTAACATGGCGTTTTGCCGCCACACTTGGCGTCGCAAAGCGTCGCTTGCCTCGGGCGCGACTTGCGGGTCGATTGGGGTATCGCTCTGTTTCTCGTCTACGTTATCCATCTTCTACCTTGCGTTATCTCGCGAAGCTTCGTACTGCCACCACAAATGGGCCAATCTGTTTGACTTCCCACTCCGTGCCGTCGCCCACGAACACTTCCGGGTTGAACCGGAGCCCGTGGAACCGCACATTGGGATTATTCGGGTAAATGTCTTCGGCCAGGTCATACACCCACCCGCTGCTGTCTTTACCTGCGGCTTTGTCCTGCTTATAGGATTCCAGGTCCGCCCGGAACACGAATGCCTGCGGGGCTCGCCACTTTGCCTCCAGCATTTTTGCCAAGAATTTTTCGGGTGTGTTGGCGTTTTCCCAACTGCCCAATGCCCACTCCGTAATCGTTTGGTTGCGCACATCAAATTCCCCCAGTGGGTTGGCATAGTGGCTGGTAAACGCCTGGAAACCCCGGTATGGGTAATACGACATGAAGTTTAATTCGTCCGTGAGTACCACGGTTTCATTGCGTTGTAACCCCATGTGCTTGTCGATGAACTCCGCCACCTGCTTGTAGTACTGGGTAGAATCCGGCGGATACCGGTCGGCCCGTTCCCCATAACCATCCGTGTCCGAATATGCCCGCTCAATCGGGTCCGCATTCTGGTTCGGAATGTTTTGCGCATAGCTGAGGCCGCCCACCATGAGGATTGCCAGGAATACGCAGGTAATCATCCGCGACGTCTTCACATCGAACTCTTGGGGGAATAACCACTGGTGGATCGCATAAATCCGCAGCTCGGCCACGCCCAACACGCCGGCCGTCGCCAAGGTAGTGGCAATCACCACATCCATGCGGAACCCAAGCAGCGTCGACCCTATGAGGGTAAACACCATAGAGAGCGCCACCCAGCCGTAGAACACCAACAGCGCCACCCCCAGCATGCGCACATCATAATTACTGGACCGCACAATCAAATACACCAGGCCGATCAGGCATAACAGCCCAATCACCGACGGCGCCAACATGGGCAGTGGCACCCGCGTGCCCTCCAGGGGAAGATAATGCGAGGCGGTCGCCCCCGACACCGGGCGCCCCTGAAGAATGGCCAGGAAGTAGGGCGCCCACCAAATGGCCGCGATCGCCATGGACCCCACCCCGATAATGACCAATCGGATGATGGGGGTTATCGACTTCAACACCACCCCCGAGAACAGAGCGGCGATCACCATGGTGCTGAGCGCTACCACCGCTGTATATAAGGTATAGGACGACGCCGAACACCCCAGGTAGACAATCAACCCCACCATGGCCATGTTCCGACCCACCAATGCCCGGCGGGCGGCCACCACGGCGGCCGGCACGCCCAGGGAAATAATGGCGGCATAGGGTTCCTCGGCGCTCATCACCAGGGTGACGCACGTGCTGACCAGGGCAATGGCGGTGGCTACCGGCAGGCTGCCCACCAGCCGTTGCCACACCGGCACCAGGGTGGAGCCGGCGGCGGCCAGGGATATCAACGCCCACGGCTGAAACACCTCCCAGCCCGGTATGCCCAAGAGGTTTGCCAGCCGGCCCCCGAACCAAAACCACATGGCCGGGTAGAAGGTAGGCATGTCAATATAGTTCATGTCCGACAGGCCCCAACCGTCGGCCATGCGGGTCATGAACTGGGTGCGGAATCCCTGGTCCACCGTGATGCCATCCAAATACAGCCGGGTGGCCGCCAAGTGAATGGCCAAAGTGGTGACGATCAATGCGGCGGGGGACAGGTAGCTGACCACATAGGTGATCCAGGTGCGCCACCGGGGGTGCGGTTGTTGCTTCTTCTCATCCAACACCCACAATAGGGTGAGCCCGGCCACCGTGAGCAAGACCAGCACGGTCCCAAACGTGCCAACAGCCTTAGTCACATTGGAGGGCCCAAAGGCCGGCAGGTGCGTGGTTTTCAACGCAAACCAGCACCCCAGCGTGAAGACCGCACCGCCTAGAGCTGCGGCAATAATGCCGACGACGGTGCGGGGGGTGCTCAAGACATCGGGACCATATTCCTGTAACCGTGAGGTATCAACGAAGTCCCGTTGACCTGATTCCGTTAAAGTCATACTCACTAGTCTTTCACATTGCTCATGACAAAGCCCCCTCGAACATTCCTAGCTGCGCTAGGAATATCCTCAAACGGGGGCGGAAAACCTTTAAGACGGCTTAAAACCGGTGAAAACCGGTTAGAACGGCAGTTTACGGAAAATCTTCTGCGGAATCACCTTAAACGCCAACGACACCGGCTGGAACAACGGGTGCACGAAGATTGCTTCCTTATGCGACACCACGGCGTCAACAACCGCCTTGGCCACATCTTCCTTATTCACGGTCAACGGGGCCTCGGGCTCACCAGCAACGGTGGACATCTTGGTGCGCACCTGACCCGGCCGAACCACCAACACATTCACGCCGACATCGCGCAGGGCTTCGCCCAGGTTCACATAGAAACCATCCATGCCGGCTTTGGCGGCGCCATACACAAAATTCGACCGGCGAACCCGCTGGCCAGCCACCGAACTCAGCGCAATAATATTGCCGTGGCCCTGAGTCCGGAACTTCTCCGCCAACAGCACACCCACCGACACCGGGCCGGTGAAGTTGGTTTGCGCCGACTCCACGGCCAGCTTCTGGTCGTGCCACAGGGCCTCCTGGTCGCCCAGGGTGCCGAAAGCCACGATAGCGATGTCGATGTCGCCACCGGCAAACGCCTTGTCAATGACCTTCGGATGGTTGGCGAAATCGGTGGCGTCGAAATCAATGACCTCAACCTCGGAGGCGCCGGCGGCCTTCACCAAGGCGACAGAGTTGTCAAGCCGGGGCGAATTCTTCCGAGCAGCCAACACCACCTTGGCCGGGCCCTTCGACAGAAACTCCGTGACGATAGCTAGGCCGATCTCCGAGGTGCCGCCGAGCAATAGAATACTTTGGGCTTGACCCACAGCGTTCAACATTTTTACTTCACATGCCTTTCTTGTTAGTTCAGTTCCAGTCGACGGGACATATCGGAGGCGAACACCCCGGTGGGGTCGATCTCGTGCCGCAACTTCAACCAATCCTTCAAACCTGGATACATCTTATGGAAGTTCTCGGCGGAGGTACGGGACTCCTTAGCCAAATACAGTCGGCCACCAAACTCCATGACCCGACGGTCCAGATCATCCAAGAATGCGCCCAGGCCCTTCTTGATCGGGAAGTCCACGCACACATTCCAGCCCGGCATCGGGTACGACAAGGGGGCACGGTTACCCGGACCAAACAGCTTGAACACGTTCAGGGCCGAATAGTGGCCGGAACGCTGAATATCGCGCACAATCTCCTTGAACGGCTCCACCGCATCGGTGGGCACCACGAACTGGTACTGCAAGAATCCCTTGGAGCCATAGCCACGGTTCCACTCCCCAATGAGGTCGAGTGGCTGGTAGAACTGGGTGAGGTTTTGCACCTTGTTCTTATAGGTGCCCGACTTGAGCCACCACAATTCCCCAATGGCAATCATGCTGAGCTTATTCATGGTGAAGGAGGGGAAAATATCCGGCACCGTCACCAATTGGGGAGCATTGAACTTCAGGGGTTCCTTGGCCAGCTTCGGTGCCAACTCCTCCAACTGGGCCAAGGTGGCGAGCGAACCACGGGAAATAGCGGCCCGGCCCAGCTTCGGCTCCGGGGAAATCGCATCGAACCAGGCAGACGAATAGGTGTAGTTATGCTCGGAACCATCCGAGTGGAAGGCCACGGTTTCATCCAGGTTGGCGGTGAGGTCGCCGTCGGCAATGAAGTAGGCGGTCTCGGTCTTGGTCATCTTGATGCGGGCCCGCAGAATGATGCCGGTCAACCCCATGCCACCAACGGTGGCCCAGAACAGGTCACCCTTAGGATCATCGGGGGTGCCTTCCGGCTCAAGATGCAGGATCCGACCGTCGGCAACCAATAATTCCATCGACACCACATGGTCACCGAAGGAGCCGGCAGAGTGGTGGTTCTTACCGTGAATGTCAGGACCAATGGCGCCACCAATGGTGACCTGGCGGGTGCCCGGCAGCACCGGAACCCACAGGCCATACGGCAGGGCGGCCTTCATTAATTGGTCGAGAGTGACACCACCATCCACGTCGACAATGGCGGTCTCCGGGTCGATGGAGTGAATGTGATTCACCGGCTGCATGTCAATGACCAGGCCGCCAGCGTTTTGGGTCGGGTCGCCATAGGAGCGGCCCATGCCCCGGGCGATCACACCCCGCTTGAGGTAGTCGGGTTTATCGGCGTTGGATTCTGCCACCAGGGCAACCGCACGAGCAATCTCTTCCACGTCCGGGGTGGCAAGCACCTGGGCGGTGGTGGGGGCGGTCCGGCCCCAACCGGTGAGTTTCTGTGTGGTTGTGGAAAGGTTTGGACGTTGCGTCATTCGGGTCTGGCCCACCTTCTCTATGCTTCTTGGGTTAAGTTCAAATTTTTCTCACGCTCAACCCTACCTATTTTTTGGGTTTGACTACTGGGTAAGCGGGAGCATGAAAGCGAGATCACCTCAGCTCGCCTGCTGTCTGATTTCGGATTTCCTCCCCGTTTCGAGGGGTAGCACACAGCAGAACGTGACGTATCACTCATAAATGGGCGGATGAGTGGGACTATAGGTCCATGAGTTCACGGATCTCTGTGGGTAATTCTTCCTGGCTAGTGATGGTTGGTCCATCATAAGTGTTGAGAATCTCATACACCCGAATACGTGATGCGGAATCCAAGAATGGTAGCTCTTGTGCCATAAGGGTTGTCATAAAATTGTCGAGCGGCAGATTTGTGTGATCCGCGGCGGCATGGTCAGGGGAAATATTCTTCTTAAACAGGCCAAACATGATGTATATGCTATCTGGTGGTGGGAAACCATGGGCAAAAAGCGTCGAAAAGCTCGGCGGAAAGCCGCCATAAAATTGCCCCCATTTAACCCCGTAAGCAAGAGTGATAACACATGTTTCTTTTGTGTAATTCTCAGACTGTTTCGGCAATTTTCATTTTTCGCCACTACTGTGGGTACCATGTCCACCCCAGTAAGTAGTAGCCGTAGCGGCACTGCGGCAGCTACCTATGCGCAGTCAACGCTGATAATCCAAGCTCAGGTTGTATCCACCGACCACGAGATTATCCGCCATATCGGTGTTGATAGCGCCGTAACGGTGGCGGAATTCTATAACATCATTACGATTTGCTTCGACCTCGATAACCCAGAATTCGACCGTTATTGTTGCAACTTCGGGGGTACTACCTTAGATCCCGACAGTTTATTATGGGA
This sequence comes from Corynebacterium matruchotii, assembly GCF_011612265.2. NCBI lineage: Bacteria > Bacillati > Actinomycetota > Actinomycetes > Mycobacteriales > Corynebacteriaceae > Corynebacterium > Corynebacterium matruchotii. Next base: position 2,548,284 of record NZ_CP050134.2, on the reverse strand, counting down.
GCATTTACAAGCCGATGGTGATGAATTTCATTGTGTGGTGGGTTTATGGCAAATCCGTATTCAACTTATTGAAATTATCGCCCGTGATAATGGTACCCCCACCGCATTATGTGTAGGCGGTTTTGGGTCCATGGCGGATCTCCTGTTTGACGACTTCGATGACCACGACGATTTCGACGATTTCTACGATGGTGACGCCGGCGGGCCGGGCGGTAGTCCTGGTGGTCCGGGTGGTTCCGGTCCCCCTGGCGGCCCCGGCACCCCCGGCGGCCCCGGCGCGTCGGTTGCTTCTGGGTTTGTGGGCGCCGTTGACGCCCACGGCAACCCGAGCGCTGCCCCCGCCGGCAATTCCGGCGCCATAGATCGCATGCGGTTATGTGCCACCTGCCAGGACAGCTTCGACCTCACAAGGATCAACACCCGGCTCACCGGCGCCGAAACCATCGAAACCGTGCTGGGACGCACCCGACCCGAGCCCGCTAACCTGATTCGGCGCTCCGGCATTTTGGACTTTGTGCCGCTGCTGCAGGCCATTGATTTTTCCCGCACCCCCGACATCGACCCGGAGGTTGCCATGATGTGTGCGGTGCTGCCGGTGGAGGAAGACCCGGTGCAGCAGGATGCGTTTTGGGCGGTGGTCCTGGGGCTCAGCTGCATGAGCGATGAGGAAGTGACCGATGCGATTATTGAAAGCATTGTGCAGGCCCTCGGTTGGAACAAAACAGCGAACGAGGTGCGTGCGCTGTGCCCAAACTCGCTGAAACATTTGCGGGATATTGGGGGGTTATCGTCCCCAGTGGAGCGCATTGAGATTTACCGGGAACTGCTCCGCCTGTAACCTGGTGGCTTATGACAGCAACCCCACCAGGCACTCCTACCACTTCAGCATCCATGCCTTCCGAATCGCCCGAACAGCCTACGCAACCAGCATCGTCGGCATCGCCGCAGCCGGCACAGCAGTCCCAGTCCGATGGTTCGCTGCGCACCCAGCTTGTCCGGTTCATTGCGGTGGGCGTGGTGTGCGCCGTTATCGACTACGGCACAACCTTGCTACTGGACTATGTGTTGGGGGTGCCCCGGGGGTGGGCTAAAGCCGTGGGGTGGGTTGCTGGCACCACATCGGCCTATTTTATGAATGCAAAATGGACGTTCAATTCGAAAACTTCTGCGAAGGCAACCGTGGCCGTGGCCATCCTGTACCTGTCCACGTTTGCCGTTCAAAACATTCTGTACAAGGTGGTGCCGATGCCGCTGCACTCCTTCGAGCTGCCCAAGTTCGTCGTGGACACGATTTCCTTCGTCATCGCCCAAGGCGTGGCTACCGTGACGAACTTTGTCATGCAGCGGGCATTTATTTTTAAACAACGCTAGCCCGCTTATCGACGCTTCCCGCGGTCGGATCATGCCCTGTTGCCGGAGAAAACCTAAACAGCCGTTTTGGCTGTTTAGGCAAGGTATCAATGTTCTAGGTCATGATGTCGTATAGACCACCTCCTTTCGTCATGTCGAGTACTCCATTTATGGAATGGTTTTTTGTACGAGTCGCATTGTGTGCAATAGGGTGGGAGGGGAGCCGGGTTGGCGTCGAAAAACTCAGCATGAAGGACGGCAATGACCATAATTGGCGGTAAAAAGCATCTGGTGTGGCGACTCCTCTGCAGCGACTTCCTGTCTAACCTGGCCACATCGCTGGCGGCGAAGATCATTAGCCTGTGGTTCGTTCTTGCGGTGTTTGGCGAGGAACGTTCCGTGCCGTGGGTGAGCGGGTTCCTGACCGTCATCGCGGTTGCCCAGCTGCTCGCCGGGCTGTTCACGGGCGCGGTGTCGGACCGCCACGACCCGATAGCCACTATGACCATGGCATGCCTGGTGCGGGCGGTTGCGAGCGCCGGGATTATTGCGATCCTGGTCTTCTGCCCGACCGGGGGTTTGGCGGCCGTTCTAGCGGTCATTGCCCTTGCCGTCATCGAGGCCATGTGTGACACAGCCTATTTGCCGGCCGCCGCGTCGGTTTCCCACCGATTGGCGGACGGCCAGGAGCTTGTGCGGCTGCTCGGCTGGTTGCGGTTTTTCGCCTTGCTGGGGTCCATGGCGGGGCCAATTTTGGCTGGTATTGGTGCTGATCGGGGTTGGTTTGCCGGCACCATGGCGCTGGAAACCGTGGCATTGCTCGTGGCGGCGCTGATTCTCGCGCCCATTCGCCACAGTATGAGCCGACAAACCGCCGGGCTCGCTGAGGGGTTTTGGCTCGCGTGGAAAGCCGGGCTCCGCGCCATGGTCGGTTCGGAAAGCTACCGGGTGATGCTGCCCTTTGCGATCCTGGAGGCTGTCAGTTCGTCGGCGTTGAGCATGGTGGCCATTTATTTTTTCACCGCCACGCTGCATGTTTCGGCCACCTGGTATGGGGTGTGGAATGCCCTGGTTGCCGCTGGTTATGCGATAGGCTACCTCGCCGCCCCGTGGTTGTCGGAGCGCATGAGGTTCTTCAAGCTCCTGGCGCTCAGTAATCTTGCGGTCAGTCTCCTCCTAGCCATCATTTCGGTGACGGATTCCGCCCTGGTTGCCGTGGTTGTCGGTTTTAGCTTTGCGACGAGCCAAGGGGTGCTCAACCCACCATTCCAAACAATCTTCGTCCAGGCTGTTCCATCCGAAAAGGTCGGCCAGGCAATGTCGGTGTTCATCAGTGTTGTCGGTGCGGTGGGCGCCTTGGCCGTTCCCCTCTGGGGTGTGGTTGCCGACACGCTTGCTCGGCACCAGCCCACAACAGGGATCGATCCATATCGAACCATCCTGCTCATCATTGTCGCAGTGCACGCCGCCATGGTGGTATGCGCCCTGACGAACCGGCGTGTGCGCGCCATCAGCATTGATTGAGGGCCGAATGTCGGGTGGACCTCAAGCTTAGCGACCGTGCTCCTGCTGCACCCGCGCGTAGCACACTTGATAAGCATGGTGTTTGAGGGCTGCCGGCCTGAATCCCCTGGAGCCAATGTGCTTACTAGGGAAAGACCATGCTTAGAACATGTGCTAGGGGCTGGTCGCCGAGACACCTGATTGCCGCATATGTTCTAAGCTTGGACTTCTATTGATGACAGTTCAACTTCCAGGAGTCAGTACGCCCCCGGAATGGAAACCATGCTTAGAGCATGTGCAGCGCTGCTCTGGGTTGCTGTAGCATTTCCTCTAAGCTTGGTTTCGTTCAAAAGGGTGAACTTCCAGGGCACCTGGAGGGGGTTTTGTGGTTTAGGGGTTGTGCTGTGCTGATGTTGAGCTGGGGTTTGGGGTAGCAAAGATCTTACCTACTGGGAGTTAGGCGGGAGGGAGTGTGAAGTCAAGCTCAGGGCTTGTGCTACCAGACGGAATGACTGGGGCTTCATGTCTGATAAGCATGGTTTTCAAAATCTGCCACCCTAAACCCCCAAGGGCCAACATACCCCTAGAGTGGAAACCATGCTTAGAGCATGTGCGGCAGCCAAGTGGGTGGGTGGGACATCACCAGCACATGTTCTAAACTTGGACTTCTATCGGTGGCAGTTCAATCCCCTGGGATCAATACGCCAATCAGAACAAAACCATGCTTATCTAATCCGCTACCCCCAAGGGGCTGTGGGCTGCACACTTGATAAGCATGGTCTTTAAAACAGGCCAGCTCAAACCTGCTGGACAAGCATCCAACCACAATCAAAGACCATGCTTATCTAACTTGCTATATTGCCGAGAGTATTAGGGCAGTACCAATAATCATGAGCAGCATATCTGATAAGCATGGTGTTTGAGATCTGGCCCATCAAGTCCCCTGGAGTCAATACGCTCGCCAGGCAAAGACCATGCTTAGAACATGTGCGGCAGCTAAGTATATGGCGGACCAGCCCCTAGGACATGTTCTAAGCATGGTTTCCCACCGACAATGCCTCAGCCGATACACCATCGGAACAGAAACCATGCTTATCAGGTGTGCTGCATACGGCATCTTGGGGGTAGCAGATTAGATAAGCATGGTTTTCAAAAATCACCACATCAAACCCCCAAGAGCCAACACGCCCCAGAATTAAAGACCATGCTTAGAACTTATGCAGCCAGGATTCGTGGGTAACTCAAGTAGCAGCACTTGTTCTAAGCATGGTTTCCTACTGGTCGCAGTTCAAACCTGCAGGAGCCGACTTGGCCTCAGGACAGAAACCATGCTTATCTAACCTGCTACCTACAGCCAAGGGCCTTGGGTCCTGGGTTTCTGCAGCAGCGTAATCAAGATCATCAACCATAAACCCCGCACCATGTCGGCGCATTACAGTGCGCATTACAGCGCGGGGGTTGTGGTGTGGGGTTCGAGGCTGTTTACATTTATACCTTTGCCTTTATGGCCGGAAGAATCGCTCTTTGCGGCCTAACCGGTGGAGTTTCAGCCATTCCCAGAAACCTTTGGGGTCTTTTTGCTGCACCAGGAAAAACCAGCCGAATCGGGCATATTCTTGCGGCAGGAGGCGGCGCATGCCGGGCTGGTTCATGAGGTAGCCACGGTTTCGGTAGGTGAAGAATCGTTTTCCGGGATTCTCCGGGTATTGGGTGTGCATTTTCCCGCCGAGGATGGGCCGGAATTCTTCGGACCCGTCCGGGTGCAGGTAGGCAGTGGTGAGGCAGGTGCCGAAGGGAAGTCCGGATCGGTGTAATCGTCGGTGGTATTCCACCTCGTCACCCCTAATGAACAGTCGATAGTCGGGGATGCCGATAACCTCCATGGCTCGCGTGGAGATGAGGGCCCCGTTGAAGAGGGAGGCGATGCCGGGGAGGAGGTCGTCGCCCAGGTTGTTGGCAGTGTCGCCGACTTCGGTGCCGCGCGGGTCGGTGAGTTCGCTGCGGAGGCGGCGCCATTCCAGCCCCCGGCGGAGTGGGAACGCAAGGCGGTCGGGGTTGTCGAGGTTACAGACTACGGGCGACACCTCGGCCAGGTTGTGTCGGACCGCGCAGTCCTGGAGGGTGGCGAGCACGTCGGGGCCTTCGGGCCGGCCGTCGTCGTCGGCGCACCATACGGCGTCGGCGCCCTGTGCGAGCGCAACCAGGAATCCGTATGCGAATCCGCCAGCGCCACCAAGGTTGGTTTTGCTGGGCAGATATATGCCCCGGTCGCCGGCGATCTCAGCAAGGAGCTTTTCGACGGCCGGGTCGGCGCCGTTGTCCACCACAATAATCCAGTGCACTGGTCGGCTTTGTTGCGCTACCACTTCCAGGGAGGATCTCAAGAGTTCTACCCGGTTATGGGTGACAACAACAGCGGCGACTTTATCGGTGGCGGAAAGAATCATGGTTCTATTGTTTCATATCGGGCGATAGAGGTTGGGACTCATGGGGCTTTCACCTTTCCGTGGGCGGTAGGTAAAGCTACCTTATATTGGGATTTTGCGTTTTGTACCCCTATTTGTATGCTTATTTGATATGAACATTACTATCAATAAGCGCTCCATTTTTGCCGTGATTTTGGGGATTTCCCTGGTGGCGGTTGTGACCGCTTGCGCCGTCGATAAGCAAGGGGAGAATAAAAAGCTCACCGTTTTTGCCACGACTGGTTACATTGGCGACACAGTGAAAAATATTGCCCCCGACGCAGACGTGACCGTCATGGTGGGGCCTGGCGGCGACCCGCACACCTACCAACCCACCACCCAAGACACCGAAAAAATCTCCAGCTCCGACTTGGTTTTCTGGTCCGGCCTCCACATGGAAGCCCACATGATTGACCAGCTCAAATCGCAGGGTGACAGGCAGGTAGCGGTCGCCGAGGCGATCCCCAAGGAAGATCTGCTCGACTGGCCCGACTTGGGCGAAAACGGGGAAAAACTATATGACCCGCACGTGTGGAATTCCACCGAAAACTGGAAATACGTGGTGCAGGCCATCACCGACAAACTCGCCGCTACCGACCCCGACAATAAGGACAAGTACCAGGAAAATGCCAAAAAATACGAGCAGTCCATGGACGAAACCGCGGCCTACGTCCGGGAGAAAATCAATGCGATCCCGGAGGACAAACGCATCCTCATCACCGGGCATGATGCCTTTAACTATTTCGGTAAACAATTCGGGCTAGAGATTCGCGCTACAGATTTTGTCACCTCGGAATCCCAAATTTCCCCAGCGGAAATCAAGGAATTGGGCGAATACATTGCCGAAAAGCAGATCAAAACCATTTTCCAGGACAATCTCGCTAATCCGCAGGCCATTAACTCGCTGCAAGAAACCGTGAAGGCCGGCGGCTGGGAAGTGACGATTTCCGACAAGGAACTCTTCGCCGACTCGCTGGGCCCCAACCCACCGGTCGACACCTACCTCGGGGTGATGAAATACAATGCCGACACCATTTCCGCAGCCCTAGCGAGCTAATACATGGATCAAGCAAAGACAACAAAAATTGCAACACCAGCCCCAGCAGCATCTACACAAGCAGCCTCGGCGATGTCAATGACCGATGTCACCGTTTCCTACGGGGCAACCCTCGCCATCGAACACGCCACCTTCACCGTGCCGGTCGGATCCGTCATGGGGCTTCTCGGCCCGAACGGTGCTGGCAAATCCACCATTATCAAAGCCGGCCTCGAACTCATGGACCACACCGGTACCGTGCGGTTTTTCGGCAAACCCCTCGGGGAGGTGCGCCGCAAGGTGGCCTACATGCCACAGGTCGCTGCTGTGGACTGGGACTATCCCATTACCGTGGAACAGGTGGTGACCATGGGCATGTACACCGAACTCGGCTGGCTGCGCCGCGCCAATGCCGCCCACCGCGGCCGGGTGATGGAAGTCCTCGACCGGGTAGGCATTGCCGAACTGGCCAAACGGCAAATCTCCGAACTGTCCGGCGGCCAGCGCCGCCGCGTGTTTGTGGCCCGCATCCTGGTGCAAGCCCCAGAACTCTACCTGCTGGATGAGCCGTTCGCCGGGGTGGATGCCGCCAGCGAACGAGTGATCCGGGGCGTGCTCCACGAGCTGCGGGACCAGGGCGCCACGATCGTCATTGTGCACCACGACCTGTCCACGGTTGCCGAACTCTGCGACCATGTGACTATCCTCAACCGGGAAATCATCGCCACCGGCCCCACCAGCGAGGAGTTCACCAGGGAAAACATCACCAAGGCCTTCGGATTGGGGCTACTGGAATGAGCCTCATCGAGTTCCTCTCCGAGTTCTCCTACCGGCGAATTGTGATCGGTACCATGCTCATCGGGGCTTGCTCCGGGGCCATGGGCACATTCCTGTATTTGCGCCGCCAATCACTCATGTCGGACGTGATCGGCCACTCCGCCACCCCAGGCGTGATGGGGGCATTCCTGGTAGTCAGCCTGATTTTCGGCGGGTTTGACGCCAGGTCCATGCCGGTGATCGTGGTGGGGGCACTCATCACCGGCCTAATAGCGGTGGTGCTGGCCAATAAGGTGGCGGACACCACCCGGATCGGGATCGACGCCACCATGGCGGTGGTCTTGTCGCTCTTCCTGGGCGGCGGCCTGCTGATCTTGCAGGTCATTCAGCGCTCCCACATTCGGGGCAAAGGCGGAATTGAGGACCTCATGTTCGGTAACGCCGCCACGCTCACAAACCTGGATGTGCGAACGATCGCCGTGGTGACGTTTGTGGTATTTCTTGCGGTCGCGCTCCTGTGGCGACCCATCACCCTCATGACCTTCGACCCGACATTAGCCAAGGTCAGTGGCCTCAAAACCGCGGTTTTATCCCCCGCACTCTTCGGGCTGATCGTGCTTGCGATCGTGATCGGGGTGAAGGCGGTGGGCCTGATCCTCATGATCGCGTTCGCCGTATTCCCGCCGGCCGCGGCCCGACAGTTTTCTCGAACTGTTGGCCGGATGACGTTTCTGTCCGGCCTCTTTGGGGCGGTGGCGTCGGTATTGGGAACCTATATATCGGTGACGATGGGCAAGGTTCCGACCGGCCCGGTTATCGTGCTAGTGCTGAGCGGGATTGTGCTGGTCTCCATGATCGTCGCACCCCGGCGCGGCGCCATGCACCCTGGCGGAGGTGAGCGTCTATGAGTTTTGCGGTATCGGTGGCGTTGCTCGCGGCGGTGGTGTCGCTCACCACGGCGCTGCCCGGGGTGGTGCTGGTGTTGCGTCGACAAGCCATGTTGTCGGATGCGCTCTCGCATGCGGTGCTGCCGGGCATTGCGATTTCGGCGCTGTGGGCGAGCAGCCCGCGCGACCCAATCCTGCTGGTGGGGGCCACAATCGGCGGGGTGGTGGTGATTGCCGCCACGGAATGGCTGCGGGCCCGCGGCCGGTTTACCGAGGACTCCGCGACCGGCCTGATTTTCCCCGCGTTTTTCGCCATCGGCGTGATTTTGATCTCCACCAGGTTTGCGGGCAGCATGATTTCGGAGCACACGGTGCTGGTGGGGGATTTGAATATTGCGGCCATGTCCCACTGGATTGTGGGCGGCTACGACCTGGGCCCGAAGGACATGTGGATTGTGGGCGGTGCCGGCGTGGTCACCCTGGTGGTGCTGATTCTGGCCCGCCGGCCGTTGACTATTGCCACGTTTGACCCGGTGTTTGCCCGCACCATTGGGGTGCGGCACCGCCTGCTGGACTACCTGGTGATGGTGCTGTCCTCCCTGACTGTGGTGGTGGCGTTTAATGCGGCCGGCGCGGTGCTGGTGGTGGCGCTCATGATTGTGCCCGCCACCACGGCGTTGTTGGTCACCCACAGCCAGGGGGCGATGCTGACGGTCACGTTATTGGTGGCGCTTATTAGCTCCCAGGTGGGTTTTTGGGTCGCCTATAATTTTAATACGGCGACGTCCCCAACCATGGCGTTTGTCGACGGCCTGATCTTCCTCGCCGTGTGGGTGGTGGTCCGCCTGCGGTCCCGCACGTAGCTTGACGACGCCCTTACGAGTGCAATTGGGGCGTCAATGAGCGTGAAGACCGCCACCTGCTCCCGGGTGGCACTATTATCTTCTATACCAACACCAAAGGTGAATTTGCGATATATCTTCCCCAGGTGCTCCGATTGTGGGCGTTGCTGCTGCAACACTGCTGGTAGGGATGGCCGTTAATGTTGATGCGGGCGGCTCGGCGGTCGTTTGGTTGGAGTCGTTCTTCATTTTTCATCAGCTCATCACATGTAGTCGCTAAGCAATGGCTCATTTTTCTCATGTCCATACTTAAGAAGTAGTGCCCAAGCCGTGACCCGTCGCGCCCGTAGAAATAAGGTCGGCGATGCAAAAACCCTACTGGTGACAGTTTTCCCACCATGATTACGCAGAGTTTAATAAAAAGTTTGAACCTATTTTACAACTAAAGAACACCCCCAAAATGATGGGCGGGGAAGATTTCGCTGTGTTTTCCCTTCAATAGGGAGGGGAACAAATAGGACACTACCCAACCCATTGGGCACCCAAACTCATCATCTGGCTGCGCTGCTACCAGCAGAAACGTCAAAAACCGCGATCTAATAGTCGAAAATCATAAATAGCAGGCACCCCCGTTGGCTAGAAACGGAGGTGCCCACTACCTAAATCATAACGTGAAACTTGAAAAAAGCACCTAGTTGGCATCCTTGTTACCTAAAAATAGTTCATTTGATATCAACTAGAGACCTAGGGCGCAAGCATGCGCATCCCCATAACCCAACGCAGACACCGCAAAACCCCAATAGATTTTGCACCCACGAGTAGCAGTTATCCTACAAGTGGATTGGGTACATCCACATACACATCACCCCGCGCCGGGTCCGTCAGCATGCGCAGAAATGCCTTCTGCTTCATCGTTGGCGCCAATAGCTTGTCGACGTCCACCTGCGGCGGATTATGCTCGGCAATCAGATCGTTCACAATGGACCGGACCAGCCGCCAATAATGGCGCGGATCATCGGGCAGCTGATCTACAAACGCCGCCAGGTTGCCGGGAATGGCGGCATAATATCCCTTGGCGATGAACACGTCGTAGTCATCAGTCATGGTGATGGCGCCATCCCGGATGGGTACACCCGTGGCCCGGGGCCGGTAGGCCCGCAGGCCGGAGAAATCCCGAAGGCAGATTCCCTGGTATTGGAAGTCATCATCCACATACACCAGGGTGTTTTGCAAATGCGCTTCCAAAGCAATGCCCGCATGCCACATGGTGGGCAGCACCGTTGATAGTAGGTCGCGGGCGTAGCGGGAAAAGAACTCTTCCGTCACCGTGGGCAGTCCCCGCAGCGCGGCCGCCGTGATGGCCGTCCGGGGTGTGGACTCGCGGATGAGCGTGCTCAATCCCCGAACCGCCCGCGGATTCGTCTTCGGCCCATCGTAGGCGCACCCAGCGATCTCCGGCAGCAGATCGCACGGCAACCCCAAGCCGGCCAGGTGGGCGGCCACTAGCGGGGTGCCCAGGGCGGAATCCCGCGACATGGACCGCCGCGTCGACGTCAATGTCGCATCCACCGACGTCTTGATGAATAGCCGGTGTCCCGACGTTCCCAGATGGAACGTCAGTGCGGTTCGGAGCGATAGCGTGGGCAGCACCGGCAGCGTTGCCCCCGTGTCCATGATCGTGCCGGCGGCGATCTCCCGGGCGAATTCCGCACCGATCACATGTTCCCACTGCCACGGGTGGACGGGAACAATGCGCAGCGTAGTGTTCGGCGTATTCTCGGGAAACTCGGCCCGCAGTATTGCCGTCACGTCCCCGGTCTCTGCGAGCAGATTGGGGTGAACACCAATCAGCTTGAGATTGGTGGGCCGGAAATTTTCTGGCCCGTACAGTGCGGAATCTTTTGCATCAAACCCCAGGCGCAGCTTCGCTAATGGGTGCACATTATGGCCGGTGATCGCCAAAGAGTCGGCAACAACGCCACGCAGCTCCGGGGGAGCGGTGGAGATCAGGTCTGCCGGTGACCGGTAGAATCGGAGTCGACGATCGACGACCTGTTTGACATGGGCCAAGGTGGTCACCGCATTATCCACATCGCATTCAGGGAGTTGCGTGAGGCCTTCCACCGCCATGGTTTCGGTGAGGCGTTCGGACACGTGTTCGCGCGCCCACGGGAGCTCGTCGACAAGCGGAACCGGCGGAATCGGATTGGGAATCCGCACGTAATCCTGCTCCGTCACCGCCCCTGACAACCGCATGCCAAACATGCGCTTCCGCGGCAGCATCGGGGGCAGATTATCCAGGGCTATCGTACCCGGATCAATGCCCGCCGCCTCGCACAACCCCAACACCAAATTCGTAATCATCGGATAAATCAGCTTGTCATAGGCGGTATCATGGTCGCTCAGGAGTGCGGTGCCCTCCAGGAAACCCCAATCGTACCGCTGGCCGAACGCGGAATCGCGCACAATCCGGCACCCGCCGAAATCCCGCACCGTCACCGCATACGGCCAACCATTCCGCAGCTCAATGACCGTGTTCTGTGGGTGCGGCTCCATCGCCAACCCTTGGTCCAGCAGTGTGAGCGCCGGCTGGATCAGGATCGTCGACAATCGATCAAACCACTCCGCCGGGGTCGCCCCCGACTCCGCCAAAAACTCCGCGAAGAAATTCTCCCCCGTGAGCGGATTCGTCGCCAACAGGGCCGCCGCCGGAATCCCCTGGGGTGGCACCCGGACGATCGCCCCAAACGAATTTCCATCCGCCTGCGGTACCCGCACCCCCGCCAAGTCCCGCGCCACCCGAAACGCCGGCGTATCGTCGCTGGTGTAGGGGGAAATCCCCGACGTGCGCATCAGCTGTTCCGCGCGCTCGGCAATCACCGGCCCCGCCAACGCCGTGTACGAAATCCCCCGAATCGCCCCGGTCAGCTGAAACCCCACACTGGTTTTGATGTGCACACACCCGGTTTCGTCGCTCACCCGCAGCGTCCGCACGCTCATGAGCGGCTCCGCTGCTATCGACGTGGCCAGCTCCCGCACATCATCGGACAGTGCCACATCCTGGCACGGGTGCACCGGCACCACCACAAACCCCGGCGGACACTCCGCCGCCAACCGGTCGGCCAGTCCCGGAATCTGGCTGCGAAGCGCCGCAATGAGCGGCATTCCCGAGGTGCGCGCCAGCTGTTCCCGAACCGCCACAAACCGCAGCTGAATCGTTTCTACCTGCTCCGGCAGTACATCCTTATAGGCGTCTCCCAGCCCCAGCGACGTTTTCGCGCACGGATGTTTTGGGTGCCCCTCGCACACCAGCTGCTCCATATTGCCTAACGACGTGCGGCTTTGATAGCGTCGCGCCACGCCCTCACGCGCCCGCGCCAATCCCACCACACTATCCGCCAATTCGGCGGCCGCCCGATCAAAATTTGTGGCTGGAACCGTCAACTCAGATCGAAGCTTCCGTAACACCATTACCGGGTCCTCATCTGGGGGAATCGGCGTATCCTGCGGAATCAACTCTTCTTCTCGTAGTGCCGTAATTAACCGTGACCGAATGGTTTGTCGAGCAGCCGAAATATCCATGTCTCTATCACACCATTTCTTCCGCCCCACAGCCAACGCGCAGCTAAATCCCGCGTGGGAAAACCGATAAACCGGGACTAGGATAAGGCCATGTTGGAAACTCTATGGCCACCAAGCACCCTCCAAATCCGGGCGGGCGGCCTGCGCATCGTCGCCATCACCGACGAGCACCTGCCCCACGTGTGCACCATAACATTCGCGGACATTTACGGCGACACGATTCCCGATCATGCGTTCACCTGGCTTTTCACCTCAACCCCCGTGGCCGCGGCCCAATTCCGCTGGTCCAACCGTGCGAATATGAGTTCGAAAAAATGGTCATTAGACCTTGCTGCTTTTAACGAACATACAGGCGAATTTATCGGTGCCATAGACCTTCGAGCCACCAACTTTGCCACCACTCGCTGTATCAGTACTGGTTCCTGGGTGCTCCACAAGCATCAGGGACGCGGCTATGGCACCACCATTCGCCGCGCCATCTGCGAATACGGCCTGGTCACCCTGGGGGCTACCGTCATGCAAACCGTCTGGATAGCCGGCAATCACGCTTCTGCAGCGGTATCCGCCAAGGTCGGTTACCGGGTGGTCGAGTCGGTCACAGCCCCTGCCGGGCCGAACGGCACTCCGCTACCCGCGGTCCTGGCCGAATTGCGGCGTGACGACTACACCCCCAACCCCGACGTCGTCATCACCGGCCACACCCCGAGCCTTCATGAATTCCTCACCGGAGAACGCCCAGGCCCCGCGCCATCCGAATAATTCAGATGACCATGGCCTGCCGCTGGGCCCGACGAAACCCGCCCAGGAACCGCCAAAACCCATCGGCGCAGCCAGCCCCGCCACAAACTCGCCCCACCCTTATTCAGGGGCGGCGCTCATGTTCTCCGCATCCCCATTATGCAAATCCTCGATAATGCGTCGCACATGTTCTGCGGCACCCGGACCTTCATAAGATTCAACAATATCTGGGATCGGGCCGGCTTCCCGAACCTCGCCGTGATCTATCCACAGGGCGGTGTCGCAGAGTTGGGCGAGAAAATCATTGGAGTGGGACGCAAACACCAAAATACCGGAGCGTTTCACCAGCTCCTGGAGGCGAGCCCGGGCCTTGGCCATGAAGGCGGCATCCACCGCCCCGATTCCCTCGTCGAGAAGCAAAATTTCGGGCTCAATGGAGGTCACCACCCCCAGGGCCAACCTAATGCGCATGCCGGTGGAATAGGTGCGCAGCGGCATGGAAAGGTATTCGCCGAGTTCGGAAAAATCGGCGATTTCATCCATTTTTTGCTTCATTTGTTTCCGGGTCTGGCCGAGGAATAACCCGCGGATAATGATGTTCTCATACCCGGAGATCTCCGGGTCCATACCCACACCGAGATCGAACACCGGTGCGACCCGACCGTGGATGTGTGCGGAGCCGCGGGTGGGCTCGTAAATGCCGGACAGCAGGCGCAGCAGGGTGGATTTGCCGGCACCATTATGGCCGACCAGCCCCACCCGGTCGCCCTCGCGGAGATGCAGATTCACATTGCGCAGCGCCTCAACCACCACGGTGTTGTCCTTATTGCGGCCGATGGCGCCGCCGGCCGCCCCGAGGAAGGCCTTTTTCATGGAGCGGGATTTCGCGTCGAAAATGGGGAAGTCCACGCACGCGTTGTAAGTATCAATCGAAACCATGAGTCACGTCTCCTTCAAAGTTATACCCAGTAGCTGACCCGGAACCGCCATTGCCGCATGGCGAGCAGGGCGATGGTGAGCCCAGCAACGGTACATCCGAGCACAACCCACCAGTGGTAGACGGGCAGGTCGGCGCCGATGAGTGGGGCGCGGACGACCTCCATGTAGTGGTAAAGCGGGTTGAGTTGGGCGAGTTTTGCCCGGTCGGAGATGGCGCCGCCCTGGTCTTTCAGGGTTTGGGTCATCCACACAATGGGCGTGACATAGAACAATAGTTGGGTGCCGGCTTCGAGGAGGGGCGCGACGTCCCGGTAGCGGGTGGCTATGATGCCGAAGAACATGGACACCCACACACCATTGGCAACTAGGAGCATAAGCGCGGGTATGGCCAGGAGGAAATCCCACCCCAATGGCCTAGGGAAAATAACCATGAGGGCAACCCAAATAATCAAATTATGCCCAAGGAAGAGGGTTTGCTTCCATACGAGTCGGTAGACATGGACAGAGAGCGCGGAAGGCAGTTGTTTAATTAGGCCCTCATTATCAATAAAAACTTGCGCGCCTTCCTTGATACAACCTGAGATGAACGTCCACATGATAAGCCCTACCGTCACATGGGGGAGGAATTGCGCTACCGGAATCTTAAAGAGAACTGAATATAATAGTCCAAGTGCGGCAGCCATCACACCAGTAGCAATGGTGATCCATAGCGGTCCTAGGACGGATCGGCGGTATCGTTGTTTAATATCCTGCCAGCCCAGTTGGAGCCACAGTTCGTGTTGGTGAAAACCACGCACGAGGTCATGCCAGGCGGCGGCGAAAGTCTTTGAACCTGAGGGTTCAGGGTCTAAGTCGGTCGCATTGGTGATGCGGTTGATCTGTTCTGAAAGCGTCACGGACGTAGTAGTCTGCGGCGGTTTTGCCAGTTTTTCTTCATCTTGATGATCCTGCACAGATTTCTAGCTTAGTGGTCTCTGTGCGCACAATGGATACGGTAGGCATACTATTAAAAGGTTGATTATGGACATGCTGAAGGAGTCCCAGATGGTCTTTGACGTAGCGCGAGTGCGTGGTTTGTACACGTCATTAGGCGATGGTTGGACGTATTTGTCCGCTCATGCCCAGCCGCAAATCCCCGAACGAGTGTCGTCTGCGGTGGCCCGCGGATTCCGTCAAGCGCCGGTTGTAGAATATGTGGAGCCCAATACGGGTAATCATGGTAATCATTCTGTTGCCCCCGAAATGGGGAGGCTGGGGGCTGAGTCGCAAATGAAGGCCGCGCGGCAGGCGGTCGCCGATCTTACTGGCACAACTGCTAATGCTGTGATTCTTGCGCCCAGCATTGATGTTCTTTACCAACGGTTGGATACCGCGCTTCGGCCTGTGCTGCGTCGCGGCCAGCTTTTAGCGTCGCGGGCGGATACCCATCAACTCACCAACGACGATATCGCCTATGCTGAACCGGATTTGGGGACCGGTGAGGTGCCGGCATGGCAGTACACGAATCTCGTGACCGGTGACACTCGGCTGGTGACGTTATCGGCGGTGCATCCCCAGGTAGGCACGGTGAATGACGTGTCCCAGATTTCCGAAAACGTTCGGGAGCATTCCCGGGCTTGGGTGCTTGTCGACGCCACCGCGTTGGCGGGATTCTCGCCGATCACTATAGATGACCTGGGGGTGGACATGGTGATCGTGGACTGCACGGCCATTGGTGCCCCCCAGGTGGCGGCGTTAGCGTTTCGGGACACCTCCATGTTTCCCCGCATCGACATGGCCGCGTTCCTTGAGGATGTGGCCCCAGGCCTTGTTGCTGGGCTGCCTGCCGCCGTGGATCATCTTGCCGGGTTGGTAGAGCAGGATCATGGCTCCCGGCGGCAGCGGCTGGAAACCAGCCTGTTTGAGGCTGGCCTGTATTTGCGGCGCATGGCCGACTATCTAGCGGACTCGTTGAGCAGTATGACTCGGCTGCATGTGTTTGGGGTGACGGGCGAGATCGCCTACGGGTCGACGGCCACCCGGATTCCCCGAGTGACCTTTTGCATTCCGGGGGTTCCGGCGTCAACGATCCGCCGCCGACTCATAGATAATCGCCTGGTCACCACGGTGGCGAAGCCGGATCCATTGCTGTCGGCCATGGGCTTGGAGGACACCGATGGGGCGATCACGGTGGGCCTGGGGCCATATAACACGACTCACGACGTGGATCAGCTCATCCGAGTCCTTGCGTCACTCGCATAAATGTTCGATTAACCTTTTGATGCCTCGTTCGAACAAACGTTCAAAACTAGGGTTCCGGTGACGGCACCGCTGCGGAGCAGTTCGTGGGCGCGGGCGGCATCGGCAAGCGGGAGAGTGGCGTGCAGCTGATGTGTGATGGTTCCGTCGGCCAGCAGCGGCCACACATGCTTGATGGTGTCTGTCACGATTCGGGCCTTGTCGGCGTGGCTGCGTGCCCGAAGCGCCGTCGCCGAGATCGTGCCGCGTTTGGCCAGCAGCTTGCCAATGTTGAGCTCGCCCTTGACCCCGCCCTGCATCCCGATGATGACCATGTGCCCGTCCGGCGCCAGCGCGGTCACGTTCTGATCCAGATATTTCGCCCCAATGATGTCGAGAATCCGGTCGCACCGGTTCTTGAGCGCGTCGGCGAAGTTTTCCTCCCGATAATTGATGAGGATGTCCGCGCCCAGGCGTCGACAAGCTTCAAGCTTTTCGACGCTACCCGCGGTGACCGCCACCTGTGCCCCCAAATGCTTCGCCAATTGGATAGCAAACGTGCCAATCCCACCCGCGCCTCCATGAATCAGGACGGTCTGGCCCGCCGCCAACCCGGTGAGCATGCCCAGATTCGACCACACTGTGGCCGCCACCTCAACCACCGCGGCCGCCTGTTCATAGGAATAACCTTCAGGAATGGGCAGCAGCTGGCCGGCCGGCACCGCCACATATTCGGCGTAGCCCCCGCCCGCCAGGAGGCACGCAACCTTCTCGCCAACCTGACGGTCGGTGTCGCCCGTATCCACGATTTCGCCGGCGCACTCCAACCCCATGATCTCTGATTCGCCTGGTGGGGGCGGGTAATAGCCCGCGGCCTGCAATAAATCCGCCCGGTTCACCCCGGTCGCATGGACCTTGACGAGCACCTCCCCGGCCCGCAATTGTGGGGTGGGAACCTCGGCCAATTCCAGGGTTTTATCAGCCGTAACAACTATCGCTTTCATGCTTTTACAGCGTACCGACTTTTTGGTAATCTTTCCTTGTCATAGGGAAGTGTGGCAGAGCGGCCGAATGCACTGGTCTTGAAAACCAGCGATAGGAAACTATCCGGGGGTTCAAATCCCCCCGCTTCCGCCAAGTACAGCCCCCAGCTCGCATCGTACGGTGTGACCTGGGGGTTTATTGTGCTATGCGCCCGCGCCGGAACCATTCAACGTGGCGATGGCTCCCTGTAATGTGTCGACCACCTTGGTGAGCCGGTCGATTTCGGCATCCTTGTCGGCGAGTTGTTGCCGCATAAACCCAAGTTCTTGTTCCGTTAGCGCTATCCTGTGCCGCAGTGAGGCGTCCCCCAGATCATTGGCCGCAATCTGACTAGAAAACTCCTGCCGGGCCCGCATGAGCTCGTGGTCTTTCTCCCGGAGTGCTTGCTCCAAATAGGCTATTTTCTCTTGGTCGGTCATGTGCGACTCCTTTGTAGGGTTTTGTTTTAGTGGGGAAACTCATGGCGGGTTTCCTGCTGTTCCATTTTGACGCTAAAAAAGCCTGACCTGCACTGATTTAAGAGTTGTCCGTAAGAACCCATTGGGGGCTTCAGCGTGATCCAATGTTTTTGATTTTCTTATCTCGTCTAAGCTTGGGGAACGCGGAAACTGTACGCCTTGGTTGTGCTGCTACCATTATGTGTACGGAGCATACTTCTTCTGGGGACTTAAATCCCTAGCCGGTGTATGTCTCGGCTCCCTGAGTGCTGCGGCCGATGGGGGCTGTTGAGTTTGGTCAGCTACCTAAATTGATAAAGCGGGACGCATAGCACACATGTTTGACTAAGCATGCCACGCGCCCTGTGTATAGGTTTGAGCACCCTCCCAATACCCTCCTTGGATTTTGCGTCCCCAATCCGGCGAGTGCCGCACCGACCAGGTCTGCCGCGAATAATCGGGGCAGGTGGACAGGGGGCAGCAAGAAAGAGGGTTGACACCCCTAGGGTGAGGATAAATTGTGTGCTACTGGATCGATACGTCATGCGGATCCATCAGAGGCAGCATTCAAAGTGAGGGTGTTACCGAATCGGCCTAATGTATTGGTAGAGTTTTGGAAAACACCCCCAGATTGATATGATGACCCTCACATATTGATACTAATGGTAATAAATTTCATTTAAGAGATTATATAAGATGGTCGCCACATGAGGGTGGTATTAAATAAACTTATCCTATGGATTATTGGGTCGATTATCCGTCGGAACCCTCCGTGATTTCTCGCATTGTGGGGCTGTGGATGTGGGGACTTTAAGGGCTTCATTATGCCTTTCGGGTGGCGTCGAGTTTTGCTTCTGCAAGGATAAGAACTTCTTTTACAGATATTGATAATGTGGCGCAGATTGCTTCAAGTTCATCAAGGTTAATTGCCCGAATTCCACGTAATTGCTTTGATAGCTGGGATTGGGAAATACCTGTGGATTCTTGAAGTTGAAGTTGCGAAACATTGTGGTTTAATCGTGCGTCGTTCAGGATCTCGGCGACGATTTTTCCAAACGCTCCAACATCATTTCTTGATCTACTTCCCATGATGTTGAGCATGTCAGTCGCGCTATATGGATGTCAAAGAGATTAATAGATAAAGTTTATTTGGACTGGATTAAATATCGCCAATTGAACTAATGACTTGTAAGTCGCATAAAATAGTAGAGCAGAGATTTTGATTGCGACACAGAACACATTCCCTCACTAGGGGGTGCTACTCATATTGAGGGCATGAATGTCAAGAATCGTCATGCGGCAAGCATGTGTGGCGACCATTCAAAAATTGCAAAAATAGCTGATATTCCATAAGTTCCCGCACCTTTGGGCGTCGACAAGCACACACATACTTGTCGACGACCTTACAGCGGAAAACCAGGCCACCCACCATCGACTAGCGAAACCTATTGCTGCCCCCGGGCCAACTCCGCTTCCTCCAGGAGCGACGTAATCACCTTCGTCTCCCTCGGTAACGCTGCATGCGCCACCGAACCATCCAACACTATAACCTCCCCAAACTGGGAAAACTTTGGATTCACTGTCTTATCCGCCGTGGAAATCACCGAATACACCTTCGTAGCAGGATCCACATCATCCACCTCAAACGGGCCCCGTAAATCCTCATACGCCTGCCCAAACAACTTCACCATATGCTTCCCCTTCGTCGGCAACCCCCGCCACGGCGTGCCCAAACCAATGATCGTCGACACCTTTCCCACAAACTCCGGCTGCCGCAACAACTGGAGTCCTACAATGCCACCAAACGAATGGCCCACTATGTCAAACGACCGAAACCCCTCACAAATGGCCGTCACATCCCGAAGCCCATCGACAAACGCGCCCGTACCATAATGCGCATAATCGGGAGCTATAAACGGCCGCCCTATCTCATTCAACGCCACCGCCAACGCCCCAAACGCCTTCGGGGTGCTATATGCGCCATGCAGCAACACCACAGGCGTACCACTAGTACCAATCGATGACGGTAACGCCTTACGCGGATCAAACCGCGGAATCCAGTCGAACAAAGCCATTATTCCTCCTTGCGGGCGGCAAGTAATTGTCGGGCAGCACGCTGCATATCTGCGATCGAAAAGTCTGGCACATATGCAGCACTCACCGCTAATCCTATCGCTGGAAGAGTCGCAGGGTCGGTATACACCAGGAACCACGGCGCATATTCTGGCAAAAATTTTCGCTTAAACGACGCCAAACTACGGAACCCATACAGCGGCTCCAATGTGCGGCCCAACACATCCGTCACAATATTCAACGGATTTTCTTCACCAGACGCCTCATGCGCCAACGGCGCACCCGACAAAGAAATCCAGCCTAAACCATCCTCATGGGCCTGCACCAAAGTTTCCGCAATCAAAAACTCCACCACCGGCCTAAACCCAGCTGGATCCCGCCGCATGAAATCCAACATCCACCCGGCAAGCGCCCCATCCTCATACACCGGTAACCAACTCGTCACCCCATGTAAATTATCGTGCTCATCCAATGCCAACATCAACCGCACTTCCGGGTCATGCAATGTGGAAAGATTCCCCAACGTGAACCCCATCTCCGGCAGTGACTTATCCGATACCCACTCTTCCGATAACGCCCGAATCTGGCTACGAATCATCGTGCCGGCATCATTCCACGTGGTCCACACCGCCCGAATCCCTTCCTTACCGGCACGATTCCGGGCAGTCCGCACATCCTGAAACTTCTTCCCCCGAAACGTCACTAACTCCGTCGAAACAATCGATTCCTCAGCCACCTGCAACTTCGACGTACCCGGCCGGCCCGCGGCAAACTCTGCCCCCACCGAATACCACGCCAACGTCCACCCCTGTTGCTCTGCAAACTTCCCAAACTCATCGGCAAGTGACTGGGCTGTGGCATCACCCGAATTCACCACCGGCTCACCCAACGTAAGCACTGTCGACGAATGCAGCCGATATGCCACATAACCAGCGCCATCCTTGGCTTCCCACACCAAATTGCCCGGCCACAATGTCATCCACGACAAATGATCCCCACCCCGACCAGTCGTCAAAATCTGGTGCATCCGCTGATGCTTTGCATCATCCCCCAACTCCACATGTGTCGACCGGCACGCAATATACAAGAAAATTGCAACCGCGATCCCCAACACCGGGCCCGGCCACAACCCCAGCCACCAGCCCAACTGGTCCGCTGGATGAATATCCGCCGTAAACACCCTCGATAACACCGGCGGCAACAATACCACCCGCAGGGCTTTTATCGTCCCCAACAGCGACACATGCGGCTCAAAATGATCCCGCAACGCCATGACGCTCCCAACCCACAAACAACACACCAACACCGCAAACGACGAAATGCGCAATACCAGCAGCTTTGTTGTGCCATGCTCCGCCGGCGCCCGGAAATCCCGCCAATATACAAGCAACACCACAATGAGTACCAACCACGGCAACACCGTCAGCAACCCATACGAAGCCATGAGATTAATAGGAATATCTGTTTCCAGCTTCGTAATCCGAAACGCCTCAAACAGCAATCCTGCAATTGTCGCCCACAAAAACACCTGGGCACCCCACCAGGCAATCCGCCGGCCCCGGGCCAATCCGATCGCCAACACCACCGCAATAATCAACGGCACCAGATTAAAAATCGCGCCCAACACCCCGGCCTCACGCACCGTCACCGGGCTCTCCTCCCACGTGAGCAGATAAATCCGCGACAACGGTGCATCAGAATCCGGATTCACCGACGTCATCAACGGGCCTGCGGCAATCATCACAAACGCCGCGGCAATGAGCAGCCGAAACTCCTGAAGCGAACTTCGCCGCAACGAACCCCGCACCGGCGTCCGTGACATCACCGCCCCAGCAACCACAGCCATCAGCCGCGCCACATCCGCGGCAGAACCCGAATACAACACCATCGACCCGGTAATCACCAACAACACCACCAACAGGCGGCGCCGCCACAACCTACCAAAATGCGATGACGCTACCGTCGCCACCCCAAACACCCACGGAATCTGCGACAAAAACGGCTCGGTCAACCATGCCTTCGCCCACGACGACCGGCACACCACCATCACATCCCGGGTCACCAGCATGCCAATCACTGAAAACACCTGCAACACCAGGCCAAACCCCAAATACTGGCGGCTCCCCAACATGTATTCGGCGGCGCTCCCCAACACCGCCAACACCACCGTGGCAATCAACAATGCTGGGAAAGTCTTCTCCGTCAACCCGGAAGTGAAAAACCGCCACGACTGGCCCGCCATATCCGACGTCAACCCATAGGCCCGCTGCGGCGACGTGTTGCGGGCCAGTAGCCACATCACCCACGCCACCACAATCAACACCGATGTGATTGGCACCCGGCGCGCCACCTGAATAATCCACGTCACATGCCGCAGGTATGCGAGTAGTTTTACTCGGCCGGCGCCAGGGGCAGCGGTTGCGTTGCCGGTGTTATTGGCGTTGTTGGGTGCCTTGGCGGCTGCGGCGTCCGCGGAGACACCCTGATCCTGCGACCTCTTGGT
Organism: Corynebacterium matruchotii; assembly: GCF_011612265.2. Taxonomy (NCBI): domain Bacteria; kingdom Bacillati; phylum Actinomycetota; class Actinomycetes; order Mycobacteriales; family Corynebacteriaceae; genus Corynebacterium; species Corynebacterium matruchotii. Next base: position 2,525,891 of record NZ_CP050134.2, on the reverse strand, counting down.
TTTCCGAAGCGACTGCATCAACGATTTCATGCTGCCCGCCCCTTGGTGCTAGCGGCCGTGGTGTTGGTGCTGGTGGCTTCGGCGCCGCTGTCAGCGCCCTTGTCGGCCCCGGCGGTGAGCCCACCACGCGCCGCCGCAAACGGCAATGTTTGACCAAACCCCGTCCGCCACACCCGGGCCGTATGGGAACCGGGAATCTCCGTGTACCGCGAATCAATCCCAGCATTCTGGGCAATCTCGTGAAGCTGACGAAGCGCCTGCTGCGAATGCTCATCGGCAGTGCCGGCAATAAACCAGCCGGCCAACCGCCGATATTCGGCCCGGCGCTCTGGAGTGGGATGTTGTAATAAATTCATTGGATTCACGGCCTGAAACGCTGCCTCGTCATTATTGAAGAACATTTTTAGAGTAGTCGTATGGTCCTTATATATGGGCTCGCCCTGACCAGCATAACTAATGAAAGTACCGTACGAGCTAGGCGAATTTGTCACCACTTGAAGCGCACAAGTACCCCCATACGATAGCCCCCCAATGGTCCAGTGATTCTGGTCACTGTCTACGGTGAACATGCGTTTGATGCCAGTTGGCACGTCGTCGGCAAGCCAGGTGTGCACCTTATATTCCGGGCCATCAATGCATAACGGGTTGCCGTTGGTCGAACCGGTGGCGTCAATGGAAAACACGATCGGCGCCACCCCATGGTGCGCGGCCTGGAAACTCTGCAACGCCGCCTGGGCATTCAGCGGCCCAAACCATTGCCCTGGTGAACCGGGATTGCCCGCCATCATCACCACCACCGGCAGGTGCGCCCCCGACCAATACGCTGGCGGGATGTAGGCGAGTGAGGTGCGCGCCGGGAATCCGCTTTTCGACGCTGGGATGTCCACGCTCACCAGCGCCCCAACCGGATTGCCGTCGATGGTAGGGGCGGCCTGTTGGTGTTGAAATTCCTGGTAGGTGAGGGGCACGACGTTGCGGCTGGGGAGCAGGTCGGCCAGGGTGGCGTATTGGTCGTAAGCGGCATTGGTGAGGCCCATGGCTGGGAGGATGGTGGCGGCGATGGCGATGATGCCACGCTTGTTGATGCTCAGCGGGATGATGAATGCCAGGAGGGCGATGCCCGGGTAGAGGATGGGCATCAGTTTTTCCATGTATGGGATGATGATGACGTCGTAAAGCAGCCAAAAAGCGCCGGTAAACAGTGCACTTATCAGTGCGGCTCGAACGAGTATGCGATAAGGTTTGCGCCAGCCCACCCAGACGGCGAGGGCCACGAGTGCGGCGAGAAACAGCGTGACCGCGGCCAGGTTAGTGATGGGAATGCTGAGCCATTGATAAACGTGTGCCATAAATTAGTCGGTGATTACGCCTACAATCGCTGTCACAATGCTGATAATGACGCTGCTTATTACAGCGTCCCAAAACGAATCCACGGTGAGCCCGATGCCGAAATGGTGGGCAACTTCGGACGCAACCAGCAGCGTGACAGCATTGACCACCAGGAGAAACAGTCCGAGGGTGAGGATTGTGAAGGGGAGGCTGATGATCCGCAGCACCTTCCCCACGGTGGCTTGGACCACATATAGTACGGCCCCGGCGAGGAGGAAGACGACGTAATAATCGTAGTGCCCGTCGCCGACCAGCGTGTGTGGGGGCATGGCCAGATTGATGCCTGGCACAAAATAGATGGCGCACCACAGCGCGAGGGCGAGCGTGATGATTCGGATTGCTAATCGTCCTAGAGTTCCCAGCATTATTATCTCCTAAGCTATTGCGTGATTGAGTTCCATGCTGCCAGAAATCGGTCGGCCTCCGCGTGGTCGGTGACGGTGATGCGCACGCCCTCGGGGAAGGCCCGGACGATAACCCCCTGGTCGGCAAGCTGTTGCGCTAATGTGGCGGCGGTTTCGGTGGTTTTGGTGGGGAGCCACACGAAATTAGCTTCGGATGGTATGGCGCCAATGGCTCGGGCCACCCGGTCGCGCTCGCTCACGGTTTCGTTCGTGCGTTCGAGAAGCTGCGCCGCCCCCGCCAGGCTGGCAATCGCCCCGGCCTGCGCGACGGCGCTCACCCCAAACGGGATCGCCACCTTATTGAGCGCCGCAATGATCGCCGGATTGCCGAAAGCGTACCCAACCCGCACTCCCGCCAGGCCGTAGGCCTTGGAAAACGTTCGCAGCGCCACCACATTTTCATGCTTTACGACGACTTCCGTCCCCATTGGCGTGTCCTGGGTGCGCACAAATTCAAAATAGGCCTCATCCAAAGCCACCAAGGTGGTGGGCGGCACCACCGCCATAAACTCTTCGAACCCCTGTTTGGTGATGGTGGTGCCGGTGGGATTATTCGGATTACACACAAACACCAACCGTGTGGCCGGCGTGATCGCTGCCGCCAGGGCCGGAAGATCCACGCGATGATCCGCCGTGAGCGGCACCGGCCTTGGGGTGGCTCCCGCCACCCGGGCAAAAATCGGGTACGCCTCAAAGCTCCGCCAGGGAAACACTACCTCATCCCCAGTTTTGCAGGTGATCTGCACCAACTGCTGACACAAGGCCGACGACCCGCACCCCACCGCAACCTGTTCGGGGCGCAGCTTCAGGTGCTTGGCGATGGCATGAACAAGATCCGTGGCCCCCATGTCGGGATAACGATTCGCCGCGGCGGCCGCCTCCGCCATGGCGGCCACCGCGGCCGGCAGTGGGGGATGGGCTACTTCATTGCTGGAAAGCTTGAGTGCATCGGCCAGTCGCTTTCCCGGAACATATGAGGGAATCTCCGATATGTCAGCACGTACTATCATGCAGCACATCATAATCCGCCCACCAGCCTGACGAGATCAGATGAGTTCAGATGAGGCGGGGGTATATACATAACCAGCCTGTTTGTAACTAAAACGTCCGTTGAGTAACATTACTCAAGATTCAAAAATTTGAATTGGAGACGTGCCAGAGCGGCCGAATGGGGCTCACTGCTAATGAGTTGTCCTCTTAACGGAGGACCGGAGGTTCAAATCCTCTCGTCTCCGCCACGCGCCCGTAGCTCAACGGATAGAGCATCTGACTACGGATCAGAAGGTTGGGGGTTCGAATCCCTCCGGGCGCACAACCACAATAAAGACCCCGGTTAATATTATGCATTGGCCGGGGTTTTGGCGTGGGTGGGGAAGGGGCTGTGCTCTTCGTACAGGGACGAGGTTGTGGTGGGGTGAGGGGTTGGGTTGGGAATGTGTTGGTTGCCTCTTTAGCATTGTGTGCAATGATGTGGATGGGGGCTGCATGTGTTCTAAGCTTGGTTTCCCATTTTTATGGTTGTCAGCTCCTGGGGGTTTGAACTGTTTTACGCCAAACACCATGCTTATCGGATTTGCTGCCCTAATGGTTGTGGTGGGTGGGTTATACCCACATGCAGCACACTTGATAAGCATGGTTTCTGGGTTTGGCGGTTGTCTTCTCCTGGGTTTATGAAGTGCCATAAACAAACACCATGCTTAGAACGTGTGCTGTATTGAAAGGTGCTGTTCGCTGTGGATTCGGGCTGCATGTGTTCTAAGCATGGTCTTTTAAATCCACCACCCCAAATCCGCTAGACGACAGTTCGTCCAGAGTGGAAAACCATGCTTAGAACAAATGCAGCCGGTGGCCATGCAGGCAAATCGTTGGCAGCGCACCTGCTAAGCATGGTTTTCGGTTTTGGGGTGTGCTGGCTCTTGGGGGTTTGAAGTGTTGTCGGCGGGAATTCGAGCTTAGCAAGTATGCTGCCACGGTGTCTTGTGGGGTAGCGGATTGGATAAGCATGGTCTTTGGTTGTGGGCGGAAGAATTCCCAGGGGATGCCTGGCGGTAGAAATGAAAACCATGCTTAGAATAAGTGCTGCCGCCGGGGTTGGAGAAGCTGAGTCGCAGGCAGGTTGTTGGGTTGGCGGCCTGAGCGCCGGGGTGATGAGGACGGTCGGGAGGGCGTCGCAAAGCGGGCGGAAGGCAGTGCGGAGGAGGCGTTTTCTCAACTTAGTTTATGCAAACCTAAAGCTCACAAGGGTAATTTATGCCTAACCTAAGAGACCATTACCACACAAATTTTTCGGACTTCCCCCAAACTCTCGCTATATCCTAGATACATACAGCCCATAAATTCAACCACCCTCTTCAAACGGATTTGGAGTACCTAATGTCCGTCTCTGCTACCGTTACCACATCCCGTTCGCTGCTCTCCGAAGGCAACGCCGCCGCACTCGCCGCACTCCGCGACGCCCTCGGCAGCGGCGCCACCGTCAGCGACCGGGAACTCGACCGCATGGCCCTCGCGGTCGACGCATCCCACTACCTGCACGCCCCCGACGCTGTGATGCGGGCCCGATCCGCCGCCGACGTGGGCATTGCCATGCGGGTCGCCGCCCAAATGAACTGGCCGCTCACCTTCCGCGGCGGCGGTACCAGCCTGTGTGGCCAGGCTCTCTCCGAAGGGCTCACCGTGGACGCCCGCCGGCACTTCCGAAACATGGAAGTCCTCGACGATGGCCGCCGCGTGCGTGTGCAACCCGGCCTCACCGTCACCCAGGTCAACGCCGCGCTGGCGCGCTACGGCACCAAACTGGGGCCCGACCCAGCCTCATCAATCGCCTGCACCATCGGCGGCATGATTGCCAACAACTCATCTGGCATGACCTGCGGCACTACCGCCAATGCTTACCGCACCCTGGAATCCATGACCATCGCCCTCCCCAGCGGCACCGTGGTCAACACCGCCGACCCCAACGCCGACGACATCCTGCGCTCGCACGAACCCGAACTGGTCGGCGTGCTCGAACGACTCCGCGACACTCTCCGCGGCGACAAATACCGTGCCGACATCGAACGCCGCTACGCCATCAAAAACACCATGGGCTACGGCATTAACTCCTTCCTCGACTACGACACGCCCGCGAAAATCCTCGAACACCTCATGATCGGGTCCGAAGGCACCCTGGGATTTGTTGCCGAAGCAATCTTCCGCACCGTCCCCGTGCCCAAGCGCACCGCCACCGGCCTGCTCATGTTCGACTCGCTCGACGCCGCCACCGAAGCCCTGCCGCAAATCGTGTACTCCGGCGCCGAAGTCGTTGAGCTTATCGACGCCGCCTCCATCCGGGCAATGGGCCCCGACGCATCCTCCGTCCTCCCCAAGGGCTTCAAGGTGGGCGAACACGCCTCCCTGCTCGTCGAATACCAGGCCATGGATGACGACGGCATCGCCGAACGCATCGCCACCGGCGAAAAAACCTTCGCCCAACTCGGTGGGCTCTCCACCCCGCCTGAAATGACCGGCGACGTCAAACGCCGCAACCAAATGTGGGTCATGCGCAACGGACTCTACACCAAGATCATGCGCAACCGCCCCCAAGGCACCATGGCCCTGCTGGAAGACATTGCCGTCCCCATGGAAAAACTCGGCGGAGTCTGCACCGACCTGCAAGAACTCTTCGACAAACACCACTATGACGGCGCCGTCATCTTCGGACACGCCAAATACGGCAACATCCACTTCCTCGTCACCGAGGACTTCGCCGGTGAAGAATCCCTTAACCGCTACGACCAATTCACCGAAGACATGGTGGACCTCGTGCTCCGGGAACAAGGCACCCTCAAGGCCGAGCACGGCACCGGCCGAATCATGTCCCCCTTCGTGCAACGCCAATACGGTGACGACCTCTACCAGGCCATGGTTGACGTCAAAGACGCCTGCGACCCCAACCGCATCCTCAACCCGGGCACCATCATCACCGACGACCCGCAGCTGCACCTCAAATACATCAAACCCACCGAAACCGTCCGAGACATCATCGACGACTGCGTGGAATGCGGCTACTGCGAACCCGTCTGCCCCTCCCAACACCTGACCACCACACCCCGGCAGCGGATCGTCATCCAACGCGCCATCGCCGCCTGCGAAGCCTCCGGGGCCTATGACCTGGCGGAACGGCTCAAAGCCCAAGAGGTATATGATGTGGTCCAAACCTGTGCCGTGGATGGCATGTGCCAGACCGCCTGTCCGGTGAATATCAACACCGGTGACCTGATCCGGGCAAAGCGCCGGGAAACCCAAAGCGAAACCCTGGACAAGGGCTGGAAAGTCGCCGCCGAGCACTGGGATATGCTTCTGCGGAGCGCGTCGGTAGGCATGCACATGGCACATGCGCTGCCAACCGCACCATTGCGCGGCATGCTGGGCATCGCCCGCAAGGTGACCAGCGACGATATCGTGCCTACCCTCACCAAGGAAATGCCGGGTGGCGGGAAGCTGCGCACGGTGCAGCCGGCGCCAAACCCGGACGCGATCTTCCTGCCGGCCTGCGTGGGCTCTATGTTTAAGACCGACCACGCCTGCGGGCAAGGCGTTGAGGCGGCTGTTCGGCAACTTGCTGCCGTTGCGGGGCGCACGCTCAGTACTCCGCAGGGCGTGCGGGATCTCTGCTGCGGCACCCCCTGGAAGTCGAAGGGGCTGGCGCAAGGCTATGAAGTGATGAAAAACAAGCTCACAAAGTGGGTGGTGGACAACACCCTCAACGGGCAAATCCCCCTGGTGTGCGACAACGTGTCCTGCACCGAAGGCATCATTATCGCCCTGGAAAACGCCGGGGTGACCGGAATCACCGTGATGGATGCCACGGAATGGGTGGCAACGAATGTGGCCCCCATGCTGCCGCCGGTGATTCGGGCCCGCAAAGCTGCGGTGCACCCAACCTGTTCCTCCACGCACCTGGGGGTCAACGACGCCCTCATGATGCTCGCCGGGCTCGTTGCCGAAGAATGCGTGGTTCCCGACGGGTGGCGGTGCTGTGGTTTCGCCGGCGACCGGGGCATGCTCCACGAAGAGCTCACCGCCACCGCCACCCATGACGAGGCCCGCTCGGTTCGCAACGACGACTTCGACCTGTTCCTCTCCTGCAACCGGACCTGCGAAATCGGCATGACCCGCGCCACCGGGAAGAAATACGTCCATGTGCTGGAAGAACTAGCTGCCCGCGTCGCTGAATAATCCGCTTTACGACGACGCTACGATGGAGAAGCCCCGGGCCCACGCTACGCGCTGAGCCCGGGGCTTCCCGCTGTTTCCGCTGTTCAGGGGTCTGGCCAGGGGTTTGGGTGGCCGCGTGGTTGGTGGGGCTGGAGCGGGGCAGGGCTGCACATGTTCTAAGCATGGTTTCCATCCTGAGGGCGTGTCGGCTCCTGGGAATTTGGGGCGGTGGATCTGAAAGACCATGCTTAGTGGGTGTGCTGTTTTTATTGATAGGGGAGGAACCTGGCCTAAAACCCATAATGGCTGGGTAGCAGGTTAGATAAGCATGGTGTTTGGCTATGGTTGGATGGATTTCCAGGAGATATCAGGCCGCCAAAATGGAAACCATGCTTATCAGGTTTGCTGCTTTGTTGTGTGGCAGATATTCCGGGCTGGGCTGCCAGAACCGTGAGAGCAGCAGATTGTCTAAGCATGGTCTTTCCCGGATGGGTGTGTGGGTCCCAGTGGATTTGGGGCGACAAATCTCAAAGACCATGCTTATCAGACATGAAGCCTTATCCATTCCGTTTGATGGCGCAAGTGCTAAGCCGCAAAATCCTCTTTAGATGCCCCAGGGAATCCGTTTCTTGAACGAAACCAAGCTTGGGAAAAGTGCTGCCGATAACCTCAGGCGGGGCTGCACATATTCTAAGCATGGTCTTTCTCTGGCAGATGCTTTGGCTCCAGGGGATTTGGAACAGTGGATTCGAAAGACCATGCTTAGCGGGTGTGCTGCGTACGGTACTTTAGGGCAGCAGGTTATCTAAGCATGGTTTTCATTCTGGAGGCATGTCGGTGCCTACAGGTTTGAACTGTTGTCAATAGAAGTCCAAGCTTAGAACATGTGCTGGTACTGGACCGTCTGTGCGCCTGACTGCTGCACATGTTCTAAGCATGGTTTTTCCCGATTGGGTGTGTTGGTCTCAGCAGGTTTAGGGTGACAAATCTCAAAGACCATGCTTATCAAGTCTGCTGCCGGTTTGGCGTGGTGTGGTGCTGACTGGTGGTGGGGGCCGCTCCCACCTGGATTACCGGAATTGTGGTTGCTCTGGGCGCAAAGGTTGTAACCAGGTAATTTGGCTGATTGGTGGTAGCGGTGTAACATTCAATCGCAATGAAAATTTCATCACGCGCCCGTAGCTCAACGGATAGAGCATCTGACTACGGATCAGAAGGTTGGGGGTTCGAATCCCTCCGGGCGCACAAAGGAAAACCCCAGTGAGCAGCGCGTGTCGACTGGGGTTTTACCGTGTTTGCAGCCTATTATTCAGTCTTCACAATGTGTTTGCCGATGGTTGCTAGTGCATTCCAAATGCAGGCAAGAACAACAATGACCAGCGAGATTCCGGAGATCATGAAGTCGATGATGTCGTCAGGCCCGAAGTCTCCACGGGTGGCGAGAAACCCCAGCAGGCTGACAATGAAAACCGCAATGCCCAAGCCCGCAATCACCTTGGCAATGATTTGCTGCCTATTAAAAGACACCGACGCTGGTACCTGAAAAAATGACGGTTGCGCAGGCGACGTCGGGGGTTGTTGTGTGTATTCCTGGGGTTGGGGTTGTGGTTGTTGTGCGTATTCCTGTGGTTGAGGTTGTTGGTATTGGTATTGTGGAAAGTCTTGTGGTTGTTGGGGTGGTTGCTGATTCGTCATAAGTTTCTCCTTTTCCGTGATGATGGTTGGGGCCGGGAGGGCGTCGTAAAGCGAAGATATAATATGGTATGGTTCAGCGTTTCAAACCAATATCAGACGACTGCCACATCACCAGCGAATTCGCCACGGGCCACCCGGGCGTGGACTTCGGTAGAGACGGCGGCTCCGGCGACCAACCTGTTTTCGCAGCTCAGGCCGGGCTCGTAACCCACGCCGGTGCCGCGCAAGGATTCGGCGGACCCGCGCCCGCAGGCTGGATTGTGATCGACCATCCCACCGCGGCAGGCAGCGGCACCACCGTCTACGGCAGCATCATCGCCGAAGTTGCGGAAGGCGAGTGGGTGCGCGCCGGCCAACGCATCGCCCGCATCAACCCCGACCCTAACACCAACGGCGGCACCGCGCCCCACCTGCACTTCCAAGTACACCCATTTGTGTGGCAGCCCGGCTCGCAAATCGACCCTGTTGCTTGGCTTGACGACGCCCCCGCGCCGACCCCCGCGCAAAGTAACCCGCCAATCTGCTACGGTGTGGACCTCTCCAACCACCAGCCGGACATCAACCTGAAGACCATAGCCGAAGAAGGATTCGAATTTGCCATCCTTAAGGCCACGGAGGGAACCTGGCTAGATCCCTGCTTCCAACAGCACTATTCCGCAGCCCGGGAGGCCGGGCTCCACACCGCTGCCTATGCGTACGTACGTTCGGAAACCAGTCCGCAGGAACACGTCGATGCCCTCGATAATGTCGTTCGGGCCGCCGCCGGTGACATGAGCGTACCCATCTGCCTCGATATCGAGTCGGGCTCCGGCACAGACCCAAACCATTGGCGGGCCATCCACGACGAGTTCACCAGCCGAGGCTACCGGGTCATCCTCACCTACCTGCCCCGCTGGTATTGGCAGCAGGTCGGCAGCCCCGATCTTGCTGACACTGGCCTGCCGCCCCTGTGGTCCTCCCACTATGTCGAACCCCAGCAGGGATACGCCTCCGCCATTTACCAACGTGCCGGCACCGGCGGGTGGCGCAGCTACGGCGGGCTGCTTGTTGACCTGTGGCAGTTCTCCTCCGAGGCCACGGTTGCCGGTCACGCCATTGATGTCAACGCCTACCTGGGGGATCCCCGCGACCTGTTCGGGTGAGGGTGGCTGGGTGCTCGGCGGCGGTGCCCGTGCTCACCCCGGCGGCGGTGCCGACTCGGCGGTGACCCAACGCAGGTCCAGCCCCGCAGCACCCGGCACCAGTCCAGCACCACAGCAGTGCCCGCGCCTACACCACCTCGATGCGGGCCCCCGTGTTTTCCGCCTGGATCAGCTGATTCACCCACTGCGGGCCACCCGGATGCAGCCGAAACACCGGCCGATTCGAAATATGTGTCGGGCTCACCGACTGCTCCTTATTCAACCCTGACCTAGCCTCGAATCGAATACGTGAGCGATAGCCGTTGTCCACGAGGTCCGCGAGCGAGGGATCCTCCATGAGGAGATGATCCCGGGCGTCGTTCAGCAAGCTTAGCGCCTCATCCAGCGCATCGAGGAGAGCCACATGGTTGGTTTCGCACATTGCCCGCACCAGGTTCGGCGCGGTGCCAGCCACCCGAGTGCCGTCGCGGAAACTGCCTGCTGCCAGTGACAATGACAAGGCGCCACCATTATCGCCAACAATGGCCAGGGTCTCCGCCAACAGGTGGGGGAGGTGGCTGACCCGGGCGACCGCGGCATCGTGTTGGCGAACCCGGGCGGGGATGACCTCAGCACCAACCTTGCTGGCCATGTGCACCACATCCACCCAGAGTCGAAGCCAGTCGCGGCTGGGGTCGGCGTCGATCGCATGGTCGAACGTGACCACCCACACGGCGCGGCGGAACAGGTCGGCGCGGGATGCGGACCAGCCGGAGTGCGCGGTGCCGGCCATGGGGTGACCGCCCACATACCGGTCCGCCATGCCGTATTCCTGAACCAGCTTGTACACCTCGCCTTTCACACTCACAACATCGGTGAAACCGCAGGAGGGAGCATGCTCGGAAATGACGTCGAGCAGGCCGGCGATAGCGGGCATGGGGGTCGCCAAGACAATGAGTGCCTTGTCGATTTCGGCGCGTTGCAGGGTTTCAATAAGGTCATTGCTGACGTCGTACCCATCGTTTCTGGCGGTGCTGGCTGCGGAAGGGGAACGGTTATACCCGTAGACAACCAGGTCGCCCTGATCGTGTTGGTTGTCCCGTCCAGAGTCCATCTGGCTCGCTTGGGCGAGGGCGCGCAGCAGAGAACCGCCGATGAGGCCGAGGCCGAGGATGCAAATGGGGCGGGAAATTTCATTAATACTCACCTGACAAGTGTGACACAGAACGACTACGGTTATTCGATATGGAACGTAATTTTGCAGTAACCGTGGCCCGTCTTGGTTCTAGCTGGGATGTCAGCACCTTTCATGATGATTTTTCCACCGTGGATACCGCAGTAGGAGCGGTGCGTAGTTTGCGCGCGGAGTCCGCGGCTTTTGCATTGTTATGCGTGGATGACGAATATTTTGTTATTGTGCGACCTACCCCCAGTGGCGTGCGATTATTCCTATCGGACGCGTCCATGGGGGCGGTGGATGATTTTGCCGCGAGCATTTTAGAGGAATTAGACGTTGAGGTGCCGGACATTGCGGAGGAAGATTTCGCCGACACCGAAGGGTGGCCTGAGGGCGATTTCGACATTCTGGTCGATGTTGGCCTGAGCGAGCAGGTGCTTAGCGTGATCGTGGACGAGTCCGAGTGGTGGGCGTCGGAGCAGCTGCAGCGGATTGCGGAAGAACTAGGATTCGACGACGCCCTGGCGAAGGCCGTGGGCTAAATGTGCCCCGCTTTGCGACGCCCAGGCTTCCGGGTGGCGGCCGAAGCAAAAATGCGTCACGCGTTGGCGGTTCCCACCCCGCTTGGCGACGTCCCAGTGGGGGCGGTGATCTTCGACCCGGATGGGAATGTGATTGGTCGGGGAAGTAATCGTCGAGAAGCGGACGGCGACCCTACCGCCCATGCGGAAATCATCGCCATCCGGGAGGCGGTGCGGAACTTTCACGACGGCTGGCGTCTCACCGACTGCACCATCGCCGTCACCCTGGAGCCCTGCTGCATGTGCGCTGGAGCCCTGGTGGCGGCGCGGATCGGCACCATTATTTTCGGCGCCTACGAACCCAAAATGGGGGCCTGCGGCTCAGTCTTCGATGTGGTGCGCGACCCACAGGTTTTGTACCAACCGCAGGTAATTGGAGGGGTCCTTGCAGACGAATGCGCTGCACAACTGGGGGTATTTTTTCAGGAATGTCGATAAATTTTTGATTATCCGTGACATTAATGTGGGATTTGAGTAGGATGGACACGGTATTACCCCCGACCGCATTGTGAGGAGACACACATGGGCGCATTTGATGAAATTAAAGGCAAGGCTAAAGAAGCCGCAGGTAAGGTTACCGGCAATGAGCGCCTCGAAGACGAAGGCAAGGCCGATCAGGTCAAGTCTGACGTGGCAGACGCGGTCAAGGACGGTGCAAATAAGGTTGTTGGCTCGTTCAAGGACGATTCCGACAAGTAATTTGCGTTAGAGCACCAATATGCCCTAGGATTTTTCGCGGTGGCGTGTCCGAGCGGCCGAAGGTGCTCGCCTCGAAAGCGAGTGTTGGGTAACCCCCAACCGCGGGTTCAAATCCCGCCGCCACCGCCATATCACGGCTAACCCCGGTGCGTAATAGTGCACCGGGGTTTTGCGATTTCATCCATAGTGAGTTGTAGCATAGGTGAATATCTCTATGGAAAGGGCTAAAGCGTGGCGAAACTGCTATACCGCTTGGGGCGATTTTGCTACCGAGCGAAATGGATTGTGATTATAGCCTGGCTGATAGTGCTGATCGCATTGGGCGGCGGCTCGTTGGCTCTGGGCTCCCACTACAACGACGTGTTTACTATCAGCGGCACTAAGGCCCAAAAAGCAACCCACCTATTGCAGAAAAACTTTCCCCAAGAGAAAAACCCGGTTGCTGAGGCCGGGGTGACTATCGCGTTCAAAGCCCCGCCCGGGGAGCGGCTGGATAGCCCCAAAAACTCCGCCGCCATCGACAAAGTCATCAAACATATTCAAGACAATCTTGACGGTTTGATACCGGGCCAGCGGTTCGGCAATCCGGTGACGAAAAACCCAGAGCTGCAAAAATTCATTATCGAAACTTCCACGAGTAAAGGTTTGCCGGAAGAAAACGCCCGGAAAGACGCCGAAAACCTCAGCCTGGTCAGCGCCGATGGGCGCATCGGGTTCACCAGCTTTTCCGTGGATGTGCCCATTCCCGCTGATGTGACCACGGAGCAGCGCAAAGTCATTGCGGACGCCATGGACCTGGGCCGGGCCGAAGGCCTGGAGGTAGAAGCCGGCGGAGCCGGCTACGGTGATCCCATCCGGGTGGAAGAAGCTTCCGAAATCATTGGCCTGGCAGTGGCCGCCATCATTTTGATCTTCACATTCGGCTCCCTGGTGGCGGCGGGCATGCCGCTGATCGTGGCCGTGGTGAGCGTGGCCATCGGCTCCCTGTCCATTACCCTGGCCACCTCGCTGGTGGCATTGAACAACATCACCCCAGTGTTGGCGGTGATGCTGGGGTTGGCCGTGGGCGTCGACTACGCCTTGTTTATCTTGTTCCGCTACCGACACGAGCTATCCCGGGTGAAACGGGAAGAAGCGGTGGGCATCGCCATTGGTACCGCCGGGTCGGCGGTGGTGTTCGCCGGCCTGACGGTGATCGTGGCCCTCGTGGCCTTGTTTGTTGCCAACATCACCTTCCTCACCTACATGGGGTTGGCGGCCGCCTTCACCGTGGCCATGGCCGTGACTATCTCCATCACCCTATTGCCGGCCATCCTGGGGGTATTGGGCCCGCGGGTGTTTAAGGGAGAAATCAAGTTCATTACCCACCGGCCGCGCACCAATCCGATGGGGGAGCGGTGGGTCAAACTGGTGCACAAAATGCCGTCCCTGATCGTGGCCGTTGTGGTGTTTGGCCTGGGTTCGTTGACGATCCCCGCCGCCGACCTGCACCTGTCCCTGCCTTCGGACGGGCAGTCCCCAAAAGAAACCACCCAGCGGAAACAGGCCGAAATACTCTATGAGGGTTTCGGCCCAGGTGCCGACGCCCAATTCATGGTCGTGATTGATGCTCACACCGTCAACCCCGACGCGGAAGTGCTCCAGCCGCTGATTCGGTTCCAACAGCCGCCGGAGGGCTCCCCGGAAGCAGCAAAATTCGACCGGAAGCGGGCGGCGGCATTTGCCACATACATGTATGTGATTTCCAAATTCGGCAACACTCAGGACGTGAAGCACGTTCAGCTGATTGGGGCGTCGGACGATGGCATGGCTGCGAAACTAGCGATCACCTCGAAGAAGGCGAACATTGATCCGGCCACTAACCAGCTGATTTCCTCGCTACGCATCAAGGAAGAAGAAGTGATAGCGGCCACCGGGGTGGATTCCGGTATTACCGGCCTGGTGCCGGTGCAGCAGGACGTGGTGAACCGGCTCAGTGATGCGTTGCCGCTGTACCTTTCCATCGTGGTGGGCTTGGCGATCGTGCTGCTGCTCATTATTTTCCGCAGTATTCTGGTGCCGCTGATTGCCGGCATCGGCTTTCTCCTGTCGGTTGGTGCGGCGTTTGGTGTGACGGTGCTGTTTTGGCAGAAGGGCCTGTGGGGGGTTGTGGGTACTCCGGGCCCGATTATTGCCTTCATGCCGATCTTCCTCATCGGCGTGTGTTTCGGTTTAGCCATGGACTACCAGGTGTTTCTCGTCTCTGCTATGCGGGAACATTACACGCATGCGCACGGCAAAGGTGAAGGCAATTACAACGGCACCGAGGCGTCGATCATTCATGGCTTCGCCCAAGGCGCCCGCGTGGTGACCGCCGCCGCCATGATTATGATTGCGGTGTTTGTGGCCTTCATTGGCCAACCCATTCCGTTTATTAAGATTTTCGGGTTTGCCCTCGGTGCCGGCGTGCTTTTCGACGCCTTCTTCATCCGCATGGCCTTCGTCCCAGCGGCAATGTTCCTCTGTGGTCACGCCACCTGGTGGATGCCCGCCTGGCTGGACAAGATCCTCCCCCAGCTGGATATTGAGGGTGCCAAACTGGAGCAAGAGATCGAAGATGCTTTCGAAGTGGCCAGCACCGGCCGCCACTGGAAGCCAGCTGGCCAAACCGACTCATTCCCCGCCATCAAACCGTAATCAATCCCAGCTGCTGTCGAGCTTGCTCTCCCTTAAGGCCTTGAGCGCTCTTAAAACATCTCTTTCCATCCGCAGGCGGTAGTTTTCGCGTCGGAGCCTCTCCAACTCAGTCTCGGCGTTGGTGTCGGCGTTGGTGCTGGTGGGCCTCCTCATGCGCGGGTCGAGGCCCGCGTCCCCGCTGGTCTGCCATTTTCGTGTCGAACGAATAGCGTTGGTTTTTACGGCCCATAGGCCATAGTTTGCCATGGCTGCGCTTCCTGCCCGCAATCAAGTAGGCAGCAGAAATGCTAAGCATGGTTTTCCCTTGGCGGGCGCGCCGGCTCCAGGGGGTTTGGGGTGGCGGATTTGAAAGACCATGCTTATCAGATTTGCTGCCCCGGTGGTGTGGGATAACAGAGTTGCGGAGGCTTTCCCGGGTTGGGCTGTAAATGTTCTAAGCATGGTTTCCGGTCTGGTGGGCGGATTATTGTGGAGCATTTCCCGGAAGTCCAAGCTTAGCAAGTGTGCTGTGTGCGGTTGTTGAGGCCGCCCTGGTGTTGCCGTGGCATCCCGGTGGGGTAGCAGTTCAGATAAGCATGGTTTTTGGTTTTTGGCCGGATGAATCCCCAGGGGATTTGGGGCGGTAAAAATAAAAACCATGCTTAGAACTTTTGCTGCCCTTGTGTGGTGGGCGCCTTCCGCCCCGGAGGGTCGCGGCGGGTGGGGTAGCGGATTGGATAAGCATGGTTTTCCCTTGGCGGGCGCGCCGGCTCCAGGGGGTTTGGGGTGGCGGATTTGAAAGACCATGCTTATCAGATTTGCTGCCGGAGAGGTGCGGTGGTGCCGGGAGGTGGGCGTCGATAAGCAGGGGAGAGTACCACCAATAGCTGAAGGGTGACCATCCTTCCGAATGCGTCAATTAACCCCGAATTAGCGTACTCTCGTACCTATGACCACAACGGCGAAATATGTAGGACTCGGCCTTATGGGCGAAGATCGCTTCATCACCACCCCCGATGGGCGAAAAATACGGGCAATGATCCACGGAAACGGGCCCACATTAGTGGTGCTCGATGCTGGGCTGGGGGCCAACGGCTTTTACTGGAGTAAAACCTATAAACTGCTGGCCGAAAAACTCCCCAACGTGTGCATTGTCGCCTACGATCGGGCCGGCATGGGTGGCAGCGACCCCGACCCGCGCCCCCGCACCCTCGCCCACATGGCTGACGACCTCGACACCATTATCGACTCGTTCGTCCCCCGCCAGGTTTTCCTCATCGGCCACAGCTGGGGCGGTACCCTCGCGCAATTCGCCGCCGCCCGCCGACGCGCCGCCGGGCGCACCATCACCGGCGTCATGCTTGTCGACTCCAGCACCCGGACCAACCAGTACAGCAGCCTCAAAGTACGGACCAGCGTTGCCCTCGCCCCACCCATCCTGCGGCTACTCGGCCGCACCCGGCTGGCCAAATTAGCAATGTTCAAACTCGGCGCCGGCCTACCACGGCCACTCCGCAACGCCGCCATCGCCGGCAGCGCCAGCCGCACCGCCACCGAAGCAGCCGCGGCCGAAGCCGAACTTTTCCTCTCGGAAATCGACTGGTTAAGCAAGCAGCCCCTTCGGCTCGACGGCGTGGATGTGTGCGTTATCTCCGGGATGAAAGGGTCGAAAATCATCGCAAAAATCCGCCGGGAGCTCATCGCCGCCCACCAAAAAATCGCCGCCGCCGGCCGCTGGGTGCCCGCCACCAAATCCGCGCATAATATTCCCCTGAGCGAGCCGGAACTCATCGCCGAACAAATCATGAACATGGTGGATCGGGCCCGGGTCGCGGCAGCCCAAGAGCCGGTGCTGGTTTAGGTTTTGGGGAGAGGCAGACTCAGCAACAGTCCCAGTTGTACGCTGCGTTGTGGAAATTGCGCTGCGTTAAATCTTCACGAGTGATAAAGAAATTCACGACACCCGCATCGCCAAACATGACCTCCACCCCATTATCCCTCTCCCAATCTAACTGAAACAGCAGCTCAAGCTTGCTATCGCCATCGCGCGGATCCTCCTGCGTAAACGTTGCCCACCCCGCGCCGTACACCGATTGCGGAAACTCGAACAAAGAGCCAAACATGGCCTCAATCTCTGGGTCCTCCGAATACCAGTCAATCCCCGTCACGGCACCGAAATCCTTATCCTCGGAGTTGGGTAGCTGGTCATACAGCACGCCGTCAACGGTGAAATATCCGCCCGACACCGGCGTGTACTCGCTTTGCGACGCCTCCGCCAAGCGACCCCGGCCCAATTCTGACGCGGGAATCAACCGAACCACAAACGACCCAGAGCCACCGGCCAACTTGTTATACTCCAAACCCAATAGGTCATCATCCGCAATAAAAAATTGCAGCAGTCCCTCGGTCGGATAGCCCTCAAGCGGCGGCAGCTTAGCCAGATTCAATTGGGCCAGAAAAATCATGCGATTACCATCACTATCCCGCGGCTCCGGGTAATCATCCGTGACAAACGCTAACCCGCCCACGCGGCTGCCGGTAGGCTCGGCGGCATCGGCGGCGCCCTTCTTCTCCGGGACCCCGGTCAGCTGCAGGGCCACTACGCGCCGGGCGTTGCGGGTGAGAACGTCCCGATACTGGGCGGGAATCTTGGTGATATCTGGTCGCATAATCGTCATGGCCAGCACCCTAACGTGTCGATTGGACACCACCCACTAAGGATTCGAACATATATTCTTGCAGTGTCTGGCGGGTTCGGTAGGGTGGAGAATATGTTTACACACACGGAAGGAATTTATGCGGCAGCAAAAAATTTCGGTGGCGATTCCCTTCAGGCTTGGGCCGACGACATTGCCCAAAGCGCGAAGCCCGCACTCTGGTTCACTCTCCTGGACCCCGCAGGAGTCGAAGACGTTCCAACCACGGAACCCCCGGTGGGCAGTAGCTATGTTGGTGGTCGCCCCGACGCGACGGCGGACTTCGTCTGGCCCACCCAGGACGAAAAACCCCTGACCTTTCTGTTTCAGGTCGACGCTCGGCCATTATTTCCCTACCGCTTGGCGGTCTTCGCCGGGGAACCCAACGAGCCCGGCGGGCACCACGTGGCGTACTTCGACCCCGAGGCGCCCACCGAACGGCGGGATTATCCCGCCAACACGTTCCTCTCCGAATGGTTCATGGACCCGGAATTCTTCGAACGCTACCATCCGGTTATACCCCACCAGGGGTTGGATATACCCAGGTGGAGTTCCGAGGCACACGACCAGCTCATGGACATACTCCAGGCTCGGCTCCCCGAAGAAGACGACGAATTCGAAGACTTGTACGAAGATTTCCGGCTGATGGCTGAGCCCGATGGTGAGGCGATTATTCGGGTTGGTGGCTACCATGCGGGCATTGGTTTCGATTCCGCGGCGGATGCCGTCGACAAGCTGGGTGGGGCGGTGTCGGACTGGCGGCACCTGGTCACGCTCGACTCCACCCGCGACATGTGCATCGGGGACGCCGGCTATTTCCAGGTGTTGCGGCGCGATCTGGACGGGGCGACATTTGCCGGCACGGAGTCAAGCTAGGCTTAGGGGCATGTGTTCATTATGGATTTCGCCGTCGCTGACGCTGACCGGCCAGCTGGTTCGCCTCGAACCCCTCACCCTCGACCATGTTGATGCGCTGCGCGAGGCCGTCCGCGACGGTGAGCTGCACACCGCATGGTGGACCTCGACGCCGAGCCCCGACGCCATGGCTGCCGACATTCGCAATAAATTGGCGCTGCGGGACGCCGGCAGCATGGTGCCGTTCGCCTGCATTCGGCTTGTCGACGGCGTAACCGTGGGCGTGACCACATATTATGACCTCTCCCCGGAGGTTCCCCGACTGGAAATCGGCTACACCTGGAGTCGGGCCAGCAGCCACGGCACCGGCACTAATCCAGACTCAAAACTATTACTACTCGAATACGCTTTCGAGGAATTGGGGTGTCAGCGGGTGGGAATCCGCACCAAATGGTCAAACCACCAATCCCGGGCCGCAATCGAACGACTGGGGTTAAAGCGCGATGGCATTCTGCGATCCTATGCCAGGCTGCGGAATGGCGTTGTTGATGATGCCGTGCTGTACTCGGCCCTCTCCACCGAATGGCCCGCCATCAAGGCCGGCCTGACGACCCGGGTGAACCGCCACGTGACCCATGCGGCACGCGACGCAGCCCAGTAATTGCGCCACCAGCGTCCCCAACTTGTACACTACCTTGCATGGCAGCGAAGGCAGACACGAGCTTCACCGTGGGCACGGAGTTCACGGAAAATGGGCGCACCGGCACGATCCACACCCCGCATGGCGACATTCACACCCCGGCGTTTATCCCCGTGGGCACCAAGGCAACCGTGAAAACACTCACCCCCGAGCAGGTCAAAGCCACGGGTGCGCAGGCGGTGCTGGCCAACGCCTACCATCTCTACCTCCAGCCGGGCCCGGACATTGTTGACGAGGCCGGCGGCGTTGCCGCCTTCCAAAACTGGGACGGCCCCACCTACACTGACTCCGGCGGGTTCCAGGTGATGAGCCTGGGCGTGGGTCATAAAAAGGTGCTCATGATGGATCACGTGAGCCAAGAACCAGTAGCCCGCACCGAAAAGAAAGACCGCTACGCCCTGGTGGATGAGGAGGGCGTGAACTTTCGCAGCGTGATCGACGGCTCAAAACACCGATTCACCCCGGAAATCTCCATGCAGATCCAACACCAACTCGGCGCTGACATCATGTTTGCGTTCGATGAGCTGACGGTGTTGGCGGACACCCGGGAATACCAAGAGGCCTCGGTGGACCGCACCCATCGGTGGGCGAAAAGGTGTTTGGATGAACACGATAAGTTGACTCGGGAGCGCGTCGACAAGCCCCTACAATCCCTGTGGGGAGTGGTGCAGGGCGCCCAGTACGAGGACCTGCGTCGTAAAGCAACCCGCGGACTGATAGAACTTTCCAATCAAGCTGAGGCAGAGGGGCGACGCGGCTTCGGCGGCTTCGGCATCGGCGGCGCGCTCGAAAAAGAAAACCTCGGCACCATTGTCGGCTGGGTGTGCGACGAACTACCCGCCACCAAACCCCGCCACCTCTTGGGAATCTCGGAACCCGACGACCTCTTCCGCGCCATCGAAGCGGGCGCAGACACATTCGACTGCGTTGCCCCCACCCGACTCGGACGACGCGGCGGAGCATACACATTAGACGGACGAGTCAATCTCACCGCCGCCCGATTCAAACGAGATTTCGAACCCATCGACGCCGAATTCGGTGGCTACGTGTCGGAAAACTACACCCGTGCCTACATCCACCACCTCTTCAAAGCCAAAGAATTCCTAGGCGGCACTCTCTGCACAATCCACAACGTGAGCTTCATCGTGCGCCTAGTCGACAACATCCGGGCCGCCATCAACGGCGGATACTACGAAGACTACAAACGCGAATTCTTAGGCAGGTACTATCATTCGTGAGCCTTGATGCGGCGAATAACCAGGTACGTGATCGGCATGACCACCACCTCAACCAGCGTCTTCCACACAAAACCCACCACCACATAATTCGCCGTATCGCCAACCGTAGAAATCCCGATAACCGGCGCGGCGATCAGGCAAAAAATCAGCGTGTCGCCAAACTCGCCCACCACAGTCGACCCCAACAGCCGCTTCCACAAACCCCGCTCGCCCAGCCGATCCTTCATCAACGTGAGCAACCACGCATTGAGCAGCTGCCCCGCCGCATATCCGCTTAACGACGCCACCACAATCCGGGGCACCAACCCCAGGGTGGCAGCAAACGCCGCCTGCCCCTCGTAAAACGACGCCGCCGGCAGCAAAATCGCCACATAAAATGTGGAAACCGCAATAATCATAGCGAGAAACCCAGTCCACACCGCGCGCCGGGCCGCCCGAAACCCATAACACTCACTTATCACATCCCCAATCACATAAGCCGCCGGGAACAGGAAAAACGCGCCATCCGTCACCAGCGGCCCCACCTGCACGCCCTTGGTGGAGACAATATTAGACAAAACAAAAATCGTGGTGAACAGGGCAAGCAACACCGGATAAGCGGATTTCTGCACCGGAATATATGAAGAACCTGAAGGCATAGCGGATATTCTATATTTTCCTATGGTGCATATCATATTGCGGTCCGGGTTAGATGGGAGTATTGCTAAGGGTGAAACCACCTATGACCAGGAAAAATATCAAAAATGCTGACCATGATTCGCCATCATGACGACACCTACGCCTACGAGCCCCTCACCCGCAGATGGAGCACCCCCAGACTCGACTACGAACAGGCCCCCGCCCACGAAAAACTCGACCTCCACACCAGGGTTGCCGCAGCCTCCGTGCGCACCGCCGTCATCACCGGCCTGGCTGCCGGAATCCTGCACCACATTCCCATACTCAACCACGCCAACCAGGTGGTGGTGCACCTCACCCTCCCCGGCCGACAACAGCCGCCGCCCAGATCCCAATGGGAAAACAGCATCCTTCGCTACCGATACGCGGTGCTCCCGGATACCGACATATGCCTCATCGGCGGCAACCGCGTCACCACCCTCGCCCGCACCTTCACCGACATATGCACCATCAACGGGGAATTGGAAGGGCTTGCCTTCCTCGAAGCCGCCCTCCACATGGGGCACAGCAAACAAGAATTCCAGGCCTACATAGACCGAAACGACCACCGGTGGGGCATGGCCCGCGCCCAAAAAGTTCTTGACCAGGCATTATATGGAATTGAATCCGTGTATGAGACCTATGCTCGCTACATTATCACCACCATGCTGCCGGCCCTTCAGGTTGATCCGCAGGCGATCATTCCCATTCCCAGCAGGTGGTATTATGACGGGTTTTCGCGGCGGCGGGTGGATCTCCTGATCGAACGGTTCATCATCATCGAGATTGATGGGCGGATAAAATACCAGCAAAGCCAAGATAAACTCATCGAGGTGCTCTCCGACCAGATGTATCGAGAAAAGCACCTGATTCGCCACGGCTACCACGTGCTGAGGTTCGCCCCCTGGGAACTCAGAACCCTCTTGATCCCTACCCTCACCCAAACCCTGGGTATGTTGCACTGCGACCACGCGCCTGACGTCCACCAGATTCCCAACCTACAGGCCGGGCATCCATCGTGGGATAACCGGTTCGCGGTCGCCTAAGCAAGGCTGTTGTGGTCTGGGGGTTGGGCTGGGGTGTGCTGAGGCCGGGCGGGGGCTTGGGGTGCGGCGGGCGACTAGCTTTGCGGCCTTTTGCGGCTTGGGCAGCCGTTTTCCCTTGAAATTCTGATCCTCGTTGCCCTGAATTGGGTGCGGGTTTTTGTTTGAGGTGTGGGTAGCAGATTTGATAAGCATGGTGTTTGGTTTTTGGGCGGTGATCACCCTGCGGATTTGGGGCAGGCAGGAATGGAAACCAAGCTTAGAACCTGTGCAGCCCAGGGTGGCGGTGCTTCCCGGTGTTGCCAGGAGGGGTTGGGGACGGTCGGGGGTGCGGCTGCAGGTTTGATAAGCTCGATTTCCGGGTGTGGGCCCTCGGGCTTGGGCTTGTTTTGGAGCAAAATCCGAGGAAGTTAGCGAGAGGGGAGTCCGCGATCCAGTAGCCTGAGGGATTGGAGGGGCAGGGGAATTTGGCTTCATACTTGATAAGCATGGTCTTTGGTTGGCGGCAGGAATTTTCCTGCGGATTTGGGGTGGCGTGGGCCGGCTCCGAGAGAAAACCGAGCTTAGCAAATGTGCTGCCGCCTCGGGTGCCGGGATGGGGTGGGGCGATGCACGGCGGGGTGGTACGGCGCGGAGCGGCGGCGGCAGGGTGGGGCGCCGTAGGGCGCCATGGCCATGGGCACTGCCACGGGCGTCTAGCCCGGCCCGACCGGTGGGGGATAATTAGGATATATGCCATGACAGATTTTGTAGGTGCGGGCCGGTATGCGCCCAGTCCCAGTGGGGACCTTCACTTCGGGAATCTCCGTACGGCGGTGCTGGCCTGGCTGTTCGCTAGAACAACTGGTCGAGCATTCTATCTCCGGGTGGAGGACATTGATACTGGGCGGTCGTCGGCGGAGTCGGCGGCCCAGCAGATCGCCGATTTGGCGGATTTAGGCCTGGATTGGGATGGGGAGGTGCTGTACCAGTCGCAAAGATTTGAGGATTATGCTGCGGCTTTGGTGAAATTACCACACTACGAATGCTACTGCTCCCGGAAAGAAATAGCCGAGGCATCCCAGGCGCCGCACAGTATACCGGGCCACTATCCGGGGACCTGCCGGGACCTCACGGAAGACGAACGCATGTTCAAGCGGGCCGAATTGATTGGGCAGGGTCGGGTGCCGGCCCTGCGGCTCCGGGCCGGAGTTGCCAAGTGGCAGATCCACGACTATTACGCCGGGGAGGTGGTGGGAGAAGTCGATGATATGGTGCTGCGCCGGGGCGGGTCGCAACCAGACTGGGCATATAACCTGGCCGTCGTCGTAGACGACGCCTACCAGGGGGTGGATCAGGTGGTTCGGGGTGATGACTTGCTCAGCTCCGCACCACGGCAGGCCTACCTGGCGCATCTTCTTCAGCTGCCGGTGCCGGAATATGTGCATGTGCCGCTGGTCATGAATGCGGCCGGCCAACGGCTGTCAAAACGGGACGGGGCGGAGGTGACCCTGCGAAGCATGCGGCCGCAAGAGATGTTCCCGCGCATCGCGGCGTCGTTAAGCTATGGGGCGGAAACATCCCAAGAGCTGCTGAAACAGTTCCGGCCGGAGCGGCTTTCGCGCGAACCGTTCGTGCTAAAATAACTCGGTGGCCTCATCTGCATCAAACCGAACACCCGCATCGGCCGCAATCGCCGCAGCCGTCG
Source organism: Corynebacterium matruchotii (assembly GCF_011612265.2). Taxonomy (NCBI): domain Bacteria; kingdom Bacillati; phylum Actinomycetota; class Actinomycetes; order Mycobacteriales; family Corynebacteriaceae; genus Corynebacterium; species Corynebacterium matruchotii. Next base: position 2,502,095 of record NZ_CP050134.2, on the reverse strand, counting down.
CGCGGATCGTGGACCGGTCGCAGGGGAGGGCGAACAGGTCAATGTGGGACAGGAGCTTCTTCGTGATCGGGCGCTTCGCATCCCAAAAAACCAGGGACTGGATAAACGCCTGACACTCGGGGCTACGGAGGATTGCCGTGACCAGGGCCGCATGCGTGCTGTTTTCAAACGGCAGAAAATAGCAGGTGTCGTCCAATACCACCGGCCGGGCACCACGCGGTGTTTTAGCCTGCGTGACCAGCTGAAACCGGGACTCCTTGTGCATGCCGGAACAGCTCACCTTCAAGGGGGCAAACGTGTAGTCGCCGTGGCCAAACACCGAAAACCGGGGACGATTCCGGTAAATCATCGACTTGCGATTGTCTAGGGCGGCGGCGTGCCCAATGAGGTAGCGCCACACCTTCGGCGCCGTGTACTGCAGGTGGGCGGTGTCCTCACCAAATTTGTGCTGCGGCACCAGCACCCATCGGGAGGGGTGCTGATGGCGGCCCCGAAACACATCGGTGCCCTTGAGCAGGGGGTAAATGTATTCGGACTCTAAATTCTCCGGGAACGACGTGAATTCGAACACCCGGGCGGCATCATGCTTCAGGCCAGACCGCCACGTATAGGGGCTGGGGCCGTCGGCGGAACGAACCAACTGGTAGGCATCAAGATCTGACACGAGCGTGGTTCCGACAATACCCCAACGGCGGGCAATCTTGCCGGCGCCTTCGAATAGGTTTTCGTGTACATCAATGGCGTAGTTTCCCTGGGGGAGTGCTGGGTCGATGGTGAGCGTGAACCAGCAGGCATCGACCTCTGCGTTGAACCAGCGGCGGGCGTTGATGGGGTAGAGGGCGGCCGTGGCCACCTGGATGCGGGCCCGGGCACACTCCACAAGAACATTGCGCGCAACATGAGTCTTGCAGAGCATGCCCAGGCGCAGCGGTTGGCCCCGCAGCTCCGTGAGGGCCTTGAGAATAATGTATTCGCACACGTCAAAGTTGGAGCTTCCCAGCAGGGCGGCAATGCCCGGCATCCCCTTATAGTTTTTCTTCGGGGGAATATTATTCGATCCCATGCGGTTGAGCTCTGCGGCGGTGACCCACGGTGGATTCCCAATAACGAACAGCGGCGCGGTCGGGTCCGGCCAGGAAATGTCTGTCAGATTGCGGGTAAATATGTTGGCGTGTGCCACCGTGCCATAGTTGCGCGCTACCTGTACATAATCGGCGTTAATGTCGATCCCATACCTGATTGACGTCGGGTTTCGTTCCTTGGCCGCCCGCAGAAACGCGCCCCGCCCGCACGTGGGTTCCAGCACCCGAATCGGCCCATGCTGCGGCAACGCCAGCACCTCCAGGCAGCGGCGCGCCAGTGCCAGCGGGGTTTGAAAATCGCCGAATTCGTTGTTGGGCATACCGCCACTGTAATTCCCCGCTTGCCGACGAGCTCACGTGGCTAACCCAATTCTGGGGTAGTGACCGTGAGGAAATATGGAATCTGCCAGCGTTCTATATTCCGAATATATGTGCGGGGCGCCTGGGAGTTGGCGTGATTTTAGTACCAGACTCACGCAATTTCTCCCCCTTACGGGGGTGGGGTTGGTGGCCATTGTGGTGAGTGGTCGGAGTGCTCTTTTGCTGCCAGCGAGTGCCCCCAAGGATTGAACTTGAAAAGGGCGTTTTGGTCGGTTCATCCCCCGATTCGGGGGTGGAGTGGGGAAGGTGATACTGAATCGATCAGGGTGATGGGGAGCACTGTTTTTCTGGAGGTTTCGGCCGGGAGGTGGGCGTCGCAAAGCAAAACCCCGGCTCTGGGAAAGAACCGGGGTGATAGAGCGGAGGATGTGGGATTTGAACCCACGAGGGGCGTTAGCCCCGCACGCGTTCCAGGCGTGTGACATAGGCCGCTAGTCGAATCCTCCAACGTACATGCGCATGTACCACGGACACTTTACCTAACTGTGCAGCAACTTCCAAATCCACCCGCGCGCCCGGCCCTGTCCAGCGGAAATGGTGGCTGGTTGGGTTTATCGGCAACTTTCGGCTAGAGTCAGATGCAGGACTTCGCATGGCGTATATCTCGTGAACCCCCCCAGGGCAGGAATGCAGCAAGGGTCAGCGGGCTCTGACGGGTGTGCGGAGTCCCCTTTTGTGTTTTTGGGGCAGGGGTTTGGGGGTTGCTGGAAACTAGCGGCGAAAACTGGGGGATGACGCTAAAGTTTGTTGGAGAAATCCCAACCATACTGTTACCTAAGGTGGATCATCGTGACCCTACGTGACTATGACGCTGAACGCCTCGCAGCCTTCACTAAAGACATCAACGCAAAATACGACGAGCTCAAGGCCCGCAACCTCACGCTCGACCTCACCCGCGGCAAGCCATCCGCCGAACAGCTGGACTTCTCCAACGCCATCCTGGCCCTGCCCGGCGTGGACGACTACCACGCCGCCGACGGCACCGACTGCCGCAACTATGGGGGCCTGACCGGCATCAAAGACATTCGCGCTCTCTGGGCTGAAGCTCTCGGTCTGCCGGTCGATAATGTGATCGCTGGCGACGCCTCCAGCCTGAACATCATGTTCGACCTTATCTCCTTCGCCTTTATGTTCGGCACCAACGATTCCGAGCGGCCCTGGCGGGACGAGCCCAAGGTCAAATGGCTGTGCCCGGTTCCCGGTTACGACCGGCACTTCAGCATCACCGAACTGTTCGGCTTTGAGATGCTCCACGTCCCCATGACCGACGACGGCCCCGACATGGCCGTGGTCAAGGAACTGGTCAAGGATCCCGCGGTCAAGGGCATGTGGACCGTTCCCATCTTCGGTAACCCCACCGGCGTGACCTTCTCCGAGGCCACCTGCAAGGAGCTTGCCGCCATGGACACCGCTGCCCCCGACTTCCGCATTATTTGGGACAACGCCTACGCCATCCACACCCTCACCGACGAATTCCCGGTTGTCTACAATGTGTTGGAGCTGTCCGCGGCGGCCGGCCACCCCAACCGGTTCTGGTTCATGTCTTCCACTTCGAAGATCACCCACGCCGGGTCGGGCGTGTCCTTCTTCGCGTCCTCCACCGCCAACCTGGACTGGTACGCCAGCTACGCCAACATTCGGGGCATCGGGCCGAACAAGATCAACCAGCTAGCCCACGCAAAATATTTTCAGGATGTGGCCGGACTCAAGGCCCTCATGCAGAAGCATGCCGGTTCGCTCGCCCCCAAGTTCGAACGGGTGCTCACCATTTTGGAGGAACGCCTCGGCGACTACGGCGTGGCTACCTGGACGAAGCCGAAGGGCGGCTATTTTATCTCCCTGGATGTGGTGGATGGTACCGCCAGTCGGGTGGTGGAGTTGGCGAAGGAGGCCGGCATTGCCCTGACCGCCGCCGGTTCCTCCTACCCGCTCAAGCAGGATCCCAATGACCGTAACATTCGGTTGGCGCCGTCCCTGCCGCCGGTGTCCGAGCTGGAGATCGCCATGGATGGCGTGGCCACCTGCGTACTCAAGGCCGCCGCGGAGAAAGCCGCAGCTAGCTAAGTCGCTTTACGACGCGGTGGGCGGCTGGTGTCGGCCTGCTGGTGGTCGGCGCCGGTGGGGCCCAACCCCAACCCGCAAGGCGCGTGTCCTGCCGCACCGCTGCGTTGCTGCCGCCGCGCCACACTGCACCACCACCGCGCCGTGATTCCGAGCCCCCATAACCTAAGAAAGTATGCAATGGATATTCATGAAACCGCCGCCTGGATCGATGGTCTATTCGATGGAGAAATGAGTCTTCACGAGGCGAAACGGGAGGAAGGGTATCCCACTATCCTGGCGACTTTCGAAACGGAAGAACAAATATCCCTCTGCTCGACCATGGGATTTAACGAGGTGGACACAGGGCTGGAATCGGGTGGGCTCGATGTGAGGTGTGAGTTTTTCACGATCACGGAAGCGTCGCAAAGCGATGCCATGCACGTCGTGGACGCTACTGTGCAAACGCTGGTGCAGGCCAATGGCACGCTGCATGCGCAACCCGACACTATTATCCCCGGCATTGGCCTGGCGGTGCTGCCCGAACATCTCACCGTTTGCCATGGGCTTTTCGTGGCCCCGGAGGTGTGGGGGCCGTCGGTGCCGCAGTTTATCGAGGAAGATCGGTGGACGCTCATGCTGGAATTGCTGCTGATTACCGAGGACGAGTTCAACTACGCCGTCACCTACGGCGCGCGAGACCTCCTGGATGAGCTGGAAAAAACCGGGGTTAACCTGCTCGATTGGCAACGGTAGCCCAGTTACTATTGTGTCCGCATGTGGTAGGCGTCATGCGGTAATCTGGAACCCGTGGCTTTATATCGCAAATATCGCCCGGGTTCCTTCAACGAACTGGTCGGTCAAGAACAAGTAACCGTGCCACTGTCGGCGGCGCTCGACAATGGCCGAATCAACCACGCCTACCTTTTCTCCGGCCCCCGCGGTTGCGGCAAAACCTCCTCTGCCCGCATTATGGCCCGTTCGCTCAACTGTGTGAATGGGCCCACCTCAAAACCCTGTGGAAAATGCAACTCATGTGTGTCCCTTGCCGCCAACGGGCCCGGCAACCTGGACGTGACCGAGCTCGACGCCGCCAGCCACAACGGTGTTGACGACATGCGAGAACTTCGCGACCGCGCCATGTTTGCGCCAGCCGAATCCCGCTATCGCATCTTCATCATCGACGAAGCACACATGATAACCAACCAGGGTTCGAACGCGCTTTTGAAAATCGTGGAGGAGCCGCCCGCGCACCTCATCTTCATTTTCGCCACCACCGAACCCGAAAAAGTGATCGGAACCATCCGGTCCCGCACCCACCATTATCCCTTCCGCCTGCTCACCCCCCAGGCCATGCGTGGCTTGCTGGAACGCACCGTCGCTGCCGAAGGCGCCATCATTGAAGAATCCGTGTATCCGCTGGTCATCCGTGCCGGCGGCGGCTCACCCCGCGACACGCTCTCCATCCTCGACCAACTTCTCGCCGGCACCGGCCCCGACGGCCTCACCTACCAATACGCCCGCATGCTTCTCGGCGTTACCGACGACACGCTTATCGACGCCACTATCGCCGCCCTCGCCACCAACGATCGTGCCAGCCTCTTCACCACGGTCGATGACGTCATCGAGGCCGGCCTGTCGCCCCGAAAATTCTCCGAAGACCTCCTCGACCGCCTGCGCGACCTCATGCTGCTCCAGGCCGTCCCCGATGCCGTCAACCTAGGACTGGTCGACGCCCCCACGGATCGGGGTGAAATTCTCCTGCAACAAGCACAAGAGTTCGACTCGCAACGAATTCCCCGGATCGCCGGCATTCTCAACGATGGCCTCAGCAGCCTCAAAGGCGCAACCAGCCCCAGGCTGCTGCTGGAAATCCTTTGCGCAAAAATGCTCATAGAGCCGGGAGGACAAGCGGCCCCCGCACCTGCGCTATCCGCACCTTCTGCGCGGCCTACGCCAGCCGCTCCCGCATCGACACCATCATCAAAATACGAGCGGCCCTCCCAACGTCGCGCCCGCGAAGCCCAAGAAGCCCGTAACGTGGCCGAAAAACCCGAGGTTGTCGAGGCGCCGGTCGAGGCGAAACCCCGGGAATCCGAGGAATCTCCGGAAACCCGGTCGACGCCGCCCCAGCCGGCGTCGACAAGCGTGCACGCGCAACCCATTGACGCCATCAAAAACGCCTGGGACAAAATCCGCTCAACAGTATCGAAAACCAATGCGGTTGCGGGCATCCTCCTCACCGGAGCCCAACCTTTGGGAATCGCGGACGAAACGCTGGTTCTGGGGCATAACACGGGGGCGCTGGCTTCGCGGCTCAACGCACCCGAGCACAATGCCACAATCCAGAGTGCTGTTTTGGAAACCACCGGGCTAGAGCTGGAAGTGCGATGCGAGGTGGGCACCAACCCAAAAGCGTTCGGCTTTGAGACCGACAGCCCAAAGCCCGTATGGAACCCCGAACAGGATGCCGGCGAGGCCGGGAGCGACGGGGATGCCCAAGAAACCGCTGCGCAAGAGGCGGAATCGACCAATCCAGTGGCGGCCGAGCAGGTGGAACCAGCGGAATCAGGGCACACACCGAAGCTGGCGAAGTCTGACGTGGATTCGGGGCTCGTACAGTTGCCTGAGGATGCGACAGAACCGGAAGCCACGCCACCCTCGCCGCCCACGCCGGAGCCCGCACGGGAAGTCGCGCCGGAGCCCGAGCCGTCTGCACCCCCTGTACCACCCGCGCTTGCAGCTCCGGAAGACACCTGGGGTGAACCCGCGCGACTCGGCGGAGCACCAGAATCCGCGCCTGACATGCCCAAATCAGACAGTGCTGTCGTTCCTGAAGACGCTTCTGAGGCCGGCACCAACCCTGCTGTCGCGCCTAACCAGCAGTCCAGCACCGCCAACCCTGCTGTCGAATCTGCAACCAGCATTTGGGGGCAACCGGCACAACTAGGGGGCGGTGGAGGGCCTACCCACCAGTCTGCCCACCAGCCAACTCACCAACCCACCTACCAGGCGCAGCCCGCCCAACCGGTACACGAACGACCCGCACCCCAGGCGCAAACCCAACCTCAGCCATCGGCAAGACCCACGACCTCAACGTGGCGGGAACGGGCGCGCCGGGGAAATAAACTCCTGGCAGAGCAACAGAATGCGCCCCGGTTCTCGGATGGTACCCCGGCGCCGCCAGAACCATCGGAACCATGGGACGCACCCCCACCGCCCCCACCGCAGGCTGATGTGCCCGAGATGTCGGCGCCGGAGCCCGGAGTGGAGGCTGGGTTCGGGGCTGGGGCAGCGCCGGTGTCTGGAGCTGCGCCCGGTCAGCCGGTGCCGCCTGCGCCCAAGGGGGCACCCGAGCCTTCTGAGCAGCGGGAATCAGTGGTTCCTGCGACGCCGGTGGGTCCTGCGAGTCCGGTGTCGCCTGGAGTGTCGGCGCCCACTACGTCGATAGCCTCCGCGTCTGCGGCATCCGCGGCCCCCGCACGGGCATCCCAGAACGCAGCCCCCGCCCCCGGCTCCGCCCCTGATAGCGGTAGCAGCCCTGGTGCCGGCACCAGCAACGATTCATCCCACCGTCGCACCCACCACCAGCATCATCAGTCCCGCCAGCCCCACCGGCCTGGTGATGAGGAGGCCGAGATGATGCACCAGGCGGCCACGGAGCTGGGGGAGCACGACCATCGTGATGCCATGACCATTGCGATTTCCCTGGTGGAGCAGGAGCTTGGGGGGCGCGTCGTATAGTCGTCGTATAGCGAAAGCGTTGTGGCCCGGCGCGTGTCTGAGTATGCATGATAGCTGCTATGGCAGGTACACTTGAGCGGCGAAACTCTAGAGAAAGGCAAAATGATGAGTCAACCTGATATGTCCGATATTTTGGCCCAGGCGCAGGAAATGCAGGCTAAGCTGCAGGCTGCGCAGGAAGAGATTATGTCGTCCATTGTGATTGGGCAGGCTGGCAATGGGCTGGTGTCGGTGTCGATGCAGGGTTCCGGCACTGTCACGTCGGTGAACATTGATCCGAAGGTGATCGACCCCGAAGACCCCGACACTTTGCAGGACCTCCTGGTTGGCGCCTACAACGATGCGCACGGCCAGCTCGCCAAGATCGCCCAGGATAAGATGGGGCCCCTGCAAGGCGCCATGGGTGGCTTCGGATTCTAGTCTGCATATTATGCATCCCCGGCCCTTTGCGGTCGGGGTTTTCCTTTTGCTTTACGACGCCCTCCCGGCCGGCCCAACCCCTTGTGCCTTGCACACCTCTGGCAGCATGTTTGCTAAGCATGGTTTTCTGTTTCTGTTGTGCTCAATCCCCAGGAGCTGGCTTGCCCTAATGCCGGAAACCATGCTTAGAACTTCTGAAGCCCAGGTGGGCTGGCGGTGGTGCTCTTGCCCTTGGGAGTAGTAGTTATGCTAAGCATGGTCTTTATTCAGATGGGGTCTTGTGGAGGACTGATTTGACCGAAGACCATGCTTAGCAGTCGTGAAGCGGGGTGGGTTGATTGGTTTTCTTCCAGGACAGTTTTAGCCCTCGGTCACATTGCAGATCTGCTAAGCATGGTTTTCTTTTTCTGGTGCACTAAATCACCAGGGGTCGGCTGGCTCTAAAACTGGAAACCATGCTTAGAACTATTGCTACCACCTGAGGGTAAAGATACCTTCATCAGCCTGCTTAAGCTTCAATTCTTCTAAGCATGGTGTTTGGTTGCTGTGGTTGGTTTTCCCTGGGTTTTGCAGCTGACTGGGATGAAGACCATGCTTAGCAAACGTGCGGCATAGTTGTGGTGTTGGTGTGGGGTGCTGCCGCCCAGTAGCAGCCCAATCAGCTCACTTTGCCGCATACTTGCTAAGCATGGTTTTGGGTGAAATCCGGTTGTTGCCAGGTCTCCAGAATGTGGAAACCATGCTTAGAACACCTGAAGCCCTGGGTGTGTCGCGCCCCGCCTCGCAACACGCAGCGCCGCCCCGCCCCATTGTTTCATGTCCGGGCGGTGTGGGAGAATCGACGTCGAGTGATGAAAGGATGAGGTGCGGTGTTTGAAGGCCCGTTGCAGGATTTGATTGATGAATTGTCGCGTCTGCCTGGGGTGGGGCCGAAGAGTGCGCAGCGTATCGCGTTTCACCTGCTGCATGTGGATCCGATAGACATTACTCGGCTGCAGGCTGCGCTGGGGGCCGTCCAGCAGGGGGTGAGTTTTTGCCGGATCTGCCACAACATTTCCCGGGATGAGGTGTGTCGGATTTGCGCGGATTCGGGCCGGGACCGGTCGACAATTTGCGTGGTTGAAGAGCCCAAAGACATCCAGGTTCTCGAACGTACTGGCGAATTCAATGGGCGGTATCATGTGCTCGGTGGGGCGTTGGATCCGCTGAATAGCATTGGCCCGAAGGAGTTGAACATTACTGCCTTGTTGCAGCGGATCGGCGGGGTGTTGCCGGATCGGGAGTTGGCGGATTCCACCCCAGAGCAGCCATTATTCGACACCACCCCGGAGATCACCGAGGTGATTCTTGCCACCGACCCCAACACTGAGGGGGAGGCCACCGCGAGCTATTTGGCGCGGCTGCTCAAGGATTTTCCGGGGCTGGTGGTGTCTCGTCTCGCATCCGGCATGCCATTGGGCGGCGATTTGGAGTTTGTGGACGAGCTCACCTTGTCGCGGGCGCTCAGCGGCCGACTAACGCTGTAGCCGTTCCCTCCGCAGCTTGTCGACGACCGGAAGGTCCAACGGCTGCAGTTCGGACATGGGCATGTCCAATGCCCATGCCAGGAGAAGATCCGCCAGTTGGGGGTTGCGGGCCAGGACCGGTCCGTGCATGTAGGTGCAGATGATACTGCCCTGAACTGCGCCTTCGTAGGTGGGCTGCTCGGTATCGGAGTTGCCCACCCCGTGGGTGACGATGCCTAATGGTTTCGCATCCGACCCGAGAATGCTGGAGCCGAAATGGTTACCAAACCCGGTGAGCGGTTCGGTGAGGCCGGCGGTGATGCCGCCATCGTTTGGGTGGGGGGTGGATTGGAGTTCTCCGATGAACCGCTTTTTCAGGCTGCCGGTGGTAGCGTCGATAAGCCCGGCGCCGGTGACCATCCTATTATCGGCGCGGAACGATTCACCAAGAACCTGCAACCCGGCGCAGATCGCCAGGATGGGTCGGCCGGCCGCCGCTGCTTTGTGCAGGCCACCGTCGGTGTTGATGTGTTCCGCGGCAAGGATTTGGGCGGTGTCTTCGCCACCGCCGAGGCAGTACACGTCGAGGCTGGTGGGGATGGGGTCGCCAAGGTGGATGCGCACGATGTTCGCGTCGAAGCCGCGCATGCGGGCGCGTTGGCGTAGCACGAGGGCGTTGCCGTCATCACCGTAGGTGCCGAGTACGTCGGGCAGAACCAAACCAATCTGTAGGGTGCTCATTTAATGTGTCTCCGCTTCAATCCGGCGCACCAATGCGCGTTTAAGATCCCGAAATGCCGTATAGTTGGCCAACACTTCCACTCGGCCTTCCGGGCAGGCCAGAATGGCGTCCATCATATTGTGGACGAGTTCATGTTGAATTTCGGCGTAGGTGAGGCGCACCGCGAGGTCTGTGCCGCGTTCCCCGGAGGCTTTCACCGCGAGTTCGCCAAAGTCTTCAAATCGGACATCCCACAGCCAGGACAGGTCTTCCCCGTCCGCAACCTGGCCGTTGACAGCAATAACGAGGCCGTCGGCGGTGCGGTCCACCATGGACATGGCCTCCTGCCAGCCGGCCGGGTTTTTGGCGAGGAGGAGGTGTATGTCCCGGTTGCCGAGCCGGAGGGTGGAGTATCGGCCGGCCACATCGTCCACGGTTTCGACCGCGGACATTGCCACGTCGAGGGGGATGCCGAAGCATTCCACGGCTGCCGCGACTGCCTGGGTTGCGTTCCCCCGGTTGGCGGTTCCCGGTAGTTTCAGGGCGAGTGGCGCTATATCGTTGGTGGGGGTGTGGATGCCTTCTGGGGTGATGGTCCAGGTGGGTTCCGGTCGGCGGAATATTGTGCCGTCGGCCAGTGGTTGGACGGCTTCCCACGTGCCGTCCGGGTGGTGGATGATGCGCCCACCGGTTCGGGGGCAGGACACTGAGTCGCCTTTCCAGCCGGCGCCGGCCGACACCCACACCACGTTTTTCGCTTCCCACGCCACCGAGGTGACCAGCACATCGTCACAGTTGGCGATGACGGTCATGGTTGGGTGGTTGAGGACGCATTGCCGGAGGGCGCGTTCGATTTTATTGATTTCGCCCACCCGGTCGAGTTGGTCCCTGGACAGGTTGAGGAGCACCAGGCAGGATGGTTGCAGCCGGTCTGCTACCGAGGGGACGTGGAGTTCGTCGCATTCTAGGACCACGTGGCTGGCTTCTTGGCCGGCCATGAGGGCGGTGATGATGCCGGCGTCCATGTTGTCGCCGCCTTCGTTGGTGGCTACTTGGTGTGCGCTGCGAATCGCGGTGGCGAGCATTCGGGTGGTGGTGGATTTACCGTTGGTGCCGGTGATGAGCGCGACCGGCCGGCCGAATCCCAGGTTTTTCATGATCTGGGGGTCGATTTTTTCCGCAACCAGTCCGCCAATCATGCCGCCGGAGCCACGCCCGGTGGCACGAGAAGCGAAAGTAGCAAGCCGCGCCAGCCCAATGGCCGCCCTGGTGCGCGCGCGTAAACGAGGGAACTTCATGAGGAAAGAGTCTAGTCCTAAACTATCGCCTGGAAACTCGCCGACTGCCCTTTTTCCGTGGTTGGCGTGTTGATCGCCCGGTAATTGAGCGAAGTACCGGCGAAGTTTCCGGCGGCGGGGTTGGTTCGCCGGGGGTAATTTGTGTGGTGGTAATTAGCGTGAGGAACTCATCATCTGTCATGAGTGGCACGCCTTTTCGGGCCGCATGCATGGCCTTGCCGGACAGGTTGTTTCGCTTGTTGCATACCACCAGCGACGTTTGTCGCGTTACCTTTTCGGAGTAGGAGAGGTCGTGCGTGGTGATTGCCCGGATGATGTCGTCGGGGTCTGCGGTGATTTCGGGGGCCACGACGATTTGCATGCCCTGGACCAGTGTGCCGGTGAACACGCCCGGGTTGTGGAATTTTGGGGTGGCATTTGCCGCGGCTACTCGTATGCTGGAGCGTTGCAGCCCGAACCGGTCTGGTTGGAGTTCGTCCGGCTTGACGACGACCACGTGGTCGGGGTCGCGGAAGAACATGTCGGCCACCAGGAGGGTTTCCGCCCGGGTGACGTCGAATTCTGGTTGGCGGGCCCGTTCCACCGTTGCGGTTGCCGGCTCGCACTCCACCCCCAGCATTCGCGCAACCGTTCGAATGCGGGTGTCGGGGAGGTCCACGCCCCGCCGCCGGGCGGTGGCCAGCATGTCGACGATTCCCACCGGCCGGGGCACGTGCCCGACGCGTTGCCGGCGCCGGGGTTTTCCGCGGCTTCCCCGTCGCCGGTTTGCCCGGGCGGCGGCCGTCATCGCCCGCCGCGCTTCTTTATGGATGAACCCCCACACCAGCGGCACATTATGGGTGATCATGGTGCGGCCATCTATGGTTTTGCCCAATGCCTTCAGGATGGAGCTGAAGGATTTCCCGTCGGCGATTTCCTCCCGGGATAATCCGTGCATGTGTTTGGGTCCCGGATCGTCCGGCACCGATAACACCGCGTGGAAGTCGGAATCCGGCTCCCCGGAGGCGGTCAACACGACCGCATCAATGACCACCAGTTGCGCGGTTGACGGGTGAATGCCCGTGGTTTTCACGGTCACGGCCACAAATGGGGTGCGGGCCAATTCCTCGGCCCGCTCCTGGGACACCTCCCGGGGCTTCGGGGTGGCCGCGGGGGATTGCGGCTGCGGTTGGGATTGGGATTGGGGTTTGTGTGCCGCGCCGCCCGACCGGCGGCGCCGAGAACGCCGGCGTGGATCAGTGGTCATAACGGTTTAGTGTAGCCGGTTGTACCGGCTTTCCCACCGTTGGCGCGTCGTAAAGCTTAAAAAGCCTGGTATGCGCGGTTCACCGCCGACGTGACCGCCTTCAGCGACGCATAGGTGATAGATCCGGCGATGCCCACACCCCACACCTTCTGGCCGTTCACGTCGGCGAAAATGTAGGCGGCGGCCTCCGCGTCATCACCCGCGGTCCGGGCGTGCTGGGTGTATTCCTGCACCTCAACATCAATCCCCAATTGTTCCAGCGCATTCGCGTACGCCGCGATCGGACCGTTGCCCGTGCCACTGACCGTCACCGATTCCCCTTGGAACCGCAGCTCGGCCGTGATCTTCGCCTGGTCCCGCTCCGTCACCGCCGCATCCACACGCATGGCCACCTGCTCCAGGGGGGTGGTCGCATCCAGGTAGGTTTCGGCGAAAATGTCCCACATGGCCTTCGACTCAATCTCGCCGCCCTGCGCATCGGTGACGTCCTGCACCACCGACGAGAATTCCACCTGCATGGGCCGCGGCAGCACCATGCCATGATCCGTCTTCATGATGTAGGCCACGCCGCCCTTGCCGGATTGCGAATTCACTCGAATCACCGCCTCGTAGTTTCGGCCCACATCCTTCGGGTCGATCGGCAGGTAGGGGACCTCCCACAGTTCGTCCCGCAACTGCTCCCACTTCACATCGCTGTGGTTCGCGCCCGGATGCACCCGGGCGGCCATCGCATCCAGCCCCTTATTCACCGCATCCTGGTGCGACCCGGAGAACGCGGTAAACACCAGGTCACCGCCGTAGGGATGCCGCTCCGGTACCCGCAGCTGGTTGCAGTACTCCACCGTGGAGCGAATCTGGTTGATATTGGTGAAATCAATCTGCGGATCCACACCCTGCGTCAACAGATTCAACCCCAGTGTGACCAGGCACACGTTGCCGGTGCGTTCGCCATTCCCAAACAGACAGCCCTCGATCCGGTCCGCGCCGGCCATGAACGCCAGCTCGGCGGAAGCCACCCCGGTGCCCCGATCGTTATGCGGGTGCAGCGACAAAATAATGGAATCCCGCCGGTTCAAATTCCGGTGCATCCACTCGATCGCATCCGCATACACGTTCGGGGTAATCATCTCCACCGTGGACGGCAGATTAATAATGATCGGATTCTCCGGGGTGGGGTCCATGACCTCCACCACCGCGTCCACCACTTCCTTCGCATACGCCAATTCGGTGCCGGTAAACGACTCCGGGGAATACTCCCACCGCCAATTCGTGTCTGGGTATTCCTTGGCGATCGTTTTAATCAATTCGCCGGCATCCGTGGCCAGTTTCTTGATTGCGGCTTTGTCCTTACGGAACACCACATTCCGCTGCAAAATCGATGTGGAGTTATAGAAGTGTACAATCACATTCTTGGCACCCTCGCAGGCCTCGAATGTGCGGCGAATCAGGTGCTCCCGGGCCTGCACCAGCACCTGGATGGTCACATCGTCCGGGATCATGTCCTGTTCGATGATCTCCCGGACAAAATCGAAATCGGTTTGTGACGCCGACGGGAACCCCACCTCAATCTCTTTGTAACCCATCTGCACCAGCAGGTTAAACATGCGGCGTTTCCGCTCCGGGCTCATCGGATCAATCAGCGCCTGGTTTCCGTCCCGCAAATCCACCGCACACCAGGCTGGCGCGTGCGTGATCTTATTATCCGGCCAGGTGCGGTCCGGCAGGGTGACGTCCTCAACCTCCTGGGCGAACGGCTGATAGCGGTGCGCTGGCATGGCGGAACCGCGCTGCTTATTCCATTTCGGCTGGTCTGCGGGCGGCTCCCCGGCAGGTTTGGTGATGTCGCTAGTGGGGGCGGAAATAAAAGTGTCATGGATGGCCATGGTGAAAATCCCTCTAAAACAGTTGATGTGATATGTCACGGCCGGCACTTGAAAAGTCGATGCGAAACCCCGCGACGGGGAGCCGGCCGTTGATCCTCAACAGATTCTAGACCCAAGACCCGCCGCGGCTCAGAAGGAGGAGGCCATGAAGGCGGCCCGCACACGCACGCAGCATGCGTCACATCATACCGCAATTTGTTGAATCCGGCATACTTTCCCTCCCCACTCTGCTTGACGACGCCACCCAAGGTGCGTTGCCGGCTTAGGTGGCAGCCTGGTGGGGCCTGGTGGCAGGGTGGTGTGGTCTGGCGAGCGGCCAGCCTGGCGGTCTGGTGGCGCCACCGCCCCACCCTCGACCCGGCAGCATGTTTGCTAAGCATGGTCTTTGAATTTCACCACCTCAAACTCCCAGGAACAATAGCCCACCCAACTCAAAGACCATGCTTAGAACACATGCAGCCTTTGAGGGGGTTGGAGCTGCATACTCGATAAGCTTGGATTGCGCGTTTTTGAAGGGCACGGTGAACTCTCTGGGATCGGAAACCATGCTTATCGGTTTTGCTGCCAGGGTTGGTTGTGGGAGTCATGAGGCTTCAATGGTTCTAAGTATGGTGTTTGGCTGTTGTGGGTTGTTTCTCCTGGAGCTTTGTAGTCTGTTGGAACGGAAACCATGCTTAGCAAACACGCTGCCGGAGGTATACAAGGGGCTGCACAAGCCCCCCAAAGGCCGCAAGTCTGCTAAGCATGGTTTTCTTTTTCTGCTGGGTTAAACCCCCAGGAGCCAACTCGCCCTAAAACCGGAAACCATGCTTAGAACTTCTGAAGCCCAGGTGGGTTGGCGGTGGCGCTCTTGCCCCTGGGGGTAGTAATTGTGCTAAGCATGGTCTTTATTTAGATGGGGCCTTGTGGAGGGCTGATTTGACCGAAAACCATGCTTATCGGTTTTGCTGTCTGTCTGGTTTTTAGGTGCCGCCTCCATGACTTATCATGCTGCATTTCTTCTAAGCATGGTGTTTGGGTGTTGTGGGCTGTTTCCCCTGGGGTTTGTGGTCGGCCGGAATGGAAACCATGCTTAGAACACCTGAAGCCCCGGGCGGGTGGTGTGCAATGGCGCAGCATGGGTAGCAAATCATGAAAACCGCCGAAACAATCGAAACAACCGAAATCGCCGAAACCACCAAAAACACCCAACTCTGTGGGGGTGTACACCCACCACCAGGATGCGGGAAAACCTGCGATTATGATTGAGTGGAACACGTGAGTAGCAACAGTGTGGAATCCGCAAAGGAACCGAAGTCACCGAAGAAACCGGTAGAAGCGGGCCCTAGGCCCCCTGGGTCCCACGATGCCCCCAAAATCCCCGAGATATCCGAGACATCCGCGGGCCCACAAACACACCCACCAGCGCACATACCTGCACAACTGGACGCATCGGTCACACCCCTATCACCACCACTACCAGGGATCATCGGCCGAATCCTGGCCATACCCGGCTGGCAGCCACAACCATTCGGCTGGCGGGACTGGGGGATCGCCGCCATACTATTCGCCGTCACCTCCGCAATCAGGCTGGGAACTCTGCGGCTCCTCACCTCCGCGCACTCCTTCACCGATGTGCTGCAACAATGGGACGCCCTCCACTTTGTGGACATCGCCCAATACGGCTACTTCAGCAGCGACGGCCAAGGCGGCCCCGAACCGGACGTCTTCCAGCAGCGGCTCGCCTTCTTCCCCGGCCTGCCGGCACTCATCCAACAAGTCCACCTACTCACCGGCCTGGGATATGTGGCGAGCGGCTGGCTGGTTGTTGCTATTGCCGGCATCGTCATGACCGCCGGCATCATGGCCCTGGCCGCCTTCCTGGGCGCGGGTTACCGTGGCCGGATCCTCGCCGGCATCCTCTTCTTGGGCGCCCCCATGGCTGTCACCTTCAATATGGTGTACACGGAGGCCCCATTCTTGGCCCTGTGCGTGTGGGCGCTGATTTTCATGATCCAGGAACGCTGGTGGCAGACCACCGTCCTCATCTATCTGCTGGGGTTTGTGCGACTCACCGCCATTGACCTGGTTGCCACATTCGCCATCATTGTGCTGCTCTACGCCCGCACGAATTGGCGCGCCTGGCTGGGGGTCGCGGTTTCCGGCCTGTCGCTCATCACCTACATTCGGTTCGCGTCCGCATCCACCCAGGACATTGGTGGCTATTTCGGCATGCAGTCGAAAGGCTGGAACTCCACATTCGACTGGGGGGTCGCCACCGTCGACTGGGTGTACAGCACCCTCACCGAATTCAACGACATAGGCTACATTCTTTCCGTGGTGTCCATCATCGGCGCCCCCATCGCCATGCTCATCGCTTTTCGACGCCTCCCCTGGGCGTTATGGGTCTTCGGCACCGGAATCACCGCCAACGTTCTGCTTTCGGACGGCATCATGCACTCCCGACCCCGCCTCCTCCTGCCCGCCCTGCTGCTGCTCCTGCCAGTGGTGTTGTGGCTGGAGAAACTATCGCGCCGGGTTGGGTGGCACACCGTTTGGGTGGTGCCGGCGGTGCTATGGTTTGCGTTCGGCACCTGTTTTTCCGTGTTTATGCTGGTATTTTTCGAATGGGCGATCTAGGCTCAGGCGTCAGGCGTTGCCGCGTGCGGACAAGGCGAATGTGGACAGAATCATGGTGACGAGCGCTATCCCCATGATGGCCCAATTCCACCCATGCACCTGGAACTTTTCCCCCAAGACGGCATAGCTCAAAATAAAGGCGACCACGGGCTCCAAGGTGGTCATGGCCGGCAGGGAGAGGCGCAGCGCTCCCACGTTGAAGGCGTATTGCTGGATGATGGTGCCAAGAACAGCGCAGGCGATGAGGGCGTAAAACTCCCAGGCGGTCAGGAGGATGAGCAGGCCACCATGGTTGAACACATTCACCGCCGCCTTGGATAAAACGGCCACAAACCCATAGGTGATGCCGGTGATGACGCCGAGGGATAATCCCCGGTAGGGAGCCGACATTCGGATGGAGGCTGCATAAATAATGCCCATGACTATCGCCGTAACAATGATGGCAGGCAACCAATCGTGGAAGGTGACTTTGCCGTGGAAGGGGACGGGTTTCCCCAAAATCACCAGGGTGGCCACCGACACGGTGAGCAGCGCCCCGCCGATGATTTCGTCCATGGTGAGGCGGCGTTTCTCATAGAACGCGGTCATGGGGAAGGTGAACATGAGGGTCAGGGCCAGGACGGGCTGCACAATGAGTAAGGTGCCGAACCCCAGGGCAAGCACCTGAAACCCATAACCGGATAGTGCCGTGAGCAGGGCAAACCACCAGAGGGGCCGTTTTGCGGCCGCCACGATGGGGGAGTCGCCATTGTCAGGCTGGTGTGCGGCAATGCGATGACGCACGACGGTGCCCCAGGCAATAACTAAGGCCGCAATGAGGGCGAAGCCTACGGCTAGAAGATTGTCATGCACCAGTCTAGCCTAACCGCTACAGTCCGGCGTCGAAAAGCTTATAGACTGGTTTCCCGCTACCTTAGCTTGTATGCTTGACTTTCGTTAGGTTGATAGTTTTATGAGGAAGGGCGTGGCCCGTGGCACTTATCGTACAAAAATACGGTGGTTCGTCACTCGAAAGCGCGGAGCGAATTCGCCGAGTCGCCGAACGGATTGTCGCTACCAAAAAACAGGGTCATGACGTGGTGGTCGTGTGCTCAGCAATGGGGGACACCACCGATGACCTGCTGGATCTTGCCGCCCAGGTCAATCCGGTGCCGCCGGCGCGGGAGATGGACATGTTGCTGACCGCCGGCGAACGCATATCTAATGCCCTGGTCGCCATGGCCATTGCCTCGTTCGGGGCGGAAGCACAATCATTCACCGGGTCGCAGGCGGGCGTGCTCACCACCGAACGGCACGGCAATGCGCGCATCGTGGACGTCACCCCGGGCCGAGTGCGGGACGCCTTAGACCAGGGCAAAATCTGCCTGGTCGCCGGCTTCCAGGGCGTGAACAAAGACACCCGCGACGTGACCACCCTGGGCCGCGGCGGCTCCGACACCACCGCGGTGGCCCTGGCTGCGGCGCTGGGGGCCGACGTGTGCGAAATCTATTCGGACGTGGACGGCGTATACACCGCGGACCCCCGCCTGGTGCCCGACGCCCAAAAACTGAATCAGCTATCGTTCGAAGAAATGCTGGAGCTTGCGGCATCCGGCTCGAAAATCCTGGTGCTGCGCAGTGTGGAATACGCGCGCGCCTTCAATGTTCCTATTCGTGTGCGCTCGTCGTACAGCAATGACCCCGGCACCCTCGTGTCCGGTTCGATGGAGGATATCCCTATGGAAGAAGCAGTACTCACCGGTGTGGCCACCGACAATTCCGAAGCTAAACTATCGGTGCTGGGCATTCCCGACAACCCGGGTGAGGCTGCCAAGGTGTTCCGCGTGCTCGCCGACGCCGAAATCAATATCGACATGGTGATCCAAAACATTTCCTCCCTTGCGGATAACCGCACCGACATTACGTTCACCTGCCCCCGCGCCGACGGCCCCCGCGCCGTGGAACTCCTCATGCGGCTGCAAAACGACGGCACCTGCCGCAATGTGCTTTACGACGACCAAATCGGCAAAGTCTCCCTGGTGGGCGCCGGCATGCGGTCGCATCCCGGCGTGACCGCCACCTTCTGCGAAGCCCTGCGGGACGCCGGCGTGAACATTGAACTCATCAACACCTCCGAAATCCGCATCTCCGTGCTCATTCGGGAAACCGATCTGGCGAAATCCGCGAAAGCCCTTCACGAAGCTTTCGAACTGGGTGGCGACAAACAAGCCGTCGTATATGCGGGAACCGGCCGCTAACCCGCCCATCACCGCCATCCTCACAGCCCACTATTTATAAGGAGACACCTTTTTCATGACTACTGTTGCAGTCGTCGGCGCCACCGGCCAGGTCGGCCGGGAAATGCGCCGCATCCTCGAATCCCGCGACTTCCCGGCAGACACCTACCGGTTCTTTGCCTCGGAACGCTCCGCCGGCAAAGTGTTGCAATTCCGCGGCCAGGACATTGAGGTAGAAGACGTGGCGAAAGCCACCGAAGAATCCCTCCGCGGCATCGACATCGCCCTGTTCTCCGCAGGTGGCGGCACCTCCAAGCAATACGCCCCCCTGTTTGCCGCCGCCGGCGCCACCGTGGTCGACAACTCGTCCGCCTGGCGCAAAGACCCCGACGTGCCCCTCATCGTTGTGGAGGCCAACCGGGAGGCGGCGCAATCCGTGCCCAAGGGCATTATCGCCAACCCGAACTGCACCACCATGGCGATCATCCCGGTGCTGGCCGTCCTCAACGATGTTGCCGGCCTGGAAAAACTGCACGTCTCCTCCTACCAGGCCGTGTCCGGCTCCGGGCTGGCCGGTGTAGACACCCTGGCGAAGCAAATCGCCGAGGCCGGCGACCGGGCCACCGAACTGGCGGTCGACGGCTCCGCCGTATCGTTTAGCGACCTGGGCCCCTACGTGGCACCGATTGCCTACAATGCATTGCCGTTGGCCGGGTCGCTGGTCGACGACGGCAGTGAAGAAACCGATGAGGAGCAAAAACTCCGCAACGAATCCCGGAAAATCCTGGGCCTGCCCGATCTCAAGGTGGCCGGCACCTGCGTGCGGGTTCCCGTGTTCACCGGCCACACCATGACGGTGCACGCCGAATTCGCCCGGCCCATCACCCCGGACCAGGCCCGGCAAGTATTGGCTGGCGCCCCCGGCGTGCAGGTCGTGGATGTTCCCACCCCGCTAGCCGCCGCCGGCAAGGACGACTCCCTGGTGGGGCGCATCCGCCAAGACCAAACCGTTGACGACAACAAGGGCCTGGTCTTCGTGGTTTCCGGCGATAACCTCCGCAAGGGTGCCGCCCTGAACGCGGTCCAAATCGCCGAACTCTTGGTCTAACACATGTAGCGCACAAACCAGTGCACGTATCCCCGGTGGCCTCGGGAAATCCGCGGCTGCCGGGGATATGCGTCTATCATGGGACTTCATGTCTCATATCACGCTTACCCCAGCATTGCCCACGGATTTCCCTGAACTGAAACGCCGACTCCAGGCCGCTTTCGCTCCCGCGGTCATTGCGGAGTTCGGGGATTCCCTGACCGAACCCATTCCTTCCGACGCGGAATTAGCCGAATCGTTTGCCGCGCCGGGGGTTGAGGTGTTACACGTTGTCCACGAAGGGAAATCCGTGGGTGGGGCGGTGGTGTCCACCGATCATGATGGCAGCCATGGCAATCTGGAGTTCTTTTTCCTCGACGGGGTTAGCCAGGGTAGCGGTGTGGGATTTGCTGCGTGGCAGGCCATAGAGCGGCGGTATTCCACCGTGCGGGTTTGGGAAACCCACACCCCCTATTTTGAAAAACGAAACATTCATTTCTATGTGAATAAGTGCGGCTTCCACATTGTGGAATTTTTTCACCCTGGACACCCAGAGCCCCACGAGTCCCCGGAAACTTTGCAACATGAAGCTGATGGTACTGGTGTTCCCGATTATTCGTTTCGGTTCCAGAAAATCATCACCAGGTAATGCGATAGGGCCTGTCATGCCTGACTAACCACCAATATCACATTTGATTAGGCTTCCCTTTTAATTTTCCATGGTTGAAAAGTTATACCTTTCGAGTGTAGGCTATAAATCAGACTCCAACCTATAGAAATAACCCAATATTGATGGAAGGGATGCCATGAACACCAATGATATTGTGACAAACGGCATGGGCCCAGAGCTCACCGGCACCACCCACCAACACGGTGGTCGACCGGTTGCCAGCGAAAACGTTTCCATTACCGCCGGCCCCCAAGGCGCCACCGTTCTCAACGACATTCACCTCGTTGAAAAGCTTGCCCACTTCAACCGGGAACGGGTCCCGGAGCGGAACCCTCACGCCAAAGGCCACGGGGCGTTCGGTGAATTACACATCACCCACGACGTGTCCGCCTACACCAAGGCGCAGCTGTTCCAGCCCAACACCGTGACCCCGGTGGCCGTACGGTTCTCAACGGTCGCCGGCGAGCAGGGCTCCCCCGACACCTGGCGGGACGTGCACGGGTTTGCCGTCCGGTTCTACACCGAGGAAGGTAACTTCGATATCGTGGGCAATAACACCCCCACGTTCTTCCTGCGTGACGGCATGAAATTCCCGGACTTCATCCATTCCCAGAAGCGCATGGGGCCCACCGGTTTGCGGTCCGCTGACGCCCAATGGGACTTCTGGACCCGCACCCCAGAATCCGCCCACCAGGTGACCTACCTCATGGGGGATCGGGGCACCCCGAAAACCTCCCGCCACCAGGATGGATTCGGCTCCCACACCTTCCAGTGGCTGAACGCCAAGGGCGAGGCTTTCTGGGTGAAGTATCACTTTAAGACCCGCCAGGGTTGGGACTGCTTCACCGACGAAGAGGCCCAGGAAATGGCCGGCAAGAACGCCGACTACCAGCGCGAAGACCTGTTTAACGCCATTGAACGCGGCGACTATCCCATCTGGGACGTCAAGGTGCAAATCATGCCCTTCGCCGAGGCCGAAACCTACCGGTACAACCCCTTCGACCTGACCAAAACCTGGTCGCACAAGGACTATCCCCTGATCGACGTGGGATATTTCGTCCTCAATCGGAATCCGGTGAATTATTTCGCCCAGATCGAACAGCTCGCCTTCGACCCGGCCAATCTGGTGCCGGGTGTGGGCCTGTCGCCCGACCGCATGCTCATGGCCCGGGCTTTCGCCTACGCCGATGCCCACCGCTATCGGATTGGCCCCAACTACCGGCAGCTGCCCGTCAACCAGCCGGTGCATCCGGTGAATACCTACGCCCACCAGGGGCCGATGGCCTACCAGTTCAATCCCGCATCGGCGCCGGTCTACACCCCCAACCGGTTTGACAAGGGTGCCGGCTACCTGGACGATGGGGTGTCGTCCAACTCCGGCTATGGGGCAGCCGACGAGCTCTTCATCAACCCCGACCCCCACGGTACCGACCTGGGCCGCGCCCCCTACGTAGCCCACCCCGAGGACGACGATTTCGGGCAGGCCGGCATTCTCTACCGGGAGGTCATGGATGATGGGGCGAAGGATCGCCTAGCGCACAATATCACCAACGCTATGGTGGGGGTCTCCCCAGAAACCGAGCAGCGGTGCTACTGGTATTGGGATCAGGTTGATCCGCAGCTTGGCGCCGAGGTGCGGAAGCGGTTCGCCGCCAAGAAATAATCCCCCCGATTGCTGACCCCACCGGTGACGGTGGGGTTTTTCGCTTGTCGACGTGTGAACCTGGGAAAGAAATATGCGCCTCGATTATCGGAAAATTAAACCTATTCTTGGGTAGCATATTTCCGTATTGAATGGCATGAATCGCAAAAGCCCGTAACGATTGACCCTAAATGGGGGTAGCTAAGTGGGGTGAAAAAGAACCGCACCGGGGGTCTCCGGTGCGGCACGATGGGTCAGGTATCAGTCAGGCAAAGTTACTTCAGCTTCATGACGGCGAAGAAGTGCTTGGTGTTTTGGTCGAAGGCGACTCCCACGCCGATGCGGTGCACGTCGGCAAGCATGGCCCGGTTATGGGCGTCGGAATTCTTCCAGCTTTCGAATGGGTCGATCGAACCGGGCTGCATATTGTGGGCCCACATGATGTTTTCGTAGTGGTCGATGCCCGGCTGGTGATGGTAGTTAATGGGCTGGTCGGAGAAGTTCGACGTGTTATAGGACTTCATTTCGTCCGCATAGGCCTGGGCCTTGGACTGTAGGTCGTTGTCGAGGGTGACTTCGCCGAGCCCGTGGCTCTTGCGGTGCTGGTTGGTTTCATCAATCACCTTGGAGGTCATGGTGATGAGCGGGTCATTGCCGGCGGTTTTGGTCAGGCCCTCGATCTTATCCTGCTGTACCTTAGTGGTCGCAGGTGCCGCGGCCGCTGAGGTTGTTGGCTCCTCCGGTGGTCGCTCAGCGCTGGTGGTGTTCTTGGCGTCCGGGACCGTGGGCATGCTGGTGAAGATTGGGTCGGTGGTGGAGGCGGTCGAGGATGCCGGGGAGGTGGGGGACGAGAGTGCGCTGGTGGCGCTGCCCGAATTGCTGGAGCCCCGTGAGGAACCTTGGCCGCTGCTGGAGCTGTCGGAAGAACCATTGGAGGAGCTAAAGCCCGAGAACAACGACTTGAACCAGGCGAGGATGCTATTGAGATCCCGGGTCCCGGTGCTGCTTGCTGCGGTGGGGGCGGGGGCGGCCGGCTGGGCGCTGGCTGCCGGGGCACCAATAAGGGTGCTGCCAGACACCGCAACGGATGTTGCGATAGCGGCGATGGTTTTGGTCAGGGTCATTTTTCTTGCATTGTGTTGGCGCATGGTGCACATAGTAACGACAAGAAAAAAGAAAAGGCTTCAAATGTGATTTTAATTTGATTAATTCTTTATAAAAATTTTACACATACATTTTTGTGCAACTTTATGATAGCAAAAGTGCGTTTGCGCTGCTTGCGTATGCAACAACCGAAAAAGGCGCAAGAAAAACCGCCTAAGTTCTTCTCACTTAGGCGGAAAACCTTCCCTGGTTTGTGCCGATTATTACCGGCTGGCCTCGATAGTTAGAGCCTGGGCGATGCCCTGGACGACAGCGGCAACCTTGATGGCCTCAAAAATCTGTTCCTTGGTGAAGCCAGCTTCTTTTAAGGCTTTCTCGTGGGCAAGAGTGCAGTGCTCACAGCCATTAATTGCGGAAACGGCGAGCGCCCACAGTTCGAAATCTGGCTGTTCGACGCCTGGCTGAGCGATGATGTTCATGCGCAATCCCATGCGCACCTGGGCGTAGTCGTCGCCTAACCACGCCTTGGCGCGGTAGGCCACGTTATTCATGCCCATGATGGATGCCGCGCCGTAGGCGGCTTTCACTGCGGCTTCACTTAGGTGCTGCTGAGCTTCGTCGGCGATTTCGGACAGCACAACCTCGGAGCGAGTGGTGGCGGCGGTGGATAATAGGGTGCCCCACAGCTGTTGTTCGGTGAGCACATTCCCCCGAACCAGGGTGCCGATATTGAGCTTGAGGTCTTTGGCGTAATCGGGGAGGCCGGATTTCAGGTTATCGATGGACATTAGTTGAGACCTTTCTGGAGTTCTGCGAACCGGTCGATGTTTTTGGTGGGGTCGTTCTTTTGCCAATTGCAGGCGCATACTTCTTCGGACTGCAGGGCGTCGAGCACCCGGAGGACTTCGTCCACGTTCCGGCCCACGGCGTCCGGGGTGACGGACACGAATTGGATAATGCCGTCCGGGTCGATGATGTAGGTGGCGCGGTCGGCGGCACCGGTGGCGTTTTCGACGCCCAAGGCCCGAATAAGATCATGCTTGATGTCAGAAAACATGGGGAAGGGGATGTCTTTGAGCTCCGGGTGGGTGGCGCGCCAGTTGAAGTGGCAGAATTCGTTATCGGTGCTTCCGCCCAACACCTGGGTGTCGCGGTCTTCGAAGTCTTCGTTGAGCTTGCCAAAGGCCGCAATCTCGGTGGGGCAGACGAAGGTGAAGTCCTTCGGGTAGAAGAACACGACCTTCCACTTGCCTTCGTATTTGTCTAGGGAGACGGTTTCGAAATAATCTTCTGGCGCTGCAACGTTAGCCTCGTGCAGGTTGCCGCCTTTTAAGGCGGTGAGGGTGAATTCGGGGAATTGGTCACCAACGGTGAGGATCGGCATAATACTTCCTTTGAAAGTCGTTCCTTATGGGTTGAAGGAAAGTGTTTCACAAAAGTTTACTTATACCGCTAACATGTGTCAATACGTTTTTTCTTGATGTTTCCCGTTAATAAATAGGGTCATGTGATCTATGGTTTTTAGCTAGCGCGCGGTCCTCCGACCTGGGTACCCTGATCCTTCTGCCGCACCGCCGCAATAATATCCGCCCGCGCCCGGGCCACCCGCGACCGAATCGTGCCCACCCGCACATCCGCGATCTTCGCGGCCTCCTCATAGCTGTACCCCAACACCTGCGTCAAAATAAGAGCTTCTCGACGCTCGGCCGGGAGGGCGTCGATAAGCATGCGCACATCCACCCACTCCGACCAGCTTGATTCCGGCACCCGCAGCGCCGCCACCGACTCCACCTCCGCGGCCGACTTCCGGGGCCGTGCCCGATCGTAGCGCATACTATCCGCCCACACCCGGCGCGCCAACGATAATAACCACGTCATGGCCGATGACCGGGCCGCAAACCTGGGCAACGCCCCCATCACCCGCAAATAGGTTTCCTGCGTCAAATCATCCGCGCGGTCCGTGCCGCCCAAATGCGCCAACAGCCGCCACACATCCGACTGTGTCGCCTTAATAAACTCGGTCAGGGCTGCCCGATCGCCCCGACCCGCCCGCAATGCCAATTCGGTGACATGATCAGAAGAGCCCATGCCAACCGATTTTACAAGAAACCCTACGCCGGCTCGTCCTGTGACTCCGCCTGGTCGGCCTCAACGGCCACGGCCAGGAACGCCCGGCCCAGCAGGAACGCGCCCAACGCCAACACCACCAGGTACGCCACCACCGCAATGAGCGCCCGCGCCACATCGCTGAACACAAACCCGTGTCGGCTGATGTCGTAGGCCAATTTGGCGAAAATTAGCAGTGGTATCGCCACTCCGGTGGTGGGCCCCAACATGTTCGCCTGGGTTTGCGCATCCGGGGCCCGCCACAACCCCACCATGGTGACCACCATGATGAGCCCGGCCGCCACCGCTAGTATGCCCGCGAAAATTTCCGCAATTATCATGGTTACCGCCGCCCCCGGGAAATGATACGGGCCATCGACATGGTGGGCAGAATGCCGCCCACCACCGACGCCAACAGAATGATTTCGTAGGCGATCTGGGTGCGGTTATACATGCCCCACACAATATAAAACCCAATCATGGAATAGAACACCAGGTCGGATATTGCGACGATCACGTATTCGTCCCGGGACCGGACCATGAGTAGCAGGGTGCCTAGAAGCGCCACCGCGATCAGGCCTAACGCCACCCACAGAAAATATTCGAACATTAATTCACTCCTCGGTTTCGGAGGCTGCTGGGCCGCGGCGCCGGATGATACGTTGCCGCCCGCTCCAGCTGGTTATCAATCCCCGCAACATGCGGCGCCAGGGTTTCCTCCATGTGCGCTAAATCCTTGAGTACCGCCAGCGGGTCGGAGCCGAAAATGGCGTGCACCATGAGCAGCCGCTCACCTGATGGCCCCTCATCCAACCCAATGGAAATCGTGCCCGGAGTGATCGTAATGGAACACGCAAACGCCGTGATCTGCCAATCCTTCGTCACCCGCAGCGGGTACGCCACCACGCTGGGGTCCAGTTTCTTATTGCCGGTGAGCGTATCCACCAGCACATCCCGGGACGCCAATAATAATTGGCCAATCAACCAGGCGGAGTAATAGCCGGCGTGCAATAAGCCCTTCACATCATTCTCCTCACATCACAAACCATTTTGACACCACCCGGTCAGGAGTCCTGCGGGGCCGGGATGCCCACCGCATCGGCCAGGTCATCACCCAACACCGCATGCTGGTAGTCGGTAACGTTTACCAGCGAATCGGCCGCATCCCGGGTGGCTTGCACCATGGGCCCGGCGGCAAGAAACATGCCCACCGAGATCAGCATCAGCACGCCGGCCGGCGCAATCCGGTAGGCGGGGACCCGCAGATTCTCTGGGATGCGCTGCCGGTTCATTTCCGCGCCCCAAAACACTTTCCGCCACACCCGCAGCATGGAAATGAACGCGGCGAAACTCGTCACAACCACCACCGCGATCACCAGCCACGCCACCGGTGATCCGGCTTGCGCGATACTAGTCACGGTCAGCACCTTGCCCCACAGGCCGGAAAACGGCGGGAACCCCACCACCGAAAACGCCCCCGCGGCAAACACCGTGGCCACCCATGGGTCCCGCCGGGCCAGGCCCGACAGCCGGGACAACAGATCCTCACCATAGGTTTCCTCGATCGCGCCGGCGGTGAGAATGAGCGACCCCACGGTAATCATGTGGTGCACCATGTAGAAAATGCCTGCCGCCAACGCCACACTCGGCTGGCCGTAGCTGAACGCCAATATCACCACGATCAGTGGGATGCCACCCACCATTTGGTAGGCCAACACCCGGCGCAGCGACTTCTCCCCCAACCCGGCGAACGACCCCACTACCATGCTGACCACACAGAACCCAACGATCGGCCACATCCAGCGGGGATCCAGGTCAAAAATCACCACATAAATACGGAATAGAATATAGACGGCAATCTTGGTGTGCACGCTGGAAAACAACGCCATGACGCTTGCCGACGTCTGCGGGTAGGTTCGCGGCAGCCACGTGTGCACCGGAAACAGGCCGGCCTTGACCACCATGGCCAACACCACAATACCCACCGCCACCGTGACTGGTCCATTGCCGGCCGCTGCCCCCCGCAGCGCCGCAATGTTCACCGCCCCCGCCGTGGCGTAAATGAAGCACACCCCGATGAGTAGCATGGTGGATGCGGTCAAATTCACCAGCACAAACGTGCGCCCCGACGACATGCGGGCCCACGTGCCGGTCATCGCCAGCAGGCCGTAGGACGGCAGCAGCATCACCTCGACAAACACGAAGAAGTTGAACAAATCGGCGGTCAAGAACCCGCCCATGCACCCCGCCAATAGCATCAGCGACAATGCTGGATAAAACCGGGCCCGGGTTTCCCCCACGATGATCGCAAACCAGTTCGCCACGAAAATCACCACCGAGGCGGTCACAATCATCAACGCCGAAAACTGGTCGCCGGCAAACGGGATTGCCACCCCGCCCACATAGAGGCCCACCGAGTGGGCGATCGTCCCATGGGCCGCGGTGTAGCTAAACAGCCACGCACCCGCAGCCCCGGTAATCAGGGGACCCACCAGGCTTAACGCATTCCGGGCCTGCCGCCAGGGGGCCAGCACCGCCAACGCCATGAGTGCCAACGGCACCCCCAAAAACAGCGGCAAAACAGCTGGGGGAGTGAGCGGCTGCCCCGGAATCGGCCCCACCGCGGCCTGGGCGACGGTGACCGTTGCGGCCGTCATTACTTGCGACACCACCATGATCTAGTGCCCTTCCTTCCGCTGGGCCTCCTGGGCCCGTCGATAAGCAACCTGCTCCTGCTTCGCCGCGTGCGCATCAGCCGCCGCTAACTCCGCCATCGTCGTCGACCGGCCCAACGTCTGCAACGGCGAATCCTCATCCGCTACCGCGTGCGCCGTCGTATCATCCGAACTCCCCAACCCGGACAGCGTCAACATGTACGTCGTGGTCGCCATGGCAATGACGATTGCCGTCAACACAAACGCCTGCGGCACCGGGTCGGCCGCATCCTGCAAATCCGTCAACGAGGGAAACGGCTCACCCCGCCACGTTGTCGTCCCCGTCGACATGATGAACAAGTTCGTGGCGTGACTGAAAAGCGTCATCCCCACAATAATCCGCAGCATACTCCGCTGCATCACCAAATAAACGCCACCACCAGCAAGAATGGCAATAGAAAGGGGAATAATCACGATAACTCCTCCGGCCCGGTCTTCGGCGCTTCCGATGCTTTCGGCGACCCGCCCCCACCGGGATCCCCACCAGGACCACCAGGGTCGGCATCAGGATCACTGGACGCCATGATCTGCGCAATATGCCTCGACGAATCCAACTTCAACAACGCCGCATCCCGCCGCGCCTGCGCCACAATCCGCTTATGCTCCGGGGTTTCCGGCGCCGGCTCATGCTGCGCATCCACCCCCACCACCGGCGTCGACACCAACGGCGAATCCACCCGGGTGAAATTTAAATCCTCATACTCCATGCCCGGACGCAAATAACCACCCAACACATTCACCGCCATGCTCAACATGCCCAACACCGCCAAATACACGCCCAAATCAAAAATCATCGACGTGGTGAAATGCTGCCCCAAAAAATGCCCATGAATCGGGAACAAAAACGACCCCTTCATAAGGCCCAACACGCCGGAAAACACCGCGGTCATAATGCCGCACCCGGTAAGAATCACCGGCACATTCACCTTCGCTACCCGCTGATCCCGCGGATACGAGAAATACACCAGCATGAGCGCACCACCCGCCACCAACGCGGCAATAAACCCGCCACCAGGCGAATTATGGCCCCGCCAGAAAATCAGCGCACTCAACACCCCCAAAACCGGCAGCATAATCTTCAGTAGTGTCTTCATCGGAATCGTATTCAACTCGGCATGCCCAATCGGCGCCGGATGTGTCCCCCGCATAAACGGGTACCGCGGCATCGACGTCACCACCGCCGCAATCACAATCGCCGCCATGCCTAACACACTCAACTCGCCCATGGTGTCAAATGCGCGGAACTCCACCAAAATAGTATTCACCACATTATCGCCCTCGGTCACCTTCGGACCATTCTGCAAATACCACATGGCCAAATCGCTCCGATCATTCCGCCCCACCAGCAGATACGAGCCCAAGAACGTCACAATCCCAAAGCCCACGGCCACCACAATCGGCATGCTTTTCGACGCCGCTGACTTCCGATGCTCCGGGTGGAACCGCTCCGGCTGCTGGCGCACCACCAGCATCATAATGACCACTGTCAACGACTCCACCAAGAACTGGGTGAGTGCCACATCCGGGGCACCCAACATCAACACCTGCAATGTCACGCCCACGCCGGCAACACCAATACCAGCCACCGCCGTCAACCGCCTCGGGGTGCGCACAATAATCACAACAGCCAAAACAATAATCGCCAACGGCAACAAGTCGGTCACCCGATCCGAACCGGGAACCCGCGGGTGCAACGCCACCCCATCCACGCCGCCCCCCAACAGGCCATTGATGCCCACGACCGCGCCGAACACAATAAACAACCCAAACAGCAACGCGAGATGCCGCGCTGGGCTGAGCGTGTCCGCCATCCGGCCCAACGACTTCCCGGCAGCCGACAGCGACTGCAACCCCAGCTTGAGCAGCTGGTTCCCATCAACCGGCAAGAACTGGCGGTGCGTCACCACCCGCCAAATCCGTTGCCGGTACCACACCCCCACAACCCCAAGAACCAACACCACCAGGGACAGCACAAACGGCGTATTCACCCCATGCCATAACGCAACATGTGCCCGTGGGTCGGTGTTTGTCATAGTAATCACGGCGGCATCAATCGGGCCCTCCACCACAGACGCCAACACTGCGAGCGGCACCGTCACCAACCCGGGAAGCGCGGCCGGGAACCACAGCAAGAATGGGGCCTCCCGCACCCCACTCATGTCCCGATCCCCATCAATAAACCCATCGGCAACAATCCGGGCGGAATACGTAAACGTCAACAATGCTCCCACCGTGGCCGCCCCCAGTAGCACAACCACCCCAACATTATCCAACGGGGCCTGCTCAAAAGCGGTCAGCATGCTTTCCTTGGAAATAAACCCAAACGTGGGCGGCACCGCGGCCATCGCGGCACACGCAATCACCGTGGACGTGAATGTGAACGGCAACTGCCGCCACGAACTCCCCAACCGCTCAATATCCCGGGTGCCGGTTTGGTGATCTACCACCCCCACCAGCATGAACAACGACGACTTAAACAACCCGTGGGCGATGGTGTGCACCAATGCGGCAGCCAACGCGAACGGTGTTCCCACCCCAATCGTCGCCACAATCCACCCCAAATGCGACACCGTCGAATAGGCGGTCAGTCGCTTCAAATCGGTCTGGCCAATAGCAAATAATGACGCCATGACCGCGGTCACCATGCCAATGGTAATCAGCAAATAATTCCACGCCGCCACATCATGGAACACCGTGGAAAACCGCAGCAGCACATAAATACCGGCCTTCACCACGGCCGCGGCATGCAGAAACGCCGACACCGGGGTGATGGCCGCCATCGCCTCCGGCAACCAAAAATGGAACGGAAACTGGGCGGCCTTCGTAAACGCACTCACCGCAACCAACACCGCCAACGCGGCCGTCAGCCCCGGCTTATCCACCCAAAAACTCGAACGCAAAATCCCATGAATAGAGGTAGTGCCGGCCTGGGTAGCGGCAATACTCATGGCCACCAACAGCGTCAAACCACCAATGAACGTCAAAATGAGTGTGCGCTGCGACCCCGCCTCACCGCCACGCCCACCAGACCGGGCAATAAGCATAAACGACGCCAGCGACACCAACTCCCAGGCGATGAACAGCAAAAACACGTCGTCGGCAAGCACCAGCAACAACACCGAAGTCATAAACGCCGTCATGAGCGTATAAAAATTCGTGGCACCCGCACCCCGGGCCGGCAAATACGCGGCGGAATACAGGAACACCACCGCCCCAACAACCAACGCAAGCAGCGCAAAAATAGCGGACAAACCATCAAGCCGCACACTAAAACCAATATCCGCCAGCGCACCAGGCACCCACGGGTAGCTTATGGTAATAGGCTCCACCAATGCTCTGGGTAGCTCGCGGGCCAGAAGAACAGTGTCGGCAAGAGCTAGCATACCCAGCGGATATCCCGCCTTCGTGCCAATAAGCTTCACCAAAACAGGGGAGAGGACGATCGCAACCGCTGCCACACCAAGTATAATTATTAAGGACACAGATTTTTCACCCCCAGCACCTGTTACCAGGCTGGGTGGCCCCACCGACCCGCATAAAACACGTATGACAATCCGGGCGAGCGGCGCCTTCTTTCATGTTTGAACGACAATAACATTTGTTAATCCTACCAGTCTGCCGCGGTGCGCCTCGCTGAGATTCCCTAAAGAAATGGTTACATTTCAAGGTATGAAACCCGGGCCCATCGTCGTTCGCCGCGCCATCGCCGCACTCATCGTGGCACTCCCCGTGCTGGTAGGAGCCATATATTCCCTCGCATCCGGCATCGACCCCGCCGACACTTGGTCAGACAGCACCGCCCGCGCCGGGGCCCCAACCATTGTTGACGATTCCGTGCTTGTCGACGCCCGCCGCGCGACGGGTGAGGCCAGTTCCCAGGCCGGTTTGCTCACCGGCGGCACCAAGCAGCTTGTCGACGGGGTGGGCAAAATCACTGGCGGCACCGACGATATATCCACCGCCCTCACCAACGGCAAGGAGGGAACCCAAAAGCTTTCGGACGGCATGACCCAGTTGCAGGCCGCCACCGGGCAGATGGGGCAGGGCGCCACGAAGGTCGCCGACGGGGTGGAGACCGCCGTCAACCAGGTGACCGGGTTCGAAGCGGTGCGTGGCCAAATCGTGGTCGCTATCGACGGCTACCTGGAACGCATTAAGGACGCCCAAGACCCGGACACGGTGAAGCTCCGCGAGGATTTGGGAACCCTCCGGCAGCAGGCCACCACCTTCACCCTGGACGACACGACGAAATCCCAGCTAGAGGAGATGAAAACCGGGTCGCGGGAGATAGCGCAACAATTATCGGAGCCCGGCCAGGCCTACCATGACGGCATTTACACCGCCACCAAGGGGGCGCAAGACCTCAACGCCGGCCTGGGGAAGGCCACCACCGACCTGGAGACCGCCCTGAAGAGCGTCGATGATTTGCGTACCGGTTCTGCCCGAATCGACACCATGGCCAAAAACACCCAGGCGAAAATCGGGGAAATCCAGCGGGCGCTACCAACTGCCCAATCCCACACTGACACCGACACCCGAACCCTGGCACCAATGTATGCGGTGCTCATCGCCGCCGGGGTGCTCTTCGGCGCCACCATTCGCGGCAGCGGCCGAATCCACACCAAGGCAACACTGCTCACCGTGGTGGTGACGCTCGTCGGGTTGGCGGTCACCGCCAGCCTGCTGTGCCTCATGGTGGGCTTCGGCCTGGGTGCGGGGCAGGTGGCCGGCATCACCGCAATCACCCTGCTGTTGGGAATGATATCGATCCTCACGGGATCGCTCATGGTGCGGATTTTCGGCGGAATGTGGGGGCAGATCGCGGCCCTCATGACCGCGCTTGCGCAGGTGGGGATCGTGGGGTGGGCCTGGAACCTGGCCGCAACCACCGCAATCCCAACCGGTTGGCTTTTAGCCACCAGCCTCATGCCGCTGCACTACGCGACCTCGGGGCTGGTGGCCTTCGGCAACTCCGGTGGGTCTGCCAGCCATATCGGCATATCCCTCGGCGTCATGATTGCGCTGTGTGTGTCGGGACTGGCCGGGCTGAAACTGCTGCAACCCACCGTTGGGCGTCGCAAAGCGAGCTAATCGGCGGGCTTGCTGGCCTGAGCCTTCGGAGCAATGCTGGTCTGCAACCACCGGTACAGGCCGAAGCACACCGCGGCAAACACCACAATGCCCAAACCGTCGGCCACGCCGCCGAGATCCACGATGGCCAGCGGTTCTTCCTTATTGGCGGCAACGATAATGGCGGCGTAGATCACGCCCAGCAGGGATTCACCTACCACCAAACCGGTGGCCAGCAGCGTGCCCATGCGGCGCAGCGACTCCGAATTCTCATGCTTGTCCGCCCACTTGTTGTACACCACGCCCAAAACCGCGCCAATGGGGATCACCAGGGTCAAACTGATCGGCAGGTACATGCCCATGCCCACCGCCAGCGGCGGCAGGAACCGCTTACCACCAGTGGTTTTCCGCAGAATCTCGTCAACAATGATGACGCCTACGCCAATCAGCGCGCCCAGGCCAAAAATGTTCCAATCCAACGAATTGCCGAAAATACCGTTCGCCACCGACGACAATAATGCCGCCTGCGGTGCGGCCAACGCGTCCGGGCCGGCGCCCGCCATGCCATCGAACCCGAAGGCCTGCAACATCACCTGCAACACCGGCGGAATCACAATCGACCCGAACACCACGCCAATAATCAATGCCACCTGCTGCCGCCACGGCGTGGCATCCACCAGTTGGCCGGTCTTCAAATCCTGCAAATTGTCGTTCGAAATCGTGGCAATACCAAACACCACCGCCGCCGTGAACAGCGTGTACGCGACCAAGGCCGGGGCGTTCGTCTCGTGCTCGTTCCCAGTCACCACCTTAATGAGCAGCGCCGAAGCCAACACAACGATGATGCCCACGCCCGAAATCGGCGAATTCGAAGCACCGATCAACCCGGCCATGTAGCCGCACACGGCGGCCACCACCAGGCCGGTCACCAGCACAAACACCACGCTCAAAATCACTAATGTGGTGGTGTGGTGCGAAATCTCCGAATTCTGCACGAACAGATACAGCAATAATCCGGTGGGCACCATGCAGGCCAAAATCACGCCCATGACAATGTTGAAGGGGATGTCCCGCTCCGTCAACGCCACGGTTTCCCCGGACTTGCGGGCCTGCGACGATGCCAGCGAATCCTTAATGCCCTTGATGATGGGGCCAATGATCTTCACGAGCGTCCAAATGGCGGCCACGGTCATGGCGCCGGCACCCACAAACCGCACTTCCTGGCTGAATGTGGTCTTCACGATTTCGGAAATATCACCGGAGCCCATGGCGTCGGCGGAGAAGACCGGCAGCAGTACCCCGTAGGAGATGAGCAACCCCACGATCATGGCGATGCCGACACCCAACCCCACCAGGTGCCCCACACCAATGAGAGCCAGCGACAGCGACGTGGCCACGGTCGACGCCCCGCCAAACAGCGGGAACACCGTCTTGACGCTGCCGGCCACCACCTTGAGATACGACAAGAACTGGTAGCCTGCCGACGCCAGACTGCCCACGATAATGACCCGCAGGCCCACCTTATTTTCCTTCTGGGCCTCGGCGTCGGCATGATCGTCACCGACCTTTAACACCTCGGCCGCGGCCACCCCCTCGGGATACGGCAAATCCGAGCCGGTGATGAGGGCGCGGCGCAGCGGAATGGAATACATCACCCCCAATGTGCCGCCGACTGCGCAAATAATGGCGGTCGTCCAATAGGGGAACCCCGACCAAAACCCGATCATGACTAAACCAGGCAACACGAAAATAATGGCAGACAATGTGCCTGCCGCCGAGGCAATCGTCTGCACAATGTTATTCTCCTGGACCGAATGGTCCTGGAACTTCCGCAATATCGCCATGGAAATCACCGCGGCTGGAATCGAGGTGGCGAACGTCAACCCCACCTTCAACCCCAAATACACATTTGCCGCGGTAAAGATCAATGTAATCAACCCGCCGAGAATAATCCCCCGGACGGTCAGCTCTTTGATGCCGCTTCTGGGCTTCGCCGGACCGGCAGCGCTTGTGGCGCCTGTGGGTGTCATTGCCAGGATCCTTTCTCTATTCTATGTTCCGTACGGTTTTGTACGATTGTGACGGTTTTGTGCGATCAGTTATTAAACATACCCGCACCTATATGTGATCTATTGTTTTTATGTAGAGAAATGTGACCAACGGAATAAAATAGGTGCAATTTTTTGGTAAGAACTACACCGAACGGGGGTGAGTATTGGGGGTGATTTGTTGGGGATGATCCTACGAACGGTCCGCCAACGTTGGGCGGATAGGCCGGGCAATCTGCGTCATCATATTCCGGCCCCGCAATTCCACCGACTTCATGAGCGTCCACCGTGCCTGTTCTGCTTCATTGGCTTTTGCCAACGTGCTAGCATTGGTAATCACTCGACCGGGGGTGCCCTTGGCGATTTCCGTCAGTCGAGCCGCCGTATTCACCGCGTCCCCAATCACCGTGTACTCGAACCGGTCATGTCCCCCAATATGCCCCGCCACTACATGGCCGGCCGCCACTCCAATACCCGCCTGAAGCCGCATATGCTGCAACTCCTGCCGCAGCTCCCGCGCCGCCTTGAGCGCATGGCCGGCCGCATCGGACAGTGTAATCGGTGCCCCAAACACCGCCAGTGCCGCGTCCCCCTGAAACTTATTAATAATCCCCTTATTTCGGTGTACTACCGCAACCACATGTTCGAAAAACTTATTCAACTCCACCACCACCTCCTCCGGTTCATGGGTCACGGCAAACGTGGTCGAACCAATCACATCCACAAAAATAACCGCCACCTCCCGATCCTCACCCCCCAACTCTGGGCGTTCCTCTAGGGCGCGTCGAGCCACCTCCATGCCTACATACCGGCCAAAAATGTCCCGCACCCGCTGTCGCTCCTGCAGCCCTCGCATCATCTCATTGAAACCAGCCTGCAGCACCCCCAGCTCCGCGCCATCGTAAATATCTACCGCAACATCCGTTTCTCCCCGGCGCACCCGATAGATAGCGCGCTGCAATTCGGTGATCGGGTCCACCACGCTCATGACCACCAGCGTGGTGCCAATAAACCCCAACACTAACGACGTGAGACACAACACCACGATTGCCGGTAATAACTGTGCTAACGACGCGGGAAAAAACTGGGTGTAGTGTGCCCACACCAATAACAAAACCCCACCGATTGGTGCCGCGGAAGTCAACAACCAGGTTGACCGCAACCGATACGTGACCGGTGGCTCCAGCGTGGAATCCTCAAACCGGCGCGCCAACACCAGGGCGGCAACCGGCCGCACCAGTCGCTCCGCTTCTAAATACGTCACCATGGCCGCCATCGCGCCCCCCAACGAAGTGGTCACACCCACCGTGATCGCCAATGTGCTCGACCCCCGGGTTGCGAAACCTGTGATGATGGCAATCCCCACCACCCACACTAATGACGTGAGCACCGTCTGATAAAATGGGATGCGCATCACTAAATTCCGCACCATATTTGGGTCATGTCGGTCGGGATGCCGCTGCCAGTCAAGTACCGGCCGGAATAATGCGAAAGAAGTAACGATGCTGATAATGGCTGCTACCACAATATAGGCGACCCCAACCCCCAAGACCGTGCCGGAGACCTGCAGGGGAATGATATCCGGGTCGATCACCGATAATGGCAGGAGAAACTCCAGAAATGCAATGACGCCTACCGCGGCCAAAAGGTTAGTACCCAACACTGCTGCCGTATACAACGGCCAAGAGGTTCCTCCCAGCCAACGAATGGCACGCCACAGTCTTTGCATGCTCACTACTTTAACCGCAAAACCACACATTCGTGGTAGACCTTCATCCCAAATCACTCATATTATTAGAGAGTGGACAATGATATTTTCGCCCAAATGGGTGTAGCAGCTGTGGTTGCCCCCACCCTTCGCGCCGCCGCGGCAGCCGCCCGCCGTGGTACTAGCCGTGGTGACGGTGGGATGGGAAGTGCCGATCATGACGGTTATGGTGAGGGTGCCGGTCGTGGCGGTAGTGGTGGGAGCAGCGCGATGACCCACGCCTGGCTCTTCACCGGCCCACCCGGATCCGGCCGATCCAACGCCGCGGTCGCCTTCGCCGC
The DNA here is from genome assembly GCF_011612265.2 of Corynebacterium matruchotii. Lineage (NCBI taxonomy): Bacteria > Bacillati > Actinomycetota > Actinomycetes > Mycobacteriales > Corynebacteriaceae > Corynebacterium > Corynebacterium matruchotii. Next base: position 2,464,450 of record NZ_CP050134.2, on the reverse strand, counting down.
CGCCCTCGAATGCACCGACCCACACATCATCGGCTGCGGCACCTGTGAACAATGCCGTAAAGTGCAACGAGGCGCCCACACCGACGTGGTACACATCACCCCCCGAGAACTCACCATTGGCGTCGAAACCATGCGCACCGAAGTCGTCACCCCCGCCGCCATGCTCCCCACCGTTGGCAAATGGCGCATCGTCATCCTCGACAACGCCGACCGGCTTACCGACGCCGCCGCCAACACCCTCCTGAAAACCGTGGAGGAGCCCCCGGCGCACACGGTTATTATGCTCTGTGCCCCCTCCACCGACCCCGAAGACATTATTCCCACCCTCCTGTCCCGATCCCGCCACCTCTACATTCCCCAACCCAGCATCGACGACATCGTAGCCATCCTCACCCGCACCGACAACGCCACCGAAGCCGACGCGCGCCGTGCCGCCATGGCCTCGGGAAACCACATTGGGCGGGCCCGCCACCTCCTCCACCACCAGGAATCCCAGATCCGGCGCACCAACATTCTCAACCTGGCGGAACTCATCTTCCACGGATCCCAAGCCTTCCAAGCCGTGACCAGCCTGGTGAAAACCGCCACCGACGAAGCCAAAAACTCCCTGGCCGAAACCAACGAACAAGAATTAGAAAAACTCCGCACCGCCCTCGGCATGGGAGCCAAAGGGCGCGGTGCCCACAAAGCCCTCCGGGGCAGCGCCGGCCAAATCAAAGAACTGGAAAAACTCCAAAAACGGCGCGAAACCCGCGCTATCCGCGACGCCCTCGATACCCAACTTGTCGACCTCATCGGAATCTACCGTGACGCCCTCATGATCGCTGCCCACGCCCAGGTGAGCCCCATCCACCCCGACATGCAAGGGCTCGCCGGTGAACTCAGCACCATTGGCGAACCCAACCTCCTGGCCTGTATCGAAGCCATCAGCCACTGCCGTGACGACATCACCCACAACGTCCGGGCCGAAACCGCCATGGACGCCATGGTTGGCCGAATCCGTAAAGCATGCAACGTGCAATAACATGCGCGAACACCAGGAACACCACCCATGGTTTTCTAAACCGACACGCCATAAGGTACAATCACCGCTTGAACCAATTACGGTTCGTGCCGCCTTAGCTCAGTCGGTAGAGCGCTTCACTCGTAATGAAAAGGTCGTGGGTTCGATTCCCACAGGCGGCTCCATCAAAACCCCAGCTCAAAATACGTGTGAGCTGGGGTTCTTTGCATGCTTTACGACGTCGGGGTGGGGGCAGATTCGTGCAGGTAGTAGCATTCTCCGCGCATGCAGGGTGGGCCGATCGGCTGGGAGGTGTTGGCCTGGGCTGCTAGGGCGGTAAGCCCATGGCTAATGTATTGGTTGTCGAAGCTAATTCGGTTGCAGGGAAATGTGGTTCAGCTTCTTGAGGCATTAACATGCATGACCATCTTTTGGAAGTAAGAAAGACAGGCTAGATGACGTGTTCTTTCTGATTTTCCACCTGTTGGTGTAGATGAGTTTTCCCAGCGGTTGAATAGGCTTTATCATGAGGGATTGGAAGTTGTGGAATCTTCACCCCATAATTCGGCCATAAAATCCAGATTCCAGAGCGAAATTTGGCCCGTTTTTGAGAATCATGCTATAAAAGACCCAGCTCATTTAGGGTATTCTCCGCGCACGCGGAGGTAGTTCCGCTTTTGGCGAAAAGAGCTTATTGCGCACATCGTATTCTCCGCGCACGCGGAGGTAGTTCCCACTGGATACAGGAGGTCGCTACCCCCGCCGAGTATTCTCCGCGCACGCGGAGGTAGTTCCATTTCCGACTGGGATATTGACCTGGAGGGATTGTATTCTCCGCGCACGCGGAGGTAGTTCCCTGCAAATCCGCAGCGTCACCAGCACTAATCTGTATTCTCCGCGCACGCGGAGGTAGTTCCGCTGCCCCTCAAATACTCGCCCCAAAAAAACGGTATTCTCCGCGCACGCGGAGGTAGTTCCAACCATCACCCCCAAAACTAGTCAACCAAAAGGTATTCTCCGCGCACGCGGAGGTAGTTCCGGTAAATACGATCCATTCCTAATGGCAGTGCTGTATTCTCCGCGCACGCGGAGGTAGTTCCATGCTGGACACCTACCACCGCATCGTGGCCGCGTATTCTCCGCGCACGCGGAGGTAGTTCCTATGACCATCTATGCAACCTTATTGGGGGCTAGTATTCTCCGCGCACGCGGAGGTAGTTCCTTATTGACCCCAACGACCCGGTGACCAAAAAAGTATTCTCCGCGCACGCGGAGGTAGTTCCACGTAGGTCATCTCATACACGCTTGCCTCCTTGTATTCTCCGCGCACGCGGAGGTAGTTCCGCGGAATCTACAAAAACACCACAGCCCGCAGCGTATTCTCCGCGCACGCGGAGGTAGTTCCACTATATACGTCCCCATCAGGGCGTTTGACCCGTATTCTCCGCGCACGCGGAGGTAGTTCCGTTGCTGGAACAGCCCCACGCTATCGTGATCCGTATTCTCCGCGCACGCGGAGGTAGTTCCGATTCCCCCGTGTCGGCATCTTGCAGCACCACGGTATTCTCCGCGCACGCGGAGGTAGTTCCGCCGGTGGAATCATTTGCTTTACTGGAAGCAGGTATTCTCCGCGCACGCGGAGGTAGTTCCCATGCTGGAAGCCCTCGACCCTGATGGTGACCGTATTCTCCGCGCACGCGGAGGTAGTTCCGCCTGGGTGCAAGCCCATTGCCTTATCCCCGAGTATTCTCCGCGCACGCGGAGGTAGTTCCGAGGCGGGGCATCGGACATTCTTTCGGATTTGGTATTCTCCGCGCACGCGGAGGTAGTTCCGTGCTTGATGCGGGTAAAGCCCTGGCGCCCGTGTATTCTCCGCGCACGCGGAGGTAGTTCCCATGCATGTTGATGGTTTCCGTGTCGTCCGTGGTATTCTCCGCGCACGCGGAGGTAGTTCCATACCCGGTGCCGGGGTCGCTATCTAGCACCCGTATTCTCCGCGCACGCGGAGGTAGTTCCAGCAAAAAGCTCCTCCCCAACATTCCCCGTAGTAAGCCCAGTATTAGGGCGAAGATCATTATTTCGAGCTGCAACGAATTCACGTTCCATTTTGTGCCATTTTGCAGCTTTGGTAATACCAAGTTTATTGCGTAGGACTCCATTGGGGTAGAGATAGGCTTCCCACCGGTCGTTTTCTTGCTTCCAGTCATCGTACTCACTCATGTGTCAGGTGTGGTTTCTGGGGTTACCCCATAGCGCTGGAGGATCTCATCCCGGATTTCATCTGAGGTTTTTTCCCCTAGGATTATCCTAATGGCATCATCAATCATCTGGTCGGTAATCTCATATCCCTCAATACGGGAATTGGCCAAGACGTTATCCAGGTGTTTTCGCTGTTCTGGTGTTAGCGGCGCATTTTCACGGGTGTACATAATGATCTACCTCATTACTTATCAAGAGGAATAAAACTAACTTTACCTCTTCAAGTATGGCATATTCCTAGCGTATTCTCCGCGCACGCGGAGGTAGTTCCGAAACAGCACCAGCGCCTGAACCATATTAAAGGTATTCTCCGCGCACGCGGAGGTAGTTCCCAAATGTGGTGGTGGGGTTGCCGTGGTGTGTATTCTCCGCGCACGCGGAGGTAGTTCCGCATCGCCCAATGGCTCGTGAGAAAATCTAAGCACTACCGAGGCCGGCACCGCCGATGGTGACTCTCTCGGTTCAGGAAGCGCGAACCATCCTGAACCGGGGGTCACCCCCACCACCCTACCGCACGGATCAGAAGAAGGGAGGCCATCATGTCAAAGCGTCATGTCGTGTTTTGCTACATTGTGCTGCCCATCGCGGCAGTACTGCTCCCCCTCGTAGGGGGCCGGCTCTGGGAGAGTATCATGCTGCTTACAGTGGTAGCGCTCAACATCATTGTCGACACGCTATTGAAGGAGAAATAATGCGGCTAAAGTTAAAAGCTCGTTGATGAGACCGGCACTGAACACTGGACTGCTGGGGGAATGTGCCACCTATCGTATTCTCCGCCCATCCGGAGGTAGTTCCACCCCCAAACTACGAACTAAACAGTACAAACCCCAGACACTGTAAGCTGGGGTTTATACTCTATGGCAATATTCCAAAGGCGAATCAGCTTCGGTACTGGGCGGATAAAATCCCCTGGGAAGCCATCTCCCGGTTGAAATTACGGCGAGCATTCACCAGATCACCCAACCAGCCGAACATAAACAAACCGAGGGTGCAGGTGTACAGCAGCCCTCTGCCAATATTGCCGGTGTAGTAGTGGTGTGCGCCAATATACCCACCAAAAGCCAGGCACATCATATACACCCCAAAACTCTTAACGTGCTGCACCGGTTCGGCACCAGCCATGCCCTGAACCTGAGCAGCCGTCAGATTCACATTCACAACCTGCTGAACATGCTGCGGCATACCAGCATTCATAGCCGGCTGCGGTTGCTGCGGCATTGGACCAGGACCACCCGGTTGTTGTTGCGGAGGGCCGAAAATTGAGTCGTGTTGTTGGAAATTAGGGTCACCAGAGTTATATGGTGAAGTCATATGATCCTCCTGTGAGAACTAGAAAAACTCTGAATTTTAAGTGAAGACTACTAAATCCAATTTTCTTTGGCTAGTGCTCATGTACAGACACCTCCATATGGAGGTGTCCTAAAAATACGAAGACCATTGCTAATCATGGCGCAAAGTTACTCTTTTTCACATGCTTTGCTAGTATGGCGTTGGCGTCGATAAGCTAACGTCGCCGGCCACCTCCACTACTACCGCCGCCGCTGCTTCTACCGCTACCAGTACCACCACTGTTTTTACTGCCACCACTATGGTTGGGCGTCGAATTATATCGCTTCTGACTCGGGATTTTCGGCACGACATTATTACCCGGATTGCGATGCATAAACAACTTTGGCTCCGAGCGATAATAACCTCCCACTCCCGAATCGTAGTCATCTTCATAATCATCTTCGTAAGAGTACCCATCATAGGGTTCGCTATCCTCCAGCGATCCACCGGCCTCCTGCGTCCGTGGCACCGTGGTCGTCGAGACCGTCGCTGAGACAGAAGGTGTAACGCTGACGGTAACTGTGCGAGTCGCAGTCGTGGTCACCGTCACAGTCACCGGTTTCGCCGTCGGCGCCGGGGTGCTGTGTGCGCTTTGGCAGCCTGCTAAAAACACACAACCCAACGTAAAAATTGCAGCATGTCTACGCATGAATATCACCTGCTTCTTTGCTTGAAAATTACCTGACGAGGATTGCCCGGGACTGTGCGCTATCCGAACTTACTGGCACTACCGCGCACGCCCATGTCAACCGCACTATCCCGGAACGTTGCGGCAAATCCACATACCCGGCAAGCACCCACCCGGGTGGGTTTGCATTCGGCCGTGCCGCAAACTCGGATTCCGACTCAAACGTTGCCGATTGGGGGGACCGTAACTGCTGGGCAACCCTCCTATGGCACAGCTCACGAGCCTGAAATACACTCCACCCCCTGATTTTCTCGTTCATTCCCGTCGTGCCGGTCATGTTTCTTGTGTCTTCCGTTAAATCCGAATCGGAAATATCTGGCTCGGCAGACTCGGACGCATAATCTTCGCTGGCGGAACTGGTCGATTCGCTCACACTGGATTCATCCGAATACGTTGCGCTTGTTGAGCTGCTTCCGGTTGTGGAATGTGTAGAGCTTGCGGAATCCGTGAGCTGCGAAACGCAGGAGATAAACACCGGCACAATAATAAGAAAGAAAAGAACACCAGTTATCACTATTAGTGGTATGAGCCGGTGCTTCGTGCGGGAAGCCGGTGCCGTGCCGGCCGCGGCAGTACCCCGATACTGCGAGGTTGGTGGAGCGGGTGAGAACTGAGCTGATTGTGGGCTTGGGGCCGATGCCGCGAAATCCTGGCGACTCGTATTACGCGGCGGTGCTGCATTTGCCGACGCGGAAGCCGCTTGGACCTGAGGCTGGGGCTGCTGGAGTTGAGATACACGTGTAGGTTGCGCCGCTGTCTGAGGTGGCGCAGCAGGGGAGGGGCGGCGTGATTTCTGATACCGCCCAGGTATGTGATAGTCACGGGGATGTTTTCGATAAGGCGCCAAGGCGGGAAGCGGTGACACTAACGGTTTCCCCGTTTCCTTATAGGTTGGATTGACATCCACCAGCACATCTGGAACATCAATGGTGGCGTGACATGCGACAACAAGGCCTTGCTTGTCGTAAGATTCCACGAGTGCGCGCATGTTCTCGCTCGTAGAAGCCGGCAAGGTGCCAATGTATTTATCATCAAGCCGGATTTCAATGCCGCCAGTAATAAGGTGGAGGGTAACAAGATAATGCCCGCTATCCCGGTTTTTTGCCACCTTGAAAATCTGCCGATCAGTGATTGCGGTAATGGCCGTACCACGAGGAATCAGCACCCACTGTGCCAGTGGCGGATCATTCAACGGTACGATTTCGCCCGCCGGTTGCACCCCAACCGTGACCGTGAACTCCTCAGAGCCCGGCGTGTGGCTTGGGTCGTCCATGTTCGTCCACAATCGCGCCTTGACGACGGCGTCAACTCCGCTGGCAGCGAGCCGGGCCAGTTCGGGGAAATAAGGTTCAATGTCGGAATCGGGAAGATAGCCAAGAACCTGGCTTTGCCATCGAACTGATACCGCATAGCCTGATGAGGCCTGCGGGTTGTCGATCTCCAGCACGAGGGTGGCGTCGAAAAGCCTAAAATTGCCGCTTCGTGGCACATGCGCCACAATTTCCCGCAACACGATGGCGTGGTCCGCAGTCGACACAACTCTTTGGCCGTACCAGTCGGTCGTGGGGCGTGCATCATAACCGCTTGGGGGCATGACCGAATCCTTTAAAATTTATGTAAATAATGTTTAAGAGAAATTTTATCCAGCCATGAGCGGTTTCTATATGGGTGTGGTGGAAAAATTGCTTAAATACCCCCTTATGGGTCGGGCATGTGGGGTGGTGTTATTGATCCAATCGTTTTGCAAGCTCCCCGGCGTGCTCGTCGGTTTCGGCTAGCGGTATATCCGTAATCCCCAAGCCTGCCCACGGCACCGTCACCGAGTCAAACACCTCATGTTGCCGTGGGGTTTTCGGTGGCCAATATACCGCGGTAATGTCGGTGTCTTTTGCCAGGCTAATCACATGATTATCGGTATGCAGCCGGCCGCCTTTTGTGCGTAGCTTATCGATCTTGAGTGTCCATGCCTCCACCATGGATATGGTTTCTTGCGGGTGTAGGCTCTCAAACGAAAACACACTATTAAGCTCGAAAACGTTTGCGTTTTTTATAATCACCAAATTCAGTGGTATCTCAAACCCGTCAACATCGACCGATGCGGGCAGATACATGTTCTTTTCTAGCTGCTTATGGCGCCGATATGTTGCCTTCACCATGTCCCGGGCCTGGATTTCTAATTGGGAATGCTCCAAATAGTGTTCGTCGCCAATGAGTGTGACGAATAATAGCTGGGTTGCCTGCTCGATCGAGGTCGAATCCACCTGTTTTGGCTCGTCAATGATGAGCATATTATTCCAGTAGTCCATCAATGATGCGAGGTAACCATTGACGCTTAATTCATGACCAATACTGTGTCTGTGATGTTGGCAAGCGAGATGCACCACATGTTGTTCTAGTTCATCGGCGAGCCGCATGATGGATTGTTGTGACTCCATGTACGCCAATTGGGAGGAATCCTTTTTAAACCTTGCGGCGATCTCCCCAGTGGCCATGTCTTCGACAATGACACCAATGCCAATGGTGGTGATGCTATTAGCGCTGGGGACCGCGCGTACCGTCCAATACCGTAATTTCATGGCTTGCCCCTAAAACCTTTCTTTACTATGTGCAAAACATTTGGAAAGCAGTCTAACTGATCTACCTGTACATTAAACATATGCACGTTCTCGTTACCGGTGGTGCCGGTTTTATAGGTTCACATCTGGTTGATTTCCTTGTTGCTCACGGCCACAGCGTGACTGTTTTTGACAATCTCTCCCGTGGCAAGATGTCTAACCTTGATAACGCGCTCGCCTGCGGTAACGTTCGGGTCATTACGGAGGACCTACTCGACTCGGACCTGGAACAGCTCATTGTCGACACACAACCAGAAGTTATTTTTCATCTCGCAGCCCAAATTGATGTTCGGCGCTCCGTCGCTGAGCCGCTTTTCGACGCCCATACCAATATCATATCCACAATCAGGCTTGCCGAAGCCGCCCGAAAAAACAATGTTCGGAAAATTGTCTTCACCTCATCCGGCGGCTCCATATATGGTAAACCCGAGCAATTCCCCGTCACTGAAAACACCCCCATCGACCCGCATTCCCCCTACGCCGCCGCAAAAATCTCCGGCGAAATCTACCTCAATACCTTTCGCCACCTTTATGGTCTCGACTGCTCACACATAGCCCCCGCGAATGTGTATGGTCCGCGCCAAGACCCTCATGGTGAGGCCGGTGTGGTGGCGATTTTCGCCCAACGACTCTTGAACGGTTACCCCACCACCATTTTTGGCGATGGCGGCAATACCCGCGACTATGTTTATGTTGAAGATGTGGTGCGCGCATTCTACCTGGCGGCCGGCCCCATCGGTGGCGGTGATCGCTTCAATATTGGCACTAGCATAGAAACCTCTGACCGGGAGCTCCATACCCTAGTGGCCCGGGCCGCCGGTGCCCCCGACACCCCCGACTATGCTCCCGCCCGCCTTGGTGATGTGCCCAGGTCGGCCCTATCGTACCAGCATGCCCACGACGTTTTGGGGTGGGAACCGCGGGTAAGCATTGTCGAAGGCGTGGCCAAAACCGTGGACTATTTCCGTACCACCCAGCAGCTTCACTAGGAGTACGGACGGGCCTACCTAGCCGGACAACCCCCACATAATCCCGTATGAACTTTCGTCGGCGTTAACCTTAGTGTTGCGGTGGAACCAGTTGCCGCGGCATGACCTTGCCCGTGGCGGTGCGGGGAAGGGAATCCACAAAATGCACGTCCCGGGGCACCGAATGGGCTGCTAGTCGGTCTAACACCCAGTTTTGGATCGCCTCCGTGGTGAGGTTCTGCCCTGCATAATCATCGGATCGTACCACCCACACCGCGATGCGTTTGAAAGTTTCCTCATCCTCGACGCCGCCGGCATACATGTCCGCAATGCCCGGCATCTCCTCCAAAACTTCCTCCACGCTGCGGGGATACACGTTCTCCCCACCCACAATGATCATGTCGTCCGCGCGGCCCAACACAAACAAGAACCCGTTCTCGTCCAAATAACCCCGGTCGCCGATCTGGATTAAATGCCCATATTGGGTCATGGGAATATTCGGGTCGGTATAGCCACGCAGCGTTACCGTGTTGTAGCAGAAAATCCGCCCCGGGGTGCCCGTCGGGCAGGGGCGATCATTCTCATCCAAAATGATGAAATCCGTGCCAGTGCAGATCGGCCCCGACGTGGTTGGGTGCTGCGCAATCTCCTCCATAGAGGCCACCGCCACCGCCGAAATTTCCGTCGACCCATAGAGGTTACACAAATTCTTCCCAAACCGGTCATGCATTTTTTCCACAAGCCAGGGTGATAGTGCATTGCCGGAAGAGAAAATAAACTTCAAACTGGAGCAATCATACCGGTCGTTATCCGGCAGATTCACCAAATCCTTCAGGAAAATCGGTGACGATAACATGCCATCCAATTTGCCCTCATCAATATCCCGGAATACCCGTTCCGGGTCGAAAATTCGGTGCGTCACAATGGTGCCCCGCATCCCTAGCGCAATGTTGAACACCGCCCACCCCCACGCATGGAACATTGATGCGGTGATCTGTACCCGCATCCCGGCGCGCCACGGTACCTTTGTCAGGATTCCCGCCAACACCGTCGGCGCCACCGGTTCTACCCGCACAACCCCCTTTGGCGTGCCCGTGGTCCCCGAGCTCATGACTACAATCGGGCCGTGTTTCGGGAAGAACGGTAGGCGTTGCTGCGGAATATAGGTTGCGATGATTGATTCTAAGTCCGGGTAGCCGTAATCCCGGTTCGAATCCCGATGCGCAATAATCACCGGAATATCCATTGCGTCGGCATCAAACCGGTTGATGAACTCCTCATCAATGACTAGAATGTTGACGCCGTCCCGTTTCAGACAATTGGTCAATTGTTCCTTTGACGAGCCAATATTTTGCAAATATATGGTTGCCCCAGCGAACCCTTTGGCCGCCATGGGATAAATAATTCCTCGACCATTGCGTGCCATTACCCCCATGTGGATATTGCCGTTCATGGTGTCCCGCAGGTAGGCGGCAAATATTCGGGCGTTAGCCCGCAATTGGGAGTACGTCAGTGACCCGGAGTCGTCGATAAGCGCAGTGCGGTGTGGACAAGCAATGGCGCCTTGTTCTACCTCTCGTGCCGTGGTGAACCGATACCGTGCAAGCACCAGTGGCGTTGCCAGCATTGCTTTTAATCCGCCTTCGGTGGAAATGACCCCAGACTTCAACAACGCTGGCACTAAATCCTTGAGCTGTACCATGGTGCGGGCAAATTTGGTAAAAGCAAGTTTATTCATAAGCGGCGTATCTCCGTAATATAGTTCAAGGCCAATGAGGGATTGACACTGATCACAACGGTGAAGAAGCTAACCATGGGTAGAAATTAACCGTCATCAAAAGTATCTTTTGTTTACTTATCGACGTCTGCTGTGACAAGGTTACGCTGCTACCTCCAGCATCCTATTATGCTGATCGGTGCGCAGCGGCCTAACCATAGCATTTCCTGGGAATTTACTATCAGAAGATACCTATTACAGCCATGAGAATTACCCCCGAAAAGGCATGGTGTTTTATTAGCGGCGTACGCCATTTATGCCGGTGAATGATCATGTTTTTCTAGTAACCATCCATGGCTGCCTTGGAGTAGCAGCCCACGACAGCTATGCGTGACTAGGCACTCTTTGTCTTGGCCTTTGCCTTGACCAGTTCCGTTTCGATGACTTGCCGGAATACCTCGATGGGCTGGGCTCCGCTCACAAACTGGGTTCCCACCAATGCTGCGGGCACCCCATCGATGCCTAACGATGACCCATACCCTTGCGCTTTCTTAATTACTTCGTCGTATGTGCTGTCGGTGGCTTGTTCTTCGAATTTTGCCAGGTCTGGAACCCCGGCTTCTTTGGCGAATCGCACAAAATCGGCGGTCTTATTTTCTGGATGCCCCTTCACCCCCGCAGAGGCTTGGTATAACGCATCGTGGAACTCGTGGAATTTGCCCTGGGCTGCCGCTGCTCGTCCAGCCTTTGCCGCGGCAACCGCGTTGGGACCGTTGATGGGAAAATCGTTCCACTCTAACCGCACCAGTCCTTGATCCACATATTCCGATAAAATCTGTTTTCGCGCACCATTGACGTATAGGGCGCAAAATGGGCATTCAAAATCGGAAAACTCGGAAATGACGACTGGTGCATCAACCGCCCCCACCGCGAATGGGTCTTTTGCGTTGCGCCGATGAACATTGAGTACGTCATTCTCTGATTTGATGTCCCCGCCGGGGCCCACAATGAACGCATCCAACTGTGCCGGGTCCGATACTGGTTTCACACTGCCGGTGCCTGCCGGTGCGAAATCTTTCCGTTTTGCGGCTTCGGAGGTTGCTGTGGTGCGTAAATCCGCCTGGTTGTGTTGCGCGGTGGAGACTTTATAATACCCCGCATAATATCCGATCACAAAAATACCAGCCACGATGATGGCGAATATAATGACAAGGCGCACCACCTTCGGAGGGGTGAGCCGCAAGAGTTTTTGTGCCATGCATACTCCTTAGATCAGCCAAAACTGGCATTAGTTTAATGGTCTGGTGACCTATGTGAGAAACTCTTCCTCCGGCCGTACCGCATTTTGTAGTGCTATCGCCCGGGCTAGCTGTGCGTATCGTAGTTCTTGCTCCCGGAACCGAATCCACGTTGACAATGTGGTAAACCCAAACGCCATGATGAGCACATAGAGCATTAAATCCGTGCCCCGGGCGACCCCCACAGCCTGCGCCACAACCGTCACATCGTCTGGCCGTAACACCGCCCAAATCGCCAATAACACCAGCAGCACGAACCCTAGTTTCACCCCGGCTTTTGCCCGCGCTTTACGACGGTTCGTGAGGAAATATAGCACCAATAAAATCGTGGTGGCCAGCAATAATGCCTGAACTATAGTTGTCATATCAAATTTTCCTTTACCAACAGCCCGTCAGCTAGAATGTTGACCCCGTTAATCAATGATTGGCCCTTGCTCATCGAGTATTCGGTGTACAAAATATCCACCGGTTCCTCCGACACCCGCCACTGGTTGTCCACGATCTGTGACACGATTTCTGATGCGTGCGACATCCCGTTCATCCGAATATTCAACTCATCAGCCACTCGTCTATTGAAAGCCCGTAGCCCATTATGAGCATCTGTCAACCCTAACTTGCGGGTTTTCCGTGATAATAACACCACGGTTTGCAGCACTAGGCGTTTAATCCACGGAACCTGATCGTGGTCAGATTTGGGGCGTCCAAACCGGGTTCCCACGATAATGTCCAGCGGTTCGGTGCGTAACCGTTGCACCATCCGTATCACGTCTTTCACCTGGTGTTGGCCGTCCGCATCAAACGTCACGAAATACCGTGCCCCCGGCTGTTGGCGGGCATATTCCACCCCGGTTTGAATACTTGCCCCTTGACCTAAATTCACCGGGTGGTTTACCAAATGCGCCCCACCCGCATGAATGCGGTAAGCCGAATCATCGTGTGAACCGTCATTCACTGCAACAATGTTAGGGAAGACAGCCCGAGCATTTTCAATGACACCTTGAATGACCTGGCCCTCGTTATAACACGGAATTATCAGCCAAGTATCAGAAAAATCAGCTGAATTATTACTGTTCAATTGGTATCGCATTGTCATAATGGACTCATCGTACCGCGGGGGTAGCGGCTGGCTTACTGCGAAGAACGGTGAAACAGCAGTGAATAAACACGTTTAAGAAGCCCATGGGGTATTTTTCGATAGGACATACGAATGATAAAATTCCCAACCGAACGGGGGTAAGAAACCAGGCCATAGGTAACTAAATTACGCTGCAACTGCCGCTCTGCCGCCCACATACCAGCACTGGTTCGCCGCCGGAACTGGTCGTCTGATACCCGGAAAAATGTTAACGGCTCCGGGATGTTATAAAACCGGTAATCATGGGCTAACAGTCGGGCAAACAAATCATAATCCTCCATGAAATGCACATTTTGGTACCCACCCACGGCCTTCACAGCCGAAACCCGCATCATCACACTGGGGTGGTTTATCGGATTATTAATCTTGGCGTAACGCTGAATCGCTTCGTGGGTTTCCGGTAACGCACGCACATTATTGGTGTCTCCCGGATGATGGTAAAACTCCGATACCGCAGAGCCCACCACATCAAGATTCTGGCCTGTGGTAAAGCACGCCAACTGGCGAGCAAATCGTTCCGGTGCGGCAATATCATCCGAATCTAGTCGGGCCACGAAATCCGTTTCAATGGTTTCTAACCCAGCCTGCAATGCTGGGCCCAGCCCCTGATTCACCGGTAGCGGTAGCCGTTTGCTGGTAGGATGCTCGCGGCAATGCTGTTCTAGCACCTCGTATAATTCTGGCGTGAGTGGGCCGTCCTCCACGATAAGAATCTCATCGGCGCGGCGGGTTTGCTGAAGCAAGGAATCCAATGCGGCGGTCAACTCGTCGGCACGAGTGTTGCGGTATACGCTCATCAACACGCTCACTGTAGGTGTTGATGCTCCCGGCATGGGGGTGGCGGATTCAGGGGGCACGGACGTGGGCATAAAAGCACTAGCCTTTCATATTGAACATCTTTATAAAATGTTTCGTAGTAGCTTGCCGTACCCGGATTTGTCCAATCGTGCAGCCAAAATTTGCAGCTGTTCGGCATCAATAAACCCAGATTGGTAGGCGGCAGCTTCCGGTGAACCAATAATAATGCCCGTGCGTTTCTGCAAAACTTCTACATAAGACGATGCCTCACTCATGGAATCGAATGTTCCGGTATCCAACCACACGTCACCCCGTGCTAGTTTTTGGACCTGCAATTTTCCTTGCCGTAAATACGCTTCATTCACGCTTGTGATTTCTAACTCACCTCGCGTGGAGGGGGTAATGGTGTGGGCAATGTCGATCACCGAATTGTCGTAGAAATATAATCCCACCACCGCAAAATTTGATTGCGGATGTTGCGGTTTTTCCACAATAGATAATGCTTGACCGGACTCATCAAACGCCACAACACCATAACGGCTAGGATCCGACACTTCATAGGCGAATACGATGCCTCCCTGTGGATCCCGGCATTGACTTAACGATGCCGAAAATTGGGAACCATGGAAAATGTTGTCCCCCAACGCCAAGGCCACACTGCTATCACCAATGAAATCTGCCCCAATAATAAAAGCTTGCGCTAGCCCTTCCGGTCGCTGCTGTACCGCATACGTCAAACGAATGCCGAACTGCGAGCCATCGCCTAAAAGTCGCTGAAATGCACCCTGGTCTTCAGGGGTGGTGATGACGAGAATGTCGCTGATCCCAGCCTGAATGAGTGTCGACAAGGGATAGTAAATCATTGGCTTGTCATAAATGGGCATGAGCTGCTTGGAAATCCCTTGGGTTATTGGGTACAGGCGAGTGCCGGTACCACCGGCAAGAATAATGCCTTTCATCACTCTGCCTCTTCACTATTGAACGATGATGGATCAGGTGCCACGAGATTCCTCACATATTCTTCCAGTCGAGCCTCCCACAGCGGTGGAATAAACCCGGTCGCTTCGATTTTCGCCAATGACAGGCACGAATTTTTCGGCCGCACCGCCAGCACCGGCGTCGGTACTGCTGCTGTGGCCGGCGCCGTCGGTGTGGGCGATGCCGTAGAAGCCTGGGTGGAAACCCGCGCGGTGTATTCTTCCGTGCTGCACTCCATCACGTGGTTAGGATCAACCTGGACGATTTCGAAAACCCGGCGAGCTATCTGCGCCCACGACTGTGGTTGGCCACTGTTACTGAAACCATAAACCCCATAAGGATGCTCCCCGGCCAATAAATGCGCTGTTGCCTGGGCAATATCAGTGCTGAACGTTAATCGTCCCACCTGGTCATTCACCACGGCTGGATGAGCTCCCGACTGCGCAAGACGCACCATGGTGGTCACAAAATTCTTACCATCCCCCACAACCCAACTGGTACGCACAATATAATGCTTCGTGGTCAACGCGATCACGGCATCCCCAGCAGCCTTGCTCGCCCCATAGAAATTACTGGGAGCAATCGGGGTGGTTTCATCCTGATCCCCAGGTGCATCGCCGGAAAATACATAATCGGTAGAAAAATGCACCACGGTAAGATCATGATTTGTTGCCAGCCGAGCCAGTTTTGCCGGACCTGCTGCGTTCACCGCCCAGCATCGGGCCCTATCCATCTCGGCATGGTCCACCGCGGTGTAGGCTGCCGCATTAATAATCACTGCATACTCATCCCAATTCACTGCATCCTCAAGAGCTTGATAATCCGCGGTGAGGTCAAAATCCGAATGGTTACACAATGTTGCGTCGGGAAACTGGGTGGCCAAAGCCCGCCCCACCTGACCATCCGCCCCGGTGATCAGAATCTTTCCGGGAGGCACAGCGGTGGCGTCGGCAAGCAGCGGATGAGTGCGATCAGCGGCGGAAATTTCGGCCTTATCCAGCGGAATTGGCCAGCAAATACCTAATGCGGGGTCCGCTAAATTGACGTGACTGTAATGAGCTTGAGGCGACCAGTGTGCATCCACCAAATACGTGTAGATGGATGGCTCTAATGCTTGAAAACCATTTGCCACCCCCCGCGGCACGAAAACTGCCTGCTCAGTAGTGATTCTAGTGCTGAAAACCTTGCCGAAAGTGGGGGAGTCGGCACGCAGATCACACCACACGCCAAAAACCTCGCCCTGAGCAATGGTGACAAATTTGTTCCACGGTTCAGCATGCAAACCCCGAGTAACCCCTGGTTGGGCGTTGAAAGAAATATTATTTTGCACCGGGCGGAATTCCCGGCATGCCTGACTGAGCTCCGGGATCGCTGCGATCTTTTCCCGCTGCCAATTTTCTTTAAACCAGCCACGATTATCCGGCCGCACATCTAAATGCAGGACATATAATCCGGCGATAGGTGTGGATGTTGCAGAAAAAGGGGTGGGTGACTTCATGGTTATTGGCACTACTTTCCGGCTATTGCTTCGAATTGGTTTCCATTATTGTCCGGTCGCGGCGTAATTTGCTTCAACCTGTGCTTTGAGCGGTTCCCACCACGCGCGATTTTCGGTATACCAGGTGATGGTTTCCGCTAACCCAGTCCGCATGCCGGTGTTGGTGTCGGTAAAATGCGGCTGCCACCCCAATTCGGTGCGTAGCTTTGTAGAATCCATGGCGTAGCGCTGATCGTGCCCGGGGCGATCACTTACGTGTTCGTAAGCGTCGGGGCTGAGCCCCATGAGTTCGCAAATAAGTGAGATGACCTGCTTGTTTGTTATATGGTCATTATCGGCGCCAATGATGTAGCTTTCCCCAATAGTGCCATTATCGAGAATGAGCTGTACCGCTGAATTGTGATCGTCCACATGGATCCAGTCGCGGATTTGCGCACCAGTACCATACAGTTTTGGCGTCCGGTGGGTGAGAATATTTGTGATTTGGCGGGGAATGAATTTCTCAATGTGCTGGTAAGGTCCATAATTATTGGAGCAGTGCGAAAGCGTAGCAGGAATATTAAACGATCTGATCCATGCGCGAACCAGATGATCCGCACCAGCCTTCGTAGCGGAATATGGTGACGATGGGTTATATGGGCTGGTTTCCGTGAACCTGCGGGAGTCGGTGAGCTCCAGGTCGCCAAACACCTCATCCGTGGAAATATAATGCAGCCGAGTATCATATTTTCGTATGGCTTCAAGCAGCGCAAACGTTCCCACAACATTACTATGCACAAACGCCGCCGGGTCCCGCAGCGAAGCATCAACGTGGGTTTCCGCCGCGAAATGCACCACAACGTCCGAAGCTTTTACTAGCTTATCGACGAGCTCCCGGTCAGCAACATCACCCTGCACGAAGTGAACATCAAGTCCCGTGAGATTACTGCTATTTCCGGCATACGTGAGTTTATCCAAGACTGTGATCTCATATTCTGGACGAGTAGTTAGTGTGCGCCGCACAAAATTGGTGCCGATAAAACCGGCGCCGCCTGTAACAAGCATCTTCATAAGAGTTAATGATACGGGGTCCAGTCGGCAGAAAAACGACACACCCCACGGGGAAGAAGTAGCATATTTGTAGAATTCCACAGGTATTCGGGTGTAGTGTAACCTAAATGTGATTTTTATTTATGCAGCTCAAGATATATGTCTAGAAAATAGCACCTTTACTTGTGGATAACTTTTGTGCTACTTAGCGAGCATGGTTGCGCGCTGATTAATCTGGTGCTAAAGGGACAAATTCCCAGTCCACTACCAGTCACCATATAGGTCTAAGGAGCACGATGACCATGTCACGCAACCGCAAAAACCACCGAAACCATCAAGCTCGCCGAAACCAGCGTCGACAACGCCAGGCAGCCCTTCGTCAGTCCGCGCTAGCAGAATTTCCCGCAATTGTTGAAACACTCGCCCCCGATATTGCTGATGACAATGAAACCGTATCATTCAAGTCATTTAAGACTGCCACGCAATACTACAATCGCGCTGTTTTGGACCATCTCCTGCAATATCAGCTGATCTACGACGAACACTACGATGAAGCACTCATGCTGATTTGTGATGGTTTTGGACTCACCAAAGCCAACGGCAAACATTTGCTGACCACTGCACACATTCTTACCATTCTCCCCGACATACGTGCCCGTATTTACGATGCAGGCACGGCTGACCTGGAACGCCTCATCATCATAGGTAAACAACTTGCTGGTCTCAACGATGACCAAATAATGGAGGTAGAACCAGCCATCTATAATCTATTCACTAGCGATGAGGAAACATATGAGTGGGTGAAAACCACCATCATTCGCGCAGCGCTGAAAGCCGCTCGCCTCGATGTGGATGAGGAAGCCAGGGCGGCTGAAGAAGCTCGGGTTGCAGCCCGAGAAGAGAAGAAACAGCAACAACAAAGCCGGTTGGTGCATCATGAACTGAATGACGGCCGAACGGAAATCATCATCCGTATAGACAAGGAAAACTCACCCCAATTCAACCAACAGGTAGCTGAGGCTGCCCAAACCGCTGGTAAAGAAGTCGCCGATTACCTGTACGATCACGTTCATGCGGTTGTTGACCCAGATGTGACACTCTTGGCGGTAGCAGATGACAAGGGCAATCTTGTGGTAGAAGGATGCCAGCCAATGGTGGTTAAAAACGTAATTGACCTGCAAAATGCTGTTCGAGAGGCCCGCAGATACCGGTTGTCGAAACTGCGTGGCCTGATCACCACCCCGGAAGCACCGGAACCAGGTCCCGCAGATCCAGACTCATCCGGGCATGCGGCTGCCTAAGCTACAGACGTCGATAAGCTTGATGAGTTCGTTCGTGCCGTAAAAATTCCTACCATATGCACCACCAGCCCACAGAGCGGGCCAATGCATAATGCTAACCAGGCACCATTTTCTAGCGATAATGGTGAAGCGAGAAAGCAAATACCCACCAGTGTGGCTGTTGCCCATCCCCAAAGGTAATACTGGTGCTTATCGATACTCATTGCGGCGGCACCAGTAATCATCAGTGATGCGGTGCATGTTGCGCCCAGGGTGAATAATGCGAGTGATCGACCTGAAATAACATACGCATCACCCAAAACGGCCACCATGAGCCATGGGCCAATCAACCATGCGGCAAAACTTCCCAATAACCCAACAGACCATATCAGCAAGAATGGTTGCGATAGTGCCTGCAGTGGTTTATTACGATGCTGGACAAACCGGACGACCAAGGCAGATAGAAACTGCTGCAACGGCACCAATAATGGTGCTCTGGTCAAGATCACCCCATAAGACACCACATTGACTGACACCTCACCAACAGGTGTGACATCAGGATGGGTGAATTTTGCCAAGGTCGGAAAGCCCGTAATAAGTACCGCGGTTGCCCCGGAAGCCGCCATGGCGAAACCCGCACGTTGAAGAAACTGCTTAGTGGAAACATCCGCACGTAACCGCAAAGTCTCACGCACCTGGGAGCTAAAAGTTACCAACACCAGCCATGATGCTGCCCCCAGCACAGTGACCACCAAGAACGCCACAAGTTTCCAGCCAAAAATCCAGGCAATAATCGCTAACACCATCCGTGAGACGGAATCCAATGTGATGAGTAACGCGTAACGATTCCATAATCTAGATGCAGAAATGAGGCCAGCGATAGTGGCTTGCACGGTATAGCTTGCTAAACCAACCGCCATCAGGATAATGCCTACAAGGTTATGCTGCGACAGAATCCGCGGCGACCACAGTGGTGCCACAACAATGACGGTAACCATGGTGACCAAGGCGATCCACAAACCAATAATGATAGGTTGAGCCAAGTTTTTTCCCGTGGATGTGGTGATGGGATTTATTCCGTGTGAATCATCATAGTTATCTCTAGGCTTTTGGGTTTCCAAAGCTGTAGTGACTGCCCGAGTAGTTTCCTGCGTCAGACCGGTAATAATTCCCGTAATTGTAAAAAATAACCCCCAGTAGGCAAGGAACTCTATGGAGATAGTTGATTCTTTACCGAAAGCTCGACCGGGAATAATGACCACGGCAAAGCCGGAGATACCAGCAATGGCAGTAGCAACTGATAGCCACCGCATTGATTGTTCCACTTGAGGTTGATGTGGTTTCACATCATTCAGCTTTGTGTCATTCATGTTTATATCTTTTAGTTGAGTGGATTTGTGATTCACGTTTCACTGATGGCCAGCTACATATAGCATTACAGCATCGCAGAAAAATGGTATGAGATGAGACACATGGTGTTCATCAAATGGGAGAAAACTGGGGGCATGGGGGGATCGGGGGTAAAAATAGGGTGCTGGGGTGTCTGCTGATGTTTTGCATGTACCACTATTGCGTTATTCCATCAAGTTGCGTGTGGTTGGAGGCCACAGAGAGCATACATGCGTAAAACCCCACTAAACGCGGTAAATAGTGGGGTTTTACGGGAGTAATAATGTTACTCCTGGCTTGCCTCTACTGAAATGCAGAAAACCAGTTACTATTTTAGCTGAAAGCCTTCTCAAATGTCGGCCACGAGTCCCGCAGATCTTGCTCCCAGTACGACCAAGAGTGGGTACCAGTGTTACGTAAGACAAAGTTAGCCGGAATCTTCATGCTTTCCAACTTCTGTTTGAGGTCATGCGTGCAGGCGTTGGTCGCTGCCTCAATAGTGCCACCCTCAACGACGAGAATCGAGGAGCTTACGGATGCGACCAAGGGATCGGCCTTTCGGAGCTTAGGGCCATTAGGCATGTCCCATTCACCGGCCAGGCCAGTGCCATTGGATACGTAAATTTGGGAGCCACGCAACCCCTCAGCTTGAACGTGGACGTCATTACGCTGCCATTCCGGTCCACCAAGGGGACCCCACATTTGTTCCCGGGAACTGCCACCACGATTGAGAGTGACATTGACGAATTCAGCAGGAATTGGCTTGGAGGATGCATAGCAGCCCGAGAACGATGCTACGCCGTCATAAAACTTCGGGTTGTGCTCAGCAAGCAACATAGAGCTCGTCGCAGACATGGACATGCCAGCGATGGCCCGTTTGCCATTACCTTTGAGTAGTTTCTCCAAGGGGCTAGGGAGTTCCTTGGTTAAGAAGGTCTCCCACTTTTGTTTGCCGCCCAACTTGGCTGAATCACTGACCCAGTCAGTGTAGTAAGAAAACTTACCAGCCATGGGAATAACCACGTTGATATTCTTTTCTTTGTAGAAATTAATAACGTCTGTTTGAGCTATCCAGTTAGCATTACCTTCACCACCATCTGCGCCATTGAGGAGATAGAGGACTGGTCGATTGGCGTCGGCGGCTTTGATGACAACAAGTGGGACCTCTCGGTTATCCATGGCGGGTGAGGTTGCCCACATTTCGGTAACCCGATTGTCGTTGGCATCCAGTTTCTTCCGCCATGCAGGGTCTTCGCCTTCTTTTTTGCCCACCTTGATTACGGATTGCGGAGTATTACCGGCGATCTGTGCAGGTGTCACTTCGGAGGCAAAAGCAGCATGTGGTGTGGCGGCAAAGAGGGAAAGTGCGGCAATAGTAGCGGCTAATGTACGAGTGAGCTTCATAGACGAATTTTCCTATTGTGTGTTTGACTGATTCATTCAGCCAAAGCTGTGATCATTATTTGAGCGTGTAAGACGTTACAGATGCTGTATTTACCATCGGTTGTTTGTGCTTAGTTGTTAACAGTGCCGGAAAACATCAGCTTGTGACAACACGCACTCATCTATAAGTCTTATCGACTTAAAACAATTGAGGATAAGGCTGATGATAGAGCATCGAGTCGCAAAATATCTATAGGTACCCCTGTTTATTACATAAGTTAAACCAGCAATACGCTGGACCTAGTGAGAAATTACCCCGCCACCTGGGGGTAGTAGCATTCCATGAGGGGGTATTGTCTTGATACTAATGGAAACTTCAACGATTTTCGGTTGGGCCTGCAGGCTACCATGATGTGTTAATAGATAAGGGGGACCAATTTGGGGGGAGAAACATACCCCATGGTTGCATAGTTACCATGTAACGCTGAAGAATGACAGTGGTAATAAATAAGAAGGAACGAGAAGAACACATATTCGTGTGATAGCTCATGTGGTTTTCCTGAATGGATCACATGCTCTATACATGAATTGTTCATGTCATCACTGTCAAAGGCTTCAAGCCACATTGATCTAAGGAGAAACTCATGCGGGACCTATCTTTTGTTGAACTCATCACCATCAAACTTAATGAAATCTTGGGTGTTCTGTTGAACTTGGGATCTTCCACCTCCAGTACGTTGAGCGAGAGCCTAGGTATGCTTTAAAACCTGGCAACCAACTACACAGTAAAATTTCAGTCGAAGCGGTGGAAGATGATGGTGGTTTCTTGCAGCACGCATGAGCAAGAGCGTGTGAATAGGGTTCCGTTAACTTAGCGATCGTGTAGTGTTCGGGCGAAAAATGCGACATTTTTGTGATTTTTTCGTATTCTGGATATGTGACTGAACATTTTGACGTAGTAGTGCTTGGTGCCGGTCCTGGTGGCTATGTTGCCGCTATCCGCGCAGCTCAGCTTGGTAAAAAG
This sequence comes from Corynebacterium matruchotii, assembly GCF_011612265.2. Classification (NCBI taxonomy): domain Bacteria; kingdom Bacillati; phylum Actinomycetota; class Actinomycetes; order Mycobacteriales; family Corynebacteriaceae; genus Corynebacterium; species Corynebacterium matruchotii. The sequence goes on along the minus strand of NZ_CP050134.2, from coordinate 2,442,059 downwards.
GTTGCTGTTGTAGAAAAGCAGTATTGGGGTGGTGTATGCCTCAATGTGGGATGCATTCCATCAAAAGCATTATTGAAGAATGCAGAAGTGGCCCACATTTTTAACCACGAGGCGAAAACATTTGGCATCTCGGGTAATGCCTCTTTCGATTTTGGGGCTGCTCATCAGCGTTCCCGCAAAGTGTCTGAAGGCATCGTGCGTGGCGTACATTACCTGATGAAGAAAAACAAGATTACCGAGATCAATGGTTTAGGTGTTTTTAAAGACGCTAAAACCATTGAAGTGCGGGAGGGTAAAGATACAGGTAAAATCATTACTTTTGATAACTGCATTATTGCCACGGGTTCGGTTGTGCGTTCACTGCCGGGCGTGACAATTGGTGGGAACATTGTTTCCTTTGAAGAACAGATTCTTCACTCCAAAGCACCAAAGTCAATGGTGATTGTTGGTGCTGGTGCTATCGGCATGGAATTCGCTTATGTGCTAGCTAACTATGGCGTGTCCATTACCATTGTGGAGTTTATGGATCGGGTATTGCCGAATGAAGACCCCGATGTTTCTAAAGAAATTGCAAAACAGTACAAGAAACTTGGTGTCAAACTGCTCACCGGCTACAAGACCACCGCAATCCGTGACCTGGGTGGGAGTGCAGGCGTGGAAGTAGACGTGGAATCCAAGGATGGTTCCAAGTCTGACACTATCAAGGCTGATCGAGTCATGGTATCCATCGGCTTCGCCCCACGAGTTGAGGGGTATGGTCTGGAAAACACCGGTGTGAAACTTACCGACCGGGGTGCCATTGACATTGATGAACGCATGCGGACAAATGTTCCTGGCATTTATGCCATTGGGGATGTGACCGCTAAGTTGCAGTTGGCTCACGTCGCTGAAGCGCAAGGTGTGGTTGCGGCAGAAACCATCGCTAACGCCGAGACTCAAGAACTTGGCGACTACATGATGATGCCACGGGCAACATTCTGTAATCCGCAGGTTGCTTCTTTCGGCTACACCGAAGAACAGGCAAAACAGAAGTTTGCAGATCGTAAGATTAAAAGCGCCACTTTCCCATTCTCGGCGAATGGGAAGGCACAAGGTTTAGCGGAATCCGCAGGTTTCGTCAAGATTGTGGCTGATGCCGAGTTCGGGGAGCTATTAGGTGCCCATATGGTTGGTTCAGGAGTGTCCGAAATGCTGCCAGAGCTCACTTTGGCACAACGGTTCGATCTCACCTGTGAAGAAATCGGTCGGAACGTTCACACCCACCCAACGTTGTCTGAAGCCATGAAAGAGGCAGCAGAAGGCATCATGGGGCATATGATTAACCTGTAGTTAATCCTGGCCCACTGCACCCGTAATTAGTTTGCGACTAGTTCAGTTAGTTACGGAGGTTATGCCCTTGGTTTACTGCTATAGCAGTAAACCAAGGGCATAACGTAGCTTCGAACACAACAAAGATAGTATGCAGTTCAACAGTCAGTTTGATACCCATCTCAGCGTCAACATTTCGATTGATACCAAACGGGTGGGATTTAGCTAACACAAAAATTTTGGATCATTGTGGGAACGTCAAAGAGATGTCACTTCACGCTTTTCCAAAACCCCTGTTAGTGGGGGTGGAATCACTGCAATGGCCAACATATTTCAGGCCAGGCTACCCTAAATTGCTGGTAGTTGGCTATTTTTTTCTATATGACATAAGACACATAGCGGTGAAGTAGGTAGTTGGAGACCTCAAAAGCAGAATAAAGTAAGGACGACACTGGAGGTGCCATGACTGTAAATAACATCGATCGTGACGCAATCGCTCACGGCAAAATTACTGAAAAACCGCTTCGTGATCGGCCGAAACACCCGACCTGGGTATTGAAATTATCAATGGCCGTCACCGGCCTGCTCTTTGCTGCCTTTGTGGTATTCCACATGGTTGGTAACTTAAAGGTCTTCTTGCCTGCGTACGAGGACGGAAGTCGTCCTATTAACGTGTACGGCAAGTGGCTGCGTGAGATGTTTTATCCATTGCTACCCCATGAGGCTATGCTGTGGATTTTCCGTATCGTGTTGCTAGCTGCCATCATTCTGCATATCTATGGTGCATTCGTACTTACCGGGCGGTCCCGCAAATCTCGTGGCAAATTCCGTCGCACCAACCTTATTGGTGGAATGAACTCCTTTACCAGCAAAACCATGCTGGTTACGGGTATTGTGCTGCTGGCTTTCATTATTTTCCACATCCTTGACCTCACCCTGGGCGTAGCCCCTGCCGCACCGACCGCCTTTGAACACGGTCATATTTACGCCAATATGATTGCTAGTTTCTCCCGCTGGCCAGTCGCAATCTTCTACATTCTGGCTATGGTTGTGCTTTTCCTGCACCTTTCCCATGGCATCTATCTGGCGGTTTCCGACCTCGGCATCACCGGCAAGCGCACCCGTGCGGTCATGCTAGCACTGTCCTACTTGGTTCCGGCCGTTGTGATGATTGGCAATATTTCCATCCCATTGTCTATCGCCCTAGGGTTAATCCACTAGGTTATAAACGGACGAAAAGGTAAATAATCAATGAGCACTCACTCTGAAACCGTAACTCGACCCGAGTTCCAACATCCTGCTTCCATTGTTCCCGGTGTTGTACCAGGAACCATCCTGGAATCTCACGAGCCTAAGGGCGTGCCCACCAAAGAAATGTGGCAATACCATAAAGACCACATGGAGTTGGTTTCCCCACTCAACCGTCGTAAATTCAAAGTTCTCGTTGTCGGAACTGGGCTGGCAGCAGGCGCTGCCGCAGCTGCACTCGGCGAATTGGGTTACACCGTTAAGGCTTTCACCTACCATGATGCTCCCCGACGTGCCCACTCCATTGCAGCCCAGGGCGGCGTTAACTCCGCTCGTGGTAAAAAAGTCGATAACGACGGCGCATACCGCCATGTGAAAGACACTGTCAAAGGCGGTGACTATCGTTGTCGTGAGTCCGACTGTTGGCGGCTAGCCTACGAATCCGTTCGGGTTATCGACCACATGAACGCCATTGGCGCTCCGTTCGCTCGGGAATATGGCGGTGCACTAGCTACCCGCTCTTTCGGCGGTGTGCAGGTGTCTCGTACCTATTACACCCGTGGACAAACTGGCCAACAGTTGCAGCTGTCTACAGCATCAGCCCTGCAACGCCAAATCCACTTGGGAACTGTGGAAATCTTCACTCACAACGAAATGGTGGATTTGATTATCACAGAAACTGATGGTGAGAAACGCTGCGAAGGCGTGGTGATGCGTAACCTCATCAACGGTGAACTTACAGCCCACACTGGCCATGCGGTCATTCTTGGTACTGGCGGCTATGGCAATGTGTTCCATATGTCTACGCTGGCGAAGAACTCTAACGCTGGTGCTATGATGCGAGCATTTGAAGCCGGGGCATATTTAGCATCTCCTTCATTTATCCAATTCCATCCCACCGGTTTGCCGGTGAATTCTGAATGGCAATCCAAAACCATTCTGATGTCGGAGTCGTTGCGTAACGACGGTCGAGTGTGGTCACCCATCAAACCCAAAGACGATCGTGACCCCAACACCATCCCCGAAGAGGAACGCGACTACTTCCTGGAGCGGCGCTATCCGGCATTCGGTAACCTGGTGCCCCGTGACGTGGCTTCTCGTGCTATCTCCCAACAAATCAACAAAGGTCTCGGGGTCGGGCCGCTGCATAACGCAGCCTACCTCGACTTCCGTGACGCTATTGAACGATTGGGACAAGACACCATTCGGGAACGGTACTCCAACCTCTTCGAAATGTATGAAGAAGCCATTGGCGAAAACCCCTACACCACTCCCATGCGCATTGCCCCCACCTGCCACTTCACCATGGGTGGCCTGTGGACTGACTTCAACGAAATGACCTCAATTTCTGGCTTGTTTGCCGCCGGTGAGTGCTCCTGGACATACCATGGTGCTAACCGTCTTGGCGCAAACTCGTTGTTGTCGGCATCTGTGGATGGCTGGTTCACTCTGCCGTTCACTATCCCCAACTTCCTGGCTCATCACCTTAATGAGCCACCACTTGCTGAAGACGCACCTGCTGTTCAGGTTGCTCTGGACCGCGCTCAAGCCCGTATTGACCGGTTGATGAACATTAAGGGCAGTGATCCACACGGCCCCGAGTACTATCATCGCCAATTGGGTGAAATCCTGTATTTCTCTTGCGGTGTGGCACGTAACATCGAAGACCTCAAGTCAGGTATCGAAAAGATTCGGGCACTACGCAAAGAATTCTGGTCCAACCTGCGTATCCCTGGTTCGCAAGACGAAATGAACCAGGTGCTGGAATATGCTGCCCGTGTCGCAGACTACATTGACCTGGGTGAACTCATGTGTATTGATGCCCTTGACCGGGATGAGTCCTGTGGCGCGCACTTCCGGGACGACCACCTCTCACCAGAAGGCGAAGCCGAGCGCGACGATGAACATTGGTGCTTCGTCTCTGCCTGGGAAGCAGGTAAGAACGAAGGCGAGTTCATTCGTCATGCCGAGCCGCTCACCTTCGAAGCCATCCCTCTGATGACAAGGAACTACAAGTAATGAAACTCCATCTTGAAATCTGGCGTCAGGCCGGTCCGTATCACGAGGGACACTTCGAATACGTCACCGTTGAAGACGCAGTTGCTCAAATGTCCATCCTCGAACTCTTGGATCACGTTAACTCTGGGTTGATCGAAGAAGGAAAGGAACCTTTCGCATTCGCATCTGACTGCCGTGAAGGTATTTGTGGTACCTGCGGGCTCCTGGTCAATGGCCGTCCTCATGGTCTGGAACAAAACCAGCCAGCTTGCCAACAGCGGCTACTCAACGTCAAAGATGGTTCTACCCTTAAGATCGAACCATTCCGTTCCGCTGCATTCCCCGTGATCAAAGACATGGTGGTCGACCGGTCTGCCCTGGACCGAGTGATGCAGCAAGGTGGTTATGTGTCCGTGAACTCGGGTACCGCTCCCGACGCCGACACTCTGCACATGAATCACCAAACGGCAGAGCTTGCCCTTGACCATGCTGCATGCATTGGTTGCGGTGCCTGTGTGGCCGCGTGCCCCAATGGTGCCGCCCACCTGTTTACTGGTGCCAAGCTGGTCCACCTGTCACTCATGCCCTTGGGTAAAGAAGAACGCGGTCGCCGTGCTCGTAAGATGATCGACGAGTTGGAAACCAACTTTGGCCACTGCACCCTCTACGGTGAATGTGCCGATGTCTGCCCTGCAGGTATCCCATTGAGTGCAGTGGCTGCGGTGAACAAAGAACGGGCTCGTGCGTTCTTTACCGCCAAGGATGCGTAGACGCATAAGTGCTTATGAGCTCGTGAAAGTAGTCTTGGTAACAATATCAGAAAGTAATGCCTGAACTTTGGTCAGGCATTGCTAGACTGATAACATAATCTCTTGATTAATACCTCGATTTTTCGCATTTAACTCACACTGCTTAAAACTTCAGAAAGAAAGGCACGTCCATGTCAGCCGAAAACCAGATGGCTGAGTACCCGGTCTTCGACGGCCAGGTTTCTAGCCGCATGAACTACATTGATGGTTATGATCCATCAAGCCTGATGGCTCCGCATTCTTCCCTGCTACGCACCAGCACATGGGTTGGCATGGGCCTTGTCCTGTCGTCATTGGCGGCGATCGGGCTGACAATATTTGGGGCAGCCAGTTCGGTGTATCATATCAGTGATTATGCATCCACGTATTTGATTATTGGCTTGGTACTAGCTGCGATTTTGTTAGTTGGTGGTTTTGGCCTCATTCAGTATGGTCGTCGTTATTACTACCAGTATCGCGCTGAAACTGGTCGCGTAAACTAACCAAGCGTTTACATCTAGAAAACCCCGCTTCGGCGGGGTTTTCGACATTCAAGATGGTTCATGCCGGATATAGGCAGACATGCGATGTTCAAAAGGACCTTACTGAAATCAGCATCGACAAATAAAAACAGGGATAATAGCAAATATGGAAAAACCCGTAATCACCGCCACACAACGGTTAGCAGTGCCTGGCCCCTCACCAGAAATGGAGGCACTCAGACGTACTGAACTACGACGGTATAAGGCGTTAGCCACCGGATTGCTGCTTATTGCCGCTGTCATATTTTTCGGATGTCGTTGGTGGGAGGCACAAGGACACACTGGTGCTTGGGTTGGTTTTGTTCGTGCTGCTGCCGAAGCTGGAATGGTTGGTGGCCTGGCCGACTGGTTCGCAGTGACCGCACTCTTCCGTTACCCCCTGGGCCTAAAAATACCCCACACAGCTATTATCCGGCGCAAAAAGGACCAAGTTGGTGAAGCACTCAGCGGTTTTGTGGGTGAGAACTTCCTCAATGCGGAACTCATTACCGAAAAAGTTTCTAAGGCCGAAGTGCCGGAGCGTATTGCCAAATGGCTTGTTGAACCAGATAATGCGGAAAAAGTATCCAGGGAAGTAGGTAAATTTGTAGCCAATGCCGTTAACGCTCTTGATCCTAAAGATGCAGAAGCCGTTATCCGAGCCTCACTCATCGATAAACTCTCCAAACCGGAATGGGGGCCACCACTAGGTCGAGTCTTGCAAAAACTTGCCGATGGTGGCCAAATTGAACCCTTAGTCGATCAATTTGTCGCCTGGATGCATAAAAAAGCGCTCACCTCAGAAGACTTCATCACCCGAGTGCTTGATGATCGCGCCCCGATCTGGGCTCCCCGTTTTGTCAACGAACTTGTTGGCGACCGAGTATACCGTGAGCTCATCACCTGGACTGCCGCGGTCAATGCCGATAAAAACCATGAGGCCCGTCACGCTATTCGCCGCTTCATCAACCAATTCATTGATGACCTACAACACGATCCCACCATGATCGCCCGCGTTGAGGAAATCAAAACCGACATCATGAATTCCTCTGCCGTGCACGACGCCGCCGGAACTCTTTGGAACAGCGCCCGTGACGGTTTGATATCCGCAGCCCGTGATGACCAATCCGTACTCCGCCGCAAAATTGTAGAACTATCCATGACATGGGGAGAAAAACTCCAAACAGATGACGAATTGCGGTACTCCGTGGACCAGCGAATCACTGGTGCAGCGGCCTTCCTCGCTGATAACTATGCGGACGAAGTAACCAGCATTATCTCTGAAACCATCGAACGGTGGGATGCTGATGAGGCAAGCGATAAAATCGAACTCATGGTGGGCAAAGACTTGCAGTACATTCGCCTTAATGGCACTATCGTGGGGGCGCTGGCAGGTCTTGCTATTTACACTGTTTCGTATCTACTCTTCACAATCTCCCCGTTGTAACCCAACCATATATACAATAACCCGTAGAACCATCAATATTGCAGGGAATAAAAACTGTGGCCATGAACATTGAAAGCATCCTCAACCAAGCAATTCTATTCGGCTATTGGCTTATAGCGATCTTCGCGCTCATTGGGGCGCTACTGGCAGCTACCACTCGTGAAGATGCGTTCACTGTCGCTGAACGTCAAGGAAAATTAGCATGGGTTGGATTGCTTCTTCTATCAGCACTAGCCATAGCTATCGCCATGCCGTTCCTATCATGGATTGGCATAGTCATCACCGGATTGTATTGGTTCGATGTGCGACCACAAATCAACGATATCCTGAGCGGAAATTACGGATGGTAGCTAGCATAAACACTGGTGAATGCCGCGCATGAAAATCTATCGCACATTCCTCACCCCCCAGCCGGAAGAAATCATTGCGGCGTGCGCTGCCGGCCATAGCGTCTGCGTGCCCCCCAACATGTTGGATTTTGCCACAGGTGACGTTGCCAGCTTCGCTGGCTACCCCACAGGTAACCACCATCAACTTGTCAAAGCCAGCGAAGCCCGGCTAGCGGCACAACAAGGCGCACGACTCATTATCGCCGTCCCCAGCATCATATCCGGCGCCATGCTTGGAACAACCAGTACGGGTATTCATGAACCGCTCATGGCTGAAATTGTGTTACTGCGAGAAGCTGTACCACATCCAACCACCTTAGCCATCATGATAGATACCCAAAAATTTGATGATGCCCAAGCCCTTGCCTTAGCCACCGTTGCTAAAACCAGTGGTGCCGATGCCATCTGCACGGGCGTGACTGAATCCCGACCCCACTCCCACCCAGTTTTAGCATCAGTGCTTCCTGTCATTGCCATTGGGCGAAGCTCCGCATGTGCCCAGGATGCCGCCATATGGCTCAACACAGACATTAATTCAGCGGAATAAAACTGGATAACCATCATGTACTGCACAGCTCTGCACCATGATGCCTCAAGCAACACCGAACACGTTAAGCAGCAAATGGTGAGGTAGCGAATCAACCTGGGTTCGGCTAAGAACTTAGGGCGGCGGTTCTCAAGCTCTCTAAGCCTATTGAGAGCCCCCACCAACTCCGTGCTCACTCACCCTTACAGATAGACCCCAATCCAAACCAATTCCTTGTGGCGTCCGGTGCGCAGGGAACCCACAAAGAATGATTTTATTGTGGTTGGTTTATTGTGTCTGCATTGATTGGGAAGCCGCCGACAATTTCACGTTTTGGCCACTCATCTTAATCCGCAGCCCACCATCAATAACTGTCACCTCATCGGTGGCCATGCCATTAGTATTCACCTTGGAAATGTTCTCGTTCAGGCCCTTTGACACGGTTTCCGTCACCTCAGACGGCAATGCAAAACCAAATAATGCTGTGTTCACCGCGTCAAAACCCAAATTGCCATCCTGTACCTTAGGCTTCAGCGTTAACGTGGCCGCCCCATTAGTAAACTCCACATCAATCGTGGAATTTTGCGGATTACTTGTCACCTTGGTAACCTTCACCACCTGCTGCAAAATCCCCTGCAGATTCGCCTTCAAATCAGACGCATCCGTTTGACCTGCCCCATCCTGCTCCGCCACGGCTGATTGCACCATCGCCAGCAAGAAAGCATCGTCCGGCTCTACCTCCAGTGTCATGGTGCGAGCGGTGGGATTCTCTGCATCTAATAGCGATAACCCATCAGCAACCATGCGAGTCTTGGGTACCCCGGTGATTTCGCTAATGGTGGAATCAGCATTCTTTTTGATATTTATCGTTGATGGCGTATCCAGTTCAACATGAGGAATTTCCCCCTTGACCAGGCCCAACAATAGAGGTGATGTGCCAAATGAGATTTTAGGCTTCTCTTTTTGCTCCGATGAAGTTTGGGTATCTTGCGTTGTCAGGGCCTGCACCACCTGATTACCAATAAACCAGCGCAGCCCAAACTCGGCGAGCAGCAGTAGAACCGCTATCACGATGATTATTGTTAGGAGGATTTTCCCAGCAGATGAACGTTGTTTCATAACCATCTAGTGTGGCTGATAAACCTCGATTGTGCCACAATCAGCACCACAAGATCACAAAAATACGGTTGTTTCCGGTTCAACCACCGACCATGGGACCGTCAAAATGTTGTCCCGAAGCAACCGTGGTCGTGGGATCGGCAAGTGTTCACGCAATAACTTTTGGGTTTCCCGCCACCGGATTCGCGGCCCAAATGCGGCCAAACCATTGGTTTTATCCCAACAGTCGTCGCAAAGCTGCAATAATGAGTGAATTTTCTGCCCCGGTACATTCCGGTGGATCAGTATTTTAGGTAACCGTTCTGCCACATCTGAGGGTTTCGCCACATCCCACGGTTGCCACGCCAATGTCAGCGACACCGGTCCCCGTCGATCAAGCAACACCCAACTAGCCCGTCTACCCAGCTCATCGCATGTTCCCTCAATGAAAACCCCACCTGGGGCCAGCCGGCCGCACACCATACTCCACGCATCCGGCACCTGCGTCACATCATATTGCCGCAACACATTAAAAGCCCGCACTAAATGGGGTCGGTAACCCGCCAACTCAAACCCACCCCGCTCAAACCGTACCCCATCCCGCGGCGGCAATACCCGGCTAGGATCAATCTCCAACCCAACCACTGATATGTGCGGGTTTATGCGACGTAACCACCACGCCCATTCACACGTCGTCGTGTAACTATCCCCATAGCCCACATCAATGGCTAACGGTGCCGCAACCGCATGCGGACGCAGTTTCTGGTGCAGCTCAGGATGATAAAAAACCCACCGGTCTACCTTCCGCAGCCGGTTAAAACCAGTCGTGCCGCGGGTAATGGTCCCAATGGGCTGTTGTGAATGACGGCGAAACTGTGCGCGCTGATTATGCCCATGATTCGCCATAAAATCTGCAAAAAATTAGTGTGAAGCCACCCAGTCGGAAGTGATAGCACCCTCGTTACCAAACAACTCTCCTAGCGCCTCAGCCACCTTCGGCTCGATGGCCGGCCCCATGAAAGGAATATTGACCGTGACCTCATTCGCATATTCGAGAGTCGTTTCGTCACCACTGCCAGATAGGTTGATGGTGCCTTTGAAATCCACCGGTGTCCCCTTGACGTCAGCAGTGTACGACAACGCAGCGGTTTCCCCCGTCAACGGCCCCACCGTCACTACCCGCTTGACTTTGAGTGCCTGACTGATCATCGAACGCACAGCCTCCGGCAAAATTTCCAGCGGCAACACCTCGTACAGGGTGATTTCCGCGCCACCATCTGTAGGTACAAATTCATGCACCTCGCCAGGCTCGGGGGACAGAGTAGCAGCCACATGAGCCCAATATTCTTCGGTGGTCAAAGCAGCATGCACCGATTGAGCTGGATGTTTAATGGTTACAATATTCGAACTACGCGTAGTCATGCATACAGATTACCCTTAATATGGTGACTATGCTCATGGAACCCTTATTACAGCTTTTCGACGCCCATGTTCGCGGCGTCGTTGAGAAGCGCGATGATGTACAACTCGTCGATACCACTTTCGCCCAACTCACCACCCTCCACCTTGGGGGACGACCCGCCCACACACTACGCTGCACCACCCGTGATGCGGTTGTTGATATTGTGCAACTCCTCGACAAGCACAACATTCCACTTCTCGTCGTTGGCGGTGGCTCCAACCTTGTCATTGCCGACGGCGATATTCCCCTCATCGCGGTCATTGTTGCCTGTGACGAGATCTACTTGGACAAAGAAACTGGTGAACTTGAGGCCGACGCCGGTGCCGTGTGGGACACGGTTGTTTCCCTCTCTGTCGATCAGGGTATGGGCGGCATCGAATGTCTCTCCGGCATACCCGGCAGCGCTGGCGCTACTCCCGTGCAGAATGTTGGGGCATACGGTGTAGAAATCGCCGATGTCCTCACCGAAGTGGAGCTTTACCGCCGTGACACCGGTGTCCGGGAGTGGGTGCGCTCCGCCGACCTGGAACTTTCTTACCGCTACTCCAACCTGAAATTTACCAACAAAGCCGTCGTGCTCGGAATTCGACTGCGACTCCGCAATGATGGTCTATCAGCACCACTACGGTTTGGGGAACTCGCCCGGGTCCTTAACGTATCCGTGAACGAAATCGAAGCACGCAGGCTCGCCACCACCGTGCGTGCTGAGGTTCTACGGCTACGGAAAAAGAAAGGCATGGTGTATAACCCCGACGATCACGATACGTGGTCCGCAGGCTCATTCTTCACCAACCCCATCGTTTCCCCAGAAGTTGTCCAACACGTTCGTACCGTCGTCGAAAAGCTCCACGGCGCAGACGATGCTGCCGCCATGCCATGTTTCGACGCTAGCGGTGGGCGGAAAAAACTCTCCGCCGCCTGGCTTATCGAGCGCGCCGGTTACCCCAAAGGCTATCCCGAAGATGGCCCCGCACGGCTTTCCACGAAACACACTCTTGCGCTCACGAATCGCGGCAGTGCCACCACCGAAGATCTGGTAGAGCTCGCCCGTACTGTGCGCAATGGGGTAGAAAAAACCTTCGGTGTGAGCCTTGCCCCCGAACCTGTGTGGGTGGGTGTTAGTTTATAAACTTGCGGATAAGTTCAGCCTGGACTTCGCGCCGCCGAATTTTGCCCATTTGATCTCGTGGCATGTCTTCAAAGTGGTAGAACGTGCGTGGCACCTTGTAGCGGGTCAACCGGCCGCGGCAGAACTCCTTCAATCCCTCTGGATCCAATGCCGCGCCGGGGCCGAGTGTGATGGCGGCAACCACGGATTCTGACCCGTCTTTGCGTGGCATGCCTACCACGGCGCAGTCGGTAATATCCGGGTGTGACAGCAGTGCTTCTTCCACTTCTAGTGGGTGAACATTGAAGCCACCGGTGATGATGACTTCTTTAATACGCGCTACTAGGCGGATAAATCCGTCTTCTTCCATGATGCCCACATCACCGGTGCGGTACCAGCCGTGGTGGAATGCTTTTTCGGTGGCCTCTGGGTTGTTTAAATACCCGGCGAATACTTGTGGTCCCCGTACCAGCACTTCGCCTTCTTGCCCGTCGGGCATGGTCTCATCCAAATTTTTGGGGTTGCCGATTCGTATTTCTGTGTCTGGGAATGGGATGCCCACATAGCCAGGTCGCCGATTGGAATTCATGGGGTTACCCACAATGATGGGGGAGGTTTCGGTGAGGCCATAGCCTTCTACCAGTAGTCCGCCAGTGAGTTTTTCCCATTGCTCCACCGTGTCTACCGGCAGTGTGGATGCACCCGAGAAAGAATTTCGCACCCCGTTAATGGAAATGCCATCGGTTTTCGCCGCGTCCACAATTTTCTGGTACAGCGTCGGCACTCCCGGGACCCATGTGGGGGTGCGTTTTTTCATGATCTGCATGATGAGGGGGATTTGTGGTGCTGGCAGGAGCATGATTTCGCCACCAATATAGACAGCCAGGTTCAGCACAATAGTGAGCCCATAGGCGTGGAAGAACGGTAATGCCCCCAGTAGCCGTTCTTCGCTGCCGAGATCTTTCACCCAGGCTTTGCCCTGTAATAAGTTAGCGAAGAGTCCACCGTGGGTGAGTTGGGCCCCTTTGGGATCTCCGGTTGTTCCCGAAGTGTATAGGATCACCGCGACGGATTTCGTGGTGACGTCAATGTTTGACACCACATCGTCGCCGTTGCCGCCTAGGGCTGAGCTGATGAGCAGATCCCACGGGATGGAGTTTGGTGCGGGTGCGGTGAGTGCCTCTCGACGTTTGGTAATCATTGGTAGCGGTAGCCCGAGAATGAACTGTTTTGCCTTGGGCATCGCATCAATCATGTTCACCGACACAATGGTTTCCAGCGGGGTGGTTCGGCGTAGCTTTTCCAAGGTGGAAGCGGCTTTATCCCAAACAATGGCTACTCGGGCTGCATGGTCGTTGAAGGGGGATTCGAGTTCGTGGGCGGTGTATAGCGGGTTATGCTCTACCACGATTGCCCCGAGTTTTAGGACCGCGAAATATGCGGCAACATGTTGTGGGCAATTGGGAAGGACGATGGCGACGCGATCTCCTGCCCGTACCCCTAGAGCGCGGAGACCTGCGGCGGCAGACCGTACTTGTTTGTCTAGTTCACTGTAGGTTTGCGTGCGGCCGAAGAAATAGGTTGCGGGTTTGTCGGCGTTGAGGGAAAGGTTATTGTCGTAAATATCCAGCAGCGTGGTGTCACCATAATCCAGTGAGTGCGGAGTCCATGGGCCATAAAGATCAAGCCAGGCTTTTGTTTCATAGGCCTGTGGTTTCTTCTGCCCAGTGGTTTCCTCGGATGCTGCTGATGCCTCAGATATAGCTGGTGTTTCCTGCGTATCTTGATTCAACGTTTCTGGTTGTGCAGCCTCATGACTCGGTGAATTTTGGGATGAGGGTTCCTGTTTTGGCATTTGTGTCATCCTTACGCTACATGGATTATGGGTGATAGTTATGAATAGCGTAGTGTGTCTCAACGCAGAGTGGAGCATAACTACCACATGAAAATATGTAGTTAGAAGCATACCCCACAACGTGAGCATTTCCTTACGAAGGATTCTGGAGCGTAGCGCAGTTACTGCGCAATGATGATAGTTACATTCGTGCCAGTAACCATAACAACCAATAATTTAAACACCCAATGTAAAAGCCGGGATTAGGAAGAACTACACTGAAAATATGCGCGTTGCAATGATATCTATGCACACTTCCCCGCTCCAACAGCCAGGCATTGGTGATGCCGGCGGCATGAACGTTTACATTCTTAATGTAGCGATACACTTGGCAAAGCTGGGCGTTACGGTGGACATTTATACTCGGGCTACCCGCCCCAGTCAGGGGACAGTGGTGCAGCTACAACCCAATTTGCGGGTTATTAATGTGGTTGCTGGGCCATATGAGGGGCTGAGCAAGGAAGAGCTGTGCACGCAATTGACGGCGTTTGCCCGAGGGGTATTGGAATTTGTGCGGGAAAACCATATTGATTACGACTTGGTCCATAGCCATTATTGGTTATCAGGCCAGGTGGGGTGGTTGATTCGGGATGTGTGGCAGGTGCCACTGGTGCATACTGCCCATACTTTGGCGGCTGTGAAAAATCACCACCGGTCATTAACGGATACCCCGGAGTCGGAGGCGCGGCGCATCTGCGAGCAACAATTAGTTGATAATGCAAACCTGTTAGTGGTGAATACGTCGGAGGAGTCTAATGATTTGGTGCATCATTATGATGCGCAACCCGCCAAAATACGGATGATGACTCCAGGCACAGACACAGAATTATTCACCCCAGGCACAGAGCGAAATACGGAGCGGGCCCGGCGCGAATTAGGAATCCCATTATGCGCGAAAGTGGTGGCGTTTGTGGGTCGGCTGCAAGAATTTAAAGGCCCGCAGGTGTTGATTCGGGCGACGGAACGGTTAGTAGCGCGGGATCCGAATCGAAACCTGAAGGTATTGATTTGTGGTGGGGCATCGGGTGCTGGTGCCGCGTTGGAAAACTACATTGGGTTGGTGCATGAATTAGGGCTAGAGCATCGAGTTCGGTTTTTAGATCCCCGGCCGCCGGAGGAACTGGTGGAAATTTATCGGGCAGCCGATATCGTTGCTGCGCCCAGCTATAATGAATCGTTCGGGCTGGTGGTGATCGAAGCGCAGGCGTCCGGTACTCCGGTTATTGCGGCCCGGGTGGGTGGGTTACCGATTGTGGTGGCGGATGGGGAAACCGGCATTCTTGTTGATGGTCATGACCCAGACGATTGGGCTGATGCTATTGCTCGCATGCTTGACGACGACGCCATGCGGCTTGCAATGGCCGAGCAAGCGGTAACCCACGCTGCTCAGTTTTCTTGGCAGTCATCGGCAGCAGCACTGGTGGAAATTTATCGGGAGGCATTAGCCGACGTGTCTACCCCTAGTGGGCCACGAGTTGGGTGATACGGCGGGCTACCCGGGTGGGGGCTAGGCGGCGGGCGTAATAGAGTACGGTGTCTGCCACGGAAACCCCATAATGGAGTTTTCCCGCCTGCCATCGGTTGTGGGGGTGGATTGCCTCCCACACACGATGTGCGACCTGGTTAGGGGTGATGTGGACGCCAAGACGTTTGATGGAACCTGCGTTAGCATGAGAGGACAGGTCGGTTTTAGCCCAGAGCGGCCACAGGTCAATGACTCGAATATGGTGTTTTGCCCACTCCAAACTGAGGGCTTCGGTAAGCCCAGCCACGAAAAATTTAGTGGCTGAGTAAACGGCGATGGTGGGCTGGCCGAAAATTGCCGAGGCAGAACCCATATTGACAAGGGTGCTGCCAGTCCTGAGGTGTGGGAATGCAGCATGTGCGCCGAGCGCTATTCCAGTGCAGTTCACGGAAATTTGGTGTTCGATAGCTGCAGGCGAAATATCAGCGATGTTACCAGAGGTGAGAACCCCCGCATTATTCACCACAACGGTGATAGTGCTGGTGGGGGAGTGGGCGGCGAACTCCGCCAGGGTGGTTTGCCACGACTGGGCGTCGGTGACATCGAGAACACCAGTAATAAGATTTGGATGGGTGTAATCGACGGTATCAATGTCATAGGCGCCGACGATCCAACCCCGGTCGAGGAATAATTCGGCGATCGCCCGCCCGATTCCACGGGCCGCGCCGGAGATGAAAATGGTGGACATGATCCCCAGCGTAGGCTGAGGATATGAGCGATACCACCATGATGCAGGTTATAAACCCCCGTACCGGGAGTGTGTGTGCCACAGTACCGGCATGTTCCGCGGCAAAAACCTTGGCAGCGATCCAGGATGCTCGTGCAGCCCAGGCTGCGTGGGCGGCCCGGCCGGTGGTGGAGCGGGCAAAAATCCTCATGCGGATTCACGATGCTGTGTTGCAACACCGCGATGAACTGTTAGACATCATCCAATTGGAGACTGGGAAGAATCGGGCAAGTGCGTTAGATGAAGTGATGGATGTTGCTATCAACGCCCGATACTATGCTCGGCATGCGGCACGGTTGTTGCGGCCGCGGCGGGTACGGGGCGCATTACCGGTGATGACCCGCACAACTGTGGTTCGGGAACCACGAGGAGTTGTGGGCATTATTGCCCCATGGAATTATCCGTTGACCCTCACACTATCTGATGCTCTGCCGGCGCTGGTGGCTGGTAATACAGTGGTAGTAAAACCGGATGCGCAAACCCCGCTATCGGCTCTCTTGGGGGAGCAAATCCTCCGGGAGTCAGGCGTACCATCAAACGTGTTTCAGGTGTTGCCGGGCACAGGTGCGGTGGTGGGGACCGCGATAGCTGAAAATGCGGATTACGTCATGTTTACTGGATCCACTGTCACGGGGCAACAATTGGCGGAACGTACTGGGCGGCGACTCGTCGGATTTTCCGGGGAACTCGGCGGTAAAAACCCGATGATTGTGACCCAGGACGCTAATATTCGCAGCGCAGTGACCGGGGCAATCACTGGGTGTTTTAGTAATTCGGGACAACTATGCGTTTCTATCGAACGGATTTTAGTGGATAAAGCCATAGCCACCCAGTTTACGAATCGCCTGGTAAACCGCATCGAAAAGCTCAATATTGGTACCGGCGGGTGGGCGGAAGACATGGGGTCATTAATTTCACCGGCCCACGTTACGCATGTGTGTCAACTCGTTGACGATGCAGTAAACCGTGGTGCAACCTTACTCACTGGCGGGCCGCGGCCAGATCTGGGGCCAAGCTTCCTGGCGCCTATCCTGTTGAACGATGTGCCGCCAGAAGCCGCACTATACCGGGAAGAAGTGTTCGGCCCAGTCGTATACATAGAAACCGTCAATAATGAAACCGAGGCTATTGCCAAGGCCAATGACTCCAACTATGGCCTAGCCGCCAGTATCTTTGCCAAGCCTGTGACAGCGCGACGTATTGCCCGCCAATTGCATGCAGGCAGCGTGAATATCAACGAAGGTTTTGCTGCCGCATTCGGATCAGTTGCTGCACCCATGGGCGGGATGAAACACAGCGGCATGGGGCGCCGACATGGTGTGACCGGATTATTGAAATACACGGAACCAAAAACTATTGCTGAACAACGTATCATGCCCATCGCTGGGCCATGCCTGCTACCACGCCGACTGTATGCCGCCACTATGACCAAAATGCTACGGCTAGGCAAATATTTTCTGTAGCCAATACGATCCCATTCGTTGATAGTAGAACACCTATTCCGTTAACGGGGGTACCCATTTTATCACGAATACCACCATGTACTATCAGGTATTTATTAGCTTTATGTAGGGTATAGGTGTACCCTGACGAAATCACACAGAAAATACACAAAGTGAGGTAAACACCATGGCGCAGCAACGCTCGGAGGTGGTTGTACTCATTGGTACTGGATCCATCGGCCAAGCCATTGCCCGCAGAATAAGCGCCGGTAAAATACTCATCCTCGCCGACAGCAACCTTGACAACGCCGAACTATCTGCACGCAGCCTCCTCCAAACCGGCTTCACCGCTGTTCCCACCACCGTCGACGTCACCTCCCGCGAATCCGTTCAAACCCTTTGCGATTTCGCCATCAGCCAAGGACACCTCACCCACCTCATTCACACCGCCAGTGCCGCACCCACCCACACCACTGCTACCGACATCCTTACCGTAGAACTCTATGGAACCGCCCTCATCCTCGAAAAATTCGGCGATGTTATCACGGCAGGAGGGGCCGGCATCATCGTTTCTTCCCACGCCGGACACCGTCTTCCCGCACTTTACGCCGCCGAAGACCGACAACTCGCCATCACCCCCACCGAAAAACTCCTCAACCTCCCCATGCTGCGCTACATCACCGATCCCGTACACGCCATGCAAATCGCCAAACGCGGAAACACCCTCCGTGTCCAAGCCGCAGCAATGACCTGGGGAGCCCGTGGTGCCCGCATCAACGTCATTTCACCCGGCATCATCATGACCCCCATGGCCCGCGAAGAATTCTCTGGGCCGGCCGGCGGCAACTATCGAGAAATGATCGAAAAAAGCCCCGCAGGGCGCGCCGGAACCCCCGAAGAAATTGGCCAACTCGGCGCTTACCTATTGAGCCAAGACGCCAACTTCATCACCGGAGCCGATTTCCTCATCGACGGCGGCGTCACCTCCGCCTGGTTCTATGGTGGTCTCCAGCGAAAACACACGTAAAAACCAATAAAGTGTAAGAAAGTCCACAATAAGTTTAATGTTCGGACGTGAAAATTGTGGCACACTTGGGTTATGGCTAACGGAAAACTAGTGCTGCTCCGGCACGGTCAAAGCGAGTGGAACGCCTCCAACCAATTCACCGGATGGGTTGACGTCGACCTAACCCCTCAAGGCGAGGCAGAAGCAAAACGTGGCGGAGAACTCCTCAAAGAAAAGGGTATCGTCCCTACCGTCGTTTACACCTCATTGCTCCGTCGGGCTATCCGCACCGCAAACATCGCCCTGGATGAAGCAGACCTACTCTGGATCCCCGTCGTCCGTAATTGGCGTCTCAACGAACGCCACTACGGTGCACTGCAAGGGCTCAACAAAGCAGAAACCAAGGAAAAATACGGCGATGACCAATTCATGGCATGGCGTCGCTCCTACGACACTCCGCCGCCAGCCATCGAAGAAGACAGCACCTACTCCCAGGCACACGACCCCCGCTACGCTGACCTCAGCGAAGTGCCAGCAACCGAATGCCTGAAAGATGTAGTTATCCGCTTCGTCCCTTACTTCGAAAAAGAAATCCTCCCCCGAGTCCTCGCCGGCGAAACCGTCCTCGTGGCAGCGCACGGTAACTCCCTCCGTGCCCTCGTGAAGCACCTGGACAACATCTCCGATGCCGATATTGCCGGACTCAACATCCCCACCGGCATCCCCCTGGTCTACGAACTCGACTCCGAGGGCAAAGTCCTCAACCCTGGTGGCACCTACCTCGACCCCGAAGCCGCAGCCGCCGGTGCAGCCGCAGTTGCAGCTCAAGGTGCTAAAAAATAACGCCTAAAAACTATCCGCCAACAATAAAATAGGACTTAAGGCGGGAGGCAGCCAAACAATGCAGCCTCCCGCCTTAAGTATCCCGAAAAGCCATCACTGTTGCCGGATGCGGATTCAGCGCCGCCGGCGGCAACCCTTGGGCGTCGAAAAGCGTTGCACGCTCTCGCAAATGCCCAGCTAAAACCTCAAAACACTCATCACCCATGAGTGTCCGTAACTCTGCCTCACATGACTGCCATAACGGTTGCGCATTCTTATGACAAGCAGGAGCCGTCGTGCAATACCAGTCAAAATCCTCCCCACCATTACCCCAACCCCGCCGCTCATACTCGGTAATGGTCGTACGCAAAATCTCCTCACCATCCGCACGCTCTTCCCATACCTCCAACCGGCGCAACGGCAACTGCCAACACACCTCCGGCTTCACCACCGTCAAATCCTCCCCGGCAGCCACCGCCCACTGATGCAAAGCACAACCCACCCCAGTTGGCCAGCCCGGGCGATTCGCAAAAATACATGCCCCATCCACCAATGCGGTTTTCAACGCAGGCTCAGGATTGCCATCCTCATCATCCAACTCATCCCACACCAACCACGGCTCCACATCCGAAGCGTTAACGATTGTCGGGTCCGCAAGAAACGCCGCAATCTCATCGGAATAAAACTGCCAAAACCGTCGAGGCATCCGCGACACAGCATCAAATAACTGATCCCGATCTGTCTCATCACATAAAAATGCACCGTGGTGACAGCAGCCCACACTTGGCAAATCAGCTAAAATACCCCGACATGCGGGGGTACCAAACCCGCAGGAATAATGTGATTCTAACCACGTTAAATCAATAGAAAACACATGTTTTTCATCACTAGGATGAACAAACTCTAACCATTGCCGGGGAAAATCCGGTGCAAGCTCCTGACCAGCAAGAATAGAATGGGCGGCCGGGGAAGATTTCGGAAAACCAAGATATACAGTCTCTATGTCGGGGTGGTTCACAATTTAATACCGTAGACCGTCTAACCTTATTCTTGTGAGATTAGGTGTATTAGACGTGGGCAGCAACACGGTTCACCTCGTCGCCGTAGATGCGCGCCGGGGTGGGCCGCCGACACCCATGAGTGACTGGAAAACTAACCTCAAGCTGGTTGAGTATCTTGACGAGGATGGTGCCATAACGGATAAGGGTATAAAAAAGCTCACCGATAATGTGGCAGAAGCTGCCGCCTTGGCCGATCAGCTTGGCTGCGATGAACTCACACCGTTCGCAACATCTGCTGTGCGTTCCGCAACCAACGCGGAGCAAATATTAGAACATGTTCACGAAAAAACCGGGGTACGACTGACGATTTTATCCGGTGAGGATGAGGCGCGGATCACCTTTCTTGCGGCACGTCGTTGGTACGGTTGGTCCGCTGGACGTATCATTAATCTTGATATTGGCGGCGGTTCCTTGGAAATGTCTACTGGAGTAAATGAAGAACCCGATTGTGCGTTTTCGTTGAACCTCGGTGCCGGGCGACTGACACATAACTGGTTCCATACTGACCCACCTGAGCGTAAAAAAATAAATCTGCTCAGGGACTATATTGATGCAGAGTTGGTTGAACCCACTCGAACAATGCGTAACTATGGTTCCGCTAGGCTGGCGGTGGGAACTAGTAAAACTTTCAGGACGTTAGCACGATTAACCGGTGCAGCACCCTCATCGGCGGGCCTCCATATCACCCGTGAGCTCACGGCACCAGGTTTGCGGCAGCTTATTGCGTTTATATCCCGCATGACAGCGGTTGACCGTGCTGAACTAGAAGGAGTTTCTCCCAGTCGTTCGCAGCAAATTGTGGCGGGTGCACTGGTTGCAGAAGCAGCAATGCGCGCATTAAATATAAACAAGCTGGAGATTTGTCCCTGGGCGCTACGCGAAGGAATTATTCTCCGGCGAATTGAACAGGGCGATGGTCCTGTCCGAAAAGTGGGAAGGCATAAAGACAATGAGTGAGAAACAACTTACTGTCGCCGAACTGCTGGCGAAAGCTGGCCGAGAAGGCGAAGGAGGAGGCGAGGAAACGCCTCGGCGTCGGCGGCGCCGAAGCGTTGACTCTGGCGGGGTTTCGGTTGCTGAGCTGACTGGTCGCATTCCAAAAGTCGAGGCAAAACCCACCGAATCCCGGCATTCCAGCAGTCCGCTTGACGCGGAAGAAACCACCTATACTGGCCCATTCAGTGCGGTTGCATCTAACTCGCTATTTGGCGATTCGCCGACAGAAGCTGGGCACGTCACATCGCTTTTCGACGACCATGGTGATATCGGCCAGGATGGTCGGGGGCAGGCAGAACACTCTGACCCATCAGAACCGCCAGCGACCTTGTCTTTCTTCAGTAAAACCGACAATCCTGGTGGGGCCATAGGAGATGGTCATGGTGGCTCGGGTGGCTCGGGTGTTTCAGGTGGACCCATTTCCGGTGGAGCCGGGAATACCGGTGGGATAGGCGGAATGGAGGGGTCTTCGTACACTTCTTCGAATTCGCGTGATGCGGTTCCGGTCGCAGCCGCCCATCAACCTCCGGCAGCCACTGCCCCCAGCCCGGCTGCTGCGGCCAGCTCCACTATTACAGGTTCTGCACCGGCAGAGTCTGCTGTTGTTGGTTCCGTCGCTGGTTCTTCGGCAACAGCTAAGACCGCTCCATCGGCATCTCTGCCAACTATGCCGAAACCCATGATTCGGCCGGCCATGAAGCCAGTCATGAAGCCGGTGATGAAGCAATCATTGACGCAGGATCCTGTAACTCCCCTGACCCCTGAAGGGGAATCGGAACGGCCTTTTGCGGATCTTACCCCTGGTGACGATTCCACCATTGTGTTGTCCGTGGTTGATGAAGGTGGTCCGGTGCGGCTTACGACTGGCACATTCCCCCGGCTGAAGGATCACCATTTTACTAAGGCATCCGTGGAGGATCTAGCGCAGCCACCGGAGCTGCCTATGCAAAAAAAGATCGCCCAACCAACTCGGGCGGAAAAAGCGCTCACGGAATCCTTCCAAAAAGTGTCAGACGAGTCGGAAACCGCAGCACGTTTAGGCTATCGTACCGCCGGCCACGATATGCGTCGGGGCTCATCGGGCGAGTCAGTGGCTGATTCGATGACATCCATGAATGACACAGCTGATGCCTCGGTAAACACGTTCACAGATGATTCAGAAGCCGATGCGTTAGACCACACCATGGTAGTTGGATTCCCGGCAATCGCAGAGTCCGAAGATGCAGCAACCAGCGAATTCGACGATTCCGAGAACATGGGTGAAACTAGCATCGACGAATCGGACATGGAAGAGGTCGAAGATGACTACGACTACGAAGATTCCTACGATTATGATGACGTTGACGATGATGCGTATCCCGATGAAGCCTATGCCGGTGGCATGTTCACCAACGATGACTTTACTGAGGGCGAAGACGTTGACGATGATGCGGATGTGACGGATGATTCCGATACGGAAGCTGATATGGATATGAATGCTCCGGACGCCACAGGTGTGATGGAATTTGAAGAATCCCGGTTCGATATGGGGCGCTTTGAAGAATCGCACGACACGCATGATGATGAGCATGGGCGTTTCCCATATCGTCATTCACGGCTATCCCAGCCGCTTCAGATGCAACAAGACGATGATGTGCAGGAGGCTCTACAAACTGACCTGCAAGATGATAACGACACTGATGATCGTGATGACATGGATCTGGGCCGTCCGGGGCGGGGGCGGTTATCGAGTGCTCGTAACGACATTGATGATCCCGCGGACGACCCCTTCATTGATAACTTCGATGAATTCGAAGAAGAATTTGAAGATGATTTTGATGAAGAATCGTCCAATGAGAAAATGTCCGTCCTAGCCATCCTGGGCATGGCGGCTGTGGGTGTTCTAGTAGGCGTGGGCGTGTTTGCCGGGTTCCAAGTTCTGTGGGATAGCATCAGCAATAAATTCATCGTTGCTGGGCTTGCCTGTGTGGCCATCACCATAATTGTTGGTGCCGTGCACATGCTGCGTACCTCGTGGGATGGGTTTTCCATGACACTTGCAGGTTTGGTTGGTGTCACCATGACATTCGGTCCGCTGGCTATTGTGAACATGTCGGCATAAAAGTCCCCGGCGAAGCTATCTTGCGCTATCTTCCTGCCGATTCAGGCAGGACGGCGGGATACCCATACGGGGCGCGGCGTGGCAGTTAGATATAACAAAGATTATTCATGCAGAAGATGCAGAAAGGGATGCTATAGAACACTAGAAAATAACCACCGTAACCACTTCGCTGGCCTTCCCACACTATGAAAAGCGATGGTTACGGTGGTTTTTATGATCTCAGTGCTTGTTTTAGGGTGGGGATGTGCGGAAATCATATTTCAATTATCAGTATTTTGCGCTTGTCGACGCTGCCCGGTGACAAACTGTCATTCCATAAATTTTGAGGTGTACAAGAAATATGAGTGATTTTTCCGGTGATCATCATGTAATGCTGCGTGCCCGGTGAATTTTTGGCATGGTGGAATTTATGAGTTCCATAGCAGTAATCGGTGGCGGAAAAATTGGTGAAGCGCTCATCGTTGGCTTGATTAATGGGGGCATCAACCCCAAAAACATTCATGTGACCAACCGTGAACCTGAACGTAACCAGTACCTCAGGGATAAGTACGCGGTATTGACGTTTGACGATAACATCCTCGCAGTTGACGGTGCTGATGTGGTTTTTCTTTGTGTGAAACCTAAAGTAGTGGCATCCGTGGTCGAAGAAATAAGCGACAGAATAGACAATAATGAGGCCACGACAGTGGTCTCCATGGCAGCAGGAATTAGCATTGCCGTGGTGGAGGAGGGCCTGGCTGCTGGTGCCCCAGTGATTCGGGTGATGCCCAATACCCCAATGCTAGTTGGTGCCGGTATGTGCGCAATGGCGGTGGGAAGGTTCGTGGAAGCAGAACAACTAGCCCGGGTCAAAGATCTGCTCAGTATGGTTGGTGCGGTGCGAGTAGTCGATGAACATGATATGGATGCGGTGACTGCAATGTCAGGTTCTGCACCTGCTTACCTATTTCTATTAGTTGAGGCAATGATTGATGCAGGTGTGAATTTAGGTTTAACTCGGGATGCAGCTCGGGAATTGAGCACCATGACCTTCTACGGTGCGGCAAAAATGCTATTGGATACGAGTGCGGAGCCTGCGGAATTGCGGGCCAATGTTTCATCTCCTGGTGGTTCCACCATTGCTGCTATCCGAGAATTTGAGGAAGCAGGTTTGCGGGCAGCAGTATATCGTGCCACTGAGGCATGCGCCCGTCGTTCGAAAGAACTTGGTGCTTCCTAATGGATTTGACCTAATAACAAAGCCTATTGTGGGGGTTTGAACGAACCCCCACATAGATATTTTTGGTGACCGTTATAAATCCACGATACATCTAAAAATAATAATATGAGACATATGTCACTCATTTTTGTATGTTTGCGGAAACCCCAGCGACTGGCGTTTTCCCATAGAACTATAGGGCAGGATTTCTATCTCTTTGGCATATTTTCGACACAATAGGTCGCACCAGTCACATGTTTCACGCTAAGCTTCTATTAGCACGTGCGTGTTTATTCTGCGGGAGGGGAAGCCTGCAGCGCGCCACTTGCTGAAGGGTAAGATAATTATGGCTAGAGAAGATAATGGAACCTTCTTGACAGTCGCCGAAGTCGCGGACATTATGCGCGTTTCTAAGATGACTGTATATAGGTTAGTTCACTCAGGTGAACTACCTGCGGTCCGTGTAGGACGGAGTTTCCGTGTTCACGAGACGGCAGTAAACAAGTATCTTGATGCCTCATATTATGAGGTAGGATAAATGATGTTTGGGTAGTGCCTGATCGAGCTCAAAGCGGCGTTTCGTGACTTGTTTCCCATTATAAGCAATGGGTAGCGGGTGGGAACGTCGCTTTGGTTTTTGTTGGAAGCCTGCTAGATCGGTAAGATAAGGCCATTCGTGTCAGCACCACGCCTACATACGGCATTGTTTGTTGTTCACTATTGAAACAACAACGACTTCGCGGGTGAAAGTGCACTTCGGCTGTGATTTAGCGTTTTGGTCCGTGCGGGCGGCTGACAAGAAAGTACGTACATCTAGAAAGTAAAGCGAGGGAAACCGTTATGGGGTCTGTGATTAAAAAGCGTCGTAAGCGCATGTCCAAGAAGAAGCACCGCAAGTTGCTACGTCGCACCCGGGTCCAGCGTCGTAAGCTCGGCAAATAATCTCCTTACCGCCCTTGATTGGGGCGGTTTTGGTTATTTTCGGGATGGTTCAAGGTGATTATTGCGGCAGTATACCTCGGTGAAAACGGCGCTTCAATGCCTGCCAACTAAATATCGCGGTTACCAATGCGGGGATGCCGAATGTTCGTATTGCCTTCCGAAGACTGCGGAAATCCTCAATTTGCCAACCACGATGTTCTGCCTCTTTACGGAGTCTACGGTCTGGATTAATGGCAACTGCGTTTCCGGTCATGGATAGCATGGGTACATCATTGATGGAATCTGAATAGGCGGTGCACCGACTCAAATCGAGTCGTTCTAGGGCGGCTAGAGCGGCGACGGCGTGACGTTTACCTGGACCATGGAGGATATCTCCCACAAGTCGACCAGTAAATACTCCATCTTTGACTTCCGCTACTGTTCCGAGGGCGCCGGTGAACCCTAATCGCTTTGCTAAAATCTGCGCGAGTTGAACTGGGGTGGCAGACACTAGCCATACTTGGTGGCCGTTAGCTATATGGGTGTCAGCCAATTGTTTGGTCCCCGGCCATAACTTCTCGCTCATGTTTTTATCAACGATTTCTTCACATAATGCCACCAATTCGGCTTCGCTGCGTCCCTTAATAAACGCTAGCGCCTGTTGGCGTCCTTCGGTAACATCGTCGGCGTTTTCAGCACCCGTGATACGAAATTTTATTTGTTTCCATACCACCGGGAGTATCTCTGATAATTTGAGGTATCGTTTTTTGGCTAGGCCTATAGCAAAAACGATTAATGATGATCCTTGGATGAGCGTGTTATCCACATCAAAGAATGCCGCAGCTCCAGCATCCTGCGGTATAGCCGGGTCTGGGGGAGTGAGCCGTGACATTCCTGCGGCAGTAAATGACCCTGATACTGAATCAAGTCCGGAAGTAAATTCACTGAGATCTAAATCAAAGAGTTCCGCCACAGCTTTTGCGGCGGCAGCTTCACCGGCCTGTTGTTGGGTGTGGTTATCAATGGGGGGAAGGGCAATGTCTTCAAAAAACCGCCGCAAATTGCCACGAGAACTAGACCAAGCGGCAAGAAAATCTTCAGGTCGTTGGTGCCAATGTGGATCAAGTGGGGACATGGCGCGCACTTAACCTTTCCAAGGTCACTATCAAATCCTATCTAATGGTAGTCTTCTACTGCGTCGTAACTGTGTATTAGCAGCGCAGGGCAGGGAATATCCACTGTAATCTATATGTTGGGCAGTGCGATAGGTGAGTGAATGAGCAGGGAAGAAAGGAAACGCTGTGGTGCATGTGGTTGAGTTGATGGTGCGAGAATCATGTGGTTCTTGTAGTCGCGTATCAAAGCAAATCGCCCCCATTGTGGCTGCGGTGGGGGCAGATTTGGTGCACCGTGATGTCGATTCCGATTTAGAATTATTTGCAGAGTATGGTGATCGGGTACCAGTTGTAGTGGTTGATGGTGAGGAATTCGCATGTTGGGAAGTGGATAATGCTGAGTTAGCCAAGGCTTTGTTGTGAACTTATCGACCCCCTACTACGGTGATATGGATCAGAGTAGCGTCAAATAGTCAACCTAAAGTTTGAATTGGACTGTTACAGTCATAGCAGGAAGGTAACAACCTGACATGAATGCCGAGCCTAATCGGTGAGAGGAACACGGTGATGCAAGCGTGAGTGTGCTGGTAGTGGGGATGTCCCACCGCTCCGCGCCAGTGGCGTTGCTGGAAAAATTAAGCATGGATGAGTCCGTGCGACACCAAACCGCCTTAGCTTTGATTCGGCAGCCAGCATTGACTGAATCAATGATTGTGTCCACCTGCAACCGACTTGAGGTTTATTCAACAACAACTAATTTTCACCAGGGTGTTTCTGATGTGGTCGATGTGCTTCACGACATGAGTGGTGTTCCCATCGACGTTTTGCGTGATTATTTGTATGTTCGATATGCAGATGCTGCTGCTGAGCATTTAATGTTGGTGGCGGCAGGTCTGGACTCCATGGTGACGGGGGAGCAGCAGATCATCGGTCAGGTACGTACTGCCTACCAATACGCGGCCAATTCGGGTACGGTGGGGCCGCAACTGCATGGATTGGTACAAGCAGCTCTTCGTACCGGCAAGCGAGTTCATACAGAGACTGACATTGATAATGCTGGCGTGTCCATGGTGTCGTTTGCTTTCGATGAGGCTGTCTCCCAGCTGGGGGTGAAAGATGAATCACAACCATTCGCTGGCCACAGAGCCCTGGTCATTGGTGCCGGCGCGATGGCATCACTTGCTGCCACACATTTAGGCAAGCAAGGCATTGATGAACTGATCATGACGAATCGCACTCGGGAACGTGCGGAACGGTTGGCGCAGCATGCACGGGAAGCTGGTGTGGAGGCTACCGTTGTAGATTTTGACGAGCGTACCGTGGTACTTTCTCACGTTGATATTGTGGTGTCGGCTACGGGTTCTCAAAATTTCACTATTTCGCGGGACGATATTCCCACCGACCACCCATTAATGCTGGTGGATCTGTCATTGCCGCGAGACATTGATGATAATGTGATTCGAGGCACCCAGGCGCGGCTGGTGAATATCGAAAAGCTCCGATTGTTGCACCAAGATGAGACTGAAAGTGATGGCGCGGCATTACGAATTATCGCTGAGGAGCTGCAAGCATACAGTTCCCAGCAGCGAATTAAAGATATTGCTCCCGCAGTTACTGCTTTACGACGCCATGCCGCTGACCTTATTCAAACTGAATTGATAAGGCTCCAATCGCGCACTCCTGACATGGATGACCACGAATTTGAAGAAGTCAGCCGCACCGTGCGTCGAGTCGTCGATAAGCTTTTACACCAACCTACGGTTCGAGTAAAAGAACTCGCAGCTAACTCCGGGGTAGTGAGTTATGAAACCGCACTGCAGGAACTCTTTGGGCTTGATAATGACTCTCAACCTGTCAAAGTTGATCTTGACATGCTTCCCGATGCTGCGAAGCTGGCAACCATCACTAAGGCAGAAACATTGCAAAAGCAACATAAACAGTTGCGTCAAACTCAAGGAGTGTAAATGCCCATCATCGGCACACGTGGTAGTTTACTGGCGACCACTCAGGCTGGACATGTTCGTGATGCCCTTACCTCACATGGGTATCCCAGTGAGCTCCGTATCGTGACAACCACTGGTGATGTCAACCTAGCTCCGGTGGAACGAATTGGTGTGGGAGTTTTTACCCAGGCGCTTCGTGACTCATTATTAGCAGGTGAATGTGATATAGCGGTGCACTCTTTCAAAGATCTTCCCACAGCTGTTGATGAGCGTTTTCACTTGGTCGTTCCCCACAGGGAAAATGCCCGAGACTGCCTTATCGCCCGGAATAACCTCACCCTTGCTGAGCTTCCCACTGGTGCTGTGGTTGGTACCGGCGCTCCTCGGCGAATTGCGCAGCTTAAGGCGCTTCGCCCTGATATTCATACAGTTCCATTACGCGGCAATATTGATACTCGCATGGCGAAGGTTCATGATGGTGAATTAGATGCTGTAGTACTGGCTTACGCTGGGTTGTCGCGTGTTCATCGTGCTGATGAAGCCACTGAAGTTTTCGACCCATTGGAATTCCTTCCTGCTCCAGCCCAGGGGGCCCTGGCTGTTGAATGCCGTGCGGATGATGCAGACACGATAGCCGCAATAACCACTATCGCTGACCCCAAAGCTTATGCCTGCGCACACACTGAGCGGGTAGTGTTGGCGCGGTTGGAAGCCGGTTGCACTGCCCCCGTGGCCGCATATGCCACGGTTGCGGCCGACAACATTATGACGCTTCATGCCGCAGTGATTGCCGTGGACGGTAGCGCTACACTTCGGGCCACTGCTGCTGGGCCAATAGATACTGCCGAAAACCTCGGGATGACCGTCGCACGCGCGCTCCTAGATGATGGCGCTTCCTCATTGCTTGCTGCATCATGACCCTACCGTTACATGGTTGGAAAGTGGCGGTATTGCGCAGCCCAGAGCAATCACACTCATTAATAACCCGCCTGGAAACTTATGGCGCTGAGGTTATTAGCATTCCTACTATTCGCATTGTGCCTCCCGTTGACCTCACACAACTACACCATGCGGCACGTCAGCTACGCGCAGGCACCTACGAATGGGTGGTATTCACTAGCGCAAATGCGGTCCGCTGCATAGCAGAGCGCATGACCGGTCCCTTAAACTCACAGACTCGGGTAGCCACAGTTGGTCGTGCTACGGCCCGCGTAGCTCGTCATTACCACCTTGATCCGGTTTTACAACCACCAATAACTAGGCAAAATGCCTTGGGCCTAGTTGAGGCATTTGAACCGGCAAATTCTCGGTCGGAAGAACGTCGTAAAATTTTAGTTCCCCATGCCAATATTGCCCCATCAACGCTGGTAGATGGGCTCAAATCACAAGGGTGGATTGTGGATGATATCATTGGCTACCGCACTATTCTCGCGGATCCACCCCCACCAAATATTCACGATCTATTAGTAACTGGACAAATCACCGCAATCTGTATCACTTCGGGTTCCACGATTCGCAATCTCATCACCATCGCGGGACGTCCACACCCTCAAACATTGCTAGCATGTATCGGGCCATCTGCTGAAGCAGCTACGAAAAAACTAGGATTGAATGTAGCAGTGGTGCCTGAGGTTTCGGAAGCAGAGGCCCTAGCTGATGCGTTAGCTACCTATGCGCGGCAGAAACTTCAACCATAACTACAGACACCACCCTATCAGGCAGTACTTTTACGGGAGGTAACCATGACTGATAACCATGAGCCGACTAATGGCGGTTTTCCGCTGCGCCGGCCACGTCGACTTCGCACCACCCCCATAATGCGAGATATGGTAGCTGAGACTCATGTTGCCCCAGCAGACCTTATTTATCCGCTCTTTATTGCTGACGGTATCACTGCTTGTCGAGAAATCTCATCAATGCCAGGTCAGTATCAGCATACGATACACACCCTGAAAAATATTGTGGAACAGTCGATTGATGCTGGTATTCGGTGTATAGATTTGTTCGGTGTACCCCTTGACTCCGATAAAGATGCTTATGGCTCCCAAGCATGGAGTGAAACTGGAGTCTTGAATGCAGCAATTGCAGAGCTCAGGCAAGAATTCGGCAACGATATTCTTATCATGGCGGATACCTGCCTGGATGAGTTCACTGACCATGGTCACTGTGGAGTGCTTGCCGAAGACCGGTGGGGAAATACCTATGTCGACAACGATAAAACGCTTGCGCTTTACCAAAAGATGGCAGTTTCCCAGGCTGCTGCGGGGGCGCATATAGTGAGCCCATCAGGGATGATGGATGGGCAGATTGCGTATATTCGTCAAGCACTTGACCAGGCTGGTTACCAAGATGTGGCTATCATGGCGTATTCCGCTAAATACGCTTCAGCGTTTTACGGACCGTTCCGGGAAGCAGTCGGGTCCTCTCTTGACGGTGATCGTCGAGCATACCAACAAGACCCAGCGAATTTGAAAGAATCGCTCTTAGAAGCAAGCCTTGACATTGCTGAAGGGGCAGATTTTGTTATGGTTAAACCAGCAATGCCTTACCTTGACGTGATCGCAGCGGTGGCACAGCGATCATTAGTGCCAGTGGCTGCATATCAAGTCTCTGGTGAGTATGCCATGTTGCATGCTGCTGCTCGCAATGGGTGGTTAAATCTTGATACTGTCATAATGGAATCATTAACCTCAATTAAACGAGCGGGGGCAAATCAAATACTCACCTATTTTGCGCTGGATGCGGCGAGGATGCTTCGCTATTAATAAACTAATAATAAGCTTGTTAGTTTATTGCTAATATCCTAGATAAGTCATGATGGAATTGCTCGTATAAATAAAGTGCAGAGAGGAAGAATAGACTTGGTGAACTCACCGAATATCACCGATCCGCCAGCCTCGACGGGGCGAAGGCGGCGTTCTTCCACGTCCAAAAAACGCTTGTGGAGTCCTAATACTAAGACTCCGAAACATGCCCAAACGGATAATGGAAGACGAGACATAAAGGATGAGCTGGGCCGACCAGAAACCGTTGTGTTAGCCGTAAAGGCATGGGCGTTTGTCCTGTTCTTTGAAGTAATTCATCAGATCATTGAAGTTATAGAGAAGATTCTCAATCGAGAAGAAACAGCTCACCAGATAATCCAAAAAACCGGTGACCCACAGATTAATTCCGATGCTACACAGCAGTTACATGTTGTAGTATTCAGCATTATTGGAGGGGCCATAGCAATAGTGTTTGTTGGCATTATCTTTGCGCTTGTAAATAGCTTCAATAAAGCCACAAAACGGGCTTTTTGGGCTCGACGTGCTCTTGCTTTTTATGGGTTATATCTGGGGGTGCGAATAGTTTTTATCTATACTGAAATTAGCACGATTCCGGCTAACTCATTGCCAATAGCATTTTCTGCTATTGATGGGGCAATTGCCATTACGGTTGGCGTCATTGCATTGGTGGCGGTGGTTTTGGGTGCGCGTGATGACTCCCTAAAATGGGTGGGGGAAACACCCGTAGGATTTTCACCACCGCCTAACGGCAATGGGCACGATGAAAAGAAAGACGAACGCAAAAAATAGCAAAAGCAACGTATGTTAGTAAGTGCTGAACATATTTGTCCAGCCTTATCCTCTGAATACCGCCATTGGCAGCAGCGTAGTGCCATAATGGCGGTATATTACGTTCAACCACTATTCAGGAAGCCAGGGGGTTGTTGTTGCAACCCCCGAAAATATTTACATATTAGCTTTTGTAGTACTCATTGGGAAGGATGACATCATGGCGGAAACTCCCGCAGCAGCTAATGTTTCGGATTCTGCCGATCGCATCTCACATGCAACATATACATCCGTATCTAGTGCGATATCGCGGGCAAAACAGGCCGCAGCAGATGTTGGGATTAACACAAATGATCTTCACACACATGAATTTTCTGAAGAGTATTTCCAGGGTCGAACCTCTTTTGCTTTCGAACTTACCGGGCTAGACAGTGCCACTAGCATAGGTGAAATCGAAGAAGCCTTGGAACAGCTCAATGGTGTGAAAGCCCGGATCGTTTATACATCGAATATGGCGTGGATTTCCGCAAACCGTGGTGTGGATATTTCGGCACTAGTAGGCATCTTCAAACACTATGGTATTGAGGCAAATTTAACTGATTCATCGTTACGCCGGCGAATGGCTTGGTCCGATGTTGAAGAAGGCCGGTATAGGAGGTCGCGGCGGCAGCACCGCCGTAAGCACTTAGCCCAACAACATTTTTTGCATAAACAAGCACTTGAAGAGGAAAAACAGCTAGAATACCTACGCAAATCTGGTTTTCTTGACGGGGCAGAACAACGATTTGTCCATAAAGAACCTACAGATGTGCTTTTTACCGCTCGGAATCTCATTACTAGGTGGCGGCTATTCGCCAGCGCATTCCTCACCATTCCGGTAATCGTGATTTGCTACATGCCAAGTCTGCAATTCAACTATTGGCAGTGGTTCGTTGCTCTGCTTAGTTTCCCAGTAGTAACCTATGGTGCCTACCCATTTCATCGGTCATTTATTGGTGGGCTTCGACGAGGCATGTCTGCGCTAGATGGCGCTAGCTCCGTTGCTATTACGCTCGCATATTTATGGTCGCTAGCGCTCATTATCTTCACTGATGTGGGGAAGATATCATATCGTAGTGACTCTGAACTTTTTGCTATCAAATTGGCGGCATTCGAAAATGGTGCACTATTCTTCGACGTTGCTTGCGTTATGACGTTTTTCCTATTGGCTGGTCGAATTTTTGTGCGTAAGAGTCGGGCCAGTCTTCCCGTGGAATTATCCCAATACAAACCTGTTCCAAATAGCACTGTTATAGTGGTGAAAAAACTACGTAATAATGGCAAATCAATAGAACAAGAAGTACCAATACAAAAGCTTAATGTTGGTGATGACATTATTGTGCCCGCTGGTGCTATCATCCCTGTTGATGGGGTGGTTATTGGCGGGTCAGCGATCATTGATGCATGCGTTCTAGGGCTAGGAAAAATCGCTACCAAAGTAAACGGCAAAGTTTATGCTGGTTGTGTTAATGGTGAAAAAGCACTAAAAATCAGAGTTGTTGCCACAGGACATCGTACCTGGCTTGCTGCGGTTTATCGGTGGGTGGCTATTTCCTCAATAAACCAAGACCATTCTGATGCTCTTGCAACAAAAACTGCCTCTTTTTTAGTCCCAACAGCCATAGCCATCGCGTTCACGGATTTTAGCCTTTGGGCGCTTGCTACGAACAACGTCAACCAGGCATTCGCCACAGCACTAGCCGTTTTAGGATGCGTGGCACCTGTGGCATTGGCGGTTTCCGCATCCGTTGCCATGCGTCAAGGTATTGAAAATGCGGCACGTAAAGGTGTGCTCATTCGAGATGCCCAAACGGTTCGCAGGCTCGATCAAGTCGACACTATTATCTTCAACCGGGTGGGGGCGTTAAGTGAAGGCGAAATGACGGTGGAGACGGTCAC
Source organism: Corynebacterium matruchotii (assembly GCF_011612265.2). NCBI lineage: Bacteria > Bacillati > Actinomycetota > Actinomycetes > Mycobacteriales > Corynebacteriaceae > Corynebacterium > Corynebacterium matruchotii. Next base: position 2,407,923 of record NZ_CP050134.2, on the reverse strand, counting down.
CGCTGGTCGTGGTGAAAATCCTGATTTAGTGCTTCGTGTCGCAGGTGTTCTCACCCTGGAATCCGATCATCCTGTGTCGCGGGCGTTAGTGCGCGCAGCTCGGGAGCTGCGGGATTCGTCTTCCAATAGTTCTATCCCGGGTTGGATTGAGGTGAGTCAGATTGAAGTTGATGAACTTGGTAATTTCACCGGTCTCATTGAACTTCCCGTGAAAGATTCCGAAGGGCATGTCGAAAACCGCAGTGTTGAAGCAAAACTATGGCGACCTAGGAACCTTTCCGACCTGCAAGGTCGGTTAGCCGCCGCCGCAGTGTCTGACGGCACCCCAATAGTGGTTCGATGGAAAGGCAAAGACCGTGGGGTCATCACTCTACATGATGAAGCGAAGCCTGATGCCACAAGTTCCGTAGATGCACTTGAAGCAATGGGCATTGAAACCATGATGCTGAGTCGAGACACCTATCCGGTTGCCCGCCGTTACGGTGATTCGGTGGGGGTTTCTCATGTATTAGCTGGTATCCAACCTGGGCAAAAGGAACAAACTGTCCGCAGTGTACACAACCATGGTGCAGCTGTGGCAATGGTTGGTGACGATAGCGTGGATGGCTGTTTCAGGGTTGCATCTGTAGGCGTCATGGTTGGGGCAATGACTAGTCTGCCTAATCCTTCCCATTTAGAAGACACCGCTGCAGACGTGGTTCTGCTTGATGGTAAAACCAGCCCAATCCCTTGGCTTTTCTCTGGTGCGCGACGCATGAACCGGCTCATTCAAAGTAACTTCCTGTTTGCATGGTTATACAACGGTATCGCCATCGCTGCCGCATGCCTGGGATTATTGCATCCTATGCTGGCAACCGTATTGATGTTGGCGTCATCACTGTTGATTGAGTTCCGATCCACGCTATCTCGAACCTTCTAAACAGGGTTCATCAATCAATAATCAGGCCATAATAAACTTCCCAATGGTTGATAAGGATGAGTAAATAGTTGGTGCTACCAGAAAGAACTAGGCTACCTGTTTCGCCGAAGTATTTGAGGCCTTTCCTGCCGGGACTTTCGGGGTTTCTGGCTGCGCCATTGGTTTCATCGATACTTCCGGCATTTCCGGCGTCTCTGGTACCTGCGGCACCCCCTGCGACGACTTCGACATTTCTGGTGCATCCAAGATGTCAGTAGTACCGGAATCCGAAACCAGAAGTCCTTGAGGTGCATCCGCCTGCGTAGGGGTTGTGGATGTCGCGGGGGTCAACCCCAACGCTTGCAACTGGGCAAGTGACGTGTGGTGGATAGCGGCAGCAACGTCCTGAAAATCATCCACGTTACTGACCGTAAAGGTGCCCAGCCCCTCAATCATTAACGCACCATTGTGATCCGTGGCGCCTAGAAGAGTAACCGGCGGATCCGCTAAACGCGTCACATAATCATGGAGAAGCTTCTCCACAGGCTGCTTCGTATGGGCAGCCGCAGCCGTAATATAGCGGTGAAAACCGACAGCTTGCTCCTTAGCGATCCGTAAGGTGATTTCCGTGACCCCACTCGGTAATTCGGTCACAACAACCGGCTTGTCCTTATTCGCCCGAGCCCGGGCACGTTTTTGCGCCTGCGCCTCGGCTTTCTGCCGTGCTTTCTCATCCACCTTGATCCGTGCTTGAATCAGCATCGACCGCAAGGACGCAGGGGTGATCCATTCCGATTCGTCACATAACGCATGAAGCTGGGGTTTCATTTGCTTGAACTGCGCTTTTGACAGCCCAGTGAGATGCTTGCCAATGATCGCCAGACGAGCAATATCAATAGTGCCATTTTTGTGAATGGCTGCGCAGATAGTGGGGTAGCGGCGCAGCATTGTGACCGCCGTAATGAGATAAACCGCGTGAGCCTTGACCACACCAAATGTGCTCATGATGAGGGCACACAGTGCAGTTTGGCTGAGATTATTTTTCTTCTTCGTCACCGCCAACAAGTGGGCGAAGACCGTCCGATTATAGTTGCACGTTGCAGCCTGCATGTTTGGCAATTCGGCAGGGTTCTTCTGCTGGCGCTGACGAGTGTGATTGCGATGAGACATGATGATAGTGCTCCTAACACTGTATTTGAGGGAAAACTTTGGGCGTCGAAAAGCAAAAGGCTAACCAATAAGGCCTGTCCTAAAATCGTTGGGCGTGCGTTCCTGCGGATCAATGCGCACCCATGTTCCAATCACGCCAGGGACCGTGGGTGGATTCTCCCCCAACAAATCGCGGGCATTAGGAGTTTGTGGCATGTGCTGCAAAACCCCATGTACCTTGCCCTTCTTTGGCGTATGATCCGCGCTTACTTCGGGAATCACAGATGGTTGCTGTACCTGCCGTTGCGACAGAGACATTGCAGATGCTGTGGTAGCCATGTGCGCCACCGCATTCGAAGTTGATGCCGAATGAGACGATGCAGCATGACGAACCGGACGACCATGAACACCGCCCAAAAATCCCGGAAAACCAGTGGCAGCGCCTCGTGACCCCACCTGAGAACCAGCAGATACAGCCTGGGCATCAACCCCCGCAGGCTGCGTTGCAATATGTGCCGCAGTAAGTGCCGAACCCCCTAAAACCCCACCAAGGCGCGGCGACCCTAACGGGGTGGAGGAACTACCGCCAACGGCACCTGCACCACTCGCCGATGCTTCAACCGCCCCCTGAAACGACGAGCCCACAGAGGCACTCACATGCGAGCCCGCATAGCCACCGCCACCACTAGCAGCATCGGTATTCAACTCTGCCATCGACTTTGAATCCACATGACACTCATGTTTGTGGGATTGTGGCTGCGCCAACTCAACAGCAGACTCCGACATTTCATGCCCCAATTTCTCAATCGGGGGCTGGCCGTTAGAACCACCAGCGAGCTGAACCAGCCCGTCACCAACAACGGAAAGCACCTGAGTCAAGTTACGAATAGCCGGCACCGCACCCATGAGTGCTTGGCCAAAAAGCGCCCGAAACTTCACCAAAATTGCCGCCTCAATGCTCTCACGCTCCGCAGGCTCCGGGATCGCCAACAACAAAGTTCGGGCAGTCATAAGTCCAGGAAGAAACGCTAAAGCGATTGCCGCAAAATAGCCGACAGTGCCAGCCATGCCGGCACTCGTGAGAGAAAACGCCTCCGCAGTTGCCGCCATGGCAGTAAGAGTCTTATGAGCTGCGCAAATAGCATCACCACTATTTTCTTTAACTAAATCATTGGCGATGCTACTGAGCTCGGCCGAAGCCTGATGCGAGATCGACGACATGGTAGTCCACGACGTGAGGGCCTGATGGGCTTGCTCATGATTAGTGCTGGTAAGCCTGGCAATGACATCATCGAGTGATACTGGAATCGTGGGAATGGGGGTCGGGAAACTGAAATCCGCAAAACATGGAGTAGGGTTCGGAGCATACGTTGCGCGAATCTGCTCAACCAAATGCTGAACATCACATGATGCTAACGCTTTGCCAAAAACACAGTCCTGCCCCAGGAATGATTGCCGATTGAGGTCAAGAGTGTGACGGCCCCAATCAACCTGTTCCGCCAACGACTGGGCGACCGTTATGGCACTTCCAACACTTCCGTATAACACACACCCATGGGTTGCGCCGAGCTCGCTCAGCTCCGACATGCCAGAATATGAGCCGCAAAGAGTGTTATTGCTGGCAGTATCAATGAGTGAATGGGTGAGGTCAACGACATTTTTGAGCCGTAGCACCCCATGGGAAAGGGACATTGCGTTAATAGATAAGTTCATGGGATTCTCCTCGAATGATTGCTGGGATAGTGGGGAAGACAACGCGGCCTATTAGTGGCTTATCGACGAGCCATAGGCGGCCTGTCGACGGCGCCAAGAGTGGAAACCGCCATTTTCGCCCTCATATAGTTGGACCGAAATTGGCCACTTTTTGGCCAACATAATTTATATGATTTTCATCACACCTCTTGGTGGCTTGTCTACCAATAAAAAGTTGTGTGTGGGGGTAGTGGGAAAGGTGTGGCTTGCTTTGCAAAGGTTGGGGGACACGGCATACTTTTGGCTATGACTTTTGTTGCGCGCTCTTCACGTAAACGAACATTGACCAATGCGCCATTGATTGACGCAATTACTCCTGGCGTGCGGGAACAACGACGTGCCGTGTGGTTTATGCGGCAAGCGGGCCGGTCGCTGCCGGAATATCGGCAGGTTCGCGCCGGGATTGACATGCTTGATTCGTGTTTTATGCCGGAACTCTTAGCTGAGATTACGTTGCAGCCGGTACGTCGTCACGATGTTGATGCTGCGATTCTATTTTCCGATATTGTGGTGCCGCTGAAAGCTGCTGGTGTGGACGTCGAGATTGTGTCGGGCCGTGGTCCGGTGGTGGCGCAGCCAATTCTTAGCATGTCGGACGTGGATAAATTGCCTGTTTTAGACTCGGATATTGATGGAGTTATGGCAGGTGTAGGTATTATTATAGATAATCTTACCTCGTCGCAAGCATTGATTGGGTTTGCTGGGGCTCCGTTTACTCTAGCTAGTTATCTGGTTGAGGGTGGGCCGTCGCGTAACCACGAAAAGACCAAAGCGATGATGCATGCACAACCGGAAACATGGCATGCTTTGATGCGGAAGTTAACCCCGACGATTACTCATTTTTTGTCCATGCAGATATCGGCTGGGATTGACGCTATGCAGCTTTTTGATTCGTGGGCGGGCTTCTTGACGGAGCGGGATTATCGGGAATACGTACTGCCTTATTCCATGGAGATTTTCGCGGCGATTGCTGGGGCGGGCATCCCAAGGATTCATTTTGGGGTGGGTACCGGTGAACTTTTAGGAGCGATGAGCCAGGCTGGTGCTGATGTGACTGGTGTGGACTGGCGGGTGCCGCTGGATGTGGCTGCGCGGCGTATTCATCATGCAGTAGGGCCAAAGTCGGTGCAAGGGAACCTGGATCCGGCACTATTATGTGCGGGCGAAGAAGTGGTGCGTGCTGAGGCAGCTCGGATCTGTGCTGAAGCGGATCGTGCTATTTCTGCTGGCCATGCGATTGGTCATATTTTTAATTTAGGGCATGGTGTGTTGCCAACAACGGATCCTGAGATGATTACCCGTGCGGTATCGTTGGTGCACGAGATCACACCACCACAAATATAGGTACTATCTAATAATAATTAGTCTGGTTAATAGGGAGTTTTATATGCGGGTTGCAATCATTGGCGCTGGCCTATCAGGGCTTACTGCGGCGTGGGAGATTCATTATCAACACCCCGGTGTTGAGATAGAGATATTTGAGGCAGCCGATCGTATTGGTGGCAAACTCTATACGGTGCCGTTTACCGCGGGGCCTACTGATATGGGCGCCGAGGCATACCTGGCTATACGTGTGGATGCCACACAATTTTTTACCCAATTAGGGTTAAGGGATGAGCTGGTAAAACCATCAGGATTACCATCATTATTGTATTTCAACGATGCGGTGCATGAGATGCCTCGGAATACTGTGATGGGGATTCCCGCATCGGGCAGTACCGTTGCCAAACTTGTTGATATTCACACGCAGGCACGCATTGATGATGAAGCGGATCAACCAGGTATTGCCTGGGTTGCCGGGGTTACGGAAATGTCTCTGGGTGGATTAGTGCGGGCCCGTTACGGCGATCAAATTGTTGATCGTCTTGTTTCAGTTTTTCAGGGCGGGGTTTTCTCCTGTATCTCTGATGATCTAGGAATTCGGGCCACTATCCCGCAATTAGCTCAGACTTTTGATGATATGGCGAGCAGTGGTGAGAAAGTGACCCTCTCTGGTGCCGTCAATCGAATTTTAGAGCGACAAAAGGCCGATCACACAAAGCACGCAAAAAATTACCGCCCACAGGTATTTGGTGCCTTCCGCCAGGGGTACCAGCAACTGTATGAGACCTTGGCGGAGCAATCAGAGGCAACCATCCACATTGACGCATTTATTTCTGGTGTGGCGAAAAAATCGCAGGGGTTTGTACTGAAAGGTGCTGGTAGTGGCTTCTATGACAGGATATTATTCGCCACGCCGGCCCCAACCACTGCGATGCTTGTTAAAGACATCATGCCTGCTGCCGAGGCGCCGCTGAAGGCTGTGAAGCTAGCATCTTCCGTTGTTGTAGGCATGAAGTTTGCCTCCGATGAGGGGTTGCCGGATAATTCCGGAATTTTGGTGGCGACGAACGAACCTGGTGTGAAGGCGAAAGCTTTCACATTTTCATCAAAAAAATGGCCGCATATCGGTGCGCGAGGTGGGGCCCTGGTGCGGGCTTCTTTCGGCCGTTTCGGTGATGACGAAATTACCCGATGGGAAGAAGACGCCCTGGTGGATCAGGCCCTTGATGATTTGCGAACCATCACGGGTTTTGATGGGCGCGCAGCCGGGTTAGACGAAATTTATGTACAACGCTGGTTTGGTGGACTGCCGGTGTATTCGCCCACTCATTTGGCAACGGTCGCCGAAATCGAAGCGGTGGTTGCTGATACCGAAGACGTGGAAATAGCGGGTTCCTTTATGCGAGGTGTGGGGGTACCTGCGGTTATCGCAGATGCGCGAGCCGCCGCCCACCGCTTACTAAAATAATCGGTCATGGTTACGGGTGTGGGGGTTGTCGATGACCGGTAAGACTGGTGCCTGATGCGGATGCGGAATAAATTTCGCCCCACCACCGCAACGTATCCAGCACCGGTTTCAGGCTTGCCCCTAACTCTGTGAGCTCGTATTCCACCCGGGGCGGTACCTCGGCATAGACCGTCCGGGTTAACAACCCATGCTTCTCCATTTGCCGCAGATTACTGGTGAGCACCTTTTGAGAAATGTGCCCAATGCTGCGTTGTAATTCATTGAACCTGCGTGGCCCATCCATGAGGTCGCGCAGAATGAGCGCCGACCATTTAGTGCTCAGGAAAAATAGCGTGGTCTCTACTGGGCAGGTGGGAAGATCAGGCTTTTTTATTTCCATGCTTTTGCCCCTTGACCATTAATAGTATCTATTCGGTTCCTACGGTACTTTATAGTGCCTTCTTCCCAAAGGATACTGCTCTCTTTATGCTTTGGAACACACCGGAAAATATTCCAAAGAATTCGCAGGAGAGGAACACATGCGCATAGCAGTCATTGGTGCTACCGGAAAAGCGGGAAAACTCATCGTCCAAGAAGCAGTCAACCGTTCCCACGAAGTCACCGCAATTAGCCGACGCCCTCACCCAAATACCCCAGCACAACACACGCTTGTCAAGAACGTTACCGATCTCACCACAACAGACTTCAAAGCCATTGACGTGGTCATTTCCGCCCTAGGGTCACAACAAATTGTTGAACTCACAACCCACCTTGGCCAGATCCTGTCCGGTACCGATACCCGACTCGTGGTTATTGGTGGCACCGGCACGCTTTACACCACCCCGGCACGTACCGAGCGGTTGGTTGATTCCCCGAATTTTCCGGCCGAATATCGAAAGTATGCTGAGGCTCATGCCGCGGCTTCCGCTTCTCTGCGCGGTATCACTGGTTTGAAGTGGACCGCTATCAGTCCGGCGGCCAATTTTCTGCCCGATGCCCCGGCTCGCCATGATTACGAGTTTGCAGGCGATGTTTTCACCGTCGGTGCCAGTGGCATAAGTGAGATCAGTTATGCGGATTATGCATCCGCGCTGGTTGATGAGGTAGAAAACACCACCGGGACCCATATTGGCGAGCAAATTAGCGTGCGTAATCGCTAATGCATCCCACAAAACCTACAATAGGGTGCATGACTTTTTCCCCCGCATATCCAACTTCAGCGCACGTAGCTCGTTCTCGGGCATTTATGGAGCGCGCTCAACATGTCATTCCGGGTGGCGTGAATTCACCGGTTCGAGCTTTTGGGTCAGTTGGGGGGCAGGCTCGGTTTATTGCTAAGGCACACGGTTCGAAGCTTTACGACGTTGATGGCAACCAGTACGTTGATCTTGTGAATTCCTGGGGGCCGATGCTTTTGGGGAATGCTCACCCGGAAATTCTTGCTGCTGTGACTGAGACCATGGCGAATGGTTTGTCGTTTGGCGCCCCAACCGAGGCCGAGATTGATCTTGCGGAAATGATTGTTGACCGTACTAGTGTGGCGAAAGTCCGCATGGTCAATTCCGGTACTGAGGCCACCATGTCGGCGGTTCGTTTGGCCCGTGGGTTTACCGGTCGCCCTAAAATCCTGAAGTTTGAGGGCTGCTATCACGGCCATGTGGATGCGCTTCTTGCCGCCGCCGGTTCGGGGGTTGCTACTTTTGCGTTGCCGGATTCTCCTGGTGTTACTGGTGCGACCGCTGCCGACACTATTGTCGTGCCCTATAACGATATCCAGGCTGTCGAACAAGCGTTCGCCGAGAATGAGGGGCAGATCGCTGCCGTTATCACCGAGGCTGCCGCGGGCAATATGGGGACCGTTGCCCCCCATGATAATTTCAATGCGAGGTTGAAAGATCTATGTCACAGCAATGGGGCTCTTCTCATTCTTGATGAGGTAATGACCGGGTTCCGTACCTCTTATTCCGGCTGGTACGGCGTCGATAATGTTGCGGGTGACCTCACCACTTTCGGTAAAGTCATCTCAGGGGGGCTCCCCGCGGCCGCGTTTGGTGGCCGCGCCGATATCATGGACCATCTTGCCCCGGTGGGCCCTGTCTACCAGGCTGGCACATTGTCCGGCAACCCTATCGCCATGGCGGCCGGGAAGAAATCCCTCGAACTAGCAACCGAACAAATATACGACATTATTCGTGCTCATGCTGATCGGCTTGCCGATCTCATCCATGATGCGCTTGGTGCCGTCGGCGTCGCCCATCACATTCAACGCGCCGCCACCATGCTTTCCGTACGATTCGCCGACGGGGAAGGCCATAATTTCTCCGACATGAAACAGGCGGACACATTCCGTTACGCACCGTTCTTCCACGCCCTTCTCGATAATGGTGTTTACGCGCCACCCAGTGTTTTTGAAACCTGGTTTGTGTCCGCGGCCCTCACCGATGACGACTTTGACCGCATCGAAGCAGCCCTCAAACCAGCAGCTCAAGCCGCTGCGGCAGCCCAAGGCATCGGCTAACGCCTCCTATGACAAGTGGCTCAATATCTAGCCGCCACATACCCACACGGTAACCACTAACGGAAAACGGAAAGCATCCCACCCATCATGTCCCACACCATCATTCACCTCGTTCGCCACGGCGAAGTCTACAACCCTGACCGCATCCTCTATGGTCGTATCCCCGACTATCATCTCTCCGCCCGCGGCCAATCCATGGCCGCCGCCACCGCCCAATCCTTCGCCAATCACGACATTGCGCTCCTCTGGTCCTCCCCCCTGGAGCGTGCACAAGAAACCGCCGGCCCTATCTCCGAAACCACCGGTGTCGATATCACCCTCGATGACCGCCTCATTGAGGCGGGGAACCGGTTCGAAGGCCTCCGCGTCAACTCCTGGCGCTCCCAACTCATCAACCCGATCCGTTGGCCCCTCATGTGGAACCCCGCGCTTCCCAGTTGGGGTGAACACTACGTTGATATTGCCGCCCGCATGATGGACGCCGTCGACTCCGCCCGTCGACAAGCAGCCGGGCATGAGGGGATACTCGTCACACACCAACTCCCCATCGTGTGTGTGCAACGTACCGTCCTGGGCCAACCCCTCGCCCACAACCCCAGTAACCGGGTATGCGACCTGGCCAGCGTTACATCATTAGTATTCCGCGGCGACCAACTGGTAGATTACCGCTACAACGAACCAGCCCAGGAGATATAAATGCCGCACCCCCGCTGCCTCATAGCATCACTCTTAGCCGCCATCACACTGGCGCTCGCCGCATGCAGCACCGACACCGCAGGTAAAGACGCAGTAGCAGTAGGGGGAACCTTCCAATTCCACTCACCCGGTGGCGAAACCGTCATCACCTACCCCGAAGCCGATCGCAAACCCATTGCTGACATCACCGGCCCCTCCGTCACCGACCCCAACACAGAAGTCAAACTCGCCGACTACCAAGACAAAATAGTTGTCCTCAATGCTTGGGGCCAATGGTGTGGCCCCTGCCGCACCGAAGTCGACGACCTCGAAGAAGTCCAAGAACACCTAGCGAAAACCGGCGGCACCGTCATCGGCATCAACGTCAAAGACACCCAGTCACTAGCAAAAGACTTCATACAAGACAACGGGATTACCTACCCCAGCATTTATGACCCGCCCTTTAAACTAGCTGCCTCACTCGGGGGTATACCCGCATCGGTTGTCCCCACGACAATCGTGTTAGACAAACAACACCGGCCTGCCGTAGTCTTCCTCCGCCAAATCACCGCACAAGAACTACTCGATGCCATAAAACCCCTCGAAACAGCATAAAACCCCAGCATAACAACCCGCCTGGGAGCACATCAGCCTAGGAATACGCCAAAAATGCTCACCACCGCCGCCATCGGCACAACTTTCGCCACCACCGCAGCCACCGGGCCCCTCTTCCTCGGCATCCTTGCCGCCATGGCCGCTGGCCTCGTCTCCTTCGCCAGCCCCTGCGTCATCCCCCTCGTGCCCGGCTACATCAGCTACCTCGCCGGACTCGTCGGCGGCACCGTCACCTACCACGACAATAACGGCCCCCTCGTCACCAAACAAAGCCGACTCAAAGTCACCACCGCCGCCCTCCTCTTCGTTCTCGGCTTCACCACCATATTCATCCTCACCAGCGTCACCGTCTTCGGCGCTATCAGCTTCCTCACACTCAGTAGTGCCATCCTCATGCGCATCGGCGGCGCTATCACCATCCTCATGGGCATCATCTTTCTCGGCGGAATCCCCTTCCTCCAACAAGAAAAACGCATCCAGCCCACCACCACCTGGTCCACCTGGGTAGGCGCTCCTCTCCTTGGTGCGGTCTTCGCCTTAGGCTGGACCCCCTGCCTTGGCCCCACCCTCGCATCTATCATCTCCGTCGCCGCCGGCACCGAGGGAATGACCGCCGCCCGCGGCATCCTCCTCATCATCGGCTACTGCCTCGGCCTGGGCATCCCCTTCATACTGGTAGCATTCGGCTCCACCAAAGCCATGACCGGTGTCGGCTTCCTCCGCCGTCACAGCCGCACCATCCAACTGATTGGCGGCATCACTCTCATCCTCGTTGGCCTAGCACTCATCACCGGACTCTGGGGCGACTTCATTAACTGGATACGAATCATCACAAGCGAGTTTGGGGCAACCCTTATCTAACCGCTAGCGTTAACCCTAACCACAACTGGTTCACCCCCAACAAACCAGTAACCACCACTAAAACCGCAAGGGAGCAGCGTGAAAATCCTTCTCGCAGCAATCAAAAAAGCATGGCACTGGCTCACCAGCATGCGCACCGCCCTGGCCCTCATGTTCCTGCTCGCCCTGGGCGCAGCACCCGGCGCCCTCCTCCCACAACGCTCCCTTAACGAGGACAACGTCACCGAATACCTCAAAAACAACGGCAAAATCGCCGAAATCTACGACAAACTGCAACTCTTCGACGTTTTCAGCTCCACCTGGTTCAACTCCATCGCAGTCCTACTGTTCATATCCCTCATCGGCTGTATTCTGCCGCGTTCCCTAGACCACTACAAGCAACTGAAAACCCGCCCAGTGCGGGCACCGAAAAACCTCAGCCGGCTCCCACTCAACGCCGTCGGCATCGTGAATAAACCCCTGCCGGAGGTAGAACAACACATCACCACCTTGTTCAAAGGCTGGCATCTTGCCGCATACACCAAAGAAGAAGACCGTGCCGGTCAACGCTCCTTTTCCGCCGAAAAAGGCTACAGTCGGGAGCTCTATAACCTGCTCTTCCACCTGGGGCTCGTGGGCATGCTCGTTGCCATGGCCATCGGCCGCATGGTGTACTACGAAGGACAAGTCATCGTCATCGCATCCGACCGGGATGATGTCAACTCCCAATTTTGCAATACCGCCACCGCGAATTTTGATTCATTCCGCGCCGGGCTGCTTTTCGACGGCACCGGCCTGAACACCTACTGCCTGGATGTACACAACTTTTCCGCCAACTATCTTCCCAATGGTCAGGCGGATTCCTTCCGCTCGGACGTGTCCTATGCGGTCGGTGATGAGATCAACACGGATTCCGCCAGCTGGAAGCACCAGGAAATATCCGTGAACCACCCGCTGCGGCTTGGCGGTGACCGCGTCTATTTGCAGGGTCACGGTTTCGCTCCCACATTCACAATCAAATGGCCGAACGGGGAGGAGCGCACACAAACAGTACAGTTCCGCCCCGACGACCTCACATTTTTCCTGTCCTCCGGCGTGGTCCGATTCGACCCACCGGCCGGCATGTACCCGGATCTGTACGAACGCAGGCAACACCAAATCACCATCCAAGGCCTCTTCGCGCCAACCGCGGCCTGGAGCGGTGACAATAACGATATTCTTTCCTCCAGCTACCCGGCCATGAACGACCCGGCGGTGGCAATCGACATTTATCGGGGCGATAACGGCTTGGATTCTGGTACTAGCCAAAACATTTTCACCATCGACCCGACGCAAGTCCACACTGGTCAGCTGCAAAAGATCGAACGAGTTAACCTGACGAAACAACAGTCGGTGACTTTGGACGATGGCACGGAAATTACTTTTGTTGGTGCGGAGGAGTTTGCTAATTTCCAGGTGTCATACGATCCGACACAATACTGGGTTTTGGTGTTCACGATCGTGTCGTTGGGCGCTTTGGTGGGGTCGTTGACGGTGAAGCGGCGGCGAATTTGGGTGCGGTTAGAGCCGGTGAGTGATACCGAAACCCGGGTAGAGACCGCAGGTTTAGCACGCACGGATCGCGCCGGGTGGGGGGAGGAATACCACAAAATTCATCGGCAATTATTGGGGTTGCCGGATCCCGACGATGACGATGATGATGACGCTGGCCAGTGATGAATATTGGTGTTGGTGGCCGATAATGCCCGTGACGATGGTGGATGGCGGGTATGGTGCGGCTAGGGCTTTGGTTATGCCGTTAGTGAGAGTATTCTCTAATCAGCATCGCATACCCCCAATAATGTGAGGTTATTACCTATGAATGTTGACCACACGCTTGCGTCGTTTTCGGATTACGCGTTTTTCAGTGCCTTTATTATTTACTCGTTGGCCTTGGTGCTTTCCGTGGTGTTTTATATTAAGCGGCAGGGATTGGTTGATCTGGAGCGGGAGCGGCAGGAACATGAGGATGTTGCATCTCATGAGCATCAGCTGGTGTCGGTGGGTTCGGATTCCGCCCCGGTTGCTGCTGATTCCACGGCCTCATCCGCATCGGACATGTCGGATGATGCTGAGAAGAAGATTGCTGGTCTTATAGCTGCGCGGGAGGCTTCGGCCGAGAAATTTGCTGGCATGACTCAGTCGGTGGTGTGGCTGGGAATCATGGTGCATGTGACGTCGGTGGTGTTGCGCGGGTTGTCGGCAGGGCGGTTCCCGTTTGGTAATCTTTACGAGTACATCACTGAGATCACGATGTTTACCATGATTGTGGCGGCGTTTTATTTGCAGCGTAAGGACCTGCGGGTGTTGTGGCCGTGGGTGCTGACCCCGATTTTAGCGTTGCTGTTTTTTGGCGGGACGAAGCTTTATGTTGATTCCGCCCCGGTGGTGCCGGCGTTGAAGTCGTATTGGCGGGCGATCCATGTGGGGTCGGTGTCGATTGGGGCGTCGATAGGCATGGTGTCTGGTGTGGCATCCTTGCTGTATTTGTTGCGGATGTGGCAGCCGGTGGGGAAGGAACATGGATTCTTCGGTTCGGTGGCGAAGCCGTTGCCGTCGGCGAAAACGCTGGATGCGATTGCTTACCGCACGATCATTGTGACCGTTCCGGTGTTTGGGCTGGGTATTGTGTTGGGGGCTATTTGGGCGGAATCAGCGTGGGGCCGGTTTTGGGCGTGGGATCCTAAGGAAACCGTGTCGCTGATTACCTGGATGCTGTATGCGGCCTATTTGCATGCCCGGGCGACCGCCGGGTGGCGGGATGCCAAGGCCGCGTGGATCAATATTTTGGGCCTGGTGACCATGGTGTTTAACCTGTTTTTCATTAACCTGGTTGTGTCGGGTTTGCATTCCTATGCGGGTTTGAATTAGCCGGGTGCTTGTCGACGCCCACCGTTGCGGAGGTTCGCCCAATCCTTTTATGGTTGGGCTTTAGAGCGAATCAATGAGTCTATGGACGCGTCGAAAGGTGTCGGGCACGAGCTTGTAGTAGGCCCATTTGCCGGTTTTATGGCGGGTCACCAGGTTGGTGTCCATGAGTTTTTTCATGTGGTGGGTGACGGTTGGCGGCGATACCTTTAGGGCGTCGGAAAGCTCAATGGCGCAGATATTGGTGCCTTGATTTTGCGCTAGGATATACAGGATTTGGAGACGGGTGGGGTCGCTGAGAGTCTTGAATAATTGGGTTGCCTTCAGCCGTTGCAGGGGAGCGTTGTCACACTCGGAAACCACCAATGATGAACGCATGCTACCACTATAAAGGCAAGCTTTAGCTAAGTAAATTAAGGCTACCCTGTGATTATTGGCGGGTTTTTATGCGGTTTTCCCAACACCAGCTGGTGTTTTCCTACGTGTCGGAGGTGTCGGGCCGGGGCGAATTCTTGTCACTTGCTGCCGGTTTTGTGTCATCCGAATTATTATCCGCAGCAGCGGTCGTGTCGGTGGGGGAGGGGCGATTATAGCGGGCTTGAGCGCGCCGAATCCGTTCCTCTTCCTGTCGTTGGGCTTCTTCCTTCGCGCGGCGTTGCTTGAATTGTCGTTTTTCCAATTCCCACAGGAACTCTTCATCATCATCGGGCCCTTTGATGAGGGGTTCCTGGGGTGCGTCGAAAAGCATGGCACGTTTCCACGACTGTGGCCCAAATGCCCGCCACACCAAATACACGGCTGCGACAAGCAGCAACAAAACGATAATGCGACCCACGGTAACATGCTCCTTGAATCAGTGTGATGGTTAATGATATTGATGGGGACAATTCACCAGTTTAGGCACAAATGCACTACTTGACACGCCATAGTTGCGACTAGCTTGTTTGCATGTCATTGAGTAGGGTTTTTACACGTGAGCGAAGACCCAACTCCACATGAAGATCACACCCAATCAAGCGCCTCACCCGATCCGGCATCAGCACCCCCCGAGCGGGATCCCCAATTACGCCGTGAGGCACGCAATAATGTCATCAAATACGGCGCCGCCAGGTTTGGCCTATTCCTGGCCCTCACCATCTTAATCCAGCTGGTTTCGGCCCTCGTTGTCGAGCCGCTGCCCATTTACATCGCTGCACTGTTGGCGCTCATCGTGGCCTTCCCCCTGTCTGTTTTCGTTTTTAAGAACCTGCGGCTAAAAACCACCGCCGCCGTGGCCGAATGGGATGCGCAGCGCAAAGCATACAAGGAGTGGGTGAAGCAGGAACTATCCTCCAGGTAACCACGCTGGCGCACCACAAAAACTGGCGTAGCTGTTAGCTGACGAAAATGAGCACAGCGGTGGTGAGCGTTGCCCACACCAGCATTGCCCGCCCAGTCGTGCCTAGCACTGGTATCAAAGCCGGGCCAACCGCACCGTACCGCACCGGGCCGCTGGCCACATACACAAGTGGAATAATAACCAGCCCGAGTAGTGCCCACGGGGTGACCACTACCGACAAAATTATGGTCACCACCAGCGGTGAGATCACCAACAGGTAATACAACACCCGGGTCTTTGCGTCCCCTAGCCGTACCGCCAACGTGATTTTGCCCGTCTGCGAGTCCGTGGGGATATCCCGCAAATTATTGACCAAGTTGATGCTTGCCGACATGGCTCCGATTGCGCACGCTCCCACCACCCCGGCGATATCCACCCGTCCCGCCTGGGTGAACTGCGTGCCCAACACCGCCACCAAACCGAAAAACACAAACACCGCGATCTCCCCCCAGCCGCTGTAGCCGTAAGGATTTTTGCCCCCGGTATAAAACCAGGCAGCAACGATACACACCATGCCCACCAGAATGAGCCACCAGGAGGACAACAACGACAACACTGTGCCTGCCACCGCGGCCACCCCAAACGCCCCGAACGCCGCCAATTTCACCTGCAATGGTTGGGCAATCCCCGACCCCACCAACCGTAGGGGGCCGCTGCGGGTATTATCAGTGCCCCGAATCCCATCGGAGTAATCATTGGCGTAGTTCACGCCTATAATCAGCGACCAGGCCACCACCCCGGCCAGAAACGCCCGCCATAGGTGCATGCCCCCCTCAGCAGTGCCATAAACCGTGTGGATTGCTGCCCCAGTTCCAACAACGACGGGGGCGAATGCATTCGCCCAGGTGTGGGGTCGTGCCCCCGCCAACCATTCACGCAATGTGGGATGGTTATGTTCCCGCGGATGTGCGGCGGTTGTGGTCTCTGTCATGCATACCATTGTGCTGTGCACACCCGCCGAATCACAAAGCCCACGCTGGTGCCCCACAATCATCACACAACCACCCCCAAAGCAGTGCTGAAACCACACAAAAATCTAGAATAATTGGGTCACTTTGTTTCGGTCGATTTTCCCCAAACTTGTGCGCGGTAGTTCGGCCACCCGCTGAATATGTTTGGGAATCTGCCACCGTGGATAGTCCTGAAACGCCGCAATAATGTCCTCCATGTTGGCGGAACCCATGTATGCGGCCACGATGGCTTGCCCCAGCCGCTGGTCGGGAATCCCCACCACGCACACATCATCCACCCCGGCAATGTTAATGAATACCTGCTCCAACACCTCCGGGTGGATTTTTAACCCCCCAGAATCAATGATGGTGTCAATCCGCCCCGTCACTCTCAACACCCCATTCCGCAACAAACCCGTGTCTGACGTGCGATAAAAACCAGGTCGGGAGAACGCCTCATGGTCTGGGAAGTTGCGGTATCCCTGCGCCACCATTGGTCCACCGACCATGATTCTTTCGTTTTCCAACCGGATCGTCACCCCGGGCAGCGGTAATCCGTTATAGACGCACCCACCTGTGGTTTCTGCCGACCCATAGGTGGTCACCACTCTGATCCCCAGTTCGCGGGCGGCCCGCCGATCATCATCAAGCAGAGGGCCGCCACCCACCAGGATGGCGTCGAAAAGCCGCAGTGCCTCGATGCCCTGCAACGTGTCCATGCCTTTGAGCAGCTGCATTGGGGTGAGGGCGGTATAGCAACGCGCCGCATCCGCCCGTAGCTCCTCCGCCGCGTCCGCGAACTCTGCCACCTGAAACCCCGCCGACAAGTCGACGAACGTGGGGTCGATGCCCGCCACCAATGATCGCACTAGCACCTGGATGCCCGCTATGTGGTGCGCCGGCAACGCCAACAGCCACGCCCCCGCACCGCCTAAAAACTGGTGGGTGGCATCCGCCGACGCCACTAAATTCACCGCAGTGAGTTGCGCCCCCTTGGGGATACCGGTCGACCCGGAGGTGGCCACCACTAACGCCACCTCCGGGTCGATTTCCGTCCCGGCGCGTAATTGTTCCGTAAGCAGCTTGGTGCGGTCCAGGTCGTCGGCGGGGATGGGCAGGAGCGTTCGGGTGCCGGCTATGGCTTCTTCAATGGCGTCGAGGAAGGGGTAGGGGTCGGTGGGGAGGACTGGGAAGGGCTCAAGCAGGTGATTATCCGGGTTATTTGCGTCGCTGGTGGCGTCATCGGGTCTGTCGCCGTCACCCGCATGCGGCTCATCACCCTCATCACCGTCACAATCGGCCACGCCCGAATTCGGGGAATCCAGCGCGGGGTCTGCCAGTGGGTTTGTTGCCGACCTGGTTGGCGGTTCCGCGGGGCCAGGCGTGGGATCCGGCGTGGGGTCGGGGAGTAGGTTGTGGGTCATGGTTTTAGTTTTAGTAGTAGTAGGGGAAGGGGGACCAGTCTGGGTCGCGTTTTTCTAGGAAAGAGTTTTTCCCTTCGACAGCCTCATCAGTCATGTAGGCGAGCCGGGTGGCTTCGCCCGCGAAAACCTGTTGCCCCATGAGGCCATCGTCGGTGAGGTTGAAGGCGAATTTGAGCATGCGTTGCGCGGTGGGGGATTTCCCGTTGATTTCTTGGGCCATGGTGATGGCTTCGTCTTCCAGGTCGGCGTGGTCGGCAACAATGTTGACGGCGCCCATGCGGTGCATGGTTTCGGCGTCGTAGGTGCGGCCGAGGAAGAAGATTTCTCGGGCAAATTTTTGACCAACCATTTTGGCCAGGTAGGCGGAGCCGTAGCCGGCGTCGAAGGATCCCACATCGGCGTCGGTTTGTTTAAAGCGGGCTTCCTGTCGGGAGGCGATGGTGAGGTCGCACACCACGTGGAGGGAATGCCCGCCGCCGGCCGCCCAACCGTTTACGACGGCGATGACGATTTTCGGCATGGTGCGGATGAGTCGTTGGACTTCAAGAATGTGGAGTCGGCCGCCTTCGGCTTTGGTGCGGGCTTCGTCAACGGTGTCGGCGGTGTCCCCGTGGGCGTAACGGTAGCCGGAGCGGCCGCGGATGCGTTGGTCGCCGCCGGAGCAGAAGGCCCAGCCGCCGTCTTTCGGGCTGGGTCCGTTGCCGGTGAGGAGAATGCTGCCCACGTCGGGGGTTTGGCGGGCGTGGTCGAGAACCGTGTAGAGTTCGTCGACGGTATGGGGGCGGAATGCGTTGCGGACTTCGGGCCGGTTGAAGGCAATGCGGACAATACCATCTCTCCGGTGGGTGCCGATATGCCGGTGGTAGGTGATGTCAGTGAGGTGTTCGAAGCCGGGAACCGGGTTCCAAAGTTCGGGTTTGAAGGGGTTTGGGGATGCTGGTGTGGTTGTTGGCGTGGAAGCAGTCATAGCTGTAAAGCTTAGCGGGCGTGCGGTTTCTGTCACTACTGTTATAACTATGAGCGGACACAGTTTTGGCGGTATCAATGTTGAGGATATGCTGGCGCGGGCGCATGTGGTGAGCTTGCCGTTGCGGGTGCGATTCCGGGGGGTGCGGGAGCGCGAGGCACTGTTGTTTGAGGGCCCGAAGGGGTGGGGGGAGTTTTCGCCATTTTTGGAGTATGGGGTGCCAGAGTCGGCGGAGTGGCTGCGGTGTGGCCTGGAGATGGCGTTTGCGGGGCCCCCACCACGGTTGCGGGACAAGATTGCGGTGAATGCTACGGTGCCGGCTGTGGCGCCATGGCAGGTGGATGAGGTGCTGGCGCATTTTCCCGGCTGCCAGGTGGTGAAGGTGAAGGTGGCGGAGCAGGGGCAAACCCTGGCCGATGATGTGGCCCGGGTGGCGGCGGTGCGAGCGTATGCGCCGGATGCGAGTATTCGGGTGGATGCGAATGGCGGCTGGTCGGTGGCGGAGGCGCTAGCGGCACTGGCCGAATTGGGCCCGTTGGATTATGTCGAGCAGCCGTGCGCCACGGTGGAGGAGCTAGCGGAGCTGCGCACTAAGCTGGTGCATCGGGGTTTGTATGTGCGGGTGGCGGCGGACGAGTCGATTCGGCGGGCGTCTGACCCGTA
Organism: Corynebacterium matruchotii; assembly: GCF_011612265.2. Classification (NCBI taxonomy): domain Bacteria; kingdom Bacillati; phylum Actinomycetota; class Actinomycetes; order Mycobacteriales; family Corynebacteriaceae; genus Corynebacterium; species Corynebacterium matruchotii. The sequence goes on along the minus strand of NZ_CP050134.2, from coordinate 2,388,417 downwards.
TGCGGTAGCGGAGCGGGGTGCGGCGGATGTTGCGGTGGTGAAGGCCGCCCCGTTGGGGGGTCCGCGGGCGGTGCTGCGGATCGCGGATTTCATGCGTACCCGGGGCCTGAACATTACTGTTGCCAGCGCTTTGGACACTGGGGTGGGGATGAACGCCGGGCTGGCGTCGGTGGCGGCATTGCCGCAGCTTGTTGATGATTCCCATGTTGCGGTTCCGCCCGCCGCCGCGGGGTTGGCGACGCAGCGGCTCTTCGTTGCCGATGTGACCCCATGGCGGCAGCTTGTCGACGGCTACTTAAGCACGGAATTACTGGCCCCGGAGCCGGAACGCCTGGCGGAGTTTGCCGCCTCGGGGGAGCGAAAGGATTTCTGGATCAATCGGGTCACCGAGTGCTGGAACTACCTCAACCAGGACTAATGCGAGCACTAACGGATGCCGAAGTTGCCGTGTTGACGGCAATGATTCAACACGCCCCACCGGACCTTACCCCGGAATCAATGACGGAGGAACGGCGCACGATGTGGTTAAACCAAGTACCTAGGGTTTCGGTGGCGCGGGAATGCGGTTGCGGCACATGCGCATCCATCGAATTCGCGCTCGATGGGGTGCCAGTGGCACAGGCGTGGTCGGATGAAATCTTATTCGCTTATGATATGTGGCAGGACGCCATTGTGGCAGTGCACATCATCAATGATGTGATCCGGGAATTAGAGGTGGCGCCAGTCCAGGATACGGTTGTGACCACACCAAACCCGGCCGCACTGGATTTTAGCGGTTGGAGTGAACCATAGTGTGATGGCAGAATCAGGGAGTCTGACCCCACACAACACCCACGATAAGAATTTGGATTCATGACTGCCTATTCCCAGCCGCACTCCTCCCAACCAATCGCGGAAGCCATCGTCGCAGACATCGCCCACTATGTTGATGACGTGGTGATCTGCCCAGGTTCCCGCAACTCCGCCCTGTCTCTAGCGCTGATTGCCCGGCCGGATGTTCGGGTCCACGTGCGGATTGATGAGCGGAGCGCAGCCTTCCTCGCGGTGGGGATCGCCCGAGTCACTGGGCGGCACGTGGGGGTGGTGACCACCTCCGGCACAGCCGTCGCTAACTGCCTGCCGGCGGTGCTGGAGGCACAGAACGCGCACATACCCCTGGCGATCATTTCCGCCGACCGGCCAGACTATTTAGTGGGCACCGGGGCGAATCAAACCATCGAACAGCGCGGCCTGCTGGGGCTGGAAACCTACGACATTGCCGACCAGCATGACCTGGGGGACGTGTTTCAACACCACCAACAGGTGCATATAAACGTGCGGCTGGCCGCCCCACTGGTTGAAGGCCTGCCGCAACCACCACAACCAGTGGTTAAAATACCAACCCCAACCTTTATAGTCGACCATGGGGAAACCACCATTGACCTGTCCCGTCGCACGCTCGTGATTGCGGGGGACGAAGCCTGGGAAGTTCCCGGCCTGGAAGACGTCCCCACCGTGGCGGAACCCACGGCCCCCGCCCCATATCATCCGGTTCACCCCCTGGCCGTGCAAACATTCACCAACGAATACGCCGAATACACCAAACCGGAGCATATCATTGTGGTGGGGCACCCCACCCTCAGCCGGGACATCATGGAACTCGTGGCGGACGACACCATAGAATTGACCATCCTTTCCAAAACCACGCAGGTCACAAACCCGTGGCGTCGTAACGCAACTATCGCAACCCGGGTGTGGGTCATCAACGAACCCACCGCAGACTGGATACGGATTTGTGCCGCCGCCACCGACGTGGCCATAGAAAAAGTCCGCACCGTTCTCGCCGATGAAACATTCGGCTTCACCGGACTGCACGTTGCCGCCGCCGTCGCCGACAGCCTTAGCACAAACGACTACGCAGTTTTCGGCGCCTCAAACCCAATCCGGGACGCCAGCCTCGTCGGACTACCATTCCAGGCGGTAGACACCTTCTCGCCCCGCGGTGTTGCAGGCATCGACGGCACCACCTCACAAATCATGGGCATCGCCCTCGCCGCCCAGGCGCAACACCCCACCGAAATCCGGGCCCCACGCACCCTCGCGCTCATCGGGGACGTCACATTCCTCCACGATGTTGGGGGGCTCCTCACCCCAGACAATTCCCCACTCCCCGAAAACCTCACTATCGTGGTAGCCAACGACAACGGGTGCGGCATTTTCCACGCCCTAGAAGTCGGCGACCCAGAATTCCAACCCAGCTTCGAACAAGCCTTCGGCACACCACACAATACCAACATCGCTGCCCTATGCGACGCCTACGGGCTGGAATACCAGCAGGTCACCACCCTCCCCGATCTCATCCTCGCCCTGGATGATGCTGCCGAAACCACCGGGCTGCGCATCATCGAAGCAGTCACCACCCGCGCCACCCGGGCCGCCCTCCACCACCAACTCTCCCACTAGCGCACACCAACCATGACCGACCCACACGCCCGCGAACGCCGCATCTTCCGCACCCGCCGCCGCATCAAACAAACCATCCTGGTCTGCTACGCGGCAGCCATGCTCGGCTGTGCCAGCCTCGTCATCGGCCCCGGCATCAACGACTACATCATCGAATCCAACCCCGGGCGGGCCCTCGCCCGCGTCACATCCGTCACCAGCACCAAAACCATCGTCGAATTCCAAGACGACACCAACACCTACCACTCACCCCCCGGCGGTCTTCTCTATCCCACCGGGCTCGGCCCCGGCCAACGCGTGTGGGTCACCTACGCCCGCAGCAACCCCGAACTTGTGAAAGTATCCGGCCGCAAATGGACACTCGCCATCATCCCCGCCCTCAGCTCCGCGGCCGTGACCACCCTCATCACCAGCGCCCTCTGGTTCGCCATCCTCGGCCCCCGACATTTCCGGCGTGCAAAACACGCAAACCACAAAAACCACACCAAACCGAAAACCCCCACCAACACCACCGTTATCACTAGCACCAGCGCCCCCGACGCTACCGACACCACCAGAAGAAAGCAACCCACATGAGTCGCCGACGCTACCGCGTCGCCATCGTGACCGAATCCTTCCTTCCCACCATCAATGGCGTCACTAACTCCGTCACCAAAACCCTCGACCACCTCCACAAACACCACCACGAAGCCATCATTATTGCCCCCAAACAACCAGGCACCCCCACCACCTACCGCGGCTTCCCCATCATCACTATCCCCACCATCAACCTCAACCTTGGGCTCCCCATCGGACTCCCCACACCCACCATCACCCGCACCCTCCGTAACTTCCAACCCGACATCGTCCACCTCGCATCCCCCTTCCTCCTTGGCGCCGCCACAGCCTTCGCCTGCCAACACCTCACCATCCCCACCATTGCAATATTCCAAACCAACATCGCCGACTACACCACCCGCTACCACCTTCCCAAACTCAAAACCGCCGCCTGGCGCTGGATCACCCACATCCACAACCACTGCGACCTCACTCTAGCCCCCTCCACCAGCACCATCACCGAACTCCGCAACCACGGCATCACCACCATCAAACACTGGGGTAGAGGCGTCGACACCACCCTCTTCAACCCCGACCACCACCAACCCGACCCCACCAACCACATCATCGGATACGTTGGTCGCCTCGCCCCCGAAAAAGGCCTCCACCGGCTCCAAGCCATCACCAACCTCCCCAACACCACCCTCACCATCGTCGGCACCGGGCCCCTCGAACCACGCCTCCGTAAACTCCTCCCCACCGCCCGCTTCCTCGGCCCCCAAACCGGCACCCAACTCGCCCACACCCTCGCCACCTTCGACATCTTCATCCACCCCGGCGAATTCGAAACCTTCTGCCAAACCGTCCAAGAAGCCCACGCCGCAGGCGTCCCCACCATCGCCCCCAACGCCGGCGGCCCCCAAGACCTCATCACCAATGGCCACAACGGCTACCTCCTAGGCCCCACCAGATTCGAACGCGACCTCCCCCACGCCATCAATGCCATCTACGCCAACCACCACACCATGTCCCATAACGCCCGCGCCGGGGTGGAAAACCGCACCTGGGAGACCATCTGCTCCGAACTCATACACCACTACGAAGCAGTCATTCACAACCCAACCCGCTACACTAATCTGCGTGGCTAAAGCATCCCTGGACAAAAAACCCATCGAAGTACGACGCATGTTCGACGCCGTAGGAAAAAACTACGACATCACCAACACCGTCCTCGCCGCCGGACTTGATGCCCGATGGCGTCGCCGCACCCGCGAACGCCTCCAACTCAAACCCACCGACAAAGTACTTGACCTCGCCGCCGGCACCGCCGTCTCCACCGTGGAACTCGCCAAATCCGGGGCCTGGTGCGTCGCCTGCGATTTCTCCCAAGGCATGCTCGCCGCCGGCAAAAACCGGGCCGTCCCCAAAGTATGCGGCGACGGCATGCACCTCCCCTTCGCCGACAACACATTCGACGCCGTCACCATCAGCTACGGTCTCCGCAACATCTACGACCCCACCGCAGCACTCCGCGAACTCGCCCGCGTCACCAAACCCGGCGGCCGACTCACCATAGCCGAATTCTCCACCCCCGTCATCCCCGGGCTCAAACAGCTCTACCACAACATCGCACTCAAAACCCTACCAGCCATAGCGAAACTCGTATCCTCCGACCCAGAATCCTACGAATACCTAGCAGACTCCATCCGCCAATGGCCCAACCAAGAACAACTCGCCACCATGGTCAATAACCACGGCTGGTCACACTGCGGGTGGCAAAACCTGACCGGTGGCATCGTCGCCCTCCACTCCGCCATAAAACCCGACGCAACCCCGATCGCACCCAAAGCCGGAAACTAGCCCCACAACGCGGCCCCAAACACCCCAGCAGCGCCAGGCCGAGCAGCCACCAACCCCGATCGCGCCACCGCACGATCGGCAACAAACCGACCAGCCGCATGCCACAACCGCGCCACCACATCCCGATCCGCATCAGTCACCAAATTCCCCATCAACCGCGCCGCCACCGGCATCACATGCCGCCCCAACGGGCGTCGCAAAGCCACCGGGCCAACCACCGGCAACAACTGCGGGTACGTCAACAACCGCGCCAACATGCGCGCCAACCCAAACGCCTCACCATACTCCCGCCGCAACACATCCGGCCACAACAACGTGTAATCCTTACCCGCCCCCAAACACTCCACCGCCAACCGAGCCGTCTCCATTCCATAATCAATCCCCTCCCCATTCAACGGATTCACGCACGCCGCCGCATCCCCAATCAACATCCAATTACGGCCAGCCACCCCACTCACCGCACCACCCATCGGCAATAACGCCGACGCCACCCGATCCGGCGCACCAAACCCCCACTCCGGCCGACACTGCTGCGCATACAACCCCAATAGCTTCTTCGTATTAATCCGGGCCGGTCGCCGATCCGTGCTTAACGCCCCACACCCCACATTCGCCAACCCATTCCCAAGCGGAAAAATCCAACCATAACCGGGCTGCGCCACCCCATCCGCGTCCCGCAGTTCCAGGTGTGAATGAATCCACGGCTCCTCAGACCGCGGCGTCGCGCAATACGAACGCGCCGCAATGCCATACACCTCACCCTTATGCCACGTGCGACCAAGCAACTTACCAATGGGGGACCGCACCCCATCCGCCACAATGACCTGCTTGGGGCGCACCCACGACCCATCCGATAACTCCACCGCAGCAACCAACGCACCCACCGAAGCAGCATCTCCCGACATGATGCCGCTCCCGGAAATAATGCTGTCGGAACCAGCCCCCACCGGCGTCGACATGGACACCGCAACCGCCCGCACACCACCCAAAAACTCCACCGACGGATGCGAACGCGCGCACCCCACCAAGAAATCATCAAACTCGCGCCGGGGCATTGCCGACCCCACCGTTCCGAATGCGCTTTCCGGCCAGGGCGCCGTCACCGAGCCCCCAAACCCGTGCAGTTTCAGCCCGTGGGAGCGATAACGCGCCACCACGGAATCCGCCAACCCTAACAGTTGTAGCTGGTGGATAGCGCGGGGGGTGAGGCCATCGCCGCAGGTCTTGTCGCGGGGGAACGGTTGGGCGTCGATAAGCAGGGTGCTTATGCCGCGGCGGCCGGCATGAATGGCGGCGGTTGCGCCCGCGGGCCCGGCCCCAATGATGAGAAGCTCAACGCTTCGGTTCCCGTGTTGGTGAATGGTGGGGGTGGAGTCAGTCACGACCACTATTGTTGCAAGCCGTAACCGTCTCATGCCACCCGCATATAATCCTGAGGGTGTATGTCGGGCGGGTAATGGACTACGGTTAAAGGGTTAGTTGGATGAACTCGTTCGGCCCGATTCGGCAAATTTGCTGGTTGGGCGCAGTCCGATCCGTATGGGAAAAGGTAGACACAGCATGAACAATGGTGCCGTAATTCGTCAGAACCGTGGCGATTCCACCATCGGCGCGCGCATTGATTTGGGCGATGACACCCTCAACGAACATGTTCTTCGCGGCATGGAAAACGTCGAAGATAGGTTACGGGTGGAGCTGGAAAAAAGTCCAGACTTTCTTCAGGAGAAGGTGATGCACCTGACCAAGGCTGGTGGTAAACGTTTTCGCCCAATGTTTACGTTGTTGGCGTCGAATTATGGCCCACGACCTATGTGCGAGGACGTGTTCAAAGCCGCCGTGGTGGTGGAAATGACCCACTTGGCGACCCTCTACCACGATGATGTGATGGACGAAGCTCAAATGCGGCGCGGCGTGCCTTCTGCCAATATGCGATGGTCGAACTCGGTTGCGATCTTATCCGGGGACATTCTCTTGGCGCATGCTTCTCGGATCATGAGCGAGTTGGGCGTAGACACGGTTGCGCATTTCGCCGAAACCTTCGGTGCGCTCGTGACCGGCCAAATGCGGGAAACCGAAGGCCCCGGCACCGGTGATCCGATTGAGCACTACATGAAGGTGATTAACGAGAAAACCGGTGTGCTGATTGCCGCTGCCGGCTACCTTGGGGCGTTGCATTCGGGTGCGGACATGGAAACCGCGGTATGTTTGCAGGCAGTGGGGACCGCGGTTGGCATGGTGTTCCAAATCGTCGATGACATTATCGATATTTTTTCCACCCCCGAGGATTCCGGTAAAACACCCGGCACCGATTTGCGGGAAGGGGTGTTCACGCTGCCGGTGCTGTATGCGCTGCAGGAAGACACCCCGGTGGGGGCGGAGTTGCGGGAACTGCTCACCGGTCCGCTTGTCGACGACGCCAGCGTGGATCGGGCACTGCAACTCCTGGCCCGTTCCAATGGGCGGCAAAAAGCGCTTGCCGACGTCCACCAGTACCTGGCCGAAGCGGAGGAGAAACTAGACCAACTCCCCGACAATCCCACCACCCGGGCCTTACGTCAGCTAGCTCGGGTTACGGTGGCCCGTGTGGGATAGGGGCGAGGCGTAGTTATCGGCACCAACCTGGAGATTTGTGCTTTTATCACTATCGGTAATACAATTCCTAGAGCGCGCTAGGTTGCCCGAGCGGCCAAAGGGAGCGGACTGTAAATCCGCCGGCGTTTGCCTACAGAAGTTCGAATCTTCTACCTAGCACCAAAACCAACATGAAGCCCCACCGCAAAATTTACCGCGGTGGGGTTTTGGTGTTGCAGCGCTTTCACATGGATCATGTGTGCCAATAATTAAAGGCTAAAGGTGGGTAAAACAGGTTGTGTACTGGTGATTTGTTTTCACCGCTACGGTCGGGGTACAGTATTGAAAGCTTCAACGGAGCAAAACGATGAGGCTAAGCCCCCTTAGCTCAGTCGGCAGAGCGTTTCCATGGTAAGGAAAAGGTCGACAGTTCGATTCTGTCAGGGGGCTCTGTTTTCTTTTATGACTTGTGCACATGATCGTAAAAGTAAACGGTTGGGCGGTGTAGCTCAGTGGTAGAGCAAGCGACTCATAATCGCTGTGTCGCGAGTTCAATTCTCGCCATCGCTACTGGATAGGTTGTTATCCAAAATAGGGGCGTAGCTCAAATGGTAGAGCAACGGTCTCCAAAACCGTAGGTTGCAGGTTCAAGTCCTGTCGCCCCTGCTTCATAGTTGAAGGGCATTCGCCATTATGGCGGGTGTCCTTTTTGCATATGTGGTGTTGGTGGGGTTAGTGGATATTGGGGTCCGTTAGTTTTTTGGTATAGTCAAAGCGCTTTATAAAAACGTATTCGAGGAGAGCCGTGAGCGAGAATCAGCCAAAGCACGGGGCGGGTGCCCGCCCCACGGGCAAGCGTCAGCTGGCCGGGGTGAGTACTACCTCGACTGCTACTTACAAGGGCAAACAAGTTGTTACCAATGACGATGATGATGCGCCACGTCAGAATAAAGTTGTGGCATTCATGCCCGAGGTCGTGTCCGAAATGCGGAAAGTCATTTGGCCGACTGCCCGGCAAATGCTGAATTACACCATCATTGTGTTTGCCTTTTTGATCTTGTTGACGGGTTTGGTGGCTGGTGTGGATTTCCTCGCTGGTATCGGAGTTGAGAAGGTACTGGTCCGATAGGTAGTATCATTCGTATAGCTTCTATAGCATCCCGCCGAATTCCTTGTGGAACGGCGGGATAATTTTTACCCCACCGGTGCGGCGTCTGGAAAGCGTCGACAAGCGGGGGCGGTAGCATAGTAATAATCAACGAATGTCAGGAGACCCCTCATGAGCGAAGAAACTCAGGATTCCCTCGCCGCGGCCATGTCCGAACTGTCCGAGTCCGAGGCAGCTGAAGCGTCGGAAGCGTCACAGTCGGCGCCGGCCGGTGAGCAAAAACCCGAAACCGTGAAGTCCGAAGGGGCTGGTGAAACCGCAGCCCCCGAACCAGGGGCCGCCGAAACCGCCGATGCCACAGAAACCGCAGAGGCTACCGAAACCGATGAGGACGGTGAGTACCAGGTACGGTTGCGGCGATATATCCGCGAACTAAAGAAACAGCCGGGCCAGTGGTACATCATCCAGTGCTATTCGGGCTATGAAAATAAGGTGAAGGCCAACCTTGATATGCGTATCCAAACCCTAGAGGTGGAGGATTCCATTTTTGAGGTTGTGGTTCCGGTGGAGCAGGCGTTAGAAATCCGTGATGGTAAGCGCAAGATCGTCAAGCGTAAGTTACTGCCTGGCTATGTGCTGGTGCGCATGAACATCAACGACCACGCCTGGTCCGTGGTGCGGGAAACCCCTGGTGTGACGTCGTTCGTGGGCAATGAGGGGAATGCGACGCCGGTGAAGCCACGGGATGTGGCGAAATTCCTCATGCCGCGCGACACGAAGCCTGTTGCAGAGAGTACGCAGGCTGCTGGTGAAACCCCAGAAGGGGAGAAGGTTGTGGCCATGCCGACGGATATGGCAAAGCCAAAGGTTGTGGTCAACTATGAGGTGGGCGAGGCCGTCACCATTCTGGAAGGGCCGTTGGCGTCAGTGTCAGCAACCATTTCGAAGATTGATGCGGAAAACAGCAAGGTTGAGGTGTTGGTGTCGATCTTCGGTCGGGAAACACCGGTGGATTTGACGTTCGACCAGATTAAGAAGATCGACTAGAAAACCCAGAATTTGGGTGCAAGCTGGGGTTTGCTATAGGATGTTCGATTGCGTGTGCATGTTTATGAATGTCATGCGTTTTCGATCGTTGTTTCCCGGTGGCTTGCGTAGCGCAGGCATCCGGACAGGTCGCGGAATTGCCATAATCCGTGGCCTGTTATCAAGGAAGTAGGTAACATCATGGCTCCCAAGAAAAAGGTCTCTGGCCTCATTAAACTTCAAATCGAAGCCGGTGCGGCGAACCCTGCTCCGCCTGTTGGCCCGGCCCTGGGTGCGCATGGCGTGAACATCATGGAATTCTGCAAGGCCTATAATGCGGCCACGGAATCCCAGCGCGGCAATGTGGTGCCGGTGGAAATCACCGTGTACGAAGACCGGTCGTTCACCTTTAAACTGAAGACCCCGCCCGCCGCTAAGCTGCTGCTGAAAGCTGCCGGGTTGCAGAAGGGCTCCGGCGTTCCACACACCCAAAAAGTGGGCAAGGTCACCATGGACCAGGTGCGGGAAATCGCCCAAACCAAGCTGGAAGACCTCAACGCCAACGATATTGATGCTGCCGCAAAGATCATTGCCGGTACTGCCCGGTCCATGGGCATCGAGGTCGAGGGCTAAAAATATTCCTGTGGGAGGGCCAGCTTCGGCCCGTTCCACCACATATCTTTCACCACAAATTTCAAGGATGTAAGACATTATGAGCAAAAAATCAAAAGCCTATAAGGCACTGGTAGAGAAGCTGGACAAGGGTCGGCTGTACACCCCATTGAAGGCCGCTCAGTTGGTCAAGGAGACCTCTTCGAAGAATTTTGATGCCTCCGTTGATGTCGCTATTCGCCTGGGTGTTGACCCCCGCAAGGCCGACCAGCTGGTGCGTGGTACCGTGTCGTTGCCGAACGGTACCGGTAAGACCGTGCGCGTTGTCGTGTTCGCCGCTGGCGAGAAGGCCACCGAGGCTGAGGCCGCCGGTGCCGATGTGGTCGGCTCCGACGATTTGATCGCCCGGATCACTGAAGGCTGGACCGACTTCGACGTGGCAATCGCCACCCCCGACCAGATGGCTAAGGTGGGTCGTGTGGCCCGCGTGCTGGGCCCCCGCGGCCTGATGCCGAACCCCAAGACCGGCACCGTGACCACCGATGTTGCCAAGGCAATCGCCGAGGTCAAGGGCGGTAAGATTTCCTTCCGCGTGGATAAGGCCGCTAACCTGCATGCGCTGATCGGCAAGGCATCGTTCACCGCTGAACAGCTGGCCCAAAACTATGGTGCTTTGATTGAAGAAGTGCTGCGGTTGAAGCCGTCGTCCGCCAAGGGCATTTACCTGCGCAAGGTGACCTTGAGCTCCACGATGGGCCCCGGCATCCCGGTTGACCCGTCCATCCAGAAGGATTTCACCGAAGAATAATCCTTACACCGCCAAGAGCCGGGGAGCATCATGCTTTCTCGGCTTTTTGCTTTTCGACGCCTAACCCTCCCGGAACCCAGGTTCGAATAGGAGTGCGATCCTGCGGGGCAGTGGGAGGCCACCTGGAGAAACTAGGCTATTATGACTCAGCACATTCTCTAAAACCTACTATCGAAAACCTGTTTGCTCACGGTGGTGTAGGTGGTGTCGGGGGCCGTAAGGTTTGCCCGTCGACAGCATGGCGTGCGCGATATTCCCTGGGGCTCATCCCTAGCCATGTATAAAAGGCCCGCAGGAAACTATTGAGCTCTATATACCCCAATAGGTAGGCGATCTCATCAACTTTCATTGATGTGGTGGTGAGATAATGTTGTGCCAATAGCTGTCGGGTATGTTTCAACTGTGCCTGAAACGTTGTCTTCTCTGCGCCCAGCTTGCGCTGGAGGGTGCGTTTGCTCATCCCCAACCGGTGGGCAACATCATCAATGCCGGTTTCCCCACCAGGAAGCATCTCCATGAGCGCACTTTGCACCCGAGTGGTGTAGCTATCATCGGCGTCGAGTTCCGCAAGGCGGCGTTGCAGCTCCGGTTCGAAATAGCTCCACATGCTGTCGTTGTGGCTGATAAAGGGCAGCTCCATGTCACGGGTGGCAAACGCAATGACATTGCTTGGGCCAACTTGCGGTAAGCACCCGAGAAAATCTACGACGGCACGATCAACATCTAATTGATGCAATTGTATTGATGTCGGCGTGATATGTTCCCCGGTGGCGGTACGCAGCAGGTTGACCAGGAAAACGAATTCGCATTCCACAAGAAACGATGGCAACTCATATCCTTCGCACACCAATTCGATACTCATTTGTTTTGTGGTGCCGGTGGTATGGAATTCTAAGGGTCCTATGATGCGTTTATATTGTTTCAGCCGTTCTATGCATACCCTGCCGTTTCGAGCACAATAAGAGGCAAAAACTGGTGGGCTGAATTGCTCAATCCCGGTCGCGCTAGCCAACTGAACGGCGGAGCCTGGAGGGCACAGCTTTCCAATGGCAGTGAGAAATGCGAAATAATCACTAGTCGTCATTGTAGGCGGATGATGAGTAAAGGTATCTTCCGCCACCCCGGCCTTGCGTAACACCTGCTCAGCGTCTATTCCAACCGATGCCAGTAGTCGAGGATAGTTCTGCTCAAGGATATGCCGCTTCATGAGTTGTGATTAATGGCCAGTGGTTTGCTGGTTATACACGAAATTCAGTAATGCTTTTCGGGGCATAACGGGGGACAGCGATACGAAGGGTTTTTGCCAACTCACCAGGCCGGAGATCACATTAATCTTGCCTACCATCATGGCATCATAGCCTTCCTGTGCCACCTGGCGGGGCTCTACCGCGTTCGCAAATAATTTCGTATCTGATAGCCCACCGGTGGCGATAAAGCCGGTTTGCATGGCCCCTGGCATGAGGGCGGTCACGGTCACGCCGGTGCCTTGAAGTTCCCGCCATAGGGCGTTGGACCAGCTGGTGAGGTATGCCTTGGTGGCATAGTATACGGCCTGCAACGGCCCGGGTACGGTAGCTGCCGTAGAGCTGACGTTGAGGACTTTGCCGCTGCCCCGCTCAATCATTTTGGGCAGGAATAATTTGAGGAGTCGGGTGGGGGCTTCGATATTGACGGCAATCATTGATAAGTCCTGGTCCATGGAGCGTTCCCTGGCAAAATCACCTTGGCCACCGAAACCCGCATTATTAATGATGATGTCCGGGACCACGTCGGCGCAGGCATCAACGATGGTTTGAGCCGCCTCGGGGGTGGACAAGTCGACTGCGATGGTGCGCACTTCAACGCCATATTTGGTTGTTACTTCCTTGGCCTGGGCATTGAGCTTTTCTTCACTGCGACCAACAAGGATGAGGTCACCATGGCGGGCTGCGTGGATGTCGACGAAGCCGGTGCCCAGTCCACCGTAGGAGCCGGTAATGAGTGCCACATTCTGCATGATAAATTTTACCTTTTGGTTGGTGGTAACATTATTAGTTCTCCACTATTGTAACTTGGTATGGCCGACGGGTGCTCATCAAAAGACGCCAAGTCATTATCAATTCACGCCAATACCGCCGAGAGTGTCGTCGCAACGCACATGAAGGCACACGAGGGCACATGAGGAATGAACCCCATGGCTTAGAAAACCGCGAGGTAACCTTATGCGATGGTGGGGTAATGAGGGCAAAACTGGCCGTTGTTGTTGCATAACACCCTGATAGGCCATAATGTATTACGCGTGCAACTATCTTAGGAGCCCCGGTGACACGAGGATTACAGAAAACCACCATTGCTATTTGCGCAGCTCTTGGCCTTTACGCCACCCCAGTAACCGCGACCGCGCAAGAAATATCCCTAGAACCGCTCAGCAGCGATATCATTACCAACCTGCTGACCGGTGGCTTTGTCGTCACCCAAAAAGTCTTTGTCGACGGCAAACCCGAGGCTTCCCCTACACCCTTTAAGGTGCGCTACACCTGCAAGGCCATCACCGGGGAACAAACTGGTGAACTCACCGTCACCACCGAGACGCCTGCTCGCGTCGACAATATACCTTTAGGCACCGAATGCGAACTATTCGAACAAGACGGTGATCGTGAGGGATACACCAAAACCGTGGGTTTCGACAAGCAGAAGTTCTTCGTCACCGACAAGAACCAGGTCATTACCGCTACCAACACCTATGCCCGGGAGCAGGGCGTTTTCAAGATAACCAGCAAGATTGTTGGTGCGGAAACCGGCCGGAAGTTTCGGGTCGACTACTCCTGCATAGACCCGAAAGTTTCGAATGGTCAGGGGCCGGTCACGAGTTTCCTTGAGGTCGACGGCGAGGCCACGTCGCCACCCTTATCGCTCGGTTCTATCTGCACCCTGACGGTTCCAAATCAGCAGCTCCCCGGCTACGCCCTGGACAAGATCGATATTGAACCCAAGCCCGAGGTGGTCATCGGCAGGGAACCCATCGATGTCACCCTCACGAATAATTATGTACGTTCCACCGGCAGCATCAGCATCGCCCAAAAACTCCAGGTTGACGGCAAACCTGCCAACCCCGATGCGAGCATTAAGGTGGGCTACACCTGTGGTGGTCTCACCGGCGAGGCGGAATTGAAGAATGGTAACCCGGCCCGCATCGAGAACATTCCCACCGGCACCCAGTGCGAATTCACCGACCTGGGCGGCGACCGGGCGGGCTATATAAAAAACAGCCAGTTCGACAAGCAGAAAGTCACCGTCACCACCAAGGAACAGGCTATTACTCTGACGGAGAATTATAACCGTGATGCCGGTTCGCTCACCATTAGCAAGCGGGTGACGGGGAACGCCGTTGCTCTTGCCCCCAAGACCTTCAAGTTCGACTACCAGTGCGCGGCGCAGCGGGGCACCGTCGAGGTGCGGGCCGGCGAAACCGTGACCATCCCCACGCCCGCGGTGCCCGGTCTCACGTGCACCGTGACGGAGCAGGACGCCCAGGTTCCCGCCGCCACCATGGCCACCACGTATTTCGTCAACGGTCAGCCCGCCGGAACCCAAGTTCCCACCAATGCGAAATTCCTTTCGAGCAGCGACTACACCGCCAGGGTGGGCAAGTTCACGGTGAGCAAAAAGATCACCGCCGACATTCCCACGGGCCGTAGCGATTTCCCCTTCACCTACACCTGCCAGCCCGCCTATGATGGCGCCTTTGCCCCCGTTGACCAGGCATTAACCATTACCGGCACCTCTGCCGAAAGCATTGATCTTCCGCTCGGCACCACCTGTACCGTGACCGAGCAGGACGCCCCGGTGGCCGGGTACACGTGGAACGCACCGGCGTCGCAAAGCGTCACGGTGGGAGGTTCCGTGCTCTTCGAAAACGTGTACAAGCGCCAGACCGCACAGTTCGGCATCGCCAACACGGTGCGGGTGTGGGAGCCGCTGCGTAACGGCACCATCAACTTCACCTATGAATGCGTCGATCCGGCGCACACTAAGATCACCGGCACGCTTGCGGTGTCCGGCAACGGTCAGCAGGCCATCGCGCCGGAAAAGCTTCCCGTCGGCACATTATGTACCGTGTATGAGAACGCGCAAGACGCCCAGCGCACCGGTTTCCGCCATTACGCGCCCGAGGCGTTCACGTTCACGGTGGGGGAGAAGGACGTGAATAAGGTCATCGGTTTCAATCAGACCAGCACATATGTTCCCGTTGTGCCATTTATGGTGCCGGTGGTGCGGTTGTTAGCGGCCCCCATCATGCGGCTTTTCGACGCCTAAAGCACCAGCTCAAACCCGCTAACTGTAGAACGTGCCGCTATTGACCACCTTGTCGTGGTCGTCAAGCAGCTCCCACTTGTACAGGGTGTTTTCGTACGCCTTCCCGAGCTTGCCAGAGGTTGTCGGCCAATCATCCCGCGGCCGAAGCCTGGGGGCGGGGCCGAAATCCGAATCGAGGGGCGTGAGCTGGATGGAGCATTGCATGGCGCCACGCTTGTGGTATTTGATCGTCATCATGAAATCGTCAAATTTATCCAAGTAACTAATGTAATACTTGATGCACCCACCAGCGGAAACCTCCGTTTCCTCAATATCCCTCGCAGATGCGACCGGCGTAGCCGCCAGCATTGTGGCCACGGCCACAGTCCCGGCCAGGATTGTGCGCACAGTTTTCGGCATAAACATAAGTGGTATCCCTTCGAAGTGGAGGCTCGTTAATAGCCATTATAAAAAAGGAATAAAACCCATTGTGTTTACATTATAAATGATGACAAATTGCACCGCATTGAGGGGTGCTTTCACTATATTGCGCATTCATAAAATCAGAGTCTTTTCTGGGTGAAAATTGGGGGTAATTAATTGTTCTCCATGGGTGGTTGGATAATGATTTTTTCGTTGACAGAGTTTGGTGCGATTTGTTTCAAATATGTCATTGCTTCTCTTCTCGTAAGGCAGAATCAAGGAACGCTGGCCATGCCGGATTTTTGTTAAGATCAGGAATTTTATAAGTCTCCTGATGCTCAAATAGGTAATAGATTGGCCAGGATTTGATTTCATGACCTTCTTGTGGCAATTGTTCCATCAAATACTGTGTTTCCTCAACCTGGCCAAGTAGAATAGCACACGCTATTTCACGGTGAATGTCTTTGTTCGAGAGAGATCGTTTGAGTGCACGAACCTTTTTTTCCAGTTCTGGTGTAAGTAAGCCGTTACGATGGAGTATTTGCCATTGATTTATTAAGAAAATTGAGTTCTCTGGCTCGTATGAAAGTAGCCATTCATTCAGTTCTTTGGCCATTGAGAGAAGCTCTCGTCTACGTAAAGGATTTAAATCTGCACCAGTAATAAGTTCTATTACCGTACCAGTTGCGATATTCCTGAAAGATTGTTTCTCCGTGTCGGGTGTACGATCTAGAATCTTCTTATAACTCACAATGAAGTTCTCCGGGTGGAGATTCAATGTCCTCCGTAGTGTTTTATCCTTCGTAAGAAGATCATAAGCAGTGATTAAATTAGCTTTTGATATTTCATTATCAGGGATGCGTAATAATATCGGTGCAGCTGTCAGGCTAAAACAGTTCCAAGCATCCGTATCTGAGTCGTATGTAAAAATAAAATGTAAATGGTCATCCCCTATCATTACCTTATATCTCAAGCCCTTAGGATCTGATTGGATCGATGGTTTCATTTTATAGACAAAGATTTTGACAAGACCTTCAAGTTTTTCGAGTGTTTCTTCGGTGAGATCTTCAATTTGAATAAGCCGTGAGTTTATTTTAAGGATTTCAAACAATTTATGTAGATCTGAAAATACTTGATATCGATCTTCAAAATATGGAATTTTTTTGAGTGGGATTTTGGCTTTTAGTAGCACTTGATTATCGTGGTAAATAACTCCTGAATCACTCCATGATTTTAAAAACTCCAAGTCGCGGTAGGCGTCATATAAGGAAGCTTATTCAGGCGTTTTGAATTACGACCCCGCCACCCGGTAACTGATCACCCCCGAAAGCATAGGAAAACGAGGCCGGTAGTGTACTTATAGTAAGTGTGAACAAAAATAAAATACTCTATCGACCCCGCACCGCTGATCCTAGCACACTCACCACAGATAATCTCCTCACCCTAGCAAACATCATCACCACATCAAGGCTAGACCACCACTGCCCACCAAGCCTCGGAGTGCTCACCAGCGTGCAAATCACCATGCTCTACCTGCAAGAAAACATACGACAACAAACATTAGCCAATATTTTTGGCACGTCCCAACCCACTATCTCCAGAGCGATCAATACTGTGTTAAACATCCTTGATGTAGTGCTTCCACCCCCACCACAACCAGTGGATCTTAACCCTAATAGGTTGTATGTGCTTGACGGCACGCTCGTACCATGCTGGTGGTGGAAGAACACTAGGAACTTATACAGCGGAAAGCATCATAGAAGCTTATTCAAGCGTTTTTAAATAGGCCCCTCACTACCCGGTAGCTGATCACCCCCGAAAGCATAGGAAAACGAGGCCGGTAGTGTACTTATAGTAAGTGTGTACAACAATAAAATACTCTATCGACCCCGCACCGCTGATCCTAGCACACTCACCACAGATAATCTCCTCGCCCTAGCAAACATCATCACCACATCAGGAATAGACCACCACTGCCCACCAAGCCTCGGAGTCTTCACCAGCGTGCAAATCACCATGCTCTACCTGCAAGAAAACCTAAGGCAACAAACCCTAGCTGGTATTTTTGGCACGTCCCAACCCACTATCTCCAGGGCGATTAATACTGTGTTGAACATCCTTGACATGGTGCTCCCACCCCCACCAAGGCCGAAAGACCTTAGTCCCCAACGGCTATACGTGTTAGATGGCACGCTCATACCGTGTTGGTGGTGGAAAAACGCCAGGAACTTATACAGCGGGAAGCATCATAGGGCAGGGCATAACCTGCAAATACTCACCGATCAGGCAGGTGAAATATTCTATATTTCACCACCACTACCTGGATCAACGCATGACATCACAGCTATAAGAAACACTGGCTTATTCGGCTATATGCAACCCTGGCACTGTACTGCGGATAAAGGATATGTGGGGTTAGGATGCGACACACCCTTCAAGAGAAGACCCGGGAAACCCCTGCTAGGCTGGCAGAAGCGATTCAACAAAGGGATCAACCAGATCCGGTATGTGGTCGAACGATCCATAGCTCATCTGAAAGTATGGCGGATCCTTTCTACCCCTAGCAGGCTCCCCCGAATCACAACCATCCGGGCAATCAACGTGATACGAAAAATAATGTTCTACCAACCACCAACCGAACCATGTTTTCCCAGCAGCTGAATAAGCTTCATAGGGCAGGACATAACCTGCAAGTTTTAACAGACCAGGCGGGTGAAATATTCTATATTTCCGAGCCATTACCAGGATCAACCCATGACATCACAGCTATAAGAAACACTGGTTTATTCGGCTATATGCAGCCCTGGCATATAACCGCAGATAAAGGATATGTGGGGTTAGGATGCGACACGCCTTTCAAGAGAAGACCAGGCAAACCCCTGCTAGGCTGGCAGAAACGATTCAACAAGGGAATCAATGCCATCCGGTATGTGGTCGAACGATCCATAGCTCATCTGAAAGTATGGCGGATACTATCTACCCCTTGCAGGCTCCCCCGAATCACAACCATTCGGGCGATTAACGTGATACGGAAGATAATGTTCTACCAACCACCAGCCGAACCCTATTTCCCCAGCAACTGAATAAGCTTCAAGGTATCTTGTATGCGTAATTTAACTTCGCATTCAGGATTCCCGCGATTAATTATGAGTTTTAGTCCAGGGCTAACAGCAATCTCAAGCTGATTCTCCGATAAAAGTCTATGCTGTGAATCCTGGAAGGTTATCTCCCCAGAATTAATAAAATGTCCAGTTGGCTGGTATACGTACTCCTTGGGGCTTAGCAATATATTGGCGTTTGTTGGTATTTTTGTCCTATTCACATTAGTGAGTTCTATGACTGCGTTTATATCATCTTTGCCTAAGCGTGGTCCAATTCGGGTGGGGCGCGTAAAGATGTCTGAAACAGGACTTTCGTAGAATGTAAAAGAAATTTTTTGGGGATTAGAGAATTCTTCAGGGGATATTGTTATTGGACGAGTGCTTTTTTCCTGGATGTCCTTTGCTTGATAGCAGACTCTTAATAATTCTTCAGGATCATGCGGAAGCTCTTTTAGTGGAATGCTCTTTTGCTTTTGTCCAGGCTTCATATCCTTAAACAAATCTTCAATCTGGAATCGAAAGAGGTGTGCATAGTACCCTTTATGATTCTCTTCATCTGGTTTTAGTGCTGCAACAAGGAGTAAGACTCCGTGACTCTTGAGTCCTTCAAGATCATTTTTAGTCAGTGGAAATGTTGGCGTACGGGTGGAGATAGCTCGGGTAGTCCCTTTTATCTGCACAGGGATGGTGCCCACTAAATCCTCATTTTTCTTATTTCCATCTTGATAGATGCTGATGCTTCCATCAACTAGTGGGGTTTTGTCACCTTCTGTAAAAATAGTTTTTAGGAGACCAACTTTGAAAAATAGTCCTTTAAAATAGTGTACAGCCATTTCTTCTATGCTTGAATTATCCATACCATTCATTATTGTGCTCTCCTTAAACTTTGAAAAACTCAGGCTGCTAATCACTGCTATCGGGTCAATTCTACCTATTCGGGGCCACAATATCCCTGTTAACTGCTTCGATGTCCCCTTTAGCCCCCGTCGTCAAGCAGACATCAACTCGCTATACCATAAAACCGATTTGCATTCTGATTTCGCCCCCACTATAGTGGCCACGGAAGTTTGAAATAGAAGGTAGTTCCGCAACCTGTTGCCGGAATTATCATCGCTCAAGTTTCACCGTAGACCGTCGGTCAGCCGCTACACCCCATAATGGGAAATGGAGCGGCTCGAAGATGTCTAACACAAACCACACCGTAATCACACAGTGTGTCGCGTTAGGCTGGCCCACGCAGGAGTCACTTTTGCGCCGTCCTCCTCCTGGAGTATTGTGCCCTGTGCTCTTGTACGGGGCTTTTGGTTTCTCGGGTTCCATTCCTCAAGGCGCGCCCTAGGGTAATCCCAGTTTGAAGGCCAAAACGCTCCGGCGGATAACCTCACATTGTTATGAATTCAGGAAGGAGGCGAAGTAGTGGCAAATCCCAAGAACGAAACATCGTTGGCAGAGCTCAAGCAGCGGTTCACCGACACCGATTCGCTGGTGCTCACCGAATACCGCGGCCTGACTGTGGCACAAACCACCGAGCTGCGTAAGGCTCTTGGTGCTGACGTCCAGTACTCCATCGCCAAGAACACCCTGCTGAAGTTGGCTGCCAAGCATGCGGGTGTGGAAGGCCTTGACGAACTATTTGTCGGCCCCACCGCTGTTGCCTTTATCCAAGGCGAAGCCGTTGATGCTGCTAAGGCACTGAAGAAGTTCGCAGCCGAAAACAAGGCTCTTGTTGTCAAGGGTGGTTACATGGATGGCAATCCATTGACCGCCGAACAGGTTGATGCCATCGCTGAGCTGGACAACCGCGAAACCACTTTGGCAAAGCTGGCTGGTGCCATGAAGGGCAGCCTGTCCAAGGCCGCCGCACTCTTCAACGCTCCGGCTTCCCAGGTTGCTCGGCTGTCTGCCGCGCTTCAGGAGAAAAAGGAAGCGGAAGCCTAATCGGTTTCCGCCCACCACCCCCACACCACTATTTTCTGTTTCACCGAAAGGAACACCATTATGGCTAAGCTCACCAAGGACGAGCTCATCGAGGCTTTCAAGGAAATGACCCTCATCGAACTTTCCGAATTCGTGAAGGAATTCGAAGAGGTATTCGACGTGACCGCTGCTGCTCCGGTTGCTGTTGCTGCCGCTGCCGCTCCGGGCGCTGCTGCCGCTGCTGAGGAAGAGAAGGACGAGTTCGACGTCATCATCGAAGATGCCGGCGCTAAGAAGATCGGCGTCATCAAGGCTGTGCGTGAACTCGTGTCCAGCCTGGGCCTGAAGGAAGCTAAGGAACTGGTTGAATCTGCTCCTAAGGCTGTCCTCGAAGGCGCTAACAAGGAAGATGCCGAGGCTGCCAAGGCTAAGCTGGAAGAAGCTGGCGCTAAGGTTACCCTCAAGTAATCCTTATACTTGTGCGACCCCCATCGTGATCGGTGGGGGTTATTTTTTGCTTGACGACGCCCACGGCCGCCCGTCGCAGGATCGAGAAGACCCCCGGCGTTGCCCCGACCAACCAACCGATGAAAAGTAGCGGTTTTTCTGAGCTGGACTTTCTCGATTCAGTGCCCATGTGCAGGCAGGATAAAAACCCAAACTCCAGCTCAGAACCTTTGCTACTCACGTGCCACCTGGGTAGCTTTAGGGCTACCCGGGTGCGGGGGATTGGGTGCCGGAGGGCGTCGTAACGCGCGAAGGGGGAGGGATCACGGTGGGAAAGCGTATGAGGTTTGCATTAGAATCAGTACCCATGCTTCCAAAGTCACGTATTGTTTCAGCCCTTGCGATTGGTCTTGGACTAGCGCTCGTGGCGTGGGGGGTGCTCTTTCCACGCATTGTTCCCACCGATGCTCGCCTGCCGTTGTCGTTGAAGCAAACAACCATGACTTTGGTCGACCAACATGCCACGCAACGTATACCTAACGATGGCACAACCTACACCGGCCCCATGACTAAGCAGTATCATGCCGAGCTGTTGCCGCCGGTGGATCAGGAGGTGGCAACCGCCCGCATTGGTGTGAGTCTCATGCGGGGCGAACACGGTCCAGAAGGGGCGATTCAGGCCTCTGACCTCGATCGACTGGTGGAAGCCACCGTATGGACCTACACCTTTAAACGCACCACCGGTATGAACACTTCGCCGGTGAAATTCGTGAACATGCCGGCCACTGGTGCCATTGACGTGGATTTTTCCGGCTATTGGGTGAAGTTCCCGCTCGACGCGAAGCAAACCAGCTATGAGGTATTTGATGCCACGCTGCGCCGGACCGCGCCCGCCGTGTATAAGGATTCCCAGGAACGCAATGGCCGCACCATTTACCACTATCAGCAAAAGATTGATCCGACGAATACCGCGGATTTGTATTCCACATTCTTCACCACCATTAAGCTGCCGATTAAGCCTGCGCCGCCGGCCGACAAGCCGCAGGACATTGAGGCGTACCTGTTTCATTCCGGGGTCCGCGACTATTACGTGGATCAGATCAGCGGCATGATCGTCGACATGTCCGAAAATATTATCGATTATTACGGTGATCGTAATGGCGGCAAGCTTGCCGACGCCCACCTGTTTGCCGGCAAGATGAGCAATGAGCAGTCGGCGGCCATGTTGGCGCAGGCGGCGCAGCTAAGCGACGGGCATATCATGCGCATCATTACTTGGGTGGTGTTGGGATTGGGCGTGGTTACCACCTTCGCCGGCATCATGGGGGCGTTCGGGGTAGGGCGCCGCCAGGACGAGTATGCCGAAGACCTGGAAGAAGTCTAAAGAAATGTAACGTCCCCCACTGTTATGGTGATTATTTCCGTGGATGCTGCTATGGTGTGTGCTGAGCACCCAATGGTGATAGTCAGAGCAATTTTTAATATAATATTGGCACAAACAGAGTGATTTCGGCGCGAGCGATCGGCACATTTCGGCAGCATCTGAGCAGTATTGACAGATGTGCTTTACAAAAGTAGAAAAAGTGTATATCATGGTTCTTTGCGCTGGAATCTTCTAAGCCTTTCATGTCACGACCTTGTTCAACCGGGTAGCAAAAAACCCAATTTGACAAGGTCATTCAGTGCTATTTACTGGCGCTTGAGGTTTAGGGATTCCCTTGCAGACCAAATTGCTCATTTACCAGCGGTTTTGGTGGCCAATATTGCGGGGTCACCATCCGCGTGAGGTGCTGGAAGGACCCATCTTGGCAGTCTCCCGCCAGACCAAGGCCACTATCCCTGGGGCTCCCGAACGGAAGTCGTTTGCGAAGATTCAATCACCCATCGAAGTCCCAGGCTTATTAGATATTCAATTGGAGTCTTTTGCTTGGTTGATCGGTTCGCCGGAGTGGCGTGCCCGTCGTCAGGCCGAATTGGGTGAAGACGTTCGAGTAACCAGTGGGTTAGAGGATATTCTCGAAGAACTCTCACCGATTCAAGACTATTCCGGCAATATGTCCTTGTCGTTGTCGGAACCCCGCTTTGAGGAGATGAAAAACTCCATTGACGAGTGTAAAGACAAGGATATCAATTACTCCGCGCCATTATATGTGACCGCCGAGTTCATCAATAACGAAACCCAGGAAATCAAGTCCCAAACCGTGTTCATTGGGGATTTCCCCATGATGACCGACAAGGGCACATTCATTGTGAACGGCACCGAGCGGGTGGTGGTTTCCCAGCTGGTGCGTTCCCCTGGCGTGTATTTCGACCAAACCATTGACAAGTCCACCGAGCGTCCGCTGCATTCCGTGAAGGTCATTCCGTCGCGGGGTGCCTGGCTGGAGTTCGACGTAGACAAGCGCGATACCGTGGGGGTGCGTATCGACCGGAAGCGCCGCCAGCCGGTGACCGTGCTGCTCAAAGCGTTGGGGTGGACCACCGAGCAGATAGTCGAACGGTTCGGCTTCTCGGAAATAATGATGTCCACGCTGGAAAACGACGGCGTGGCCAACATGGATGAGGCGCTGCTGGAAATCTACCGCAAGCAGCGCCCCGGCGAGCAGCCCACCCGAGACTTGGCGCAATCGCTGTTGGAAAACTCGTTCTTCCGACCCAAGCGCTATGATTTGGCCAAGGTGGGCCGGTATAAGTTCAACCGCAAACTCGGCCTGGGCGGCGACCACGATGGGTTGATGACGCTCACGGAAGAAGACATAGCCACCACCATCGAGTATTTGGTGCGGTTGCATGTTGGTGAGACCTCCATGACCTCACCCACCGGCGAAATCATACCCGTGGAAACCGACGACATTGACCACTTTGGTAACCGTCGGTTGCGTACCGTGGGCGAGCTGATTCAAAACCAGGTTCGGGTGGGCCTGTCCCGCATGGAACGGGTTGTGCGCGAGCGCATGACCACCCAGGATGCGGAGTCCATCACCCCAACTTCCCTGATTAACGTGCGGCCAGTGTCCGCCGCCATTCGGGAATTCTTCGGCAGCTCCCAGTTGTCGCAGTTCATGGACCTCAATAACTCCCTGTCCGGCCTGACCCATAAGCGGCGCCTGTCCGCCCTGGGCCCGGGTGGTTTGTCCCGCGAACGCGCCGGCATTGAGGTGCGTGACGTGCACGCCTCCCACTATGGCCGCATGTGCCCGATCGAAACCCCCGAAGGCCCGAACATTGGGTTGATCGGTTCCCTGGCGTCGTATGCCCGGGTGAATTCCTTCGGCTTTATCGAAACCCCGTACCGCAAGGTGGTTGACGGCGTGGTCACGGACGAGGTGGATTACCTCACCGCCGACGAGGAAGACCGCTATGTGGTGGCCCAGGCCAACACCAAGTTTGACGAGAACGGGGTCATTACCGAAGACCGCGTGACCGTGCGCCTGAAAAAGGGTGACATCCAGGTGGTGGATGGCAAAGACATCAACTACATGGACGTGTCACCGCGGCAGATGGTGTCCGTCGCTACCGCCATGATTCCGTTCCTGGAACACGACGACGCGAACCGTGCCCTCATGGGTGCGAACATGCAGCGCCAGGCCGTGCCGCTGGTGCGTTCCGAGGCGCCGCTGGTGGGCACCGGCATGGAGCTGCGTGCCGCCTACGATGCGGGCGACCTGATTATCAGCAAGAAGGCCGGCGTGGTCGAAACCGTGTGCGCCGACTACATCACCATCATGGGTGATGACGGGGTGCGCGACACCTACATGCTGCGCAAATTCGAACGCACGAACCAGGGCACCTCGTATAACCAGAAGCCGCTCGTGGACGAAGGCGACCGGGTGGAGGAAGGCCAAGTCGTGGCTGATGGCCCCGGCACCCACAACGGGGAAATGGCGTTGGGCCGGAACCTGCTCGTGGCATTCATGCCGTGGGAGGGCCACAACTACGAGGACGCCATCATCTTGAACCAGCGCCTGGTGGAGGAGGACATTTTGACTTCCATCCACATTGAGCAGCACGAGATTGATGCGCGCGACACCAAGCTGGGTGCCGAAGAGATCACCCGGGAAATCCCGAACGTGTCCGAGGACGTGCTCAAGGACCTGGACGAGCGGGGCATTGTGCGCATTGGCGCCGACGTGCGCGACGGCGATATCTTGGTGGGCAAGGTGACCCCCAAGGGCGAAACCGAGCTGACCCCGGAGGAGCGCCTGTTGCGTGCCATCTTCGGCGAGAAGGCCCGTGAGGTGCGTGACACCTCGATGAAGGTGCCGCACGGTGAGACCGGTAAGGTCATTGGGGTGCGCCGCTTCTCCCGGGAGGATGAGGACGACCTGGGCCCGGGCGTCAACGAGATGATTCGGGTGTATGTGGCCCAGAAACGGAAGATCCAGGACGGCGATAAGCTGGCCGGTCGGCAC
Source organism: Corynebacterium matruchotii (assembly GCF_011612265.2). Lineage (NCBI taxonomy): Bacteria > Bacillati > Actinomycetota > Actinomycetes > Mycobacteriales > Corynebacteriaceae > Corynebacterium > Corynebacterium matruchotii. The sequence continues at coordinate 2,362,878 of NZ_CP050134.2, read as the reverse complement.
GGCAACAAGGGTGTGGTGGGGAAGATCCTGCCGCAGGAAGACATGCCGTTCCTGCCCGACGGCACCCCGGTCGATGTGATCCTCAATACGCACGGTGTGCCGCGTCGTATGAACATCGGCCAGGTGCTGGAGGTTCACCTGGGTTGGTTGGCGGCCGCCGGCTGGAAGGTCGACGTGAATGATCCCGCCAACGCCAAGCTGCTGGAGACCCTGCCCGAGGACCTGTACGATGTGCCCGCCGGCTCGTTGACCGCCACCCCGGTGTTCGACGGCGCTACGAACGACGAGATCGCCGGCCTGCTCGCTAATTCCCTGCCCAACCGCGACGGGGATGTGATGGTGAACGCCGACGGTAAGGCCCAGCTTTTCGACGGCCGTTCCGGCGAGCCGTTCCCCTACCCGGTGTCGGTCGGCTACATGTACATTCTGAAGCTGCACCACCTGGTGGACGAGAAGATTCACGCCCGCTCCACCGGCCCGTACTCCATGATTACTCAACAGCCGCTGGGCGGTAAGGCCCAATTCGGTGGCCAGCGCTTCGGCGAAATGGAGGTGTGGGCCATGCAGGCCTACGGCGCCGCCTACACGCTGCAAGAGCTGCTCACCATCAAGTCCGACGACGTGGTGGGCCGCGTGAAGGTGTATGAGGCCATTGTGAAGGGTGAAAACATCCCCGACCCGGGCATTCCCGAGTCGTTCAAGGTGTTGCTCAAGGAATTGCAGTCCCTGTGCCTGAACGTGGAGGTTTTGTCCGCCGATGGCACCCCGATGGAACTGTCGGGCTCCGACGATGATGATTTTGACCAGGCTGGTGCCTCAATGGGTATCAACTTGAGCCGCGATGAGCGTTCCGACGCTGACATTGCCTAACGGTATTTCACCACACTTCTTTAAGAAAGGGAGCTACGTGCTCGACGTCAACTTCTTCGAAGAGCTTCGCATCGGCCTGGCGACCGCTGACGACATCCGCCGGTGGTCGAAGGGCGAGGTTAAGAAGCCGGAGACCATCAACTACCGTACCCTAAAGCCCGAAAAGGACGGCCTATTCTGCGAACGGATTTTCGGTCCCACCCGGGACTGGGAGTGCGCCTGCGGCAAATATAAGCGGGTGCGCTACAAGGGCATCATTTGTGAACGCTGCGGCGTGGAAGTCACCAAGTCCAAGGTGCGCCGCGAACGCATGGGCCATATCGAATTGGCGGCCCCGGTCACCCACATTTGGTACTTCAAGGGTGTGCCGTCCCGCCTGGGCTACCTGCTGGACCTGGCCCCCAAGGATCTCGAACGCATCATCTATTTCGCGGCCAATATCATCACCAGTGTGGATGATGAGGCCCGCCACAATGACCTCACCACCCTCGAAGCGGAAATGCTGCTGGAAAAGAAGGATGTGGAGGCCGATGCGGAATCCGAGCTTGCGGAGCGGGCCCAAAAACTGGAAGAGGACCTGGCTGAACTAGAGGCCGCGGGCGCCAAGGCGGACGCGCGTCGTAAAGTGCAAAACGCTGCCGACAAGGAAATGCAGCACATTCGGGAGCGCATGGAGCGGGAAATCGACCGCCTGGAGGAGATTTGGCAAACCTTCGTCAAACTGTCCCCCAAGCAAATGATCATCGACGAAACCATCTACGAGGAACTCGTCGACCGCTATGAGGACTACTTCACCGGCGGCATGGGTGCCGAAGCAATTCAAACACTCATTCGGAACTTTGATCTTGATGCGGAGGCCGAAGAGCTGCGCACCATCATTGCCGAGGGCAAGGGCCAGAAGAAAATGCGGGCCCTCAAACGCCTCAAGGTGGTTGCCGCGTTCCAACGCTCCGGCAACGATCCCGCCGGCATGGTGCTCGACTGCATTCCGGTCATCCCCCCGGAGCTGCGCCCCATGGTGCAACTCGACGGTGGCCGTTTTGCCACCTCCGACCTCAACGACCTGTACCGGCGCGTCATTAACCGCAATAACCGCCTCAAGCGCATGATTGACCTCGGCGCCCCCGAGATCATCGTCAATAACGAGAAGCGCATGCTGCAGGAATCCGTCGACGCCCTGTTCGATAACGGCCGTCGGGGACGCCCCGTCACCGGCCCGGGCAACCGACCCCTGAAATCCCTGTCCGACCTGCTCAAGGGCAAGCAGGGCCGGTTCCGCCAAAACCTGTTGGGTAAGCGCGTGGACTACTCCGGGCGTTCCGTTATTATTGTCGGCCCGCAGCTCAAACTGCACGAGTGCGGCCTGCCGAAACTCATGGCACTGGAACTGTTCAAGCCGTTTGTCATGAAGCGGCTGGTCGAACACGACTTCGCCCAAAACATCAAGTCCGCCAAGCGCATGGTGGAACGCCACCGCCCCGAGGTGTGGGATGTGCTGGAAGAAGCCATTGCCGAACACCCGGTGATGCTCAACCGTGCCCCCACCCTGCACCGCCTGGGTATCCAAGCCTTCGAACCGAAACTCATCGAAGGCAAGGCCATCCAGCTGCACCCACTGGCCTGTGAAGCCTTCAACGCCGACTTCGACGGCGACCAAATGGCCGTGCACCTGCCGCTGTCCGCGGAGGCGCAGGCGGAAGCCCGCATCCTCATGCTGGCATCCAATAACATCTTGTCGCCCGCATCCGGCAAGCCGCTGGCCATGCCCCGCCTGGACATGGTGACCGGCCTGTACTACCTCACCATGGACAAGCGCGAGGACGAATTCGGCGGTCAAGGCGCCTATCGGCCCGCCACCGCCGACGGCCCCGCCACCGGCGTGTACTCCTCCGTGGCGGAAGCCATCATGGCCAAGGACCGCGGCGTGTTGGGCCTGCAAGCCAAGATCAAGGTGCGCATCTCCCACCTGCGGCCCCCCGCCGACATCGAGGCGGAGCACTTCCCCGACGGCTGGGAGCAGGGCCAAACCTGGCTGGCGGAAACCACCCTGGGTCGCATCCTCTTCAACGAGCTGCTGCCCTGGAACTACCCGTACCTTGAAGGCGTCATGGTGCGCAAAGGCGGCGGCACCGACAAAATCATGCTCGGTGATGTCATTAACGACCTCGCCGCCAAATACCCCATGATTACCGTCGCCCAAACCATGGACAAGATGAAGGACGCCGGCTTCTACTGGGCTACCCGCTCCGGTGTCACCATCGCCATGTCCGACGTGCTGGTGCTGGACAACAAGGAAGAAATGCTCGAATCCTACGAGGCCGAGGCCCAGGAGATCGAGCGCAAATACTGGGAGCAGGGTGCCCTCACCACCCGCGACCGGTACGAACGCCTGGTCGAATTGTGGAAGCATGCCACCGACACGGTGGGTAAGGCCGTGGAAGAGCTCTACCCGGACGACAACCCAATCCCCATGATTGTGAAGTCCGGTGCTGCCGGTAACATGCGCCAAATCTGGACGCTGGCCGGCATGAAGGGCATGGTGGTGAACTCCAAGGGTGACTACATCACCCGGCCGATCAAAACCTCCTTCCGGGAAGGCCTGTCGGTGCTGGAGTACTTCAACAACTCCCACGGCTCCCGCAAGGGCCTGGCCGACACCGCCCTGCGTACCGCTGACTCGGGTTACCTCACCCGTCGTCTCGTGGACGTGGCACAGGACGTCATTGTTCGGGAAGAAGACTGCGGCACCGCCCAAGGCATCCGCGTTCCCATCTCCGAGGAAGTCAAAGACGTTGAGGGTAATGTCGTGGGCTATACACCGCACCCCATGATCGAAACCTCCGTGTCCGGCCGTGCCCTTGCCAAGGCGGTCACCCAAGGCGACGAAGTGTTGGCCGAAGCCGGCGACTACCTCACTGACGAACTGGTCACCAAACTCGTCAACGCCGGGGTGGATCAGGTCCGGGTTCGCTCCGTGCTCACCTGCCAAACCGCCACCGGCGTGTGCGCCAAGTGCTATGGCATTTCCATGGCCTCCGGCAAGCAGGTCGACATTGGCGAAGCCGTGGGTATTGTGGCCGCCCAATCCATTGGCGAGCCTGGCACCCAGCTGACGATGCGTACCTTCCACCAGGGTGGTGTTGGTGGCGACATCACTGGCGGCCTGCCCCGCGTGCAGGAGCTCTTCGAAGCCCGCGTGCCCAAGAACCGCGCCCCCATTGCTTCGGTGGCCGGCACGGTACATCTGGAAGACGAAGGCAACTTCTACACCCTCACCATCAGCCCCGATGATGGTTCGGACGATGTGGTGTACGAGAAACTGTCCAAGCGCCAAGGCCTGGCCAACGTGCGCGTGCCCATGAGCTCTAACCCGGGTGCCTGGATCGAACGCACCCTGGCCGAAGGCGACCACGTGAACGTCGGCGACCGCCTCCTGCGCGGCCCCGCCGACCCCCACGACGTTCTGGAAATCCTGGGCCGCCGCGGTGTGGAACAACACCTGGTTGATGAAGTGCAGGCAGTGTACCGCGCCCAAGGCGTGGCCATCCACGACAAGCACATCGAAATCATCATCCGCCAAATGCTGCGCCGCGGCACCGTGATCGAATCCGGCTCTACCGAATTCCTCCCCGGCACCCTCGTCGACCTGGCGGAGGCTAAGGCCGCCAACACAGAGGCCATTAAGGCCGGTGGCCGGGCCGCCGAGCTGCGCTCCGAAATCATGGGCATCACCAAGGCATCCCTGGCCACCGAGTCCTGGCTGTCGGCCGCATCCTTCCAGGAAACCACCCGCGTGCTCACCGACGCAGCCATCAATAAGCGCTCCGACAAGCTGATTGGCCTGAAAGAGAATGTGATTATTGGTAAGCTCATTCCGGCCGGCACCGGCATCGCCCGGTATCGCAATATTGCGGTGAAGCCCACCGAGGCTGCCCGCAATGCCGCGTACTCCATCCCCACCTACGGTGACGCCATCTATGGTGATGATGGGTATGGTGACTTCACGGGTGCCTCCGTCCCGCTGGACGAAGCATTCGACATGTAGTCAGCCAAGAATCCGCAATTTCTGGTCTGCATAACCCGCCCCACCTGGGTAACCGTGGTGGGGCGGGTTTCTCTGTTTCCCGCTTTACGACGCCTAAAGCACCCCGCCGGGCCCGATGCTACGCCGCATCCTCCGTGTCTTCCTCGTCTAACTCCGGCTCATCATCCTGTGGAACCCGCGAAGTCAATAACAACCCATCCATATCAAACAGCGGACGCGACTGCGGACCCGTCATCCGAATATTGAAACCCTGCTCCCGCTCATGGCAACTATGCACCAACGTGAACGAACCCATTGTGATAGTCCCATCAATCCGGGCCCAAAGATTATCAAGCACCACTGGGGAAACAATCCCCACATATAACCCAGTCGACACCTCGGAAAAGAACCGAGTGAGAAACCCCCGCACATGATCGGGAATCGCCGTACAACTAATAACAGCAAACATCACATTCCCCTAACCTGCGACTAGGCATACTGGGTATGCCCAGCAACCTCACGATTACGACCACCAATAAGCCGGTCATCATTCCGCGCCGGAAGGTAGGGGGTCAAAATCGTCATGAGAATCTGGAGCATCTCTTCAAGAATCTTGTTCTTCACAATAAGTTTCCGCAGATCACTACGGACCAGTGTCGCATAGTTATCCGAACGAGCATGCTTAAACGCCAAAGGAATCGATATATCCGGCTTATACATATCGGCCAGGTCAAAAAGCAACGAACGAATATCACCCCGGTGAATGATCCCCAAGGCGGGATTCACACCAATTGCGGAACAAGCAGCCGCTGCACAACCATAAAGAATAGAATTCGCCAGATTGAGAGACTGATTGATCGGATCCGGCGACTCGGTGTTGCGCTTGAAATCCTTGACCTTATAGCGGGCAGCCACCTGCTTATAGGTTTGGCGCATAAGCCGCCCCTCAAGCCCCCGCATGGTGGCTATGGACGCATTATTAGGCATGACCTCAATGCCCAACTGTTTCCGATAAAGAATGACGGCGGCCTTCCGCTGGTGAGCCTCATTAGCCACCAGCCGTGCCTGGGCGATTGCCCACCGGGCCGACGACGTGAGCGGCGTCGCCAAGCTATAAGCTGGAACCCCACCGCCACCACAATACAAAATTGCTGTGCCGGCCCGGGCACACGACGTTGCCGCAGGTTGACTAATGCTGGTTCCCGGACCCAACATCAACACCCCCAACCCAGCCACCGGAAGCTGGATACGAATCCGCTTAGGGGAATCACTGGGATAATCCCCACGTTGACGTGCAATAACACCCGTGCGATCCTGCCGAACCTGACAATACTCCAGGTAAAGGTACGAAACCCGATCCTCCAACCGCACCTGGTCTTTTGTCGGGATTGTTGAAAACGCTAGGGCTTCCTCGGAATAGGCCATCAGCTCTCCTTAATGGGTATGAGCCCAAGCCGCTGATCGTAGAACCTGTTGGCATTTTCTACCACCTTGTAGCGGCATAGGATGGATGAATTACTGGTAATGTCTGTGGCCTCGCTGGTCATCGCCTTATAGCTGCTGGTGTCCGGGATTTCCACGACCGCCCGCAGCGCCTCCCGAATGGCTTCGGTATCATGCCATTTGATGCTGTTGAGGTCCGCAATGCTTCCCGTCCAGGCGCCGGGAATCGTCCCTGTTGGGTCGTGCAGGATTGCGGGAATGGTGATCCGGTCGATGAGTCGGGTGGCGGTTTCGGCGAGCTCATCTTTATGAGTGATGGTGAAAAAATCGGTGTTTGTTGCATCGTCGGCAAGCACCGTGGAGAAATCAATGCGAGCGTTATTACCGGCGTTGATCTTGTGGATAAGCTCGGCGATCTCGTCCATGCCGCTCGCATTATCGTCTTCGTCGTCGTTCAGGGTGGTAAACAGTTCGGTGAGCCCCATGGACGATTGATTGATAAAATCCTGGATTTGGTCGGGGAAGCGCAGCGGCTTCTTCCCATCAACCTCATCAAGCGCAGCAATCCAATGGGCCACCCGGTCGAGTTGCGCCGCGAAATACGGCTTGGTCTGCCACTCCTTAGGATTATCGATGGCGGCAATGGAAATGGTTTTATGCGCCAACCCAGGCACCCGATCCGCCCGGGCTACATCATCGCGGCGCCAAAGCCGCCCGGCCCGTTGAATGAGCGACTCCGCCGGGCAAAGCTCGGTGCGGAGCGCATCAAGGTCGATATCCAGCGACGCCTCTATCGCCTGAGTCCCAACCACAAGCACGGTCGTTGCCTCGCCATTCTTACCGATACTTTGTTCGAGTTCCTCGGCGTTCCGTCGCCGATGCTCGGCGGTCATGCGCGAATGCAACAACACCGGTTTCTCATGATCGAATGCCTGCACGATTGCCTGCGCCCGGTCCACAGTGTTGCAAATTATTCCGATGCGAGCCTGCGGATACGCCTGGCGTTGGGCCTGAATCCACCGGATATGGCTGTCTACTAACTGGTCATAAGGAACCGGATCAACAGTGAGATCAATGGTGTAAGGCTCCGTCGGTATTACCACGGGAGGCGCGTCCGTGGCCGGGTCCGAGTCGATCTCGTCCCCCGACCGGGGAAGCCACGTGGTGAAGCTGGGGAAGCGCGCCGGGTCGCTGTCGTGCTTGCTGTAGGCCTGCTTGAATTTTTCCTGCTGCCACGCCGGCATAGTTGCGGTGAGGAAAGTAATGGGGGTGTGGGTGGCCGCCCACCAGTGCAGCAAGTCTTCGAGCAGCTCGGATTGGTAGGCATCCAGGGTGTGCACCTCGTCAATGACCACATGAGCATTGGCGAGGGCCAGGAGCCGCAGGTGATTAAACTTGGTAGGCAGCGATCCTAGAATCGCCTGGTCAACGGTGCCAACGCAGACCGGCGCCAGGAGCCGCGAGGCCCCGGACTTCACAAACTCGGTGGGGAACAGGCCGCCGTTATCTTGATAATTATCTCCCACCATCACGTCGGACACCGAAATGTTCTGGGAATAGAAATCTTCCGTGATTGCTAAACCATGAGCCAACGATGCGACATTGGTGGTGCCCTTAAAAGCTTTCTGCACTCGACGCATGATGGCGTTTGTGGTGGCCTGGGTGGGGAGCAGGAAAATCAGGCGCTCGTTCCGGGTAGCGTGGCGCAGCAGCGCCGCCTCGGTCTTGCCGGAACCCGTGGCCGCCATGACGTTCCACAGCCCGTCACCCTGCTCCAGCGCCGCTGCCTGCGCAAAGCGGGGCGGGAAGCCGTCGAGAATGTCTGCGCGTGCGGCCTCCCGCGTGGACCAATTCTGGTAAAGTCCCACGGTTTTCTTGATGATCTCCACCGACTCCGCCGCCCGATGCGTCACCCACTGTTTCGGGTCCGCCAGGCTAATGATCCCCTCGTCCATCTCGCGTTGCGCGGTTTGCGTCCAGTCCAATTGTGAGGCGATGCGGTCGGCCAGCACGACAAGGCCAGAGATGAGCACTGTCACGGTGGGGGAGACGTGATCGGGGAGTTCATCTCGACTCATCCCTACCCCGAGTTCCACCTGCGCTATGAGGGCTTTATGAATCTTACCCCACGGGGTAGTGTCGAAAATTTGTTTGATCTTAGTGATCTTGAGATCGGTTGCTCTCGTGGGATTAAACGCGGCAAATTTTCCGTGATGCCCCACCAACGCCAGCGCTAGCCAAGAATCCGCTGCATCCATATCGGTTTCGATATCTTCATCCAGGATGATTGCGGAATGATTCTCATGCCGTCGCATAGCTCGTGTTTCCGAGAAATAGCTCATGTAATCCGGGCTCACCGTAAGTCCGTGCCGCCGGAGGTTTTCCCGAATCGCCGTAAAAGTCTCCCCCTGTTGCTTGTTTTGTTGCTGGAAATGTGGATTGGCTTTCCCAATGTCATGCAGGCCCGCCACGAGCATTAAGAGCTTGTCGACGTGTTCCCCTAGCTCGTCGATAAGCAGGGAGCGTAACCCCGGACGCAACCAGCGATGATACAGCTCACCCATAACTGCGCTGGTGTCTAATAGGTGCCCTAGCAGTGGGTAGGGTGTTTCGAGCCCTCGCTCTTTGGCCCACACCACATTCATATCCACACCCAGCGGCGACATTATGCGGCCCTTCTCGCGGTGAGGAGTCCGCAACCATAGGCTTTTGCGCGGCCTATGCCGGCATGCATGATGTGTTCCAATGCTTGGCTGTTGGTCACTACCCCCATGCAATCGAAAGTATCAATTTGCAGAGCCCTGGAAACCTTAGGGACTTGTAATACTTGCCTATTATGATTGAGGAATTCTATCCCTTGCAATGCTGTGGATAGTTTATATGCTACATGCTTTTCTGCCGGATTTAATCCGGTTTCCGCATCGAGCGGCTGTAGTGCAACAGGGGTGATAACTTCTCGTTTTCTACCGTTCGTTTCGATGGTGCGTCGGGTAACCGTATTCAGTGCTAGCCGGAAGATTATGGGAGTTCCATTTTCGTACGAAGGGTATTCCACCTGTTTCGTTTCTATCACCCCTTCCAAGTCTGGTGCGACCACATCGCAATCCGATTGCACCAGGAAATATGGTGCTTGACCTGGTATGAATTCATATCGGAAGAGAATATTATTTCTGGAGCGCGCTTGATTATCCTCAAAATCCGGGAATAGTCCCATCACTGCCCGGTGCCGAAACTCGGGATCATCCACTCGCCACCGTTGGGTCTTTTCCGGTTTTCGCGCTAGGGCAACATGGACCGGAAACTTGGTCAAATAAGTCATAAATGACATGTGAGATGCATCTCCTTATCTCGCACTGGGGCTTGGAAAGAAATGATGTCAACGGGGGTAAATACCTCTGTGCAATTTTCTCTTGACTAGCAGTGTATCAGACGGTTAACGTTAAGGATAGAATTATTTAATTTTTGGTATTGAGGAGTTGTCCATGGGTCCTATGCCGCTCACGGAGGTAAAATTTATTAGGACTTTTTTACGAGATGAGCCTGTCGATATGACGGTTGAAGAGGTTCTCAAGCATGCAACTGACCCAGATTTCCGACTAAACCTTGATGTTTCCGGCATGGAATTCATGTCGATTATTCGGCTTCTTTCGCATATTGGTGCCCGTATGCTGCAGAAGGATGATTCTCTTCACCGGAAACATAGAAAGAAGCCGTTGCCGGATGGGCTTATTGTGGAAACTTTGGCGGAGCTGGAAGCGGATCGGCCGCTTTATGGCGGTAAACAGAATTTTTTCCAAATCCCGGATTCAAAAGGGGTGGTTGGCAGGGGAAAACAGCCTACCTCTAAGCTATCGCCCACGGCTCCGGGGGATAATTCGCAGGCCTATTGGGATCGTGATAAACACAAGCCTGTAACCCTTTCGGCCGAGGAGGCCATGCGGCAAATACTGATTTTCAGCATGTATTCTTCGGCTGGAAATAATAAGTTTGAGAACCGTAAATGCCAGAATGGTTCCCCGGGAATCCGATTTCTTGGTGCCGGAAATACTGCGACCGAAGTGATGGTGCAGTCGAAAAATTTGTGGGATAGTCTGCTATGTTCCATTCCAGCAACTTGGGTGGCTGGATCCGGCATGCCTGCCTGGGCAGATCCAATGGGGGAGCAGTCGAAAACTGATACCGGCATGCATCCGTTGTGGCAGGCTTCTTGGATGCCTAATGGTGTGAGCGGTTATTGGGAGGGCAGAGAGCTAGTCGGCGTGGGGGTCGGCGGGGTACCCCCACAATATTTGGGATCATTCTCTAAAGTGTGGAGCCCCTATGGCGATAAGGATGCTAAGGAGTCTTATAAAGCCTGGTTTAAGCAGCGGGATACGGAAGACCCTTTCTACCTGTACATACGGGATTCCAAAACGAATGATCCCAAGGCAAAGCGATTGGATCTCAGCAAGGATCTCATTCAGCTCGCTGTGGAATGGGCTCGGGAGGGGACTATTTCCAAGCTTGATAGCCTCATGGCGGGGCGGGTAGCAGCCCCTAATTTTAAGCATGACAAGCTGTTATTTGCGCGGCATCAGATTGGCGGTAACGCCTCGACGCCGGTTATTCGGGAATCGGTGACCACCAATACTGCATCATCGCTGTGGTGTCTTGACCAGGATCCAGAGGTGCAGGCCAGGATCATTGGCCAGGCGGAGTTTATCGATACCCTCAAACAGCGGGTTTGCGCACCATTTCGCAGGCAAAGCGATAAGGACCATCCCACCTTTGATGATCTCGCAGATCTCCGACCCATGATGGAAGCGGAGTTTTGGCGCCGTATCACTCCCGTGTACGAGGAAGTGATTAGTACCGCACAAGCGGCGGATTTTAATGTGGTGGAGCTGTATGAAAAAGGGGTAGCCGCCACCATTGCCGCACTTGATGCAGTTATTGATCCGTATTTGCTACAGAATCCTAAGCGAAATATCAATGTCAAAGAGCGGACAATACGCTTCCTTTATGCACTACTCAAGGATAAGAAAGGTCAGTAATGTCAGAGCTCAATATTTATCACTTCGTGCAACACATTATTCGTCAGGCAAAGCGGAAACAGGAATCGCGGGATTCCCAGGCGATAAGGGAAATAGCTGCGCTTCGCTCTGGAATGTCCATCACCACGGAATATCGGGCTTATCCCTATGTGTTGCCAGATCTTGGTAATGCTTCGCCACGGGAGCGTATGGTTGCGTTGCGCTGCGCCGCCATGATTGCGGAATATGCTGATCTAGGTGCTGATTCGGATGATGCGTCGCCGTTGCGGTTTGGCGTCTGGGCAAATCATCTTGCTCGGAAGATCGGTGATGATGATTCGGTGGATGGCATGATCGCTTCTCGCCTGGAGTATTTGCATACCCAGGACGTAGAGGAAGCCATCACTACAATCCGGCGGATTCTGCAGTACGCCCAGAGTAATAGCTTTACCCAAAGAGTTGATTTTATTCAATTGTTTAAAACCTTTTGGTACTGGGGGAATGGCTACAACAATGATTCCCTGAACCGTCGCCTGCAAATCTTGCGAGATTTCTACGGCGCATCGAACCCCGTCACTACCAATTAAAGGAGGAAACTCATGTCCCACCATCTAACCCTGCATATTATTGCCTCGGTTCCCTACTCCAATCTGAACCGTGATGACACCGGCACGCCCAAGCACGTTCGTCGTGGTGGGTATTTAGCGGCGTTACTGAGCTCGCAATCTATCAAAAAGGGGATCCGCACGAAATACGAGGCGAATTCGCTGGTAACATCTGTGCGTTCCGGACAGTTGGATGCTGATGTGGTGGATCGGGCGCTTGCTATTAATCCCGATGCTGATGAAAAAGCGTTGCGCAAGAAAGCTAAAACCCTACTTGGTAAGCTCACCAAGGCAAAGGAATCCGATCCAGAGAAGGGTAAAGAATCCGATCGGTCCATTTGGTTGAGTAGTGAAGAGTTGGAGACAGCAGCAGCACAAATTCTAGAAGATGCTGACGGTGATTTCCTGCAAGACTACAAAACAGGCTCCCTCGCCATTGCTTCTTTCGGTCGCATGTTTGCTGCCGCGCCGCAAAAGGGTACGGAGGCGGCGCTGAGTGTTTCGCCCGCGGTCACCACGCATGCGGTTGCTATCGCTACGGACTATTTCTCCACCATTGATGATATTAAAGAAGCCAATCGTGATACTGGCGCAACCTATCTTGGCGTGGCCCAGTACACGACCGGGGTGTTCTATCGCACCGTGACTATTGATAAACAACAGTTGCGGAGGTCCTGGACCGGTTTTGATTCCCCCGATAGCGATGAAAGCCTACGATTGCTTGTCGACGCTATCATCTATGGGCTTCCCCGAGGTAAACAGCATTCCACGGCGCCTTTCGTGCAGCCTGCCCTGGTTCTGGCTGAAGAGCAACGCTACCGTAGCGCCTATGATTTCGAAGCACCGGTCCAGCCAGACCGGAAAGAAGGCGGGTATTTGAAGCCAACATTGGAGGAACTGGATCGGCAGTATACCGCTGCACGGGCTTTTGACCGGGGCAATTTTGATGGGGTGGAATTTGTTGCTGGTACGGCAGCAGAAGTCCAAAACCTTTTCAAAGATGCTGAACACGGCTCCAAAGATGAGCTCATTGACGCTGTGGTCGCCTGGATTAAGCAATGACAGAAGCACTGTATATTCGTCTTGCTGGCCCGTTGCAATCATGGGCGGGGCCAGCAATCACTGGCAATTTTGTTCGAACGGAACCACGACCTACTCGTTCTGGACTTGTGGGATTGTTGGCGGGTGCTTGCGGCTATGGTCGGGGAGAATACCCCGAATGGCTCACCCAGCTGCATTTCCAAATCCGGGAGGACAATCGTGGGACGCTGGTTGATGATTTTCACACCATCAATCCGCGGGACACGGAAGAGGAATTCCGATCCAGGCTCCTTCTTGCTATGGGACAGCGACCAACAAAGAAGCTGCTTAATAGCACGCCTGATGGGCAGGGCCTCACCGCTATCACGGAACGAACCTATATCGCTGACGGTGAATTCATTGTGCAGATTAAGGCCGGTTCACGGGAACACCAAGAGCTTTTGGCCGAAAAACTGCAGCAGCCCCATTTTGTGACGTACCTGGGCCGGAAAGCCTTTGCGCCATCGTTCCCCTTCTACCTAGGCGCGGGTCCGGACGACACTCTCGCGCGCATCCCTACCGTAGGTGGGGAAGAACCCAAGAAGATTCTGCGTTTTTATGCGTTGGATGATTATGGCTACACCACCACAACGGTTCCCGTCGTGAAAGACCGCAACCAATGGTTGACGGAAGTCTCTGAAATCTTCTGAAGCGCATAGTCACGCCCCAGCTTGCTTTTCGACGAAGGCGGCTGGGGATTTTTGCTATATGAAGCTTATTTAGTTGCGGGGAAATAGGGAAGCTTATTCGGCGTCCTCCCACACACATGACTGGACTCTGTAAATTAAGGGAGACCAAGCTAGATAACACATTCTTTCTGTTTTTTGCATGTTGGTGTAGATGAGTTTTTCCCAGCGGCTGAATAAGCTTCACGTTGGGAGAATGATAACCTGAGATACCATGATGGGGGTGATGCCGATCATTATGGGGTCTTTTGTGAAAGAGCAATAGATATATCCCGTTGGTCGAGGCTAATGGGGCGAGTAACTAGCAGCGCCAACGGCCAGTACAGGTGAGGTATCCGAGGATTACAGTGTCGATGGCGAGCAGTACAGGTGTGATGATAGGAATGTTCTTGCTGCAAAGGGTGGTAGCAACTGCGGCGCTGTATGTGACAATCGCTGCTATATACATAGGTCGCACTTTCATGGTGTTTTCTCCTTTCTCGGGGGTTCTCGTGGTAGGGTGATAGGGCCTCGTTAAGGTATTTTTTAGATCCCTGAGATCACTATGAAGACTATCTTCGTATATGTGGAGAATACTAGCGCATTAGGTCGTTGATATTCACGGATTTGGAACTACCTCCGCACACGCGGAGAATACGCTTGGCCCCGGCTGACATATGCCGTCCAGGTGGAACTACCTCCGCGTGCGCGGAGAATACCATTGGGCATATGCGCGAGCAAAGAGCTCATCGGAACTACCTCCGCGTGCGCGGAGAATACTCCTCGAAACTGGCGCGGAGTTTCTCATCAAGGGAACTACCTCCGCGTGCGCGGAGAATACTCACCGTAGAGGGATTTGCGGAACTCTTTCACGGAACTACCTCCGCGTGCGCGGAGAATACCCCAATACTATGCCGCTTTCAAACAACGATACGGAACTACCTCCGCGTGCGCGGAGAATACACAATCCAAATGAACTCATCATACAAGCATAGGGAACCACCTCCGCGTGCGCGGAGAATACAAAACCCGGGGCATAAACCCCGGGCCTCGCATGGAACCACCTCCGCGTGCGCGGAGAATACTGTGCACAACCGCAGATTTTTGTGACGTTTTTGGAACTACCTCCGCGTGCGCGGAGAATACCGGCCCATTCGTCGGCTTCGCGTTCATTATCCGGGAACTACCTCCGCGTGCGCGGAGAATACCCGCAGAGGTGACTGCTGACCCCCGCACCCTGGGAACTACCTCCGCGTGCGCGGAGAATACCTCAACAAATTCGCGTTCGACCACGGTGCCCTGGAACTACCTCCGCGTGCGCGGAGAATACTCCACCGTGGTGTTAAACCAACCTTTGAGGGTGGAACTACCTCCGCGTGCGCGGAGAATACAAGCCCTCAATCGGGCCGCCGTCATGGGTGGTGGAACTACCTCCGCGTGCGCGGAGAATACGGCACCGGGGCGGCGATGAGTTCGATGCGGTGGGAACTACCTCCGCGTGCGCGGAGAATACGATCTGAGCCTGCGCAAACCCCACCAACAAGGGGAACTACCTCCGCGTGCGCGGAGAATACGTGGGCTTTTGCACCAGGCCAAAACAGCAGTTGGAACTACCTCCGCGTGCGCGGAGAATACGTGGGCTTTTGCACCAGGCCAAAACAGCAGTTGGAACTACCTCCGCGTGCGCGGAGAATACGCTCAGCGGCTTTTGGCGATTCCATGAGCCATGGAACTACCTCCGCGTGCGCGGAGAATACGATGAGGAGCATGTACGCGACCTCATGAACAAGGAACTACCTCCGCGTGCGCGGAGAATACTCACGGGTGACTTGAATCTCCGTTACCATATCGGAACTACCTCCGCGTGCGCGGAGAATACCTCGGACTCCACACCTACCTCCAAATGGAAGAGGAACTACCTCCGCGTGCGCGGAGAATACTCGGCGGGTGTGAGGGGTAGCGCTGGTAGGCTGGAACTACCTCCGCGTGCGCGGAGAATACGTTTACGGGGCCGTGGTTGTAGCGGAGTGCTTGGAACTACCTCCGCGTGCGCGGAGAATACATCGAGCCATGCTAGGCGATGATCTAGCCGCTGGAACTACCTCCGCGTGCGCGGAGAATACTTCAAAGGCGTTTCCGGC
Organism: Corynebacterium matruchotii; assembly: GCF_011612265.2. Taxonomy (NCBI): domain Bacteria; kingdom Bacillati; phylum Actinomycetota; class Actinomycetes; order Mycobacteriales; family Corynebacteriaceae; genus Corynebacterium; species Corynebacterium matruchotii. Next base: position 2,347,038 of record NZ_CP050134.2, on the reverse strand, counting down.
CAACTACCGGACGTGGAACTACCTCCGCGTGCGCGGAGAATACCACCTCCGACCGCTCGAACAACTGTTCCAATAGGAACTACCTCCGCGTGCGCGGAGAATACCGCCACGCTAGACCATCTAAACGCGAAAACCCGGAACTACCTCCGCGTGCGCGGAGAATACTGATATTAATGGGGTGCCGCACTACGTGTGGCGGAACTACCTCCGCGTGCGCGGAGAATACCGCAAAAACCGGGACAGAAGGATTCGGGGGCGTGGAACTACCTCCGCGTGCGCGGAGAATACTGCATGATATCAACGATGGTGTTCTCAAACATGGAACTACCTCCGCGTGCGCGGAGAATACGTTGGGGTGCGTGTATACTATGAGTCATAGGGGGAACTACCTCCGCGTGCGCGGAGAATACGCTATCCGTGGCGGGCATGTTTCGGTTGACCAGGAACTACCTCCGCGTGCGCGGAGAATACCCCATAGGACGGGTTCGCCAGGATCCAGGTTTCGAACTACCTCCGCGTGCGCGGAGAATACTAGGCGATGATCTAGCCGCTGGAACTACCTCCGCGTGCGCGGAGAATACATGTGTAAAAGCGTAGCAATTTCCTGATTGGTGGAACTACCTCCGCGTGCGCGGAGAATACTATGGCCGGAGGTATGTTCCAGGGCCAGTACGGGAACTACCTCCGCGTGCGCGGAGAATACACCCAGAAAATCGGGATATGCGGCCACCCGCGGGAACTACCTCCGCGTGCGCGGAGAATACAGATAACAATGCTGCGGCGTGGTAGCCGCCCTGGAACTACCTCCGCGTGCGCGGAGAATACGTAACACCCTCCCCAACGCCCCAAATCGCCTTGGAACTACCTCCGCGTGCGCGGAGAATACATTTGGTTTTGGAAAACCTGCACGTTATCGCGGGAACTACCTCCGCGTGCGCGGAGAATACGGGTCAAACGCCCTGATGGGGACGTGTATAGTGGAACTACCTCCGCGTGCGCGGAGAATACCGCCGGTAGCGCCTTTGAGGGAGAACAGGTGAACTACCTCCGCGTGCGCGGAGAATACGGCACCCCTGGTGTAGGCGCCACCCCTGACATGGAACTACCTCCGCGTGCGCGGAGAATACTCATGCACCCGGATATCGCCCGAACCGATATCGGAACTACCTCCGCGTGCGCGGAGAATACCCGGCGCAACGTTGCGCGATTTTCAGAAGCACGGAACTACCTCCGCGTGCGCGGAGAATACCGCAATGCTTTATCCTCCCAGCATTCCCATAAGGAACTACCTCCGCGTGCGCGGAGAATACACAAGAAACAGTTTGGCGACCATGTGGTGTATGGAACTACCTCCGCGTGCGCGGAGAATACGATTTGCTCAAACATGATGGCATTTCCTTTCTGGAACTACCTCCGCGTGCGCGGAGAATACAATAAGTGTGCGTGCGATGCGGTAGCTGTAGTGGAACTACCTCCGCGTGCGCGGAGAATACCCTAAATGAGCTGGGTCTTTTATAGCATGATTCTCAAAAATGGGCCAAATTTGGCTCTGGAATCTGAAATTTATAGCCGAATTGTGGGGTGAGAATTCTGCCACTGACAATCCTCCATGCCCCGTGATCCTTTATAATCCCGCCAATACATTGCACTGAAGCTTATTCCTCTCGTAGCCATTCAACGCTTAGCGGGAGCATGTTTTCCCAGCAGCTGAGCTTCATTCAAACCGATCCCCCGCGTTTTCGGTTGCCAATCGTTATCGCCAACCCTGTCACTAGGAGGGTGATGGTTGTGGCCCAAATGAGCATGTGTGTGGGTATAGTGGTGGAGAGTTTGGAGAAAACTAGATTCCCGAGCGGCATCACGGCTGCGGAGCTCGTGGTGACGACCGCAATGACGCGGCCTATTTTCTCCCTTGGGATTTCGCGTTGTAGCTGGCTGAAGAGAATGATGTTGTAAACCGTCACGAGTGCGGTAACGATCGTCAGCGAGATAATGGTTGCCCATATCCCAGCGGTAAGACATAAAAGCAAGGCCAGGGCAATTGGTGCCATGAGTTGGCTTGCACGGATACGCCGCAGTTGTACTGCGATGATTGCGGCGGTGAGTGCTGCGGTAACCGCCCCGGCCGCTTCGAAAAAATTCGCAAGCCCGAACATGGATGCTTTCGCACCGGTTTCTGCTATGCGGTTTAACAGAATGAACGTGTTGCTCGGCAGGAGGAAGTTGATACTCAGCGCGCCTAGTACCTCGCCCCGCAGGATCGCATGTTTGGTGATAACGCGAACGTTTTGGAAGAATGTACGTTCCTTTTGCTTGTGTTCGTTGGCCTGGCGTGGTGGGTCCGGTGGGAGCGGAAGCGTGAGGAGAAAGGAGATGATAAAGGAGATGCTGTTTATTATCAGGCTCAGCGGAAAGGCTTCCGAGCCCCCAACCGCGAGTAGTAATGCGCCCAGTCCTGGCCCGGCGGCGCGAGAGGTTTCGCTAAAACCCGTGTAAACGCTGTTGTATCGCTCTAGTCCTTCTGCGGGGACCATCGACGGGATGAGCGCTCGACTGGCCGGTGAATATAAGCTAGCGACTGCTGATGTTACGACGGCAACGACCACCCCGGTGAAAACAACGCTGCTCATCGGCACTAAGAGCAGTACCGCAGCGGCGGCGAGGCAGACCACGGCCGCGGAGACATCGAGTAGAAGAAGCAGGGTTCGTTTGTCGAATTTGTCCAGCCAGAAGGTGGCGGAGATTCCCACGAGAACGATGGTGAAGCCTGCGGCCGCATTCACCCAGCCCACACTGTTATTGCCCCCGGCTTTGCTGACCGCCCACGTCATCACAACGGTGTAGGCGAGTGTGCCGATCCTTGAAAATGTGGTGGCGCCGATCAGCCAGTAGGGCCCAAGTTTCTGTGGTCCGATCGTCATAGGGTAAGGGTAGCCTCGCTGCGGAGTGTGGAGTGGCTTGCTTGCCGGCCCGTTCCGTTGAATGGCGCCCGTCGTGCCATCACCATAAAACCCAAGCCGGGCCGGTGATTGAGTTAACGGTCTTTTGCCGTTGCATTGGCTTGTTCGCGGGCGAGTATGGATGGGAGTTTTTCTGCCCATTTGAGTGAGTCTTTCACCCCGTCGGCGATGCTTAGCTCGGCCCGCCAGTCGAGGAGCCGTTCGGCCTTGGCTGTCAGGGTCGCGCAACCTGCGACGTCGCCGAGCCGTGGGGGTGCGGTTTGGACGTCGAGTGGTTTACCGGTGGCGTCCTTGAATGCGTCGACAAGCTCGAACACTGTTGTGCCTGTTCCGGTTCCAAGATTGATGATGTCGAAGCCGTCGATTGCGGAGCTTGCGATGACCTTGTCGAAGTTTTGGAGGGCTGCCACGTGGGCCCGGGCGAGATCCCAAACATGCACGTAGTCGCGGAGCCCGGAGCCGTCCCGGGTGGGCCAATCAATACCTGTGACGGTGAATACTCCCTCGCTTTGGTATGCTTCGATCATTTTGCCGAGGGCGTGTGTTGGTTTGGGGTCTTGGAGGCCGCTGCGCATGGCCGGGTCGGCGCCGATGGGGTTGAAGTAGCGTAGCGCGATCACGTTCATGTTACCGGTGGCGGCGAAGTCACGCAGGATGCGTTCCAGCATCCATTTCGATGCCGAATAAGGGCTTTGCGGGGCGATTGCTGCGGACTCGTCGACCATGTAGTCATCGCCGGCTTCGTACATGGATGCGGTGGAGCTGAGGATGAACCGGCGGACGCCGAGGGCCGAGAGCTCGCGTAACAGCGTAATAGACTTAGCGACATTGTTTTCGTAGTAGGCCAGTGGTGCGGATACGGATTCCGGGACCACGATTTTTGCTGCGCAGTGGATGACAGCATCAATATCGGGGTGTTCGGACAGGATGCGGCGGATGAGGGTGGTGTCCGCGATGTCGCCCTCGTAGTTCGCGTACGGCCGCGCGAATTCCCGGAGTCCTTTGCTGTAGTCATCCAGGATGACGGGTGTGATGCCATTGTCTGTGCAGCATGCTGCGATGGTAGAGCCGATGTAGCCTGCGCCGCCGGTGATGAGAACCTTCATGAGCTTTCCTTCTGTCGAATGGCCGCCATCGTCAGGCGCGCCCCAGCAAAGATTCTAGACGACGCTGGTTGGTGTGTGTGCCAAGTTGTTAGCTTATCGACGGCCGACCGATCCGGCCCTTACTCAACGTGTGGCCTGGCCAGGTTCTGGAAAACCTGGGTAATTATCATATTGTGGAATTACCTCCGCATACGCAGGAGAATACAAAAAGAGGGAGAAGGTCGATTTCGCTATTAAGGAACTACCTCCGCGCACGTGGAGAATACAAATCATCACTGAAATCTTCAGCACCATCCCAGGAACTACCTCCGCGTACGCGGAGAATACGGTGCAGGCCGGCTACCAAATGGATAATGGCGGGAACTACCTCCGCGTGCGCGGAGAATACGCTATCCGGGGCGGGCATGTATCGGTGGATCAGGAACTACCTCCGCGTGCGCGGAGAATACTGGATGAGAAGGATGAAACACATCTACGGGTGGGAACTACCTCCGCGTGCGCGGAGAATACTCATGGACTTTTTCATGTACGCCCGTGAACTTGGAACTACCTCCGCGTGCGCGGAGAATACTCCCTGCTATTGGGCAAACCCCCTTGCCCGCTGGAACTACCTCCGCGTGCGCGGAGAATACAAGAAGCCTCCGGCACCGAGATCGAGATCAACGGAACTACCTCCGCGTGCGCGGAGAATACCGAAATTCGGCATTGGGCTTATCGGCACCGTGGGAACTACCTCCGCGTGCGCGGAGAATACTCCCTGCTATTGGGCAAACCCCCTTGCCCGCTGGAACTACCTCCGCGTGCGCGGAGAATACAAGAAGCCTCCGGCACCGAGATCGAGATCAACGGAACTACCTCCGCGTGCGCGGAGAATACCGAAATTCGGCATTGGGCTTATCGGCACCGTGGGAACTACCTCCGCGTGCGCGGAGAATACCTACGCAGAGTTGGGGCGTAGATCACGATGGTGGAACTACCTCCGCGTACGCGGAGAATACCTGAATGAGCTGGGCCTTTTATAGCATGATTCTCAAAAATGGGCCAAAATTCGCTCTGGAATCTGGGATTTATGGCCGAATTATGGGGTAAAAATTCTGCTACTGACAATCCTCTACGCCCTATGATCCTTATTCCTGCCCACACTCCCTCCTCCCACGCTTTTCTGCTAACTCCCTCTCATACGTAATACTTCTTGAGTCGGGGCAGGGTGCTTGATGGTGTTTGATCCGCCGATGGCTAGCATCGTCGAAATCGGTATCAGCATCAAGCGGGCTGGCTTGAGCCCTGCCCCAGGGCCTTCAAAACCTGCCCACGCTTCTTCGGTTTTTAGGCTCCAGGTGAGGTTTCGGGCTGCGTTCGGTTGAGGCCGCAACAGTTATACCTTCATTAAGCTATCAGTGTGCCGGACCTTTATACGTTGAGCGAATCAACGTTTCCGTACAAGCATCCCCGCGCAGCACCACTCGCTTCAATGCGGCGTCGCCGCTCCCTCCACGGCATCCCTGCTCCTCCCTACTCCCAACGCTTCCAGATCAACACACCACCACCCTTCCCACCCTAACGCCGACCCTCCATCACACCAGCTGGAATGGGCTGCCGTCGGCGGCCCGGGCCTGCTGGATCACCAGGTCGAATCCTTGTTCGGATACCAGGTGTTGGAGTTCGGGCAGGTGTTGGGAGATGACCGAGTCCCGCCACAGGGTGGTTCGCAGCTGTAGGTCCACGCCGGCGTCGACAAGAAGGTGCAGGCTGTCCCACACCCGACCGCTCACGGTGGCCGCGCACCCGGTCACTTCCGGCATGTGCCGAGGGAGGGCTTTAATGTCCAGACCCACCCAGTCCGGGGTGCTTTCCGGCCGCTCCAGGAGCCGGCCGATTCGCGCCGGACTGTAGCCGCAGGTGTGCAATCCCACTGGTAGGCCGGCGGTTTCGTGCACCGCGGCAATGGCGTCGGCAAGCCCAGGGACGGCGGTGGGCTCGCCGCCGGAGATCACCACGCCGTCGATAAGCGACCGCCTGTCGACGGCTAACGCAAGCGCCTCCGCGAAATCGTGGCTGCCGGCGCCGAACGCCTGCAAGCTGGGATTATGGCAGTAGACGCAGCGCAGTGGGCAACCCTGGGTGAAGATGGTGATGGTGATATTGCCCGGCCAGTCGGTGGCGGAGAACGGAATGATTCCCGCAACCGGCAGCGTGCGAGCCCCAGCCTGGCTGCGGTTACACGTAGGTTTCGCTAAAGTACTGACGCTCATGGAATTCGCCTTTTTTCCCGATGTTGAAGCTTTCGACCGGCCGGAAGTAGCCCATGACCCGGGTCCACATTTCGGTGGTTTGGTCGCAGTGCGGGCAGTGGGGGTGTTCCCCGGAAATATAGCCGTGTTCTGGGCAGATAGAGAACGTTGGGGTGATGGTGATGTAGGGTAGGTGGAAGTTTTCCAGGGCGCGGCGCACGAGCTTGGCGCAGGCCTTGCCGTCGGACATGGCCGACCCCATGTACAGGTGGAGGACCGTGCCGCCGGTGTATTTGCTTTGCAGCTCTTCCTGGTGTTCGAGGGCGGCGAAGGGGTCTGGGGTGTGGGCGACCGGCAGTTGGGAGGAGTTGGTGTAGTAGGGTTCCCGCTCGGATCCGGCGTGGATGATGTCGGGGAATCGTTTGCGGTCTTCCTTGGCGAACCGGTAGGTGGTGCCTTCCGCTGGGGTGGCCTCCAGGTTGAACAGGTGTCCGGTTTGTTCCTGCGCGGCGACGATGAGGTTATTGATGTGGTCGAGCAGTCGGACAGTGAGGGCTTTGCCCTGGGGATCGGTGATGTCGTAGGCGTCGTGGGTGAAGTTCCGCACCATTTCGTTGCAGCCGTTCACGCCGATCGTGGAAAAGTGATTGTCCAGGCTGGGCAGCCACCGTCGCGTGTAGGGGTAGAGCCCGTTGTGTAATTGTTCGGTGACGAATGCCCGCCGGCGTTCGAGCGTGTCCACCCCCAGTGCCACCAGGTTGTCGACGGCGGCCAGGAGCCCGGCTTCGTCGCCGGCGTATTGGTAGCCGAGTCGGGCACAGTTGAGGGTGACCACCCCGATGGAGCCGGTGAGTTCCGCGGAGCCGAAGAGCCCATTGCCGCGTTTGAGGAGCTCCCGCAGGTCAAGCTGGAGTCGACAGCACATGGAGCGGATCATGCCCGGGTCCAGGTCGGAGTTGATGAAGTTTTGGAAGTAGGGGAGACCGTATTGTGCGGTCATGTCGAAGAGCGCTTCGGTGTTGGGGGAGTCCCAGTCGAAGTCTTTGGTGATGTTGTAGGTGGGGATGGGGAAGGTGAAGGGTCTTCCGTCGGAGTCGCCCTCGGCGAGGACGGCCAGGAACGCCCGGTTAATGAGGTCCATTTCGGGCTGGAGGTCGCCGTAGTAGAAGTCCATGATTTCCCCGCCGATGATGGGGGTGTGGTCGCGGAGGTCTGCCGGGCAGGTCCAGTCGAAGGTGAGGTTAGTGAAGGGGGTTTGAGTGCCCCACCGGGAGGGAACGTTGAGGTTAAACACAAACTCCTGCAACACCTGGTACACCTGTTCGAAGGTGAGTTGGTCGATGCGGACAAAGGGCGCCATGTAGGTGTCGAAGGAGCTAAAAGCTTGTGCCCCGGCCCATTCGTTTTGCAGAGTACCTAGGAAATTCACCACCTGGCCGCAGGCAGAGCTTAAATGCTTCGGCGGGGCGGAGGAGACTGTGTTGGGCACGCCCCCGAATCCTTCTTCGATGAGTTGGCGGAGCGACCAGCCGGCGCAGTATCCAGAGAGCATGTCGAGGTCGTGGATGTGGATGTCACCGTCCCGGTGCGCCTGCCCCGCTTCGGGAGAGAATACTTGGTCGAGCCAATAGTTGGCTATGGCCTTGCCGGAGGTGTTGAGGATCAGGCCGCCGAGGGAAAAATCCTGGTTAGCGTTGGCGTTAATGCGCCAATCGGCGTGGGATAAGTATTCGGTGATGCTGGAATGGTCGTAACTCTGCATGGTGAATAAGATTACCGGATCAACACCCGCAAACCACTACATATGTATAGATGAAATATTATTAATCCCATATCTTGTGGTATGGGTGGGTTTGTTCCCGAGTTTCAATCCAGATTTAGTATAAGTGCAATTCGTTACATCGGCGTGTCGGGGTGATTCATGAAACTATTCCCACTGAAGTATCCCGGGGTCACGGATTTCCGCGCCGTCGGGCGTCGTCAAGCGGGAACGGTGCGGGAGGGGGTAAACCTCGCCCGCGGCGAATGACGCTAAACCGCAACTAATATTTCCGTTAGAGATCGTGCTAGCATGCGCATATTTCTTTAAAAGCCGCCGCCCGCACACATTTTTCTTTTGTTTGTTGACCTACCCCCGAATTTTGGGTGCGGTAGCGTTGAGGTATCTTCTAGCTGACTTACACCTCATAAGGGAGCGACAAGGAAAAGAGAATCGGCATGGCTCAGGCATTGATCGAAGGACAAATCGTCATGTACGTGTTCTTTGTGCTCGTTGTTGTGGCGGCGGTTCTCCCTTGGGTCACCGACGACCCCACCCGCCTCAGAGACTCCATTGCCACCCGCTTACGGGTCTCGTTTGTCAGCGCCGGCATCATGACATTTCTCATGCTGTGGATCCATGTTGGCGACGCCTACACCACCCACGGCTACGGCGATAAGGTTTCCTGCAACTACGGCTACCCCAACATGCTGGACACCAGTGTGCAACGCCTCATCGGATCCTACGAATGCATACTCAATAGCAGATTCGCCATAGCGTTGTTTTTCTTGTCAGCCCTCGTGATCCTCATGCTGGAACGCAAAATCCTGCGTTACTTCATTACGCAACGCGGTTAAAGGGGCACCAATGAAGCACAAAATCCTTGCCTTGTGTGGGCTCATTCTGATGTGCTACGCCTGTAGCTTATCGACGGCTACCGCAGCGCCACAGTCCGCCACCACCGATAACGCCGCCATCACTACCGCCGTCAAAACATACCAAAGCGTCCTCGACGCCCAATGGACCAACACCAGCTGCACCCTCTCCCGGTGCCTCAGCTCCAGCAGCAGAATCGTCGGAACCCCCGCCGGCCGGGACACCTTCACCCAGGTGGAGCGCGAAAACCTGAAAATCCGTGACGAACTCCTCGCCGATGGCACCTGGTTCGCGGTCGCAAAAAGCGACGTCACCATCACCCAAGCCACCCCCCAACCCGATGGTAGTGCCTTCGTCATCGCCACCATCACCACCACCCTCACCGAGGGCGGCAAAGACGGCAAACCCACCCCCGGGAACCTGAGCGACGCCCACACCATCACCCTGAAGCAGGTCGACGGCAAATATTACGTCATGGCCGACATCCGCAATGATTCCGGCTCCACCTCATTCCTGAGCTCCATCACCATCAAGGGCCAGATCGTTACCTATGTGTTCATCGGCCTGGTGGCGCTCGCCGCCCTCCTGCCGTGGCTCGCAGCCTTCCGCGGTCGCGGCAAACACCCCATCGAAAACAAACTCTTCGTCTCCCTCACCAGCACCCTCGTCATGACCTACATGTGGTGGCTCACCCGTAACCATGCCCACGTCACCGGCGTGAACGGTGCCCGGCGCGTCTGCAAGGGCAGCTATTCGTTCATGCTGAACCCCCGGGTGGCGAAGATTCTCTCCTGGTCGAACGACTGCATCACCCACAGTTGGGTTGCCATGGTCCTCATCACCGCCGCAGCCCTTGCGCTCCTCTTCCTGGAATTATGGGTGACCCGCCGCTATATCGCGGCGCCCAGCGTCGCAAAGCGGGCGGCTAGGCGGCGGTAGTGATCGTCACCGCCGGCACCCCCGAATGCTCGTCGGCGATTTCAAACCCGGCAAACCGAGGGTGATCCCCCAGCCGCTTATTCGCCTGGAGGCTGTGGGCGATCCACAGGAGCTCGCCGGCCGAAAACGATGTTCGGTTCGTCGCCATGATCTCCGCCCGGATGTCCACCGAAAAGAGACCGTCGGCCGTCGGGTCCGGCCGGAGCACCGCGTCCGCGTGGGCGAGGTTTTCGCACGGCAATAACTCATCCAGGCTGGATATCAACGCCGAATATTCGAACGCCACCTTGGGGTTGTTCATCACAATCTCGTCGTGTGGCCACGCCGACTTGTTGACCCTGGACACCTCGGTGACGAACTGTTCCAGCGACAGGTATCGCCGCGACCCGAATTCCCACCGTATATCATCCAACATGGGGACCTTCCTTAAAACCGTAAAAACTCGTGATTCCTCCCCATTGTTCAAGGAAAGCCGGTGAAGCCGGGGAGCAACTCGCGGGCGGCCGCGAAAAATCATGCCACAAACCAATACCCCAGCATGATGTGTGATGGTTTGCGCCTTATTAACCTCAACAGTCATGACTGTGCATAAACGATGGCTCATCCCGTTTACCGAGGAGCTGGTGACCTGGCGCCAATATGTTTTTATCGCGTTGATGATTGTGCTCATTTTGATTATGGGGGTGGGTGATTCTGAGGCTCGGGAACTGATTTACCCCGCTTCTGTGGCCACGTTGGTTGTTGTCATGGAGGTCATTGGGTTTGCCCTGTTGGCCTTGGGGTTGGTGGTGCAGCTCACCCGGTTTGAGTTGGGATTAGGTCTTGTGGGCCTGGGGTTGTTTTGTTCATCGTTTGCGGTGTTTCCTATACAATTCGTTGCCTATCCGATTGTGTGCTATCAAACTGCGGTTGCGGCTGCCCGGCTGAATTTTCGCCGTCGTCTTTGGCTCACCATCATTATTGTTGGCAGCCTCTACGCCAGCGCATATATTTTGATCGTTCCCGAACTGTTCCAGGGCAAGAGCAGGCTGCACTGGTGGCAGACGCTGCACCTCTACAACGTCATTCTCATCATTGGTGCCGTTATCGTTGGGGTCCTGGTCACCATTGGGTTTTTCTGGCTGGTCGGCTCCGGGATTCGCCGCCGCTATCAGCGCATGCAGGATCTCGAAGCCAGGGCCGACTATGCCGTGGTTCAGGAGCGCAACCGGATCGCCCGCGAAATGCACGACATTATCGCCCACTCGCTCACCGTCATGATCGCCCAAGCTGACGGCGGGAAGTTCGCCGGCAAAAAGAACCCGGACATGGCGATCACAGCCCTCGACACCATTGGGGATGTGGGCCGGTCCGCCCTAGCCGAAATGCGCCAACTCCTCAGCGTGCTGCGGGAAACCGAAACCCCGGAACGCAGTCTTGCCACCACCCCCGGTGTGGCCGGTATCGGTGATCTTATTAAAGAGACCCGGCGCGCCGGGGCGGAGGTGGACTACACGGTGACCGGTACGCCCCATGTGGTGCGGGAATCGTTGGGGTTGAGCGTGTTCCGCATCGTACAGGAGTGCCTCACGAATGCCCTCAAGCATGGGAGTGCGAACATTATCATGTCGCTTGACTGGTTGTCGGACCGGTTGATTATTGTGGTGAAAAATGACCTGGGTGGGGGGTTGGTGGACCCCCAGCAGCTTGCCGACGTTCCAGGTGGTCGCGGCCTTATTGGTATTGCGGAGCGGGCCAAAATTCATGGTGGTGCTGCGCATTGGGGGCCGCATGCTGGACAATGGGTTGTGGAAGTCACTCTACCGTTAGGAGAATAATGATGTTTACCGTTGGGCTTGCCGACGATCAGCAGTTGGTGCGGGCCGGGTTTTCCATGGTGTTGGGCTCCCAGGATGATATTGAGGTGGTGTGGGAGGCGAATAATGGCCGGGAGGCCGTGATGTTGGCGCAAAGACAGCCGGTGGATGTGATTCTCATGGATATTCAAATGCCGGTGGTCAATGGGATTGATGCGACGAAGGAGATTGTGGCGCAGCGGCTGCGGGGCCCGGCGGGGGAGCTCACCCGCATCGTGGTGTTGACCACGTTTGATACGGATAATTATGTGGTGCAGTCGATTGAGGCGGGGGCCAGCGGGTTTTTGTTGAAGGATACTTCCCCGGAGGAGTTGATTTCGGCGGTGCAGAGTGTGGGGGAGTCGTCGGCGGTGATTAGCCCGGCGGCGACGGCAACCCTGTTTAAGCGGTTGCGCACCCATATGGCGCCGACGGTGGATCCGATGGTGGCGCTGAATCGGGGGTTGGTGGAGCCGTTGACGCATCGGGAGGCGGAGATTTTACTGCTGATTGCCCGAGGGTTGTCGAACACGGAGATTGCCGACCATTTGGTTATTTCTCTGCCGACGGTGAAGACCCATGTGGGGCGGGTGTTGGCGAAGACCGGGTCGCGGGATCGGGTGCATGCGGTGCTATATGCGTTTGACCGGGGGGTCATACCCAAAAATGAGACCGGGGCATGATGTAGCACGGGGGCCATGGTGCCACAATAGGAGGCATTGGCGATAACGCAACAGGGTTTTAACAGAAAGGTGGTTGTTGTGATTATTGTGGAGGGCCTCAGTAAGAAATATGGTTCGAAACTTGCGGTGAATAATGTGAGTTTCACCGTGCCGGACGGCCAGGTGACGGGGTTTTTAGGCCCTAATGGTTCCGGCAAGTCCACGACAATGCGGTGCATGTTGGGTTTGGACGCCCCCACCCAGGGTCGGGTGATATTCCGTGGTGAGTGTGGGGGGAAGGCTTATGATGACGAGTTCGCTAAGCTGCGCAATAAGCCGGCGGTGGCTGGCGCGATTTTGGATGCTGGGTGGTTTCACCCGAACCGGAGTGGCTGGAACCATTTGCGGGTTATTGCCCGCGGCGCCGGCATTTCCGACGATCGGGTGGAGCAGTGCCTGGCGGTGGTGGGTATGACGGAGGCCGCTAATCAGCGGATTGGCGGCTATTCGTTGGGCATGAAGCAGCGCATGGGGGTGGCGACCGCCTTGTTGGGGGATCCGCAGCACCTGATTTTGGATGAGCCCATCAACGGCCTGGACCCGGAGGGGGTGAGTTGGATGCGGCGCACGATCCGCACCCTGGCGGAGCAGGGGAAAGCGATCGTGGTGTCGTCGCATTTGCTTGCGGAGATGGAGCAGACCGCGGACCGGTTGGTGGTGATCGGCAAGGGCACCATGATCGGTGAGTATTCGATGGCGGAGTTTTTGGCGGACGGCACGATCGTGGAGGTAGAAACCCCCCAAGCGGACGAGTTGCAGCAGCGGTTAGCGGAGCGGGGGTTGACGGCAGCCCACCATAGCACGAACGCGCTGGCGGCGCAGGGTGTGTCGGTGGTGCGAGTGCCGGTGCCTGCCGACCACGACGACATGAAATTGCGCACAATCATCGCGGAGGTGGCGTTGACGAACAGCATTCTGGTGGTGGGCATGGCCACCCACCGGGAGAATCTGGAGCAACGATTCCTGGAGGCAACAAAGAACGTGCAGGAATACCACACAGATGATGCGGTGGCCGCCCCCGCCCCCACGAACTAAACCATTCACTTACTCAAGAAAGAGCATTATCATCATGTCTGCTTTTTTCAACGCTGTGCGTTCGGAAACCCTAAAATTCACGTCCCTCACATCCTTCTGGGTGTATCTGGCGGCGCTTATCGCCAGCCTGGTCGGCCCCATTTTCATTTACACCATGTTTGCCGCCGGGCCGAAACCGGTGGGGTGGGATGTGGTCACCATGGGTGGACCGGTGTTTACCCTGATCGCCACCGTGTTTATGGCGTCCGCGGTGGCCGGTGAGGTAGAGACCCGCATGAACGCCCACGCGTTTTTAACCCAAGACCGCCGCGGCCTGTGGCTGGGGGCCCGCATCCTGGTGGCCATGACCATACTCCTGGCCGCCTACATTGCAGCGATGGTCTTGACGATCCTAGTGCTGCTGGTCATGGGCCTGAACCTGGACCTGTCGAACCTGGTGCCGTTGTATTCCAGCGTGGGGAGCTTGATTATGGTGGGCCTGTTGACGGCTGGGGTTTCGGGTATGCTCGGCTCCCGGCTGGGTGGGATGACGCTCATGGTGTTGTGGAACATGATGCTCACATCTTTGGTGAGCTATGCCGCCCACATGTCGCCGAAGCTGGTGTTCCTGTGGTTGTTGGAGCCAGCGAACCGCATGGAACAGTTGGCGAACCAGCTGGTGCACACGTCCGGGCTGCCATCCGGTTGGGATTTGGCCAGCATGCAACCCATGGTGTTTAACATTGGGGTGATTCTCGTGTGGCTTGTGGGCATGGTGTTTGGGGCGTTTGTGGTGAATGCGCGCCGGGATGTGCGTTAGATGTGCTACCGATTGTTACCCGCAATGGGGTAGTGGCCTCGGGTGCTGGTACGTTCGTATTTTATGGAGCAACAACAAAAGCGTGCAAAACCGTATAAGTTGATTATTGCCTGCATCATGCTGGTGGGGTTCGTGGCGGTGGGTGCCGTGGTTGCTTATAAGTGGCAGCCGATCATGCACAAGGTGCGGTCCGCCACGAACACGTCGGATATTGATCGGACCCGGGGTGAGGCAGAGTTTCCACAGGTTGATACGTCACAGTTAAGCCCGGTGCGGCAGCGGATTTTATCATTGGCCAAAACCGAATTTGAGGCACAAAATAAGGGCACGAAATACAGTGAGGGCACCGAGGAGGCATGGTGCGCGGATTTCGTGAGTTGGGTGATGCGGGAGGCGGGGGCGCCGCTGAAAAACGGCAACACTGGCGGGTGGCGGATTCCCGGCACGTTCACGTTGCAGGAGTATTACGAGTCGATTGGGAAGTTCCAGAAGGCTGGGAATGGATACCAGCCCAAGCCGGGGGATGTGGCCATGTATAATGGTTCGCCCATTTTCGGTGACCACACCAATATTGTGGTGCAGAATAACGACGGGGCGTTGGTGACCGTGGGCGGCAACGAGGACGGCCGGATCCGCGTGTATAACAACACGAAGAAAGATTACGACGGCCTACTGGGGTACGGTGTCGTGGACTAAGCGACGCTAGCTTTTCGACACCGGCTAGACGTGCACCACCTTGATCTCTATCTCGCTGAGGGCATTCGTGCCGGTGAGAATGAGGGTTACCGGTGGTGTGGGGTTCGCCTGGCCGCTGCCGGTGTTGGTGGCGACCGATGAATAGTCGGTGGTGGTTTCCGCAAGAATATCCGTAATGTTATTTTGTATTTGAAACTGGTCTGGGACGATGAGTTTTAGGGCGGCCATCACCAGCGTGATTTTTAATTCCACCTGGGGGCTGGTGAGGATAACATTGGTGAAGTCGAGAACTAGTTCGGAGCACACCCCGGTGACGGAGTGAGTGGGGCCGCATGTCCAGGTCCCATACCGGTCGGTTTCGCTAAGAAAAGCGCTGGTTTTCATGAGGGCCTGCCCTGCCGAATTAGTGGGCACCAACCATCGTGCCTGGGTGGGTATGTTCGCCACGGCGTTGGGGGTGGGGACCGCTAACGCATTCGACGCGGCTTGTTGCCCTTCGGGTGGCGCGGAGTGGATTTTGTCTACCTCGTCCGGCATGATCGGCTGCGGGAATCGAGCGGACACCTGTTCGAGGAAGTTATCCGCGTCGGGTGCGGGAAGATGCGGCCCCAAATCAAGGTCGGCGACCAGGGGCTTGAGCTCGTCCCGGTAGGTGGCACCCAGGGCCGTGTTACTGCGCTCCGTGTATTCGGCGAAGTCGAGTTGGCCGTCGTCAAACGCGAACCGGAGGGCGTTAGCAATCGTTGATCGTTGGAAACCGCTGGCGCGTTTACGGATGTCATCACTCATAACTAATTTTATCTCTCAATATTTTGTGAAAACACGACAAATTCATCTTACTCTGATTAAATAGAACATAGTCGTAATCCTGCGGCGATAAGCTCCCGGATAATACGGGAGACTTCCACTCGGATCGTTCGGCACGTACCTGCCGATGGAGGATTTTTATTATGGCATCTGTGACCTATGAAGCCGTCACCCTGGTGTACCCCAACGCCAAAGCCCCTACTGTTAATAATTTTGATCTGGAAGTCGCCGATGGCGAATTCCTAGTGCTCGTTGGCCCGTCGGGTTGCGGCAAGTCCACAACCCTGCGCATGCTGGCTGGCCTGGAGGACGTGACCGCCGGCCGTATCCTGATTGGTGACACCGATGTGACGACCGCGCCGCCGAAGGAACGCGATATCGCCATGGTGTTCCAAAACTATGCGCTCTACCCTCACATGTCGGTGCGGGAAAACATGGGGTTTGCCCTCAAGATTGCGGGCATGCCCAAGGATCAGATTGATAAGCAGGTTGAGACCATGGCGAAGCGCCTGGACCTGCTGCCTTACCTGGATCGTAAGCCGAAAGCGCTCTCGGGCGGCCAGCGGCAGCGTGTGGCCATGGGCCGCGCTATTGTGCGGAAGCCGAAAGTGTTCCTCATGGACGAGCCGCTTTCGAACCTGGATGCGAAACTGCGGGTGCAGACCCGTACCGAAATCGCCGCCCTGCAACGCGAACTCGGCGTCACCACCCTCTATGTGACGCACGACCAAACCGAGGCGCTCACCATGGGCGACCGCATTGCCGTGCTCAATGGCGGCATTCTGCAGCAGGCCGGCTCCCCCCGCGAGCTTTACGACGCCCCCCAGAATGTGTTTGTGGCCGGATTCATTGGCTCCCCCGCCATGAATCTCCTCGAATGCACCAAGGACGAAGACCACATCGCCCACTACGGGGATGCCCGCATCCCGATCCCCGCCGTGTCCGAAACCGAAGTGACCGTGGGCTTCCGCCCCGAATCCATCGAATTGGTGTCGGATTCCGAACCGAACACCATCCCCATCAAACTCGATTTCGTGGAGGAGTTGGGCTCCGACTCCTACCTGTATGGGCACATCACCGGCACTCCGGAAGATTCCACCCAGGTGGTGGTTCGCACCTTGCCGAACAGCGCGCCGGCGCCGGGCTCGGTGTTCCACGTTCGGATCAATCCGGATGAACACCACGTGTTCGCCACCGCCACCGGGGAGCGCCTACCGGTCTAACCCCCAGCGGTTTTCGGGCATACTCGCGCACATGCCGGCGGGAGGGGTAGCCTCGTACTGATTACCCCCGCTATCCGCATCACGGCAGAAAGGAGTCTCGGGTATGCCCCGCTACACCATTGGCGAACTGCACTCTCCCGAGTTTAATAACCGGTACTTTTTCGACGGCACCCTAGGCGCATTGCACGCAGCCGACGGCACGACGTTTCGGCTGTGGGCGCCGACCGCCTGGCGGGTGGTGCTGAACGTGCACTCCGGTCCCGCCGCGGGAACCTACCCCATGACCCCCGACCAACCCCATCCGGGGGTGTGGGAATGCCGGTTGTCGGGTGACCAGGACGGTGCCGAATACACCTACACATTGGTGTTCGAAGCCGGCGGTTCGGGGACCGAGTCCGTTGATCCCTATGCCCGCGCGGTCACCGCCAACGGGCAGCGCGGCGTCGTAGTGAACGTCGACAAGCTTTTGGGGCAGGCCACCCGCATGCCTAGCTTTGGGTCGGCATCGGACGCCATCATCTACGAACTGCACGTCCGCGACCTCACAATCGGCCCGGGAAACGGCATCACCCACAAGGGCAAATTCTTGGGCCTCACCGAGGCCGGCACCCGCACCGCCGCCGGGAATCTTTCGGGCCTGGACTACATTGCCAGCCTGGGGGTCACCCACGTGCAGCTACTTCCCGTTTTTGATTTCGGTTCGGTCGACGAAACCGGGGACCTGCGGTTCGGCGCCCAATACAACTGGGGGTATGATCCGGTGCACTATAACGTGCCGGAGGGATCCTATGCTACCGACCCCACCGACCCCACCAGTCGCATTCAGGAGTTCCGGCAGCTCGTGGATGCGTTTCACGCCCGCGGGATTCGCGTCATCATGGACGTGGTATACAACCATGTGTACGACGCGGCGGATTCCCCCTTGGAACGCACTGTTCCCGGCTACTATTTCCGCATGCGGCCCGATGGCGGCTTCTATAACGGCACCGCCTGCGGCAATGAAACCGCATCCGAGCAGCTCATGATGCGGAAATTCATTGTCGACTCCATCACCTATTGGGCCACCACCTTCGGCCTCGACGGGTTCCGGTTCGACCTCATGGGCATTCACGATGTGGACACCATGAATGCGGTGCGGGCCGCCGTGGACGACATCGACCCCGGTATCATTCTCCTTGGCGAGGGCTGGGATTTGGGCCACCACCCGGACGGAGTGGTGCCGGCCCACCACGGCAATAGCCGACTCATGCCGGGGGTGAGCTCGTTCAACGATTTCTACCGGGACATCATCAAAGGCTCCAACTTTATCCTCTCCGACCCGGGCTTCGTGTCCGGCTGCGTCGGCAGCTATGATTGCGTGCAATCCAATGCGGGGGCGTTATATGATGCCCTATTGGGAACACCCGCGAACCGGAGATTCGCCTCCGCCGCCCAATCGGTGCTCTATAACGAGGCGCACGACAACTGGACCATGTTCGACAAGCTGCGCGGCACTTACACACTCATGTGGGCGCGGGAACCCGATATCGCCAAACGCCACATTCTGGCCACCGGCACCCAATACATTGGTCGGGGAGTGGTATTCATCCACGCCGGCCAGGAGTTTCTGCGCACCAAAAACGGGGTCGAAAACTCCTACCGTAGCCCCGACTCCGTGAACGTGTTCGACTACGATCGGGCCGGCAGGTTCGCCAATGAGGTGCGCTACTTCAAAGACCTGAATGCGTTCCGGAAAACCTGGCCCTGGCTGCGGGAATCCGACTATGAAGTGATTAAGGCCTCGGCTCAACTCATCACCGCAAAGGGCCTGCATCTAAGCTACCGGGTGGCTGGCGCGTTCGGGACCGGCCGGGATGCCCTGGTCATGATCAACGCCAACTATTCCTCCTGGCACCACCCCCTGCCGGCCGGCACCTATAAGGTGCACATCAACGACGGTGTGGTGCATTTCGACCCGAAAGCGCAGGAGATCAATAAGAAACTCGTGGTGCCCCCACTCCGGTTGGCGGTGGTGGAGCACATTAACTAGGGCAAAGCAAAAGCGTCGAAAAGCTTCGCGCGGGTGTAGTAGTAAGCTTTTCGACGCCCTGTTAGCTCAATTGTACGTATCCCAGCCCCGAGGAGACATGGGATTTGTCACGAATTATTCGGCGGTTTCCAACTTAGCCCGCAGCGGCACCTCCTTGATGAACATGACCGTCACAAACCCGGCGGCGATCATGGGGATGAGCAGCAAAAACACCGGTGTCAGCGCATCGTTATAGGCGCCCACAATCACGTCGTGGATCGCATCCGGCAGCTGGTTCACCCGGGCCGGGGTGAGCGAATTCATATCCATTTTCCCGCCACCCATTGCGGAGGCCACGGCCGGGCCCAAAGCGGACATACGTTCGCCCAGCAGATCCGTCAGCCGGGTCGTGAACTGGGCGCCCACAAACGCCCCACCCAGGGAAGCGCCGATCTCGCGGAAGAAGTTATTCGACGCCGTGGCCATGCCCACCTCATGATCGGAGAAGGAATTCTGCACCACAAGCACCAGGATCTGCATGCCCAACCCAATGCCGGCACCCAGCAGGAACATATAGCTAAGCAGCACCCACAGCGGGGTTTCGACCGTGAGGGTGGACAACAGCCACAGGCTGATCGCTAACACCACCATGCTGGCGATCGGCATCCACTTGTATTTACCGGTCTTCGAAGCGAGTGCCCCCGTGGTCATTGCCATGCCCATCAACCCGACAACCATGGGGAACATCATCAACCCCGAACCGGTCGCATTCACCCCGGTCACCATTTGCAAATAGGTGGGCATGTAGGCCAGCACTCCGAACATAGCGATGCCGATAAACAGCCCGGTGATAGTGGCCAGCACAAAGTTTCGGCTTTGAAACACCTTCAGTGGAATAAGCGGATCCGTGGCCGTCGCCTCCGCCCACACAAACAGGGCAGAGAACACAATGGCGGTGATAATGAGGTTAATGATCGTGGCGGAACCCCACTCGTACTCCACCCCACCCCAGGACGCAATAAGAATGATCGAGGTCACGGCAACCGCCATGGTGAGCGTGCCCCACACGTCGAACGTGAACTTGGTGTCATGCTTGGGTAGCTTTAACACGGTGGCCGCAATGATAATGGCGATTATCCCGATGGGCAGGTTCATCCAAAATACCCAACGCCACCCGATGCTCTCGGCGAACCAACCACCCAGCACGGGGCCGACCACACTGGACAGGCCGAACACGGCCCCCATCACACCCATGTATTTGCCGCGGTCCCGGACGGGAACAATGTCTGCAATAATGGCCTGCGACAAGATCATGAGCCCGCCGCCGCCCAGGCCCTGCACCACGCGGGCAATAATAAGCCAGGTCATATTGGTGGCGAACCCACCAATCACCGACCCGATGAGGAACACGGTGAGCGCCCCCAAGAAGAGCGTTTTCCGGCCCATCATGTCGCCTAATTTGCCGTAAATCGGCATCATAATGGTGACGGCCACCAGGTAGCCGGTGGTCACCCACAGCATGTGGTTCACCCCATCGAGCTCACCCACAATGGTGGGCAGCGCCGTGGAAAACACCGTCTGGTCTAACGCCGACAAAAGCATCGACACGATGAGTCCGGCGAAAACCATGAATATTGTGCGCTTATTCGCATCCTGGCCGGTAGGGGATTGCGGCGGCACCACCGGCTGAGGCACGTCTTCTGTTGTTAACTTCGTTGTCATAGTAGCTAATAATAAGTAGCCGATTGATAAGTAACATCGCCTGGGAAGGTGATCTTTCCACGCTCGCGCCTACCCCCACAGGGGTATACGGTGGTGGATATTTTAGCCCCCCGGCGCTACCAGGCCGCTCTCGTAACCAACAATCACCAACTGCGCCCGATCGTGGGCGCCCAGCTTCGTCATAATATTCCCCACATGGGTTTTCGTCGTATGAATGGAAATAACCAGCTCGTCCGCGATCTCCTGATTCGACAACCCCTTGGTGACCAGCCGCAACACCTCCCGCTCCCTAATCGTGAGGGCATCAATGAGCTCCGGGTTCGCATATGGCTCCGGGTCAGCCTCGGTGGGTTGCAGCATGCGGGTAATCAAACTCCGGGTCGCCGAGGGGGACAACAACGCATCCCCGTTCGCCACCGCCCGCACCGCCCGGGCGAGCTCCTCTGGCTCCGACCCCTTACCGATAAACCCGCTGGCCCCGGCCCGCAGCGCCGCCACAATATTCGTGTCATTCTCAAACGTGGTGAGAATCAACACCCGAGTGGCGGCCAAATCCGGGTTACCACAAATTTTTTCCGTGGCCGCAATGCCATCAAGCTCGGGCATGCGAATATCCATGAGTACCACATCGGGCTGGAGTCGCTGCGCCATGGCGATGGCATCCAACCCGGTATCGCCTTGGCCCACGATAGTGATGTCGTCGGTGGCGTCAAGCATGACGGAAATGGCCTGTCGGATGAGCGCCTGATCGTCGACAAGCAAAACCCTAATCATAGGGTGCTTCCTTGAAACGGGAGGGTGGCGGTCACCCGCCAATCATTATCCACCAGCCCGGCGGCGATAGTGCCCCGCACACTGGCCGCCTGCTCCTGCAACCCGATCAGGCCGAAACCCTGCCCAGTGGTTTCCGGCTGGGGGCTGGCCGGGTTCGTGACGGTGATAGTGAGGGCGGAATCCTTCAGCCGCAAATCCACCACCGCGTGCGTGTTATCGCCATGCTTATAGGCGTTCGTTAGTGCCTCCTGGACGATCCGGTACGCCACCCGCCCCACCGCTGCCGGCACCCGACCCAGGTCGTCGGGTTTCTGCACCACCACCCGCATGCCCACCTGGCTGAACTTCGCCACCAGCCCATCAATGTGGCTTATCGACGGCTGGGGCGTGGTATCCAACTCCCCGGTGCCGCCGGACTCCGTGCTGCGTAAATGCTCCAGCAGGTTCCCGATCTCCGTCAACACCGACCGGGCGGCATTCCGCACCGTCGCCAACGACTCCCGGGCCTGCTGCGGGTGCTTCTCCATCATTTGGGACGCCACCCCGGCGTTGAGGCTAATCACCGAAATTTGGTGCGCCACCGTATCGTGCAAATCCCGGGCGATCCGTAGCCGCTCCTCCGTGACCCGCCGGGCCGCCTCGGACTCGCGGGTTTGCTCCGCCCGAATCGCCCGGTCGGTGATGGCCTTAATATAGCGGCGGTGCATGCGCACCGAATCGCCGGCGGCACCGGCAAACGCCACGCTGAAAATCGGGTGCAGCATGTGGTAGGTAAACACCGCACCCACAAAATGCCAGGTAGCCACCTCCATGGCAATGAGGGCGCCGATCGCCACGGGAATCCCAACATCCATGCCCCGCTGGTAAAACAACCCAGCTATTGCGATAGTGACCGCCAACAACAACCCAGGGTTATGGTCCCGCGCCCACACCGACCCCACAACAAACAACCCCACCATAGCAATGGCGATAAGGATCGGCCGGCGGCGGCGCATCAACAACAATCCCGCCGCCGTCACCGACAACACAATCGAAAGAACCGTGGGCGGCTGATACGGGTGAGCGGGGTCGGCAGTGAACGTGACGCTAATGACCATAATCGTGACCAGCACGTCCCGTAACCAATCAGGCATGGGTTGGGGTAGGGAATCCGGTCCAGCACGCATGCCGTCATTGTACTACCCGAAACTATTACCGCCCCATCCCGGTATAACGCCAACCGGCAGCCCGCCAAGCTCTAGGATTGAGCGCGTTCCGGCCGTCGATAAGCTGGGGGCGTTCCACCAAATCAATCGTCGCCTGCGGATCCAAGTGGGAAAACTCCTGCCACTCCGTCAACAACAACACCAGTTCGGCGCCGGTCAAAGCCGCGGTAATATCCGACTCGGTGTGCAAATGCGGGAAACTCCTATGCACCCCAAACAGTGCCTGCGGATCCGTCACCGTCACCTCCGCCCCCTGATCGTGCAACCTATCGGCCACCTCCAGGGCGGGAGAATCCCGAATATCATCACTATTGGGCTTAAACGATGCGCCCAACACCGTCACCTTCTTGCCCTCCGGCTCATCGCCCAACAGCTGCAACGCCCGATCCACTACCCGGTCCCGACTGTGCTGATTAATGGCATCCACATGATGTAAAAACGACACGGTATCATCGACTCCTAGTTCGGTAGCACGGGCAATAATTGCCCGAATATCTTTCGGTAAACAACCCCCACCAAATCCAATTCCTGCGCGCAGAAACAGCGGCCCGATGCGAGCATCCAACCCCAATGCCTCTGCTAGCAATGTCACGTCCCCACCAGTGCATTCGCATAATTCCGCCATGGTATTCATAAAACTAATCTTTGTGGCCAAAAATGAATTAGCCGCCATTTTGACTAGCTCCGCCGTGGCGTAATTCATCGTCAGTCGCGGCACGTCAGCCGCCAACATAGATTCATACACTTGATCGAGAGCATTTTGGGCGCGACACGCCGTAGCCGGATCATCCGGTAGCCCATACACTAACCTATCCGGGTGTAGCGTGTCCGCGACCGCGAACCCCTCCCGCAGAAATTCCGGGCTCCACACCAAAGCCCGCCCACCAAGCTTGTCGACGAGTCCCGCCGCCGTCCCCACCGGCACCGTGGATTTCCCCACCACCACCGCATCCAGGGAAGCAACCGGAAGAATGCTATCAATTGCGGCATGCACAAAACTCACATCCGCCGCCAGGCCATCCGCCACCTGCGGGGTGCCAACCGTCAGGAAATACACCTCCGCCGGCGTGGGCTCTGTGGCAAACGACAGCCGGCCCGACCCGAGTGCCTGCGCCAACAGCTCTGGCAAACCCGGCTCAAAAAACCCAGCCTCACCACGAGAAAGCCGCTGAACCCGGGCCGCATCCGTGTCGACGCCCACCACCTCGTGCCCGAGCGTCGCCAAGCAAGCGGCATGCACCGTGCCTAAATAGCCGCAACCAATAACATTAATCTTCATAACGCCTTACGAAAACGTCGCAATCCACTGAGCCAACCACGACGACGCCTGCGGCCGGAAACTATATACACACGCCACCCGGCGCCGCGCCGCCTCGTAATACGCCGACAGCCGCGCCGGGCTCACATGCAGCGAATCCGCCAACGTATGCACCGAATCCACCATCACATCCCGGGTGGCATCATTAATATTGCCCTGATACCACCGCAGCTCCGCATAGGCCAACACATTGCCCAAATCCGCCGCGGCCTCACCCCGCGCCAGCGTTTCCAAACTCACCAAGCTCAGCCGGGACCCATCAAAAAACAGGTGCTTATCATGCAAATCACCATGCAACAACACCTCCGGGTCGGGAGTACCACTGGTCAAACCGGCAATCGCCTGATCCACCGAAATGCCCGGCACCTTATCGGCCCACCACCGCAACACCTGCGCCTCATCCGCCGCCGTGTGCTTCTTCACCGGCAGCTGAAACGTCGTAAACTGCGGCCACAACTGGGCAAAAATCACCCACGCCGGTGCCGCCTCATCACCAAAGTCATACACCGTAATTCCCGGCAGCCGATTCAAAATCACCATCGAATCCGTGTGCGACAACACCCGGGCCACATTCAAATGCGCCACCGTGCATTTTTGCGCCAATAACGAATGCGCCCGAATGATCGCCCGATTCTGCTCCGGCAACATATAGCCGTACACCCGATCCGCATCCATAATCACCGCATGCTCATGCCACTTATGGCTCACAATCCCATCGTGCGGCGTCAAATCCGGCAGCTTCTCATCCACCCCATAGTCGGCCATCTCCCACACCCCATTCGGATGAATCAGACCGGCCCGCACCCGGGAATCATCGTCGACAAGCTCCACAGTGATACTGCCATCATCATGCGGCCAACTGCGGCGCACCTTGGGCAACTGGTGTAACGTGTCCAACGCGCTCATAATACAAGCTCCTTTACTGCATCAAGCTCAGCAAAAATTTCGGTTTCCCAATCAGCATGGCCTTGCCGCAATGGATCCGCAATACGCAAAAGCTTTGCCTGGGCCCGAGCATGCCGCAATGCCCGCGCATTCGGGAGCTTGCCACCAGCCCGCGTATAACCAGAAATGAACCGTTCACTAGCTTCTGAGTCACTCGTCTCCACATACGACCCCACATCCACCGCAGCCGGCCCACCACAAGCACGCTCAAAATTGGTCAACCACAATTGCGTACCATCAGTCAGCACCCGTGCAGGAGAAGCATCGCCATGACTAAATACCGGTGTACCACCTAATTCTTCAACATGCCCCGCAATCCAATTCAGCCGCGCCGCCAAAATCGGATTCAAATACCGAAACAGCTGAGCCAACGCTGCCAACCGCCGAAACACATTCGTGCACGGACCCTCCGGCGGCGGCAACCGATGCAGCCGCGCAAACACCATCCCCGCTATCGCATCCAACTCCGGGGCATGCTCTGACGACAAATCCCGATCGGCTACAAACTCATGCACCACCAAATGCGGATCCGCCACCGGCCCTAACTTCCGGGGCGTCGGCACCCCAGTAATCTGATGCTGCGGAAACCGCCGATGCGACACCTCAATCACATGATTACCATGCCGCAACACCACCCGCTTCGACGGCGTATACCGCAACACCCGGGTCGAACCACCCATCCCCACCAAATGCGGCGCCAACTTCTCATCCGCCTTCAACTCCCCCTGCTGCAATAAAATATCCCGCGACAACTGCGTCGTCGACTCCCACAAATGATAATGACGCGCCCAATCCGCCACCCGCTTCGCACTACTATGCTGCGTCGGCCACAACACCCGAGCCCACCGATTATCCGCCAACCCCAACACAATCGACGTATCCGGCGCAACCTCCACCTGCGTAATTGCAGTATCCCGGCCCAATAATTCGGCACGGTCTTGATCGTTCAACAACGTACGAAGCACAGTCGAGGTATCCATGATGCGGTTATTCCTACTTCTTTATAATTCCTGATGATTCTGGCTGGTTATAGGGTTATGGGTTGCAAAAGGTGGCGATGAAAAGGTTCGGCTAGCTCATGACGCCGTACCCCGCATATGCCACCCTCTATGCCCCCTATGCCCTATATGCCGGCGCCACCCCGACATACCCCGCGACTGGCTCACCAAAGCTTGAGCCAGGGCGCTGGCATTAGAGCCCGGAACCAGCACCCCGGCGTCCCCCACCGCGTGCGGAATCTGCCCAATATTTGAAGCCACAATCGGCAGACCCGCGGCTAAATACTCATAAACCTGCAATGGGGAAAAATAATGATGCGCGGACACTGTTTCCGGGTACGGCGCAACCCCAATCGCCGAACCTCGCAACTGTCCTGGAATCTCCGAAGGGCTCACCGCGCCCCGAAAATCCGCATCTACACGCAATTTCTGCGCTAAGTCCATCAACGGCACCCGCTGCGGGCCATCCCCCACAATCCGCAACTGCCACTGCTCCTGGGCCACCGCGGCCGCCCAAATCACATAATCCACCACGTCCCGGTGTGCCCGCTGCAGATCCAACAGCGGCGAATTCACCTCCAATACGCCGGGCTGATTTACCTCCGCAATCACCGTGTTGAATAGCGAATACCGTTCGTAAACCAGGTCGAACCCGCGCCGGGTAGTAAAAATGGTAACCTCATGCCCCTGAGCTGCAAATTCGCGCACAATTTCTTGGATGTGGACGCTGGCACCATGCGGACCAAAGACCGACACCCCGGGGTCGACACTAACGTAAGCGATACGCATCGGTCATAAACCCCCGCCGTTCATAGGAAAAACCATTTTATTAATGTGGCGTGCCGGCGGAACTAGGCTAGGGCCCGCGAGGGAGTCCGTAAAACCGGTAGCACTCATAATGATCGTTATTCCTCAAAAACTATTGTGTAACAGGTCGGTAAATATTTTTCACCGAGATTAATACAAAGATTAATCGGTGAGGTTATCCACTTTCCACGCTAGTAACTAGGGGAAATAAAGTACAGAATCATGAAAGAATTAAAATATACCGAAATGATCTCTATGAATGTTTATTTGTTCGTTATCCTTGGTCACGGCGAATTAGCAAATCTGCAACACGCTTGGAGTATGAGGGTTTATTAATGTAGCAAAAGGGCTTTTCATATGAAAATAGCCACGGAATGGGCCGTGGCAGTGGTGCGGATAGGTCAGACTATTTATCTGTATCAACAATCGCAGCGGCGGTGGGCGGCAGGTGCAGCCCGGCCTCGGTGAGCTCAGCCCCGCCGATCCCTGCGACCATGGTGCCATTGGCGTCCGGGTAGTCGAGCGGCTGCGCGCTGGGATTGATAACAATGGTGAGGTGGGAGCGTCGATAAGCGAGCAGGCGGGGGTGTGGCGTGGGCAGGAACTCCAGCGGCGCGCTGGCTTGCAACGCGGGCGTGGTGCGGCGAATCGCAATAAGCTGCCTGGTCAGCGCCAATAACTGCGGCTGCTTATCGACGCTCGGACCGCCGGAAACCGGCAAATACAGGGACTCTGGCGCGGCGGTGGAAAACCCATAGTTGGGCTGGGTGCTATCCCACTGCATGGGTGTGCGCGACCCCGTGCGGGCATATCCGCCCTCCTTCGTGGGAATCTTGACGTATTCCATGCCGATTTCGTCACCGTAATAAATGGTGGGCACGCCGGGCATGGTGAGCAGGAAGAAGAAAAACGCCATCCGTTCGGCCTCGGTGAGGCGCGGGGCCAGGCGTGGGGTGTCGTGATTCCCACTGATAATGTTAAACAATCCATGCCGATACAATGGTTCGTATTGCACAATGAAATCGGTGGCCGGGGTGTCGGAATGCTGGGCGAAAAAGCTTCGATCATGCGTGCGATCCAACGGATCCGGGGACTCCCTGGTGAGCAGGTGATACCCGTTGTCACCCCAATCCAAATAGAAGTCCATATCAAACCCCGCCTCGTGCGCCAGTTCGGGCTTGCCCCACTCCGACACCAGGATCGCATTCGGATACATTGCGCGCACCCGGCCGATCATATCCTGCCACACGGCAATGGTCGCCTGCTTGTCCTCCGTGTCGAACTTCACGAGCGAATCCGCCATATCCACCCGGAACCCGTCGCATCCCAGTTCGAGCCAATGCTTCATGACCTCCACCATGGCCTGCCTAGTGGCCATGGGTCCCGGTGCGTCCGGTGACTGCTGCCATGGGCGATTCCGCTGGTGAAAGCCATAATTCAGGGCCGGCTGTGACTTGAAGAAGTTCAAAATGTAGGTGCCATTCCGATCGTACTCACCTCCGATGAATGGCAAACCCGCCCCATTATCGAAGGCGTGTTCGGTCCAGATGTGGCGGTCGGAGAATTCGTTCGGTTCCGGCCGCGCGCTCTGCTGAAACCAGGCGTGCTCCTCACTGGTGTGGCCCGGCACCAGGTCGAGTAGCACTTTTATGCCGTGGCGGTGCGCCTGCTCCACGAGGGTCACGAGGTCTTCCGTGGTGCCGTACCGCGGCGCAATCCGGTAGTAGTCGCGCACGTCGTAGCCGGCATCTTTGAAGGGGGAATCAAAAATCGGATTGAGCCAGATCATGGTGATTCCCAGGTCAGCGAGGTAATCCAGCTTGCTGGTGATGCCGGCCAGGTCCCCAATGCCGTCCCCATTGGAATCGGCAAAGCTCTGGGGATAAATCTGGTAGAGGATCTCGGACTCCAGGTCCAGGCCGGGGTTTGATGGTGGGGGAGTGTTGCTCATGCTCCCAGGGTAATGCACCCGGTCCCTGCCCAAGGCCACCCAGGGCCACCCCAGGGTTGCCGGGGCTGCACTTCTTCTAAGCTGGGGACCTGGTGGAGCGGCCATGTGGCTCCAGCGCAAACACGCCGCCCGTAGCCGGGTCCCCAGCTTATCGGTTCTGCTGTCTGTTCCCCGTTCTCCGTGCCCCGGCTGGGCGTGCTTGGCGCCGCATAGTTGCTAAGCCGGGGACCTTCCTGGATGCGCCTGTTTTCCCTGGCCGTTTGCCTGGTGGGGGTTGAGGTCCCTAGCTTATCGGGTTTGCTGCAGCTAGCTTTACGACGTCTCCCAGGGGCCAGAATCCCTGTTCAGGGACATGTAGCGAGGTCCCCTGCCAGGTTGCACTTCCGCTAAGCTGGGGACCCCGCCGGGGTGTGGTGTTTTCCCTGGTGAAATGCCGCCTTGGCAGGGGAGAAAGTCGGGTCCCCAGCTTATTGGATTTGCTATCGGGGGCCTACTGAGGGCCTACCGGGGATTTGGGTGGGGAGGTCTTGGTGGAGACGGCCTAATCACGGAAAATCGCACCTGCTACCAGCTGAAAATAGGTGGTAGCAGATGCGATTTGGCTATGTAGGCATGGTGACCCAGGGGAAGGCCGTCTAATCTTCCCGTTATTGTTGGTGGGACCAGTAGGGGATGGTAGCCGTCAGGTCGTAGACGGTGTGTCTGGTTGGTGGGGCAGCCGGTTGGAGTTGGAGGATCCGGGCAATGGTGGGGATGAGGTATGTGGCTATTTCGGCCGGGGTGAAGCGGAGAATGTGGTAGCCGTGGCGGGAAATGTGGACGTCACGATGGATTTGGTTCTGGAAAATATTGAGCCGGTGCTGGGGAGCGCCGATGTATTTGCTGTGTCCGTCGATTTCAATAACCAGCCAATTGTCGAGTAGGAGATCCACACGCTTCAACGACCACCTACCAACGATGGTGCGGTGGGGGACCGGGATGACGGCCTGTGGGGTAACTAGTGTCGTGGGCAGTTGGGTGATGATGGCGTAGCGGGCCCGGGTTTCCTGCACGGATTCGATGCCGTAGCAGGCAAGGTCGAGAATGCGCTGGAGTTTGACCGTGTTCCATTGCCCATGGTGTGTGGTGAGGTAGTCCTGAAATTCCTGCTTGGTGTGGCCCCGGTTGAGGGCGGATTCGAGGTAGGCCAATGCTTCCAATTCACCATGTCGGGCATAGATGTCGGTGAAGGTGCGGGGGATGGTGGTGACCCGGTGGCCTGCGATATTGGTGATGTCTTCCGGCGGGAGGTAGGCGTCACGGTAGTAAAAAATAAGGGGCCATTGGGTGCGGGAAGGGGGTCTATGGTGGTGGGGTAGAGTCAGTTCGACGTGGGTGTCGTGATCTTGGTTGAGGGTGGGAATGCCCTGGATGAGGGCCGCCGCCAGGCCGCTGATGACGGCGGTTCGGCAGGAAATGGTGGCCGCTTGAATGTGAATGACAAGCTGCTGTTCGGGGGTCGCATTGGTGTAGTCGAGGCGGGGGACGCACCATTGTTTAGTGAGGAGGAGTAAATCAGTGGCCGGAGCTGGAGCCGCCGAAACGGCTGTGACAGCGGTGGGGGTGGTGGGGGTGGTGGTGCGGGGGATGAGCGTGAGCATAGATGGGGCTGGTGTTGTTGCAGTTGAGAGGGGACTTGGGCCCAGCTTTAGTCGTCGTAAAGCGGGGGCGCAATGTGTTGTAAGTAACAGGGGTGGGGAGAGAATGTGATTCTTGTCCTGTTTTTTGGACATTAGTCTTAAATAATACGATTGATGGGGGTAAGATGTGATCTATTCTGACTGTCTCATCATTGGTAATGAGCATCACTAAATGCTATGTGAAAATTTCAGTGCGTACTGAAGGAAAGTGATGATTTATGAAGCGTACGGTTATAGCGGCAGTAGGCACTGCGCTGCTAGCCTCCCTTAGCCTTAGTGCCTGTTCCACTAACTCCGGTAATAATATTGAGCTGACTGTATGGACCAGTCAGGAAGACCAAAAAAATCAAGACGCCTGGCTGCAAACCATGCAGGCCTGGTTCGAAGAAGACCACCCCGAACTGAATATCACCTGGCACAACTCCGTGGTTCCGCCGGATTCCGCTGTCGATACGGTGGGGCAAGACCCCGCTGCCGCCGCCGACGTTTACCAATTCGCCAATGACCAGTTGGGAACCCTGATGTCCGCGGGTGCCGTCGGGCAACTATCCGACAATGGTGAGGCGATGTTGAAGGGATACGCTGAAGAAAGCCTCCTCAACTCGGTCAAGGGGCCCGACGATCAGTATTATGGCCTGCCTTACGAGCCCAACACCTGGTTCGTCTACTACGACAAATCCAAACTTAGCAGCGAGGAAGTCAACTCCTTCGACCTCATGCTGGAGAAAGCCAAAGTCTCCTTCCCGCTGTCGAACTCCTGGTACATGCCCGCTTTCTATGCGGCGACCGGCACCACCTTCTTTGGCGAAGACGGTCTCGATGAGAATGCCGGCATCCAAGCCGGTGACAAAGCCGTTGATGTGACAAAATACCTGGTCAAACTGGTTAATAACCCCAATTTCATCAACGATAATGATGGCGCTGGTTTAGGCTCGCTCGGCAAAGGCGTGGATGTGGTGTTCTCTGGTGCTTGGGATTCCGAAAACGCCAAAAAAGCCCTGGGCGATAACCTTGGGGTGGCCATGGTCCCTATGTTCAACATTGATGGGCAAGACACCCAAATGAAGGCGTTTGCCGGATCCAAGGCAATTGCCTATAACCCGCACACGAAATATCCCCGGGAAGCCGCCATGTTCGCAGAATTCCTCGCCTCTGCGGAATCGCAAAAGGTGCACTACGAGAAGAACGGGGTGATTCCGGCGGATAAGAACTTGGCCTCAGATGAAAAAATCAGTGCAGATCCGGTCGCTATTGCCCTCATTAAAACGGTGACGAATGGATCCATTTTGCAGCCTACGATCAAGAAGATGACCGATTTTTGGGACCCCGCCGAAAACTTTGGTCGAGCTCTGCTCAACCGGGAGGTCACCGAGGAGAACGCTGCAGAAAAGACTGATGCATGGTTCAAGGCTTATAAATAACCGAAAGACGATTTGAGGACTATAGGACTATAAGTCATGCTTTCCACGTTGAAAACCGTTCAAACGAACGGCGATATTTACACCAAACTCTCCCTGTTAGTGTTTGGTCTTGGCAATATGAAACGCGGCCAGATGGCCAAGGGATTAATATTCCTCGCCATCGAAATTGCCGCCCTGATCTGGTTCTTCACCATTGGCCTGCAAAAAATCCTGGAATTGCCAGGACTCGGCAGCAATGGTGCGCAAACGAAAGAAAAAATCGACGGATACTGGCATTACGACCAAACCACGCCCTCGGTGGTGGTATTGCTCTATGGCGTGGTGGCTATTTGCTGCCTCGTCGCCCTGATTTGGTTCGCTACCGTCTCCTGCCGCAGCGCCTACAAGGCCCAAGAAGCGCAGATGCGCACCGGCACTGTTCGGAACTTCCAGGAGGATGTACGGCAGCTGACCAACGATGATGCGCACATCACCTTTATGACGCTGCCCACCCTGGGAATTTTGCTGTTCACCATTTTGCCGCTGATCTTCATGATCTCCATGGCATTCACCAGCTACGATTCCCGCCATACTCTGTATTTCGAATGGGTGGGTTTTGAAAACTTCGGTAAGGTGCTTTCCAACAGCGGCGGTATTGTGAACCTCAACCTCTTTGTCGGGGTGCTGGTTTGGACCCTGGTGTGGGCGTTCTTCGCCACCTTCCTGAACTACTTCCTGGGCATGTTCGTGGCCATGATGATTAACCGCCGCACCACCGTGGGGAAAAACGTGTGGCGCGCAATTTTCTCCCTATCCGTGGCCGTGCCGCAGTTCGCATCCCTGCTGGTCATGCGCTCCATGTTGCAACCGCAAGGTGCTATCAACCGGTTGCTCATGAACTCCGGGCTTATCAACGACCCCCTGCCGTTCTTCACCGATACCACCTGGGCTCGGGTGACGGTCATTGTGATCAACCTATGGATCGGCATCCCGTTCACCATCATGCAGATCACTGGCATTCTGCAAAACATCCCGGGTGAACTCTACGAGGCCGCCCGCTTGGATGGGGCATCCTGGTGGCAAACCTACCGGTTTATCACCATGCCCTACCTGCTGTTTGTGACCACCCCGTACCTGATTACGACGTTCACCGCCAACGTCAATAACTTCAATGTGATCTACATGCTCTCTGGCGGTAACCCAACCCCCGTCGGGGCGTCAGCAGGTAAGACCGACCTATTGATTACCTGGCTCTATAAACTCACGGTGGACCGAGGCGACTATAACGTGGGTGCCGTTATCGGTATTTTGACATTCATTGTGCTCAGCGCGGTTGCCCTCATCACCTATCGCCGTTCCGGCTCGTATCGCAATGAGGAGGGATTCCAGTGACCGACAAAACCACGGGTGCCGCCGTTGTCACCGATGCCAATCAACCAAAACTTCACAACCAAGTCGCATCCCGCCGGATTACCGACATCGCAGTCCACGCGCTGCTCGGGATCCTGGCCATTATCTGGGTCATGCCCATCGTCTGGGTGGTGTTGGAAAGCTTCAACAAGGACACCGCTCCTTACCAGCAGACTTTCTTCCCCACCGAATACACCTTGAATAATTACGTGCAGTTGTTCACGGAAACCGAGGTGCTGAACTTCCCGCGCATGTTCATGAACACGTTCATTATTGCGGTCTTTACCTGCGTGATTTCCGTGAGCTTCGTGCTGCTGGTGTCGTTCTGCCTCTCCCGGCTCCGGTTCCCCTTCCGACGCATCTACATGAACACGGCCCTGGTGTTGGGCATGTTCCCCGGCATTATGGCCGTGGTCGCTATTTACTTCATCCTCAAGGCTCTGCGGCTTACGGGCGGCAGCACCACCAACATTGCCCTGATCATTGTGTATTCGGCCGGCGCAGGCATGACCTTCTACATGATGAAGGGCTACATGGACACCATTCCGGCCAGCCTGGATGAGGCAGCCTACCTGGACGGTTGCTCCAAGTGGCAGGTGTTCTACCTGATTATTTTGCCGATCGTCAAGCCCATGATCGTGTACCAGGCAATCACCGGCTTCCTGATCCCGTGGCTGGACTTCGTGCTGGCCCGCGCAATCGCCCGCACGCAGGATAACTACACGGTTTCCCTGGGCCTATGGCGCATGCTGGAACGCGAATATATTCAGGACTGGTTTGCCCGGTTTGCGGCTGGCGCCGTTTGCGTGTCGATCCCCATTGTGATCCTGTTCATTCTCATGCAGCGGTTCTACCAGGAGTCCATGGCCGGCTCCGTGAAGGGCTAATATAGAAACGGTCATTCTATTCTGAAATAAAGTTTGATTCGGGGGTAATGAATTTTGCCCCCGATAGTGGGCTGTTGAGTCGCTACTTTGGGGGGGCGGTGGCGAATGGGAAAGTTGCAGTGTCGTGCAAAATTCTCCGGTAGCCGACGAGCTGCTTATTGGTGAAATAAGCAGCTTTTTTGCTTTACGACGCCCTACCCTCCCCCCGGTGACCGGTAGCATATTTTCTAAGCTGGGGACTCTCCGGGGTGGGGATTTTCTCCTGGGGAAATTCCTGTGTTGGACCCGTCGTGCGACGGGTCCCTAGCTTATCGGATTTGCTGCGTGGGGCCTTGTGGGGTTTCAGGGCGATAAAGGTATGGATCCGGCCCTGGGGACCGTCGCAAAGCGGGGGTAGCAAACTAGATAAGCTGGGGACCCGGCTGACGGCTGCCCGCACCCCAGGGATTTCAGCCGGCCCAGCGAAGGTCCCCAGCTTAGAACGGATGCAGCTTTGTGTGGCGACAAGAGAACCTCGGAAAACTCGCCTAAGGTAAGAAGACGTGAAACAACAACGACGTGCCGGCATCAGCACCACCCGCTATATGCTCCTGGTGGGCATATTCATAAGTCTGTCTATCATTGCTCTAGGGATTGATAAGCTAATACCGGCTGGCGTGGCGGCAACGGCCGACATTGACACCTTCGGGCCCCTGGTCGGAGCGGAATTGCTGTTGGCATTGCTGGGCCTCATCGCCTGCCCCATTGCTGCATGGCTCTACCTGGAGGAATGCCAAACTAACAACCAGTGGCGGCTACTTTGGGGCACATGCGCCCTGGCGCTCATCACCGAACCGTTCTACGACCGGGTGGTGACCGGGGAATGGTTCGGATTCGCCACGATCCGACCATCGAACCTGGCCTGGGCCCTGGTGGTGTGTTTTCTGGTGGAAAAGTTCATCACGCACCAGCCGTGGCCGATCCAGGTCGCGGTGGTACTCGCGGGCCTGGCGTGGCTGGTGATATTTCAGGTAGGGCAATGGCTACCATTTATTCCGGCTGGCCTCGTCATTTACGCCTTTTTCATCATGTTTCACTATTTACGGGACCGGGAGAATACCATGATGCTCACGGCCGGAATGCTGGGAGCGGTGTGTTTCATTACCCCGGCACTGGGGGTGGCATTATTGCACTACCGGGCGGGGGAGAACAACCTTGGGGACACCCCTGGGCACGGCCAGGGGCAAGCGCAGCGGCCGAGTTTCTGGTGGTTGCTGTGGTATCCGGTGGCGTTCGCCTGCTTGACGTTAGTGGTCAGTATCAGATAGTATTACCCGATAGTCCCACATGTTTGTGGTGGGAGTCTTTAAGTTTTGCCTGGTAGTACCCCCATTATGGTGAGGTGGTATTGCTTGGAAGTAAGGCCTTGGTCGATTGGCTAATGCTTTCAAAACTTACCAAGACACACGGCAGCGGCCCCGGTGAAGAGCCCCTATTTTTGCTTGTTTATTAGCGATAATGGGGCAGGGACCTATGTCTTAGCGGTGTCTGACAGGCAAAAAATAAAAGCACAATACCGAAAATAGAAAGACGGTTCATGCCAACTATTCAACAGCTGGTCCGCAAGGGCCGCCATGACAAGACTGCAAAGGTGAAGACCGCAGCACTCAAGGGGTCTCCGCAGCGTCGTGGTGTGTGCACTCGTGTGTACACCACCACTCCGAAGAAGCCTAACTCTGCTCTGCGTAAGGTTGCCCGTGTGCGCCTCACCTCTGGCATCGAGGTGTCCGCATACATTCCAGGCGAGGGCCACAACCTTCAGGAGCACTCCATGGTGCTGGTTCGTGGTGGTCGTGTGAAGGACCTCCCGGGTGTGCGCTACAAGATCATTCGTGGCGCACTCGACACTCAGGGTGTTCGTGATCGCAAGCAGGGTCGTTCCCGCTACGGTGCAAAGAAGGAGAAGTAATCTAAAATGCGTAAGAATGCGGCTCCGAAGCGTCCCGTAGTCAAGGATCCTGTATACGGTTCCGAAGTTGTGACGCAGCTGGTGAATAAGGTGCTCTTGGACGGCAAGAAGTCCGTTGCTGAGCGTATTGTTTATGGTGCTTTGGAAAAGTGCAAGGAAAAGACCGGCACCGATCCGGTTCTGACCTTGGAAAAGGCTTTGGGCAATATCAAGCCCGAGTTCGAAGTTCGGTCGCGTCGCGTGGGCGGCGCCACCTACCAGGTGCCGGTTGAGGTGCGGGCTGCCCGCGCCAACACCCTGGCCCTGCGCTGGTTGGTGACGTTCACGAGACAGCGCCGCGAGAAGACCATGATCGAGCGTTTGGCTAATGAGATCTTGGATGCAGCTAATGGTTTGGGCGCTTCCGTGAAGCGTCGTGAGGACACTCATAAGATGGCTGAAGCAAACCGTGCGTTTGCTCACTACCGCTGGTAATTCGTCGTAAAGCTTTGAGCTTTTCGACGCACGAAATCATCTATCAGATAGGAATATCGTGGCACCTCAAGAAGTGCTTAAGGACCTCACCAAGGTCCGCAATATTGGCATCATGGCACACATCGATGCTGGTAAAACCACCACAACCGAGCGTATCCTCTTCTACACCGGTATCAACCGTAAGGTGGGCGAAACCCACGACGGTGCCTCCACCACCGACTGGATGGAGCAGGAAAAAGAGCGTGGTATCACCATTACCTCGGCTGCCGTGACCTGTTTCTGGAAGAACAACCAGATCAACATCATCGACACCCCTGGTCACGTGGACTTCACCGTTGAGGTGGAGCGGTCGCTGCGGGTGCTCGACGGTGCTGTTGCCGTGTTCGACGGTAAAGAAGGCGTGGAACCGCAGTCGGAGCAGGTGTGGCGTCAGGCCGCCAAATACGATGTGCCGCGCATCTGCTTTGTTAATAAGATGGACAAGCTGGGTGCAGACTTCTACTTCACCGTGCAAACCATTATTGACCGCCTGGGGGCTAAGCCTCTCGTGTTGCAGCTGCCCATCGGCGCCGAAGACACCTTCGACGGCGTGGTGGACCTTATCAACATGAACGCCATCACCTGGCGCGGTAAAGTTGACGTTGGCGCCGAACCGGTCATCGAGGAAATCCCCGCTGACCTGGTGGAGCGTGCCGAAGAATACCGGGAGAAGCTGCTGGAGGCAGTGGCAGAATCCGATGAAGAGCTCATGGAAAAGTATTTCGGTGGCGAGGAACTCACCATCGACGAAATCAAGGGCGCCATTCGGAAGATGACCATCAACTCCGAAATCTACCCCGTGCTGTGCGGTACCGCATACCACAACAAGGGTGTGCAGCCGCTGCTCGACGCCGTGATTGACTACCTGCCCAACCCGTTGGACATCGGTGAGGTTGCTGGCCATGCCGTGAACGACGAATCCCAGGTTGTGGTGCGGAAGCCCTCCGTGGATGATCCGTTTGCAGCACTCGCCTTCAAGATTGCCGTGCACCCGTTCTTCGGTAAGCTCACCTTCGTGCGCGTCTACTCCGGTCTGGTTGAGCCTGGTGCTCAGGTCACCAACTCCACCAAGGCCAAGAAGGAACGCATCGGCAAGATGTTCCAGATGCACGCCAACAAGGAAAACCCGGTGACCGAGGCCCGTGCTGGCAACATCTACGCCTTCATCGGTTTGAAGGACACCACCACCGGTGACACCCTGTGTGACACCAATAACCAGATCATCCTGGAGTCCATGGACTTCCCGGATCCGGTTATTAAGGTGTCCATCGAGCCGAAGACCAAGGCCGACCAGGAAAAACTGAGTATCGCTATTCAGAAGCTGGCCGAAGAGGACCCGACCTTCACCGTCGAACTGGACTCCGAGTCCGGCCAGACCGTGATCGGCGGCATGGGCGAGCTACACCTCGACGTGCTGGTTGACCGCATGCGGCGGGAATTCAAGGTGGAAGCCAACGTGGGTGCTCCCCAGGTGGCTTACCGTGAAACCATCCGCAAGCCGGTGGAGAAGATCGAGTACACGCACAAGAAGCAGACCGGTGGTTCCGGCCAGTTCGCCAAGGTCATTATTGCCCTGGAGCCGTACGCCCCCGATGCATCCGAGCTGGAAGAAGGCGAGTCCGCCATCTACAAGTTCGAAAACGCTGTTACCGGTGGCCGCGTGCCGAAGGAATACATCCCCTCGGTGGATGCCGGTATTCAGGACGCCATGCAGTACGGTTACCTCGCCGGCTTCCCGCTGGTGAACATCAAGGCCACCCTGCTTGACGGTGCGTACCACGAAGTGGACTCCTCGGAAATGGCCTTCAAGCTGGCCGGCTCCCAGGCCCTGAAGGAAGGCGTTGCCAAGGCAAAGCCGGTGCTGCTGGAACCGCTCATGGCGGTTGAGGTCATCACGCCGGAAGAGTACATGGGTGACGTGATCGGCGACATTAACTCTCGCCGTGGCCAGGTTAGCGCCATGGATGATCGGGCTGGTGCAAAGGTCGTGCGGGCCCGGGTGCCGCTGTCCGAAATGTTCGGTTATGTGGGTGACCTGCGGTCCCGGACCCAGGGTCGCGCTAACTACACCATGATCTTCGACTCCTACGCCGAGGTTCCGACCAACGTGGCAGCCGAGATCATCGCCGAGCGCAACGGCTCCTAAGGCTTTTCCATAAGCCTGTGCCGCCCACTGTCTTGTCGTGCCAAGCAAGATGGTGGGCGGGATAAGCCGAATGATTTTCGGTAATGGCCTTGTTGACCGTCACGCATTATCCGGTGCGGGTGCCTGAGGGAAGTGCCCCGCGGGTTCCGATCAGGTTTCTCGCTGGAGCCCCATCGGCGCCCCACCGGAACTCCGCAAGGATTGTGACGGCCGCCACGGCCATTACCAAATGAATGATTCTTAAGAACTTGATGCGAGTTGGTTCGAGTTAGTTTGAAAAACTCGCGGATAACGCATAAGATCGTGTAATTGGCACATTTGTAATCGCTGTTCTGATGAGTTGCCGAATGAATAATTCAAACGGCGAATCAGAAGGTTCAGCATATCAACCCGTGGCTGCGAGGTTCGTAGCCACCATGAAGTCCAGGAGGACATACAGTGGCAAAGGCTAAGTTTGAGCGTACTAAGCCTCACGTAAACATTGGCACCATCGGTCACGTTGACCACGGTAAGACCACCACGACCGCAGCTATCACCAAGGTTTTGGCTGACGCATACCCCGACTTGAACCAGGCTTTCGCCTTCGACTCCATCGACAAGGCTCCTGAAGAAAAAGAGCGTGGTATCACCATTAACATCGCTCACGTGGAGTACCAGACCGAAAAGCGCCACTACGCACACGTGGACGCCCCTGGCCACGCTGACTACATCAAGAACATGATCACCGGTGCCGCTCAGATGGACGGCGCTATCCTGGTCGTGGCCGCTACCGACGGCCCGATGCCGCAGACCAAGGAGCACGTGCTTCTGGCTCGCCAGGTGGGCGTTCCTTACATCCTCGTGGCACTGAACAAGTGTGACTCCCCCGACGTTGATGATGAAATCATCGAGCTCGTGGAAATGGAGCTCCGCGAGCTCCTCGCTGATCAGGAATACGACGAGGATGCCCCGATCATCCAGATCTCTGCCCTGAAGGCCCTGGAAGGCGATCCCAAGTGGACCCAGTCCATCCTGGACCTCATGCAGGCCTGCGATGACTTCATCCCGGATCCGGTTCGTGAGACCGACAAGCCCTTCCTCATGCCTATCGAGGATATCTTCACCATCACCGGCCGTGGCACCGTGGTGACCGGTCGTGTTGAGCGCGGTTCCTTGAAGGTGAACGAAGAAGTCGAAATCATCGGCATCAAGGACAAGGCTCTGTCCACCACCGTTACCGGCATCGAAATGTTCCGCAAGCTGCTGGACTACACCGAAGCTGGCGACAACTGCGGTCTGCTGCTCCGTGGCGTTAAGCGCGAAGAAGTTGAGCGTGGCCAGGTTGTGGCCAAGCCCGGCGCCTACACCCCTCACACCGAGTTCGAGGCTTCCGTCTACGTTCTGTCCAAGGACGAAGGTGGCCGCCACACCCCGTTCTTCGATAACTACCGTCCGCAGTTCTACTTCCGCACCACCGACGTTACCGGTGTTGTGAAGCTCCCTGAGGGCACCGAGATGGTCATGCCTGGCGACAACGTTGACATGTCCGTCACCCTGATCCAGCCGGTCGCCATGGACGAGGGTCTGCGCTTCGCTATCCGCGAAGGCTCCCGCACCGTCGGCGCTGGCCGCGTCACCAAGATCATCAAGTAATTGCTGGTCTAGGTTATAGATAAGAATCCGGTTCCCATTCTGGGGGCCGGATTTTTTCTGCTTTACGACGCACACCCCAGCGGTAGCAACGTCGATAAGCTGGGGACCTTCCTCAATGGCCGCCGCAATGCGCCAGGACAAACAAATCTGCATTCCGAAGGTCCCTAGCTTATCGGTTGTGCAGCTCACTGCTTTGCGACGCCCCAAGGTGCCCTCACGCAGGGTAGTACATTATCTAAGCTGGGGATCTGAACTGTCCCATGAATATTTCACCTAAAACCCCAGGGATTTCGGCAGACATAATAAGATCCCCAGCTTAGCAACAGTGCTGTAGGGTCGGGGAGTGTTCCTGGGAGGCTGCAAACTGCTCAGACGATCGCCAGCAGATCTCCTAAGCTGGGGATCTTAATTTTCTTCCCAAAATTCCCTGGAGGTCAACCCATCACAAACCAGGTCCCCAGCTTAGAGGAAACGCTACTTGGTGGGTTTGGGTAGTTGTTCCGTGAAATCATCCAGTAATTCTATTGACGGGATGAAGAACAGGGTGCCGGTGGTCGGGTAGGAAAAGTCCAGGATCCGGTCATAATTCCCGGTGGGTTTGCCAACAAACATGTTGGTCAGCATTTCCTCGGTCACTGACACGTCACCAGAATAGCCGGCGAAATAGGTGCCGAACTCCTGTTCTTTGAATGAACCGAATGGCATGTTGAGTCGGTAAATGTCGCTGTCAACATCATTGATGGCCACGTGGGAATTATTTGGCTTGGTGGCGTCGTCTAGTTCCACGTTGTCCAGTTTGGTTCGGCCAATGACTTTCTCCTGCTCTTCGGTGTTGAGTTCCTTCCATGCATTCATATCGTGCAGGTATTTTTGCACAATCAGGTATGAACCATTGATGTATGGCGAGGTAGACGGGGCGGAGATATGAACTGCGTCTTCGGCGTCACTGTTTTCCGGGTTTTCGGTGCCGTCAACAAACCCGAGTAAATCCCGGTTGTCGAAGAATTTAAACCCATGGGTTTCGTCAACCACAGTTGCTACATTGGCGAGCCGATCCATAACAATACGGGCCAGCTCCCAGCACATATCCACACTTGCTGCCCGCAGGTGCAGAATGAGGTCTCCCGGTGTGGATGGGGCCGAATGCTTGGCGCCGCGGATCTCCCGGAATTCGTGCAGTTGCTCGGGGATGGGTGCGGAGGTGATGAGCGGCCACAGTCGGGCGCCTATCCCAATCACGCCGTAAAGATCGGCGTCGGGGTAGCGGAACGAGACGGTGCGGTTGAGTCCCGGGAAGTCCGCGAACAGGTCCCGAACTGTGTCGATCGCATCTGGCGCGGTTTCGTCGATGGTGAAGACCAAAAATAATGCCGCCGTGGATGGCGGGGCAATGATGGTTTGGGCTGGCATGCCTCAATGATCCTTTCCAATAGTCAAGCAAAACGGTGAGTCTATTTTCACCTTACCCGAGGCATTGTACGCGTGAATGAGTGCTTCCCATCGGTTGTGCAGCCTCCCGCTTTGCGACGCCCCAAGGTGCGGAACATCCTCTGATCCCGGGTAGTACATTGTCTAAGCTGGGGACCCTCGTGCCTACGTTTGTTTTTCCTGGTACATCTTGGCTTCGCGGTAAGGTCACCAGCTTATCGAATCTGCTGCCTGTACGGTTGGGGTTTTGTGGGTATTCTTCCCTGACCAGGGAACCTGGCTGTATATTCTCTAAGCTGGGGACCTAAATTTTTCCTTCCAAAATTCCCTGGAGGGCAGCCCACTACAGACTGGGTCCCCAGCTTAGCAACTGTGCAGTAGCCTTGTCGGCTTTGCGCCTTAATATCAGGATCGCCCTGATAACGGTTCAGTGACTACAGCAAACCTTCTAAGCTGGGGACCTGTTTTATGGTAAGGGAAATGCCTGGAGGAAAACCGTGTTGGTTTCAGGTCCCCAGCTTAGAACATGTGCTGTCAGCGTGGCTGATGCTCATGCGGAGACCTCAGCACACCATCTCCTATAGATTTCCCACTAGTCTTCAGTCATGCAGGCATCAAATAATATCCGGCATAATTAATAGGCACACAATTATGTAATAAGGCGGCCAAGGCCCAGCAAGTCGTAGGAGGCACAACAGTGAGCAGTTTCGACCCCAAGCCCGAGAAGTCCAACCCTGACAACCCTGAAAGATCGGGTGAAGAATCCCCGTCTCAGACCCTACCGCAGGTCCCACCCCAGACCCAGCAAATCCCACCGCAACCCCAGACCCCGCAGCAAGCGCAACCCCATCCCACCGTCCGGGAGTTTCGCCATAGGGCGGAGATCCCAATGCTGGTCTTTGGTGGGATTCTGACGATCCTGGCGGTGGTCGCCTGCATTTTTGTGATTCTGATCGGCATGTCGTTAAGCGAGTTCGGCCAGGGGGTTTTGGTTGGCATTCTTGCCCCGGCGCTCGCATTCTTTGCTATCCGATGGTTTTATTGGAGCGCTATCACTAACGCGGTGGAGGTGACCCCAGCCCAGTTCCCCGAGGTCTACACCATCTACCATGACCTTGCCCAGCAGATGGGCTTCCGCCCCGACGCTGCTGGGAAGGGGATCACCCGCCTGCCCCGGCTGTATATCAAAAATGGGAATGGGGTCATGAATGCATATGCGTCGAAATGCCAGGTGTCCCGCGGATATGTCGTCATCCACTCCGACCTTGTGGACGTGGGCTACACGTATCAGGATTGGGAGTTTGTCCGGTTTGTGCTGGCCCACGAGCTGGGGCACATCAAGTGTGGGCATGTGGATTTGTGGCGGTCGATGATCCGCCCGGTGACGACGGCGCTTCGCCTCCAGGCCTCGGTTATTCGCGCGCAGGAGTACACGGCCGATCGGGTGGCGTTGTATTACGCTCCCGCGGGCGGCAAGGGTATGATCCACCTGTACTGCGGCAAGCATCTGGGGCATCGGGTCAATATGGACGAGTATTTTGCGAGCGTGCACGCGCACAAGGATGGTTTCTGGATCAAGGTGGCTAACTTCTTGTCCGACCACGCGGTTGGGTTCCGCCGAATGGCTGCGCTTCACGAGGCGGAGACGAAGGGCTGGGACGTGCATGGGAAAATGCTGTAGCACCCCGCTTTACGACGCCCACCTCCCGGCCTACTGCCAAATGCATTCCGGGGTTTCTTCCCCTGTAGGGGACATGAGGAATGGTCGCGTGTCTCCGGCGGGTGATGACTTACACCAATCATCCCACCGGCACCAGGGGCCCGAGCGCCCCGGCGCCGATGCACACGTGCGCCTGCGGGTCGGGCCCGGTCACCACCACCCGCAGAATCTGGCCGCCGCCCGGCACTCGCACCCACTTCGTGCCCAATTCGGTGGGCGGCGGTACCGTGATTGCTCGACTGTTTGTTGCGGCAATGGGTTCCAAACCGTTGGGCGTGGTGATGGTGACTTTCATCCCGTCGGTGCTGGCCAGGGAGTTGAACTCCCATACCCATTCGCCAAACGGCACCCCGGGGTTAATGGGAATGTCCACGCTCCCACCCGAATACACCCGGTAGCCGCATTCCGGTTCTGGCCCCAGCTGGGAGCGGGACACCGGTTCTATTCGCGCCGGGTGCAGCAGGCCGTGGGCGTCGAAAACCCGGGGTTGGGTGGTGGCGTTCACCGGTGTGATGCCCGCGATGGCGGAAACCCAATTATATGGGTGCATCAGGGGCGTTAGGACTTCCAGGGGGGTTTGCTGGTTCAGTATGGTGTCTCCTTCGCGGGCCAGGGCGGCACGCACGTTTGGTAAATATTCCCGGCTGGGGTCGGTGTGCCACGCCGCGATCCACGTGCCGGTCGACACCATGGATGAGGCCACAAACACCCAGGTGAAAACCTTGATGATGGTGGTGTTGCGCAGCCGGAGCCCGGCCACCCCCACCAGCACGGTCATGGACCACCAGTCCACGTAATAGTGCATGCTGCGCAGCAGGGTTTCGCTGGTTTCCTCCCCGCCGCGGGCGGTGAAGAGGAAAAACCAAATGGTGATGAGGTATCCGAGGGTGGGGATGAGCAATAACACGCGCTGCGGGCGTCGTAAAGCGGCGGGAAACATGAGGACAAACAGCACTATGACAGCAATGATGCTAAGTGGCATGCTGGGGTCGGCGAAGGCTTTGCCGGGGATCCAGCGGGACCACTGCCAGGGGCCGCCGAACGCGCCGGGGATGATCGCCTGAAACAGGGCGGTGGGCAGGCCGAAGGTGACGGTTCTAGTGGTGCCGCCCAGGCCAAAGTCGAGGCGCG
This sequence comes from Corynebacterium matruchotii, assembly GCF_011612265.2. Classification (NCBI taxonomy): domain Bacteria; kingdom Bacillati; phylum Actinomycetota; class Actinomycetes; order Mycobacteriales; family Corynebacteriaceae; genus Corynebacterium; species Corynebacterium matruchotii. Next base: position 2,302,428 of record NZ_CP050134.2, on the reverse strand, counting down.
GCAGGTACACTGCCAGCCAGCCGGCCGTCACCACTACCAGCAGGAAGATCGACAGTTTGTGCGAGCGGATCTTGCCGATGATGAGTAATAGCACCACAATGACCGGCATGATGGTCAGGGATTTTTCGGTAAAAACTAGCCCCACAAGCAGCACAATGGCGGCGAACCACGGGTGTTTGCGCAGCACCAGCCACAGCACTCCGGCGCAGGCGCACTGCCAGGCGTAGGCGTTGATCGCGGTCGACCACCACCCGGCTGCATCCATGAGAAACGGCGAAAACCCCAACAGCGCCAGGCCGATAAGTCGCATCATCGGTTGGTCTGGTGCCAGCGCCCGCAGCGCGCAAACCCACAGCAGAAAACTGGCAGCGGTGAGCAGCACAATAATCAGCGCCGGCAACCACCAGGACAGTGGCGCGGCCCGGGCCACCAGCACCTGCACCAGCGCCGAACCCGGCATGAGATGATTGTCGTACAGCCTGAACAGGCCGGTGAAACTGAGCGGCGAAAATTTTGCCGGAATAACTAGATCATCCCAGTACAGGGTGCGTTGCGAAACCTGCACGCACCGCAGCACAACAAGCAGCCCGCCAAGTACTGCGGGAATGCCGATGCGAAGGTCACGTGGAAAGCTCATGGTAACAACAGAATACCGGCTACCGCGTAAAGTATGCCGTAGATCAATTTGAGAGAGGACATTCGTGCACATGCGACCCATTTCGCGCTCCGAGGTTATGGCAGAGCTTGCCGACGTGTGGGAAGGCAACCCCAGGCTCACCCTCTATGAGCTTTTCGACGTCCTCCGCCGCGCTGGCCTCGCCCCGGACAGCACCAACTATGAGGCCCTCAGCCTGTGTTCCTATCTCACCGGCCTCCGGCCGGCCCGGGTGCCGCTCACTCCGCAGGGGCAGGCCGCAACCTCCGCCTTGGTTATCATGGGAACCGGGCGCATGCGGTGCGCCCTTTACCCGGACTATTTCATTTTCTATGGTGATGGCCGGCAGCTTTTCGCCCGCCGCTACCGCCGCATAGGTTCGGCCCGGCTGCACCAGCCCCTTCGCCTGGTCGATGATGGGGGTACCGAATGGTGCGACTCGGACGAGCCGATTATTGCCATCGAAATGATCGACACCATCCCGGACCCCACCGCACCATACGTCTTCATGTTCGAAGACGAGAACGTGTTGGGTTTCTGGTATCAGGGCCGGCTGCGGGTGGAGCAGCGTGGTCGGCGCAGTATTGACATCAGCGAATACCAGTTCCCACTGGTGCGGGCGCCCCAGGTGGGGGACGACACCCCGGCCGGCATCATCCGGGCCTGCTTCAAAGCCGGGAACGGCGTGGGCGCGCACGACTAAGGCACAGGGGTAGCGTGTGACATTCTTCGACCGGATACAGGAGTTGGCCATATCGCAACTCGCTATCGACCCGGCGCGCATCCCCGTGGTGATACTCAGCGGGGTGTGTATCTACCTGGGGTTTTTACTGCTGGTGCGGGTGTTTGGGGTTCGCGTGTTGGCGAAAATGACCACGTTTGATGCGGTGGTCATTGTCATGTTCGGGGCGGTGGCCGGCCGGGTGGTGATCGGCCACCCACCAACCTTGGTCGCCGGCATCATTGGTCTGTTGACGCTCATGGCCATGGAGGCCCTGTTTGGCATGGTGCGGGACCTGCGGGGGATTAAGGCCACCCTGGTGGGGCGGCCGCAGGTGTTGGTGGCCCATGGGGAGATTATTGCGGAGCAGTTGAAGAAAACCCATGTGCGGAAGGCCGATGTGAAGCATGCGGTGCGGCGGGCGGGGATTCCCAATATGAAGTATGTGCAGCTCATGATTTTAGAACCGACGGGTGAGATGTCGATTTTCCGCACCGGTGAGCCGGTGGACCCGGATTTGCTTAAGGGCGTGGCCGGGGTGGAATACCTTTATCCGTGACAACCGGCCAAAACTTGTCAGGGGGTTTCAGCTTCGGTGGGGTCGGCGAGGTCGGCGAGTTTCGGCATGGCCCGCAGCGCCGGGCTAGCCAAGCTCATGGCGAGGGCGATGGTGAGGGCGCCGGCCGCCCACCCCATGGTGATGGTGAACCCGTAATGGTCGAGGGTGACGCCGGCGAGCCACAGGCCCAGGGGCGCGAGGATCATGCCGGGCACCCCGGATGCGGTGAAGATTTTCCCCACGTGGGCTTCGTCGCTGACGGCGAGCGTGTACGAGGTGATAGCGGAGTTCATTGCGGGCAATGCAATCCCGGAGATGAGGACGATGACGGCGCTGACCCAAAAGTAGTGGATCGTGACCAGGAGCGCCAGGCTGGTGAGGGCGTATATGGCCAGTGCCGACTGGAGGAGTGTTGCGAGCGAGAACCGGTTGGTGAGTTTTGCGGTGAGTGGTGCGCCGAGCAACACGCCGCCGCCGAAGCAGGCCAGTATCACGCCGATCAGTGGGGGAGGGGTGCCGTGGGTTTCCAGCTCGGCAAGCAGGATGAATGATATGGGCACCATGCCCAGGTTGGCGATGCTGGCCACATAGGTGAGGTGCCGCAGGCCCATATTGCCCATGACCAGGGTGAATCCGGTCTTCACATCCTGGAGGAAGTGAGGTTTCTCGGGTTGGTCTTCGGGGTCGGTGGTGCGGGCGTCGCGTACCGGGGGCACGAGGAAGATTGCTATCAGGTGGAGGAGAGATTGGATACCGAAGGCGATGTGCCCGCCCAGGGTGAACAGGGCGCCGCCGATCGGCGTGCCGATGAGCCCAGTGGTGGAGCCGCGGGCTTCGGTGATGGCGGTGGCTTCGCCAAGCTGGTTCGTGGGGATGATGCGTTTGAGGATGACGAATTCGCTGGGCCCATCAATCGCCCCCACGGCGGAGGTGATGATGGCGAGAACCGCGATGATCGCCACGTTGGCGGTGCCTTGCCACAGCAGGAGGCCGAGTAGCCCCCACAGGAGGAATTCCAGGCCGAAGCTGAGCCGCAGGAGAAAGCTGGGGTTGCTGCGGTCCGCGATGGCCCCGGACATAATGCCGGCGACCGTGCTGGCGGTGGTGGCGAGGGCGGTCACCAGGCCGGCGTTTGTGGCGGAGCCGGTGAGGTCCAGGATGACGAGGGGGATGAGGATGTAGGCGATGGTCACGCCCATTTCATTGCTGGCGTAGGCGGCGGTGAGCCGCTGGAATGCGGAGTTGGTGCGTAACCGGGCCATGGTGGACCATACTATAATGTTTCTATGGCTGCTACAACTAAAACCTATGCTAAATCGTGGTTACCACCAAGGCCGGGTCATGATCTCATGGCGGAGTTTTTCCCCTGGGTGCGGGAGCTTTCTCTATCAGATCAGCGGTTGTGTGCGCGGGAGATCATGGCTGCGGCCCGCATGTCGGCGGCTGAGCTGGTCATTTCCGAGTTGCGGTCGTGGTCGGAAACCGCCTCGGCCATTGCGGCAGGTTTGGGCGATGTGAGGTCAGGTTGGTTGGCTGTTCCTAAGCCGGTGGGGCGCCCATAAAAAGGCTGCTTTACGACGCGGCTGTCGTCGTAAAGCAGCAAGGGCTACGGATTATTTAGCCCAGCCGATGTTTTCTTTCGGGACAACGGCGAAGGCGTAGGCGCCGAAGTTTGCCAACCCCTTCTTCACGCCGGTCAGTTGTGGGCCGTTCGCGTACGGCATGATGCCGTACTGGGCGAATGCCTCTTTCTCCAGCTCGTTTGCCTTGGCGATCTGCTCGGTTTTATCCGAAATCTGGTAGAGTTCGTTGATTTTCTCATCAAACTCGGGTGTGCCGGTGCCGGAGTTGTTGAGCTCCGAATTGGATGCGTAGTCCTGCTTGAAATACAGCACCCCGAACGGGTCGGTGGAGCCGAAACCGCTCATGATGAGGTCGAAGTCTTTCTCCGCCAAGACTCGGGAGAAATCCGAATTTGGTCGTTCTTCAACCTGCATGTCGACCCCGATGTTTTTCATCATTTTTTGCAGGCCGGTCACGCTGCTTTTTATCATTTGATCATCACCAAACGTGACATAGCGAAGCTTGAGTTTCTTGCCGTCTTTTTCTCGGATGCCGTCCCCGCCTTCGGCCCAGCCGGCCTCGTCGAGCAGTTGCTTGGCCTTGTCCTGGTCGTATTGCGCCGCGGAGCTGAAATTGTCCTGGTAGCCTTCCTGGTTTTGGAACAGGAAGATTGAGCCGGGCAGGTCTTCCTTATAATCCAACCCATTGAACCGGATTTGCGCCAGAGTTTCCCTGTCGACCCCCGTGATGAGGGCTTGCCGCACCTTGATGTCCTCCAGAATGGGGGTTTTACTGTTGAGGGTGAGCAGGAAGTTTGACGGCTGGAGCGCGCCGAGAATATTGATGTCTTTCATTTGCTTTGCGACGGCCAGGTTGTCTTTCGTCGCCACACTAGCCGCATCAATCTCCCCGGCCTGGAATGCGTTAATGATGGCCTGGGATTCCATCTGCCGGTATGTTACCTTGTCCAGCTTGGGTTTCTCACCCCACCAATTTTCATTGGGCACGAATGTGACGGTGCCGCCGTTGTAGTCGAAGGTATCCACCTTGAATGGGCCGGCGCCCCACTCCGGGTGCGGGTTCTTCAGATAGCCCTCGTTGAAGGTTTGTGGGTCGGATACCGCCGGGTGCATGAATTGGTTAAACAGGGCCTGCCACCAGGCGAATGGTTGTTTGAACGTGACCACGGCCTGCTTGTCGGATTCGCCGGCGGTGACGCTTTCGATCAGTTCGTAGCCGTCGGTGCTGGACACGCTGAAGTCCTTGTTTTCCCCATTGCTGACCTTCCAGGTGGTTTCGAAGGCCCGCCAGTCGATGGGGGTGCCGTCGTTGAAGACCGCGTCCGGGTTGATGTCATAGGTGACCACGGTTTTCCCATCCACCTCCTCATCTTTCACGTTGGTCAGGTAGTCGGGGTTGGGGTGCCACGTGCCATCGCCGTCGAAAAGCACGGGTTGGGGGTTATACCAGCGCCACAGGGTGAGGGTGTCCATCACCGAATTGGCGTGCAGGGAATTGGACTGTTCGGAAATCTCATAGATGGGGAGGGTGAGCTCGCCACCATCCTTGATTTGATCGCGCTCCATCGAATTATAGTCACCCTTGAGGTTAATGTGTACCCCACCTGCGGAATCCGAGGATGCCTCCTGCTGTTTCGTGCCGGAGCACCCGCTTAGTGTCAACGCTGCCGCCGACAGTAGCGCAATAACCGCTAAACCGTATCGTTTTTTCATCATTACTCCTTACTTGGCCCAGCCAATGTTTTCCTTGGGCACTAAGGCGAAAGCATACGAACCGTAGTTCGCCAACCCGTTTTTAGTTGCATACAATTGTGGGCCGTTGACGTACGGCATGATGCCATACTGTTGCAACGCTTCTTTCTCCAGTTCGTTGGCCCGCTTGATTTGTTCTTCTTGGGTGGGCAACTGCTGGAGTTCGGCGATCTTGTCGTCCATCTCGGGTGTGCCGGTGCCGGACTTGTTTAGCTCCGAATCGGAGGCGTACACCTGTTTGAAATAGGCAACCCCATAGGGGTCGTAGGAGGTGAAACCGCTGGTGAGCACGTCGAATTCGCGTTCCGCTATCACCTGGGAGAAATCCGAGCTGGGGCGTTCTGCAACCTGCAAATCCACCCCAATGTCTTTCATCATTTTCTGCATGGCGGCCGCGGTGCTCTTTACCAGCTGGCTGTCGCCAAACGTGACGTAGCGGAGCGTGAGTTTCTTGCCGTCCTTCTCCCGGATGCCGTCGCTGCCTTCGGTCCAGCCGGCCTCGTCGAGCAGCTGCTTGGCTTTGTCCTGGTCGTAGGTCACGAGGCCACCGAAATTATCCTGGTACCCTTTCTGGTTTTGGAACAGTGCGAACGAGCCCGGCAGGTTTTCCGTGTAGTCCATGCCATTGAACCGAACCTGCGCCAATGTTTCCCGGTTAATGCCGGTGAACACGGCCTCCCGCACCTTCACATCCTCCAGGGTTGGGGTCTTCGCATTGAGAGTCACCAGGTAGTTTGACGGGCGCAGCGTGCCCCGGAGGGTGGTGTCCTTCACGGTTTTCGCCACCGCCAAATGATCCTTATTGGTGATCTCTACCGCATCCACCTCGCCGGCCTGGTAGGCGTTAATGGTGGCCTGGGACTCCATCTGCCGGTATGTTACCTTGTCCAGCTTCGGTTTTTCGCCCCACCATTTTTCATTGGGCACAAACGAAACGGTGCCGCTGTTGTAATCAAACTGGTCCACTTTGTATGGTCCGGCACCCCACTCCGGGTGCGGATTCTTCAAATAGCCCTCGTTGAACGTTTGGGCGTCCGCCACCGATGGGTGCAGCACCCGGTCGAACAGGGCCTGCCACCAGGGGTACGCCTGTTTGTACGTCACCACAGCTTGTTTGTCGGATTCGCCGGCGGTGACGCTTTCGATCTGGTCGTAGCCGTCCGTGGAATTCGCCACCACATCCGGGTTTTCCGCATTATTGAATTTCCACATGGTTTCAAAAACCCGCCAGTCGATGGGGGTGCCATCGTTAAACACCGCGTCCGGGTTGATGTCGTAGGTGACCACGGTTTTCCCATCCACCTCCTCGGCGTTCACATTGGTGAGGTACGCCGGGTTGGGGTGCCACGTGCCGTCGCCGTCGGCGAGCGTCATTTGCGGGTTATACCACCGCCACAGGGTGGTGCCATCCACGATGGCGTTACCGTGCAGCGAATTAGATTGCTCGGGAACCTCCAGAATCGGCAGCGTCAGCTCGCCACCATCCTTGATTTGGTCGCGCTCCAGCGGGTTATAGTCGCCGGTGGGTTTGATCTCTACCGTTGCCGCCGGTCCGGAATTGGCGTTTTTCTTATCCGAGGTGCAACCGCCGAGCAGGAGGCCGGTGGCCGCCACCACAGCAACCACCGACATCACGGATGATCGTCTCATGGCAATCAACTCCTTTACTTACTAGTGCCGCACACCTTGCAGGTGTGCGGTCAAAGTGAAAACTGTGTGCGGTCGCTACTTGGCCCAGCCAATGTTTTCCTTGGGCACAACGGCGAACGCCATCGCCCCATAGTTAGCGAGCGTCTTCTTCGACGCCACAAGCCGCGGCCCATTCGCATACGGCATAATGCCATACTGTTTCAAGGCCTCTTTCTCCAACTCGTTGGCTTTTTGAATCTGCTCCTCCTGGGTGGGCAGCTTCTCCAATTCCGCAATCTGCTCATCCAACTCCGGCGTGCCGGTGCCCGACTTATTCACCTGCGAATCCGACCCATAGGTGTACTTGAAATACATCACCCCATAGGGGTCGTAGGAGGTAATGCCGCTGGTGAGGAAATCAAAATCCAGGTTGGCGACCACCTTGGAGAAATCCGCGCTGGGGCGCTCCGAAATCTGCAAATCCACCCCAATATCCTTCAACATTTTCTGCGTCGCCGCCGCCATGCTCTTCCCCTGGTTATCGTCGCCAAACGTCACATAGCGCAGCGTGAGTTTCTCGCCATCCTTCTCCCGGATACCGTCGCTACCAACCGCCCAGCCGGCGTCGTCAAGCAACTGCTTGGCCTTATCCTGGTCGTATTGCACCACCGACCCGAAATTATCCTCATACCCCTTCTGGTTTTGGAACATCACAAACGACCCGGGCAGATTCTCCTTATAACCCAACCCATTAAACCGGATCTGCGCCAACGTTTCCCGATTAATGCCGGTAAACAGGGCCTCCCGCACCTTCACATCCGCCAAATTCGGTGCCTTACTGTTGGCGGTGAGCACCCAGTGGGTGGGTTGCAGTGTGCCCTGAATATTCACATCCTTCATGCTTTTCGCCACTGCCAGCCGATCCTTATCGGACACCACCGTGGCATCAATCTCCCCGGACTGGAACGCATTAATAGCGGCCTGCAACTCCATCCGCCGATACGTCACCTTGTCCAGCTTGGGTTTTTCGCCCCACCATTTTTCATTGGGCACAAACGAAACGGTGCCGCTGTTGTAATCAAACTGGTCCACCTTATACGGGCCTGAACCCCACTCCGGGTGCGGATTCTTCAAATAGCCCTCGTTGAACGTTTGGGCGTCCGCCACCGCCGGGTGCAGCGGCACCGAAAACAGGGCCTGCCACCACGGGTACGGCTGCTTAAACGTCACCACCACCTGCTTATCGGATTCGCCGGCGGTCACGCTCTCAATCAGGTCGTAACCATCCGTGGCATTAATGCTCACATCCGGGTTCTCCCCATTACTCATCTTCCACGTGTTCTCAAACACATGCCAGTCGAAAGCCGTACCATCATTAAACACCGCATCCGGGTTCAGGTCATAGGTGACCACGGTTTTCCCGTCGACCTCTTCGGCGCTCACATTGGTCAAATACGCCGGATTCGGGTGCGGTGTCCCGTCGCCGTCGGCGAGCATCAACTGCGGGTTATACCAGTACCACAGGGTGTTCGTATCCACCACCGCATTGCCGTGTGACGCATTCGACTGCTCCGTCACCTCACCAATCGGCAGCGTCAACTCGCCACCATCTTTGATTTGGTCGCGTTCCAGCGGGTTATAGTCGCCGGAAAGCTTAATTTCCACGCCACCCGCCGAATCCGACGACGCCTCCTGCTGCGACGACTGGGAACACCCAGCCAACACCAGCGCCGCCGCCGACACCACGGCCACTATAGCCGCGCAATACCGTTTCCTCACCATGATAACTCCTTGAATTCAATACACAGGTGAAAGTATGTACAAGAAAAACCACGCATCCCGGCCCCGATGCCGGCCCTCATAGCGTCTAGTGCCAGGCCAGCACCGGCAGCCCGGCTACTTGGCCCAGCCGATATTTTCCTTCGCCGGGAAGGCGAACGAGGTCGCCCCGAAATTCGCTAGCGTCTTCTTCGACGCCACCAACTGGGGGCCATTCGCGTACGGCATGATGCCGTACTGCCCAAACGCCTCCCGCTCCAGCTCATTCGCCTTCCGAGTCTGCTCCTCCCGGTCTGGAATCTGCTCCAACTCGGCAATCTTCGCATCAAACTCCGGGGTGCCCGTGCCCGACTTATTCAGCTGCGAATCTGACCCATAGGTGTACTTGAAATATGTCACCCCAAACGGCTCCGACGACGTAATACTCATAGTCACCACATCAAAATCCCGATCCGCAAACACCCGGGAAAACTCCGAACTCGGCTTCTCCACAATGCTCAAATCCACCCCAAGATCTTTCAGCATTTTCTGCATCGCAGCCGCCGTGCTCTTCACTAACTGGCTGTCCCCAAAGCTCACATACCGCAAGGCCAGCTTCTTGCCGTCCTTCTCCCGGATACCATCGCTACCGACCGCCCAGCCGGCGTCGTCAAGCAACTGCTTAGCCTTCCCCTGGTCGTATTGCACCACCGGACTGAAATTATCCTCATACCCCTGCTGAGTTTGATACAGCACAATCGAACCCGGCAGCTGCTCCGTATAATCCAACCCATTAAACTGGATCTGCGCCAACGTCGACCGGTCAATACCGGTAAACAACGCCTCCCGCACCTTCACATCCTCCAGGCCCGGCGCCTTGCTATTAAACATGCCGAAATACTGCTTCGGCCGCAACGCGCCCCGAATATCAACATCCTTCATGCTCTTCGCAATCGCCAACGTGTCCTTCGTAGCCACATCCGTGGCATCAATCTCCCCAGCCTGGAACGCATTAATGGTGGCCTGCGACTCCATCTGCCTAAACGTCACCCGATCCAGCTTCGGCTTCTCCCCCCACCACTTTTCATTGGGCACAAACGACACAGTGCTGCTGTTATAGTCGTATTTGTCCACCTTATACGGGCCCGCCCCCCACTCCGGGTGCGGATTCTTCAAATAGCCCTCATTAAACGTTTGCGCATCCGCCACCCCAGGATGCATCAAAATGGAAAACAGTGCCGGCCACCACGGGTAGGTTTGCTTAAACGTCACCACCACCTGCTTGTCCGACTCGCCGGCGGCAACGCTCTCAATGAGATCATAACCATCCGTGGAATTCACCACGATGTCCTTATTCTCACCATTGCTCAGCTTCCACGTGTTCTCAAACACCCGCCAATCCAACGGTGTGCCATCATTATAGGTGGCATCCGGGTTGATGTCGTAAGTGACCACCGTCTTCCCATCCACCACCTCATCCTTAATATTGGTCAAATATGTTGGATTCGGATGCCACGACCCATCCCCATCAAGCAGCACCAACTGCGGGTTATACCAATACCACAGATTCGTCGTATCCAACACCGCATTCCCATGCGACGGGTTCGACTGCTCCGCCACCGCACTCACCGCCAGATTCAACTCGCCACCATCCCTAATTTGGTCGCGCTCCAGCGGGTTATAGTCCCCAGTGGGCTTAATCTCCACGCCGCCCGCCGAATCCGTCGACGCCGGACCATTCGACGAACCCGAACAGCCGCCCAACACCAGCGCCGCAGCAGCCAAGGCCGCCACCACCGTCATACGATATGGGTTTTTCACCACCATGTTCTTATAACCTCCCTTAGTTACTTTCTGGCTTTTCGACGACAACCGCTGCCACCGCATCCGGGTCATACTTCACCCGCTTCTGTGTTCGAGCAACCTGAGGGTCTGGAATCGGAATAGCTGACAACAACGACTTCGTATACGGGTGCTGCGGATGGTCGAAAATATCATCAACCTTCCCCACCTCAACAAACTCGCCCTTATACATCACCGCAACCCGATCCGACAGGTGCCGAATCACCGACAAATCATGGGCCACAAACAAATACGACAACCCCAACTTGCGTTTCAAATCCTCCAGCAGGTTAATCACACCAGCCTGAATCGACACATCCAACGCCGATACCGGCTCATCCAACACAATCACCGACGGATTCGTTGCCAGCGCCCGGGCCAACCCAATACGCTGCCGCTGACCACCCGAAAAGTGCCCCGGGAACCGGTCAATCTGCGACGTATCCAACCCCACTAACGCCATCAACTCCTGCACCCGCTTATTCACATCCCCCTCATAACCCAACGACTGCAACGGCTCCGCAATCACCTCCCGCACCGTCAACCGCGGATTCAGCGAACTCATCGGATCTTGGAACACAATCTGAATATCCTTCCGGGCCGCCCGACGTTGCCGCTTCGTCATCGTCGACGCATCCTGACCATTGAGCACCACCGTCCCCGACTGCGGCTGCAAATCCATGATCTCCAACAATGTCGTGGTCTTACCGCACCCCGACTCGCCCACAATCGCCATGCACTCCCCCTCACGCACATCAAAACTCACACCCTTCACCGCCTGGAACGTCCCCACCTTCCGTTTCAGCAGTGACCCCTTCATAATGGGATATTCCTTCTTCAAATCCGCAACATGCAGCGTCACCTTCCGCTCATCCCGGGGCTTCCCGGCCAAAATATCCTTCGACAACTCCGGCACCTGGAACAGTCGCTCCCCATTGATCTTCTGATCCCAAATCTCACCGGAACGAATACACGCCGTGGCATGACTCACCCCCTTCGGCGCGTCGGCAAGCGGCAAAAGCTTCGGCTCCCCCGACAAACACTCAGGCTGCGCCACCGGGCACCGCGGCGCAAACTGGCACTGATCCTGCAAATCCACCAAAATCGGTGGATTACCCACAATCGGCGTCAACGGCTCATCACTCGACACATCAGGCCGCGGCGTCGACCCCAGCAGCCCAATCGTGTACGGCATCCGCGGCTGCGAAAACACCGAAAACACATCCGACTTTTCCACCGGGCGGCCCGCATACATCACCAACACATCATCAGCAATCCCCGCAACCACACCCATGTCGTGCGTAATCATGATCGTGGCCGCCCCAGTCTCCCGCTGCGCCACCTTAATCACATCCAAAATCTGCGCCTGAATCGTCACATCCAACGCCGTGGTCGGCTCGTCCGCAATCAACACCCGCGGATTATTCGCAATCGCAATAGCGATCACCACCCGCTGCCGCATACCACCGGAAAACTCGTGCGGAAACGCTCTGATCCGCTTCTGCGGCTCCGAAATCCCCACCAAATCCAACAACTCCACAGCCTGCTTCTCCGCCTGCTGCTTCGTCACCTTCTGGTGCGTCACAATCGCCTCAACCAGCTGTGTCCCAATATCAAACACCGGGGTGAGCGCCGACAACGGGTCCTGGAAAATCATGCCGATCCCCTTCCCCCGAATCTTTGACATCTCCTTATCGGTTTTGCCCAATAATTCCTCGCCGGCATATTTCACCGACCCGGTCACCTTCGCGTACTGCGGCAGCAACCCCATGATCGACATGGAGGTTACCGACTTCCCCGAACCCGACTCGCCCACAATGCCCAGGGTGCGACCCGGATACAGGTCAAAACTCACACCCCGCACCGCGGCAACCGAACCCGCCTCGGACGGAAACGACACATTCAAATCCGACACCTCCAACACCGGGGTGCCCTGCGGCTCCCGCGGGTTGCTCGATTCAGCGGTGGTAGTGTGGTCGGATTCGTGAGAATCATGAGTGGTCGAGGTCATGCGTTGCCTCCAGACTTCGAGTTCGGGTCGAGGGCATCGCGCAGACCATCAGCAATAAGCGCCATCGACACCGTCAAAAGGGTCAAAACAGCGGCCGGGAAATAAAACTGCCACGGCGTGGACACCAACGAAGCGGTACCACCCGTCAACAACGTGCCCAACGACACGTCAGGCAATTTCACACCCAACCCCAGGAAGGACAAGGCAGTCTCAGACATCACTGTGCCCACCACGCCCAACACGAAATAAATAATCAGCAGCGAACCAATATTCGGAATCATGTGCCGGGTAATGATCTTCGCGTACGACACACCCATGTACTTGGCGGCCCGCACATAATCCTGCTCCCGAATCCCCAGCGACAGGGACCAAATCACCCGCGCCGGGTAATACCAGCCGAAGCCGATAAGCACGATGATGAGCATTTTCCAGTCACCACCGGAGCTGGACACCATGAGCGCGATCAGGAGGAACGCGGGGATGGCCAGCAGGAAGTGAATAATCAGCAGGGTGAGTTTTTCCACCCATCCGCCGAACAGGGCCGCCCCGGCGCCGATGACCGCCGAGAGAATCGAGGTGCCCAACGATACGGTCACGGCGATAATGAGCGAGCGCCCTAGGCCGTGGGCGGTTTGGGCAAACAGGTCATTGCCGGAATCGTTTGTTCCGAACCAGTGTTCGGGTGATGGTGGGGAGGAAATGTTGAGGAAGTCCGGGTCGTCGAATTTCCAGGCGGCACAGTATTCGCCCACAACAGCCAGTATCGCCAGCAGGACGAAAATCACCAGGCCAACAACCGCGAGTTTATTGCGGAAGAACCGGCGAACATAGAGTTTGAGCCGGGAGGTACCGCGCACCACATCGGCGGCGTCCTCGGCGGTCAATCCGTCTTCTACCTCGGGTTCTATGTCGAGGCCGAGATCGTTGGGATTCTTGTCGATAGTCATTTAGCTCACCCGCACTCGTGGGTCCAGGGCAACAACAACGAGGTCGGAGATGATGGCGCCGACGGCGGTCATAAACGCACCAAAGGCGGCCACGGCGACGGCGCCGTTGATGTCATTGCGGTTAATGGTTTCGATAAAGTAGGTGCCCATACCCTGCCAGGCGAAAATACGTTCGGTCATCACGGCGCCGGTGAAAATGCCAGGCACCGAGAAGGCGATGGAGGTGGCCACCGGGATGATGGAGGTGCGCAGCGCATGCTTGCGAATGGCTTCGGTCCGGGTGAGACCCTTGGCGCGGGCGGTGCGCACATAGTCGGCGCCCAGGTTGTCGAGCAAGAGGGTGCGCTGGGTGATGTGGTAGCTCGCGTACGAAATGATGAGCAGCGATATGGTGGGTAGGGCTAGATGTTGCAGGTAGTCGATGAGTTTTGGCCCGAATCCGGTCACGCCGGGCGAACTGGCCCCGGTGACGAAGAAGATTCGGGTGCCGGCAAGATCATTGATTTTCAGGGCGATGGCGACGACCACGATGGACACCACAACGATGTGCGTGTTCAGGGCGATGATCGAGAGTGCCTGCCAGATGCGGTCGCCTAGTTTGTATTGGCGGGAGGCGGTGTATACGCCGACCGCAATACCGAGGATGATGGAGAGGATCGTGGCGAGCAGGAGGAGCTGGGCCGAGACCCAGATGCGGTAGGAAATCTGTTCGTTGACCGACTCGCCGATGGGGGATTTTCCCCAATCCCAGTGCAGCAGAATGTTGGTGAGCCAGGTCCACCATCTCTCCAATATGGGTGTTTCGGGATTGAGGTTATAGGGTTCTAGCAGGCTGGTTATCTGCTCGGGCGTGAGCGGTGGGCGCCTGCCTTGGTAGTTTGACCTGGGATCTAGAAAGCTAGATGCCAGGAAGAACGTAAGATTGGTTGCCAGGAAAACCACGAGCGTCCAGCTCAAAGTTTTTCTTACCAAATACATGACCATGTCTGGGTTCTCCGTGGATTCTTCAATAGACAAGTTCCTGTGGGTTTTATCGCTAGGATACCTGGCGAGTTGTCTAAGTCACAATTGGCATGTGATGCGCCACGGAAGCTTGTCGACGCAACCTCACGGCAAAAAGAGCCGCTAACGGGGTTGATAATCTTCCCGAAACACTAATTTTAAGTGAATAAAATCTCTATTTCTCCTCACATATGGGGGTAGTATTTTGATTGATTTTTGACCCCAATGTCCGATCGGATCGTCGTCACGCATGGGCGACTTGCATTAAGTAGCAGCTTCGTGTTTAAATGTTCGGGTTGCTTTAACACGGCGTTTGCCATGGTAAAGCAAACATGACCCGGAATTGGACACGGGCATGGCAAATGAACAGCGGCAGTATGTGTTATGAAGCGATCACGCGATCTTCTTCATGGCGTGACATTTCTGACAGTGGTGAATTTGCTTTGCCGCTGTCGAATTTCAAGTCGAGTAACAGGCTGACGTTGCGCCATGACCGGAACCGGTACCGGACAACGTTATAGAGTAATAATGAAGCGATTCCCACCAATCACAATGTGATGTGGGACGAGCGAGGAAGAGGATAAGCGTGGCGGGACAAAAGATCCGCATTCGGCTGAAGGCCTACGATCACGAGGCGATTGACGTGTCTGCACGTAAAATCGTTGAAACTGTGACCCGTACGGGTGCACGTGTTGTCGGCCCGGTGCCACTGCCAACCGAAAAGAACGTATACGCCGTTATTCGTTCTCCCCACAAGTACAAGGATTCTCGCGAGCACTTCGAGATGCGCACACATAAGCGCTTGATCGACATCCTCGACCCGACGCCGAAGACGGTTGACGCACTCATGCGCATCGATCTTCCGGCCAGCGTCGACGTGAATATTGCGTAATCGACGACATTTTTGGCAGCGGAGAACAAATAATGAGTGAAACTGAGATCAAGGGCCTTCTGGGCAAGAAACTTGGCATGACTCAGATCTTCGACGAGAACAACCATGTTGTTCCGGTAACCGTCGTTGAGGCTGGTCCATGCGTGATTACCCAGATTCGTACCCAAGAAACCGATGGCTACACCGCCATTCAAATCGCCTACGGCGACATTGACCCTCGCAAGGTGAAAAAGCCCCAAGCGGGTCACTTTAACAAAGCTGGTGTTACCCCCCGGCGGCACGTGGCGGAAATCCGTATGGATGATGTTTCCGGCTACGAACTCGGCCAGGAAATCACCGCAAACATTTTCGACGGCATTACGTTCGTCGATGTGACTGGCATTACCAAGGGTAAAGGTTTTGCCGGCGGCATGAAACGCCACGGCTTTGCCGGTCAGGGCGCAGGCCACGGTAACCAAGCATCCCACCGCCGTGTTGGTGGCATTGGTGCTTGCGCTACCCCGGGTCGCGTGTTCAAAGGCAAGCGCATGGCTGGCCGCATGGGTCAGGATCGCGTCACTACCCAGAACCTGAAGATTCAAAAGATTGACGCCGATGCCAACCTCATCCTTATTAAGGGTGCGATCCCCGGCAACCGGGGCGGCATCGTTACCGTGAAAACCGCAGTGAAGGGTGGTAACCGCGCATGAGCCATCTAACACTAGATGTCCAAACCGCTGCTGGTAGCACTGCCGGCCAGGTAGAACTACCTGCTGAAATCTTCGATCGTGAAGTTTCCATTTCGCTTTTGCACCAGGTTGTCAACGCCCAGTTGGCTGCCCGGCGTCAAGGCACCCACTCCACCAAGACTCGTGGTGAAGTGCGCGGCGGTGGCAAAAAGCCATTCCGCCAAAAGGGCACCGGCCGGGCTCGTCAGGGCTCTATCCGGGCACCCCACTTCACCGGTGGCGGCATTTCCCACGGCCCCAAGCCGCGGAATTACAGCCAGCGCACCCCGAAGAAAATGATCAAGGCCGCACTCTACGGCGCACTGTCGGACCGTGCTCGTCACGCACGCATCCACGTGGTCGATGAGTTGGTCGCTGGTCAGAAGCCTTCGACGAAGTCAGCTCTCGCGTTTTTGTCGCGCCTGACCGACCGCAAGAAGATTCTGTTCGTTGTGGGTCGGGACGACGTTACCTCGCGCTTGAGCGCCCGTAATCTGCCAGGCGTGACCATCCGCTACCAGGACCAGTTGAACACCTACGATGTCCTCTACTCTGATGATGTCGTGTTCTCGGTCGAGGCTCTGAACGCTTTCATCGCCCGTACGACCGCTGCGGCCGAGAAGGCTTAACGAGGAAGGATAGAGAACAAATGGCTAAGATTCCCAACCCCCGTGACATTATTCTTGCCCCGGTTGTTTCGGAAAAATCTTATGGTCTGATGGAGGAGAACACCTACGTGTTCTTCGTCGCCAAGACCGCTAATAAGACCGAAATCAAGATTGCCATCGAGCAGATCTTCGGCGTGCAGGTTGCTTCCGTGAATACCGTGAACCGTGAGGGCAAGCGCAAGCGCACTCGCACCGGCGGCTACGGTACCCGTAAGGCAACCAAGCGTGCCTACGTGACGCTTCGTGAGGGCAGCGATCCCATCGACGTCTTCGGCGGCTCCGCTGCATAAGAAGAAGGTCGAGGTATAAGGAAAAACTATGGCTATTCGTAAATATAAGCCGACAACCCCAGGTCGCCGCCAGAGCTCCGTGTCCATGTTCGAGGAGATCACTCGCTCGAAGCCGGAGAAATCCCTGGTGCGCCCCCTGCCCAAGAAGGGTGGCCGTAACGTTCACGGCCACATCACCGTGCGCCACAAGGGTGGCGGACATAAGCGTCGTTACCGCATCATCGACTTCCGCCGCAACGACAAAGACGGCATTCCGGCCAAGGTCGCTCACATCGAGTACGACCCGAACCGCACCGCCAACATTGCGTTGCTGCACTACATTGATGGTGAAAAGCGGTACATTGTTGCCCCCAAGGGCCTGTACCAGGGCCAAATGCTGGAGGCCGGTCCGAACGCTGACATTAAGGTTGGCAACAACCTGCCGTTGCGTAACATCCCCGCCGGTACCCTCATCCACTGCGTGGAACTCAAGCCGGGCGCCGGCGCTAAGCTGGCCCGCTCCGCTGGTTCTTCCATCCAGCTGCTGGGTAAAGCCGGTCACTATGCGGTGCTGCGCATGCCCTCCTCGGAAATCCGCCGCGTGGATATCCGGTGCCGGGCAACCGTTGGTGAGGTCGGCAACGCCGATCAAATCAATATCCGTTGGGGTAAAGCCGGCCGTATGCGCTGGAAGGGCGTACGCCCGACCGTGCGTGGCGTGGTTATGAACCCCGTTGACCACCCGCATGGCGGTGGTGAAGGTAAGACCTCGGGTGGTCGTCACCCCGTGTCCCCATGGGGCAAGAAAGAGGGTCGTACCCGCAACCCCAACCGTTACAGCAATAACATGATTGTTCAGCGTCGCCGCTCGAACAAGAACAAGAAGCGCTAAGAGGAGGTAAGAGAAGATGCCACGTAGCCTTAAGAAGGGCCCGTTTGTCGATGAGCACCTCCTCGCAAAGGTTGATGCTCAGAACGAAAAGGGTACCAAGCAGATCATTAAAACCTGGTCCCGTCGTTCCACCATTCTCCCCGACTTCATTGGGCATACTTTCGCCGTGCATGACGGCCGGAAGCATGTGCCGGTGTATGTAGACGACTCCATGGTCGGCCACAAGCTCGGTGAGTTCGCCCCCACCAAGACCTTCAAGGGTCACATCCAAGAGAAGAAGAAGGGACGTCGATAAGCGATGAGTGATAACAGCGCACGCGCAACGGCCCGCTTCGTCCGTGTCACCCCCATGAAGGCCCGTCGCGTTATCAACCTGGTGCGCGGCAAGTCCGTCGAGGAAGCCCTCGCCATCTTGAAGTACGCCCCCCAGGATGCTTCAGTGCCGGTGGCAAAGGTAGTGCAATCTGCCGCGGCCAACGCCGAAAACAACAACGGGTTGGACCGGCGGACCTTGGTGATCTCCGAGGCATACGCCAACGAGGGCCCCACCATGCGTCGTTTCCGTCCCCGCGCTCAGGGTCGGGCATTCCAGATCCGTAAGCGCACCAGCCACATCACTGTGGTTGTCGAGAGCCAGAAGGCAGGTGCATAATAGTGGGCCAAAAAATTCACCCACACGGCCTCCGATTGGGCATTACTTCCGACTGGAAGTCCCACTGGTTCGCCGATAAAGAATATGCTGATTATCTTGCGGAAGATATCAAAATCCGCGACTATCTGACCAAAAACCTTGACCGGGCCGGCATTGCCGACGTGGTGATCGAACGCACCCGCGACCGGGTTCGCATCGACATCCACACCGCCCGCCCCGGCATTGTGATTGGCCGTCGGGGTTCCGAGGCCGACCGGTTGCGCACGAAGCTGGAAAAGCTCACCCGCAAGCAGGTCGCCCTGAACATCCTAGAGGTCAAGAACATTGATGCCAACGCCCAGCTGGTGGCCCAGTCCATCGCTGAGCAGCTGACCAACCGTGTCGCCTTCCGCCGCGCCATGCGCAAAGCAATCCAGGGCGCCATGCGTCAGCCGCAGGTCAAGGGCATCAAGGTCATGTGTGCTGGTCGTCTGGGCGGTGCCGAGATGTCCCGCACCGAACGCTACCATGAAGGTCGCGTTCCCCTGCACACCCTCCGCGCCGAAATCGACTACGGCACCTACGAGGCCCACACCACCTTCGGCCGCATCGGCGTCAAGGTGTGGATCTACAAGGGTGACGTTGTGGGTAACCGGCGGGAGAGCGAACTCAATGCACCAACCGAACGCCGCGGCCGCGGTGACCGTAACGCACGTCCGCGTCGTGGCGGTCAGCGTCGTCAGCGTGCTGAGCAGAAGCAGGAGGGCTAACACCTATGCTTATTCCAAAGCGCGTGAAGTACCGCCGGCAGCACCGTCCGCACCGTGATGGCGTTTCCAAGGGTGGTAACCGCATTAACTTCGGTGATTACGCGATTCAGGCTCTAGAGCCCGCCTATATCACCAACCGGCAGATCGAATCCGCCCGTATCGCCATCAACCGGCACGTCAAGCGTGGCGGTAAGGTGTGGATCAATATTTTCCCGGACCGTCCCCTGACCCAAAAGCCGCTCGGCGTGCGTATGGGTTCCGGTAAAGGCCCGGTGGAAAAGTGGATCGCTAACGTCAAACCAGGTCGCATCCTGTTTGAAATGAGCTACCCCAATGAGGAAATGGCTCTAGAAGCACTGCGCCGCGCCGGCCAGAAACTCCCCTGCAAGGTTCGTATTCTCAAGAAGGAGGACCAGTTCTAATGGCTAACGGTACCCCCGCACACGAGTTGCGCGAACTGAGCGCTAAGGAGCTTGAAAACCGCCTGGCCGAGGCCAAGGAAGAGCTGTTTAACCTGCGCTTCCAGGCCGCCACCGGCCAGTTGACCAACAACCGTCGCCTGCGCACGGTCAAGCACGACATTGCCCGTATCTACACGGTTATTCGTGAGCGCGAGCTGGGCTTGTCTGTGGTTCCGGGAGCTGAGGCTTAATTATGAGTGAGGCAAACGTGAACAAGAAGACCAAGGGCTCCCGCAAGGTTCGCACCGGTTATGTGGTGTCGGACAAGATGCAGAAAACCATCGTTGTGGAGCTGGAAGACCGGAAACAGCACGCACTATATGGTAAGACCATCCGCACCAACTCCAAGGTGAAGGTGCACGATGAGAACGAGATTGCCGGTATTGGCGACCTGGTTCGCATCGAGGAAACCCGGCCGCTGTCGAAGGACAAGCATTTCCGGCTCGTCGAAATCGTCGAGAAGGCCCGGTAACTTTCCAGTAGCACTTCAAGCACTATCCGCATTCGCCCCCAGCAATCATTGTTGGGGGCGTTTGTGCTATTTTGCTTTACGACGGCTAAAGTGGGCAGGATTTTGTGGGCTGCACTTTGCTAAGCAGCAGTTCTATCGCTATAGCTTCTGGCTAGCTGGTATTCGGAGAAGTCTATGCGGATACGTCACCTGAAACCCGGCACCGCCTCGGAGGGTAGATGGGGGCGTGAGGGCAATACAGGCGGGCGCATCACACTATTTGGTGGTGAGCGCTAAAAATATACACGTTGACAGTGGCTACAGGAGTGCGGTTGATGCGGCAATCAGGCCAAAGACGATCCCCGGCATGTTGGCCGCAGCCAGAGGCAAGTCACGCTGTTTTTTGAACAAACCATAGATCACCCATAAGGTACAGTTCACCGCGGCCACAGATGGCTGAATAAAATCACCCTTGTGCCCACTCAGGTTGCTCATGATTTGTGGAATGTACGACACGTACATCATCACTGACATTGCAGTCGCAATCCACCCGAGGGTCTGCGCTTGCTTTTCGTTCATATTTATATATCTTCTTTCATGATTCAGTTATTGCATATGCTCAAAATGCACATGAAGCCTGAAATCTAGTCGGCTGCCAGGGAAGATACCGTCCATGGTCTACGCTGGCATCGCCATTGTACTCCGATTTTTGCTGAGACACGATAGCCTGGGCTGGAATGCCGGCGTCTAGTGCTCAATCATCATGAACAATGCATATGCTGAAGTTGATCTGGCGCCCGGAGAAGCATGGTTCAGTGACTCGTGCAGCGATTCTCCAAAAACCAAGGCAAATGACGTGTTCTTTCCGATTTGCTACTTGCTAGTGTGGCTTGGTTTCCCAATAACTAATAAAAGCTTCAATGATGTATGACCCTAGTACCCTGGGGATTATGCCAATAAAACCACGTTTCGCCACCCAAGAAATCCAAAACCTGCTCGCTCATTTCCCGGTGGTGGCACTCCACGGCGCCCCACAGGTGGGCAAAAGCGTTATCGCCCGCGACCTGGCAGATAGAACTGGCGGGATCTTCGTCGACCTTGATGACCCCGACCCCTATGCGTTCGCCTACCAGGAGCCAGTCGCATTCGTCCGGCAGGCCCCCGGCAAGTTGCTGGTGATTGATGGCATCCACTACGCGCCCGAACTGCTGGACCATATATGTGGCCTGGCGGAATTCGGCGGTTGGGATGGGCGCTTCCTCGTGGTCGATTCTGCCGGCTGCGGTGTCGACCACGATACTGCGGACATCGGTCACGTGACGGTTCATCCACTCAGTCAGGGCGAAATCGACGAGCATGCCACACCGGAAGACTTCGTCACCTGGATCATTGCTCGGCCACCGGTGGAATACCCGCCGAGAAGCTACATTAATAGGCAGGCCGTGACGCTGCGGGTGACCCGCGGCGGCATGCCCATGGCCCTGGGGTGCGCCACCACGAAAAGCCAGGCCCGCTGGTGCCGAAACTACACCCGCAACCTGTGCGCCCGACTGCGAAATGACGTGCTCCGGCGGGTTGTAGCCCTGCTTGCCACCACACCCGTCACCGAGATCGTGCAAGCGCGACTTTCCCGGGAATTGGGCATTACCGAACGTGAAGCTCGGGTCGCCATGATGACCCTGCGGGCCGCTGGCGTCATTATCGACCTCCCTGGCTGGCACAGTGCTGCGAATAAACGTTCGGTAAGCGCAGCGAAAAGCCTCCTGCTAGACACCGGACTCACCGCCCAAAACGTGGGCTTTAGCGCCGGAGAGATCGACATACCCCGCAGTAGAACATATTTTCGTCAGCTATTGGAGCAGTTTGTCGTCCAACAACTGGTTACGCAGCAAACCTGGAGCGCGACATCGTTTCGGCTGAGACATTTTCGCACCCGCGATGGCGCTACCGTTGGCGTCGTGGTTGAGCTTGTCGATGGCCGGGTCGTCCTCATCGACGTCACCACCAACACCCAACCCGCCATCGAAGACTTTGCCACCATGGAACGCCTGCGGCAGGCGCTAGGCGATCAAGTCATTGCCGGTGTCATTCTCCACACCGGCATGCACTCACGACGCTACCGTGATTGGCAGTATCTTTTGCCCATCACCACGTTGTGGGAGCACCGCTAATAATGGCGGCCACCTGGGATAACACTTCCGGACTCACCATACCTGGATGCCGTACATTCGCGTGATAACTGGTGAGCGTACCAACGTGCGGCTCCCACGCGGACGCCACCAGCCGAGGGTCCCGCTCCGGGAGTTCCGCCGCCGCGGTCACGTGAATCAGCTCACCCGGATAGTGGGAAGTGTGATGATCCCGCATCAGGTAAGCATTATGTTTCACCATGGTTCGAATCCCATCCAGGGCGGTGGGCGGAAGCTCGGCAAACACGCCGCCCCGCGACCGCATTGCCGCCACAACCTCGGCGGGAGTGAGCTCACGATCCGCAGTGATCCCCGCCATGGCCAGCACCCCCTGCCAAAGCCGCCGATCGTCCGGGGCGGGCAACTGCCGCCATACCGTTGCCGGATAAGCATCTAAAACGATCACATGTTCGACCTTAATCCCGCGTTGTGTTAACTGGGTGGCCACCTCATGAGCCAGCACACCACCCACCGACCAGCCCACCAATGCGACCCGCGAAAACCCCATGGAACCGATAACGTGTTCGCAAATCCGGGCGGCGGAATCCGTGATGCTGGTGGCGCGCTCCGACTCGTCAAGAATGCCCGGTGCCTGGAACCCAAACACGCCCCCGGGATACTCCCGATCCGCCAGCATACGCACCAGGGTGGTGTAAGACCAGCTCAAGCCGCCGGCCGGATAGAAGCACAACACCGGGGTGCCACCATGGTGCTCGTGAAGGGTGATGACCTCCGCGAAGCCGGCGTCACCCGCGCTGGGGGCGTCGATAAGCTGGGCCAAGGATCGGGCGGTCGGGTGCGCGAACACATCTGCGATATGAACCCCATCCAACGCCACTGCGACCATGACCGCGCTGAGGGAACTACCACCCAACGCGAAGAAGTTCGCATCCACATCGGCGACCGGCGTGCCCAGCACCTCGCTGAACGCCTGCAACACCCGACGCTCGGCAGGGGTGGCGTCCGCGACAGTAGAAACCGCCTGCGGGGCGGGGGAGGGGAGCGCTGAGGCATCCAATTTCCCATTGCGAGTCATCGGCAGCTCCGGCACGACAAGAACGAAGCTCGGAACCATAAACGCAGGTAAAACCGCCTTCGTGGCCGTCAAGACCTCCTCGGGAATTGCCTGAGGGTCGGCACCGGGGGTGGGAACGCAATATGCCACAAGCGCCTTATCGCCACCCACCTCCTTCACGGCAACGGCCGCCTGCGCCACACCATGCACGGTAGCGACCGCGGACTCCACCTCGCCCAACTCCAGGCGCTGACCCCGCAGCTTCACCTGACCATCCGACCGGCCCAGGTAATACAACTCCCCACCATGCCACAACGCCCGATCCCCGGAATCGTATATTTGTTCGCCGGGATAATCCGGGTCTGGACGGAACCGCTGCGCCGTTAACTCCGGCTGGCCCACGTAGCCCAACGCCACTTGGCAGCCGGCAATCAACAACGTACCTGGCACCCCGGGCGGCACCGGCTGACCATACCGATCCACCACATAGATGCGGGTATTCCACACCGGTGCCCCAATGGGAATGATCCGATCCGCGTCCGTGACCGTGTGGGCGGTCACATCAATGGCTGCCTCGGTGGGGCCATAAAGATTATGAACCGCAACACCCAACAAGGCCCGGCAGCGTTGGGCCACTCCCGAATCCAGGGCCTCCCCGGACGTGATAACCATACGTAATTTCGGCAAATCTGGTTGGTTATCCGCATACGACGCATAGGTCAAAAACGCCTTCAGCGCCGAGGGAACGAAGTGGCAGACGCTGATTTTCCCCACGCGCAGGTGGGCCAGAATCTCCTCAGGATTGCGGTGTGCCTGCGGCGATGCGATAGCCGTCGAGATGCCATGGGTGAACGGTAACAAATATTCCCACACGGACACGTCGAACGAACTTGGGGTTTTATGCAGCACCCGATCAAACGGCCCGAGGATATAATAATCGCACATCCATTCCAACCGGTTAGCAATACCCACCTGGGAAACCCCCACAGCCTTAGGAGTGCCCGTGGAGCCCGAGGTGAACAGAATATACGCGCACTCCGGGTCGCCGGTCGCAGGAATCTCCGCCCGCCGCGTCACCCGCCAATTCGCGGCATCAATGGTGGTAATGCCAGTGGTGGCGTCGTCCACAACCGTGTCGGCTACCGGGGTGAGCGTGACCACAGCCGCGGCGTTACTCGTTGCCACCATGTGGACCTTACGGTCCGGGGGCAGGTCCGGGTCGATGGGACACCAGGCAATCCCCAGGCTGGCGGCCGCCGCCACCGTCAGGAGAAACTCCTCGCTGCGCTCCAGATGCACCGCCACCACATGGCCGGGCCCCAAGCCCAGGTCGCGCAGCACCGCGACCCGATCATCAACCGCGGCCCACACCTGCGCCCACGTGCGCCACGCAAACGTGCCCCGCGGGCCCTGGCCACTACTGATCTTGCTGTCGTACCATATGCCCAACGCCAGGACATCCATGGGAGTCCTTGTTCGATTGAACTCGATGAGCTCCGGCAGGCTTCGAGCGGGCAGCTCATGTGCTGTGTCATTTGCTGCTGCAATCTCTGCCAGCTCTGCCGTCGTGGCAACCGAAACACCATCAAAATTTCCCCGTTCAGCGATCTTTCGAATCAGGTGAGCCAACCGGTTTGCATGTCGATGCACATCGAGCTTCAGATTACTTCCCCGGGCCATGACGATGATTTCCAGGCCGCCATCCGGCAAAGATTGGAACACCAGTTCACAATCATTGATGGGGCCTACGGAGATCGTTGTCAGGCGGGCAACCGCCGATCCGAACTGAAACTCGGGCGTAAACGGGCGAATATTTACGTGTGGGCCAACCACATGCCGGTGGGGATCGGTCACCCCCAGGACCTGGCGTAACTGGTCGGTGCGGATCGCCGCGTGCGCACGCAACCCCCGAAACGCCTGCGCCACCTCCGGGATGGTCATGGGCTGCTCGGAAGAAACCGGCACCACCAGCGGCAACACCGACACCATGGGGGTCAACGCCACCTGCGACTGTCCCAACGGCCGGTTCATGAGCGGCATGCCCAACGTCACCGTCGCCGCATCGGGGCTAGAGAACGCGGAAACATAAAATGCAGCCACCGTGGCCAAGGTCTCCATCTCCACGGGGTGGATGGCGTGCAACTTTGCCCGTTCCGCCGTGGATATGACCGTGCTGGCCAGCACCATTTCGTCGTCCGCGGGCTGGGCGGACATGATCGACTCCGGTGCGGACACCTCCGCGTGAGCCCAATAATCCGCCACCTCCTGTGTGGGCTCCACATCCGAAATGGTCGAATAATCACAGGTCAGATGGTTTTTGGGCAGGGGTTTGCCCGCCATGTGCGCAGTGTAGGCCTCACCCAACCACGACAATAGGGCATTGATGGCAAAACCATCCCCGGTGATGTGATGGAACCGGGCCAGCCACACCACCCTGCCATCCGGCAGGGTCCCTAGCCAGTGCTTCGTCAACGTGTCGCCCCGCAGCGCCGGATCCGTCACCTCGGTGATGCGCTGCGCCGCCCACTGCTGCACGTCCCCCGCAACCGTGCCATAGTGCTCCACCGCGATGCGGTGCGGCCACGCCGTTGCCTCGTGCGGGCCTGCATAATGCGCCTGAAACACCGGCAGCGTTTCCAAACAATTGGCGATGACCTGTGATAATACCTCCACATCCACCATGGTGTCGAAGGTGAGTAATTCTGCGCACTGGTATTCCGTGCTGGTCGGATTGGTTTGCTGAGCGAACCAAATGGCGCGTTGGCCAGGGCTGAGTGTGAACGTGGGGGATAGCGGGGACATTATGATTAGTTATCCTTATGATTATTGGTAATTTACCGTGGCTGGCGGCAAGGTGCGCAGGGTTTGACTCAACCGGTGTGGCAGGGCCTCTCGCCACCAGGCAAAGTCGTGACCCCCATCCCATACCTCGAACTTATGTTCCCAATTGTGGCTGGTCATGGCGAAATGCAGGCCGTGCATATGTGCGACCGACATTCCCTCCCGGATCCCCACATCCAAATAGGCGGGCGGAAGCATGTCGCAGGTGTTGGAAGCGGAATGCGCGGAATGATTGGGGGCTTCGGTCAATATCTGCTCTACCAGCCACGGCACATTAATAGTGGCGAGGTCGGCCGGTGTGCACCCATCCTCCGGGCGCCACCACAGCGATGGGGAGCTGGCGATCACGGACCGGATTCGGTCCGGGTGGCGCAATGCCGCC
Organism: Corynebacterium matruchotii; assembly: GCF_011612265.2. NCBI lineage: Bacteria > Bacillati > Actinomycetota > Actinomycetes > Mycobacteriales > Corynebacteriaceae > Corynebacterium > Corynebacterium matruchotii. The sequence goes on along the minus strand of NZ_CP050134.2, from coordinate 2,275,801 downwards.
CACAGGGAGGTCAGTCCGCCAAGGCTTTGACCAGCAATAATGACGGTATCGTGCGCTATGGTATGGCCCGCCGATAGTGCTTGCCGCTGTGCGTATTCCACGGCGGGACCGGTAAGTAAAGCGGTCAGCTCATTGTTGGCACCCAACAGTCGGCGTCGCTTTGCGGGATCGGTAAAACCGATGCCGAGTATGGCACACGCGGGCATGTGTCCCTGTGCAATGAGATAGTCCAACACCTGGTCCAGCTTCAACCGTTGGAACCACACATCCGCATCAATCAGGACCACCAAGGGCAGATCCTTGTGCGGAATGATTGGTAAATACAGGTATGTGGGCAGCCCAGAAATCGAACCCGTGATCGACCGGCTTGGATGGGCTAAATCCACGTGTTGCCAGGCCGAAGATTCCGGCACCTCCACCACGTCCGGGCCTTGCAACAAGGATAATCCATAGTCACCATCTATCACCAGATGCCCATTACGGGCATGGGGGTCGCGTCGATGCGGATACCTATTATGTCCCGGTGGGCGGTGTTCGCCGGCATTTATCCGAAAACAATATGCTGCCCGCAGACTGGGCGGCACCTCTATCGTTCGCACCCACACCGTGGTATCGGGGATGTTCTTCATAAACCCTTGCGTCACCCGTTCCTTGTCCGTGAGCCGATTAATCCAAACATGCACCGACTCCACATCCATATCTGATACGGCTGCCGCATCAAACAGGAACGTCATCCGCAGGGAATCTTCGTCCACTAACGGTGTGCCCTCGCGGGTGATGGTTTCCCAAATAATCGACCACGCATTCGATGGATCATTGCTTTGCGATATTAGCTCAATGAGCTGGTCATCGGTGTAAAAAATAGGCATATTAGCTTTGAAACAGTTCGAACCATTCTGCTAGCGTCGCCCGGGTGAGTATGTCTTGGAAATCCACAGTCACGCCCTCCGCACGCCATTTTTCCACCAGCATGATGAGCCGTAGCGAATCCAGCCCGGCGTCCGTCAGGTTGGTGTCCGGGGTGAGCGTATCCGGCGCTACCCCCAGGGATTCCGCCACGTCTGTGATGATTTTTGTTTCGGTCATGATGCCGCCTTTCTATTAATTCGTTGATTCTTCTTGCTGTTGGGTTTTCGCCGAAACATATTCCTGCACGATCCGACGCAATTCCCGGCGATTGGTTTTCCCCACCCCGGTAGTTGGGAAGCTCTCGGCAAATTCGAAATAATCCGGGATCTTATAGTCGGCAACCCTACGTTTTCGCAGGTAGTCACGCAAAACCGTGGCATCCAACCGTGCGCCATCGGTGAGCACCACAAACGCATACGAACGCTCTCCCTGTAGCCGGTCCGGCACCGCAATGATTGCCGCATCATGCACCAAATCGTGGGAAATCAGGTGGTCCTCGATCTCCTCGGCGGAGATTTTCTCCCCACCCCGGTTGATTTGGTCTTTGTCCCGACCCTCAACGATGAGATGCCCCGACGGTAGCTGTCGCACTAGGTCACCGCTGGCGTAAAACCCGTCCTCGGTAAAGGACTCCTTGTCCACCCCGCCCCAATAGGCACGAATCGTGTATGGGCCGCGGGTGAGCAACCGGCCGCGCTCACCAGGTGGCACATCATTGCCCGCATCGTCAACCACCCGTACCTCGTCAAACGGCGACATGGGTCGGCCCTGCGTGCCAATGACCAGCTCTTCGCTGTCGTCCGGCCGGGTGTAATTCACCAGTCCCTCCGCCATGCCAAACACCTGTTGCAGCCGACAGCCAAGCTCCGGTGCGATGCGTTTCGCCGCCTCCGGGGTGAACTTCGCCCCACCCACCTGCAACACCTTGAGGCTGCTCAGGTCGGGGTGCAGCACCGGCGCCATGGCCAGCCACGCCAACGCCAGCGGTGGAACCAGCGCGCACAACGTGATCCGTTCCCGTGCCACCAGCGTAAAGCTTGTCGACGGCGTGGGCTCCGGGCACAGCACGATCGTGCCGCCCGACCATAACACCCCGAGAATCCCCGGGGAGCTCATGGTGAAGTTATGGGAGACCGGCAATACCACCAAGAATCTGGTCTCCGGGGTAAGTTCGCAAATTCGTGCGGACTCTCGCACCGAATACAGGTAGTCCGCGTGACTGCGGGGGATGAGCTTTGGTATCCCTGTCGTGCCGCCCGACACCTGTAAGAACGCAATATCAAGGGGATCAACCTGCGCCGCCGGTACCGGTTTCGCCTCGGCCCAATCCGCGAATGTGAACCTCGAAAATTCTTGCGGATCCTCCGCGATCACCAGCGTGGTGATATTCAGCTCCCGGGCCAATTCCCGATGGTCGAACCCATTCCACACGCCGGTTGTTATGAGCGCTTTCGCCCCCGACTGGTTCACAAAATGGGTGAGCTCTGCCTGTCGGTGTGCGGGGAGCGCAAACACCGGACGCGCCCCCAGGCGGAACACCGCCCCGATCGCTACTACGTATTCCACGATGTTGGGCAGCTGTACCACCACGAAATCCCCCTGGCCAACACCATGTGCGGCCAGGACTCCGGCAGCCTGCGCGCTATAATCCGCCAGCTCACGGTAGGTCAGGCGATGCTCAACACCGGTATGGTCTGGTCCTACCACCGCCTCGGCGTCGGAAAACCGGTTCGCCGCATCGGCAAAAAATGTGGCAAACGTCTCGTCTAACCACAATCCTTCCCGCCGGTATAATTCCACAAAATCGGCCGGGTACAAACTCATTTGGTCACTCCCATTGCTATCCCTCATTGTCTTTCTGTGATCGCCACCAACCGGCCCTACAGTATGCCCAGTGCGGAGCGGATTGGGCCCAACTTCGTGTGGGTTTCCTGCAGTTCGTCCGCCGCCACGGAGTCTGCGACAATCCCGCCGCCGGCATAGGCGGTTACGGTATCTCCGCTGATGAGCGCGCTGCGGATCCCCACCCGCCATTCGCCATCGCCCCGGCCATTGGCCCACCCTACTGCGCCGGAATAGAACCCACGATCCGGTTCTTGCTTAGCCAAAAGCTCCGCGGCAATCTGTGCCGGGTGCCCATTGACCGCGGCCGTGGGGTGGAGGAGCTGCGCCAAGTCCAGGGCCGACATGTCTACGTCCGGCCGCAAAATACCCCTGATCGGGGTGCCCAAATGCCAGGTGTGGGCGGTGTGCATCACCAGCGGAATCGCTGGGATCTCCAGTTGCGTACACAGGGGTGCGAGTGCTTCCCTGATGCCCGTGGTCACAAACGAATGCTCGTGTAGGTCTTTTTCCGAGGCCTGTAAATTGGCGGCGATTGCGCGATCTAATTCCGGGTCTGTGCTACGCATGGCGGTTCCTGCCAGCGGAAATGATGAGATTTCTCGGCCCTGCTTCTTTATCAACACCTCGGGGCTGGGACCGATAAAGAATTCGCCGTCCGCCAGCTCTACCAGGTATCCGAAACCCGTGCCGGCGCTCGCCATGTAGCCGGCCAGCACAGCCTCGGGGTTCACTGGACCGGTGAAATGAAACCGCTCCGCCCTGGAAAGCACCAGTTTGTCCAGGGTGCCGGCCTGAATTTTGGCGATGCACTGCTCAATGCGTTGCTGGTGCACAGACAGCGGCGGGAGGAAATCCACGCTTGCAACCGCGGGCAGCGCGTCCGGTGATTCCAGCGTCACCGGTTCTGACGAGAATTTGTATTCCCGTGGGGCAAATAGTCGGGGTGCGTCGGTGCGATGAAATGGTAACGCCCCCACTATCAACGAAAGCCCATCATGCAAATACTCGTTCGCATCAGAAATTCGGTCAAACTCTTGGGCCACCCCACACGCGGTCAGGGTTAAACCGGATTCGGTGAAGATAAAACTATGCACTGAGTACCTCCGCGGTGCTTATGACCATGCCGCTGCGTTTGGCCACCCACGACATGGCCTCGGCGTGTTCCGTGGCCGAGAAATCCGCAATGGCGTCGCCGACCATGAAGGGCTGAATGTCTTTCATGAAGGCATCCACCGCGGTTACTTGACATCCCATATGACCATACACTCCGGTGATAATAAGCTGGTTGCGTCGGGTGAATGCCAGTGCCTGTTCCAGGTCTGTTCGTTCGAATGCAGAATATCGCCATTTGGTAATTACCTGGTGATGTGCGGCTGCGGGCTCTAGCTCTGGGATAATGGCTGCCTGGGCATCCGTGACGATGCCGGTGCCCCACACGTCGTTAAGCAGGCCTCGACGTGACCAGTGCTGTGCTGGCGGTTGCGCGGAGAAAAATACCGGCATGCCGTGTGAGTCAGCGAATGAAATAATCGATTGAATATTCGATAAAACCGTGCTCATGGGATTCGCATTACGGTCATATGCGGCAATGAAGTATTCCTGCATGTCGTGGATTAATAATGCTGCACGCTTGGGATCGAGCTGCCAGTGTGCGGCCTGGTTTGTGGGCAGTGGGGGAATCTCGTAGGGGGAGAGTTGGGGAATAGCCATTATGCTCCTTGAATGGTGAGTGAGTTATGAGTCGAGGGTGGCGCCGCCATCAACCCGCAGGTCGTGCATGGTGATGTGCCCGGCTGCTGGGGAGATCAAAAACGCGCAGGCTTCCGCAATATCCGCAGGTTGGGCGAGTTTCTGCAGCGGGATTCCTAACCGATATTCCTGTGGTGTGCCGGCAATGACCTGCTCGGACTGGTCCGTGTCTGGTTGCCACATCCCCCGCAACATGGGGGTATCCGTCGACCCTGGCGAGACTACATTGCATCGCACCCCGAACTGCGCAGATTCCAACGCCAGTGTGCGCACCCATGCCGTTACCGCCGCCTTGGACGCCCCATAACTAGCCATGCCGACGCGAGGTGTCGTGGCGGCGTTCGACGACACAACGACAATCGCCCCAGCTCGTTGCTCCTGCATGTGCTTTGCGACGACAGAACATACGTTCACCACACCCCCATAATTGATGGTCATATTCCTGGTATTTTGCGGATTGGTAGCAGAGTCTGGTTCCATGACACCAGCGCAATGTACCAATGCAGCTACTGGTCCATGTTTGTCGACGTCCTGTCGGAACTGCTCTGTGACCTGGTGGATATCGGTGACATCTACTTCGGGTATATCCCATGTGCTTACTACATGGTCGTGCGACCGAAATAGTTTAGTGCAGGCAGCGCCAATTCCGCCAGTAGCACCGGTGATGATAATGTGCTGGGGTGGGTTTTTCATGGTGATATGTCGATTGGTCATGTTGTGTGTTGTCAAAATAAAGATGAGCTGACATGCAGCTTTTTGGGGGCACGGGACTTGTCGAAAGGTTGGATACCTAAGTAATCATGCCCCTACATAGGGTAAACAATCAAATCATAGGTGAGCCTAATAAAGAGCGAGTTTAGTAGGTTTGCTGCCCTGATTTATGGGGGTAATATCACGGATTTGATTTTGAACTTTTTAGCCCATAAAATTAAGGGCAGTTGCCGGCGTTTTGGTAATTCTGCAGGAAAATTCTTTTGATGCCCCCATAAATGGGGGCAATTTACAGCAGTATCAAACATAGAGTCTGGCCAACTGTCGGGTTTCTGACAGGAAAACGGGGGTAATTTCAAGATTTTTTCCAGCAATTTTCCAGCATTTTTCTTAAAGTTAGCTGAGACTCTATTTATGTAATTGCATAATGCTGTTTTTCAGGTGTTTACCATGCCAAACACATGTAAGTAGAAAGAACGCTACTGATGAGTCTTTACGCTTGGCATGTCTGCTACCTGCGGTTTCTGAGAATCTGGCGCGTGGTGATGATTTCCAAAGGCTATTGCGCTCTGTGAAGAAGCCTGTTTATGGTCGGTGATGACAAGCCACCACGGGGGCTGAAAACAAAAATCTCTCATGAGATTGTTATTTGGTTCCTCCCCCGGCTTGATACGTCACATCGAACAGCGAGGAAAGTGATATGAAGAAGAACTTACTTCCCAAGACTGCAAGCCAGCGAGCAATCGCCGGGTTGACCTCCCTGGCACTTGTTGCCGGTGGGCTGACCGTCATGCCCTATGCTGGTGCGCAAGATGAACCTGCTGAACCAGTAGTTGCTACAGCAGAACCCAACAACGACGCAGCAGCTGAAGAGGCCGCCCCGGCAGAAGCCGCTGCCCCTGAAGCCGCCGCAGAGGATGCAGCTTTGCCTGAAGGCGCCGCTGCTGTCGCACTCGCAAATGCACCACAGTTGCTGAAAGAAGCTGCTCCTAAACCAACGAATCCTGATGTCAAAGGTTTGATTACGGGTGGTACGGCAGCGGGATCAGAGGTGGATTTCGAAGCCAGTGGTTTGAAAGAGGGAGATAAGATTATCTCTGTTGGTACTGACAGCGCAAACTGGTTGCGGCACGACCAATCCGTCAACGCTCTTGCTAATGATAGGGGGGAAGTTGCTATTCGAGGCGTGCTGATTCCGGCCGATGCTAAGTCCGGCGACCCTATCTTCTTCACCTATTTGGCAAAAGAAGATGGCAAAGAATATGAAGTGCTGCTTGATTCTAAGGTGACTTCCAGTACTGAGACCAGCAACATTGATCGGTATGCTGTAGCTAAGCGGACTTTGCCTAGCTCTCTTTATCAATCGGCATTTGATTCCAGCTCTAACAACATCTTTGTGACCCGTCGTTCAGCTGAAGGCTTGTACTCCATCTACCGGCTTGACGCTACGACCTTGGATGTTAAGGCTAAGACCGATATCTATGAGGGTTATGCCGCTGATGGTATTGCCCTGGATAACAAGAATCAGGTTTGGGCAACCAACTTTGAGACTGGGACTGTTTCAGTCTATCGACAGAGTGATTTGACTCATGTTAAGACCTTCTCTAAGGCGCCAATTCGGGGTGCTACAAGCGTAGTTGTTGATGAAAAGGCAAATCTTGCTTACGTGGCAGGCGAAGGTAATGAAATTTCCATCCTTGATATGAATGCTGATGAGGATGGGACTGGAGTTATTGGTACAGTCAAGTTGGATGGTTTCGAGAAGGTTGCAAGCCTGTCTTTGGATAAGCAAACCAACCAGTTGATTGCTACCTCAGGTGATTCTGCTGACCCGCAGGTAGCAAAGGTCAATCTTGCTGATGGCAAGAAGGTTGAACGCTTCACTGTTAAGGGAGCGGAAACAGTCCTTGGCGCTACATATGATCCAGCAAGCAAAAACATCTTTGTGGGTACTGGTGGCGGCGAAGTTTCGGTCGTGAGTACTGAGACTAAGAAGGTTGTTGCTACCATCCCAACTGGTGCAGGTACGTTGGATGTACGGTATAATCCCACGGATAAGCGAGTCTATGTGGTGAACCATGATGCTGGCACGCTCACAGTAGTTGATCCAGTTACCAATAAGGTTGTTTCTAACCTAGCGGTTGGTGATGAACCAAGTCACTTGAGCATTGCGCCTAACGGCACTGTTGCAGTGGTCAACAACGCTTTCAAGGACAGTGGTGTAGATCAACATGTCGATGAAATCTACACCTTCAAGTACAATGCGCCGACTCCGCCTCCGCAGCCGAAGCCTTCCACCTCTGAGTCCACCACTCAGAAGCCAACCGAGAAGCCGAAGCCGAGCGAGGACCCGAAGCCGAAGCCGCCGACCGGCAGCCAGGATCTCAGCAGCAAGCTGGGCAAGTATCGGACTATCCTCATTGCGATCTTCTCCGTGCTTGGCCTGACCGGCATCATTGCTGGTGCAGTTGCCGCTATGGCACACGCCAACATGATCCCGAAGGAATGGCTCCCTCCGCAATTCCGGTAGGGGATCAGAAATCCAAATGAATTCATGAGCGTCATTTGGTAACTGAAGTTAAGGTGCAGCAATGCCTAACCGCATTGCTGCACCTTTTTGTTATGGGCGAGTTGTGGAGACGCAACGTCGTAAAGCGTTGGTAGAGAAGTGAGTGTTGAAGGCGACAAACCAGCAAAAACTCAAACGCTCAGGATACCGAGGAATCCAAGGCCATCCCATTCGCCCAGTGAGCCCAACCAGCTGGATTCCAGTGCAACTCTGGTGCCTGAACCGAAGCATATCCCCAAACACAGTGGCAGTCCCCGAAAGACTCCACTGTATTTTTGTCTGCGATGATAAAAATACAGCCTTTCCATGGGTAAAACAGTCCCAGCCTGCGGATTATAGAGCTTTTCGACGATGAACTCAGGGGTAGCCTTTCGTACATATTTATGTACTAATCCACACACGGCAATTGATCGCAATTGATTAACATATTGGGCGCCATGCGCAAGTTAAAACAATGTTCAAGGTTGATTTTTAGGCCATAGGTTGATATCTGATCCTTCAACATGGCCTCTCTGATAGTTGCCCCTAAATCTATGGGCATCAAAAATGATATACGACATACTTTGTGGGTTTTGACAGGAATTTGGGGGTGAATTCGGAAAAATTTTTGATCTTTTTTCCATTTAACATTTAAGGAAACCATAAGTTTTTATAATCATCTAAATGTAGAGACTTTTATATAGGCTAGCTTGGTGAATGTAAGTATATACAAAGTGATCTTAGGGTTAGCTTTCTTTATCGCATGTTTGCTACCAGGGGTTTTATCAGATTTTGGCACGCAGCTCGCTATTGTGCTTCGTCGATAGTTCGTTTACATTCGTGGATGTCAAGCTGACAAGGTGCTGAAAACACAGCGATCTTTTCGATGTTTGTTATCAGTTTCCTTGTGCTTTTCTTGTCAAAATTGACCAAACTACAAGCGGTAACACGTGGTGATCCTGCTAGTTATCGCGCGTAGAGGAAGCGTGGATCATGAAAAATGTAGTTGCAAGAAACGCCACCCAGCGTGCCATTGCTGGGCTGACATCGCTGGCTCTTGTTGCCGGTACCCTCACCGTGATGCCCTATGCTAGTGCGCAGCAACAAACCAGTCAGTGTGTTGTTAATAAGGCTCGTGGCGAAAATGGGGCTGGTGCTTTTGGTGCAGACAAGTCCACCTACAAGCCCGGTGATGTTGTCAAGCTCAATGGTGCAGTCTTTGATGCACGTCAAAGCAATGGCCAGCCGATCGCTAATCCATATTTGGCACTGAAGTTGGATTCCAATTCCAACACGTGGCCAGTACAGGAAGACGGTAGCCTGCTGGAATTCAAGGATGGCAGTGATGCCACCACCTTGATTGTCCCCTCTCACCTGCTGACCGACGACGGTTTTGAAGCAGAAGTAGTGCTTCCAGCAGAGTTTGATAATAACTTCAAGCCTGGCAAACACATCATTACGGTTCTTGGTGGTGCCGATGGTGGCCCAACCGTTTCCAAGAGCACCGAGATTTGGGTGAATGAAACCGGGAATGATGATGATGCTTGTGGCGTGAACAACCAGAATCCACAGCCGCAACCTCAGCCGCAGCCGAACCCGCAACCCAACCCACAGCCGCAACCGCAGCCAAACCCAAATCCGCAGCCAAATCCGAACCCCCAGCCGCAGCCGAATACCAATGCTTCGGCTTCGGCATCGGCTTCTGTTAGCGCAACCGACGGTCGGTGGAGTAAGAAGGGTGATATTTCCGTCAAGTTCTCCGTGGAAGGATTCCCCAAGGGAGAAAAAGTCAGCGTCAAATATGACGATAAGGAAATCCCACTGGACAAAGAAGTCACGGTTGACGAAACCGGTAAGGCCACGGGATCCGTTACCCTGAGGGATTTGCCCGCAGGTGAGTACGAAATCACAGTGACTGCCAAAGACACCCATGCCAATGCGAAGTTCCAGGTCAACCCCGTTGCTACCCTGAGCGATAACGCTGCCGCAGGTTCCGCAGTTACCTTCAATGGTGCTGGTCTGCCCGCCGGTGCTAAAATCACCGCAGTCGGCACCGATGGCCAAAACTGGTTGACCAAGAAGCAGGTGTGGGATGCGGTTGTTCCAGAAAATGGCCAAATTTCCATTACCGACGTTCAGATCCCAGCTGATGCTAAATTTGGTGAGATCGTCTATTACACCTACACCACCAATGATGGTAAGAAGGTTGAAGCAGAGACCACCAACAAGGTGAACGCCAGCACCGAACCGGTGAGCGTCGACCAGTACAGTGGCATCAAACGGGAATTACCCTCTGGCCTGTACCAGTCGGCCGTCAATAATGATACCGGTCATGTGTTCGTTACTAGCGCGCAGCGCACCTCCAAGTCCACCATCTACAAGTTGGATCTGAAGACTTTAGATGTCGTCGCAAAGAACGATGCACTAGAAAAAGACGGTGCGGACAACGTTTACGCTGCTTACGGCGTTGCATTGGATAACACCCGCAACCTTGTTTGGGTGACCGATACCCGTCAAGGCACCGTGTCAGTATACCGGCAGAGCGACCTGACCCACGTGAAGACCTTCCCGAAGGATGTTGCACCGCACTCCCGCGACGTGGCCATTGATGAAAAGACTGGCCTAGCATATGTTTCGGTTGTCGGCGGTGATAACGCCAACAAAGTTGTGGTCTTCGACCTAAACCAAGACCAGCCGATTGGCACCATCCAGCTTGATGGTTTCGATGGGGTTATGAGCCTGGACCTGAATCAGGACACCGGTGAACTATTTACCGCATCTGGCGGTACCCCCAAGGCAGCCAAGATTGATCTGCGTAACGGCAACCAAGTGACCATCTATAACCTGCCGAAGAACTTCGCATCTGGTGCCGGTGTTGCCTATGATCCGGTAAGCAAGAACCTGTTTGTCACCTCGCAACGCTCCGGTGAAGCAGTCGTGCTGAGTACCGAAACTAAGAAGGTTGTTGCCACCATCCCCACTGGTGCTGGTGCACTCAATGCCGTCTACAACAAGGACGATAAGCGAGTATATGTGACCAACCGTGGTGCTGGTACCGTGACCGTCATTGATCCCGCCACCAATAAGGTTGTTGCCAATCTTCCCGCAGGTAAGAACGCTAACCACACTAGTGTTGCTGCCGACGGCACCATTATCACGGTGAATAAGGCTGGCACTGTTAAGGGTGAGGGTCGTCAGCCCGTTGACGAGGTGTATACCTACAAGTTCAACGGGGTGAAACCACAGCCGAACCCGAATCCCCAGCCGAAGCCGGAACCTTCGAAGACCAGCGAAAAGCCCACGGAGAAGCCGAAGCCCACCGCGGATCCGAAGCCTACCGATAAGCCGGAGCCTAAGCCCACCCCGACTCCGCAAAACCCCTCTTCGAACCTGAAGGGGATTCGGAACCTGCTGATTACTGTGTTCTCGGTACTGGGTCTGACCGGCCTGTTTGCTGGTGCCCTGGGTGCCATGGCTAAGTTCAATGTGATTCCGGCCAGCTGGGTTCCAGAACAACTTCGGTTCTAAAGTCTGGTCCCCAGACCTAGCTCCAGAAGATCATAATAACTGGTTGACCAGGTGAATTAGTCGATAGGGACTCACCTGGTGCAACAGTTGCGCAGGGACTGCGCAATACTCGTTCAACACTTGCTTGAAATACGGCGACACGCTCCCATGATAGAAGAGAAGGTATCGCCGTATTTCGTCTGTGACGAAATAATGACGGTGCACAACACGAAGGCAGTCAGGCATCGTTCGGGAATGCGAAAATAATACAATAGTTGGGGGTAGAAGATCGCCGATCGTTACGATGAACTTTGGCATCATTCTTCCGGTAGAAGATAGATTTTTAGTTCAACACTTTGGTAATAATTGGTATTTTGCAGATTTAAGGTCATTGCCTGATTCGATATAGGGTAACCAATAGTTGTATCATTTGTGGGTTTTGTCTGCTTCTGTCGTCTGGGGGTAGTGGGGAGGCAGCTTCCGCGATATAAGATTGCCAATGGGGGATGAATAGAATTCTGGGGGTAATTTGGAAAAATTTTTCACCCCCATGACGGGTCCCATTAAGGGAAAGCTAACCTTTTATCGTCATCGAAACGTGTGATGCTTTTTTGTGATTAACCATGGTGAATGCTATCCATAAAAATAGTGCCAAAGATATGTCTTACTATAATTAGCAAGTTTGTTACCAGGTATTTTATTAGGTTTAAGGCATGCCTTACTATTGATAATTGCGCCTAACTTGTTTACGCTCAGAACGGCAAGCCGATGAGGTAATAAATATGTGGTGGTTCTTTCGGAGACCACATGAGTTTCCTCCGTGCTTTTCTTACCAATTCAACCAAACTGTCAGCATCTCCGGCATCATTTCTGCTGGATATGGTGGCAGAGGAAGTACATGATATGAACAAGACCGCAAATGCAAGAACTGCTACCCAGCGTGCTATCGCTGGGTTGACCTCGCTGGCGTTAGTTGCCGGTGGTTTGACAGTCATACCGCATGCTGCCGCGGAAGATAATACCGCAACCCAGTGCATTGCTCATGAACAGCGGAAAGAACGAGGCCAGGGTGCCATTTCGGCAAACCAGAGCACCTACAAACCTGGTGATGTTGTCGAAATCAGTGGTACCGGGTTTGCCAAGCGTGTTCACCGTGACACTGGCGAACAGCTAGAGGACACCTTCCTGGCAGTGAAGCTGGACAGCAATAAGGCTGATTGGCCGAAGGATCAAAGTGCCGGCGATGATTTTGCATACCAAGGTGGCGACACCCCGACTACGTTGATTGCTCCTGGTTCGGTTCTTGATGAGGATGGTAACTTCACCATTAAGGTGGTGCTTCCTGCAGAATTCACCGATAAATTCCAGGAAGGTAAGCATGTCATCACGGTTTTGGGTGGTGACGATAATGGCCCACAGGTTTCTACCAGCGTTGATATTTGGGTCAATGAGTCCGGGGATGCAACTCAGCCGTGTGGTGCAGAAGGTCCAACGGAAAAGCCCACCCAGCCCAAGCAAGATGACAACAAGGCTGATAATGGTAATAATGCCAATAATGGCAATAACCAGGGCAACCAGGATAACAACGCCAATAACGGCAATAACAACCAGGATGGTAACAAGCCCGACAACGGCAATAAGCCTGACAACAAGCCAGCGGACCAGGCCAATAACGGCAACAATCAGGCAAACCAAGCCAATCAAAACAACCAAGGGAACAACAAACCCGACAATAATAAACCCAATAACGACAACAAGCCAGCAGAGCAGCAGTCCAAGGCCACCGGCGAAGCCAAGGCCACGGTCACTGCGATTGATAATCGCCGCGGCAAGAAGGGTGATGTAGCACTCAACCTTTCTCTAACAAACTTCCCCAAGGGCGAAAAAGTCACCGTTACCTTCAATGGTCAGGAAACAAAAGCCGGTCGGGGTGGCGCCATCACCGTTGGCGAAGACGGCAAAGCCCAAGGTTCCGTCACTATTTCCGAGGGACTTGCCGCCGGTAAATATGCGGTGAAGGCTACTGCCAAGGACACCAGCGTGGAGATCCCGTTCGAAGTCACCCCAGCTGGTGCCGTCAGCAATAATGCCGCTACCGGTTCGAAAGTGGAATTCCACGCCGCTGGCCTGCCCAAAGACGCCAAGGTGACCGCGGTCGGCACCGAGGGCGTGAACTGGCTGAAGAACCAGGAAGGCACCGCCGATGACAAGGGGCAAGTCACCATTAAGGACATCCAGGTTCCGGTAGACGCCCCCTTCGGCAAGGTGATTTCCTTCACCTACACCGCCGGTGGTGAAACCAAGACCCTTGAGACCAACACCAAAGTAAATGCCAGCACCGAGTCCCTGAATGTTGACCAGTATTCGGGCGTGAAGAAGGAATTGCCGTCGGGCCTGTACCAGTCGGCAGTGAATGACAAGACCGGTCACGTGTTTGTGACGAGTGCACAAGGCACGAATAAGTCCACGATCTACAAGCTGGATGCTAAGACCTTGGATGTCGTCGCAAAGAATGATGCGCTAGAAAAGGACGGCGAGAAGTTCTATGCTGCTTTCGGCGTCGGCCTGGATAATAATAAGGGTTTGGTATGGGTGACGAACACTCAGCAAAATACCGTCTCTGTGTACAAGCAGGATGATTTGAGCCATGTGAAGACCTTCCCGAAGGGTTCCGTGGCACACTCGCGTGACGTGGTAGTCGACGAGCAGACCAGCTTGGCCTATGTTTCCGCTGCCTCCGGTGATGAAGTAGTGGTTTTTGATGCCAATAAGAATGAGCCGGTGCGGCGGATCAAGCTACCTGGCTTTGAACGGGTGATGAGCCTTGAGTTCAATCAGGAGACCGGGGAATTATTCGCCACTTCGTTGAATGCTCCTAAGGCGGCCAAGATTGATGTTCGCAACAACGATCAGGTGACCATTTACGATCTGCCTAAGGACCAGGTGGAATCCGCTTCAGGTATTGCCTACGATCCGGTAAGCAAGAACATCTTCGTTGCGTCGCAGGGCTCCGGCAATGTGGTTGTGGTGAACACCGAATCCAAGAAGGTGGTGGCAAGCATTCCGACCGGTGCCGGTTCGCTGAATGCACACTACAACAAGGCCGATAAGCGGGTGTATGTGACCAACCGTGGTGGTGGCACGATCACGGTTATTGACCCTGCTACCAATAAGGTGGTTGCTAACCTGCCGGCAGGCACGAATCCGAACCATGTGAGCGTTGCCGGAGACGGTACGATCATTGCGGTGAACAAGGCCGCCGCAGAGAAGAATGGTGAGCGCTTCGACGAAGTATATACCTATAAGTACAACGGTGCGGTGACGCAGGATCCGGGCAAACCAGGTAAGCCGGGTGACCGAAATTCGCTCGAAGATTTCAGCAGCAAACTGCGTGACCCTGCCAACCTGCCGTCTCTGCGGAATCTCCTTGCCACCGTGTTTGCGGTGCTCGGTTTGACCACTATCTTTGCCGGCGCCCTGAGCGCCATGGCACGGTTTAACGTGATCCCAAACAGCTGGGTTCCGCAGCAGCTCCGGTTCTAAAATTTCCATCCAATAGCGGCAGCGATGTATGGCATCGTTGCCGTTTTTGCTTGTCGACGCCCGTACGTCTCAATCACCCCATGATTTACCCCTGAATGACGGATTTCCTCGATCATGGTTGTACTGTTTTGTTGGTATTTTTTCGCCATGTGGGGGTAATTTTGGGATTATTTTTTGGGCTGTTGGGGTATGTTTTATATATTGAAAACATCTACCGGCATATGGCGTTTACATCGTCTAATGCGATAACTATGGGTCACAATACTGGACAGTGTTCTTCGAGTATCTAATTTTTTACCGGGTTTTCGAAGGATTTTTCCCTTGCGAACCGGGGGCAGCTTCGTTAAACTCAAGACCCATAAGCAAAATGGGTAGCGATAACACGCTATTATTTGTTTGTTGCTATTTTCCCTCGTTGTGCTTATCTCCTTCTTCTTCCTTCCTCTGTTCAAATCCGTAAATCCTCCGCGACAATTTGTCGTGCAATCAGAAAGGTATGGCTATGAAACGTGCTATTGCTGGATTGATGTCGTTGGCTCTCATGACCGGTGGCATCTTGGCTGCTCCCACCGCTTTCGCCGCCGAGCGCGCCGGTACCTGCAATGTCGATGCCGGTGCACCCGCGCAAAGAGGCGCAGGTACGATGACCGCCGACAAGAGCACCTATAAGCCGGGTGACGTGGTTACCCTTACCGGCACCGGGTTCCGGCCGCTTATCGACGCTTACCTGTCGTTGGATTCCAACACCGCCAACTGGCCCAAAGACCAGAGTGCCGGCAGCTCCCTGAAGACCTATGACGACTACGATCAGGCCCTATACCTGCGTGATTCCGATCTTGGTGGTTCTTTTACCACCAAGGTAGTGCTGCCCAAGCTTGACGACGACTTCACCACCGGTAAGCACACCATCACTCTTGTAGGCATCGACTACAGCGGTCGGCCCACCATCATGAAAAATGTTGAGTTCTGGGTGAATGAATCTGGTGAAAGCACCGCCTTCTGCGGTGCCGATAACCACTAATACTGAACCAAAACCGTTATTTCCGACAGCGATGCGAATCCGCATCGCTGTTTTTGTTATGGGACAGAGCCCCTAAAAATAGGGGCCATTTGGGGCTAATAGCAAAAAATCTATGGTTTTGTAGTTTCCGATTGACAGGACCATAGGGGTAATTTTCAAAATATTTTTACGTGAATTGACAGGAGACTTTTAAGGAGATTTTTACCTTCTGTGAGTGGTTGTATGTATAGCTGATTCTTATGTTCTAGCGCGCTAAATGCCCGAGGGATTCATGCCTAAAAGATCATTTCCCCACGTTGTGCGCATATTTGCTATATGGGATTTTATTAGATTTGAACTAGGCTTACCCCTTGCGCATCATTGGTCGGTCTGCTTATGCTCATGACCATAAGCGAATGTAGCGCTGACTGCATATGATTATTCGTTATATGCTATCAGTTCTTCTGTGCTTTTCTTCAGTTTTATCTATTTTGTAAAGGTAAATGGTGGTTACCCCCACTATTTACCTCTCTACGAGAGGACTGCTCATGAGCAAGAGCGTATTTGCCGGAAAGGCCACCCAACGGGCACTTGCCGGTCTCACATCATTGGCCCTGGTTGCTGGCGGTTTGACCGTGGTACCTTCGGTTGCCGGTGCTCAGGAAATCAAAGAATGCAACGGCAGCTTCGTCGGCCCAAAGAACCTGGGTCTCGAAGACTCCAACCTGGCCTTGAAGAAGAATACCTACTGGCCCGGTGACGTTTTGGAGATCTCTGCCGAGAATCTGAACCTTCTCAAGAATCCCTATCTGACCTTGAATGGGAATGCCATGACTGGTGTTGCCTGGCCTGAAGACCAGGATTATGGTGAAGGCCTAACCGTCGATGGCAACAAGCTGATTATCAAGGATGTGGATGACCAGGGCCACGCCAAGGAAGGCATCATTCGGGTCAAGGCTGTGCTTCCATCACTGGAAAATGGTCTTTTCACGGGCAAGAACGTCCTGACTCTTTCCGGCACCGATGACGATAATGATAAGGATGTAACCCTCAGCCGTAGCGTTGACTTCTGGGTGAATGAGTCTGGTCATGAAGGTGATCCGTGTAGCTACACCCTCCAGCAGGAAGAAACACCGACTCCGGAAGAGCCGGAGGATCCCGCCAATCCCTCCACCGAACCTTCGGCTAAGCCGAGTGAACCAACCGCTAAGCCGAGTGAGCCTACGACTAAGCCTACCGAGCCAGGTAAACCTACCACTAAGCCTTCCGAACCTGGCAAGCCCACCACTAAGCCTTCCGAGTCCACCAAACCGACCACCGAACCCAGCACCAAGCCCACTGAGCCGGGCAAGCCTGGTGACGGCAATGGCAAGTCCGACTTCAACAAGTTCTTCGGCAGCCTGAAGGACAACACCAAGGGCATCCTGTTCGCGGTCGCCGCAGCCATCGGCATCCCGGCCATTATTGCAGGTGTGGTTGGTCTCCTGGCGCAGCAAGGCATGATCCCGAAGGAATGGCTTCAGGGCTTTAAGTTCTAAATAATTCATTGTGGCGCACAATGTAGCAACGTGATTTTTCACGTTGCTACATTTTTGTGTTTACTAAACAGGTTTACGAGAAGAAGTTGGAAGCTTATTCAGTCGCTAGGAAAACTCATCTACACTAACAGGTGGGAAATCAGAAAGAACATACCGTCTAGCTCGATCTTCTTTACTTACAGAGACTAGTCATGTGTGGGGATGCTGAATAAGCTTCTTGGTGGATGTCAATTCGCATTTCAATTTTGATGAATAAAAACATAGTTATACCTTATTAAGATAAAGTGATGCTAAAGAAAAGCCGACGATGTACGGCAAATGACATGGTTTAGAGGTCAATTGTGTCGGGGTAGGTGGGGGGAATCTCCTCTTCGGTGAGGTTTTCACGAAGGTCGCTGGTGGTTTTTCTAGCAACGGTGCCCGGGGCGCGTCGTAAAGCCCACGATTTTACTTGGTTGCCTGGAGTATTTGCGGTGACGATATAGTGATGATGATTATAAAAACGGCCATATTTTGGGGCGATTCCGTTGTCGCCGATGAAAAACGGGGGAGCAGTATCGTATGAATTTAATATTTGCAACCTCAATATTTAGACATGTGGCTAATGGTTAATTTGGATAAATACTGACTGTTGGGTAGGAATTATTTATAGTCAGATTTAATCCGTTATTTGAAAAGTGACTGGATTCTATGCCGGTTTCACCCCCAAGAGAGCCTAGGAATCTAGTTACATTGGTCTCATTTAACGGGGGTAAAAACAGGGGTAAAGTCCCGTATTTATGACCGATTGTGTGGTATCCAACATTTAGATAGCTACCTAACTTTATGACCGCGAGAGATCGATAGATAATATGCCATCTAGCACTATAAATAGCGAATGGGCAACTAAATCAAAGGGTGGATTTGGGCGTAAAAATCGGCTTTTTTACCACCCCTCAGTGTGATCTGCGCCAATGGGTCTCTTGTTATTTTACAAAGGTTCACCTACTATCTTGATGGTGAGCCAAAGAGAAATTAGATTAGCCTTAATTCAAATATTGAGAGTATAATATTTTTCCTTTGCTCTCGCTCTTGAAAAGTCGATCACGCCCGTGCGCAATCCAAAATCTCCTCCATGTGCGTGCGGGGGAAAGTGCGTGAATATGCAAAAAAATAAGATCTCTGCTACCGCAACTCGCAGGTTTATGGCTGGTGCCTTGTCGGTTGCGCTCCTTGGTGGCGGCCTTGCTGTCGTTCCCGCTGTTGCAACCGCGCAGGATGCACAATGTGTTGTCAATGAACCGCGTAAAGGCAATGGGGTGGGTGAACTATCGTTTGACAAGCAGACCTACAAACCGGGTGATGTCGTAACTATGACCGGTACTGGTTTTGCTGCTCGTCCTAGTGACGGTTTCCTTGGCATGAAGTTGAATTCCAATAAGTCGGAGTGGCCAGCAGATCAAAGCGCCGGTGATAATTTGGAATACAATGAGGGTAACGCCACGACATTGGAAATCCCGGCGGCAACAGTTGGGAATGGCAATTTCACCGTGCGGGTAGTATTGCCGGCATTTGATGCCAAATTCCAGGCTGGTAAGCAGGTGATTACCCTTCTGGGTGGTAACGATGGCGGTCCGGTCGCATCCCGTAGCGCCGTCATTTGGGTCAATGAAACCGGTGATGATTCTGACGCCTGTGGTGCTACCCCAAGTGTGAAACCGCAACCAGATCCGCAGCCACAACCAGAGCCCTCGCAACCGGAAAAGACTTCAGAAGCCCCAGCGCCAAAGCCAGATCCGCAGCCACAACCAAAGCCTTCGCAACCGGAAACGACTTCAGAGGCTCCGGCACCGAAGCCGAGCAAGACCTCGGAGCCGGAAAAAACCTCCGAACCTGCAAAAACCTCGGAAAAACCGAAGCCTTCACAAGAACCGCAAAACAATCTTAACAAAGGCGTCGAGAACCTTCTGAACTACTTCAAGGACGGCACCAACGTACGCAAGGTCGTCATTGCCGTTGCCTCCGTTTTGGGCATCGCCGGTTTGGCTACCGCAGTCTTGGGGTCACTGGTCAAACTCAATTTGATTCCCCGTGATTGGTTCCCGCCACAATTCCGGTTCTAATCATTAAAAATGACAATAATCCCCGCTCATAGGCCTTGCTGGTCATGACGGGGGTTCTTGCATCATTAATTTATAGGCAATAGCTGTGGACTGCGCTTTTCGACGAGGCAAGGCGCTATAGATCTCGTCGAAAAGCACAGGAACAAAAATAGAAAGAAATATACTGTGATGAATAAAAAATTTAGCCGTCGTCACTTCCTGGGCCTCGCCGGACTTAGTGCCGCCGGGCTCGCATTATCCGGGTGTAATGGTGGTAAAAAAGCCAAAGTACAGGGTGGCAGCAGGACGGTAAAAGACCTCGACGGCAATGAGATTGAAGTGCCGGCAAGTCCGCAAAAAGTAGTTGCCATGTCCGAACCCACGCTTGATAATGCGTTGGCCTTAGGTGTGCCACTAGTGGGTGCTACCGCAGGTCGTGGCCAATCAACCATCCCCAACTACTTGAGTGATAAGGGCAAAGATATTCCCATCCTCGGTAACGTTGCGCAACCCAATTTTGAGGCCATTGGTGCTGCCAAACCGGACCTCATTCTGGTCGACGGTACCAGCGTGAATAATAACCAGCCAGTGCTCGACGCGTTAGCAAAAATCGCCCCAACCGTGTACACCGGCTACCCGGGTGGTGATTGGCGGGAAAACCTGCGGCTCACCGCCGATGCCCTCAACATGGTGGACGAAGCCGAAGACCTCATGAAGGACTACGACAAAAAAGTCAAAGACGCCACCAAAAAACTAGAAAAATACCAGGATAAAACCTTCAGCATTATTCGCTGGCAAGGCAATAATGCTGCTCTGATCCTCAAAGAACTACCGGCCGGCCGGGCCCTCACTGACCTGGGCCTCAAACGCCCCCCGGTGCAAGACAGGGAAGGCAAAGGACACTCGGAACCAGTGTCGCAAGAAAACCTCAGCGATATCGATGCCGACTATATTTTCTTCGGCACCCTAGGCGGTTCCTCAGTGGGGAACACCCAGGCAGGCGGTTCCGTAGATACCGAAGGCGCCAAAGAAGCTATTGCTGAAGCCACCAAGGTTCCTGGTTTTGAAGACCTTTACGCCTACCAAGAGGATCACATCATTCCGGTTGACGGTTCCCTGTGGACTTCTACCGGTGGTGTGTTGCTCATGAACACAATCGTCGATCAGGTTGTCGAATTCCTGGTATAAAACTCGCCCCCACGTTAAGGATCGCACTATGGTTACTTCTTCCAAACCAGCTCGTCGAATACCCCGCCGAGCTCGGCGTACCGCCGCTGTCATCACAGCATCGTTGCTGACGTCCGGATTCTCAATGGCAAATGCTATTGCTGAAACCCCTCAACCCGGTAATGATGCTACAGAAGTAACGAAACAAGCTGGTAACGTGCCGCATGAAACAGCGGATAATATAGGCGAATCAAAGCATGCCACTACTGATGCGGCTACTGAACCACCAGATAATCATGCCGGCATGACTTCGACCTCTGAGCCTACTTCCGAATCACCTGCTAGTGGGCAGAAACCTGATGCAGCAAGTACCGAGGGGGCAAAAGAACCAGTTGCATCTGAAACGGCAGGTGAGACAAAGACGAATTCATCACCAGAATGTCTTCCTGACTCCGGGCGCACCCCAGTCCCCGAAATTGTTGGTGGTATTACCGCTGATAACACGATTCACATCAAGGGCAAGGATTATTGCAACGCGAAGGGCGGTGGCGCCAAGATTGCCATCAAAGTAGACGGGAAGAATACCCATCGCCTCCAGCCGCTTTCCATACCATGGGATCCCAACAGCGACAAAAAGGGGGACGATACCATTTGGTTCCTGGCTGAGGCCAACAATAATGGCGACTTTGACATCAATATGCCGCTTCCTAATGGAACAACAACCGGTGAGAACGGGACAAAAGAAGGGGTTTTTGAAGACGGCAGGCACGTTATCCAATTTCTTAGCGGTTCCTTGCAAGATGATGACCCAGTATCTGGGGTAGAACTGACCTTTGTAAAAGGCAAATACCATCCGCTATGGGCTCCTGGCAAAGCCATTGCGAACAGTAAATTCACTCCTGAAAACCAGACTGTGGTCGCAGCCCAAGACGGTGGCAAAATAAAAGTCACTGTTTCCACTGGTCAACCCGGTGACTGGGTTTATGCCATCCCCTATGTTGAGAATAAAACTGTTGAGAATAAAACCGTATGGAAGAAACGTGAATGGTGGCCGACTGGGAAGAACGGTTGGCATCAGCTTGATGCCAATAAGCAATTCACCATTCAGGACACCAGCAAGGTGGAAGCCGGTACTTTTCGGTTAGCGGTTGTCAACGGTAACGAGAATAAATATGGGGAATTTATTGGGTGGACACCTTTTCGCTTCGAAGGTTCTTCGAGTGATAAAGCAGGTAATCAATCTTCCGGTAATTCACCGCAAGATATTGATAAATCCCTCAAGGACGTCAACTCGCAGATAAAAAAGGTTGATACCGCGTTTGATGGGATGCTGAAATCCATGGGGCTTGGTGCTGCAGGTTCTGGTGGATCTAATAACGCCAAGAAATCCACAACCCCTACCACCACCTCACCTAGCAATAACCCCGATGCCAGTAATAATACGACAGCAGGGGAATCGTCCAAGAAGAAAAAATCAAAAAAGAAAACCACTACAACCACCAGCGCATCTGGTGGTAATGCAACCGTGGGGCGAGCTACAACTACTGGTGGGGTCCGGACCGCAGCCACTACACGTAGTGGCGGAACTGTAGCGGGCGGCGCCAAACCTGTTACCGCTAGTTCTAACAGTGCTACACGTACCACATCTGGCAATTCCGCAGGTTCTCCTAACTCTACAGGCTCTAATAATTCTGGTGGTTCCACTAACACCAACAATGGGTCGTCGGCTAGTTCGAAACCGCAGCCGAAAAACACACCAAAACCACCGGTGAAGAGCCGCGACCAGCTCACCAAGAAAAACGTCTTCGGGGTCACAGGAAAACTGAAGAAGGAAGTCCTCACCATGAAGATTCCCAAACTGAAGGCAGGTGATTGGGCATACCTGTACGTGTACTCGGCCGACACATCGCAAAAACCCGTGGGGGTTTCCTGGATCCAGGTTGATTCCACCGGTGCGGTCAAACTGGACACCAAGGATTTACCGGATGGTGAATATACTGTTGCCGCAGTCGACGAGAAAGGCGACCTGGTTGGCTGGGTTGATGTGAAGCTGGGCGACATTAAGAATGCCGCAGTTTCCGATGGCAACGAGGAATCAGACGATGAGATTGTGGCAGCCCAAGTAGGAATGATGGGTGCCGCCGACTGGTGGTTGATTGGCATCTCTGTGCTCATCCCCTTCGCAACTGCTGGTGTTATTTATGTGTTTCACCGATCACGCCGCAGCAACTAGTTTTAGAGGATTAGAATGACTTTTCGAATACATAATATCGCTCGGTTTGCGGCTACCATTGGTGTTTTGACTCTGTTTTGGGGTCTTTCCTATATGCCTTCTGCATCTGCATTACCCCCCGGAGGTGCGGCTACAGTCAACACCCCTGGTACATCTTCCAGTGTCTCACCCGATTCCGTAGAACAGTGCGGCTCTGTGAGCTACGAGGTGAGCGGCTTTCCCGCAGGTGAAACCGTGAACGTGAAGATTGATGACGGTAATGTTTCTGGCGGTGATAAAAGTGTTCAAGGCCAGGGTGTGGTTGATGAACAAGCAATTGGGAATGATGGTCGAGCCTCTGGCAGCGTCGAAATCTCTTGCGATTTTCCTACCGGTATGCATACGTTACGTTTCCTAGCCACTGGCGGACCACGGAATGAAGGATACACTAACCGCAGCCCCGAATTTGAGGTTACCGCAAAATCTGGTGGGGGAGGAGAATCAGGGGATTCGAATAACTCGGACAGTGGCGCCTCTGACTCTAATAGTGGGGATAGTACCTCTGGTACCACTTCGGCTGGTGGGGCTCATGGTAATAATTCCGCCTCGGGTGGCGGTACCACAAGTCGGGGGAACACTGCTAGCGGTAGTCGAGGTAATTCTGCCAGCAGTGATGATGACGACGATGATGACGAGGACGAATCTACCTCCTCCGGTGGTGGAGGTGGCGGTGCTTCGGGTGGGGCTGCCCGCGCCGGCGGTGGTGGCAGCGCATCCTCCGGTGGCGGTTCTGGTGGTGGCACCAGTTCCGGTAGCACCAGTAATGGTTCCAGCCGTGGCTCCTCAGGTGGCGGTAGTGGCAGTAGTGGCGGAAGCAGCGGTGGATCCGGCTCTGGTGGCAAAAACTCGTCGTCAAGCAAAAACGGCGGCAGCGGCGGCTCCACGAAAGCATCCGGCACCAAAGCCGCCGGATCAGCCAAAAACGCAACCGGTAATAAGGCCAAGGCCAGCGGTTTCTCCAATAAAAAGTCGAAGAAAAAATCCACCAACAGCGACGGGCCATCCAACGGCGGCCTCTTCGACAAGGCTGCACAAGATGAAGAAATCACCCCAACCGCGAACTCGGTACCATACATTGGGTTCTTTGTCGGGGGCGCAATCCTGCTTGTTGGCATGACCGCCATCAACGCGTGGCTCTACCTCCAACGCAACGCCGCCGCTACCGCAGCAGCCACCGCCGCGGCCGCAGTCAATGCAGCCAACCAGCGCAACCAGCAGGAGCAATCGCGCCAGGACGATAACCCCTTTGACGTCTTCGAGACCGGAAACTACCGTTCATGAGTCGAAGCAATCGGATAGTAGGATTCATAGGGATCCTCGTAATATTAGGCGCAGCATGCCTGGCATCAATACTGTATGGGTCGAAAGCGATCTCCGCCAGCGACGTATTCCTGGCCATGCAGGGGCTGGGCGACCACGAAACCTATGTGGTCGTTGCCGAACAGCGAGTACCCCGAACCTGGGTGGTCATCATTGTTGGCGCAGCCCTCGGCGTTGCCGGGGCCCTCATGCAAGCGCTCACCCGCAACCCGCTTGCCGACCCCGGAATCCTGGGCATCAACGCGGGGGCATCACTCGCCGTGGTTACCGCAGTCGCGTTCCTCGGCATACACGGCATCACCGCCTACGTGTGGTTTGCCCTGGTGGGGGCCACACTAGCGGCCATCGGCGTATACCTGCTAGGCGGCGCGGGCCGGGTGAACGTGACCCCCGCGAAACTCACCCTGGCCGGTGTGGCGATCTCCATGGCAATTTCTGCCATGGTGCAAACCGTGCTGTTGAGCAACCAGGAAGCCTTTAACGAATTCCGATATTGGGCTTCCGGCTCGGTCGAAGGACGCGGTTGGGACGTGTTCGCCACAGTCGCCCCATTCATCGTGATCGGCCTGATCCTGGCGCTCATCACGGCACCAGCATTAAACGCGCTCGCCCTCGGCGACGACACCGGTAAAGCCCTGGGTGTGCAAGTAACCCGCACCCGCACCCTGGTCATCATTGGGGTGACACTACTCGCCGGCGCCGCAACCGCCGCGGTGGGCCCCATCATGTTCGTCGGACTTGCCGTGCCCTACCTGGCGCGCGCAATCTGCGGCACCGATCAGCGGCTAGTCATACCGACCTGCATGATTGCCGCGCCCGCGTTTCTGCTGCTTGCCGACGTTGCCGCCCGCGTCATCGTTATGCCCGCGGAGGTACAGACCGGCATCATGTCCGCCCTGGTGGGCGGCCCAATCTTCATAGCCATTGTGCGCCGTAAAAACCTGGAGACCTTCTCATGACCAACTTCGCAGTGGCCACCACATCGGATACCGGGCTGCAGGCCACCACGAACACATCCCGATTTCGCACCATTGCTGGTATCCGCCTGGAACGCAACACCGTCCTCCTCGGGGCCATATTGGTCGCAATTGTTTTCGTGGCTATGATTGGCGCGTTATCGCTGGGCGACTATCCCATGACCGCCTGGGAAACCATCGCAAACCTGTTCGGTTTCAGCGATGATTATTTGGGCCAATTCTTCGTCCAAAGCCAGCGACTACCACGAGTCATGGCCACCATCGCAGTCGGCGCTGCCCTGGGGGTGTCCGGCTGCATCTTCCAGCAATTATCTGGGAATACGCTGGGTAGTCCGGACATCATCGGGTTCACTACCGGGTCCGCCACAGGTGCGGTGGTGACAATTATCGTCCTCGACGGTTCCCCCATCGCCACGGCAGTGGGCGCATTATTAGGCGGCGCCGGGTCCGCCCTGGCCGTGTACGCGCTCACCTTGAGCAACGGGAAACTGTCGGCGGCCCGCCTGGTGCTGGTAGGCATCGGCATGGCATCAATCCTGTCAGCAGTGAACGCGCTGCTCATGGTGAAAGCATCAATCAACGCCGCCCAAACCGCCGCCCAATGGTTGGCAGGCTCGTTCAACGCCACCACCTGGGGCGAAGTAGGGTTTGCCCTGTCCGCAATCCTGGTGCTGGTACCGGCGGCTCTGCTGCTGGCTCGACCGCTATCGGTCATGATTACCGGCGATGACCTGGCGATCGGTTTGGGCGTGGATGTAGAGCGGCGGCGCCGGGAGCTCATGGTCGTCGGTGTGGCCCTGACCGCGATCAGCGTGGCGGTGGCTGGCCCAATTGCGTTCGTGGCGTTGGCGGCACCGCAGCTTGCGCGGCGCATCAGCCGGGCCCCCGGGATTGGGATGGGAAATGCGGCGCTCATGGGCGCAGCCCTGGTGGCCGTGAGCGATATTATCGCCCAACGGATTTTCGCGCCCACACAATTACCTGTCGGGGTGGTCACCGGCCTGCTTGGTGGCGTTTACCTCGTGTGGTTGTTGGGCCGACAATGGCGGAAATGAGAAATAAGGATACTATGACCACTGCGACAACAACTCCGGCCCTTCAGGCACGTAATCTCTCTGTTGGCTATGGTGGCGCCAACATTATTACCGACCTCAACGTTTCCATTCCCACCGGTGAATTCACGGTCATTGTGGGGCCCAATGCGTGCGGCAAATCCACGCTGCTCCGGTCGCTGGCCCGGGTGCTGCCGGCCCAGGGGACGGTGCTGCTCCAGGGGGAAGACATTCACTCTATGGGTACGAAGGAAATAGCTCGCATCATGGGGTTGCTTCCCCAAAGTCCCACCGCCCCGGACGGCATTGTGGTCTACGACCTGATTTCCCGGGGTCGCTACCCCCACCAGGGGATTCTGGGCCGGTGGACGCACGAGGATGAGGTGGCGGTAGAACGTGCCATGGCGAAAGCCCGGGTGTCTGGGCTGCGTGACAAACGCATTGATGAGCTGTCCGGTGGGCAGCGGCAGCGGGTGTGGCTGGCCATGGTGTTGGCGCAGGACACGCCGGTGGTGCTGCTGGATGAACCCACCACATACCTGGACATCACCCATCAGGTGGAGGTGCTCAACCTTGCCCGTGACCTGCAGCAACAAGGGGTGACGGTGGTTGCGGTGCTGCACGAGCTCACGTTGGCGTTCCGCTACGCCACGAATCTCGTGGTGATGAAACAGGGCACGATCGTGGCGGAAGGCCAGGTGACGGAGGTAGTGACAGAATCGCTACTGAAAGAGGTATACGCGCTTGACTGTCGACTGGTCGATGATCCCGAAACCGGTCGTCCCATTGTGGTGCCCAAAGCGTAGCAGGCTGCGGCCGAGTTGTTGTATAAAAAACATGTACAAGAGTGCGCTTTTCGACGCTGCGTTAGGCGTCGAAAAGCACTAGTCATAGTGTAGGGAAAAACATGTATAACAAACAGCTCGGCCGCCGTGCCTTTCTCAGCCTCGCCGGCCTCACCGCGGCGGGGCTGGTGCTATCGTCGTGCAAAAAACGCCAAAGCGGTACCCGAATCATAAAAAACGCTTTTGGCGACAATATTGTGGTGCCCGCCGGGCCGGAACGGGTCGCCGCCATGTCCGAACCCACCTTAGATAACGCCCTCGCGCTGGGGGCGACACTGATCGGTGGTACGGCAGGTCGTGGGCAATCCACCATTCCTAGCTATCTAGAAGATAAAGGACATGGTGTTCCCATACTTGGCAATGTGGCGCAACCCAGCTATGGGGCTTTAAAAGAAGCCAAACCGGATCTCATTCTTATCGATGGCACCAGCATTGGCACCGACCAACAAGTAATCGAATCGCTGACGGCCATCGCACCCCTCGCATACACCGGTTACGCCGGAGGTGATTGGCGGGATAACCTTCGGATCACCGCGGATGCCCTCAATATGACGGGCGAAGCCGATGATCTCGTGTCCGACTACAACGGAAAGGTCAAGTCCGCTCAGCGGAAACTGGAAAAATATCGCAATAAAACCTTCAGCATTGTTCGATGGCAAGGCGATAATGCTTCCTTAATACTGAAGGAACTTCCCGCAGGTCGCGCCCTCACCGATTTAGGGCTGGATCGACCCCCAAACCAGGATCGGGATGGTGAAGGCCACTCCGAACCCGTACCTAGAGAAAACCTTGCCAATATCGACGCTGACTATATTTTTCTGGGCACCTTGGGGGGAGACGACGAAGTGGGAAGTGGGGGAGGCGCTGGTACAGTTGACGTTGAAAGAGCTAAGAAAGTGGTCGGAGAAGCCGCCAAAGTGCCGGGTTTTACCGGGCTGCGTGCCTACCAAGAGGATCACATCATTCCGGTGGACGGTTCGTTATGGACATCGGCCGGTGGTGTGCTTCTGATGAATACAATTGTCGACCAAATCGTCGGACTTCTAGTATAATGATATCCCCACAATATTTAGGATTGCATCATGGTCTCCTCATCAAAGTCTCATTACCCATCGCGTCGGTCACGTCGGACTGCTGCAGTTATTACTGCTTCACTACTGACTTCGAGTGTTTCCCCGGTAACCGCATTTGCACAGGACCCTGTCAAAGATGCTAACAATTTTGTTCAAGGACTGGCCGGGAACCTGCCGCAGGCACCTGCGATGCCGGGAATCCCCGCCGCTCCGCCACCGGCAAACGGGGGTAATGAAACGAAGCCCTCCGATACGGCTGCCGCGCCCTCTGCGACAACGCAGGCATTGCCCGACCTGGCAAACTCGGTACCCACCGATGCAACCAAAGCCACCCAAGATGTTGTTGATAAGGTTACACAGGGAGTGCAGGCGTTCAATGATACAGTCAAGGCTCCCGAAGAAACTTTCGAACTTGAGGTGGATGGCGAAGGCACCACCGACAAGGCCAAGGTGACCATCACTAAGAAGATTACTGACCCCGCCAACGGTAAAGTGCATTTGAAGGGTGAAAACTGGAAGAATAAGGATAATAAAGGCTCAACCATTCTGGTCAGGCTCAAGGGCTACGACGCCCAGACTGGTGCTGAAAACATCTTCAAACAGGAAAACCCCGCAAGCCAACAATCGCCCGCCGATGGCAAGGCCGCCGACCCGGAAATTTATTGGAAGATCGAGGCCAAGGAAGACGGTACTTTTGAGCGGGACTATGACCTTCCCAACCTTACCCCAGGCCAAGGTCTCAAACTTGAGTTCGAAACGAATGCCGCAACTAATGACTTTAGCCGCAAAAAGACCACCGAATCCCTGGTCATTGGTGGCACAGAATACGTAGAAAAACAAGCGGCACCCGCGCGAGCAGTGCCACGGGCTATGGCTGCCGAAGCCGCAGCGAAAGCCGCCGAAATCGAATCCACCGCCAAGGAAGCCGCCGAATCCGCAAAGGCTGAGGCCTCGGCCACGGGTTCTGCTGTCGCTAATGCTGTGATGGCTCCGCAAGCTCCGGGCGGATCGGCAGAACCCACCGACTCGGGCAAGGCGACCGCGTCCACCACGCCGTCTGCCGCGCCCAGCACGCAGCCATCCACGTCCAGTACTGCACAAACGCCCCCCTCCACCACCCCCTCCACCTCAGGGACGGCCTCGTCTAAAACTTCGACACCCCCAAATAATTCGGGAACCTCACAGTCAACAACCGCATCAACTCAACCCCCCAAGGATGATTCCAGCTCCACCGACACCATTAAAGACATCAACTACCTCTTGAAGGAAATCAAGAATT
The DNA here is from genome assembly GCF_011612265.2 of Corynebacterium matruchotii. Lineage (NCBI taxonomy): Bacteria > Bacillati > Actinomycetota > Actinomycetes > Mycobacteriales > Corynebacteriaceae > Corynebacterium > Corynebacterium matruchotii. The sequence continues at coordinate 2,246,385 of NZ_CP050134.2, read as the reverse complement.
TTGACAAAGCATTCGAAAACCTCCTGGGTGCCGCGGCACTAGCTGCCCTCAGCTCATCTGGCGGCAGTAACATTCCCGGACTTCCCGGTGGGTCGAATAATTCGACAAAGACCACCGCACCCACCACCCCACGGGCTGGCGGGCAGGCTAGAAACGCCGGCGGCAATAAAACCGGCACCGGTACCAGCGGCAACGGCACGGCAGGGAAAGCACCTACCGGGGGTGCCTCGGGAGGTAAGTCGACCGCAGGCGGCGCCGCAGCAGGTACGAAAACCACCCAAAAAGGCACGTCAACCAATGCTTTGAGTGGCCTAGGAAGCCTCAGTAGCCTGCTCGGCGGCACCGGTCGGGGAACCAGTGTGGGCGGCACCCGGACCTCCGGCACGATAACTGGTGGCGCCACCCGTTCCACCAACGGAACCGGGGCTACCCGAACCACCACTGGCACTAATGGCACCAGCCCAGCCACCGGGGCCCGCGTCATCAATCCCAATACCAATGGGCGTGCCGCCGCCGGGGCTCGCGCGGCCGGTGCTGCCGGAGCCGGCTCCGCCAAGGCAACCACCAGCAACTCCGCGTCGGCAAGCTCGAAGCCGCAGCCGAAACATACCCCCAAACCACCGGTGAAAACCCGCGACCAACTCACCCAAAAGAACGCCCATGGTGTGACTGGGACTCTCAAAAACGAGACCCTCACCATGAAAATTCCGCGGCTGAAATCCGGTGACTGGGCCTACCTATACATCTACTCTGCTGACACCACCCAGAAACCAGTCGGCGTCGCCTGGGCGCAACTCGACTCCACCGGCTCCGTCAAACTCGATACCAAAGACCTGCCCGACGGCGAATACACCGTCGCCGCAGTGGACGAAAAAGACCAACTCGTCGGCTGGGTCGACATGAAACTCGGCGAAATCAAGAACGCTGCTGTTGAGGGCGACAACAACGACAAGGTAGTCGCGGCACAGGCCGGGGTCATGAGTGCCACCGACTGGTGGATGATCGGCGCATCCATGCTCATCCCACTCCTTACGGCCAGCATGATCTATGCGTTCCGACGTCCTCGACGCAGCTGACCGAACCCCCAAGGAAAAGCATGACCTCCCGCACGCATAACGTCGCAGCCGTTGGCGCTATAGCCCTGTTCTGGGCTATATCCACCACACCGACGGCCTTGGCCACGCCCGCCGCCAACCCTAAACCAGACACGCCCAACACGTCGTCCTGGATTTCCAGCACGTCCGTGGAACAATGCAGCACGCTTGATTTCGAAGCGCACGGCTTCCCCAAAGGTCAAACCCTCAACATTGCGCTTGACGACGACCAAGAGGCTGACAAGCAGCCCATCGACGATACCGGCTCAGCGTCGGGAACAATCGAAATCCCATGCGATTTCCCCACCGGTACCCACCGCCTTCACTTCACCTCCACAGACGACTACACCAGCTACAGTCCCAACTTTGAAGTTACTGCAAAACCGGCGGCCACGAGCGAGGCCGCCAATAAGCCCAGCGCCACTCCCAGCCGCGATAGCGCCCACCTTGCCAGCGGAACCGGCCGAACCAACAGCAACACGGAACCGAACGCGGGTTCGAACGCCGGCAACCGGGGTGCGTCGCAAAACCGTAGCGGAACAGCGAAAAACACGACGGAAACTGCTGCACACAATAAAGTCAAAGCCACCGGCTTCACCGCCCAGCCCACCACCGTGCCTAACAACGGTGGACTTTTCGACAAAAACGCGGACGAAGCCATCCCCACCGCCATTTCGGCAGCCGGATCCATTCCTTATATTGGATTCTTCGTGGGTGGGGCAATCCTGCTCGTGGGCATGACCGCCATCAATGCTTGGCTCTACGTGCAACGCAACGATCCGCGTCGGGATCGGTACCGTGATCGTCGAGATCGTGATTGGGATCGGTGGGATCGAGATCGTGACCGCCGAGACCGCTGGGATGATGAACCACTAGACTAGCGCAGGTTTACTGTGGGGGTTGCGGCGTGAAATGACACCGCCACCAATAATGATGGCGGGCTACTCATTTCTCGCACAGATCCCTTATGTGGCTATATCAACGGAATCGATACAGTTATAGCTGAGTATTATTTTTTCGTAACCAGGGATAGAATGGTCGCCATGAAAGATTACTTTATCTCCGATCCACACTTTGGTCATCGACTAGTTTCCCGGTTACGGGGCTTCGATGACCCTTATAAACACGACCGTTATCTTTATGAACAATGGATGGATAAGCTGCCATCTAATGAGCGAATTCGCCTATGGATGCTTGGCGACCTTTATTGCGGCAAACCTCCGGCGGAGGAAAAAGCCCTGCGATTTATTGCCCAATTCCGCGACGATCTTCTTTCCCGTAAAAACACCGACATGTGGATGGAAGCACTATTAGGCAACCATGACCAGGCTCATCCCATGAAGCGAAATAATTTACGCTCCTTACGCAACTTCAATCGAGTATTCGACAGCGTCCAAACCGTGGCGCGGTACTCGCTTAACGGCTCATTAGTAATGCTGCACCATTTCCCCTATTCTGGCGACTACGAGCCGGAAAAAACCATGCAATTCCGCCTGCATGATCTCGGGCAAACCCTTATCCACGGGCATACCCACTCCGGTGAACAAATCTCCTGGTCCGACAAGGGCACCCTCCAGGTGAACGTCGGGGTGGAGGCCTGCCCCGGTTTCGCACCGATGAGTAGCGAGGAGGTAGCCAAGGTCATTGCCGAGGCTAGCCGCCAAAAACCAAAATCCCCGCAAAAACAGTAGGTTTAGTGGGGTAGTGCGATAGCGTCAGTATGATGCTCGTATGCTGATGATAATCGCACTCATGTTTATCTCCCTTGCAGCCCTGCTGCACGTATACATCTTTTACCTAGAGGTATTCGCGTGGGAGAAGCCCGCCGCTCGAAAAGTGTTTGGTGAGGCCTCGGTCGAAGAGCTGGCTATAACTCGATTCTTCGCCTACAACCAAGGTGTGTATAACCTCTTGCTGGCAATCATTGCCGGCATTGGGGTGGCAATGCGCAATCCCGCCCTGATGCTGGCCGGGGCTGGTTCCATGGTTGTGGCTGCTGCTGCGCTGGCGTTCAAGTCCCCGAAACATCGTGGGGCGGCCATGAAACAGTGCGTGTTCGCGGTCATCGGCGTGGTCTGCCTGGTGGTATCACTCCAATCCGCATAATGAACAAAATCATACAGGAACAGGTAAGTCGTGGAGATTATCAAAGGCATTGTGCTTGCCTGAATATCGCAATAAGCTTGAGTTAGTTTTTGTTTATATTGTGAATCGAGGTTGTGTGTTATGCGAAAATTAGTTTCTCTTATTGCCGCAGTGGTGGTGTCCGTTGGGGCACTCACACCGGTGGCACAGGCAGATGATATTTTCAACGGCGGTCGCTCCAGCGGTGGTTCTTCGCAGTTGATCCCACCTGGCATTACGGGATCTGAGCTGCCGGAGATTGACGGATCGGTGGACCTTACAAAGTATGTGGGCAAGTGGTACCAGGTTGCAGCCGTTCCGCAGCCATATACGCTTCAGTGCGCGAATAACACCACCGCTGAGTACAAGTTGGTGAACGATACAACCATTTCGGTGCGTAATTCGTGTGGTACCTCGTTAGGCCAGCAGTCCTTTATTGATGGCTCGGCAACCGTGCGGTCGAAGGCTTCGCTGCGGGTGAATTTCCCAGGTGTGCCGTTCCAAAAAGAAGATGGCGCAACGAACTACCGGGTGACGTATCTGGCTGATGACTACTCGCTGGCGATTGTTGGTTCACCGAATCGGTCGGCTGGTTTCGTGCTCTCCCGCACGCCGCAATTGTCGAAAGAGCAATGGCAGATGGTTCGTTCCACCGTTGAATCGCGTGGCTGGTGGTCGTGTGCATTCTTGACTGTGCCAATGGCAGGTGGCCGCGGTGACGCCGTGCCGGTGTGCAGCTTGTAGATTAAAGAGTACACGCTAGCGGTGCCGTTGATGCGGGTTACCCACACTGCACGGCCCAGGTGGCCCCAGTGTCCCATCTGGCTGGACATGTGCTGAGCTGGAGTTTGGCGAGGGGAGTAAACTCTAGCTCAGCATCTTTGCGACTGTACTTGAGGGTGGTGTGATCATGGCGAAAGATATATTTCAACGGGTCGCTGACGAAGCCCGTCCGCCTGCAATATGGGGTCGGCCAGGGTGCGGCCCACCTGATTATGCTGTTTATGTGCTTTTGGATGATTTAGTGGAGTCCGGTGCGTGGCTTGACCTGGAACTCAAAAGGCCGTTTTTGGCGTTGTGGGTGAATGATCAGGATTTCGATAATCCTGATTTAGATGATCCTATCGTTGCGCTTGGGCAATCGGATCTGCGCAAATTCGCAGCAATGGATCCGGTAGTTGACCTGGAATCGCTACGAGGCATGCACGTGAAACTTGTTTACGACGATGAAGTATAGCTTCGTCGCAAAACCCAAGCTGGACTTTCCCGATTCAGAAGGGGGTGCCGAGGCGTCGTAAAGCTAGAACTCCAGCTTCAGTCGATGTGCCCGCCCGTGGTGTGAGCCCAGGAGCCGCGAGTCCGCGTCGGGAATATTTGCGAATTTTACCCCCAATGTGGTTGAATAGCGGGGTTGTTCCCATGCTGCATCTTCGTGTAATGGGGGCGGCATGTACATAGACCGCGTGTGGCAGTCCAGAAATCTGTCACACATAAAATTGAGGTCAGGAGACCAAAGTGATTCAGCAGGAATCGCGTCTGAAGATCGCCGATAACACCGGTGCTCGGGAGATCCTGTGCATTCGCGTGTTGGGCGGTTCTACCCGACGCTTTGCTGGCATTGGCGACGTGATCGTCGCTACTGTCAAGGAAGCAACTCCCGGCGGCAACGTCAAAGCCGGTGAAGTTGTGAAGGCTGTTGTTGTCCGCGCCAAGAAGGAAACCCGTCGTCCCGATGGTTCCTACATTCGGTTCGATGAGAATGCTGCCGTGATTATTAAGAACGATAACGAGCCGCGCGGTACCCGCATCTTCGGCCCGGTTGCCCGTGAACTGCGTGACAAGAAGTTCATGAAGATCGTTTCGCTTGCCCCGGAGGTGATCTAACTTATGAAGGTGCATAAGGGCGATATGGTTTTGGTTATTTCCGGCCCCGACAAGGGTGCCAAGGGCAAGGTTATTCAGGCCTTTCCGCAGAAGGATAAAGTGCTGGTTGAAGGCGTGAACCGGGTGAAGAAGCATGTTGCTAACTCCGCCCCGGAACGTGGTGCTTCTTCCGGCGGCATTGTCACCCAAGAAGCCCCCATCCACGTGTCCAATGTGATGGTGCTGGACTCCGATGGCGTCCCCACCCGCGTTGGCTACCGGTTTGATGAGAACGGCAAGAAGGTCCGTGTCTCCCGTCGTACTGGGAAGGACATCTAAGCATGAGCGAGAATTACACTCCCCGGTTAAAGACCCGGTACCGTGAAGAAATCCGCACCAAACTCAATGACGAATTCAACTACGACAACATCATGCAGATTCCTGGTGTCGTCAAGGTTGTTGTGAACATGGGTGTCGGTGCTGCTGCCCGCGACTCCAAGCTCATCAATGGTGCCTTGGAAGATCTGGCCCTGATTACCGGCCAAAAGCCCGAACTGCGGCGCGCCAAGAAGTCCATTGCTAACTTCAAGCTTCGTGAAGGCATGCCCATCGGCGCCCGCGTGACCCTGCGCGGCGACCGCATGTGGGAATTCCTGGACCGGTTGCTGACCGTGGCCCTGCCCCGTATTCGTGACTTCCGGGGCCTGTCCGACCAGCAATTCGATGGCCACGGTAACTACACCTTCGGCCTGACTGAGCAGACCATGTTCTATGAAATTGACGTGGACAAGGTCGATCGGCCCCGCGGTATGGACATCACCGTCGTGACCTCTGCCACCAACAATGACGAAGGCCGGGCGCTGCTGCGCGAACTGGGCTTCCCGTTCAAGAAAGAGCAGTAAAACCCGCTGCGGCAGTTGCACTGCCGCGCGTAGCCACCTTTAGGGGTGGCTTTTGGTGTTTTTAGGATAAGGTGCCTACCTGCGGGTTTTGGTCCTAAGGTTGCTACCGTTCATGGGTTACGGTTGGTATGACCAATGGTATGTCGGCGGGAAACCCAAGGAGGACGCCATGAAACCCGCAGCTGTTATCACCACACTAATTTTGGTTGTGGGAGTGCTTATATCCCCGGGGGCCGCCGTGGCCCAGACTGCCCGTGGTACCAATCCCTACCAGGTGCGATACAAGAATGGGCACTGCATATTCAGCCTCGATGAGACAAACCCAGAGGCCAGAAAATACCTGGCTGACAGCGATCTTATAAATCGAAGCTATGTCATGGAGGCGGTGGCGCGGGAGGTGCCCGACTTTGGCCCCTTGGTGGCGGATAATCCCCGGTTGGAAAATAAACTGGCCACCGATCCGACATACCAGAAGCGGTGGGGCAAGGTTGTCGCAAAGCTCAAAAGTGCAGGATACACCGGTAACGACATCATGTGGCTGGATGCCATCACGCTAAAGCGGGGTGTGCGCGATCTGGATGAGGAGGTGGCTCATGCGATCACCCCACGGGAGGCGATGTTTGCGGTAAAGGCCCAGTCGCGGTCTGCTCGGATGTATTATGCGCCATCGAAATTGGGGGCCGATGAGGTTGATGGGGAGCTGGCGCCGCAGCACTATTGGCGTCGTGACGCCCCTTATCCCGAGTTGTCGCAGAAGATCACCGGTCCCGCCAACGCCGGCTATCAGCAGCTCGTCGAGCGGGCCCGTACCTTCGCTGGCTACCGTTACGATGCGCTGATGGAATGCAGCGGCAAGGGGGAGCCACCGGCGCCGAATCCGTCGCTTCGCAAGGATCCCATTGTGCAGTCGTATACGATTATTTCACAGGTTAGTCCAGTCCTGCTTCCTGCCTTTTAGCTTGCTTTTCGACGCTCGGGGCGTGCCTTTATACTAAGTATGGGAATTGAAGGAGAGGCATGAACACCACAACAACTAGGCTTATGGCGGCGCTTATCGCCATCACGGCATTAGCGCCTGCTCCGGCTCTCGCAGCAGATGGCACGAATCCGTATACGGTGAAGCTTGATAATGGCGTGTGTACCTTTGGAATCGACCTAAATAACCCGGAAGCACGGGCGTATTCCCAAGACAGAGGCTATATCAATCAAAGCTATGTTCTAGATAAAATCGCCAAGGAAGTACCCGAATTCGCCCCAGTGTGGGCTGCCAATCCTCGCCTGGAAAATAAACTCACTGACCCGGGATACCGCGTGAACTGGGATAAAGCCGTGGCCAAGCTCAAAGCCGCAGGTTATACGGATAACGACATCATGTGGATTGACCGGGTACTCCATAAGCGTGGCATGATAAGCCCATTGGCGGATGACACTGACCTCAGTAAGCCATTACCCCCGAAAGAGGCTAGGCGGCGAGCTGATATGGAACCTAAGGGCATTATGCAACACTATGCCTCCAAGATGTTGTATTACAACATTGATGAGAATGGCAAGATCGAGCTCTTCCAATATTGGTCACCGGCGGACAAACCATTGCCCGAGCTTTCCGAAAAAATCACCGACAAAGCCAGCGGTGAGGGGCACCTGCAATTAGTGAAACGCGCCAGGGATTTCGCCGGCTATCAACATGACATTCTAGAGGAGTGCGCGAAGCTCGGCGGGTTCGGTGCCGGCGCAGATACTTCATCACAATCAGCTGCCAAGTCGACTTCCGCATCTGGTCTGCCCACGGAACCCACCGTGACCAGCGGTTCCCGGGCAGCCAGCGACAGCATGTTTAGCAAACCTTCGCAGGATCGCAAGCCCGGTGGGGCGCTAGGCACGATTTACCGGATCATTAATTCGGTAATTGGGTTTTTCGTTCCGACATTATCCACCCCACTGCTGCCCGAATAGTCGGGTGCATCGGGTGCCAAGCTGGGGTTGTGGGGGAGGGGCGATTCGCGCAGTCGCCCAGAATACGGCGTGGCGGCCAACTCCAGCTCAGAAGATCTGAAGCCTCATTAGTTGCGGGCGTGACCCGCCCGCATGTTGGGCAAATCATGGGCATGATGGTCGGCGTGGGACGGTGCCCTGGTTTGCCAAGCTGTACTTTCTCGATTCAGGGCGTGTTGGCAGGGTGGCCTCAAGTCAGAACTCCAGCTCAGAACTTGTGATACCGGTAGATGACGGGGTAAAAATCTGGTGCGGGGGCGGCTAGGAGGACGCCACCTAAGGGTATCGGGTGTTCTAAGCTGGAGTTCCGCGGCACGGGGGTAATGGTGGTAGCACCAGTAATGCGTTTATGATTCGATATTTAGTAAAGTCCAATAACTTTGCCAAAGGATAATCATGAAAAATCGACTGGTGGCACTCATCGCCGCCGTGGTTGTCGGAATGTCACTGGTGCCACCGGTCGCCAGTGCCGAGGACGCCGAGGGCCCCAATCCGTTCACATTCACGTTCGCCAATGGGATGTGCAGCTTCGGCGTCGATGATCAGAACCCCGAAATGAAACTTTTCCGCCAAGACAGTTCCATCAACCGAAGCTATGTGTTTGACGAGGTCACCAAGGAGGTACCGGAATTTGCCGAGCTTCGGGCGATGAATCCCAAGCTGGAGGACAAAACCGATCCGGCCTACCAGGCGAAATGGAAGTTGGTAGCCGGCAAGCTGAAAACCGCCGGCTACACGGATGGGGACATTACCTGGCTGGACCGACAATTACGCAAAGGTCTGTTGCCCTATCCCTTGTCCGCCGCATACAAGCCCGGCAACAATCCCATCTCGCCCCAAAAAGCCAAGAAGTGGATCGACAGCGAAGACAAAGGGCGAACCCAGTTTTTCGTGTTTAAAAACTTCCGCTATCTGCTTGGTGACGGGCCACAGCTGCACGAGTATGTCTATTGGCTAGATGACGATCATGCGCCGCAGCCGGCCTCGAAGCTCTCGGCGAAAATCATGGATAAAGGCAATGCTGGGTTTGAATTGCAGCTGCATCGGTCAATACGTATGGCGGGCTATGGCCACGACAAGTTGGAAGAATGCGCCCACCTGGGCCAGTAGCGTTGGATTCTCCGAGCTCGTCGACGCTCAACCAGGGGAAACGTCGACAAGCATGAACCTATGACCTGTGATATGGGATGCATCTATCATGGCTGTATGAGTTCTGAAACATTTTTCCGCCCGCGGTATCACATCACACCGCCTCAGGGGCGCCTTAATGACCCGAATGGTGTGTTCGTCTCTCCACGCACCGGCCGGCTTCATGTTTTCTACCAACATGATCCGGCGTTTCCTTTTGGCAAGAAACACACCGGCTGGGGGCATGTCTCCGCCGAGCTTGACACTCTTCGGTGGTTGCATCATCCCGATGCGCTCTACCCCGATGTCGCCTACGACCTCGATGGCTGCTACTCCGGTGGCGCAGTCGTTGATGGCGAGCAGGTCTACCTGTTCTATACCGGTAATCTGAAAGAACCCACTGCGGATGGTGGTTTTGCGCGTCGGGCCACTCAAAACCGGGTGAATGCGGTCGACCCTGATGACCTGATGGGCGGCGTGTATCGGCGGGATGCGGCGAACCCGCTTATCGACGGTCCCGCTGCTGGATACACCGCCCACTATCGGGACCCCATGATTACCCGTGACCCCCACGATTCCCACGATGGGTGGCGCATGGTCATTGGTGCCCAGCGGGAAGACGAAACCGGGACGGTGGTGCTCTATCACAGCGATGATCTGCACAACTGGAATTTCGTGGGGGAACTGGAGTTCGATACCACTAATGCGGCTCCGGGTACGGCTCCGGACCTAGTGCCGGGCGGCTACATGTGGGAATGTCCAAACCTGATTACTCTGCGCGATGCGGTGACCGGAGAAGACCTGGACATTCTGATTATCTGTCCGCAGGGCCTGGAACCTGTGACTACCGATACCGCTACTCACTATGCCAGCAGCGATCAATGTGGCTATATCGTTGGCAAGTTGGACGGCACCCGGTTCACAGTACTTCGAGGATTTAGTGAATTAGATCACGGGCAACAGTTCTATGCGCCACAGATCACCGGATTCAGCGAAACCTCAGGTTTATTACTTGGCTGGATGGGATTGCCGGGACAGGATGATACTCCGTCGGTAGCAGCGGAAGGATGGGTGCACTCGCTCACCGTGCCACGGCGGGTGGAAGTACATAATCATGTGCTGCGGCAAACCCTGATTGTACCCGAATCTGTCCGGAATGGTGAGATTAATCACATGGATTCGGGAATTTTGTGGCATTCGGAACGTCTGGACGGACACGAAACCACATTAGTGATTACTGGGTCACAGGGGACAATAGGGGCAACTATTCACTATCTTTCGGGGGCGGATCCGGTGCTAGAGATTGATGTAGCAGGTGACGTACGCCGAGTTCCGTGCCCGCCTGGTGAGTTGACTGTTTTTGTGGATCGTAGTGCGGTTGAGGTTACAGCTGCTGATGGAGCCATTGCTGCTAGTTTTGTTACCTTCCCAAATGTCAATGAGATTTGGAGCACAATCGCAAGAAACTGTGATTAGCTATTGTCTTTATGTTGCAATGATTGTTTAATAGAGGGGGTAGATAATCGGGCTTCGCAAAAATGTGAGTTTGTGTGGTTTTTGGGGAGTTTCGATCAACTAAACATAGGGAGAAGTTCTTATGCAACATAAAGAGGTTGCTGACCGCGTCCTTAAAGCGGTCGGCGGCGAAGACAATATCGTCGCCGCAGCCCACTGCGCAACCCGCCTGCGTATGGTGCTCAAAGATTCAAAAAAGGTTGACCAAAAGGCTTTGGACAACGACCCGGATCTGAAAGGCACCTTTGAAACTGGTGGGATGTTCCAAATTATCGTTGGTCCGGGTGACGTCAACACGGTGTTTAAGGAACTCGACAACGCTACCAGCAAGAGTATCGCCGTCAGTACCGAGGAGCTCAAGGAAGTGGTTGCCAATAGTGGCAACGTCTTTACCCGCTCGATCAAGGTGCTGGCGGATATTTTTGTGCCACTGATCCCCATCCTGGTCGGTGGCGGTTTGCTCATGGCCCTGAATAATGTGCTCACCGCTAAAAACCTGTTTGGCGAATTATCCCTGGTGGAACAATATCCGCAGATGGAGGGCCTAGCCGGTCTGATTAACCTGCTGGCCTCAGCACCATTCGCCTTCCTGCCGATCCTCGTGGGCTTCACCGCAACCAAACGATTCGGGGGTAACGAGTTCCTGGGTGCCGGTATCGCCATGGCCATGTTGAGCCCGGACCTGGTGAACTTCTACAAAATGGCCGAGGCCGAGGCTCAAGGAACCATCGAGCAGTGGAACCTGTTTGGCCTGTTTGTGGATAAGATCGGCTACCAGGGCACCGTGCTGCCGATCCTTGTGATCTCCTGGGTGTTGGCTACCATTGAGAAGTTCTTCCACAAGAAGCTCAAGGGTACCGCGGACTTCCTTATTACCCCGATGCTCACGCTGCTCATCACGGGCTTCCTCACCTTCATCGTTATTGGCCCGATCATGCGTAGCCTCGGTACCGCCCTGGGCCATGGGCTGCAAACTGTGTACGAGGCGGGCGGTCCCATTGGTGGTTTCCTGTTTGGTTTGGTCTACTCGCCCATCGTTATTACTGGTCTGCACCAGTCGTTCCCGCCGATCGAATTGCAGCTGCAACAACAGGGTGGTTCGTTCATCTTCGCTACCGCATCCATGGCCAATATCGCCCAGGGTGCCGCAACATTGGCTGTGTTCTTCCTGGCCAAGGGCGAGAAGCTCAAGGGCCTGGCTGGTGCCTCCGGTGTGTCCGCTGTACTGGGCATTACCGAGCCCGCTATCTTCGGTGTGAACCTGCGGTTGCGCTGGCCTTTCTTCATTGGTATCGGTTCCGCCGCTGTTGGTGGCGCCCTGATTGCCCTGTTGAACGTGAAGGCCGTTGCTCTGGGTGCCGCTGGCTTCCTGGGCGTTGTGTCCATCAAGGCTGAAGACATGGGCCCCTTCATGATCTGCGCCGTGATTACCTTCATCGTTTCTTTCGCCGCAGCCTTCGCCTATGGTCGCTACCTGGCACAACGTAACGGCAGCATCGACCCCGATGATGTGGGTGCCGCCGTCGATACCAGCACTGACGCCGCACCCGTTGTGACCACCGAGGTTGCTGCGGAGAACGCCCTCCCGGTTATTGCCCCGTTGACTGGTGAAGTCAAGCAACTGTCAGCCGTGTCCGACCCGATGTTCGCCCAAGGCAAGTTGGGTGCCGGCCTGGCGATTGTCCCAACCGTGGGTAAACTGACCGCGCCGATCAGTGGCAAAGTTGTGGTGGCATTCCCATCCGGGCACGCGTTCGCCATCCGTGGCAAAGGCGCCGACGGCAAGAACGTCGATGTCCTCATGCACATCGGATTTGATACCGTGAATCTCAAGGGTGAGCACTTCAAACCTGCTGCACAACAGGATGATGAGGTGCAGGCCGGCGACCTGTTGGGCGAATTTGACATCGATGCCATTAAGGCCGCAGGATATGAGGTAACCACCCCGATTGTGGTGTCGAACTCGAAACGCACCGGCCCGGTGATTCCTGCCGCAGGTTTGCCATTGCCGAGTAATATTACTGCTGGTGATGCACTCATGACGGTTGATCCGAAACCGGTCCCAGCCGAGGCTCAGTAATTCAATTGCTTTTCGACGCCCCTAGGGGTTTGCCCTGAGCGTCGAAAAGCATTATTTTTTATATCGTAACCTCAGGAAAAACTCAGACTCATACCACAGTATGAGTCCGACATCAGGGTTTCCCCCCACCCCAAAAGCGTGCTAGGCCGTGCTGCACAATTGTTACTATGCTAATTTTACTTTCGATACCGTTAATTCAGGAAGCAGAAAGGCATAGCAGCAGTGAGAATAAAAAACCTTAGTAAGCGTAAGGTGTTTTTCATTATCGCCGCAGCGGTTGTGATAATCACATTGATAGGCGTAGCCATGTATTCGTTCTTTGCGAATTCATCCGCCATCACATTAGCTTCCTCTGATGTTCAGGTTCTTGATAAGCGTGATAATTCGCAGCGCGTCGCCGTGTCCGGCAACGTAGAACCCCAAAAATCCATGGTGCTCTCCACCCGACTCACCGGCCCGGTCAACCAACTCAATGTCAAAGTGGGAGACCGGGTACAGGCGGACCAATTGGTCGCCAACCTTGATGTCACCGATAAAGAAACCGAATTAGCGAAAAGCAAGGCACAAGCAGCCACCAACGAAGCCAATTCCATTGCCGAAATCAAGGGCGCTGAATCCCGCTACAACCGGTATAAGGAACTGCTGGATAACGGTATGAACCAGGACATTAATAACGCCAAGGCCGCATTGCGCACAGCCGAATCCGCTTACGATGAGGCAAACCGCAACTTCCAGCTGGAAAGTGCCCTGCGTGGCAATGGGAAGCAGCAAGACATCGCCGCCCAACAGTCCAAGATCGAAAATGCCCGCCAGGACAGCATGAACACTAACGTTGAGGCTGCTCGCATGGGTCTCAAGGCGGTAGGAACCCTCCAAGACCAGGACACGGAACGCCGATCACTGGCCACCGAGCAGAGCAATCTTGCGGAGCTCAAGGCCCAACTCGATGGGGCTAGCCCGGAGCAGCAGGTCCAGATCCAGGCGCAAATCAAGGCATCCGAAGAGCGGGTGGAAACCCTGCAAAACTCCGTAAACAAACAATACCGTAATACTATTGACTCCGGGCTGGATGCCGCCGACGTGACCAATAAGCTACAGGCCGCCGACCGGAACCTGCGGGAATCCCAGGACAGCTACGAGGCCACCTTGGCTCAGGCCGACAATAAGCTCGTCACTGATCAACGTAATGTCGCTAAGACGTTCGAAGAAAAAAAGGATGCTGCTACCGCGCTTGCCGTGGCGGAACGCAATGCCCAATTCCAAATGGAAGACAATCAGGCCGCCATTGATAATGCGGTGCGGAATGCTCGGGCTGCCCAGGCCTCCAATAATGCCGGCGATAACCAACTCAAACTCGATATCGCCTCCGCACAGATTCGCGCTCCCTTCGACGGGGTGGTCACCAATGTTGCCGCCAAGCAGGGGTCGGCCGCGAATGGCGCCCTCATGACCATTGCCGATGATGCCCGCATGATTGTTCACGCCAATGTGAAAGAAATCGACGTCGCCAAGATTGCCGTTGGTCAGCGGGTGGAATTCACCACCCCCGGTACTGGTGACAAGAAATTCCAAGGTAAAGTCTCCTTCGTCTCCACGGTTGCGGCACCACAGGAAACCCCAGCGACTCCCGCCAGTGGTGGCTCGGCCGGTGGTTCCGCTTCCGGTGGATCGTCTGGTGCCAGTGGCAGTAATAATAAGGTGAACTTCCCCGTTGAGATCGAGGTGCTAGGCAATAAGGGAACCCTGCGGTTGGGCTCCACCGCCAAGGCCCGGATTATTACCCGGGAGGCCTCTGATAAGATGGTCATCCCCCAATCTGCCGTGTACGAAGACCAAGGCAAGAAAAAAGTCCTGGCCATCGCCGCCGACGACACCATCGTGGAACGCACCGTGAAACTGGGCAGCAAGACCGATTTCGATGTGGAGGTTCTTTCCGGCGAGGCAAAGAAGGGTGACAAGATCCTGGTGGATGCCGCGAAATACCGCCAATCCGTGGGGCAGAAAGCCACAGTCGACACCGCAGCCCCCGGGGGCGCGGATGGTGCCGGCGCTAGCGGTGCCAGTGGGACTGCAACAAGCACCGCCGCGGCAGAAGTACGATAGCCCCCGAGTCAGGGCAGTGAAAGGCAGAAAATGGCGAAGAAACGCAACCCCGCGGAGGAAACCGACTCCGACCTGCTCATCGACATGCAGGACATTGTCAAAACCTTCAATATCGGCACCCCCAACGAACTCACAATCCTCCACGGTGTGAACTTTAACCTGGCGCGCGGCGAATTTCTTTCCGTGGTCGGTACCTCGGGCTCCGGCAAATCAACCCTCATGAATATTATTGGATTATTGGATAAGCCCACGTCCGGAACCTATAATCTCGATGGCGTCGACGTCCTGGAGCTTTCCGACGACAAGGCCGCCCTCTACCGTTCCAAACACATTGGTTTCGTGTTCCAGAACTTCAACCTGATTGGGCGCATCTCCGCGCGTCGCAATGTGGAACTCCCTATGATGTACGCCGGCGTAGACCGCAAGGACCGCACAGAACGCGCCAACCATCTACTAGAAATGGTGGGCATGCAGGAGCGCGCCGATCATTTGCCCGCCGAACTGTCCGGCGGCCAAAAACAGCGGGTAGCCATTGCCCGGGCGCTCAGTAACTCGCCCGATCTCATGCTTGCCGACGAGCCCACCGGTGCGCTCGACACCGCCACCGGTCGCATGGTCATGGACCTCTTTCACGACCTGAATCAAAACCATGGCGTGACCATTGCACTCATCACCCACAACCCGGAGTTGGCGGAGGAAACCACCCGCATTGTCACCATGAACGACGGCATACTGACCGGCCCGCCGGCCCCCCAGAACGGGATTGTGCCGGCGGTCATGCTTGCCCCTGCAACCGGCCCGTTTACTGCAATCACGCCTGACGATATTGCGGCCGCCGAGGCCAAGGCTGCGGCGGCTTCGCAATCACCGACAAATGCAACGCCAGCAGCTTCGACGCCGGCTGCCGGGGCATCATCGCCAACGCCGGCCCCCAAGCCAGCAGCATCAGGCAAACCAACGGTGTCGACCAAGCCGAAGGTGCCGGCAAAACCAAAGGTGAAGAAGGCGAAATCGAAGTCGCAGCGGCATTCTACCACCGCCCAGGGGCAGAGTGGGGAAGCCTGGCGCGGCGTTACCACCGGCACTGGTACGGGTGCTACCTGGCCTAGGTTTGGTCAGTCGGGTGGGTCCGCTTCCGATTCCAAGGCCACCCCGGGAGGTGACGACTAAGTGAGTATTTTTGAATCCCTCACCCTGGCGCTGTCGAACCTTCGCACCAATAAGATGCGGTCCGCCCTTACTCTCCTGGGTGTGATTATCGGTATCGCCTCCGTCATCACCATCCTTACCATTGGTGATGGTTTGCGTGAAGACACCCTATCCAGCCTCAACAACGATGGTGGTGTCGAAATAGTCGCCGAAGCCCGGCCCATCCCTACGGAGGAAGAATTACAGCAGGCCGGTGGCGAAGAATATTACTACTATTCCGGCCGTCTCGACGACCCCTCCTACGAAATCACCAGCGATGACATTGATCGGATCAAAGACCTCCTGGGCGACAAACTAGCCGGGGTGTCCATTGGTGGAAATTCCTCCTACAGTGGTGACCTCATTTATGATAGTAAAACCATCAACGGCTCCACCTTCTTCGTCAACCCCTACTACTTCGTCCAAAATAACTCCCAAATCGAAGTGGGGCATGGCCTCACCCAAGACGACATCGACAATAACAAACCTGTCGCGGTGCTCAACAATAAACTTGCCAAACAAATATTCGGTGACAATATCCAAGCCGCCCTCGGCAAAGAAATAACCTTCGAATCTGACGACGGCCTCAGCGACTTCACTGTTGTGGGCGTGCTCAAAGAACCCAAGAAAGGCTTATTGAATGGGCGTGGGCCGGAATCCAGTAGCATGTACGTGCCCTACACCCTGGAATCCCGGCTCAGCGACCGGGCAGGTACCTGGCAGTCAGTCACATTCCGTACCACCCCGGCGGCCGCAGGAGATTTGCAACAAATCAAGACAACCATTGCAGACTATTTCAAACCACGGTTTGAGGGGAACCCCGAATACGAAATGAAGGTTCGGGATTACACCAAAGAATTAGAAAATGTCAACAATGTCCTTGGTGGCATCAGCGCCGCTATTGCTGGCATTGGTGCTATCTCCCTCATGGTTGGCGGCATTGGTGTCATGAACATTATGCTCATCACCGTGACCGAACGCACCCGCGAAATTGGCATTCGTAAAGCCCTCGGCGCCACCCGCAAAGACATTCGCAGACAATTCGTCATTGAAGCAATGGTGGTGTGCCTCATCGGTGGCTTTATCGGCATGGCCATCGGTGCCGTCCTCGGGCCACTGGTATGCCAACTCATGTTCCAAACCATGACCATGCCGCCCATCATGGGTATGATCGGATCCCTTATGTTCTGCCTCGTCATCGGCTTGTTCTTCGGCTGGTACCCCGCCGGCCGTGCCGGCAAACTCGACCCTATCGAGGCACTACGATACGAATAATCTCCGAGCTTTTCGACGACCGGCTCCGTGTGGTTGTCGAAAAGCCTTCAGATATTTCCCAGCAGTGCGACATCTGTAATCATCGTGTGCGAACCATACAACTTGGTGATATCGGACAGCGCAACATGCGCAGTAACACTGGTGATGGTGCGCACTGGGGTAGGGGCTAACTCTGTGAGCCAGCCGGCGGTGATAGCCAACTGCCAAAGCGATAGGAAGATTGCTAATAGCAAGGCTTAGATAATTATGGACCGAATGTGTGTTTGCTTCCCTGGGGTCGAGGCGGTCGTGGTTGCTGCGGTTGCGGTGCATGTTAGCGAGAATAACGGCCTGTCCACCCGGCATATTTGCGCAGCGATACGGTGATGTTTTGGTCGGCGAAATAACCCTGGGCGTCGGCAAGTATCAACGGCGCCGCGCGGGCGATGGCGGCCGCTGGTTCGCGGGGTTGTGACGCTGAGCGTGCAGGAAGCGAGGGGTGGCGCGGTAGCCAACGCTAACACTTGTTGATGGTTCACGTGGTGAGAGCATAATAGGTTTCCTGCGGCACCTCTCTTAGTCTTCATTGGTAGACTGATCGGTCTTAAAACTGGTATTTAACTCTAATTCATAGTGATCTATCCTGTCTACTTTTCATGATCTCTGAGGGCGAATGGAAAAGTCTAAAAATTAATATCGCAGGTGGTAGGGACCGATTTATTTACGGTTATCTGATTGTAAAAACCCATGAACCTATCGAATAAGGGCGCACTAAGTAGTATGCAAACCTGGAAATTATGTGTTAGTGTCGGTTCCTAATTCGATCAACGATGACACATTGAAGGAGTCTTACCATGAGTGACCTCACCCCCAACCACAACCCAGGCGAACCCCTCCAGCCCATCGACAAGGAGGGGCTTGCCAAGCTTGCGCAGAAGAACATCGACAACCCCGAGGGGGGCCGGAAGACCGTGCGCACCCACACCGAGGCCGACGGGCAATTCCGTAATTACACCAAGGTGCGTGGGTTGGATCCAGTGCTTGTGTCTGAGCCCCCGGCGCTGCTAGGTGACGACTCCGCACCCAACCCCACCGAGGTTGCTCAAGCCGCACTCGCAGCCTGCATCTCCGTAGGCATTCAGGCCATTGCCACCCACCGTGGCGTTACCCTTACCGCAATCGAAATTGATATCGAAGGTGACATTGATATTTCTCCCACCTGGGGTGTTGGCGACCTTTCCGACGACAAGCGTCCCGGAGTTTCCGACGTTCGCGTCAAGGTGAAGCTTGAAGGCGACGCCGACCGTGACACCCTCGACCAAATTCACCGCGATGCCATCAAGTGGTCACCCGTGGTTAATACCTACACTCGTCCCGCTCGCCTCACCTCCGAATTGGTATAACCTATGACCGCTATCATCGAACAAGCTACCGCACCCCTCGTCGTTGACCCCAGCATTCTCGAAACTGTGAGTGAGAAAGCGAAGGTAGTTGACGCAGGGACCGAAGACGCACGTTACATTCTGCCGGTCCTCGCCGAAGTCGGCCTGCTCGATACGGATCTGCTCACCGCGGCTCGAACTGTTCGGGAAATCTCCCGCCGCGACCTGTCGGTTGGGTTCACTATTTGGGCCCACCTCATGACCCAAACCTATCTGGCCAATGCCAACAAGCCGGCGGCGTCGGCAGTGGAACAGTCGCTGCGTTCCGGTGCCCGCCCCGGCATCACCGGCATGGCTGCCGCGTTCAAGGAATTCGCCGGTTGCGGTGAGATCGAACTGGCCGCTACTCCGGTTGAAGGCGGATACCGGGTGACCGGCAAATTGAACTGGGCATCAAACCTGTATGATGATGCCGTGCTGGTGACCGCGGTACGCACTGATGATGGTGAACGACTGCTCATCTTTGTAGAGAGCGGCGTTGAGGGGCTTACGTTTGGGAAACCGTTTGGTCTATTGGGTTTGAACGCCACCGCCTCCGCCTGGGTTTCATTAGAAAATGTGTTCGTGTCAGAGTCGCAGGTTCTCACCCACGATTTTGATGCGTTCATCCTCCAGGTGCGGCCCACGTTTGTGGTCCTACAAATCGCGGAATGCATTGGGGTTGCCGAGGCTTCGATCGTTGCTGCTAGTGAACGATTGTTTGGGGTGAATGCGACCTTCGCCGATGAGGTTCAGGATATTGCTGCGAAAGTTTCTGACATTATTGCGCGGCAGGAAAACATTATTACCCGTGTTGGTAATTCGGATATTAGCCCCGTGGAGTTATTGGAATTACGGTTAGAGGCCGCCGAGGTTGCGGTTGCCGCCGCTAATGTGGAGGTGCGGGTCGCGGGCGGGGCTGGCTATGCCAAGAGCTCGCCGGCGTCACGTCGATTCCGGGAGGCAGCGTTTATCCCGGTGCAATCACCTTCGGAAGCACAGCTGCGGTGGGAGCTGGAGCGAGCGAGGGCCCATGCTTAGCACTATGAAAATGGTGGATAGTACATACTATCGACAAACCGTGGGAAATTATCCCTCAGGCGTGACCGTAGTGACCGCCCGTGACACCGAAACTGGGGCGGATCTTGGGCTCACCGTGAGTGCTTTCACCTCACTGTCGCTGGAACCACCAATGGTGCTGCTCAGCATCGACGCTAGGTCCAAATCCCACCCCCACCTCATGGTGGGCGCACCCATCGGGGTGTCTGTGTTGGCCGAGGACCAGTTGCACCTGGCGGTACAGTTCGCCCGCCACGGTCTGGACCGGTTTGCCGGCGTGAACATTGTGCGACGTAGCTCCCATCGTGACAATTCCACAAGCATTGATAGCCGGGATGATGTGGGGGTGCCACTGATCGGCGGCGCGGCAGCCTGGTTCCTCGGTACTGTCACCGACCGCTATGTTGGTGGCGACCATGTTATCCTCACTGTCACCGTGGATGATTGTGGTTGGGAGGAAGAAACCCGGCCGTTGATCTACCAGCGTGGCAAGCTCCACCACTGGCCTGACGAACTCGGCTGAAACCAGTCGGGCCGGGGCGCCAACACTGCACACGGGGCTAGCTGGGTCAGCCCAAACTGACAGGTGGTGGCGTCGAATTATGCTACATTGGGAAATCGACATGGGGTGCGCTCCTTGGAGCGCTGAGAACACACCCATTGAACCTGCTCTAGCTCATACTAGCGAAGGAATTGTCGAGGTCTTTCACATTCATGCCGAATCACGCCACTAAAACTGCGCTTATCGCCGCCATTGACACCATGCGGAACACTCGTCCGCTCGTGCAATGCCTCACCAATAATGTGGTTACCCAAGTCACCGCAAACGTGTTACTCGCGGCCGGTGCCACCCCCGCAATGTGCGACACCCCGGAAGAATCCGCAGCCTTTGCCAGTGTCGCATCCGGGGTGCTCATCAACCCGGGAACCCCCTCCGCGGAACAATACGCCGGCATGCGGCAGGCCATCCTCGGCGCCAACAGCGTTGGCACCCCTTGGGTGCTCGACCCGGTTGCCGCAGGAGCCTTGCCGCATCGCACCGCTTTCTCCCGGGAAATCTTGGCGTACCGGCCCGCCGCAATCCGTGGTAATGCCTCGGAAATCGCCGCCTTGGCCGGGGTCGGGGCCGGTGGCCGTGGTGTAGATGCCACCGATGAAGTAGAAGCGACCATCCCCGCCGCCCGTGATCTAGCGGCGCAAACCGGGGGAGTGGTGGCCATTTCCGGGGCCCAGGACGTTATTGTCAGCACTCGCCGGGTGACCCGATTGGTTTCTGGACACCCCATGATGCAACTAGTCATTGGCACCGGTTGTTCCCTGGGTGCCCTGGTCGCAGCTTACCTTGGCGCCCACCGCACTGCAGTGGCCAGCCGGGACGCATTCGACCTGCATGATGCGGTAGTGGCGGCCCACGCCCATAGTGGTGCCGCTGGTATGGTTGCCGCTCAACGGGCATCCGCCCCCGGATCTTTCGCTGTCGCCTGGATTGATGCGCTCTACCAGCTTACCTCTGAACGCATCGCTGAGCTTGTCACAATCGAGGAGGAGTAAGACATGCGCGAACCAATTTGGGACCTTTACCTCGTCACCGATCCCGGATCCGACCCGGACGCTGTGCCCGCCATCGTCACCCAGGCTATTACCGGTGGCGTGACTGTGGTGCAGCTGCGAGACAAACACGCCACCAAGCCTCAGATCCGCCAGCGGGCCCAAGCGCTCAAAGACGCAATACAGGCGGTGACGGCTGTTTCGAATGCTGACCCGAGCACGATCCCGCTTTTCATTAACGATCATGTGGATATCGCCGCCGAACTGGGCCTCCACGCCCACATTGGTCAGGGAGACCTGTCCTATGTTGCGGCTCGACGGCAGCTACCGGCGGAATTGATGTTGGGGCTCAGCATCGAAACCGCCGACCAGCTGGAACACGTGGTAGAAACCTGTCGCGCATCCGGGGTGCGGCTTCCCGACGTGGTCGGTATTGGGCCGGTGCGTGCCACCGAGACAAAACCCGACCATGCGACGCCCCTGGGGGTGGCTGGGGTGCAACGGATCGCCCGAATGGCGGCAGCCCATGGGATGAAGAGCGTGGCCATTGGTGGCGTCGACAAGCATATTGCGGCCGAATTACAGCAGGTAGACGGCGTGTGCGTTGTGTCGGCAATCATGTCGTCCCCTGACCCCGCGGCGGCTGCCGGTGAGCTTCGGGCGGCCTTTGCTATGCGACGCCCATCGGTGCCGCGAGTACTCTCCATAGCCGGAACCGACCCCACCGGTGGCGCTGGTGCGCAAGCAGACCTGAAATCTATTGCTGCTGCCGGGGGCTATGGCATGAATGCTATTACCGCACTGGTGGCGCAAAATACGCATGGGGTGCGGTCGATTCATACCCCACCGCTTTCATTCCTGCGGGAACAACTCGATGCTGTGGTCTCGGACGTGACCATTGACGCCGTGAAAATCGGCATGCTTGGCAGTGCAGACATTGTGGCGTGCGTGCGGCAATGGTTGGCGGAACACCCCATGCCTCTGGTCGTGCTCGACCCGGTGATGGTCGCTACCAGCGGTGATCGGCTTCTCGACCCTGATGCGGAACAAGCCGTGATCGAATTCGCTCATCATGTGGACATTGTGACCCCCAACGTGCCGGAACTCGCGGTACTCCTCAGCGCCCCGGAACCCGCACGCACGTTCGAGGAAGCCCTGTCCCAGGCGGCAGAATTTGCCCAGAAATCGAATACCATTGTGATTGCCAAGGGTGGGCACCTTGACGGGAAGCTCGCCAATAACGCCGTGGTGTATCCCGATGGGCGCATCACCACCATCACCACACCCCGAATCGACACCACTAACACCCATGGCACTGGCTGTTCTCTATCCTCCGCACTGGCCACCCGACTAGCCGCCGGCGACACCATCACCGAAGCAATCGAATGGGTGAGCTATTGGCTTGCCGATTCTATCCGCGCCGGGGCGGCCCTGGAGGTGGGAACACCTGGTGGGCACGGTCCCATAGATCATTTCCACCAAGTGCGGCGGCAGGCGGCGTGCGCCAGTACAAAACCTTGGAAATTCACTGGTGAAGTGAGGTATCGACCAACCATTCCGGCGGCGGGTCCATATACCCAGTCCCTGTGGGATTCCATGGGGGAGGTGTGGTCACAGATCATGGGGCTACCATTTATTATGGGATTGCGGGATGGCAGTCTTTCCAAACGGGAGTTCGATTTCTATTTGAACCAGGATGCCCACTATTTGGCGAACTATTCCCGAGCTTTGGCGGTGTTGGCGGCCAAGGCGGGTGAGCCGCAGTACCAGGTGGAGTGGGCGGAGAGCGCCCGGGATTGTCTAGTGGTGGAGGCGCAATTGCATCACGAGTGGTTGGGTGGCATCAGTGGCGACACCAGCCCCGTGACCTTGGGGTATACGAACTTCCTTACCGCCACCGCCTATGGTGACGATTACGTGGTTGGGGCTGCCGCGGTCTTGCCCTGCTATTGGATCTATGCCGAGGTGGGGGCGTGCTTAGCAGCCAGTAATCACCCAGATCACCCCTACCATGAATGGTTGAAAACCTATGGTGACCAGTCGTTTGTCACGACCACCGAGGCGGCACTACGCCGGGTAGAGCATGCCTTAGTCCAGGCCACCGGTGTGCAGCGGGCGGCGGCTACGGCAGCATTCCAAGTGGCGTGCGCGTATGAGCGCGAATTCTTCGACCAGGCGAGCCGAAGTGAGATCCGGTAACCTCCGAATGCGTCGCAAATACACCTCCTAAAACGTGGGTAGTTGCCACGCCACCCCAGTTTATTGCAACTATGATGGGGCTGATGATGGGCCAGCGGAAGATTATCTACGTAGTTTTGTCTCTGCTTATCATTTCGTTCGCGCTGATTGGCGCAACCATTTACCATTTTCGGGTAGAAAAGCCCCGAATCGCCTCGATTAACAGTGCGATGACGGGGTATCAGAAGGTGGTTGACGCCGAATGGAATAATTCGGATTGCGCGATAGTAAATTGTTCACAATCTAGTAAGGGGATTCCGGGGGTTCCGATAGACCGGGAATTATTGACCGCTGCGGAACGGTTCAACCTTGAGATACGAGACAGTATGGCAACAGTTCTACCCATCACCCAGGCCCGGAGTGACATAGCTATTTATAACGTGAAGGGAAAAATCGACGGCACCGTCACAGCCATCATCTATGTGACCACCACCAAGCACTACCAGGGCGATGACAAACCCAGCAGTGAAACAATCCCCCACAAGGTGACATTACTGCCCACCAAAGATGCGCGGGACGGTTACGTGGTGATGGCCGATGAGCCCCTGGACCAGGTGAAAGAGCACCTTCCCGATCTCGTACTCCCCAATGATTGAGGTGAAACATGACAGATACGAAACGCACGGTCGGCAACCTCATTCTCTTCGGCGGCGCGGTTTTCCTCAGCGGATGGGTTGGGCTCCTCACCGACCGGCTCACTGGCCAACCCGCTCCCACCAGCCTGAACGACTACCTCACCGGCGGCGAACTACCGCGACTCGTCCTGCCGCTCCTCACCGTGGTGGCGTTACGTGCCGTCACCGGGGGTTGGCAGGATGCCGGCTTCGCCCCAAACCTTCGCGGCGCCGGCGCAACATACCTGTTGCTCATCCTCGCCTGCCCCACGGCCCTGGCGGTCGCGCTTATCATTGGCTTCCTGGCCAATGCCATCAGCTTTTCGACGCTTCACGCCACCTTCTACCTGGAGGTTGTGGCACGAAACCTCCCGTGGCTGCTGGTCACCAGCCTGGTAGGAGAAACCCTATGGCGTGGCTATCTCGCCAATCAACTCCTGAAACTACGCCTCCGGTCGTGGCAGATCTACCTCATTGTCGCCGGCGTGTGGTGGGTGTGGTGGCTGCCCTTCTGGGGCATCATGGTGATCAATAACAGCCACATTGCCGAGTTCAATGTCACCGGGGCCACCATGGCGGTGGCAACCATCCCCATGTTTCTGTGCTGGACTGTGTTTTACACCGAGGCGTTTCGGGCCACCAGGTCGATCTGGCCTGGGGTCATCACCCAAGTTTTCATGAATGCCGTGATCCTGCGGCAATTCGCGGCGGAGATCGCCTCACCCAATCTGATCGTTCTGGGATTACTGCCGGCAGCATTCCTGTGCGTGATCGGATTGCTGGTGGGTCGGGCCACAACAACCGCAGCTCAGCACAACCCCTACGTCGGGTAGAACAGGTGCTGAGCTGGAGTTCGGTTTTTAGTCCCCGCCGCAGCTACCCGATAAAACCACAACTCCAGCTCAGAACATTTCCTACTAGAATCGGAACATCTGCCGCAGTTGTGGCGGGAACGCGAAAGTGGTCGCAGCGATACCGCCGACCACAGCGATGGTGGGCATGACAGTGGTGAGGAGCGGATCCTTTTACGATTCATCAAAAATTCCTGGCTTCGCTCGACTTTGGCTCTGGCGTCTTCACCGAATCATTCGTGCCAAACACTTCGTTGTACGTCTCTCCCGGTAGTATGGGCGTCGATAAGCGTCTGTACCCGGCTTTGGCCTTCGTCAATCGTTTCGTTGCAGCAGTCTTCAGCTTCATCTCGTCCCCGGAAGATGCTGGCAGGTTTTGCTTGTTCTGCGGGGCAAACAAGTGCACCAACTCGTAATATTCATTATCATCAGTCGAAAAGCTCATTTGCCTAATAGCACATTTTTCGGTAACGTGTCCCGCTGGACTATTTTTCACGTCCATATACCTAAAACTACTTTGTTGTAGGCCCCTCGCCTTGTGCGACCGTATAACTGTGGCAGCGAGCGCCCCACGCTATTGAGCATGGGAAGCGAAAAGTGGCCGGAAAATATGCGGTAACGCTATGCGGATTACGCAACGGGTCAAGAGGAACCGCAACGAGAAAGGCATAACAGGTCACGTTACTATGACCATGACTGATCCAATTGCGGACATGTTGTCGCGCGTGCGTAACGCAAATCACGCACACCACGACTCCGTGTCCATGCCTTCCTCCAAACTCAAGGTGAATATCGCCAAGATTTTAAAGAGCGAAGGCTACATTGCTGATTACACTGTCGACGACGCCAAGGTGGGCAAAACCTTGACGCTCGAACTTAAGTACAGTCCCACCCGGGAGCGCGCCATTTCTGGTCTGCGACGCGTATCCAAGCCGGGCCTGCGGGTGTACGCAAAATCCAATAACCTGCCAAGGGTGCTCGGTGGTCTGGGTGTGGCAATCATCTCCACGTCCCAGGGTCTACTGACCGACCGTCAGGCTTATGCGAAAGGTGTAGGCGGAGAAGTTCTCGCCTACGTCTGGTAAGGGAGGCGCGCAGAAATGTCACGTATTGGTAAGACACCTATCGCCATCCCCGCCAATGTCGACGTCAAAATCGACGGCCAATTTGTCGAGGTGAAAGGCCCCAAAGGTACCCTGAGCCACACCGTTGCCGAACCTATTAAAGTTGCTATCGAGGACAACCAGATTCTGGTGACCCGTCCCGATGACAACCGGAAAAACCGGTCCTTGCATGGTTTGTCTCGCTCGCTCATTAACAACCTAGTTGTGGGCGTGACCGAAGGCTACACCATCAAGATGGAAATCTTCGGTGTCGGTTATCGTGTGGCCGCCAAGGGTAAGAATCTGGAATTCTCCCTGGGCTACTCCCACCCGGTGCTCATCGAGCCCCCGGAGGGGATTACTTTCGCCGTGGACGGCAACACCAAGCTGTCAGTCTCCGGTATCGACAAGCAAAAAGTCGGACAGATCGCCGCCATTATCCGCAAGCTGCGTAAGGACGATCCTTATAAAGGCAAGGGTATTCGTTACGAAGGCGAGCAGATCCGTCGCAAGGTCGGAAAGACGGGTAAGTAAACATGAGCAACAACAACAACGAGAAGCGGTTGCCGGTCGGCAAAGATATCTCTGCTCGTCGCCGCGAGGCTCGGGTGCGCCGTCACGTCCGCGTTCGCAAGACCCTGCGCGGCACCCCCGAAGCACCTCGGCTGGCTGTGTTCCGTTCTGCTCGGCACATGCATGTGCAGGTGATCGACGATACCGCTGGTCACACCCTTGCCGCCGCATCTTCCGTGGAGAAGGTTGTGGCAGCAGTAGAAGGCGACAAGAAAGCCAAAGCAGCCAAGGTTGGTCAGCTCATCGCTGAACGCGCTAAGGCAGCCGGCATTGAAAAAGTCGTATTCGACC
Organism: Corynebacterium matruchotii; assembly: GCF_011612265.2. NCBI lineage: Bacteria > Bacillati > Actinomycetota > Actinomycetes > Mycobacteriales > Corynebacteriaceae > Corynebacterium > Corynebacterium matruchotii. The sequence continues at coordinate 2,219,444 of NZ_CP050134.2, read as the reverse complement.
GCGGTGGCTACAAATACCATGGCCGGGTTGCCGCTCTGGCCGACGCAGCTCGTGAAGGTGGTCTGAAATTCTAATGGCTACCGCAATTAACAACAACGGAAGGAACGCCTAATGTCCGGACGTGAACGGCGTGACGGCGGACGCTCCGCCGACGACAATAAAAACGAGCGCCGCGGTGGTGGCCGCCGCGACGATCGTCGTAATCAGCAACAAGACGAACGCTCCCAATACATTGAGCGCGTGGTGACTATTAACCGCGTGTCCAAGGTGGTCAAGGGTGGTCGCCGCTTCAGCTTCACCGCCCTCGTCATTGTTGGCGACGGCAAAGGTATGGTGGGTGTGGGCTACGGCAAAGCCAAAGAAGTCCCCGCCGCAATCCAAAAGGGTGCCGAAGAAGCACGCAAAAACTTCTTCCGCGTCCCGATGGTTGGTGGCACCATCACCCACCCGGTCCAGGGTGAAGCCGCAGCCGGCATCGTGATGCTCCGCCCGGCTGCCCCCGGTACTGGTGTCATCGCTGGTGGCGCTGCCCGCCCAGTGCTGGAATGCGCTGGTATTCAAGACATTCTGTCCAAGTCCCTCGGTTCTGACAACGCCATCAACGTGGTGCATGCCACCGTTGCCGGCCTGAAGCAACTGGTTCGCCCCGAAGAAGTTGCAGCCCGTCGTGGCAAGAGCTTGGAAGAAGTCGCCCCCGCTCGGATGCTGCGGCAACGCGCAGGACAGGAGGCTTAACCATGGCCCTGAAGATCACCCAGAAAAAAGGACTGGTTGGTGCTAACCCTAAACAACGCAAAAACATGCAGTCGTTAGGGCTTCGCCGCATCAATCACTCTGTTGTACGCCAGGACACCCCCATTGTGCGCGGCATGATTCAGGTTGTGCGCCACCTGGTGGTAGTCGAAGAAGTGGCAGGGGAATAACCAATGAGCGATGTGATTAAACTTCACGATCTGCGCCCAGCAAAGGGTGCGAATAAGGCCAAGACTCGTGTGGGTCGTGGTGAGGGTTCCAAGGGTAAAACCGCTGGTCGCGGTACCAAGGGTACCAAGGCTCGGAAGCAAGTTTCGGCAGCTTTCGAAGGTGGCCAAATGCCCATCCACATGCGGCTGCCGAAGCTCAAGGGCTTCAAGAGCCGCAACAAGGTGATTTACCAAGTGGTCAACGTTGGCGACCTTGGTGAAGCCTTCCCAGCTGGTGGCGACATCACCGTCGCCGATATCGTGGCCAAGGGCCTGGTTCGTAAGAACCAGCCGGTCAAGGTGTTGGGCGAAGGCGAATTGAGCGTCAAGCTCAACGTCACCGCCGACAAATTCTCCAAGTCGGCACAGGAGAAGATCGAGGCCGCCGGTGGTTCAGTAACCGCCGTAACCGCCAAGTAGGCTTTCGTCTGCCCTGATCTTGATTCATTGCCGCCCTCATCATTATTGGTGAGGGCGGTTTTGTGCTGCATGCGTCCTCAAGCCTGGTAAGATCCGCCGGAACCCCAGGCAGAAGTGGCTGCATATTTTCTAAGCTGGAGTTCCGGCGTGGCGGCTTTTCTCCCTGGGGCAGCCCGGCGGTTCTGGACAGCGCCCAGTAGGCACAAGGGTGCCGAAGCCGGTTTGCATGAGTGTGAGGTATCCATCCGTTGGCTAGCACCCCAGTGTGAACTCCAGCTTAGAACAAGTGCAGTAGGGTGGTGCGGCGGTATGCCAGGTGTGTATTCGGGGATTATGCCTTCTTAAGGCGTGCCATTCGGCCGACTTCATGTCCTGTTGAGCTTGACTTTCTCGATTCAGTACCCTCTTGAGGGGCCGGTAAAATACGGAACTCCAGCTCAGAACGTGTGCTACCCCTTGTCCTGCCGTGGCTGCATGTCTTCTAAACTCGATTTCCGTGGCGTAGACAAGGCATTTGGTCAGGAAAGAGTGCGATATTGGGGGATCCTACAGCGGAAAATCAGGCTTAGTGAATGTACTGAGCTGGGGTTCGTGGATTTTCCGGGTTCTTGAGCGTGCCTGGGCGACCGAACTCCAGCTCAGCACATATGCAGCAATGGGCGTGGGACGTGGTTGGAATGATTGTGGCTGAGTGAGTGTCCGCTGCAACGAGCACCAAGGGCAAAGCGGCGTGAGCTTGCCCCTGCGAACCCCAGCTTAGAACAAGTGCTGAGCTGGGCTAGCCAACCTCGACCCATCCTGGTTGGTCCCAGGAAACCTGAATGCTCATTTGGGCAATTCTAAGTTCGGGCCCGCATCTGGATAATCACCGCATGCCCGAGTCTCACAGATCCATTGTGGGCGGGGGCGGCGCGGGTGTAGATGGAACACGAATAGGGACACGATCATGAGTGTGATTGTTGGGAGACTGCGGTGAAACAACGGCAAAACTCGGATTGGTAGCATCTCAGACATTAATGCGGATATGGAGAGGTTATAACGCCGTCTGCTGCAGGAAGACGCAGGCCACCGGCGGTTGGTGCAAGTCGGGCCGGGGTCGCACAACGACTCAAACAGGGTTACGCCAAGGCGAGATCAGACAAAGAAAGATCACATGATCTACGCCACTACATCATGTGAAATAATAAACCACCAAAACCTCGGCAAGGTTCAGAATAGGTTAACTAGTGATTCTGTACAGTAAGCCTATGACTAAAATCCGTAACTCCCGTACCACTGGTATCAAAAAAACCTTTGATGAGCTTCGCGCCCGGTTAGGGGAGGAGCACGTCGACACCAGGGAAGTGTGGCTGACCTACATCGATGCGCTCATACGTGATGGTGACACCGAACACGCACTCACCGAATTGGCCCTGCTCATATCGGTCAGCGAACGCATGCTTGGCGACAACCACATATTTGTGGCCGGCCTCATCAGCAAATATGCCCACTACCTCATGCAAAGGGGCAAATATCAAGATGCTTACACCAAATTCCATCATGCGGCGCAACTCACATATCACCACTACGGGCCCACCAGTGAGGAATGGCTCTATCTCCGCGGAAAAACCGCCGAATGCATAACATACCTGGGAAAATACGAAGAAGCCGGTCAGATATTTTCCGAACTCCTCACCACCCGTCGACGCCTCTACGGAAATGACCATCCAGGCATATTAGGAACCTGGATAAACTACCTGGTTTGTTTAGAGAAACAGCGCGATTATCCCAAAGCGCTCGCCGAAGCCGAATTATTGCTCCCATTCTGCACCAAACTCTTAGGCAACCACCATAATTCCACCCTCTATGTGCGTAGTAAATATGCCGCAATCCTAAGGGGGATCGGGCAACCCAACCTGGCATTGATAGAAATCCACCGCCTCCTCATAGCCAGGCGTGACGACTTAGGCCCGGACCACATAGACACGCTCAATACCCGCGGCCACCACGCCGCCTGCCTCAGCGAACTCGGTCGCAGCAACGAAGCCTACGCTGAAATGACCAGACTTCTTGCCGACTACCGGCGAATTCTCGGGCCAGAACACCCAGAAACCCTCACCGTGTGGCATAACTATATAGCCAGCCTCGCCAATGCCGGCTACACCAACGAAGCAGTGTCAGAAGCCCACACCCTCCTCATCGCCCGTCGGCGTCTCCTAGGTGCCGACCACGTTGAAACCCGCCAAACCTGGCGCAATTACGCCATCATGCTGGCCGATGCCGGCCGTTTTCACGAAGCCGCTGCCGAACTCGCCCAACTCACGGAAATATCGACGAACCAAAAAGGCGAATTCCACCCCGACACCGTGGATCTTCGCAGCCGGTATGCCCACTGCCTACTCGGAAGCGACCAAATCTTTGACGCATACACGGAATTTCAGCGTGCCAGGGAAGGCGCCCGCCGACTCCATGGCGAAAACGATGATCGAACCTTCTACCTGCGCATACGATGCACCGACTGCCTCATGGACATAGGCGATTATGAAAAAGCCCTCTGCGAATGGGAACACCTACTCCACGATTCCCGCCAGGCGCGCGGCGAAGATCACCCCGAAACACTCAAACTCTGGAACGACTACGCATGGGCACTATTTGCAAGCGAAAAAATTGCCGAAGCCCATTTGGAATATGAGTTTCTCATCCCCGAATGTGTGCGAATCCTGGGGGAGCACGACCCGCAGACCGTGGCCTACCAGGAGCTATCCCAAAAAGTGGCGGAGTATTTCTGCCAGGGGTAGCGTCGAAAAGCAACACTAGACAACCGGGGTTGTACAGTTAAAGAATGATTGCAACAAGCACCCAGCTGAAAACCCATTTGGTGGAGCTTCAAGAGCGGTCGGGCATGCACCACCCGGACACCTATAGGGCCTGGAACGAGTACATTGATGCGCTCGTGGCGGAGAACCAACTGGATGCGGCGGCGGCGGAATTCAGTGCGCTGCTGACTGTGCAGGAGCAAAGCTATGGGAAGAAAAGCAGCGAAACCATCCCACTCCGCCGCAAATTTGCCAACTTCCTGTATCAGGCGGGTGACGTGCGGGACGCCGGCACACAATTCGCGGTCCTCCAGGAAGTAGCGGCACACAACCTCGGGCCGGAACACCTCGAAACCCTCCACGCACAAGAACAAGTAGCACAATGCCTCAACCGGCTCGGCAATGTTGAAGGTGCCACCCAAATATTTTCCCGAGTGTATACCTCCCGCCGCCACGTGCAAGGCAAAGATCACCCCGACACCCTGACAAGTTGGGCACACTACACGGTATCCTTAGGCAAAACCGGGAAACACAAAGAAGCCCTGGCGGAATGCGAAAAACTCCTCCCTAGATTCACCGCCGTATGGGGCGAAACCGACGAACGCACCGTCATCATGCACGCCAAACGCGCCGCCGCCCTCCACGCACTCCAACGCTACGACGAAGCGATCGAAGAATACGAACAAACAATCGAATCCTATGTGCGGGTTTTCGGTCCCGCCGACCCCTCCACCTTTAAAATCCGCAACCAATACGCCATCTGCCTCAGCAACGCCCACCACGCCGACGCCGCAGTCGCCCACACCGCCGCATTACTCGACGACTCCCGGAAAGTCTTCGGGCCCCACCACCCCAAAACACTCCGATACTGGAACAGCTACGCGGCCGGACTCGCCAACCAAAACGAGCTCGAAGAATCCCTCATGGAATTCCACGACCTCCTCGCCACCCGACTCGAACTCTTTGGCGAAAACCACCCCGACACCCTTCACACCATACTGGGATACGCCAAAATCCTCGACGGCGCCAACCGGCACGAAGACGCCGCCGAATTCTACCGCGCCCTCATCGACCTTGTTATCAAAGACCGCGGCGAAAACCACCCCGACGTGATCCGGCTCCGCACCATCTACGCCCGCAGCCTCCTCGCCGCTGGTAACTATGAGAAGGCCAGCACCGAATTCGACCTAGCCCGCCGCGCCGCCCGAGACGTGTTTGGAGAAACCCACAAGCGACATTTCGTCATTTGGTCCCAATACGCGACCACCCTGGTGTGTCTCGACCGATACGAGGAGGCACTGACCGAATTCGAGGGGCTCCTAGCGGTGTCCCGACAAATCAATGGTGACGACAGCCTAGAGACCATCGAACTCCGCTACGACTACATGCGCACTCTCTTCGCCCTGGGCTGGGTAGACGACGCCTGGTCCGAATACGACGCATTGGTGCAGGACTGCACCCGCATCTACGGGGAAGATCACTCAACAACCCGGCATGTCCAAGAGTTTGGGGCGCAGTTTGCCGGCGAGATCGCAGAACCCAAGAACCCTGTAGAGTGAAAACATGGATGAGACCCCGAACACAACCCCGCACGAACCTTCCCGCGAAAACCCCCACGAGCACGAGGCCCCCAAAGCTGAAACCCCTAAAGGTGAGCCCCCCAAAGCCAAGCCTCACAAAACCGAGGACCCTAAAACCGAGAACGCCGAAACCACCGCGGAGGAACCGACGCCGCTATCCCGGCTGGAACACATGCGGCAATCCTTAGGGGCGGAACATCCTGATACCCTCGCAGCATGGCGAGACTACACCACCTCGCTCATGGCCGATAAGAAATACGCGGAGGCCCGACCCCAACTCGGGAAACTCGTAGCAGCATGCGAAAAAGTGTTCGGTGACAAGGATCCCGTGACGGTGAATAATCGCGCCGACTGGGCCAGGTGCTTTGCGGAAACCACACTGTACGAGCCGGCGCTAGAACAGTACACCGCGGTGGCGGTGCGTCGGGAAGAACTGCTAGGAAAGCAGGACCCGGCAACGTTGGACGCCCGGTATTCGGTAGTGGAATGCCTGCTTGCCCTGCAGCGGGACGCGGACGCCACGGAACTTCTGGGGCCGGTGGTGGCGGACTGTCGCGCCGGGTTGGGGGACACGGACGAGCGGACCCTATTGGCGTGGGGGAAATGGGTGCAGCTGTTGGAAGACCAGGGCCGGTACGAGGAGGCGCTACGCCAGTATAAGGAGCTGTCCACGCATCGGCAGGCAGCGGCCGGCACGAGCGGGGGCCATGGGAGTGGAAGCGTGGGGGAGCGGGTTGACGAGCTGATCGCGGAGACACAGCGGGTGTGCGGCCCGTATGTGGCGCGGACTCGGCGGACGCTAGAAGAAGCGGACGACCGGTATCAGGTGAGCAAGAAGCTGCGGACTTTTGGGTCGTTGATGCAGGATAAATGGCGTTCGCGCCGCCAGGGCGAGTAGTCGCCATCGCTTGTCGACGCCCGCATGGTGGGGTTGGGCCTGGTAGGGAGGGATTTTGCTAGCAGAGGCGAAACGGTGGCGATTCGGGATCCGCTGCATGAATTGATTGATTTTAGCAACCAATGAAATGCTTTTGCTAGTGAAGTGAGGAATCTCTACAGTGAGAATGCGCACAGCTGGGAGAGGCTCTGCCTATATGTCGAGAGTTTTAGCGGGGTTATAGTCAGCTGGCAGTGTGGTGACGGTGATAATAATGGCGTCGTGTGGGGTTGATTGGCAGAATTGGTGATAATGGGGGTGAGGATAGCAAGATCACAGTAGGGATATTTTCGAAACCTATTTATGGTATTGAGCTGCTCTTATTGCGGATTGTTTGGCGGGGAATGGTTGTCTTCAGGTGGGCGTAACTGAAAAACAGAACCATGATTGGGTCAGCTAATAAGAGCCAATAGGGCGAGTGTGTACAGTGAGGTTATGGGACGAAATGCGGAAGATATCACCCAGGAGCTGAAGCAGAGATTTACCCAGATCTGGCGGCTTAATGGTGCGTATGATCCCGAAACTCTCGCGGCCCTGACCTATTACGTTGCGGTGTTATTGGAATACCGTAACGAGCTTAAGCCCTCGGCGTTGCCGGCAGCCGCCACCAGCATCGCCGATTTGGTTGCTGAACTTCGCCATGACTATGGCGAATATCACCCGGCTACCTGTGCTGCCCGAACAAAAAACGCCGAAATTCTTCAGGCCATGGGCCAATATGAGGAGGCTCGTACCTTATTCCGTAAAAGCGCAGATGGATTCGAACAAGCATACGGAAAAGCGAATGTGTCGGTTTTGGATTTGCGGAATAAGGCTGCCGATTGTCTTGCCAAGCTTGGCCGATTTTCCGAGGCGCTCCCGGAATTTATGGATGTGCTTGAACAGCAGCGTCATATTCTTGGCCCCCATGATCCCGACACGCTCCTTACTTGGACCGAGGTGATGATTTGCCTTGATGAGGTGGGTCGTGTCACTCAGGCACTGGCCGAGGCTGAACAGCTTCTTGCGGTTCGCGTGCAGGTCTCTGGCGAAAATCACCCAGATACCCTGTTGATTCGCTATAAGTATGCGGGGCAACTTCGTGCCATGGGGCGGCCCGGCGAGGCCCTGATCGAGTATCAGGCGGTGTTGGACGGCCGCCGGAAGACTCTGGGGGAGTATCATCCGCGTACCTTTGTCGCCTGGGGTGCGGTGGGGACCTGCCTCATGGATGTGGGGAGGCTCGACGCGGCCATTGATGAGTTTGGTCGTGCGCTTCAGGCGGCCCAAAAATCCCTCGGAATCCACCACAATCAAACACTCATTCTATGGAATGATTGGATTGGGTGTCTGCTCCGCAACCATGATTTTTACCGGGGCATCTCGGAGCTGAAAAAGCTCCTTGCCGTTCGGAAAAAGGTAAATGGTCTCGATAGTCCCCAAACGTTAGAAACCTGGTACGCCTACGCCTATTACCTTTACGCTACTAAACAATTCCCCGAGGCTGCCCGGGAATTGCCAGATATCCTCGCTCGATTCGAACAACTCTATGGGACTTTGGATGAGGAAACCACAACGGTGCGATTGACCTACGCCCAAACCCTTTATGCCACTCGCCACTTGGTCGGCGCCTGTGATGAATACCATAGGGTGATTGCCGCGTATCAGCAGCAATCCCATCAGAACCCCATGAAATTTCTCGTTGCCCGCAGCGAATATTCCCGCTGCCTGCTAGAACTTGGTCGCTTTGAAGAAACCCTCACCGAACTTTCCACCATTGTGGAACAGGCCCGGCAGGTTTATGGTGATGATGATGAAGAAACATTCAAGGCCTGGAATAACTATGCATGGGGCCTTTATAAGGCGGGTATGATTTCCGAGGCCCAGTTCGAATATGAGTGTCTCCTGGATGCTACCGTCCAAAAATTGGGGCCGACGCATCCCATTATCTTAGGCATTCACGAAACATTATCAGATATAGCTACACAGCTTGGGTAAGGCGTCGATAAGTAAACCAGGTTTGAGCAGGCATAATAGGTTTTTTTCACTTCCAACAACGCTAGTTTGCGTTCTCCATTGTACAGTAAGGGCTATGAGCACCGAAAACCTAAAGCAGCAATTAGAATACTCCCAACAAACTTTAGGGCCAGAACACCCACAGACCCTTGCGGTGTGGGATTCCTATATCGAAAGTTTGATCGCCTCATACTGCATAGACGAGGCGATCGAGGAGCTCAGCAACCTCGTCGCCGTTTATGAACAAACACGGGGCAAATATCACCTGGAAACCAGCGTCGTGCGCAGCAAATATGCCTATTTTCTCCGCCAGGCACAGGACATGGATCAGGCTTATGAGGAGTACGCCATAGTGGCGGAAGGTTTTCGGTATGTCAATGGGGAGCTGCACCCCGACACGCTATTTGTCCGGCAACAATTTGTCGAATGTGCTCTCGAATTGGGTGAATACGAAGAAGCGCTTCCCCTGCTGCAATCCCTGCTCAACGATTGCCGCTATGTTTTCGGGCCCACCAATCCTGCTACCATCACCACGTGGAAGAATTATGTGACCTGCCTTTCCGAGCTAGAGCGGGATGAACAGGCCTTGGCCGAGGGGCGAGAGCTGCTCCCTACCTGCCTGAACGTTTTGGGCCCCGACCATCGGGATACCGTGTATCTCCAGGGCATGTATGCCACCCTGCTTCGTAACTGCGGCCACCTTGCCGAGGCCGCCGAACAGTTCGGTTATGCCCTCGCGGGCCGCCGTCACCTTTACGGCCCCGAGCATCCCCGCACCCTCAACGTCTGGACCCAATACGCCAGCACCCTTGCCGAGGCCGGGCAGTTCAAACAGGCACTCCCCGAATTGCGGTCCCTCCTCGATGCTTATCGACGCGCGACCGGCGAGGACAGCCCCGAAACCCTGGAAGCCTGGAACACCTACGCCCTCTACCTTTACGAGGCCAGAGCCTGGTGGGAAGCCCTGGCCCAATACGAAGCGCTTACCCAATTCCATGAAAATAATCAAGGGGAATACGGCCGAGACACCAACATTGCTCGGGGTCGCTATGTGCTCTGTCTTCGTGCAGTCGAACGCTATTTCGATGCTTTTGCCGAGTGCGCCAAGGTGGTTGAAGGCTGCCGGAAAGTGTATGGTGATAAGCATTTTGTCACCCTCCATGCGCGCACCGAATACGCTCATTGCCTCGTTGATCTGCACCGCTACGATGAAGCCCTGGCCGCTTGGGCGGCGCTGCTCGACGACAGTCGGGAGGTGAATGGGCCAGAATCCGAAAAGACGCTTTCCGTGTGGAACCACTATGCCTGGACACTCTTTCATGCAGGTAGGGTCTCCGAAGCTGAAGTTGAATACGAATTTTTGATCGAAGAGACCGTCCGTATCCTGGGCGCAGATCATCCTTTTACTAAAAACTTTCGAGAAGTAGCGCAACGCGTTGCCACCCATCTAGACAAAAAATAGGGTAATTTGTGGCGCGGGGGTCCCCCTGAATGGGCGGATAAGGTAACCCGTAATTATCACGGTCAGCGCAATAATCGGGAGCAGCACAATAAATAACCTCAATTTTCCGGCCACGTAGGCTAGCCATACCACGAATTTATTGCTTAAACTGACCACGGAGGCGCTTCTTACCGTCCGTGCGGAAATTTTGGCTTGCTCCGGCGAGTTGTTCCGCCTGATGGTATGGCGCTGACTACAATATAGCGCGCATACCGCGTGAAAACCTACAAAGCGGGATAGCAACAACAGAAACTGCCATTTCCATTGTCACTATCCCACTTCGTTAAACAGCACCCGTCACTTGTATGAGTAGCAAGGGTCACGGTAGCCCCAGCGAGGCAGGAATCCAACACTGTTGGCTTCTTCTCGGATTCCCGCTAGTTATGACTACCCGAAACCACTAATACAAGTATAAGAGCCGGGTGCTGTTTTTGTATCACCTTTGCGAGGAGAAGGCAACCATTGTCAGGCCAAAAACCTCACCTGATTATCACAATAGATGATTATCATCATCGCTGAAATCTAAAGTCAGATGTAGCCGTTCAAGACACTTGGCATTTTCATGGACTTACCCGATGGAAGCCATATAATTATCCATGACGGAACCAATAATGGGGGAGGCTATGGGGTAATCCAAAAGGCGTAAAGCGTTAACAAGTATAAGTGCTTCTGTTTGATGCAGGGGTGGTAACTAGGGCCTTGTTCTAGAGGGCAAGCGCGGGTGTTGGATAGCGCGGATGCTGATGGTGCTTTGTGGCGCTATTTCGCCGCAGTTGGTTGTGCTCGTAGGCCTGGGTAATCGAGCTGACGTGGGGCAATGCTGGGCATCATTGGGGTTTTGCCTGCGGAGGTTCTTGCAGGCTACTGGATTTGTGGAATCCGCTCCCGTTTGGGTGGAGCATTATGCAACAGATTACCATGGGCATGGGAGCGAAGCGCTGATAAAACCGGAAACTAGGGCATGGTATTGACCTAGGATTAAGGATTTTCTTTTAATATTTTATGGGGGAGTGCTCACATACCTGACTGTGACTTAGTTTGACTCTGATGATAGAGTAGCAAGGTCAGTCAATTCTAAGTCGCCCCACGAAAACCGCGGGGTATCAACCAAACACAAAATTTTCCTGCCAGCCCTATGGCTGCGTGAGGAGCCAGGAGGCTAAGTGTCCGCCATTCTTCAGGCATTTAAGGATGCGGATCTGCGCAAGAAAATACTTATTTCTCTTGCCCTGATCATTTTGTACCGCATCGGTGCCCAGATACCGTCGCCGGGTGTTGATTACGTTTCTATTTCAGCACGTATTCACCAGTTGACATCCGATTCTCAGGGTGTCTACGCCTTAATCAACCTGTTCTCTGGCGGCGCCTTGCTGCAATTGTCCATTTTTGCCATTGGCGTGATGCCCTACATCACTGCCTCTATTATTGTGCAGCTACTTACCGTGGTGATTCCCCGGTTTGAAGAGTTGAAAAAAGAGGGGCAATCCGGCCAGGCCAAAATGGACCAGTACACCCGGTACCTCACATTGGCGTTGGCCCTGCTGCAATCGTCTGGCATTGTGGCCCTCGCCGACCGGGAACAACTCTTAGGTCAGGGCACCCGGGTACTCAAAGAAGGCCGCACCCTCTTTGACCTCATCATCCTCGTGCTCGTTATGTCGGCCGGCGCGGTGCTGGTGATGTGGCTGGGTGAAATCATCACTGAACGGGGCGTGGGCAACGGCATGTCACTGCTCATCTTTGCCGGCATTGCTACCCGCATTCCCGCTGACGGAGCCAATATTCTCCACGGTTCCGGTGGGCTCGTCTTCAGCCTTGTGCTTGCTGCCGTTATCATCCTGGTTGTGGGTGTGGTCTTTGTGGAACAGGGCCAGCGCCGCATTCCCGTACAATACGCCAAGCGCATGGTGGGCCGGCGCCAATACGGCGGCTCCTCCACCTACTTGCCGCTCAAGGTTAATCAGGGTGGTGTGATCCCGGTGATCTTCGCCTCCTCGCTGATCTATATGCCGGTGCTCATCACTCAAATCGTGAACTCCGGTTCCCCCACCCCGCCGGATAACTGGTGGCAGCGTAACGTCATTCAATACTTGCAAACCCCTTCGTCGTGGCAGTACATCGTGCTGTACTTTGTGCTCATCATCTTCTTCTCCTACTTCTACGTGTCGGTGCAATACGATCCGGCCGAGCAGGCTGAGAACATGAAGAAATACGGTGGTTTCATTCCGGGCATTCGTCCCGGTCGGCCCACCGCAGAATACCTGGGCTATGTGATGAACCGACTCCTCTTCGTTGGTGCCCTCTACCTGGGTGTGATTGCTATCCTCCCGAATATTATGCTGGACTTTGGGGTGTCCGCCCGGGCTGGCTCATCCACACCGTTCGGCGGCACTGCAATCCTCATTATGGTTTCGGTTGCCTTGACTACTGTCAAGCAAATCGAATCCCAACTCCTGCAAAGCAACTACGAAGGACTTTTGAAGTAATATGCGACTTGTACTCCTCGGCCCTCCTGGCGCCGGCAAAGGCACCCAGGCTGTCATTCTTTCCGAAAAACTTGGTGTACCCCACATTTCCACCGGCGACCTATTCCGTGCCAATATTGGTGACGGCACCCCCCTGGGGCTTGAAGCGAAAAGCTACATTGATGCTGGCAAACTGGTCCCCACCGATGTGACCGCCCGCATGGTGAAGGAACGCCTGGCCGAGGACGATGCTCGTGACGGTTTCCTCCTCGACGGGTTTCCCCGCACCGTGGAACAGGCCGAAATCCTCGACGGAATCCTCACCGAGGCAGGTGTTGTTCTCGACGGTGTGGTGAACTTCCAGGTTTCCGAGGACGTGGTGGTCGACCGCATGCTGGCTCGTGGCCGCGCTGACGATAACGAAGAAACGATCCGTACCCGGTTGCAGGTGTATCGGAACGAAACCGCACCGCTTATCGAACACTATGCCGATCGGATTATCACAATCCCCGCCGAGGGCACGGTGGAGGAAATTAATGCGGCAACTATGGCTGCATTGGGCAAGTAATTGATAAAAAATTAGCTATAAAATACCAGCACTTATGCAGAAATGTATGTGATGCTGGTTTTTGTTTGTCGATAACATTTCGGTTCTCTTTTCGGCCGCGGTAATTGGTTGGTAATCTAATTGTTGAACGCTAACCAGACGGAAAGGGGATAAGCTCTATGGCAAATAAACATTACGATTGGCGGTTCCGGAAACGTTCAGCACGGATGGTACTTGATACCGGGCGGCCAATCAGCGCAGTCGCCAAAGAAGTAGGCGTCAACCCCATGACTCTCAGCAGATGGGTGAAAATCCAATCCGAACTTGACAGCCGTGATAGCCGGGCCGCCGCCCGGGCCCAAAAAATTAAAGAACGCCGACTCGCCCGCCAACAACGCAACGAAGACCTTGATAAACAATTTCTGGCGGTGATGAAGAAAAACCTGCCCGATCACGCCACTAAGAGCGAAAAATTCGACCTCATGGAACAGGAACGTGGCAACTTTGATCTCAGCCGCATGGCGCGCCTGCTAGGGGTCACCAAGGGCGGATTTTATAAGCACATAGAGGAACCTCGCCGCGAAAATCGACTGAAGCAGCAACGATTAAACGATAAACTTGATCTTTTTGTCTACCAGATTTGGTTAGACTCCAATGAGGTATTCGGGGCCGCCCGAATCGCCGCCCAACTCATGCAGCAATACCATTGGGAAGTAAAAATCAATGAGGTGCGGCGGTCCATGCATCGGCTCGGGATTCGTGGTAAAACCAATTCACCACATATATCAAAATAACGGGTAGAAATACGGGTAAGAAATGGTTTTCCGGAAGCGTCGTAAAATAATTCCTGCTAAAACACCAGGTGAATTGGATGCGATGCAAGCGGCCGGGGAAGTCGTCGGCAAGGCGCTTCAAGCAGTTAAAGCAGCGGCAACAGCTGGGGTGAGCACTCTTGACCTCGATAAGGTAGCCGAAGACGTCATTCGCAGTGCTGGGGCAATTCCCACTTTTCAGGGGTATCAGGGGTTTCCAGCATCAATCTGTGTGTCGATCAACACCGAAATCGTTCACGGCATCCCCAACGATCGCACTCATGTGCGGACAGGTGATCTTGTTTCTATAGACTGTGGGGCCACCCTCGACGGCTGGGTGGGGGATTCCGCGTGGACGTTTGGCATTGGCGGTCAGGAGGCTCTGAAGCCGCCGGCTGCGGCGCTGAATGAGGCCACCGAATGGGTGCTCATGGAAGGCATGAAGGCCATGATCCCAGGAAACCGACTCAGCGATGTTTCGCACGCCTTAGAGCAGGCCACCCGCCAAGCTGAGCAACGATGGGGTATAACACTTGGCATCGTCGATGGTTATGGGGGACACGGAATTGGTCGGACCATGCATGAACAACCGTGGCTGGCAAACGAAGGGCGTCCTGGTCGTGGCCCCCTCATCCAAGACGGATCCGTGCTGGCTATCGAGCCTATGCTTACGCTGGGCAGCGTCGATTCTTTCGTGCTTGACGACGGCTGGACAGTGGTCACTGCCGATGGTTCGCTCGCCGCTCACTGGGAGCACACGGTGGCCGCCACCGCAACGGGACCTCGTATCCTTACACCACGCTATAAAATAACGAAGTAATAACGGTCATATTTGGGTGTAATTGTTGCATTCGTTTTGTGGTGGGCGTCATAGTCGCCCTTTGCCAAATTGTGACTATTGGTCCTGAACTGGGAGGATGGCGAAAATGATAAAAAATTCACCCTCACTTGGGGAGGGTGTAGCCTCTGATTTTGCTGAAAATCAGGCTATAGTATTCAGCATGTATTTTAAGTCACGTAATGCTCAGCCTTTTACGATGAAGCGTCGTATTAAAGGTATCGCGGCTGCCATTGCCGCTTTCTCGGTGCTGGCAGTGGGAAGCCCCATTGTTGCTTCTGCGCAATCGGCGGGCGTACCCAACGCAGTCGACATTACGAACCAGATTCGCAATGATACCTGGAAGGCTCGCAACGATCTACATAAAGAAGCAGAAAAGCTAGATCCCAATTCTGCCCAGAAGGCAAAAGAACTCGTTGATGGTGCCGCTAATGCGGTGGCCCCCGGGATTGTCGACGAAAAGAACAAAGAAGCCCAGGAGGCCAAGGACCGGGCAGAAGCCGAGCGGTTAGCAAAAGAGCGTGAAAACTTTGATTATGGTTCCTGCCCTCCTACCGCGGCTGCCTGTGTGGATTTAACAAAGCAACGCACCTGGTTGCAGAAGAATGGTAAGGTTTTCGGTCCGGCCCGGGACATGTCCTCCGGTGCTGTGGGCTGGGAAACCCCCAAGGGAACCCACCGCGTGGTTCGCAAGGTAAAGAATGAGGTTTCGCGGCCGTTTAATAATGCCCCCATGCCGTATTCGGTGTACTTCACCAATAACGGTATTGCCTTCCATGAGGGCAACCCCAACCTGTGGTCCCATGGGTGCGTTCACCTTCGGCATGATGATGCCGTTCAGTATTTCGACGAACTCCAGGTCGGTGACGTGGTATACGTCTACTAAGGAAGCCGAGCGTTATAGCTTTCCCGTTGATTCTTCACCGCCTCCCACAGTACTTGGGAGGCGGTTTTCATATGCCTCATGTGGCGAACTATTGGATACAAGGCCGGTCGGGGTGGTGGAATGCGGAAAATCGAAAGTGACGCTACCATGGTGACAAACGCCTTTGGAATGCACGTCGCAAAGCAAAAGCCCGAGGCGTAATTAGCCATCGTCGCAGGTTGTGTGTATTATTGTTGGATGGTGTAGAACATGTGTGTTCTTGCCATGGTAGAAGTAAACCTACGAACCGGCGGATATGCTGGGGAAATGCAGAGGATATGGCTAAAAAGGAAGGCGCCATTGAGGTTGAGGGTCGGATTGTTGAACCCTTGCCAAACGCAATGTTCCGTGTCGAACTCGACAACGGGCACAAGGTTCTTGCGCACATCAGTGGCAAGATGCGCCAACACTATATCCGTATCTTGCCGGAAGACCGCGTCGTGGTGGAATTATCGCCATACGACCTGACTCGCGGCCGCATCGTTTACCGCTACAAGTAATTTTTCGCCTCCATGCCTAGCGGCAGTTTTGTGCGCCAATCACACCTTTGGTGACAGTGGCCAGAGCCCCGTGAAACTTAACCCACACTCCGGCATCCGACCGGACAAAGCGTTCTTTGGCGGGGATGGGCATGGAGAAAACCACTGTAACAACCGGAAAGGTACCGCCTTATGGCACGTCTTGCTGGTGTAGACCTCCCACGCAATAAGCGCATGGAGGTTGCACTCACATACATTTATGGCATCGGCCCAGCCCGATCCAAACAACTGCTCAAGGAGACCGGCATTTCTCCGGATCTGCGCACCGATAACCTCACCGACGAGCAAATCGCCTCGCTGCGTGACGTGATCGAAGCAACCTGGAAGGTAGAGGGTGACCTTCGCCGCCAGGTGCAGGCCGATATTCGTCGCAAGATTGAAATCGGCTGCTACCAGGGTCTGCGCCACCGGCGCGGCCTGCCCGTTCGGGGCCAGCGCACCAAGACCAACGCTCGTACGCGTAAGGGTCCGAAGAAGACCATCGCCGGAAAGAAGAAGTAATTCATGCCTCCAAAAGCACGCTCTAACGCCCGCCGCACTGGCCGTCGCGTTGTCAAGAAGAACGTGGCCGCTGGTCACGCATATATCAAATCCACCTTCAATAACACCATCGTGTCGATCACCGATCCGCACGGTGCTGTGATCTCTTGGGCATCCTCCGGCCATGTTGGCTTCAAGGGTTCCCGGAAGTCCACGCCGTTCGCCGCCCAGCTGGCCGCCGAAAACGCCGCCCGCAAGGCAATGGATCATGGCATGAAGTCTGTGGAAGTATTCGTTAAAGGCCCAGGTTCGGGCCGCGAGACTGCTATTCGTTCCCTTCAGGCTGCCGGCCTGGAGGTCACCAAGATCTCGGATGTGACCCCCCAGCCGTTCAATGGCTGCCGTCCGCCGAAGCGTCGTCGCGTTTAAGGAAAGGAAAAGGTAACTTACAATGGCACGTTATACCGGCCCAGTAACTCGTAAGTCCCGCCGTCTCCGCGTCGACCTCGTCGGCGGAAGCAAGGCATATGACAAGCGCCCCTACCCGCCCGGGCAGGCCGGCCGCAACCGGATCAAGGAATCCGAGTACCTACTTCAGCTGCAAGAAAAGCAGAAGGCAAAGTACACCTATGGTGTGCTGGAGAAGCAGTTCCGCCGCTACTATGCCGAGGCTAACCGCATGCCCGGCAAGACCGGTGAAAACCTGGTGATCCTGCTGGAAGCCCGCCTGGACAATGTTGTGTACCGCGCAGGTTTGGCTCGCACTCGCCGTCAGGCCCGTCAGCTGGTTTCCCACGGCCACTTCCTGGTCAACGGTAAGAAGGTGAACGTTCCTTCCTACCGGGTGTCCCAGTACGACATCATTGATGTTCGGGATAAGTCCCACACCATGTTGTGGTTCGAAGAGGCAACGGAAAACCTCGTCGACGCTGACAAAGTCATTCCTGCCTGGTTGCAGGTTGTTCCTTCCACCTTGCGCATCCTCGTGCACCAGCTGCCCGAGCGCGCTCAAATCGACGTGCCGCTGCAAGAACAGCTTATCGTCGAGCTTTACTCGAAGTAAGTTGGTTGGTTTTCCGCTGGTTATTTCGCCGCTTATCGACGCCATACTGTGGCCGGTCGGTGGGCGAACCCGGCCGGTTGGTAAGCCAAAAACTTCATCGGGAAAATTTCCGCCCTTATCGACGTCAAATAGTGGTCGTCATTTTTAGGAGAATTCAATGCTCATTTCACATCGCCCCCGGCTAACGGAATATCCAGTCGATAACTCCCGTTCGCGGTTTGTTATTGAACCACTGGAACCGGGCTTTGGCTACACCTTGGGGAATTCGCTGCGCCGCACCCTGCTGTCCTCCATCCCGGGGGCCGCAGTGACCAGCGTCAAGATTGACGGCGTGCTGCACGAGTTCACCACCATTACCGGTGTGAAGGAGGATGTTTCCGACATACTCCTCAACATCAAGGGGTTGGCCATTTCCTCGGACTCGGATGAGCCAGTGGTGATGTACCTGCGCGCCGAAGGCGCAGGTGAGGTGACTGCCGGCACTATTGAGCCGCCAGCTGGTGTGGAAATCCACAACCCGGATCTTCACATTGCGACGCTCAATGACCAGGGTCGCCTGGAAATCGAAATGGTGGTCGAGCGTGGCCGCGGCTATGTGCCCGTGTCCAGCAGCACAACCACCAATTCGGGCACCACCGAGATTGGTCGCATCCAGGTTGACCAAATCTATTCGCCGGTGCTGAAAGTCAGCTATAACGTCGAGGCCACTCGTGTGGAACAGCGCACCGACTTTGACAAGCTGACCATTGATGTCGAAACCAAGAATTCCATTTCGCCCCGGAATGCATTCGCTTCCGCCGGGAAAACCCTCGTGGAGCTGTTTGGTTTGGCCCGGGAGCTCAATGTGAGTGCCGAAGGCATTGAAGTTGGCCCCTCGCCGCAGGAAACCGAACACATTGCCGCCTATGGCATGCCCATTGAGGAATTGCGGTTCTCGGTACGCTCCTATAACTGCCTGAAACGGCAGGAGATCCACACCGTGGGTGAACTGGCAGAATGTACGGAATCCGACCTTTTGGACATCCGTAACTTCGGCCAAAAGTCCATAAACGAGGTCAAAATCAAGCTTGCCGGCTTGGGCCTGACCCTGAAAGACGCCCCGGAAGATTTCGATCCGACACAGCTTGAAGGATACGACGCGGAAACCGGCGATTATATCGACACCGATCCCGAGGACGAGTAAACCATCACCTTGTGGGCAGGAGCTGCACTTTCTGCCCCTGCGCTCACTTTAACCTGTACACGAGGAGTACATCATGCCTACCCCAAAGAAGGGCCCGCGGCTCGGCGGTTCCGCGACTAACCAGAAGCATATTCTGTCGAATCTCGCGGGCCAGCTGATTACCCACGGGGCTATTAAAACCACGGACGCTAAGGCGAAGCTGCTGCGTCCCTATGTGGAAAAGCTCATCACCAAGGCCAAGCGCGGCACGCTCTCCGATCGCCGCAATGTGCTGAAGAAGGTCCCCCAGAAGGACATCGTTGCTCGCCTTTTCAATGAATTGGCACCTAAGTTCGAAAACCGCGATGGTGGTTACACTCGCATCGTGAAGTTGGAGAACCGCAAGGGGGATAACGCCCCCATGAGCCAGATTTCTCTCGTTCTGGAGGAAACCGTCTCTGCTGAGGCTAGCCGTGCGGCTCGGGTTGCTGCTTCCCAGCAGGCCGAGAAGCCTGCCGAGGCTGCCGCAGCGGACGAGCAGTAAGCTGTCAAGCTAACGTAACGAAACCCGCGCCCCACAGAACAGCGGTGGCGCGGGTTTTTCGATGCCATGGTGGTGCGGCGTCAAGCGTTGGGGTGTCCACTGGTTGGCTAGTCGCGGGGGAGCACATTGGCGTTCGAAAGGTTTATTTCCCCATTGGCGGGTTTCGGCGCCGGGGTAATGCCCTGATAGCCCGGCACCGGTTTGGTGACTTTCACCACAAGGTGTACGAGTGATGCGGTAATGAATTCCACGAAACCGATTGCGCGAGTCGAGCAATTCGTTGCGGCCTGGTTTGTGGTTTGCCCCAACTGGGTGGGCAGCATCGGGGTAGCTGAGGAGCATCTTTGGGCTTCTTGCTCGCTGGTGTGCCCGGCGTTATAGACGTCTTGCGACCATTTGAGGATTCCCACTTCGAATGGTTTCGGCACCTGGTGTGGGTTTTGTGCCGCCTGCGATGCGGGGGCAGGCTGGGGAAATGATTGAGCCATGGCGGCGGTGGGGGTGATGATGCCGCCGCAGAGCATGAGAGTCGCAACATAATATGTGGCGCGCTTCATCGGGGAAGCTCCTTACAGCACGGGGGATTTGAACTACTACACTGTTGACAATAATCAATAGATTCCGCATCAAAACTGCTAGCCCCTATATGGGGGTGATATCACTAGTGCGATGTGGGTATTTCGGAAACAAAAGGTGGGGTATTGGGGTGGCCTGTGCGGGACGTTGTCATGTCACGCTGGGAGGACTGTGACGCACTTCCCCTATATGGGGAGATTATGACTGTCGTAACGCATTATAGTTTTTGATTTACCTTTTATGGTAGGGTTGGCTAACCTTACCAACTAATGATTGAGGTGACTCATGCCGACATTCCACTATCCGCCCGCATCCCTGCATGACCGCTTGGTGACCCAACAAATTGATTGGGATCAAATCGACCCAAACGGTATTGCCGATGATGGCGATTTTTGGTGCATTCCCGCTGGCTGGGACACCATCCCCATGGGTTGGGGATCCGAGGGGACTGTGTGGGTGTCTCCTGAAGACAACGGGTGGTTTGCCCAAATGGCGACGGTGACCACCTGGCGGCTTCGAGATACCCAATATCATCCGCAATTGATCGAAAACCTCATCGACGAAATCCCCGAGGGGGCGCAGCAATACCATTACGATCGGGATGCGCGGATCGTTGGCATAAAGGCCTGCTCTGCTACCTCGGTCATGGAATTTGGTTTCGACCATTCCCACTTCGGCGGGGGTACTTTCCACAGTAAATCCAAGGTGGACTTGTTTGAAGACATTCCTACCGGTGATGTTTTCCTGGTGCAGCGAACCAGCGTGTGGGTGGAGGGCCAACAAGAGCTGGAATTTGGAGTCTGGACTGCCGCTGAAGGCGTCTACTCCCACTATTAAAGAGTTTGCTACGGTTGGACTGTGACTCCCATCCGTATTCGCCTTGATTTGGCCTATGATGGCACGCATTTCCATGGTTGGGCCCGGCAGGGCCATTCCGAGCTGCGCACCGTCCAGCAGGTCCTAGAGGACGCGCTGACCCTGGTGCTGCGGCAACCCATCGCTTTGACGGTTGCCGGCCGCACCGATGCGGGGGTGCATGCGGCGGCGCAGGTGGCCCATTTCGACGTGCCGGCTGCCGCCCTGGACACCCGAAGCATTGCAGGCGACCCCGGCAGGCTCGTGCGTCGATTAGCTCGATTGCTGCCCACAGACGTGCGGGTCCATGCCGCCACGATCGCGCCCCCCGACTTTGACGCGCGCTTTTCCGCATTACGACGCCACTACGTGTATCGCTTGACGACGCACCCTCGGGGGGCGTTACCCACCCGCGTCACCGACACCGCGCACCACCCCAAACCCGTGGACCTGGCGGCCATGCAGGCCTGCGCCGCCGAACTCATCGGATTGCACGATTTCGCCGCCTTTTGCCGACACCGTGACGGCGCCACCACCATCCGAGACCTGCAGGAATTCACCTGGAACGATATTTCCACCCCCATCGAACCCGACACCTTTGAGGCCCACGTCACCGCCGATGCCTTCTGCTGGTCCATGGTGCGCTCCCTAGTGGGCTGCTGCCTCGTGGTGGGGGAGGGAAAACGACCCGCAGGATTTGCCACATCCCTGCTGGCCGAAACTTCCCGATCCGCATTAGTACCGGTCGCCCCAGCAGCCGGATTATCCCTCGTGGGGGTGGATTACCCAGATGAGTCACAACTAGCTGCCCGGGCCCAGGTTACCCGTGCTCAACGGGATGAACTACCATCCGATCCGCCCTGTGGCGAGGGTTAAAGGGGTGGAGGAGCCGCAACAGAGGCTAAACTGCTATCTCGGTAGGATATTGTAGTTATTGGCTAGAGGGAGGCATCCGGGTGGAACTGTCAGTGTTAGCCCAACACGGACTGATGGTCGCTATTGCCGCCCTCATTCTGCCCGGAATGATAGTGAACTGGGTTTCTGGCCTCCGCATCCCCTGGGCCGCAGCCGCCGGCATCCCCACCACCATGGGCATCGTTGGATTCACCGGCTGGGTGCTCAGCTGCCGCGATATTCCCTTCAACCTCGCCAACGTTACCCACGCCTACTGGTATTTTCTTACAGCTGCCGTGATATGGCGGTTGCCGTTTCTGGCCGGGCAATTCTGGCGGTGGCGGAAAACATGGCAGCCTAACGGTGGCAAACCCCTCGACTGGGTGGGCAGTTGGTGGAAGAATCAGCGGGTTCACGACCCAAAACCCGCCCCCGCACCTACCGCAGCCAACCCGCTGGTGGGGTGGTTGCGATCCCGGATTCCGTGGTGGAAATCCCCCCAGGGGAAACCGTCGACAAGCGACGAAGAACACTGGTATGATCTGCCAGTATTCAGCAACGGGGGCATTTTCGATCCGCGATGGATTCTGCCCTTGGCCGGCGTTATCGTGGGGGCCGGAACCTATACCAGCCGGCTCCTGGAGATATACCAGGGGCTGAAATACGATTTCTCCTCGATCGTGCAGGGGTGGGACGTGCATTGGCACGCCAGCGAGGTCCGATTCATTTTGGAACGCGGCATCGCCGACTCCACCCGCATGGGTGAAGCCCACAACATTGATGGACATCAGGAACTGTTCTACCCCTCTGGGTGGCATGCCGCAACCGCATTACTCGCCCGCTACGAGGGATTTACCCCCATCCAGGCAATCAACTGGATGACCATTGTGCTGCCGTCGGTCACCATTCCCCTGTCGGTTGGGCTGATCGCTTGGCGACTCGTGGGCAATCGGGGGCTCACCGCCCAGATCGCCGCAGGGTTCTCGGCCGCCATCGTCATCGCCACCCCGGTGTTGTATTGGATCCCCGTGTATGTGGGCATGTGGCCGTACCTTGGTGCCATTTCTATGACTGGTATCGTTGCGGTCCTCATCACGTCCATTCCGGCGGTGCCGGTCCGCATGTTTGCCGGCGTCATGGGGTTTATGGGAGTGGCGATCGCGCACCCTGCCCCAATCACTGTCGTGGTGTTCCTGGTGGGATTCTGGTGGCTATTCGGCCAGCTGTGGCATCCGGTGCGCCAATGGTGGACTCCGGCGGACTCGATTCCTGCGGAGGATTCGACCACGCCGGATACTACCACTGCCAAGCCGGATCAGGACTCCGAATCGGAATCGACGCAGCCAAAACTGGAAGAGCAGAAGCACCCGGCGCGGAAACCACGTCAGGTCGGTGCCCGTATCTGGAGCGACTGGCGCACCAATAAATGGGCTGCCGGCACCATGGCCCGGCTTCGGGACTTCGGACTGCTCGCCGCCACCGGTGGCATTGCGGTGCTGCTGCTCTGGCCCCAACTGAAATCCGGTTTTGGCCAGTCCGAAGACGTCCAATCCGTTACCGCATTCGAAGATCTTTCCCGCAAGGAAACGTTTATCAAAACCTTCTTGATGCGTACCCGACATGTGGGCGAATTCGGGCTTACCGACTGGACGTATCTCCTGTGGTTTGCGGTGATCGGTATGGTTGTGGCCCTTGTGTGGCGGCGCAATGTGTGGGGAATACTTTTCCTGATTTTCTCCGCGCTCATCACCATGAATGCCCTCACGATGTTCCCTGAGCCTTGGGGCGGGCTGCTCAATATCATCGGTGGCCTGCACTATGGCACCGCACACCGTCTAGTGATTCCCGTGGCCATGTTCCTCTTCGCCTACTGTGGTGTCGGGGTGGCGGTAGTTATTCGGTTCGTGTTTGCCGGGTTTGTGCGCAATAAAATATGGCGTGTCGCCTCTGTTTGCCTGTCAACCATTGCTGCCGTATGGATTACCTCGCTCATCGTGCCGTGGGCCAGTTACTCTGTGAGGGAGGGCTCCCGGTGGGCGATCGAATCCATGTACGAAAGCCGCATGGTGACCAAAGACGACCGTGATGCTTTCAACTGGTTGGCCAAACAACCGCATGCTTACGACGGTATCATTTTTGGCAATAGTGCCGATGGTTATGGTTGGATGTACGCCTATAATAAGCTGCCCTCGCTGGCCCGCCACTATGATGGGGTGTCCGCAAAGCCCGGTGCCCCCAGCCATGTTCTCCGCGACAGCGCCTATCTCATTGGTGCTGGCAATCACGGTGACCCCGACCAGCGCAATAAAGCAGATATTGCGGCAGAAAACCTAGGTGTGAACTTTATTGTGCTTTCCCCACCAAATTTCTGGTGGTTCCAACAAAGCAACCTGGAAATGTCGGTCAAGCTGGACAAGGCACCTGGTTTGACCTTGGTGTATCAGAAGAATTCAATCCGAATCTATGCGGTGAACGCCAAGTTTAAAGATACCGAATTGACCCGCATGCGTGAGTCTGGCCCGGCATCTAACCAATTGCCGGTGCCGCAGTGCCCCAAGGATTCGGCTGACGGTAAGGCTGCCGCGGCTGCGGGGGAGACCACCCAGGTGGAATATGACCCGGAAACCGGTGAGCAGACCACGGTTACCAAGCCGAAACCCTGCTATCACCGGCCGTCAAAACCGGATGTTGCCCCCCGCGCAAATGATGCGAAGGGCAAGAGTCCTGTCACGCCCAAGAGCGGGGGCATTGATGACAATTCGAATAAGTACTCGGAGAAAAGTAGCCTCGATCTCACGGAGAAAGAGGCTAGGCGACGGCGTCTTGATAATGGTTACGCCCACAACGAGAAAGCTACCCTTCGGTTCTAAGCTCTTGGCGTCGGTGCTGCCGGCTGCGCTGTGTGCGTTGCCCGCGCAGCTTGTGCCATCTATCTGCCTGATGCTTGGGAGGCGGCGCTCATCACGGTGGTTGCCTAGCTCGGTAGGTGTCCGGTGGGTGGTAGCCCAGCGTCATAAGTGCTGAGCTGGAGTTGTGTGTTTCGGGGTGCTCGAAACCGGGTGCTGGATCGGTAAAGTCCAGCTTGGGTTTCGGGGTGGTTGTGGTGGCAAGCATGGTAAACAAGCGATTTACTCAGGTGGCATACCCCTGAGATGTACTTGGATGCGGCATGGCGCCGGGGTATCACAAGTGCTGAGCTGTACTTTATGGTTCAGCACTTTTGCCAGGTGCCTTAAGGTCTGCGGCAAATGAGAACTCCAGCTCAGCACCTATGATACTTGTGTAGGGTGGGGTGGCTAAGCGGTGTAGCAGAATCTCACCATGGGCCAGGCAACGCCTTGCCGCGTAGGCTGTGATAGTGAGGAGAATTGCTGAGCTGGAGTTCTCCGGGGCAGTACGAGGAGCTTACGGATGCTTGCAGAAAAAGGGTAGGTGCAAGCTCAAATTGGCGCGCAGAAAACCACCAACAAGAATACGCCAACCCAGAGCAGTCAGCCTACACTTCGACCCCACATTAACCCGTGTGCCGCTAACAGGGGTAAAACTGCCAAACCCAGTGCAGGTTTGGTAACCTAAAACCACATGACCACCACAAACGATGGGGCTGGTGGTCATTCTGCGCCGCTTGCCGCCTACACCCAAGGCAGGCCAACATGGGCATCACACCCACCACTAAAGCCCAGATATCTGGGCATAAATTCCTCACCCGACGCCTGGAACACGGACTCGTCCTCGGTGACATCCGCATGATCCACGACCCACTCGCCACCCGCAACCGGGCACACGTCTTTAGTCTCGCCGCTACCGTACTCATATGCCTTGGCGCCCTTGCCATGGCAGTATTCAAACCCGCCATCGACCCTGGTGATGCGGCCATTATTCAAGCGGAAAGTGGCCAACTCTACGTTCGGATCGACAATAAACTCCACCCAGTAGCGAACCTAGCCAGCGCCCGACTCATCGTTGGCGAAGCCGCCGACATTCACACCGGCAGCGACACCGTTCTTAAAAACCTCCCCAAAGCCATTCCCATTGGAATCGTAGACGCGCCAGGGCTCATCGCACCCCCAGACACCGCAACCCAAAAGCTCCTGTCCCACGCCTGCCACACCACGACGAAACCAGTGAATCGGCTTGACACGGCCCCGAGCCAAATCACCGTCATCATGCAGGAAACCGGTGCTAACCCGACGGACACCAACCAAACAACCCTCACATTCCAGCGACTCGCTGTAGACCACGCCATAGTGGGCCTGGTAGATCAAGCCGAATGGCTGGTCACCGCCGACGGCCGCAGGCTCCTCCCACCCGCCGACACGCCAGACGGCCGGAACATTCGCCATCGACTAGGCATTGCCCCAACCACACCACGCTGGAGCCCACCACCACAAGTATTCTCCGCCATCGCCGAAAAACCACCCGCAGCCATACCGACCGGCATCCTGGAAATCCTTCGCATCCCTGGTGCAAATAATCCGCAGCTCTGGGCGCGAACCGCCGATGGGGTGGTGCACCTGACACCGATTCAGGCCGATATCCTATTAGACGCCGGGATACACATGCGGGACGGCACCGCCACGGAACTAGGCGCAAACCCCGATTCGAAAACATTAACGGATCTTCCCCTGCCAGATCGGGTGCCGACCTGGGTTGATCCCACCGCGCAACCATTGTGCGTAGCGGAACACGGTGAGGTAGAAACAGCTCCCCTCATTAAGGGGAAACCTGCGTGGGGTGAGGCGGTAGCGTTAGCAGGTAAAGCGGTAGCTACACATTTTGTCGGCCCTGGCTGGGCAGTGGGCGTGGATACCGGTAGCGGCATCCATGTGGTGTCGGCCCATGGGTTGCGGCATCAAGTAGAGAGTCAGGAAACCGCTGCAGCATTGGGGATATCGCATTTTTATTCGATTCGTTGGGATTTGTTGCGGCTTTTGCCTTCGGGAACGACATTGAGTAAACAGCAGGCACTTCAACCGTTATATTAGCCACCACGTATCACGGATCTCGGCAAGAAAAACCGACCCATGGTGACATATATCCCAGCGATCATGTCCTGTGATTTTGCTGGTAACTGGGCGTCTCTATACCCAAATGTGATATAAACAAGTAAGTTGGAAAGAAAGTGGGCGTGCCATTCAACTGGAAGTGAGGTGGTTGCTTAATGTCGTCCATGCGTGAAGCAGTCGCAACAAAATTAGACGGAATCACCCGCTACCACGATCATATGAAGCAGAAACGCTTCGGTTTTCTGGTTCGACCAGCTGTTCTCATAGTCGGTTGGTTTGTTGTCATTGTTGGCATTATTGCTATCCCGCTTCCTGGTCCTGGTTGGCTTATCGTTTTTATTGGTGTTGCCATTCTCAGTCTGGAGCTTCACTGGGCCACCCGCCTGCTTTCCTGGGGGATTAGGGAATATGAGCACGTCACCGCTTGGTATGCAAGCCGCTCCAGAGCCTTCCGCTATTCCTTCGCCACAACTAGCTTTGTTTTTGTGTGGGGAATTGTTGGTTTGACCGCTTATGTGGTGTGGCGAATGGGTGGGTTTTCTATGCTCGATCCAGTCATGCATGCGGTGATGTAACATCACGCTTTTCGACGTTGTGTTCGAAGCTTTAATCCAAGAATCACCAGCACTATCACCACAACTATTCCCATGACCCACCCCACCCGCAACATGGGTATGGGAGACGATTTTGGCTGAGCATTGACCGCCACTACCCTCGCGGATGGCTGCGTCTCCATCACATACTGCACCACCCGACCAATGTCTAATGTGCCATTGCTCGGATCCACGCTGGCAAACAACATGTTTCGAATCTGCTGAGCACTGGCCGACGGGTGTCGTTGCCGCAATAGCGCTACCGTGCCGGTCACCATGGGTGCGGCAAAACTCGTGCCCTCAAACGGCAACACTGTGGTGTGCTGCACTATTCCCGTGCTCAACCCGGAGCCAAGCGGATCTAAACCCGCATAGACCGTTCCCAGGGCACTGATCGTGGGATGGGGCGATTTAATGGAATATTCCGTCGGTTGGTAAGAATCACTCGTGGCGGTCACCCCGACCACCATGGTGTGATGCGCCGGATATACCACGGATCCTTGCTGACAGTTGTTCCCCATATTGCCGGCCGCGGCGACGATAACGATCCCGTGTTCCTCAGCCCGTTGTATTGCCGCATCGAATTCTCGGGTGTCGATCGGTGGCGCGCCGGGCGGTAAGCAGGATACCACCGAAATATTGATGACCTGCACCTTTTTGTCGATGGCTGTGTTGATGGCGGTGGTGAGGGTGGCAAGTGTGCCACCGGTGTCAGTTTCTTTGGATTGGGAGCTGGTTTGCCTAAATGACATGATTGCGGCATCTGGGGCTACGCCCACAATGCCGTCTCCAGTATCGTGTGCTGCGATGACACCGGCGACAATGGTGCCGTGGGCGTCGCAGTCAACGGTGGCGCCTGCCTTGGGTTCGAGAAAGTCGCCGCCGTCCGTGATCGGTGGTAGCCGGGGGTGTGGCGCGACACCGGTGTCGATAATGCCTATGGTGACGCCCATTCCGGTGGCGAGTTTGTGGACGTCACGATAGTGGTCGGATACGGCAGCCTGGTATTTGATGAGTTCCGGGTTGGCGGCGAATGTTGTGGCGCAGTCTGTTGGGCGTTTCGGCGCAGTATTCGGCGTTGAGGTGGTTGGTGGTGGGTCTGCCGCGGTTGTTGGTGGCGGTATTAGGGTGAGGACTAATATCCATAGGATTAGCGTGGTGAGAAGTCGGCGGATCATAATGCTATTCCACGAAGCAGGCTGAATAGGCCGACGAGATGGAGGGCTAGGGGGAGGCAAGCAGCAATGCTGAGCAGTTCGGCCCGTTCCACCCAAACCACTGTGGTGGGTTCCAGGTCGGTGAGGTGCTTTGCCCAGCCTGGGGCGGTGAATACTATGGTGGATACGAGAAAAGCTGCGATGATGAGGCCAGGGTGTGCGGGTGGTGCGGTGCTGTCTATGAGGTGGGGGCTTGCTGATAGTGCTGTACCGCATGCTGCCGCCATGGCTGGGATCCAGAGCGACCAGGTGCGGGGCGACCCGTGGTGCCGGTGGGCGTGTACGACAAGGCTGAGACACATGCAGACGGCTAGGGCAAAGCTGAAGTTTCGTTGTGGTGCCCAGCCACATACCACGATTATTGCGGGGCTGAGGACACAACCGAGCCCGATCATGATTCCGTCGAGGATGTGTTGGGCTAGGAGAGCTCGGCGTGGGGTGTCCGTCTGGTTCGCGTCCGATATTGATAAATCCTGCCCAGAGGTGGGGAGTTGTGGGACTCGGACGCCGGCGATTTTGATCGATAAGAGGGGCGAAAACGCCAGCGTGATTATTCCTACTGCGACTACGAGGGCGGCCGCATTGACCAGCCACGACCAGGTAGGATCGGTGAGCGCTATCAGCGGAGGATGATAGAAGCAGGCGCCCACTGCCATGATGATGAGGCTGCTTCCAATGGTGATGAGCGTACTAATGGTGGAGATATGCGGGGTGATAAACCTGAGCAGGAGAGTGCTAACAATCAGGACAATGCCTGCACACGCACATGCTAATGCCCACATGCGGGCAAATTGGCTATCGCTCATGTGTGCCCCCGTTGGCAGGGTGGGGGAGCCGGCTATGGCTATGAGGGTGGTGAGGCTGATCCCGCCAACGGTGATGGGGGTGAAGAAGAGCTTGCGTGTCCAAAGCAGCATGCCGAGAGCCGCTACCACTGGGATGAGCAGCCGCAGTATGAGCGGCACCCCGGGCAGGGTCGCCACCAAGAGTATGAGCCCTAATAGTCCGGCCAGTCCGGCGCAGAAGACTGTGCCGATTGGTGGTGGGGTGGCCTGGGTGAGGTTTTCCAAGAGTTCTGCCGCATCCCGGACAACCGGGGTGGGGGTTTCGGTAATGGGGCTGATGACCAGGATGTCGCCCTGGGTGAGGTGGCATTGAGCCAGGGGGATGGTTGGGTCGAGTTCCTGTCCCGCCACGGTGGTGGCGCACCATGGTGCGGGGTTGGTGGGAAGATTGGCAATGGCCAGGATTTCGTCGATTATTTCCGCCAGGCTGCTACTGGTCGGGATAGTGAGGTCTATGCTGGTAGAGGCGTCGAAAAGCTCGATGCGCACGGTGAGCCGAAGGGTGTGGGAGGTGTTGATGGTAGTCATGGTGAAATCTGGGAAAA
Organism: Corynebacterium matruchotii; assembly: GCF_011612265.2. Classification (NCBI taxonomy): domain Bacteria; kingdom Bacillati; phylum Actinomycetota; class Actinomycetes; order Mycobacteriales; family Corynebacteriaceae; genus Corynebacterium; species Corynebacterium matruchotii. The sequence goes on along the minus strand of NZ_CP050134.2, from coordinate 2,189,348 downwards.
CTGGGTGGAAACATGGCTGAAAGTGAGGAATTCCCAATCGACTACCTCAGAAACATTCGTGCTATCTTTTGGGGGTAATGCTGAGTGCATCCCCATGCAGTGTGCATACCCACAAGCTATAACAGGATGTTCTTTTCCATTGTGACGCTCTTTTTCTTATCTGTCTACCTTCGAAGCTGTGAAATTCGTCTATCAACATTATGAGAAAGAACACAATTTATTTTAAGGTGTTTGGGCTTATAATCAGTTTTGTGTCCACTCTTGATGGGGATCGTGAGGTGGACTCCCAATAAAACTGCACGTACGTGTCGTGCACACGCCCTGGGTAGAACCCGGTGTGGATGTTCACGATTCGCATGCGCGCACAAACAGGGGAGACCATGACTCAAACAATCCACGCATCAACCGAGCTCAAACCGCCTTTTCGCCCTGCGCGACCAGTGCCACATGGTGGTGGTCGGCACCGGCAAAAAGAACCTGACCTGCCAGATATGCCGCCGCAGTCGGAAACGGTGAGAGTGGAGGAGTCGCCGCCGGCGCGATCAATACCTCCCATTATTCCCGCACACGAGCATCCCGTGGACGGCACCATTGTGCCACCCATTGCTACTAGCGAACGGGAATCCGCACCGCCGCTACCTACCGGGGTTATCGCCCCGGAGCCGGCACCCGAGGCGCCGAAACCCCAACCAATCCCGATGATGCGGCTCATCATGCCCATCGTCATGGTTATTGCCGCTTTGTCCATGGTCGGATTGATGTTCATGATGGGTGGCCAACTGAACCCTATGACGTTGGTCTTTCCCCTCATGATGCTCATGAGCGTGTTTATGATGTTTAGCCCGCCACCCGGAGAAAACACCGACGAAATTCGTCGCACATATCTTCGACATTTGGGGTTGGTGCGGGAGGTTGCACGCCAGAACGCGGGGGAACAACGGGCGCACCAGCTATATAATTACCCGGATCCTAAAGAGCTTGGTTCGCGCATAGGTACGACCCGAATGTGGGAGCGGTCCGACGGCGACATGGATACCATGACCGTGCGGTTAGGGTTGGGCATTGCCGACCTTTGCACCCCTATCGACGTGGGAGATCCTGGGGTTGCCGAAGACCTGGAACCGGTGTGCGCGGTGAGCCTCAGGCAAGCCGTGAACACCGTGAGTTTCCTGCCGGACATGCCCATTGTGGTGCAGCTTTTAGCTTTCGATGCCCTGGCATTGTCTGAAGAAACCCCAGCTGGAGACGCCCCGCCTGAGGATGCTAGGTCTAGGGATGCCGCCCTGGCATTGGCGCGGGCTATCATATGCCAGCTTGCGTTATGCCATGGTCCGGACACCGTGGGAATCGCGGCCCACGGCACGGGCCTGGCCTGGGCCAAGTGGTTGCCGCATACAAACCCAACCACGCTAGCCAATGCGCCCTATACCGTGTTGGTTGTCGACGGTACCGTGCCAACCTCGCAGCTGGAAGAGCTGCTATCGCAACGCGAGTGGACCATTGTCATAACCGTGAATAACAGCACGCCAGTGTTGTCTGAGATCGTCATAGAGGACGGCCTATCGTTTACCGTGGGCGAAAGACTCATTGTGCACGTTGAAGATGCAGATGAAGAACTCGGTGTTCCCGACGGCTTGACCGAGGCTGAGGCCCTGCTCTTTGCCCGAAAACTTGCGCCATTTTCCCGCCCCAGTGCCGATCCGCGCGACAGCCATGCCGGACTCCCGGCCTTGCTGGGAGTGCACGATTTCACTCCACAGACTCTCGAACGTTTGTGGCAGCCGCGGGGCGAACAACGTCTGAGCGTTCCCATTGGGCGCGACAGTGACGGACACAGCCTCATCGTGGATATCAAGGAGGCCGCGCATGGTGGTATGGGGCCGCACGGATTATGCATTGGCGCCACCGGGTCGGGAAAGTCCGAGCTCCTGCGCACACTCGTGGTGGCGCTGGCCGCAACACATTCGCCACATTCCCTCAATTTTGTGCTGGTGGATTTCAAAGGCGGTGCCACATTCCTGGGCTTAGATGCCTTGCCGCACACCTCGGCGGTGATTACTAACCTGGCCGACGAATCCATACTTGTCGAACGTATGTACGATGCTATTTCCGGGGAGATGAATCGGCGGCAGGAGCTATTGCGCAAGATGGGAAACTTTCCCAACGTGGATGAGTATGAGGCCGTTCGACTGCGCAACCATCCCGAATGGGAGCCCATGCCAGCACTGCTGATTATCCTCGATGAATTCTCCGAGCTTTTAGGTCAACATAATGAGTTTGGCGAGCTCTTTGCCGCGGTTGGGCGCCTGGGCCGATCATTGCACGTGCACCTCTTGTTGGCGTCGCAACGCCTGGAAGAAGGCAAACTCCGCGGCTTAGAGTCGCACCTATCCTATCGGATTGGGTTGAAAACCTTCTCCGCGGTGGAATCGCGGCAGGTGCTTGGTGTGGCCGATGCCTACCATCTTCCCAGTAAACCCGGGATGGGTTTCCTTAAAACCGATGCTGACCAGCTTATTTGCTTTCAAACCGCTTACGTGTCCGGCCAACTCATGCGCCCCAAACCAACTTGCGACGGTGCGGCATTGGGCGACCGGCCCCACGTGTCACTATGGTCTGGCTACGCATCTGAAACCGCTCCGATTACTGCTGATGTGCTGATCCCTGACCCACGAGGCACACTTGTCGACGCCCTCGTGGCGGCAGCCCAGGTGGTGGCGCGCTCCTGGCACCAGAGCGCCCACACCATGTGGCTACCGCCACTGCCGGCCGCAATCCCCCTGACCGATATCATCACGCAGTCCGTCACCCCCAATACATTATGCGCAACCATTGGTCGGATTGACCGCCCATTCCTGCAACAACAAGACCCCTATGTGCTGGAGTTCTCCGGCCAACAGGGGCACGCCATGATCTGCGGCGGTCCCCAGACCGGAAAAACCACCGCGTTGCGCACCATTGTCCTGGCGCTTGCCTGCACCCATACCACCGATTACCTGCGGTTTTACATTCTTGACCTGTCTGGTAACGACCTGGAATCACTGTCGCTTTTGCCCCACGTTGCAGGCGTCGCTCACCAACACGACACCGAGAAGATCGCGCGCATCATCGATGAAGTGTGTGGGTTTATCGATCAGCCGGAACCGCGGCATACCTTTCTCATCGTTGACGGCTGGCATGTGCTGCACGGGGATCACGAGGATCTCATGGAAAAGCTGGGTCGTATCGTCGCCGACGGCTTAGCAGCCCGCGTTCACCTAGTGCTCACCGCAACCCGATGGTCCGTGGTGCGTCCGGCCATTCGTGACCTGATCCCGCAGCGCATAGAAACCAAGCTGGGGGAGCCAATGGACTCCCTGATCGACCGTAAAGCGCAGCTGAAGGTGCCGGCGCTGCCAGGACGAGGGCTGACAAGCAGCGGCGAAACTATGCTGATTGCATTATCCGCCCAACAGGATGTTGCCTTCATAGCGCGTTCCCTGGTCGCGGATCAGCCGCCGGTGCCCCAACTGAAGCTCTTACCAATCAGCCTCATGCTTGCGGATCTGCCGCAGCTAGATCCCGAGCAGAATTCTGTACTGCTGGGGGTGGGCGGACCGAAACTTGGGGCCGTGAACTGGGATTATCTTGCTAGCCAGCACATAGTGTGCATCGGAGCGCAGGAATCCGGGAAGTCGACGCTCATATCCACAATCATTGCTGGCCTGACCCAGATCGGTCGGGAACGCGCCCGACTCATAGTCATCGACCATCGGCGCAGCCACCTGGGGGCCATCGACCCGGACATGTTGGCCGGCTACAGTGCCAGTACCCAGGAAACCGAGAAACTCGTGGCGGCGATGAAAATTACCCTGGAAGAGCGCCTGCCATCCGCCGAGGTCACACCCCAACAATTAAAAGACCGCTCCTGGTGGACCGGGCCCGACATCTTCCTCATCGTTGACAACCTGGACCTGGTGGCCGACATGGCGTTTGCGCCACTGCTGTCGGTGTTGCCGCACGCCCGGGACGTGGGGTTGCACGTGGTGATTACCCGCAAATCCGGCGGCTGCGTGCGGGCCCTCTTCCAGCCGTTTCTGGCGGAGATCAAGGACCAGTCGCCGTTCATTATTGTGCTGGACGCGGACAAGGATGATGGGCCACTGTTTGGGGTGCGGTTGAAGCCGCAGCCACCCGGCCGAGGTGTGATGATCCACCACGGTACGCAGCAGGGCCTTATCCAGATTGCGGCAGCTGACATGCTGGAGGCCACGGAGGCGAAGGCATCATGAGCGCTCCCATTGACCTCACCATTCTCGTCTACGAAACCGCCATTGTGTTCGAAGGTGAGACCGATAGCTACCGCTATGATCTGACCGGCAGCGGCATTGTTGCCGGCACGCAGGTGGCTGATGTGATAGCAGAGGCCAGGGGGCAGTTGCATGCCCAATGGCCGAACGTCACCATCCAGGTCAAAGGTCCGGAGGAATATTGCTATAACCTCGTTGTGGGGTTGCAAGCAGAAAATGTCACGGTGGTATCCGACATCGATACCTCTGCCACTGATATGGCCGATGGCGATTACGACTATTACGACGATGATGTGAACGATGATAATGATGTGACATACGATCCTGATGGTGTTGATGATGACGATGAGGATTCAGCGTTACAGACGTCGCTGTCGGCCGCGCCGGAATCATGTGATGTTGATAACACATTGCTGACATCTGTGTTCCCCCGGATTTCCCGTCCGAATTCCCCGGAAGCTACTCGTGGCAATATTTACCTCTACCTCGCCATAGCCGGCGTCATCGTGCTGATCTGCGGCGTGTCCCTGTGGGCGGTCGGTCCGGGCTCGCCGCCGCCCACGCTCCCGCAGGCCAGCGCGCGTCCATCCCCAACGTCCCAGCTCGCGGCTGTTCCCCAGAAACCAGCGTCGACAAGCAATACCAGCACCATCACAATGGAGCATGGAAACATCCAGGTAGGGCTACCGCACGATTACCGCATCGAGGAACAGCCCGATAAACCCGGCATGCTCATTGGTCGCGGCGCCGACGAAAATCTGCGGGTCACCATGGCCATCGACCCGCTTTTCGACGCCGACCCCACGGCAATATTTGCCGAGCTGGATGCCACAATCAACGGTGATCCAACCCTCACCCCCGCCGAATCATTAGGAATCGGCCGCGGCCAGGAGAAAAACTACATCGAAAACCCCGGCGATGGTTCCACCGTCCACTGGATCGTGTGGATCGACGCCGGCCATGTTTTTTCGTTGGGCTGCCATACCCGAACAGCCGCCGCGAATCTGCCGCAACGCGCCACCTGTCGGAAGGCCGCCGAAACACTCACCATCCGTCACTAGCCCAAAACTGGGATTTTTCAGTCCAACTATATGTACACCAATTCAATAGAAAGGAACGAAAGTGAGCAATACTTTCCGCACCGAAGCCGACGTCATGGTCACCACCGCAGGACAGGTCGACAACACCAATAGTGAGGTGCAATCCGAGCTCTCTCGTCTCCGCGGCGTGGTTGATGGCCTCCGCGGCGCCTGGAGCGGTCAAGCCCAAGCCTCCTTCGACGAGCTCATGCAACGGTGGGATACCAACGCCAAAGACTTAAGCGATGCGCTCACAAGCATCGGCGAAAATATTCGCGCTAATGCTCGCGCCTTCGAAAACGTGGAAACCAGCAATGCGCAATCACTCAACCATGTGGGAGGCGGACTGGTCCTGTAACTCATACTGATAGACATCCCAATACCACACATCACCTGCGGCAACCGACGCAACATTACGGAACATACCAACCTTGCCAACGGTCACCATGATGGCTTCCCATCGAATTATTTGCCATCAGTGTGAAGTTGGCCCAACCACGTGATGACGGGGCATCGATCCCCTCCAGTGCCCCATCATCAGACCCTCACCAACCTACATTCAAGGAGTAACCCATGGACATCATTAAATACGGCTTCAGCGAAATTGATGCTGCCGCCGCGGACATCCAAACCACAGCCAGCCGTATCGGCTCACTACTGCATACCCTCAAATCACAAATCCAACCCATGGTTACTGCCTGGGAAGGATCCTCATCTACTGCCTACCAAGAAGCCCAGGCCAAATGGGATCATTCGGCCGATGAGCTGAATACAATCTTGGACACCATCGCCCGGACAGTACGAAACGGTAACGATGACATGAGCGATGTGAATCGGGCCGCCACTTCGTCCTGGGGCTAGCCTGATGGTGTCCTCATCCTCCTGATTCGAGGGACGTCAGGTCATGGTGATAAATCCCCACGGTGTCATGGCTGATGCCGAAATCATGATGACCTGCGGTGCCACCTAAAGTTCTCTGCGGGTTCCCAATCACCCCAATGACGATCAGGTCGGCACCGGTGAACGTTGCACCACCTGCCACAATGCCGCAGGCACAGGCTCCCAACCACTACCCGCCCCTGGCGGCAGTCGAAGGTGACAGTCGATGAATGGGCGTGAGCCCGTGCCCGCGGTGTTGCGGTGGGTAGTGCCAAACCCCAATATTTCGATTTTCAGTACCACAACTTTGGCATTTAAGCAGCATTGATATAGGATTGTGAATCTGTGTGATTTAACGCCGAAATCGGGTCTCCACCGGCCGCCGATTTCTGATACCGGCTTCACACGCATAACGGCTGGCAGTTCTAGACAGACTTAAAAGGAGTCATCAGTGTCTACTTATCACCCCAAGGCTGGTGACATTACCCGTAAGTGGTATGTCATCGATGCCACTGATGTGGTGCTGGGTCGCCTGGCTGTAACCGCAGCTGACCTGCTCCGCGGCAAGCGTAAACCATATTTCACCCCCAACGTTGACTGTGGCGACCATGTCATCATCATCAACGCCGACAAGGTGCGTGTCTCGTCCAACAAGCGGGAACGTGAGTTCCGGTATCGTCACTCCGGTTACCCGGGTGGTTTGAAGGTCATGACCCTCGGCCGGTCCCTGGAACTGCACCCGGCTCGTGTGATCGAAGAATCCATCCGGGGCATGATGCCCCACAACCGGCTCAGCCGTGCCTCCGCCAAGAAGCTGCACGTGTTTGCCGGTTCCGAGCACCCTTATGCTGCCCAGAAGCCAGAAACCTATGAGATCAAGCAGGTGGCCCAGTGAGTGACAATAACGTAACCGAAGACTTTGAGGCCGATGCAGCTGACATCGCTGCCGCAGCCGCCGCAACCGAAGAATTCACCAACACCATTGGTGAAATCATGGTTACGGAAACCGAGATTGAGGCAGACCTGCCTACCTACCACGAAGGCCCCATCCAAACCGTTGGTCGCCGTAAGCGCGCCATTGTTCGGGTGCGCATGGTGGAAGGCTCCGGCCAATTCGTCTGCAACGGCCGTACCCTGGAAGAATACTTCCCCAACAAGCTGCACCAGCAGCTCATCAAGGCACCCTTGGTGCTCATCGACCGTGACGGCCAATTCGACATTCACGCTAACCTCACCGGTGGCGGCCCCACCGGTCAGGCAGGTGCTTTCCGACTGGCTATCGCCCGGGCCCTCAACATCTATAATCCGGCAGATCGCCCAGCCCTGAAGAAGGCTGGCTTCCTGACCCGTGACGCCCGTGCCGTGGAACGCAAGAAGGCCGGTCTGCACAAGGCCCGCCGTGCACCGCAATACTCCAAGCGTTAAAACCTACGCGGAATACCAAAAAACCGCCCGCCCCGGGGTTTACGGGGTGGGCGGTTTTTGCGTCGATAAGCTTACTGCAACGACGGCTTTAAATACTCCCATGCGGGCAGAATCTGGCTGGTAAACGTGTCATTCCACCGGTGAATACCCGACTGAATATACACAACCTTCTTATTTGTCATGCCATTACGATCCATGACCTTTTCCAAATCCTTAGTGCACTCCAACGTCACATGTTCCAATGTGGCACCCAACGACGTGTCATAGAACGGCAACCCGTTGTCCTTCTGGAGCTGCTCCTTCGTGATCTTACCGCTGGCATTAGACAAGAACACCGGCATGGACCGCAACCCCTCAGGGTGCAACGTCACATCATTAGCCCGCCACTCCGAGCTGCCAAACGGTCCCCAAATATTGGATGGGTTGCCATCCTGGCCCTTAATCGTGCTCTCAATCGTGGTCCGACCAAACTGCGACACCGTGGAATAGCAACCCGACAGACCAAACACACCATGGAATAAATTGGGATTCTTCGCAGCAATCCGAACCGCACCCGATGCGCCCATAGATAGCCCACCGATACCGCGCTTGCCATTGAAGTTAATGCGCGAATCTGCCTGTGGAGCCTCCAAGACCCGCGGCAATTCCTCCGTGATAAACGTCTCCCATTTCATATAGCCCAGGCTCGGATCGGTATTCGACCAATCCGCATAGAAGCTACCATTGCCTTGGGTGGGGGCGACCACCGTTACGTTCTCATTGCCCAGCCGGTTAATGATATCGCCGGGACCAAACCATCCCGACACCCGGGGCGCACTCACCCCATCAAGCAGATACAACATTGGGGCTGGGGTAGCAGCATTAGGCTGTGCCATCACCTCAACTTCGACGATGCGTTTCATCGTCGGCGACTGAATTGACCACCGTTGCACTCGGCCATCGAATTCATCCTGCTTATCCACTACCTTGAGTTCCGTGATTGAATCATCCGTGGGCAATGGATACTCGGAATGGTGATCCCGGAACCGGTCTGGGAACTTCCAATGCCCCAAACCCAACAGGTTCAACAATCCCAATAAAAACTTCAACCCCTTACCGGTCGAGCTTTTAGCATTCGTGCCACTGGCTAGAATGGTGCGAAGAAAATGCGCGAATGGGCCATAACTGGATGGTTCCGCCTTGGCTTTGGGATCATCGGTCTTGGAATTTGGGCCATGCAGCACATTATTGGCGCTGCCATTCTTTTCTAGACTGCCCTCCTTGTCCCGATCCTTATTGGCCAGGTTATCCGCTAACGACGATCCAGCATCGACGCTCCCAATCTTGTCTTTGTCACCCGAACTGCTGGAACCGGCTTTATTACCCTCCGAAGGATTTGTGCCTGATTGTGCGCCATTCGGCTGGTTTGGTTGGGCCTTAGGCTCCGTGCTTGGCGACCCCGGCTGGGCATTAGGGTCACCCTGAGTACCAATAGGATTATCTTCAGGATTTGCGGGTGTAGTGCTGGTGGCGCTAGCCCCAGCACCATTTATAGGAGCAGCAGGCTGTGCATATGCGATAGATGTGGTAGGCGAAATGAAAGTAGCAACCAAAGAGGCGGCAACGATTGTCGCCACCAAACCATGCGAATGCTTCACAATAACCATGCCTTCTTTTATAAATTCCATTAGGGAAGAATTAGCTTTTGGATCAGACTATCTCTTAACTTTAAACTTAAACATTTGCCAGAGGGAAAAACGCGCCCAGATCTGGCTCAAAATCATGATAACCCAGAATCACGCCGATTTTAATCAGTTTTTGCCCGGATGATTCTGCAGTCACTTATCCGATAATTATACACACAAAATGCGGATATTATAATTACCTTGGGTTTATATGTGTAATTTATAAACAAGAAATATTGATGTAGGTGATCTGCTAAAAATTGGCCAAAATAACCAATTTCGGGGGCATGGTTTTATGAGAATTATTTAATGAAAGCCTTGATTATTAATATTTATATTACTGTACCATATTAATAGACGAAAGATCTGGGGGTATTTTAAGGGGTTTCCTTGTTCTAGCTATTAGATTAATAGTGGCTGAGATTGAATAGGACTAATGCTTTGATTGGCTTGCGGTTGGGGTGCGGGAGATATATTTTGAGAGGTTTGGGGGAGGGGCTTTAAAGCTTCATGAGTGCTGAGCTGGAGTTCTGGTTAGAGGTGCTTCTATTTGTTTCAAACCCCCAGGGTCTGAAAGTAGCATAGTGGTTACCCCAGCTTGGTGCTCATGTGCAGGTGCGTGTTGCGGGGCTTATCTAGGATATTTGGCCAATCTGATGAATGGCCCGATAGGCGGCTCAATGAATTCAGTTTTTAGTGTTCTTGATGGGGGTTGGTGGAAGTTGGCGGGGGCTAAATTGTTGGTTGATATCGGACGGGCTTAGGGGTCACGTACTTACATTAGGCGTGCTTATTCCGGAAGCGAGGAGGGCTCTGAGGGAATAATGAACGCCAGTTAGTATTTGTCTGAAAAGCCTGAATGCTTTGTTTTTTCTCTTGGGGGTGCGGCTATCCTATAGAGGATTGTCCGTAGACTCAAGGAATTTGAACACAATATGACTCGTCTTTTTGGAACTGATGGTGTGCGCGGCTTGGCTAATGAAGCGCTCACCGCTTCGCTGGCATTACGGCTGGGGGCAGCCGCGGCTGAGGTGCTTACCGTGGATCATCGGTCATCTAAACGCCGCCCACTGGCTGTGGTTGGGCGAGACCCGCGTGTGTCTGGAGAAATGCTTGCGGCTGCACTGTCCGCAGGTATGGCCAGCCGCGGCGTGGATGTGTTGCGGGTTGGGGTGCTGCCCACGCCTGCCGTTGCTTACCTCACGGAATTCTATGGTGCTGACATGGGAGTCATGATTTCCGCCAGCCATAATCCCATGCCAGATAATGGCATCAAGTTTTTTTCCAAGGGTGGACACAAACTGCCAGACGCGGTGGAAGACCAGATCGAAGTGACCATGGAGTCCTTGCCTGAGACCGGCCCTGTGGGTCATGGTGTCGGTAGGGTCATTGAGGAGGCGGTGGATGCGCAGCAGCACTACCTTGACCATTTGAAGGAATCCATGCCGCGCAATCTTGCCGGCATCAAGGTTGTTGTGGACTGCGCCAACGGTGCAGCTTCTTCCGTCACCCCCATGGCATATAAGGCGGCGGGAGCGGAGGTAATCGCCATTCATAACAATCCAAACGCCTATAACATCAATGATAATTGTGGCTCAACGCATATTGATCAGGTCAGAGCTGCGGTTCAACAGCATGGTGCAGATTTGGGGCTGGCTCACGATGGTGACGCCGATCGATGCTTGGCTGTGGACGCTGAAGGCGCTGTGGTGGACGGCGACCAAATCATGGCTATTCTCGCGGTAGCTATGAAGGAGAACGGGGAATTACGCAAGTCCACGTTGGTGGCGACGGTCATGAGTAACCTAGGTTTGCGACTCGCCATGGATAGCGTCGGAATTGTCTTGCGTACCACAAAGGTGGGGGACAGGTATGTGTTGGAGGATCTCAATGAGCATGGTCTCAGCCTTGGTGGCGAGCAGTCTGGTCATATCGTAATGCCCGATTATGGTACAACCGGTGACGGCACATTGACTGGCTTGGCCTTGATGTCGCGTATGGCCGAGACTGGCTTGTCTCTCAAGACGCTGGCCGAGGTGATGCATGTTTTGCCGCAGGTACTCATTAACGTGCCGGTGTCGGATAAATCAGTGATTGCCACACACCCCGAGGTGGTGGCGGCAATGGAGATGGCAAAGGATGAGTTAGGGAATGCCGGTCGTGTCCTATTGCGACCTTCCGGCACCGAGGAGCTGTTCCGTGTCATGGTTGAGGCGTCTAGCGAGGAGAATGCGCGCCGGATTGCAGGTAAGCTTGCGGCCGTGGTTGCTCACGTCTAGTTTTTGGTCGCCATCGCCCCCGGTGGGCGTTGAAGCCATATCCGGGGTTTGCTTCATAAGTGCTGAGCTGTAGTAGTGGATGCGCAGTATTATTCCGGCTGGGGCCACCTGGGGCTGCGTGGGGGACGCGGCGGAACTCTAGCTCAGCAGTTATGCTATGGGTGGTGGTGTGTGGGGGCCTGAAAGCGGTTTTCGGGTGGTTTTGCGAGGTTTGCTCGTGGTTTCGTAGGGCTTCAGACTAGCTATTGTTTGTGGGGTGGGTTGCCACAATTGTGCTGAGCTGGGGTAACGGCTGTACTACCTCCAACCCCTGGGGATTCGCGGCGTGTAGGAACGCTTCTAACCAGAACTCCAGCTCAGCACTTATGAAGCAATGGGGTTTTATGGGTTGCATGCATGGCTAAGAGCATTTGGTAGCCCAAAATTTGGTTCTGGCAGTCCAATTATGTAGTAGACGTGTTCAACTATAAGGAGATTGCCATGCCATTTGACTCAGTTGCGGTAGATCTGCACGAAGTCCAAACCATTTTCCAAGCCATTGACCACTATCTTGTTGCCCAGAAATCCCATGGTCTAGATACACCCGAGCTGGAGTCCACCGACTTAGGCACCGAGTTTGCGGATTTCGCCGCCCCACTACGGAATCATTATGCCCAACTACATGCGGACCAGGCTGCGCATGTTACAGCACTGCGGGAAGCGTGCGCTGCCGCGCATCGGGAAGTGCGGCGGTTCGCAGATCATGATGCTAATTTTGCCCACACGATGGGGGATGCAGCATGGACGCCTCGGTGACCATTCTGGCTGGTGCAATTGCTACTTTGGGCGAGGCTTCTGGTGGTATTTATCGGAAGCCAGCATCATTCGATCGGTTGTGTTCTCTGGCTGATTGTTCGAAAACACCCAATACTGGTCGCCTTTTGTCGGCTGCACAAGGTTCTGGCATGGTGGTGTGCCCGGAGGAATTCACCACCCAGTTTCGTTCCGGTCTGACAAACGCCATCGGAGATTTCGCTGGACACGAGCTTATCCAGGGGATTTTCCGGTTAGTGGATGATTGGGCTCGACATGCCGAAACGATAAACACCGTGGTGTCGGATGCTCATGCGGCAGCTGCCGCCATTACCACCATGGGGCAGGAAGCTGAACATTCATGCGAACAGATGGCGACGCAGGCTGCCAGCAGCGTGGATAAGGTATGTGAGGTGTTAGGTGGCATCGATTCAGCGAATAACCCCCACCAATTTATGAAGTTAGTGGCGTTAGGCGGCGCGGCCATCGACCATGCTATTACTGGGTCGTGCGGTGTGTATGAGCAGCGTAATTGTGGGATTGACAAAGTACTCCATGGGCATGTGAATGTGTTGGATCAGATGCATGATGGAGCTGCCACCCGGCCTGCATCCGTGGGTATGGGCAGCATCGGTAATGCCGGCTTCCGTGGTGGGAACGACGCCGGTGAAGTGCCTGATATGGGACAGATGGTGGCGGAATTGCGGGCGGAGGTGCAGTTGGGGTTGCAAGCTGGACTGGAGGCCGGGTTGCATCAAGCCCATCAGGCCTTTGGCGGGTTTGAGCCCGACCCAGCCATCCCAATGCGTGATGCTGGTGTGATTACTGCGCAGCCGGTGCCAGCCACACCGGAGACGTCGGGGGTAAATACGGGGGAGACGATAGCCGTCTCGGACGATGGTGGGGGGCAGGCGTTAGCGACTAGCGAGGCCCCCGCGCCTGAAGCAGTCCCCGATCCCACACCTGACCCCGTCCCTGATCCCGCTCCCATCCCCGAGGCCGCACCCGAACCCGACCCCACACCTGACCCACCACAGGTGGTCATGCCCATAGAGGTACAGCAATGCGTTCCACCAACGCCAGCGCCACCACAGGACCCGCCGGTGCCGCCACGGGTTGGTTTTCAACCGCATAAGGCGGGTGCATGGTCATGATGGATTATCAGGAGTTTGTGGATCAATTTCGGCAGGAAACCGCCAGGCAAATGGCCGAGTTTGAGCGATCGCTAGCAATGGTCACCGATGAAATACAAGCCCAACAGCGAGTCTCACTGCCGAAACCGGAGGTGGGCACGTCGAAAAGCGGTGCGGTGCGGCGGCATCGGGGTCGAGTGAAGGGAATTCTACGTCGATGACGTCTGGGCAAAGTCGGCTTTTTCCAGCAGCTTCGAGCCGGTGAACGACACCACATCGGCGGTGTGACGGAATGGCACTGGATTCTTCGCATAGGCGTTGGCTGCGGTAAAACCCTGGTACTTTTTATCCGACCCCAAGGTAGCCAACAGGAAGCCGGTGATGAGCCCACACACCTTCTCTCGAACGTTCGCCTTCGTGCCCTGGCCAGTCAAGAGTTTCGCCACAGGGTCGTGGGCCAAAGCACTTTGGTCGGCACCGGTGATTTCTCGATAGGCCACCTCGCCTTTCCATTTCGCCGCGATAGCTGCGGGATTGCCGAAATCAAGCACCGCATATTCCCCTGTGCCTAGGATGAGCCCCGGCGCGGTGACTGAGGCTGCTGCGGCTTCTGCACTGGGGGTTACCGATGACGGGTAGGCTGCCACGACTGCGCCCACATTGGGTCGGCCTGCCGCGGCCAGTACGGCGGCCCCGCCCCCCATGCCATGTCCCACCAGGCCTAGGCGGCCCGGGGCGACCGAGACGTTACCGTTGCCTAGTTTGACGCCGGTGGCGATTTGCAGGCAGGTCTCCAGGTCGGATGCGAATCCGCGATGGTTAGGGTTGAAGTTTTTTTCGGTGTTGGGGGCGACCACGACGATTCCCCAACTGGCGAAGTGTCGGAGTGCCGCGTGGTAGGCCTTGACGTCTTTGAGCCAGTCGTGCCCAAAGGCGATGGCCGGCAATTGTTTTCCCTCCGATGGGGTATAGAGTTTTCCCGGTAATCCCACGTAGTCGAGGTTGCCGACCATGACTCGGTGCGGGCCGCGTTTTGACAGCTTGCTCATCAGTTTGGATAGATTCTCAGCCACGGTGTTAAGGGTAGTCGATATTTGGTGGTGAGTGGTTATTTTTCTGCTGCATTCTTTCCGCCAATTTGTAGCAGATATCAATGTTAGGCTGGAAGTAATTATGGCTAACACTAGTGATTATCACCCTCCTACTCTCACCGTGGACATGGTGGTGTTTTGCGTTGAAGACGCGCAGTTGAAGGTCCTGCTCATCAACCGTACGGCGCCACCGTTTCAGGGTGAATGGGCGTTGCCGGGGGGCTATAATGCTGCGGGGGAAACCACCACGCAGGCGGTGGAGCGAGTGATGAAAACCAAGGTGGGGATGGACATTGGTCAGCGATTAGGGTTTTTTGAGCAGTTGGTGACGGTAGATACGGTGGCGCGGGATCCCCGTGGGCATGCGGTGAGTGTGGTGTATTTGGGTTGTGGGTATAACCTGTCGCTGTCGGGTGGGGATTGCACGCATGCGTTGTGGTCGGTTGATTCATTGCCTCAGGTGGCGTTTGATCATCAAGAGATTATTGCGTATGGGCGGGATCGGTTAATCGCAAAGTTAAGCTATTCGAACGCAGTTTCGGGGTTATTGGGAGAGACGTTTACGCTCAGTCAGGTGCAGACGGCTTATGAGGCGGTGCTGGGTCGGTTTGTGGATAAGCGGAATTTCCGCAAGAAGTTTCTGCGGCTGGGGTTGGTGACCGAGACTGGTGACATGTGGGCCGAAGGGGCGCACCGGCCGGCGAAGCTCTATCGGTTTAACTCTTCTGAGCTGGAGATTTTCAATTTTATTTCCCTGTAGTTTGCTTTGCGACGCTGGGGGTGGGCGCCGCAAAGCTTGACTTAGTGTAAAAATGACACTTACTATGGGGGTATGCTCAGCGACTTCTTCAGCGTCACAAATATCGCCTTCGACGTGCTTGGTTATCAAATTAGCTGGCTGGAGCTTTCCGGTACCATTTTTAACCTTGCTGCAGTCATCCTGGCGGCCCGACGCAACATTCTCACCTGGCCCATTGGCATTATTGGCGTCATTCTCTTCGGCTTCCTCTTCTACCAAATCAACCTCTACGCCGACATGGCCGAACAAGTGTACTATTTCATCACTGGAGTGATCGGCTGGTACCTGTGGGCCGCCCGCACGAACTCCAAAGACGATCACAATAAAGTCACCATCACCACCATGCCCCTGAGTCACAACCTCATGTGGGTCGGCGCCATCCTTGTCAGCGGCATTGCCCTCGGGCTCGTCATCGCCAACATTCACCTCTGGCTCCCAGCGCAATTCCCCACACCCGCCGACTTCCCCATCCTCGACTCCATTACCACCACTACCGCGTTCGCAGCTCAATACCTCATGATGCGTCGCAAACTCGAATCCTGGTACCTATGGATCATCCTCGACGTCATCGCTGTCGGACTCTATTGGCATAAACATGTCCCCTTCGTTGCTATCCTCTACGCCATCTTCCTCATCAACGCCTTCTACGGCTGGTGGGACTGGAAAAACCACCAAAACACCCCGGAACCAACTGTGCACAAACAGAAAATCCCAGCGGAGGTGCGTAACTAAATGACCCACCACTATCCGCGTAGCGTTGTCATCGGAAAATTCTACCCACCCCACGTCGGACACCATCATCTCATCGACACCGCCCTAAGAAACAGCGACCACGTTGATGTCCTGGTGGTCGACAACCCTGGTGAGAAAATCCCAGCAGAACATCGCCGGGATTGGCTTGCCGCTGTCCACCCCGATGCCAATTTGCGTGTCATCCCGGACATTGGGAAAGATGACGATTCCATTGCCTGGGCCGCCCACACAACCAAATTTCTCCACTACGTTCCCGATGCCGTCTTCACCAGCGAAACCTACGGGGATACGTGGGCCTACCACATGGGTGCTACCCACATTTCCGTGGACCACAATCGAAACCGCTACCCCATATCCGG
The DNA here is from genome assembly GCF_011612265.2 of Corynebacterium matruchotii. Classification (NCBI taxonomy): domain Bacteria; kingdom Bacillati; phylum Actinomycetota; class Actinomycetes; order Mycobacteriales; family Corynebacteriaceae; genus Corynebacterium; species Corynebacterium matruchotii. Next base: position 2,172,806 of record NZ_CP050134.2, on the reverse strand, counting down.
CACCAAAATTCGGACCGACCTCTTTGGAAACTGGCAATACCTCTCCGATCCCGTGCGCGCCGGGCTTGCCGCACGCATCGTAGTTGTTGGCGCCGAATCCACCGGAACCACCACCCTCACTCGTGCAATTGCCGAAGAACTGGGCGTGGAATGGGTTCCTGAAGTGGGTCGATACTACACCGAATCCATCCTCACAACCGACTACACCTGGACCGACGATGATTTTCATCGCATCGGTGTCCTACAACAACAATACGAAAACACCATGGCGGCTCGTAGTGATGGTGTCATTATCTGTGATACCAATGCTTGGGCCACTCTGCAATGGCAGCGACGCTATCTCGGGCACGTCACCGACACCATGCGAAACATCGCTAACCGCGACCGGGCTGACCTGTATATTATCACTGGTGATGAAATCCCCTTCGTCCAAGACGGTATCCGGGATGGCGAACACATTCGCCATGAAATGCACCAGTGGTTTGTGGATGCGGCCGCGGCTGAAGACGTACCCTCCGTGGTGGTGAGCGGTAGTGTTGCGGAGCGCATGGAACGTGCAATGCCATTCATCAAGGCTGCCATCACGGTAGCGGGACGAATTGTGTGAGTGAACGGCCAGAATCGTCATGATTTTTCTGCCCCGCAGTCGTTGATTGTCCTGATCGCCTTGATCGCCCCCTCGATTGCCCCTTGATTGCTGGTGGTAGCTTGAATGCTGAGCTGGAGTAGTGGCTGTGCGGCATTATTCCGGCTGGGGCCACCTGGGGTTGTGTGATGGCCGTGGCTAAACTCCAGCTCAGCAGTTATGCTACGGGGTGGTGTGTGGGGTTTGAAGGTGGTTTTCGGGTGGTTTTGCGGGGTTTGCACGTGGTTTCACTGGGCTTCGAGGTTGCTATCGCTTGTGAGGTGTGTTGTCGCAATTGTGCTGAGCTGGGGTAACGATTGTGCTGTTTTTCTGCCTGGGGGTTTGTGGCGTGTAGGAACGCTTCTAACCAGAACTCCAGCTCAGCACATGTGATATGAGTAGCATGTGGGCACCAGCTAGTAGGCGCAGGGAGGCGTTGGCAGATGTTGGCGGACATCAGCAAGTGTTGGCATGTACTCGTCATGTCTGAAACCAGCTTTTGTACTTGACTGTTGCTGCAGCTCATTATGTAGTTCATTAGATTCCGATAGTAAAGCAAGCTTGGTGGCATCGTGAAGATGCTTTCAGTTCGGTGCTTTACGCTCCTGATGGCACAATGGTTGTCGTGAATTTGTTGGAAACCGTCATCGACCTAGATGCCATAGCAACCAATACTCGGATCCTCAAAAACCTGGTTCAGCCAGCGCAATTAATGTGTGTGGTGAAAGCGGATGGCTATAATCACGGAGCGATTCCCGTTGCTCGCACAGTCCTAGCTAATGGTGCCGACCAATTAGGTGTGGCCACTCTTGCCGAAGCCTTAGAACTCCGCGAAGCCGGTATTACCGCTCCCATATTGTGTTGGATTTGGTCGCCTGAACAGGATTTTGCTGCTGCCCTAGACGCTAACATTCATCTGGCGGTGGTTTCCATGGCTCACGCTCAGGCCATCGTGAAGTATGCTGCTGGCAAGCCGGAAAAACTCGTCCAAACTACCATAAAAATTGATACGGGGTTACATCGTTCGGGCGTGGATGAATCCCAATGGGAGGCGGTATTCACCCTGCTTAAGGATGCGGGCACTGCGACTGGGAACATTGAGGTAACTGGGGTCATGAGCCACCTGGCCTGCGCTGATGAACCCGGTAACCCGGCCAACGATACCCAAGCCGCCGCATTCAATCGGGCCATTGCCCTGGGTCGAAAACTCGGTTTAGAGCTGCCCGTCAACCACCTCAGCAATTCGCCCGCAGTGCTCACTCGCCCCGATTTTTACCACGAGATGGTTCGCCCTGGACTCGCTGTTTATGGTTATAGCCCGCTCGCCGATGGCAACGATTATGGCTTGCAACCTGCAATGAGCTGGGTTGGGAAGGTAACCGTGGTTAAACCCATCGAACCAGGTGAAGGGACCAGCTATAACCTCACCTGGCGGGCAGCCAAGCCGGGGTACTTGGCGGTCATTCCCGCAGGTTATGCCGATGGGTTGCCGCGGCGCGCCCAAAATCACGTGGAAGTCACCATTGGTGGGCACAGGTATCCGCAGGTAGGGCGGATATGCATGGATCAGTTTGTCATTGATTTGGGGGATAACCCACACAACGTACGCCCAGGTGATGAAGCAATTATCTTCGGGCCTGGCGGCATGAGCGCCACCGAGTTGGCCTCAAGGATTCAAGACATTAATTATGCGGTGATTTGCGCGCCAACAGGACGCACCGTGCGCCGCTACCTTGGGGGTCAGCATGCGTGATATGTTCCCAACATCCGGTAGTCGCAGGCTAGAGACCCCGGAAGACACGCAGGAGTTAGCTGCCGAGCTCGGTGCCGCCCTGGAGGCTGGTGACGTGGTGATTCTCGATGGTCCGGTAGGGGCGGGTAAAACTACCTTCACCCAAGGCTTGGCTCGCGGAATGGGTGTGAAAGGCCGAGTAACGTCACCAACATTTATCATCGCCCGGGAACACCCATCTCTCAGCGGTGGTCCCACGCTCATACATGTTGACGCCTACCGACTCTTGGACCATGATGCATCAGGCGGTCTCGACTCCCTGGATTTAGACACTGAGCTGGACGATGCCGTGGTGGTAGCGGAATGGGGCGGGGGGCTAGTCGGGCAACTCGTGCCGCAATACCTGCTTGTTACAATCGACAGGGAAGCTGCTGTCCGAGAAGACCCCAGTTCGCAAGCACGCTACATTTCATGGCGGATCGTGGAGACATCGGAAAGTTAGGCGTGCCTGGATGGCCCGCCCGCCTGATTTCATTGGATTTTAAGACGAAAGTGAAACTGATATGAATCTAAGCCCCACACTGCGCATTATTGTTGCGTCAGGTGTTGCCGGCATGCTGTTGCTGGTTATTGGCATGATTTATTCGGCTCATACAAATACCGAACTGGCCGATCAAGAGGGTAATTTCGAAAGAACTATCGAAAAGCTTGATGCTGCGGGGTTACGGGTTTCTGCTGTGCGACTGGTTGATATTTATGGCGATAATTATGTAGCAGCCACTGTGGTGTGTCCCGGGGAGACTCGGCAGTCTGTTGCCGCTAAGTTTAAGATAGATGCTGCGAAACTTCACCTGCCAGAGAAGCCAATTACCAGCGAATATAATTATTTACTTCTCTCTGATAATACGTCAGGTTTTCGGGTGGAGAAGCTGGAACGTCGGGTTGCGGATCTATGCACTCAGAAGGAGCAGTCGTTTAGAGCTGACTCGTTGTTGCCGTTGAAAAAGTCCCAGTCTGGTGCCTGGAATTTGGTGAGTTAATATATGAACATTCTTGCGATTGATACCGCTACGCCCGCGCTGATTGTGGGCGTAGTGTGCGATGGTGCTACCCGAAGCGAAACGGTGCTCAACGATTCCCGTGCGCACAATGAGCTTCTGGTACCTGCAACATTACGCATGCTTAACGACGCCCACCTCACATTCTCGGATCTTGATGCCATTGTGGTGGGAGTGGGGCCAGGCCCGTTTACCGGGCTTCGGGTCGGCATGGCCACCGCCGCTGCCTTTGGCGATGCTCGCCATATCCCCGTGTATGGTGTGCCTACTCACGATGCTATAGCCCATAACCTGGGAGATCCGGATAACCTTCTAGTGGCCACCGATGCGCGTCGTAAAGAAGTCTATTGGTCGTCTTATCATGGGGGGCAGCGAGTAGCCGGCCCCGAGGTATGCCAACCCGCTCGGCTTGGGGAGCCCACGCCGGAATCCGACTATCGACTTGATCGTGTGGATGTGATGAGTGTGCCGGCAAAACTAGCGCCGATGTTGCCTGCGGTGCTGCAGGAAACCACAGTAGTTTCGGGTGTGCCGCTTCCCGCGGATCTCGTGGCGGTGGCCGATTTCACGGGCAAACCTGAACCATTGCAACCGCTGTATTTACGGCGCCCAGATGCGAAAGAACCCACCAAAAAAGCGCCGTCACCAGCGATAGTTCGGAAAGAATCATGAAGCTTCGGGAACTGACCCTCGCTGATGCCCCATGGTGCGCCGAGCTGGAACAACTCCTATTCCCGGGTGACTCACCTTGGTCTGTTGAAGAGTTTCAGTCAGAGATTACCCATGTTCTAACAAAATATTTTGGCGTAGAAATTTCTGGGCGGCTTGTGGGATACGCCGGTATGGCGGTGTTGGGGCCTCCTGATGATGCGGAATGTGAGATTCGCACCATTGCGGTGGATCCCACGTACCAAGGCCGTGGCGTCGGCAAGCTCTTTATGGATGCTTTTACCCGCATCGCGGACGCCCAGGACGCCCCGATATTCCTTGAAGTTCGTACCGACAATGAGCCGGCGATGGCGTTGTACCACAGCTACGGATTTGCGACGATAGGGGTGCGGAAGGGGTATTATATGCCGTCTGGCGCCGATGCATACACTATGTTGCGGCCACGATTAAGCGAAAGGGATAGGACAAACCCATGATTATCCTGGGCATCGAATCATCCTGCGATGAAACAGGTGTGGGCATCATCGACTTGGCGGCAGATGGCACCATGACCATCCTTGCCGATGCGGTTGCCAGTTCCATGGACCAACATGCTCGTTTTGGCGGTGTGGTCCCCGAGATCGCATCGCGCGCCCATCTGGAGGCCATGCAACCGGTGATGCATGCGGCGCTATCTGAAGCTGGCATTACGGCCCCCGATGCTGTCGCCGCAACGGTGGGGCCTGGGTTAGCCGGTGCCCTGCTGGTGGGTGCGTCCGCAGCCAAGGCTTATGCCGCGGCTTGGGGTGTGCCATTCTATGGTGTCAACCACCTTGGTGGGCATGTCGCGGTGGCGAATTTGGAGGGTGAGCCTTTGCCGCATGCTATTGCGCTTTTGGTGTCTGGTGGCCACACGCAGCTCCTGGAGGTTACTGCGGTGGGGAAGCCTATGCGGGAACTAGGCTCCACGCTTGACGACGCCGCCGGGGAGGCCTATGACAAGGTAGCGCGACTATTGGGGCTGGGGTATCCCGGTGGGCCAATTATCGACAAGCTTGCGCAGCAGGGCAATAAAAAGGCCATCGCATTTCCCCGGGGGCTGAAAAATAGCCCCTACGATTTTTCCTTTTCCGGCCTAAAGACCGCCGTTGCCCGCTATGTGGAGCAGGCAGAGCGAAACAACTCCACAATTTCTATCGAAGATGTGTGCGCATCATTCCAGGAAGCGGTATGTGATGTGCTGACCCTCAAAGCTATTCGGGCATGCAAGGACACAGGGGCGCAAGTGTTACTTCTCGGTGGTGGCGTGGCGGCCAATTCTCGCTTGCGGGAATTGGCAGGCCGGCGTTGTCAATCTGCGGGCATTGAGCTTAGGGTTCCCAGGTTTACACTGTGCACAGATAATGGTGTAATGATCGCAGCGTTAGCCGCCCAACTGATTCATGAAGGTGCTCAGCCGTCGGCATTATCGATTGGTACTGATACCTCTCTGGAAGTTGAAATCCCCCTAGTATCGGAGTGATTTTAGAATAGTGTAGTGTGCTATGTTTTTGGGTTTTGACGGTAAACTGAAAAGGTATGAATCCGTTAACACCACAGGCATATGATGTAGCGTTCATAGCACTCATTATCTTCAATGTGATTCTCACCATATATGTGATTGCATTGATTAGCGCTATTGATATACGTCTAGCAGAAAAGATCTTTGCGACTTGCATAGTGGTTTCTCTTCCTATTATCGCACCCGCTATGTTCATCTACACATACTTCCGGCGAAAATCCTAAACCATAGGTTATGCACTCGAACATCAGTGTGTATGTGTGGGGTTTTGGGGTTTTATGGTGGGGCGCACACGTTGTTTGTGGCTTATGCAAAGTTTGGACCGGTCGTGGGGTGCGGGGATGTGGTGCCAAGCTACCAAGCTGTACTTTCTCGATTCAGATGCTTTTCGTTGGTGGGCTCATCTTCCAAACTCCAGCTCAGAACTTGTGAAGCATGTGGCGTTGTGGGACGAAAAACTGTTACGGTGGGCGATGAAACCAGGGGAATGCATTACCTTACGTGGACATCATGATGATCGCATCATGCATCAAGCTGGGGTAACAAATGCGCTGCGTGATGGTGTAAGACTGAAGCTTATTCAGCTATTGGGAAAGCCCGGCCATATCAATGATGACAAATCGGAAAGAACATGCTACCTACCTTGGTTATTCTTATCCTCAGAGAACAGTCACGTGCGTTAATGTCTTGAGAAGCCGAACGTATTTCCCAGCACCTGAATAAGCTTCACTTGGTAAAAACCAAGACAATGTTCGCTGAAAGCGTAACTGCTTGAGCCTTAGCACTCGCGGGGGTAGAGTGCCAGTAGGTCAACAACCATAAGCATTAAGGAGAATATATCGTGGCAAAAGTCAATATTAAGCCCCTAGAAGACCGTGTTTTGATCCAAATCAAGGAAGCTGAATCCACCACTGCCTCTGGCCTGGTCATTCCAGATTCCGCTAAGGAAAAGCCACAAGAGGGCGTAGTCATTGCCGCCGGCCCTGGCCGTTTTGATGGTGATGATCGTGTTCCCATGGACATCAAGGTGGGTGACACCGTGGTGTTTTCCAAGTATGGCGGAACCGAGCTGAAATACGACGGTGAGGAATACTTGCTGCTCAACTCCCGTGACGTGCTGGCCATTATCGAAAAGTAGTCAAATATGGCAAAACTTATTGCTTTCAATCAAGAAGCCCGCGAAGGAATCCTCCAGGGCGTCAACACCCTGGCGGATGTGGTCAAGGTGACGCTTGGGCCGCGTGGTCGCAATGTGGTGTTGGATAAGCCGTTCGGTTCCCCCACGGTTACCAATGACGGGGTTACCATTGCCCGCGATATTGATATCGAAGAACCATTCGAGAATCTTGGCGTGCAATTGGTGAAGTCTGTCGCAGTGAAAACCAATGATATTGCGGGTGATGGCACGACCACCGCAACCTTGTTGGCGCAGGCGCTGATTACCGAAGGGCTGCGGAATGTTGCGGCTGGTGCGAATCCTATCGAGCTCAACCACGGCATTGAAATTGGTGCCGAAAAGGTTATTGAGCTGCTGAAAGGTCGAGCCACCGAGGTGTCTTCCTCGGAAGACATTGCCAATGTCGCCACCGTTTCTTCCCGCGATCCTGAGGTCGGTAACATGGTTGCCGCCGCCATGGAGAAGGTGGGCAAAGACGGTGTGGTATCAGTCGAGGAATCTCAGTCACTAGAGTCCTACCTTGATGTGACCGAAGGTGTGTCATTCGAAAAGGGATTCTTATCCCCGTATTTCATCACCGATGTTGATTCCCAAAAAGCCGAACTTGATGACGCACTTGTGTTGCTTGTGCGTAACAAGATCTCCTCCCTGCCGGACTTCCTGCCGTTGCTGGAAAAGGTTGTGGAATCCAATAAACCGGTGTTGATTATTGCGGAAGATGTTGAAGGCGAACCACTACAAGCATTGGTCGTTAACTCCATCCGAAAAATCCTCAAGGCGGTGGCGGTGAAGGCTCCGTACTTCGGAGAGCGTCGCAAAGCCTTCTTGGATGATCTTGCCGTGGTTACCGGTGCTACCGTCATTGATCCCGAGGTCGGGGTAAACATGCATGACGCTGACCTGTCCGTATTCGGTTCGGCTCGGCGTGTGACCGTAACCAAGGACGAGACCATTATCGTTGATGGTGCTGGTACCGCTGCTGAACTGGAGAAACGTCGTGATCAGATTCGTGCCGAGATCGCCAAAACCGAATCCTCCTGGGACCGGGAAAAGGCTGAAGAACGGCTAGCGAAACTCTCCGGTGGTGTAGCCGTGGTGAAGGTTGGCGCTGCCACCGAAACCGAAATCTCCGAGCGTAAGCTTCGAGTTGAAGACGCCATCAATTCCGCTCGCGCTGCGGTACAGGAAGGCATTATCGCTGGTGGTGGCTCTGTTTTGGTACAGATCGCCCAAGAATTGCGGTCTTATGCTGATGAGTTTTCCGGTGATACCCAAGTCGGTGTATTAGCCCTAGCGAAGGCACTTGTGAAACCAACCTTCTGGATTGCTGAAAATGCTGGTGTGGACGGGTCGGTGGTAGTTTCCCGGGTTGCAGATCTGAAGAATGGATTCGGTTTTAACGCCGCAACCTTAGGATATGATGATTTGCTTGCTGCAGGCATCATTGATCCGGTGAAGGTTACTCACTCCGCAGTGGTGAATGCTACTTCGGTGGCGCGCATGGTGTTGACTACCGAAGCCTCAGTGGTTGATAAGCCCCAACCACCTGCGCCTCCGGCGCCTGGTGGACATGGACATCATCATTAGAGCAAATTACCAGCAGAGTAGTGCTAGCATTTACTCATCACCATTGGTCAGGTTGTTAGTTGATGGCTAGCAGCTAACGACCCCCAGACTAAGGTGTTGTGGAACGCACGGGTTACAGGCTACCAAGCCAGTTCAACCCGTGCGTTTTGCTATCTCCGCACGCCATACATTTTCCCCGATCATTTGCGCCACAGGACATCAGAGGACACCGTGGAACATCATTGAGCCTGGGTAGCATGATTGCTGAGCTGGGGTTTGTAATGTGCTATATTGTTGCTCCTGCATTTGCCAATGTTTTGCGGGATGCAACCATACAACTCCAGCTCAGCAACTATGCTACCAGTTGCTGCAAGCGTTGTCGGCGGCCATGGGCATAGCTGATTAGAAAATCATGTTTACTACCTGTACGGATGGGGGTGTTGGGAATAACGCTGCGAAATGATCACTAGATAAAACACAGGTCAAGAAGGTCCTGCAACAAACAAAATCATATGTGGCGGTTGTCATATTGCTACCATATTGTGTATGAGTACATTCTTGGATGATTCTTAAAATAAAAATCGACTTTTACCAGGAAGAATCATCAATGATGCTGCAACTCGTGCGCCGGCCATATCGGCTCACAAAAGAGTTCGAACGTGCCCATATACAGTTGACACGTACATGGTGGACTCCACTGTTGGAGTATCAACAGGCTCGGAGTTTTGAGCAATTCGCTTTACATATTCGGGCGGTTAATCGGTCAATAAAAACCGCTGTTATTGTGGGTTTTGCTGCGGCCTATATACATGGAATACCCACACTTAATAAGGAAAAGTGCTTGGTAGTATGCCTTAATCTACCTGGCGATAGACATCCGCCATCGTCAAGACAATGCACCGAAATCATGCATTATCGAGATGCCGCATTACCAGAATCAGATATTACCGAGGTGAGCGGCAAACGAGTGACCACAATCGAACGCACGTTTGTTGATTTTTGTGTTATGTACGATGAATTGGAGTCCTTAGCTTTCGTGGAGGCTGCGATGCGTAATGGCAACAGTCATGAACAATTCCAAGAGTATTTACATGAGCATGCCGGTCAGCGGGGAGTCGCCAAGGCACAACGGATCCTAGACCGGGCATATGACATTATTGATTCAGTACAAGAAACTGGTATGCGCTACCAAATGGAAGCACAATTCCCCACCCATAAAATTTCCCCGCAGGTGATGATCGGCAACTATAGGGTAGATCACCTCATGGATGATTATATAATCGTTGAACTGGATGGGCGCGTAAAATACACCGAAGAATTTGCCTGGGAGAATGGTACAACTGTGACAGAAATCTTCCGGAAACAAGTAAGCAGGGAACGGTATTTATTATCCCTTGGCTATCACGTATTACGGTTTTACCCCGATGAGCTAGATGATTTACTGATACCAACTATACGGAGGATTCTAGCCCAAAACCCTCATCGCATTAGCCCAAATGAGCATTATGACCCGCATTCTGATGGCCCACCACCCTGGACTAGCCGGTGGGCGTCGTAAGTTTTGGCCTCATGGGGGTGATATGGTTGCCCCGTAAATAGCATGTATTCCTAGTGGTGATGGCGGCAGCAGGGTCGTCATCTCATGGGGGTTGTGGGTAATGTCTAGAGTGCTTGTAGGATAATAAGAGTCTTATGGGTTGTAAAGAGTGCAGTCAGTTAATCTCAGCTGCACTTTAAAGAAAGTGGAAGTATGGGCGACACCGAGAAACAGCTAGCCGGCTTAGTGCCGCTAGCTAGTCAGGGCGACTCTCGTGCTTTGCGTAAAGTAATTAAGATCATTTATCCCATGGTGCTGCGATATGCCCGTGCCCGGATTAGTGGTGGGCGTCATCCAACGCCTGAAGACGTCGCCCAAGAAATCTGCTTTGCTGTTGCTACCTCGATCCATAAATTTGTGGACCGGGGACGACCGTTCATGGCGTTCGTTTATGGTATAGCTTCTAATAAAGTGGCCGACGCGCATCGCAGTTATGCGCGTGACCTGACCAACCCAACGGAGGAAGTGCCAGATGAAACGGTAGATCATGAGTCCCCAGAGGAGTTAGCGCTGGTAGCAGCTGGTAGTAACAGAGTTCGAGAACTCCTCGATTTACTTAGTGAAAAGCCACGCGAGATCATTATTTTAAGGGTGTTTGTGGGGCTTTCAGCGGAAGAAACCGCTGAAATTGTTGGTAGTACGCCTGGTGCGGTTCGAGTGGCTCAGCATCGTGCTCTCGGAACTTTGCGCAAGGCGATCGCGCAGGAGAATGAGTGAAATGACAAACCGCAGTGACGGTCATGATGACGAGTTGGTGAGGGCTTTAGACGAGCTCTTCGCCGACGACGTTTTTCTGACTGAATTGTCCCGCGGTGTTGATGTCAGTGACGGAGAAGACCCACTTGCTGACCTGTTTTTGGCATTACGCGATGAGGTGGAAAGCGACATACCGCCCGCCCCAGCCTTAGCAGATCTTGGCATCGACGACAGTGACGAATACTTCGATGACGACTATGATGATCAACTCACCGCCACCGATGTCTTCGTAGCCATTGACGAAGATGATTTCGACGATGATGATGACCTGGACGATTCCGAGTTTGACGACGAAGTGTCCGATGACGATCTCGTAGATTCGGAAGAAGACGCGGATGATGATCAGTCTGATGATGACGACGATGATGCCGATAATGTCATTGACCTGGACTCTCGCCGCAGGTGGGGTTTGGGACGTATCGCCAGTGGACTGATTGGTGCTGCAGCTGCAACACTTGTTCTTGCTGGTGCTGGTGGTGCAGTCATTAGTGCTCAAGAGGGTTCACCTTTTTATGGGCTGCACCAGAAACTTTTTGGTGAACGGGCTGGGGCCGACAAAGCCGCCGTCATAGAGTTGGCTAGCAAACTTGAAGAGGTTACCAATCGCACCAATAAAGGTGATGTCAAGGGTGCACAGCAGTCCCTTCAAGAGGCCCAAAAGATTGTGGACAAGCTTCATAATGGACAAGATAAAGCCGAAGCGCAACAGAAGGTTGACAATACGAAGACAACTGTCACCACTGTGACTGTGACGCCACCGGCTGCTCCTTCCCCGGCTCCCGCCCAAACGACTACGGTTACAGTGACGGTAGAAGCAGTGCCGCCTGCGGTCGCTCCGGTACAAACCCAACAACAGCAACCACAGAACGCTGCAACACCTACACAGGTTGCCCCAGTACGGCCTTCTGACGGGGCACAAGCTCCAGGGGCCGAACCTAGCCAAGGCCAAGCACCAGCCGAACCGCCATTGCAGCTACCCGACGAATTCCGCCGTTAACCACGAACCTGGCTACTTGTGGCCCGTATCCTGGAATAGGGTGCGGGCCACAAACATGTCTGGGGCATGAGTCCTAAGCTTGACTTTCTCGATTCAGTACCCATCAGAGGCTCCCTCGCAGCCCACAACTCCAGCTCAGCACTTGTGATACGGGTGATGTGTGGGTGGCCTGATGGTGGATTGATGATGGTTTTATGGGCGTTCGAAGTTGATATCACTTGTGCTGAGCTGGAGTTCTGGTGAGGAGTATTTCTACATGTCGCAAACTCCCAGGCCTGAATCTAGCACAACCGTTACCCCAGCTCAGCACAACCACTACTTGTGGTGGATGGGGTTGTCGATGTAGAAAAATTCGGTGGGTGGGGAGAAAAATGTGATCTTCGTCTAAATATGCCGAAAAACATGAAAATCTTCCGAAAATTCCCCCAGATGATGGCATCTACTGTTGTTGCAATAATGCGATTATCGACTGGTAAAGTGAGCGACTCAGTAAATAAAAAAGCCACTGAGCTGGAGTTGTGACCCATACTTTTCGACACTTATTTTAGGTCATTGATACCGAGGTATCAAGACAAAACTCCAGCTCAGCAGCGGTATCTTCAAATATCCCCCTGCGGAGAATATTAAGTTGTGGTGCCCTGCTGATGCGTCAACATCAGTAGGGCTACGACGTGATGCTGGCGACCACAACCAAACATCGCGCCGGGCTTTTGGTGACTTCATGAAATTATAGGCCTATAAGGGGCCTAAGGTCCATGGTTTCGCAATAATTTCCAGATTTGGGGTTAGTAATTGGGGTGGTTGAACGATTCAGAATTCATCCTCAACTGCAAATAATTGGATAGAGAGTCTGTGTTAATTCTCAACCGCGGTAATTCATCCCATCTAGGTAGCCAAGGCAATAATCCCAAGGTAGATAGGCATCTGGGTTAGGGTTAGCACTGGGTTCATGTACCGGGCTTAGCTCCCCAGCAAGCGTCGAACGCATATTTGCTGTCATGATGTCCCAATCATAAAAATGTTGTTGGTCACAATCCTCGCAGTAGAAGAAAATTCCGTTAATGCCACGTGGTTGTAAGGCAGCCTTGAATTTCCTCACTAGGATGAGATCACGCTCAATTTGGATTCGTTCTTCTTGAGTGAGTGGCGGCATCGGGTCGTCATCGTCGAAAAGCGAGGCTGGATCGTTAGGATCATCAGCGAACGGGTCACGGGGCATTTGCCAATCAAAAGTCACGCCCTTAACCCTAAAGCCCTTATAAAGAAGTATCAAGCTTCACTATTTATGCTGCAAGAATATTTTGTGGTGGTGTGGCGTTATAGCTAACAACCGGCGCTGCAATTCTACTTCCGTTCATAGATAGCGCTAGGCTAGACAAAACACCACAGCAGTATTGAGGAGGATCTTTGATGACGCAACAGCGCGTGACCACTGGTGGCGATGACCCTAATAAAGTGGCCCTTATTGGATTGACTTTCGATGATGTATTGCTTTTACCCGATGCCTCCGATGTTATTCCCTCAGAAGTTACTACCACCACCCAACTCACTCGCAATATCAGTCTCAATATTCCTATTGTGTCTGCGGCGATGGATACCGTGACCGAGGCTCGTATGGCAGTTGCTATGGCTCGCGAAGGCGGGCTTGGGGTGCTGCACCGTAACCTTTCCATTGAAGAGCAAGCTCAGAATGTGGAAATAGTGAAGCGCTCTGAATCTGGGATGGTGACAGATCCCATTACTTGCAGTCCCGATATGACCATTGCTGAGGTGGATGCTCTCTGTGCTAAATATCGTATCTCTGGGTTGCCGGTGGTGGATGAGGCTGGCACACTAGTGGGCATTTGCACTAACCGTGATATGCGCTTTGAGGCTGATTACAGTCGCAAAGTATCTGAAATTATGACTCCTATGCCGTTGTTCGTGGCACCTGAAGGCGTAACGAAAGAAGCAGCGCTTGAACTGCTGTCTGCGCATAAGGTCGAAAAGCTCCCTATTGTTTCAGCTAATAATAAACTCGTTGGACTCATCACCGTCAAAGACTTTGTCAAGACCGAGCAACACCCTAACGCAACTAAGGACGCTTCAGGGCGGTTATTGGTTGGTGCCGGCATTGGGGTAGGAGAAGAGTCTTTCCAGCGCGCTGGAGCGCTTGTTGACGCCGGTGTTGACGTGTTAGTGGTTGATTCTGCCCATGCTCACTCCCGTGGTGTTTTGGAAATGGTGAGTCGCGTGAAAGCAGAATTCGGTGACCGCGCCGATATCATTGGTGGCAATCTTGCCACTCGGGCTGCTGCTCAAGCAATGATCGAGGCTGGTGCCGATGCGGTGAAAGTGGGTATTGGGCCAGGGTCTATCTGTACCACCCGGGTGGTTGCTGGTGTCGGTGCCCCGCAGATTACGGCGATCATGGAGGCTTCTGTGCCTGCTCGTGCTGCTGGGGTGCCCATTATCGCCGATGGCGGTATGCAGTTCTCTGGTGATATTGCTAAGGCCATTGCCGCAGGCGCATCCTCTGTCATGCTCGGATCTATGTTGGCGGGAACTACTGAATCGCCTGGCGATGTTGTGGTCGTCAACGGTAAACAATACAAGCGATACCGTGGCATGGGCTCTATGGGGGCTATGCAAGGGCGCGGCCTGACCGGTGAAAAACGCTCCTTCTCTAAAGACCGTTATTTCCAGGCTGACGTGAAGAGTGAAGACAAGCTAGTGCCTGAAGGGATTGAAGGGCAAGTACCGTTCCGAGGCCCCATCGAGGCCATTACCCATCAATTGGTTGGTGGTCTGCGTGCCGCGATGGGGTATACCGGATCTGCTTCGATTCTGGACCTGCAACAAGCGAAGTTTGTGCAGATCACATCCGCGGGCTTGCGGGAATCTCACCCCCATCACATCCAACAGACTGTTGAAGCGCCAAACTATCGGTAGCCAGGGGAATTAGCGGTCTTATTGTAGCCACATTCGCATCTTAAGCTGGCTTGTCTGGGGCTCGGCTTCCTTGGTGTAGCAGCAGAGATGAGCCAATATGCCTTATAGCAATGGGTATCATGAGTGCTGAGCTGGAGTTTGGGTTAGCCCCTGTGCTGCTCGGGGCATCGTGGGTGGTTATTGGGCCATCATGATTGCTTTGAAGGGGCTGATTTTAGAACTCCAGCTCAGCACTTCTGCCATTGATTATGGTGATGGTGTTTGAGGCGTGCCCGGAATATTTTTGGGTGTGGGAACCATCGTTTTGAGGCGTTTTCGGGGTTACTTTGAGATTTCAGTGGGCTTCAGGGGAGGTTGCAGAGTAATTGTGTGCAGGTAGAGATTGTGCTGAGCTGTACTTTCTCGATTCAGTAAGGTATTGGCGGTAAGAGCTATGAGGGAACTCCAGCTCAGCATGTTTACTATCGTGGCTTCTGTGGTAGTGGGAGTCTTCGGGATGATATTTTTGACTATCTAGGTTGCTAAAAGGGGATGTGGCCATTGATGGATTCTGTGATTTATGTCCGTATTCTTGTGAAACAAAACATTTGTGTCTGAGGCAAAAATAATGTTAAAAACACCCGTACTTACCAGGAGGTAGAGAACGCTTTTCCTGTCTTATGCCTGGTCCGCCAATAACCCCTGAAGAGGGCAATTACGGTAGCAGGATGCCGACAACGGTAAAATGCGGTGTTTGCTTTGCCCTGCTTGTGCCCGTTCGGGCAATGTTAAATTGAACACGAGGCGTTCTATCACTGGTTTTGGAGGGCAATCGAGGTAGGATTAGTGCGATAGTGCACAAGCCTTGAAGGAGGAAACCAGCTGATGCGGGATTATGTAGAAATTGGGATTGGGCGCAAGGCACGCCGAACATATTCACTGGAGGCAATCACAGTTTTACCCACTCGTCGCACCCGCTCCTCCAAAGAGGTTGACACATCATGGAATATTGATGCCTACTCCTTCGACATTCCTTTTGTGTCACATCCAACCGATGCCATTGCCGATCCAGAATTCGCCATTGAAATGGATCGTCTGGGTGGTATGGGAGTCATCAATGCAGAGGGCCTGTTAGGTAGGCATGTTGATGTTGAGGCGGCAATTGACCAGGTGGTCGCTGCTGCCCGTGATGAAAACGGTGAATTCAGCTATCACAATACTGATGCAATTGCCAAGTTGCAGGAACTTCATGCTGCGCCTTTAGACACCGACCTCCTGAGCGAACGCATCAATCAAATCCGGGCGGCCGGTGCTACTGTTGCGGTGCGGGTCTCGCCCCAAAATGCTGCCGAGTTGGCCCCAGTTGTAATTAAGGCTGGTGCCGACCTGTTATTTATCCAAGGAACCCTGCTGTCTGCCGAGCACTACTTGTCCCAAGGAGAACCACTAAATCTGAAGGAATTCATCGCTTCTTTAGACATTCCGGTCATCGTGGGTGGGGTTTCTGACTACACCACAGCCATGCATATGATGCGTACCGGTGCCGTGGGGGTCATTGTTGGTGCCGGCGATGGCATCAATGGCGGCGAAGCCCTGGGCATTCAGCCTGCCCTGGCCACTGCAATTGCAGATGTGGCAGCTGCTCGCAGGGACTATTTGGATGAGACCGGTGGGCGCTATGTGCACATCATTGCTGACGGTGAAATCTACACCTCAGGCAATGTTGTGGTTGCTATTGCCTGTGGCGCAGATGCTGTGGTTCTGGGATCCCCACTGGCTACTGCAAAAGAAGCTGCTGGTAAGGGCTATTTTTGGCCTTCGGCTGCGGGGCATCCTCGGTTCCCGCGTGGTCGCGTCGAACCCGTGAGTGAGGTAGATCCCGAGCAGCGGCCCAGCCTGGAAACCCTGCTGTATGGCCCCTCAAGCGACCCATCGGGAACCCAAAATTTCGCGGGCGGGTTGCGGCGTGCCGTTGCAAAGTGCGGTTTCCAAGACCTGAAGAGCTTCCAAAAGGTCGAGTTGGCCTATCGGATTGGTTTCTAACCACTAGCTTTTCGACGTCGCAGTTCCCACACAAGCGGAAACAACCAAACACACCGCTAGCATTCCCAAAACTCCCATGTGTTGATTCAGCAGGAGCCAGCCGGCGGTGGCAGCCACCGCCGGCTCCATGCATAAAAGAATGCCGAAAGTACTGGGAGGAAGGCGTCGTAACGCAAGAAATTCCAGCGTGTAAGGGACCAGTGATGCTAGTATCGCTGTGCCTATCGCTAGAAGTAGAAGATGCGCGTCAGTAGCTACCATGAATAAGTTTGCCATGCCAAGTGGAGTTGAAGGCAGGGATCCAATCAAAAGTACTATGGCAATAACTCCAGTTCCCGTCACCTTTTTACCGGCATTGTCTGCAGCTAAAATATAGAGCGCCCAAAACAGTCCAGCGCCCAACGCACAAACCACCCCAATCGGGTGCAGCGACGACAACCCGAGCAGCCGCTCCACCCCAAACAACCCAACACCTACCATGGCCAATCCCACCCACAACACGTCCCGGATACTGTGAGATAGCACAGCCGATAACACCAAAGGTCCGATAAATTCAATCGTCACAGCTGTACCCAGAGGGATATGGCTGATTGCGACATAGAAAAACGCGTTCATTATTCCCAACGACAAGCCAAAGAATGCCACACTTACCCATTGTGATCGTGACCACTGGTGTGCCTGAGGGTGCATCACCAAGGTCAGAAGTAAACCTGATAGAAACAATCGGCATAGCGTGGTTGTCCACGGGCCCACGAGTGGGAAAAGTGACATTGCTAGTGCGGCACCGAACTGCAATGACACACATGAGCCAAACACAAGTAAAATGCCTGTGACCTTGTGGGACTGGCGCATGGGGATAATGTTAGTGCCTTATTGGTGGCGCTGTTCCCAGTTATAGTGGGAAACCATCGGTACAATTGACCAAGACACTTCATGTCGAAGACACCATGGAAGGAAATACCGTATGCAAAGAATCGACATCCAGGTTCGTCCCCAAATGCCTATTATTTCCATTTTGGGTTCGCAAGACGTGCCAGAAACTATCACCATGTGGTGTGAAACCCCAGCGCTCACTACCTGTGATTCTCGCCAGGTTTCTGTGGGCATTGGTCAGATTCACCCAGATGATGATTATCCGGTCACGTTATTTGTGTGTAATACGATTCCCATTGTTGCTGAGGAGTTTTTCGCCACCGAGCTCACCCTTAAGGCTGGTGAGGTTGAGGTGGATGGAGCTGTCGCTGCCACGTCTCAAGGGAAGGCCGGTGATTCTGGCATGCGTTTTACATTGCCATGGCAGGGGCGCACATTACTACAATTTGCTGCCCCAAATGGATATAAAGAGGCTAAAGGCGGCATCCAGGTGCCGAATTCTCTCGACATTTACCTTTCTGCCGTAGCCTAGCGGCTAAGCAGTGGGGGATTAGGGGTTGATTGGGGCGCGTATCCCAGAAAAGCGTGGTTTTGGTCGTGAGTGCCGGACTAACTTAGTGATGTTGAAGTTCTTGATCGCACTGCCAAGCTGGGGTAACAAAAGTGCTGTGTTCCATTCCAGCGGTTTCGGGATGTGAAGGATCTATTTTTCTGAAACTCCAGCTCAGCAAACTTACTATCGTTGTGGCTGAGGTGATTGGGGTGGTAATGAATGTGAGATTTTCAATCCGGTTTTGAACAGATCGGGTTATGAGCTGTACTTTCTCGATTCAGATAAGGGTGAGCGAAGCTCCCATTAACACAACTCCAGCTCAGAACTCTTGAAGCTCAGGTGTGGGCGATCCTTTGTAAGTGCTTATGAATATAAGTGGGGCCCTAAGGGGCCTGTAACCCCATGATTTTGTGCTGCAATCTTGCTGAGCTGGAGTATCGGGGTGGGGGAAAGCTACGTTGAGGTGGGTTTCGGGGTTGTTCGCACTGCTAAGCTGGGGTAACAAAAGTGCTGTGGTTTGCTCCAGCGGTTTTCAACCGGTAGAAAATCCGCTCATTCGGAACTCCAGCTCAGCAAATCAGCTACTGGTGAAATCTTCGGAAATCTTCTTGACCGTGGGCATGTTGCGGGCATTCACAGCCAAAATGCGGCGTAGCATTAGGGCCCGCACCGATCTCATGAGTACACTATCTAGCTGTGACGAAACAAACCCACCCCCATAACCCTCATAAACATAATCCGGTGTTGGTCGTGGACTTCGGGGCGCAGTACGCGCAGCTCATTGCGCGACGAGTACGTGAAGCCAAAATCTATTCCGAAGTTATTCCGCACACCGCCACGATTGCGGAAATCAAGGCGAAAAACCCCGCCGCTTTAGTGCTTTCCGGTGGTCCAAGCTCTGTCTACGAATCCGGTGCTCCGGCCCTGCAATCGGAATTGCTCGACTTGGGAATTCCCGTCTTTGGAATTTGCTATGGCTTCCAGGCCATGACCCACGCACTAGGTGGCACGGTTGCTAACACCGGCAACCGGGAATATGGTCGGACCGATCTCACTGTTATCGACCCTGGGGTGCTCCATGCCGGTTTGGAAACCACTCATAAAGTGTGGATGAGTCATGGGGATGCTGTGTCGGCAGCCCCTGAAGGCTTCACTGTCACTGCTTCTTCTGCTGGTGCCCCCGTCGCAGCATTCGAATGCGCGGCTCGACGGATGGCCGGTGTGCAATACCATCCCGAAGTGCTGCATTCACCCCATGGCCAGGAGATTCTGGTGCGCTTCCTCACGGAGATTGCTGGATTAGAACAGAACTGGACCCCCGCGAATATCGCCGATGAATTGATCGAAACCGTGCGCGAACAGGTGGGTGATACCAGCCGCGCTATCTGCGGATTGTCCGGTGGCGTGGATTCGGCAGTGGCCGCGGCCTTGGTGCAGCGCGCCATTGGTGACCGACTGACCTGCGTGTTTGTTGACCATGGTCTATTGCGCGCCGGAGAGCGTGAGCAGGTGCAGACCGATTTTGTGAAGGCAACCGGGGCGAAGCTAGTCACGGTGGATGAGCGGGAGGCCTTTTTATCTAAGCTTGCTGGGGTCACAGACCCAGAAGCAAAACGGAAGGCAATTGGCAACGAGTTCATTCGGTCGTTCGAACGTGCGGTTGGTTTGGTGTTGGCCGATGAGCCGGCCGATACCGTGGGCGCTGTGGAATTTTTAGTGCAGGGCACGTTGTACCCAGATGTGGTGGAGTCGGGTGGGGGCGCTGGCACCGCGAACATTAAGAGCCACCATAATGTGGGAGGATTGCCTGAAGATCTGGAATTCCAGCTGGTAGAACCGTTGCGGTTGCTGTTTAAAGATGAAGTTCGGGCGGTGGGCCGCGAGCTGGGCTTGCCTGAAGAGATCGTGAATCGGCAGCCATTCCCCGGTCCTGGTCTGGGCATTCGTATCATTGGTGAGGTGACGGAGGACCGGTTAGAAACCTTGCGCGCCGCGGATCTCATAGCCCGCACCGAATTGACCAATGCGGGCTTGGATAATGAAATTTGGCAGTGCCCAGTTGTATTGCTTGCCGATGTTCGTTCCGTGGGAGTGCAAGGGGATGGCCGTACCTACGGCCATCCCATCGTATTGCGGCCGGTATCCTCAGAGGATGCCATGACCGCCGATTGGACTCGGCTGCCTTATGATGTGCTAGAAAAAATTTCAACCCGCATCACCAATGAGGTTGATGGGGTGAATCGGGTGGTATTGGACTGCACGTCGAAACCACCAGGAACCATTGAATGGGAATAAGCTCAGGCTTGGGCTTTGAGTTGGAGGTGATTCCATTCCAATTCGATGCAATCGGGAATACGCGCAAGATAGGCATCAATAGCGATGACCTGCTTGCGGGTGGGAAGAAACTCATCTTCCATGTCAAACTTTTTGACTTGGGTTAGCCAGTCATAGACGTCGATCCAATCCCACACCTTTTGGCCAGCACCAATGGTGGAAAACTGGTGCGGGAAGGGAGTGGTGGTGAGCATGGTCCACTTTCGGACTGCTTCCTTGGTGACCCCCACCCGGTCGGCAATATCTGATAAGGACACCAAATCTCGATAGACGGATTCGGCTACTACCTCGGGGAATGCCAGAGTGATTTGGGAGATCGAGTCGGCGACAGTTGAAATGATATCGTCAGTGTCGTCGATGGTCAGAAGCAGCATGGTCACGTCGTTCTTCGTGGCCAGTTCCGCTCCCCATTGTTCGTAGAGGCGACAAGCAGTAGCGTCGTCGGACATGTCGAGTCCGGTTACGCGAAGAGGGATGATGGTAGTCATAACGCTGTGTCTAAACCGCCTTACTTTGATAACTAGCCAGTGGTGTGGTTGACAACTGGCAACTGATTTTATGCGGTTTAAACGCAAGCATCAAGCGCCGGGGCAGGCAGCGGGGGGAGGCTCACGCCTCTGACCAGCACCATTACCGGCGTGTGGGTGTTAGGGGGTGATAATTAGGAGGGGAGCGATCTCAGTTGACTATTAAGTTTGCGTAGTCGTTCCCAACATTGTTTCACGTCTTGTCGATCACGGCTTAAGGGTTTTAGCAGGGATCGGACATTGCGTGATTCATCGTTTGCCGCTTGCGACATCTCCGATATATTTGCTGTGCATATTCTCGCTCGGTTGGTGGGTAGTTTCTTTAATATAGAGGTCAAAGATTCTTCCAGGTCCTCAACCTTGCTAAGCAGCTCGTCAAGTTCGGTGTCTAACTGGGCGCTATCGAAAGCCTTCTCGGTTTCCGTTAGCTTCATCTGTATATTGGTGGCATTGATGAGCTGTTCCAGGTTATCGAGGGATTGGGTGACCTCTCTAACCGTAGAGTCCGCAAATTTGCTATGCGGACAGCGAACTATATCTTTGCGCTTGGATTTTAGAACATTTTCCTGGGCGCGCCCGGTGGAGAAGACTCGGAAAGAGCAGCAACCGGCGGGGCAGGTTAATCTAAAGGCATTGTGGTTGGTTTCCTCTATCAAGGTCCAACCGTGAAGCTTGGCCACATCGAAGAGTTCATTGACCGTTTTTTTGGGGTGTTTCGGCCATGACTGCTCGCTGGTGTAGTTTCTTTTTCCCATGATGTTACTACTCCTTATATGAGCCCCCGAAATAGGGGTATTGTGTAAATCACTCCAATGTAATTTAGTCTCAGTAATATTAATGAGTTGCAAAAACTCAAAAATGACAAAACTACAGTTGGAGCCCTTGTTAACTTTGCTACCATTCTAGCAATATTTGAAAAATGAACAGCGGGACACCAACGAAAACGGCTGATTATTTTCCAGATTTCCCGCCCAGGAACTTGCACAGAATCGGAAAATGCGCTAGTAAGGGTTAGAAAAAGTGAAGCTTTTTGACCGGGTGGGTTACGGGCATTAATTCCTCTTCATGATTCTTCAAAGTGATTATTACCCCCACCGTATTACCTCATTTGGGGGAGGGTGAGCGAAAAATGCAGGTGCTTTACAACGCGCATAATCGTCGTAAAGCACCTGCTACAAGACGACGTATCGGTGGTATGAGCCGTTATTTTGTATCCACCTTTACGTCGCCAAGATTTTTGGTCATCGTGATTGTTACTAACCCGCCCTTGGCCTTGGGGTTTATGATGTCCTTCGGGCATTCTGCAATGCCAGAATTGTCGATGCATTCCACCTTGAACCGGGTCTTGTCCCCCAGCACCACGCGGACGTCGCCAAGATTATTACTGATGCTCACGGTATGATCCTGCTTTACATCGGAGAGCTTGGCGAAATCCGTAATGACGTCTCCCATATTGTGGTCATAGTTGCCTGCAATCTCCTGCTCCGTAGTGATCTGCGTATATTGGGTGCCCGTGGCTTCCAACAACGCGACAAAGGTGCCAAAGATGATGGCTAAACCAATAACCACGCGGGGCCACCGGCTTTTTTTCTTTACCGGTGGTGTGGGAACCATCCACATTGTTGGGTCGGTGGTCACATAGTTGATGGACCCCGGAAAACCGGGGGTCATTGCCGGATTCCCGTATTGCTGATTCACCAGTGGATCCCACTGCGGCATCGTTGTGGTGGGGGCAACGAATGGGGCGACAAACCCCGGTGCTGGCAAATATCCCGATAGGTCCACTTGGTCGGAAAACTGGAGATTTTCCCGCCCCATCATCAGCCCCTCTGGCGGGTTAGGAACATGCTGGTTTAACGCCCACCAGGTCAGGGCAGCCACCCCGAATGTGGCAATCAGCACGCCACCGTTACCGATCCTTAGGGGCCCGGTGATAAGAATCATGAGAATGAGGGCAAACCAGCCAACTCTTCGATCCCGGGAATACCGCTTATCCAGGGACCTGAAAAGCACTTCAATGGGTGCCTTATCCACGGAGTACCGGGGGAAGATAAGCATGCACATCAAATAAAGAGTGACCCCTGCCCCACCAATGAGGGTAATCATAGCGAAGGCCAACCGCACTATCGTGGGGTCGATACGGTATCTCACACCAATACCCTCACATACGCCACCAACCCAGTTCGAACCGTTTTGCCGCCGGGGAAACCGGGGCGGTCGGCTGTCCCACATGCGTCGCCACGTATTCGCGGTGGTGCCGGTAGGGACAATAAAATTAGCGTCTGGGTCGGTGACGGGATCATAATAATAAGAGTTGGGACCACTGGTGTTCATACTCTTTATTCTCCTGGGGGACATAAGAAAAAACATCGGGGGTTGCCCTGATTTCCGCCCTGAGAACCAAAATCCGGGACTACCCTGATGCTTCTCAGCGAAAAATCATGGAAACATAGAAAGCATGACACTCGCCCCTGCATATCCCAAATATCTCCGGCGCCGCGATAGTGCGGTGGTTGCCGGTGTGGCCAGCGGCCTAGCGGCGCACCTGCGGGTTAACGTTGCCTGGATTCGCATTGCCTTTGTTGTGTTATCCGTACTCAATGGATTGGGCGCTGGGATATACATTGGCCTGTGGATTCTCTCAAAATCCGTGACCGAAGGTCAACCGATTCCAGATCGGTTTAATAAGCTCACATCACTCACTCTAGTGGTGGCAGGATTGTTGCTTACGTTGGTAGGCGTTTTCGGCGTTGCCGCCGTGAGCCTGTGGATTGGAATTCCGCTGCTTATCATAGCGGTGGGTTCATCCCTCGCATGGTTCGCCTATGACCGATTCGAATCCAAAGGCGCATCCATTGCCATTATCGCCGGAGCATTGCTGGTGATCAGCGGCCTATTATTGGCGGCCTACCACTGGGAAGAACGAACCACATTCAATGCGGCGGTCGGCACCGTGTTGTTGACCATTACCGGGATAGCTGCCCTTATCGTGCCGTTTGGCCTGCGGTTATGGGAAAAATTCTCCGCCCAGCGGGAGGCACAACTTATCGCCGACGAACGCGCCGAAATCGCATCCCGCCTGCACGATTCCGTGTTGCAAACTTTGGCACTCATCCAAAAACGTGCCAACAATCCCGAGGAGGTTGTGCGATTGGCTCGCAGTCAGGAACGCGAATTACGGCAGTGGCTTTTTGACCCCGTGACCGATGTGACGGTGCTTGCCGCATTACAACGAGCATCTGGCGAGGTAGAGGATACGTTTGGCGTGCGGATCACGCCGGTGACAGTGGGTGAAGACATTCCGCTTGACGACGCCAACCAGGCGTGTGTCCTCGCAGCCAGGGAAGCCATGGTCAATGCCGCGAAATACGCTGGTGACAGCAGTATCGATGTGTATGCGGAGACCTTTGGCGGGCTCACCATCTATGTGCGTGACCGAGGGCCTGGCTTTGATCTGGATGCGATCCCTGCCGACCGTCATGGGGTGCGCGACTCCATTTTTGGCCGGGTGGAACGTGCCGGGGGTGAAGTTACCATTCACTCCACCCCTGTGGCAGCAAACCCTGAGCAACATGGAACGGAGGTAGAGATTCGATTGCCAGCACAGTAAGAATAGATGATATGAAGGTATTCCTCGTTGACGATCATTCCGTGTTCCGCGCTGGTGTCAAAGCCGAAATAGGAAAGGCGGTGGACATCGTTGGCGAGGCCGGCACTGTCCTTGACGCCATAACCAATATCAGAAACACCACCCCAGACGTGGTATTATTGGATGTTCACATGCCAGATGGTGGTGGTGTCGCGGTGATTCAGGGGGTAGTCAACGGGTCTGTGGCCACCATCCCGAAATTTTTGGCGCTATCAGTCTCCGATGCTGCGGAGGATGTCATCTCCGTCATCAGATCCGGGGCCCGCGGCTATGTCACCAAATCAATCTCCGGTCCGGAACTCGTGGACGCCATCGCCCGAGTCTATGATGGCGATGCCGTCTTTAGCCCCAGACTTGCGGGCTTCGTTCTCGACGCCTTTGCCCGGCCTGATGCCCGAGCCGGCGTCGGTGTGGTCGACGCCCCCGAACGAGACAAAGCGGTCGAACAGGGGCATCCCCCCATTGACGACCCTATAGTCGACGCCCTTACCCGGCGCGAACTGGAGGTGCTTCGACTCCTGGCCAGAGGCTACACATATAAGGAAATCGCCGGTCAGCTCTTTATTTCTATCAAAACGGTCGAAACCCACGCATCGAATATTCTCCGTAAAACCCAGCAGTCGAACCGGCATGCCTTGACCCGGTGGGCGCATTCTCGTGACCTGGACTAGCGTCCGTGGTCGGGTGCTTCTCACTCTGGTGGCGGTCCTGGTGGTGGCCATTGCCAGTCGGGGGCATCCGGTCGCACAGCAGTTTTTTGCACAATTTCCGCGGGTCCACGTGGTGGTCACCGCGTTTTTGGCGTTGGTGGTGCAATCCCTGCCGTTCGTATTGGTGGGGTCTATGTTGTCTGCAACCGTGGCGCTGTGGATGACCCCGGACCGCTGGGCTCGCGTGTTGCCTCGGCGGGGGATAGCCGCGGTGGTGGTTGCCGCCCTGGTGGGGATATGTGTGCCCACCTGTGAGTGCTCGTCCGTGCCATTAGCGAAGCGGATGATGAATTCGGGGGTCACGCCAGCTGCCGCGATTACGGTCATGTTGGCTGCACCGTCCGCAAACCCATTGGTGGTCTACGCTACGTTTATGGCATTCGGTGGGTGGGAGATGGCGGTGGCCCGACTTGTTGCGGGAATGCTTGCGGTCGTGGGGGTGGGAGTTTCCGTCATGGTGTGGGGTGGTCGGGCGTTTGCCGGATTAGGCCTGGTGGCGCCTCATGATGGTGGGCGTCGGTCCTGGTGGGGTCTGATGAGCCATGATGTTGTGGATTCCCTCACGTTTTTGTGCGTGGGGGCGTTCTTGGCTGCGGTCATTAATCTGGTGATGCCGGTGCATTTGTTGGTGTCGCTGAGTCATCAGGTGGTGTTTGCGGTGGTCATCATGATGACGTTGGCGATTGTTGCGTCGTTATGTTCCTTTGGTGATGCGTTTGTGGCGGCATCACTGGTGGGGGTGCATCCGGCGGGAATGTTGGGGTTTATGGTGGTGGGGCCGATTATTGATATGAAATTGGCGTCGATGATGGAGGGAATTTTGGGGGATAGGCCGACACGGTTCATTGCGGTGAGTGGCTTTGTGTCGGCATTAGTCGCCACCCTGACGGTGGCATGTCTATGGGGGTGGTGGGGGTGATGGCTCGGCGGATTGTGGGCAGTTTCTGCGTGTTGGTGGGGGTGGCCTTGGGGTATGCTTCGATAAGTGGAAGTTATCGAGCGTGGGTGTCGCAATCGCCGGTGTTGATTGCGCTGTCGAGCGTTGGGCTTGTGATGGTGGGGCTGACCACGGCTTGCCAGCGTGAACATTGTGGCTGCGGAAATCACGATCACCGCTGGTCACCGTGGGTGTTGGGGTTCTTGGCCGTCATTATTGTGGGGGCAAGTCCTGCGGCGCTACAGCCTGCGCAGGTGGAGACCGCAAACCGGGTGGTGCTTGCCACAAATAATGGGGGCGCCATGCCGCCGTTGCCGCCCGGAGACACGCCAGAATTGGAGATTCCCGATATTATAGGGCGGCTCATGGCGCCGGTGGACGATCAGCTACGCGGGAAGAAAGTGCAGGTCACAGGACAATTAAGTGTAGAGCATGGGGTGAGCTTATTGTCGCGGGTGGTGATCATTTGTTGCGCTGCTGATGCCCGTGCCTATCGGATTGAATTATCCGACCCGCGGCACAAGCTCCGTAACATTCCAGCCGGCACATGGGTGCATGTCACCGTCACATTATTGCCCGGGACTGGCACTGAGCAGCGCAATTGGGTGCCCATTGTGGTGGTTGAGGCGGCGGAGTCTACGGTCGACCCGGGCTATGGTGCGTTACGACGCTAGCCTCCGCAGCGACCGGGTACCGTCGATGATGGGGAATACTATCCACATCCACGCGAAAATCCCCAGCCAGCATATGGTTGTGAGCCACCATGGGGCTGGGGCGAAAACCGGGACCAGGAGTAATGCAATCCAGACCACTATGACGGGCAGCATATCGGTGAGACGTGGTTGCGGTTTCACATTATGGCTGGCAAGAAACTGTTGGACCTGTTTGCGGTAGGGGTGGGTGTAGATAACCATTATGCCGACTGCGATGCATGTCACCATGATGATGGCCCGCATATTTTTGGGGAGATCGGTCGATAATACAGCAACCGCGCAGCTCAACAGCGCGGAGGACGCGATGCGGACTACGAGTGGAGTCTGAGGGGTGGCAGTCATGGTAACACGCTAGCATGTCCGACCTTGCTGGTTTGGGCTATGCGGTTAATGCTGTACGTCGATGATGAGCCTGGTGGGGTTTTGTTCTGTGTGGACTTTGTAGGGATGTTTGCTGTCTTTGAGGCCAATAACAAATTGGGCTTGTCCTTCGAATGTGCCGCCGGAACGCACTTCTGACACTGCCGGCCCTATGCCCGGTACTGGGCTGAGATTTGGATCGTCTCGCCCGACTTCGAACGGCATGGCAACGTTTTTGATGTATAGGTTTAGTGCATGGTCGCCATCATATTTGATGGGTCGGCCGCTGCCCTGCTGGGTGGGATTATCGATGTATTCAGCGGTCCATTCGGGAGTGTTGGTGCCGGCGAAATTAATGGTGACCTGATCGTAGTCGTCATAATTGCCGACGATCATCCCAATGGGGACGAGTTTCCCTTCCTCGGTGTTTTGGTTTGTGCCTGGGTTTGTGTTGCCCTCAGCATTATTGCTTGCGGTGGTTGCAGCTGGAGCGTTGGGGCTGGTGGATGCGGGCTGTTCGGAGGTGGGGGGTGCGGTGGCGGAGGGGGGTTGGGCGGTACTGGCGGTGTTTGCGGGTTTGCTCGTGTTGCTGTCGCTGTTATTGCAGGCAGCGAGGATGAGCGCCGCAACGGTAATGATGATGGCTAAGGTTCGGGGGGTCAGATTCTTTTCACTCATATCACAATAGTAACTTCTGTAACAGGGATTGGCGAGTACGACTGCGTATTATCGGAACGATCGTTGTCAAACCGATATGCTGCGGTTATGCCACTAACATTGCCCTTTTGGCCATATGACTCGATGACTGATGTGTTGGTTTATGGGCTAGCTCTTGCCAAGATGAGATGTGCTGGTTGAACGAGAAGCTATGGGGAAATAGAACTGCTGAGCTGGACTACCGCGGTGGAAGGTGGTTTTGCCGACTGCGTCGGCTGTGGCGGACGTGCCAGTTGCGCGGGTTTCCTTGGTGCCTGTGGTTGCTGTGGTCATTGTCGGGGTTTGGGGCGGAGGTTGGCGTGTTGAAGCTGGTGTGTGTGGGGGTAGGTGATGTGCTGAGCTGGAGTTCTGGCCTGTGGGGCCGCCCTTGGTTGGTACTGAATCGAGAAAGTACAGCTTGGAGTCCGCGGCGTGGGTGCCAGATGGGGTGGCAATGGTTGATAACCGGGCGGCAGCGGGGGAGTAGTGGAAGTGCTGAGCTGGAGTTCTGGTTAAGCGAAGGTGCTATCGGCTGGAAGTCGCAGGTGGCAGAACAGCATGTTTGTTACCCCAGCTCAGCAGTTGTGCTAGCTTGGTGTCGGCATTCTGCGCGGTGTCCTGATCGGCGTTGTGGGTAGGCCCTGGGCAGGTTGTGCGTGTTGGGGAGGTGCCGCCTGATTCGGTGTAAGACTCTCAAGTTTCCTCCGGGCATGCCAACCCATACACTTAAGGAACCATGAATGCCGCCAACCCCATCGAATCCGCCGATTCCTATCCCAGTGCCGTGGGCTACGATCCCTTTGCTGCCAATGCCTGTGCGCTCCCCTCGTCCAGAACATTCTGTTCGGATGTTGCGGCAGAACCCCTGCCTGGTAGTGCTCGTACCGGTGGTGTCTTCGTTCTTTACGAGCATGCCGGTCCGTGGAGCCACGACATACTCGACGGCGGTACCTTTAGTGCGGCCGACACCGAAACGCTCAAGCAGCTCCCTGGTCTTTATCTCATCCGTAAGCCGGGGCGTATCGGCCGACAGTGCGGCCCAGAACACAATACTTACCTGGTGTTTTGTGAGCAAGGGATCACCAAGCATCTGATGATTAGCAGCATTGATGAGTTGGGGGAGCTGGATCTTACCAGCCCCGATACCGTCCCGGAACGAGCACGCGTGATCACCGAACCACAGCTTCTTGTTTGTACACATGCTAAACGGGATCGTTGTTGTGCGATCAAAGGGCGGCCCATCGCCCAGGACCTGGTGCGGGCATTCCCGGATACGCCGATCTGGGAATGCAGCCACACGAAGGGGCATCGCTTCGCCCCCTCCATGATGTTGTTTCCCTGGGCCTATTTTTATGGGCGGCTGAATTCCCGTGCCGCTCAAGACGTATACAGCTATGCCCTGCAGGATAAACTGTTTTTGCCGGGGAATCGAGGCCGGGGAATCTTCACCAGCCAGCAGCAGGTGGCCGAGATAGCGGTTTTAGAAAAAATATTCGATCAGGGTGAGACGCCTCGTCCCGGCGTTCTTACCGTTGCGGCCGCTGCGACCGATGCCGCCACTGCTACCAGTGCGGAACCCTCGGCCCAAGGCCAAGGAGCAGAAAAGCTGCTGGTCACCCATCGGGATGGTCGAGGGTGGCTGGTGACCCTGGAACAGCGGGAAGCTTCGGGGGTTATTCCCAGCTGTGGGGACCAGCCTAAAACCGCTCAGGTATGGGTGGCTACCAGTGTGGCTAGGGCATAGCTGACTCCCAGCCAATTAGCCAACCACTAATCAACCATTGGCTAGCGGCGCATGATCTTTCGGGACAACCAGTTGCCCAAGAGCTGGGCGATCTGCACGATAATGATAATCATGAACGTGGTCACATAGGTGACCTCCAGGTTAAAGGCCCGATATCCCTTGGTGATGGCAAAGTCACCAAGCCCGCCGCCACCGATATAACCGGCCATGGCGGACATGTCCACAATGGCAATGAAACAGAAGGTATAACCCAACACCAGCGGTCCCAAGGCCTCGCGGATGATCACGCCGGTGATGATCTGCCAGGGGCTAGCCCCCATGGCTCGGGCGGCTTCAATCATGCCTGGGTCAATGGTCACAAGGTTTTGCTCCACGATGCGCGCCACCCCGAAGGTCGCGGCGACCGACATGCCGACAATGGCGGCGTCCCGACCAATTTGGCTGCCCACCAGGGCTTTCGTCAGGGGGCCGAGGGTGACAAGCAGAATGATGAAGGGGATGGGGCGAACAAAGTTAACCAGGATGTTGAGGAGCCCGAAAATGAACTTGTTTTGAAGGATGCCCCCGGCGCGGGTGGTGTAGAGCAGCATGCCCAGGATGAGGCCGCACAGTCCACCAATGACGAGGGTGGTGCCGACCATGACCAGGGTGTCGACGATGGCTTCCTGGAATGGGCCGGCGAGCCGATTCCAATTGGTTTCGCCGGCGGCCAGAATAGCAGTGGTCATCGCAGGATCTCCTTAATGTCGGTGGTGCGCTGCAACCGGTTGTGGAAGTCGTCGATCGCAGATTTTGGGCCGGTCAGGCGGACCGTGACTTTGCCAAAGGAGTGGCGTTGCAAAGTGGTGACGCCACCATGCACAATGCCGATCGACGCCCCGTTGCTGCGGGCTTCTGCGGCGGCGGCGAAGAAGCCGGATTCTTCCGTGAGGTTGATGGTGAAGAGGCGTCCTTCGTGGGAAAGCAGTTCCTCCGATTCGATGGTGTCGGGGGTGTTCCGTAGTGAAGTGGCCACGAATTTTTGGGCCACCACGGTTTTGGGGTTGGAAAACACTTCGTAGGTGGTGCCGTACTCCATGATTTTGCCGTTTTCCATGACCGCTACCTTGTCGGCGATGGCGCGAACCACTTCCATTTCATGGGTGATGACCACGATGGTGATGCCTAAGTCCTGGTTGACTTTCCGCAGGAGGTGGAGGACTTCATGCGTGGTTTCTGGGTCGAGGGCGGACGTGGCTTCGTCGGCAAGCAGGAGGGCGGGGTTGCTGGCGAGTGCGCGGGCGATGCCGACGCGCTGTTTTTGGCCGCCGGAAAGCTGTTCAGGGTAGTTACTGCCTCGATCGGAGAGGCCCACGAAGTCGAGAAGTTCGGCCACTCGTTCGTCTCGCTCGTCTTTGGGGATGCCCGCGAGCTTGAGTGGGTAGTCGATGTTGCCGGCGGCGGTGCGCGAATTCATGAGGTTGAACTGTTGGAAGATCATGCCGATATTGCGGCGCACAGCTCGGAGTTCTTTTTCCTTCATGCCCACGATATTGGTGCCGTCGAGAAGCACTTCACCGCTGGTGGGCGTGTCGAGGCCATTAATCATGCGCACAAGTGTGGACTTGCCGGCGCCGGAGTAGCCAATGATGCCAATGATTTCACCAGGTGCTACGGTGAGATTAATATCACTGAGCGCAACAACGTTCTCAGCACCTTTTTTGCGTGACGGGAATGTTTTAGAGAGATTTTTGAATTCGATTTGGGTACCGATCACCTGAAGCCTCTTTCTTGAGGTTAAATCCCTAAAACCCCAGTGGTATTACCGGGGTTTTAGGTGTGGGCTGAGGGAATTATTTGTTGGACTGTTCTAGCCGCTCCAGGATCTTTTGCAAATCCTCGGCGGAACGCGTGACCGGTATTGATGTGCCCTTGGAGTCCTCGGCGACGGCATCCTGCACCTCTTGGGTATGCCATAGCTCTGTCAGCTTCTGGAAGACTTCCTCATCCTTGCGGTCGTGTTTGACCACAAAGGCATTGATGTAGGGTTCGGCAACCTCCGACTTGGGGTCGTCGGCGAAGACAGATAATTTTGGATCGATATTGGCTCGGTCGAGGTAGGTGTTATTAATGATTGCCGGCTTGCCCTCGCCGTAGGCGACCGTGGTTTCGGCGGCGTCAACCGGCACGACCTTCACCTTGGATTTGTCCGGGTCGATGTCTTCTGGGGTGGGGGTGACAGTGTTTTTCGTGTCGTCCTTCAGCGTGACCAGTTTGGCTTGCACCAGCACGTTAATGGCGCGCCCCTGGTTGGAGGGGTCGTTGGGGATGGCGACTTCTTGTCCATCAATGCCGTCGAGGCCAGTGTGATCCTTCCAGAATAGGGCCAAAGGAACAATTTCGGTGGCGCCGACCGGGGTGAGATTGTCCTTGTTAGCAACATTATATTCCGCGAGGAATTTCAGGTGTTGGAATAGGTTCACGTCGATTTGGTCTTGGGACAGCGCTAGATTGGGAGTGTTATAGTCACCAAAGCTTGTGACCTCCAGTTTGATGCCGTTTTCTTTGGCTTTCTGTTCGAATACTTCCCAGGCTTTCTTTTCCGCGTCGGTGGTGCCAATGCGGATGGTGGTTTCGCCATTGGCGCTGGTGGAATTGCTGTTGCTGGAGCAGGCAACCAGGCTGGTGGCGGCTATAACGGTGGCGGCGGTGGCTGCTATGAGGCGGGTGAAACGAATGCCCATAATGTTGAAATCTTCATCCTTAGGTATGCGTGTATTTAACTAGCAGTTGACCCTAGCGCAGTTGCTCAAAAATGTACAGCTTGGTCTATTTGATCCGTGATATAATAGCGCTCTATTGCGCGCAATGCGGCGTCGTAAAGTGCGGTTTTGTGCCCACGGGTGCCGAATGTAACAAAATTGATAACATGCTTGGTAGTGGCAGACTGAGCGGTACGCTTTTCGACGTCCACTAAAGTAGAACCCGCTATGGACGAAACTCTCACCCCCGTGTCGCCGGACCTGATTAAGGTGCGCTATCTTGCCCGCATCCCTTGGTGCATCATTGCTACTGGTGGTGCGGTTGTGTGGGCACGATATTTTGACGACGAATATTGGGGCATTCATTGGGGCTATTATCTCGCCATTATTGCCGGGATTTTTCTGCTGTGGCAGATTTGGCTCATCCCCCGCCAGGTTTATCGCCTTGGCTGGCTCGAAACCGACAACGATTTACTGCTCAGCAAGGGAAAACTCTGGCATACCTTTACCGTCGTTCCCTATGGGCGGGTCCAATATCTCGATGTGAGCCAAGGACCAATCGAACGCAGGTACGGGCTGAAAACCCTGCGATTGCACACCGCATCCGCCAGTGTTGACGCCAAAATCCCCGGACTCGATGCCGACCTCGCCGATGAGCTCCGGGCTCGCATTGCCCGGCGAGCAAAAGAAAACATGATTGACCTATAAACCCATGAACCATCGCGTCCATCCCCTGACCCCTGTGCTTCGTGCCTGGAGCTTTATCGTCGCCTCCATTATTTTTGCCGTCACCACCTTTAGCGACTACACCTTCGATCTCGTCCACCGTCTCCTGTCCAACGACCGCACCGAAACTCTCCAGGCCGCGGGGATCATTGGTGCGGGTGTGGTGATAGCCGCAGGAGCCTCCCTCCTGTGGTGGCGGGCCACCAGCTACACCGTCACCGACATCGATATCGTCTTTCGGTGGGGTCTTATTCGGCGCAAAATCCGCAGTGCCCGCCTGGACCGAACCCAAGCCATTGATGTTGTCCAGCCCTTCCATGCGCGACTTTTCGGGCTGGCCGCCGTGCGCATCGAAACCGCCGGGGGCCATAACTCCCGCATTGAAGTCCGCTACCTGAAACGCCGCGCCGCCGAAAACCTCAAGAAACAATTGCTCGGCCAGTTCACCGAAGGCGAACTCCTCGTTCCTCCCATCCCCATCTATCGTTCCCTGCTGGCGTCGCTTTTTAGCCTGTCGGCGTTCATATCCCTGGTGCTTACCCTCACCAGCATGGGGTTTGATATTCATTTGGCGGCACTGCTGCCGGTATTCGTCAGTACCATCCCCAACATTTGGCGTACTATTGATGGCTCCTACCAATTCACTGCCCATCGAGTTGGCGACACTATCAATGTTTCCTATGGGCTTGCCAACCTCCAACGCAAAACCCTCAACATGTCCCGGGTTCACGCGATCAGTCTCCGAAAAACCGCCCTATGGCGGCCGTTTGGTTGGTGGCGGGTCCAGGTCACCGTCGCAGGCTACGGCGAGCGCAGCGACGGCATGACCATCCTCCCCGTCGGCGACAAACGCACGGCCATGATGCTGTGCGAACTGCTCACCGGGTGCCGGGTTGACCCCGACCAGCCGGCGCACCCCCAATTCCGCAGCCCAGCCCGCGCATTCCTCGTGTCCCCCATCGACTTTCGCCGCCAAACATTCGAGCTTACCGACGACTGTGCCATCGAACACCGTGGCTTTTTCGGGCATCGTGCCGCCATCGTGTTTCGTCGGCACATCCAAGAATTTGGCGTCTTCACTGGGCCTATCCAGCGAATCACCAATATTTCTACGGTGAAACTTCACCTGGTGCAGGGGCCGGTGAGCATGAGTGGACGCGACCTAAATCGAGACGATGCCCAGCGCTTGCTTTGGGCATTGCATGGGCATCGCTCACCAGCGCTATGACTTCTTGTTCCGGGTTCGTGGATCGTGTGGCTTGGGGACAGCCTTTTTAGGCGTGGCGTCTTGAGCCGCTTCGGGCTTTTTGTCCTCGGGCTTTTTGCTGGTATCTGCTCCGGCCTGCGCGCTGTTGGCGGGGGTGGCCTCGGCTTTCTTAGAAGCCTCGACCTTGGGGGCTGCCGCCTCGGTTTCTGCGGTCGTGGAAGTAGCTTTGTGGGCTGTGGCCTTGGGAGCTGTGGTCTTAGCGGTCTCGGCTTTGCTGGGCTCTACCACCTTGTCGGCCGCAGTTTTGCTGGGAGCTGCTGCTTCGTTGGGTGCTGCCGGTTTGCTGGGCGTTTCGGCTTTGGAGTCGTTAGCCTTGGGGTCGTCAGCTGCGGGTTTGCTGTCCTGTGGCTTGGACTCGGTAACTTTGGGCGAGGCCTCAGGCTCAGGTGCTTCGGATGCCGCTGTTTCGGCAGGTTTCACGTCGGAAATCTTCTCCGCGATGATCGAAATGGCGCCTAAATTCTGGGCATTCTCGCTGAAAACCTTCCGCATTGCCAAGACCCGCTTGCGTGCCTGTGGGTTACGGGCCAGATTAAACATAATCTTCAATACCCGTGGGCCCTCATCCTCAATCATTTGCTTGGGCTGCAGTAACCCCATGGGTGCCACCTTGATTGAT
Source organism: Corynebacterium matruchotii (assembly GCF_011612265.2). Lineage (NCBI taxonomy): Bacteria > Bacillati > Actinomycetota > Actinomycetes > Mycobacteriales > Corynebacteriaceae > Corynebacterium > Corynebacterium matruchotii. The sequence continues at coordinate 2,137,687 of NZ_CP050134.2, read as the reverse complement.
AGCACCTTAAACCCGTTATTTTCCAATAGCTCGCTCCACTCGGTGGCAGTCAACGGGCGAGCATTCACCTTGATCGTTGTGGCCAGAGCCTTGCGCAGATTATCGGCAACCGTTTGATCGACATTATTAGGGGTAAGCAGCAGCTCGTGAATGGCATATCGTCCCCCCGTGGCTAGGATGCGATTCGCCTCGGAAACAATAGCGGCTTTTCCCTTTTCGCCCTGCATGGTGAGCATTGCTTCGCCCACCACTAAATCGGCAGAGCCTGCCGGCAAGCCAGTATCAGATGCCACACCATTGATGACCTCGGTAGGGATTCCCAGCCGAGCTTGCTTTGTGGACAACGTGGTTGCGGTGGCCGCATCCGGGTCTTGATCTACGCCGGTATACGTTTTCGGGTTTCGATCCAGAATTTCAGCAGCTGTGATTCCCAAGCCCGGCGCAAATTCCACTACACGCTTATTTGTAGGATTCGCATTATCAATCATCCAATTGGTGAGTTTCTTTCCACCAGGACGAAGCACCTTTTTCCCGAGCTTAGCCAGCAACCAATGCCCTTGTAGATGGGCTTCATCTCGATCACGCTTACTACTTGCCTCGTGTGCCATACGTGTTCCTTTCGGGGTTAGTGTAGGCAGTCTTTACTATCCCATTATGCAGATTGGCCGGGGGTGGTGGGGTAAAGATTTCGTAACCATAGATGTTGCGTATTGAGTCAAGTGGTATGGCCATTACGATTGTCGCGGTTGTTCCAGCCTCTGTGGTTGTTTCCGGTTTGTTGGAGATTTGGGCTTGGTAAATTTGGCTAGATTGTGCTCGATGCGTTGTGGGAGTCAGGCATGGTGGGATCGGCTGCGCCGGGATAACCCAATTGTCGCCATACTTCGTAAATGGCCACGGAGGCGGCATTGGCCAGATTCATCGACCGGATCCCCGGCCGCATGGGAATCCGTACAATTTCCGTGATTCGTGGATGGTGTAATGCCGACTCATCCAAGCCAGTAGGTTCCGTTCCAAAGAGTAATACGTCACCAAATCGGTAGGTGATATCGGTGTGGGTGGTGGTGCCATGCGAACTAAACGCGAAGACTCGGTGTTGGTGCTCCGGTAAGGTGTCGAAACAATTCTGGAGATTTTTGTATACCTGCACATTGGCGAAGTCGTGGTAATCCAGGCCGGCACGCTTGAGATTTTTATCCTTCAGATTGAACCCTAATGGCCCAGCCAGGTGGAGGGTTGCACCAGTGTTTGCGCAGAGGCGGATGGCATTGCCGGTGTTTGGGGGAATGCATGGTTGGTCGAAAATAATATGGGCAAATGACGCGAAAGGTTCAGTGGTCATGATTAAGCACTTTACGCCGCAACGGATGGTGTATTGATAATGCGACATAGCGTGGCACCGACAGGAGGTTGATAGGGAATGGCGTTGCAAAATCTGACCGGCTATTGGTGAAGTCGTTCAATTTGGGTGATTTTTGGTTTTGCCGCCATGCTGAATCGTACGGGTATGCGCTCGGATGTCCACGGGGTCGGTAGGTTCCGGCAACAGCGAAAGGTTGGCGAAAGTACCGAGCTGGACTTTCTCGATTCAGTATCCATTTGCTGGGGCGTTAATTCTGAGAACTCCAGCTCAGCACCTTTACTACTTCATAATGATGGCCTATACGCCTGCCGATTTTTCCGATGGGTTGGTTGAGTTAGCGCACAGTCAGGGAATGTAGGTGTGGGGCAATCGCATGGATGATTATCAGTGCAGGATTACGGCTCTTAGATTCTAGGCGGTGAATATAATGGCAACCATGACAGCAATCAAACTTGACGGCAATCTCTATCGGGATGAGATTTTTGCGGATCTCGCCACTCGCGTTCAGGCACTCCAGGAAAAAGGAATCACGCCAGGGTTGGCGACCGTGCTGGTGGGGGATGATCCCGCCAGCCATGCATATGTCAAAATGAAGCACCGGGACTGTGAACAGGTGGGGGTGAAGTCGATTCGAAAGGACTTGCCAGCAGATATTAGCCAGGAAGAATTGCATGCCGTCATTGATGAGCTCAATGCTGATCCCGCATGTACTGGTTACATTGTTCAGCTGCCATTGCCCAAGCATCTCAATGAAAATGCCGTGCTGGAGCGTATTGATCCGGCTAAAGACGCCGATGGTCTACATCCAGTGAACTTGGGTAAATTGGTTCTGAACGAACCCGCCCCATTGCCTTGCACTCCTAACGGTGCCATTCATTTGCTGAAACGTTATGGTGTGGAGAGCGTGGGTAAAAAAGTTGTGGTTATTGGTCGGGGCGTGACCGTGGGACGGCCGATTGGGCTTATGCTCACCCGTAAGACGGAAAACGCCACGGTGACGTTGTGTCATACCGGTACACAGGATCTGAAGGCTGAAACCATTGCTGCCGATATTATTGTTGCTGCCGCAGGTAAGGGACATATGCTGACCGCTGACATGGTGAAGCCCGGCGCGGCGGTGCTTGATGTGGGCGTGTCCCGGGTTGATGGCAAATTGCTTGGTGACGTTCACCCTGATGTGTGGGCAGTTGCCGGCCATGTTTCCCCCAACCCCGGTGGCGTAGGCCCACTAACCCGGGCCTTTTTGGTGCGCAATGTGGTAGAACGTGCGGAGCAGCAACTGGAGCAAAATGGCTGACGCTGAGGCGACAGCTGCAACCGTTCCCGCTAAGGCCGAAAAACCCGAATCGTCAGAACATAATCCATCGGAGGGGAAACCCACCAGGCAAAAACCGGCAAACATCCTTGATAATCCGCATGATGTTGGCCTCAAACCTTCCAAACTGCCTTTGACGGCGCAATACGGTTGTTTGGGACTCTTCCTGTTAGCGATTGTGGTGTCTGGCGGATTCGCGGTCATGGAGCACTGGCGCCGCGCCACGTTCACTCTAGGAGCTGGACTGGTATGGCTGTCGGTGGTGCGGTTAACCTGTGATTCGAAAGTTCTTTCGGTGTTGGCGGTGCGGTCTCGGAAGTTTGATGCGATCTTTACGTCTGTTGTTGGTGCTTTTATCCTCTTTCTTTCAGCATCCGTGGACTCCCTGGGGAGTTAGCCGGAGAGCCGTTAGCCTACGAACCACCTTGGGGAGTCTTGGTGAGCCTGCTGGGAAATCCCCCAAGATGCTGCAGATTTGCTGAGCTGGGGTAACAAATACGCAGCATTGAGGCTATAGGTATCTTGATGGTGGTCACGGCATTCTCGGCCGGAACTCCAGCTCAGCGAACTTGCTACGGAAAGCTGCCATCGTGGATTTGCGAAAACTGGGCGGATACTTGCGCGTCAGACCCTGCTGTTATCCTATTGCGTCATCACATAACCACACCACTGTGGCTATAGCGCAAGTGCTGAGCTGTACTTTCTCGATTCAGATGCCACTGTGGTGGGGCCTGGAGAACGCAACTCCAGCTCAGTAGTTTCGATACTGGTGGGGTGGCTGCCTTAAAAGGCGGGAAATCGGTTCGGCGGTGACTCGTGAAGGCCAGGTTTCTTATGGTGACAGGGGTCGCCGGGGAATGGGCTCGCTTGATCGTCCCGGATCCGTCATACTGACTCCCAGGACTGTGCAGGGTACAGCCCCAAAAGCCCTAAATGAAATACATATTGGCGTCTGTGCCATTGGCATCCGCCATGGTGAGAAAATGCCGAATAATTCGGCTGACCTGTCGGCATTCCACCAAGAATGCGTCGTGTCCAACTGGTGAGGAAATCTTAGCCATCGCCAGTAAATTGCCCAAGTTGCGGGAGAGGTGTTCCTGCTGGTGGTAGGGGTAAAGAATGTCTGTGTCTACGCCGGCGATCATGGTTGGCACTTGTGATGCGGCAAGCGCCTTATTGAGTCCGCCGCGTCCGCGTCCGATATCGTGCCGGTTCATGGCCTCGGTCAGGGTGACATATGTGCCAGCGTCGAATCGTTCGGTGAGTTTTACCCCCTGATAATCAAGGTAGCTTTGTACCGCGAATCGTTGATGGGGATCACGGTAGGGACCTAGCGGATTTTCCCCTGGTTGGACTGTGGTGCCAAAACGCTCGTCGATTTCTAGTTCGCCTCGGTAAGTGAGGTGTGCGATGCGCCGGGCCGCGGCCAAACCGTTGTGCGGGGTGGCTTCGGTGCGATAGTAGTCGCCACCCTGCCAGTCGGGGTCTTGTTCGATAGCGGATATTTGGGCGGTTTGTATCCCGATTTGCCAGGCACTGGCTCGGGCTGAGACCGCAAGCACGAGTGCGGCGTTGACGAGTTGTGGGTAGAGCAGGGTCCATTCCAAGGTTCGGGCCCCACCCATGGAGCCGCCGAGGACCGCGAGTATCTGCGTTACCCCGACTTTGTCGAGGAATTGTTTTTCCGCTGCCACCAGGTCCCGAATAGAGAGCGCGGGGAAACGGGATCCCCAGTGGTTGCCGTCGGGTGCGAGGCTGGTCGGCCCTGTGGAGCCCATGCATCCGCCCAGGGCATTGGTGCAGAGCACACAATATTTATCGGTATCCAGGGCTTTTCCCGGCCCGACCACGCCATCCCACCAGTCGACCACATTGGAATCCCCCGTCAATGCGTGTTCTACCACGATGAGGTTATTGCCGTGGAAGGTTCCCCATGCCTGGTAAGCGATGGTGACATTGGGAATGGTTGCGCCAGCTTCGGTTATAAACTCGCCGATGTCTACTTTATGCAGCGTTCCCGTGGTGTCGAGCATGAGGTTTCCTTTCGTGGTCTGAATGAACTTATGCTACCTGGACAGCTTGGTCTAGTCGAATATGCGTGGTACAGCCACAGTGTCGGTTTCCTGGCCCCGTGGGTGTGCTTTGCGACGCCTTCCCATGGCGAAACTACATCGCATTCATGCTGGGCATAAGTCACACCAAGAGTGCTGTTACCGTCATCACCCCTGCGGTTGTGGGCCTGCCAAAGCGACCATAGAGATACCAACCTGAATGCGGCCGCAGCCTATTGCGACCACATTATTTGTTTTGCCGCTAGCGTGGTGGCGTCCTAAGGCCCGACGCCGTGTCACCGATAATGCAGAAAACCTGCCCGACCTTATTTCCGAAAGGATAACCCTATGAAATATCGTGTGATGAGTGTGGCATTGGCCGTGAGTCTTGCCCTGTGCCCCCAACCCGTTTTCGCCGCCAAAGCGGGCAATGGGGGACTTCCCCCGCCGGGATGGTTGCGGCGGTAACTGGCGGAACGATTGCCGAGTACACAACCGGTACCAGCTCGTCAAGCTCTGGCCCCCCCGCGGTGGTGGGCAAGATCGGTGCTGATATCGCGCAGCAACAGGCGAGGGGGTAGCTTAGCGGTTTAGCTCGGCTGTGGTTGCTGGTAATGTATTCATCTGGCGAGATGCAAAAAACCCATAATGGCCGTCCCTGTTGCAAGGTGACGACCATTATGGGTTTTGCGAATATTATGCGGCTGCGGAGGCCAATGGTTGCGCTGGGGTAGGGAGGGTCGTTGTGTGTGCTTTTTTCAGCGTCGTGAGTCGGTAGCTGAATATTGCGATCACAAAGACGACACCGATTCCTAGGGGAATGTATTCCCATAGTTTCATTTGGAAATCCCCGAAATAGGTAATGAACGCCATGACCATGACGAGAATATTCACCGCAACAATGGAGTTTTTCTGCTGCTCAGCCGCATCAGGATTGGTCGAGTTCTTGGCGGGAGTGCCAAAAACTAAATTATCCGCGGGGGTTTTGATGATGATTCGGGTGAATGCCAATAGGATGGCAATGGAGAGGATTCCCGAGAACAAGATTGCGGTGTTGCTGGCCAGTAAGAGTCCGGCAGCAATGAGGGCGGGTGGGAAGAACGCCGCCGTTCGCATGGTTTTGGCGGGTGTTAGTGTGCCAAAATTATTCAGCGCCGACCATAGTTTTTCGGGGTTGCCCATCATACGGGCCCCCTGAAAGACCAGGTAGGCTCCTGCGAAGAATCCGCAGAGATAAACTAATAATCCAGTGGCAGACATTGCCGCTGCTCCTTTATTTTGTTCATAGATTTGGTGTTCCTTGCGGAACGTCACAACTCATCGTAATAGCATTACGTTATATCTTGCTTAAAATTAGCTGCGTACTTCGCCTCATGTTTTCGGTGAAAATGGTGGTTATTCTTAAGGACTAGTTTTTCAGCATGCGAAGAATCACCATGGCGCATTATGCCCACGATAACATGGGGACTTATGGGGTACGGTGTTGCCATTCGGCGGTTTTTATGGGGCGAATTTCACACTTTTACACTCTTTGGTTACCTCCGGTTGAGGGTAGGCGTGAGGGCCTAATTTTGTTGTTGATGCGTGCAACAATATATCAAAGTGCCAGTTGAAACAGTAAATCATTACGATAATGGCTGCTTTATACCTATATTCCAAATAATCTGCATCGTTGTAGTCTGGGTCACCTATATACTGAGTGAGTTCCGAATCACACGGAGATGCGTTTTTCCCGTGTTTCCTCGTGTGGTCACCATGAAACCGTTGTAAAAGAAATTGAGTTTAATCATGGCTGAAGCTTCTACTGCTCCGCGCATTGCGGAACCCAAAAAACCTAGAAGGGATAACACCCACTGGCTTTATATCGGCGTCATTGTTGCAGTGATCGCCGGCATTGTCTTTGGTTTGGTTGCTCCCAATGTGGCCAAGGAATTTAAGGTGCTAGGCACCATGTTCGTCAATCTCATTAAGATGATGATCTCGCCGGTGATTTTCTGCACCATTGTGTTGGGCATTGGTTCGGTGCGGGCCGCCGCGAGTGTGGGGAAAGCCGGCGGTATTGCCCTCGGGTATTTCATCACCATGTCCACGTTTGCCCTTGCCGTGGGGTTGGCCGTAGGCAACATTATTGAGCCTGGCCATAATCTGAATATTGAGGCCACGAAAACCGCGGGGGCTGAATATGCTGCCAAGGCCGATCACGGTGGTGGCACGATCGGGTTTATCCAGTCCATTATTCCCGATACGCTGTTTTCCGCGCTCACCGAGGGCTCAGTGTTGCAAACCCTCTTTGTGGCGCTCCTCGTGGGTTTTGCGGTGCAGTCCATGGGTCGGAAGGGCGAGCCGATATTGGGTGCCATTGCTCACCTGCAGCGGTTGGTCTTCAAGATCCTTACCATGATCCTCTGGATCGCCCCCATCGGCGCTTTTGGTGCTATCGCCGGCGTGGTGGGTGCCACCGGTATCGAGGCGGTCAAGCAGCTTGCCATTTTAATGGTTGCCTTCTACATCACCTGCGTTATCTTCGTGTTTGGGGTTTTAGGGCTGGTTCTGCGGCTATTTACCGGGTTCAGCATTTTCAAATTGGCCAAATATTTGGGCCGCGAGTATCTGCTTATTCTCGCAACGTCTTCTTCCGAGTCGGCCTTGCCGAATCTGATGCGCAAGATGGAGCATGTGGGAGTGGACAAGTCCACCGTGGGCATCGTCGTGCCCACCGGTTATTCCTTCAACCTGGATGGTACCGCCATTTATCTCACCATGTCGGCTATTTTCATTTCCGATGCCATGAACAAGCCGCTGTCGCTGAGCGAACAAATTGGTTTGTTGGTCTTTATGATTATCGCATCTAAGGGTGCCGCGGGTGTGTCCGGTGCCGGCATTGCCACTTTGGCGGCGGGTCTGCAGTCGCACCGTCCCGAACTGCTCGATGGTGTGGGTGTCATTGTGGGTATTGACCGGTTCATGTCTGAAGCCCGGGCGTTAACTAATTTCTCCGGTAACGCGGTTGCCACGCTTCTGGTCGGAACTTGGACGAAAACTATTGATAAGCAAAAAGTTATGGATGTTCTTGATGGCAAGATCCCATATGTGGATAGCGGTAGCGATCATGATGTGGATTTCAAGAATCCCAGTGTTGTGAACCCTGCCACCGCAGAATTGCAACCTACACCGCAGGTGGATCTGGACGCATATCGGCATTAGTAGATTTTTTGCGAATCGGTCACATTCCCCCTAAATGTGTGGCAACATATAAATAATATGTTACTGTAATCTGGGCCACAATAACCGAAAATTACCCTAGAAAGGGGGAGGTATGCCCACGTCCGATTCGCCGCACACCGCAGGTGTACCACCCGCCACCGCATCGGTAGAGTTGCCAAAAGTACCAGTCGCAGAGGCCATTGCACTCATGATGGCACTTCTGGTGGCGGTGTTTGCATTCCAATGAAATGCTTCCATGCTGTCACCTGCATTGAAGACCATGGAGGTGGAACTGGAGACCACTGAGGCGCAGATTGGCCTTACGCAAACCGCGTTCTTTACAGCTGCTGCCCTGTTTTCCCTGTTCTTGCCGCGGTGGGGTGACCTTATTGGCCGTCGTAAAGTTTTGGTGGGCATGTTAGCCATCACCGCTGTGGGCTGTGTTATTTCGGCAATAGCACCGAACGTGACCGTGTTGTTTGTCGGCCGTGTGATTCAAGGCGTTTGCGGCCCAACCATTTCTCTGACCTTGATTATGCTGCGGCAGCAAGTACCCAACGAAAAGCAATATGCGTTACTGATGGGCATTTTGGCCTCCGTTAACGGTGGTATTGCCGGTGTGGACGCCCTGGCCGGTGGCTGGTTGGCGGGAACGTTTGGGTTCCGCTCGATTTTCTGGGTCATGGCAGTCATCTGTGCTATCGGTGTGGTGAGCGTGCGGTTGTTCACGCGGGAATCCACCGCCGAAGAAACCATGCCCATGGACTGGCTTGGTGTGTTGCCGCTGACGGTGTCCATTGGCTCACTCTTAATTGCTTTCAACGAAGCCGGGAAGCTTGCCGCCGCCAACTGGTTGATGGTCGTTGGTCTGCTTGTACTTGGTGGCATCGGTATCGCAGTGTTCTTGAAGATTGAGGCCAAGGTGCCTCACCCGCTCGTCACTGTTACGTATCTGAAGCAACGTAGGACCTGGGCCCTGTTGTCGACAACTGTCCTCACCATGACCAGCGTGTTTGCCGTCATGAACGGCATTATCCCCAACCTGGCCCAGGACGCCACCTATGGCCCAGGCGTCGACACCAATATGGTTTCTTGGTACACCCTTACCCCATACGCGTTGGCTGGCCTGGTCTTCGGGCTGCTCGCTGGCATCTTTGCCGCAAAATTGGGCTATAAGCGCATGCTTCAGATTGGTCTTGTCGGTATGTTCATCGGCCTTCTGATCGCAGTGTTTAGCAGTGGCATGGCGAACGAATGGGTGCTGCTATTCATCGCCATCTTCATGGGCGTCACCTACGCCGGCACGGTCAACATTATGCTCAGCGGTTTGGGCATTGTGCTCAGCCCTGCCGATAACCAGGGTTATCTTCCGGGCATGAATGCGGGCGCCTTCAACCTGGGTGCGGGAATCAGTTTCGCCGCCCTGTTCGCGGTGGTGTCGATGTTCAAGGACGCAGACGGCGGCTATGCTGCGGGCATCATCGCTGGTGCCATCATTGCGGCGATTGCGTTCTGCACGTCGATGCTCATTCCGAAGCCGGAAACCATTGACGACACCGTTGCTGCCCGCGATGCACGTGAAGCGCTTGAAAAGATGAAAATCGACGCATGACAACCGCAAAGCGAATCATTCTTGATTGCGACCCGGGCCACGATGATGCCGTTGCTATCCTCCTGGCCCTGGGTGATCCCCGCATTGAAGTGTTGGGAATCACAACGATTGGTGGCAATCAGACCTTGGAGAAGGTGTCCCGAAACGCCCGAGTGGTGTGCACTGTTGCCGGTGTTACCGATGTGCCCGTGTATGCTGGCTGCACCCGACCTCTGGTACGTGACGTGGAAGTGGCTGCCGATATTCACGGTGATACGGGCATGGAAATCCACAGCTATCAGCTGCCGGAGCCCGCGTTTGACCTGGCAGACGGGCATGCCGTGGATTTCATTATCGACACCATCATGTCCGAGGAGCCGGGTACCGTGACCCTGGTGCCCACCGGTCCGCTCACAAACATTGCCATGGCTGCCCGCAAGGAGCCGCGCATTGTGGAGCGAGTGCAGGAAGTCGTGCTCATGGGCGGCGGCTACCATGTGGGCAATTGGTCAGCGGTGGCGGAATTCAACATCAAGGTCGACCCCGAAGCCGCTTACATTGTGTTCAATGAAAAATGGCCGGTGACCATGGTGGGCTTGGACCTCACTCACCAAGCCCTGGCGACCGCTCCCGTGGAGACGGAAATCGCAGGTCTCGGCACTGATCTGGGCGATTTTGTGGTGGGCTTGTTTGGATATTTCCGCGAGGCCTATAAGAATGCACAAGGGTTCGACGATCCGCCCGTGCACGACCCCTGTACCGTCGCTTACCTCATCGACCCGACCGTGGTGTCGGTGCGACGCGCGCCGGTGTCCGTGGAGCTGACCGGCACCTTGACCACCGGCATGACCGTGGCCGACTTCCGCGCGCCCGCCCCGCCCGACTGCCACACGCAGGTGGCGGTGCAGCTGGACCACGCCGGTTTCTGGCGGCTCGTCATTGACGCTTTACGACGCCTGGCGCCGCCGTCGTAAAGCCTAGCTTATGGCGGCAAACCCGGCCTGCAAATCAGCGATGATATCGTCCACATTTTCGATACCAACTGATAGCCGTACGGTGGCCGGGCTTATGCCAGCACGCTGCAACTCCGCCGCATCCCCCTGGGAATGCGTCGTAGTTGCGGGGTGCACCACCAGGGAACGCGTGTCACCAATGTTGGCCAAATTCGAATGCAGCTTCAGGGCATCAATGAACGCCCACGCCTCATCCTGGCCACCATCAATATCGAACGAAAGTACGGACCCGGTATATTTCAGGCCCAACTTTTCCTTCACCTTATACCAGGGCGAATCCGGCAAACCCGCATAATTCACCCGCTTCACCTTGGGGTGCTGGGCCAAAAACTCCGCCACCTGTTTGGCATTGGCATTATGCCGCTCCAACCGCAAAAACAGCGTGTCCAACCCCTGCACACTCAACCAGGCGTTAAACGGCGACAATGCTGCCCCCATGTCCCGCAGCAGGCCGGCGCGCGCTTTCACACCAAACGCCGGGGCGCCCAAGTCCGCATATTTTAACCCATGGTAGGCGGGATCCGGGGTTACGAACCCGGGAAACACCGGCTCACCAGCGGAATTCTTGACGGTCCAATCGAACTTGCCGCCGTCGATCACAATGCCGCCGATCACCGAACCGTTGCCCGTGTAGAACTTGGTCAGCGACGCCACCACAATGTCGGCCCCCAATTCCAAGGGGCGAACCAAGGCGGCCGTAGCGATCGTGTTATCCACAATCAACGGCACATTATTGCGGTGCGCCACCTCGGCAATGGCCGGAATGTCCAGCACGTCAGCCTGCGGATTGGCGAACGTTTCCCCATAAAACGCCTTCGTGTTCGGCTGCACCGCGGCCTGCCACGATGCGGGATCGTCGGGATCCTCGACGAACGTGGTGCTAATGCCCAACCGCTCCAGCGGGCCAGTGAATAGGGTGAGTGTGCCGCCGTAAAGCCGAGGGCTGGCCACGATATGATCCCCAGCCTGAGCCAAGTTCAAAATCGCCGCGGTCTCAGCTGCCTGACCTGACGCAAACGACACTGCGTACACGCCACCCTCCAGGGCGGCCAGGCGATTTTCCAGCACCTCATTGGTGGGATTGGTGAGCCGGGAATAGATGGGGCCAATATCCTCTAGCGCGAAGCGCTGCTTGGCGTGCTCCGCGGAATTGAAAACGTAAGATGTGGTGAGGTAGAGGGGAAGATTCCGGGCCCCGGTGTCGGAATCAACTGGTTGGCCGGCATGGATCGCCTGGGTCTCCAGGCTCCAATTTTGCGGTTTGGAATTATCGTATTTGGTTGACATAATGCATTCCTTCATTCGCCTCAACGAGGCAATAAAAGTGTTCACTGACTGAGTTCCGAAATTACTTGCTTAGTGCAATGAAGCGAAAGGCTCACGGTGATACCTTGTGGGAAATAGCGCAATTACCTGGTCATATTTTTATTCATGCGCCATTGGTGCCTTGCCAATGGTGGTGAGCTATGGGCGGCAGGGGAGCTTGGGGCAGGTCTTGCTGATAGTGTGGTGCTGCAGTGGCGATGCTATAGCACCATGCCGCCAGCGGCTTCACGAGTGCTGAGCTGGGGTAACGGTTGTGCTAGATTCAGGCCTGGGAGTTTGTGACATGTAGAAATACTCCTCACCAGAACTCCAGCTCAGCACAAGTGATATCAACTTCGAACGCCCATAAAACCATCATCAATCCACCATCAGGCCACCCACACATCACCCGTATCACAAGTGCTGAGCTGGAGTTGTGGGCTGCGAGGGCGCCTCTGATGGGTACTGAATCGAGAAAGTCAAGCTTAGGAATCGCTGGACCGGGGCGGAAAGGGCGTGTTATCCGTGGTTCGGCGGTGCTGATGGACAACTAAGGTCTGGTAGATAATGTGCTGAGCTGGAGTTCGTGTGGACAAGCAAGCGCCGGTGGGGGAGCGGTAGGTTGGTGCGGCGGGTCAGCGTGGCAGGTACCTACGGGCCAAGTGCTGCATGTTTGTTACCCCAGCTCAGTAAAGTTGCAGCCCTCAGGTTTACAGTTCGATGGCGGTCAATAAGTCGGGTCGAACGTAGCCCGGCACCTTGGTGGCGGTGAGAATGCTATCCACCAAGGCCTTGCCTTCGGCCGATAGGATGGCGTCATGAATGGGCAGGGATAATCGTGGCAGAATGCTGTGCGCAAATTCCACGGTTTCGGACACCTTCAGCCAAGGGGCAGCAACTGGCAGGAACAGGATCTCAATATCATTGAGCGAATGCATGGCAATGTCGGGAAATTCGTCACCAGGATGCAAAATACGCCCGTCGATGAGGTACCCCAGGTTAGTCGGCCGATTGAGGCTGGGATGCACAACCGCGTGATAACCCCCCACGACACGTATATGATGCCCATCAAGCTCTAGTTCGTCGCCTGGATAAACTTCATGAGTATCGCAATCCGTCAGCTGTTCAATAGCTTCTTTCGGGCCATAAACCGGCAGGTTATGGATGATATCGAGATTGCAGTGGTCTGGGTGGGAGTGGGTAAGCAGCACATGCTCGGCCCCCTCCATAATGGCGGGATTGGTAAAAATGCCAGGATCAATCGCAATGCGGTCGATACGCACGCCGGAATGTCCAAAGAGGGTTATAGCGGTCATGGTAACTATCATAGAAAATCTTCTGGCTATTTGAGGTATGTTCTTGGGGTGTTTGCTCATCGACGGCTAAACTCGGCAGCCATGAATGCAACACAGTGGATCGCTCTTGGTATCACCATCATTTTGCTCATCGCCTGTATCGTGATTTGTGCCTGGATGGTGCGGTGGGTCATCAAGAATCTCAAATAGCCTACCCAATTTTCCAAAGGTTGCCTTCAGGACGGTCTCATAATGATTTTGTTATCATGCAATTAGTTAATGGTCGCATTATTGTGATTGGCTATTGCTATAGCATGGTGATGCGCGACAGAGTGAGAATGGAAATCATCCAGACACCACCATGATGGTTTCGGAACCATGATCGGAGCCGGTGATGTGCACGGCTTGGCTATCGGTGATGTCCACAACCTCAGGGTGTGCGGCGATAGCCTGGTCCACGGCCGATTCGAACATGGGATTATGCTTGTGCGGCAGCACCCTTGTCGTGGTGAGGCTCAAACCGGCAAAATCCGTCATGGAATGAAAATCAAAGGATTCGGGATCCTCCAGCGGGCGAATATATGCACAATCATCAGCAGCAACTGCGCTGCCTGCCGACTCCCCAATATATGTGGTTCCCTGGCGCACCGCTTTGACGATAAGAGAGCCCGCACCACTGTCCCGCAACTGTTTGATGAGGTAGAAGGTGTGCCCACCGGAAACATAGATGCAGTCCGCTGCGTCGATCGCGGCGGCGACGGTGGCGGCGTCCGCGGAAGCAATGTCCACTTCCCTGATGGTGGCGCCCAGGTCGGCCAGGGCCTGCCGGGCCTCCGCCACATAAAAATCCACATCCTCCACGGCGGCGGCCGTGGGAATGAACGCGATAGTGCATTCTGCCAGCGGTTTATCAGAAATAGTCGGGAGAAGATGCGCGACTTTTGCGAAATATGAGGTGAGAAAGAGATTCATGCGTCCCAGCGTAGCCATAGTTGCTCCACCGGCAATGGTCAGAAGTGTGATGTAGTAGATAGTTTTTGGTGTTAACCACTACAGTGAGGTGATGAATGAAATCCGATTTTATCGCGCCCACGACGACTATGGCTTCCTCTCTAATTTTGCCGCTTATCCCTTCGAACTGGATGGCAAACGATGGCCCACATCAGAGCATTATTTTCAGGCCATGAAGTTCCTAAACCCGGAAACCCAGAACCTGATTCGGTCGCTAGACACCCCCGGGCGGGCGGCTAAAGTGGGGCGCCGGGAAAAACCGCTGCGGAAAGATTGGGAATCCGTAAAAGACCAGGTTATGTTTGATGCGGTTTTGGCAAAATTCACCCAAAATCCCGACATTGCCCGCAAGCTCTTAAGTACCGGCGACGCCTATCTGATTGAACACACAAAAAACGATTCCTATTGGGCCGATGGTGGTGACGGCAGCGGTAAGAATCGATTAGGTGAGGTCTTAATGGCCGTTCGGGATTCCCTGCGAGCCTAGCAAAAACCATAAGGTGATTCCATAAGGAATATTTCCGCAGCTCAGGCCAATGTTTCGAATCCGCTACCCCCATGTGTTGGCTGGTGGCTAGACAATAAAGGGCCCCTGACGTAGGGTCGCAAGTGTATTTGAATTCGTCAACTAACGACCTGAACAAATATGAAGATATGAAATGGGGCCATGAAGCTACGGGAAACGAGAAATCATCCACGACTCACGATATTTCTCTGCTTTTTGCTGCTTGTGGCCATGGTTGCCATTATCTTTGCCATTGTTGATTATCTGCGGGATGAGCAGCCAGTGGTGGAACAACCCAGCGCACAACCAGGTCCTATAATTGCTCAGGAAACCGCCGGTGCCGAGGTGGACCGTGCAGTCGGCGCTGCCGTCGAACAATACCAAACAGTGCTCGACGCTGAATGGATTGATCCGGGGTGCTGGCTTTCGCACTGTCCCAATTCCAGTTGGGCTATCCGCGGCACACCGCCGGAGCGGGCCCTGCTCACCAAGGCAGAACGTGGCAATCTTGAGGCGCGGGATGACGCCCTACAAAGATTTCAGCGGATTGCGGTGGTAAGCACCATCTATGTGTACAGCGTGAAGGCCAGTCCGGGGAAAGGCGTCGAAGCCATAGTAAGCGTCATGACCAACAAATGCTACGACAATAATCGCATAAGCTCTACCGATATCCACCGAATGTTCCTGGCCGCCAGCAGCGTGAATGCGAAGGAATACGTTGTGCTGGCAGACGAAGTGATCTCCCCGGAAACCGGCAGGTTAACCGAATCCTACGTGCCACTATATTCCTCCCGCCGGGACAAGCCGCCCTGTTTTGTACAAAAATAACCCCCGGCGAATCAGTACCACCGGGGGCATCTCAACCACAAAACTATGCGGTCAGGCCATCAATAATCGCATTGAACGCCGCCGACGGCCGCATGACCGAGGTCGCCTTCTCGGAGGGCAGGTAGTAGCCACCCAAATCGGCCGGCGCACCCTGAACCGCCAGCAACTCCGCAGCAATAGTGTCGGCCTGCTCCGTCAAAGCCGCAGCTACCGGGGCAAAAATGGCTGCCAACTCGGCATCCGCAGTCTGCTCAGCCAGCGCCTGAGCCCACGCCATCGCCAGGAAGAAGTGCGAGCCACGGTTATCGATCTCACCGGCCTTGCGGGAGGGTGACTTGTTTTCGTCGAGAAGCCGTTCCGTGGCCGCGTCCAAAGCGTCGGCAAGCACCGCGGCCTTCGGCGTGCCACCTGTGTTCGAGATGTGCCGTAGTGACTCGGCCAACGCCAGGAACTCACCCAGGGAATCCCACCGTAGATGGTTTTCGGCCTGCACCTGCTGCACATGCTTCGGCGCCGAACCACCCGCACCCGTTTCGAACAAACCGCCGCCCGCCATCAATGGCACGATCGACAGCATCTTCGCCGAGGTGCCCAACTCCAGGATGGGGAACAGGTCGGTGTTATAGTCACGCAACACATTGCCGGTCACCGAGATCGTGTCCTCGCCGCGGCGAATCCGCGCAATCGACACCTTGGTGGCCTCAACCGGAGACTTGATGGAAATGTCTAGGCCAGTGGTGTCGTGATCCGTCAAATACTTCTCCACCAACCCCTTGATGTTCCGGTCGTGGGCCCGCTCGGGATCCAACCAGAAAATCGCAGGCATCCCCGACAGCCGGGCCCGGGTTACCGCGAGCTTTACCCAATCCTGGATGGGGGCGTCCTTGGTTTGGCAGGCCCGCCAAATATCCCCAGCCTCGACCTCATGTTCGATAAGCACGTCGCCGGCGGAATTCACCACCTGCACCGTACCGTCGGCCGGCACCTTGAACGTCTTATCGTGCGAACCGTATTCTTCCGCCTTTTGCGCCATGAGGCCCACATTCGGCACCGTGCCCATCGTGGTCGGATCGAACGCGCCATGCGCCTTGCAGTCGTCGATGACCGCCTGGTACACGCCAGCGTAGGAGGAATCCGGGATGACAGCCAAGGTGTCCTGCTCCTCACCCGCGGCATTCCACATGTGCCCCGAGGTGCGGATCATTGCCGGCATCGAGGCGTCCACAATCACGTCCGACGGCACATGCAGGTTGGTGATGCCCTTATCCGAATTCACCATGGCCAACGCCGGACCATTCGCCAAGGCGGCGTCGAAGGCCGCCGCGATTTCCGCACCGTTGTCCAGCGAATCTAGGCCGGCATAAATAGCGGCCAGGCCGTTCTCGCCATTGAGCCCATTGGCCAACAATACGTCGCCGTACTTCTCGAACACGTCTGCGAAATAGGCGCGCACAACGTGGCCGAAAATCACCGGATCCGACACCTTCATCATCGTGGCCTTTAAATGTGTTGAGAACAACACACCTGTCGCGGCGGCCTTCGCTACCTGTGCGGCCAGGAATTCGTCTAAGGCTTTCGCCGACATGAACGTGCCGTCAACCACTTCGCCGGCCAAAACCTTCAGGTTGTCGCGCAGTACAGTTTCGGTGCCGTCCGCCGCCACATGCTTGATAGTCAGCACATCAGCAGCCGGCATGATGACGGATTTTTCATTATGGCGGAAGTCGTTGGCTTCCATTGTCGCCACGGTTGTTTGGGAATCCTGAGACCACACCCCCATGCGGTGCGGATGCTTCTTGGCAAAATTCTTGACCGCGCCGGGGGCCCGCCGGTCGGAGTTACCTTCGCGCAAGACCGGGTTCACGGCTGACCCCTTGACCGCATCATAGCGGGCCCGGATGGCCTGTTCCTCGTCCGTGACCGGGTTGTCTGGATAATCGGGAATCGCAAACCCATTTGCCTGTAATTCGGCCACGGCCGCCTTGAGTTGGGGCACGGAGGCGGAAATATTGGGCAGCTTGATGATGTTCGCCGCCGGGGTTTGCGCCAGTGAACCCAGTTCCGCAAGCGCGTCGGAAACCTGTTGGTCGGCGGGGAGATAGTCCGGGAATTGTGCCAGGATCCGGCCGGCCAGCGAAATGTCGCGCTCCTCAACCTCGACGCCGGCGGTGGCGGCGAATGCCGAGACGATGGGGCGAAGCGAAAGCGAGGCGAGCAGCGGGGCCTCGTCGGTGCGGGTCCAAATGATTTTAGCCATGGGTCTCCCTACATAATGTTTTGAGAAGTACAAGGAATCAGAATACCGGTTGCCCCCATTCTTTGCCCCGTTAGTGCCGGAAACCGGCCGCATAACGCGAATACAGTACGGTTGTCCTGTTTTAACCGATGCTGTCACTCACCCTAATGGGGGTAGGGTGAGTGACCATGCAGATTACGACCATCAACGTCAATGGCATCCGCGCCGCCACCAAAATTCGCTCCAGCACCAACCGCGGTTTCCTCCCCTGGCTATTCGACGTCGCCCCCGACGTGGTGCTGCTCCAAGAGACTCGCGCCACCGACGCTGAGTCCCGAACCGCGCTCGCCCCCGCGCTCGACGCCGGCTGGCATTTCTATAGCGCGCCCTCCATCCGCAAGGGGCATGCCGGCGTGGGTATACTCTCCCGCCGCGAGCTTATCGACGTTCGGGTCGGCCTAGCTGGTTTCGAAGACGTGGGCCGCTACATCCAAGGCACCTACCCCGATGATGGCGACGACGTTATTATCGCCTCCCTTTATCTACCCGTTGGCGGAGCCGGCAGTGAAAAGCAGGATGAAAAATACGAATTCCTCGACGCCTTCGACCAGGTAATTTCCGATACGGAAATTCAAAATTCCCACATGGTCATCGGGGGCGATTGGAATATTTGCCACCGCGAACAAGACCTCAAAAACTATCAGGCCAACCGGAAGAATTCCGGGTGCCTGCCCGACGAGCGGGCATTCATGGATCACATGTTCGGGACCTATCCCGATAGCCAATCCCAGGTGGTGGGGGCGGGGGAGTGGTACGGGGCTGTGAATTATCGGTCGAAGAAACGTCGTCAAGCCCCAAAAACTCCGCAATGGTATGACGTGGCGCGACGCCTCCACCCCGACGACGCCCCCTACACCTGGTGGACCTATCGCGGCCGTGCCTTCGGCAACGATGCCGGGTGGCGCATCGACTACCAAGCCGCAACCAAATCCATGTTCGAACGGGCGACGACAATGCGGGTCGACAAGGCCGTCGACCACGCCGCCCGCTGGAGCGACCACGCACCCCTCACCGTGTGGTATCAGTGAATCTTCTATCCGCAAAAACTTGGCGAAGTCCCCACCTAATGGGGTAAATTAACAGCAGTTCACCCACAATTGTGATTCAAGGAGAATTGGTCATGTCTGCGCGCGCTAAAGGCGTCATCCTGCTCATTGTCGGAATCGTTCTGCTACTCATTTCCCGCACCCTGCTCGGTGCCAACGACGTCAACGGCCTCCTCGGCGGACTCTGCCTCGGCATCGGCGGCGCCAGCGTGGTGAGCTCGTTCGTCTTCCTGTTCAGCAAAGAACCGGAAATGCAGTAAGACACGCGGTCGGTGGGTATACTGCTGACTTATGACTGAAGCAGCACCCACCGAATCCATGGAGAAAACCCAACGAATTCTCTCGGGCATCCAACCCACATCGGATTCCTACCATCTCGGAAACTACCTGGGTGCGCTCAAACAATGGATCGACCTCCAAGACACCTACGAGGCGTTCTATTTCATCCCGGACCTGCACGCCATCACCGTGGACCAGGATCCCAAAGAACTCCGCGCCCGCACCATCTCCGGCGCCGCTCAACTGCTAGCGCTCGGCATCGACCCGGATAAAGCCGCCCTCTTCGTGCAATCCCACGTGCCGGAACACGCCCAACTCGCGTGGGTCTTCACCTGCCTCACCGGCTTCGGCGAGGCCAGCCGCATGACCCAATTCAAGGATAAATCCACCAAACAAGGCGCCGACCGCACCTCCGCCGGGCTCTACGCCTACCCCATGCTCATGGCCGCCGACATTCTCCTCTACCGGCCGGAGATCGTGCCCGTAGGCGAAGACCAGCGGCAACACCTCGAACTCACCCGCACCCTCGCGGAACGCTTCAACTCCCGATATCAGGAAACCTTCCCCGTTCCCGAACCATTCATCCCCACCGGTTCCGCAAAAATCTACGACCTGCAAGACCCAACCGCGAAGATGAGCAAGTCCACCAGCAACCCCAAAGGCCTGATAAACCTGCTCGACGACCCCAAGATCTCCACCAAGCGCATCAAGAGCGCAGTCACCGACAACGACGGCGAAATCCGCTTCGATAAGGAAACCAAACCTGGGGTGTCAAATCTGCTTGTTATCCAGGCGGCGCTCACCGGAACCACCGTCGATGACCTCGTGGCACGCTATGCCGGGCAAGGATACGGTGCCCTCAAACTGGACACCGCCGCCGCATTGGAAGCATTCGTGGTCCCCCTCAAAGAACGCTTTGACATGTACATGTCCGACCAAGCCGAACTAGAGAATGTGCTGGCCCGCGGTGCAGAACGTGCCCGCGAAGTCGCCACCCAAACACTCGCCGACGTCTACGATCGCATCGGTTTTCTGCCAGCCCGGCAACCATAAAACCTTGCCGAAAACGGGCGGGATTGCTGGCTCCTGCTGATGGTTGCCACGCCGGGCTAAGCTCCCCTTTCACCACCAGGCCCCAACCTGCAGCAGGTCAGATACCAAAAGGGGGGCTTTTGAAACCACAGAATGGTCACCCCCGTGAGGGGAGGCCGTTAGACTTTGACATAATAGCCGCTAAAGTTCTGTCCACATGTTCATATGACGTACCCCACTTTCACGGGTGGGCTCACAGTGGGGATCATCCCGGCTCATGACGATTCCCCAACTTACAAGGACTAACAACACATGGCTACCACAACCCATTTCAACGAAAAATATGCCGACGAATACGGCATTGAACGCGCCAACCTTGATGACCCCGGTTTCATCGACAAATATCGGCGCCGTTGGGGCTGGTTTGACCATCTCATGCTCATGAACGAACGGTACACCTCCATCGGGGGGAACCAATTTGCGGCGGGCATCACCTACTTCTCTGTTCTCAGCATGTTCCCGCTGCTCATGATAGTTTTTGCCGTTGCCGCCACCGTGCTGGCCAGCCGCCCCGATCTACTCAGCCAAATCAATAATCAACTCACCACGTCGATAGGTGGTGAACTGGGGAAAACCCTCCACAACATCCTCATCACCGCGGTTGACCAGCGCGGATCGCTCTACGGCGTGGGCGGGGTTACCGCACTATGGACCGGCACTAACTGGATGAACAACCTCCGATACGCGATATCGAAAATCTGGAACTACTCCAGTGACGCCAAAAACTTCGTCATCACCAAACTCGTCGACCTCCTAGAGCTAGTGCTACTGCTAGTTTTGTTGATTGTCGCAGTCGGCATCACCGCGGTGGGCAACTCGGGCCTATCACGATCCCTACTTGCTTTCCTACGGCTCGATCACATACCGGGAATTGGTGCGGTAACAGTCGCCGTGGCACTCATCCTCGGCCTGGTGGCCAACTTCCTCGTCATCTACACCCTCATTAAAATCATCCCCCACGGAGAGGTACCGCGAAAATCCGCATTCCAGGGCAGCATCATTGGGGCCATTGCCCTGGAAATATTTCAACAATTGGGAAGCGTGTTCTTCGCTACCGCCATCACCAACCCGGCAGGCGCAACCTTCGGACCCATCATCGGCGTCATGGTGTTGTTCTATCTGATTTGGCGCATCGTACTCTATTGCAACGCGTGGGCCGCCACCACCAAAGAATCATTAGCGATCGCCCAGCTCAACACGCCAGCCCCAGCAGTCATCCACGTGCGGGAAGAAATCAGCTCGGGCACCGGCAACCCCCAACGATTCACTACCGGCCTCGCCATCGGCGCGGGCATTGTGAGCGCCGCATCCATCATGCTCAAACTCAAAGGCCGCCGAAAACCACCAAAATACTAACCGCTAGTCGGTTTTCTTCCGCCGATCCCGCCGCCATAAGGCCAAACCGATAACGCTCGCCAAGAAGAGACACGAACCGGCAACAATATAAACAGCCCCGGTGGAACGATTCTTCATAAATTGTGACGCATACGTACCATCACCACTGCTGGCATGAACCTCCTGAATCGGCCGGGGGCTGGGCGTGGCGGACGCCGAGGGATGCTGCGATGCCTGAGCCCCCGCCGCGCCGGGCTGGGGAAGCATCCCAACATTTGCCGTCACATTACGATTGTCGTCGATAAGCTTTTGCGCCTGCTGCCAGGGGCGCCCCTTATCCACGGTGGTATCCAAAATCACGGCGGCGATTCGGCGATTTCCCACCTTTTTCGCCCCAACAAACGTGTGGTTCGCATCCGACGTAAAACCGGTTTTTCCGCCAATACCATCCGGGTCGTTCATGAGCAGCCCATTATCATTCCCAATGGGCCACCCCGGATTATCCTGATAACCAGGGAATTTATATTCATCCGTGCCCACAATCTGGGCGAACGTGGGATTCTTCCACGCATAATGGTAAAAAATCGCCATGTCGCGGGCCGACGTGGACATGCCGGGGGCGTCCAAACCCGAATAGCTGGCGGCATAAGTATCGGTAGCGCCCAGGTTATGGGCGAGCGCATTCACCCGAGTCAGAGCCTGCTCGTTGCCGCCCAACTCTTGCGCCAGCGCGTGCGCTGCATCATTGCCGGATTGCAGCAGCAGCCCATGAAGCAAATCCCTAATGGTGTATTTCCCGCCCGGGCCAATGCCCACAGCAGACCCTTCCTGGTTGGCGGACTCGGCACTCACCGTCACCACCTTATTAAGGTCAAGATTATTAATGACCTCCATGGCTAATAAGACCTTAATAATACTGGCGGGTCGATATCTGCCGTGCGGGTCTTTAGTACCCAAAACCGCACCAGAGTCCAGATCCCAGACCAGCCAGGCGCTAGCGGTAATGTCTGGGACAACAAACCCAGCGGCTTTTTTTACGCCGCAAGTGCCAAACTCGTTGGGGACCTGGGGGAGCGGAGTGGGAGTGGCGGCACCAGGAACCGGCCGTTCCGAGGTGGTGACAGCCTTGGGCGGATGCTCCGCATTGGGACAGTTATTCGTATCAGGTGCGCTAGTTCTAGGGGCTGGGGTTATTTCGGCGTCGGGCATGCCCGGGGTACTGATAGGGCTGGGATTGGCGTTACCGGCAGGCGCCGGGGCGGAATTCCCACCCGCAGCCGGAGTCCCTGGCGTTTCCATCCTACCCGCAGCGTTTGCGACCTCTGCGGCTGCCGCAGGCGGGGCGGCGGGAGGCGCGCCGGGGACGCCAGGTGAATCGGGAACCTGCGCCGCGTCGGGCGTGACGGGGGCTTGGGCATGGCCGCTGATCGGCATGGACATGCAGCATAAAACAGTCAGCATCATGGTCGCTGCTGAAAGTTTTTTCTGTTTCATTATCTAGCCAGCTTTCTTTTATCACTTACACTGGGGCCTATGGTGACAACCCCTGATTTTCTACCTGAGAACAAAACTCTGACACCGGAACTGGTAGCCACCTTACCGAAAATATGCCTGCAAAGTCGGGGAGACTTAAGCACAATTTTAGCTCAGGCAAAGAATCGCCACGTGATGTATGTAGAGCACCTGGCCGCCGTAGCGGATGTGCCACGGTTGGCGAATATTGCTGAAGAATCGAGCATTATGGTGGGTTTTGTGGTTGATTGCACCGGTCCGGCAGACCTTGAAGCTATCATGGATGACCCTACGGGATTAATCGTCGGAGCGGTAGCACATACCCCAGAAGTGGCTGCATTACTGCGAAATGCCCTGGTACCGTACGTCTACGATGGCAGCGTATTAGAACAGGTAATCTATGCCGCGGCACGCATCACTGATGCCATTGGGCTGGTGTCGGACTTCCAGCTCACCGATGACGCCGAGATTATTCCCACGGGCGCTGCGGTGTTTGTGCTCGACCGCAACCTGCCGTTGTTGTGTCAACCAGCGGAAGATATTCAGCAAGAAAAAATTGAGATAATGTCGGATCACCCATTAGTTTTATTGGATTCTATGGGGTTTAATATTGCGGTTGATGACATGACCGCGGAGGTTATTGAGGCGACCGAGCTAGAGATCGACCAATACTATAGGTTGCTGCATAACACGTTGGATGCGTCCTTTTTGCCGATGCGAACACGGATGGCATTGCGCGAACAGGTGATCGAACCTGCCTTTGCTGAGCTTGTCGACGCCGCTACCGACGTATCCTCATCTTCACCCGCTTCCCAACAATCGGCACAGGAACCCCCAATCTCCCTCACCCCCGAGCAGGCTGCTGCCATTGACCCGGCCCTGCTGGCGGAATTGGGCATCACCTGGGCGGATTTAGGCCTGGAATGATGGGGTTCGCCGGAACCTGTGGCGTCGACAAGCGCCGAGAGCCCGCTAAATCGTTAAGAATCTAAAAGGAGCCTAAATCCTGACTTAGTTCGGTTTAGAATTTGGAGAACCGCTTGGTCAGCATGTCTTCAAGCTGCTGCCAGGCCTCCGCGTGTTCGTTAAACGGTGGCGTCGGGGTGTAGCCGGCATTATTGGTGTAGC
Source organism: Corynebacterium matruchotii (assembly GCF_011612265.2). Classification (NCBI taxonomy): domain Bacteria; kingdom Bacillati; phylum Actinomycetota; class Actinomycetes; order Mycobacteriales; family Corynebacteriaceae; genus Corynebacterium; species Corynebacterium matruchotii. Next base: position 2,113,518 of record NZ_CP050134.2, on the reverse strand, counting down.
CGGTGAGATAGGAAATGTAGTCCTGCATCCGGGGATTCGCCAGGAAGAACGAGTTGAGGGAATCGTCGCCGGCCCAGTCGGCGGCGTCGGCAAGCAGTTCGTAGGCGCGCAGCAGCTGGTTGGAATCCACCTGCTCAGGACCCTTTTCTATGTCGCGGGTAATGCCATTGAAGGAATACACATTATCTTGGTGGACCGTGACCCCGAGCTCGCCAGCATTGGCAACGGTCATAATGTCTTCCCACGTGGAAACCTTGGCGAGGTCGTGATCGTCGTGTTCCACCAGCCACCGCACCAGGGCCTTGGACGAATTGAAGGTGAAAATCTCACCGTACTTCCCCAAGAAAACCGGCTTGGCCTGCACATATGTGCGCAGCGTGTAGACGGTACGGCCGTCGATGGAGATCTTAATGGGGTCGATGCCGGCGATGCCCCACACGGTATTGTCGTAAGGATCGACCTGTTCAGCCTCCTCCTTACGTTTTTGCTCTTCCGCCTTTTGCTTTTCCTCGTTGATCTTCTTCGTCTCCTCGATTCGCTGTTCGGCGTCCTTGATCTTGTCTTCGTCCACCTCTTTGACCGTCACCAGGTCATCGAGCTCGTCAATCACCGAATCCCAGTTGACGAGAACCACCCGGCCAATTGCGGTCCATTCGGACATACCCGCCGGCCCGGAAAAATGTTCCAATCCGCGTTCGGCATTTCCCAAAATAGAATGTGATGAGAAAAACACCTGAATAGGTGTCGATGCGGCCACATCGCCGAGGCTCCGTGCGATTCGGAAGCACCGGGCCACCGCTTTCACATTGCTGCTTGAAGGCTTATCGGCAAGGAATGCTGGTACCCCAACGAGATCGAATTCCTCTTTTTCTGCAGGTACGGCACGCAGCGCATCTCGCGCAGAAAACGCCCCCCATTTAGGGTGACTTTGCAGGTCGTGTTTCTCATCAGATTCCAGGAAAACCAAGAGTTCCGCGGGGGAGTGAAACACGAAGAGGTCATCGCCAGCACCGAGGAAGGCTTGCCATTCGGCGCCATGTTCGCGCCAAGAAGGTGCCCACAAGGTGTAGAAATCGCCCTTGGTGAGCGACAACTTGACAGGAACAATACCGTTATTAGCCATGGGGATACATCATAGTCTACTAATCGGGTCGGAAGTACCCTTTAAATTCCATGCCCAGATTCTCAGTGCGCATTGACCCCAATTGCACGGGATCGCCGGCCTCGATGATTTGGCCATTGCCGGCATACATGGCTACATGCCCATTCCATACCAATAGGTCGCCGGCGATGAGCTCGTCGGGGGAAACTTGGCGCCCAATGTTTTGGTTTTCCGCCAGGCGGGGCAGCTCGACGCCAGCCTGCCGCCAGGCCCATTGGGTGAGACCGGAACAGTCAAAACCGGAGGTTGTGGTGCCACCCCACACATAAGGAGTGCCAAGAGCGGTTTTTGCCGCGGCGACGGCGCGTTGGCCGCGTTCCACCTGGTCGGACGATGCATGATGGGTGCTGGTTGTTGTCCCCGTTGGCTTTGTGGTTCCCGATGTTTCGTCGAGGGGAATGGCAACTCGGGCGGCGACACTGTGGATTTTTGCGGCATCCGTTGTAGCATCTGTTACGGTATGCGGCGCGGCGAGCTCTGACTTTGTTTCGGAAATTTGTTCTAACCGAGCGGTGAGGGGCGCGAGCCGTTGCTCTAGGCCCTGCAGATGGGCCACCGCCTGTTCAATATATTTATTAGGCATCACGATAAGCTGCTTGATGACTGCGACCCAATTGGCCCCGCTGCTGGCACACACCACCGACAGGGTGGCTGTGACCTCGGCTATGAATGATTGGATAAGATGTTCGAGAAAACGACAGGTGGTTTCGCATTCTGGTAATGCTTGGGCAAGCAACTGTATGAGCTCGTGTGAATCTTGGATGAGGACACGATGATCGGCCATAAACTGCGAAGGATTATTACCGAATACTTGTGCTAGCTGTGGGAGCTGGGAGAAGTCGGGAACGCTGGGGGCTGCCACGGGTTGTAGGGGCGGCCTGAGGTCGGCCAATACCTGAATGGTTCGGGTGAGATCAATCATCGCCATGTTCCAGTGCTTGGCCTAGGGCTGCATCATGCTCCTCGACAAGCCGCACGTAGTCGAGGGTTTTGGCCACTGCATCATCAACGTAGGCGCATTGAATGCGGGCTCGCAGAGTGACGCTATCGACGGCGGCATTAAAGGCGCTAATGAATTTTCCCACCCCCAGCATGGTCTCGCCAGGGAGGAATGTGGATGTCACAGGGGTATTGGCAATGGTCGTGAGCCCGGTAGCAAGGTTACGGACGTGCTGCGGATCAATGTGAAGATTATCGTTCATATCTAGTTGGACTGCCCAGCCGAAATTATGGGACAAGGAGATTCAAGATCGCTACCATAAAAATATGGATATTTTACTTGTGGACCATCCATTGGTAGCCGCCCGCCTCAGCATTATGCGTGATGAACGAACTAATAATTCCAGTTTCCGCGCCGCCTTAGCGGATCTTGGAACCATGCTGATTTACGAAGCATCACGCGACCTACGTGTTGAGCAATTCCCATTGACCACACCGGTTGCGGCAACTACCGGGACACGATTGGCCGATCCGCCAATTATTGTTCCAGTGGTTCGGGCTGGGTTAGGCATGATTGATCCGGCACTGAAAATGATTCCCGATGCCCAAGTGGGATTCATTGGTCTGGCACGGAATGAGGTGACCCATGAGCCAGTCCCATATCTGGAGGCCTTGCCCGATGACCTGAGTGGTCGCACAGTTTTCGTGGTCGACCCAATGCTGGCGACCGGTGGTTCGCTGTTGCACGCGGTGCGGATTCTTGCCGACCGTGGTGCCACGGACATCACCGCGGTATGCATGGTTTCCGCCCAACCGGGTGTAGACGCCCTCGCCCATTCGGGGCTACCAGTACGGCTGGTGACCGCCACTATCGACCCGGAATTGAACGAAGACGCCTACATTGTTCCAGGCCTGGGCGACGCCGGCGATCGACTCTACGGGCCGCGAAATATTGATTTGTAGGAACAAAATAGCAGGTCATCGCGGGTAGACCATGATCTAATCCGAAATCTAATAAGAAAATAGTAAAAGTGCTGGTAGTGGGATTTTTATGGTCACTATATGCAGGTAATTCCGTGTGAATATTATCACCCGTGAATGTTTGCATATTTTTCTTGTGCAAATTCAAAGTCTTGGGCAAACTAAAAACATGCGACTACTTATAAGAAGTGGTCTAAGCAATAAATGGGATACGTGGCCTAGCTATGGTCGCGTGTTTGGCGCCCGCTTACGGCTGCTTCGTGATATTCGAGGTATAACCCAACAGCGCCTTGGGGAGATTTGTGGTTTGAGTAGAAACCAGATATCCAATCTGGAACGTAATGATAATAATGCTAGAACCCCAGCGGACCCTAGCTTATCAACAATCTATAAATTATCCAGCGCACTTATGGTGCCGCCGGCGGTGATGCTGCCAGCCGGCTCGGAAATCGTGGGTGGCGTGTGTGATCTTGCGGAGCTTGTTGATGGCATTATCACCTTTGAACTCGTGTGGCCTCGCTACGCGAGCGATACTGAGCCATTCACCGAGGATCAGGCCTTTGCTATAAATGCGGGTATAAACGGGTACCGCGGTTCCCGATATTAACCGCGTGTCATATGCGCTCGGCCGTGGCCCTGGATCGTCAGCGATCTTGTGGCCACGGCCGCGGCTATTTCGAACGCCTTGTGGGGGAGAGCCGGTAGTGGGCGGTGGCGGGTGGCAGCAGGGGCGAGGTGGAGGTGAGGGAATGTCCTGCGGCGACAAACTCCAGCTCAGAATATATGCTACAAGTTGTGGCTGTTGATGTCTTGATTGATATCTCGACGCTGAGAGCTCTAGTCGCTATAGGTAGTGTTAAAGCTGAGCTGTACTTTCTCGATTCAGTAGGATCTGAGACATTGCCCTGATTCACAACTCCAGCTCAGCACCTGCGCTATCCTCCAGATGATCCCGCCTTGGCCCCTTGCGAATCCTGCCAATCCAGATGTTTCCGTGTGTTCTCGTGGATCATGACCGGTAGAAGAGATGCTGAGCTGGAGTTGTGGTGGCGATCCCATGATCCGTCTTGGGGATAGCGAGCAGCACATTGAATACTCCAGCTCAGTACTTATGCAGCGCATTCATGCAGTAGTTTCACGTAGCCATGCGGCACGGATTGGCCACGGATCGTTCGCAATACTGTTTGCTGGCAACACTGAGATGCGTTTTGTGGCCCGAGCATTATAGCTGGCGTATGTATGTAGTTACTTCCCGGGCGATCCGCTGCAATAAGTCCTCCGCCTGGGGCCGACTTGTAGCCTCGGCGATTTCTATATATAGCTTGGCCTTTGGCTCCGTGCCGGAAGCCCGGGCCCATACCCGAATTTTTCCTACTGGGCTTGGACCCCGCAGCAGCAGCCCGGTAGGCGTGCGCTCCCCACCGAACACAGCTTCGAATTCCAGGTTTATCCCTGCCAAGGTCGTGGGCGGATTTTGAATGCAAGCCCCAATCAAACCGGTAGGATCATTCGTACGAATTGCGATTTGCTGACCCACATAAATTCCATAACGCTTATACAGGGATTCGAGCTCATCCGCGAGAGTCAACCCCTGTGCCTTTAACTCCGCAGCCCAGGTGCAGGCAATAAGGGCCGTGGTGATGCCATCCTTATCGTCGACAAGCCAGGGAGCGGGCGAAATCCCTATCGCCTCTTCATAAGCGAACGCCACGGTGTGCTCCCCACCTGCCGCATTGAGATTTTTAAACCCGGTTGGGGTGAGCCGTAAATCCCAACCCCGATCTGCGGCGATTGCCGTTAATAATTGGGACGACACCATGGTAGTGGCAACAATAGGTTGTTCCCCCTTACCATCCCACGGCGCAACCATGCGGGTTGCCAGCAACGGCCCAGTTTCATCACCCCGCAACATGCGCAGCGTGCCGTCCTTCAACCGAATGCCCACCGCACACCGGTCAGCATCTGGATCCAGGGCGATCACTATGTCCGCTGACACCTTTTTTCCCAACCGCAGCAGCTCCGCCACAGCTTCAGGTTCTTCCGGGTTGGGGAATTCTACCGTGGGAAATGTTGGATCCGGGTATTGTTGCCGCATCACCGGAAAGATTTGGGCGAACCCTGCCGACTGTAACGTTTGTACCATGGCCCGGCCCCCAACCCCATGCATGGCCGTCACCGCCACCTTAATATTTGCCCGCTCATTATTGACCCGCAATAAATCCGCTTGGCTGGGCATCACAATACTCGTCACTTCATCAATGAAACGACGCAACTGATCCGCGCAGGGGCGCACCGTCACCCGGGGTATTTCCACCGCCGCAGGCACCTGCTGGGCGATAAGTGCCTCAATCTCTCGGGCGGCGCTACTGGTTAACTGGCGACCATTATTCATGTACACCTTATAGCCATTATCGCCGGCCGGATTATGCGAAGCCGTGATTTGCACCCCACCATCAAGCCCCCAACTACGCACCAGCCAAGGAATTAACGGCGTCGGGGAAGGAGTGGGTAGCAGAAACACCTCAAAGCCGGCACCTGCAAAAACCTCCGCGGTGGTCGTGGCAAACACGTGGGAACCATAACGAGCATCATAACCAACCACCACCCGGGGCGCCGGGTCATCATCGTGAAAATCCAACCCACCAAGCTCGTAAGGGCTTGTAGTAGCAAACTGTTCCGCCATGGAATAGGCTTCCGGTAGGTGGCGGCGTTCCGGGGAAATGATGCGGTGTTTCCCTAACCACATGGCCACCCCCGAAGTGATCCGTGTTACCTGAAAAACATTCATTTGATGAGATGCCGGACCGATCGGGGCTCGCATCCCGGCAGTACCAAATGCTAGCTGTTCACTCATACCCCTACCTGGCCTGCCCTTCTTGGAATGCTCTTGAAATGCTGAAAGTCGGAAAATATCAAAATACTTCTTAAAGCTTAGTCATCTCATTATGGGATTGGGTGGGGGATGGGCATAAACTTAAACCAGCATCGACATTGATGAAAATAATGAGCAGTACACTTTTGGGTATTTCATGGAGAACACAGTGAAACAGCACCATTCCAGCAGCGATAATCACGACGAACATACCCCAGACAACAACATGCCAAATGGGTGCGAAACCTGCGACGCTACCGAAACTGGCACTACGGAAACCGCAGGAGACGCGGGGGAACCAGCCACATCAGTGGTGCCGGCAACGTCGTTGGCGGACATCGCTCATGAGTGGCTAGCAGACCACACAACCGAACTTTACGAGTGGCGTTGGGATTTCCACGCCCACCCCGAACTCTCCGACCAGGAATACCGCACCACCGCCAGCATCAATAGCATTCTGCGCGATCACGGGCTCACCCCCCATCTGTTTCCCAACACTGGGCTCATGGTGGATATCGGCCCAGACACCCCGGAAAAAATTGCGTTCCGCGCTGACATTGATGCGCTCCCCATTCAGGAGCACACGGGCTGCGAGCATAGTTCGCAAAACGCCGGCGTCATGCATGCATGCGGCCATGACATCCATATCACGGTTGCCCTCGGGCTGGCGTGTGTACTCGCGGAGGCAGACCGTCGAGGACTCATAAAAATCGGTATTCGCATTATCTTTCAGCCAGCGGAAGAAGTTATGGATTCTGGTGCTCCAGAACTCATTCAATTGGGGGTTTTGGAGCGAATCAGTAATATCTTTGCGATCCACGCAGAGCCAAAAATTCGCACCGGCATGATCGGGGTTCGGGTAGGCCCCATCACGTCTGCCGGAGATGTTATTGAGGTTAAAGTCACCGGTTCCGGTGGGCATTCATCTCGCCCGCACCTCACAAACGATGTGGTGTATGCTCTGGCAAAAATAGTCACTGACCTGCCAGGACTATTGACTCGTCGGGTGGATCCGCGGACGGCAACAGTCATGGTTTTCGGGGCAATCAACGCAGGTTTTGCCCCCAATGCTATCCCCGAGGAAGGGACGATCCGGGGGACAATCCGTACGGGAGATATCCATGTGTGGCGGAAAATCCAACCGCTCTTGGAAGAACTCATTGGGGCGATTGTTGCCCCAACCGGTGCGCAATACCAGATCACATACGTGAAGGGCGTGCCGCCGGTGATTAACGATGATGTGGCAACAGCCATACTCGCGGATGCGGCACGAACGATGGATCCTCAGGCGGTGGTGCAGGCGCCCCAGTCGTCGGGTGGGGAGGATTTTTCGTGGTATTTGGAGCACGTCGCGGGCTCAATGGCACGGTTGGGCTGCTGGGATGGCGTGAGCGAGAAAGGGGATTTGCATAAGGCAAATATGTTGGCGGATGAAAAATGCATTCCGGTGGGGGTGCGGTTATTCGCAGGGGTTGCGGATCGGTTTAATTCCCACGCCGATCAGGTGTTTGTGGTTTAGTCGCTGCCAGGTATTGTCTGCTGTGTAAGCTTTTCGACGCCCATAGTTGTGTTACCTCTGGAGGACGATTGACCACTCATTCCGCAAAGCGCATTGTCATTATCGGCGGTGGACCCGCCGGCTACGAAGCTGCCCTTGTCGGTGCCCGCTATGGGGCAGACATCACTCTCATTGAAGATAATGGTCTTGGTGGTTCCGCAGTCATTGATGACTGTGTCCCATCAAAATCGTTTATTGCCGGGGCCAATGTGAAAACCGATCTTCGGCGTGCCGAAGACATGGGGCTGAGCATGAAACTAGCCGAGGATGCTGCAGGGGCAGGATCTATCAGGCTTGTTACCGCCCTGAATAGTCGGGTACGGCAATTAGCTGGGAAACAGTCAAATGATATTTATCGTTCGGTCGAACGCGCCGGGGTTCGGATCATCGCAGGTCGAGGCACTTTTGATGACTATAATTTGAACCAAACCGTGCATTATATTCGGGTAGAGCATGCCAATGGCACGGTAGAAACCATTGAGTGTGATTTGGTGTTGGTGGCGACTGGTGCGTCGCCTCGTATTCTGCCGGGGGCACAGCCCGACGGTGAGCGGATCGTGACCTGGCAGCAAATCTATAACATTACTGAATTGCCGGAGCATTTGATTGTGGTTGGTTCCGGCGTGACCGGCGCGGAATTCGTGTCGGCATTTGCGGAGCTCGGGGTGAAAGTCACAATGGTGGCTTCGCGGGATCGAATCTTGCCACACGACGACGCTGATGCTGCGGATGTGCTGGAAACCGTGTTGACGGAGCGAGGGGTGTCCCTGGTGAAGCACGCGCGGGTCGATTCGGTGGTGCGCATGGATGATGAGGGAGTGCTGGTGCGCACAAGTGATGGTCGAGAAATCCGCGGATCGCATGCGCTCATGACGGTGGGTTCTATCCCTAACACTCGAAACATGGGTGTGGAAAGCATTGGAATGGAAACCACCCCTTCGGGACATATTAAGGTGGACCGAGTGTCGCGCACGAATGTGCCCGGGGTGTATGCGGCGGGTGATTGCACGGACCTCTTTCCGCTCGCATCGGTTGCCGCGATGCAGGGCCGGATCGCCATGTACCATGCCTTGGGGGAGGGGGTTTCACCATTGCGGTTGAAGACGGTGGCGACGGCTGTGTTTACCCGTCCGGAAATCGCGGCGGTGGGGGTGACCCAGCATGAGATTGAATCCGGCCAGGTGAGTGCCCGCACTGTCATGCTGCCCTTGGAGACTAACCCTCGGGCAAAGATGCGGTCGCTTCGGCATGGTTTTGTGAAAATGTTTTGCCGAAAACACTCCGGCATTGTGATTGGTGGGGTGGTTGTTGCTCCCACCGCATCGGAGCTGATTCTACCGATTGCGGTGGCGGTGACGAATAATCTTACGGTGAATCAGCTGGCAGATACTTTTGCTGTGTACCCATCGTTGTCGGGATCCATCACAGAGGCGGCTCGCCAATTAGTGGAACATGATGATTTAGGCTAACCCAATCAGGTGCGCCCAAAGGAACACACCTGATTGGCTGCACTTTATCGTGGGCACCCAAGCGCGGGTGCCCATTTTTAGGTCACCATACTGGGGTAATTGAAGAAAATATCAGATAGCTCCACCCAATTGGGGACACCTTATCGGGGAAACCAATTTGCGGGTGCCTGTTTGGGGCGCCAAAGGGTGAGTGATAGAAGATCCGCTGCATTTGGCCCAGGTTGGACAGGAAGTGTTCTGCCTACATTTGGTAAGGCGTCGATAAGCATGAGCATGATCTACCCCATATGGATAACCAAATGAGTATAGTAGGGAAACGGGGTGGTATTATGCGTTAAATCACCTCAATAAAACTGTGTTAAGCAGCATAATCATAGTAGACACCCATAGATTTCCCGGTGGTTTTTATCATCACTTGTACCGTACCTACCTGTGCGTATGGGTACCTCGCAAGGGAGAAAGGTCATTATGGAAAGCCCCGAGTCGTTCCCGTACGACCGTGAATCCGACGAGCTGGAAACTTCTTTTGTTGAACTCCTCATGAGGGCACGCAACGCCGATTATGGGGAAGAACAGATTCTCAGTTGGGAAGAGCTCGTTGGGAAAACCCGGTACATGAACGATGATGAGTTATTGCTCGATGCCCTGGTGGAGCTGGGTGACGCCTACACATATGGCGGGGAATTGTGCCAACTTCCTACATCCTTTCAGGAGGCCCGCGTAATATTTGAAACCCTCGACCTGGATCAACAGGCCGATTGGGCGCCTTACCTGGGAAAACAATATAAATATTATCTCACTGCGTTGCTTGACCACCCCGACACTCCTGTTGCCATCCTGCATAGAGAATTGGCGGAGCTTCGGGACTTCTGGTCCGCGCATGCGAGCTCCATGAAGGAATATTATTTGCGTGCCTACTATGTGTTCCGGGAACTTGGCGATGATCCGGCCGCCCGGGAGGCGTTTTCCCTCTGGCTGGCTGAACCACGGGAAGAAGGCAGTTTCTCCGAATGCCCCAGCTGCTCCGCAATCCACCATATCAAGGCATTATATGCAATGGGAGACACCTTTGATGCCGTGTCCGTTGGCGAACAGGCGCTCAGCCAAACCGAGGATTTTTGCAGCGCGCAGCCGGAAAATCTGTATTTGTCCATGCTGGAACCGTGGATTTACGCCGGTGAAGTGAAGAAGGCGCGGCGGGCGCATCGGAAAACCCTCCGCCGCGACCTACACTCCCGCATAGGGACGGAATTTTATTCGCAGCATTTTATGTATTATGCGCTGATGGGTATGCGCGGATATAAGTTTCAGTATCACATTGGTGTGATGTTTTTTGTGTCGCAATTGCCTTATTGGCTAGAAATGGAAAGCCCTAGAATTCTTATGGATAGTGCCGTCGCTGCCGCAATATTATTGCGGCATTATCCGCGACCATCCCGGCGGCTACGGCTGAAATTTTCGGGGTCATCCCTGCCATGGATCATTTCTACGGATTTGGAGAATCCCACCGTTGCAGAAGCCGCCCAATGGTGTGTCGATATTGTCGAAAAATTAGCACACAGATTTGATTCCCGCCCCGGACTGGCACACCCACACACTGTTGTTGATATGCGACGCCGAATCTTTGATACCGAAATCCCCTCATAGCATCGTCGGCATACCACCATGTTGGACGGCCACGGTTTTATGATGCGCTTACGCTGCTTCTGCGCTTAGTCATATGATCTTATGCCGTCACATCGGCGGCGTTGTCCGTGCTATCCACCGAGGTTGCAGCACGAACCGCAGTGGTATCGACGTTGCTAGCGGGGGAGGAAGGAGAACTGTCGTTAGTTTCTGCTGCCACTGTTTCCGGGAAATATGAATCAACCCACCGGGAAATGATTTCCAATCCATCATCGGCCGCATCCTGTACGGTCTTGGGTGGTAGCACCGGATCGTTAGGTAATACCCGGTTGGGGTCGCCGATGGGGTGGGTAACAATATCGCCAAGAGCATGGTCATAAACCCCCAGCGCTACCATTTCCACGCTGGTCTGCTCGCAGATTGCCCAACAGTAGCGGTCGAGAGAAATACGGGCCATGCTGATGAAATCGTCCGGGTTTACCCGTAACTTTTTGAGTGCCGGCCGGTCATCAATACGCTCATCATCGTGGAGGGGTCGTAGGTAAAACCGACCACCGTTTAATTCCATTACATCCATGGTTATCTAGCTTAGAACGAAGCCTTTATATGAGGGCTGAATTTCCGGCTTTTATCAATGAGTTTCTTTATCATGGGTATTCCGGGGGTAATTATGGTGAATGGTCATGCCACACTATCATTGGATCCCGATACCAGATAACTGCCGGTAAAACCCGGCGATAGCCGGGTAAATCTTAAAGAGCACGGCTATTATCGGTGATTTTCCTCCGCATTAGTGTGCATTATGCGCCTAAAGATAATTGGTAATTTACGAGTGAAAATATTGTGGATTGGGCCACCACCATAATGACTTATCCCCACCTGAGGTAGGCGTCGTAAAGCAACCGAAATAAGCAAAAACCCCAGTCGAGCAAAGAAACCAACCGGGGTCGCAACCATATTGGATGCTATTCGGGGCGGTGGGGTAGCAACGTTAATGTCACCAACCCGGAACCGCAGCTGCTGGAATGATCCGAGCCACACGACAGGGCGCACTCGTCACAGGCGATGGTTTCCTTGCTGCTTTTCAGCATGCCCATGCGCTGCAACTGCTGGAGTGCCGCATCCACCGTGGAGGCGGACAAACCCGTTTGCCGGGAAATCTCCATCGTGGTGGTGGCCCCGTTACGAACCGACTGTTCAACCGCTGATAATGGACGCATTAGAACCACACCTTCAACACATTGAAAATCACCACTGCCAATAACCAGGCAGTGCTCAACTGAATACCAATACCAATGAGCGTCCACTTGACCCCGATTTCTCGGCGCTGGGCCGCCAGGGTTGCCACGCACGGGGTGTAGGCCAGCAGGAAGACCATGAATGCCCACAGTGCGGCAATGGCGTGCCCGCCGGAGGTATCGTCAAAATCCTGCCTGATGGCCTGCGCCAGGTCGGACTTGCCCTGTGCCTCAGGATCCTCTTCGCTCGGATCCTGCAGGCTGTAGGTTTGGGCCCACGTGGAGATCACGGCCTCCTTGGCCACGAAGCCGGTGACGAGCGTACCGGTGATCGACCAGGAACCAAACCCGGTCGGGGCAAACACCGGGGAAATTGCCTCGGACATCCGGCCGTAGGCGCTTTCCTGCGGCGGCAGCTCCTTATCGGCAAACCCATATCCGCTGGTCAGTGGGGTAGACTGCAGAACGAACACCACAACCACCGTGGCCACAATGATATTACCGGCGGTTTGCAGGAAGCCCTTGAGGCGGATCCACATCACCGAGAACGCCAACCGGGCACCCGGCAGCTGGTAGGTGGGCAGGTCGATCACCAACGGCTCCGAGCCCATGCGCCGCCACAGGGTATTCCGCATGGCCAGCCCCACCAGGATCACCAGGGCAATGGAGATCAGATACATCGCAAACACCACGGTGCCGGCATTATCCGGGAAGAACGTGTTCGCCAGCATCACATACACCGTCAACCGGGCCGAGCATGACGTGAACGGGATCAGCAGCGCGGTCAGCAGCCGCTGTTTCGGCTTGCCCAACACCCGGGTTGCGGAAATAGCGGGAACGTTGCAGCCAAAACCAACGATGAGTGGGATGAATGCCTTACCAGGCAGGCCAATGGACTTCATCACCCGGTCGGTCACCACGGCAGCGCGGGCCATATAGCCGGAATCCTCCAGCACTGCGAGGCACAAGAACATGAGCGCCATGAGCGGGGCAAACGATAGCACCCTGCCCACGCCGTTGATGAGACCACCCACGAGCAGGCCGGTGACAATCGGATGATCGAAATGAATAGCGGTCAGGAACGCATTGGTCCAGTCGGTGACCGGGCCATTGAAGAAGTTTGTCAGGGCGTCCTGGAGCGGGCTGGCCACGGTGGTGGTGATTTGGAACACCAACCACATGGTGGCCAGGAACATGAGCGGGCCGATAATCGGGTTGAGTGCAAGCCGGTCTATTTTCTCATTGAGGGTGGTCTTGCTGGCTTCCTTAATCGTGGTGCTGGCATGGACTGCTGACTCCACCCATTCGAATCGCCGGTCGGCCAGGTCGAATTCGCTGGCGTCTGCCGGCACAGCCCTGTGTACCTTCTTGGGTTTCTGCAGCTCTTCGGCGACGATGGCACCGATTTTCTCCACATTCGAACGGTGCCGCGGGTCTACAGACACCACGGGGATACCCAACTGTTCAGATAGCTTTTTACTATCAATTTCTTCACCGTTAGCGGCGGCGACGTCGGCCTTGGTCATCACCACGACCAGGCGATTTTCCTGTTCCGTCAATTGCGCCACCATGTAGAGGCTGCGCGACAGACTAGAGGCGTCGACGGCGATAATCACCAGGTCAGGGCGGTCTTGCTCGGCGGCGTCAATGACCAGATTGCGGGTGAGCTCCTCGTCCGGGCTCATGGGATCCAGTGAGTAGGCGCCGGGGAAGTCGATGACGTCGTAGGTAACGTCTTTGGATTGCTTCCAGGCGCCGCGGCTCACCTCGACGGTGGTGCCCGGCCAGTTGCCCATGCGGGCTTTTGCACCGGTCAGGCTGTTAAAAAGCGTGGATTTGCCGGCATTGGGTGCGCCGACGAGTGCCACGATGGGGGCGCCCTTGGGGGCCATAGCATGCCCGTGCGATTCGCAATGGCATGTTGTTGCTTTAGGGGCAGGGGTTGTTGTCATGATGGTCCTTATAGCTTTTGTCGCTTTACGACGTGATACGCAGCGATAATGCGCCCAAATCAGGCGGGGATCGGATTCACATGGAGTTGGCGCGCAGTGGGGCCGTCAATTGCATAGCGAGTGCTACCAATTTTGACAACCCGGCCACCACTGTTAATTTTTTGGGTAATGGTAACTGTGATGCCTGGTCGAAATCCCAGCTCGGCGAGGCGCCGACGGGTGGCCTCATTCAGCTTTTCTGTGTTGATGTCAGCAAGCACGCAGCGCTGACCAATGCTTACCGATGTAAGCATCTGGTCGGAGTGGGGCATAAGACAAACCTCCAAAGTTGAAATGATATAGTGCAAAACCTTGATAAGTCTTACCTACAATTTGGGAGTGAATCGTTCATATTCTTGCGCTTAGGCGTCACTTAGCGCAATCACCCATGCCACACGAACTTACCTATTTAGGGGGTATTTTTCGGGTTAGATAGTAGTGAAAAACTCGGATAAACTATCGAAAGAATACCCCCAAATTTTACGCCCCAGTATCCCGATAACCACGACGCAAATCATCTACAATGCGTTGATGGTCTAATGTGTTTGGATCCAGCTTTCGTGGTTGATTATCTAACCCAAAAACAGTTGCTGACGCTAGGACCTCCGGGGTGATAAACTTCACATCTTTCGGGAGGGTGGCGGGTAGCTGAAACGGCTGCGAACCCGCAAAACACGAATTAAACCCCCAGTCCCCAAACGTGGGAACATGCACATGATATGGCACCACCGTGTGACACCCGGCCGCCTGCAACGTTGAATAGATTCGGGAAAACACATCCGGTGTGGTAAACGAGCTGCTTGACTGCACCGTCATAATCCCCCGCGACGTGAGCTGCTTGAGCAGCATCGCATAGAATTCCTCCGTATACAGCCTCCCCACGATCTCCGTATCGGGATCCGGTAAATCCACAATGATCGCGTCATATCGCTGCCCATCGCCCCCAGCGCGCACCCAGCTGAAGGCATCATCAATGACAACATGGACTTTTGGGTCTTTGAGTGCCCCCTGGTTATCGGCCAATAACACCGTGTTGGCCGTCTCGATCATCATGGGATCCAATTCCACTTGGGTGATTCGGTGAATTGTTGGTACCTTCAGGAGTTCCCGGGCGGCCAGCCCATCACCGCCCCCAATGATGAGCACCGATTCGGTGGTGTCCGTGAGGGTTGGATAGGTGAGTGATTCGGTGTAGCGGTATTCATCCCTGGTGGAATATTGCAGGCCACCATTGAGGTAGAGGCGCCGATCCTTCCCCCATTGCGTGACGACGATTTCCTGGTAGTTGGTTTGGGCAGTGAACACGATCGGGTATTCGTAGAGCCGTTGCCGGGCGGTGGTGATAATGCCATCACTGCGGATAAACAGCACCACCAGCACGCTTATTGCGGCAAGAAGACCGGTCATAATCACATAAAACTGTCGAACCTTGAGGTCGTGGCGGAGCACAATGATGGAGATTGCGAGGGCTGCGGTGAGATTGAGTAGTCCAGCCGCCAGCGTGCCCCGCATGAGCCCCAGGTAGGGGAGGAGCAGGAATGGCCAAGCCAGGCCGCCCAATAGCGCCCCCAGGTAGTCGGCGGCGTTGAGGGTGGCCAGCACCGAGCCGGAGGTTGCAGCGTCGACAAGCCGGCCGCGTTGGAATAACGTCATGAGTAGCGGCAGTTCGGCACCCACGAACATGCCAATGACCAGGGTCGATAGGGTGAGAATAATGAGGGATTGCCCGATGATAACGAACGTAATGTAGAGCAACATTGCGCTCATGCCGCCAATGAGCCCCAGGAGCAGCTCGATCATCAGGAACGAAATTTCGGCCCGGTGAAGCAAGGGTTTTGCCGCGAGGGCGCCCAGGCCGAGGGCGGCAACGAACCCCGCCACAATGAGGGAGGTTTCTACGATGCTGCCCCCGTTGAGCACGGTGGATAGGGAGATGAGGGCCAGTTCGTAGACCAGGCCGGCTGCGGCACAGATGGATACCGACACCAGCAGCAGAAACCGTTTTGCTGGCGATATTTCTACAGGAGACATGCGGCGTTAATGACTCCCACGACGATGAGAATGATGCCGCTGAGCAGCACTGATGGCCGTAATTTGGTGTCTTCTACCACGTAGCGGAATTTTTCCGGGTTCAACCATTCTAATAGCACTAAGAAAATGGTTTGCAGCACTAGTCCCACGGTCCCGTAGACGGCGGTGGCGATGAGTCCTGCTACCAAGTCAGTTGGGGAGGTTGATATGGCGGCGGCTAAAACAATACCGATTGCTATGGCCTGCGATCCGGCCAGCACGCAGGCATTGGGGAGGTTGTCCACAAAGACTTGTTTGCGGAATTTGCCTGGTGTGAGCAGGTCTTGGACGATAAAACCAATGCCGAAAATCGCCATGGACAGGACGAAATAGGCGAGGGTGCTGATAACACCTTGACCTAGTGGCTGGTCTGGCGCAGGAACTTCCGTGAGCAGCGCGGTTGGTTGTGCGGCCAGCAGTATGTGATACATGTGTTATCACTCCCTATCGATTATTGGTTATTCATCCCATTCATTATTTCACCTGCTTATTTCACACCACTACCGGAGCCGCCACCTCCGCCGCCGCTGCCGGAACCGGATCGGCCACCCGATGATGATCCTGGTGATGACGGCCCGAAACCTGGACCCATGAACACATAGGTGCCGTTATTGAGTCGTTTATGGCTTTCCACCACAATCAGGCATTGATTATTTTTTGTTAATACCTGCACTAAATTCTTGGGGTAGCGTAAATAGACGGTGTTGGTTTTGGGGTCTTCCTTTTGCGCGTCTGGCCGCCGTGGCCCCTTGGTAACAATATCGTTTGCTACCTTTTTGGGTTCACCGGAGCAGGAGTACACGGCTTGGTCCGAGGCAAAACCTGACGCATTCGCCTTTTTATACGTTTTCGCAATATATTTACTGATGTCGGTGTTATCGGACGATACCGCATACCCCAGAACAAACGTGAGTACCGCACCAATCAGGCAGGCGATAGCGATCTTCAGCCACTTGCTACTTTCCATGACTTATGTCCTTACAGTCTCTTCGATCCATTAGAATTCCGCATTGCTAGCTTGTGGTTGTGCGTTGCGATAGCGGCTGAAACGTCGATGTGGTGTGCACCACCGTGTAGTCATTGGGGTAGAGATGATAGGTGTCCCAAAGCCATCCATCGTGCTGGGGCATACCAAATAGTGCTGTGATGTGGTATTTTCCTTCTCCAGGAAAAGTCCCTACGAGCCAATCGTCATCAAAGACGGCACAGAGGTCCGTCGCGGCGGCGGTGAAACCTTCCGGGGAATAGCACAAATGCTCGGCATGGAAACGATATTGACCGTGGGAATGTGGCATGGTTAGTTCCTGGACATCGCGTAATGGTTCCCCACCATGTTGTTGGGCGGCACACGAAACTTCTTCCCGCAACACCACGGTGTTCTCTCTATCAAGAAGCTCGGCAACATGTGAGGCCCCGATAATGCACAGGCGCAGGCAAAAGTGTTGCCCATCATCGGATTGGTCTGCTGGTATGAAAACGGTGTCGGCAAGTTGGTCTTCCGGCGCCGGACCGCCTAAACATAATCCCAGCGCGTCGGCAGACACGTCTTTTTGAGGAATGGTGAATTCGATCATGAACGTTCAATTCCCTTATTGGGCGGGTGGGGCCGGGAAAACATTAAATTCGCCTGGGGTAACAACCTGGCCTATGGTGGCTTCCCACGGGGTGGTTGGCCCATATTTTTCCAGGCCTAACCGCATCCCATTCGGGCCTTCGTAGTCCACGTAGCTCATGTCGCCGGCAGCGGGCAGGCCGGTGGTGCCCTCGGTGGTGTAGCGGGCGCCGCCGCGTTCGATCTCCCGGTAGGTCACCCCATCAACTTCGATGGTGGCATGTGGGTCAAGGTTAAGATCTTTCCGGGGATTCCAGAGCACGAGTTCTAATTGTCCCTCATCAACCTCGACGCTGAGCCATAGGCTACCGGAGCCACCATCGATCATGTGTTCGTACCACACGAATGGTCCCTGGCTGAGTGTCACCGTGCCCCGCACCACATAGTCGATGCCGCCGCGGCTGAGGATTGCGCCGGGGCCTATGACTTGTGGGTTGAAGTCGTTTTCCCCGGATACGCCAGCGGCGAAGGCGAGGGGATCGTTGCGTTGTCTAGCACCCTCGTTTGAGGCAGATTTTTTCGCTTTCCATGATTGGTAAAACGCAAAGAGTGCTACTAAAAGCAGGATGATAGCGATGAGTTTCAGTAAAAATGCCATGGTTACCATGGTACTTCAAACCAGCTTAGGTCTTTTCGGGGGTACACACATTGTCATATCTTTCTGATGGCAAATGTTGGTTATTGCACCATAGATTTTGCAGAACACGGGTTCTCTGATGTCTGTGGGGGTGGTGGCGTGTAACACGCGCCAAATTGGACTTGTGTGGCTAGGTGTGCTGGTAAAACAAACTGGTGTTCGTATGTGATTGCGGGCTTGTCGAGGTGGGTCGTCCGGAGTTTGTCTGGTGGTGACTATGGGTTCCATTGGTTCCTCTGAATGGCCCTGGTCGGGGGTGGCCCGCTATGTGTACTTGGTGATGAATACCAATATAAGACTTTCATGTGATATTTAACCTACAAATATCATAATATGGGCTGCATTCTTAATAAGGGAGTGTATAGTGAAGACCACTACCCGATAAATGTTGTGAAATATATCTCAAAATGATAAATATTTGTCGATCGTCATGTTTATCATTTACTTCTTGGTAAGGAGAAAATTATGGGGAAGCCCCCCACAAAAGTGGGTTTTCGTGAATATGCTATCTACCAGATTTATCCGAAATCATTCCGGGACACGACCGGAAGTGGCATAGGGGACCTCCGGGGTGTCATCGAAAAAATCCCCTACATAGCCTCCCTTGGGATCGACATGATTTGGTTCAATCCATTTTTCGTCTCCCCACAACGTGACGGCGGCTATGATGTTGCCGATTACTACAACATCGATCCCGCTATCGGCACCATGGATGACTTCGATGAACTCGTGCGCACGCTCGCCGACAACGGCATCGGCGTGATGCTCGACATGGTACTCAACCACACGTCGACTGAACACGAATGGTTCCAAAAGGCCCTCGCCGGCGATAAAAAATACCAAGACTTCTACATTATTCGGCCGCCCGCCGCAGACGGTGGCTTGCCCACAAACTGGGAATCAAAATTCGGTGGTCCCGCCTGGGCGCCTTTCGGCGACACCGGCAACTACTATCTCCACCTTTATGATCCCACCCAGGCTGATCTGAATTGGCGTAACCCAGAAGTGCGCGACGAAATGGTAAAAATCGTGAACTTCTGGCGGGCCAAAGGAATCCACGGTTTCCGTTTTGATGTCATCAACGTCATCGGCAAGGCCGCGGAACTGAAATCCTCGGCACCGGGTGAAGACCCCCGCTACATGTACACCGACGGTCCCGACGTCAACGCTTACCTTCAACAATTGAATGCCGAGAGTTTTGGCCAGGATCCCGACTCGGTGACCGTCGGCGAAATGTCGTCGACAAGCATTCAAAACTGCGTGGAATACTCCAACCCCGACAACCATGAGCTCGACATGGTATTCAGCTTCCACCACCTCAAAGTGGACTACCTTAATGGGCAAAAATGGAGCAATGTGCGGTTCAACCCCATCGACCTCAAACGTACCCTCAACGAATGGGCATTGGGCATGCAAGAAGGCAACGGTTGGAACGCGCTCTTCCTCAACAACCACGACCAGCCGCGATCCGTCAACCGCTTCGGCGACCCAACAACATACCGGGTGGAATCCGCAACCATGCTGGCCACCATGATCCATATGCTGCGCGGCACCCCCTACATTTACATGGGCGAAGAAATCGGCATGACCGATCCCGAATACCACAGCATCGACGACTATGTTGATGTCGAAGCCCGCAACGCCTACAACGCGCTCATCGACCAAGGTCTCGACGCGGCCGAAGCGTTTACGATCGTGCGTTCGAAGGCCCGCGATAACTCCCGTACCCCCATGCAGTGGGACGACAGCCCGAACGTTGGCTTTACGACGGGCACCCCGTGGTTACGACCCACCAACCAAGAGCACATCAATGTGGCGGCCGAAGAACAGGGCGGAAAAATCCTCGCCTACTACAAAAAACTCATCCGTCTGCGGAAACAACACCTTGCCATCTCCATCGGCGAATATCAGCCGTACCAGCTCGAACATCCACAGGTTTACGCATTCACCCGCACTCACGAGGACGAAAAACTCCTTGTGATCGTTAACCTATCCGACAAGGAAATTGCGTACGACATTCCAGCAGATTTCGCAACAGGGGAAGTGCTCATTGCTAACTATCCGAATCCCACTGTTGCCGACACGATTCAGCTTCATCCCTATGAAGCTCTGACCTTGAAGAAAGAGGTAGTTGCATAGTGACTAGTTCTACAACGCCAACCGCCGTTGAGGTGGTGGCGCCTATTACTGGCACCATCATTGATATCACTGATGTGCCTGACCCAGTGGCGGCCAGGGGATCATTTCCAGTGCCAGCTCGATCATCCATAGGTTTACCTTTACCCACGCTCATAGGGATGAATAACTTCTGGTGATCGTTCACCTATCCGACAAGAAAATTACGTACGATATTCCTTAGAGACTTCGCAACAGGGAAAGTGCTCATCACTAACTATTCGCACCCCCTTGTTGTCAACACGATTCAGCTTCACCCCTATGAAGCTCTGACCATGAAGAAAGAGGTAGTTGCATAGTGACTAGTTCTACAACGCCAACCACCGTTGAAGTGGTGGCACCTATCGCCGGCACCATCATTGATATCACTGATGTGCCCGATCCAGTTTTATCGAAGAAATCTGTGGGCGATGGTTTTGGAATCAGTGCACCACCCGGCGGCACTGTAGTTTCGCCGGTGACCGGCACTGTCATAATGGTGGCGAAAACCCTCCATGCGGTGGGTTTTAAAACCGAGTCTGGCCTGCAATTTCTCGTGCACCTGGGCATTGACACCGTGGAATTAGAAGGCAAACCCTTCACCCTGACCATCGCCAAAGGGGACGAGGTTAAAGCCGGGCAAAACATTGGCACCATGGATGTTGAGGCAATCAAAGAAGGCGGTAAAGATACCACCACCGTGGTGACGGTGACGAACACCGCCAAAAAACTCGACCACATTGACGTCGACGAGGGGCCCGCCGAAGCCGGTGACAAAGTCGCTGTGGCCTACGTCAAGGCGGAACCGCCCGTGCTGCAGGCTGCACCCACCCCCAAGGAGCTGACGCCTGCCGAAAATCCCAACCGGCCCGCGGAGCTCACCGGCTATGATGCCCTGGCCTGGGACATTATCGACAACATTGGTGGCAAGGAAAACGTCCGTAGCGTCACATACTGCATCACCCGGGTGCGGTTCTACCTGAAGGACACTACCAAGGCCGAAACTGACATCATCACCAACCTCAACGGTGTCCGCGACGTGGTGCAGGCTGGCGGCCAATACCAGGTGGTGGTCGGGCCCGAAGTGGAAGAAGTATATAACGCAGTCATGTCCCAACTTGGCGAAGTCAGTAGCAGCTAAGCCGGGACGGAAGCTGCGAAATCCGCCACCGCGTTGGATCGGGTGAAATCCCTCCTGCATGGTCGGCCTCAAGAAAAAGAAAACTGACAAAGCTCTTACAAAGAATGATCCCCAGAACCGCTGTTGGCGGCCAGGGGATCATTCCCATTTTCACGTCGTATGCTGGCAGGGTGAAAGCTCCACTTCTACCAATGCGTGTGTGTGCTCAGCATAGGTGGTAACCCAAAAGGGGGCTTAAGGAAGTCGCTCGGTGGGGAATCCCAACCATTCCCGGAACCGCACTGCTAGTTCTAGTGATCTGGCCACCATTACCCACAAAACCTTCACAATGCTTCAACCTTGCTGAGCTGGGGTACTCATGGTGCTACATCGCTGTGTGGGGGATGCATTGTAGCCGCATGCCTTGTCTACCACAACCCCAGCTCAGTGAAACTGCTACTTGTGCGTCTGGGGCTATGAAGCCCTCGGTAATATGCCGAAAACACCCGAAAGCCTTGAGCCGCCTTGAGCTGTCCCGTCGCGGAACCGCAGGGACGGCTGGGAATCAAATGTGCTGAGCTGGAGTTGTGGTGACAGGCGACTCCCACCAAGGAGGCTGAATCGAGAAAGTACAGCTCAGCACAACCGATACCGTTGCCGGCGGTGGTTGAATTCGAGCGACAACGGCATGCAGACGCATGTGGGAGGTATGTAGGATGCGCATTCCCGGCCATGAAGCGCACTCAACTCACACCATTCCCCAGCATTCATAGCCAATCACCGAATTTGAAAGCTCCACTTTCCAACGGCACAACCACAACGCCGAGATCGCAGCACAACCGCAAGCCACAAGTGGAGCTTTCAACACCATAGGACCCGCCGCGGAATGATTGAGAACAATAAAATCCGCCGACCCCCACCAATAAAACATGAGGATCGACGGACTTACGCAACCTTGCTGTCAGCATCGCGCTGGTGCTGTAAACCCGGCAGGCTCACCAGCACCAGCCACCAGTTCACCGGCCAGTGGTCAGCAGCTCATAGTCAGCTTCTACTTCAGTTCCATCATGACCGAACCCTTGGTCACGCCTTCACCAGCAGAAACCGCCAAATCAGTGACCACCCCAGACTTATGGGCCTTCACCGGGTTCTCCATCTTCATGGCCTCCAAAACCACCACGACTTCGCCCTCGGCGACCTCCTGGCCTTCCTCCACATTCACCTTAATCACAGTGCCCTGCATCGGGGCGGCCACGGCATCACCAGAAACACCCGCCTTAGAACCACCGGAACGACGCTTCTTTGCCTTCTTCTTAGCGCCACCAGCACCGCCGCCAGCCAACGCCAAATCACCCGGTAGCGCAATCTCAACCCGCCGGCCATCAATCTCCACCACAACCTTTTGGTTCGGGGTAGCTTCTTCCGCTTCCTCCGCATCCGCAGGATCAACATAGGGCGGAATCGGGTTCTCCCATTCCTCCTCAATCCACTTGGTATACACATCAAAGTGCGTATCATCACCAACAAAGGCCGGATTCTCCACAATATGCCGGTGGAATGGCACCACAGTTGGCATGCCTTCGATCACATATTCGGACAGTGCGCGCCGGGAGCGCTGCAATGCTTCCTCACGGGTTTCACCGAACACAATCAACTTTGCCAACATTGAGTCGAACTGGCCCCCAACCACGGAGCCTTCTCGCACACCAGAATCCATGCGCACACCGGGGCCGGACGGCTCAACATATTTGGTGATCGCACCGGGGGCCGGCATGAAGTTGCTGCCGGCATCTTCACCGTTGATGCGGAATTCGAATGCGTGCCCGCGAGGCGTGGGATCCTGCTTGATGTGCAGCTCTTTGCCTTCGGCGATGCGGAACTGTTCCCGCACCAGATCCAAACCGGTCGTGACCTCTGTCACCGGGTGTTCCACCTGCAACCGGGTATTGACTTCCAGGAAGTTAATGAGCCCGGTGGAGTCCACCAGGTATTCCACCGTGCCGGCACCGTAGTAGCCGGCCTCCTTGCAGATCCGTTTCGCAGATTCATGCAAAGTGGTGCGCTGCTCCTCGGTGAGGAAGGGAGCCGGGGCCTCCTCCACGAGCTTTTGGAACCGGCGCTGCAACGAGCAGTCACGGGTACCGGCCACGATCACATTGCCATGCATGTCGGCCAGCACCTGGCATTCCACGTGTCGGGCCTTGTCCATGTATCGTTCCACGAAGCATTCGCCTCGGCCGAATGCGGCTAATGCCTCACGGGTGGCGGATTCGTAAAGCTCTGGGACTTCTTCCTTGGTGTAAGCCACTTTCATGCCGCGGCCGCCACCGCCGAAAGCAGCCTTAATAGCAATGGGCAACCCGAATTCCTCGGCGAATGCTACTACTTCATTGACGTCTTTCACCGGCTCTTTCGTGCCCGGGGCCATGGGGGCCTTGGCGCGCTGGGCAATGTGGCGGGCGGTGACTTTATCGCCCAAGTCCCGAATCGACTGTGGGGACGGACCGATCCAGATCAAGCCGGCATTGATGACGGCCTCGGCAAAGTCGCCATTTTCGGACAAGAAACCGTATCCGGGGTGAATAGCGTTCGCCCCAGATTTCTTAGCAGCATCGAGGATCTTGTCAAAGACCAGGTAAGACTCTGCGGAGTTTTGGCCGCCTAAAGCGAAAGCTTCATCAGCAAGGCTGACAAAAGGGGCATTGGCATCTGGTTCGGCATACACCGCAACGCTGGGGATTCCAGCATCACGAGCAGCACGGATAACACGAATGGCGATCTCGCCGCGGTTGGCGACAAGAATTTTAGTGATTTTCCTTGATTCCACAGTCACGTGAAGCTCTCCTGGTAAATTATGCGAGTTGTCAGCAGATGCGTCATACTTGCTATTGCCGTGGTTATTGGCGGGGGATAGGTTCAGCTAAGGCTTATGAAGCCTCCCGTGAACCATCACAATTTATTTAAGTATTCGGCGTACAATATTGTTACACATTTATCCCCCATGGGAAGCAAAATGTACAAAACCAGCCTTATAACATGTGGGTTCCCGTCCACGAAAGCGACATTTCCACATTATCGGGATCGGATCCTTTTCGAACAGGCATACGTATCATATTTCCCCATTCTGCCCATGAACCATCATAATTAACCACATTATTGTGTCCGAGCAGGTATTTTAATACGAACCATGCGTGAGCTGCCTGATGTCCCTGGTAGCAATATACGAACACTTTTTCGGCTTTTAGCGCTGGCGCAAAGGCGGCTTTGAGATCCGAGACTGATCGGAATCGGGCATTCACGAGCACCGAGTTTTCCCAGCAAATATTGATTGCGGAGGGAATGTGACCGTGTCGAATTACCCCTGAATCAGGGGAGTTGTCGGGAATGTCTCCCATGTATTCTTTCCCATTTCGGACATCTACGATCGCAATTGTGTCGTTGCTCGGGTCGGATGATTGGCCTTCTGCGCCATTCTTGGAAAGCTTCGTTATTCCGGCGAGTACGTCGGCCACGAATGCCCGATTGGTTACATCGTCTCGTTCCACCACCGGGTATTGTGTGGGCGGGTAGTCTGGCACCACAAAAGACGTGTCGCGTTCCTCCGCCATCCATGCGTCGCGTCCCCCATCGAGCAGTCGCACGTCCTGGTGCCCGAATAATTCGAATACCCATATGGTAAAAGCCGCCCAGGAATTTGCTTTATCTCCATACACGACCACCGTGTCGTCTCGATTGATGCCCTTTGCCGACATGAGTGCAGCAAAGCTTTCGGCGGTCAAGAGGTCTCGGGACAATGGATCGTTTAATTCGCGTCGCCAATCAATGCGGACTGCGCCTGGGATGTGCCCGATGTCATACTGTAGTGGGTCGGCATCGGATTCCACGACTCGCAGTCCGGGGGTGCCCAGGCGGGCTGAGAGCCAGGACGCTGACACGAGTCGCTCAGGATGTGCATAATTTTGAAATTGCGGCTGGGGGTCAAAAGAAGCGGGCATAGCGGGATAGCGCACCTTTCAGTTGCATGGAGATAATTAACACTTCTTAAATTAAGTAATCTAGTTCTCTATCGTAGAGAAAAGTGGATTGTTACCGTTTAGTACTATAAATGTGACCAAAGATATGCCGATTTTTGCTTGTCGACGCTAACCCCATAGGGGGTTAACCATCGAAAAGGGCTCAATCAATGGGTGTAGTGGGCGGGGGTAGTTACCCTATAATGGCCTATGGTGGGGGTAATTATTAGTTGTAAATTACCCACGAAACTAGGCATGTAACATTGTGTTATTGATTACTCCATCCCAGTGGGACTGGTGAATTCACTATAGTTTTCTATATGCCAATGCATGGTTTCACCGGCACTCACCAGTTGTTATATGAAACACGCAAAACAATGGCTCCAACTTATCAGTTCTTGTTCACCCCACTAATAGGTGAACAATAATTACCAGCGAAAGGGTACTGCTGTGCACAAAAGCATCGTGGTTTTTGAAGTCGAAGGTGGCTCCGACAAATTCATTGACGGGCACCGAAAAGATACTATGCCCATCGTTAATGCCATTAAAGACGCTGGTTGGCATGCCGAAGTAGTGTACTACCGGCCAGAATGGGCCGAAACCCTATTCGAATATGTTTCTTCGAATTTCGATGCTTATATTTCCCGCGTGAACCCCGGAAACATTCCCGGTGGGGAAAAGGGCTACTTTGATCTGCTCACCAAACTCAGCGAAGCCGGCCTGGTGGGCATGTCAACCCCAGCCGAGATGATGGCCTATGGCGCCAAGGATGCTCTGGTCAAACTCAAAGACACCGACCTTGTGCCCTCCGACACCGCCGCCTACTACGACGTGGAAACCTTCCACAAGACCTTCCCCACCTCCTTGTCCTACGGGGAACGAGTTCTGAAGCAAAACCGTGGCTCCACCGGCTCCGGCATTTGGCGCGTGCAACTTGAAGACAAAGAACTCGCAGCCAGCGTCACCCCCGGAACCGCCCTGCCGCTTGACACTAAACTCCGCTGCACCGAGGCCGTGGACAATCACACCGAAATCCGGGAACTCGGCGAATTCATGGATTTCTGCGATCAATACATCATTGGTGACAATGGCATGCTCGTCGACATGCGGTTCATGCCCCGCATTGTCGAAGGGGAAATCCGTATCCTCCTGGTTGGCCCTCACCCGGTATTTGTGGTTCACAAGAAGCCGGCCGCCGGCGGCGATAACTTCTCCGCTACCCTCTTCTCTGGCGCAAAATACACCTACGACAAGCCCGAATCCTGGCAAGACCTGGTCGACATGTTTGCTGCCGCCCGCCCAGTCATCGCCGAAAAACTCGGCGGCGACAATATCCCACTGATCTGGACTGCCGACTTCATGCTTGCCGATGCGGAAGACGGATCCGACACCTACGTTCTCGGGGAAATCAACTGCTCCTGCGTCGGATTCACCTCCGAACTCCACATGGGCATCCAAGAGCTTGTGGCGAAGGAAGCCATTGGCCGAGTCGAGGCCAAGAACACCTAACGAAGCTCGTCGTCAAGCACAAAGAAACCCCCAGCACCCATGCCACATGTGCTGGGGGATTTGCACGCTCGGACACATACCCTGGTGGGGTGCGCAGAAAACTAACCTAAACAGGGGAGTACTAGCGGCAAGCTCAGTACCATAGTGATCTGTGTGTAACACCACCACGCCAGTGACTAACCCCGGATGGTAGCAGCATTGCCGAAGCAATAAACCAATGAATTACCATATCTGCGGTAAGATTTCTGCGGAGGTCTTGCTGCTTATATGGTGTCCAGGAACTAGTGTCTCAGTGGCGTATATTCACGACCACAATCTAAGCCATAACCTAAAGTCACAACGTCTGGGGAGATGAATGGAGCAACTCAACGCAAGTAAATACCGCTATGACCTCGATGGGCTCCGCGGTATTGCCATTGCCTTTGTGGTGCTCTTCCACGTGTTCGTCGGTAGAGTCTCCGGCGGCGTCGACGTTTTCCTCCTACTGTCAGGTTATTTTTTCCTCGGCGCCCAACTTCGCTATGCGACGCGGGAAGGCGCCAACCTCAACCCCTGGTGGCCATTCTGGCGTACCCTCCGACGCCTGGTGCCCGTGCTCGTTGTTGTCTTAGGCGCCACCGTCCTCACCGTCGCTCTCATCACCCCAGAGCTACGCAACCTCAATCTGGCGTCCCAAGTATGGGCATGTCTTGGCTACTACCAAAACTGGATGTTGGCATCCCAAGGCGCATCATATGGTGCCGCCAGTAATAAGGTCTCCCCGCTGCAACATTTGTGGTCCATGGCGGTTCAGGGACAGTTTTATATTTTTGCTATCCTGCTGGCGACCGTGGTGGCGATTTTTGCCCGTAGACTTATCGCCGCGGGAAAAACCGCGAGTCCCCGCCGATTAGCGGGTCCCACGCTGCTGCTGGTCACTATTGCCTCCTTCGTATGTGCCACCTACCTTTATATTTCGGAAAACCAGTCGCTGAACTACTATTCCACGTTCTCCCGAATGTGGGAGCTCACCTTAGGTGCCCTGCTGGCGCTGTTCGCCACCCGCATCAAACTCAATCCGCGGCTGCAACGATTCTTCAGCTGGATTGGGTTAGTGCTTGTGCTCACCACCGGTTTAGTTATGGATGGTGTGAAACAGTTCCCTGGACCGGCCACGCTCTACCCGCTCGGTGGTGCAGCATTGGTAGTCCTCGGCGGTGGCCACGGGGTGAATTGGCTGGCCGGAAGGTTTATGCGATGGTTGGGCACCATCGCATACCCACTCTACCTGTGGCATTGGCCCATGCTGATTCTGGTCACGGTCTACTACAACAAAACCCACCCCAGCATTATCATGGGCGTCATCGTCATCGCCGTATCACTGTTGCTGGCGGATTTATCACACCGGTTCATTGAGGAACCGCTACGCCAACACGGCAAACGCCCCATGGCTGGTGACCACCGTGCCATTGAAGCACTGCAACAATTAAAACAGGCATGGGCCGCCCGATTCCGCCTGCTCGGCGCCATCCTCATCGCAGTGCTCGTGGCCGTGATCGCCTACGTACCCGTCATTTGGCAAGATGACGTGCAGCGGGCATCACAAATGCGACTAGACCCGACACTATATCCGGGGGCGGCAGCCTTGGGAGCGGCCCGCATCCCCGAGGTCGAACCCCAACCCGACCCATACATGTTGGCGGACCTGGTGTCACCAGCGTGGAAAGACGGTTGCATGTCGTTCCTCCACGACAATCCAGAAGAAATCGCCATTGATCGCTACCCAGAAAAATGCGTGTATGGGGATAAAACCGCCGACAAACTCGTATACGTAGTCGGCGGATCCCACGCGGAACAATGGATGGCCGCCCTGGACGAACTCGGAAAACAACATCACTTCCGGGTTGTGCCTATCGTGCGCCAAAGCTGTCCGGCATTCGCCGAAGACCGGGACGATGGCTTCACACCCGAATGCGCGATTTTTAACCGGAAAATGCTGGAACGGCTCCGCACCGACAAACCCGATGTGGTGATTACCAACTCCACCCGGCCATTGCTGGAGCGCGGCAGCTTCCTCGACGAGGCGCCCATTTCCTACCGCACCCTGTGGGATTTCCTATCCCGCGAGAACATCCCGTTTGTTGGGTTGCGCGATAACCCATGGTTCCTCAACCCCGATGGCACAGGGCAGATGGTGTCCGAATGCTGGAAAGAAACCCACGATCTGCAAAAATGTGGGCGGCCACGATCCGATATCTATTCCCCAACGGATCCCGCTGCACAATACTTGACCGCGCCAAACCAGGTGGCGGTGGACACCTCCCAATGGCTCTGCCCTAATAATTTCTGCCCACCGGTGATCGGCAATATCTATGTGTACCGCGACGGCAACCACATGTCCGATGACTATGTGCTGACGCTGGTCCCCTTCCTATGGGACAAGATTAAAAACGTCATTGAGGCCGCACCGGTTCGAGAAAAAGAACGACCGGTTACCGCTCAAAAAGGCGTACACAAGGGCAGCGCGCCTGCCACTGCAGCCGATAGTGCTGGTGGCGCGGGCGAAACTGCGTCGGTTCCGGTCGCGGTCCCCTCGGAACCCGCAGTGTCGGGCGAGGTGCAGCCAGGCGCCCCAGCTGCCCCGGGGGATTATCCGCGGCAGCTGACCAACACAAATCGGTCCCCAACAACCGCAACAAGCAGGGAACCCGCCAGCATTCCGGGCAATGCCGCTGAGCTGCACGATCTTAACGATTCCCTACTGCCCTAGCCGCTATGCCGCCTTTTACCATGCTAGCTGCAAGCACAGCGGCTCAGCGCTATTTGAGCGGTTCGTCAAGCAGCGGTCCCACACAGTCCGGGTCCGCGTCGGACAACATCTGGCGACACCGGTCATACTCAGCCTGATCGCCAATCATTACGGATGCCCGGGCCAGCGCGGCAATCGCACGCAACACGCCCTGATTCGGCAGATGCGAATACGGTACCGGACCCCAACCCTTCCAACCATTGGCGCGCAGCCGGTCCAAGCTGCGGTGATAGCCGGTACGGGCATAGGCGTAGGCCACAGCCTGCGTTGCCGGATCGTCGGGGGTAGCAGCGGCCGCAGCGATCTTCTCTTCGGCAAGGGTGGCCCACGCTAACGGTGATGCCGGGTGTGCCAACACCACAGACTCGGTGATGGGGGTGGGCACCAGGTCTTTCGGCAACTTGATTGGTGGCGGGGCAAGCATGTCGTTAAATTGTGTCATTATTCTGCTTTTCGACGGTTCCAAAAATCGTGTACATCATACCCAAAATGGTACAGGGCACGCCGAACCACCGGCAGAGATAACCCAATGACGTTCGAAGGATCCCCTTCGATACGATCAATAAACCAACCACCCAAGGCCTCTAGCGTAAATGCGCCCGCGCACGGCAACGGTTCCCCAGTTGCGGCGTAGGCGGCAATGTCGGCATCAGTGATGTCCGCGGCAAACCGCACGGTGGTTGTCGCTGCCGCGCAATAGTTGGTGCTCGGCGCAATAATGTGATGGCCGGTGATGAGCTGCGCGGTTTTACCGCGTTGCCTGTGCCAGCGGTTTATCGCCTCTGTCTCGGTATGAGGCTTACCCTGAAGCTCGCCGTCGAGCAGCAACATGGAATCCGCACCAATCACCACATCATGCGGATGCTCGGTGGCAACCATGGTTGCCTTAGCATGAGCTAGCGCGAGCACCACATCCTCGGGGGCGACGTCGGTAAGGGTAGCGATAATAGCGTCTTCATCTACATCAGCAGGGTGAAGCACAGGTGTTATCCCGGCGGATTCTAGAATAGATTTTCGAGATGCGGATCCAGAGGCAAGAATAATACGCATGCCCATACTGTAGCGGGTTTCGGTTTATAACAATGTGGCTTGACGACGATACTATCGGCGTCAAGCTAGCAATGAGGAAGTGACTGGGGACAGGGCATATTGACGTTGACTCACGCCAACATACCCTGTCCTCGAATATTATCGATGTGTTCTTGGTGCCCTACACCTGCGGCAGTTGGTCATCCTTCGTGGGATAGGAGTCTTGGGCGCCTCGACCAGTGACAGCATAAGCGGCCACTCGCACTGCATGATGGGCGGCATCCAGGAGCGAATCTCCGGCATCCAGCCGGGCCACCAGGGCACCAGCGAATGCATCACCGGCGCCGGTGGTGTCCACCGCGGTGACCTTAGGGGAAGGCACAAGCTCGCTGCCCTCCGGGGTAGCCACCAAGGCACCGGCAGCCCCCAAGGTGAGCACCACAGAGGCGAAACCAGCATCCAATAGGTCTGCGGCCAGCTTCTCTGGATTCTTGCTGTCTTCTTCGGCGACTTCATGGCCTAATTGTTGCAGCACCAGGGCGGCTTCGTGTTCATTCGCCATGAGCGGATCTGCTTGGAGCAGAGCATCACGATCCACGGGGACAACCGGGGCAAGGTTAATCACCACGCGGTGAGTGGCGGCATCAACTGCTGCCTGGAAACCCTCGGCGGGAATCTCACCCTGGAGCAACACGATATCGGCGGCAGCAATGTCAGTGGCATGCTGCTTCACCGCTTCTGCATCGACCCAGGCATTCGCGCCGGGTATGACGATGATGGTGTTTTCACCATCGGCCGAGATTGCGATGACGGCTAGGCCGGTGGTGTCCTCAACGTGGCTGATACCGGTGAGGTCGACTCCGGATTTGGTGAGGCATCGTAATGCGGGGGTGGCGTAGGCATCATTACCGACGGCACCAACAAAGCGCACCGATGCACCCTGGAGTGCTGCCGCGACCGCCTGATTTGCACCCTTACCCCCGGGGGTAATCGTGCCCCCGCTACCCATAAGCGTTTCGCCGGGTTTAGGGTGACGATGGACCTGTACCGCCAGGTCGGCGTTGATTGAGCCAACAACGATAATGCTCATAAGAGCTCCTCAAAACTATTAAAACGAGACTCCACAGTAATAAATCGCGTTTGCATAAGGCGTGGTAGAACCAGTGCGAACGACGAAAGTGCAGTCATTGATCTGCTTCTTAAAGTCTTCATGATCTATCTTCGTTATGGGCGCATCCGCCGGTAATGTGTTGATTATCACATCGGGGGTTTGGGTGGCGATGGTGACTTTTTCGATGACAACTTCTTTAAGAATGGCTTCGGCGACCTGTTCAAAGCTAGGGACCCCATGAATCAGCGTCAGGTCAATAATTCTTGCCTGGGGAGGGAGCGGGAGACCGCAGTCGCAGATGGCAAAGGTATCGGTATGGCCTAGGCGGGCAATAGCCTGGTTCAATTGAGGATTCAGCAATCCATCACGTTTCATGATAGTCACATTCTTGTTCTAGATCGGTCAGTTGAAGAGAAAGATTTTACTTAGCGTACTACTTAGTTAGCCTGCGTCGATAAGCCTATGCTTCTTGACGCAGGTAGGGAGAGTAATAGTGTAAGCAAAATAAGAAGCAGGTAGAGCTGGAGCACTCCACCTGCTTTGGTCTCAGGTTTATACCTTAGCTGCTGAACTTGTCAACATTCTCTTTCGTCGCTGCCACAACCTCCACCTGCATCTTCTTGGTGGCGGTTTCCCCCTTTAACAGTTTCGAAGCCTCGATCACGGCCTGCTCCGCCATTTTTACGGGTTGTTGGGCAATCGACGCATACATGCGACCGTCTTTGATGGCCTTTAGCGCATCTTCGGCGCCGTCGAAGCCGATTACCTTCACGTCTTTCCCCGCCTTGCTTCCTAATGCTTCAATGGCGCCTAGGGCCATCTCATCGTTTTCTGCGAAAATGGCCTTGACGTTCGGATGGGCTTGTAGCAGGTTCGTGGTCACATCCAGGCCCTTGGCGCGCTCAAATTCGGCGGTTTGCTTAGCAACAACCTTGATATTGGGGTTGTCTTTGAGCCCTTCATCAAAACCCTTGCCTCGTTCCCGGGAGGCTGAGGAGCCGGTCTTGCCTTGCAACACCAGGATTTCGCCCTCCCCGTTGATGGCATCCGATAGGACCTTAGCGGCTTGCTTGCCGCCGGTTTCGTTATCGGAAGCGATATAGGAGGCAACATTCGCGTTATTGACGGCGCGGTCGACCGCCACGACTGGGATTTTTTCATCAACTAATTGTTGCACTGCCGGCGCCATGGCGTCGGAGTCTGTGGGGTTGATAATCACCACGCCAGTGCCGGAAGCCGCGGCATTGGCCAACTGGTTAGATTGGGTGGCGGAATCATCGGCTGCATCCTGGAAATTGATGGCAAGACCCAGCTCATCGGCCTTTTTCTGGGCGCTTTCACGCATTTGCACAAAGAAGGGGTTGGCTTGGGTGGACAGGGCGAAGGTGATTGTCTTGGCGGAGGCGCTGCCGGTTGTGGTGTGATCGCCGGTGGCATTGTTGCCGCCGGAGTCGCGGTTGCAGGCAGCGAGACCGGCGCAAAGCAAAGTTGCTGAGGCTACGACCGCAAGTGTTTTGCGAAGCTTAGTGCTGAACATACAGGTAGAACCCTTTCGGAAAGGGAAGCTTATTCAGGCGTATTGATGGGAAACAATCATATTGGTAGATAGTAGCTGGGCAGCAAAATACTGAAGGATATGGCTATTTACCTTGTGTTTTTGCCAATTCTCAAGTAACGGTTATGCATCTCGGTGGTTTTAGGACCACCAGAAGCATGGCGGGCGACCCGGGAACTGAATAAACTTCAAGAATAATTTGCAGCTTCTAAAATGAAGTCATATCAAATATATCGTGAAATATGTGAATTAGATACCGATTTCATTGCGAATGACGTCAAACCCTACCATTGGGGGTAGTGATAGCGATACCGATCATCATTGGCAAGCTTATTCAGGCGTATTGCGAGAAAATAACCGTTTGTGGCGGGAAATCATAAAAATATGTCGTTTACCTCGGTTTTTGCCGTTTCCAGAGGATGACCATGGGAGTTCGGCGTTCTTTGGCAGTCTGATCTTCTAGGTGGCTGAATGTGTCGTTTGCTGCTGAAATGATGACAGAAGCTGAGTAAGTTCCACATTCGCAGGGATTAAAACTATTGCGGATGACTATTGGCGAGGATTACCCTAGGCATGATTGCGGGGCTTTGCCGAAACCATCCACAGCATGGGAAACCAAAGGCAGGTGGGGCCGAAGCATTCCACCTGCCTTTAGTTTTTTAGCGGTATACCTTAGCCGCTGAACTTGTCAACATTGTCTTTGGTGACGGTCACCACATCCACCTGCATTTCTTTGGTGGCGGCTTCTCCCTTGAGCAGTTTTGAAGCCTCAACTACGGCTTGTGCCGCCATATCGGCAGGCTGCTGGGCGATAGAAGCATACATGGTGCCTTCCTTGATGGCCTTCAACGCATCCTCAACACCATCGAAGCCAACCACGATCACATCCTTGCCGGCCTTATCGCCCAAGGCCTCAATGGCGCCCAGGGCCATCTCATCGTTTTCTGCGAAAATGGCCTTGACATTCGGGTGTGCCTGCAACAGGTTCGTGGTCACGTCCAGGCCCTTGACCCGTTCAAACTCGGCGGTTTGCTTGGCAACAACCTTGATATTGGGGCTGTCTTTCAAACCTTCGTCGAAGCCCTGGCCCCGTTCCCGGGAGGCTGAGGAGCCGGTCTTGCCTTGCAACACCAGGATTTCGCCCTCCCCATGGATTGCCTCAGACAAGGCCTTAGCGGCTTGCTTACCGCCACCCACGTTGTCGGAAGCAATGTAGGAAGATACTTCCGCGTTATTGACGGCGCGGTCGACCGCCACGACTGGGATTTTTGCATCAGTTAATTGCTTGACAGCCGGTGCCATGGCATCGGAGTCGGTGGGATTCACAATGACCGCCCCGGCGCCGGTTGCCGCAGCATTGGCCAGCTGGTTGGCCTGGGTGGCGGAGTCGTCGGATGCGTCTTGGAAGTTGATGGTGAGGCCCAGCTCATCGGCCTTTTTCTGGGCTCCTTCGCGCATCTTCACCATGAAGGAGTTGGCTTGGGTGGACAGAGCGAAGGTGATTGACTTGTTTGCGCTATCACCAGCGGCATTGTTGCCGCCGGAGTCGCGGTTGCAGGCAGTGAGACTGGTGCAAAGCAAAGTTGCTGAGGCTACGACCGCAAGTGTTTTGCGAAGCTTAGTGCTGAACATACAGGTAGAACCCTTTCGGAACAAGAACAATTTGCGGCTTCTAAAATGAAGTCACATTAAATGTATCGTAAAACATGTGAATTAGGTACTGGTTTTGTTGCGAACTACGTCAAAACCTACCGCGAGGGCGATAACGATGCCGATCACAATTTGTTGCCAGAATGATGGCACATTCAAAATATTGAGGCCGTTACGAATAACCGCTAGCAGAATTGCGCCCACCAAGGTGCCGGAGGCTTTGCCGGAACCACCAGCAAGTGATGCCCCGCCGATGACGACTGCCGCAATGGCGTCGAGCTCATAGCCCAAGGCGGCCTGGGGTTGTGCGGATGATAAGCGGCCCATGATAACGAGCCCTGCGAGGCCGGCGAAAAGGCCTGAGAGACAGTACACAATTACTTGGATGCTTTTCACGGGGATACCGGAGAGGCGGGCTGCTTCCTCATTACCGCCGATTGCGTACATGTTTCGGCCGATAACTGTGCGAGACAAGATAAACCAGCAGATCACTCCTGATAATGCCATCATGACGATGGGCATGGGAATGCCGAAATAGTTTTTACCCAGCATGGTGACCGAAGGTGGGGCGGACATTGGGTTGCCCTTAGAGATCACTAGAGTGACGCCGCGGGCGATGGACATCATGGCTAGGGTGGCAATAAAGGCAGTGAGGCGACCATAGGCGATGGCCAGGCCGGAGATCGCCCCGGCGAGAAGCCCTACGAGCAGGCCAACGATAATCATGAGCCAGTCGGGTAGACCAAGTTTGGCGAAGCATACGGCCGACACCATGGCGGAACATGCGGCCACGGATCCTACCGCGAGGTCGATGCCGGCGGACACAATAACGAAGGTCATGCCGAATGCCAAAATGGCGACGGTAGCGGTTTGAATACCCACATTGATGAGGTTTGTGGTGGTGAGAAAGTGTGGGGTGGCGATGAACAGTCCCACACATATGATGATGAGCCCCACGAGGGCACCGTTATTGATCATCCAGTTGACGATGGGGTGCGGGGCTGTGCTTTTCGACGCTGGTCTGGTGGCCGTGAGGGTATGGCTCATGATTCCTCCGTAATTTCCTCTAAAACTGCATCTTGCAGTGCATCTTCTACATGTGAAACGGCTAGTGCCATAATGTCGTCCTGGGAGGATCCTGCTGGTAATTCGCCGGCTAGTCGACCGCCGGACATGACGAGAATCCGGTCGGACATGCCGATGACTTCTGGTAATTCGGATGACACCATGAGCACTGCACCACCCGCGCTGGTGATGCTATTGATGAGTTGGTAGATTTCCACCTTGGCCCCCACATCGACGCCTCGGGTGGGTTCGTCGAGTAGCAGCACCTGGGAGTTGGCCAGCACCCATCGGCCGAAGACGGTTTTTTGTTGGTTACCACCGGAAAGATCTTTGACTGGCTGGTCAATTGAGGCCATGCGGATGCGTAATTGTTTCGCAACCTTGGTGGCTCGTTGTTTTTGGCCGCGTCGGTCGGCGAGACCGAAACGGGAGGTAGATTGCAGGGTGGCGAAGCCTAGGTTTTCATTGACACTAGCGCCCAGGACGAGTCCCTGGGCTTTGCGGTCTTCGGGAACATGCCCAATGCCGGCCCGGATAGCATGACGAATATCACCTAGTTTAAGGGGGTGATTATTGACCATAACGGTTCCCCCCGTGACGGGGTCGCAGCCGGCGATGGCGCGGATAACCTCGGTGCGTCCGGCACCCACTAGGCCGGCCATGCCCACAATTTCACCGGCGTGCACGGTGAACGATACATTCTGAAATTTATCGTCGCTGCTTAAATCTTTGACTACAAGGAGTGGGTCACCTATTGGGTGGGATTCACGGGGATATTGATTGGTAATTTCTCGTCCCACCATGAGGCGCACGAGTTCTGCTTCGCTGGTGGTGGCGGGTACTTCGTCGATAAGCTGGCCGTCGCGTAATACCGAGACCGTGTCGGCGATTTCGGCGATTTCGTCAAGGTGGTGGGAGATAAAAACCATGGCCACGTTTTGGGCCTTGAGGTCGCGGATCACCTTGAAGAGTTGTTCAATTTCGTGGTCGGTGAGGGCTGCGGTGGGTTCATCCAGGATGAGAATGCGGGCATGCATAGAGAGTGCCTTAGCAATTTCCACCATTTGCTGTCGGGCAATGCCCAGGTTACCGATGCGATCGTTGAGTTTTACATCCACACCAATGAGATCTAAGGCTTCCTGGGCTAGGGCATCTAATTTGCGGTGGTTAACCAGGCCATAGTGGGTAGGGAAGCGGCCAAGCATGACGTTTTCGGCCACGGTCATGGTGGGAACTAGGTTGAGTTCTTGGTGGATGGTGGCAATGCCCAGGTCTTCCGCGGCTTTGCTGGTAGGTAAGTGGGTTTGCTTGCCATCAATAATAATGGCACCGGAATCGGGTTGATATACCCCCGACATCATTTTAATAAGGGTTGATTTGCCTGCCCCGTTTTCGCCGAGAAGCGCGTGTACTTGGCCGGGGCGAACATTAATACTGACCCGATCAATCACATTGACGGGACCAAAAGATTTAGAAACCTCTTTGAGCTGGAGAATCGCTGACGAATCATCATCTATGTCAGCTGGTGGTTCGTTGGTAGATTGTGTGTGAGGACGTCTGTAGGGACTCGACATGTATGTATGCCTCCTTAAAAATCGTCACTACATCAGTGGTGAGAGTGGGAATGAATTGGGATAAATTATCAGCTAGAGCAATGGAACTAAAAAGCCGGCCCAAAACAACCTTTGTATATTTTAAGGTTGTTTTGTACCGGCTTCAAAGTTGTTACCGAATTGTTGAAATTTTGCTACGCCCGTTATGGGGCAAGCATTGTGGAACCACGACCCCGATAGATTGACGGGATCTTCATGCTCTTCGGTGCCTTCTCCAAGGTGATGTAGTCGTAAAGCATTTCGAATGCTTTCTTACCAATGAGTGTGACATTTTGGTCAATGACACTAAGCGGTGGGTTTTGCAGACGGAATAATTGTGTGTCGTCATACCCCACTAAGGCCACATGCTTGCCGATCTTGAGATTTTTCTCGCGCAACGCTTCCACAGCACCTGTGGTCATCATGGTGTCACTAGCTAAAATACAGTTCACCCCCTGCTCCAACAGGTCTATTGTGCCTTCAAACCCTGCCAATTCTTGGTAACCGCCGAAGAAGATTGTTGGCGGTTCCAATCCCATTTCTTTCGAAATTTCTTTCACCAAATTGAGGCGTTCCTGCCCGGTTGAGGTGTCCTGGGGGCCGGCCAGGTATCCGATTTTTGCGTTCGGCAGCGCGGATAGCGCCATGAGTGCATCCGTGATGCCTGGGACTGCGTCGGCGGTGACTGAGGGGATGATCGAATGGGGAATAAGACGGTCAGCGGCAACAATGGGCATGCCGGAATCATGCAGTTCCAAGGTTGCGCGAGCCGATTGGATATGAGGAACCACGATGATACCGTCGACTCGTTGGCGACCCAGCATTTCTAATGCTCGGTTAAGCCGATCGGGTTTTTCGTCAGTGTGGCTCAGTAGCATCGAAAACCCGTTCTCATATGCTGCCTTGTGGATTGAGGCGGCCAGGGTAGAGAAGAAGGGGTTTTGGATATCGGGCACCAGCACGCCGATAATATTGGTGCGGGCATTCCGCAAGGCGCGTGCCTGAGCATTGGGCCGATATTTTAATTCTGCCGCCGCTTTTTCCACGACTCTCGGGTGGGGGCGGGGATGACAGGGTTGCGTGATAGCGCACGCGATACGGTACTAACAGACAGGCCAGTGAGTTCGGCTATGTCCTTCAACGTGGCACCATTGCCCCGATGTGCTCGGCGTCGACCAGGGCGATTGGCGGCGGCGCTATGGGGACCAGTTCGTCGATTCTGCTCGGTGGGGTGTGTGTTTTCTCGGCCGCGTGGCGAGATGGGGTTATCTGCCATGGGATTAGCTTCTTCCGCGTTTTATCAGTATTGGGGGTCACGCAAACGTTTGCATGACTCTTAAAACACAACCTATCGTAGGCCGCCGAAAAAGACAATAGGAATTAGCCAAAAAATATGAAAAATCTTTTTAAGTTGTCGATAGCGAATGTGTCAGAAATCAATGATTTTGACTAATTTTGCACACCATGCTTTTCGACGTCCCTATGGTTGGAAAACCACAAATAACCCCTATATCATGTCCTTTTTGCATATCGACAACCTTGATATCAGTAGTGATTCTCATAAATTATGTGGGTGCGAATTGTGCCTAGGTACTCTTGCTACTTATAAGAATTTACCTGGTACCTCGCCAATTGAAAATTTGGTCACCTCCCCCCAAATAGGTGGGATAGAACACGAAATCCCGGTCTTTATCACATGTGATAAAGACCGGAATGTTATTTGAATGTCACTTAGTAGAAGCTGACATTCCTAAATGCCGATGGGTTATAGATCATAGGCCGATGCAGGCGTTCAGAGACATTTCCCCACAGGTTACGTTCACGCTCCGGGGCAGCAGCCGAGGCGGCGTTATTCGCCATGGTGGCAAATAACGCCGTGAGGGTGGCCACCTCAACATCACTGGGATTGCCCTTGATGATCCGTAGGAATGGTTTTTGGTCGGACATTGGGAATTTCCTCACGTCGAAAAGCTAGTTAGTTATAGCGGAATATTACCGTGCTTCTTGGCCGGCATATTCACTACCTTACGATCGAGTAGTCGCAACCCCTCGATGATTTGACCACGGGTTTCTGACGGTGGGATAACCGCATCTACGAAACCGCGTTCCGCAGCCATATAGGGGTTGACCAGTGTTGTTTCGTATTCCTGCTCGTATTTCTTAGCGACGGCCACCACATCCTCGCCCCGGTCGGCGGCGGCTTTGATTTCCTTCCGGTAAATAAATCCCACGGCGCCGGCGGCACCCATCACCGCAATTTGGGCGGTAGGCCAGGCGAACACCAGGTCGGCGCCCATGTCCTTGGACCCCATCACGCAATAAGCGCCACCGTAGGACTTACGGGTAATAACAGTAATCTTGCCGACGGTGGCTTCCGAGTAAGCATACAGCAGTTTCGCCCCACGGCGAATGATGCCGTTGTATTCCTCGCTGGTGCCGGGGAGGAAGCCGGGCACATCGACAAACTCGATGATGGGAATGTTGAAGGCATCACAGGTGCGGATAAATCGTGCGGCTTTCTCTGCCGCTCGAATATCCAGACAGCCAGCAAATTCGGTGGGTTGGTTGGCCACCACGCCCACGGATCGGCCTTCGACCCGGCCAAAGCCAATGATGATATTGCCGGCGTAGCCTTCTTGGATTTCGAAGAAGTCGCCATCATCAACCACGTGGGTGATGATATCTTTCATGTCGTATGGCTGGTTGGGCGAATCAGGAATAATAGTATCAAGTTCCAGATCAGAATCGGTGATGTTTTCCTGAACCGATCCCACCATAATGTCAGCGGGCTCACGTGGCGCCTCGGCACGGTTATTTGCCGGCAGGTAGCCCACCAAATCCCGCACCCAGTCGAGCGCATCGGCATCGTCAGATGCCGTATAGTGGGAGGTGCCCGAGGTGCCCATATGTGTGTGCGCGCCACCCAATTCCTCCTGGGTAACAATTTCACCGGTCACGGTCTTAATAACATCAGGTCCGGTGATAAACATCTTTGAAGTCTTATCGACCATGATGATGAAGTCGGTCAGGGCGGGGGAATACACGTGACCGCCGGCGCAGGCGCCCATGATGAGGGAAATCTGGGGGATCACACCCGACGCCAAGGTATTGCGGTAGAAAATTTGGGCATAGAGGCCCAGCGAGACCACACCCTCTTGGATGCGGGCGCCGGCGCCTTCGTTAATACCAATGAGCGGCACGCCAGTTTTAATGGCCAAGTCCATGATCTTGACGATTTTTTCGCCGTAAACCTCACCGAGCGCCCCACCGAAAATGGCCCCGTCTTGCGAAAAGACGCACACTTTACGACCATCAATGGTGCCGTAGCCGGTAACCACACCGTCGGTAATGGGACGCTTGGCGTCCAGGCCGAAATTCTTGGATCGGTGGCGAGCCAGGGCGTCGACTTCTACAAAGGAACCATCATCGAGCAAATATTCGATGCGTTCCCGGGCGGTTTTCTTTCCTGCGTCATGGACTCGGTCTACGGATGCCTGTCCCATGGGAGTATGGGTTTCGGCAATGCGGGCCCGCAGATCAGCGAGCTTTCCGGCAGTGGTGGTTAAATCTGGTGCTGCGGCACCTGTGGTGCCTGGCTGTGAGATTGTTGCGGCTGTCATAACTTCACAGTGTAGGGGTAAGCCTCAAAAATTGTGAAGTGTTCGAAAATTTTGTGACTTATCGTCCTGAAAAACCACCAATCGGGGGTAGGCGCCTTGGGGTGATGCCGGTTGAGCAGCGATTATCCTTGTGGTGGATTGACGAACTGTGGGGGTGGGCAAATTACACCCGGTATGTTTGACGCCTTTGGGTACCCCCGGTGGGTACCCCTGTTCGCGGTTGTTTTTCGGGCGCCCCTATGCGGGTATCCCCGATGGGGCGCACCTATTGAGGTGTACCTATCGGGACGCATTCGAATGTGTTCAACCATAAGGAGGGTAATGGGGGCATATGAAAGTATGTGGGGTGTAAAAGGGGATAACGGGGGTAAGAAACGCCAAGAAAACCTACCAGCCCCATCACCATCAGCCTTGCGGATCAGTGGTTTCTGCATTCGCATGAGTCGCAGTTATTAAGGAGGCAAGGGGGTTGACAATCCCCTTGAGAAGGCATGCGATGCACCCACAATACGAAGACGATTGCGGCAGCTGGTAGGTTTTCGAGTCTCGAAATCCTATTCGATTTTGAGTTATTTATGATGGTGGCAGTGGCCAGCATTTTGCCTGTCGCGGAGCTGGCAGCCGTCCCAGATGATTATTGGGACCACCATCAATGTCGTGAAGTACTGATTTAGAGCGGAATATTGCCGTGCTTCCGGGCCGGCCGATTCACATGCTTATTCCGCAGCAGCCGCAGATTTCGGGAAATCTGGCCGCGAGTTTCCGAAGGCAGAATGACCGCGTCAATCAGCCCACGCTCAGCAGCCAAATACGGATTCAACATATGATCCTCGTATTCCTTCTCGAACAGCTTCTGCAGTTCTTGCAGCTCGGAATCATCCAGCCCCTTCTCCTTAGCGGCCTTCAAATCCCGACGGTGCAGGAACCCGACTGCGCCAGCGGCACCCATCACCGCGATCTGGGCGGTGGGCCAAGCCAGATTCACATCGGCGCCCAGGCCCTTGGAACCCATCACGCAATAAGCCCCGCCGTAGGCCTTGCGCATGGTGACGGTGATCTTCGGGACGGTAGCCTCACCATAGGCGTAGAGCAGCTTAGCCCCGCGCCGCAGAATACCGTTGTGTTCCTGGCCGGAGCCGGGCAGGAAACCTGGTACGTCAACCAGCATTACGATGGGAATGTTGAAAGAGTCGCAGGTACGGATGAACCGGGCTGCCTTTTCCGAAGCATCAATATCGAGGCAGCCAGCCAGGCAGGTGGGTTGGTTAGCAACAAACCCCACGGATTGCCCTTCGACCCGGCCGAAAGCCACCACAACGTTTTCGGCACGATCGGCCTGGATCTCCAGGTATTCGCCATCATCGGTGATGGATTCAATGACCTCGCGCACATCGTAAGGAACGGTGGGGGAGTCCGGGATGATGGAATCCAGCCGCAGATCATCCGGATTCATGTTTTCCTCTAAAGAACCCTCCTCCGGCTCGAAATCGCTAGTGGGGGCGAACTCCCGGTTATTAGACGGCAGGTAACTCACCAGGTCGACCACGAAGTCCAAGGCATCCTCATCGGAAGAAGCCGTGTAGTGGGAGTTGCCAGCCTGGCGCATATGTACGCTAGCGCCACCCAATTCCTCTTGCGAAATATCCTCGCTGGTGACGGTCTTAATCACATCCGGGCCGGTCACAAACATCTTGGAGGTCTTATCCACCATGACCACGAAGTCGGTCAAGGCGGGGGAATAAGCATTGCCGCCGGCGCATGAACCCATAATCACCGAAATCTGGGGGACCACGCCAGAAGCATTAATGTTGTGGTAGAACGTTTGGGCAATCAAATCTAAGGAAACGGCACCATCTTGGATACGGGCACCGGCCCCTTCATACAGGCCAATGAGCGGACGGCCGGTGGTAACAGCTAGCTCCATGAGCTTGCACATTTTTTCGCCATAAACCTCACCCAGGGCGCCGCCAAATACGGTGCCATCTTGGGAGAACACGCACACTTCCCGACCATCAATCGTGCCCCAACCGGTGATAATGCCATCCGTAGCAGGTCGCTTGCTGCGCATACCGAAATCATAAGTACGGTGACGGGCTAATTGGTCAATTTCCACAAAGGAATGCGGGTCAAGTAGATAATCCAGGCGATCACGCGCGGTGAGGCGACCATTGTCGCGTACCTTTTTCTGGGCTGCCCTACCAACAGGAGAAGCTGCATCAATACGACGAGCCTTAAGATCAGCAATCTTGCCAGCAGTAGTGCTGACATCCGGTAGGGAAGCAACATCAATCAAAGGTGAGGAAATAGTCATGTTTTGGGATTCTAGATGAGGATTTTTATAGTTTCTAGGGGCTAAGGCAAAAAAGTTGAGGATTTCATCATGTTTTTGATTTAAAGTCGCTGCATAGTGCCTGTTTCGGTGGCTAAAAGTAATTTAGTTCACACTTTGAATTCAGTTGCCGCATAGGTGCCCCTGTCTGTGGTGTCCGAAAAAGCCTATAATCATGACTAATCAAAA
Organism: Corynebacterium matruchotii; assembly: GCF_011612265.2. NCBI lineage: Bacteria > Bacillati > Actinomycetota > Actinomycetes > Mycobacteriales > Corynebacteriaceae > Corynebacterium > Corynebacterium matruchotii. Next base: position 2,069,639 of record NZ_CP050134.2, on the reverse strand, counting down.
ACAAAACCACACTGAAATGTGTATTTCGGTCCGGAAATCAGACAAATCACCATGAAAACCACATAGAATAGCCGCAGAAAAACTAAGGTTAACCTGAACGTCGAAAAGCCTAAGACCACGGCTAACCCGCACAAACCGGCGTCGACAAGCAAAAGCTGGGATAGATAGCACCCCGAAACATACCCCTGCCCCAAGTACACTCACCCCGCCAATGAGACGGGGGTAACGTACCATAGTCGCCATGGATAACCGCGACCCCCTCGATATCGACTACCTTCGCACCCAGCTCATCGCCAACGGACCCTACCAACGCATCGAATACTTCCCCGAAGTCAGCTCCACCAACACCGAACTCGTTGCCGCAGCTCATGACGGCGCCCCTGCCTGGACCGCCTTCCTCACCGATCACCAAACCGCCGGCCGCGGCCGCATGGGACGCAGCTTCAGCGCCCCACCCCGCTCCCAAATGCCCCTCTCCATCCTTATCCGCCCACCCCACGAATCCGTCACCCGCCTCGGCACCATGCCGCTCGCCACCGGTCTCGCACTCATCGACGCCCTCGCCACCCCCCAAATCCAACTGAAATGGCCCAACGACCTGGTCATCGACGGCCGGAAACTCTGCGGCATCCTCGCCGAAGCTGTCTCCCTCGGCGACCAACCTGCAGTCGTCATCGGACTCGGACTCAACACCTCACTCACCAAAGAGGAACTCCCCGTCCCCCACGCCACCTCACTCCACCTCGAAGGCATCCCCTACGAACGCAACGAACTCGCCGTCCGCGTCCTGAACGCCCTTCACCACCGCCTCACCCAATGGGAAACCAACGACCCTGCCCTCATGCCCGACTATCGCGCAGTCTCCGCCACCATCGGACAAAACGCTCGCGTCATCCTCCCCAATGACACCGAACTATTAGGAACTGCCGAAGGTGTTGCAGATGATGGCCGCCTCCAGGTCCGAGACCAAACAGGCACCCTGCACGAACTCACCGCCGGCGACGTCACTCACCTGCGACTTCAATAACAACCAATAACCCCGGTCGACCCCCAGGGGGATAACATTGCCCCCATAATCCACTAGGCTTTTAATTATTATGATGCCTAGCGAAGAACGACTCCGAGTCGATGTCACCAGCCCCTATATCAGCATGCTATTCCCCGCGCTGGAACTCATCATTATTACCGGCATCACCTGGATCATCATTGGATACATGGACTCCGACAAAGCGGCATGGTTCCTAGACACCAACATACGTAACCTTATGGTGGGAATCTGGGCGGCACTATCCCTTTGGCGGTTTGTCCTTCCCACCATTCGGCTACGCAACCGACGCATCATGGTCAACGATGAACGCATCATCATCCATAGCGCCACCCTCCGACCCACTACCCACACCATTCCGCTGAAATTTATCCGTGCGGTCAACCGAAAACGAAACGAACTCATTTTGACGGTCATAGGCCAACCGCAGCCGGTGGTGCTTCGAGATGTTGCATACAGCCGACGAGTGCAAGAAGAAATGTTGGCGGCAATGGACCGCACCCCGGCGCGCCAAGAACAGGCCAGCTACTTTTAAGCCTGTTTGCTCCATAAACGGCTCGGGGCCCGCTAACGCTTATAACGCTTGTGCCCGCGCGGCAGGCCGAATGTGGGCGCCCATGCCGTCACACCGTAGACCCAGTGCCCCCAACAACGCACCCGCTGCAACACACCAAACTCAGTCGGGGGCACCGTGATCGCAATATGCGCAACACATGCGTTGACCAGGTGACCTGGGGGAAACATGGGAAAGGCGGGTGGACTAGTGCGACCCACCCTGATGTTGGCCAATTCCTGCCATGATTCCTAAAGTGGTAAGGCGTGACTGATAACACCCACCCCACCTGTAATAATCCCGCCCAAAACGATGTCGCAGCCCAGGAAGCCGCCGCAGCTCATAACGATGTGTCAGGAAACCCAGCCGCACATACCCCCGGCATGCCCATCGTTGCGGTCATCGGTGATGGCCAATTGGCTCGCATGATGCACACCGCAGCCATCGAGTTGGGCATATCGTTACGGCTTCTCGCCGGCACACGGGATGCTTCCGCTGCGCAAGTCACTTCCGATGTTTTCCTTGGCGACTACACCAACCTTGATGATTTACGGCGCACGGTCACCGGCGCCGATGTCATGACCTTCGACCACGAGCATGTTCCCACCGAACATCTCACCACCTTGATTGCCGAAGGTGTGAACGTGCAACCGCAGCCCACAGCCTTGGTGAATGCGCAGGACAAATTGGTTATGCGGCAACATTTGGCGGCCTTGGGAGCACCGGTACCTCGATTTGTGGCAATCGAAAGCGTGGCTGATATTGAGGCTTTTTGGCGGCAGGTTGATGGCGAGGTGTGTTTGAAGGCGCGCCGGGGTGGCTATGACGGTCATGGGGTGTGGTTTCCAAAGTCCGAGGGGGAATGCGTGGAATTGGTGACCAGGCTGCTCGATGCGGGGATGTTGCTCATGGCCGAACAGAAGGTTCGGTTGGTGCGGGAATTGTCTGCCATGGTGGCGCGGACTCCGAGCGGGGCGACTCAGCCGTGGCCGGTGGTGGAGTCAGTGCAGGTGGATGGGATTTGTAAGGAGGCGATTGCTCCCGCCCCGGGTTGAGTGCGGAGTTGCAGCAGGAGGCTCAGGCGTTGGCGGTGTTGGTTGCTACGGAGCTGAATGTGACGGGGGTGTTGGCTGTTGAATTATTTGAAACCATTGATGTGGCTGGTCGCCCGGTGATTTTGGTGAATGAGTTGGCCATGCGGCCGCATAACACTGGCCATTGGACTCAGGATGGGTGCGTGACCGACCAGTTTGAGCAGCATATTCGGGCGGTGTTGGATTGGCAGCTGGGGGATGTGGGGTTGATGGCCCCGGTGACGGTGATGGCGAACACGTTGGGGGCACCGGAGGATCCGGCGATGCCGATGCCGGAGCGGATGCGTGAGGTGTGGCGTAGGTTCCCGCAGGCGAAAATTCATTTGTATGGCAAGACGTACCGGGCGGGTCGTAAGTTGGGGCATGTGAATATGTCTGGTGCGGATGCGGCCCAGGTGCGGGCGGATGCGCGGGCGGCGGCGCATTTTATTAGCCATGCGGTGTGGCCGGAATAGGTTTTTGTGGTTGCGGGTTCAGGTCATGGCGCGGTAGCTGTGACCTGGCCCTGTTAGGGGATATGGGGGTAGTGGGGGTAGTTGCTCTGTGAATTGCGGATTGATGATTTCAGTTGGGTTACTCGAACTACATTTGTGGGTAATATGGGGATTATTCCAATAGAGGCTGATGGACAAGGTTGTATTGAAGGGGTTTACATGACTGCACTTGTGGGTTTGATAATGGGATCGGATTCCGATTGGGTAACAGTGGAACCGACCGTGGAGGTTTTGGCGGAGTTTGGAATTCCGTTTGAGGTGGGGGTGGTGTCAGCGCATCGTACCCCGGAGAAAATGTTGGCGTATGCGAGGGCGGCCCAGGGTAATGGGCTGAAATGCATTATCGCGTGCGCGGGTGGGGCGGCGCATTTGCCGGGAATGGTTGCTGCGGCGACGCCACTGCCGGTGATTGGTATTCCGCGCGCATTGGACACGCTGGATGGTATGGATTCCTTGTTGTCGATTGTGCAAATGCCGGCCGGGGTTCCGGTGGCCACGGTGTCGATTGGTGGCGCGAAGAATGCCGGCTTGTTGGCGGTGCGGATTTTGGGTGCTGGTGATCCGGCCTTGCTGGATCAGATGGCGCAGTACCAGGAGAAGATGCGGTTAGAGGTGGAGGAGAAAGACCGCCGGTTGCGGCGGTTGCTGTTAGGGGAGTAGCTGTGAGCTTGTCGACGTCCGTTGCTGCGTTGTTGGACGCCTATATGTCCGAGGTGTTCCTGGCCACCCACGCACCTGGCATGCAGGTGGTTGTGGTGGACAAAGATTCGGTGCGTTATGCCCGGGCTTTCGGGGATGCGGTGTCAACAAATCAGGTGACGGGCATTGGGTCGCTCACGAAGTCGATGACGGCGTTGGCGATCCAGCAGCTGGGGGTAGATCGGCAGGCGCCGGTTACCCAGTATCTTGCGAATCTTCATGTGCCGGATTGGGTGACGATTGACCGATTATTAACACACACCAGTGGGATTGCTACCCAGGCAACGCTTGATAATATTATTGTCAACGCCCCGGGTGCGTTCGAATACGCTAACCTTAATTATCATCTTTTGGGGCTGGTAGTCCAGGCGGTATCGGGGGAAAACTACGACTACTATATGCGTAAGCATGTGTTCGAACCCCTGGGGATGTGGAATACCACCGCGGATCTGGGCAGGGTCACTGATCTTCTGACCGGCCACACCGTGTTTTTCGGGAAACCGGTTCCGTGGCGGATGGAACGGTTCTTCCCTAATAGGATGAATAACGAAGCCCGGTGGGGGAATCTATCCGCGGGTTTTGTGCTTTCTACCGTCCATGACATGGGGATTTATCTTCAGCACTATCTGAATAATGGTGTCCCGGAGGTGCCGGATGGCGGCTACCGGGATGGGTGGTTCCGGGATGGCGATCGAATATTTCACGCCGGCTCCTTGGAGGGTTATTCTTCCTTCATGATGCTGCTTCCCGAGCTGGGGGTCGGCGTTGTGGTTTTGACGAATATGCAGGATTATGTGGGAAATACCATGTCTGGGCTGCGGATAGAAGCGGGGATTACTAATATTCTTGCCGGCCGGCAACCTTCGCCTGTTGATCGGGGGCTTTATTTGCGACGCCACGGACTATTGTCGGCCCTGTACCTGACCATTATGGCGTTGCCGTTGGTGCGCTGCCGCCATAAAACAATATGGAATGTGGTGTTACCCACCGCGCTTTTGTCGGTGCCTCGTATTGTGAAGGCCCGGTGGGCCACAGTGTGGGGTTTTGCTCCGAATCTGTTGGTGAGCCTGGTTGCGTCTGCCACGTTGTTGTATGCCGGCTGGTTTACCAAGAAGACGAAGACCCGATAGGGTCCTTGTGCTCCTTGGGCGGCCCCATGCCTCTACGAAAGCTCCACTTCGCCACCGACACTTGCCGCATTGGTGGGAGCCGCGGCCAAAGTGGAGCTTTGGGGTTTGTTGCTGTGGGACAGGCGTAAAGCCCCAATTATGTCGTGGTGGGCATTCCCAGCCTGGTGAGGACATTTTCCGCAGAGATGAGGCACATGGGAACCCCCACACCCGGTACCGTCGTGCCACCCACATACAGTAGCCCCTTGACCCGGCGGGAAATATTCGTGCCGCGGAAAAAAGCCGATTGGCCCAGCGTATGGGCTGGCCCTAACGCCCCACCCAGCCACGAATGGTAGCGCTCCTCGAAATCCTGTGGGCCAATGGTGCGTCGAAGAATGACCCGGTCCACCAGATCCGGTATGTTCGCCCATTCACCAATTTGCCGCACCGCCGCCGAGGCGATTGTTCGCACAATTGGTGATTCTTCCTGCCGGTAGGCATTGCCGTGGCCAATGCTGGTGTTTGGTGCCACCGGTATGAGCACAAAGAGGTTTTCGCACCCTTTGGGCGCAACCGTTTGATCCGATGCCGAAGGCTTTGAAACGTAGATTGACTTGGATGCCCGCAGGCTTCCTGGGTTATCGAACACCGCAGCGAAGTCCGCATCCCAATCACGGCTCATCAATAGGTTATGGTGGGCGAGCGTTGGGAGCTTACCATCCACCCCCAAGAGCACTAATACCGCAGAGATGCCTGGATCCCGCTGGGCAAAATACGACTGGTTGTAGCTGCGGAATTTTGGTGGTAATAGCTTCATTTCCGTGTGCTGAATGTCGGCGTTGGAAATCACCACATTGGCGAGTTGGCCACTGGGGATCCCCTGCCGGTTGACCATTTTCACCCCCTGCACACCCTCGTCATCAACATAAATCTCCGTCACTTCTTGCCCCAGACGGAACTGTACCCCTTCTGCTACCGCCAATCGGTAAAGGGCTGCCACAACCTCCTGAAACCCACCCAGGGGGTACTGAACCCCCAGGGTGAGGTCTGTATGGCTCATAAGATGGTAGAGCGCCGGAATGCGTTTCGGCTGCGATGATAAAAACACCGCCGGGTATTGCAGGATTTTTCGCAGTCGATGATCCTGAAACTGGCGGTTCACAAACCTGCGCAATGACATCCCTAATAGTGGTAGTCTCGACAGCATTTTTCGGGACAATAATGATCGGGGTGATGTGAAGTTGGTGTACAGATATTGCTGCAGTGCCAATTGGTACATTTCGGCAGAGCTGCGCAAATAGTCCCGAATCTGCGTGCCCGCACCCGGCTCCACCGATTCGAATAATTGTTCAAGTTCGGTGGCGCCGTGGGGGATATCCATGGGGGCTTCGCCTTCGAAAAACATTCGATAGCCGGGGTCTAAAGTAACGAGGTTTAATTCAGCTTCCGTCGATGTACCCATTAACGCGAAGAACCGGTCGAAAGCCTCCGGCATGAGATACCAGGATGGCCCCACATCCCACCGAAAACCATCCAGCGCCAGGCTACCGGCCCGACCGCCTACCTCATCATTTTTCTCAATCACGGTGACCTGCACGCCTTGCCGAGCCAGCAATCCGGCGGTGGCCAAACCACCAATCCCGGCACCAATGATAACGGCAGAATTGGGTGGCATCCTTAACTCCTTTGCGTGATCTTCGATATGCCCGGGATCCGCGCCATTGTCGACAGGGCGGAGCCGCCACAGACCTGGGCGATGATTCGGGCCCGGGTGGTGGGAGATAACCGCACCCTGGTGTTGCGGATCGTGCGGGTATCGGTGTGGTCGAGTTGGTTGGTGAGCTTCGTAAAAAACTGGGTTGCTAATTGCACACCTGTGCGAGAACTCGGTGGCAGCAAGCCAATGGCGGTTTCCGCCGTCGCCAAGTCGGTGCGAATATCAGCGATGAGGGCTTTTTTGGTTGCTTCGGTCAGTTCCAGGGTGAAGTATTGTCGCCCCAACGTTGCATGATCTTCGGCATAGTCGCGGAGAAAATTGATTTTTTGAAAGGCCGCCCCTAGGGCCTGTGCTCCGGTTGCCATGCGGGCCCGGCGCCAGGTCTCGACCTTGCGGCCTGCCAGGAACACCGATACGCAGAGCAGGCCAATCACCTCCGCGGAACCATAGATGTAGCTTTTGTAGCTTGCGGCATTATGCATAGATTTTTGCAGGTCGGTGCGCATTGATGCGAAGAATGCTCGAATATGTTCGGGGTCGAACTTGCATCGTCGGGCGGTGATGGCATATGCATGCAGGATGGGGTCTGGGTGGAAGCGCCGTAGCGGGGCGGCGAGAACCTGCCGTTCGTACTCCTCAAGCAGCGCGGTGGTGGCGGGTATGTCGAACCCGGCTGCCTTGGTGGTGCCGTCGACGATTTCGTCTGCGATACGAACCATGGCGTACAGGTTGCGAATGTCAGTGCGCTGTTGTTTCCCTAGCATTCGGGTGGCGAGCCCAAAACTGGTGGAATAGCTGGAAATGACCTGTCTGGCTGCTCGAAAAGCCATTCGATCATAGCGGCGGAGATATAAATCAGCGTCGGGGTCGAGAGTGGAGGAATGCATAATGTACCGAGAAAGGAGTGATGAACAGTCTTAGTGTACTCGTTTAGAGTAGGGGAATGGCCATTATTGTTTTGGGATCCCATACTTACGAGGGCAGACCTGGGGCGGTTCTCGCAAGCCGCCTGCGGAAAGCCCATGATATTGCTGCTCGATATCCCACGGAAACCATTGTGGTTTCCGGTCAAGACGAAGCCCCGGTGATGGCGACGTGGTTGATTGATAATGGTATCGACCCGGCACGTATCCTCATTGAGCCGACCGCCACAAGCACGAACGAAAATTTAGAGCGGTCCTTAGCGCTTTTGCGTAGTTCCGGCCATCCCGACCCAAGCAGGGGGCAACCATTTATGGTTGTCACGAGTGACTTTCATAAATTCCGCACCCTGGTGTGGGCTTGGCATTTAGGAATCCCAATTACGGTGCTGACGGCGGTAACGTTGCCGCCGCACCGCCAGCTGGATTTTGCCCGGGAATTGACGGCGTTTCCACACTCCCTGGCTCGGGTGTTGTGGCGTCGGCTGGTGGCGTGGTGGCGGCAGCAGTAAAAAATTTAGCCCGTCGGATTCGCCACAACACCAGCAGCAGTGTTACGCATAAAAATAAAATTATGGCTGGCGTCACCGCTGGTTCGGGCCGAAAAATATTAGCGACCGCATTGAGGAAAAACATCAAGGTAAAAAACCCGACTATGCCTATGAGCGTGTCGAATACCATGAGCTCCCTGGGGGCGGAGCCGGGGTTTCTGCTGGGTTTTTGGGGTGTTCGCTGCGGCATATTCCATATTGTATAGACTGGGGAACAGGCACTGTAATTCATGGAATACAGAAATAATCGCAGTAATTTTAGGAGTAGCCATGACAATTACCCAACGAGTTACCTTCGGCGCTGCCGCGCTTATTCTTACCATCCCACTGATGACCGCCTGCGGTAATAATGCTAAGGATGCCACTAGTTCCGCGCCCGCGCGAGCCAGCCAACCGGTGTCACCATTGACTACTGCCGAGAAAACCGAGGCCATGGCCGAAGCTACCTCCCAGACTCCTACCTCCGATCAGCCGCCCGCCGATACTACCGACCCGGTCATTATGGCCCTGGAAGCCTTCGCTAAAGATCATGCCGGGGCGGTCATTGTGGATGTGGACAGGGAAGACCATGCGGATGTTGTAGAGGTCAAGGTGGTTGACAACGATAAGGTGCAAAAATTCCAGGTAACACCGGACGGCATGGCCACCGAGGTTCCCACCGACGACGCTAACGATGATGACGTTGCCAAAGCTAAGGCCGCTAAGGTTACCGCCTTAGATGCGGCCAAGCAGGCGCGTGCAAAGCAACAGAACGGGGCCATTGATAGCATCGACATTGAGGACGACTCCAACCCGGTGAGCTGGAAAGTCGAGTTTGACGACCCCAATGGGGTTACGGTTGCCCAGGAACTCATCCCTGCCCAATAACACCAGTATTAGGCCTTCACACCACCGGCGGTGAGCCCGGACACAATGCGTCGTTGGAATGCCAACACCATGATGATGAGCGGGACGGTAACCAGTGCACCGGCCGCCATGACCGAGGCGTATGGGTATTCAAAATGGCTTTCCCCAGAAAACCTGGCAATTGCCACGGTGACCGGTTCGGTGGCCTCCGTGGATAGCTGTTTGGCCAGCATGAATTCATTCCAGGTGGCGATGAAACACAGAATGGCCGTCGTAAAGAGCGCAGGTGCCGCAAGCGGTAGTAAGACAGTTCGAAACGCGGTGCCTCGTGATGCACCATCTACCCGGGCAGCTTCCTCTAATTCCCACGGCAATTGGCGGAAAAATGACGTTAACGTGTAGATCGTCAGCGGTAGCGCGAACGAAATATTTGGAATAATCAAGGCCCGATACTGGCCGATCCAATTCAAATCACCAAATAATTGAAACAGCGGTGTGACCAACGCAATACCGGGAAACATGCTTGCGCCCAGCACAATCCCCGTCACAAACCCCTTGCCGCGAAACTCCATGCGGGCCAGCGCATAGGCGGTAAACACCCCCACGGTCACTGCGATCACAGTGGTCAGCAGGCCGATGAGCAGCGAATTTCCAATAGCGTTCACGAAATCATTGCCCTTTGCCGTGGATAATGCTTCCCGGAAATTCTGCAACGTCACATACGTTGGCCACGGCGTCGTATCAAAGGTGTGGCGTTTATCACGCAGCGCCGTAATGACCATCCAATAAAACGGTGCCAACCCCCACACCAAAATTAGAACCACGCCCAAATAATTATTGACCTTACGCACGACCTGCTCCAATCATCACCAATGGTTGTTGGGTAGCACCCGGCCCAACAGGATCAAATTCGACATCCTGTTCGACGCGCTTTGCCCGCCGTAACTCCCGTTTTTCCTTATTTCCGGATACATCTGCCCCCAGGAATCGGATCATGATGAATGCCACAAAGAAAATCAGCAAAAACACCATCGTGGACAGCGCTGACGCCGAATTAAAGTTATTCTGCCGCATATCCGTCACCACCAGTTGGGAGATCGTGGCCGTGGGAGAGTTCGCCGACGATGAAATCAAAATAACCGGCAGGTCATACATCCTGAGCGCATCCAAGGTGCGGAATAGCACCGCCACCATCAGCGCCGGCTTCACCAACGGCAGCGTGATCTTCCAAAACTGCTGCCACGCATTTGCCCCGTCCACCTTGGCCGCCTCATACACGTCCCGGGGAATCATTTGCAGCCCCGCTAAAATCAGCAATGCCATAAACGGGGTAGTCTTCCACACATCCGCAATGATCACCGCCAACCGGGCCGCCCACGGATCCGTCGTCCACGCCACCGGCTTGCCCAGCAGGGAGTTCACAATGCCCCGGTCGGCAAAGATAAACTGCCACAGTTTTGCAGTCACCGCGGTCGGAATTGCCCACGGCACCAACACCGCCGCCCGCACAATTCCCCGGCCGGCAAACTCCCGATGCATCACCAACGCCATCAACATGCCCAGCACAATCTCCAGCGCCACCGTTACCACCGCAAAGAACAGTGTGACCTTCACCGACGGCCAAAAATCCGACGCCAACACTCCCGGCGGGCACGTTGCTGTCCCACAACGTTGCGATAACCAGTACACATAGTGGTCAAAACCGGCAAACCCACCCTGCACAAACACCCCGGTTACTGGGTCTAAATGCTTATCCGATTGGAACGATAAATAAACAGCCCGCACAATCGGATACCCAATAACCACTGCCAACACCGTGATCGCCGGCGCAATAAGTAACACCGCCGCCCGAGTAGAACCCTGCTTCATGAGCACATAATCCTCCACTAACCACGAAAAACCAAACACCCAAAACCCCTCATCACAAGCGGTTTTGAGTGTTGGTTACGACAACCTACTTCGCTGCCTCAATAGCAGCCTTCATGTCTTTGGTGGCATCATCCACGCTCTTGCCGGCGGTCAGCGCCGCATAAGCATTATCCTGGATAGCCTTCGAAATCTTCGGATAGAACGGGGAAGCCGGCCGCGGCACCGCATTTTCCAGCGACTGTTTCAACGCCGGGAAATATGGGTACTTCTCAATCAAGGCCTGATCGTCATACACCGAGGCCAACACCGGTGGGAAAGAATTCTCCGCAAAATACGTTTGGTTTTCCTCGTTGATGACAAACTCAATGAAATCCTTGGCGGTTGCCTTATGCTTCGAATTCACATTGATGCCATTATTGAAACCACCCAGTGTGGACACACCCACACCATCTTTGCCCACCAGGGGCTGCACCTCAAACTTATCCTTCACCTTCGACGGATCCTTGCCCGCCAGGTCAAACATGTACGGCCAGTTGATTGCGTACGCGGTCTTGCCCTCCGTGAACGCTTGGGCTGTCTCCTCCTCCGTGGTGGAAGTTGAATCCTTGGAAATATTCCCCGCAGTGTAAGCGTCGACAAGCGCCTTCAGGCCAGCCTTAGAGTTTTCGGAATCCACCACAGGCTTACCCGAATCATCTAAAACCTTGCCGCCCCAGCCCTCCATGAAACCAATGGTATTGACTGTCAAACCCTCATACTGTTTGAGCTGCAACGTTAAGCATTCCTGCTTCGCATCCTTCGCCTTCGAACATGAATCCACTAGCTCCTGGAACGTTTGTGGGCTCTCCGGCATCACCTCAGTATTGCGGTACAGCAACTGGCCGTTGGTGTTCTGCGGTAGCGCATATAATTTATTGTTGTAGGTGCCAGACGCAACCGTGGATTGCAGCAGCCCTGAAGTGTCAACCGCTAAATCTCCCTCCAACGGCGCCAACCACTGGTTTGCCGCAAACTCAGCAGTCCACACCACGTCCAAGGCCATGACGTCAATGTCATCCCGACCTGCCTGCAACGTTTGCACCAACGAATCCCGCTGATCGTCAGCCTCACCAGCTAACTCTTTAAACGTCACCTTCTCATCAGGGTGGACCGAATTCCATTTTTCGATCACATGCTGTAGCTTTTCCGAATCCACCTTGCCCATGGCATAGGTAATAGGACCACGCCCACCCTCATTCGAACTACCACCAGACGAACTCCCGGTGGATTCCTTCGAACAACCACTCAAAACCAATCCGCTGACCAACACAACAGCTGCGATTGATTTCCAAGTACTGCGGAGAGCCATAAGGTTCATCCTTTCGATAAATTAGGATACTTACTACAAAATGTAGTGAGAAAAACGATGACGTGTGTCTTTTTAACCACAACAAGGGGTAAAATGATACGAATCACACACGAATGCCGCTTATTGGATCAAATAGGTGCGCCATATCGGGGTCAAACCCAACCTGAATCTCACACCCCACCGGCGGCGACTGCTTCGCCCGCGCCACCAGCATCACATCGCCCGCCGCCCGAATATGCACAAACCGTTCCGACCCCAACTCCTCTACCAGCACTACCGTTCCGCTTATCGACGCCGCTGCCGACGGACCAACCCCCACCCACATATCTGCTGGCCGCACCCCCATAATCACCTCCCGACCAAACACCACTCCCGGAAATAAATTCATTGCTGGTGACCCAATAAACCCGGCCACAAACATATTTACCGGCCGATCATAAAGCTCCCGGGGCGCAGCAACCTGCTGTAACACCCCATCCTTTAACACTGCCACTCGATCCCCCAACGTCATGGCTTCCACCTGATCGTGCGTCACATACACCGTCGTCACCCCCAACCGTCGCTGCAATGCCGCCACCTCCGTGCGCATATGCACCCGCAATTTTGCATCCAAGTTTGACAATGGTTCGTCCAACAAAAACACCTGGGGATTTCGCACCAGTGCCCGGCCCATGGCCACCCGCTGCCGCTGCCCACCCGATAAGTCCTTAGGCTTCCGATCCAATAACTCCGACAACCCCAAAACCCGGGCGGTCTCCTCGACCTTCGCCGCAATCTCCGCCTTCGGCATTTTCGCCAACCGCAGGGGGTAGCCAATATTCTTCCGCACATTCATATGCGGATACAGGGCATAGTTTTGGAACACCATGGCAATATCCCGGGCCGCCGGCTCCAACCCCGTCACGTCTTTCCCCCCAATGGAAACCTGGCCACTCGTCACTGGCTCCAACCCTGCTAATGCCCGCAACGATGTGGATTTTCCACACCCCGAAGGGCCCACCAACACCAAAAACTCACCATCATCAATGGCGAGATCTAACCGGTCCACACTGGGACGTGTCGCGCCGGGATACGTGATGGTGACGGAATCAAACACAACAGTGGCCATAGCTACCAAAATAACAGTAAAGCCCGGGTCCGTAAGATGATAAACACCATATTGAGTGGCAGAACCAGGCGAGTAGTGTGGGTAATATGAAGATCATTCAGTACTCAGATTTTGGTGGCCCTGAGGTATTAGAGCTGGTCGAATCCGAGAAACCCCTGCCAGCAACCGTGTCACTCGATCGTGGTATGAATGTTACGGTTCACGCAGTCGGTCTCAATCCTGTTGACTATAAAACGTTCAATGGTAGCCTGCGGTTTCTGGAAAAACTGCAACGCATTATAAACCCCAAAAAATGGTTTCAACGCCGTTCCAGCACTTTTCCCCGCGGAGTAGCCCGTGATTTCGCCGGTGTCGATGATGCCGGAAACGCGGTGCTCGGCACCCTCTACCAACCGGTTACAAGCATCATGCGCCAAGGCGCCCTCGCCACCGAAATACTGATTGCGCCGGAAGACATGACCCTCAAACCTGAAGGTATTTCCTTTGAAACCGCCGCAGCTTTAGGCGTGCCCGGCCAAACCGCTTGCGGTGCTTTTCGGGCGCTTGATCTACGCGCTGGTGATGTGATTGTCATCAGTGCTGCCGCAGGTGGGGTTGGTTCTCTTGCTACCCAACTCGCGGTCCACCGGGGCGCAACCGTCATCGGTATCGCTAGCGACGCTAATGCCGACTACGTGCGTTCCCTGGGGGCAATTCCGGTTGCCTACGGGGAAGGGCTGGTAGATCGGGTGCGGGCGGCCGCCCCAACACCCGTGACGAAACTGCTCGACTGCTATGGCAGTGAATACATAACCCTAGGATTTTCCCTAGGCTTGTCCCGAAAAGCCATAGGTACACTCGTGCCCGGGCCAAAGGCAGCATTCCGAGGAGTACACATCACGGGTATGCGGCACGCCCACCCGGCCAGCGACTTGGCGGAAATCGCCAGCCTGGTTGCCGATGGCACGATCACCATTGATATTGCGCACGAATATCCGTTCGATATTGATTCGGTCCGGGCAGCCTACACGCAGCTCATGGGCGGGCACGTTCGGGGCAAACTCGTGGTCAAACTACAGTGATCATCGCCATTGCCTCGTCAATTATTCGGGGAGGCTGGTCGCCTAGGGATTATTGGTCAGTGGACCGTTAGTTAGGGTACGGTTGCTTCACCCCGGAACACATTGAATTGAGCACGTCAAAGTATCAAGGTAAACGTTCGGAAACCTTTTCGATATCAATAATCCTGTCCAAGCGTTCCGGGGTGAGGCGATCCGAGTCGCCGGTGGCAACAACCACGGAACCACCCGCCGCCAATGGGGCCAAAACCTTGGCCACAAAATCCAACCAATTGGCCCAGCCCTGAACCAACACGCGACTGGTCGGGGAGAACCGATGAAGCGATTGCGGTGAGACATTGGTCACGATATCTGCCAATGACCGGGTTGGTTGAGCGAATTGGTCACCATAAAACCGTACGGTTGGGCCAAAGTCGATGGCTCCCGGTAATAATGTGCCACCAGTCTCCTCGACACCGCGGCCAAAAGGATCATCCGTCACGATCACAACATCGCCCGAATACTCGCCTGGGCCGGCAGCGCCATTTTCGACGGCATTTCCGGCAGTGTTCTGGACATCGTTTTCGGCGATAAAAACCACGTCGCTGGTGGCGGCATCGAACAACGTGACGGGAATGTCAGCCGCCAATGCCCCCAAAGCAACAGCAACAGCCTGCCACCCAGGGGGTAGATCAATGCTGATGAGCGAATCTTCGGTGAGATCTAATTCCTCAATCAGCATGTTGGCGACTTTCGCGGCCCAATTATCCAGTGTGATTCCGGAAAAATCCAGGCGGGCGCCAGTGTTTTCGTCATATACGGTCAGTCGTGGTGTGGTGGGGTCCGAAGCCAAGATTTTTGCAAGTAAATCCATGATTGTTGATAGTAGTCATCCGTGCTGGACCCAAGAAAACTTTGCTATCAGCCCCGATTGATCCCCCCGATAAACCCCCATACGACTTATTTGTGACAAAGCTTACATTTGGGTGTGATTGCCCATGGATTCTTCTAAAAACCCTGGTCAACAAATTATGTTTCCCATTCACCCGCATTATAGATCACTAATTGGCAACAATGAGCGACAAGTGCTGTTATTACTCCGTAATGTCAATGCTTTTAAGTTTTGAGCCAAATAATCGCAGGAAAAATAGAAAAATTGAGAATAACCTGGGTATAACACTTATAAAATATGGCAATTTTAGCCCACGCTTCTAAAAAACAATTAATCTCTTTCATAAGCGAAGGCCCTACTCTGGGCCAAGTCAATTCGAAAAACTTTATCCGCAAGGAGAAATAATGAAGCGCAAGATGATTGCGATCGCCTCCGCAGTCGCATTGGCATCGGCATCAGCACTGGTTCCCGCACAAGCACAGCAAGGAAACGGCAGCGGGGTGACCGTCAACTCCAATAACGGCAACAATAACTCGCAGTCCGGCGGCGGTGTCACCGACAAGTCCGGTGGCGGAGCTAACGGTGGTTCTGCCAACGGCTCCGCAGAAAAGGGCGGCACTGGTGTGAACAGCAAGTCCGGTGAGAAAGACGGTTCTGTAGTAGGCGGCGGCTCTTCTGAAAAGGGCGGCAACAGCGGTAACAACGGTTCCGTCGGCGGATCCTCCGAGAAGGGCGGCACCAACAACAAGAGCAATGACAAGGCCGGAAGCGAAGGCAAGGGTGACCAGAAGGCAAACTCCCTGGGCAACATCAATACTGGTAGCAGCGGCCTGGACAAGCTGCTCAACCTGCCTCAGAAGATCATCTCCGTCCTGAGCACTGCCTTCAAGGCCCTGTTCAGCGGTAACCTGAAGGGCTTCTTCACCGCATTCACCTCCGCACTGTCCAGCGGCTCCAGCGCTAAGGCCGGCACCGAAACTGGTTCCGACGGCAACACCAGCGGCAAGAACGATCCTAACAGCAAATCCGGTGAAAAAGACGGTTCCGTAGTGGGCGGTGGATCCTCCGAAAAGGGCGGCAACAGCGGTAACAACGGTTCCGCCGGTGGCTCTTCTGAAAAAGGTGGCGCTAACAACGGCTCTGCCGGTGGATCCTCCGAAAAAGGTGGCGCCGGTGCTAACGGTGGCTCCGCAGGTAACGGCAACAACAAAGCTGGCTCCAGCGGCAGCGTCTCTGGTGGGACGAGCACCGGTTCTCAGGGCAAGTCCTCCTAAAACACATATATACATGTGGCCTTAAGTTGGGTAGGGCCGCATGTGGGGTCTTTATCATGCACCTGGCACTTTCTGAACGAAGAATCAGAGAGCGCCGGGTGCATTTTTCTTTCAAACATGCCGATCGTTTTGATATCTGGTGGTGCTTGATGACATCACCAGGTAGTGCTTGCCCTCATTTTCTGCAGATGGTGTGGGGCCTTCACCCCGAAAAAGGAAAACCCACCATGTAGGGAAAGCCCAAACAAGATAAACCAATATTAGTCGAGGCGGGATGCGAGATTTCGTGTATCGAAACAGCGGCCAATGGTAATCAATGCGGCAACCAACGATTTGCCATTGTGATGCTGCAGGTTTGTAGGTGATGAGCCGAGATTTCATGGGTTTCATGCTGGTAGCGGCAAAATTATTCGTGAAGAAGCCCGAGAATGACAAAGCGAAAGCTCCACTTTCGATCACCGATCCGCTTTATTGGATCAGCACCCATAGAAGTGGAGCTTTTACTCCTGGCGAATCCGGTGAACCATCCGGCGAACTTGGCCCCAGTAAACCCGGCGAGGCACAGTGGAGCATGAAGAAACGAGCCAAGGAAGTAACAAGCGAAAGCTCCACTTAAAGAATTGGCATCAACATGTCGATGGATAATGTGGGCAAGATACTGGATAAGGGAGCTTCCGAAAAACTTCACCGACCGATAGCATCGTCAATTATGATCGATTATGGTGAAATCATGGTTGTAGCAGGTTTGTAGGAAGGTTTGCTGACCATCGGTGGTTTGGTTATCGGCCTGTCGGTTTCGGTTGAATGCGCAATGTTTAGGGGCACACCAGGCACGGGGTAGAAGGTAGCAAGGTGGGCGAAACAGCCATAGAAAAACAACCGCGTTAGGCCAGAGCGCCAGCTTGTTCTGCAGGGCCGAAGCTCCTATACGGAATCCTATGTGGAAAGTGGAGCTTTGGCCTCATGCCTTTTAGTTAATGCATCTAGGACTTGCGCCAGCATCAAGCACAGGGGAGCGCTGCTCTGCCTCCAAAGCCGCCCCTTGCTGCCCCACCACCTGGGAAGTGGTCGCTGGGGTGGAATTATTATTTCCAGCATCACCAGCATTGCCCGTAGGCCCGTTATAATCCGGCCCAGTAATTACCGTCAGCGTCGTATTATCCAGCGATGGGCTTGCGACCACAGGTAATCCGCCAAGCCGTTCAGCTAGGGCATGAGCATCCGGGTCGGCTGCATTGGCCGCCATCACCTGTGACTGGTTATAAAGCCCCTCCGGAGCATTACCGGTCTCAGAAACCTGGTATCCCATCTTCTTGAGCGCTTCCGCTACATTGCCGGCCAGACCTGTTACCGTGGAAGCATTCAACACGAGGACCTGTTTTTCTGGATTGACAGGCTTTTCCTGTGGTTTACTAGTTGGTGCCGGCTGTTTCACCGGAGCCTCATTTCCCAGCAAGGTGGTGAAATATTTGCGCACCTCGGCTGGATCCACCGTCACCACAGATTCGCCATAGTCACCCACACCATCAATCGACGTCACCGGGATAGTATTGAACTTCACATTACCGCCCGCCAGGTTTTGCATGTGAGTGGCTAACTGCATGACATCCCAATCCTTATCGATCGTGACCGACCGCGTGACTGCGCTACCTAAGCTGGCCAACTTGGCCGGGGACGTTAACGTACCAGTCGAAAGAACTTTCGATACCAGGGATGCCATATAGGCCTGTTGCCGCACAATCCGATCGAGATCGCCCCGAGGTAAACCATGCCGCTGCCGCACAAATGCAAGACCCGTAGCCCCCGTCAAAGTCTGCTTACCCGCCGGGAAATCCGCCCCAGAAAACTCGTCTTTCGTTGCCTCCTTCAGACACACTTCCACGCCGCCCACCGCGTCGGTCAGCAACACGAAACCCAATAACCCAACCTCGGCGTAGTGGTCGACCGTGATCCCACTTAACTCGTGAATAGCCTTAATCAGGCCTTTACGACCCGCATCCTTCGCCTTCTCCTCCAGCTCCGGACCATCCTGCTGCCCAGACTGAAGCAGCCGCTCTTTCTCCTCCGCCTTATAGGCCGAATACACACCATTAATCTTGGTGTTACCAGCAACCTCATCATGAATATAGGTGTCGCGGGGAATAGAGATCGCGGTGGCCGACTTACCATCATTTGGGATACGAATCACCATGATGGTGTCCGTGTTATCAGCCTCCTCATCACCAGCATGGAGAAGCTCAATCTCCTGGGGGGTGAGTGGGTTCCCTTGGGCGTCGCTACGCGAATCGTTACCCACCATCAAAATATCAATCGCACCATCAAGTGCATCAGTTAGCCCCGCGGCCCCTAAATCCAACGAACCGGCGCTAGCAATATTGCTTTGCACTCGGCCAATGGCGAAATAGCCGACCCCCGAGACAATAAGCACTAGGGCAGACATAAATGACACCAAGGCTTTCACAGCAGTATGACCCTGTTGTAAGGTGTCAGGGCCATAACTTGATGGTGTACGAATAGGACGATTACGTCGAGTTTTGGAACCCATAGTGCTTCCGATACTCCTTTAAGGGGTAACTAGAAAACAGTTAAATTGAATACAAGAATAACCTGTTATCTCCTGAGAAACATCTTGATGGGGTCGCGTAGAACTGCTTTTGGGGGCAAGCGCGCCGAGCACAGTAGAATCAGGCAGGTGGATAACAGCGATAAACAAGATAGCACTCAACCTGCCACCCAAACCGACAACACCCCCCACATTCAAGCCCACAATAATCTGGCGCATAATGACATAACACGTGGTGGCGCGGCTCGCAGCAACCCATCACAGGGTGATAGCGCAACACCTAATAACGCCCCCGTCAAGACACCAATCAGTGACACAGCTGTTACCGATGAGTTAATCACCAAACAGGAAAAACCATCACCACGGTTAGCAGTTATTACCGTGACCTACTCCCCAGGCAAATACCTCACCAACTTCCTTGACTCCATCCCTGCTGCCACCAGCCTCCCCACCCAGGTTTATCTGGCCGACAACGGTTCCACTGATGGTGCCCCGGAACAAGCCGCACACAATAATGACGCCGTAGAATTCCTCCCTACCGGGGGAAATGTGGGCTATGGTACGGCCATTAATATTGCTGCCCGCCATATCATTCCTCGCATAGAAGCCGGTGAAATTCATCCCGAATTTTTCGTTATCGCCAACCCCGATGTGGTGTTCGACCCGGGCAGCATTGACGAGCTGATCGAATGCGCCCATAGATGGCCGAACGCCGCGGACGTGGGACCGTATATTCGGCAGGAGGATGGTTCCGCCTATCCGTCGGCACGCGCCATCCCCACCTTGAGTAATGGGATTGGCCACGCATTACTTTCCGGAATCTGGTCCAATAACCCATGGTCAAAGGCATATCGAGACAATGCGGTAATGGACAAGGAACGGGTAGCCGGTTGGTTGTCTGGCTCATGTCTTTTGGTGCGGTGGGATGCATTCTGCCGTATCGGCGGGTTTGACGAGCGATACTTCATGTATATGGAGGACGTGGATTTAGGCGATCGGTTTGGGCGCGCCGGGTTTACCAACGTTTTGTGTCCCACAGCTCAAATTACGCATGCGGTGGGGCATTCTGCCGGAAAACATCCAGAGAGTATGCTACCTGCGCACCACGAGTCGGCGTATCGGTTTCAAGCGGACAGACATCCGCACTGGTGGCAGGCCCCTATTCGCGCAATGTTATGGATTGGGCTAAAGATCCGATCAGTGGTTGTGGTGGGCTTTACTAAAATGAAAAAATAATTGGTGCTCAATGATTTGTACTGGAGGAACCGATAGTGACCGAAAATAGCATTGATGCTGTGGTGTTAGTGGGTGGTAAAGGCACCCGATTGCGACCACTTACAGTGTCAACTCCGAAGCCCATGCTACCGACGGCTGGTGTGCCGTTTCTGATGCATTTGTTGGCTCGTATCAAAGCAGCCGGGATTGAACATGTGGTGTTGAGCACATCGTTTAAGGCAGAGGTATTCGAAGATTATTTCGGTACAGGGGAGTCGCTAGGCCTGGATATTGAATACGTGGTTGAGGACGAGGCGCTGGGTACCGGGGGCGGTATTCGTAATGTGTACGACCGGCTACGGGGGGACACCACCATGGTGTTCAATGGGGATGTGCTGGGGGGCACAGACCTGACCGGTATTTTGCAGGCGCATGAGGCCAATAATGCGGATGTGACGCTGCATTTGGTGCAGGTGGGAAATCCACGGGCGTTCGGTTGTGTGCCTACAGATGCCACCGGGCGAGTGCTGGCGTTTTTGGAGAAGACAGAAGATCCGCCAACAAATCAGATTAATGCTGGCTGCTATGTGTTCCGCCGGGAGCTCATCGCCGATATTCCGGCGGGCCGAGTGGTTTCGGTTGAGCGCGAGACATTCCCGAAGCTCTTGGAAGACGGCTATGCGGTGTATGGCTATGTGGATAATGCCTATTGGCGGGACATGGGTACCCCCGGTGACTTCGTGCGGGGCAGTTCCGATTTGGTTCGGGGCATTGCGCCATCGCCGTTATTGGTGGGGCGTACCGGTGAATCGCTTGTCGACGAGTCAGCGCTGGTAAAAGACGGAACGTTACTGTTGGGCGGTACGGTCATTGGTCGAGGCACTGAAGTGGGGGCGGGCTGTCGATTGGATGATGTCGTGGTGTTTGATGGAGTGACAATCGAGCCGGGGGCGGTGCTGGAAGATTCCATCATTGGGCATGGGGTTCGCATTGGGGCGAATGCTCGAATCAAGAATTGTGTCATTGGTGAAGGAGCACATATTGGGGCTCGGTGTGAGCTTCAGGATGGGCTGCGGGTGTGGCCTGGGGTAAAAATTCCGGATAATGGGATTCGTTTCAGCTCCGACGCGTAGATAAGTAGTATACTTGATAATGGCCGCTGGTATAGGGCGGCCATTTTTATCTGATTTTTTAGTGTTTTTCCTGGTCGGGATCTACATACATATTTTTTCCTCGGCGCACCATAATTGTTGCTCTAGCGTTATAATCCGGGGGTGAAGCACAATATATAGTACCCCCAAGAAAATCGCCCTCCTGGGGCGCAGTGTTATTTGTGTTACTAATGTGGTTTTTGTCTTGGGAAAATGACACCAATGAAAGAAAATTCATGCCATTGGGCTTGACTTGACATGTAGTGTGTTGTTCACTTGAAAGCAGATCCTTTATTATTACAGTTTGATGACGAGAAAGGCTGCTACCGGCGGTTTTTATAAAATTGTGGTAGCTTTAAGGCAATTCTCAGCGTTACATAATTGTATTTTAAAGAATTATTGTTCACGGCTTTTACCTCTGGTAAAGGCATAAAACATAAAATAACGAGAGGAGTGTGGCGTGGACTATAAGGCTAGTAACTCCGCGCCTCGCACTCGGTCAGGGCGCAGCATGTCTCTTGATGACTTGTTTGGTGCAGCCGAACAGGAGTGGCAGGAGCAGGCGCTATGCGCCCAGACCGATCCAGAAGCATTCTTCCCTGAAAAGGGCGGGTCCACACGTGAGGCAAAGCGTATTTGCCAAGCGTGTGCCGTCCGGGACGAATGCTTGGAGTACGCTTTGCTCAATGACGAACGCTTCGGTATCTGGGGCGGTCTGTCAGAGCGTGAGCGGCGCCGTCTAAAGCGAGATATCGGTTAATTGCTCTTAACCACAAGGAGGTAGCACCCCACAGGGTACTGCCGAATGAAAACACAAAGACCAGCCTCATCTTTATGGTGAGGCTGGTCTTTGTCTCTTCGCCCAGATAACTAGTCTCTAATAAGATCGAAAATGCGGGTCAATATCCTCGGGAGTAATGCCCAAGTATTGGGCCACTAACTGGGTGAGCACAATTGTTAATAGCTCTTGCCGTTCCTTAGCGCCCTGCACCCGTTGCTCAATTGGCATGCGAAAAATCACAATCCTAGCCCGAGTCGGATACCCATGAATATCAATCCCCGCCTGAATAATCCGGCCAAGCGGTACCGGACCATCAACCACAACCTCGGGTGGGAACGAATCCCAATCCATGTTCAGGCGCATCCGGGGAATGGTGTCGACCGCAATGTCGAGCGATTCAAGTTCTACGGTGAACTGCTGCTGAATGGGAGCGTAAGCCTCCAACACCGCGGCGTCGAAAAGCTCAGGTCGCCTGCGGTAACGGGGGATTTTAGTCGGCATGAGCGGGCCACGCACCCCGCGACCATGCCGATCACGACGATCATTCATAATGGTTAAGCCTAAACTGCCCTGCCCACTTTGGGGGCAAAGGGCACGCCGAAAATCGGGGTGGTACCAAAATGGTCACCCAAATCGGTCTAAACTCTGACACGTGAATCAATTTCGTCGTTGCTCTCGCCCCGGCTGCGGCCTGCCTGCCGTAGCGACACTCACCTATGCATACGCCCAATCAACCGCCTACATAGGTCCCTTAAAAGGCAATGACGACCCCCATAGCTGGGATTTATGCGCCGAACACGCCGAAAAAATCACCACCCCCATGGGGTGGCAGCTTATTCGCGTCCCCTCCATTGAAGACGATGAAGATCTCATGGCGCTGGTCGATGTTGTTGCAGAGACCACTCACCACTACACCCCATTTGAGGGAATGCGTACCGGTGCTAAGGCCGAAATGCCGCCCCCAGATTTTGGTAGCGCCGCCCCTAATGCCCCATTTGGGCATAAACCGGAAGAATATGTTCCCAACCATCCGGCACACCGTGGTGGAAAAAAACCCACTCAACGAGGCCATTTGACCATTGTCCCCGACGCTGAAGAGCTAGACGACGAACCAACCGATGACCCCGATTCCGACACAAATACCACTTTCAAGTAATTCTTTTCGCAATCAGTGGGTAGAATTGGCTAAGTTTGACTCCACTAAAAAGAGAAGGCTTGAGGGATGCGTTCACGCGAAGAAGTGACCGACGTGATTAAGGCGTACGATGTGCGCGGAATCGTAGGGGAATCCATTACCCCCGAACTTATTACTGATGTAGGCGCAGCCTTCGGCCGCCTCATGCGTAAAGAAGAAGCCCACACCATTGCTATCGGCCATGATATGCGGCCCAGTTCACCCGAACTGGCCAGGGCATTTGCCGACGGTGTGCTGTCCCAAGGAATGGACGTGCTATTCCTCGGGCTCACCAGCACTGACCAACTCTATTTCGTCTCCGGGGATCGGGACATTCCCGGCGCCATGTTCACCGCCTCCCATAATCCCGCGGAATATAACGGCATCAAAATGTGTCGGTCTGGCGCCCGACCCGTTGGACAAGAAACCGGCCTCGCCGATATCGTCACCAACCTGGTGGAAAAAATCCCCACCTATCACGGGCACCCCGGTGAACTCACCGAAGCGGATACCCTGGCTGACTATGCGGCCTTCCTGCGGAAGCTTGTGCCACTCGATGACATTCGGCCGTTGAAAGTGGCGGTTGATGCCGCCAACGGCATGGCCGGCCACACCGTGCCCGAGGTTTTCGCTGGCCTCCCGCTTACAATCGAACCCTTGTATTTTGAATTGGATGGCACCTTCCCCAACCATGAGGCCAACCCCCTGGATCCAAAAAACCTGGTAGATCTGCAAAAATTTGTCAAGGAGACCGGTGCCGACATTGGTCTTGCCTTTGACGGTGACGCTGACAGGTGCTTCGTTGTTGACGAAAACGGTGACCCGGTAAGCCCCTCGGCTATTTGCGCCTTAATAGCCGAGCGTTATCTCAAGAAACACCCCGAGGCCACCATAATTCACAACCTCATTACCTCTAAAGCAGTGCCGGAAGTGATTGCCGAAAACGGCGGCACCGCGGTGCGCACTCGGGTGGGGCACTCCTTTATCAAGTCCCAAATGGCAGAAACCCATGCCGTGTTCGGTGGTGAACACTCCGCCCACTATTATTTCTCCGAATTCTTTAATGCGGATTCCGGCATCCTGGCCGCCATGCACATTTTGGCCGCCCTGGGCAACCAAGAGAAGCCCTTAAGCGAACTCATGGCTAGCTATGAGCGTTACGAATCCTCCGGCGAAATCAATACCCGGTTGGAGTCTCAGGAAGAGCAGCAGGAACGTACCCAGGCCGTCCTGGATGCCTTTGCGGATCGGACGGAAAGTGTGGATACGCTTGACGGGGTCACCGTGCAGCTTCGAGACACTCCAGCCTGGTTCAGCGTGCGGGCCAGCAACACCGAACCATTGCTACGGCTTAATGTGGAAGCCCCCACCAAAGATGAGGTAACAGCACTCGTCACTGAAATTCTCGACATTATCCGCAAATAAAAACTTCCGTAGGATAGTCAAGTATGAGCAATGGATACGATCCTCTTGCAGTGGCATTCTACGATATCGCCCACGAAGGGGCCCAGGTCAGGGCCATAGCGGGGGCGATCGAAGCAAGCGTGAAACCGCAGCATGATGAATTTGGGGCGGAAATCCCCGGACTTGCCTCCCTTGCTGGTGTGCGGGCTCGAAGCATTGTGGTGCTTTGTGCCGATAACCTCAGTTACCGCTGTGCGCAATTAGCGGCCAGCCTCATCCAACCCTTGCCGGTGGCCCTGGTCATTACCGAAACCATCCCCGGCTATCTTGGTGCCCTCGACGTACTCATCGTGGTGAGCGAAAAAGGTGAAGATGCCGCCATTAGTCGTGCTATCTCCCAGTCGGTGAGCCGGGGCATCACCACCGTCTTGGTATGCCCGGGTGACTGCCCCATGGTGAGTGACGCTCCACGAGGCACAATCATTGTGCCCCATTTACCTAATGCCTTAGGGCCCAGTCCAACCCGCAGCGTGGTATCCGTGCTGGCCGTGTTGGAACTTGCTGACCTTGACCCGCTGCTTGTGGTGCAAAAACTTACCGACTGGGCGGAGGAAATCGACAAGGAGTTGGCATCGTGCTCCCCCGAACGGGACGAGACCGTGAACCCGGCGCGGGAACTCGCCGTCATTACCGGTTCTCTGGTCCACTGTTCCGATAGCGTGCCGGGTGTGGCGTTGGCATCATTAGCATCCACCCTGTGGGCGATGCGAGGCCGGGTCAGTGCTAGTTTGTCGCTTGCGGAGCTTGCTGGCGCCTCTCGTTATTATCAAGGGCCGCATCGTGATATTTTTTACGACCCACTCCTTGATGGTGATGGTTCGGTTGGGTTACCGCTCAAACCTATAGTGTGGTGTGCGGTGGATGCTGATGTGCCAGGGCTGCCGGGTGCCATTGCTGTGACCAGTGTTTCGAATAGCGTGCCGGTAAGCGTGTTGCGACTCTTAGCCCGGGCGTTTGCCGCTACCGTGTTTTTCTCGACAGAGTAGTGAAGCAGCTGGTTGTCGACATGCGTGGGCTATGTGGTGGTTTCGTGTCGACGCCGGGGTCTTTGGCCTGGCGCGCATTGGTCTGATGGGTTCGCTACCGGATGTGTTTCCCTATGTGCTTTTTGGTGCATGGTGTTGCCGGTGGGTGCTGTTCTTAGCGGGTGTTTCCTAACAGATAATATCTGTATCAATTTTAATAACTATTGGCAGAAAGGCTGATATGTTCTCTCTCAATCCGAGTCTCCAGTCGTATTCGTGGGGGTCGAAAACCCTCATCGCTGATCTGCGGGGGGAGGAATCACCGACACAGCATCCCCAGGCTGAACTGTGGTATGGGGCGCATCCAGCGGCCCCGGCGGATATTGCTGGGGTGCCGTTGACGGATATTATTGCTGCGGATCCGGATCGGGAGTTGGGCGCTGCGGTGCGGGCTCGGTTTGGGGATCGTTTGCCATTTTTGTTGAAGATTTTGGCGGTAGCGGAGCCGTTGTCGTTGCAGGCGCATCCGTCGTTAGCGCAGGCGCAGGAAGGGTTTCAGCGTGAGAACGCTCAGGGCATTGATGTGCGGGCGGGGAATCGGAATTACCGCGATGATAATCATAAGCCGGAACTTATTGTTGCTTTGACACCATTTCATGCGATGGCTGGTTTCCGGCCGTTAGCTGCGACTTTGGAGTTATTTGCTGCGCTTGATTGTCCGTCGCTTGCCCGGTATGTGGGAATGATTGATTCCACCGGTGAAGAAGCTGTCAATCTGCGGATGCTGTTTACCACGTGGATTACGATTCCGGCGGCGGTGCGTAAGCAATTGATTGATGACATAATTGTTGCGGCAAAACGAGTGGTGGCGGAGGGGAGCGCTGCCGAGTGGCAGCGGGAGACGCTGGCAAACATTATTGAGCTGGATACCCATTATCCCGGTGACGTTGGGGTATTGGGGGCATTGCTGCTCAATTATGTGAGGCTGGAGCCGGGGGAGGGGATTTATCTGGATGCCGGGAATCTACATGCGTATTGTCGTGGCTTGGGTGTGGAGGTTATGGCCAATTCCGATAATGTACTTCGGGGTGGGTTGACTGCGAAGCATGTGGATGTGCCGGAGTTAGCGCGGGTCTTACGGTTTACCTCGTTGGTGAATCCGCGCACGTCTAACGATACTGGCTGGTTTGAGGTACCGGTTGAGGAGTTCGATATGCGTATGGTTACTGCGACGGAGGAGTCGCCGTGGTCAGCGCAAATTCCTGGGCCGCGTGTAGTGTTGTGCACCGCGGGGCACGTTACGGTGACGGTGGGACCGGCAACTCAGGTGCTGCACCCCACAGAAGCCGTGTGGATTTCGGCTGCGGAGGAACCGCTGGTGCAGGTTACTGGCGCAGGTCAGGCTTTTGTGGTGGGGGTGGGCGCACGCTTGTCGACGCCTTAAAGTTGCGGATCTGTTAGTTGCGGGTCTGTCATGGTGGCATAGGCCTGGTTGGCGGAATCACCGGGGGATGTTCCCTGGGAGTAGGGGGCATGTTGGGGGTGCGGCACGGTTGCGGGGGAGGGAGTTGGGGTGGGTTCCGACGCTCGCTCCCGTTCGCGTTCTGCTTTATGGGGGGCTTCGGTGCTGGTGGATGTTGTTGTGGGTGACGATGAGGTTGTTGTCGGGGTGCTGGAGGCAGGAGTGGTAGCGGAGGGGGTTGGGGTGGTGTCGGTATCGCCTAGGAGCGGCGGCGGTGGTACAGGATGGACGCGGGGGACGTTTTCCGCGGTGATGGGCGGAACGAACGTGTTTACATTGCCGGAAGTATTTTTCGGCTGGTTACCCCGGTCAGGGGCGACATAGGCGCGTGGTGGTAGCAGAGGATCACGTTTGATATCATTGGGTTGCTCGGTTGGTGGGGTGGTTGTGTTATCATTTTTATCCTGATTATCAGGGGTTTTTTCGCGGTTGCCCCCAGAAGAGTTGGGGGTAGGTACTGGTAGGGGGGTATTGCTAGGGTTGGTGCCGCTCATTGCGGCAGGGACAGGACTATCACTTGTGATAGCTGCTATAATTCCAGCATCGCTGGTGGTTTGGCTGCTGTTTTGGACAACACCGAGTTGCCATACACCAAGGCCAATCACCACAGCACCAGCAAAACCGCAGGAGACGAACGCAAAGAAGCGACTGGTTGTTTTGTCGCTGCTCATTCAGTACCTCCGGCTTCGGTAGCCTGTTTACGTGTGTACTTGGCGCCTGTGGTAGCGCGCCATAGGGTCAGTCATTGACCTTAACACAAACGTTATATAGGCGGGGCAAAGCTGTTGAATCGTGGGAGCGAAAATGGCGTACGGAATTCTTTTCGGAGGTTTTTGGTGATTTCCATGGAAAGCCTCGGCAGAATCCTCTAAGTAGCTGTATAAATGGCCTTAGGTACCTCTAGGGTGCCAGGTGGCATAAGCCCTTAAGATACGATGCAGGAAGTGAATAATCGCACAATCGAGATTTTTCTTCCTCGGAGTGTCACAAAATGAATACAAACATGGTGAGAAAGCGATAACGATATGAGTACATGGGATATCGAAATTTTTAGCCGTGAGGCTAACACTGATTTTTTGGATGAGCTGGCAACTCTGGATGATGAAGATATTGTGGAGGCCGTGGAGGACAGCTGTAAGCTGGTGCTCAGTTCTACGAAGCTTTCGGCAGAAGAACAGGAAAATGGGCTTTGTGCAGCAACAATTGCGGCGATTTGGGCGGGGGCCCCATTTTCTGCCAGTGAGGTTGCGGACGAGTATCCATTCCTGCGGGAATTAGTGGGGCATATTTCGGAAGAGCTCAGTGAAGCGGCTAGTGCGGTGCTGGAAGCTGCCAGAGACGAGACGGAAGAGGATTCAGATCTGGACATTGAGCCGTTCATTGAGGCTTTGGAATGATGTTGTAGCGCTCCAATATTTTGATGCTTGGGTTTGCCGAAGCACTGGTGGCTTATGAAGTGTGATATATGATAAATAAGCCACGATCTACCCCCTCAAAAGGGGGTAATGTTGGTTTTTTAGAGGTTTTTCATGCCCGAATTGTCATGGAACGGCAAGCCTAAATTCGGTCGGCTATAGTGAGTCACATTAACCGCTACTAAACCACCATCAAGGAGTCCGTATGACGTTTGATTACAAAGTCGCCGATCTGTCTCTTGCCGAGCTTGGCCGTCATCAGATTCGCCTGGCTGAATATGAAATGCCTGGCCTCATGCAATTACGCGCCGAATATGCTGATGAACAGCCGCTTCGGGGTGCACGCATTGCCGGATCTATCCACATGACCGTCCAAACTGCGGTCCTCATTGAAACGCTCGTGGCACTTGGCGCGGAAGTGCGCTGGGCTTCATGTAATATTTTCTCCACCCAAGATGAGGCTGCTGCCGCAGTCGTGGTTGGGAAAGACGGCACCCCCGACAACCCCGCTGGTGTACCAGTTTTTGCTTGGAAAGGTGAAACCTTGCCCGAGTATTGGTGGTGCATTAACCAGATTTTCAGTTGGGGTGATGGTGTGTTCCCCAACATGATCCTTGATGATGGTGGTGACGCCACCATGGCTGTCATTCGCGGTAAGCAATGGGAAGAAGCGGGCTTTGTGCCAGCCACCGAAATAGGGGATTCCGACGAGTTTATCGCTTTCAAGGACACTCTTCGGAACGTGCTTGCTACCGAAGGGCCTAAATGGGCCACCATCGCGGAAACGGTGAAGGGAGTGACTGAAGAAACCACCACTGGTGTGCATCGTCTCTATCATTTCGCCGAGGAGGGCGTCTTGCCCTTCCCAGCTATGAATGTCAATGATGCGGTGACGAAATCTAAATTCGACAATAAATACGGCACCAGGCATTCGCTCATTGATGGTATTAACCGTGCCACCGATATGCTCATGGGTGGAAAAAACGTTTTGATCTGCGGATATGGCGATGTGGGCAAAGGATGTGCTGAGGCAATGGCGGGTCAGGGAGCTCGGGTGAAAGTGACCGAGGCTGATCCGATCAATGCCCTCCAGGCCCTCATGGATGGTTTCCCAGTAGTCACGGTTGATACCGCTATCCGTGATGCTGACCTCGTGATTACCGCCACCGGAAACCTTGGTATCATCACATTTGAACAGATGCTAGAAATGAAAGACCATGCGGTGCTGGGCAATATTGGTCACTTTGATAATGAGATCGATATGGCGTCCTTGTTGCACCGTGATGATGTCACACGGGTGAATATTAAACCCCAGGTAGATGAGTTCCATCTTCCTAACGGACGGGCAATTATTGTGCTTTCAGAAGGTCGTCTGTTGAATCTTGGTAATGCTACCGGACATCCCAGTTTTGTTATGTCAAATTCCTTTGCAGATCAGACCATCGCCCAGATTGAGTTGTTCCACAACGATGGACAATATCAGAACGAGGTGTATCGTCTGCCAAAGATCTTGGACGAGAAGGTGGCCCGAATTCATGTGGAGGCCTTGGGTGGGGAAATTACCGAGCTTACCAAGGAACAAGCCGAATACATTGGGGTTGATGTGGCAGGCCCCTATAAGCCAGAACATTATCGGTACTAAACAGCGCCCTGTGATGTGAGAAGGATTTTGCGGGACTTTGCCTGCCACGGGTTTTATACCCGACCCATGATGAAGCCGCTTGTCTGGGGCGGTGCCATTACCGTTGTCGAAAGCTTCATTTTCCCAATGTTCGGAAAGGGAGCTTGGGCAGTGCGCCCTTCGTTACGATCTCTAACAATGGGACCACATAGGCTTTGCGGCTTTTAACGCACATGGGCCACGCAGCGAGACTGTGGCAGGGCCAAGGCTCCAGTTGTCGCTTCAAGATCCGTTGGGGTCGGGGCCTCATAGTCTAAAGTGGGGCTTTCGTCAGCGAGCATAGCGATTGGCACGACTAACGGCCGCATTATGAATCAAGATGAAAGCTCCACTTCCGGTCCCGCACCCAAAGCTGGAAGAATAAGCAACCAGAAGTGGAGCTTTCGCTTCAAGACCCAGCCCAGCATTGAGCGTAACAACCTCACGTTTCCTCCATTGCGCCAATTCGGATCAGTGGGTAAATGTTATTTTCATTACATTGTGGGGAAACCAGTCGGGCTAGCTGGCTGGTGATGAGATGGAAGAAACTGGGTATGGTTTTGTGGCTTTCAGTTGCTGGTGCATTGGTCCTAGCCGCAAGCTTGCGCATCATAATGGTTATTAATCCTGCGGGCATGTCATGATAGAAAACATGATTATTGCCATTGAGGGGATTGACGGCGCCGGCAAAACCACGCTCCTTGCCACGCTTCGGGAACAGCTGCACGCAGAGGTCATTGCGTTTCCCCGTTATGAAACATCCATTCATGCTCAATTGGTGCGGCGGGCGCTATACCAACAGATGGGGGATCTCACCGATTCGGTCTATGCCATGGCGACATTATTTGCCTTGGATCGTCATGAGGCCCGCGAATTATTGCACCCGTTTGTCGCATCAAATGCTTTGGTGGTTTTGGACCGGTATGTGGCATCAAATGCGGCTTATTCATGGGCTCGTACGGGGGATGAAACCATCATCGATTGGGTGGCTGAATTGGAATTCAATACGTTAGGGGTGCCCCGCCCAGACCTTCAAGTATTTCTTAACACTACACCCGATGTTGCTGGTCAGCGCGCGATAAATCGGGAAAAGTTGGATAGAGATCGAGCACGCGATAGTTATGAATCTGATCGGGCGTTGCAGCAGCGTACAGCCGATGCGTATGGTCAATTGGTCGCGCAAAATTGGCAATCACCGTGGCTTGTCGTAGAGCCAGAAGCAGATTACCTGCACGTCGCTGATCGTATCACTGCTGCTCTACAGTAGTATAGGTTGTGAAATTACTAGTTTTAGCTGTTTGTATTGTCGAGGGTGGAGGAAATCTTGACACAGAAAGTTCTCGTTGTTGATGATGATCCAGCAATCTCAGAAATGTTGACCCTGGTGCTGAGTACTGAAGGGTTTGCCTCGGTCGTAGTCAATGATGGCGGGCAGGCCGTGGAGGTATTCCAGCGGGAAAACCCTGACTTAGTGTTGCTTGATCTTATGCTGCCGGGCATGAATGGCATCGACATTTGTCGTGCTATCCGCCAGGAATCCACCGTGCCCATTGTGATGCTTACGGCTAAGACCGATACCGTTGATGTGGTGCTGGGCTTGGAATCCGGGGCGGATGATTATATTCCGAAACCATTCAAGCCGAAAGAACTAGTTGCCAGGGTTCGGGCACGGCTACGGCGTAGTGATGAATCCTCCACCGACAGCATGGAGGTAGGGGATTTGCTTATTGATGTTCCGGGGCATTCGGTTTCCCGGGATGGGGAAGAAATCTCCCTCACCCCATTGGAATTCGATCTACTTCACGAATTGGCCAGTAAACCAGGGCAAGTCTTCACCAGGGAAGAACTATTACAGCGAGTGTGGGGGTACCGAAATGCCTCCGACACTCGCCTGGTGAATGTGCATGTGCAGCGGTTGCGTGCCAAGATTGAAAAAGATCCCGAAAAACCACAGATCGTGCTCACTGTCCGGGGAGTGGGCTATAAGACCGGGGAGTAGCCAAGATTTTTAGTTCCCTGACCGAGCTGCTTAATAAAGCACGCAGCGCCGTTTTACACCGATGGCGTACTTCTCTGCAATTTCAGGTGATTGGTTCCGTCTTTGTTGCTTGTGCTCTCGTCATGATTGCGCTGGCCTACATTTTGGTGTCAATTGTGACGCAACGACTCATTGACGCCAAGGTTGATGTTGCCAAGACCGAAATTGACCGTGCCCGAGTGACCGTGGAACAGCAATTAAGTGCTACCTCCATGTCGTCAAGCACGCAGGTGCGCATTAATTCGGCCAGGGCGGCCCTCACCGCGCGTTCGAATGGGAGCTCGGATTCTCAGGCGGTCTATGAGCCCATTTTGGTGGTGGATTCGCCTGGCGATGCCATCATCAAGGCGCCAGAGAATGCACAGATCCCAGACCGCTTGCGTAGCTTCGTCAGCCAGGGGCAGGTCGCTTATCAGTTTGCCACCCCTACCAGGGAGGATAACTCTACCTATAAGGCAATTATTATTGGTACCCCCACCAAGGCGGATATCCCGCATCTCCAGGTGTATTTAGTGCTATCCATGGAGAGCGAACAGGCCACATTATCGCTGCTGCGCGGCGTGTTTACTACGGCGGCGATTACCTTAGCGGTGCTGCTGGTGGCAATCACCTGGTTGCTCACCCAGCAGGTCATTACCCCGGTGCGATCCGCTAGCCGAATTGCCGAACGGTTTGCGGCGGGGCATTTACGTGAGCGCATGGGGGTTGACGGTGAACATGAGATGGCCCGGTTGGCCATGAGCTTTAACGCCATGGCTGAGTCATTGTCGAAGCAGATTAATCAATTGCAGGAGTTCGGCAATCTGCAACGCCAGTTCACCTCCGACGTGTCTCACGAGTTACGCACCCCCCTTACGACGGTCCGCATGGCCGCCGACCTCATCAACGATAATTCCGACGAGCTCAATCCGGCGCTACAGCGAGCGAGCGAGCTCATGGTGCGGGAATTGGATAAATTTGAGTCCCTACTCAATGACCTGCTGGAGATTTCTCGTCATGATGCTGGCGTTGCTGACCTAGCGGAATCCTCGATTGATATGCGCAGTTGTGTCACTTCGGTGCGGGATCAAACCGACCACTTGGCCCAGGAACTGAATGTGCTTGTCACATTGAACATGCCAGACGAACCGGTCATGATTACTGGTGACCGTCGGCGTATTGAGCGGATTCTACGCAATCTGCTGGCCAACGCTATCGACCATTCGGAGGGAAATCCGGTCGATGTGACTTTGGCCAGCAATGCCGAGGCGATATCGGTGACAGTGATCGACCATGGTGTTGGGCTGAAGCCGGGGCAGGAAGACCTGGTGTTTAACCGGTTC
Source organism: Corynebacterium matruchotii (assembly GCF_011612265.2). Taxonomy (NCBI): domain Bacteria; kingdom Bacillati; phylum Actinomycetota; class Actinomycetes; order Mycobacteriales; family Corynebacteriaceae; genus Corynebacterium; species Corynebacterium matruchotii. The sequence goes on along the minus strand of NZ_CP050134.2, from coordinate 2,035,810 downwards.
TGGCGGGCGGATCCCTCCCGGGTGCGTCATTCCGGCGGCACCGGGTTGGGGTTGGCAATTTCGCACGAGGATGCGCTGCTGCACGGCGGCTCTCTGTCGGCCGTCGGCAAGCCCGGTGTGGGCTCGTGCTTCCGCTTAACATTGCCGATTACCCCCAACCAGCGCTACGAGGAAGACCCATTGCCGCTGGCTTTGCCGTCGCAAATCCTGGACGAGGACACCGTGGAATATGATGTGCGCGCCGAATTCGAAGCCGATGATGATGGCGTGGTAGCAAACTGGGCAGAGCTTATTGAACAGAACGTTACCCGCTCCAAGCATCGGCTTGACGACGTGGGACCCAAGGATCCGATTTACCCCATCAGTGGGGGAAACTCCGGCAATCCCGGTAGGCATCGGGGAGAGACACCATGAATCGAATGAAGACGTTAGGGGCGGTGCTATCCGTGGCGGTCCTGGTGTCTAGCTGTGCTTCTCTGCCGAACAGTTCGGAACCACAGTCCCTCAAACGGTTGGACAACCCTTCGTCTCAACAGGATTCGGGTCCCATTTCCGGGCGGGAACCCGACCTGCTGCTCCGCGACTTTTATGCCAATAGCGCCAATCCGCTCAAACAGTATGCGCAGGCACGGAACTATCTCACCCCCGATGCCAATAACCAATGGAAACCAGGCCCGGAAACCGTCATCATTGACCGCATTGGCATGAGTCGTAATAGCACCGCCGGGGCAGACCATGTTTCCTACACGGTCACCGGCACTATTGTCGGCACCTTGGGGGAGGGTGGAGCTTATAACCCTCGTAACGAGGATTACCGCGCGGTCGTTACTTTGGAGCGGCGGGATGGTGAGTGGCGGATCGCGGAGCTTCCGAACCAAGCCATTATTGAACGCACAGAATTGCGGAACCGCTACATCCCTAGAGACCTGTACTTTTTTGACCCCACCGGTAACACCCTCGTTCCCGACCGGAGATGGATGTTTGCCGGCACGAACACCCAGGACACGGCCCTGATTTCGCTGTTATTGGCTGGGCCATCACCAACACTAGCGCCTGGTGTTATGGATGAACTACCCAATTCGGCAGCCTATACCCGCACCAATAATGGTGTTTACGAACTCACCGGGCTGTCGAGTTTGTCGGAGGCGGCCCGCCGTCGCCTGGCGGCCCAATTGACGTGGACGCTTGCGCTTGCGGAGATTTCGGAACCGTTTTCGTTCTCCATTGATGGCGATCTGGTCCGTAACGATCGAAATAATCCCAAACTTTCGGTCAACGACTTCCCGGAATATAACCCCAGCGCTTCCGGCACTTCTGCCGGTGTGCTTTACGCCTTGACCAACGGTAAAGCCTCCAGCATTTCTGACGGCAATGTGGTGGCTGTCCCGGGGTTCCTTGGCACCAATGGCGGAATCGAATCCATGGATGTGGCCAGCCTGAACCACACGAATGTAGCAGCATCAGTGGTGACCACGAACGCGGAGGGGGACAAAAAATCCCAGCTCTACATGGGACCCGTTGATGGCGACTCCACCAAGATCCTCACGGCAGCTACCTTAACTAAGCCCACATTTGAGGCTAACTCTCAGGCGGTATGGACCGTGATGGACGGTAATAAGGTCATGCGGGTTGCCCAAAGTTCAAGTAGCAGCAGTATTTCTCAGACTGAGGTAGATACCTCAGAATTAGGGGAGAACCATGGCGACATATCGGTATTGCGGTTATCGCCCACCGGGGTACAGGCCGCCTTCATCGTGGATGGTCGGGTGTATGTGGCCACGGTGGCTCGCCCAACTGCTGGGGATCGCAAATTAACCAATGTGCGCGAACTCGTTCCAGCCATTGGGGATTCTGCCATCACGTTGGAATGGTCGGTGAATTCCACCCTATTGGTTGGTACGGTAAGCACGGACACCCCGGTGTGGCGTGCCGAAGTTGACGGTTCCTCCGCCATCCCATTATCTTCGGGCAATATTGTCGCCCCGGTGGTGGCGGTCAGTTCGAACTCATCAACGGTTTTCATTACAGACTCCCGTGCGGCATTACAGCTTTCTACCTCCGGAAACTCCACCTATTGGCGGGAGGTTCCCGGTTTAGAAGGGGCCCGTAGCATCACCATTGTCCCTAGGTGACATGGGGTTTTCCGACTATCTTGCCGCAGCGCTGGAATTAGCGTTACCCAAAACATGCGCCGGTTGCGGTGCAGGTGGGGTGGTTTTATGTGCAACATGCCGACAGGAATGGTCGGCGATTCCGAACCAAATTTCGACTCGGATTGATCCGGGGATTCCGGTGTGGTCGCTCGGTGTTTTGGGTGGGGTGCGGCGCCGCACCATCATCAACCTGAAGGAACGAGGTCGGGTTGATGTGATCCCATATCTGGGTGCGGTAATGCGGGCCGCGGTAGAATATCTACAGGCCCGTGGGGAGATGGATACCAATATCATCCTCGTGCCAGCACCCACGAAAAAATCATCGGCCGCGGCACGCGGCGGAGACGTAGTAACACGAGTATGCTATGCCTCAGGACTTACCACAGTTCCAGTGGTGCACCTGAGTGAAACCGGCAAAGATGCGGTCGGATTATCGGCTGCCGAACGGTGGCGTAATCGGTTGGGTGCGGTCCAGATTGATGAGATAAAAGTGAAAAAACTTACTGGTCATGTGCTTGTTGTCGATGATGTGATTACAACAGGAGCGACGCTCAAAGCAACTATTATGGTGCTGACCAGCAGAGGGGTGAAAATACGTGGGGGATTGGGGTGGTCGAACGCCTAACCTGAGAATAATCAGCATGGCGTGAAGGTTATGACCAGCGTATAATTGGGAGGTGGAAGTTTAACCCGCCACTTTTTTCAGTAAAGGTGAGTAATCCCACTCATCTTCTACTTAGGCGGCTGACACAGGAAGGTACGTGATTATGACCACGCCTGCTGGTAATGAGTCCCTGAACCCCGACTTCAAAGTGACCATTACTGGACGCAATGTTGAGGTTCCAGAGCACTTCGCGGAACGTGTCCATTCTAAACTTGCCAAAATCGCACGATTAGACCCGACACTAACATTCTTCCATGTAGAGCTCCAACATGAGCGTAACCCGCGCCGTGCCGATGAAAGCGATCGCATCCAGATCACCGCCACCGGTAAGGGACACATTGCCCGGGCAGAGGCCAAAGAAGATTCCTTCTACGCCGCTCTCGAAACCGTCCTCTCTCGTATGGAGCGCTCGCTGCGCAAGGTGAAGGAACGTCGTTCAATCTCCTTGTCCGGCCACCGGGCTCCCATTGGCACTGGCGAAGCCGCTAAGGGCTTAGTCAAAGAAGCAGACAAGGTGCAGGCCGCTGGTTCCAAGTACGACCATGATCCTTACGCCGACCAGGTGGAGGATGTTTTGCCAGGTCAGGTGGTGCGCACCAAGGAGCACGTTGCTAATCCCATGAGCGTGGATGATGCCCTTTCCGAAATGGAGCTGGTTGGGCACGACTTCTACCTCTTCATCAATAAGGAAAATAATCAACCGTCGGTCGTGTATCGTCGTCACGCTTTCGACTACGGTTTGATCTCCATCGTGCCTGAATAGCGGGTGACGGCACGCCGTCGACAAGCAATTTTGGACCCAAACTGATAGTTTGGGTTCTTTCTTTTATGCTTCTTAAGCGTACAATGAAAAAGTTATTGTCACGCGCTCAAAAACAAGCAAAGGAAGACTCGTGTTTGGACTTTCCAAAGTGCTCCGAATGGGGGAAGGCCGCAAGATTAAACGGCTGCAAAAAATTGCCGAAGAAGTGCTCGCACTCGAACCGGAAATGGCTGACCTCACCGACGAAGAACTGAAGGCGAAAACCGACGAATTTAAGGAGCGCATCGCCGATGGTGAAACTGTTGATGACCTACTCTACGAAGCCTTCGCAGTAGCCCGTGAGGCATCCTACCGAGTGCTGGGTCAAAAACACTACCTTGTGCAGGTCATGGGTGGTGCGGCACTCCACTTCGGTGGTGTTGCCGAGATGCGCACCGGTGAAGGAAAAACCCTGACCTGTGTGCTGCCTGCCTACCTGAATGCCCTGGAGGGCAAGGGCGTGCATGTGGTCACCGTCAACGATTACCTGGCTAAGCGTGACGCGGAATGGATGGGGCGCGTCCACCGGTTCCTGGGTCTGAAAGTCGGCGTGATCCTGTCCAACATGACACCTGAAGAGCGTAAAACCGCCTACGATGCCGACATCACCTACGGCACCAATAACGAACTCGGTTTTGATTACCTTCGTGACAACATGGTGCACTCCTTGTCCGAGCTTGTTCAGCGTGGCCACCACTACGCCATCGTCGACGAGGTGGACTCCATCCTCATCGACGAAGCCCGTACCCCACTCATCATTTCCGGCCCAGCCGACGGCCCCTCGCAGCTCTACACCACCTTTGCGGCATTAGCACCCCGAATGCGTGAAGGCATTCACTATGAGGTTGATCACCGTAAACGCACCGTTGGTGTGAAGGAAGAGGGCGTCGAGTTCGTCGAAAACCAGCTTGGTATCGAAAACCTGTACGCCCCGGAAAACTCGCAGCTGGTCAGCTACCTCAATAATGCCATCAAGGCGAAGGAACTATTCACCAAGGACAAAGACTATATTGTGAGTAAAGGTGAAGTCCTTATCGTCGATGACTTCACCGGTCGCGTCCTGGAAGGCCGCCGCTACAACGAAGGCATGCACCAAGCCATTGAGGCTAAAGAGGGCGTGGAAATCAAGAACGAAAACCAAACTCTCGCCACCATCACGCTACAAAATTACTTCCGGCTTTATGACAAGCTTGCCGGCATGACCGGCACCGCTGAAACCGAAGCTGCCGAGCTGCACCAAATCTACAAGCTTGATGTGATGCCGATTCCTACCAACAAAAAGCCGCAGCGGGTAGACATGACTGACCTGGTATATAAAACCCAGGAAGCCAAATTCGCTGCGGTGGTGCAAGACATTGCGGAACGTGTGGCCAAGGGGCAGCCGGTTTTGGTGGGCACCACCTCTGTGGAGCGTTCGGAATACCTCTCTAAGCTGCTGCAACGCCGGCACATCAAGCATAATGTTCTCAACGCTAAATTCCACGAGCAGGAAGCCCAAATCATCGCTCGCGCCGGTCTGCCCGGCCAGGTGACTGTGGCCACCAACATGGCCGGTCGTGGTACCGACATTGTGTTGGGTGGTAACCCCGACATTATTGCCGACATCAACCTGCGTGAACGCGGCCTCGACCCCATCGAAACTCCTGAAGAGTACGAGGCAGCGTGGGATGAAGAGCTGGAAAAGGTGAAGGAAAAGGCCAAAAAGGAAGCCGAAAAGGTCCGTAAAGCCGGTGGCCTGTACGTGCTCGGCACCGAACGGCATGAGTCCCGCCGCATCGACAACCAGCTGCGTGGCCGTTCCGGCCGTCAGGGTGACCCCGGGCTGACCCGCTTCTACCTGTCCATGCGTGATGACCTCATGGTGCGATTCGTTGGTCAAACCATGGAGAACATGATGAACCGGCTCAACGTCCCTGACGATGTGCCTATCGAAGCAAAAATGGTGACTAATTCCATCAAGGGGGCCCAGGCCCAGGTGGAAAACCAAAACTTCGAAATGCGGAAAAACGTGCTCAAATACGACGAGGTCATGAATGAGCAACGCAAGGTGATCTATCGGGAACGGCGCGAAATTCTCGAATCCGCCGACATCGCCGCCAACATCCAAGCCATGATTGACGAAACCATCACCGCTTACGTGCGTGGCGCCACCATGAACGGCTATGTGGAGGACTGGGATTTGGAATCCCTTTGGCATGCCCTGGAAACCCTGTACGGCCCCTCCATGACGGTTGAGGAGCTTATCGACGGCACTCAATTCGGTGCAGCCGGTGAGCTTTCCGCAGATGACCTGTTGGAGGCAGTTCTGCTTGATGCCCACACTCAATATGAACAACTGGAAGAAGCCGTCACGTTGATCGGTGGCGAAGCCCAGATGCGTAATTTGGAGCGACAGGTGATTTTGCCCATACTCGACCAAAAATGGCGTGAGCACCTTTACGAAATGGATTACCTGAAGGAAGGCATTGGCCTGCGTGCCATGGCGCAGCGGGATCCCCTGGTGGAGTACCAAAAAGAAGGCGGCGAAATGTTCGACGCCATGAAGGACGCCATCAAGGAAGAAACCGTGCGGCAGCTGTTCATGCTGCGTAAACAATTCCAGGCGCAAGCAGAAGCCATGGCCGCAGCAGCCGAGGAGGCCCAGGCTTAAACGCCACGGTGCTGCCGCTTTCATTGGGCCCATGCCATGCTGCGTCATGGGCGGCAAACTTAAACTGTTGCGAGTAAAGCATCTGAAGTATCCACGGGGTCACATGCATATTCACGATAATGGGTTGCATGTGACCCCGTGGATTTTCATGAGCGAGTCATTATCAGCGTCAGTCAGCCGTCCTTAACCACCTGATATTGGGCGGGACTTGGTGAAGGTGTAGCTCACCACGCCACGGTTGGGGTGGCTCCTAACCATCCGCCCTTGGACGTCATCTTGGCGGATGCCTCTGTAGGGAAGTGGAGCTTATGGACGGTGACGAATGTGGGTGAGTGTGTTCTTTGGTTATGTTGCACTTATCAGGCTGAGGGATACCAGTATAGTTCCGGCATTGTCTCCAATGGTTGCGGAAAGCTTATTTAGGCTGATTGGTGGGTAATAACCACACCGGTGGCTGGTGAATTGCTACAAATATGCCTTCTTCCTTGCCTATACCAGTGTTTGGGACGTTGCTATCGGTTCATCATGGTTGTCGGGAAGATAAATTGCGGTTCCAGATGACTCTTGAAGTGACGTGCATCATAATGATGTGGTGTTGCAATGATGAGTGGAGGGGTACGTGGCACCTGCGCACAGCGCAAGCGGATAGGACAGGGAGACTGAAAGCTCCCCTTTCGATTTGAACCTTGCTAAAACTGGCCATTTCGATCGGAAGTGGAGCTTTTGATCGTCCAGCTCATCCGCCAATGGTGGGATAGAAGATATGATGCTGGGAAGAGCAGGTAGTTTGGTGCGCGTAGTCGACTGGTTTGGGCAGGTGGTGTGGGCTACGTGCTCTGAAAGCTCCCTTTCTCCTTCCCCCAGTGCATATTTGCGGCATCTTGGGGCAGAAGTGGAGCTTTTGTCGGAGCCGAGCCAGCCCGGAAACATCCACAAGCATGAGTAGACAGCCGTATGGGTATTGACAAGCATCGGTGAGAGCCAGCAGAGGGTTGCAAACCCCTACGGCAGCGGGATATTTAGCGCCGGCAGGCTAGATAACCCTCAGGGTTCGCATTGTGAGTCTGGTATCTGTTGTCGATTTCACCAGTTGGGCGGTGTAGGCGCGGTGTTCATTTCCGACGCTTACGGAGCCAAAGACATCAATGAGGATGGATTGTGATGATTCTTTACGTGTATTGAAGTGGAATGAGTTGATTTTGAAATTACGGCGCTGGGCGGTAGCCCCATGGCGTAATCGGAAGTTGATATGCCTGCGTACCTGATTGGAATATAATTCGGCTCGCAGTATGGTTGTGGGACGTAGACCAAAAGCACAGGACAAGGCAACTGTGACCAACGCGGTAGCAGTGTTTTTAATATCAAAGGGAATAAGTTTTGGTTCGGCTGGTGGCATGACTGCTTTTGTTGCAGGTAGCAGGACTTTAAGCACAGAAAGACCCGGGATGGGCTCTAACATGAGTATCACTTTCCTTATTTGTGATTCCCATGGCGGGCCGCCGAAGGTGACAGTGAAGGAATAAAATTCCGTAAAAGTTTCATGTTGGGGATGATTCGCTGCACAGGTTATGCAAGAATAATACCCAGGACGTGCCACAATATATGTGGTACTTCAAATCTTAACGTAAATATTTCTCTGCGAGGTGAACAATAGCGGTGCGTGGTTTAATTATTGACTATGTGGGGGTGTTGGACGGTACTGATGAAGATCAGCGTCGGTGGCGCAACCTGCTAGAAACCGTTCGGCAGGTGGGCATCCCGACTGCTGTGTTATCGAATGATCCGGGTGGCCCGGCTGCTGATCCCATTCGGGTTTTAGAGACACAAGGCATAGTAGACGCGGTGCTGTTGTCCGGTGAGATTGGGGCGGAGAAGCCTAGTAAAGAAGCATTTCAAGCAGCTGCGGACGCATTGGATTTACCAATGCGGGATTGCGTCATGGTCGATGATTCGATTTTGAATGTGCGTGGCGCGGTCGAGGCTGGTTTGGTGGGGGTGTATTACCAGCAGTTTGATCGAGCGATTGTGGAGATCACCGGGTTGTTGGATATTGAGGGTGAATTCTAGATGCGTGTATATGTGCCAGCAACTGTGGATATGCTCTGGCAGTTGAATGAGTCGGGGGAGCTGACCGCTAGGTCTGGTTATGGGTTTATGGTGACTCCGGCTGTTCGGGATTTCTTTATTGAGGGGGAGGAAGAGGATTTTTCGGAATATGTTTTTGACGATGCTTCACGGGCATCATTGCGTCTGCTTGCTACCGGTGAGGTGGAGAAATTCCCGCATCGGCGGGTGGTAATCTCCATTGACGTGCCAGATTCTGCAGTAACGTACCGCCCGGAGCTGGGGGAGTCTGTGGTGTCGTTGGATCCTCCGACGTTTTCGTTGCAGTCGGTTGCGGCGATTCATGTTGACGTGGAGTCGAGCGAGCCTGCCACGCAGAAAGCAATTGCGGTGATTGATGCTGCCGATTTGGGTGATGAGGATGCGGAGCTCACCGTCGGTGATGCATTGGCTAATTATTTGGCGTGGTTTGACCCCTCCGAGTTGGGTGTCATAGTGGAGTTGCTTTAAGCTTTTCGACGCTTCTTCCTGTGCGTTAGATGTCAAATAATGGGGCTAACGAGGTCTGATAACTTAGATAGATTATGCGAACTGTATTAGCCTGAAGTTTATGAAGAAATACATGTTCGGGATCCGCAGCTCATTGTGTGCGTTGATGCTTATACCATTATTGGGGGGTTGTTCAGCGGAGGAAACACAGCCGACTCAACCACCTGCATCGGAGTCAGAAGCAGCAACTACTGCTGAAGCTGCTGATGCTTCTGAAAAAGCCGTCCCTGGTGGCAACGTCAAGGATGGCACGCGGATAGATTTGACGGAGTGTACACTGCGACGTCAGAATTCGCCGGAGATTTTACCCATGGCGCAATTGACGCCGGAAAATGAGCCGGCATTGCTTGGTGGTTTTGTTGCAGATAGTACCGATCACCGGCGGATGATTCAGTTTACGATAGGGAACATGCCCGACGATCGGGACGGTACATTCACCTTGTGGTCCGCTCCCGAGGGGAAGGATCGGGTATATATGCGTTTTGATTTTAAGCACCTAAGCATAGGCGACGGAATTATTACACCACAGTATGGTTCGGATGATCCGGCAAAGAATGATGAGGTAAAGAAAATCGACAAGGGCAAAAACGGGATCTCATCATTGGGGAATACCATTGTGGTGTATTTGGTGCCGGAGTTTGGCAAATATTTTACCGATAAAACAGTTATGGAAATAAGCAATAAGACAGTGGTGACCCAGTGTAAGGCCCCAAAGTCATCAACATAAGGGGTAGTTTCGGTAGCTGCTGTGGCAAGCAGCTACCGAACAGAGATTCGCTTATTTATTGATATATCGTGTTTGCTGTACGCCTATTCGAACAGGGTATCAATCTTGATATTGTTGGCTCAATGTGCCCTATTGGTCGGATGTCTTGAAGAATCAAATCTGATAAGGCTTTAATGGGGATGTATCCAATGATAGGTAATAGAGAGGATATGTCATGCGCGATATAGCATCTAAGCGATTAATCTTGGTGGCGCTTATGACAATGCCGCTGTTGGTTGGTTGTAATATGCAGGCGTTGCTCAATAATGCTATGGAGAGCACCCCCAAATCCGAGGCTGCAGCTACCAATACTCCTACTTCTAGCACTACGTTACGTAGCACCACATCACGCAGTACAACAACCACCACAACGGCTAACACCAGCACATCACGATCCAACATTGAAGGCAATGGTTCGACCATAACTTCGAAAGAGAATATCCCGGAGGGGGTTGTGGTATCAGGTAGCGAATACGCATTCAATACCTGTGATAGCAAATTCCCCAATGGTTTCCCCTCGGGGGCTGAACACTTTGCCGAACTTCGCGGAGGTTCCATCGTGCAACTTGAGGATAATCGTGCCCGATTAGACCTGAACATCCGGTGGGTTTTCCCCGCTAACCCACCAGTAACCTTGCGTATTAACCCTAAAGATCGCACCATTCCTTATGTGGTGAAAATCGAGTTTAATGGCACCAAGATTTCTTCCGTAGATTTTTCGGTTGAAAATCAAGAAGATCTTGATAAGGTTCCCACCAATCGCCACCTTGACATAAGTATTAAGCAGGCAAAAGAGGACGGCAATGGGACACTCAAAATTTACCTGAACTCCGATATCGCTGATGATTTTGGGGAGAAATCTACAGTCCAAATGACCAGTGAACAAATAGACACTGTGTGTAAGGGAGCTTGAGAACCTACGGTCATTATTTCCACTCTACGTTGGAACGCAATGCGGCCAATAATTTTCGCACTGCTATGACCCGCCTTCCAGTAGGGGAATCGATATTGAATGAATCTAGTTGACATTCCGGGTCAGTTGGCGGTCCGGCATGAGTGCAACCACGTGGGCAATCGTGCACTGCTTCAGCCAAATCTTCGAACACCCCTACAACCGTATCTGCATTCACATGGGCCAGCCCAAAAGATCGGATTCCCGGGGTATCAATGATCCAACCGTCGGTCGGCAACCGTAGCGCTACTGTTTGCGTGGAGGTATGTCGGCCTTTCCCCACCCCGGAAACCTCACCAGTTTCCCGCTGGGCGTGCGGAATAATGCGATTAACTAGGGTAGATTTTCCTACCCCGGAGTGTCCAATCAAGGCAGTAACATGACCACTTACAATGTCGAGGATGGGTTCTAAGTGATCGTTGATTCCACATATCACTACCGGCACATTCAACGCATCAAACTCGGTGGCAAATTGGGTGGGATCCGCCAAGTCGGATTTGGTTAAACAAATAATCGGTTGCAGGTTTCCCACAAACGCAGCAACCAGGGCGCGTTCCACAAACCCGGTTCGGGGTGGTGGGTCTGCCACGGCGCAAACAATCAAAAGCTGTTCGGCATTGGCCACCACAATGCGTTCATATGGGTCGGTGTCATCGGCGGTGCGACGTAGTACGGATTGTCGTTCAGCTAGCTTGACGATTCGCGCTAAAGTATCTTTTCGCCCAGACGTATCGCCAACTATTCCTACCCGGTCACCAACCTCTATGGGGGTGCGACCGAGCTCCCGAGCGCGCATGCATACTATGGGGTTTTCCTGGGCGCTCTGGTCATCTAACACTACTCCCCACCGGCCCCGATCCTTGGTTATCACCATGCCGAATTTGGCATCGTCATGCTTTGGTCGGTCTTTAGTTCGGGGGCGGGAACGTTTAGATGGGCGGATCTTGACATCGGATTCATCCCAGGAACGTGTCATGGCATACCCATTTCTTGCACCATGTCTGCCCACATGCGGTCAAATCCCGGTAGGGTTTTGGCTGTTGTTTCGATGTTTTCTACTTTGATTCCGGGAGCGACTAGCCCAATGATGGCGCCGGTGGTCGCCATGCGGTGGTCATCGTAAGTAGACCAATGCGCCCCATGAAGACTACCTGACGGTTTGATGGCCAACCCATCAGGTAGCTCGGAGCACTGGCCACCAATTTTAGTGATCTCCGTTGCTAACGCTTGAAGCCTGTCTGTTTCATGGCCATGTAAATGCGCAATTCCTGTCAATGCTGATGGTGAATTTGCGACGGTTGCCATTGCCGCAACCGTAGGGGTCAATTCACCAATGTCTGACATGTCAATTTCGATTCCCTGAAGTGATCCCGGCTTTGGACCTGTCACAGTGAGATCGCCATCAGTGAGTGAAACTGTACAGCCCATGCGTTCCAAAATATTTCGGATTGCGTCACCTGGTTGGGTGGTGGTTGTTGGCCAATCCTTCACCTGCACGGTGCTGCCAGTAACTGCGGCAGCTGCTAAAAATGGTGTGGCATTTGATAAATCCGGTTCCACCCGTACCACCCCACCTCGAATTGGGCCGGGTGCTACGGACCATTGATATGCCGTTGTAGTGTCCACGCTAGCTCCAGCTTGTCGCAGCATATGAACAGTCATTTCAATATGCGGCATGCTCGGTAGTGTCTCACCTATATGGCGTACGGTTATCCCTTGGGCAAATCGTGGTGCTGCCAGCAATAAGCCAGAGACAAATTGGGATGATGCTGAGGCATCGATCTCTACCATGCCCCCCATGGGAGAGCCATTGCCTGAAACTTTAAATGGAAGGCTATCTCCTTGAACGGAAATTCCTAGTGCACGTAATCCATCTAAGATTCCCTTCATGGGTCGTTGACGGGCATGCTCATCACCATCAAAAAACACATCACCATCGGCTAATGCGGCTAACGGCGGAACAAATCTCATCACGGTCCCTGCCAGGCCACAGTCCACTGTGCCGCCGGTGAACCCAGTTGGCTCCACAAAAATTGTGGCATTAGCAGGGGAGTCAGGATCTGGCTCCGCTTGGACATCCACGCCGATACGTTTGAGGGCTTGCGCCATGAGTTGGGTGTCACGGGACCATAGGGCGCCGGTGATGGTGGTGGGATTTTCGGCAATGGCAGCTAAAACTAAAGCCCGATTGGTGATTGATTTCGACCCTGGTACTCGCACCGTTGCTTTGAAGGGCTTATGAAGTGGGGGTGCAAGGGGAGCTTCCCAATATTTAAATGGGCGAGGTTTTTCTGTCATGTGAACCATGATAAAGGGATGCGCAGATGATTGGGGGCTTTGGTGATCTCTATAAGATCGAATTGTTTCTTGGGAGTCGGAACGAAAGCTCCCGTTCTGACCTAAAACCAGGAATAATGGGTCCAGTTATGAGAAAAGTGGAGCTTCAGTATATTTCGACAGCGTGAGCTGGGCCGGATGCCAGATAGAGCTAAGCTCCCCTTCTGCAGGAAATGCGTCAAAAACTCAGTCTTTCAGTCAAAAGTGGAGCTTTGTAATGAATAGCATCGGGTAGAAAAACCATTGAACACCATGATCTGCAAAGAAAAACAGGTTATTTATGAGATGCGAGAAAAATGAGGGATAGAAAACGCAGGATAAAGTTATAGATTCACGACAAATTTCATGAGGCAAGCAACAATGGGCAGGTTTAGGTGAAGGATGCCCAAAGCGGTGGATTATTTAAATCAGGAACAGTGTGTTTTTCTGGGCTATGCCGGTGAGGATTTTGGTTAAGAACCACCGCGATGGTGGGAATAAGTTTGTCGATAAGTTCTGATGGATGGAATCGCAAAATATGGTATCCCATGCTGAGAATGGCGGTTTCTCTGGCCCGTTCTTCAAATAAGACTCGGGCCGAGTCAGCGCCACCATATTTAATCCGGCCATCGATTTCCACCACAAGCCACCCAAATAACAGCAGGTCAACCCGGATTCTAGAATATAAACCGCTGGGCTTTTTAATGCTCATTTGGGCTTGCGCCTCAATAGAAGTCCGGGGATAAACCTGGGCAGCCAAATAATAGGCAAGAGTTTCACTAGGAGAATCAATACCGTAGCGAGCCAGAGCAAGCACTTTTCGGGCTTTGGTGATTCCCCATTCACCTCGCCGGTCATCAAGATATTTCTGAAAAGTATCTTTTCGATATCCTGCACGTAGTGCAGCCTCAATGAAAGCTAACCCTTCTAGCTCACCATCAATAGCGCAAATGTCGGTGAAGGTTCGTTCAGGCGTGGTGATTCGATACCCACAGACCTCTTCCCAATCCGAATCAGGGAGACTGGCGCGCCGATAGTGAGCTATGATCGGCCATTGATTATGAGAAGGTGTGTGTGGTTTGCCCGGCAATGTTAATGTGACCCGGGTATCGTGCTGGAGATTGAGAATAGGAATGCCCCGGATAGCGGCGGCTGCTTTCCCGCAAATCACTGCAGCCCGGGTGCTTCTTCGGATGGCCTCAGCGTGAAGGAGGAGCTTCTCAAAATAAGGAAGACAATCGTATTCTTTGGTAGCAACCCATTGGGTTTTAGTCAGAGATGTATGCCGCCCGTACCATCGATCATGAACATCGCGCGCTGGAGCGATCAGGGGGATCATAACTTAAGAAATACACAATGAAACCTATGGTGTAAATACCTTAAAATGTGGGTTTAACCACTAGTTATGCTAGCAAATCTGCGAAATTTGCACCTGTCACGTTTGCTAAGTCCTGTGGTGCGATTTCGATGTCTAGCCCACGGCGGCCCCCAGAGACAAAAATAGAGTCCCATAACTGTGCTGACTCATCGACAACCGTAGGCAATTGATGCTTTTGACCAATGGGTGAGATCCCACCGGGGATATAACCTGATGACTTTTCGGCATCATGTGGATCCGCCATGATGGCTTTTGCAACACCATGGGCTGCGGCCGCCTTTTTTAGCGACAGTTGGTATGTTACTGGTAGGCAGCACACCGCTAACCGGCGTTTGGGTCCTTTCCCAGCGCTAAGATCGATGACGAGTGTTTTAAATACTCGCTCTGGATCTGTTCCCAATTCTGCGACAGCGTGTTCACCAAAATGGTCATTGCCAGCAGAAAAAGTATGCACCTCATGGGAAATTCCGGCATCCTCTAAAATTTTCAGCGCAGGTGTTGCCGAATGTGGTTTCTTCTTGGACATAAAACCAAGAATAGGCGTAGTGCTTATTGCCCAGTAAACTAGGGGGCAGACGACAAGGAAGGTAGACCCAATCCCTGATGGTTGCAACTACACCGGAACTGCAAGAGCGATTTGAAGCCGAAGCCCTGCCACTTATTGATCAACTCTATGGTGGCGCGCTTCGTATGACCCGCAATCCGGCAGATGCCGAAGATCTGGTACAGGAAACCTATATTAAGGCATTTCAGGCCTTTGAATCCTTTACTCCAGGTACCAATCTTAAGGCGTGGCTGTACCGGATTATGACCAATGCCTACATTAATTCTTATCGTAAGAAACAGCGGCAACCACTGCATTCTTCGGCAGAAGATGTTACTGACTATCAATTGCTTGATTCTTCCACTCATACGGCAGTGGGGTTGGAATCTGCCGAGGTGGCAGCATTGAAACGTTTACCTGACCAAACGATTTCTAATGCCATGAATGGTTTGGCTGAGGACTATCGCATGGTGGTGTATTACGCTGATGTGGAGGGATTATCGTATAAAGAGATTGCAGAAATTATGGGCACACCGGTAGGCACGGTCATGAGTCGACTCCACCGGGGAAGAAAACAGTTGCGAGAAACGTTAAAAGATGTAGCGCATGAATACGGCATCGATGTGAGTGCCGTCGAAAAGCAATAAGGAAGGTTACATCATGCACGAAACCGACTGGGCGGCCTCGCGCCCGCACGTCTCTAGCGAATGTAATTGCCATGACCTGCATATATTTCTTTACGAACTGGTAGATAACGAGCTTACCGACGAGGATTGTAGTCGGCTGAAACGTCATATCAGTGAATGTCCAGCCTGCGCCGAAAAAGTAGCTGCCGAGACCGCCTTGCGGGAGATCCTTCACTGTTGTGCTTGTGATGCGCCGAAATCACTGCGAGATAAGATCCGCGGTGAGCTTTCATCTAGGAATGAGTAATAACTGTGGTCCTTTGCTAGCCTACAATGTATGTCTCATAAACATATGTGTGCGTTAGCCCTCACCATGGCTATCTCTACCAGCGTTATTGTAGCGCCTAACGCGAGTGCTCAAAGCTCTGATCTGTCGTCTGGCAGCTCTAGTAGCTCCAGCGATTCCAATAAGTCTAGTGGGTCTAGCGGATCCTCTGATTTGTGGGAAAGAATTCTCAAACTCCTCGGCCGTTCCAAAATCGTCCCACTCATCATGCAAGTAAGCCCCGGAATCATCACCAAAAAAATGGGAGACATCCTAGGACGTGGCATCTCAGATCATGTGGGAGCCATGGCTGGCGATCTTGGCATCATGGTGCCCATCAACAAGAACAAAGAATTCGCCATTATCTTTGGCGACTCTTTCAGCGGAAACGGCTTTGGCCAAGGCAATTGGATGAGCCCCATTGGTGCCATCGCTACCTATGATGATAATGGCCAAATTGTCGTCAAACGGCCCCTGAATAAAGGCGATAGAATTGAGCAATTGCTCAAGTATAATCACGACAATAATCTGACTCTCATTCCTTCGGACGTCATCAACCTGGATGGAACCCTCTACATGCAGGGCATGTGGAACGAAGGGCTCGGTAATGTTCGCGGCACCCAAATTTGGAAGTCAACCGACCAGGGCAAAACGTGGTCGTCTGTCGCCACTACCAGTAAACATTTCATGAATGGTTTTGGTGATCTTCTCACCTGGGAACGTGGTGACGACGGTTACGTCTATGTCATGTCCAGCCGTTTCAACCGTAATGATGGTGTCTATCTCAGTCGTTTCCGACCCGAACAAATCGGGGACCGCAATACCTGGGAGCACTATGTCAATGGGAGTTGGGAAGCCAATGGGGGCAGGAATATCAGTCCTATCATCAAGGACGATATGAAAGCCGGTGAAATGTCCCTTCGCCGTATCGAAGACCATTGGGTACTGTGCATGTTTAATGAAAAAACCGCATCCATCGAGGTTCGTATTTCTGACCGTATTGATACTAATTGGAACGATATCAAGCCTGCTCACGTTGTTGTTGCAGGTAATGGTGGGTGGGGCGCCGCACAGACCCCCAATAACTTCACTCAACTTTACGGTGGTTACATTGCACCAGGATCCACGATTGCCGATATGAATATCGTGGTTTCCCAATGGAACACCAGTAATAATAGTCGGTATATGTCCACGCAGTTTAACGTGAAAGGCCTGGACAAATTCTTCGGGATCACTCCCAAGGCCGAGGAAGTCACCGCCAACGGTGCTCAGGCGAAGCCCGAATTGCAGAATGCGCCAGCACCCGCCAACCACGATGGAAGTGATAATCAAGGATCTGGCGTGGGTGATGACCGTCAGATTGAGGTTCGAGAATCGCCAGTTGACCCCGAAGTCAGTGGACAGCTTGCCGAAGAAAAAGCCGCTGAAGCTGCTGCCGATGTCACAGTGGTACCGCTGGATGAAGAACACCAGTAACACATCCGATCAAGGGAGCCTTTGGTCAAGTTTGGTTTAATGCCAATCTGCTACATCAATAGCAGACTATTGTTGATGCCCCACTAGTCACAAGCATGACTGGTGGGGTTAAAAACTATTCTCATGATAAGAAAAGCGATGTGGGAGCTATAGCAGGGGTCCAGGGAAGACTATTAGCACATCAGAACCTGGTGAATACGGTGAAACTCGCGCAGCGCAGATACTCATGTGGCAGCTTTATGGTGGTTTGCGGTGTTTTAGCGGTGATATGACTCACATTATTTGCGGTGGGGCTTATGGTGCATCGCAAGGAAAATGTTTCAAAGCTCCACTTTCCAATGAAGGATTCATGATTTCCCAATAGTCTATTGGAAAGTGGAGCTTTGACATTATGTCAGAGCTCCCGTGAACCAATCAGACGATGAGTGCGTGTTGTTCAAGCATTCATTGTGGTCCTGATTGGTGCCAGTTCGGCGTCAGCGTGATCGGTAGGTGCCGGATTGCAGCCGATTTGAGACGAGATTCGATGGTGAGGCGAAGCCAAAAGCTCTCCTTTCATATCAGCATGGTGGGGCATATTACTAGCGATTACAGAAGAGGAGCTTTTGCTTAGGATTAGCCTGCGGCAAGCAATGTGCTCCGCTTTGATCATGTCAGTCTCAGCCTTGACTTGGGCTAGTTCAACCGTTTTCGAAACCTTATATGAAGCTCCACATGAGACTAGTCAGCAATTCGAAACTAAGTTCGAATTATGGGGGTGGTTATGTCTTACAACCTCGCTATACTCGCGGTAAAACCATGGCATGATGCATCACAATACAGTTACAACTACGACGAGGACCCAATAGGAGGAAAATGCATCTGAAAATACCCCCTCACCAATAAGCCTGTTCAACGTGACCAGATCTGAGTATAAAGGGTTAACGTTAGTCCATTTCGCATCACTCTCGCTCCGCCCCAATGTTGTCATACTGGGATGCGGAATACTTCATCGCAAGGAAGATCCGTGAATATTGCTGTTATCGGTCAAGGTCGGCCGAAGAAAACTACCCCACTCAATGCCATGGAATTTATAGGGCCAACAGGGAATGTGGTCGTGGAACTTGTGCCTAATGCGCTGGTAAAAGCGGAAACCATTGCCATGAAGACGGCCGGATTATCACCAACGAGAAAACAAAAGGTTGGCTATGCGCCGCCTGCCTCAACCGGTTTCCCGGCGGCAGCGCTCGCGGCAGATCCTCAAGGTGCACAGTATGTCCTGGACCTGATTCCTACGATGGAATGGGCTAGGCGCGTTGCTGGCACCGATGCTTCCGCTGTGCGGACCAGATTCGATGCGCTGGACGATGTGCTGTTTGAGGCTGCGCCGCGGGTGATTCCACCGATTTTTGACGAACTAGCACGTATTTTCGCCAAGGTGGAGAAAAACACTTATGCCAGGCACTATTACGCCAAGGCACGGCAGGTTGAACGAGATTACGATCTTCCCATTGATACGTCGCAGCGGGCGGCTACTTTTGTCGAGTTTTTCAATCTGGGTGTTGTGGGCGTGCGGGAACTGCGCGATCAGGTGCGTGCTGATTCGCAGTCTTCCGTGCAGGTGCTGGTTGCGGTGATGCGCGCCGGGGTGGGAGCGTATGCGGGGGTGCTGCAGGACATCCCTGAGGATAAGCATCAGTACTTTCTTGAGGCGATTCTGGGATCGTCAGGTTTCCGCAGGTCGGAGGCGGGCTTTTTTCAGGAGGCTCACGAGTCGTTGCGGACGCTGACATCGAAAAACCCTGATTGTCGGGCGGTTTTGCGCAAGTCCCGGCCGGCGCATCTTACGGCGGCGGAATTTTTATCGTTGCTCCATGATTGTGACGCTATCCCGACTCTAGCGGCGGATTTGGTTGATTGGCTGGAAGGTCTGGGATACAGAGAAGTGTTACCATCTGATCGCAGATTGGTCGATGCGGTGCGGAGCATGTCGTTGTCGGGCTTGTCGCTTGTGCCCCGTTTTTCGGTTTTTCCCATCGACCTTGTGGACGCATTGTGTGCAAGCGGTATTGAGTGGAATGGCGATTTTAGTGAGGAACTGCGCTGGCAGGACTGGGCGAGCGACTCGAATCGGTGTGACTTGGCGGGGATTTGCTCCCATAAGCGGCTGCGTGGGTGGCTTGTCGCAAACCTGAATATTAGAACTATTGCGAACAATTTTGATGCGTTTGCGGCATCGAAGCCCGCTCGGCGGTTGGTGAGTCTTGTGTTGAACCGCTTGGTGAAGACAAAGCAGCAACTTGCTGGCTCCGGGCCGGAGTGGGATATTTTCCAGACTCAGCAGTTGGCATATGTGTTCGATAAGAGGTTTGTGTCGATGAATTCCAAAGCAGTGGCGCAGCTTCGAGACTTTGATCCAGTAGCAGAGTTGCAGTTACGTATTAGTCGTGGGGTTATGAGCGAATTGGCCTGGCCAATGCTTGAGCAGGTTTGCAAAAGCCATAAGAGCTTTGAGCTTTATGATGCCTACCCTGCAGTTGCGGTACGGAGTGGGCAAAGCATTGAGATGATTGACGGTGATGCCATTGTGGCACGTGGCCGGTTGCCCAAAGATTGTCGCACCCTCGATTCGGCTTGGTTGGTGGGGGAGCGGATCGCGGTGCGTTATGACGATGCTCATGGTGCCCGCCATTGTCGACTATTGGGGGCCCGCACCCGCAATGACGGTGAGTTGCTTGCCCCCTGGGGGTCGCAGGAATGCAACGGCAAGGTTGTAGGCACCGGGCCGCATTATGTGCTTGTCGACGACGTTGCAATGGTGTGGGAAACTGGGGAGATTGTCGACATGGATTATTTTTCACCACTTAAACGTGGCACCAGTGTGCCTGGCATAAAGATTACTGGGCTGCGGCGCACTAGAATTCCCGCCGATCATGAGTTTCTTATGTCGGATTCACTCGTGGTTTCGGCCCACCCCACCACGGCGGATGGCCCTTGTGGAGTAAGTAATGGCGCGCATATCGCATTGTCTTTTGGGCCTCGTGGCGGCACCGGTGATTATCGATTGGTCACACCATTGGGTAGTTTCCGGGCACCAGTTCCCCTGTGCGCGGCACTGAACCGTCCTGGCGGTGGGACATGGCTTTTGAGTCGGGATCGGATGCTTATCGATGTTGATTCAGGGCTTTCCATCGCTCAGGTTGCTGATGGTATCGGCGAGGTTCCGGTGGGGGCATTAAACCAGCTCCGACCCCGGGATCTTAGCATGAGCACCGCGCTGCGGGCCGTTACCACGGAGCAGGCTGAAGAGCTATGGGAAAACCCGGAACTGGCAACGATCGAAAAACTATTCGGCTCCAATTCGGTGATTGCGGAATCGCTATTATCTTTGGTTTCTAAGGTGCGGCAGCTCCATGGTTGGTTTGGTGCGGCCGATTATTCCGAAACGAATAATATGAGTGAGGCGGCATTATCACTGTTGTTTACAGTGACCGGCCGCACCGGTCGGGGCTCCCGAAGCGTCAATCCATACCATGAGGCCACCAAGCTTTGGGAGGTGCTCAGCCGCCTTGATTCGGATCCGATGCCGGCCGCTACAATGACATTCCGCTGGTTGGACTATATTGGCCGGGAGAAGACGCTTGTGGCAGGATTGGCTGGCCGGCATCTGGATCCCGACGTTGTTGCAGAGGTGTGCCGTTTCCTGCTATGGGCTACAGAATTAGGAATATTTGGTTCCGGGTGGCAGAGCCGAGATGCGCATACCGGTCACTATGATGGTGACCGACATTGGCGGTACAACCGTAACCGGGTTTTGGTATATCGGCCTGATTCGGTCGATTCCCGCTTTCCGGATCTTTCGCTTACCCGTTCGGAATTCATCTATTATCTGGGGGTGATTCTGGCGTGGTCTCGGCACCCGGATCGGCCGGATCGGTCGGCGCAGCTCGCGGCCCACACCATTCTCACCCCGGAAACGTGCACGTATATGTTGGGCGGCCTTGTGGTGAGTCCCGGCGAAGGCGTGCCTGCGCCGGCAGTGCGAAACCGGTACGGGTTGAGTCAGCCGGATATGCATGTTGCCATTGTCCAATTGCGGGGCTTGACACGGATTGATTGCGTGCTCGGCGCTGGGGTGAATGCAGATTTTTCCGAGACCGGGCTAGACATCGCTGCCATGGCAGCACAACTGAATGCGAACACCGGCAAGCCCATCATGCATATCACCGCTGGCCAGTTTCAGCAGGCAATGCCCCAATTCGACGATCTTTCCTGGCTCACTAACGTTGCCTTATCCGAGACCACAGGGGTGCCGATTGGTTTGGATGAATATTCCGCTGGTGATTATCTGGCGACGTTGCTCCACCTTATCGGCAACACGAGTCTCGACGATCCCGCACGCGGAGTGTTTCGGGAGAAATTACAGAACCTGAAAACTCATGGGCAGCAGCAATTGGCTGCTGGGGAGTGGGAGGTCGGAACAATCGATATTGTGGGGGCGGCTGATTATCGGAAACTTGATTATTTTACCCGGAATACCATGCCCATTCGGGTGCTGTTAGAGGGACATCTTAATGAGTTGCTGATGGATTTGGGGCGCACCGGTGGGCCAGCGGGGGATCCTCATGACCCATTGGTGTCCGTCCCGGAGATTGTGGCGGAGGTGGCGAACCGATTTGCGGTTTCCGCGGATAGCGCCAGGTATTTTCTGCAGGTCTTGGCATTGGCCGATCCCACCGATGCTCACGTTCGTGCCTGGAATGGGTGGCGAAAATCGCAGCTTGATAAGGCCGCTGCGCCACTTGTAGCGCAGGGGCTCCTGGTGCGGGGTGAGCATCCTGGCGCTGGACGTGGCCGGTTCCTGCCGGGTGCTTGGCAGGACGGAATAGAGGCTAGCAAGGCTGTTCGATATTTGGTGTGGGAGGACATGGGGCCAATTCTCACGAAATGCCCACCGTTATGGTCTATGGATCGACTTTTCGCTGCGGCCTGGCATGATTACATCAAATAGCTAGGTTGCGCACAAGTATTCGACCGGGTGGCATGGTGCACGCCTGGTTCGAGTGACGGTGTGTGAGAACTAGTAACGGGGCAAACAGGGGTTTGCAGTGCGCAGATTGTTTTGAGTGATTTTTTTCACATTGAAACCTACGGGGAAGTAACCTACGCTTCCGTAAAGGTATTGCTGTTATTTTTGGCAACCCAATCGAAAACCTAAGTGAAGGAACGTGGAATGAACCTTTCCCCCTTGCATGCAATCACTAATGTTGGTGTGCTTCTCGGAGGTCAAGCTTCGGCATGGCAAAAGAACCTGGCAGCATTTGGAACGGACTCATACATCCGCACCCAATTGGAAAACCTCATTGATGCTGCTCAGCTCAAGATTGCTCCCGTTGTGCGGGAAGTATCCCAGATTGTGCCAGGTGGCCTGACCCGGCTACGCCAGATCATTGCCGCAGAATCTGCAGATGATATCAAGCCGGAAGAAATTGATGCCGAACCGGCGGTATCGGTTCCGGGGATTCTGCTGGGGGAAATCGCTGCCGTTACCCAACTCGGTCAACTGGGTTTCACCCCAGAAAAATACACCGCGTACGGCCACTCCCAGGGCATTCTGGGGGTAGAATGCCTCACCGAACTACCTGGTGACAATTGGGTCGATGACGAGAAACTCGTCAACTATGTGGCCTTTGCTTTCCTCCTTGGTGCAGCCGCATCCCAAGCCACCTTTGGCAGGATGATGTCCGTTCAAGGCGTGCCAGTAGAATTGCTGCCCATCGCTCCCGGCGTGATCAACAGCCCCATTCGGGCAGTCTATTCCGGGGACAGCGCCGAATTGGCGGCAGTCAAGCGTGCGGTGACGGCAGCCGTCGATAAGTATAATGCCACCATTGACACCCACGAGCGCGGCGGGGAACATGTGGATGTCACCTTCGCCGACCTGGGAGTGAAAGCCGCATTCCACCATGAACACAACCGTGAGGCTGTCGCACAGGCGGTCGAATGGTCGGAGAAATGTGGCCTTAATGCGGTGGATGCTCAACGGCTCGGCGACTACATTCTCGTTGACCCATATGAGTGGAAAGTTGGCGAGCACGACTACCTGCTCACCCTCGACAAGGCGCTAGGCCAGATCACCTGCGAACAAACTGACGCCATCATCCTCGATGGCTCCACCCCGGCTAAGCGTGACGATCTCGCCACCCCCGGCACTGAACTGCCCAAGCTCATCAACTTTGATGATTTCGCGCCGCGCGTCATCGAGCTCCCCACCGGGGAGCGCAAGGTTCAAACCGCCTTCAGCCGGCTTACCGGCTTGTCGCCCATCATCCTGGCCGGTATGACCCCCACCACCGTGGACGCCGATATTGTTGCTGCCGCAGCTAACGCCGGCCACTGGGCGGAAATGGCAGGCGGCGGCCAGTATTCGGAGGAAGTCTTCAACTTCAATAACGACAATCTCCAAGCCCAATTGGAGCCCGGCCGTAGCGCCCAATTCAACTCCATGTTCTTCGACCGGTACATGTGGAACCTCCAATTTGGTCAACAGCGTATCGTTTCCAAGGCTCGTGCCGCAGGTTCTGCCATCAACGGCGTCACCATTTCCGCCGGCATCCCCGAACTGGAGGAAGCCAACCAGCTCATCGCCGACCTGCACGCTGACGGATACCCCTACATCGCCTTCAAACCGGGCACCGTCGCTCAAATCCGCAGCGTTTTGGAAATCGCCGACGCCAACCCCGAAACCGACATCATCGTACAAATTGAAGATGGGCACGCTGGCGGTCACCATTCCTGGGTCGACCTGGACGATCTGCTGCTCGCCACCTACAAAGAGCTGCGGCAACGCCCCAACGTGGTCATCGTCGCCGGCGGCGGCATTGGTACTCCCGACAAGGCTGCACAATATATTTCCGGCGACTGGTCACTGAAACACGGCCGCAAACGCATGCCTATCGACGGCATCCTCGTCGGAACCGCAGCCATGGCCACCAAGGAAGCCAAAACCACCGACGAGGTGAAACAAGCCCTCGTCAACACCCCTGGCATTAACGAGGGCTGGGTGGGCCGCCTCAAGTCTGATGGTGGCATGACCTCGGGGCAATCACACCTGCTTGCCGACCTGTACGAGATCGACAATGATTTCGCCCGGGCCTCCCGACTCATTACCTCACTTGATCCCGATACCTACGCGGATCACGCTTCGGAAATCATCGAGGCAATCAACAAGACCGCGAAGCCCTACTTCGGCGACGTCGAACTGATGACCTACGCCCAATGGGTCGAACGCTTTGTCGAATTGGCGTATCCTTTCACTGACCCCACCTGGGATGACCGATTCTTCGACCTGCTGCACCGCGTTGAGGCCCGACTCAACCCCGTGGACCATGGGGAAGTGGAAACACTCTTCCCCGAGATTGCCGACATCGCGGACGCACCTGCGGCCGTCGACAAGCTCCTGGCCGCATACCCACAGGCCCGCGACATCACCGTGCAACCCAGCGACGCCGCCTGGTTCATCACGCTCAACCGTAAACACCACAAACCCATGCCCTGGGTGCCCATCATCGACGGCGACCTCAAACGGTGGTTTGGCCTGGACTCCCTGTGGCAAGCCCATGATGACCGTTACCCGGCACGCGCAGTGCGGGTCATTCCTGGCCCCATCTCCGTCGGCGGCATTACCCAGGTAGACGAGCCTGTCGCCGACCTATTGGGTCGTTTTGAAGCCGCCTGCGTAGACAAAATCGCCACCGAAACCGGCGAAGTCGAACCGGCCTTCTCCCGGCTTGCCGACACTCCGGCGGAGACCATCTTGAAGTCCCGCACCATTTCCTGGCATGGTCACCTGATCGATAACCCGGCCTACCACCTGCCGGAAACTGCCTTCGACCTCATCGAAGAAGACGACAACCAGTTCATTCTGCGCATCAACGCCGACTCCACCTGGGAGCACCTCCCTGAGGACAGCCGCCCCTACCATGTCAAACATGTTGATATTCCGCTGGAGTTGCCGGAATCTGTTGCTACCGGGGCCAGCCCGGTCGTGTCCCACGACCGTCTCCCCGATGCGGTATTCGCCCTGCTCGCAGGCGTTGCCGGCGTGGGCTCCGTCTCCGCAGCTGGTGACACCATCACCGGCCTGCCCGAGGTTGACAACCGCGGTGACGTCCACGACAGCTTCCACCTGCCGGCCAAACTGCCCCGCACCCATGCCGGAGTGGCCGGCGGCAACCCTGCCGAAATTACTCCGGATGTGCTTGTTGGCCCCTGCTGGCCCGCAATCTACACCGCCCTAGGTACCGGAAAACTAGCTGATGGATACCCAGTTATCGAAGGTTTGCTCAATGCCGTCCACCTCGACCATGTGATCGATTTGAAGGCAGACCTTGCCGAGCTTGCCGATGGCCGCCGTATCGACGTCACAAGCCGCTGCGCATCCATCGCCGAATCCGCCTCTGGGCGCATCGTCACGGTGGAACTGGAACTGTATTCGGACGGCGAACAAGTAGCCACCATGATGGAACGTTTCGCCATTCGCGGCCGCCAATCCGGCACCAACACCCCCGTGCCGGCCCCTGCCTATGGTGGCGTCACCGGGGAAATCGTCGACACTCCCCGGTCCTTCGTCGACCGTGCCGTAGTCACCGCGCCCGCCGACATGACCCCATTCGCTACTGTCACCGGTGACTACAACCCCATCCACACCTCCTACAACGCCTCCCAGCTCGTGGGCCTGCCCGCGCCACTCGTGCACGGTATGTGGCTGTCCGCCACCGCACAACAAGTTGCTGGTCGCCACGGCGCAGTCCAAAGCTGGACCTACTCCATGTACGGCATGGTGCAGCTCAACGATGAGGTCGAAATCACCGTTGAACGGGTCGGACGCATCGGGCTGCAGCCCGCATTGGAAATCACCTGCCGTATCGGTGGGGAAGTGGTTTCCCGTGGCCAGGCCATTCTTGCCGAACCCGTTATCGCTTACGTCTACCCTGGCCAAGGCATCCAGGCCAAAGGTATGGGGCAAGGCGATCGGCAGGCCTGCCCCGCCGCCCGCGAGGCCTGGGAGCGCGCCGACAAGCACACCCGGAAGTCCCTGGGCTTCTCTATCATTGATGTGATCGACAACAATCCCACCAAACTGGTGGTGGGGGACACCACATTCCGGCACCCCAAGGGTGTGCTCAACCTCACGCAATTTACCCAGGTGGCCCTGGCTGTTGTTGCCTACGGGCAGACTGAACGCCTCCGGGTGGCCGGCGCCCTGTCGTCACAAAACATGTATGCGGGCCACTCCCTGGGCGAATACACCGCCCTGGCATCTCTCGCAAACATTTTCGATCTCGAAGCCGTCATTGACATTGTGTACTCCCGCGGCTCTGCAATGCACTCCCTGGTGCCCCGCGATGAACAAGGCCGCTCCAACTACGGTTTGGGCGCCCTGCGGCCCAACATGATCGGTGTTGCAGCCGAAGACGTCAACGACTACGTGCAACGCGTCGCCGAAGAATCCGGCGAATACCTGGAGATCGTGAACTACAACATCGCAGGTCAACAGTATGCTGTTGCCGGTACCCTCGCCGGGTTGGCGGCACTCAAAGACGCCACCAACCACCCCAAGGCCTTTGTCATGATCCCCGGCATTGACGTGCCATTCCACTCCGCAGTGCTGCGGCCCGGTGTGCCGGCATTTGCCGAAAAACTCGACGAACTCTTGCCACAAGAGATCGACAAGGACGCTTTGGTGGGCAAATACGTTCCCAACCTGGTCGCACGCCCATTCGAACTCACGCAGGACTTCATCGACGCCATCCTGGCGGTCGTCCCCTCCACCCGATTGGCCAAATGGGATCTGGACAACGCCGACGAAAACAGCCTGGTTCGCACCCTCATGATCGAACTCCTCAGTTGGCAGTTCGCATCCCCGGTGCGATGGATCGAAACCCAGGAACTGCTCATCAATAACGTCGATGAAATCGTCGAAATCGGCCTCGCGGCATCCCCAACCCTGACCAACCTGGCACTACGCAGCATGGATGTTCTGGGCGTACACGTGCCAGTGTTCAACGTGGAACGTGACCAAGATGTGGTCATGCTGAACGACGTCGCCCAGCCGCCGGTCTTCGAGGAACCCGAAGAAGAACCCGCAGCCGAAGAAACTGCACCGGCTGCCCCGGCAGCCCCAGTGGCACCCGCTACTGATGCCCCGGCTGCGGCACCAACCACTGCGCCTGCCGCCCCGGCGGCAGCCGCCGGTCCGGCACCGGAACTCAACTTCACCGCCGCCGACGCCATCAACGTGCTGTTCGCCTTCCAAAACAAGATCCGCGTCGACCAAATCGCCGGCAGCGACACCACCGAAATCCTCACCGGTGGCGTCTCCTCCCGCCGCAACCAGCTGCTCATGGACCTGTCCGCCGAGCTGGGGGTGGCCGCCATCGATGGTGCCGCCGACGCCGAAATCACCGTGCTGCACCAGCGCGTCAACATCGCAGCCCCCACCTACAAGCCCTATGGTCCGGTACTCACCGATGCCCTCACCGCTACCCTGCGGCAACTCTTTGGCTCTGCCGGGGTCAAACCATCCTACGTCGGTGAACGCGTTACCGGTCCCTGGGCTCTGCCCCAAAGCTGGGTCCCCTGGGTTGAAGCGGAAGTGCTTTTGGGCACCCGCGAAGGCGAATCCGTCCGCGGTGGTGCCCTCGGTGAATTGCCGAACAAGGTTGCGAATAAGTCCGAGGCTGATGCCCTCATCGACGAAGCCATTCAGGCGGTCGCACGCCGGGAAGGTGTGAGCGTGTCCCTCGGTTCTGCCGGCGGTGGCGCCGGAGTGGCGGTGGACTCCGCAGCCTTGGATGAGTTCGCCGAAAAGATCATCGGCTACCACGGAATCCTGGCCGAAAACGCCCGCACCATTCTGGCGGAGTTGGGTCACCTCCCTGACCCCGAGGTGCAGAACCTCGATGATGACGATGTGTTCGTCGCCCTGGATGCCGAACTGGGTACCGGCTGGTTGCAGGATGTGCAGCCCGTTTTCGATGAGCGTCGGGCTGTCCTGTTTAACGACCGGTGGGCCATCGCTCGTGAAGAACTGGCCCGGGTAGCCTTGGGTGAGATCACCGCTGAGCCAGGCCGTTTCGCTGGTTTGGGTGACGTGATTGCCGGCCAGGCCCGGTGGTGGGCCGAGCGGCAACCGGAACAGGCCGAAGTGCTGGAGCGGATTGCCGCCGAGGCTGCAGGTGAGGCCGAGGAACCATATCGGAATGATGTGGCCATTGTGACCGGCGCATCCCCGGATTCGATCGCCAGTTCGATCGTCGAAAAGCTGCTGGCAGGCGGGGCGACCGTTATCATGACCGCTTCGCGGGTCGATCAGGCACGGAAAGAATTCGCCCGCATCATGTTTGCCAAGCACGCATCGGTGAGCGCCAGCCTGTGGCTAGTGCCCGCTAACCTGTCCAGCTTCCGGGACACGGACGCCTTGGTTGCGTGGGCCGGAACCGAACAAAAAGCTTCGGTGGGCGGCACCACCCAGGTGACCAAGCCGGCGTTGATCCCCACGCTGCTCTTCCCCTTCGCGGCACCCAAGGTGTATGGTCTGTTGACCGATGCCGGTCCCGCGCAAGAAAACCAAACCCGGCTGCTGCTCTGGAGCCTGCAACGCCTCATCGCCGGTGCCGCTGCGCTGCAGGAAGACAGCACTGTACATGTGGTGCTGCCGGGTTCGCCCAACCGCGGTACCTTTGGTGGCGATGGTGCGTACGGTGAAGTGAAGGCCGCGCTCGACGCCGTGGTCAACAAGTGGAAGGTGGAGAAGGGTTGGCCGGAAAAGGTCACCCTGGCGCACGCCCACATTGGGTGGGTCGCCGGTACCAACCTCATGGGTGGCAATGACGCCTTGGTGCCCATTGCCGAAGCCGAGGGCATCCACGTCTACCATCCGAACGAAATTGCGGATGAGTTGCTGACCCTGGTTACCCGCCAATCGCGCATCCACGCTAAGGTTGCGCCGCTGGATGCGGACTTCACCGGCGGGCTTGCCGACGCCAAGATCTCGCTGCCAGAGCTGGCCGCACGTCTCGAACGCGCCAGCGAATCGACGGATGAAGAAGACAAGCCAGCGACCATCAAGGCCCTGCCCACCCCCGTCTGGCACGAGCAGCCGGCAGCCATCGACACCAATGACATCACCCAGGACCTGGACGACATGGTGGTCATCGTTGGTGTGGGCGAAGTCAGCTCCTGGGGCTCTGGGCGCACCCGCTACGAAGCCGAATTTGGTATCAACCGCGATGGTTCCGTCGACTTGACTGCCGCAGGTGTGCTCGAACTCGCCTGGATGATGGGCCTGCTCACCTGGAAGGAAGACCCAGCCCCCGCCTGGTATGATGCCGACAACCAGGCTGTTGCCGAGGAAGACATTTACGATCGCTTCCGTGACGAAGTGATTGCCCGTGCCGGCATTCGGGAACTCACCGATAAGTACTTCCTCACCGGTCAGGGCTCTATCGATGTTGCCACGGTCTTCCTGGATCGGGAGATCGAATTCGTGGTGGACTCCGAGGCAGAGGCCCGCGACTATGTGGCGGCTGATGAAGAAGGCACCCGCATTTACCGCAATGAAGATGGTGAATGGGTGGTCCGCAAGCTGAAGGGTGCCATTGCCCGGGTGCCGCGCAAGGCCACCCTGACCCGTACGGTTGCCGGCCAGATGCCGGATGGTTTCGACCCGGCTCGGTGGGGGATTCCGCCGGCAATGCTCGATGGTCTTGACCGCATTGCCGTGTGGAACCTGGTGACCGCCGTCGATGCCTTCCTGACCGCCGGCTTCAGCCCCGCCGAATTGCTGCAAGCCGTGCATCCGGGTGATGTGTCCTCTACCCAAGGCACCGGTATTGGTGGCATGGAAAGCCTGCACAAGGTGTTTGTCACCCGCTTCCTGGGCGAGGCCCGCCCCAGCGATATTCTGCAAGAGGCCCTGCCCAATGTGGTTGCGGCTCACGTGATGCAGTCCTATGTGGGTGGCTATGGTCAAATGATCCACCCGGTTGCCGCTTGTGCTACCGCCGCGGTTTCCGTGGAAGAGGGCGTGGACAAGATTCGCCTGGGCAAGTCCGATGTGGTGATTGCTGGTGGCATTGATGACGTGCAGGTTGAATCCCTGACCGGCTTCGGTGACATGAATGCCACCGCGGAGACCGCGGCCATGCACGCCAAGGGCATTGACTCCCGGTTCATCTCCCGGGCCAACGATCAGCGGCGTGGCGGCTTCCTGGAGGCAGAAGGCGGCGGCACGGTGATCCTGGCGCGCGGCAGCGTGGCCAAGGAACTCGGCCTGCCGGTGTATGCCGTGGTGGCGCACGCCCAGTCCTATGCCGACGGTGCTCACACCTCTATCCCGGCTCCGGGCCTGGGTGCCTTGGGTGCCGGCCGTGGCGGTAAGGATTCCCGGTTGGTCAAGTCGCTGCGGTCCCTGGGTCTCACCCCAGATGATGTTCGGGTGGTGAGCAAGCACGATACCTCCACCAATGCGAACGATCCCAATGAATCCCAGCTGCACACCGTGCTGTGGCAGCACTTGGGTCGGGATGTCACGAACCCGATGTTCGTCATCTCCCAGAAGTCCTTGACAGGTCACGCTAAAGGTGGTGCCGCACTCTTCCAGATTGGCGGCCTGATTGATGTGTTCAAGAACGGTAAGTTGCCGCAGAATGCTTCCCTGGACTGCGTGGACAAAGCCATTGAACCAAAGGCGAAGTCCCTGGTGTGGCTGCGGAAACCGTTGGAGATCGGCGAGGTGAAGGCTGGCGTCCTGACGTCGTTGGGCTTCGGCCACGTTGCAGCCGTGGTGGTGTTGGCTCACCCAGGTGTATTCGCCAAGGTTGCTGGTGAAGAATGGCGGGAGCGGGCCACGAAGCGGCTGCGTGATGGGCAGCGTGCCTTTGAAACCGGCATGTTGAACCGTGGCGAATTGTACGTGCAGCCGCAGGATCGCCGCCTGCCGAAGCAGCGCACTGAGGCTGCCGAAATCCAGGTTATCCTGGATGACAACATTCGGTTGGGTGAGGATGGGTTCTTCCCGCCAGCAGCCGACTAATGAGCATGTGGGTGCTGCAGGTATTTGCGGTGCTTGACAGCTGAAAGCTCCCATCCCGGGTTGTTCGGGATGGGAGCTTGTGCCTTGCTATGGTGCTTAGGTGTGTGGGCTGAGTGGCAGAGTGGCAGGGCGTGGTTGGGTCTCATGGTGGTCGGCGACTACTTACTGCCGGGTGCTTTGTTTGGCGGCGTTTTGGTGGCTTTTACCTGAGAGGTGGTGTGGCCGGAAGCTCCCATATAGATTCCTTAGTCGGCGCCATAAGCTGACAAGGATTGGTAGGGGAGCTTTGGGGTGTTGTGCCTGGGGCCAGTTTCGCCGTTTCGCCCACAGTATGGATCACCTGGTGTGGCTCCAATGATGATAATCGTAGGAGAGTCTCGGCGATGCTGATTTCGAAAGCTCCACTTCCCACCTGCGGTCTCCTG
Source organism: Corynebacterium matruchotii (assembly GCF_011612265.2). Taxonomy (NCBI): domain Bacteria; kingdom Bacillati; phylum Actinomycetota; class Actinomycetes; order Mycobacteriales; family Corynebacteriaceae; genus Corynebacterium; species Corynebacterium matruchotii. Next base: position 2,004,043 of record NZ_CP050134.2, on the reverse strand, counting down.
ATTGCTTGGAATTATTTGGAAGCGAATCGGTATGGGAGCTTTTAACTTGCCGCGGGTTCTGGAACGCTAACGAACAAGCATCATCACACCATCATATAAATAGGATAAAATTATATCTATATTACCATTTGTCGCATTTGGTTATAGCTGAAAGCAATAAAAAGGAAGACACCATGAAATAGGGGGTATCTTCCTTATTATTGGTTATTACGCATTCAGAATTTCTTATGCGTTTGGACGTTTCCCGTGGTTAGCTTTCTTCTTACGACGATCTTTGCGCTTACGGCCACGCTGGCTCATGTGTGCTCCTTATTTTAAGTGAAAGTGTTCAACAGCTGTCCACTTTACTTGGTGGCAGTAGTTGCGCGGAAATCCCAGGGATTTTGCTCGCTAACTGAAGTTGAGTCGAGGAATATGAGGAATAAAACGATGACGATGGGGTTAGGGGGTTAGATGCTGATACGGGCGCGGCCGCGACCGCGATTCTTGCGCCGCTTTAAGGCGCGCCGCTCGTCTTCGCTCATGCCACCCCATACGCCGGCATCCTGGCCGGTTTCCAAGGCCCAGGCTAAGCACTGGGAGGTGACGGGGCAGCGGTTACATACTTTCTTTGCCGCGGCTACCTGAGCGAGGGCGGGGCCAGAATTTCCCACAGGGAAAAACAGCTCGGGGTCTTCATCACGGCAAACAGCCTTGTGGCGCCAATCCATGGGAACTCCTTTATATCTAATAATCTCGTTACAAGTTGCTGAACCATTCCGTGGTCACCGTGAAGCTAATGGTCGCGGTTGTGAAGACGCGTTCTGTCGAATAGAAGTCGGCGAACCCTGGGCACCAAGGTTGCATCCTGCCTATAAATTCATGCCATAGGGCGTGAGACGACTTTTATTAACATCATGGTTACACGGAACTTAACGAGCTTTAACCTTAGCCCGTTTATTTATCCTCGAACGATATTGTCATGTCTTACTTCAAAAGGCTAGGGTTTTTTACCAAAATGTGTCAAGGTTCACAAATATATATTCTTGTTACTGGCGGTAAATTGATGTTTTTGTTGCAAGGATTAGTTTTAGTGAACCTGCTAAGTGGTTTTGTGCTGCGGAAATGTATTTTTGTTGCAAAGTATGTCAAAAAAAGATTCGTCAAATCTCACTCTCGCAACCGGTCATATCTATTTTGCTATTTTGCGTGAAACTGGGCCAATAAACACTGTTTAATCCGTTTTTAGTCTACATAATCCTTAAATTTATCTATGGGTCAACCTGAGGAAAATCTAATGTTCCGTCAAGGTTATAGAGTCTCTTTCGGCTTGAAATATTTGCTACCTACTCCAAAAAAGAACATGTTCGGGGGTATTTTCCGGGGGTAATAGGAGGATTGCGCGGTTGAAGCCTTGGATTTTCGATAAGCGAAAGTAATAGAAAAGCCGGTGGAGACTCGCTACACTGATACCGTGACTGCGGAAAAACTACGCCCACCAGCAGTTGTGCGGTGGGCAGCCATCATTGCCATTATCCAATCAGCTATTGGCCTGGGGTTCGCCATCATACTCATTGTGCGCGAGGCTACCGGCCAGACCGATCCCAATTTGGTCTATGAAAGTGCTCATGCGAATCGGTGGGTAGGTTATGGTACCGCTGTATTTTTCATCATCATTTTTGGTGCGGTTGCTGCCGGTGCCGTGATGATGTTTACCGCGCGGCGTTGGGGTCGGGGCCCGGTCATTATGCTGGAATTATTCCTGCTCGTGGCAGCCGTGTACATGTTTAATGCCCAACAATATTCGCTGGCTTTAACTACTGCCACGTCGGCGCTTCTTGGCTTGGGGCTGTTATTTAACCCACGAGCAATATCGTGGGCAGCCCAACACTATTAAGCCAATGCCACTAGAAAGGCAGTAAACCTACTAACTCATTCCCCCGTTTTTCGATAATTGTATTTCCCGTAAACCCTAAGGATACCGGTCCGGAATACCCATTCCGGTCAACAGAAATTTTTCGAATAACTTTTCCAGTATCCCAATCCGCTACATTCAGACCAGATTCCGTAGGATAGATCAGCTGCTCGGACAGGGCTATCCCCGTGCCTATGGCATCGTCAAACTCTTGGGACACCGTCATCGTGCTAGGCAAAAACAGGTAGAGCCGTTTACCATCAAACCACGTCATATTATGTGGTAGATCAGCTACCTGCGCCCCAAAGACACCCTTGTGATCATGCACCAATGGGGATTCCGAAACCGCATGTTCATGCGTCATTTGCCCCTTGGTGTTGTAAGTCATAATGCTGGAGCGTTCGGGTGAATACAGCGCCACCGCGCTTTCGCCAATCGCTACGATTTCATTTCCGGTGCCGGGGAGTGCAATATCGGAAGAAATTTCGGGCTTTCGGGATTCTTCTGGTGTGGTTTTTTGCAGTCGAACATATTCGTATGTGTTGTCTTCACCGGGGCAAGCCTCTACCACAGCTAACAGTTCTTGGCGGGTCAAAGCTGAAGAAATCTCACATTCCTCGTGAGGCTGTTGTGCGGGTTCCGCTTTGGCGGGAACGTCACCATATTCCACGGTGCGCACGAGGTCGCTGCGCCATAATTCCACCCGTTCCTGGGATACAATGCCTACCCGATCATTCGAACTAATAGGAACAACATCCGTGGATGCTAGTGATGATCGAGTGGAGTGGTAGGTGCCACTAGTGGAATTAATAGACACGACATCACCACACCCAACTCCCGTTCGGAAATCCGCCACTATCGTGTTCCAGGCTTTACTGAGTGAGCACAACGGCACATCCCTGGTATAGGTCCACACCACGGCACCATTGGATGCATCCAGGGCCTGGATTGTGGTGCTATCATCACCCTGATTTGTAGAAATCACCAGCCCATTGAGCGCTAACGGGGCGTGATTAATGCTGTCGGCAGGAGCCCGCCACGCTTCATGGTAGGTTTCGCCGATCAACGGGATTTGGGCGCCCTCGGTGTAGTCGGTGTTTGCCACGGTCAGGGTGGAATTTCTAATCGGTGCGGTGAGGAACACCCCTAACACCCCGAGGATGGCGACAGTGGCGATGACACCACAAGCAATCCAATCGCGGCGGCTACGCTGCAGAACAGGGGTGAGAGGCGTAGCCACTGCCTTTGCCTTTGGCGTTATGGCTTCGGATGATTGCGGTGGTATGGAATCATTGGATAGAACCTCGGTCGGCATCGGTGTCATTACCTCCTGGTGGTGCGGGAATTACCACGGGAATTATTGTGGGAATGGTTATTATACGACCGGGATCCGTGAGTACGACGGGAATCACCAGAACGCTGGTTTCGACCGCTCTGGGCGCCTCGTGCATTGCGGGCACCTCGCGGTTTAGCTAAACCGGCCCCAGGGCCGAGCCCGTAAACACGCTTGCTCGCCCCGATTGTATCCGTTGCGTCTTCAGGAATGTCGAGGGCGCTAAATAATTCTGGAGAAGTGCTAAACCATGGTGGTGGTTCGGGGTTATCTAATTGCAGCTCATCATTAATAATTCGCCATTTTTGCAGCTCATCATAACCAACTAACGTGACCGCTGTTCCGGAATGGCCAGCTCTACCGGTGCGTCCGATGCGATGGACATAGGTCATTGGGTCATCCGGGGTCTGAAAATTAATCACATGAGTCACATCATCAACATCAATGCCGCGGGCGGCGACATCAGTGGCCACCAAGATGTCAACCCGATTGGCCCGGAATGCATTCAGGGACGTTTCCCGGGCTGCCTGACCCAGATCCCCATGCACCGCCCCCACGGAAAACCCTCGCTTTGCCAAGTCGGTGGCAAGATCAGCGGCACTGCGCTTTGTTCGGGCAAAAATAATGGTTTTTCCCCGATTATTGGCTTGAAGAATCTTGGCACATGTCGCCTTTTTATCCAAGTGATGCGACTGGAATACCACCTGATTAGTGGTGGTATGCGTCTGCGGTGCATCCACATTTTCCGCCCGAATATGCACTGGCTGGTGCAAGAACTCCCGCGCCAACGTCAACACCGGCCCCGGCATGGTCGCGGAAAACAGCATGGTCTGATGTCGATGTGTCAGTGCTGCCAGCAGCTTTTCGACGTCCGGAAAGAAGCCTAAATCCAACATTTCATCAGCCTCATCCAACACGAGGATAGCCACATGATCGAGACGCAATATTCCCCGCTTATGCAGGTCCAAGAGCCTCCCAGGGGTGCCGACCACGACATCTACACCGTCGTCAAGCACAGCTCGTTGCTCGTCGATAGGGCGGCCACCATATACAGTGGTTACGCGAATGGGGGTAAACATGGCGGCTTTGGTCAGATCAGTGCTGACCTGGATCGCTAACTCCCGAGTGGGGGTAACCACAAGGGCACGGGGGGTGCCATCTAATTCCGCAATATCAGCAGCATCAAAAACCCTATCTAGCAGGGGAATTCCGAAACCATAGGTTTTTCCCATGCCAGTGCGTGCCTGGCCGATAATATCCCGGCCATCAAGCGCAATGGGTAGTGTTTGTTCTTGGATAGCGAAGGTATGAATAATCCCTTGTTGCGCCAGCGCATTGGTGATTTCTATCGCCACTCCGAGCTCGAAAAATGTGGGCTGATCTTTGTTGGAAGACACCTTCACAAGTCTAGCCGAAACAGATAAATATTCAGTGTCACACTTGATTCTGCAATAAATAACCGGTAAAAATTAGGGATTACATGCGCATATACTAGTAACAAATGTTCTTTTATTGAGGTTATCTAAATTTTTTAGACTCTATATTGGTATGGGTATTCAAGACTTTTACCGCGTGAGTCTAAAATAAGGTGCGTTTAAAATTATTAAAACGTGTGTGCTGTTGCCATCATAGGCATAAGACACACAATAACCATAAAATAATCTCACCATAATCAGGAGAAATAACATGGATATCAAAATTGGTTTTTCCGATTCCCCTAGGGAATTGGTCATCACCTCTACAGAATCCCGCGAGCTTATGTCCACTAAAATCGCGGCGGCTCTCAATAACAGTAAGGGGGTACTGGAACTAGAGGACGACAAAGGCAGTCGATACCTCGTGCGCAATGAGCGTATCGCCTATGTTGAAATCGGCTCTGCCACCACCCGTCAGGTTGGGTTTGCTGGGGCCTAACGGCTCAACCAACCTCAAAGGCGCATCCATTTTACGGGTGCGTCGACCCGCACGTTCTACCGTGTCCACTACCTTACCTGCTATTTCCCATGTTATCCCGCAAGAATTAGGCACCCAGCTGTGAATACACGAAACCAATTCGACGACGACGCTGATTACGATCATTACGACGACTACACCGGCTACGAGTACGACCAGTACGGTAACTATGACGACAATCGTTATGGTGATGGCCACTACAACAATGGTCATTATGGTGGCGAACAGTATGAAGACAGAGCGTATGTCGCTACTCAGGCACGGCGAGATAACGGTGACGACAGGACGCGTCCTAGGCAGCAGGGTCGACACGGGCAATCCGGGGTGGCGAATCCCATGAATCATGCCGCGCCAGGAAGGTCTTCCCGACGTGGCGCCACCACATCAGAACGATCGTCATCAAATGGTGCTGCCCCGGGCCGAATGCCGCGGGGTCAGCGTGCCAATAACTCTAGGCCTAATTCTGCGGGGACTCTTGGGCAACGTCTGAAGAACAGTTCGATCATTCAGGTGATTAAAAAATTCGTGTCAGCCTATGGTTGGCGAGCTTACGCAATCCCGCTATTGACGATCGTTACTGCTTGGGTACTCATTGATGTTGCCTCTTCATCAAGCAGTCAGGAACAGCTCGATACAGTTGGTCGAGCTGTGGCAACCCAAACAGCTAAACCCACAGGGAAGGAAGGACCCGATCCAGCGAAAACTCCCTTCCCAAAGCTGCCGCCTACGGAATTGCCGGCCGGCGGAAACTTCACCCTGACTGGGGACGGTACCTATCGGGTTGTGGGTACTCCTGGGGCGCAGTCCGGTGAAGGAAAGAAGAAAACCTTCAAATATGTGATCGAGGTGGAAAACGGGGTAGACACGGCGGCCTATGGTGGTGATGATGCCTTCGCCACCATGGTTGATGCCACCTTGACTAATGTGAAAGGCTGGACTCATGACAAGGATTTTCGCTTCGAACACATTTCTGAAACATCGGATTTAAAGCCGGATTTACGGATCCAACTGACCAGCGTAGAGACCACCCATAAAAACTGTGGCACCGATATTGCCATGGAAACATCATGTTTCTCCTCCGAAGGGAATCGGGTGGTGATTAACGAGTCCCGATGGGTGCGGGGCGCCACCACGTTCCAGGGAGATTTGGGCAGCTATCGGCAATACCTACTTAACCATGAGGTGGGTCACGGAATTGGGTATGCCAACCACGAGCCCTGTGGGGGCCAAGGGAAACCGGCACCAATCATGATGCAACAGACCCTGAGCGTGAGCAATACGGAGCTTTATAAGATCGACTCGCAAGAGGTGTACAAGGACGATGGCCTGGTGTGCGTGACCAATCCCTGGCCATACCCGCAACAATAATGGTTCCGCTACGGCACGCCATGCATGAAAGCTCCACTTCTGCCTCCGCATCTTTATGAAGTCCTCGTCGACTCTGATTGCTCGGCAGAAGTGGAGCTTTCGGTCGGGGCGGGATGGGCGGTATGCCATTGGCCCAGGACATAACAGGACATAACGAGGGATCGCCGAGACAGCTCATGCATTCTCCACGGTTTTTCGGGGGCCAAGAGTTTTCCAAAGCTCCACTTCCAACTCAGACAAGAGATTCCGGGGCCTTCCGGTACGAAATCGGAGCTTTGACGCTAATAAAAGGCCTGCGTCGATGCCTCTGGTTGGCGATTTTGGCAAGAAACCCATGAAGCCCGCAGGGTGAAAGCTCCACTTTTGGACGATGCTGTAGGTCTATGACCAGATTGCGGTGGAAGTGGAGCTTTCACCTTTACCGCCGGGTTACCGCTTAGCCAATGCCGCAGCTACTACCACCATGACCCGTCACCAGCTAGGCACTTACCGGCGCATTCACCAGCCACTGCATGATCGCTGGACGGCTAGCATTCACCACATCGCCTTATTCCTTCATCAGATTCGGGTTCGAACATTGGAAGACCCGCAAAACTGTCAACCGATGGGTTTACGCTAGGGCATCATGAGCCCAACTTCATAACCCACAAATATGGCGACCATATTTTTATAGCGAAAACCCTCATTCCTGTGTCGCCAACCAGAACTTCTTTCCGACATTGCGCTGCTAAAGCCGGGTTTTTATGGTACTGGGCCTTATGCTTACACCATGACATACAACGATCATCACCCTCACCCTCCCCAACCCCTAACACCACACACACGACCCCAATTAGAACTCATCACCAATACCAATTACCGTGAACCGCAACACCAAACACCTGGGGTATCAACCTGCAGTGGAGCAGCGCACGGCGGTTTCCTCTCCCGCGATCCCGCAGCATTGCCCGATCATGTTCGTGATTCCTTTCATGTGGACGCTACCTCTTCGGCAAAACGACTGGGATCGCCCTGGGATTATGGTTGGTTAGTACAAAATATAGTGTTAATCCCGGTCATCCACCCGGATCGTGCCGCCTGGTCATCGCGGTTACGGGAAAACCTGAAGGTTGATGGGGTACGCATCGTAGCCCCGGTGCGCACTACCGATGGTCGATTTATCAATGCTGGGTGGCGGGCATCCGTTTTCGTGCCGGGAGAATTAGGGTGGCGGGGGGACGAAACCATTGCGGCAGCCCTGCGGCTAGACAAGGCGCTGGCTCAAATAACTATTCCTGACAGCTTTCACCTGATTGATCGGAAGGACATATTTTCAGTAGCAGATCATGCGGCCTGGCGGGAGGAACATGATCTAGTGGTGTTAGACCCCAAAGACCCAACCCATGAGACGGTGGCGGAATGGATGCCACAGATTCGTAAACTGATGCAACCCCTGGTAGACATCAATAATAATGCGCTGCCGAATCAGGTAACACACGCGGACATGTTTGCCACCACGGTATATGCCGGGGATCGCATGCCGGCGGTAACCGATGTGGTGGGGGTAGCCCACCCTTATGGCTATACGGCAGCACTGGCATTGGTTGATGCGTTACTGATGAACGTGGTAGATGTGAGTGTGATTGAACGATTCCGACACGTGGCGGCATTGGAACAGCTCATATTGCGAGGACTGCTTTACCGACTCTATGTTCATGCCCTACACCCCGGTGCCTCTTCGAACTCAGGTACTAATCTAGGTCTGGTGTGCCACACCATCATGGCATACATGTCGCAACGACATGGCACAATCTAAAGTTATGACTTCCCCTGACCTCACCGACCCCACGCACTCTTCCACAGACCAAGCCGCCGAGTCCCAGCCGCCAATCCCGGGAAAAATGGAAACCCCCAAACTCACGGTTCGGCTGGTGCGTCGCCACGCCGAGAATCCGCGCCGGGATTGGGATAATGACCTTTACCACGCGGAACGCGGCACATGGCGGTTGACCGGACCAGCCGGTTCCGGGGTTACTAGCTTGTTATTGGATACGGTTGCGCGTCGAATTGAGGCAGGGGAGGACCCGGAACGGATTCTCATTGTGGCGGCGTCGAAGCAGGCCGCATCGCGGTTACGTAGAGGCATTGTGGCGCGCGTCGCTACCTCACACTATAAATCGGCTGGCACCATGGTCCGGTCGGTGCACTCCCTGGCTTTCGCCCTGCTTCGGCGCATGCGGGACGAGAAACTCCGGCTGATTACCGGCGCTGAGCAGGATGCCGTGATTCGGGAATTACTTCAAGGCCATAGCGAGCTCACCGGGGAGGGACAGCAAGAGCAGGGGCCTCAGGTGCCGATCACTATCTGGCCGGAGGAGTGCCGGGACGGCATCGTCATGGTGGGGTTCGCCCGGGGGTTGCGTGACTTTCTGCTGCGGACCGTGGAACGCGGGCTTGGCCCTGAAGACCTCGAACGCTTGGGGGAGGAACATCATCGACCAATGTGGGTGGCTGCGGGCAAGTTCCTCCGGGAATACGAGCAGGTTATGTCCCTGGGCGGCACGCATTCCTTGAGTGCTTCGGAACTCGTATCCATGGCCTTGGAACACGACGTACCGCCGGAGATTTCCTATTCCACCGTGATTGTGGATGACGCGCAGCACCTTGACCCCAAGTCCGCGGAACTCGTGGCTCGCTTCATAGACCAGGCAAATTTCGCGGTGATCGCCGGCGACCCTGACCAGTCGGTATTCCGATTCCGTGGCGCCCGACCTCAATTTTTACAGCACCACCCGGTGGATCATGAGCTGCGGTTACACACGTCGTACCGGGTACAGGCTCGCCCCGGCGCGCCCGGTGTGCACTTCCACCGGGCTGATTCGACCGGAAACATGTTCGAATTTGTTGCGGATCGGATTCGGCGCGCCCGCCTGATTGATGATGTGCAGTGGCGGGACATCGCCGTGGTTGTGCGGTCTGTGGGCATGATTACCCCGATTCGCCGCGCGCTTCTGGCCGCCGGGGTTCCGGTACACATCGACCCGACGGATATCGTGCTCAGCCAGCAACGCATCGTATCCGCCCTGATTTTGGCGGTGCGTGCAGTTCACCACGGTTTGACGCTGGCCGAGTTGGAAGAGCTTGCGCTGGGCCCTATCGGCGGCGCCGATGCTGTTACCTTACGACGCCTGTTGCGGGGGTTGCGTCAGGTGGAGCTTCGGCGCACCGGTGCCGTGGCTGCTGCGTTTCAGACGCCTACCCGCCGATCCCTGGAAGTCCTATCCGAACTGGTGCTCGAACCCGAGCCGGATCCCGGTTTGGTCGCCGAGGTGGAGCAGGTCCTCACGGATCGGGAGCAGGATATTTTAGGCCGCATTCGCCAGGTTATCGCCGCAGGCAGGCAAGGCGGCAGCGTGGAGGAAGTGTTGTGGGAGATCTGGTCTGCCACCAACCTGGATAAGCACTTGTCGGCGGTGAGCATGCGTGGTGGTGCCGCCGGCTCCCAAGCCGATCGTGACTTGGATGCGGTCATGGCGCTTTTCGACGCCGCAGGCGACTGGGTGGAGCGTCGACCTAATTCCACTATTGATGCGTTTATCACCCACATCGAGGAGCAGGAATTGCCCACTGGTGTGCGAGATCGGCGACTGGTGGTCCCGGATGCGGTCAACATTGTGACGGCCCACGCTACTAGTGGTCAGGAGTGGCATACTGTGATTATTTGTGGGGTGCAGGAGGACAGTTGGCCGTCGTTAAGCGAAACGGGCACGCTGTTTGGTCAGGAAGAACTGGTCGACCTTATTGACGACGGCATTGCGCCCGGCACCACCATTGCGCGGGTAACGGAACAGCTGCGGGAGGAGCGGCGGCTGTTTCACATGGCAACAAGTCGGGCCACGAACACGCTCATTATCACTGCTGTCGACGACCCGGATGCCGCCGAGCCGCAGGAGCCGTCCCGGTTTGTGCGGGACTATATGCAACCAGATTCCCCCGAGGATCCATGGGAGCCGCAGGAGCGCGTGGTTGGGGAGCAACAGATCGATGTGGATAATCCGCTCACCTATACCCGGCTGTTGTCCGCGCCTGCGATTGTAGCGGAGTTGCGGCGTGTGGTCACCAACCCTGATGAGACGCAGCGAGCTCGAAACCAGGCTGCTCGGCAGTTGGCCCGCCTCGCCGAGGCTGGTGTCCCCGGCGCCCATCCGGATCAGTGGTGGGGGATTGCCGGCCCTAGCACCACAAGGTCGTTGCCGGTGAGTTCGTTATCGCCGTCGAGGATTGAGGCGGGTATGGCGTGCCCGCTGCGGGCGACTATGTCCCGAATCTTCACGGAGGAAGAACTCGTCTTCCCGTTATTGCGAGGTAGGCTATTGCACGCTTTCGCCGAGGCTGTGGCGTTAAACGTTGATTCGGATGTGGCCAGGCTAAAGATTATGGATGCCTACCAGGAGATCCTCGCAGCCCCAATCTGGTTGCGATCCCATCGGCTCGACACGTGGCGTACCGTGTTGGATCGCACCAAAATGTGGATCGAGACTCACCGGCACATATTCGAACAGGTGGGTGTGGAGGTAGAGGCTGAAGTCACCATTGCCGAAGGCATGAAGCTGAGAGGCCGCATTGACCGTCTGGAAAAAACCATGGATGGCGACTATCACATCGTTGATTTCAAATCGGGGACCAATCACCCCTCGGAAAAAACGATAGCCGATCATATCCAGTTACTCACTTACCAGTTGATCCTGCACCATGGTGTTTTCGACGGCACAAAGATTCGAACTGCCCGCTCCACAGAGTCGGGCATGACCGTTGACGGTGCTACCCTGGTCTACCCGGAAAAGGACACCAAAAATATTTGGTCCATCACCCAGGCCGCGAAAACCGAGGAGCAGCTGGCCGAGTTTGAAGACCAACTTCCCGACTTACTGCAGGCATTACGGGGACCAGAGTTGCAGGCGCAACGAAACCCACGGTGTGCTACCTGCAAGCTGAAACCTATTTGCCCCGTTTTCGATACCGGGAAATGGACGACCGAACCCACCACCAACGTGTCATAGGCCAGTGATACCCTTGGTTTCGTGCTCATTGATCCCATCGAACTCTCCAGGCTGCTGGGGCAAAAATACCCCCCGACGGAGCAACAAGCGACCGTAATACAAGCCGATCTTGGCCCCATGCTGGTGGTGGCCGGTGCCGGCGCTGGTAAAACCGAAACCATGGCGGCCCGGGTGGTGTGGCTTGTGGCCAATGGCCTCATAAACCCCGACCAAGTGTTGGGCCTCACCTTCACCCGGAAGGCCGCGCAGCAGCTGGGGAAGCGCATCAATGATCGGCTGGGGCAGCTTGCTGGTATCCCCGACATTGCAGCGCTTGATCCTTCGGGACGGCTCGCTAATCGACTGCGTTCCGCAGGCCCTACGACGTCCACCTATGACGCATTTGCGGGGAAGCTTGTTGGGGAATTTGGGCTGTTGTTGCCGGTGGAACCCAGCTCCCGCATCATCAGCCAGACCGAACTGTACCGTATTGCCGTCCAGGTGGTGAATGAGTATGAGGGTGAATTGTCCATGCGGCACACAACCGGTCACGTCGTCGATACGCTACTCACGCTCACCGCGGAGCTTGACAACCATATGGTGGACGAGCGGGAACTCAAAATCGAAAGCCTGCTATTCGCACAATTGTGCGAGGAATTGCCACCGGCGAAACGACAACGGAAAAAACCCAACCAAAAAATCCTGGGATGGCAAGAAACCCAATTTCACCGCATCGAGTTGCTGCCGCTGGTCACCAAGCTGAAGGATCGGCTCAAGGACGAAAACCTTGTCACCTTTGGGGAGCAAATGTCCCTTGCCGCCCGGCTTGCCGTGGAAAACCCCAGCGTCGGCAAGGTGCTGCGAAACCGCTACAAGGTTGTTATGTTGGACGAATACCAGGACACCAGCCACGCCCAACGAATGCTTCTCCGCAGTTTATTCGCCGGGGGCGCGGTGACCGCTGTGGGGGACCCCATGCAATCAATTTATGGTTGGCGAGGCGCTACCGCGGCGAACCTCAACCGGTTCGTTACCGACTTCGCTATCGATCCTCAAGAGCCTGCGGTGAAAAACGAGCTGACCATCAGTTTCCGCAACCCACCCGAGGTGTTGCATCTCGCCAACGCGGTTGCGACGACTGTACTTGGTGCCCCGAGCGACCCAAACCGACCCGTGCAACCGCTGAGCTCACCACCGTCCGCGGTGGCAGGTGACATCCAACTCGGGTACTTTCCCACGATTGCCGACGAGCGGGAATTCGTCGCCGACACCCTGGCCGAACTTTACAACAACCGTGATACCGCCAAGCCGTTTACTGCCGCCGTTCTTGTGCGGCAAAACGCTCACACGGGTCCCATCGCCAAAGAGTTTCAACGCCGCGGCATCCCCTATGAAATCGTGGGCATCAATGGTCTTCTCGATGTTCCCGAAGTCGCCGACATGGTGGCAGTAGCAACAATGCTGATTCGCCCCACCGATTCCGCCGCGGCCCTACGCATCCTTGGAGGTCCGGCCGTGGGCTTGGGCGTGCGGGACATACAGGCGCTTGCCCGCCGCGCCGGGGAACTATCCGGTCGGGCCACCAGCGGGAAGGCCACGGATTCTGTGGACCCGGCCGTCAAGTTGGGGGAGGAAATCGCCGAGGTCCTTGCCGCGGATGCCGAAAACATTGTGGGGCTCACGGATGCCATTGCCGATTTGGGGGAGCCGGAAAAATATAGTGAGGAAGGGTATCGGCGTTTGGGCCGATTGAGTTCCCAATTACGCAGGCTGCGGCAGACTGTTGCCGCTGGCAGTAGCCTCCCGGATCTTTTTGCCGAAATTGAGCGGGTCATGGGGATTCGCACCGAGGTGTTGAGTCGGGAAAACCCACGTCTCGATGGCGCGGTGGGGACCATTCATTTGGACAAGTTACATCAGGAGGTGGCGAATTTTGCCACCATCCCTAATACCACGTTGTCGCAGCTTCTTGACTATTTCACGGAGGCTCGGTGTCAGGAATCCGGCCTGGAATTGGGCGAGGTGCAGGTGCGGAATGATAGGGTGCAGATCCTCACCGTGCATAAGGCGAAAGGCCTGGAATGGAATACTGTGTGTGTGCTGCACGCCAACAATAGGGATTACGACAAGACGCGGGCGAGTACATGGTTGACGAATCCGGCCATGGTGCCGTCGACGTTGCGGGGTGATGCCGCAGAGTCGGGGGATACGGTGGGGTCCCCGGTGCTAGACACATCGTGGCTGGAAAACCGGGCGCAATTAGAGGCCGAGTGCGCAGCCCACATAGAAGAGTTTCGGCAGTCGTTGTCAGAGGAAAGCACCCGCTTATTTTATGTGGCTGTTACCCGGGCGGCTCAGCGGCTCATTGTGACCGCTTCCGCGTTGGATGATAATGAGCGTGACACCGAGCCGTGCAGCAATTTTTTGTTGATAAAGCGGAATGCATCGACGGACAGCATCGTGGCATGGCACGATCCGGCTGAGGCTGCTGCCACGGATACCAGTGATGAGCCGAGTGAGGTGCAACAATCGCCCACCGGGATGTTTCCGAAACCCACCAAAACCGTTGACCTGCTCACTGGGGCGGATTTGGTGCGGAAGGCGATAGCACAGCAGTCGGTGGGTGATCCCATAGCGTTCAACCAGGACAATGACTTGTTTCAGCTGTGGGAGAAGGATGTGACCGCGCTCATTGAGGAATATCAGCGGTTGCAATCAGACATTGTGGAAGTGGAATTATCTCCCGAGCTTACGGCCACGGATATTGTGGCGTTGAAGCAAAACCCAGAGCAGTTTGCCCGTCGGCAGCGTCGTCCGGTGCCGTTTAAACCCAATCGGTATGCGAAGCGTGGCACCGAGTTTCACAGTTGGTTGGAACAACGATTTGGGGCACCAACGCTTCTTGATGAGTCGGAATTACCTGGCATGGATGAAGAAATCACACCAGGCCAGCTTCAAGAGTTGAAAGACAAGTTTGTGGCGGGCCAGTTTGCCGACCGCACCCCCATGTTTGTCGAGCAACCCTTCGAGGTGTCAATTGATGGGATTGTGATCCGGGGCCGCATGGATGCCGTGTTCCGTGATGAATCTGGTTGGCATATTGTTGACTGGAAGACGGGACAATTACCCAGCCGGGCCGATATGCGGTATTTGATGATGCAGTTGGCGGTGTACCGGATTGCCTGGGCGCAATTACAGGGGATTGATCCAGATGAGATTCACGCCTCGTTTTATTATGTGCGTTACGACAAGCTGTCCAGTGCCGATAATTTGCCCAGCGAGCGGGAAATTGCGGAAACGCTGCGATTAGCGGCACAGCCTATTGAGTGATTGAGTATCAGGCGGGGTCCCGGCGGCGCGGTGCCTGGGTCACGTGGGGTTATCTATGCTCTTAGTGGGGTGGTGTTCTTCACTTGGTCAAAGCCTGGTTAGGTAGACCCCACACGGGCAAAAGCTCCACTTTGGAAACATGATAGTGCCATCTGGCTACCATCCTGTTGGAAGTGGAGCTTTGACCACTTTGATCATCTCCGCTACCAAGGCAGTTACGGAGGGGTATGAAATGATGCGTGACGGGGATTCGGATCAGCATGGAAAGCCATGGGCGGAGTGAGTACCGGTGTTGACTTTTCAAGCTCCACTTCTCTTTTCTGCATCTGGTTGGTCTTTGTGCTTAGTGCGGCGCGATGCGGAAGTGGAGCTTTTGCCCGCGGGCACTGATTTGGGTCAATAGAAATCCGGTAGATTTGCGGTCAAATCGGGCTTTTCCCAAAACCCTTCGTGCCGATTTTATGGCGAAGATACGCCAAGGCGCGTAATGGGTTTCGGTGGCCTTCACACCCACGAGATGGTTGTGGGTGTCAAGTAAGGTACTTGCGGGATAATCCCGAAAAAAATGAGTTTCTAGGTGAATCGGATCCAAATGACCATCATGCAGATGATACCTGCCGATACTGCAGACAAGAGAAGCAGGGATCGT
This sequence comes from Corynebacterium matruchotii, assembly GCF_011612265.2. Taxonomy (NCBI): domain Bacteria; kingdom Bacillati; phylum Actinomycetota; class Actinomycetes; order Mycobacteriales; family Corynebacteriaceae; genus Corynebacterium; species Corynebacterium matruchotii. Next base: position 1,988,498 of record NZ_CP050134.2, on the reverse strand, counting down.
TGCTTGTCTTTCACCGTTTCCGCATCACCAGACGACATTGCTTTTTGTCCTAGCGTAAGCAGTGATGCCATCACGACGAATTTGATGAGATATGCCCAGTAAGGAACATGATCATTTCCAAACAGGGCAGAATCAATGGTGAACATTGTTGATAGCAATAAGATCCAGACTACTTTATAGACTTTTGACTTTTCCATGATGGAAGACCTCAATCGTGAAATCGTTAGTTATTTCGGTTGTTACCAGCGCATTCCCTGCGGTATGGTGGCCAATAGTCGCCAGCATCTTGGACTAGTGGTGCCCCAGGCGGCGAACTATTTTCATCAGACTTAAGATTGATAAAACCTTGATGGCTTCTTTTCCTGATTAATTTGCTAGAACCACATCTTTTCCTTAGTTTTAACAGTGCGAACGTTGTTGTTATCGCTAAAATGTATTGATAGAATCTCTTGCCTGTTGATTTTCTGGCCCCTAATGTTGGGGTATGATTAGTAAATTTTCTTGCGGTATGGAAATCGGCAATAACCAATAGGCATGGAAATATTATCTTTCATATTTTCGTATTTATAAACGTAGAGTACTATTTGATCCCTCATTTGCTCACACGATTCGTGCAAGTTTTTAGAGAAATCAAAACCTGATTTAAAATTGCTTCCAATTATATAGGTTGATTTTCACAAAAGATACCAAGGGGGTAAAGCCATGAAAAACAACCCGCATTCAATAGGTTCACGCCATATAAACAAAATGACTCAGGTCAAGAACACATATCTCTGATATCTAGGCCATTCGATACGGCTTACATATGTAAAAAATAGCGGTGAATAGACCAGCGAATGTGCGTCAAGAATCTGTGTTACTGCAGTACTGCTACTGTGCTGGTATTGCGGTTATGAGCTCAAGTCAAGCTCCCACTCACAATGTGCTAAAGCTCCACTATTAATGCGCGAGTTACGTTGAAACCAGCTCAGCTATTTTCCGTTTTGGGAAGTGGAGCTTTGGGCCTGTCATCGTCGGGCTACTGTCAGGTTACCGTCAACTGGCCGTCAAATAGACGTCGTGGTCATAGGCATAATTATAGGAATAATCATGGTTAGCCATGTGATTTGTGTGATACCAAGAATGAGTTTTGGGGCTTCTGGGAAACCGGTCGAAACAGACTATCCTGAAGCATTATGGTGTTCATGGTTCATAAGGACGTCCGAGGAGCAGAGCGTTATGCCGAGTAGGTATCCCCCCGACCGTTCGGGTCGGTTGAGTAATGAAGCCAGTAACCCTGATATTCCCCAGCATGCATTAATCAATATCATCCGAATTCCAGTGAACGTTCAGGTCAGCCCCATTGAGCTGATTGTGCGTCGCGTGGGGATCGCATTGGTACTCATCATCATGGTGGCATTGGTTGCCTATATGGAGAAAGATGGTTACTCCGAAAAACTATCATTTATTGATGCGTTGTATTACGCTGGCGTGACGCTATCAACTACGGGTTATGGCGATATTGTGCCGGTGACGCAGCTAGCTCGGTTGATTAACCTGTTTGTGGTCACACCGTTGCGGTTAGGATTCGTGATTCTACTGGTCGGTACCACACTATCGGTGTTGACCGAAGAATCCCGTAAGGCATGGCAGATTCAACATTGGAGGAAGAGAATGCGTAATCATACGATCATTATTGGTTACGGCACGAAAGGCAGGTCTGCGGTGGCGGCATTATTGGCTGATGGCACGTCACCGAAAGATATCGTGGTCGTTGACAAAGATTCCCGTGTGTTGGAGGTGGCCGAGGCGCAGGGCTTGGTCACGGTGAATGGTTCGGGAACCCAGTCGAATATTCTGAAACTTGCCGGAGTGGGTAAGGCAAAAGCCGTGGTGGTTGCACCAAGCATCGATGACACAGCAGTGCTAGTCACCTTGTCGGTTCGGGAACTAGCGCCGAGCGCATGGATTGTGGTGAGCGTGCGGGAGTCAGAAAACCAACACTTATTGGAGCAGTCGGGGGCGGATTCCGTGGTGATTTCATCGGAGACCGCCGGCCGCATGCTGGGGTTGGCGACAGTAACACCATCGGTGGTGGAAATGATGGAGGATTTATTGTCGCCCGACGAAGGCTTTTCCATTGCGGAGCGGCCCATCGCCGACGATGAGGTGGGGGCGAACCCCCGCCATCTGGCGGATATTGTCCTGGGGGTGGTGCGCTCTGGCGAGCTTTACCGCATCGATTCGTTAGAGGCAGAGACGGTAGAGCCAGGGGATCGGCTGCTGTATGTCCGCCGCGTGTTTAGCGACGACACAGAGGATGACTAGTCATGCAAGTTTTTGTTTTTGATTCTGTGGGCCGCACCATCCCCACGCTTGTCGACGCCCTCCCGGGTGCCCCAATCTACCCATTACCAGGTGGTGGGGGAGTGCAGCGGATCACCTCTGACTCGCTGCAGAAGCTAGCAGGTGGAACGCATATACAGCGGACCACGGACCCCCAGGCCCTCACCGCCCTAGCGGTATTGAACTATCGAGAAACCACCCGCTTCGACCCGCTGACTGGCCGCCCACTGCTTTTCGACGAACACGGCGCGGCCACCGTCGAACACGACCAGGGAACGGTCCAAGTATTTCCACGCATCAACCCCGCAGTCATCGGGCTCATCACCCTGGCAGGCACGGAGCGAATACTCCTGGGGAAAAACGTCAACCACCCGCACTATTCCCTCATAGCCGGATACGTCGACCTAGGCGAAACCCTTGAAGCCGCCATGCAGCGGGAAGCCCAAGAAGAAACCGGACGCACCATCTACGAACTGCGCTACCAACGCAGCCAACCATGGCCCTACTCCGGTTCTATCATGGTGGGCTTTACCGCCACCACCGACGATGAACACCCAACCATGCCCACCGACGGGGAACTCTCCGAAACCCGGTGGGTGACCCGTGACGAGCTGCTCAACAACACGCTGCCGCTTCCCGGCCCCGGTTCCCTAGCGGCAAATCTTATTCATGAATGGTTACACCAGTGATAAATCTTGGCGACCTAGACGCGGACCAACAACAAGCAGCCACCGCCCCCCGCGGCCCCGTGGCCATTCTTGCCGGTGCCGGCACCGGCAAAACCCGCACCATCACCTATAGAATCGCACACCTGATCGACCAAGGATTCGTGGGGGGCAACCGGGTCATGGCGGTCACCTTCACCAAACGCGCCGCCGGCGAAATGGCTCACCGCCTCCGACTCATGGGCATCGGCGGCGTCCAAGCCCGCACCTTCCACGCTGCTGCTATGCGCCAACTCGCCTATTTCTGGCCCCAGGTCGCCGGCAACCTCTCCTGGCAACTCTTGGACAACAAATTCCCGCTCGTAGGCCGGGCAGCCCGTAGCCTCGGCATCGACTCCTCAGTCGAAAACGTACGCGATATCCTCAGCGAAATCGAATGGGCCAAATCCCGGCTCATCAGCCCCGAACAATACGTGGCCGAAACCGCTCACCGCCACACCCCACAACCAGCACCCATCGTCGCCCAAATCTACCAACGCTACGAAGACGCCAAAATCAACCCAGATGTCATGCTCCTCGACTTCGACGACCTCCTCCTCCACGTTGCCGGGGCCATCGAAAACTCCACCGCCATCGCCGAAGAATTCCGGGCCCAATACTGCACCTTCGTCGTCGACGAATACCAAGACGTCACCCCCCTCCAACAACGAGTCCTCTCCGCATGGCTGGGCAACCGGGACGACATCACCGTCGTCGGCGACGCAAACCAAACCATCTACTCCTTCACCGGCGCCAGCCCCGAATTCCTCCTCGACTTCTCCCGCACCTACCCACACGCCACCGTCGTAAAGCTGCAACGTGACTACCGATCCACACCGCAAATCACCGATCTAGCCAACACCATCATCAGCCAAGCAACCGGCCGGGTTTCCGGCACAAAACTCCAACTCCGCGGCATGCTCCCCGCCGGCCCAGCACCCGTCTTCGCCGGCTATGACGACGAACCCGCCGAAGCCCGAGCCGTCGCCGGACACATCAAAAACCTCATCGAACAGGGAGTACCCCCGGCCGAAATTGCGGTCCTCTACCGCATCAACGCCCAATCCGCCCCATTCGAACAAGCCCTCGCCGACGCCGGCATCGTCTACCAAGTGCGGGGCGGCGAAGAATTCTTCAAACGGCCAGAAATCCGCCAAGCAATTAGCACACTCATTCGACTCTCACAGCGGGAAGAACACCAACCACCTGACCTCATCGGCCCCCGCATACACGAACTCGTCGAATCCGCCCTCGCCCCCATCGGCCTCACCCCCCAAGAACCCGAAGGCGCCCAAGCCCGCGAACGCTGGCAAAGCCTCCAAGCACTCGTCGAACTCAGCAAAGAACTAGGCAAAGCCACCCCCGACCTCAACCTCATTGGGCTCCTACATCAACTCCACCAACGCGACACCAATAAACACCCCCCCACCATGCAAGGCGTCACCCTCGCATCCCTCCACGCGGCCAAAGGCCTGGAATGGGACGCCGTGTTCCTAGTCGGCCTCACAGACGGCAGCCTCCCCATCACCCACGCCATCAAAGCCGGCGTAACCGCCATCGAAGAAGAACGACGACTCTTCTACGTCGGCGTCACCCGGGCACGAAAACACCTCTTCCACTCCTGGTCGGCAGCCCGCCAAGAAGGCGGCCGACACAGCCGCAAACGCACCCGCTTCCTCGACGACATCATCCCCGAAACCAACAAAATCACCACCGCTAAACCAGCCAAACGACACCGACGCCCCGCCCGATGCAAAGTCTGCGGCAGCCCACTCGTCGACACACCCGAAAGAATCCTCGGAAGATGCAACAACTGCCCCTCCGACGCGGACCCACAAATCTTCGAAACCCTCCGCGTCTGGCGGGCCGGCGTGGCAAAAACCAACAACATCCCCGCCTACATCGTGTTCTCCGACGCCACCCTCCAAGCCATCGCCGAAGCCCTCCCCACCAACACCGCCGAACTACTCAAAATCAACGGCATTGGTCAAGTCAAAGTCGAACGCTACGGGCAAGACCTACTAGAAACCGTCGCCCAATTCCTCGACGACGATGAGGAATAACCAACAACGAACACGTTCGCATCATGACCGATTCTCCCAACACACCGGGCAAATCGGATGCGTCCGAACAACAGTCTCCACCGCAGTACCAACAAACGGATTCACCTCAATACACACCCCCGGCGCATACGACGCATTCACCACCCCCGGCGCCGGATACCGCGGCATCAACAATGCCGCCACCCGGGCGGCCGTCGCATACTCCACAACTGGATTATGCCGAGGATTCAGCGGCAAATCCTTAGTAACAGTCCGCCACTGCGGATCCGCAGAAATCCGATACAACTCGGCACACTGCAAACACGCCCCCTCACCCCGCACCCGAATCGGCCCAATAACCCCAGAAGAATCAATAATGGTAGCGGGAATCACATCATCCCACCTGCCCAATCTGCGGCAAATGCTTTTGCCATACCCGACCTTGCCCACCGGAATCACCAACAACTCCTTAGGGATTTGGGCAAGAAACCGCTCCTCAGACTCGCCCCGTCGCGGTTGCCGCACCACCACACCAAGCTCCCCCAACAGGCGAATAACCGTTGCCGCAAGCGAACACCTGCCAATCACCGCAACAACCATGTGTTCGAACGGCACCAGCACACCATGATTCAGTAAATCATCAATGAGCAGGCGGGCTTTGATTGCGGAAAGACCCGTCATCTCCACCCGACGGTGCAAAACATCCACGCTGACCGGATTAATGCACGACATGAGAATCGGCACAAGCAGGCGCTGCGGCGGCCCCTGAACCTCAAACACCCCAGCGGTTGTGGCATCAGCACCGCATTGAATACCCACGTTTGGTCGGCGAATAATATGTGCGCTGGGGCTCAATACCACCAGGTGCTTGTCACCATGTCGCGCCGGGGCGGCTTTGAGTATTTCACCAGCGGTGAGTGGGGCCGTGTCGGGTTCCTGTGGCTCGGCAAGGTCAAGGCTGGGCGGGTCGATGCCGGGAAGCGCCGCAGGGTTGGGTAATGGGTGGTGAATATTGGTTTTCCCCGGCATGGTTCTACCATGTCATGAATTAGAATGAGACACCATGGCTGCCGTACCAAACACGTTTGATATTGAGATCATTCGTTCCGCCCGCCGCACCCGCACTGCTGCCGGCCGAATCGTTGATGGGCGCATTCAGGTGCGCGTTCCAGCGAACCTATTGCCGCACGAGGAAGCGCAGCTTGTTGATGACATTGTTGCAAAGATCAATCGAAAAACCACCGCCACCGCCCGGACTGATGCCGATCTGACCCGGCGTGCCCAGGTGCTGAACCGGACGGTTCTTGATGGTCAAGCCACCATCGGTAGCGTCAGATGGGTCACGAACCAGAGTCAGCGGTGGGGTTCGTGTTCACCGGCCACGGGGGACATTCGGATTTCCCACCGGTTGCGGAACGTACCCGATTATGTGTTGGATTCGGTGTTGGTGCATGAGCTCACCCACACGTTTATCCACGATGGGCATTCCGCCGATTTTTGGTCGTGGGCGGACAAAGCGCCCTACGCTGAACGGGCCAAGGGGTTTTTGGAGGCGTGGGGCCGGATGACTGTTGCCGAGGAATAATGAGGAGTTATTTGTCGGAATCGTCCGATTTCTTGTCCTGGTTGTCCTCGGGTTTTTGATCCTTTGGCTTGGGCCATTCTTTCTGTTCGGCTTGTTCCTCCTCGGATTTTTGGGCCAGCATTTCTTCCAGGGCGGTGATTTCAGCGATGGGGTCGAAGTTGGCGGTGTCGGCGTCGTCAAGCAGGGAGTCGATGAACTCGGCGGAATTGTCCAGGTGTTCGGCGAGCGGCAGGAAATCGGGGTGATCCCATACTTTATCGCGGCGTTCCTCGCCGACGGCCACGGTCACCCGTTTCCATAGTTCTTTCGCTTCGCTTACTTTCGGGGCGGCGAATTCAATGCCGACCACTGAGGCGAATGCTTTTTCGGCGGAGCCACCAGTGCGTCGGCGGCGTTGCCATGCTTCGTTGAGTGCTGCCGTGGCCGGCACCCGGTCGCCGAGCGCGTTTGTGACCACGAGTTCCACCCAGCCTTCGACCAAGGCTAAGAGGGTTTCCAGCCGGGTTGTGGCGCCGGTGTTGCGGGACCGGATTTTTGGTTCTAGATCCATGCCCTGCATTTGGTTGAGGGCGTCTTGGATTGCTGCCGGGTCTTGCGACTCAAGGTTGATGTTTCGCATGGCTTCTTCCATGGCGGAGTTATCCAATTCCAGGCCGGCCGCGTATTCCTCCACGGAGGAGACAAGGCGTTCGCTGAGCCAGTGCACATGCCGGAAGAGTCGTTGCCGGGCGGCTTCTCGTGCCGCTAGATACATGAGCACGTCTTGGGGCGATACCGCTATTTCGCGGGCGATGTGGTTGACGGAGTGCGGTAGGAGTGCGGTGGTGTGTTCGGGGGCTACTTGGATTCCGAAGTCGGAGCCGGATAGGGATTGGGTGGCTAAATCACCCAGGGCGTTGCCTAATTGTGCCCCGAAGTTTGCCGAGGACATTGAGCTAAATATGCCAAGGATTGGCCCAATGGCATCGCGCACTTCCTCCGGTAGTCCGCTTAACCGTGCTTCATTCATTTGGGCGACTACTGGATTAATCATGCGTTTCCACGCTGGTAGGGTATTGGTGAGCCAGTCGGTGGCATTCCAGGCGACGACTTTATTTTCCGATGCCGGCAGGTAGGTGGCGTCGTCAAGCCATAATTCTACGATCCGTACCGCATCTTGTACTTGCTGCTGGTCGGTGTTGGTTATGGGGCGGTCTTGGGCGCCGATTTGTTGCCGGGCAATGCGCTCCGTCATGGAATAGTTGACGGATTCCCCGTCAGAGCTATTCATTGATGAGCCTAAACCGGACAGCATTTGTCCGAGATCATTAAGGAAGTCTCCTATGCCCCCGTTAAAGTCGTTATTATCATCGTTGCCGTCGTCGCGTTTGCCGAAACCAAAATTAAAACCAAAATTACTATTCGCCATGCCTCACACGCTACCTACTGTTACCACGAAAATGCCATAAAACCACAACGCTTATAGCGAACACGTGAGCTACCACACGTGATGGGGAGCATTGCAGTTGAAAACACATACTGTTGAGGGCTAGTGGGATACCTAGTTTTGTCAAATCTCTGCGGTACGCTTAAGTACCGTGAATCGACGTTTTACAACCCTTACCTTTGGTGCTATTCCGGTTTTTGCCTTGGCTGCTTTGGTGAATTTGGACCATATTCCCGGCACAAATATAGCGCTGACCGTACCGTATGCGGCTGAGGGGCCGGGGCCCATGTTTAACACATTGGGCAAAGTCAATGATGTGGATGTTGTACAGATCACTGGCACCGATGTTGATCACACCAGCGGTAACCTCAATATGACTACCGTGTCTGTTCGTACCAATATGACGCTGGTTCAGGCGATTAGCCGGTGGCTGCTCACGAGCGATAATTTGGTGCCCATTGACCAGGTCATACCCCAAAATAAGACTGAGGAGGAGGTGAACCAGCTGAATCAGCAGGCGTTTTTGTCGTCCGAATCTTCGGCGACGACCGCGGCATTGCGGTATCTCAAAAAACCGTTAGAGGTGGAGATTGCGGAGGTTGTTGCTGGTTCGCCTGCCGACGGTTCCCTCTCGGCGGGAGACCGCATCGTCAGTATTGCTGGGGAAAAGGTCGATAGTGGGGGCCATGCCCAAAAGATTGTGCGCAGTAAAAAGCCGGGTGATGACATTACCGTTACGGTTCGCCACCAGGGCACTACCGAGGAAAAAACCATTACTCTTGCCGAACATCCGAGCGATAAAAAACTGCCCTTCCTCGGTATTAGCATGACTACCGTTCCGACCGGGGATATTACTGTGAAATATAACCTTGAGGATGTGGGTGGGCCATCCGCCGGCATGATGTTTGCGCTTGCGGTCATTGACAAGCTGTCCCCGGGCCAATTGAACCATGGAAAATATGTGGTGGGTACCGGCACCATTGACGACGACGGAAACGTGGGACATATTGGCGGCATTGAACATAAGGCCCGGGCCGCCGCCGATGATAACGCGGAATTATTTCTCGCCCCCAAGGATAATTGTGCCGACCTTCGAGGTAAGGATTTTGGTGCTATGAAAATTGTTTCCGTCGCCACCCTGGAGGATGCCGTTACCCAAATGGATAATTATGCGGCCGGGAAAGACCTTCATCTTTGTGAATAATCACTGTTCGGGCTGCTCTTCCTCGGTGGTTTCCATGACTTCCGAAGTTTCGGATTCGTCCGCCAATCCTAATTGGTAGATCCGTTTTGTTGGATCCACGGTATCTGTTGACACCATTTGCTGCATCACCAGGCCTTTTTCGTTATCCACGACCGTGATGACTGCGGTGCTGCCCAGGGTTGACCAGCCCACCACAAGTTTTCCGGTGTCTTTAATCACCCGGGAGTTCCGCAGTCCCGTCAATAGTTGCGTTGATGATGCTGCTTTGGAATCCGATGCGAAGAATTGGAATTGCCCCACTTCCTTCCCGGAGCAGGCCAGGGATCCTTCCACACCATTAGGGGTGCAGACTTCGAACTTGTCAAAGAGCGATGAGGGTGCTAGCGAACCAAATGTCTTCCGGGCCTCTGCCACGGTTTCGTCTGGTTCCCCGGATTTTTCGGATTTGTTTTTAGTGTGTTTCGTTGATGATGCTGGCGTTGCACTGGTATCCCGTGGCAGCGAGGACCCCAGTGGTGATGTTACCGGCGTGACGCTGGGGGGCATATTGGTTCCCGTACCAGTATTGCCGTTCGTGCATGCCGATAACGTAATTGTGGTGAATAATACGGCCAATGACCTACCAGTCCATCGGGTGACCTGATTGATCTGGGATGGCCGGACATATTTTCCCATCATAACCTCCATATCCAAGCGCTATTATTCTACTCAAACGTAGCCTGAAGCGCCGCAATTACACCTGTTGCGACACCCGACCCGCCCCGGAGCTCACGACGATCGGGTGCCTGCGGATCCGATTCGGATGGCCGCAGTTGCAGCAGTGTCAGTTGTGCCATATTGTCTCGGAGTACCCCTGAGAATAATCGGGCTGGCCTGAGTGGTGTCGATGCGTTGGCGTTGGGGTCAAGGAAGCGGATTTCTTGTGCTAGGATTGCGCCCACCACCCCGTCAGGCCAGGTGACGCGGCTGATATAGGCGCCTAATTCTTCGGATTCCGGGGTGAGGTCGCTGGGTAACTCCTGAACGACCAGGGTCAGCGGGGCGTCGTCAAGCGCGTCGTGAGCAAGCCTGATGAGTGCGGTAGGGACCAGCCCAAACAGGGTGGGAGGGGCGTCCCAACCTTTGGCGTCGACAAAATCGACGGCCTCTAACATGGCTTTGTTTAGCGCTTGCGGGGAGAGCTCATGGGAAATCCCTGCGTAAGGTTTATTGTTCATGACGCGGCGTAGCCCTTCTTAGTACTTACTTGGTTAATGGCGGTATTGTAAGGAGTTATTGTGACAAGTCGTTGAATAATCATGAAATCAGAAACATAGATTAACGAATTTGACTAATTTCTATTGAAAAGGAGTTGGCGTTGGCTACTGGCTCAACACCATCAGCCCCGCAAATCGGTCGACCACCCAAACTTGTGTCCATCATTGTGCTGGCTGTTTTCATACTCGGCACCATTATCCCTACTTTTATTGGGTTTTATACCGACTGGCTCTGGTTTGGTGAGGTAAATTTTCGGAGCGTATTTAACAAGGTAATCCTCACCCGGATTGCATTATTTGTTGCCTTTGGTTTGATTGCCGCCGCTGCCGTGTGGATCACAGCAACCATCACCCAAAAGGGGCGGCAGAGTGATGAGACCCGATTTTTTGATTCTAGCCCACAGCTCATTGCCTACCGGAAAAATTTAGAGCGCTCCACCATCCGCCTTATGCGTTTCCTCCCCGTGCTTTTCGGGGTGATTGCCGGATTCTTCGGGCAGCAATCGTGGCGGGTTGTGCAGCTCTTTTTAAACCGGCAAGACTTTGGGGTGGCCGATCAACAGTTTGGTGTTGACTACGGGTTTTACGCTTTCGTGCTGCCCATGCTGCGGCTTACCCTCAGCACATTGTCACTCCTGCTCATTATTTCGTTCCTCATCGCGCTCATTGGCCACTATCTGCTGGGAAATATCATAATTGGCAGTCAGGCGGCTGGGCAGCGTGGTTCCATTTCCCGCTATGCGCGCATCCAACTCGCTGTTACCGCTGGGCTGTGGATGATCGTCAAATCCGTGGGCTATTGGCTTGACCGGTTTGACCTGCTCATGAGTCGTGATGAAACCTTCTATGGTGCCTCCTACACCGATATTAAGGCGGTATTACCGGCCAAGATCATCCTCATGGTTATTGCCGCGCTGGTGGCGGTATCGTTCTTCAGCGTTATTGTACTGAAAGACCTGCGGATTCCCGCTATGACCACCGTGCTCATGCTGCTGTCTTCGATGGTGATTGGGTATGCATGGCCCGCCATGATGGAACGGTTCTCGGTGCAGCCCAACCGGGCGGAAAAGGAATCCGAATATATTTCCCGCAATATTGAATCCACGCGCTACGCCTACGGTCTTACCGAAGACAAGGTGACCTACCAGGAAAATTGGGGGGCCAAGGGGGCAACAAAAGAAGCAGTGGCATCTGATGTGGCGACTGTATCGAACATCCGTCTGCTCGACCCGGAGATTATCTCCCCCACGTTTACGCAGCTCCAACAGTTGAAAAACTTCTATGGGTTCCCCGAATCCTTGGCGATGGATCGCTATAACATTGACAACGAGCTGCGCGATTTTGTGGTGGCGGCCCGAGAAATCAACCCCAATTCGTTGCGGGAAAACCAAAAAAACTGGATTAACCGGCACACCGTTTACACCCACGGCAATGGGTTTGTGGCGGCCCGCGCCAACCAGGTCGACGAGGTGGCCCGCGACGTGGGATCGGCCCGCGGCGGTTACCCGGTGTTTACCGTCTCTGACCTGCAAACCACCGACGAAAACGCCAAAAAGCTCGGCATCGTGGTGAACGAACCGCGCATCTACTATGGTCCGCTGATCGCTTCCGCCCGTGACGGGAAAGACTACGCCGTGGTGGGCTCCGAAACCGGCAATTCTGTGGAATACGACACCGATTCCTCCACATACACTTATGAGGGTAAGGGTGGCGTTGATATCGGAAATGTGTTCAACCGTGCCGCGTTTGCGGCCCGATACCAGGAAATGAACCTTATTCTTTCCGAGCGCGTCAACAGCAATTCCAAAATCCTGTTCGAACGTGATCCGCGGCAGCGTGTGCATAAAGTAGCGCCATGGTTGTCTACCGATTCCACAACCTATCCGGCGGTCATTGATGGTCGCATCAAGTGGATCGTTGATGGCTATACGACGCTCAACAGTCTCCCGTACGCCAGCCCCACCAGCCTGAGTGCCGCCACCAATGACACCTCTGGCGACGTTGGATCGACCCAGCGCGCCCTAGTCAGCGATGAAATCGGCTATATCCGCAACTCGGTGAAGGCCGTGGTTGATGCTTACGACGGCTCTGTGGACCTCTACCAGTTTGATGAGGAAGACCCAGTGTTGAAAGCCTGGATGGGGGTGTTCCCCGGCACGGTGAAGGCCAAGGGGGAGATTTCCAAGGAACTCATGGATCACCTGCGCTATCCGCAGGACATGTTCAAGGTGCAGCGTGGTATTCTCACCCGCTACCACGTCAATGATGCCCGGGACTTCTTCACAAACGACCGATTCTGGTCCGTGCCTGACGACCCCTCAGTAGCCGAAGCCAACCGGGCTGCCCAGCCGCCCTTCTATGTGGTGGCAGCCGACCCGGAAACCGGTAAGCCTTCCTTCCAGCTGATTACGCCATTCCGTGGCCTCAACCGGCAATATTTGGCGGCCCACATGTCGGTGAGCTCCGACCCGGACAACTACGGCAAAATCACCGTGCGGGTTCTACCAACCGATACCCTCACCCAAGGCCCACAGCAGGCCCAAGACACCATGATCTCCTCCGACCAGGTGGCCCGCGACCAAACCCTCTGGAAGGAAACCACGGATCTGCGGAACGGTAATCTGCTTACCCTGCCGGTTGGCGGGGGAGAGATCCTCTATGTGGAGCCGATTTATTCCAAACGCAAAGGCCAAGAATCAGCATTCCCGAAGCTACTGCGGGTGTTGGTTTCCTACAAAGGCCAGGTTGGTTATGCGGCCACGGTATCCGAGGCGTTAGCCCAGGTGGGTATTGATCCGCGTGCCGCCCAGGATTTGGATGAGGTGCAAGATATCGAAAAGGTGAAGCAGGAAACCTCCAAGAACCAAGACGATAATAATAGCCAGCAACAAGCCGCCGAGGTGCCTACCCCCAATACCGCTACCCCGAATGAGGCCGAAGCGGTGAAGGGCATTAATGATGCACTCAACAAGGTGAAGGAAGCCCGAAACGGTAGCCACGAAGACTACGGTAAGGCGCTTGATGAACTTGACCGTGCCGTGGAAGAATACCAAAAAACTCAACAGTCGCAGCAACAAGAGTAGGGAATAATCCCGCGGTTTCTGCCCCGGCTTAAGCCAAAATATTGGTTTTAAGCTGGGGGTTTGTGCTTTCATGTCGACGTTAGTAAAGTTATTGATCGTTGCACGGAATAAGTTTCCAAAGCAATCGACGCGGGGTGGAGCAGCTCGGTAGCTCGCTGGGCTCATAACCCAGAGGTCGCTGGTTCGAATCCGGCCCCCGCTACCAAGTTTGATTGGGGCCCCTTATCAAAAGGGGCCCCAATCTCATATTCACGGGGAAGTTTCCGCGGCAACAAATCCATAAGATCAAGCTCAAAAAACTCCGCCATCGCATAAACCTCCTCAATCGTCCACCGCGACTGCCCCCGCAACTTCTTACTCACCGCCTCCCCCTGAACACCAAGCGCCTCACCCAACCGCCGCCGAGTTATATTCCGGGTGAAAAGTAACTGATTAACAGAAATACCGATCGCCTCATGTGCCGTATATCGGGGGGAATGCTCAGAATGTTCGTCCATGCTTTAAATTCTACCAAAACACATTTCATTCCATTTCGGCTTAAACATGCCCTTGATATCGGTGGTTTTTCTGTGTAAGAGTTTCACTATGAGCATCCCCAACTCTAACCCCGATACCACAGACCAAACCAACGACTGGATCCTTGTCTCCGAATTCATCAATAGGTTCCCCGGCACCATCTCCGGCGCATCAGTACGCAGATGGTGCCAAAAAGGAATCATCAAAGGAGCCATCAAACTCCCCACCGGCCGATGGCGCATCCCTACATCCGCCATCGACCAACTCTACGCCGAAAGCCAGACATGGTAACCCACACCAACACCGCCCCCACACCATGTGAGGGCGGTAATAAGAGAACGCGATCACTGCCCAACCGGTTGGGCAAGAGCAGTGATCTTTTTCGGGGTTCGCAGTTTCAGGATGTTATCCGTGCTAATGATGGTGCGCGCATAGTCTGCTCGTTGCTCCAGGCTGTTATAGGTGTTGGTGGCTTGTCGGATGAGCCAGCGTCGTCCTTCTTTGATGTCTTTGATGCTCATGCATGCTGCAATGGCGGATTCGGTCTGATCATGGGTGCCAACGTAGGTGGTTGGGAAGTCATCTCGGTAGGTGGGTTGGGTTGCTACCACAATGCTGTCACTGGGGATGTCTTTTTCCCAGAACACCATGTCATGATCTGCTGGGTCATCGCCGATATGGGAGATAACCCTTGTATGTTTCTCATCGAATTGTTGTATATCGCCGACGTGGATGATGTATCCACCATCATGGTGTGCAGCAATCAAATCTTGCAGGGCGTGTGCATGATCGGGGTTTCCGAGAAACGACATGGGGCATCCTTCCAACAATCGCTCATTACCCAGGCGGTGGGAAACCGGCCCGGAAGTGATGGAGCCACCTATTATGCCACCAGTGCTGCTCCTGTGGGCGGTACCAAGACACACACCACACAAAACGAAACCGCCCCCAAGTAGCAAAGGGCGACCCTGAGTCTCGTACAACCCAAAAGAATGCAGAGGCATGCTCTTCGTTTTTAGGGTCACTGGTAGCCTATTAGTTCTATTGCTGATCGGGTGAATATTGACCTCAAGTTATCTGAAAAAATTACCATGCTACCAGCAATATTTTACTTTGGAATGAGTATAAAAACCATTCAAGAATAGCGCATAATATGATTCGAACTAATGGTCGTCTAGTCTTGTTTATGTTAATCCGTAAAAATACAGAGAAGATGCAGCGTAACTATTAGAAACTCTCAGTCCTTTGCCAGATTCGCGCGATATGAATAATAAGGACACTATAAGAACTAGAGTTAGGAAGTACATTCGCTTGCCAAGCTTGTGGGTGGGTATGTGCGCTTCCTTCTTCTCAATCGAGTTTTAAAGGAGAGTGCTGGGTGTCTACGTCTACACCTTCGCGCATTGTAGGGCTGGACATAGCCCGTTCACTTGCCATTATTGGCATGATTATCATTCATATGGCCTCGTTGCTGTGGAGCACTAAAGTCATTCTTTCCGGATTGCCTTCATCTTTATTTGCCATCATCGCTGGTATTACGCTGATGATTATCGGAAGGAACTACACTCTGACCACCTTCATGCGGCTAGTGGCTCGGGGATGCATAATAATACTGCTCGGTCTTGCCTTGTTACCAGTAGGTGGCGAGATCCAAATCGTGCTTGTGGCCATGGGCATCACCATGGTGATTGTTTCCTGGGTTCCCCCGCTCAATTTCTGGTGGAAGGTTGCGCTTTTCCTTATCGCTATCGTTGCAGCGACAGTACTGTATGCGCCACAGACTTTGCCACAGATTTACCCCTTGGTGGCGTGGATCGCTTACTTCATTGGTGGGATGCTTCTCTACGAAATTTATTTGAGCAACACCCATTATCGCGCCAATATCATGCACTGGGTTGTGACAGGCGTGAGCCTCATCATTGCTGCGGTTGGCCTGTACTTCCGTTTTGATCCAAATGTACCAGGTTGGTTGCGCTTTACCGGACATACCGGTGTTGCGGGCGAAATCATCCTCTCGGTCGCGGTCGCTGCAGTTGTTCTCCACGTGTGTTTAATCGTCGGCAAGCGTATTCCGACGTTGGCTTACCCATTCGCTGCCCTGGGTTCAATGTCGCTTACCATTTATATTTTGCATGTGCTCACTGCTTACTATTGGCAGCAGAATGTAGCGTTGCATTCCACTATGTGGGCATTAGGATTCGTAATTTTCTTCTTCATTATTGCCAGCCTCTGGAAGAAATTCGTGGGGCGAGGACCTTTTGAGTTGCTTGTTTCTAAAGCCATTAAAGTCATTGTGCCAGCCGAAGGAAAGAAGGCTTAAAAATGAAATTCAAGAAACTAGGCGCAGCTATCCTCGCCACCGGAATCATCGCCTTGTCCGCAACTCCAGCGAATGCCCTTGAGCATGGAGAACTTGCCCCTGATACCCCAGAAAGTCGCACTGTGGCTTCGCTCAAGATTGGCCGTGTGGGTAACTTCGGTGATTGCACTGGCACCTTGGTTTCGGACCAGTGGGTGCTTACTGCGCGCCATTGCCTTGAGTCCGTCAACAATAAAGGTTCCCAGGTTCGGCTGGGCCAGGAGGTATATGACGTGGATTCCTGGGCACTTTCCCCGCATTCTGACGCAGGCTTGCTCCACCTCACCCGTAAGGTTACTTCCATCCAGCCAGCCACCCTTGCGCAGGAAGAACCCCAGGTAGGTCAGGTGGGCACCCTTTATGGCTGGAGTAGTAGTTCTTCCATGGCTCGTCGGGGACAATTGCCGATGGCAAAAATGGAGGTGAAAGAACGCCTTGGTGGCGCTCCTACTGGTGGACCCACTGCACCTACTGTGCCCACTGCCCCTGCTGCACCTACGGATGGCGAAAGCATCACCGCTCCTGCCATGCCATCCGTCGATGGTGAGAACGCAGTGATCCCCCCAGCAGCTGCCGGCGGTGAGAGCGTAGCTGTTCCAGGTACTCCCGCAGTATCAGCCGATGGTGAGAATGTGCCCGCTGATGCCGCCATGATGTCGATGGCGAGTACTATCCTTGATGCGCATTCGCTTTCTGGTGCAGGTATGCAGGGTGGCGATTCTGGCGGCCCATTCTTCGTGAACGGTAAGCTTGCTGGTCTCGCTACCGCGGGAACTGCTAATGGCGACCCAGATTTGCCTTCACCGAGCGCGGCAATTACTACGCTGGCGGGTACCGTAGACTGGGTGAACGACGTTACTAGCGGTCGTGACACCAAGAGTGTCTTGACCGCGGAAAATACCCCATTGCCTCCGAAGACGGAGCAGACCAGCAGTGAGAATATGTGGGTGTACCTCGCCATTGCGCTCTCCGGTATCGTTCTTACAGCGGCATATAGCTATGGAATAGCTGCTCGAAAACGGTCGCGTTAGTGCAATCGAAATAAGTTAAAGCTCCTCTTTTCGGGACGAACCTGGGTATCTTCCACTCTTGTTATACCTAGGTGCGGAAGGGGAGCTTTCAGCATGTCTCACGGAGACTCTGGTGCTTGCTGTCAACAATAAAACTTGTTTTGCCAGGGTTTCTGGTACCCATTTGTGGAAGATTGGCCTTGGCCGAAAATTCTAAAGCTCCTAATCTCATTCAGGCAAAGAATAACGGCAAGAGGATCGATCGGAAGTGGAGCTTTGGGGTTCTCAGGCTTATGTCGACGCATCATAATGTCAACTGCATCATGGAATAATGATGCGCATGAGTGATGATAATCCTAATAATCATGGTCGAACAGATAATGCTGATATACCTACGCACCTTGATTTGATTCCCCCAACATTGCGCGTAGTCATAGAACTGGGTGGATCCGCCCACATTTCAGAGATCACTGAGGCCATCATTAATACGTATCCTAATGGTGAAGAGTTGGCAGAAATTCGGTACTCTAATAAACCGAAAAGGTCTGTTTTCCGCCATAGAATTGGTTGGGCGTGCTCTATGGCAAAAGGATTTGGTTGGTTGGAAAACCCATCCAGAGCCATGTATCTCATTACAACTGAAGGTTCAAACATATTGAGGTTGCCTGAATCCGAAGTTTCGGAACTTATTTGTAAGCATAACCGTGAATACAGGCGTCAGCACAATAAAACAGGCAGTAAGCAGAACATTGACTCTGTTGGACAAATTGTCGATGTTTCGCAAGTTCCTAGTGGTCAATCTCCAATGATGAAAACTCCCACCCCTAAGGTTCTCGTTATCGAAGATGACGCTGACGAATCAGATAATAGTAATGACCAGGAATATGATTGGAAAGATCAGCTCCTTGCGCGATTACACGAACTTTCCCCTGAAGGTTTCGAGAAGTTTGTCATCTATCTATTGCGCCGTTACGGTCTGCAGCTCCAACATGTTGGTGGCCCAGGAGACGAAGGTATTGATGCGATTGGTACAGCCCCGTTAAGCCCGGTGCTGTCTTCGCGGGTTGCAGTTCAAGTTAAGCGCTATGCTCCCCAAGGAAAGACTATTGGCAGGGAAACGGTGGCATTATTTCAACGTGATGCCCAGATGAAAGGAGCTGAACGCGCTATTCTGGTCACGCTTGGTGGGTTTTCCCAGGCTGCTCGAAAAGCTGCTATTAGTGCTGCCCCCACAGTTGATCTTATCAATGGGGACAGGCTTGCTGATCTTATCCGTGATGATGGAGATTCTGGTGTTCGGCTTCAACCCATGGTCGATCGAGATTGGTTTTCAAAGTTCGATTAGCCAGTGAGGAATATTCCCTCTTTAACCCATATTTTATGGTAAAACACATAAATATTGGCCATTTCCATATGGGGGTAATTGTGGTCGTAAATGACAAATTACATGACTGGCAATAAATTCAATAGGTATCATCGCTCATATCGGCAGGATGTTTGCTATCCAATATTATGGGGAGTCATTATGTTTTCCACTATGAAGCGTCGTACCAAGGTTGCAGTTATTACTGTTTGCACTGCATTAGCCGTCACGTCAGTATCCCCAGCATCTGCAGCAAGCCTCAGTAAAGATGTGGAGGATACGGTTTATGGGTCTGCTCTTATGTCTGCAGCATTCCCGGTTATGACTGCCACATTGTTGGCATGCGCCTATGCTAAACCGCTCGTTGCGGCAACCAGTGGTCCGGATTTCTGCACGCGTGCAGTTATGTAGTTTTGATGATTTAAGGAGTCATTATGTTTTCCATTATGAAGCGTCGTACCAAGGTTGCAGTTATTACTGTTTGCACTGCATTAGCCGTCACGTCAGTATCCCCAGCTTCCGCAGCATCAGCACAAGATTTGGAGAATCAAGCGTTTTTTGGGTCGCTTGCCGTTGCTGCCTTGTCTGCGTTTGCTCCCATTGCACTTTCTGAATACGTGGGATGCACCCTGGTTCGACCGGTAATGGACGCAGCCAGTGGCCCATATATGTGCCAGCAATTTTAAAAGTTTTGAAGCCGGCCAAGCTTTTCGACGTTCTCCCGTGGGCATATGAGTTCGTATGCCCACAACAATGGGTGAAGTTTGTGGCCTAGATGAAGTAACACATTAAAATCCCGCTTTCTTGTGCATACAGGAGGCGGGATTTTGCATGTGGGTAGCAGATTCTAAGAGAATCTTTAATAGATAGAAACTATGCTATCCAAAAGTATCGGGGGTAATGCTTAGCGCTTCTTAATAACTCAAAGCGCCAGGTAAATGACGGTCTATGGGGGTAAAGTGAAGTTGATGCTAGAACATATTGGGATTCCTGAGTAAATTCAGTTCATGAGGAGCTTAACCAAAGCTACTTTTTCCCTATATATCTTCCCAATTTTCGATTGGATTTTTCTTATGAAACGCGCATCTCGCCTCTCCGCGCTCGCTGTCATTGCCTCGTTGACTTTCAGTGGTTTGACCGTCCCCAACGCTTTTGCCTCCAACCCCGAAGATTCTGCCAACAACGCTCAAAACGCCTCGGCTACTCCCGCAAATGATGAGCTAAAAGATGCTAAGAAGGCTGCTACCGAAGCTGCTGACGCTGTTCTTGCCTCGGTTAAAGAACTGACTAATCTTGCGAAGACCAAGGAGCAAACTGCTGAAGTAAAGGACGCAGTTGGGAAAATTGAACCCATCCGATCTGCTGTCGAGCAATTAAAGGGGCAGATCGAGGCGAAAACTGAAGTTGCTGGCGTGACAGAAATCAAGACCCAGATTGAAACAAAAAAGACTGAGCTCACCCAGCTAAAGACCGTGATTGAGAAAGCTGCAAACAAGCCTGCCGAGGATCTGACCGAAGCTAAGAAGGCTGCTACCGCAATTGCGGATGAGACTATCTCTCTCGCTGATGAAGCGGTTGCCGCTGCTGCTAAGAAGGACACTGCTGCTGCTAAGGATCATGTTGAGAAGGCCAATGCCGCTAAGAAGGCCGCACAGGAGGCAAAGCCGAAGATCGAGGCAGCCAAGACCGCTGAAGATGTCAAGACTCAGAAGGCAGCGGTAGAGCAGGCCAAGGCTGATGCCCAAGCTGCTAAGGATGAAATTGTTAAGCTTGCGGACAAGAAGGCTGATACTGGAAAAGACATCACTGAGGCTAAGAAGGCTGCTACCGCAATTGCGGATGAGGCTATCAAGGTAGCTGATGAAGCGGTTGCCGCTGCTGCTAAGAAGGACGCAGCTGCTGCTAAGGATCATGTTGAGAAGGCCAATGCCGCTAAGAAGGCCGCACAGGAGGCAAAGCCGAAGATCGAGGCTGCTCAGAACGCTGATGAAGTCAATGCTCAGCAGAAGGTGGTAGATAAGGCCAAGACTGATGCTCAAGCCGCTAAGGATGCAGTCGCTAAGCTTCCGGATAAGAAAGCTGATAGCGACAAAGACATCGCTGCAGCTAAAGACGCTGCCGCCAAGGCAGTTGATGAGGCCATCAAGGCAGCTGACGAAGCTCTTGCCACAGCCAAGAAGAAGGAACAAACTGATTCGCTGAAGGCTGCAGTCAAGGAACTTGAGACGCTCAAGACCAATCTTGAGGCCCTGAAGAAAGAGATTTCCGAGGCCAAGACTGTTGCTGCTCTGAATGCCCAGAAAGACAAGGCTGAGAAGGCCAAAGCTACGGTGGCAGAGCAAAAACAAGTAATTGACAAGGTTGCCGACAAGAAGGGATCGAGCAACATCAGCTCGGAAAACAAGAACGTACGCACCGCACTTGCCGTAGTCCTCGGCGTGCTGGGCGTGGGTGCAATCGTGGCAGCCATCTTCCAGTTCGCAGGACCTGCACTCAAGAACCTGGGGATTCAACTGCCTAAGTTCTAAAAACCGCGATCTTGGATCAACAGCCCCCGGCCGGATTTTGGTCGGGGGTTTGTTGTGCTTACTCACGACACCTATCGACAGAAACTATGCTACTCAAAACTAGGGGGTAGTTTCTTACAATTCTTATGTGACAAAGGCCCAGGTAGACCCTGTTTGAGGGGGTGATTTTAATTAAATGGGGATACTTAACGGAGCATATGGGTAGTTTCCTTTAGCAAGGAAGTTTAACCAAAATTTCCTTTTCTTTAAGAGTCAACTTTGCTATATTTTGGAGTTTTCTAATGAAACGTATATCCCGTCTCGCTGCGCTGACTATTGCCACCTCTCTGACCGTTTCCGGCATGACTGTCGCCACCGCCGAAGAAGCCCAAACCCCTCCCGCGGCTGTTGAACAGGCTGCTGAAATCACCAAGGAGGACCAGGGAAATCCGACCACCGGTAATAATAACGGTTCCCCCGACACCAAAGATAAAAACAACTATGAGAATGTGAAAGAAACCATCACGGCTCTTGCTGACAGCGCGATCAAAACAGCCGATGAAGCGATCGCTGCAGCTAAAGCTAAGGATCCAGAGCTCGTCAAAGACTTTGTCAAGAGTGCTGAAAAAGCCAAAGCCGAGGCTGAAGCAATCAAAAAGGCGCTGCCAACAACCAACGATGAGCCGGGCCTGATGGAGCTCATGAATCGGGCTGATGCCGCGAAATACCAGGCTGAGAGCGCAAAAGCGGATATCGAGAAAGTAACCAGCCCAGAAGACCTGGCGAAGGCGAGGAAAGCCGCAAATGACGCTGCTGATGCGTTCATCCGAGACATTGATGAAGCGTTGAAGGTTGCCAAGAAGAAGCAGCAAACCGATACCCTGAAAGAACTTGTTGCACAAGCCGAATCCGCCAAGGCCGATGCCGAAAAAGCTAAGAAGGCCATTCCGGGGATTACCTCCACGACCGCCTTGAACGATCTTACAAAGTATCTCAAGGGTGCACGGGATGAATTCCGTAAGGTTCGTGCAACCATTGACACGGTTCCCAATGCTCAAAACAAGTCTTCTGGCAATTCGAAGGTGAAGACCATCATTGCTGTGCTCCTCGGCGTCTTGGGCTTGGGCGCTATTGCCGCCGCCATCGTGCAATTCGCCGGTCCAGCGCTGAAGGCCTTTGGCATTAACCTGCCTGGGCTATAAACCGATAATCAATGAGCCTCCGGTCTATCCCGCCGGGGACCTTTGCTTGCTTGTCGACGCCCTAAAGACTTTCTTTGATTTTCGAGGGAATGCAATCTGATTGCATCAGGTGTGGATCAGCCTTGCTTGCCATACTTGGATTGTTTACCGGCACGGAGATTCGAACATAGTAATTTTTCTATAGAACATATTGGGGTAATTTTTACATTATAATACGGGCATAATTGCAGGTGAAGTATTGCTATGGGGTGATATCTTATGATATCTACCTCAACAAACTTTTACTTTTACTAAGATGAATCAATGTAGCACTTAAGCAAAATGTTATTTGCTGCATATCTGTTGCTTTTATCGGAGGTTATTTATAGTGTTTCCATCTCGTTATTCCGCGAGGATGATTGTTACTTCTCTTGCAGTTACTAGTGCGATGGCAGCCCATGCGGGTTTGGCAGTTGCCGAAGATCTGGATGTTAATACGCAACTTGCTGATGTTATTGCTGATGAGCAGGAAAATCTCACCAATGAGAATCAAAACATGAACCAACAAGATGCCTCTGGTAATGGTGTCATGAGCGAGCAGCAAGAACGTATTATTGCTCTCTTGGATGAGACCATTAAGATTGCCGATGAAGCAATCGCCATTGCCCAGGCAAAAGACCTTGGCAATGAAAGTTATGATGCAGCAAAGATCAAACAACAAGCAGTTGATCTTAGAGAGACTGCTGCGATGACTCATGATAAGGATGTCCTTAGGGCATTGGAATTTCGGGCTAGGGTGTTGAAAGAAGCTGCTGTTGACGTAAAGCGGAAAGCTAGCAACGTTGGTGCCTCCGAAGCGGATGTGGTGAAGGTTCGGCAGGAAACCTCTCAGGCAATCGATGCGTTTCTGAAAGAAATTGATGAAACGCTTGCTATCGCGGAAAAGAAAGAACAAACCGATAGCCTAAAAAACTATGTCCGCCTCGCGCGAATGTCCAAGGCGAATGCTGAGCTGATGAAACAAAAGCTCCCCACACTGGGATTGGAAGAATTACAAGAGCTAAAAGATAACATTGACATCGCATCTGTTGGTTTTCGCAATAATTTAGGGGCAGCTATCAAAGGAGCTCCTGATAGGAGTGACCAGGGCTCCAGTACAGATTCCGGTGTGCGAGGCATTATCGCTGTGATTCTCGGCGTCTTGGGCGTGGGTGCCATCGTTGCCGCGATCATGCAGTTCGGTGGTCCAGCACTCAAAAACCTTGGTGTGAACCTGCCGGGAATCCCACAACGGTAGGGGCGTCTCTATAGATAATCGACATTGTGTTCGATGATATTGGTTTTCGGGAAATCGGTCACAAGGTTTCCTACCGATTTGGCATGGGGTAGGTAATGGCATCCACCCCATGCCGAATTTCCTGGTGACTCACAGAGAGCGGCAAGTGACAGTGGTGGGGGAGTGTCAACGCCTGCGTTAGGCGTCGAAAAGCGGGAAAATATGCCCACAATTTCCTCTTAATGGCGACAAGTTTCAGTATAAAAATGCGATATTTTTCACTAAAATGGGGGGAGGCTGTTTTCAAGATAGTTACCAATAGAATAGTGTTCAGTGCCCTGAACAGCACAAAGTGTTTGGTCGGACAAAAACCCACATTTTTTAACGAAAATATTTTTGCTTTCGGGTCGACATAAACTGAAAAACACCAAGCGTGACCGAAGATTTTGCAATAGTGTCAAAGCTATGAGTCCACGAAAAATTGGAGTTACCGAAGTAGCTCTTCGAGATGCGCACCAAAGTCTGTTTGCCACCCGAATGGCCTTGGAAGACATGGTTGCTGCCTGCGATGATATCGATAAGGCCGGCTTCTGGTCGGTGGAATGCTGGGGTGGCGCCACCTTCGACGCTTGCATTCGCTTCCTCAACGAAGACCCGTGGAAGCGACTACGCACTTTCCGGGAGCTCATGCCCAATTCTCGGCTGCAAATGCTGCTCCGCGGCCAAAACCTTCTGGGCTACCGTCACTATGAAGACATGGTTGTCGATAAGTTCGTTGAAAAATCCAAGGAAAACGGCATGGACGTGTTCCGCGTTTTCGATGCGCTCAACGATCCCCGCAACTTAGAACGTGCCATGACCGCGGTGAAGAAAGTCGGTGGCCATGCCCAAGGCACCATCTGCTACACCGTATCCCCCCTACACGATGTCGACGGCTACATTAAACTGGCCGGACAACTCCTCGATATGGGGGCAGACTCCATCGCCCTCAAAGACATGGCAGCTCTGCTGAAACCACAACCTGCCTACGACATTATTCGCGGCGTCAAAGACACCTACGGCGACGACGTGCAGATCAACGTACACTGCCACTCCACCACCGGTGTTACCTTAGTCACGCTTATGAAGGCCATCGAAGCCGGCGCCGATGTGGTCGATACCGCCATCTCTTCGCTGTCGCTTGGCCCAGGTCACAACCCCACGGAATCCCTCGTGGAAATGCTGGAAGGCACCGGCTACACCGCCGACCTGGACATGGATCGCCTGATTAAGATCCGCGACCACTTCAAGACGATTCGCCCGAAGTACCGCGAATTCGAGTCGAAAACCCTGGTCGACACCAATATCTTCCTGTCGCAAATCCCCGGCGGCATGCTGTCCAATATGGAATCCCAGCTCCAAGCCCAAGGCGCCGGTGACCGCATCGACGAAGTGATGGAAGAAGTGCCGCGAGTTCGTGCCGCAGCTGGCTACCCGCCGCTCGTGACGCCATCCTCGCAAATTGTGGGTACCCAGGCGGTGTTTAACGTGCTCATGGGCCCCTACAAGGTCATGACCGCCGAATTCGCCGACCTTATGCTGGGCTATTATGGCGAATGCATCGGTGAACGCGACCCCGAGCTCATCAAGCAAGCGGAACAGCAAACCAAGAAGCAGCAGATCACGGTTCGCCCTGCCGACCTGCTAGAACCCGAATGGGACACCCTGGTTTCCGACGCCGAGAAGTTGGAAGGCTTCGACGGCACCGACGAAGACGTGCTCACCAACGCACTATTCCCCAATGTGGCACCGGGCTTCTTCAAGACCCGCCCCGATGGGCCGAAGAATGTGGGTGTAGATCCCAGCAAGCAAAAGAAGCGGGAGAACGAACCCGTGCTAGAGCCCATCACCTACAAGGTCAGCGTTGGTGGCCGCACCCAAACCGTTCACGTCGAGCCAGCCGAATAACGTCGAAGTAATAAGGAGAGATCATGGCTAATGACCCAACCATGGAGCAGCGTCTCGAACAATTGGCCGAAGCCCGCCATAAGGTTGAATTAGGCGGCGGCGAAGAAAAAATTGAAAAACAACACGCCAAAGGCAAGCTCACCGCACGTGAACGCATCAATTTGCTTGTCGACGACGATACGTTCTTCGAAACCGGAATGTTTGCTAAGCACCGCACCACCCATTTCGGCATGGACAAAGCCGATGCACCCGCCGATGGTGTGGTAACCGGCTCCGGCGCCGTTTTCGGCCGCCCACTACACATTGCCTCCCAAGACTTCACCGTTATGGGTGGTTCCGCCGGCGAAACCCAGTCGAACAAAGTTGCGGCCATGATGGAAGCGTCCGCCACGACCGGCACGCCATTCATCTTCATTAACGACTCCGGTGGAGCCCGCGTACAGGAAGGCATTGACTCCCTGTCTGGCTATGGCAAGGTGTTCTACCACAATGTGCTGCTATCTGGTCTGGTTCCCCAGATTTCCATCATTGCTGGCCCCTGTGCCGGGGGCGCCGCCTATTCGCCGGCCCTCACCGACTTCATTATCCAAACCCGGCAGGCCAATATGTTTATTACCGGCCCCGGCGTGATTAAGTCGGTCACCGGTGAAGAAGTCACCACCGAACAGCTTGGCGGTGCCGATGCCCACATGACCAAGTCCGGCAACATTCACTTCATTGCCGATGATGACGAACAAGCAATCCTGATCGCCCAAAAACTGCTGAGCTTCCTGCCGCAAAACAACACGGAGGAGCCGCCGGTGGTGGATCCCGATCCGGTGGTGGAACCCGATTACGAATTGCGTGACATTGTTCCCGTTGAGGGCAAGAAGGGCTACGATGTGCGGGAAATCATCACCCGCATTGTGGACCGTGGGGATTTCCTCGAAGTCCAGGCCGGTTTTGCCCGTAATATTGTGGTGGGCTTCGGTCGTATCGTGGGTCGTACCGTTGGTGTGATTGCTAACCAGCCCAACGTCATGTCCGGTGTGCTTGATATTGACTCCTCTGACAAGGGGTCGCAGTTCATCCGCTTCTGTAACGCCTTTAATATCCCGCTGGTCACCCTGGTGGATGTGCCCGGCTTCATGCCTGGCGTGGCCCAGGAACATGGTGGCATTATCCGCCACGGTGCCAAGATGCTCTACGCCTATTCGTCGGCCTCGGTGCCGAAGGTGACCGTGGAATTGCGCAAGTCCTACGGTGGCGCCCACCTGGCCATGTGCTCGAAGGACCTGGGTGCGGATCGGGTCTTTGCCTGGCCCACCGCCGAAATCGCCGTTATGGGTGCCGAAGGTGCCGTCAATGTGGTGTTCCGGAAGGAAATCGCCGACGCCGAGGATCCTGCCGCTAAGCGGGAAGAACTCATCGCCCTGTACAAAGAAACCTTCTCCACGCCGTTCATGGCTGCATCCCGGGGCTTGGTCGACGACATCATCGACCCGGCGGATACCCGTCGGCATATTGCGAATGCACTGGAAATCTTGGCGAATAAGCGGGTGCACCGGCCGAAGAAGAAGCACGGCCTGTCCCCATCATAAAAACACCACCAAGGCGAAAAATCATGAGTGAATTAACCAATCAAGAACTGGTTGAGCTTGTCCATAAGCTCAGTGCTCGTCTCGACCAAGCCGAGGCGGAGATCGCTGAGCTACGCAAACGCTCCGATGCTTCCATTCCAGAAGACGTCATCATTGCCATTTCGGCAGCAGTCAGTGCGTTTATGGGGAATAAGGGCAAGGTGAAGGCGGTGCACTACCTGCGGCACCGTACTTGGGCCGCCCAAGGTCGCCAATCGGTCCAGCAGCGCATGCTGGAGAATTAACGACTGAAATATCAGAAGAGGAAAACACATGAAACTCACCGTGACCGTCAACGGTATTGCCTATGCTGTCGAAGTTGAGGTCGAAGAAGAACGCCGGCAGTTAGGCTCGATCGTCTTTGGGGGTGGCGGCAACGCCAACCATCAGGAGCCAGCTACTGCATCCGTGCAGGGCGTGTCCGCTAACGCCGTCATTGCGCCGCTGGCCGGCTCAGTGTTTAAGATCCTGGTTAACCAGGGTGATGAGATTGAGGCAGGGCAGGTATTGCTCATCCTCGAAGCTATGAAAATGGAGACCGAAATCACAGCACCCAATGCTGGTGTAGTGACTGCGGTGCATGTCGCCGTAGGTGATTCCGTACAGGGTGGGCAGGCACTAGTCGAAATCGAATAAGCCTAGCTCACACACATCGCTGCGATGGCATTCTGGCAATATCCTGTCAGGATCCTGGTAGCATTCTGGTGGTATTCTGGTAGCACTCTAATGACCCCCTGGCATAACCCTGATGGGGGTAGATGGTACCGACTAACTAAATTCCATGGCATGATAGCCACAGCTTAACAATTGACCCCCGTTTTTCTATGGGAGAGAGGCTTTGCTTCATGCATAAAAAGTCCACCTTTCGCTGCCTTGCTATCGCAGCGTTTGTGAGCTCGTTGGGGATGACAACCATCCCTAGCGCTGGGGCGCTTGAGCCGACTTCTGCGTCTGATGTTGTTTCACAGACGGCTCAAGAACTGACGAATGCCGGTATCCCTGTCGACCCGGCCGTGACCAATGGGGCAGTCGCTGCGGTGCAAAATGCCGAGCAGGCAGCCCAAAATGCGCAGCAGGCTGTGGATTCCGCGGTGAATTCCTTATCGGCTGCCACACCGGTTGCGCCCACCGTTCCGGAGGCCCCGGCTGTTCCGAATTTCACGCAGGATATTCCCCCGGAGCAGGCAATGCCCGAGGTAGTGCCACGGATTTCTTCTGAGCTTTCGTCAGCGATTAATTCGGTGACTGGTAGCTCCCAACAGCCGGCGCCGTCGCCAAGCGTGCCCGAGACCGCCGTAACGCCAGAGACCCCGAATGTTCCAACCGTGCCAAATGTGCCGAGCGTGCCTGCAAATGCGTTGGAGAGCGCAGCAAACATCGTGAACACGGAAAAACCTGAGAATAAAACTCAGGATACCGAAGCTGGTGCCGACTCGGATGAGTATGAGCCGGGGCGAACCGAAACTCCGCCACTCGTGCGCCGGTATATTGATGCCCAAATCAAAGAGGCTACCGCACCATCGGAACGAGCAATCAGTAGCGTGAGCCAATTATTCGAAAACATCAATAAGCTGCGCGATGGTTCGCTCAGCTCGACCGAGTATTCGGCAAATAAGCTGATGCAGCGGCCCAACATTAACCGCAATGCGGCTGAATTCGAGGCTCAGGTTGCCCAGTTTGAGTCTCAGGTGGCCCAATTGGCTAGCTCTGGGGTGAACTATGCCGGGGAGCCGTATAAGGAAGTGGGGAAGGACTATCGGCCCATCATTGATGGCCCGAACTACCACTGGCAGTATGATCCGTTCTCCAAGTTTATGGCGCAGCGGTTCACCGCAAACCGGGTATTGCATCGGGTGCCGGGCTCCTGGTTTGACCAGCCGGATACCCCGCTGGCCTCGGTGTTTACCGAACGGGAGGGCAATTCCCTGTATGGCCCATCCACCCCGGTATACGTCGGCGATAATCAGCTGTGCACTGTTGCCGCCACCGGCTACGATAAGCAGGGCCGCAAGGTTGCTATCACCGCCGGGCACTGTGGTAATCCCGGGGATCCGGTGAAATCCGCTGACTCTTGGCGGGTGGGCCGTTCCGGTACGGTTGTGGATTCGAACAAGGAATTGGATTACTCGGTCATCGAATTGGATTCGAATGCTCGGGTGAGCCGCCACTATAACAACGTGACTGTCAACCATGTTGGTGGGGAAACCCCTGGCCAGTGGAAGCGTGTGTGCAAGACTGGTGTCGCCAGCGGTACTACCTGTGGTCATGTGTGGGTGGCTGATGAAGGCCGTAACGTATCGCAAGTGTGTGCCATGGCCGGTGATTCCGGTGCGCCCGTGATGGAAGGCGATCGCCTGGTGGGCATGGTGTCCGGTGGCGCATTGCCCGACCATAACCTGTCCTGCCGCACCCCATGGCAGGGCTCGGCCCACATGCCGACGATTTCCACGAACTTTGAAGCAGTGCGTCACGACATTGACGCTAAGGATGGCGTTGGTGCCGGTTTCCGGCTCCCGGACGACTAAATCCGCTTGCAGATAATCTTCGGAAAATAATGTAACCCGCCTCACCGGTCCATATGGGACCACGGGGCGGGTTTACGCTTATGGTGGTGGCTAAACGGTGAGGTTGCTCATCCACAAATAGAGCAGGGGACTAATCACGGTCCAGGCTGCGACAGCGGTACCTGCCACGACTACGCGACTGGATTGCACGACGGTGCCGCAAAACATGACTGCGACGCCACTGAAGAAGGCGAACGGCATGTACCAGGTAAACGTGGCGATTCCCGTGACTGGGATCAATACTACGACGGCACAAAAGATAAGCAGGGCGGTCGAGGTGATGTCTTCCGAGCCGATGCGGTTATTCGTGCCATTATTGAGATTGTGGAACCGGAGGCGAGGCATAGGATTGTCCTTAATCTACATATCGAATTATAGATTTTACTTTGTAGTATCTGTCGTATTTTCCCTAAATCACCCAGCATCGTAGCGTAATTACACGGTTATATTGTTATTTACTGCGGTGCGTTGCGTGATTAATTATCACATCGTCACGGCGGTGGCGGTCAGAGGTGATATATTTTCCGGGGCAGATACTGGGGACGGCGAGGTTGGCAGCGCTAATGCGGCAATTACGCTTTGGTATATACCGGCCCATAACGCCATAATGACGCCGAGCGCAATCACGGTTTTTAACCGCATGACGTGTCCCACGGCAATGAACATCACCGTGCTGATAACGCATAAGAAGGAATAGAGTTCCCCGCTGGAAAACCCATGGTCAATGAGGGGGAAAATGATGACCAGGAGTGCGGTAGTGCCCGCAACGATATAGGTAAGCAGACGAACCCCCGGCGAACGAAAATCATGCGGTGGCGGCGTGTCTGATGGGGATCTAGGGACGGTCACAATAACGCTCTTTCAACCAATAGCGAATTTGGTACTATTGTATCCAAAATTCTATAAAAAGCTAGCGTTATTGCTTATCTTGCTATTCCGCGGGACTAAGATACCGTAACACCTGGTCATGTAGTAACCCATTTGTGGCTATCGCCGAGCCGCCATGTGGTCCGTCCACACCGCTTAACGACGTAAACCGCCCCCCGGCCTCGGTCACCAACACGGCTAACGGCGCTAAATCCCACAGCGATACCTCCGGTTCCGCCGCAATATCCACTGCACCCTCCGCCACGAGGCAATAGGAGAAGAAATCCCCAAATCCCCGGAGTCGCCAAGTGTCGTCGGTGAGTTGCAGAAACCGGTCACGTATCCCTAGCTGCTGCCACCCCTCCAAAGATGAGAAGGAAATGGAGGCATTTTCTAGCGAACTGACATTCGATACCCGAATTTTCTTGGTGACATTATTCACCGACCGGAATGCCCCATGCCCGGTAGCGGCCCACCAACGACGGCCCAAAGCTGGTGCCGAAATCACTCCCACCGTGGGGATGCCGTCGACAAGCAACGCAATGAGCGTCGCCCACACTGGCACGCCCCGCACAAAGTTTTTCGTGCCATCAATAGGGTCGATAATCCACTGCCTACCAGCAAATTCCGCGTCGCCCCCAAATTCTTCCCCCACAATTGTGTCGTTGGGGTACTGCTGCGTAATCAGCCGGCGCAACTCCTGTTCGCAGGCGACGTCGGCGTCGGACACGGGTGTCATGTCGGGCTTCGATGAGACATTCAGATCCGTCGCCTCAAAACGATCCACGGTGATAGCATCCGCGGTATTCGCAAGGGTGAGCGCAAAATCAATATCAGAGCGGTAGGGCATTCGTTAACCTTGGAGCAGTTCGATGAGTTCAGTGGCAGCCTGGTGATTGCCGGCAACCGACCATGTTACCCCGCCCGCTGCTACACGTTGGCATAATCCGCCCACGCCGGCCACCAAAGCCTGCCCGGGAAGCCAATCCCAATCCGCAACGCTATGCTGCAGCCACACGCCTAACCCACCATCGGCAACCGTTGCCAAATCAATCGACCCCGCCCCCAGCATCCGCAGCGTTGCGACCCGGGCTGCCACCTTATTCCATGCCGAAAAGATTTTCGGATCAGCGAGCGATGACGGGTGAATATATGTGCCCAACGACACCATATTTAATGGCTTATCCACCAATGGCGTTAAGGGTTTGCCGTCTTTAGTCGAAGAAATATTCGGCCCGCCAAACCACGTGTATCCCATGGCCGGCCGATGCACCGCACCGAAATGCACCTCGGTGGGATCCGCAGGCGAACCCGACACCAACGCCACCGCCGAACAAAAATAGTCACTGCCGGACGCAAAATTATAGGTACCATCCACCGGGTCGATCACCCACGTCTTGCCGCTCTCCGAGGGCCGCTGGGTACCCTCCTCGCCCAATACCCCATCCGCCGGACGCACCAACTCCAACACCCCAGCCACAAACGCCTCCGCGGCCTTATCCGCCTCAGTCACAATATCGGACACCGACGTCTTCTGCTCCGGGGCTTGCAGCCCCGCCTCACGCAACCGCCACGCCAACCGGCCCGCGTTATACACCAAGGCCTGAGCCAAATGCTCATCACTATCGGTCTCATGCCCCACTGCAAAGGTTTTAATCAACGCCGGAATCATCTCATGTAATGGTGTTGGAGAACTCATGATGTCTATTGTGCCCTGTCACAGTGAAGAAAATCCATGCGCCTAGCAGTGCGATTACCATTTTCCCCCGGCAGCGTGCGATAAACTAGGTGGTTATGCGACCCGAGACTTCAGCCGAACTTACTGCGCTTGATACCACCCTGACCTCGATTGAAAAGGTGATGAACCCTGCCGATTTGAGTGATCGTGCCCGGGAACTAGCAGCAAAAGCCGCCGACCCCAGCCTGTGGGATGACCCCGAACACGCGCAACAGGTCACCAGCGAATTATCGCAAGTACAAGTCCAGCTGAAGAGATTGCAATCACTACGCTCCCGGCTCACCGACCTGCCCATCATGTATGAACTCGCCGAAGAAGAAGGCGAAGGCACCGACATTGCCGACGAAGAACTCACCGACCTGCGGGCCGACATTGATGCCCTCGAAGTCACCACCATGCTGTCCGGGGAATACGATTCCCGGGAAGCACTCATCAACATCCGCTCCGGTGCGGGCGGCGTCGACGCTGCGGACTGGGCCGAAATGCTCATGCGCATGTATATTCGATGGGCCGAAAAACAGGGACGCAAAGTAGAAGTGTACGACATCTCCTACGCCGAAGAGGCCGGAATAAAATCAGCCACCTTTATCGTCCACGGCGAATATATGTACGGTACCTTATCGGTGGAACAAGGCGTGCACCGGCTCGTGCGTATTTCCCCCTTCGACAACCAAGCCCGCCGGCAAACCTCCTTCGCCGAAGTGGAAGTACTCCCAGTGGTGGAAATCACCGACCATATCGACATCCCCGACTCGGAACTACGAGTCGACGTCTACCGCTCCTCCGGGCCGGGCGGCCAATCCGTCAACACTACCGACTCCGCCGTGCGACTCACCCACATTCCTACCGGTATCGTTGTCACCTGCCAAAACGAAAAATCCCAAATTCAAAATAAAGCCTCGGCGCTGCGCGTGCTCCAGGCAAAACTCCTGGAACGCAAACGCCAAGAAGAACGCGCGGAGCTAGATGCCCTCGGCGCCGGCGGAAACGCATCATGGGGCAACCAAATGCGCAACTATGTGCTCCACCCCTTCCAAATGGTGAAAGATCTCCGCACCGGCTTCGAAGTGGGGGATCCCCAAAAAGTGTTAGACGGTGACCTTGATAAATTCCTCGAAGCAGGGATTCGGTGGCGCAAGGGACAACACACCGAAACCAAATAAAACCCCTGCAACACGAGCATCATGAGCCCCAACAATCACAGGGGCTTGGCTACAGTGGTCTAAGTGATCACCTTTGACAACGTCACCAAACTCTATAAAACCTCAACCCGCCCAGCACTCAACGAAATTTCGCTCACCATCGACAAAGGCGATTTTGTCTTCCTCATCGGCCCCTCCGGCTCCGGCAAATCCACCTTCCTCGAACTCATGATCCGCGAAACCAACGTCACCTACGGCGACATCCACATCGACGACTTCCACGTTAATAAACTCAAAGGCCGCCAGATCAACAAACTGCGGCAAAAAATCGGCTACGTCTTCCAAGACTTTCGACTCCTCCAACAAAAAACCGTCTACGATAACGTAGCCTTCGCCCTGGAAGTCATAGGAACCAGAAAAGACAAAATCGCCCGCATCGTCCCCAACACCCTCGAACTCGTCGACCTTGCTGGCAAAGAAAACCGCTACCCCCACGAACTCTCCGGTGGCGAACAACAACGCGTCGCCATCGCCCGCGCCTTCGTCAACCGCCCCCTCGTGCTGCTCGCCGACGAACCCACCGGCAACCTCGACCCCGAAACCGCTGACGGCATCATGGTCCTCCTCAACCAAATCAACCGCACCGGCACCACCATCGTCATGTCCACCCACAACGCCCGCGCCGTCAATGACATGCGCCGCCGAGTCATCGAACTCAAACTCGGCAACCTCGTCCGCGATGACGCCCACGGTGTTTACGGCGAAGCATAAAACCCACCAGCCATCCACACAAGCAGCACCCAAGAGAGGACAATCATGAGCTTCAACTTCGTCATCCGCGAAGCACTCCGAGGACTCGGACGCAACCTCACCATGACCATGGCGCTCATTATCACCACCGCCATCTCCCTCGCCCTACTCGCCACCGGCTTCCTCGTCACCACCATGACCGAACGTACCAAAGACATCTACCTCGACCGCGTAGAAGTCATGGTCCAATTCAACGACGACGTTTCCGCCAAAGACAAAGACTGCACCAGCAAAGAATGCACCGAAGTCCGCGATCTACTCAGCAAATCCGATGGGGTAGCATCCGTCACCTTCCGGTCCCGCGAACAGTCCTACCAAAGGTACGTCGAACTCTTCCAAGAATCCGACCCGCTCCTCGTCAAGGAAACCTCCCCTGATGCGCTCCCCGCAGCGCTCCACGTTCGACTCACTAACCCCCTCGATACCACACCCCTCAACCCCATCCGGCAACTACCCCAAGTAGCAACCATCATCGACCAAGTCGACGACCTCAGCGACGCCACCAGCAACCTTGACGCCATCCGCAACGCCACCTTCCTCTTCGCCGCAGTCCAAGCACTTGCAGCCATCTTCCTCATCGTCAACATGGTGCAAATCACCGCATTCAACCGTCGCCAAGAAACCGAAATCATGCGCATGGTCGGCGCCTCCCGCTGGTACACCCAAGCCCCCTTCGTGCTCGAAGCCATCATCGCAGTCCTTGCCGGCTCCATCCTCTCCGCCCTCGCCCTCTTCGCCGGAAAAATCTGGGTCGTCGACAAAATCCTCAAAGTCCTTTACGACTCCCAACTCGTCGCCCGAGTCACCACCGCAGACATTTGGCTCATCACCCCCATCGTGGCACTCATCGGCATCGCCTTCGCAGCCATCACCGCCCAAGGCACTCTCCGCTGGTATGTCCGCAAATAGTGCAACCGCAAGCGGCGGGCGTCGAAAAGCTACAATGAAACAACTATGGCTAAAAAGAAGAAAAAAACCACAAACCTCAACCCCACCATTGCAACAAACCGCAAGGCCAGGCACGATTATAATATTTTAGAAACCTACGAATGCGGCATGGTGCTCGTTGGCACCGAAGTGAAATCCCTCCGCGAAGGCAAAGCATCGCTTGTCGACGCCTTTGCGACGATCGACGACGGCGAAGTCTGGCTCCGCAACCTCCACATCCCCGAATACTCCCGCGGACATTGGACCAACCACAGCCCGCGCCGGGTTCGGAAACTATTGCTCCATCGGCGCGAAATCGACACCCTCACCGGTAAAGTTCGGGACGGAAATAAAACCCTGGTACCGCTGAGCCTTTATTTTAAAAACGGTCACCTGAAATGCGAACTTGGGCTTGCCCAAGGCAAGCAAGCCTACGACAAACGCCAAGACATTAAACGCCGCACCGAAGAACGAGAAATCGTGCGTGACCTCGGGCGCCGGGTGAAGGGAATAACCGGTTAACTTCACGTGTTATAATGACTGAACTGGTTGGAAAGATGCACATCCCGCCGACTAGCACACGGGGTCGATTCAGGTTTCGACTACGAACATTACGCCAGGGGAAGCGTGCCGGTGCAGGCTAGAGACCACCGCAAGCGTCGCAGCAACTCATAAGCGCCGAGAACACTCAGCGCGACTACGCTCTCGCTGCCTAATACAGCGATACGCGTGTCTGTCAGACCGGAATCGTCCCTGGTCCGGACCCTGGCATCGACTAAGGGACTTGCCGCTTTATTTGGTTAACGAGGTACAGCGGGACTTTCATCGTTAACTGTGGCCCATCATCCAGGAGGGTTCGTCCGAGCTGGAGGGTCAGAGTAAAAGATCGTGCACGAACTGCGCACGGAGAAGCCCTGGCAACATGGCGTAGGACCCGGGTTCAATTCCCGGCGGCTCCACGCTGAAGCCCCAGTTCCACCTTATGGAGCTGGGGTTTTATTGTTGGGCGCTCCTCCCATTGCGAGGCGAGGCGCGTCAGGCTCAGTATCAGGAGTATGTTTGGGCTCTTTCTGACGATCTGCATTTCACTCAGTCTGCTCACGCTGTCGTCGTGTTGAAGCAGGCGGGGAAGGTGTGGCACAACGTGCGTATTCGCTCAAGTGGGCGATGCGAGTGTACTGGCATCACCCCGCAGGTGGATTGGCGCCGTCCGTGCAAGAAGGTTGACATCATTGCATTGGGTAGACAAACGATTTTCGTCCCTGCAGGAGCACATGCTCATCTTGGGTGGGTAAGCGGCCCCAGAGCGTCCCAAAAATGCGAAGACTGGTGTTTGAGAGTCATCATCTGAGATAAACGCATGGTGCAGCAGAGGCTGGAAGAGTTTTGCACCTGCTTACCTCGGTGATTCCCACATCAGTCAGAGCAAGAAGCACGTCGCAACCACCCCGATAGAATTTGCCGCCTTGACCTTCTTGGCGACCGTCACAGTCTGATAATTGGCTCCCCCTGGGCCTCGTATGCAATCTTCTCTCATTCCCGTGAGAGTCCATCTGCTGAGGTGTTTCGAGTGCAGTGCCCTGCGTCGGCATCGAAAACACTAAAGGTAGTCCCTTGGGACGGAACATCAGCATCGTGGGCCGCTCCTTGAGGATCGAGCCGCACAACTAGATCGGTGGGGGACTCTCCGCTTCCCTCGTTATCTCTGTGTGGGCTCTATCGAAAGCAGTTCGCTTCCCGAGGTCTGTGAGATGCGCTCCTGGTCTCTGCAAGGTTGAGCACTATAGCCTTGAGATCCTCGTAGTCGGAACGCTTTTCACACTCGTGTGCGAGGTGTTGTCCGACGATTGTGTTGAGTTTGGCTTACGTTACGTCGAAGCGTAGCAGCCACAGACTCAAGCGTTGCGTGCCTCAGCGATCAGGGCGTCCATTTGATCTGGGAAGTCGGCACTGATCTGTGGACCAATCTCCGGTCCCACCTGATCTGAGTCATCCCCGGAGATTGTCAGTCGATGGGTGATCTTAGTGCCATCCTCGACCTTCTCAAACTGATGGGCAAACCGTAGGACTAGACCGTTGAACTCAGTCTCGTCGGCATATCGTAAGCCCGGAACGAACTCCACGACCTTCGAGATCATGGTGTCCTGACCAGCCGGAGTGACGTGGATCTTTGTGCCAACCCCTAGCGGACCCTCCGGGCGGAAGACATCACCACCAGGCAATACGATGCGACCCGAGTGTACCCCCTCAAACACTGACCATAGACGGTCAGTATCGACATCAGTTACCTGACTATGCTCCGTTTCCCACATCTTTTCCTCCCTAATTTGAATATCACCAATAAATAGCTCTATATATATAGCAGGTTCTTTGTATCTGAGTCAAGTAGTTGGCAGGATTCTGGGTGTGGGAAAGTTGGGGATGGTGGGGTTGGCTGGCTCGCGGGAGAGCGTGTGCGGGCTAGCCTCAATGAGGGGATGACCTTCATGGACAGGATCGAGAGCGTGGCTAAGTTGTAATCGTTTGGGTGGTAGACATATTCACCCTGTCCGTGAACCTCGCCAGAACGGTCTCACTTCTCCCATGAAATGGCCATATCGGAAGCTTATTCAACGTCCCCAAACATGACTAGTCTCTGTAAGTAAGGAAAAGCAAGCTAGATGGTTTATTCTCTCTGATTTTCCGCTTGTTAGTGTAGACAGGTTTTCCCAACTCCTGAATAAGCTTCCGGTTAGAAGCTTATTCAGCTTCCTCAAACATGACTAGTCTCTGTAAGTAAGGAAGACCAAGCTAGATAGCATGTTCTTTCTGATTTTCTACTTGTTCGTGTAGATAAGTTTTCCCAGCGGCTGAATAAGCTTCCGGGGGTTGTTGCCCTATCGTGCCCCTTTTATTGGCGAGCCGGGGCGGTTAGCGTGCCAGGCTTTCACCTCCTCTGCGTCCCATAGGGGTGTGCGGCCATCGAGGTGTGCTACGGGTTGGGGTGTTCGACCGCCTGCATGATAGTTCGCCCAGGTGCGTGGGCCGATACCACAGTAGGTGGCGCAGTCGATGACTCGCCATAGCACTCGGCCTGTGGCTTGGTCGGTGATGATAGGGGTTATCATCGGTCGAACTCCCGTGCTAGCAGGGTGATGATGCCGATCGTGTAGATCAGTAGCCAGAGTGGGTTCGGTCGGGTGTAGAGGAACACCGCAACGGCAACCGAGACGCCCCACCGGATTGATGTTTTCATTTCGCCTCCTTTAAGAAAGGGTAGTGTGGAGGGGTGCCTCCCGCCCCATATAGGTCATGGGGCGGGGAGGTTACTTCTTCCGCTTTCCGCGCCGGTATCGCTTCATGCCTTTCTGGTGCTTCCCAGTCTTACCGCCTCTTGGGAAAACCAGGCAAGGAGCCCGAGAATGATACCGGTCGTTTCCCACGGACTGGAGAACATCAGGGTGACATGTCATCACCTCCCTCCACTATTGAGTTCTCCCTGTTCTTTGGTGGAACAGCTAGCTATTATGCGGTTCTAGGACGTTACGCATCAAGTGGTATTACTATAAGAATGCCCTTACTCGTGTTGATGTGGGGTAAGGAATGCTTGACTATAAAAAGTCTAGCTATGAAAACCGCGCCGGGGATTAAGGATATCTGCGATCCATCCAATCATGAACAATCCCGCTGTACAGGTATATAGAATGCCTTTGCCAATTTTCCCTACATAGTAGTAGTGAAGGCCTAGGTAGCCGCCGAAGAAGAGACAGAGAAGATAGATTGTATAGTTCTTGTTAGCCCTTAAACCTGTATTAGCTTGCCGGTGTCCCAGTCGTGACGGATTGGAGTAATGAGGTTTACCGTATTTCCGAACACCATATGCGTGATTATCTTCAAGATTAGGGCGGTATCGTCCGGGGACATTATAAGTGTAGGGGTCAGAAGCATAAGGCACTAGCTGTGGGATCGGGCATATATCAGGGGTGTATAGGTCCTTATCTGTTATCTCTTCGAAGGTCGCAGCCTTGAGGGTGACCTCAGCGGAGGTGGGCGTCTCCCTGAGATAAGCATGGCATACAGTAATAAGTCCCAGGGAATCATAGTGCTCAATGATGGGGAGGAATTTTGCCCCCGTCGCCTTACTCAACTCTCCGATTCGCTTGCCGTCTAGTCGAACCTCGACCCCAGCCCAGCGGGTGCGGGTGCCGAAAAATACCTTGTGCAGCGTCACGAGAATGTAGGTTTTTGCATTCCCCAGCCCCGTATATGATTGCAGCACATCAAGGTGGTCTTTCTCCTTAGCGACCTGGCTAGTTCGTCCCCTAGGGATAACCGCCCATTTTTGTGAAGGAGGATTGTTGATAGGCGCGATCATGCCGGGTGGTTGTGACCCAATATGTACTGACATGTGAACGTCGCGGGGATTAAAGTTGGGTTGGGTTTCGTTTGTCCATAGTGTGGCTCTTACCCCGGCATCAAATCCACTGGCAGCCAGGCGTGCCAGTTCGGGAAAGTAATCATTAGTTTCCGAATCTGGTATGTGTGCGATAACTCGGTCCTGCCATCTGACAGATATCGCATGACCAGATTTGGAATGGGGATTATCCATTTCCAGTACGAGCGTTGCATCAAATCGGCGAACATTATGCTCATTTATTGGAACATGTTTTCTAATGTCGTTAAGCGCTGTTCGATAAAAGGATTCACCTACGGTTTCCTGATCGCACCATTCTCTGGTAGATCGGGCATCATAGATGCTGGGCATGATTGTCTCCTCATGATTTTATGAGTGTCCTTTGAGAAAGGCTACCCGTCAGTCCGTTATCCGTATATAGGTTTTAGATAAAGATTCAGTCACAGGGTCGAGGTTTCGTAGTGAGCATCGGTATGTGGTGTGACCAGCCTGGTAGCGCCGCTAGGTTTTTAATGTGTGCATGGGTTACTTCTAGCTCGGTGGCTATTGCTGTTGGTTCGAACTCGGTTTCGTAGGCTGTGTTGTATTGCTGCTTCGTGAAGAAGGTGGTCGGCTGCCCATTTGTCTGCTTTATGTTCTGCCTGTTGCGTGGAACAGTCATGGGCGTAATGGGTGTGTCCGAGTTCGTGGGTTATCGCACACGTTCGCGTGACGGGATCGAGTCCAGCTTGAACGTAGAGCGTTCGGCCAGGTCGGTAAAACACCACATTATATGAGGCATCTAATCGGTTACTTTCGATGATTGTGGTACCCATGAAGCAGAACCAAATTATCAATAGGTAGATTCATTTATACCTCATATATTCTGTTATGTAAGCTTATTTAGCCGTTGGGAAAATCCATCTACATCAGCAGGTAGAAGATCAGAAAGAACATGCTATCTAGCATGTCTTTCCTCACTTACAAACACTAATCATGTTTGAGGACACTGAATAAGCTTCATGATTTTGGAGCAACGAAGTAAAGGAACGGGGTTTATAGTCTGTTTTATGAGTGTCTTACGTGAAAATCCACCCGTGTCGAGGAACAGAATACATAAAATGGGATCAGCTTTACGGGAAGACGGCGTTGTTGCTACTCCTGATGACTGGGAAGCCTATTTGCTGCATCAAACGGAAATTGTTGGTGAATTAGTGAAGCAGTTGGGTGATTTTGCCGAGTCAAATTCAGAGGTTCTACTTGGCGGGGAAACGATGGAGAAAAATATTGTTCCTGGTAGTGGTGCCTATATGGTCAGTGGGAGGCCGAAAACTATAATTTCTCTCAAGGAGAAATTGCGGCGTATGCGAGAAACTCCATTGGAAAGAATCCAAGATGTAGCTGGTGCACGACTTGATTGCGATGTGACATTGACCCAGCAGCGACGCATAGCAGATGAACTGTGTGATCTATTTACAGAATGCGGAGCTACACGAGTAGATCTCATAGATTTGAGGGATGGTTCACATTCTGGATACCGAGCGATACATCTCCATCTTAGATTTCCCGCTGGTTTCGCTGAAGTACAGGTGCGGACGGCATTGCAATCACATTGGGCGAATGTTTATGAAAGCGCCGCTGATATCTTTGGTCGGCAGATCAGGTATTTACATGAAGAAAATTGTCAAGTATTACTGTCGCCAGCGGAAAAGAAGATTGTTAAGTTATTGCATGGTCTATCGGC
Organism: Corynebacterium matruchotii; assembly: GCF_011612265.2. Classification (NCBI taxonomy): domain Bacteria; kingdom Bacillati; phylum Actinomycetota; class Actinomycetes; order Mycobacteriales; family Corynebacteriaceae; genus Corynebacterium; species Corynebacterium matruchotii. The sequence continues at coordinate 1,946,931 of NZ_CP050134.2, read as the reverse complement.
ACATACCTCTCAAGTGGAGAAGGAACGTGATGAATGCTCATACATTGGCCTTCATCCTGTTGGGGACTACAATGTGGAGAGCAATCAAGAAAAAATTCCGAGTATAGAATATAAGATTTACTACACCATCTTGAATAAACTGGATGAACAATTTCGAAAGATCCGAGGAAGTCGTAGAAAGTAAGGGAGTTATGTCTAATGCCTGGATTTTTACTTCAATACCATCGTAAGAGCGGTGAAGTGCATGTAGAAAAGTTTGATTCGCCTAAGCATGCTATGCAGAAGCGTATAGCTTTGGAATCTACCACGACGGATGATGATGTTGAGATTGTTGTCATTGTGAGCCCTGATGAACAGATGTTACGGAAGTCTCACTCACGCTATTTCGCTATGAGCTAGCAAAGCCTGCTTAGTCCCGGTGCAGAATGCGTGTGAACCACATTTATGAGGATTAAAACACCCCCAGCCCATAGTGAAATGAGCTGGGGGTACACTTCTGATTTAGTGGATTTTAGTGTTCTTGGTCGCTGACGCAGAACACATTGCCTTCGGGGTCTTTCATGACGGTCCACATGAATTCACTATCAGGCAGCGACTGTACTGACTGGACCGTTGCGCCCAAAGCCTCCAAGTCAGCTACGGCAATCTCGCGGTTTTCGGCTATAAAATCCACGTGGATACTATTCTTGCCCGGTGTGAGATCCGGTACTAACTGGAAACCCAGTCGTGGTGTGGAATCAAGGATGACAAAAGACCCATCGTAATCGTGGAGAACAGCGGAATCGGTGGCCTTAGCCCAAAACTGGGCCAGTTTCCGGGGATTAGCGCAGTCAACAGTAATCATCTCTGGTTTAAGGACAATACTCATAAGGCTATTCTAGTGCAGAAGTTCATGATGGTGAAGAACTCGACCGTGAGTTCCGAACCTGTGTCAGCCGCCATATCGTTTAGCACGGACCATAATCTGAGGGGAAGCGTGCGCATAGCGGCGGCAATTTCTGGTTAGGTCCGTACCCATCGCCGCTATTGGGGTCGAACGTGGGGATAGGCTCCGGGTCCACGTAGTTATAGGTGTTGCCGTAGCCATTGCCGGTGTTGGTGGGGGCGTTGACACCCATGATATCCGCGCACCATTGCGAATATCGGGAACTGTTATCTGACCAGAGCGCGTAACCGGGGTACTGGGCGAAACATTGGATGAAATAAGGCTCATCATATGTCGCTGCGGGTTCTGGTGCAGCAATGTTATTGGGTTCCGGGGCGACGTCTTGTGGGGTGGAATCCTGGGGTTCCGTCGACGTGGTTGTCGGAGGTTTCGTGCTTGATGTTTTTGTCGAGCTCGTCGATGTTATGCTTGTCACGCTTGTCAGTGTTGCTTTGGCGTGAAAATGTTGGGAGCTCGTGGTGTCATTGGCGTTGCATGCAGTGAGCAGGAGCGTGAGGGATATGGTGAGTGGCAGTAGTCGTCGTGGCATGGGATAAATCCGGGTGGTTGAGGTTGGGAATGAGTAAATCCGAGCGGGTAGCCCTGTAATAGATTATGGCGTTTCGCTCGGATTTGGTGGCATGATGATGCTATTTCTTGGAGATGTCAGAGATGTCGGCGTTACACGATGCGCTGGCGAACTGCCCGGATGCGCTGTTTTCCGCGACGACTTGGCCGTCGACAAGAATCTGGCAGGAAACGGTTCCGCTGTCATTCACGCCGCTGGTGACGCTCATGTATGCGCCAAAGATTCCCTTGACCTTTACTTCTTTCTCCCAGCCGCTGGTCACACCAGAATCGGAAGCAGATTGACTACTGCCTGCCGTGTACGTTACTCGGATGTCTTGCGCATCGCCGCCCACACGGTACACGACGGTCTTTTCCTGGTTGAGGCTCTTATCCACTTCGGAAACGGTTTTACCCATCATTGCCGTACAGCTTGCCATCCCAAGGACCACCAGGATGACCAAGATGAGCGGGATGAGGCAGCCGGGCCGTTGATACCAGGGGCGTTTCGGCTTTTCGACATACATGATTTGTGGGGGAGGAGTGCCCATATTGGGGTTGGAGCCCATGTTGGGTTGTTGGTTGGACTGTGGATCGGGTTGGGGGCCTTGTGGCTGGGTCATGATACGTCCTTACAGATGAGAGGTAACAGTTAATTGTCTGCGATGAGATTTTGAAAAAATTGGTTTAACTAGGCAATTATCGATCTATTATTCATGATCTTTCCTTTGAGGCAATGTCTCTTGTTGAACATCTGATTTGAAGAATACCTATGGACGTCCCTCATTAAAATTTTCTTATATTTCCAAATGGGGGGTAGTTTGCTGCAAAGGTAGTCATAGCGCCTGTATGAATGGATTTTTTTGGAGAAATGATGCCCGCTTTTAGGCGGGGAAAGCTCCCCATGCATAAGTAATTGCGCTTATTGCATTGCTACTGGTAGCGGATCTGTCGTAGGTCAGGTGAAGGTGCGTGCTTGGGCCCGTTCTTAAACTTTTGCGAGCTTTTCGACGGCCTGTCGGACTATCCCCCCAATAGCCCCTGATGATTGTGATGCTTGTGACATTAATGAGTCAATATATTCTTTAAGGAAATTTCCTATCTTAGTAGGGCTATTATTGCTGATTGGCGGGATATTATCATCATAGTTATTTGCACATATATTAAGTATAGATAATATGAATTTTCGAGAAAACGGGGATATAACTGAGTAATTTCTAGCGTTTTATCATTATTGCTTCATTGTGCGTTTATCACGGCAGTTGTAGGTTTAGAAAATAATATTTTCTGAACTTCTCAATGGAGGCGTATTCATATGGCAAATAGTTCATTGCCCCAAGAACAAAAAATGTATGACACTGCATTGAACCTTATTGGTGTAATCGCAAAAGTCCCGCTGGTGAAGGTGGATCGAGAACAATTCTTGCGGCAGCAATTTGCTAATTCACCTTATTTGGAGGAGATCCTGCTGCTGGGGCCACAATCGGTATACACGCCTAAAGCCTTAGAGAAAAAAGCGCGAGCAATCGTGCGGAGCAACACCAATAAAACTTCGGCGGTCTCGTTTGCCACTGGGCTACCTGCCAATCCTTTTGTCATGGTTCCTGCTGCTGGGGCTGATGTTGCCCAATATTTTGGATTCGCGCTCCATATGGCACAACAGATCGCTTACCTGTTTGGTGAAGATGAGCTATTTACTAACGGTGGAGAGCTGACTGAAGAAGCGAAAGTGCGTGTTATTGCCTACCTTGGTGTTATGTGTGGTGCAGCTGGAGCAGGCAACTTGATTGTCCAAACGTCAAGGGTGGTGGGGCAAAATGTTGGAAAGAAGGTTGCTGGACAAGCACTGACAAAGACCACGTGGTATCCGTTGGTAAAGAAAATTGGGGTATTGCTGGGTCAAAAGATCACTAAGAAAACGGTAGAAAAGACCATCAGTAAAGCGGTTCCGTTACTTGGTGGTGTGGTGTCTGGTGGGCTCACATTTGCAACATTTCGGTCTATGGGGTTCCGATTAACAGATGAATTTTTCAAGCTAGTGACTGGTGAAGATCAAGAAGAAATGGAGCTGAACCCAGAATTTCTGGCGAGCATCGTTGATGTAGATGGCCCCAATCATCGCCGGCGATAGTCCCGAGGTTGATCGTCGTAAAGTAAACAATAGGCGAATAATGTGTGGTTATTCGCCATATAATTGCTATAAGTTTTGTGCTGGACAATAATCAGCAGCATGGACGAAATAGATCGTGCGATTGTCGCAGCATTGCAGAAAGATGGACGACTAAGTAATCAGGATTTGGCGACGTTGGTGGGGTTGACGTCGGCGCCATGCTTACGACGGCTGCGCAAGCTGGAGGAGCGGGGCATCATTAAGGGATATCGTGCCATTGTGGATCAGGCCGCGTTGGATTGTGGATTTGAAGTAATCGTGCACGCGGATGTTGGGAAAAACGATGGGCCAGCAATAGCTGAGTTTGAGCAGCGTGTGGCCGCCATGCCGGAAGTAGTAGAGCTGCGGCGTATGTATTCGCGGCCGGACTATTTTATACGCGTGCGAGTCCGTGACTCCGAACAATACGAGCAATGGTTAACCAAGGGCTTACTGGGCAACCCGGGCGTTGCCCGGGTTGATTCCCGGATAACGATGAAGGTGATTAAGTCCTCTGAGTGATCAGCAACAGTGAGATTTTGTTGTTGTGACGTGGTGGTTTGTGGTTTTGTGGTGGGGTTTGTATATTTGTGTGGTCGCTGTTTGCGGCCCTTACCTGGTTTTGGGTGGGGTTGTGGGTGGTGGTGTTGTTTGAGAACTCGATAGTGTGTCATTTGATGAAACGAATTATTGTTTGAACATGAACGCGAACGTGGGCACCAAATAGTTATTGATAGTTGTTGGTGTTTGTTGTTTGTTGTTGTTTTGTTGGTTTCTTTGTTTTTTGCCTGTAATTTTTTGTTTGTTTTTTTGGAGAGTTTGATCCTGGCTCAGGACGAACGCTGGCGGCGTGCTTAACACATGCAAGTCGAACGGAAAGGCCCCCACTTTTTTGGTGGGGGTGCTCGAGTGGCGAACGGGTGAGTAACACGTGGGTGATCTGCCCTGCACTTCGGGATAAGCTTGGGAAACTGGGTCTAATACCGGATAGGACCATGGTTTAGTGTCTCATGGTGGAAAGATTATTGTTTTGGTGCAGGATGAGCTCGCGGCCTATCAGCTTGTTGGTGGGGTAATGGCCTACCAAGGCGTCGACGGGTAGCCGGCCTGAGAGGGTGGACGGCCACATTGGGACTGAGATACGGCCCAGACTCCTACGGGAGGCAGCAGTGGGGAATATTGCACAATGGGCGCAAGCCTGATGCAGCGACGCCGCGTGGGGGATGACGGCCTTCGGGTTGTAAACTCCTTTCGTTAGGGACGAAGCCACACCTTTTTTTGGGTGTGGTGACGGTACCTTTGTTAAGAAGCACCGGCTAACTACGTGCCAGCAGCCGCGGTAATACGTAGGGTGCGAGCGTTGTCCGGAATTACTGGGCGTAAAGAGCTCGTAGGTGGTTTGTTGCGTCGTCTGTGAAATTCCGGGGCTTAACTTCGGGGTGGCAGGCGATACGGGCATAACTAGAGTGCTGTAGGGGAGACTGGAATTCCTGGTGTAGCGGTGGAATGCGCAGATATCAGGAGGAACACCGATGGCGAAGGCAGGTCTCTGGGCAGTAACTGACGCTGAGGAGCGAAAGCATGGGGAGCGAACAGGATTAGATACCCTGGTAGTCCATGCTGTAAACGGTGGGCGTTAGGTGTGGGGACCGGTTTGGTTTCTGTGCCGTAGCTAACGCATTAAGCGCCCCGCCTGGGGAGTACGGCCGCAAGGCTAAAACTCAAAGGAATTGACGGGGGCCCGCACAAGCGGCGGAGCATGTGGATTAATTCGATGCAACGCGAAGAACCTTACCTGGGTTTGACATGCACCAGACGGTTGTAGAGATACGTACCTCCCTTTGTGGTTGGTGTGCAGGTGGTGCATGGTTGTCGTCAGCTCGTGTCGTGAGATGTTGGGTTAAGTCCCGCAACGAGCGCAACCCTTGTCTTATGTTGCCAGCACTTTGGGTGGGGACTCATGAGAGACTGCCGGGGTTAACTCGGAGGAAGGTGGGGATGACGTCAAATCATCATGCCCTTTATGCCCAGGGCTTCACACATGCTACAATGGTTAGTACAACGCGCTGCAAACCTGTGAGGGTGAGCGAATCGCTGAAAGCTAATCTCAGTTCGGATTGGGGTCTGCAACTCGACCCCATGAAGTCGGAGTCGCTAGTAATCGCAGATCAGCAATGCTGCGGTGAATACGTTCCCGGGCCTTGTACACACCGCCCGTCACGTCATGAAAGTTGGTAACACCCGAAGCCCATGGCCTAACCACCGTTTTTTGGTGGGGGGAGTGGTCGAAGGTGGGATTGGCGATTGGGACGAAGTCGTAACAAGGTAGCCGTACCGGAAGGTGCGGCTGGATCACCTCCTTTCTAAGGAGAATAGAGTATTTGTTTTGTCGCCTGGGTGCTGGTTAGTACCTGGTGGTGACAAGTTTTTGTCATTGTTTGGTGTCTGGTTTGGGCGCCTGGTGGTGGCAAGTTTTTGTTTGCAGGTGAAGACAGGTATCGCACGCATTTCATGTGTGTGGTTTTGGGAGTTGATGAAACAAAGGTTTTTGCGGTCTTTCAGCCTTGTTGGTTGTAAGGGTTTGAGCAAAGCGTGTTTGTGTTTTCGTTTGTTTTGTTGTGTGGCATGCTGTTGGGTGTCTAGAGCAGCACGAGTGTTGTTCTATGGATCACCCCTGGTGAGCAAGGCCTTTTTGCTGGTTGCGGCCCGTGTGTTTGGGTTGTGTCTGGTGGGTGTTGTGTGTGGGGTGGTGTGTTGTGTGAGAACTGTATAGTGGACGCGAATGCGATAAAAATAGCAACGATAATTGTGTTGTTGTTGTTTGTTTTTTCTTTTTTGTGGTTTTGTTCTTGGTATTTTTTGTTGTCTGTGCGTGAAAAATGTGTGTGTTTTTTGTTTTTTAGGCGCATGGTGGATGCCTGGGTATGCTAAGCCGATGAAGGACGTGATAGGCTGCGTTAAGCCTCGGGGAGTTGCCTGATGAGCGTTGATCCGAGGGTGTCCGAATGGGGAAACCCGGCCATGGTTATGTGTGGTCACCCGCCAGTGAATGAAATAGTTGGTTGGGGGGTTACGCGGGGAAGTGAAACATCTTAGTACCCGTAGGAGGAGAAAACAAGAGTGATTCTGCTAGTAGTGGCGAGCGAACGTGGATAAGGCTAAACCGTGTGCGTGTGATACCGGGTAGGGGTTACGCATGCGGGGTTAGAGGAGCACGGCGTATCAGTTCTACCTCGGCTGGTGCTGTTGTTGGTGTGTGTTAGTGGAAGTGGTGTGGAATCGCCTGCCAGAGACGGTGAGAGTCCGGTACACGAAAACACTCGCTTGCGGGGTTGTTGTGTTTCCTGAGTAGCGGCGGGCTCGTGGAATCTGTCGTGAATTTGCCGGGACCACCCGGTAAGCCTAAATACTTAGCATGACCGATAGTGGAGTAAGTACCGTGAGGGAATGGTGAAAAGTACCCCGGGAGGGGAGTGAAAGAGTACCTGAAACCATGTGCTGATAATCCGTCATAGCCCCCCCTTTTTTTTGGGTGGGGTGGTGGCGTGCCTTTTGAAGAATGAGCCTGCGAGTCAGTGGCATGTTGCGTGGTTAACCATGAGTGTGGGGAGCCGTAGCGAAAGCGAATCCTAATTAGGGTGTGTGTGGCATGTTCTGGACCCGAAGCGGGGTGATCTACCCATGGCCAGTGTGAAGCAGAGGTAAGACTTTGTGGAGGCGCGAACCCACTTAGGTTGAAAACTGAGGGGATGAGTTGTGGGTAGGGGTGAAAGGCCAATCAAACTCCGTGATAGCTGGTTCTCCCCGAAATGCATTTAGGTGCAGCGTCGCATAGTGTGCTTGTTGGAGGTAGAGCTACTGGTTGGTTGAGCGGGACGATAATCTTAGCAACATCAGCTAAACTCCGAATGCCAGCAATGTGGGTGCGGCAGTGAGACTGCGGGGGATAAGCTCCGTTGGTCGAGAGGGAAACAGCCCAGATCGTCGGTTAAGGCCCCTAAGGGTGTGCTCAGTGGGAAAGGATGTGGGATCGCGAAGACAGCCAGGAGGTTGGCTTAGAAGCAGCCATCCTTGAAAGAGTGCGTAATAGCTCACTGGTCGAGTGGTTCTGCGCCGATAATGTAGCGGGGCTTAAGTACACCGCCGAAACCGCGGCAACACACGTAAAGGTGTGTTGGGTAGGGGAGCGTCGTGCATGTGTTGAAGCTATTTGGTGACAGGTGGTGGAGTGTGTGCGAGTGAGAATGCAGGCATGAGTAACGATTGATGTGTGAGAAACATATCCGCCGGATGACTAAGGGTTCCTGGGTGAAGTTTGTCTTCCCAGGGTGAGTCGGGGCCTAAGGCGAGGCCGACAGGCGTAGTCGATGGATGACGGGTTGATATTCCCGTACCCGTGTGCGTGCGACAAGTGATGAATCTTATGGTACTAACCGCCCGCTTGTTTCCGCTGATCTTTTTGGTTGGTGGTTTCAGGTGCGTGGGATCTTCGTGGGTAGTAGTCAAGTGATGGGGTGACGCAGAGTGGTAGCTAGGCTTCCTTATTGGATTGGAGTGCAAGCGTGTGGCCTGTGGGGTTGGGAAATCCGCCCCGCATATGAGGTGAGGCGTGATGCGGACACCATGTTGTGGTGGTAGTTAGTGTGCCTGTGCTGTCTAGAAAAGCCTCTAGCGAGTGCGTGCATGGCCCGTACCGGAAACCGACACAGGTGGTCAGGTAGAGAATACTAAGGCGTTCGGGTGAACTGTGGTTAAGGAACTCGGCAAAATGCCCCCGTAACTTCGGGAGAAGGGGGACCATTACTGGTTGCTGACAGCGAATTGGCTGGTGGTGGTCGCAGAGGAGAGAGGGAAGCGACTGTTTATTAAAAACACAGGTCCGTGCGAAAACGTGGAAGTTGAGGTATACGGACTGACGCCTGCCCGGTGCTGGAAGGTTAAGAGGACCCGTGAGTGCATCTTTGTGGTGTGCGAGGCGGAGAATTGAAGCCCCAGTAAACGGCGGTGGTAACTATAACCATCCTAAGGTAGCGAAATTCCTTGTCGGGTAAGTTCCGACCTGCACGAATGGCGTAACGACTTCCCTGCTGTCTCAACCACAGGCCCGGTGAAATTGCAGTACGAGTAAAGATGCTCGTTTCGCGCGGCAGGACGAAAAGACCCCGGGACCTTTACTATAGCTTGGTATTGGTGTTTGGTCATGCTTGTGTAGGATAGGTGGGAGACTGTGAAGCCGCAACGCTAGTTGTGGTGGAGTCGCAGGTGAAATACCACTCTGGTGTGATTGGGTACCTGAACCTTGGCCCGTGATCCGGGTTGGGGACAGTGCCTGGTGGGTAGTTTAACTGGGGCGGTTGCCTCCTAAATGGTAACGGAGGCGCCCAAAGGTTTCCTCAGTCTGGTTGGCAATCAGATGGTGAGTGTAAGTGTATAAGGGAGCTTGACTGTGACACTGACGGGTGGAGCAGGTGCGAAAGCAGGGACTAGTGATCCGGCACCTACGTGTGGTTGTGGTGTCGCTCAACGGATAAAAGGTACCCCGGGGATAACAGGCTGATCTTCCCCAAGAGTTCATATCGACGGGATGGTTTGGCACCTCGATGTCGGCTCGTCGCATCCTGGGGCTGGAGTAGGTCCCAAGGGTTGGGCTGTTCGCCCATTAAAGCGGCACGCGAGCTGGGTTTAGAACGTCGTGAGACAGTTCGGTCTCTATCCGCCGCGCGCGTTGAAACTTGAAGAAGGCTGTCCCTAGTACGAGAGGACCGGGATGGACGTACCTCTGGTATGCCAGTTGTCACGCCAGTGGCATGGCTGGTTAGCTACGTGCGGGAGGGATAACCGCTGAAAGCATCTAAGCGGGAAGCCTGTTTTGAGATGAGGTTTCTGTTGAGGTTCCCTGTAGATGATGGGGTTGATAGGCCAGGGCTGTGAGCATGGTGACGTGTTGGAGGTGACTGGTACTAATACACCGACACAAAAAACACCTAGTGTGTGTGGGCAACAAAGAAATGTGTTGCCGGGAGCATGTGTTTGCCGCAAAAAGAAGAATGATTATTGTGTTTGTGTTTGTTGTACAGTGTTTGACGCAACACGCTGCCCGTACCCTGTTGGGGTGTGGGGGTGGTTTGTTTCAAATTGGGTTTGTGTTGGTGGTTTTAGCGTCGAGGGTACGCCCGGTCCCGTTCCGATCCCGGTAGCTAAGCTTGACTGCGCTGATGGTACTGCAATCGTGGGGTTGTGGGAGAGTAAGACACCGCCAACACACCAAACTTAATATCTACATAATATGTGGGGTGTGCCAAAATCCTCCAAGAGGAGGAGGGCGGCACACCCCACACCATTTTTTATGCTTTAGACGTCGAAAAGATTTTCTAACGTCGCATCGATGCATAACTGCATAGTGTCCTGGCTGATATCGCCAGATGCGTCCACAATAGTGAAAAGTAAAAACAGTTCCTCAATCATATGGTCGGTAATCTCAGGACGTAACTCGCCGGATTCCCGCCACGCCGCAATCTTCTCGGTAAAAAACTCCCCCAATACGCATCCAGACCCGTGCTGGTCCATATATTGCTTCCGCAATGCGTCACCCGGAGACTTGCTATACCACTCCGCCAAAATCTTATTATCACGGATCGCCGCAACATTTGCCTGCACATATGCAGAAAGCGCTTCCTTCGGCTGCGACCAATCAACCATCGCCGCGATTTTTCGCTTAGAATCCGCGTTCTCTAAAAAATACACAGCCTGAAATAACGCCAACTTCGACCGGTAAAAAGTGTAAACACCCCCCACCGCCATGCCGGCCTCCTGGGAAATCTCCAACATCGACGCCGCCTTATAACCATGCCGCGCAAACACAGTGCGCGCAGCCTGAAGCAACTCCGATTCTGTAGCCATCCTGATTACCCGAACCCATACATAGTCATTGAATAGTGCTTAGGAAACCCCAGGTAGAAACCACTTGGAGCCCGGGTCGATTATATCAGCTTGGTTGTGAGCCATGCCGCGAGGCCAGCGATGACAACAAAACTCATCAGCTTGACAATCAACTCCATGTCCATACACCCCACATACCAGGCTATTGCTACCCCAGCTAGCCAAATCCCGGCGACCTTACCTACCGGCGGCAGGGCCGGAATAAGGCACATCCCCAATGCCACAACAATAATTCCGCCGGTGAAGAAAGAGAGAAAGTCCAGGTTGGTCATATCGACGCCATGTGTTTCAATGACACCCCAGATCACCACCAACAACCCAATGGCTACCAGACAAGCTCCTATGATGGTCATGATGCATTCCTTTCCGGCCCAAGTGAACATTCGCATGTATATACCTGCGCCAATTCATGAATGAATATTTTTTATATTCATTCATAGCGTAGCAAATCCACCCCGACTGTCAACCCCACGCGGCTATTACCCGGCTAGATGCAACCGTTTTCCCTGCCAAGTGTTTCGCAACCATCGGTCATGCGACGCCACAACAATCGCACCCGGATAGTCAGGAATCGCCTGCTCAAGCTCTGTCACTAGCCGTAACGATAGGTGGTTCGTCGGCTCATCCAGCAATAACACCTCAGGTGGATTTGCCAACAAAATAGCAAGCGCAAGTCGGCGCTGCTGGCCCACGCTCAGTTCAGTCACCACCCGGGTTTCATCCCGGGCGGCCAGCAATCCGAAGGTACTTAACGGCACCTCGGCCGCACGGTCAATCCCCACCGCTTGTTCGTAGGCTCGACGAGCGGTCCACCGAACCAGGTTTTTCTGTGACGCAGACGGCCGTTCCCACTGCTGGGTGGTCGGTGGGCTTGGTAGCCGAGTCTCTTGGGTGAGCAACCCCACCCGCACGCCGTCAAGCCTGGTCACACGCCCCGATGTGGGCGGTAACTCACCGACCAGCACCTGCAATAATGTGGATTTGCCTACCCCGTTGGCGCCGGTAATCAGCCAGCGGTCCCTAACCTCAATCGCAAGGGACACCGTCGATAGCCGCTGTGACACACTCACGTTCGAGGCCGCAAGCACCGCATTGTCACCACCAAGCTCGCCAAGACCACCAGCGGTAACGCTATTTCCAATCCCAGTCGCTGCCGTAAAACCTGCGAACCGCAACTCTCGCGGTGGCTTGCTGACCTGCTGCTGTTGAAGCGTGGCGAGCCGGGAGCGGGCATTGGTCACCCGGCGCGACACTACTTTGGCGTTGCGATCGGCATAGAATTTCCGGGCTGCTCGGGATTCGGTTCGCGGTATTTCATGACCGTGGCCCACACTGTGACTATCGTGCACCGCATCCTTGAGCCGCCGTAATTCCGCCTGCTCATCTCTGTATTGTTGGGCCCACCGGCGGCGTTCGTCGCGCTGAACCTGCAAATAGTCACTATAGGTACCGCTAAACCGGGTGATGCCGTTGTATTCGATCGCGTCGTCTTGTCGGTGGGGGAGTGGTCGGGGGTCTAAGTCCACCAGGTTGGTGGCGACAGTATCAAGGAAGCTTCGGTCGTGGCTCACAATCAGCACCGGCCCCTGCCAGTGGGACACCATGTCTTGGAGATAATCGGTGGCCGCGTCATCAAGATGATTGGTGGGTTCGTCGAGCAAGAGAATATCGGGGCTGGATAGGAGCACGCAGGCCAATGCCAGGCGGGAGAGTTGCCCGCCTGATAGGTGGCTGGTAGGCCGATGGCGTGGCAGGTGGCTCAGCCCTAGCCCATCGAGCATGGCGTCGACTCGGGCGTCAATATCCCAGACGTTCAGGCGTTCTGCCTCTTCTAAGGCCGTGGCATAGGCCTCCGCGGCCTCGGTCCTTTCGCTCGCTGAATCGGAGTGTGCCAGCAGAGTTGCGGCCTGTTCGATCGTGCGGGTTATGGATCGTAGATAAGCTATGGCTGATTCGAGTGTTTGTTCGATTGTTTCGTGGGGTACGATTTGTGGGGTTTGGGGAAGAAAACCAATGCGGGGGCGTGTGCCGCCTGGGCCGACGGCGGTGATCGTTCCGGCGTCGACAGGCATAAGGCCGGCGGCGAGCCGTAACAGGGTGGATTTGCCGCACCCGTTTTCCCCAATAATCCCGGTGACGCCTTGGGCGGGTACGGTAACGGACACATTGGTGAGCACGCGGTGGGTGTTAAAGGAAACGGATACGCCATCGAAACGTAGATGGGCAAAGCTGGCGGGCATGATAATAGACCTCGAAGAATAGCTGGACCCACCGGGCGGGAACCGCCGCAGACATGGGGTTGTCGAGAATCTATAGCCGCATGGCACCGATCATAACACACACTGGCAGGTAGCAGTTGTTATTGACAGTCGAGAGAATCCGATAGTAGATTGGGCCGTAATAACTTCATGGTTGTTGTCCACGCATGTCGGTCGGGGGCTAGCTGGCGGACGAGGCGCCAGGTCATGTGTCCACAACAACCTAATGGAGGTCTGTCATGCGACAGATTATCGTGGGGATTTCGGCAGTGTTTCTTGCCGCTTTCCTTGACCTTACCGACAACACCAGTGTGAGTGTTGCGTTTCCCTCGATTGCCAGTTCACTTGGCGCGTCACACGCCGTGCTGCAATGGGTGAGCATTGGCAATACGCTGGCCCTGGGGGCGGGTTTAGCCCTGGGTGGCCAGCTTGGTGACCAATATGGTCGCCGCAAAATGTTCCTGATTGGTGTCGCAGGCTACATCGTGACCACGGTGTTATGCGCTGTGGCACCCACCGGGATGGCCTTGGCGATCTTCCGATTCATCCAAGGCCTGATCGGGTCGTTGATGATTCCGCAAATTTTCGGGATCATCAAGGCTTCGGTGCCGGAGGCGAAGCAGCCGGCGGTGTTCGGCATGTATGGCATCGTGCTCAGCCTTGCCGCAATCGCCGGCCCATTATTGGGTGGCGTCTTGGTGAGCTGGAATGCTTTTCACTTGTCCTGGCGGCTGGTGTTTTTCTTCAACGTGCCCATTGCGGTCGTAGCGTTTGTGCTGGGTTATTTGTATATTCCCGAGTCGCTCGCATCGGTGCGGCAGGGCATTAATGTGCTGGGTGCGATCGTGGTGGCCGTGGCGACCACGCTTGTGCTGTTGCCGTTGAGCCTGATGAGCACGTCCGGCTGGCCTGCCTGGGGTTTTCCGGCTTTGGTGTTGGCCGCCGCGCTGTATGCATTCCTGTATGTGTCAGGGATGCGGAAGTTTCGGGATCAGAATGTGCACCTGCGGCAGTTCTCGCTGGGCATGGCGGCATCGTTGCTGTTTTTCTCGGTGGTTGGTGCCTTGTTTATCATCCTGTCGCTGTATGTTGCCCAGACATCGCAGCGGTCGGCGTGGGGAATTGCCCTGGTCATGCTGCCATATGCGGTGGGCTCGGTTTTGACCTCCGGGGTATCGACTGCCGCCGAGGCACGGCATGGTCGTGCTCTTTGTGTCCTTGGGGCGGCGCTGTCAGCGGGGTTCACCGCGGCGTTTGCGGGGTTGCTGCATATCAATCCGCAGCCGGCGTATTGGCAGTATGCGGTGGTGCTTCTGATTGGTGGCATGGGCGTTGGTTTATGTGCGCCGATTCTCATTAACCTGATTTTGTCGGCTGTGCCGCACGATTTGGCAGGATCCGCCAGTGGTCTTTTGAACACTTGTTCCCAAATTGGAGCAGCTGCCGGCATTGCAGTATTTATGACCTGGTATTTTGATGGTACGGATTCGTCATCATTTATTTCGGCACTCATTGGCATGACGGTGGTTTATGCGCTGTCTGCGGTATTATCCGCGCTCTTGCCGAAGGCTTCGCAAGCTTGACGACGCCCGAAGGGTTGCAAATCTGAAGTCGGATGAATTATGATTATTGGTTAACGATCATCGTCTAATGGTTGTGCACTATTCATGACGCACCGGCTTCATGATTTCCTTAAGTTTTATTTGGTGTGCGCTCAATATTTTATCAGGAAGCCTTTATAAAAGGTGTAATTTTTGGGGGTAATTAGGCGCTATTATTAGTGTTTGGCCGGAAATCTTTGTAACGTTTTTGATGTCATCATTGATGGCTATCAGTACCTACAAGGAAAGAGGATTCTCATGAAGGTTACACGTTCTCTCGTTGCCGGCGGCACCGCATTGGCCGTGATGTTTGCCGCAGCCCCGGCCGTTGCACCCGTTGCTTCTGCCCAGTTGAGCAGTGGCCCTGTGATAAGCACCCTTATCGGCATTGTTTCCCAGCTCGCAGGCCTGGCTATTTTTGCGGCATTCTGGGGCACCGTGTACAACTTCCTTGTGAACCACGGCACCATTCCTGGTCGAGTTATCCCGGGTCTGCCGATCCTGTAATCGCATAGCGATTATCGTCGATAAGCTTTCAGCTATCGGAGTTCTGTTGGGGAGGTTCCGGTTCTGAAAGCTTTTCTCGATTAATCTAGGGCGAGTAGGTTATGAGGGGTTGCCAAAACCTCGTCAAGCCGCGACATATTGGTGCGCAGTAAATCCCACGATGCTTCGGGAATGGTTCGCATTGCTGTTCGAATCACCGTAGGATCTGTTGTGCCCCAGGCGATTGGTAGGGGAGTGACCTCCCGAAACTGGGACTGCTGTTCCATGCTAGACACCGCGACGCTAGGGACCCGTTCGCCGGGGCGGCGCTGGTGACCCTCAATGCGAGACACCGTGCGGGCCGCCAATGCCCACCGTGGGGTGCTGTCAGGATCACTATTTATATTCACTAAACTCAATAACACCATGTCGCGGCTATTTATTTTGGCAATCATTGCTGGGCACAGGGGGTATCGTGTGTATAACGATTCTGCGTCCCCCACGTATCGGGGAATGATGATGATGAGCGCCAAACTGCTCAAGGCCAGGACCGCGAGCACCCCCAATATCACTATGCCCGGCACGCCACCAAGGAGCCGATGAAGCCACACACCCACTCCCACCAGGATCGCGGCGAATAGGACCGCGGAAATCTGCAAACGTCGAGCGTCCTTGAGCAGCTCGTTATTCTGCCGCGCGTGATGGGCGTCAACATCAAAAGAAAAAATCGTCATAAGACCCCGTTCCTTCCAAAAGAATCCACACGACCAATAATCGTATAAAAATACCGTTAGCATGCCCGGTTCCGTCATCCAGGCGGGGGTGTCCACAGGTTTGATAACACCCCCATCGTGGGCTGTTGGCGCATGAATACCCACAACGAACTAGGGGGATCGGGGGAGGATGATGGTTGAGGGAGACCGGTAAAAACCACTGGTAACGGCGGGTCACGTCGAGAGGATTCATCTTTGCGACATGGGAGCTGCCACACATGGGGTTGGCCGGTGGGGCGATCTGACGCGGGCTTTGCGACCTCCGCCCGTAAAACGGTTATCGTGCCCCCGAAATTATGTGACTTTAGACGTGCGGTTTGGAACAATGAGAATATGGCAAATCTAGAGAAAAAGGGTTACGTAGATCCGGGCTGGCCGAAACAAACACCTGGTGGTGGCCATTATGTTACGGAAGTTCTTGCAAAATTCGCGGGCGCGAACAGCCCCTACGGTGACGTGGAATTCCCGGTTCCCGCCGAGGAACTAGGATACGTCCACCCCTATACCCGAATTAATAAATAACCACCCCACGCATGACCGAGGCCGGCATTCGACATGAGTGTCGGCCTCGTCTTTGGCATGGGCTAAATATCGAGATGTTCGACGATTTCGTCTTGAGCCACCTTGGATGCTAACGACGCCAACACCGGGGCGGGAATGATGCCGCCAAGCTCGTCAAGACTGGAGCATATCTTTAGCACCGTAGACTCCGCAATGTCCTGCGGCATGACGCGGTTTTCGTCTTCCCGCCAATAGCCTTCCCAATTGGGCCGAGTGTGCTGATGGAAGACAAAATTACCCTTGGGGGTGGTGTATATCCGCTGATGGGTGATGGTCGTTTGGTTGTCTGCCGGGATCGTGCGGCTGTAGATTTTCAGCCCCTGGAAAACCTTTTGCTGGCGGATTCCGTTCTCAATGACTTTGAGCGTGATAGTAGAAAACTCCATGACCCTCTATGCTAGTCCCACCAGACCAGAATGGCCAGAGCGGGCTGCCGCTTATCGCATCCAGGTAGCGGGGGAATTTCAATGTTCCCTGATCGAGGCTGTCCGGGCAGAACACATAGTGTTCCAGGGTAAGGTTGACAAGCTCATCGTGGGTGAGCACAGCGAGTTGCTTCACGTCGCTGATGCTGAGGTCCATTTCCGCAAAGTTCAGGCTAGTGAGGAGGGCACCGAAGCGGTCTTCCCAGCTGCACAATACCGTGGAAACGCCGGCGCCGCTGTAATCATAGTTAATGGCGCCTGGCCACCCGATGGTGGCAGGCACGTCGGCAGGTCGGGGTACCGGGGTAATGAGCAGTTGCGTGGTGTCGAGGTTCTCATCATCAACGATATGTGATTTTTCGGTATTGATCGTGGGCTCAGTCCTGATCGTGCGGGTGTGGAAGTCAGCGAAGCTTTGTAGCTGTTCCGGGGTGAGCTCGGGAAAATCGGGGGCTTCCCAGCCCTGTTCCCAATGGTTCTCAAAGAGCGGCATGGTGTTTTCGGCGAAAAACTCTTCGGCCGTGCCGATGCGGTCGGGGTCGGGGTCAAAGAGTTCATCAAGGCTACCATCGGTGTGAACCGGCCAGAACCCTAGCTCGGGGAATGTTGCAATCAAGTGACCCCACAGGCCAGCAATGTTAGGGTGTGGGTCTACCGTAGCCGCCACCTGGTACGAATTGTCAGTAAGGTTGGTTACCAAAATATCGTATTCGAACCTCCATTCGGTTAATAGGGAGGTAAGTTCCGAAAGGGAATGCGGGTTTGGGCAGACAGGAACGATTTTATTCGGCCAGGGTTGAAAATCCATGCCTTCCCATAATAACAGCTACTCCCAGTGGAAAACCCACTGCTGGGCGTCGCTGGTTGCTAGCGCGGCTGATTGGTGGCCGAAGGTGGTGGCGTCGTCAATCAGGGAACGGCAAAAGAAATAATGCTCCAAGGTGAGCAATGTGCGCTCGTCATCGGTGAGCGCGAGGGGTGGGATCGTAAGGGTCATGTCTTGGCTGTCAAGACTCGTGAGGATGGCGCCGAAGCGGTCTTCCCAGCTGCGGAGCACGGCGGAAATATGGTGGCCGGCAAAATCGTAATTGCAGGCCCCCAGCCAGCCAACTGCGGCGGGCACGTCGGCCGGCCGGTGGGTTGGGGTGATGAGCAAGGCGGTCGGCTCTTCAGGCGTTGGCGGGTGGGCGGCGGCCGTGTGATGGGGGATAGGGCTGAGCGAGTCGAAGAACGCGGCGGTGACATCGGGGGTTGGGGGTGGGAATTCGAGCCCATTCCAGAACTCTTCTTCAAGCCATTCGTCGTCGGTGAGTGATTCCGGGTCGGCAAGCAGCTGCGGATTGGTGGCGGTGGGTCTGGTGAAATAGTCGACGCCGGCAGTCCGGTAGAAGTCGCGCAGGTTGGAGAAAATAAGGTGAGTGCTGGGTTCCACCAGGTCGCCATCAACCCAGGGGTACCAGGGGTTTTGCGGATCCTGGGGATGGGCGAGCGTGGGCCAAAAGCCCTGGTTAGGGAAGTCGGCTAGCAGTTGGGGGTAAAGGCTTGCGGTGGTGTCGTCCGGTAAGACGAGGACGGCTACTTCCTGATTGCTGGCATGAGGATTGTCGGTGGCATTGACCGGTGTGTGGGCAATGCATTGGCGGTCGAGAAGATCGATAAGGTGTTCGAGAGACTGGGGGTGTGCACAGTAAGGGGTGGCGGGCATACTGGACCAGTATAGCGACCTGATTCTTGGGCCGTGCGGTGCCAGCGGTGGGCGTCGAAAAGCAAAAAATCCCCACCCGCAGGTAGAGATTTTTATGCTTGGTCAGGCGCTCTTACGCCATTATCCCCTAACAGCCGTGTCGATAATTTGCCGGTTGGCAGTATAGAATGCGTTGAAATCACCACGGTTAGCGGTATAGAAGGCATGGACCTCGCCGGGCACCTGAATGCCATAGGAAGCGAGACGATCCTTGACGAGGCCGTAAATAGCGTCGGAGGCGAGCGTGTTGGCCTGGGCATCGTTCTGGGCGTTAGCGATCGCGTTCTCTACAGCCTGCTGCACTGGGCTCGGGGCGTTCGATACGGTGTCCCGAGGAGTGGGGGCGGAATTTAGACCCAATTTGGCGGAACAAGCCGGCCAGGCACCCCAGCCTTGGCTGGCAAGCACGCGCTCGGCGACGGCGATTTGTTGCTCACGAGAGGCCTGGTAGGCGTAGGGGGCGTATTGTTGGCCGCCATGGGCATTCCAGGTGGAGGCGGTGAACTGCAAACCGCCATGGAAACCGTTGCCGGTGTTGATGGCCCAGTTGCCGCCGGATTCGCATTGTGCCAGGCGATCCCAGTCAGAGTCGGGGGCTGCGTGGGCGGCGGGGCTGAAGATTGCAGAGGCCGTGCCGACTGCAACCGTGGACGCTGCAAACTTTGCGAACTTGGATGCAGTTTTACGTGCGTGTCGTGCCATGAGTGTTCTAGTCCTCTCGTTTGCCGCTAAAACCAGACATACTGGTTTAAAGCTTGTGGTGGGCTTTACCCTTGCCTTGCTATATACGTTTTTAGTAGTGGGCGTCCTTCGTGGTACACCTCGAAATGGTCCAATTACACAAGCGCACTTCACGTTTCAGTTTCGATGTCCAAGGCAATAGGGATTCGCGGAGACGAACCGAAGGTCTGAAACAGTGCTTGGCCCCAACAGTAACGTTTTATAACGTTTCTGTCACATTTTTAGCCAAGTTGTTACCAAAAAGTGGTCTTGATCGGAATAAAACTAGCAGGCCACGATAGAAAACTGCAAGATATGTGATCCATATTACATCTCCATGGTCTGTTGTTATTTTTCCGTTATCTGCCAGTCTAATCTGCTGCCACCAGAATTCATTCAAATCCCCCATTTGTTCACTGTTATGTCGCACACTTTTTATCGAGGAATCCCGAGGAATCTACTGTGATCTCCATTAGACCAACCACCTCGTTGGTTATTGCCGTTAAGATGACTGCTGATAGCATGTAACTCTTTTAAAAAATTTTGTATTAATAGAAAGGTTTGAAAGATATGCCTATTGGCAAAGTAAAATGGTATGACCCGGACCGTGGCTTTGGTTTTATCTCTAACCCTGACGGCGAAGACTGCTATGTGGGCAAGTCCGTACTTCCTCATGGTGTGACCGAATTACACCGGGGTCAACGTGTGGACTTCGACTTCGCCTCCGGCGCCCGTGGACCGCAAGCGTTGCGCGTGAAGATCCTCGATGAACCCCGCCCGCGTTCCCGAAACCGGCAAACGAAGCATAAATACACACCGGAAGAATTAGGGTCCCTTATCGCTGATATGGTGACCACCCTGGAAGAACGGGTCCAACCGCCCCTGACCGCCGGTCGCTACCCTGACCGGAAAGAAGGGAAGCAAATCGCGGAAGCGCTACGGATCATTGCTAAGGAGTTGGACGGGTAATATAGGAACCGTCAACAATCGACAAACACCAAGCTGCCGGCAGGGACAGCTTGGTGTTTTGTTTTCTCTACCAGGAGCCCCACCAACAATCCAGGGCTGCCCAAAATACATGAGCCCAAAGACGAGGTCAAAGGGGAGCTTTCATCTGCCAGGGTTAGATCAGTATGCCAAAAATCGGTGGTCATGGTGAGGTGGCGTGTGGATTAAAACCGAAAAGTATAAACGAAACCGGTGGCCAGGTGGCGTTAGGATTTTTCGAAAGCTCCACTTTTCAGCCTGAGCTCATGCGCACCCCTAAAGGCGACTTAGAAGTGGAGCTTTCAGTCCGCTAGCCTACTCTGAGGGTGGACGCTAGCCGCCCATATCCACACACTATGAATGATTTATATCGCAACAAACCGGGAAGTTACTGAGGAGAAACGGGTTTCCTGGGTTTTAGGTGGATGTGGAAAGCTCCACTTCGAACGGAAGTGGAGCTTTCCATGACCAACGTTTCACTCTCGATGGGGGCGTTACTTCTTTTCCGGGATCCCCAACGACCATGTGGCGGTCTGTGGCGTCTGCTCCCCCTGAGCATCATGCCCAATCATGACTGACCGGATCTCCACCACCACCAGCCGTGGGCGAACATCCTTCTTGTCTCCCACCGGGTCGATAGTCACCGGAACCTCAATCGTGTCCCGCTCGTGCGCGCCATGGAGCTTTTCATCGTTGGCCGCTGGATTATCGTAAATGGTTAACTGAGTCCACTCATGGTCATAAACATATCTCGGCACCTTAATGCTGATCTTGGCGTCATCCGCAACATCAAGCATCGTGACCTTATTCTCCACACAGTTACTTCCTAACTCGCAAATGCTGTAGGGAAGTACCTCCTGCTCTGTGCCGTTCACCGTCACGGTGATAGCCACATCCTTGGGCTCGGGGCCGGGCCGATTATTCCACCATCGCTGGAACGCCACCGAGGCAATAACCACCACAACAACAGCCACCAAGAGGGCCACGATTTGCTGCAGGTTTTTCCGGCGTGATTTTCGACTCATGGAAGCTTATCCTAGCGTCCTAGCTTGTAGGTTTCACAAACCGAACCTCATACAAATCTGGCCACCGTTTACCGGTTACATAAAATCGGTCGCTGCCTGGAATGTGTGCAATCCCATTGAGCACATTATTCGGATCCGATGCCGCATTATTCGGCACCGTCGAGGCATCAATAATCCCCGTCACCTTTCCCGAATCCGCATCAATACGATAAATATCCGTACTCAAAAACACATTCGAATACACCAGGCGTTGCCCATTGTCACCGGTGACACAATCCAACTCATTAAGCTCAGATGCCGGCGTGCCGGAAAGCGTCACCTTCACCCGAGACCGTTCCGCAAACGTATCTGGGTCCAGAAACCGCAACTCATCCGTACCGTCTGACATCACCACCACATCAGAAAACGAACACAACCCCCATCCCTCTCCGGCATATTTGGCCGTACCGAGTTCCGCTAACGTTGCCGCGTCCCGTTTATAGGCAACCCCATCTCGCCACGTTAATTCCCACACCACATTCCCCACCTGGGTCGCGCCCTCCCCGAACTGACGACGATCAATATCCTGCGAATTCGACTGCACATTATCCACAGTGGTGTGATAAATCCGACTCTTCCCCTCCCAACCCGTACTGACCAGCAACTTATCCCCAGTCACCTCCAGCCCCTGAGTAAAAGACGTCGCATCAAACGGGTGCCTGGCAATAACCTCAACCCCCAGCCGCTCCACCTCATGGGTGGCTTCGGCGGCTGCTGACAGCCCTGATGCTTGCGACCTGTGAGAAACATCGCCACCACAACCGCCCAACATCAACGCCACCACAGCCATGACAGACACCGGAAACACGAAACGTGGAATAGTCAACATAAAACCATTATGTGCATGACGAAACCCCCATGCGAAATAATGGAACTGTGCCACATGATGCAAACGGAAGAAGTAACACCAGCAAAAAACCACGCCAGCCCCTCCTGAGTAAACTCGCAACCACCATTGCGCGTAACGCCATTAATGAGCTAGACGACGGCAGAGCCGGCCGTCATCTCGGCGTAACCCACATCAAATCCACCACCGCCACCCACCGGTTTGCCGCCGACGTGCCCGGCTATCCCGGGTGGGAATGGAATGTTGTTCTCGCCTGCGCCCGTGGCTCCCACTGGATCACCGTTTCCGAACTTGCCCTTGTCCCTGGTGGCACCGCCCTGAAAGCCCCGGAATGGGTTCCCTACCAGCAACGCATCCAACCCGGGGATCTCGGCCCTGGTGACATCATGCCCGCCCCCATCGACGACAGCCGCCTCACCACCGATCCCGACGAGGCGGCAATCATCCAGCAGCACAAGGCGTCGACAAGCAGCAACCAGCCGCGCATGCTTTCGAAAACCGGGCTGAGCCAAGCGCTCCAGCGTTGGGAAACCGGTGAACACGGGCCGCAATCACCCTACGCGCGCCAGGCAGCATTTACCTGCGTCACCTGCGCTTTCTATCTTCCGCTCGCCACCACCATCGATGTTGGCGTGTGTGCCAATGAATACTCCGCCGACGGCACCATTGTTGCCGCCACCTACGGTTGCGGCGCCCACTCCGAAACCCCCCAACCGGAACCCCTGGGAACCACCACCGAGCCTTTCGACGACGACAAAACCATCCCCATCGATATTTAAATGTCGCCCACCAACATTGATATCATGTTGTCTGCATCACTTTCACTGCAAGAAAGTTTGTTCTTTACGCAGGTAAAGTGCCATTCTGATAGGTGGAAGTTTTGCTATTTGTTGTCAGGTGTCATCGCAATACCACTAAAACGCAAAAATATCTACGACAATATTTTCCTTTTGTGCTGACATAGCTGACAACACCACCATAAAAACAGGAGTAACCATGGCAAAAACCACTGCGGTCGACACACCAAGTGCCCTCGACCGCTACTTCGAG
This sequence comes from Corynebacterium matruchotii, assembly GCF_011612265.2. Classification (NCBI taxonomy): domain Bacteria; kingdom Bacillati; phylum Actinomycetota; class Actinomycetes; order Mycobacteriales; family Corynebacteriaceae; genus Corynebacterium; species Corynebacterium matruchotii. The sequence continues at coordinate 1,923,835 of NZ_CP050134.2, read as the reverse complement.
ATCTCCAAACGCGGCTCCACCGTGAGCACCGAGATCCGCGCTGGTGTAGTCACATTCTTCGCAATGGCCTACATCATCATCCTCAACCCCCTCATCCTCGGTACCGGCGCCGACAGTAACGGCACCGTCCTCGGTGTTCCCCAGGTTGCAGCAGCCACCGCCCTCGCCGCCGGCGTTATGACCATCGCCTTCGGCGCCATTGCCAAATACCCCTTCGGTATTGCCACCGGCCTGGGCATCAACACCCTTGTTGCAGTCACCCTCGTTGCCACCGAAGGTCTCACCTGGCCCGAGGCCATGGGGCTCGTCGTCCTCGACGGTGTTATCATCGTGGCCCTCGCGCTTTCCGGGTTCCGCATGGCGGTATTCAACGCCATCCCCCGCGAAATCAAGGCCGCAATGGGTGTCGGCATTGGCATGTTCATCGCAATGATCGGTCTGGTCGATGCCGGTTTCGTTCGACGCATCCCCGACTCCGCTCACACCACTGTTCCCGTGGGACTAGGCACTGGGGGCTCCATTTCCTCCTGGCCCACTTTCGTGTTTGTCATCGGTCTTGTCATTTGCGGCATTCTCGTTGCGCGTCGGGTTCGCGGCGGACTGTTTATCGGCATTGTGGTTACCACCATCATCGCCATGATCGTGGAAGCAATCACCCACGCCGGGCCCTCCGTGGTGGACGGCAAATCCGTGCCCACCGGCTGGAATCTGGCGGTCCCCACTCTCCCGGACAGCATTGGTGGCATCCCAGACCTGTCGATCGTGGGTGGGGTTTCCCTGTTCGGGGCTTTTAGCCGCATTGGAGTGCTGGCTGCGGTTCTGATCCTGTTCACCCTGGTTCTTGCGAACTTTTTCGACGCCATGGGCACCATGACCGCTCTCGGCAAGCAGGCCGGACTCACCGACGAAAATGATAATCTGCCAAACCTGAAGACCGCCCTGATCGTTGAAGGCGCTGGTGCTATCGTTGGCGGCGGTGCCAGTGCGTCCTCGAACACGGTGTATGTGGATTCCGCAGCGGGTATTGCCGATGGCGCACGCACCGGCCTGGCCAATGTGGTGACCGGCCTGCTTTTCCTCCTGGCAATGTTCTTAACCCCCCTGTATTCGATTGTTCCCATCGAGGCTGCTTCGCCGGTGCTGGTTGTTGTGGGGGCTCTCATGATGGGGCAAATCCGTGACATCGATTTCACCCAGTTCCACATTGCGTTGCCTGCGTTCCTCACCATTGTGATTATGCCGTTTACGTATTCGATTGCTAACGGTATTGGTGTGGGCTTCATCTCCTACGTTCTCATGCAGGTGGCTGCCGGGAAGGCCAAGGAAGTGCACTGGATCATGTGGCTGCTTTCGGCATTATTCCTGGTGTATTTTGCCGCTAACCCCCTCCTCAATGCAGTGAGCTAACTATTTACCGGCTTTTCCAGGTCGGTCCGGCTGGGTTTTTTAACGGGCAACCTTGGAAAGCTTTGTGGATGGACAGATAGTCGGATAGCTTCAGAACGAACCCCCAGTCCTATTCCAAATTTCCCGCTACAACCCGAAACGGATGCGGTGAGATGGATGCTGGGGGTTTCTGCGTCTCCACATCTTCCGAATCCTAGGGATTCGGGAACATGGACGTGGGAGCATGGTGGGATGAGCGGAAAGCTCCACTTCTGGATTAGGACATGAGGCTAGGGGAGTGGTGGGTGCGGAAGTGGAGCTTTGCCAATTCATGGTTCTCCCGGAAATTGGAATCTAGGCCGGGAACCCGTACGGAAAAGGGTTGGATATGGCGGGCTGAGGTCAGAAGACCATACTGGTGGTTTTCGAAAGCTCCACTTTTAACTCAACGTCTAGCCGGACGCTACGATGACGCGCGGAAGTGGAGCTTTGCGTAAGCCAGCAGGGGGCTTGGCGCTCGTAGTTCTTGCCTGATTCGTGCTCGTGGCGTGTTTGTTCTGGTTTATCACTAGCGATACCCCGCAGCGATGCCCATCTTGGCAAGACAGCAGCCAGTAGCTGAAGACAGTGGTTATGGCTTCGGAGGGCAGCAAAGCTCCCTTTCCGAGGAAGAGCTCAGGCCATAGCTCCCTCGCCAAAAAAGACCGACGATGGTGCGGCATGGACCGTCATAAGACACCTGCTGGCATGTCTTACTCGAATTACAAGGCTGCTGATATCTCTGGCAATGGTTGGTAATAACCAAGCAGCAGCCAAGCAGCAATCAATATTCACAATGCCGGGGACCATCGCATACGCTTAAACACCATGATTATCACCCACATATCAGATCCCACCGATCCTCGGCTCGACGACTTTCGTGACCTGAAACACTCCGATAATCGGCCAGATCTTCCCGGCGGCAAAGGACTAGTGATCGCAGAAGGTCCTTTAATTGTTGAACGATTACTTGCCTCTCGATACCCGGTGCGCACCCTGGTGGGGTTTCCAGCAAAGCTGGACAAATTCCTTTCCCAGCCGCATATCGCCGATCTTGCGGCGGGCATTGACACATATTCACTCGATCGGGAAACCCTGGCTCAGGTCGCAGGTTACGATATGCATCGTGGCCTGTTGGCCGCGGCGAATCGGGCACCGGAACTCGGCCTCAGTGAAGTCATCAAGACTGCCACCACCGTGGTGGTGCTAGAAGGAGTCGGCGACCATGAGAACATAGGTTCGATATTCCGTAATGCCGCAGGGCTAGGGGTTGATGCGATTCTATTTGGTAATGGATGCGCTGATCCGCTATATCGCCGCTCTGTTCGGGTCTCCATGGGACATGTACTTCGCCTGCCCCATGCTAGTTTTGAAGGAAAACACACAAACTGGCATTATGGCTTAGACCAGCTGAAAGAATCTGGATTTCAGTTAGTATCACTGACCCCTCACGAAGATGCGGTCCCATTAGATCAGGCATTATACGATGGCAATGGTGTGCCATATGAGAAGATTGCGCTGCTGGTGGGGGCAGAGGGGCCTGGATTGACCGAACGAACCATGCGCCGAACAGATATTCGGGCACGCATTCCCATGTCTGCTGGCACGGACTCGCTGAACGTGGCCACCGCCGCCGCCATTGCACTCTATGAGCGACAGCGAGGCCGCATGCCCCATGGTGAATAGCGCTATGGTTTCCTAGCTTTTCTTGCTTCGGGTGGTGCGGGTTCCGAGCGTGCGGCGCTTCTTCTGTGGGGTCTCCTTCGCAGGGGAGGTTTTGGCAGGAAACGCCTTGGTTTCGGGGTTTTCCGCGGGGGCTGAGTCCTTAGCATTTTCGGTGCTTCCGGTACGCTTAGCCGGCACTTTTATCCCCGCTTTCGAAGTCGCTTTCGGAGCTGTCGCCGATTCACTGGAGGGGAAAGCCGCAGTTTCGGGGGCTTTTGTCGTTGCCTTGGCCGTGGCCTTGGTAGTCCGTTTGACTGCCTTTGCGGTGGTTTTCTTGACCGCTTTGGTTGCCTTTACTGCGGTCTTTGTGGCTTTGGCCGCCTTAGCAGTGGTTTTGGCGGGTGCCTTCGTTGCCTTTGGCTTCGCCGAATCAGTGGCGGCAGCGCTAGTCTTCGCCGTGGTCGGTTTGGCGGTGGCCGTGGCGGTTGGTTTGCCGTCAACGTCCTCTGTTTTTTGTGCCGCTGCTTCCTTCGGCTTGTCTGCCGGCTTGCTTGTGCTGGCTGTGGTTTGCGCTTTCTTCACGCCGGCCTTGACTGCCTGAGAGTCAATAGTTTCGGTAGTGTCGGATGGCTTTTTCGTAGCTGCCGTTGTAGCCGGTTGAGCCGTTGTCGTTGCTGCGCTTTGTTGGTCTTTGCTCTGTGTGGCGTCCTGTGAAGCCGTTGTTTTGCTGGTGATGGCATCGGTTCCAATCGCATCGGTTGTACCGATGGATTTGGTGCTGACAGCCTTCGGGGTGGATTGCTTCGTAGAACTGCTTTCTGTTGCCTTCGCCGCGGTCTTCGCTGTCTTGGCCGTCTTAGCGTTGGTGTGATCTGCCTTCTTCTTGTCTTTAGTGGCTTCCTTTGTTGCTGCGGGCTTCGCGGTTCCGGCAGGGGGGAGCGCGGCCGGTTTCTTCGACTTTGAGCTTGGTCGGTCAGTGTGTCGTAGCCGCTCCTTCAGGCCGTGGCCTATGCCGGCCAGGCGCTCCCGGAATCGGGCCGCAAAGCCTTTGGTTTTGGTTACCGATTTTTTGGTGAGCGCGACTGCTTCCTCCGCGTATTTGGTGCCGGCGCCGTCGACATCGTCAAATTCGTCGGGAAGTTCATAGTCGTCAAACTCGCCAGTGCTTCTAGTGGAGCCCAAGCTGAGTTTTGTGGTGGTGCGCTCCGTGAGCGGTCTAGCGTCGATGGGCTGCCGGTAGGTGATTTTCGGTTCGGGGCGGCCATCCACAGCGTAGGCAACTATATTGATGTCTGGGCAGGTAGCCATGTCGAAGCCAAGCCAGGAGCGTTGGGCATGGAGGGCCAAATCGATGGGGCTGAATGGAAGCGTGAGACCGGATGTTTCGGTGGTGTGATAGCCCGCCCAATAGGAGCTTTCGAATGTTTCCACAAGGCCTAAGTCTTCGTACACTTTTTCGTTGACCGCGGCAAATGCTCGCTTGAGATTTCCGTGCGACCAGTGCGCAAACGCCCCATAACTTGTGCCTGCATTAGTGGCAATAACATACACGTTTTCGGCCGGGATAGCGGTTCGTAGGGCATGGTCAATACCGGAGATCATGGTGAAATCATCCACGACCGTTTGGATAATGGATAGTCCCGGAAAACCGGCAATATAAAATTCTGAACGCGAAGGCTGAGCAGAGCGGTTGAGTGCGAACTGCCCAATGGGAGTGATTGGCCACCGCGGATTGAGCTGCGAGAGTAGCTTACGTCCGAAACCCCGGTCGGCCCGTGGCATGGTTGCTATCACCTTTTCCGGGTGGGTGGCGGTGACAAACCACAGGGTGATTACCGTGTCGTGGGATGAATGATCCACTGCATCTATCCTTTTTCTACGCAGACAGTAGCAAGTATTGCTGTGGTTAAGACCTTAGTAAAAACAAAAAGGGAAGTTAACTCCCCGACGATAAAAGTGATAAAAACATCCTACTTACGTGGGCGTTTCGCGTTGCTGCGTACCCCTAGCAATACGTCTTCCCAGTGCGGTGTTACCGCTTTACGACGCCGTCGAGCTTGGGCGGTTTGCGGGGAATCATGAATGGCTTCACCTGTGGTTTCTTCACTCACCACCGGTTGCTGCTGTGCAGAAATCTGCTGCACCTTTTGGGGGTCGTCGATCATATCATCGGTGACAACCGGAATGGGGGAGGTAATGGCCGACAGGTTACGAACCGGCGGCACAAAATCTGGGTCAATGAGGCTGGCCGCCAAACCATTGCGTGCCACCGCGGTAGCGCTTGTCATACCCTGTTGGTGGTACGACCATTCAGCCACGTGTTCCGCAGCCCCTGACGTCCAGCTGACGGTCACCACCCATTGGCCGGTGGTGTCCCGGTAAGAGTCCCAGGTGGAGTTACGAACGTCGAGGCCACGGGCGGTAAAAACCGTGTCGAGGATTTCCCACAGCGTGAGCCGCGCCGGGCCATCATCACGAACCGGATGGGCGCGTTTGGCCATTTCTGCCTTTTGGGAACGCTCTAGCAGCACCGGGTGGGCGTAGCTTTCGATCCGGGATTCGGGAACATCATTCGCCGCGGCGATTTCGGCAACACTGGCCCCACCACGGATCCGGCTTTGGATCTCCCGGGGCGTCATCTTCAGCGGTGCCGACAGTCGGGGGTCGAGCTTGCTGAGCTTGGCGTCTCTCGCTGTGGCGGCGCGGTTCATACTGGAGGAATAAACCGCGGTGATGGGCGAAGAGGTGGCGGATTTTTTTGAATCCGATTGCGTGGTGGCGTCGGTGTCATCTTTGGCATTGTCAGTGTCGCTATCTGCCTCCTTGTCCGTGCCTGCGCGGGCCGAGGCCGCGAGGTGGAGGGGAGCAAGATAGCTGATTGCGGAGCTGGTGGCATCTGCTGTTTCCTGATTGGCTTCGGTGCCGTCGGTCGATGGTGTCGATTCGCCCACCAGTGCAGTGCGTAACTCGTCGGTGACGACGAGGAAATATTGTTCATCATCCTCAGTGCGTAACACCAAGGATTCCTTGGTGGATTCGGCGGAGATCAGGAAGAGCTCCTTCATATGACACCAGCTCCTTATGCAATGAAGATTATGAACAAAATACGACAGAAGATGCGCAGATACTTTCGTACCTACCTTAACTCACAACCATGCCTACGTTGGTTTAAAAACCCGACTCCATGCGGTTAAATATAAAACCTATCTCTAAAGTGCTACTTTAAAGTTAAACTTTTTAGTTGCATGGTGGGCATAATTCCAGGGAGAAATTTCGTTAGCTTGCCGATGCGTAACCATGATCCAGCACCCAATCAATTGCCTGCGTCAACAAGGCGATATCCGATTGGTCGATTGCTGGGAACATGCCAATCCGCAATTGGTTTCGGCCAAGTTTCCGATATGGTTCCACATCGAGAATGCCATTGGTGCGTAGGATTTTTGCCAAGAGCGCCGCATCAATGGAGTCGACAAAATCAATGGTACCAACAACCAGCGAACGCTTATTCGGGTCACTCACAAAGCATGACACCTCTTCGCGTTGATCCGCCCAATGGTAAAGAGTGTCCGAATTTGCGGTAGACCGTGCCACCATCCCGGCCAGACCACCATTATCATTCATCCACTTCACCTGGTCTTCTAACATCAATAAGGTGGCGACCGCTGGCGTGTTATACGTTTGATTCTTGCGGGAATTATCCACAGCCGTTTGCAAGTTGAGGAATTCCGGGATGAATCGATCGCTCGCATTGATCTCGGCAATACGTTCTAACGCGGCTGGGCTCATAGCGGCAAACCATAGCCCACCATCCGAAGCGAAACACTTCTGCGGCGAGAAGTAATATACGTCGGCCTGTGACATATCGACTGGCAGCCCACCCGCACCCGACGTTGCATCAATAACCACCAGCGACCCCTCCGAGTCCGCCGGCCGGGTTACCGGCACCATGGCCCCCGTGGATGTCTCATTATGCGCCCACGCAATCACATCGCAGCCAGGCATGGCCTGCGGGCTGGGGGCGTCCCCTGGTTCTGCCGATATCACCGTGGGCTCAGCCAACCAGGGGGCTTTTGTTGATGCTGCGGCAAATTTTGCCGAAAACTCGCCGAACGCCAAGTGCCCCGACTTCTTGGTGATGAGTCCGAACGTGGCAGCGTCCCAAAAGGCTGTGGCCCCACCAAGCGAACAAACGATCTCGTACCCAGCCGGCAATGCAAATAACTCCGCCAACCCGGCGCGAATGCTACCCACCACATTTTTCACGGCTGGCTGCCGGTGGGAGGTGCCGATGATGGTGTGGCTGCCAGCGACGATGGCGTCGATTTGACCTGGTCGAACTTTGGATGGGCCGCATCCGAATCGGGGGTCGGCTGGGAGGAGTCCGGTGGGGAGGGTGGGGAACTGGTCGGTCATATGTGTGCTTTCTGGGCAGAGCGGAAATTTTGTCGCGTGATAGTTACGTCCGGTTTGCTTAACTTATAACTGCGTATGGTCGCAGACCGGGTTGTGGCTATGGATACGCTGGCTCAAATTCTACCGGTAATCTTCGCTGTGTAAGTGGTGGGTAGAGATTTTTCGTACTGGTGAATGTCTGGCCTTTACGAAGACGGGGGTAGTGGGGGTGGTGGAAAAAATGGTGAGCTGCACCAATGTCCTGCGGAAATAGTATTTGTCGCAAGGGTCACAACTTTTGATACATTATGTGGCTCCCCACGCTGGGCTAAAAATGGGTAATCTCATGCTAGGCACCATTGCAGATGAAAATCGTTCTTTGTTGTAGAATTTCCTGTGACTTAGGCCTGGTATCCGGCCGGAAACTGCCATGATTTTTGCCGGATATTGTTGTGCCCGTTGCTTCGTGGGTTTTCGCCGAAAAATGATAGTGATGATGGCTGAGGTATTGCATAATTTCATAATCGGTGGGGCGGTATGGCGCCATCCGGTTATTTCCCGCGGAATGATTCGTCGTCAAGCATGTCGGTGTGACGCGGGGAGAAGACAACCGAAAATTGTTTCTTAGAAAGGGAAGCTATGACTGCCAATAACGAGAAGGCCGTGCTGCATTATCCTGGCGGCGAGTATGAGATGGACATCATTAGGTCCACCGAGGGCTATAGTGGTGTGGTGTTGGGAAACATGTTGGCCGAAACCAATCTTGTTTCTTTCGACCCGGGCTATGTTTCCACCGGTTCTACGGAGTCGAAGATCACTTATATTGATGGTGAGCAGGGCATTCTTCGGCACCGTGGTTACGATATTGCGGATTTGGCACAGAATGCCACGTTCAATGAAGTGTGCTATCTGCTGATTAAGGGGAAGCTGCCGAATCAGCAGGAGTTGGAGCATTTTAATAGTGAAATTCGTCATCACACATTGTTGGATGAGGATTTCAAGGCGCAGTTTAAGATTTTTCCACGAAATGCCCACCCCATGTCGGTGTTGGCGTCGTCGGTGAATATTCTTTCTACCTATTACCAGGATCAGCTGGACCCGTTGGATGAGGCGCAATTGGATAAGGCGTCGGTGCGGCTTTTAGCGAAGGTACCGATGCTCGCCGCCTATGCTTACCGGGCGTCGAAGGGTGCACCGTACATGTATCCCGATAACTCGCTCAATGCTCGGAAGAATTTCCTGCGCATGATGTTCGGCTATCCTACCGAGCCTTACGAGGTGGATCCGGTGGTGTCGAAAGCCCTGGACAAGTTGCTTATTTTGCACGCCGACCATGAGCAGAACTGTTCCACGTCGACGGTGCGCATGATTGCTTCCGCTCAGGCGAATATGTTCGTGGCCGTTGCTGGTGGTATTAATGCGTTGTCGGGCCCGCTGCATGGTGGGGCGAACCAGGCGGTGTTGGAGATGCTGGAGAAAATTGCCGCAAACGGTGGTGATGCCACCGACTTCATGAACCGGGTGAAGAATAAGGAAAAGGGTGTGCGGCTCATGGGCTTCGGCCACCGTGTGTACAAGAATTATGATCCACGGGCCGCAATCGTGAAGGAGACTGCTCACCAGATCCTGAACCATTTGGGTGGCGACCACTTGCTGGATTTGGCCATGAAGCTGGAGGAGATTGCGCTTCATGATGAGTACTTCATCTCCCGGAAGCTGTACCCAAATGTGGATTTCTACACCGGTTTGATCTACCGGGCCATGGGTTTCCCCACGGATTTCTTTACGGTGCTGTTTGCTATTGGGCGGCTGCCCGGGTGGATTGCCCAATATCGGGAGCAGTTGGCGACCACGACGAAGATTAATCGGCCGCGGCAGATTTACACTGGTGAAACTCACCGTGTGGTCATTCCCCGTTCCGAGCGCGACTGATAATCGGCTGTGCGGGGCATTCGTGGTGTGAATGGTGATGATCTATTCCCGCGGTTATACCCCGTAATGGGTGCATGATCTAGGTGGTTGTGTGAGCTGTGAGCTGCATAATCAGGTCGGTTATGCAATAACCCATTACAATAGTGTGGGACTTTCGTAGCCGTTCGCTGTATCGGTTACGTCACATCTACACATCACGATGATTCCAAAGGAGTTTCACCCCGCATGGAGAAGCCAGTAATTGAACGGCCAACCGGCCCTAAGCCGGACGATGTTGTGATTACGGATATCACTGTTGGCGATGGTGACGAAGCCCAGGCTAACGGTATGGTTAAAGTGCACTACGTTGGTGTTGATTTCGATTCCGGGCAGGAGTTTGACTCTTCCTGGGATCGTGGTGAGCCTATCGAGTTTCCCCTGTCTAATCTCATAGCCGGGTGGCAGGAAGGCATTGTTGGTATGAGAGTGGGGGGCCGCCGCCAGCTGGTCATACCACCGGAGGCCGCCTATGGTCCGGAAGGTGGTGGGCATCCGCTTTCCGGCCGCACACTGGTGTTCGTTATTGACTTGCTGGCAGTATAACCGCAGGTTGAAGCTTGTCGACGCGCCCCGCCCGGTTTCCGGGTCGGGGCCGTTGCGGGTTTTAGGCCGTGGTGAGGGAGTCGGCGAGTTGTTCGTAGTGCCGGAAACGCTGTTCCCGGCCGACCCGGGTGGGGTGGGTTTCTAATTCCCACAGCGTTTGGCCAATGTGGTCGATAACCCGGTTAATGAACGTTGTGGGTTCGTCGCTGGCGTCGGGGGTTTCCGGGATGATGCCGTCGATGATTCCAGACGATACAAGTGCCTGCGCGGACACCCCCTGGTTTTCCATCATTGCTGGGGCATGGGCGGTGTCCCGGTAAATGATAGCGGATGCTCCCTCCGGGGGCAGTGGGGAGAGCCAACCGTGGGCGGCCGCCAATACTTTGTCCGCGGGCAGCATCGCCAGGGCACCACCGCCGCAGCCTTGGCCGAGGATGACTGACACGGTGGGCACATCGACGTCGACAAGCTCGCCGAGGGTGCGGGCGATGGAGCCGGCCATGGCTTGTTCCTCGGCAGCAGCGGATAGTTCCGCGCCGGGGGTGTCGATAATGGACACCAGGGGGATTTGGAGAGAGTGCGCCAGGGTGATGCCGCGGCGGGCGAATCGTAGGGCTGCGGGCCCAAGTTCCGTTTCGGCGTGTGGGGGTTGGTGGTGACGGTCTTGGCCGATGATGACCACCGGCCGGTTGGCGATGCGGGTGAGTGCTACCTTGACCGCGGGGGAGATCCGCCCGTCACCGGAGCCGGAGAGTTCGATAACATTGTCGGATCCCAGTGCCACGAGGAGGTGCTGCAGTCCGGGGCGGTCGGCGCGGCGGGTGGCAGTGATGGCGTCCCAGGCGCTGATGGCGGGTTGAGTCTGTTGCAGTTGTTGCGATGTGGATTGTGTTGCGGGCCTATTGCGGCTGGCGGGGGCGAGAAGCACCTCGGCGAGTTTTTGGACGGCCGCCCGTAGTTGTTTGGGGGAAATAACACCGTCGATAACGCCGTGTTGCGCCAGGTGCTCGCCTTGTTGGATGCCGGTGGGGATGGTTTTACCGGTGGTGAGTTCGACGACGCGCGGCCCCAGGAAACCGAGGAGGGCACCGGGTTCGGCGAAGGTGATGTGCCCGGCGGATCCCCAGGATGCCATGACCCCGCCGGTGGTGGGGTTGCGCAGGTATACGATGAAGGGCAGGTGGGCGTCTTTGTGCCGGTAGACGGCGGTGGTGATGGATACCATGAGGGCGAATGCGGGGGTGCCTTCCTGCATGCGGGTGCCGCCGGAGGATGGGGAGATGAGCAGTGGTAGTTGTTCGGCGGTGGCCCGGTGGATTGCGGTGATGATGCGCCGGGCGGTGGCCGCCCCAATGGAGCCGCCCAAGAAGGTGAATTCGCTGAGGACAAAGGCGACTCTGGTGCCAGAGATCATGCCTTCGCCGGTGATAACGGCTTCGTCGACACCGGATTTGGTTTTAGCCCGGTCGATGGCCGCCTGGTAGTCGTCGCTGATGGTGCCATAGTGTGGGGTTTCATCCCAGGACTGGAAGGTGTGAGGGTCGAGGACTTCGTCGATAAGTTGTTGCGCAGTGATATGGGTCATGGTTAAACCCTAATGGGGACGTTACCCCCGGTGGGATATTTTGGCGATAATCCCGACTTTCCACCACAAAAAGGGGTAGAAAGTAGGGTATGTCTGAAAAATATGTTCCAACGTTTACCCTCAATGATGGTGTAGAGGTGCCGGCAGTGGGCCTGGGCACCTGGCAAATGCAGGGCGATGAGGTTATTACCGCGGTCCGCAGCGCCATTGACACTGGTTACCGGCATATTGATACCGCCGCGTTCTATCAGAATGAAGCCGATATCGGCCGGGCCATTCACGACGCCATCAGCGCCGGGGACGTCACCCGCGAAGAACTCTTTATCACCTCAAAAGTATGGAATGACCAGCAAAGTGACCACGAGGTGCAGGCAGCTTTCCGAGCGTCACTCACCAACCTAGGATTAGACTATCTGGACTGCTACATGGTGCACTGGCCATGCCCCAGTACCGGCCGCTATGTGGAACGGTTTGCGGCATTGAGCACGCTTCAAGGTTTGGGCGATGTGCGGTCCATTGCCGTGGCGAACTACAACGGTGACCAGTTGCGGGAAGTGCAGGAAAAAACCGGCATTGTGCCCACCATCAACCAGGTGGAACTGCACCCAGGGTTTTCCCAGGCTGAACTGCGAGAAACCCACGCCCAACTGGGGGTGCTCACGGAAGCCTGGTCCCCGTTGGCGCAGGGGGACGTGAACCACACCGGCCTGTTGGTCGATATCGCCGACAAGTACGGGGTCACCCCGGCGCAGGTGGCGTTGCGGTGGATCTACCAGCTGGGCGCCTCCTCGGTGCCGAAGTCGGCGACCGCCACCCGCCAGGAGGAAAACATTGAGATCTTCAACTTTGAGCTATCCGAATCCGAAATGTCCCGCATCTTGCAGCTCGACGATGGGCCAGGTAGTGGCCGCCGCTACGCCGACCCTGACGTGTTCCCCGGCGACGATGTGGGCGGGACCCCAACCACACAGAAATAACTAGTCGCATAAGGAAAACCGATTTTCTATGACTATGACCCTCCCCGAACCCTTGGTATTGAGCACAACCGAACACAACATCACTGTTCTCACCCTGAACCGTCCGGCGAAACGTAACGCATTGACCGCCGAAATGTGCCGGCTGCTCACCCAGGAAATCCAGGCGGTGACTGATACCGCCAACGAACTCAATGGTATGCCCACCACCCGGATCATTGTGATCCGGGCTCAGGGTCCGGCGTTTTGTGCCGGCGCCGACCTGGGTGCCGCATCCGAACACACGATCGGAGGCACGATTTCCGCCGGCGTGTATAGTGACGATTTCCACGAGGCGCTATTTAGCATGCTGCGGGCCATTGTGTCCGCCCCGGTCCCGGTTATTGCGGATATTCACGGCCCGGTGATTGGTGCGGGAACCCAACTGGCCTTGGCCTGCGACCTGCGGGTTGCCGGCGATAAAGCATGGTTTAGAGTGCCGGTTGCCTCGCTGGGCTTCGCGCTCGATGGGTGGACCATTCATCGAGCCCAAAACCTGTTGGGCGGGGCGCTCGCCAGGAATATGCTGATCGCTAACCAGCGGGTGACCGCCAGCCAGGCCGCCGCCGTGGGGTTTATCATCCCGGTGAAAAATCCCACCCAGGCTGAGGAATTCGCCTACGAGGTGTCCCGCTTGGCGCCGCTGGCCATGCAACAGCTCAAGACGGCGCTCAATGCGCAGGACGCAACCTACCAGCTCAGCGCTGACGCCCAGGCGCTTTTCGACGCCTGCTGGTCCAGCACCGACATCAAGGAAGCGAAACAGGCCCGCGCCGAGCGGCGCGCCCCCATCTTCCACGGCAGATGACCCAAACCCAGCAAGCCACAGCCATGACCGCACATCCGGCGACGCCCCACGGCTGTGGCCACGCAAGGTTAGCCGCAACAATCACCGCCCAAAAACACGCAAGCGGCATCTTGATGCGGGAAAGCATTGGTTCATGGGCGGGAAACAGGAGGAACCCCAGGCCCAAAGGCACGAGGATTCCCACCTCCCAAAACACCACCCTCGACAGCTGATGCATTGGGGATATGCAGACAGTGGCAATGGGAATGATTATCGACAATCCCACCCACCACCAGGTAGGACCAACCCGATAATCCGGGACCACCGGGGTATTGACACGTGGGACCTGTCGACCAACAATGAGTATCCTGCCGTAACTCGCGGCGCAAAGGCCGAAGAATACCATGGCCAGCACATAATGGCACACCGTTGGGCTGACCCTAAAAATCGCGCTCAAGAGGGCAACCATTGGGTGGGTGTAGTCCTCATAAAAATTAGCGTCCGGCAGAAACCACACCTGCATGACAACACCAAACCAAAAATACCCGAAGGGAACCCGAATATCCCGCCATATGGTAGGCGAAGCACTAGGAAACACGTAAAGAACCACACCAAGCAGCATGAGGATCGGCACCATAATGATGGACCCAACCACCAGGAGCATAAAAATAAGCGCATCCAAATATGGTGTGACTAATCGCAACCCCAGCCCTAAACCATAGGCGTAACCTGAAAGGACCAGCCAATATACCATGACAAGTGAGCGGGAGGCCGGGATTATCTTCATGCTTGCATAATAAATGATGCCGAAGAGAAAGATAACTCAAACATAACCACGCTTTTTTCACGGTGGGGCGCTAGAATTTAGCGCATGCCCAGTAGATCTGCGAGTAGTTATTCCCGAGCCGTCACCACCGCGGTGGTGTGTAGCGCACTACTGGTCACGGGCTGCGGCAGATCGATCACCACCGACATCACGAACGTGGTGCTGAAATCCCCTGAAGAGCTTGCCGACGTCGACCGCACACCCGGCCTGTCGCTTCAGGGCTTTGAATACAAAAAACAGGCGAAACGCACCTTCGATCACCTGCCGTACCAATACACCTACGTGAATTTGCGGACGGGCAAACACGTAGGCTCCACCAATGAACGCAATTCCCGCCGCGCCCAAGGCATAGTTCGACTATTTATTGGGCACTACGCGTTCACGAAGGGCGGGGAAAAAGAACGGGAACAAGCCCGGCGCATGCTGCTTCATGATGATAATGCCATCACCGACGAACTCTATTCGGTGTTCCCCAATTCCATCTCGTGGGTGGCAGACAAATACCAGTTAGACGCCACAACCGCCAATAACTACTGGGCGTATTCGCAAACCAGTTCGTATGATGTGGCGTATTTCCTTGGTCAACTACTTGACCGGGAACCCGACGCCACGCTGTTGGCCGTCATGCGGGAACGACAAAGCCTCAACCCGCAACAAAACTACGGCAGCGGCGTATTGCCGAACATCATCGGCAGCCAGACCGCCGAAAGCGACGAAAACAAGGAATACTTTTCGGCCGGTTACGGGTCTGATTTCGTGGCCGTGGGTGCGGTGAATACGTCGAAAACCACGCTCACCGACATGATGAAATACCAGGTTTTAGGCGAGGGTAAACCATACCCGACCGAAACCGAAAAACCATCGGCGTCGGAAACCACGTCCGCAACTTCAACATCCGCCACCTTAACGAGCCGCGCGGCTTCTGGAACCGCCAACACAAAAACCGCGGCCGTGACCAAAACAGCCACAACCACGGCGACGAAAGAGCCCACCGATTACTAGTCGGTGGGCTACCGGTTAACTCGACGACTTGGCGATCTGCAAAATCATATTGATCTGCTCTTCCGAAGGCAGAACGATTTGCTGCCCAACCGGTAGCTTGCTGGAAATACTATTCACCGAATTACCCAGCTGCCGGATGGTTTTAGCATCCAGATTTTTGCCGGCCAACGTTTGCGGAAGGGTAGCACTTGACTGATTATTTTTCGCATTCCCGCTCGCACCCGAAGGCAGTTTCACATTGCCACTATTGGCAGTGGTCTGCCCACTGGGGGTGGGGGTATCCGCCTGGCCGGGTGTCCACTGGCCCCAGTCTTCCGCATACACATCATTGACATCAACCTCAATACCATCGAGGTTCTCGGTTTCGCCAGCCACCTGGTGCAACGTAACCCGCGGGTGAATCTGCCCGTTAGAACCCCAATCATGCTGCCAGAAATAGGAGCCAAGGCCATCCTGGATTGCCCAATCAATAGTGCCGTAGTTGGCATACACGCCCATGGTGTAGCCCTGACTCTTGAGGATCTCATCGAAGGCCTTGAGATAAGGGCGGATCTGATTATCGTATTCTTCCCGGGACGGATTGTCGTCGATAGCCACATAGATGGGCCGGCCCTTGGGACCACCGGCGGCAGTATGCAGCTGGATGGCCTGGGGGGCGTGCACTGCGGCACCCGCGGCACCTTGTTTCCAGTCGGCGGTTTCGTCCTTGCCGAACTGGTATATGGAGGCGACCTTGAGGCCGTTGGCGGCCTGGTCTTTGGTTTCCTCTATGGTGACGGGCTTGCCGAGCATCCATTCCGCGCCGGGGCGGCGTTGGGATACGTATCGGACAGAGCCGAGGTGGCCGGCTTCTTTGATGGTGCTGCCGTCTGGTACGCCGGCAGCGTAGTCGATGACGGTTCCCAGGACGGGTCCGAGAGCGAATGCTTGCGGCGCGGTGATGCCGGCGGCGGCGAAGGCAAAGCTGCTGGCGATGGTCAGTGCGGCGGTTTGAAGAAATCGGCGGCGCGACAGGGCGGAAAATATGGACATGGGTCTCCCTACTTGTGTTGCATTGCGACGGGTGATGGTGCGGAACGTCGTCGCAAAGCTTACAAAGCTATTAAATCTTCACTTATGTAACACTAGTCAACAACAATAACATTAGTTTCGAATCTTAGGAAGTCCTCAGCGAAGTCGCAGGAGTTTCCGCTGGTTGAATCATATTCGCTATAAACGGGAAGATGAGTACCGTTACCGAACCGGCAGCTACCAGCAGTGACGCATTCTCCTCCGACAATAATTGCGATTCCACCGCCACTTCGGTGACCGCCGCAATGATCGGAAGCGCCGTTGCCGCATAGAGGCTCAGCTGGATCTTCTCCCGCACATTTGTTAATTGGGACCCAGTGGTAAAGAACAACTCCCGAATGAGCACCGGTAGCCCCCGAACCACATAAATCAACGGCACTAAAATGCACAACAACCAGGGTTTATCAACCACAGCCGGGGGTCGATCGTCATTCCCGAACACACAAAAAACACCGGAATCAGCAACGAATACCCAACAATGTCGAGCCGCTGCTCTACGGCCTCGCCGAATTTCTCCGGGACGAGACGACGCAAAATAAACCCAGCCGCAAACGCACCCAACACCACATCCAATTCGAACACCGCTGCGACAGCCATGAGCACACCCAGCATCCACAGCACCAACCGCATCACCGTTTGGTTCGTCGCCCCGGCATTGAGAACCATGGCCCGCGCGGTCCACGGCAAGAGAAACCGTACCGTCCGTGGAATGGCTGCCACCACGAGGGCAATCACAAAGAACGCAGCCAAAACAATCGCCGTTACCCACGTGCTGCGTGCCGACAATAATAACGCCATTGCAAAAATGGGGAAGATCTCGCCAATCGCACCATGCACCAACAACGATCGCCCCACCGGAGTGTGCAGCACCTGCTGCTGCTTCATGATGGGCATGAGCGTGCCCACGGCCGTGGACGTAAATGCGATGGCCAGCACCACCGCCGTTGACGTGTTATGGGGGTGCAGAAGCGCACACGCCCCGGCGAAACTCAGCCCCATGCACACCAACCAGGTGGTTGCGCTCGTGCGGCCCTCTCTGCTGCGGATCATGGCAGGGTTAATCTCATAGCCGGCCAAGAGAAAGAGCATCCCCAACCCCAACTGTTTTAATAGCCCCACGCCACCTTCGGTGGACGCCAACCCCAGCCAGTGCGGGCCTATAAGAATGCCCGCCCCAATGAGTAGTACCACAGCCGGTACGCGTTTTCCCGTCGCCCAGGAAATCAGCGGTGCCATCACTGCGGCAGCCATGATCCAGGCAAACGACACCAGGGGATTCGATTCGACATTGCCCGCAGCTAAAACAACATGTGACTCGGGCATCATTGTGGTAACCATGGCACTATAGTGTAGCTACCGAGGAAAACCCGATAAATTCAATCATTGTTGGGGCTCTGATGACCCTTCCCCACGCTGCTCTACCCGTTGCTCTATTTGGGGAGCCATAAGTTCCGGGTGATCGGGGTTGGAAAGCGCAGGAGTGGCGTCATCGCCCGGGTTCGACACCGAATCGACGCAATGGGCGGTGTAGAGCAGTGTGCCATCGCACATGAGTGTGGCACCTGAACCCCAGTCGGGTAAACACTCGCAGATCGGTACCCCACCCTGCGATGCTGTGGCATCCGCAAGTCGCTGCGCGTTCGGGTCATCGTAAGAAATCTCCGCCAGCGAACCATCTGCTAGCGGAGTAACCATCCTACTTGTGGTGGGGGAGGATTCGGCCGTCGACCTTCGTGCCGCGGACATGACCGCCCCAGATATATCCGGCTCCACCAACTGCAACGTATACGTTAACCAGGCGAAATACGGGAGCATCACAACTAATGCGACACTCACTGCAACCGTCATAGTGAACCGTGAGAGTGGCAGTATCATGGCGCGGCTCCTTTCTACTCAATCCAACGACGGGGCAACGTCAAAGTAATTAGAATTTACTATTAAAAAAGGTTCATAAGAGGTCGCTCAGCGCGAGAAATGGACCGAGTGACCGAAACCCTGAACCTTGAGTTTAGACCTTTTTGGGAAAATGTCGATTCTCGGCGGGAACCGGAAAAATAATCTAAATGTCTATCACGGTAGCATTATTAAAATATTTTAATATTTATCAGCGAGCTTCTTTGGTTATTTTCGCTGCTTTACGACGATTTTACCTACGGCACTCGTTGGCCATTGCATTAAATACTTAAAATTATGAGAAATGAATGGGGGATATTTTCTTTTCTAAATTTTATCTAAATTTTTGGATAAAACCCAGGGAAAGTACATGAAACATCAGCCCAACTGACCCCATTAGTAACATCTAGTCACACCAGTAACAGAAAAATCCCCTGGATGTAGCAAAATTACAGCCAGGGGATGGGTGATTTTCTATCAGTAGAACTTATCGTTCGCAGGCGACGCCGTCTTGGTCACGATCCAATCCAGGTCGGTAACCTGGTTCGCCTTGATAGAGTGGTGCCGCACCTGCGGCCTTTGCCGCCTTACAGTTCGGGTAATAAACATTTTGCGCTGGGGCGGTTTCCGGCTCCGGCGCAGGTGCGGGTGGGTACTCCGGTTCCGGCACGATCACGGGTGCCGGTTCGGGGTCTCGCACATAGTGGTCTGTGTGATTGTCGGACACAACTTGCTCCTGGGATACGACGGTGCTGGTCGTGGGCGACGCCGATGTTGTTGTGGCGGTGGTGGTTCGACTCGTCGTGGTGGGCCGAGAGGTGGTGGTTTTCTTTGTCGTGGTTGGGGCGCTTGAGCTGCTAGGTGTGGCCATGACCGCGGCCGCCGGCTGCTCCTGTTTAGTGCTCGGGGCCATGCCAGCTCCAACGAAAAACGACAGTAGGGCCGATGGGATAACGGCCTTCCACCGGCGTTGTCCCGGCTCTGTCACGAACCACCACACGGCTGGCCCAAGGAATGCTGACCCCACAAGGAAGGGCCAGGCGGCACGGTCGATGAGCCCACCGAGGATGAGGAGGCCGCCAAAGACGATACCGATAATCGCCAGGATGGTTTTTATGATTTGAGACACTGTGTTGGTGGTGGCTACCACGATGATGCCTCCATCATGATGCCGAACTGTGGGGTGGACATGAGCGGTGTCACAGGGTCAATGGGGGCTATAACTAGTTGTCGGTGCCTGTCGAAGTGCAGGGCACCCTGAGGGGAGAACCGGGGCATGAGCCAATGCATCCTTATGCGTGAACGGAAATCAGTGATGAGCGGATTTCCCATGAAGCTGAAAACAACCTCATAGAAATCATGGGAAATCTCAAAGCTGAGTATAAGACTGATTCTTAAGAAAGCACAATGGTGTGCACTGTGATAATCGGCCTTGGCCTGCCAGAAACTCCTACCGAAGTGGGTTATTCTCCGCCCCAGGAAGCGAAGGCATAATCATGGGGGCCTGCTGTTGCTGTTGGCCATTACCAGGGGTCTGCTGTTGCTCCGGGGTTTGCTGCTGTGGTGCATTATTTGTTGGTTGCCCACCGCCACCTTGCTGCAATAAATCATTGAGGCCCTGAAGTAAATCATTATTTTGCGTGGGAGCTGCTGGTGGCGCTACCGTTGTCTGCGGCACGTTCGGCACCTCCACCGGGGCAGGTGCGGGTGCTGGGGCCTGCTGCTGTTGATTCTGCGTATTCGCATCCGGTGCCGCTGGCGTATTATTCGCACCCATGTCGGGTGCTGGTGTGGGCGTCGCCGGGGTGGTACTTGTGGTCGTTGACGAGGTGGACGATGACTCGCTGGCGAAATACAAAATGGCGCCCAGAAGAATCGCTAACACCGCGGCGGGGCCAGCCACCAGCCACCTGCGGGCACCAGGCTTCGACACAAACCACCAAATACCCACACTCAGCAAG
This sequence comes from Corynebacterium matruchotii, assembly GCF_011612265.2. NCBI lineage: Bacteria > Bacillati > Actinomycetota > Actinomycetes > Mycobacteriales > Corynebacteriaceae > Corynebacterium > Corynebacterium matruchotii. The sequence continues at coordinate 1,903,701 of NZ_CP050134.2, read as the reverse complement.
GCCAGCGCAATAAGGGTGAGGCCAAACGAAAAACCGGTGATGAACTGGCCAAAAAGTCCCGCCACACCGACAAAAATGGCGACGAGTGCCAATATCCGCTGCCATGGCCGAGGCGCTGGCGGCTCCTGGTAGCCGCCATAGTATTCATCGTCGTAGCTGTCGTCATAACCATCGTCGTAGTCGCGGTTATCGCGCCCACCTCGCCGGCCCCGATTGCCACGGCTATAACGGTCACGGTCATCGTAATCATCCTGGTAGCCGTCGTCGGCGTAACCACTATTTTGATAGCCGTTATCATAATCGTCGTAGCCGTCATCGTACCCATCATCATATTCCTCGCCCTGGGCCGGAATATATTGGGTAGGGGCACTTTGCGGTGTGGGCGGCATTTGCTGCTGCGGGTGGGCCTCCGATTGGCGGGCTGGCGGCTCGGGGCGGCGTAGCTGCTGTGTTTCTTGCGGCTGCTGCTGCGGTTGTTGCTGTTGTGGCCGTCGAGTGGGCATTTGTTGCGGATGATATGGCGGATCATCGACCCGAGGCATGATAATCGTCGAATCTGCATCGTCAGCATTTGCTGGCACGGGCTCATCCATCATTTGGGTGTCGTCCGTAGGGAACATCATAGTCTCGGGCGACTGGTCGTCGTTAGGTTTACGGGAAAACGGATTGGGCCGGGGCATGATAATCGTATCCTTGATGTTAGGCGAATAAAGCTCGTGAAGAACGTAAGAAATTATGAGTCTTTATTGTAAAACTTGGTTCGAACTATCCCGCAACCATTCTAAAGCGTGGCGCCTAATATAGGGGGTGCCGCGCGGTCCCACCGGGAGGTCGTCGACAGGCGAGACAATAAAAAACCGCCCACCGAACGGGGTGGGCAATGAAGTAGCAGACTAGCAGGCGTTATTTGTCTTCCTCATTGGCGAGCTCGACACGATCATGGGGAGTTAAATGACCGGAGAACTGGGCAAAGTTCCGGGCAATACTGCGCTTGAGGAATGCCTCACATGCCTCACTGAGGCGCTTGGCGTCATAAACGTTGAGTTCCAGAATCTGGGAGGTGGATTCCCCGTCGGCATTAATTGTTTCAATGCTGAGGTACTCGAACCCGACCTCTTCTACAAACTTTGCCACGACCTTGCGCTGCTTAACATCGGTGAACGTTGGTTTTAATTCAGACATAATTACCCCTACATAGGCGATGGACAACTATTTAAAAACTTTAACCAAGATGATGCCATCGCTTGATGCACTTGCGTCGATTAACCCGGATCGGGGGTAGTGAACAGTAGTAGTACTTCTGATTCCATCCTCCCTGTTTGGGGGGTAAATTACTGCTTTAGGGTACTAATTCACAGCTAGTTATGGGGTATTCGTTCGTGTGTTCCCACGTAAGGTGGATGGTGGTTAATTTGTTCTACGCAGATTGTCCGGTACGCTAACGTTCGCAAGTGTGTTGACATTTGTTTGCCCCAGTAGCTCAGTGGATAGAGCACGGCTCTCCTAAAGCCGGTGTCGGAGGTTCGAATCCTCTCTGGGGCACCGCTGTAGCCCTGCTACCAGGTAGAACCTGCGATAGTGGGGCTTGATTTTATTTCTATGCACTGTCATTGATGTTCGAGTTAGGGGATGACATGTGCGATTTCCATGGCCGGAATGACTAGCGGAAAAATCGACGTGACCACTTTGGATATCAATTATTAATAATCCGGTTGAAATATTAAAACTAGCACGCTTGTTCTAAAAATTTGTTGGCTGGGTTCGGCTAAAATCCCTGATAGATGGTTTACACTGGCATCAAAGAACTATTTGAAAGGGGCATCATGCGGCGCATCGCTATCATCGGTATCGGTTCCGGAAATCCACAACACCTCACCGTTGAGGGGGTAGCTACATTACAACAAGCAGACGTGGTTATAGCCATAGATAAAGGTGAGGAAAAACACGATTTATTAGAGTTACGCAAAGAAATACTCGCCACGCATAGCCCCGACGTGCCGTTGGTGACCGTCCTCGATCCACCACGCGACCGGAAACCCGTCGACTACCAGGCTGAAGTGCAACGCTGGCATCAGGCCCGTGCGGAAGTCGTCGAGCGTGCCGTCGTAGAAAACACCCCTGAGGACGGCACCGCGGCCATACTCGTCTGGGGGGACCCATCGCTGTATGATTCGACGCTCCGAGTCATTGAACGCTTTACGACGCCCGTAGATGTTGTTGTTATCCCCGGCATTACCGCGGTCCAAGCGCTTACCGCTGCCCACCGCATTGTCTTAAACCGTATTGGAGAAGAAATCGTCATCACCACCGGCCGCCAGCTCATGGACGGGGCCCGCCACCGCAATTGCGTGGTCATGCTCGATGGCGGCGCCGCCTGGCTTACCGCCTACACCCCCTACACCTACATGTGGTGGGGTGCCTACCTTGGCACCGATAAGGAAGTACTCCGCAGTGGCTATGCCCATGATATTGGTGCTGAAGTTGCCGCACTGAAAACCCGGCTTCGGAAAGAACACGGTTGGATCATGGACATTTACCTCCTGCGCGAATTGAACTAGCTCACGCCTTGGTGGCTGCCAGGCGGGCGTATTTCCGTGCCACCACCTTCGCCGGCGGATTGGTAGCATGCGTCCCATCCGAATACAACACTGTGGGCACCACCCGATTGCCATTATTGACGGATTCCACCCACCGGGCGGCCTCGGCATCATGGTCAACATCAATGGCAGCATACGGCACGGCAGCGTCGTCAAGCGCGCTTATGAGTCGCTGGCAGAATGGGCACCACGACGTCACGTATAAGGTAACAAGATCATTAGTCATGTCAGGTATAACAAAAACCATGGGATAAAGATTCCCGGTTACCGGGATATATTTTTCGTCCAGGTCTCGAACTTATAGCGCAGCCCAGACGATGACTTCAACCACTTACTATGCTGCACTAACTGGAAATCTGGTGGAATGGTTGGCGCGAACACCGCCCGATCTCCCAATTCGAAGAGGTTCGTCGGAGCGTCGATAAGCGTGCGATGAATCTCCTGCACCTTGTCGATCGTGGCCGCATATACCACCCCGCCCCCAATCACCCAGCCGGACTCCGGCACACTAGCGATCACGCTCGCCCCATTCGACCACTTACCCGGCGTGCGACGAGACAACACCAAATTCTTCCGGCCCGGCAACGGCCGCACCGGCAACGACTCCCATGTGCGTCGCCCCATGATAATCGGCGACCCCAAGGTGAGCTTCTTAAAATGCTGCAAATCCTCCGGCACATGCCACGGCATAGACTTACCATCACCAATAAGCCCCATAAGATTCTGCGCCCAAATCGCCCGCAACATCATTACACCGAAACCCGGGCCGGAATCCTCGGGTGCGGATTATAACCACGCACCGCCACATCGGAAAACGTGTAGCTAAACAAATCCGCGGCCTTCCGCAACTCCAACTGGGGATACGGTCGAGGATCCCGCGTTAACTGCAACGCCACCTGCTCACGGTGATTATCGTAAATATGGCAATCACCCCCAGTCCAAATAAGCTCGCCCACACGAAGCCCAGCTTGCTGTGCCAACATATGGGTCAAAAGCGAATACGACGCAATGTTAAACGGCACGCCTAAAAACATGTCCGCGCTCCGCTGATACACCTGGCACGACAGCCTATTATCGGCCACATACAGCTGGAATAATAAATGGCACGGCGGCAACGCCATCTTCGGTAACTCGCCCACATTCCACGCCGACACTATATTCCGCCGCGAATCAGGATCTGCCCGCAGCATTGCTAACGACGCGGAAATCTGGTCCACATACCCCCCATCAGGTGTCGGCCAACTCCGCCACTGCACCCCATACACCGGCCCTAACTCACCCTGGTCATCCGCCCACTCGTTCCAAATCCGAATCCCATTTTCCTGCAACCACGCCACATTTGACGACCCCGACAAAAACCACAACAATTCCCCCACAACCGAATGAAAATGCACCTGCTTTGTCGTGATCAACGGAAACGATTCCGCCAAATCAAACCGCAACTGTTGGGCAAACAAACTCGTTGTTCCCGTACCCGTGCGATCATTTTTATGCGTACCTTCGGCCAGAATCTTCCGCAGCAAATCCTCATACGGAGTGGCAATCGTTACAGTGTTGTTATCAGGCATGGTTCACAGTGTAACGCTAAACCGGACATATATAATGACCACACACAAAACCCCACCAAACCTTCAGGAAACCCGCGCATGCATGCGTGCAACACCCATGTGCGGTCCAGCCCGAACAGGTTAAGGCGGGGAAATGAGGTGGCCTCGTAGGTGGAGCACAAACACGAACCCCACCTCAAGGACTCATATTGAAAACTAGTAAGAACCGTTTTCCTGTCGGAACGTCGCCGCCATCTCTAAAATGTCGTCCGCCAACTCGGGGCGACAAATCAAAATGTCCGGCATATACGTGTCCTTATTGTTGTACAGCAATTCGCTGCCATCCAGCCGGGAGCAATGCAGCCCAGCGGCCTTGCACACGCCCACCGGTGCCGCCGAATCCCACTCATATTGGCCCCCTGCATGGATATAGGCGTCATAATCGCCGATCAACACATGCATGGCCTTAGCGCCAGCCGACCCCAGCGGGGAAGTTACAAAGCCCAGCTTCTCCGCCACATGATGTGCCACCGCCGGCGCCCGATTATGCGACACCACAATCCGTTTCGCATACGGGCCCGACACCGCGCGGGCATCCGACGACAAAAATACCACCCCCAAATCCGGTAATCCCACAGCCGCATGGGTCGGCACACCATTCTCCACTAACGCAATGTGAATGGCCCAGTCCTGCCGGCCTGTAGCATATTCTCTGGTGCCATCGAGGGGGTCAATAATCCACACCCGGTCTTTCCCCAACCGTTCTGGATTATCCGCGGCTTCTTCCGACAAGAACCCATCATCGGGGCGATGTTGCTCAAGCACTCGCGCAATCCAGTTCTGGGCTAAATCATCACCAGCATCACCCAAAGCCCGATCCCGTAACGCACCCACGTTACGTATCCCCTTTAATAGATCGGCGGTACTCTGGGCAAGATGGTGAGTCAAAGTGGCATCATCTAAATGAGCAGTCATACTAATAAAGTTTAGTTGTTTGATTGAATGGAAGCATGCCCACCAACCCCATCCCAGAACCAGAAGACCACATTTTAGACAAATTCTCTCCCCACATTGCCACCTGGTTTCGGGATGTATTCGCCCACCCAACCCCCGTGCAGACCGCCGCCTGGTCTGCCATTTCCGCAGGTGAAAACGCATTAGTCGTGGCTCCCACCGGATCTGGGAAAACCCTTGCCGCCTTTTTATGGGCACTCAATACCCTCGCCACCGCACCCGGCCAAACCCACCTACCTGTGGTCAATCCCACTACAAAAACTTCACTGCAAGAAACCCTCACAGCCGAAAGTGACGGCAATACCACCGAAAAACCCCGCCCGTATCCCACCACATCCGACATGATTGAGACGGCTGGCGTGCCCGCCCACGCGCCGAGCAGTGGGGCGACTCACTCGCAAATCGACACACAGACCAACACACAGACTGACGCTCCCGCAGGCGTGAAAATCCTCTACATTTCCCCGCTCAAAGCCCTAGGCACCGATGTGGAACTCAACCTTCGCGCACCTCTCACCGGCATCAACCACACCGCCGCCAGGCTCGGGATCCACCACCCCGATATCACCGTGGCCGTCCGCAGCGGCGACACCACTGCTGCGGAACGAGCCGCCCACATTCGCAACCCACCCGACATTCTCATCACCACCCCGGAATCCGCCTACCTCATGCTCACTTCCAAGGCGGCCACTATCCTCAGCACCGTCACCACCATCATTGTCGACGAAATCCACGCCATTGCTGGCACGAAACGCGGAGTTCACCTCGCCCTCACCCTGGAACGGCTCGAACATTTAGTCGAAAAACCCCTCCAGCGCATTGGGCTTTCCGCCACCGTCCGACCCCATGAAACCATTGCCCGGTTCCTGGGCGGCCGTCACCCCGTCACGATCATCGACCCACCAGCAACCAAAACCTGGGACCTTTCCGTGGTCGTCCCCGTTCCCGACATGAGTGACCTTCCTGCCCCCGAACTGGGTTCCACCATTGGTGACTACACCATTGACGACCCGCTGGGATTAGCCAGCCCACTCGTTGCTGATGATGGAGCCGACGATTCGGAGGCGTTGGGTGGTTCGGAAATGTTGGGTGGTTCGGAAACATCGAATGCGGTCGTGGGGCCAGACGCCGGCATGATATCGGATCCCCCCGTGGCCTCGGGTGCGACCTCGGCTTTGGGTGCCGCGATCCTGGATGTTCCCGTGGCTTCGGATACCACCACCTCTATCTGGCCGCACATCGAACAACACCTCTACGCCACTATCATGGCCCACCAATCCACGCTGGTGTTCGTCAACTCCCGCAGGATCGCCGAAAAACTCACCGCCAAGCTCAACGAACTTCATGCCCACGCCTGTGCCCATGATCGTGCCCGTGCAGCCGGGGTCGGGGTCCAGGGAGGCGATGATACCGACGGGGCCGATGCCCGGTCGGCACGGCAGGCGCCGCCGATACCGCCAGCTGCACGCCGCGGCCGGCCACCGGCAGACATGATGAAGCCCTCGGACGAAATCGTTACCGCACCCCGCGATATCGCCCGCGCCCACCACGGTTCTGTCGCCCAAGAAGAACGAGCCCGCACCGAAACCCTCCTCAAAGAAGGCCTAATCAAAGCCGTTGTCGCCACCAGCTCCCTCGAACTAGGAATCGACATGGGGGCCATCGACCTTGTCGTCCAAATCGAATCCCCGCCATCCGTTGCCAGCGGCCTCCAGCGCGTTGGTCGGGCCGGACACATCGTCGGCGTCGCATCCACCGGAATTTTCTACCCCAAGCACCGAGCCGACCTCGTGAACACCGCGGTCACCGTCCAACGCATGCGGGCCGGGCTCATCGAGGAAATCCGCATCCCCACCAACGCGCTTGACGTGCTACTCCAACACACCATTGCCGCCGTCTCCGTCGCCGACTGGGATGTAGAACAATGGTTCGAAACAGTCACCAGAGCCTACCCCTACCACAATCTTGATCGGGAAGTTTTTGATGCCGTAATAAACCTGGCTAGCGGCAGTTATCCCTCCACCGACTTTGCCGAACTCCGCCCCCGCATCATCTACGATCGCATCACCGGAACCCTCTCGGCCAGGCCCGGTGCCCAGCGCATCGCGGTCACAAGCGGCGGCACCATTGCCGACCGCGGCATGTTCGGGGTCTTTCTCTTGGGCGGCGGCGAAGGGGCGCGCCGGGTGGGCGAACTTGATGAGGAAATGGTGTACGAATCCCGGGTAGGAGACGTCTTTACCCTCGGGGCATCGAGCTGGCGCATCGAGGAAATCACCCGAGACCAAGTGCTTGTGACGCCTGCGCCAGGTTCGTCTGGCCGGCTGCCGTTTTGGTTGGGGGATCAGGTGGGTCGACCGGCGGAACTCGGCAGGGCGGTGGGGGAGTTTCGCCGCGCTGTGGCGCAGTCCCTAGCAGTGGATTCGGCACAGGATGTTGCCGAAAAACCCAACGCGGAATCTGAACACATATTCGATGGATTGGATGAGTGGGCTTCCGATAATATTCGGCGTTTCATTTCGGAACAGCGGGATGTGACGGGCATTATGCCGGATGAGAAAACCTTACTTGTAGAGCGTTTTCGTGATGAAGTGGGGGATTGGCGTGTAGTGCTGCATTCCCCCTATGGGCGGGGAGTGAATGCCGCTTGGGCGCTCGCCGTGGGTGCGAAAATCAGTTCGGATATGGGGATTGATGCGCAACCCGTGAGCGGTGACGATGGCATCGTGCTTCGGCTGCCTGAGTCGGATGTGGTGCCGGGTGCCGGTCTTTTCCAGATTGACCCTGATGATATTGCCGATATCGTGGCGGAGCAGGTGGGGAATTCGGCGCTATTTGCCGCCCGATTCCGTGAATGTGCCGCTCGGGGATTATTGTTGCCGCGCCATAACCCCGGTAAGCGTGCCCCACTGTGGCAGCAACGTCAGCGCGCCGCCCAACTTTTGGATGTGGCACGGAAATATCCCAACTTTCCCATCATTCTTGAGGCGGTCCGCGAGTGTCTGCAAGACGTGTATGATCTGCCGGCATTGGTGCAACTTTGCGAGGACATAAAGGGCATGCGTGTCCGAATTGCGGAGGTGGAAACCATGCAACCTTCACCCTTCGCGGTCGCCATGCTCTTCACCTACACCGGTGCTTTCATATACGAAACCGACTCGCCATTGGCGGAAAAACGTGCCGCCGCTCTTGCCCTCGACCCGAAACTATTGGCGAAACTTTTGGGTTCGGTTGAGCTCCGGGATCTGCTTGATCCCGATATCATCGCCGACGTCGATGCCCGCCTGCGTCGCATAGCCCCCGACCGCCGGGCTCGCACCGGTGAGGAGCTCATCGACGCCCTCCGCATCCTGGGCCCGATTCCCATTGTCGACCTGCCGCAGCACATGCTTGTCGACGCTTTCCGCATCGACGACCTCGATCGTCAGCGAGTCATGCGTGTCCGCATTGCCGGCGTGGAACATCTTGCCCAGGTTTCGGATGCGCCGCTTCTCCGCGATGGTCTTGGGATTCCCGTTCCACCTGGTGTTGCCGCACCCACCGCCCTGGTGCCGGATGCCCTAGAACAGCTAGCGAGCCGCTGGTGTCGCACCCGGGGACCATTCCTATTGGCGGACATGGTAGCAGCTTTCGGTCTGGCCCCAAGTGTGGCCCACAACCTGCTGTCCGGGCTCGTTGACACCGGCCTGATCATCGTCGGCCACTACCGGCATGGGGTTGATGAACCAGAGTATGTTGCCGCCGATGTGCTGAAACTTATTCGCTCTCGCTCGTTGGCCGCCGCCCGCGCCCAAACCCAGCCGGTGAGCCACAGCGCCTATGCCAGGTTCCTCATCGACTGGCATGGCATTTCTCCAATAAAAACCACGGGTCAGCCGCGCCACGATAGCCTGGATGTTGGGGACGAAATTTATGCGGTGTGTGAGCAATTGGCAGGCGTGCGATTGCCCGCCAGCGCTTGGGAAACCCTCATCCTGCCGAGCCGGGTGCGCGACTATAACCCAGCAGATTTGCAGCAGCTTTGTCACGATGGTGACATTCGCATTGTGGGCGCCGGACTTGCCGGAACCAATGACCCATGGGTACTGCTTCTGCCCGCCGAATACGCCGCCGATCTCGTCCCCGTGGAAGTGGAGCCGCCCACGCTGAGCCCCGCGGCCCGCAGCATATACGACATGATGTCCGGCAGCCCGGGCGGTGGTTTCCTCTTCGACAGCTTGGTGGACCAGGTGGGCGACCCGGCAGCAACCCGCGCCGCCCTCTGGGAGCTTTTTGATTGCGGCCTGGTGAGCCCCGATAGTTTTGCCCCGCTTGCCGCCCGCCTGGCTCAGGGAAAAACCGCTCACCGGACCAGTCGGACCCCGGCCCGTTCCCGGCTTCGAGCCGGCAGGCCGGGACGCCCAGGCAGGCAGGGACGGATGGGGCGAATGGGCGGGTATGTTGGCGTCATCCATCAAACCCCACCCGATATGACCGGCAGGTGGGGGTTGAGTCCGATCCCCACGGCTGACCCCACATCCCGCTCCGTTGCCCTGGGGGAGGCGTGGCTCGACCGCTATGGTGTGGTGACCCGGGGTGCGATCCAGGCGGAAAACGTTCTTGGCGGTTTCGCCCTGGCCTACAAGGTATTGAGCAGTTTCGAAGAATCCGGCAAGGCCCTCAGGGGGCACTTCATTACCGACCTGGGCGCGGCCCAATTTGCCACCGCCGCCGTCATTGACCGGCTTCGTGGTTTCGCCGACACTGACGACGTGACCGGCTGGCCCTCCGGCACATTAGAACCGAACGTTTGTGTGATCGCCGCCTGCGATCCCGCTAACCCGTATGGTGCCGCCCTGCCGTGGCCGGGGGACGGCAAGTCGCCCAGTCGGGCGGCCGGCGCCCTTGTGGTGCTCGCCGACGGCCTTCCGGTGGCCCACCTCACCCGGGGCGGGAAAACCCTCACCTGGTTTCTACCGCCTCGGGCCGAAATCTCCGAGGAAACCATTATTCGCCTAGTTGTGCAGGCCCTGTCCGGGGCGGTGGGGAAGAATCTCACCACGCGGATAACCATTGAAAAGCTTAATGGCAAGCCGGTGCACGAGAGCCCTCACCTTGAGGCCTTCCGGACCGCCGGGGCTCGACTCACCCCAAGCGGGTTACGCATCGGTGCACCGCCGGTTCCCGGGCCGCAGAACCGAGGCCGCAGCGTCACCGAAGCAATCGAACAACTAGGCGACGGGCTGTCGGGGGCGTCGGGCCGCGGGTCGACTGGCCGGCGTCGGTGGCGGTAGGAGGTAAGGGGTTTCATGCCCGAAGGTGATTCCATTTACCAGCTGTCCCGCCGGCTCCAATTCCTGGTGGGTCGGACGGTGCTTGCTGCCGACATTCGCGTGCCACGGCACGCAACCGTGAATCTTGCAGGCACCACTATCAGGCGAGTATGGCCCTACGGTAAACACCTCTTTATGCAGCTAGACGATGCTATAATCCACACGCATCTGAAAATGGAGGGAACCTGGGCGATCCACCGTGTTGGCGACCGCTGGCGGAAACCCGCCCACACCGCCCGCCTGATCCTCCGGGTCGCCGACCCGCCGCACCAACCCATCGAACTGGTGGGTCATTCGCTTGGATTCGTGAAAATATTCTCGGCCAAAACCTACCTGGAACACGTTGGTCACCTGGGGCCGGACGTGCTTGCCCTGGATTGGGAACACATGGGCGAACCTGAGGCGTGGCGTCGAATAATGCTGCGACCGGATCGGCCCGTGGGGACCGCGCTTCTCGACCAAACCAATCTTGCCGGCATCGGCAACGAATACCGGGCCGAAATCTGTTTCATCGCTGGTATCCACCCCCAAACCCCCGTGAAATTATGCGACATGCACCAGGTTTTAGCCATTGCGCGGCGGCTCATCTGGGGCAATCGGCTTTCCCCGCTTCGCGTCACCACCGGGGTGCGCCGGGTAGGGGAATCCACCTACGTGTTCGGTCGGGATGGGCAACCATGTCGCAGGTGCGGCACGGTTATCGCTACCGGCACGTTAGGGGGTGCCGCGGGTGGGGATGAGGGGGAACTAGAACGTATGATCTGGTGGTGTCCGCGCTGCCAACCACCCGTTATCTAGACCATCTGCGGCTGACGCAACCCCGGGCTCAGAGACTTGCCTATTCTTAAAGGCATGAAAACTTTACTCAATCTCATTTGGTTTGTCTTCAGCGGTTTGTGGTTAGCCATCGGCTATGCCATCGCCGGGGTTATTATGTATGTGCTCATTATCACCATCCCCTTCGGGGTCGCTAGTTTCCGCATGGCCGGCTACGCCCTCTGGCCGTTCGGGCGCGCGGTGGTGACAAAACCCGGCGGCGATAATGTCGGCATTGCCTTTGCAAACGTGATCTGGTTTCTGCTTGCGGGCTTGTGGATCGCCATTGGCCATGTCATTACGGCGGTCCCGCTGTTTCTTTCCATCATCGGCATCCCCCTGGGCATCGGTAACCTCAAAATGATTCCCATCGCCTGCTTCCCCTTCGGCAAAACTGTTGTGCCTTCCAACGCCATTCCTTACGGCTACACGCAGGTGGTGCAACTCTAGTTTGAGCGCCTCATTCCCCTTGGCCGCCGAGCTCAATCGCGGTTCAAGGGGATTCTTTTTATGTGGGGCATCAGGATAAAAGTAGGATGAATATGGGGTAAATATTTCCAGGTCAGACAGGCTTTTGGTTGTGTAGTACATATACTGTGGGTTGGATTATGGTTACGCCACGTTCGTGCGTCGACAAGCGTAAGAAAGCAGTGATATCTCATGACAACCATTCGCTCGTTGGCGTCGGAGCCAAACTATCGAGTCATTACGTGGGCGGTTATTATTATCGCGGTGTCTGTGGTTTTTGCGTTTTTGCCCCGGCCTGGCAGGATCGACGTGGTTGCGGCCCGGAACATCATCGCTAGGGGTTATCGAACAGTGCCGCCGCACACTATGGCGAATCGGGTGGCGGATTTTACCCGGGAGCACCCAGATGCGTTTATCATGACGGTGCGCGACCCTAGGCCGCAGCTCATCATGCCGAACATTCATGGCGCGGATAGCGGCGTGAAACTATGGTGCATTGATTCGCATCGGGAAAGCCTCCAAGAGGTGGCACAGGTCCCGGACAGCTCATGCTACAAGGAAAAGAGCGACGCCATGACCATTGCGATCTATGGTGGTGATTTTCGTAGTATGAGCTTTACCCCAACGATAGCCGAGACGTGCGAAACCGCGGTCGTGAAGCAGTGGGGGAAGAATAAATTTTTGGAACTGCCGGAAACATTTGCGCGGTTTCGGCGGGTGGAGATCGCCCCGCATGCTGGAGTCCCGGACCTTAGCCAGGCCATAAGCCTGCGCAACACGTTCCAGCATGTGAAAGACTTCCAGGGGGACGTGAGCCTGTGGGATGTGAGCCACGTGACGGACTTTTCGGGACTGTTTCACGATTCCGGTTTCCATGGGGACATTTCCAAGTGGAATCCGAAAACCGCCACCAATATGAGCATGATGTTCGACCATGCGGAATGGTTCGACTCCGATATTTCCCGATGGGACATGCGCCGGGTGACTTCGATACACAACATGTTTGACAACGTTGGACTATCGCCAACCCATGTCACCGCGATCATAGAAGGGTGGGCGACAAACCTACCGCATGATGTGACGTTGAGCTCAAACACCCTTTACTATTGCGGCAAACCCAAAGAATTACCAACATTCAAAACAAAGATGGCGGGCAACCTTGGCAGCGTGGCGCAGGCCCCAGACTGCCACCCGCCACGAGTGAATGTGGTGGAGCAAACCGCCCCCAACCAGCCGATTTCCGAGACCATGGTGGTTCGGTTGCTGTCCGATAAGACACTGCGGCGCTGGGGCGACGAATGCACGGCGGTGCCGCATACCGCTACCGAGCCCAAGGAACTGGAATGCCACGTTACCACGCCGGGGGAGCACACGATCTGGGTGAAAGATTACTACAACAACACCGCTACGGTTGTAGTCATGATCCAGAACATCGCCCCCACGTCCCCTGATGCTTATCGACGCGCCTAGCGGCGTGCTTGTCGACGCCGGGCTAAGCGGGAAGCTTATTTGCGTCATGTCGGTGTCGGGATTGTGGAATAATTTTTCACATGGCCATGCCGAAACCCATCCTGGTAACTATCCTGATAATGGCCGCGGTTGCGGTGGTTTTTGCGGTGGTGATTTTTCGGATGATTCCCGCAACCACCCTGGACCAGCAGGCTGTGCCAGGGAAACTGGAAGCACCGGCAAATCAGGGGGTGTCGGCAAAATCGGTGCAAGAATTCCGGCAGGCGCATCCGGATGCGTTTGTCATTGAGGTCTTTGGTGAAGGAAACTTCGCCCCCACCATTGACCAGGCGGACGACAACGTGCGTATTTGGTGTCTTGACTCCCGGGGAGAGGCAACCATGAGTGCTGCCGAATTCGCTGCCAGGTCGTGTCAGCCGGCGGCTGCGCTGGGTATTTATGGTGGGGGATTCGCCGGGGTGAATTTTGGCATAAAACGTGGGGCAGGCAAGCTTCATGCCATTATTCATCAGTGGGGAACCAATAAATTTCAAAGTCTGGCAGGCATGTTTATGGCCTTCTATTCGGTCAAACTTCCCAACCCCGATGACAGCCAGGGCGAACGGCAGGACACCGCGGAGCCCATGGCGTCTGTAACCCCGGCGCCGGATTTGAGCGAGGCCACAACAATGGAGAATGTTTTTAACTCCGTTGTCGAGATCTATGGGGACGTGAGCGGCTGGGATGTTCAACGAATCCAGAATTTCGCCCATGCGTTTGAAAGCTCCGGTTTTCAGGGGGATTTGTCCACCTGGCGGCCGGTGAGCGCCACCGACATGAGCAATATGTTTACCAATGCAACGAGATTTGATAGCGACTTGTCCGCCTGGGATGTGCGTAACGTCACGAATATGCGGGGTATGTTTCACTTATCGGGGTTGTCACCCACAAGCATGAGCGCCATATTGGCCGGGTGGGGCCAGCAGGAATTATCCCATGGTGTTGAGCTGGGAGCGGACGATATTTACCGGTGCGAGGATCCCGCCGGTGATGATGGTCTTCGTGTTTTGACGGAAACCTATGGGTGGACTGTCACCTATGCCGGGGTGGCCTCTGACTGCACACCGCCAAGTGTGATGGTGGTGAATCAGTTGAATATTACGAAGCCAGGAGCACGGGTAAACGCGGCGGTCCTTGAGTTTGATCGGGATCTGAAATATTGGGACAGCGAGTGTGTGGCTGCCTCCCCGACAGAAAACGGGGAAACTCGCAGACTCCAATGCCCACTCGACATCGAAAACGGCAATGTGTGGCTTGATATGTGGGCGAAAGACCGCCACAACAACACTGTGGTGAAACGAGAAATCTTGGCGCGGCGATGACGCGATTCCACGCGACGCCTGACGCCTACAGGAGACTATTTCATGCTGCCGAACTTGTAAAGATCGTCAATGATGCGGTGAGGCTCCCGGTCCAACTGCAGGGTGGTTTTGTCATTAATGCCATCGAGAGCGCCGGCGGCGTCGGGGGCGGTGGAGTTGAAGGCTTCCGCCCAGTCCTCCAGGGGTGGGCCTTCGACAGAGAACAACTCCACGGTTCGGTAGAGTGCTTCGGAAAGGAATGTGGCCTGGACGAGTGCCTCGGCAACATCGACGCGGCGGACAGAGCCGTATTCGGTGCTGTCGCCCTGGCGGAGTTCGGCGTGCTGTTCTTCGGCGGTACCGGCGTCAAACCAGCCGGGCCGGATAATAGTGTAGGGCAACCCGCTGCTGCGGAGTAGGCGTTCACCGCGGCGTTTCCAGGTGAGCAGTTCGATGGCATCATTATGGGTGACCCCAATAGAGCTCATGAGGACAACAGGGATGGTTTTCTTGCCCAACGCCTCTAAGAGCGCGGGGATGGCCCCATAGTCGACACTTTCGTATTCGCCGGAATTATGGGGTGCGCCATGGGTGAGAATGACAGCATTGACATGATCGAGTGCGTCGGCAATGGTTGCGGGGTTCATGAGATCACCGCCGGCAATATCGATGGTATTGCTGCCGGTGTCGGTGGTGGCGAACATTCTTTTGGCTTTGCGGGGATCCCTGCTCAATAGGCGTGCAGAAATGTCGTGGTTTAGCAGTGCTTGAACCACGAGGCGACCGACAGAACCTGTTCCTCCTAGAACAAGAACTCGGTCAGGTTTCATCATAAAAGACACGACGAATTTCTTTCTCTATTGCTATGTGCATCGAAGATATCACGTACGCATGATCGAATGTTCAATGAACTAAATTAGCATGCTGTGAGCTTTGGTTTTTAATTCTAGCGTGACAGAAGAACGGAAAGAAAAGTGAGAGAATTTTAATCTTATATGACCTTTTTATGGACATGAATAATGTTATTATTCCTCGCACTAAGGGGTGAAAAACGGGGGTATTAATTCGGGAAAAATAACCCCAATTAAGGTTGCTTTACCCATAGGGTATGGGGCACCGAATTGGGGTATTTGGGCATCCTCCTATGAGGACGGGTGCCCTAGGATAGGTGCCCTAAGGTGGGGCCCCTTAAGCGGGTGCCCCATAAATGGGTAGGTCAGCCGGAATGGGATCGGGCATTACTACCCACAAGTGGGTACCTAAAAATGTGGACCCACGTTTAGGTGCCCTGAAATAGGGGGTAGTCGAAGGGGTATGATGCATCGGGGGTAGACATCATCCCGCAGGGGAACCGATTGCGGATTTAAAGAATATCGTATTAAAACAGCAAAGATTAATTGGGGTAAAACATGGGGGAGGGGAGCTACGGTATGTAGCTCCCCTCAAGCAGATCGGTGAAAACTCAGGAAACCTGACTCGGGTTTCTGAGTGGGGTCCTTCGTGGTCCTAGTTGCGGTGCTCCCGATACCACGAAATAAGCGTATCGGTTGAGCTATCGCCAGAATCCACCTTGACCGCACCAGACACAGCCGGGGCCAGGTCATTAGCCTGCTGCTTCCCCAACTCAACACCCCACTGGTCAAAGGAGTTAATATCCCAAATCGTCCCCTCCACAAACGTGATGTGTTCATAGAGCGCAATCAACATGCCCAACACTGCTGGCGTCAACTCCTCCGCCATAATTGTGGTGGACGGACGATTACCAGGCATCACCTTGTGCGGAACAACCGCTGGGGCCACCCCCTCCGTGGCGATTTCCTCCGCGGTCTTACCAAAGGCCAAAACCTTCGTCTGGGCGAAGAAGTTACTCATCAACAAATCATGCATGCTGCCCGTACCATCGGCCGTCGGCAGGTCCTGCTTCGGCCGGGCAAACCCGATGAAATCGGCGGGCACCAGCTTCGTGCCCTGGTGCATCAATTGGAAGAACGCATGCTGGCCATTAGTACCTGGCTCACCCCAATAGATTTCCCCGGTATTTACGGTTACAGCCGTACCATCCCGTCGTACCGATTTGCCATTTGACTCCATGGTCAACTGCTGTAAATAGGCGGGGAACCGGCCCAAATCTTCCGAATACGGCAGCACCGCATGCGTCTGAGCCCCAAAGAAATCGTTATACAACACCCCAAGCAACCCCATGAGCACCGGCACGTTCTCTGCCAGCGGCGTGGACCGGAAATGCACATCCATTGCGTGCATGCCCTCCAAGAACCGCATGAAATCCTGCGGGCCAATCACCGCCATGAGCGACAGGCCAATGGCGGAATCCACCGAATAGCGGCCACCAACCCACTCCCAGAAACCAAACATGTTCTTGGTGTCGATACCAAAGGCGGCTACTTTCTCCGCATTAGTGGACACGGCTACGAAATGCTTAGCCACAGCCTCTTCCGCCCCCAACTTCTCCACCAGCCACCGCTTAGCGGCATGCGCATTAGTCAGCGTTTCCTGCGTGGTAAAAGTCTTCGACGCAACCACGAAAAGCGTGGACTCGGGATCACACTCATCCAACACCGAAATGATGTCGGCCGGGTCCACATTGGACACAAACTTGGCACTGATACCGGCGGTGGCATAGGTGCGCAGCGCCCGAGTTGCCATGGCCGGTCCCAAATCCGAGCCGCCAATACCAATATTCACCACGGTCTTAATCGTGTGCCCGGTATACCCCAACCAAGCCCCCGACCGCAGCGACGTGGCGAAATCCCGCATGCGGCTCAATACCTCATGCACGTCGGCTGCTACATCCTGACCATCAACCACTAAATCCTCAGTCACCGGCAGCCGCAGGGCGGTGTGCAACACCGAGCGATTCTCCGTGTTATTGATCTTATCGCCCCGGAACATAGCCTCGATGCGCTCCGACAAACCAGCAGCCTGAGCCAACTCAATGAGGGCATCACGGGTAGAATCATCCACAAGATTTTTCGACAGATCCACGTGCAGATCCGCCGCAGTGAAGCTCAGCTTCTCCCCTCGCTGCGGGTCAGCGTCGAAAAGCTCCCGTAAAGTTTTCTGTGCCAAGCTTTGCTGTGCCTGCGCCACCTTAGCCCAGGCGTCGGTCGTCGTAATATCGGTGGTCATAGAGATGCGCTCCATTTCAAACTGCGGAAAATAGTGACGTAATGCGTGTCGCATACCCATACAACTTGGGCACACAATACATCTCCAACCGTAGTCGCATCAGGTAATATTTGCCCGAAACTTAAGCCAAGATCACGTTATAGAAATCCAAGAGTCGCTGCCGGCCAATTGATTCACCCACCGAATCATGCGTCATGCTCCACGCTGCAAACCGCACCCCATCCCACCACGGCTGCCGCACCAACAGTCCCCGCGCAACCCGCGGCAACACCGTGATCCGCGCCGGCCGGTCCAGAATCCGAAACGCACACTCCGCCACCTCACGCCACGTCAAAACCTCCGGGCCACCAATCCGCCACTCACCCGAAACCCCAGCCACATGCCGATCCACACATGCTCCCGCCACATCCAGCCCATGAATCGGATTAATCCGCACCGCATCATCCAACAAAACCACCCGACCCCGGCGCGCCATATCGAGGACCTGGGCCATGTCCGAAAAATAGCCCGTGGGGCTTATCACCTGGGCAGTCACCTGGCTTGCCTGGAGCTCCCGCACGAACGCGGTTTTCGCCCGGGTGATCCGCGCCGGGCAATGCTCGGCACCCAACGCATGGACATAGCAGAAATTATTCACCCCATGGCGGCGGGCGGAGTCAAGGATCGCCAGGTTAGCGCGGTAGTCAATGTCCCACAGGTCGGCTTTTTGCCTGGTGACGCCGAGCGCGGAAATGACGCCGGTGACCCCGTGGGCGAGATCCGCGGTGACGCGTGGGTTGGTGACGTCGCCGATACACCAGTCCGCCACCAGGCCAGTGAGACCTGGGGAGCCGTAGATACCTGGGGATTCCGCCCGGCCGAGGTCGCGGACTAGGGCCCGGACCTGGTAGCCGCGGCGATGCAGTTCGGCAACAATGAATCTTCCCAGGTAGCCGGTGGCGCCGGCGACGAGAATGGTGGACATGTGTCATTCCTTATCGTGAGGTGTGGTGGGGTTTCCCAGCATGCGGGGCAGGAGCGTGTTCGCCAGGTCCGCCATGGGAGCGTCCGGGTGGTGGAGCGCCCACGCGTCGAGCCTGGTGGCAACCGCGTAGGCAAGGTCAACGTGGAGGCGTGGGGGAATGGTGGGGTCGAGCAGCCCGAGCCGTAGCCCCCGGTCGACCATACGCATCGTCCACTTGTCGATGGCGTGTTCGAATTCGGTGAGGTTGGGGGAGTGGGGTTTGTCAGCCAGGTGAAACATGGTGCCCACCGCGGTGAGGTCGGGGCGGGTGGCAGCGGCGGTCATTCCGGCGATGATGTTGGTGAGCGCCGGCCAGAATGTGTCCCGCGTGAGCTTGTCGACGACCGGAACGGTGACATAGCCCGCGAGTTCTCGGAGCCCATCGGCGAATGCGGCATCGAAGAGCTGGTCTTTGGTGTGAAAGAAATAGTAGAAGGAGCTGCGGGGAAAATCGGATTCCCGCAGGATGTCGGTGAGCCGGGCGTTGGTGAAGCCATGGGTGGCGAAGACGACGCGGGCGGTGGCGAGGAGCCGGGTTCGGCGTTTCGGGTCGATTGGTTGGGGTGGCCGGGCCATAGCTCCAGGTTACTAGTTTTTGGACATACGTGTCTAGGAATTCGGGGTGGGGATACACTAGTAACGTAAGCAATACCCTTCCACTCGCTATCAAGGATCCCCATGGACATCACTGCGCTGCTCGCCACCACTCCCACCAACCTCTTCATTGATGGTGAATTTGTTCCTAGTGACACCAATGACACCTTCCCCGTCATCAACCCCTCCGACGGCACGAGGCTCGCCCGGGTGGCGTCGGCGAGTGAAGCCGATGCGCGCCGGGCCCTGGCCGCCGCGGTCCGAGCCGGCACCGATTGGGCGAACACCCCCAGCCGAGAGCGTAGCACCATTCTGCACCGCGCTTTCGAACTCATTCTCGACCACGGGGAGGAGCTGGCCTGGCTGCAATCCCTGGAACTCGGCCGGGCCCTGCCCGATAGCCGCGCCGAAGTAAGCTACGGTGCTGAATTCTTCCGCTGGTTCGCCGAAGAAGCCGTGCGCATCCGGGGCGACTACCGCCACAACCCCACCGGCACCGGCCGGATCGTGGTGACCCACCAACCGGTGGGTCCCTGCCTCGCCATCACCCCCTGGAATTTTCCCCTGGCCATGGGCACCCGCAAGCTGGGCCCGGCCCTGGCGGCCGGCTGCACCATGATCGTGAAGCCCGCATCGAAAACCCCGCTCACCATGCTGTATCTTGCGCAACTCCTTGCGCGCGCCGGGGTGCCTCGCGGGGTGGTGGCCGTGCTGCCGACGAAGAATGCTTCGAACGTTTCCGCGCTGTTGGATGATCCCCGGCTGCGGAAACTCACCTTCACCGGCTCCACCGCGGTGGGGCAGCAGTTAGCGGCTCGGGCGGCACGCCATAGTTTGCGGGTCAGCCTGGAACTTGGTGGCAATGCTCCCTACCTGGTGTGCGAGGACGCCGACGTGGATCAGGCCGCCCAGGCGGTGGCGGTGGCCAAAATGCGGGGTGCCGGCCAGGTGTGTATCGCCGCGAACCGGTTCCTGGTGCATGAGAGGATCGCGGCGGAGTTCACCGCGAAAGTTTCCGAGGTACTGGCCGGTTTCCGCCTGGGCCGGGCCACCGATGAGGGGGTGACCTTCGGGGCGCTTTCCGGCGCCGACCAAGTGACTACGGTGCAGAAACTTGTCGATGATGCCCTCGCCCAGGGCGCCACCGTGGCGTCCGGGGGTGTGCTTCCCACGGGCCTGCCGGCAGGTGGTAGCTATTTCCCGGCCACCGTGTTGACCAATGTGCCGACCACCGCGGACATCGCCCACTCCGAGATTTTCGGCCCGGTGGTTGCCATCCAAACCTTCGCCACCGAGGACGAGGGTATTGCCATGGCCAATGACACGCCGTTCGGCCTGGCCGCCTATGTGTTTGCCGGCGATACCGGTCGGGCGTTGACCATTGCCGAACGCATCGAGGCCGGCATGGTTGCCATTAACAAGGGCACAATTTCCGACCCGGCCGCACCCTTCGGTGGGGTGAAAGAATCCGGTGTGGGCAGGGAGGGCGGCATGGAGGGAATCGGTGAATACCTGGAGCCGAAATACATTTCCCTACTGTAGGTTGAAGTATAGGATCGGGGAGAAAAACCCGGTCAAACCCAGTTCCCGCAGGAACCACCAGGCCTGTTCCTCATCAAGCAACGCGTCGGAACGCAGCGTGGTTTCCGCACGCTTTAGCCACCTGTCGGGGTCGCAGTCGTCCAATGCGCTTTCAATCAGATCAATCTCGTCCAGAATCTCCTCGTCGCTTCCGGCAATGAGAAGAACCCGCTCCACGGGGTCCATGAGCACGTGGGTGTAGCCGCCGGCGGTGATGCGGTCAATGGTTTCCGTGATATCTGCGAAACTGGGTTCTATCGCCTCCCAGATTTTCGGGAGGATTTTCGAGCGGTGGGCGTCGAAAAGCGCCCGTAGTTTGGTCAAAAAATCGGTGACCTGCGTGGTTTCCAGTCGGCCGCGAAACGCCCCAACCTTGATGTCGCCGAGGTCAAAAAGTATTGACGGTATCGCAACCGTGTCAACATGGGTGAAGAGCAGTGCCAGGAATGGGGCGTCGTACCGGAACTCCCCAATGCCGGTGAATTCGTTGTCTTTTTGGGCGTAAAGATATGTGCGATTAGCCATGCTCAGCATGCTAACCACGCCCCCGGACATGTTTTGAGGCCTAGCCTTACCCCAACCTGCCGCGGCCCATGCGCAGCAGGATTTGTGCCAGCGCGGGGCCCTCCGGGCCTAGTTCCTCCCGAAACTGGTTAATGATCGCCACCTCCCGGGTGTATACCAGCTTGGTGCCGCCCGCCGACGTGCGGATTTTCCCAATTGCCTGGGAAATCGCCGTCCGCTGCTTAATGGCATCCAAAATCACCTGGTCCAGGCGGTTGATCTCCTCCCGATACTGCTGAATTTCCGCATCCGACAGCGGATCATCAGTACCCGAGGGAAAACGAATATTCACATCAGATGCATCAGTCATGAATATTATTGTGCCAGATGTTTCGTGTCCGACCCACGCAGTAAATTGGAGGAATAATGACTGCCGCACAAAACCCCTCACCACATTCCGACCAGCCGGAGCAGCCTGACCTCTTTGCCGGCGTGACCGGATTCGAAGCCTACTCCGCCACCCCGCCGCCGGAGGCACCACGCGCCGACGAACCGTTACCGCCCCCACCGGAGGAACCCCCGGCATACGACACCATTCCCCCCGACCCGGAGGCAGCTGCTGGCATTCTCGACTACCCGGTTCCTGCCGCGTGGGACAACTTGTCGGCACATCAGCCGTGGGCGAGTGCGGAGGGGAGCGCCGACGATCTTATAGCCGACCTGAATCCGCAGCAGCGCGCCGCCGTGGAACATTCCGGTTCCCCACTGCTCATTGTCGCGGGTGCTGGCTCCGGAAAAACCGCCGTGCTTACCCGGCGCATCGCCTACCTGCTGCGTATGCGGGGCGTCGCCCCGGGGCAGATACTTGCCATCACCTTCACCAATAAGGCCGCCGCCGAAATGCGCGACCGGGTGATCGACCTGGTCGGCCCCACCGCCACTCGTATGTGGGTTGCTACCTTCCATTCCGCCTGCGTGCGGATTCTGCGGGAGCAGGCGCACCTGCTGCCCGGGCTCAATACCAACTTCACCATCTATGATGCTGATGATTCCAAGCGGCTCCTTGGCATGATCGCCAAAGACCTACAGATCAATGCCCAAAAATTCCCACCCCGGCTGTTGGCTGCCGCTATCTCCGCGCTGAAAACCGAACTCACCGACCCCGACGCAGCTAGTGACGAGGCGGCCGCTACCCGCAATCCCTTCGACCGCACCATTGCCGAGGTGTACACCGAATACCAGCGGCGGCTGCGGGCCGCCAATGCTCTCGACTTCGACGATCTCATTGGGGAAACCGTTCGGGTGTTTACCACCCACCCCGAAATCGCCGCCTATTATCGAAAACGTTTTCGTCACGTTCTTATTGATGAGTACCAAGACACTAACCATGCCCAATACGTTCTCATCTCCACGCTTGTCGGTACCGGACCTGATGCTAGTGAACTCAGCGTGGTTGGTGATTCCGACCAATCCATCTATGCGTTCCGCGGCGCTACCATCCGCAATATTGAAGAATTCGAACGCGACTACCCTCAAGCACGCACAATCCTGCTGGAGCAAAACTATCGTTCCACCCAAAACATCCTCTCTGCCGCCAATGCCGTGATCTCCCACAATCATGGCCGGCGGGAAAAGAAACTCTGGACTGACCATGGTGCCGGCGCGAAAATCACCGGCTATGTTGCTGACAACGAACACGATGAGGCCCGATTCATCGCCACCGAAATCGATGCATTGTTCGATATGGGTGTGGGCTATGGGGACATTGCCGTCATGTACCGCACCAATAACTCCTCCCGGGCCATCGAAGAAGTCTTCATCCGCACCGGCATCCCCTACAAGGTGGTGGGCGGCACCCGCTTCTACGAGCGCAAAGAAATCCGTGATCTCATAGCCTACCTGCGTGTTCTTGACAACCCCACCGATGAAATCTCCCTGCGACGTATCATCAACACACCCCGCCGCGGCATCGGCGACCGTGCGATTGCCACCGTCAATCTGTACGCCGAAAACTTTGGCATGAGCTTCGCCGATGCGCTTGTCGACGCCGCCCACGGCAAAGTCACCGCCTTAGGGACCCGCGCCAAAAACGCCATTGCCGCATTCCTCGAACTCATGGACGGCCTCCGGGTAGACGCCGCCGAGGCCACCAACGCCATCACCGGCCTGCCCGACATCGGTGTGGTTGTGTCCCGCATCCTCGACGCCACCGGCTACAAAGCTGAACTGGAGGCCAGCACCGACCCCCAGGATGGTGCCCGACTCGACAACTTGAACGAACTTGTGTCCGTGGCCCGGGAATTCAGCTCTGAAGCCGCCAACCTCATGGCCTATGCCGCCATGGGTGCAGGAACTGGTGCAGGCGTGGAAGGGAACGATCCGGCCGAGCCGATGGTGGGGGAGCCCCAGCCGGGATCCATCCACGCGTTTTTAGAAAAAGTCTCCCTCGTGGCCGACTCCGACCAGCTGCCCGATGACAGCACGAACGTGGTCACCCTCATGACCCTGCACACCGCCAAGGGGCTGGAATTTCCGGTGGTGTTTCTCATCGGCTGGGAGGATGGCCAGTTCCCACACCTGCGGGCCCTGGGGGATCCGCAGGAACTCGCCGAGGAACGCCGACTCGCCTATGTGGGCATCACCCGCGCCCGCGAAACCCTGTACCTCACCCGCGCCATGCTGCGCGCCTCCTGGGGTAATGCGGTGGCCAACCCGGCCTCCCGATTTTTAGAAGACATCCCCGAAAAACTCATGTATTGGCGGCGGGAAGAACCCGGTGCCGGCGGCTGGGACGATGACTGGGGCGCAAGCGGTTGGGGTGGCGGCAGCTTCGTCGGTGGTTATGGCGGCTACGGAGGATATGGTGGGGCTGGTGGGTATTCCGGCCGCAAGCCTGGTGGTTCATACCGGAAACCGAAAATCCCCCGCAGCTCCCGGTCGTCGACGCCGGCCGCCAACCTTCACCTGGAGGTCGGCGATAAAGTCAACCACGACAAATACGGTCTGGGCACCGTCCAAAGCGTCGACGGCTCCGGCCCCCACACCAGCGTCACCATTGATTTTGGTTCTGCTGGTACCGTGAAGCTCATGCTCATCGGTGGGGTGCCGCTCGAAAAACTGTAGCCGAATCAATCCTGCCGGTAGCTCAGCATCCGATTCGACCGGGTGGTGACATACCCTAAGGTGGCGGAAATTGCCGGCACCAACAAGCCCAGCACCACTATCAGATACCAGTGGAGACTAAAATTCTCCACGGATCCCAGGCTCAGCACCTCACCGTTGATGTCCCGCTCGCTGAAATCCGTTTGCAGCAGCGCCACAATATGGCCCAGGATAATTGCTGGCCAGGTGCCCAAAATGGCGGTGATCGCCCCATGGTAGCCGCCGATCTGCCGCACCAGGCTCGTCGATGCTCCCAAGGCATACAACTGCTCGTTTTGGGCCCGTAATTGTGGGGCGGCCACGATGAGTACCAAACCCACAATCAGCAGGATCCCCACAAACAGCACCCACACATATATTGATTCATATGTTGAGTTTTCCACCGCAAGAACGTGAGCGTGATAATAGTGGTTGAAGGCATCGATCTGTTCGGTCATTTCCACCTGATCCGTCACCGTACCAGGCCGCTCCGTCATCACAACGTAACGATCAAACACCAGGTCGATGCCTAGTTTTTCTGCGGCCTGTGGGCTCACAACCCAGCCATGTAGCTGCTCCGGCAGGGCCGCCGTGAACGGCACCTCCTGCGTCTTCGTTTTCACCGGCCGCGATTCAGCTGTCACCTGATTCGGCGTGTCTTTCTCTACGCTAATCTTCCGCCGACCCGGTTCTGCAACGATAGCGGTGGTTCCCACGACCCCGCCGTCGTGAAGCACCTGGGTGGCCGAAGCCCGCTGCTCATCGGTGAGATTAAAGATCTGCAACACCTCCGGCCCGCCCACAACGATATCGGAGTCCTGCATCGCAAACGGGAGAAACAGGTGTGCGTCATCCATTCGCAAATACCGGCAATGCTTCGCCGCCTCGGGATCAGTATTCGCATCCTTGCCGTGATACGTATACGCCTTCGTTGTGGGCGACACCTGGCACTCATCCGCCAACGTCAATCGCATATGCGAGCCAGGCATTACCACCGGAAACTCCGTGGTTTTTCCTAGCCGGGCCGCAACCACATCGAACACCTCTCGTGACTGGTCCGAAGCGGCATGAGCCACCACATCCGCGTACGACGTGGTATTCATGGTAGGAGTCTTAAACGCCGATGCTGATCTTGCCCCCGAAATCCCCACCGCAAATGGGCTATAAATCTCCGATGAGAACTGCCGATCCTTATTGATCGTGTTCAGACTACCCAACTCCATAACGGTCAGGAAAAACACGCTGCCAATGATTGCCGCCACGATCGCCCCCGACCGTAACGCTTGTCGACGCACCTGCCGGCCCGCCAATTTCGCCCCCAATGGTTTACGAATCGCACCCGCCAGAAACACCAACGCAATAACGCTGGTAAACACCCCACCAGTTATTACAACCAGCAATAACAATGCAAGCACGGACCATATCAGGTCATATGTAGCCCCAGAGAACGTGTCGTGGTTCACGAAGCGGGTGATCGGATGCCCCAACCACTCCACCAGCAACACCACCAGCATCATTAACACCAACGCTGGGCCGGTCCACATCCAGCGCCGCCACCGCCGAATCCGATCCGGCTGCATACCAGCCACCCCGGCCATGATCTCCCCCTTGGCCGCAATGATTGCCGGAATAAACGCCGCAACCGTCGACCCCACAACCGCGATCGAAAACCCGATGGCTAACATGCCCGCATCCGTGATAAACGGCCATCCCGGATGTGCAATCTTCCAATGCCCCCAGCCCAGGATCGTGCCGAAAACAATACCGATGGTTGCCCCAATGGCCCCCGAAACCGTGCCGTATGCCATGACTGCCCATCGAATATGCCGACGGCTAGCCCCCTGGCTCCGCATTAACGCATACACTTTTGTTTGCCGAGACGTGGCCACCGCAAACACCGGGCTGATCGTCGCCAACATCAAACAGGCCAACAACAGGTAAAACGTCAACTCGACGATATATGAAGTAAGCTGCGCGATCATTGAATTATCCGTGCCGGGGGTTCGCATTGGATCTTGAGCGCTTTGAAATTCCGGATACCGGTCCGCCACCGGCACCGTTTCTGGATGGTTCCGAAACTTCTGGGTCGACACCACTAGGCCCACCTTATTGAGCGCCTTCACGTCATCCCACGACAGATCATCCTTACCGCTAAAAACCCATGTCACGTGCGCATTATTGGGCACATCCGTGGCCGGCAAAAACGTGGGGGCAATCACATAACTGCTGGAGTGAATATTATTTGGAATAATCTCCTTCACCGTTAACGTGGTGTCTGCCGCATTCAAGGTGATCCGGTCGTCCTCGCGGTTTGATGTGGCGGGATCGTTCGGTTTCCCCACGTCAGTGGCTCGAACCTTGTCCCCGATGCCCACCTTCAGCTGCTTCGCCGCCGATTCTGACAGCACCACGTCCCCCGGCTGAAGATTGGGGGAGCCTGGCAAGAGGTGCGCGCCGGGCAGCTGGGTAATGGTGCTCGACAGTGAATCAGTGGTTGCATCGGAGTGCAAGGCAACCGGCAGATCAACGAACATGCTGACGGTGAAGTTATTGCCCACGGCTTCGGCGATGCGATCTTGGGAGATGGTGGCGATAGGCCGTTCTGCGGTCGAATCTTTATTCGATTTTTCGCCTTGGTCCGCGACGCCACTGCGGGTCCCATTGGTACACCGGTAGGCGGAGGCGTCAACGCTTTGCTGGCATTCGCTGCCGAAGAACTGGGCGGAATTCTGTTGGAATGTGATCCCATAGAATTGCGACTCCGATGTCGTGTCCCCAATGAGGAATGCCGCATAGGTGGCGGGCAGGGCAATAAGCAGAATGGCCGCCAGGGAACGCAGCGGGTGGTGTTTCACATCCCGGAGCGTGGGACGGATGGCTGCTTTGAGGGAGCTCATGACGATACCTCGCTATACTTCTCGGGTGGTGATGCGGCCGTCACGGACGTGGATGACCCGGTCCGCCCAGCCGGCAAATCGTGGTTCATGGGTGACCAGTAGGCCGGCCGCACCCTGGTCGATACGGTCCCGGAGGATGCCGATTACTTCATCACCGGTGGCGGTGTCGAGCGCCCCGGTGGGTTCGTCGGCGAGCAGGAGCCGGCGGGGCCCAATGAGTGCGCGGGCGATGGCGACGCGCTGGGCCTGGCCGCCGGAAATCTCCTCGGGAAACCGATCGAACATGTCATCGAGTCCCACCTCGGCCAGGGCGGCATTGATGTCGTCCTTGAGCTTGGCGACGTTCGCACCGTCAAGCTCTAGCGGCAGGGCCACGTTTTCGCCAACGGTGAGAGTCGGCACCAGATTGAAGCGTTGGAAGACCACGCCGATATGTTGTCGGCGCAGCGCGGCGGCCCGCTTGTCGTTGAGTGTGGTGGCGGAAACACCGTCGATGAGGACCTCACCAGCGGTGGGGCGTTGCAGTAATCCCGCAACATTGAGCAGGGTGGATTTACCGGAGCCAGAGGGGCCCATGATGGCCACGAGCTCACCGGGCTGCACATGCATGCTCACGTGGTCGAGGGCGGTGACCGTGTGAGGCTCCCGGCCAAAAACGCAGGTGATGTCACGAAGTTCGAGCGGGTAGACCTCGGTGGGAGTGGTGTCGGGATTGGGGGAGGAAGTGGTCATGTTATTGTCCTTCCGGGGTGTCGGTGTGCGTGGGGGCGTCGAGGGCTTCCACCCGATCGAGCCAGCGGGCCTCGGCCTCAAGATCGTAGATGCGGCGTTCGATGGTGAGCCGGGCCGCGGTACGTTGCTGTGGCAGCTTACGATTTTGCCTATTGAGCTCTTTGAGCTGGGATAACACTGCCGACCGTTGGGTATCAAGCAGACTAATGAGATCCCAGTCCGGTCGGGTGGCGGCAATGGCTATCTTGGTCACCAGCTCATCCCGGTCGGTCATTGCCCGTATCACTGGCCGCTCCAGCCATTCGGTGAGCAATTCCTGGCCCGCGGAGGTGAGCTCGTATTGCTCAACCTGGTGGCCGGATGGGTTACGAACAGTACCTGCGCGGGCAATGAAGTTATTGCGCTCCAAGCGGCTCAGGGTCTGCGATACCTGGCCGATGTTGAGCGTTTGGGTGCCCTCGGTGAGCGCGATGAACTGCTGTTGCAGGGCGCTCGCGGTCTGCGGTTTTTCGGCAAGTAATGCCAGTAGTGCGTATTTGATTGCCATGAATATGTTCCTAGCGTATTAGTTACTCGGTAACTTACCAAGTAACTTACCGAGTAACTAACGGAATGTAAACCGGGGGTAGTGCTGGGACGGTATTCAATCTTTTTGTCACCAACATGTGTGCTATTGTCACCCCCATTATGTTTTCAATAGCATGTCAATAATCGTGATATAGGAAAAAGGTTGAGGAAAAGTGGATCCGATACTCATATGAATCATGGTTTTTCATCATAAAAAGCACATGATTGATACATATGCGGTTTCGGTTATATTAACTTTTGGCTTAGTTTTAGAAAAGGTTTTCTGAATTCCCGCGGCGAAAATGAGGCAAAATCCCAGGTGGCGTGGTGTTGAAACTGGTCAGTATTCGAACAAATTTCGCACCACACCCGGGGTGACTGGTGGCCCGAAGAGTCGGTGACGTTATGGCGTCGTCAAGCATAAACGACGTCACCAAGGGCGAATGGGCAAGCTGCTCGTATGTTGCCTGCTTGATGTCGATTTCTTGGGTAAGGTGGCGTTGAGGGGCGTGCCGGAAGGAGTTGAGGCGGCGTTAAGTTCTTTAAGGGTGTCGGTTATTAGCTCACATTAAACATATTCTTGTTTAGTAGCTCACGTAATAATCCGTGGTAAGGTGGGTAATAACGGGAAGTGGGGGTAGACAAAAGTCTACGAACCGAGTCTGTTTGAACAGTGGTGTATGACGGCGGAAGACGCAGGAAAAACGAAAAACCCACACGGGTGTTACCGCATGGGTGTTCCAGGAAGAAAACGAGGAGCTTTTCAGGCGCTACGAGAGGCTAATGCCATGCTCGTTGAACCAGGGCACCGGGTCGACAGCGGCATTGCCATCGGGGTGAATTTCAAAGTGTAGGTGCGGGCCGGTGGAGAAACCCCTGTTGCCCATGCCCGCAATCTTCTGACCGGCCTTGACGCGCTCGCCGACCTTAACGTCGAGGGTTTCCATGTGCCCATACACGCTCATGGAACCATCGTCATGCTTGATACGAATCCAGTTGCCGTAGCCGGAGGCGGGGCCGGAGTCGATCACTGTGCCGTCCATGACCGCCAGAATCGGGGTGCCTATAGCGTTCGCCAGGTCCACGCCCGCGTGCAGTGACCCCCAGCGCATGCCGTAACCAGAGGTCAAAATGCCATCGGTGGGCCGGGAAACACTAATCTTGGGCTTCCGGGCCTCCTCGTCGGCTTTAGCCAGGTCATTGGAGTATTGAACCGCTTTATTGAGTTGATCCTGCAGATTGCTGACCGGCTTAAATTCCGCGATATCAAGAATCTGCGGGGCGCCTTCCTCCGCATTGGGAGTGTCCTCGGCGGCTAAGCTGATCTCGGAAATCCCCGTGTCTGTGGTGTGGGCGATAGCCGCACCCGTAGCGCCTGCGGTCGACACCACACCTGTTGCCGCGGCAACGAATGCCACGCGCCCTTTGATAGGGTTTGTCTGCTTGCGATGCTTGCCATTAATGAGCGGTCGCCTGGTCTGCATTGAGGCCTACTTCCCTTAGTTCAAAGCTTATCCATCGTAGTTACCGGACCGGTGTGTTAACACCCATCTCGTTTTTGTAACCATCTTGTTATCTTCCGAGAGGTAACACTAGCCGCTTCTCCGATATCAAGCAAGCCGTAGCAATATTTCTATTTATTTTAGTTTAGTTTCGCATTTGTTCTACCTATGGTGAAATGGGTGGCTACTAGGAATAACTTTAACTTTCCCAGATGGGGGTAGTGGAGGTAATCTTTTTCGTCACTATGTAACAAAATTGTGCATTTTAAAACCGAGTCATGCCACGGAAATCACAGCATTCTCGCTAAGGTGTGGAGAATGAGCAAAAAGTCGAGCCCAGGTGCAGGACCTACCCGACGCCCCCGTCGTACCGGCAGCCGAGTGGATGCCGCCGGCGTGGGGCTAGCCACCCGATCCGTAGGGTCGACCCGATCCGCTCGATCCACTCGCTTTGCGCGGCCGGCCCGACCCAGCTCCCGGCCGAACTCCCGATCGGATTCCGGGGTGCGGAAAACCACCACCCGGCACGTGGAACCGGAAATCGAACCCGCTATACCCACGCTACGCACCAGGATCCGCACCTATCTGCCGGTCGCCCTCCTGCCGAACGGGGTTGCGGTTGCCTTCCTCATCGCCCTGGGGATTGCCGGAATCATGCTGGTCAACGCCCCCATGGCGACCCTACCCGCGGTGGTTGCCCAAAGTTGGCTCGCTCTCAACGCCGCCCCCATCATCATCCAGGGGCACCACTTTGGCATCATGCCGCTGCTGCTCACCGCCATTATCGTGGCTCTGGTGGCCCATCGGGTGCGGCGCGCGGTCAAGGATCGAGTCAGTATCGCCGACCTTGGGGTTATCACCATGGTAGTGCTGGTTGTGCCCAGCCTGCTCACCCTGATCGCCACCGCCATGCTTTACGACGCCGCCAAGGTGTTTCCCGTCACGCCCCCAGATATAGCCATGGCCCTGGGGAAGACCCTGTTGGTGCACCTCATCGCCCTGGTGTTGGGTATGGGGGTGCGCCTGTGGAAGGCCCTGGCGAAACGGTTCAACATTGCCGAATCCCTTGTCGACCAAGCCGTCAGCTCCCTGTGGTTGGTGGGATACACGCTGGTGGGGGCGGTGCTGGTGGGGATCGGGTCGCTGATCGTGCACGCGCAGCTCACCAGCGACATCATGAATACTTACACCACCTGGGGCAAGGTGGCGGTCGTTGCAGTAAGCCTCGGTTACCTGCCCAATGCCGCCATCGCCACCCTTGCAGTCACCGCCGGTTCCGAGGTGGCCATCGGTGTGGGCCTGATCTCGGTGTTTGGCGTCAACCTGGTGCCCCTGCCGCCCCTGCCTATGTTCGCGGCCGTGCCGCTTCAGGCGGACACCATGATGGCGCTGCTCCTGGCCGTGCCGGTTTGTACCACAGTGCTGGCCTTAATGAAGCGGGTTCCCCGGCTGATAGACGTGCCCGGTCTCGTGGTATTTGTCGCCCTCGACATTTTAGTACTCACCACCCTGACCTATGGGGAACTGGGGATATACGGTGAGGTAGGGCCGCGCATTCTACTGACCACCGGGCTGATGGCCTGCTGGGTGACGGTGGTGGGCCTCATCACTGCGATTGTGGGCAATTGGGTGCAGCGCCGCCTGGTGGCCGCCGCCGCGGCGGCGGAACGGGAAGCAGAACTTTTCGATGAGTTCAGCGCGCTTGCCATAAGCGAATCAGAGCTGGAGCCGCAAGCAGCGGAGTCGGCGGAACCGGAAGCCGAGGAGGCTCACGAGGAAGCCGAATCCGATGGTGATGCCGCAGCGGACTCCGATGGGGAAGCTGACGCGGGCCTAGAAGACGTGGACCCGGAAGACACAGATTCGGAAGACACGACCCCCGAGGACGCAGAAGAAGTGAAGCCGGATGGCGGCGCGGTAGCGGCTTCGAAAGGCACCGATGAAGACAGTTGGCCAGATGGTGCGTCGACGGCGGTCAAGGACGCTGCTGGCCCCGAAATATCAGCAGAAATAGAGACCGATGGCGAGTCAGACACAGATGTCGCGGCGGCTGGTGAGGTAGAACCGGGCGGTAAGAACCACTAAAGTAAGTGTTCGTGACACACACTCACCACACTGCATTGCGTATTGTTGTCTTGGCATCCGGGTCGGGGACCCTCTTGCAATCCATCCTGGATAACCAGGGGAAATATCAGGTTGTCGGGGTTGTTTCGGATGTGGAATGCCCCGCCCTGGATCGGGCCCGCCAGGCAGCCATCCCCGCAGAGTTGGTGGAGTTGGCCCGCGGCGCCGACCCGCAAGTTCGGGAGGAATGGAACGAACGCCTGGCGGAAGTCGTCGACAGGTTGCAGCCTGATGTGGTGGTGTCTGCCGGATTCATGAAGATTCTGGGGGCACCATTTTTGTTGCGCTTTGGTGGACGAACCATCAACACGCACCCGGCGCTGCTGCCAGCGTTCCCGGGGGCGCATGCGGTGCGGGACGCATTGGCATACGGGGTGAAAGTCACAGGCTCTACCGTGCATTTCGTCGATGCCGGGGTGGATACGGGGCCGATTATTGCGCAGGAACCGGTGGCGATCATGCCCGGGGAAAGCGAATCCGACCTGCACGAGCGTATTAAACAGGTTGAGCGCAAGCTTATTGTGAACGTTTTAAACTCCGCCACTGTTGCGGCGGATAATCGAGGAGAGGTTGATTTCGCCAATCATGAGTGATAGCAAAGATGCCGGTAATGGCGGCCAGAACGCGGGTCGAAAAACTATTCGCCGCGCATTAATTAGTGTTTACGATAAGACCGGGTTGGAGGATCTGGCCTGGGCGCTTTTCGACGCTAACGTGGAGATCGTTTCGACCGGCTCCACCGCCGCCCGCATTGCTGAGCTGGGCATTCCGGTGACCCCGGTGGACCAGCTCACGGGATTCCCCGAGTGCCTGGAGGGACGAGTGAAAACTCTGCATCCGCACGTGCATGCCGGGATTCTCGCCGACACCCGCAAACCGGATCATTGCGCACAATTGGCCGATTTGGGGGTGGCGCCATTCGAACTGGTGGTTGTGAACCTTTACCCCTTCTCCGAGACCGTGGCCTCCGGGGCGGACTTCGACGCCTGCGTGGAACAAATCGACATTGGCGGACCATCCATGGTGCGGGCCGCCGCCAAAAACCATCCCTCGGTGGCGGTCGTGGTCGACCCCGCCCGCTACGGGGATGTGGCCGCAGCACTGGCGGCCGGCGGTTTTACCCTAGCGGAACGAACCCACCTAGCGGTTGCGGCCTTCCAACACACCGCCGCCTACGATGTGGCCGTTGCAACCTGGTTGGGTGAGCAGCAGATCACACAGACTTTCGACGACAAGCCTGCCGGCTTCCCACAGTGGCGGGGCAACACATATGAATTGTCGCATGAATTGCGTTATGGGGAAAACCCCCACCAGGCCGCCGCCCTCTACGTGGGGCAGTCGGCAGCTGGCGCCGGGTTAGCCCAGGCCACACAATTGCACGGCAAGGAAATGAGCTACAACAACTACACCGACGCCGATGCCGCCTGGCGGGCCGCCTGGGATCACGACCGCCCCTGCGTCGCCATTATTAAACACGCCAACCCGTGCGGTATCGCGGTTTCCGAACAGTCCATTGCGGCCGCGCATCAGGCGGCCCACGCCTGCGACCCAGTTTCCGCCTACGGCGGGGTGATCGCCGCCAACCGGGAAGTGACCGTGGAGATGGCAAACCAGGTGGCCGGCATCTTCACCGAGGTCATCATCGCCCCCAGCTATGAGGAGGGGGCGGTGGCGGTGCTGTCGGCAAAGAAGAATCTTCGCGTATTGCAGGCCCCCCGGCCGGCCGAACAAAAATTTGAATCTCGGGAAATCTCTGGCGGCGTGCTGGTGCAGCAGCGCGACCTTTTGACCGCCGCCGGCGACAACCCGGACACCTGGAAGCTGGTGGCCGGGGCGGCCGCATCCCCGGAACTATTGCGGGAGCTGGAGTTTGCCTGGCGGGCCGTGCGGGCGGTCAAGTCCAATGCGATTCTGCTCGCCAAGGATGGCGCCACCGTGGGCGTGGGCATGGGGCAGGTCAACCGGGTGGATGCAGCCAAACTGGCAGTGGAGCGCGCCAACACGCTCGCGGGCGATGAGCAGCGGGCCGTGGGATCCGTGGCCGCCTCGGATGCATTTTTCCCATTCGCCGATGGGTTCGAAATCCTGGCAGCGGCGGGGGTGACGGCCGTGGTACAACCGGGCGGCTCCATCCGCGACGACGAGGTGATCGCCGCCGCGGAGAAAGCCGGAGTGACAATGTACCTGACTGGGGCGCGGCATTTCGCGCACTAACGGCCCCGATACCCACCGGCTGTCGCGGCCGGCACCGATTGTGGTGACCGTGTGGGGTACTGCTGCCGGTTTTTCGGCAGGTTTGTGGCCTGGCTTGGTGGCTGGGCTGGGAACCGGCCGGTCCCCAACAACACTGCCAGGAGCAGGCCAGGGAGGATCCAGCCGCTCCAGCCAAAAATCGTGAACTGGACCATGTCGGTGGGTTGGTCGCCGGTGAGCATCGGCACCGCAATGAGCACGGCGCTATTAGCACAGGTCAACACCGTGTGCGCCAGCACCGGCGGCCAGATAGAATCGCTATATAGTCGCAGCCACGCCAGCACACCCCCCACCACAATCCCCATGCCACAAATGGCAACAAGCGACACCCCCATGGAAATCCCATGGTAGAGATAGCCCAAATAGATCAGCGGCGAATAGCTTAACCCCCAAATAATACCGCTCACCACAATCGCCGGTACCCGCCTCAACGGTAGCAGATTGGGTAACAACCAACCTCGCCATCCCAACTCGGAGCCCACGGCAAGAATCAGGTATGGTAGCCACCCATAGGGTGAATAGGTGCTGGCCAATGCGGACTTCAACGCCGAGGTGAGCGCACTAGCGGTCACATCTAGAAGCCCAAAGGTGACCGCGAGATAAAGTGACCCAAACACAAAAACCATAAAACTTACCGGGGCAATAATGAGGCAGGCCAAGAATTTCAGCGGCGACGCCCACCCCAAAAACCCTAACGCGCGCAATTGGCGAATGTGGGTGACATACCGTTTCTCAACAATCCCCATGGTGGTAAGCGCTGCAATCCCCGGACTACACACCATGAGACACATGAGCGGCGCAAACCACGGGTTATGCAACCAGTCACTATTGGCCAGTAGCAGCGTCAACAACCAGGCGAGGGTAAAGGAAATCAGCAGAAAAGTCACGATGGCCTGGATATTCACTTTAGCCGGCATAATCAGTCTCTCGTTGGTTTGAGTTAGTTACTGCCCCACAAGAATAGCAACCATCACGGCGCGAAGCGGGGAGGCGTAGGGCTCGGCGTTGTGCGCAAGCCCGACAGCAATGCGGGCTGAGCCAAAAACCCGCAACCGCCCCCACTGGTGGGGACGGTTGCTAACCAAGACTCTTACGCGGTCTTGTCCCACCGGAATAGCACCGTGCTGAGCAGGCCAAACACTACGGTAAACCCGATAAGCACCAGCACCGACACCATCGGCAATGACGTACCCGTCCAGGCGGCCCGCACCAATTCGGTGATGTGATGCACCGGGGAGCATGCCATCGCGGTGCGCACACCTGCCGACAACCCCTCGGTGGGGAAGAATGCCCCAGAAGACATGATGAGAATAATCAGCAGCCCATTGCTGATGCCATTAGCCGCAGCCACACTGGGGTATACCGCGGCCAGCGTGTAACCGATCGCCAGCATCGTCACCAGCCCAAACACTAGGGATGCTATCAACAGCATGAGATGCTGGGGCATGCTGACGTGAAACACCACGAGCCCTACCACCAGGGTGAGAATCGCCCCCACAAACCCCAGCACAAAATTCACCGTAAGATCCGCCGCTACATAGGTTGATGCTTTCAGTGGGGTGACCCGCAACCGACTCAGCGCACCCGTGGACCGCAACATTAACTGGTTTTGTGGTACCAAGGCAATCCCCACCATGAGAATCGACATGATCGTCACACCAGGCAGCATGTTATCAACAAACCCACGTCCACCAAACTGCGGCTGCGGATCATTGCCGAAAATTCCCCCCAAAATCAACAGCAGCATGGGTGAGAACACAATGACGAAGAAAAACCCAATCGGTTCCCGCAATTGCGACTTGAAAAAAGCTTGAGTGAGATGACTATAGGCGGTCATGATTCTGCCTTACGCTTGTAATGAACGGCCGGTGAGATGAAGGAATACATCCTCCAACGTCGCCGGGTTGAGTGACATGTGTGCCGGTGAAACATGCTGGTCAGTAAGAACCTGCATGACATGAGGGGTGAAATCTCCCTTCCCAATGATGGTGACATCCTGCCCCTGAATATCCACCGAGGTAACCCCAGAGATTTTCTCCAGCGGGGCTAGTTGCACCGTCCCAGAAACCGAGAATTTCAGGGTCGAACCCTGGGTGAATTCGTCAATGAGTTCGTCTGGTGTTCCTTCCGCAATAATGTGCCCGGCATCCATGATGGCGATGCGGTCACACAGTGTCTGCGCCTCTTCCATGGAATGCGTCGTGAGAATAACCGTGCGGCCAGCAGCCTTCAAATCCCGCAAAATATCCCAAATCTTCAGGCGTGACTGGGGATCCAATGCTGACGTGAGCTCGTCAAAGAATAATAACTCCGGGTTATGGATGAGCGCGAGGGCAATGAACACCCGTTGCCGTTGCCCGCCCGAAAGCTTATCGACGAACGCCCCAGCCTTCGCCGCCAATCCCACCGACTCTAACACCGTCATGGGGTCCTGGGATTGTGGGTAAAACGACCCGAATGTGGTCAAGACCTCGATCACCTTCAGCCGGGGAATCACCCGAGCCTCTTGCAACTGTGTGCCGATCCGGGCCATGAGTTCCTGCCGGTCGCGCCGGGGATCCAGGCCTAACACTTTGACGGTGCCGCTGGTGGGGGCGTCAAGCCCTTGAAGCTGATGCAGCAGGGTAGTTTTGCCACAACCATTGGGGCCTAGGAGGCCAAAAATCTGGTGTGATTCGATGGTGAGATTGATGTGGTCATTGGCCTTGACCTTGGGGAAATATCGACTCGAATCCAAGCATTGGATGGCGGGAGGCATGGTTATCACTTCTTTTCCATGGTGGGGGGTTGGTTGGGGAGCAGAGAGTCAATCGCGGTGGTTGGCAGAATGGCGATTCCCTGGTCGATATCGGCCAGGAGGAGGAGTTTGTCGCCAGGCTGGTAGCCAAACAGATCGCGGGCTCCCTTGGGGATCACGATTTGGCCTTTGGGGCCGATGGTGACTGTTGCCGCGAACTTTCCTGGGGGCACTTGCTTATCCATGGTATTCTTTTTCCGTTCTTGTTGTACTTAGTAAGAAAAGTATAACTCTGTAGGATAATGGTTATCAACAAAATGTGAAGAACGCCACCTGGGAAACGTCGAAAAGCTAACATAAAACCATGACGCTCTATGTACCTGGACCAGCCATCCTCTTCGCCCCAGCCGGCCGCCCCGACATCATCCCCAAGGCCGCGGCCAAAGCCGACATGGTCATTCTCGACCTCGAAGACGGCGCCGGCGACATTGACCGCGACCAGGCCTACCGCAATATTCGCACCGCCAACCTCGACCCCCAGGCAACCATCGTGCGCATCGTCGGCCCCACCGACCCGAATTTTGCCGCTGACCTGGAATTTGTGCGCACCACGTCCTACACCACAGTCATGGTGCCCAAGGTGTACGCAGACCTACCCGCGGGCCTGGACGGGCTCAATATCATTGCCATGATCGAAACCCCCCAGGCCGTCGTCAACATTCATAAGATTGCCGAACATCCCCAGGTTGTGGCCCTATTTTGGGGTGCTGAAGACCTCACCATGGGGCTCGGCGGCACCCACTCCCGGCACCTGGCCGACGAACCCCGCACCGGCAGCTACCGAGACACCATGCGAGTGACCCGCGCGCTCATGCACATTCATGCGGCGGCCGCCGGCAAACTCACCATCGACGCCGTGTATGCCGACTTTCACGACCCCGACGGCCTCTATGCTGAAGCGCTCGACGCCGCCCGGTCCGGTTTTGCCGCCAGCGCCTGCATCCACCCCAAACAGGTCGATGTGATTCGACGCGCCTACCAGCCCGATGCCGAACAAATTGATTGGGCCCGCCGAGTCGTCGCGGAAGCGCAACACCACCCCGGGGCCTTCCAACTCGACGGGGAAATGGTCGACGCCCCCCTCATTTCCCAAGCTCACCGGGTATTAGACCGGGCAGAATCCCGCTAGGAATCCATATCGGCCAAAAGTTCCAAAGTGCGCTCCAGGCGATTCTCGGGCAGCGGCGCCCCCAAAACCGCGAGGGCGGCGTCGGCAAGCATGATAGCGAGCGACGGCAACCGGGTAGCACTGAGCGGTTCGGGCGCCACCCCATCATTTGGGCGCATCTCAATCACCGACAAAGCAATATGGAACGGCAAACCCGCGCGGGGATCATCTGGGCCCACAATCTTGGCGGCAATCGACCGAAACACCGCCTGCAACTGGGTGCGCTGCTGATGATATTCAGAAAACTCGGGGCTGCTGGCCACCGGCAATTGATACAGCCGCCCCACATTCCACCTGGTAGACAGCAGCAGCCGGCACTCCGCGGCCGTCAACGCCCACAACCTGAGCGGCGCCGGCACGTCAATCTCCTCAAACTTGGCCGCCAACGCAGTCGAAGGCGTGACCGTGGAGGTAAGCAGGGCCAAAAAAATCTCGGTTTTCGATGGGAAATGATAATACAGGCTAGCCTGGCGAATACCCACGGCATCAGCAATCTGATGAGTGGAGGTTGTGGCGAAACCCTGGGTGGTAAATAACTCGGCGGAGGCATCCAAAATCTCCTCCCGAGCCGTATTGCCGCGCCGACGGGAATTATTTTTCCGCGGCCTACCCACTGCACCAGCCATTGATTACCTGTCACTCCATTCCATTTCCCCAGGATCTGCGACACCCTGCCGGTAAAAAATCGCAGAGATAAACAACAATCATATACCCCTACCACCCCAGGCCGTTATCCCAGACGCCATCATAGCGACAGACCCCAGCGTGGCAGTGGCAGCAAGAACAGCAGGTGGCGGCTGCGGCGGGCACTATCGAAGGTGGGCAGCGGTTACAGCGCTATCTCACTTCCAACCCATAATCCCGGGCCAACGCGTGCGCCACATCCGACACCATGCGGGCGCTCGCACCAAACACGCTCCGCTGAATCGCCGGCAACGACTCCGCCGTGGTCTCGTGGCTATGCACCCGGTCAACAAACCGCTGCAATTGCAGTTGCAGTCCGGCATGCCACGCCTGCCGCAGATAATCCGCCTGATTGGCGGTCATCACCCCCGCCTGCTGCGCATCACGCACCCGGGCCAAAGTCGAAAACTCTTGCGATTTAGCCGCCACGCCCGCCCACCGGGCCAACGCGATAATGGGGTAGAGCAGATCCCGGCGCACATTCACCACAACATGCTTATCGGGCAACCCATCGAAAAGCTTCAGGCTGGGCGGCCGATGGCATAATGCCTCCCGGAGAAATAATATCGGATCGGCCACCCGAAGCACCTCGGCCAAACACCAGGTTCCGGCGTCGGCAAACACGGCAAGCTCACCATAATTATGGCGCCCGGCATGCTGTCGAATCAGTGCTAGCCAATCCTGCCGATATCGGGCGTGCACGCCTAGCACCGTGGGCTGCGACACCAGCCCCACCTGGGTAATGAGCTGCGCCAACGGTTCCGTATCAATATCATCCGGGGCCAAACCGCACGGACATTCGACCAGCCATTGGATGGGGGAGGACGGCAACGCATCACCACGTCCCACCGGACCCGTGAGTACCAGGGTGGCGCCGCCCGTGAGCTCCCGGGCCCCGGCGGAATGCAGCGTGTCCGTGACCAACCGGGAAAACCAACTCACCATGTCCTGCGGGTTTTCGCCATGGTCGAGGGCATTACGAATGAGATCTTGCGACTCCGCCAGTACGCCCCGCACCGCCGCCGCTGAATGGCACCGGGGGGCCTGCTCTGCGAGTTCGACCAGTGAAGCATGTAACACGACAATGAATGTAACACACCGCCTGGCGCACCGCTTATAACGGCCTCGGGCGTGGAGCATGTGCGTTTTCGAAAACACAAAACGCCCGACCATGAAAGGTCAGGCGCATCAAGCTGTTGTGTTCCCCGGCCGGGAAAAATTTACCGGCTAGTGAACGGTAGGAGAGCCATCTCGCGGGCGTTCTTCACCGCGGTAGCAACCTGGCGCTGCTGTTGCGGGGTGAGACCGGTCACGCGACGGGACCGAATCTTGTGGCGATCGGAGATGAACTGACGCAGGGTGTTGATGTCCTTGTAGTCCACCTTCTCAATGCCAGCGGCCTTGAGTGGGTTCTTCTTAGGGCGGCGGGACTGCTCCATCCGCACCTTTTTCGTGTTAGTGCGCTTCATTTAGATACTCCCTGAATTACCAGCTGGACTTACGGACACCAGGCAGCTCACCACGGTGGGCCATCTGGCGCATACGGACACGAGACAGGCCGAACTTGCGGAGGTAACCGCGGGGACGACCGTCGTGAGCGTCACGGTTGCGGACACGAACTGGGGAAGCATCACGCGGCTGCCGGTTCAATTTGAACTGGGCTTCGAGACGCTCCTCATCGGAAACATGGGGGTTCTTAATGATTGCCTTGAGCTCCTGGCGCCGCTCCGCATAGCGTGCGACGATTTCCTTGCGCTTCTCATTCTTGGCGATCTTGGACTTCTTAGCCATAGATTATCGCTCCTCGCGGAATTCGACGTGCTTACGGATTACGGGATCGTACTTCTTCAAGGTAATACGATCAGGATTATTGCGCTTATTCTTCCGGGTGACATAGGTGTAACCGGTGCCAGCGGTAGACTTCAGCTTGATGATTGGACGAACGTCATTGCGTGCCATCGTTAAACCTTCTCCCCCCGAGCGCGGATCTTAGCAACCACAGACTCAATACCGTCGCGGTCAATAACCTTCAGACCCTTGGTGGATACGGTTAGGGTGATGGTACGGCCCTCAGAGGGCAGGTAGAACTTACGACGCTGCACATTGGGGTTCCAACGGC
Organism: Corynebacterium matruchotii; assembly: GCF_011612265.2. NCBI lineage: Bacteria > Bacillati > Actinomycetota > Actinomycetes > Mycobacteriales > Corynebacteriaceae > Corynebacterium > Corynebacterium matruchotii. The sequence continues at coordinate 1,862,324 of NZ_CP050134.2, read as the reverse complement.
GAGACGTGCGTCGGTGCGAGTGCGAGACGGACTTGCCGTAACCCGGCTTGCGTCCCGTAACCTGGCAAATAGCCGACATGGATAAACTTTCTCCTAGCCGCCCAACGTTCAACCTGCACGAATGCAAACTTGATCGGGGCGTAAACGAACATTTTCGACAACAGCAATGGGCAATCATACCGGTAAATCTGCGTTTTGCCTAATCTGCTAGCTTTTCGACGATCCCACCAGGTGAATTTCGCTTTTATCAGGGAGCACTGGTAGTCTTTTGCACGCCCATGTACATATGACGAAACCCAACTCAGGCACGATCGTCAGATCCGTTTTGCTGGCGAAGCGACCTGAAGTTTCAATCCTGAGGGAATCGGAGAATAATGAAAAAGGACATCCACCCGGATTACCATCCGGTCGTGTTCCAGGATGCAGGCACTGGTTTCCAGTTCCTCACCCGGTCTACCGTGAAAAGCAATCGCACCATTGAATGGGAAGACGGCAACGAATACCCGCTCATTGTTGTTGATGTGACAAGCGAATCGCACCCCTTCTGGACCGGTGCGCAGCGCGTGATGGACACCGCTGGTCGCGTCGAAAAGTTCCAACGTCGGTTTGGTGGCATGGCCCGCCGCGCCAAGAAATCTTAATCCAAGGAGGGAAACAGAACAATGGCAGTTCCAAAGCGTCGCATGTCGCGTGCCAACACTCGCACTCGTCGTTCTCAGTGGAAGGCTCACAACCCGGCCCTGATGGAAACCAAGATCGACGGTCAAACCGTGCGTATTCCTCGTCGACTCATCAAGGCCGCCCAATTGGGGTTGGTTGAGGTTGAACAATTCTAATATTGACTAAAACCATAAGGTAGCAGCGAATGTAAATATGCTGCTACCTTTTTGGCTGTTTCGGGAACGAATATTGATTAAAAGGTTCTTATATTTGGGGGGTAAGGCCAGAGGGGGAATGAATATTCTGTATAATTTCCGTGTCGGCATTAAACAAAAATATGGTTTAAGAACTGGCAGGAAGACCGCGAAGCCAACGCTTTAGTTCCTTAAAGCAGATGGGGCATAATTGTAAATATGAAAATTGTTGTAGTAGATGATGAGCAGGCTGTACGGGACTCGCTGCGCCGCTCCCTCTCCTTTAATGGCTATGATATTGCCATCGCCGAGGATGGTGAACAAGCACTCGACGTCATTGAAAAAGAGCAGCCTGACCTGGTCATTTTGGATGTTATGATGCCCAAGATGGATGGGCTGGAGGTGTGTCGCCATCTGCGTAGTCATGGCGACGACCGTCCCATTTTGGTTCTTACTGCCCGCGATGGGGTGTCCGACCGGGTGGCGGGGCTTGATGCTGGCGCAGATGACTATCTACCCAAGCCATTTGCCTTGGAAGAGTTACTTGCCCGGGTTCGGTCGCTGCTGCGTCGGGCTGCCGCCGAAGCTTCCGGCCCCAGCAGCCAGGCCGAAATCACGTTCGAAGATCTTAAGCTTAATCCCGACACTCGGGATGTAGTGCGTGGTAATAGGACAATCAGCCTTACCCGCACCGAATTCGCCCTGTTACAGCTGTTGATGACCAACCCTCGGCGGGTACTCAGCCGCTCCACCATTCTGGAGGAAGTATGGGGCTATGATTTCCCCACCTCCGGAAATGCGCTGGAGGTGTATATCGGCTACCTGCGCCGCAAGACGGAGCAGGAAGGTGAACCACGTTTGATCCATACCGTTCGTGGCGTCGGCTATGTGCTTCGGGATACCGCTCCGTGATATTGAGGAAACCGTCCCCAGATGCAGAGAAAACCGCTTCTCTGGATCTGGGGGCTCTTACCGCTGAATCCTCTGATGGATGGGGTAAACAAGCGTCATTGCGCTGGCGGGTGGCCATGCTCACGGCAAGTATGGTGGCCATTGCGGTTGGGGTGATGACGGTTTTGGCGTATTGGTCTGTATCCGTCACCTTGACCAATAACGTGGATAAGGACCTGAAGTCTAAAAGCATGGCCATGTTGGCGGAGACTGTGGACCCTTCCTTTTTCAATAATGTGAAAAAGGAGGTCGAGTATTTCCGCACCTATAACCAAAACACCAAAATCTCCATTCGGCTTCCCGGCTGGAACTACACCGCCGGTGACGAGTCGCTACCGTTGCTCTCTTTGCCGCCGGGGGAGAAAACCGTGGTGAAGACCGTGAACGGTGACCGGGTGTTTATGGCCACGAACGACGCCGGGGCGACCGTTGTGCTGTCCCGGGATATGACCGACATTCAAGGCCTCATCCTGACCTTGGGCCTGGCCCTTTTGGTATTCGGCGGTTTAGGGGTGCTGCTCGCCATCATGACCGGCATTGTGGTAGCCACCGCCGGCCTGAAACCGCTTGTTCGACTCCAGTCAGCGGTGGATGCGGTGACCCGCACCCAAAAACTCACCCCCATTCCGGTTGTGGGCAATGACGAATTAGCCCTGCTCACCATGAGTTTCAACCAGATGTTGGCGGCCCTAGACCAATCCCGGCAGCGGCAGGCGCAACTCGTGGCCGATGCCGGGCACGAACTGAAAACCCCACTCACCTCCATGCGCACCAACATTGAACTGCTCATGCTGCTGCAAAAACCCGGTGCCCCCCAGATTTCGGATGAGGAGAAAAAAGCCCTCGAACACGATGTTATGGCGCAAATGGAGGAGCTCTCCACCCTGATCGGCGACCTGGTTGATTTAGCCCGCGAAGACGCGGCCGAAACCGAATTGCAGGAAACCGACCTGGCTCAGGTGGCGCAAACCGCTTTCGAACGAGTGCGTCGCCGTCGACCCGACGTGGAATTCCGGCTGCATGTCACCCCCTGGTATCTGTGGGGGGATGCGCATTCCCTGGGCCGGGCAATATTAAACCTCATGGATAATGCGGCCAAATGGTCACCCGCCGACGGGGTGGTGCGGGTGAAGATGACCCGATTGGATGAGGGTCGCATGCAGATCACCATCTCTGACTCTGGGCCAGGCATTCCCGAAGAGGAACGCGAAAAGGTTTTCGAACGTTTTTACCGGTGCATCCAATCACGATCCATGCCCGGCTCTGGCCTTGGGTTAGCCATTGTGCGCCAGGTGGTGGATCGGCATGGCGGCAGCATTACCGCCGAGGAATCCGAGGACGGCGGTGCCATGTTCCGGATGATTTTGCCTGGTTACGACCATGAAGAAGATTTAGCGCGTGACGCGAAGAATTCCGCGTCGAAACAGCTGGTGGCCAATAGCCATGATGATCGGCCAACCGAGGGGCGGGCTGCCATGTTCCGCAACGCCCATGACGCAATCGGTAAGTAAATCCGGTTATCATCACATAACATAGCTAGCACAGGATTTTGCCAGCTTTTCACATGATTGCCCCAATAATGGTGACAGTCAGGCACAAGACATATCTAGGATACTACTAACCATGACTAATACTCCCCGTAATTCCAACGATAACGATAATCAACCCTTCGGGAATCCGCAGCAATCGGGTAGCAGTGGTTTTGAGTGGCCTGGCAGCACCAGCGCATCCCAGCCGCAGCAGCCGCAACAACCCCAGCAGGCTCAGCAACCTCAACAATCGCAACAGCAGGGGCCGCAGCAGCCACCTCAGCAACCAGTAGCCCCCCAGCAGCGGCCTCAGGAAACGCAGCAGATTCCGCGGACCCCAACGTCGCAAAGCGTGTCCGATGTGCCCAGTAGCTTAGGAAACCCCAATAATCCCTATAGCGCCGCCGGGCCCATGGCGCAGCCGCCGCAAGCCCAGCAGGTGAAGGAGAAACGCACCATTGGCCTGTTGCCGGCCGCCGCGTTAATCGTGGTCGCGGCCATTGCCTCCGGCGCTATCACCGGTATTTACGCCACCCGGTTCGCCCCGAGTGCGAATACCAGCTCCGTGGCGGAATCCCTGAAGGAACCCGCCAGCCGTGGCAAGCCCCAGGCGGAAGCCGGTACCGTGCAGGCAGTCGCCGAGGCCGTGCAGCCCGCCGTGGTGAGTATTCGCCTGCTCACCGAAGATAATGCCATCTCCGGTTCCGGATCCATCATTTCGCAGGACGGTTATGTGCTCACGAACAACCATGTGGTTGAGGGGGCGGCGGATGGTCGAGCCGAAATGACCGTGACACTTCAAGACGGCAGCACCCACCGGGCCAAGTTCATTGCTGGTGACAGTAACACCGACGTGGCCGTCATCAAGGTGGAGGATGTGAATAACATGCCCACCATTACCATTGGTAACTCCGATGACCTGGCGGTGGGCCAAAACGTGGTGGCGATTGGTGCCCCCCTGGGGTTGGAACAGACCGTTACTACCGGTATTGTGTCCGCCCTGAACCGGCCTGTGCGCGCCGGCGAAGGTGGGGAAGCCACCATTATCGACGCCATCCAAACGGACGCCGCCATTAACCCCGGTAACTCCGGTGGGCCGCTGGTCAATATGAATGGTGAGCTCATTGGCATGAACTCCATAATCGCTTCCACTACCTCCAATGGTTCCGAGGAGGCTGGCTCTATCGGCTTGGGCTTCGCTATTCCCGCTAACTTCGCCCGCCGTACCGCAGATCAGCTCATTAAGGAGGGTAAGGCCAGCTATCCGCTCATTGGGGTGTCGTTGGATCAACGATTCCGGGAATCCGGAGCGAAAATCGCTGAAGTGTCCAAGGACGGCCCCGGCGACAAGGCTGGGCTGAAGAAGGGCGAGGTTGTTGTCGCCATCAACGACCGGGTTATTAAGAATGCTAACGGCTTGATTGCGGCGGTGCGGAGCAGTGACTTTGGTGCGAAAATCAAGCTAAAAGTTGTCGATGAAAAAGGCGAAAATCCCCGAGAGGTAGAGGTAACGCTGCCGAACGAGTAAATTCCTAGTTAATAACAGGATAAATAACGAGAGGAATAACCACCATGGATCCCCGCGACGTGTTCGCTGAACCGGACATGATGACCAACAGTGACGCCGCCCTTGGTGTGACGGACGTTACCGAAGTCGATGTGACTGATGTTGCCGACCCCGATTCCACCGCTCGGCTTGACGGTATTGGTGAGCCCGATGAAGCGTTTTTCCGCGCCGAGGCGGCTGTGGAACAGGCTCGGGCCGAAGGGAAACGCGTCGCCCCCCGCCGGGCCCTGGTTGTGCTCGTGGGGGACCATAAACTAGATTCCGGCCCGGACACCGACCGATTAGTGGCCGAGCTTTTAAGCGAGGGTGGTTTCGTGGTGGACGCCGTGGTGGAGGTTCGGTCAAAACGATCCCAAATCCGCAAGGCAATTGAAATGGGCGTTATCGGTGGCGCCGACCTGGTGCTTACCGTGGGCGGGACAGGTGTGGGACCGCGCGATAAAACCCCCGAAGCCACCCGGGAACTCCTCGACCAGGCAGTTCCCGGCGTGGTGCAGGCATTACGAAGTTCCGGCCTGCACTGTGGTGCCGTCGACGCGGCGGTGTCTCGGGGCCTGTCTGGGGTTTCGGGCTCCACCGTGGTGGTGAATATGGCAGGCTCCCGGTTGGCTATTCGTGACGGCATGGCTACCCTCACCCCGCTGGTTCATCACCTGGTTGACCAATTGCGACGTGTAGTCATGAGCTAGGGTGGCGAAAGTTAATCATATGCGAAACCGACGACGTGTCATGCGGCTTTCCGACGCCGTAGACTACGACCGCACCGCCGACCGGGGCAACCAGAATGAGCCAGGCGACGAAGACCGCATGGTCATTTTCGAAGACGATTTTGGTCCCATCGGCTCCGGTGCGGAACAAGGCAGCCTGGAGTTTTACCGGGAACAGCAACCACCTCACTACTAGACTTCCTGGCCGATGCGAACCAAAAACCCGGCTGGTCTTCGTGCGAGAATCCTCGCCGAAAAACCAGCCGGGTTTTGGTGCAGAAATTTGGGGGAAAATCTACCGCTGAGTCTTCAATAGGTCACGGATTTCGGTGAGCAGCACCACATCTGCCGCGGGGGCGGTTTCGGCCGCTTCTTTCTTCTCCTTGGAGGACATCAGAGAGCTGAGCTTGTTCATCGGCACGATGAGCACGAAGTACACCACTGCGGCCACCATCAGGAAGTTGATCGCTGCGGTAATCACCGCACCAAAGTCCACAAAGGTCTCTGCAACACCCGGGCGGATTTGGAAACCCAACCCCTTCACTTCGGTGCTGCCCAGCGAGGCAATGAGCGGGTTGATGATCTTGTTGGTGAAGGCAGTGACAATGTTGGTGAATGCCGAACCAATGACCACGGCCACTGCCAGTTCGATCACGTTACCGCGGAGAATAAAATCCCGGAAACCCTTTAACATAATACTTATTTCTTCCTTTGAAAGTAGGAGACAGATAGCAGTTTATAGATTAGAGCAATCAGTTAATGTTTTTGAAGTACCCACGCGGAAATCACTCCGCCCGATCCCCCGTAACTACAACTGCCAAAGGCTGTGACAGACTTGCCGCCGCCACCGCTGCGGCACTGTCTGCCACCAATGACACCAATACCGTGCCTGGGGTAGCACCCGGAAAATCCGTCGCCTTTGTGGTGGCGAAAATAACCTTTCCACCAGCGGCAATGACCCGAGGCGCGCTGTTGTCATCAGCAGCCGTGATAATAGTAATCGTGTCCCCCGGACGAAGCAAACTTGCCAAGGTCGGGTCGGCAAGCGTGATCGGAACCATGTGGGTTTTCACCCCCGCATCGTTCGATGTGGTATTTGTCATAGTTTGCGAAACGAGGGCTGAATCCACAAAATCGGCTGCGGAAACCATGGCGCCACGCGACCTGGACGCCACCACAATATTTCCTACTGCAGCATCGGTGGTGGCCAACCGATCCTGAGGCAGCACCGATTCGGAAACATGAACAACCGTCACATCCGTAGCCGTGATGCGACTACCAGCAGCAACATTCCGGGAATACACCACAACCGAAATATGCTGATGCAACCGGTCAGTGACGGTGATACCAACAGCCGTCACCATGAGCGTTGCCGCCACAACCTTGCGCAGCAGGGCGGACCGATGAAAACCAGGGTGAGAAAGCGAAGCGAACATGAACCATAGGACTGTCCCACCCCAAGTTTTGGTCAACCATCCGACACAATTATGTCCAGCATCACATCATGCGGTTCGTGCGGCACCGGCATGATCTCCGACGCATACACCACCGCCACCGTGGGCGCGGCACACCCAGCCAAGGCGCGATCGTAAAAACCTGCCCCCTGACCCAGGCGAAACCCCTGGTCATCCACGGCAATGGCCGGAACAAACACCCCATCGAGCGAACCTAAAAAATCACTCTCTTGCGGGGCATCCCGCGGCTCCAAAATCCCCCACATGCCCGCACATACCGACCCGGGTCCAGCGTACCGACCCCACCGCAGCATCCGACCTGGGCGACATGCCGGCAACCACAACTCCGTCGTCAAGCGAGCCAATGCCGGAACCAATAATGACCCCCCAGGCTCCCGCGCCATGGGCACATACGCCGCCACCCGTGACCAGCCCCGATCTTGCACCAGCGTCGTCACCGCTGCCACCACCGCCGCATCCCGCTCCGCCCTCACCTTAGGTGACAACGCCGTTCGCGCCGCCCGCACCCGCGCCCGCACCCGCGCTTTCGCTATCGCGGCCTCCGCTGCCGCCTGCGACCCATCCGAGACCGGATCCAGGGGCGAACAAGCCGGCGCATGGGGGACATCATTCGATGCATCACGATGCCCATTTGCTGGTGTGTGCTGGGAAAAACCAGAAACCGGGGGAGTGTCCATGCTTATTATTTTAGAAAAAATTCTGATATCTAACCTTAAGAAAAGTACACTGAACTGCATGACAAGCGCCAAGACACATGCATCGCTGTCCGTCAAGACCGTGATTGTTCCCGCCGCAGGCATGGGCACGCGATTCCTCCCAGCCACAAAAACCATCCCCAAAGAACTCCTCCCCGTTGTTGATACCCCCGGCATCGAACTCATAGCACAAGAAGCCGCACAACTTGGCGCCGACAAACTCGCAATCATCACCGCACCCAAAAAACGCGAAGTACTCGCCTACTTCGATAGATACCCCGCGCTAGAAACCATGCTCGAAGCTCGCGGAAAAACCCACCAGCTAGAAAAAGTACGAAACACCAATAACCTGCCCACCCCCATCGCCGTGGAACAAACCGAACCACTAGGCCTCGGGCATGCGGTCGGGCTCGCCGAACAAGTACTTGACGACGACGAAAACGTCGTAGCAGTCATGCTCCCCGACGACCTGGTGCTGCCCATGGGTGTTGTCGTCAAAATGATGGAAGTTCGCGCCCAACTAGGCGGATCCGTGCTCTGCGCCTTCGAAGTCCCCCACGAAGAAGTCTACAACTACGGAGTCTTCGACATCGAAGACGCTCCCGACTACCATGGCGACTATGTAGTCAAAAAAGTCCGGGGCATGGTCGAAAAACCCGCAGTCGACGACGCCCCCTCCAACTTCGTTGCCACCGGCCGCTACCTCCTCGACCGGGCCATCTTCGACGCCCTCCAGCGCATCACCCCAGGCGCCGGTGGCGAACTCCAACTCACCGACGCCATCGCACTTCTCATAGACGAAGGACACCCTGTCCACATCCTTGTCCACGACGGGAAACGCCACGATCTCGGCAATCCCGGCGGATACATCCCCGCGGTGGTAGATTTTGGGCTAGCCGACCCAGTGTACGGGCCGCACCTCAAAAAGGTGCTACGCGAAATTCTCGACGAACATGGGGCATGACCTCCCACAAACTGCCGTACACTAATAGGGTGTAAACGAGTCCACAACAACCATATTCACAAACACACGAAAAATTTCATGTCGCTTTTTCACACTGGTCAGGGAGGACATTAACGGTGCGCTCAGTAGAAGAGCAACTGACCCTAGTGACCCAACAAGCAGTGGCACCTGAACCGGTACGCATCGCCATTGCCGAATCACTAGGACTCATGTGCGCGGAAGAAGTACAAGCTCAACGCCCCTTACCGGGCTTCGACCAAGCCGCTATTGACGGCTATGCAGTCCGCGCAGTCGACGTCGGTGGCGAACGCGGTCTCGGGCAAGACCCCACCGCCGATATAACCCCCACAACCGAAATCTCCCTCCCCGTCGTCGGCGAAGTCGCCGCCGGCTCCGGCCGACCCCTCCGACTCCAACCCAAACAAGCAGTCCGAGTCCACACCGGTGCGCCCCTACCCACCCTCTCTGACGCCGTCATCCCCCTCGCCTGGACCGACCGCGGTCGGAAACGCATGACCGCACTCAAACCCGTGCGCAGCGGCGAATTCGTCCGTAAACAAGGCGACGACATACGCCCCGGCGACGTCGCAGTATCCCAAGGCGCCATACTCAGCCCCGCCCACATCGGCCTGCTCGCGGCAGTCGGCCGCTCCAAAGTCCTCGTCCATCCCCGGCCCCGCATGTCCATCATGTCCATCGGCCACGAACTCGTCGACATCGACCGAGAACCCTCACTCGGCCAAGTCCTCGACGTCAACTCCTACTCCCTCGCCGCCGCTGGCCGCGCCGCTGGCGCAGATGTCCACAGGGTAGGCATCGCCGCCGGCGAACCCCGCCGCCTCAAAGAAATCATCGAAGCCCAAATGCTGCGCAGCGAACTCATCGTCATCTCCGGCGCGGTAGGCGGCTCGGGATCCACCACCATCCGGGAAATTCTCGCCGACCTCGGCGAACTCGACACCACCCGGGTAGCCATGCACCCCGGATCCGTCCAAGGATTCGGCCTGCTCGGCGACAAAAAAATCCCAGTATTCCTCCTTCCCTCCAACCCCGTCTCAGCACTCGTCATATTCGAAATCTTCATCCGGCCCGTTGTCCGAATCTGCCTCGGCAAACGCACCTTCCAACGCCGAGCCGTTCGAGCCCGGGCCCTTAACCACGTCGGATCCAAAGCCGGCCGGCGCGGCTACGTCCGGGCTCGCCTCATGCGCGACGCCCACACCCAGGACTATCTCGTCGAAGGCCTCGGCGGCGCCAACGGCGCCCCAGCCCACCTACTTGCTGGACTCTCCGACGCCAATGCAATGATCCGTATCCCCGAAGAAGTCACCGACGTGCGACCAGGAGACATTGTGGAAGTGATCTTCTTGAGTCAAACCGGAAACTAATCATTGTTAAGGAATCAATCGGGACGTTGATGCGATATCTTTTCCGACAACCCCGGCCCGCCACCGGGCCACGTAACCCCACCCATCCGGGGTGGATGGAATACACAAGCCCCCTCATAGTGGGGGATCACACCGTGCAACTACGCCCCCTCATGAAATCTGACGGCGAACCATGGTCGGAATTACGCCTGGCAGACGCCGATATTCTGGCCCGGGTGGAACCCACAATCCACACCTCGTGGGCTGAGGCCCATTCCTCGGCGCGGTGGCGCGAATTCTATAACAACATCCGCCGTGCAGCCGACGATGGGGTGCTCATACCATTTGCTATCGACGTCGATGGTGAGTTCTGCGGACAAGTGACCCTAGGCAGCATTCAACGTGGTAGCGCCTCAGATTGCTGGGTGGGATACTGGGTATCCTCTCACCTCACTGGGCGGGGAATCGCCACCGCCGCATGCGCACTCGGAGTCGATCATGCGTTTGACCGAGTGGGGGTACATCGGGTGACCGCAACCTACCTGCCTGAGAACCTCGCATCGCGCCGGGTTTTAGAGAAAACCGGCTTTCGGGAAGAAGGATATTTGCACAAGAACCTGCATATTTTCGGCCAATGGCGGGATCACTATCTGATGGCTATCACAATTGACGACTATGTGGATAGTTGCATCACCCGACTGATTAAGACCAACCAAGCACGGTATGCTTAACAATTGATTGTCGGCGTGCCTCATTCCAATAATTCAGCAACGCCGATACTCTTGGAAGGCACATAGGGTAGGAAGGGTGAGTAGTGACCACCACCGTTGTAGGGATTTTGATCGTTGTGTTGTGGCTGTTTGTGCTCATGCCATTTTTGCTGCGCAAACATAAGCCAATAAGCAAGGTGGGGGAGGGTTTTGATGATACCCGGGTCATTCATGAGGGGGGACATAAGCCGCAACGGCCGCCCGCGTTGCGCCCTAAGGTGGCTGCCGCTGACGCCCAGCAGCGGAAGTTGATTGCCGACCAACCGGAGTTTGGGGTGGAGGACACCCCAACCGTGCCGTTTAAGAAGATCACTAGCCCGCTGATCTCTGACAAGCCGAAGTCCGCCAACGATACCGTGGCCATGGCGGCTGCGTCGAACCGTCAACCCGTCGCCAAGGATTCGACCAAGGGTTCGAAGACTGGTGCGCAGGCGCAAACTCACGTTCCGGCGAAATCGAAGACGGGCACGGATGCGTCACGCACATCGGCTACGTCCGGGACGTCCAGCGCTGGTCAGCCTGCCCGTACTGCTACTACCCAGGCCAAGAGCGAGCACACTGTGGCCGATCAGGCCAAGGCCGATCACGATAAGGTGGCTGCTGCCCGGGCCAAAGCCGCAGCGCGGAGCAAGGCTGCAGCTGGTGCCGATGCCGCAGCCCAGGCGAAGGCTGCGAAGGCCAAAGCCGAATCCGATGCGAATGCCGATGCCACCACGGAAACCATGCGGGCCGCCGCCGCGGTTTCCGCACCCGCAGTATCAGTCCCGGTTGCCTCGGTACATGCCGCGAACACCAGTGCGAAGGTTGGATCAAAGCCGGTCGATCCCGATACTCCCTACGAGATCGACGATTCTTACCTCGACCCGGAAGACCTCCTGTATCCCACTGGGGCTCGGGGCGCAAACCTGTCGGTAGTACCGGATGTGCCTACCAAGAAGGAGAAAAAAGAGAAGAAATCTGCCGCCAAACGGAGCGTCGCAAAGCGCACCGCGGCAGATATCGACGATAATATCAGCGACAGCGATGAGCTCACCCCGGAGGAAATCGAGTTCGCCAAGTCCCGGCGTGGGCGGGGCGGCTACGATCCTGAGGCGGATAAGAAGCATAGCGCCGACCGGTATCAGCGGCGGCGGTCAACCGTGTTAGGGCTGGTAGTTGCCGTTGTGGTCACTATCGTTCCGGCTGGGCTCATTGGCGGTTGGATGTGGGCTGCCCCGGCGATTGCGTTGGGGATGACCATTATTTATCTGATAGCGTTGCGGGCGCAGGTTCGTGACGAAGAGCGGTTGCGGCACAAGCGGGTGCATCAGCTGCGTCGGACCCGGGCAGGAGTACGAAATAGCATGGATCGGGAATTAGGCATTCCGCATCGGTTGCGGCGGCCAGGTGCCGTGGTTTTGGAAACGGATGATGATTCGCCGGATTTTATTGGTTTGGAACTGGTGGAGACCAACCGGTCGGCCGGGGAGAGTGAGCCTGAGCCGGAACCAGCAGTGCAGTACGATAACGTGATTAAGTTACGGGTGGGGTAGAGGTATCTGTGGATAAACCGGCGGTGCGGGATGGGTCATTGCTGTTATTCCGGTTTGTGCTGGGAATAATTTTTGTGGCCCATGGGTTTGACAAGTTTTTCGTGCAAGGATTGACCGCTACGGGTCAGCAGTTTGCGGCGTGGGGGGTGCCGCAGGCCCAATTGTCGGCGTATTTGGCGGCAACCGCGGAATTTGTGGGGGGATTATTTTTGACGGTTGGCTTGTTGACCACGATTGTTGCGGGAATATTGGCGTTGCTGATGGTGGCGGCGTTTTATTTGGTGCACATGAATGCCGGGTTTTTCATCGCTGGTGGGGGGTATGAGTATGTGTTGTTATTGATTGTGAGTCTGGTGCTGATCGTGGTGTTTGGTTCGGGGCGGGCTAGTATAGATGAGGTTTTGAGTCGTCAAGGCTGAGTGCGGCTAAGCGCCCAGTGATTGGGGGTTGTTGTGGTTGAGTGCCAGCAGGTGCAGGCGGCGTTATCGGCGCGGTTGGATGGGGAACCGTCGCCCCTTCCCGACGATGTGGTGGATGCGCATGTGGCGGAGTGCGCGGAGTGCCAGTCGTTTTTAGATAATGCGGCGCTGCTCAATCGTACCTTGGCGTTTAGCGACACGTCGGTGTCGGACATTCCCGATTTGTCGGAAGAGATCATGGCCGGTGTGGCACCGGTGTGGCGCAGGCGGGCGGCGAGTCGGCTGGTGAGTGCGGCAATCTGCCGGGTGGTTCTGGTGCTTTTGGGGGTGGTTTGGTGCGGCTGGGCGGTGGCGTTATTGCGGCTGCCGGCGAGGGATAATGATCCGGTGTTTCTGCAATTGGTGATGGAAACCGTGGCAATGCGATCCGCCTTGGGGTTTGGGGTGGTGTTTGTGGCGTGGCAGAGTCGGCTGGTTGCTGGGCTATTGCCGGTGTATGGGGCGTTGTTTATGTTCAGTTTTGGGTTGGGGGTGCGGGACCTGGTGGTGGGGTCGATGACCGCGGCCGGGGCCGGTCAGCTCGGGTTGTTGTTTGTGTCGGTGGTGGCGTTGTTGTGGCTATGGTTGTTGGATAAGGGGTGGGCGGTGGTGCGGGCGTTGTCGGCGCGCCCGGTTGCTTGACGACGCCTACCGCCAGCTGGGAATCCACATGAGGGTCTCGTACAGGGCGTCGGGGATGGTGTAGCCGTAGAGGATCGGGGAGAAGTACACGAACATGGCGACGACGAGGCCGAGGTAGAGGGCGACGATGAGGCCGCCAACGGTGGTGGTTTCGGTGCCGATTTTGTGGAAGATTGCGGGAATTTTGAGTCGTTTCCCTAGGGGGATGAGTTCGCCTAGCCCGATGGCGATCATGATGATGGTGAATGGGATGAGGGGGGTGGCGTAGAAGAAATACATTTGGCGGTCGTAGGCGGCGAGCCAGGGGAGGAAGCCGGCGGCGAAGCTCACCAGGGGGATGATGAGTCGTAAATCTTTTCGAATGATGACGCACCAGAGCGACCAGAGGATAATGGGGATGGTGAGCCACCAGATGGCCGGGGTGCCGAAGAGGTAGATCATGCGTCGGCAGGTGCTTTCCCCACAGTGGATGTCAGTGACCGAGTAGTAGAGGATAGGACGGCCGGAGACCAGCCATGACCATGGCTTGGAATCCCAGGGGTGGACGTGGCCGGCGGATGTTGTGAGGCTGGCGTGGAATGCTAGAACAGATTTATGATAGTAAATCCAGCTGGCGAGGGCCTCGGGGAGTCGGAATACCCAGGAGTCGGGGGCAAAATCGTGGTTATTGATGGCCACGTCTTTCCAGGTATCGACGTGTCGGTAGATGGAGGTTTCTGAGGTGAACCAGGCGCGCCAGCTCCAGGCATAGAGGGCGATGGGGAGGATGACGATGGAGCAGAAGGCGGCGATGGTGTCCCGCACTAAGGTGCCGAGGACTGGTTGTTTCACCTGGTAGCGGTGCCGAAGGTAGACGTCGAAAAGCACGGTCATGAGGCCGAAGAATGCCATGTAATAAAGGCCCGACCATTTGACGGAGAGTGCGAGGCCGAGGCAGACGCCGCCGCCGAACCGCCACCAGCGGAATCCAAATCGGGGGCCGAAGCGGTGGGTTCCGAGACCGCCGGCAAGCCATGCTTGATGGAGTCGAACACGCATTTGGTTATAGTCACGGGTTAGACAGTAGGCTGCGCCGACGATGAACAGGGTTTGGAAGATGTCGAGCATGCCGAATCGGGAGGTGATGAGGAGTACCCCGTCGAAGAGTGCCAAAATGCCGGCGAAGGCTGCAATAACGCTAGATCCGGTGAGTTGGCGGGCCAGATTCATAATGAGTAGTACGGTGGCTGTGCCGAAGAGGGCGGCCATGATTCGCCAGCCGAGGGCGGTGTATCCGAATATTAGTTCGCCGTAGGCCTCGATTTGTTTTGCCAGGGGTGGGTGGACGACCAGTCCGTAGCCGGGGTTGGATTCGATGCCGCCGATGAGTGGATTGACCCAACTGTTGACCATGTCCCAGGCTTGTGGCACATAGTGTTTTTCGTCGAAAACTGGGGTGCCGTCCGCCACGGCCGAATTGAGGCCGACAAAGCGGGTGATGAGCGTCCATAGGCCGATGATGATGGTGGTGTTGGTGTCGAATTTGGTCCAGACGATGCGGCGGGGCTCTGGTGGGGTTGCAGGACGGGTGAACCGACCAACCGGCGGACGTGGCTCATCCGCCGAGGTGTGAGCAGCTTTGCGACGTAGGTTGCTGGTCAAGGAAATCACTTGTGCCATTCTATGTGGTGCTGGTGGTTTTTGTCTTCTTCTCCATTATTAAGAAAACTTCGCCCCAATATTGTTATAGTATTGTGATCTTTGAGGGGGTAGATTTTATGATTTAATAGCATTATCCAGTGCTTTAGCGATTAATAACGTTTAGATAAAGCTGCAGCGTATACCCGCTATTTTTTCCTTAAAATTCCCGTATCGTGTTGATATCCGTGAATTTTTGCCGCACGGTAGTTTTATGGAAAAACCAACAAATGTGTCCGCTACCCAAGAATTAGCGGAAATGCTGGAATCGCCACCAGCAAAAGTACCAGCTGAACCAAAAATCGTCTTTGAGAGCGAAAAAGACGACGTTGGAATTGACTATCGGGTCACCATTCCAGCGGTAGTCATTGTTCTATCTGTCGTGCTCTGGGGGCTGTTGAACCCCACTAGTTTTTCCGACTTTTCCCAAAAAGCCCTCTCGGTTGTTATTACCAATTTCGGGTGGGCTTTCGTTTTATGCACCACCATATTTTTGGCGTTCGCCATCATTGTGGCGTTGAGCAAATTCGGCAATATCAAATTGGGCCGCAACGATGAGGCCCCGGAATTTTCCACATTTTCCTGGATCGCCATGATGTTCGCCGCCGGCATGGGCATTGGCCTCATGTTTTACGGTGTCACCGAGCCGCTGACCCACTATCGCACTGGGATTCCCGGAAATGAGCCAAAAAACATCGGCGACGCCATGAGCTCCACCCTGCTGCACTGGACCCTTCACCCTTGGGCCATCTATGGCATTTTTGGGTTAGCCATCGCCTACTCCACCTTTAGATTGGGCCGCCGCCAACTCCTCAGCTCCGCTTTTATCCCGCTCATTGGCGAGCGTGGCGCCAAGGGCTGGTCCGGTCGGGTCATCGACATTCTCGCCATTATCGCCACCATTTTCGGCACCGCGTGTTCCCTTGGTATCGGCGCGACCCAGATCAGCGCCGGGCTTACCGCCGCGGGCATAGTTAAGAACCCCTCCATGAGCACCATCGTGGTGATCGTGTCCATCCTTACTCTCGCCTACCTCATGTCCGCCATGTCTGGTGTGGGCAATGGTATTCGCTATGTTTCCAACGCCAATATGGTGTTGGCTGCCATCTTGGGCATTATTGTCTTCGTGTTTGGGCCCACTGTGACGATCCTGAATTTACTTCCCGAAGCCTTCGGGGCGTACCTGTCGCACTTCTTCGAAATGATTGGTCGCACCGCTGAATCGCCCGGCACAAACACCAGCGAATGGCTTAGCAGCTGGACCATTTTCTACTGGGCGTGGTGGATTTCCTGGAGCCCGTTCGTCGGTATGTTCCTGGCCCGTATTTCCCGCGGTCGCACCATCCGCGAATTCTTCATTGGGGTCATGTTGGTTCCCTCCGCGGTGAGTCTCGTGTGGTTCGCTATTTTTGGCGGCACCGCCATCCACCTGGAACAGCAGGGCGCATCCATTTGGGGTGATGGGAATGCCCAGAGCCAACTCTTTGACCTGCTTCACACCCTGCCTGGTGGCGTTGTGTGGGGCGTGATCGCCGTGGCCCTGCTCGCACTGTTCTTTATCACCTCCGCCGACTCTGCGTCGACCGTTATGGGTTCCATGAGCCAGCATGGGCAAACCGACGCTAACCGGTTTGTGACTGCCGGGTGGGGCGTGCTCGTGGCGCTCGTCGGCATGACCATGCTGCTTACCGGCGGCGACGATATTTTGAAGAATCTGCAAAACATCACCATTGTTGCCGCATCCCCGTTCGTCATTGTGATTTTCATCCTGATGTTCGCTCTCATTAAGGATCTCCGCAACGATGAGCTTTATCTTGACTACCGGGAGCAACAGCGCTTCGCGGCCCGTCTCGCCCGGGAGCGGCGCATCCACCGGGAGGCAGAAAAGCACCGGAAGTCTGGCAGCGGTGTGCGTAGGCTAGTACTCAACCGAAATGGGCATCAGCCCAGTCGGAAACTAGCAGTAAAGAAGTAAAAAGAAGGCATAACCAATGCTCAAGCGAACTGTCACTATCGTCTTGGCGTTCATTGGCATCATCGTCGGCGCCGGTTTTGCCACCGGCCAAGAGATGCTGCAATACTTCGTTTCCTACGGCAAGGTCGGCATTATTGCCGCCGCTCTTTCCTCTCTCATCATGGCTATCAGCGGGCTGGTTGTTGTCCAGCTCGGCAGCTATTATCTTGCCGGCGACCATGGCACTGTGCTCCGGCGGGTCAGCTACCCTCTGTTGGCCAGGCTCCTGGATCTTGGGGTGCTCATCACCCTGTTTTGCACCGGCACGGTCATGTTTGCCGGTGCCGGCTCCAACCTGAATCAGCAATTTGGTTTTCCCACCTGGGTTGGTGCCCTCATTCTGCTTGCCATTACGCTCATCGTTGGGCTTCTCGACGTTGATAAGGTCACCGAGGTCATCGGCTCTATCACGCCGCTCATCATTGTGTTTATGACCATCACCGTTGTGTGGGTCCTCAGCACTAGCCATGCTGATTACTCGGTTCTGGAGCAGGCCGTCCACACCATCACCCCGGTCGCGCCCCATTGGGGCATCGCCACCATGAATTATGTGGGCCTCAACCTCATGATCGGCGCATCCATGGCCATCATCATTGGCGGTAATAACACCGATCCGCGTGCCGCCGGCCTGGGTGGCATGATCGGTGGCATTATTTTCGGGCTCATGCTCACCTTCGCCACCTGGTCCCTCTACCTGCGGGCCGACCAGGTGGCCGCCGACGATGTGCCCATGCTCACCATCGTCAACCAGATTCATCCCTGGTTGGGTTTCGGCATGTCCATCGCCATCCTCGGCATGATTTTCAATACGGTTATCGGTATGCTCTATGCCTTTGGCAGACGCATCACCGCCAAGCATCCCACCCGGTTCTACCCGGCTTTCGTCGTGAGTTCGCTCGTGGCCTTTGCCGTGAGCTTCCTAGGGTTTAAAACCCTGGTCGCTACCCTCTTTCCCATCCTGGGTTATATGGGGGTTTTGCTGTTTCTTGTGTTTCTCGTCGGGTGGGTGCGGTCGTTCTCCCAGATTCGGGAGGAATCCACCCGCCGGGAAAACATGCGTGAGCTACTGCGCCGCAAGCTTGATCCGACCAAACGGTTTAGCTCGAAGCAGCGTCGGCGGCTGGCCCGGTATGAAACTGAATCCAATGTGGAAGATACTGATATTGCCGAAACCATGCAGGAGGAAGTCAAAGAGGAATTGGGCCTGGATTCGTCGAAAAGCTAGCATGAGGGCATGACCCCCTTACCCCGCGGAATTATTCTCGCCGCCACCCCCCTCGGCAATATCGACGACGCCACCCCCCGGCTGCGGCAGGCCCTCGCCGAGGCGGACTATATTGCCGCCGAAGATACCCGCCGCACCCGGAATCTGGCGCAGGCCCTTGGTGTGGAGTTGCGGGGTCAGGTTCTGTCCAATTTCGACCACAATGAGCAGGACCGGGTGGAACAGTTAATTCACCACGCTCGTACCGCCACCGTTGTTGTGGTGACCGATGCTGGCATGCCCATCGTGTCCGACCCGGGGTTTCCCCTTGTTGCTGCGGCCCATGATGCGGGCGTGCCCATCACATGTTTTCCCGGCCCCTCCGCCGTTCCCGTCGCTATCGCACTGTCCGGTCTGCATGTGGGTAAGTTTGCTTTCGATGGGTTTGCGCCCCGCAAGTCCGGCGCCCGCCGCGCCTGGTTGGAGTCGCTTATCACTGAGGAGCGGGCCGTTTGTTTTTTTGAATCACCGCATCGGATTGCCGCTACCCTGGCCGAGGCGGTCGAGATTCTAGGACCCAATCGGCGCGCCGTCGTGGCCCGCGAGCTCACAAAAATCTACGAGGAGGTCCGCCGCGGCACCCTGGCCGAACTCGCCGACTGGACGGCCGGGGGCATCAAGGGCGAAATTACCTGCGTCATCGAGGGTGCGCTGCCGGAAACCCGCACCATTGAACTCCCCGAACTTATCGCACAGGTGAACGAACTCGTGGCGGGTGGGGAGCGGCTGAAAACCGCGTGTGCCACCGTTGCCGCCGCCCATAAAGTCAGCAAGAAAGAGCTTTACGACGCGGTTTTGCGGTCCCGCCAATAACCGGTGATAGGCCTGATAAGCTAGAAAACCATGAATAATGTGCTTGTCAACGTGGCCTGGCCCTATGCCAACGGTCCCCGTCATATTGGACACGTGGCTGGTTTTGGCGTGCCCTCTGATGTCTTCGCCCGCTACCAACGCATGACCGGGGCAAATGTGCTCATGGTTTCCGGCACCGACGAGCACGGCACCCCGCTTTTGGTTCAGGCCGACAAGGAAGGCGTCTCCGTGACGGAACTCGCCGACCGCTATAACCGCCAGATCGTCGAAGACCTGGCTGGCCTGGGGCTAAGTTACGATCTCTTTACCCGCACCACCACCCGTAACCACTACGCCATTGTTCAGGAATTATTCCGGGGCCTGTACGATAACGGCTACATGCTGAAAGAAACCACCATGGGGGCCATTTCGCCCTCCACCGGCCGCACGCTGCCCGACCGCTATATTGAGGGCACCTGTCCCATCTGCGGTGCTGATGGGGCCCGCGGCGACCAGTGCGACAACTGTGGCAACCAACTCGACCCGGCGGATCTCATTAACCCGGTCTCTAAAATCAATGGGGAAACCCCAAAGTTTGTAGAAACCGAGCATTTCCTTCTCGACCTGCCTGCGCTCGCGGAAGAACTCACCGCATGGTTGCAGACCCGGAACGATTGGCGACCCAACGTTCTCAAATTCTCCCTCAACCTGCTGTCCGATATTCGTCCCCGCGCCATGAGCCGCGACATTGACTGGGGCATTCCCATCCCCGTGGAGGGCTGGGAGGATAATCCAGGGAAGAAACTCTACGTGTGGTTCGACGCCGTCGTGGGCTACCTATCTGCCTCTATCGAATGGGCGCACCGCAGCGGCAACCCCGACGCCTGGCGGGATTTCTGGACCGACCCGGCCGCCACCTCCTACTACTTCATGGGTAAGGACAATATCACCTTCCACTCCCAAATCTGGCCCGGTGAATTGCTCGGCTACCAAGGGAAAGGTGCCAAGGGTGGAACCCTGCACCGACTGGGGGCGCTTAACCTGCCAACCGAGGTGGTGTCCTCGGAATTCCTCACCATGTCTGGGTCCAAGTTCTCCTCATCCAAGGGCGTGGTGATCTATGTGAAGGACTTCCTCAAGGAGTTCGGTCCGGACCCCCTTCGCTATTTCATTGCGGTTGCCGGTCCGGAAAACCAAGACACAGATTTCACCTGGGACGAGTTCGTTCGCCGCATCAATAACGAGCTCGCCAACGGGTGGGGCAACCTGGTTAACCGGGTCGTGTCCATGGCCGCCAACAATTTTGGGAAGGTACCCACTCCCGGGGAACTGACCGAAGCCGACCAAAAAATCCTCGACCTTGCCGAACAAGCATTCGACGTGGTGGGGGAGGCGTTGCAGCACTCCCGGTTTAAGCAGGGGATCACTCACGCCATGCACGTGGTGGGGGAGGCCAACGCCTATGTCGCCGAGATGCAGCCCTGGAAGTTGGCCAAGGCCATAAAAACTGCCAAGGCCGGGGTGGAGACAGATTCCGCGACCAATGCGGCGGATGTGGCAGCACTCGAAGACCGCTTGGCCACTGTGCTGTGGGTCGCCCTGCAGGTAGTATCGGACGCAAACACGCTGCTCACTCCCTACATTCCGAACATTGCCCAGCAGGTGCACGAAACCCTGGGTCGGACGGGGGTGTGGGCGGCCCACCCCCAGGTGGTGGAGGTGACCGACGGCATGCCTGTGGACGTGGTGGGGGTGGGCGTGCCCCAGGCCGGCCGCACCTACCCGGTCATCATGGGGGATTACGGCAACCAGCAGGCGGTTTGGCGGCGAACCTCCGTCGAACCCGGCGTAGCGTTGCAGAAACCGAAGCCACTCATTGCCAAGTTGGATCCAGAATTAGGGGAGACCGGGCCCGAGTGGGCCCCAGTATCGGGGAGGGCATAGTTCTGTTCCGGCGGGGCGGGTTGTACACTTCAGAGTTATGTCGAAGAAGTCCCGCCCAGTGCCGGAACCGGCCGAATATATTGCGCACCTCACTGATGCGCACACCCACCTTGCCTCCTGCGGTGCGCGGGATGCGGCCACGGTCGCCGAGTTTGTGACGCGGGCCCACGCGGCCGGGGTGGAGCGCATCTGTACCGTCGGCGATGGTCTCGTGGAGGCCGAGTTGGCGCTGGCTGCGGCCGAATCGCACCCAGATGTGGTGGCTGCCTGCGCCATCCACCCCACCAAGGCCCGGGAGTTAGATGATGCCGCGCGCGCCCGCCTGCGTGAGATGGCCGCCCACCCGAAATGCGTGGCCATCGGGGAAACCGGATTAGACACCTATTGGATTCGCCACCGGCCGGACGATACCGCCCCTCTGGCCGTGCAGGAGGAGGCACTCCGGTTTCACATTGATGTGGCGGTCGCGGCGGAGAAAGCGTTAATGATCCACAACCGGGAGGCAGACACGGACCTGCTGCGGGTTTTAGGGGACGCCCCCAGTCCGAAATACACCATTTTGCATTGTTTTTCTTCCCCCACGGCGGTAGCCAAAGAGGCGATCGCCCGCGGCTATGTGCTCAGCTTTGCCGGCAACGTGACCTTTAAAAACAACGAGGAGCTCCGGCAGATCGCGGCTATGGTGCCGATCGACCAACTCCTGATAGAGACGGACGCGCCGTTTATGACCCCGGTCCCGTATCGGGGGGCGAAAAATGAGCCCGCATTCATAGGACACACCGCTTTATGCGTGGCTGTGGCACGTTCCATGCCGGTGGCGAAGTTGGCGGAGGTGGTGGCCGCGAACTTCGATCGGGTTTACCAGATAGCGAAACCATGAGTGAGGTGATCCACGAAGTTTCAATAAGTAAAGTCTTGTAATTTTTGTGCCGGTCGCTGAGATTTTCCCGAATGACTTGCCTAAAAAAATTTAAGTTATAGTGGTAAAATTGGGATATTGTACGCCAATATGGGCGGAGCTTCCCGGAGAAAATCTCGACAAACTTAATTTGTTGCCGTATTGTTATAAACATTGTTGTAGACAGTGAAGCTTAGGAAGCTTAGATATCGTTATTGAAAGTGAATAAATGAGTCACCATCAGAAATCTCGATTGAGCCGCTTGAACTCGTCACGTTCGGTTCCGCTCCGGTTGGCCACCAGCGGTGTTTTGGCAACACTCGTGGTTGGTGGTGTGGCGGTTGCAGCTAATAAAAAAGACGTTGTTATTGATCTCAACGGCGACCAGTTAGCGTTGGCCACGCTGTCGCAGGATGTGGGTGGAGCGTTGCGTTCCGCCGGCATTGAGGTGGCCGACGGCGATATCGTGCAGCCGGCCGCCGATGCTAAGTTGGGTAATGACGAAAAGATCACGGTTCGAACGGTCAAAGACGTGGCGGTCGTTGTTGACGGCCAGAAGAAGGTTGTGAAGACGAACGCCACGACCGTGGGGGAAATGGTTTCACAGCTTGATTCCATTGGAGCGGCGATTAAAGCCTTGGGGTTGAGCACTCCCGTCGACACGAAATTGCAGAAGTCGGGTATGAGCGTTGATGTGGTCACCCCGAAGATCGTGTCCATCACTGATGGGGGAAAGACCAGCTACGTGTCGCTTGCCGCGGCGACGGTAAAGGATGCGCTGGCCGCTCGCGGCATTGAACTTGGCCCACACGATAGAGTCACCCCGGAGTTGACGTCGGCGGTATCCGGCAATATGAAGATCAATATTGATCGGGTGACCGTGGATGATGTGCAGGTGAAAGAAGCCTATGATGAAGAGCCAACCTTTGTAGATAACCCCGATGCCATGCAGGGGGTCGAGTCCGTGGTTGAGGCGGGTTCGCCGGGTGAGCGGGAAGTCACCCGGCGGATCACCAAGGTGAACGGGGTCGAATCTGCGAATGATGTTGTGTCGCAGAATGTGCTGGTGCCGGCGAAGAAGGCGACCATTTCGCGGGGCACAAAGGTTTCTAGGGTTCCCACTGTGCCGGATGGTTCCGTGTGGGATCGGCTGGCGCAGTGTGAATCTACTGGGAATTGGGCGATCAATACCGGTAATGGGTTCCATGGTGGGTTGCAGTTTACACCCCAGACATGGTTGGCCTATGGTGGTGGCGAATATGCGCCCTACGCATACCAGGCGACCCGCGAGGAGCAAATCGCGGTGGCGCAGAAGGTGCAAGCATCCCAGGGGTGGGGCGCGTGGCCAGCATGTACGGCAAAGATGGGGTTACGGTAATCACGTTTTTGCTTGACGACGTGCATACGTTGCCGGCCACAAACCCACAAAACCGCATTCGAACAACCTAGCCTATCGTTCGGATGCGGTTTTGCTTAATAATTTAGTTTAGTTTTGTTCAGCAGGTTAGGTATTTCATTGTGGCCATCACCACAATGGATTCTTCCCGCATGGGTGGGCGTCGATAAGCAAGTGTATTGTGAATTATCGAACCAAGGAGGCCGTATTATGACCATAAGTCGGCGCAGTTTTTTCAAACTTATCGGGGCCGCAGCCGGAATAACCGCCACGCTCAGCGCCTGTAGCAACATAGATAGAAAAACGGCCGCCCTCGCCACCAAAGGCGCCGACGGCCGTAACCGTGACGAAATCACCGCCGCCATATCCTATGAGCTGGGGACCAGTGGGTACGATCCCATGACCGCTACATCGGCGCTCACTATCGCCGCGAATTGGCACACCATGGAAGGACTTTATGAGATTAGCCCCACCCCGGATCGGAGCGTGTACACCGCGCTTGCCGCCGACGAACCACGCCATGTGGACGATGTCACCTATGAAGTAAGCCTGCGTGAGGGGGCCGCGTTTCATACCGGCAAGGCTGTGACTGCCGACGATGTAGTTTTTTCATTCGAACGGGTTCGGGACCCGGAGAACGATTCACAGTACGCCGCCTTCATTTCCGTCATTGACGCTGTGGAGGTTAAGGATCCCACCACCGTCATTTTCCGCCTCAAATACCCTTTTAACCTGTTGAAAGAGCGGTTGGCAACCATTAAGATCGTGCCCAAGGCAGAGGTGGAGCGTAACCGGAAGGATTTTGACGCACTGCCCATCGGCACCGGACCGTGGAAATTAGTGGACAACGGCGCAGCATCATCAGCACTTGTGTTCGAAAAGAATCCGCATTATACCGGTCCGAAGCCGGCCCAGGCCAGCCGCATGTCATGGCGGATTTTGCCCAACGCCTCCACCCGCACCCACGCCATCGAATCCAAAGCGGTGGACGCCATTGACTCCGTCCCCTACCTTTCCATCGACCAGGTTCAGGCCAGCGCCGATGTGGACTCCGTCCAGGGGTTTGGCCTGCTCTTTGTCATGTTTAATCAGGGTGACGGTTCCGCGATGCGGGACGTGAAAAACCGGCACGGTGTGATGTATTCCTGCGACATCGACAAAATCATTAAAACCGGCATGCTGGGGCAGGCCACCGCCGCCACCTGCTTCGTCCAAGAACAACACGATTCCTATCACAAGGCTGCCACGGTGTATACCCTGGACAAGGCCAAGGCCACCCAGCTGTTTGCCGACACCGGTGTGAAAAAACTCAAAATGCTGTCCACCAGCCACGACTGGGTGAAACCCTGCGCCGATATCATGCGGGAATCCCTCACTGATCTGGGGTTGACCGTGACGTTTGAAGCCCAAAAATCCGCCAAATTATACGACTACATTGAACACTCCAATGATTGGGACATTGTGGTTGCCCCGGGGGACCCGTCAGTGTTCGGCAACGACGCCGACCTGTTGTTGCGCTGGTGGTATGCCACCGACCGGTGGACCGACACCCGCATGCATTGGAAAGGCACCGAATCTTACGCCAGGATCCAAGAACTCCTCGACCAGGCCGCCCGTGCCACCGGTGAGGAACAGGAAAACCTGTGGCACGAAATTTTCGACCTATTATCCACCGAAGTACCACTATATCCCCTATTTCACCGGAAAAACCCCTCCGCCTGGGATGCGGATGTATTAACAGGTTTCGAACCGATTGCTTTAACCGGGCTGTCCTTCCTCGACGTCGGCTTGCGGGGGTAATAGTAAAACTCCAGGTTGATGGTGTGGGGAACAAATTTCCGCTCCCTGTACTTACATTCATGAATCGCACGCCAGGCCGGACGTCCCACAGCCGGTGCGCGTGTACCACCTGAACCGAGGAATCAGCAACCATGAATACTGTTCTCACCGCACCTAAGCCCTACGCTGCTTCACACCGTTGGAGGATCAATACCATGATGAAACCGATCACGCTCAGTGCCACCCAAGCGGCTATTGAAGGAATTCAACAATATATTCGGGATCACAGCCTCACCTCTGGTGACATCCTCCCCAGCGAAACTGAATTATGCGACGAACTCAATTGCTCCCGATCATCCGTGCGTGAAGCCATGCGCACGCTGCAATCTTTGGATGTGGTGGAGGTGCGACGCGGTCAGGGAACCTTCGTGGCCGGCATGACCCTATCGCCCATGGTGCAGGGAATGGTGCTGCGTGCCACCTTAGACCCGGACCATACCGCCGCCCACCTGCACGAGGTTATCGCCACCCGAGAATTTTTGGAGTTGTCGGTTGTTGACGAGCTCATGTCCGCCCACACCAAGGAATCTCTGGATTCCCTGAACCAATTGGCATCGAATATGCGCACATCGTTTAGCGAGTACGGCAGTTTCATGGACGAGGATCAACAATTCCATGCGGCGCTACTCAGCCCGGTGTCCAATGCATTAATGCGGGAACTCGCCGGGGCCATGTGGCAGGTGTATGCGCAGCTCATCGACATTTGCGAGATCCCCATCACCGTTGATGCGGAACGCACCATCAAAAACCATGAGAGCATCGTGCGGGCGCTACGAAATAAGGATTCCGCAGCATACCGGGAGGCTGTGCAGAATCATTACGCACCGTTGCGGGCGGCCATTGCCCAACTGTGACGCTACCGCGATGATTGCCCGCTGGTGGCCAGACGGATGAAGTCCGAAATGTCGAGTTTTTCGCCCCGAAGCGTGGGGTCGATCTGGGCGCGTCGTAGCGCTTCCTCCGCCTGACTTGCCGAACCATACACACCAGATAATGCTGCGCGCAATGTTTTACGACGCTGAAGAAATGCGGCATCAATCAGGGGGAACACCGTGTCACGCAGCGACGACGAATAAGGATGTGTGCAATCAATCGACACGAGGCCAGAATCAATTTTCGGCGCAGGCCAAAAAACATTTTTACCAATCGTTCCGGCCCGCCGCACCTGCCCATAAAATGCGGCCTTGACGCTGGGAACCCCATAAATTTTCGTGCCGGGCCGGGCCGCCAACCGGTCGGCAACCTCCGCCTGCACCATGACCACAACCCGCGCAATGCTGGGGAATTCCGCGAGAAGGTGTAAAAGGATCGGCACCGACACGTTATAGGGCAGGTTTGCCACCAATGCCGTTGGCGGCGTCGACATGTCAATATCCTGGGGGGAAACCGTCAGGGCATCCCGATTGCTGACGGTGAGCCGATCCGCATAGTCGGGGGCGAATTCAGCGATGGTACGGGGGAGCCGGGCCGCCAACCGGGGATCAATCTCGATCGCGGTGACCTTTTCGCAGGCGGTCACAAGCCCCAGAGTAAGCGACCCCAACCCCGGGCCCACCTCAAGAACATGCCGGTTAGTGACGTCCGTGAACTGGGCGGTCGTGACAATCATGCGGACCGTATTGGGGTCATGCAGGAAGTTCTGGCCCAGCTTTTTCGTGGGGGTAATGTCGAGTTCGCTGGCGAGTGTGCGGATATCAGCCGGTCCCAGCAGACGTGCAGTAGTCATGGATAGATAATCTACCTTCCCACCCAGGATTTTAGGCATAACCGCAAGATACGAGGCCCGCCCCTGGCAGTATGCGCCAGGGACGGTTGCGGGATCGAGGCAGCCCGGATTGCTCGTGCTTGGCGGCGTCATAATCCCTAATCAATAGCGATGAAACATGGTATTCGTCATAATGATGGTGTCCGCTAGGATAAGAATAATGATGCGAGAAGTTACGGCGATTGCCCACGGGAAAGTCAATCTACATTTAGGGGTGGGGGCGCTTCGAGACGACGGTTACCATGAACTCGTCAGCATATTCCAATCCCTCGAACTTCGAGACGTCGTAACCCTCACCGAGGCGAGTCCCAACACCGGGGTGGCCGGCCGGGTGGTTGAGCTCGAATGCGCCACCGCCGGGGTGCCCACGGACAACACCAACCTCGCCTGGCGGGCCGTCGACATCGTGTTTGGGCGATCCACGCAGCAACCGCCGGCGGTACGCATCACCCTTGCCAAGGGAATACCCACCGCCGGCGGCATGGCCGGGGGAAGCGCCGACGCCGCGGCCGCCCTCATCGCCGCCAATAAAATACTCGATAACGAGTTCGAATTGGGGGAATTATTAGACATAGCAGCAGACCTCGGCAGTGATGTGCCCTTCACCCTGGTGGGGGGCACCGCATTGGGCACCGGCCGGGGGGAACATTTAGTTCCCACCCTCTCAAAGGGCACCTACCACTGGGCTCTTGCCTTCTCTCGCACCGGCCTCGCCACCCCGGCCGTGTTCCGCAAACTCGACGAACTTGACCGCACCCCCCACCTAGATGTGACCGCGCTGAGCCGGGCGCTGCGCACCGGGAACCCACACCAAGTCGCCCCCCTGCTGCATAACGACATGCAGGCCGCCGCCCTATCGCTGCAACCACAGCTACGCACAACCCTCAACACCGGCATGGCCGCCGGGGCGCTCGCCGGCATTGTTTCCGGGTCGGGCCCCACCTGCGCATTCCTATGCGAAGACGCTCGCGCCGCCCGGGAAGTCGCGGCGGAACTATCGCTCAGCGGAAACACCGCCGTCACATCCGGCCCGGCGCGCGGCGCCCACCTCAAAGGAGAATAAGTGGTTAACCTCATCAATTTGGAGAACGTAGACAAATCTTTCGGGCTGAAAACCCTGCTGCACAAGGTGAGCCTGGGGGTGCAATCCGGTGACCGCATTGGGGTGGTGGGGATCAACGGCGGCGGGAAAACCACCCTGATCGAGGTGCTGACCGGGGTGGAACAACCGGATGCGGGCCGGGTGAGCCACAACTCGTCGCTGCGCATGGCGGTGGTGACGCAGCGCATGCAGCTCACCGGCACGGACACCATCGCGGATGTGGTGGTGGCGCCATTGGGGTTGCAAACCTACGAGTGGGCGTCAAACGCCCGGGTGCGGGAAGTGCTTCACGGCTTGGGCATTGAGCGACTGGGGTTGGATACCCAGGTGGGGCAGCTGTCGGGCGGGGAACAGCGCCGGGTGAACCTGGCGGCGGCACTGGTGCGGGAGCTGGACCTGGTGGTGTTGGACGAACCCACGAACCACCTGGACATTGAGGGGGTGCAGTGGCTTGCGGACCATTTGCTATCGCGCAAACTTTCGGTTGTGGTGGTGACGCACGACCGGTGGTTCCTGGATACCGTGGCGACCCGCACGTGGGAGGTGCACGACGGCCAGGTGGATGCGTACGAGGGCGGCTATAACGATTGGATCTTCGCCAGGGCGGAGCGGTCCCGGCAGGCGGATGCCATGGAGCAGCGGCGGCAGAATCTGGCGCGGAAAGAACTGGCGTGGCTGCGCCGGGGCGCGCCGGCCCGCACGTCGAAGCCCCGCTACCGGATTGATGCGGCGGAGGCCCTGATTGCCGCCGTGCCGCCGCCTCGGGACAAGGTGGAGCTCATGGCGTTTTCGCGGCAGCGCCAGGGCCGCATCGTGGTGGAGCTGGAGGATGCCCGCATTGACACCCCCGACGGTCGCCCGCTTGTCGACGACCTCACGTGGCGTCTCGGCCCCGGGGAGCGCATCGGCCTGGTGGGGGTCAATGGGTCGGGCAAAACCACCCTGCTGCGCGCCCTCGCCGGGGAATACCCCCTGGCGGCCGGCCGCCGCATCGAAGGCCGTACCGTCCGTCTGGGGTGGTTGCGGCAGGAACTCGACGACCTAGACCCCGACATGCGACTTCTCGATGCGGTGGAGGAAGTGGCCAGCTATGTGCAGTTGGGGAAGAAGGAATTAAGCGCCGCCCAACTGGCGGAACGCCTCGGGTTCAGCCCGAAACGGCAGCGCACCCCCATCAAAGACCTGTCCGGTGGGGAGCGGCGCAGGTTGCAGCTCACCCGGGTGCTCATGTCCGAACCGAATGTGCTGCTGTTGGACGAGCCGACGAACGACCTGGACATTGACACGCTTCAGGAGCTGGAATCCCTGCTGGATAATTGGGCCGGCACCCTAGTGGTGATTTCCCACGACCGGTATTTGATCGAACGCATTGCAGACTCCACCTGGGCGCTCTTCGGGGACGGGAAGCTCACGAACCTGCCCGGGGGCATCGACGACTATTTGAAGCGTCGTCACGCAATCGCCGCCCGCACGCCGGCGCCGGAACCCAAACCGGAGTCAGAAAAACCCCGGTCTGGCAGCGAAATGCGCCGGCTGTCAAAGGAAATGGCCGCGGTGGAGCGGAAAATAGCGAAGACCCGCGACCAGCTGGCCGCGGTGGAGGCTGACATGGCGGCGTACGCCACCGACATGGACCAACTTGTGACCCTGGGCGCCCAGGCGGATGAGCTGAAACACCAGCTAGACGAGCTGGAGACCCGGTGGCTGGAGCTGGGGGAGCAGTTGGAAGGGTAGTCTCGGTAACCATGATCCTTATCAACGTGAAATTCCGGGTCAAACCGGAGCATACTGCCACCTTCCTCACCGACATCGACTGGTTCACCACCGCCACCCGGGCGGAACCAGGCAACCTGTTTTTTGACTGGTACCAATCACCCGCCGACCCGGGAGAATTCATCCTCGTCGAAGGCTTCCACGATGACGCCGCCGAACCCCACGTGAATTCGGAGCATTTCCAGCGCGCCTGCCGGGAACTGCCCGGCTACCTGGTGGAGACCCCCGAAATCATTAACACGCTCATTGCGGGGAAAACCGTGTGGGACCGCATGGCGGAATTTCAGGTAAAAAACTAGATTGAAGGTATGACGAAACGTAAACGGAAAAAGCCCGCCAAACTGTCGAAGGAAGCCTACGAGGCCGAGCTGAAACGGCTTCAGGCCGAATTGGTGGAAATGCAACGGTGGGTGGTGGAGACCGGTGCCCGGGTTGTGGTGCTCATGGAGGGCCGTGACGCCGCCGGGAAAGGTTCCGCGATTAAACGCATCACCCAATATCTCAACCCCCGCACCTGCCGGGTGGAGGCCCTGCCCGCGCCGGGAACCCGGGAGCGTGGTCAGTGGTATTTCCAACGCTATGTGGAGAAACTGCCGACAAAAGGGGAAATAGTCATTTTTGACCGGTCGTGGTATAACCGCGCCGGGGTGGAGCGGGTCATGGGGTTCTGCACCTCTGAGGAGTACCGCAGGTTTTTACACCAGGCCCCCATTTTCGAACGGCTGCTGGTTGAGGACGGTATTATGCTGCGCAAATATTGGTTCTCAGTGTCGGATGACGAGCAGATTGCCCGGTTTAAGTCCCGCCGGAATGATCCATTGCGTAGGTGGAAGCTGTCGCCCATGGATTTGCAGTCGATCACCCGGTGGGAGGATTATTCCCGGGCGAAGGATGAAATGTTTATCCACACGGATATTCCCTCCGCCCCTTGGTACACGGTGGAGTCGGAGGATAAGAAGCGGTCCCGGATTAATGTGATCGCCCACCTGCTGTCGACAATCCCCTACGAGAAGATTGACACGCCCTTGCCGGATATTCCCGAACGGCCGCAGTCCGAGGGGTATGAGCGGCCACCCCGGTCGGATTTCCGCTATGTGCCGGATGTGGCCACCCAGTTGGAACGCACCAGGCAGAAGAAAAACGGCTAGGAGTCCAGGAGTTGCTGGAGCACCCGCACGACGCCGTTTTCTTCGTTCGAGGGGGCGATGTGGTCGGCGGCGGCCTTCAGCTGGGGGTGCCCGTTGGCCATGGCGTAGGAAGTACCGGCGGCGGCCAGGAGTTCGGCGTCGTTGAGGTAGTCGCCGAACGCTAGGGTTTGGGATAACGGCACTCCCACCTTGGCAGCCAGCTCCTGAAGGCCTATGCCCTTGTTGATGTCTTGGTGGATGACATCAATGCTTTGGGTTCCGGACACGACGACGGCCAGGTCGTCGCCGGTGGCATCCTTCAGGACGGTTTCTGCTACTTCTTCCGGGTCGCCTCGGGTGAAGAGGGCCAGCTTAATCACGTCATCGTTGACGTAGTCCCGCACATCGTCGACCACGTTGAGCTTGTGGTAATACATGGCGGTGAGCCGGGCGAATTCTTCATTGGTGTGGCCCACGAAGGCCCCATCGGCGCGGCAGAGCGTGACCTCCCACCCGACCTCCGGGTGTTCGGCGATGGCATCCAGCACCCGCATGGTTGCGGTTTTGTCAATGGTGGTCAGAGAAACAATCTCACCATCGTGGTACACCAGGGCCCCGTTTTCCGCGATGACCGACACCGGGTTCGGTGCCTTTTCGAACATGTCGAGTATTGTCTCCAGCTGCCGCCCGGAGGCGGGGGCAAAAATAATGCCCTGCTCCTGAAGCCGGCCCAGCAGTGGCCAGAAATCATCGGAGATGTTTTTCGCATTGTCGAGCAGGGTTCCGTCCATGTCGCAGGTAATTAACCGAAATTGCATTAACTAAACCTTTCAATAACCAATCCTTTGAAGTGTACGGCAAAATAACTTTTTCCATAAAGCATTTGGTCTGTGCATATTTTTTCCACACGCGCCCCGCCGCGGCGACCACTGTGGAACACTGGTACCATGACCGACCAACTTGTTATCGCCCGGCAGGAACACACCACCGGGGTTCTCGAACTCAACCGGCCCCGGGCGCTCAATTCCCTCACCTCCGATATGGTGCGCATCATCGACCAACACCTGGCCGAATGGGCGACGGACCCGCAGATCACCCAGGTACTCATTTACTCCAATTCGCCCAAAGCCTTCTGCGCCGGCGGCGACGTGCGGCTCGCCCGGGAATACCTGCTTGCTGGCACGCCCGAACGCGCCGACGAATTCTTCGCCGCCGAATACGTCATGAACGGCAATATCGCCCACTTCCCCAAACCCTACATTGCGCTTATCGACGGAATCGCCATGGGCGGTGGCCTCGGCATCTCCGTCCACGGCAGCCACCGCATCGTCACGGAAAACGCCCTGGCCGCCATGCCCGAAATGGCCATCGGATTCATGCCTGATGTGGGCATGTCCTACATGATGCAACACATGGTAGGAACATATGGTCGAAAATCCCCGGCCGTGGCCCGGTTCCTCGCCATCACTGGCTACCGGCTCGATCCCGCCGACATGCTCTACACCGGCCTCGCCACCCACTACGTTTCTCGTCAAAACCTTGACGCCCTCCACCGCGACATCATCGAATACGGCGTTGACAAGGCACTCGCCACATACCAAGAAACCTCGCCGGAAAACCCACAGCTCAAAACCTATATTGACGATATCGAGGCCGCCTTCGGCCACCCCACCTGGGACGAAATCGACCACCGCCTCACCGGGGAACTCCGCGACCTCGTCCACCAACACATCGCCCACGCCAGCCCCTCCGCCATCGTGGCCGCCCTCGAACTCATCACCGCCGCCGGCACCAAGACCGACATCCGCCACGAACTCGCGCTCGAAATTCCATTCGGCGAATACATCCGCAGGCAACCCGACTTCGCGGAAGGCGTGCGTGCGGTACTCGTCGACAAGCGACCCGACGCACAATTCCAACCAAAAACCTTCGCCGACGTCGACCCGGCCCCCTACCGGAAAATCCTCAGCTATTCCGCAGCTGATGGTAACTAATCTTCGCCCGCTGCTTATCCACACCCTCCGGCAGCGGCGTCGCCATCACCGCCAACGTCGCCTCCGGGGAAGCCGGCGGCAACCGCAACTGGTGCGCATCCATAATCACCAACGCGGTCGTATCATCATCCAACCGCACAAACACATGCGTCCAATGCTTTAAAATCCGCTTCGTCGCACAATCAAACCCCCGGGCAGCGGCCTCCGCCACCGGCGTCCGATCCCGCAAAAACTCCAGGATCGCATAATCCAACGCAAACTTCCGCAAGCTCGCATTATGCTCCCACTGCCACACCCCATCCTTAATCCGGCCCACTATGAGCCCATGCGCCGCAAACGAATCAGCCACAATCACGCTATTCGTCACCGGATTAAACATCACCGGCGCCCCCGGATACCGGCCCTCAAAATACATTTGATGCTCCGTGGAAAAATAAAACGCATCCGCCACCACATTCGCAAACGTGAGCGAACTCACCACTCGTCGGGTCGCTAAATCCACCACCGTCCCCTCATCAAACGTCACTTTATCATCGGTGGTGGTCATGCCAATATTATTCGTCGCCCCAAACGCCGTCAGCGCCCGCTCCAACTCCATGGTTGCCGGCATATTTGCCAACCCCACGCACAGCGCCGTATGCACATGCAACTTCGGCAACTGATCCGCATCAAGAACCGCCACATCAAACGAACCATCCGGCTGTGGCACCAAAAAACACGGACCATTCCCCGCCAACGTCCGCGCCGCCTTAATCATGTCATCGCTCGGCCACGTCCCCAAAAACCGAAACTGCGGCTCATCCTTCCACTTCCACGTGGTCCGCCCCTGATCAATATAGGCCACAGTATGCGACGAAAACACATGAGTCTTACTGTCATCCGTGGTCAACACCACCTCATAACCATCGAGGCGAGGATTAAACTCGGTCTTCGTCACCGTGCCACGCTGCTTCAACGCATCATCAAACCCAGCCTGGGTGAGAAAACCATCAGCTACAACATCGCTCAGCGACAGCGGCGCAGTCAAAAACACTTTGGTACCACCATAACCTTTCTTGATCTGGACATAATTTAGCGCTTCAACTGGGCGAACGCCTCATGCACGAGTAAGATGGCATCCCCGTTACCTGCACTCTTACTATCCGCATCATCCGCCGCGGTGTGACAATAAGAGTAATAACGGTCAAGGGCTAGTTTAGCCGCTGTAGCGGCACATGCTAACTGAACCTGAACGGCCCAGTCACTAAGCTCAGGATATAAGGCCCGAACCCTCGCTAGCACCCGCACCTTCAAATCCTCCCGCAATTCGTTATATTTCTCATGGCTGCGGGTATCAAACTGCTGCCGCAACAGCCGAAACGAATAAAACGACTCCAGCTCTGCATCCGGCACATCCAGGTGCATAATCACTGCCTGCTCCACCGCGGCAATCACACTAGTGTTCGCCCCCGGCGGCAACATCTCCATAGTATCAATGAGATTATCCACACAAAACACCGCAAACTCCATAATCGCATCTTCTTTCGAATCGAAATAGTTATGGAAGGTACGCTGCGACACCCCCACCGCGGTGGTAATCTCCGCAATACTCACGACATCCGCACCCCGATCACGGGCCAGTGCGGCGGTCGCCCGGGCCAAGGCGCGCCGGGTTGCGGCCTTTTTTGCTTGCCGAACTTCGCCCACAATAATGACCTCCTACCTGCTTGTCGTGCCCATAATCGCGGGTGTTACTTCTCTATGATGAAAGAAAAATATTGGAAAAAACACCGGGGGCGTCTACCCACTAATGGGGTGGAGTAACATAAGGTTCGGGAAATAAGGGCATGTATAAGAAAATTGTGGAAAGGGAAGCATGATTTCGATTCTGATCACCATCATCCTTTGTCTACCACCCATTCTCTTGTTGCCATCATCGTTTGGGCTCCGACTCGACCACGAGCATATCGCACAAATTGTCGACATTAAACTTCGATACCGTGCGGCAGGTGTCATCATTGCTGTCATCGCCGCTGTGTGCGTGACCCTCATTCCGTTCCCCGGCAAGCTGGCCACCCCCATCATATTTATTGCCCTGCATGCGGTGAACTGGTTCGTGGCCCGCCGCAGCGTGCGTCACCGGAAACTCGCCAACGGGTGGCTTGACGACGAAGAAACTAAAGTGCGTGAGGCCGGCCACTCGTTCATGCTTCCCGTCCTCACCCTCCCGCTCTACCTCTACACCGGCGGCTGGCTGGCGCTGCTCCTGGCCGCAATCTACCTGGATACCAGCTGGGATAGCATGCCGGTGCAGATCCCAATTCACTTTGATCCCGGGTTCAAGACCGACACGTGGGCGCCCCGAAACGGCGGATCCGTCTACTTCCTCACCTTCCTGGGCCTGGCCCTCAGCCTGGTGTTTTTACTGATCTGCCTGTTTATTCGGCTGCCCTCCTTCACCAGGGGCAAGGCTTTCCGCACCTCCCACGTGGCCACCCTCGCCACCGCCATTCATGCGCTCTCCTGGTTGCAATGCCTCATCACCCTAAGCTTCGCCTACAACCAGGTCGCTTACCTCCTGCCTACTCTGCATGATTACGAAAAACCGGTGAGCATTAGTTCCCTGGTCGCCTGCGTCATCATGTTCGTGGGCGGCCTGTGCTACGTGATACTCCAAACCGGAAGATACGAGCATGCCGCTCGGGAACTCTTCCCCGACCAGCTTGACGACGATGACAAAAAGTTCTACATCCTGGGAATGTTCTACTATAACCCCACCGACATGCGGGTGCTGGTCAACGATCGGTTCGGGGTGGGGCTAGATTTCAACTGGGCCAGATGGCAGTCCCAAGCCTTCATGCTGGTAGTGCTCGGCGTGATCGTTGCCGTTATCATCCCCGCCGCCTAAAACCAAAACCGTGCCCCGGCGATTGCTGCCTGGGCACGGCTGAAAACGATCAGGCTTTTTGAGGCTTAGATCTTCTTACCAATCACACCGAACCGGTGCTGGGTGGTGGCCACTGCTTGCTCCAGCAGGAACGGCAACAGTTCCCGGCGACCATCGGCCAAGACTGGCTGATCCAACACCACGGAGGAAGACTCCGCGGCGGCGGGGTAGAGGTCATCGGAAACCTTCCCCACGGTGCGGATCCGCACGCCGGAATCCTTCCGAATCTCCGCGGCGAAATCAGCGTCGGAAACCACATCCACCTTGATACCGGCCTTGGCCAGGGCCACGGCGGTATCCTGGTTGGCGCTGAACCGCACCGGGGATTCGGTGATGAGGGCGGCCAACTGAAGCCGGAGCACATCCCGCAGCTTAAAGTCGGCCCCGATGCGCACCTGGAGGGGCTGCAACAGCGGACGATACCGGAACACGTTCGTTTCGCACAGGAGTGCGGTACGGTCGTGCTCAACATTGAATTCTTCCCGCCAGGCCAGGGCATCCAAATGAGCAGCCTTCTGCAACCACTCGCGGTCCTCGTCACTAAGTTCGACAGTGCTGAGAATGTCACGCAGCGCCCGGTTAATGGCCGGGTCCAGGCTTACGCTCGGCACCTGCGACAGGTCACCATCGGCCCACACGCCCTGCTGTGCCACATAGTTCGGCCCGCCGGCCTTAGCGCCGGAACCGATGGCCGAATCCTTCCACCCGCCGAACGACTGCCGTTCCACAATGGCGCCGGTGATACCCCGGTTGACGTAGGCATTGCCCACCTCAACGTTTTCGCGCCAATAATCAATCTCGTCCTGATCCAGGGAATGAATACCGCCGGTCAGGCCAAAGCCGGTGGAGTTCTGCAGCTTGATGGCCTCCTCCAAGGTGTCGGCCCGCATGATGCCTAGCACCGGGCCGAAGCACTCATGGGTGTGATACCAGGAACCGGGCTTGACATTGTCTCGGATACCCGGCGACCACAGTGTGCCCTCCTCGTTGAGCTTTTCCGGCTTGACCAGCCACTGCTCACCCGGCTCCAATTGGGTCAAGCCCCGCATCAGCTTCTCACCGGGGGCCTCAATGATGCCGTTCATGGTGGTGTCGATCTCCGTGCCCTTGCCGACCTTCAACGATCGGGTGGCGTCGACAAGCTGGTTGATAAACCGCTCGGACTTACCCACCGAACCAACCAGGATCACCAGGGAGGCCGCGGAACACTTCTGACCCGCATGGCCGAACGCGGACTTATACACATCGGCCACCGCCAAATCCGGGTCCGCCGAAGGCGTCACAATGATCGCATTCTTCCCGGACGTTTCCGCATTGAGCACCATCTTCGGCTTCCAGGAACGGAACAGCCGGGCCGTATCGGAGGCGCCGGTCAAAATCACCGAATCCACATCCTTGTGCGACACCAGGTGCTTGCCTGCCTCCGCCTCGTCGGCATTGACCAACTGCACCAATGCGGGATCCACGCCCGCACCCTTGAGCGCCTTGTGCACGGCCTTGATTGCCACCTCGGCGCACCGCACCACCTGCGGCGCCGGCTTGATAATC
The DNA here is from genome assembly GCF_011612265.2 of Corynebacterium matruchotii. NCBI lineage: Bacteria > Bacillati > Actinomycetota > Actinomycetes > Mycobacteriales > Corynebacteriaceae > Corynebacterium > Corynebacterium matruchotii. The sequence continues at coordinate 1,824,754 of NZ_CP050134.2, read as the reverse complement.
ACGGCGGCACCGGCGGCCAATGCTGCAAACACGCCACCCATGGGAATGGCCACCGGGAAGTTCCACGGCGGGGTCACCAACACCACCTTAAACGGCGTGAACTTCGACCGGGCCACATCCAACTGCCGGGCCGACTCGGCATAATACATGGCGAAGTCGATGGCCTCGGAAATTTCCGGATCGGACTCGCCCACGGTCTTGCCGGACTCGTGTGTCATCACATTAATCAGATCGCCCCGAGCATTAGCTAGCTCCGTGGCAATGCTGGTCAGCACCTCGGCGCGCTCCTTGCCGCTCAACTTCGCCCAAGCGGCGCTCTGCTTCTGGGCGGTGGCCACCACCTTGTCAATCTGTGCTGGATCGGTCACCTTCGGCGACTCCACCTTGCCCGGATCCTTCTTAAGCAGCGCAAGCGCCCAATCACGGTTCTGCGGCAGCGACGGGTCGGTGTCCGGCTCGCCCAAGAAATGCCCCGGCACCGTGCCGGACTGCAACCCCTTGTCCGTGATGCGATCCTGGGTGCGCCGGGGGCCGGCAAACGTATCCCACCGATCCCGCACCGCATTCAGGAAGTGCTGCTCCTGATCCTCCATGGGCTGGGGATCGTGGGCGAAGAGGGCATGGAGGAAGTTATGCTTTTCCCCGTTTTCCTCCAGGCGACGCACCAGGTAGGAGACGGCCACATCGAAGTCTTCGGCGTGTACCACCGGGGTGTACAAAATCAGGCCGCCCACTACTTCGTGCACGGCCCGGGCCTGGGCGGGCGCCATGCCCTGCAGCATCTCCACATCCAATTGGTGCTGCACCCCACGCAGCTCCACGAGCTTGGTTGCCAAGGCCACCGTGAACAGGTTGTGCGATGCGATGCCGATGCGCACATTGTCGGCGTGCTCCGGTTGGAAAATGTAGTCCATCAACCGGTAGTAGTTGGCGTCCACATCCTCCTTGCTCAAATACGGGGCCTGGGCCCAATCATGCAGCTGTGCCTCAACCCGCTCCATGGACAGGTTAGCGCCCTTTACCAGGCGAATCTTAATCTTCGCACCGCCCTTGGCGCGGCGTTCCTTGGCGAACTCGGCCAATTCCACCAGGGCGTCGAACGTGTCCGGCAGGTAGGCCTGCAACACAATGCCGGCCTCTAACGGCATGAATTCGTCCTCGCTGAGCAGGTCCTTGAACAGGTCGATGGTCAGCCGCAGATCCTTATATTCCTCCATGTCCATGTTGATGAAGGCGTGGGGGCTGCGTTTCATCGCCTCCCGGTACAAGGGTCGCAGCCTGTCCTTCAGGCGTTCAATATTGCCCTGAATATCCCACGGGTTCAGCTGGGCGCACACGGAAGATGCCTTGATGGAGGCGTAGGTGACCAGCGGGTTTTGCAGCATTTGCCGGGTGCGCTCCAGGCGGGACTTTGCCTCGGCCTCGCCCAAGACGGCTTCACCAAGCAGGTTGAGGTTGAGCTGATAGCCCTGCTCCTTGGCCTCGGTAAGTTTCGCGTTGAGCGCCTTACCCTCGGCGTCAAGCACCAGGTGGCTCACCATTTGGCGAAGTCGCTTCCGGGCCAAGGGCATGACGAGCGAGGGGAAGATGGGGGCGGCGACGGCGCCCACGCTCACCAAGCCCTTGTCCACGGCGCCAATAAAGCTGGGAATGGCGGTTTTGAATGGATTCGCCAAGCTGGAGAGCTCGTGGGCTGCCACCTTATTATCGGTGGGCCGGGCGACTCGGTCCACGAAACCCATGGTGAATCGGATACCATCGTCGTCGCGCACCAGGGCGGCCAGCTGTTCCGTGGATGCGGCTTCCTTCTTGGATGCGGCATTGTTGGTCAAAGCCAACCATTCCTTGGCCCGAATGACGGCGGCTTCGGCGGCTTTGTCTAGGTCGGAGGAATTAGGCAACGGGGTGTATGCGTCGGTCATGAAAACTCCAATTAATAAGGAATGGGAATATTTACTTGTGGGGAAGGCTGTGGGGGCGGGACTGCCCCGTTTAGGGGGCAGTAAAACCACAACAATTAAGGATTATAAGAGGGAATCGACTGTCGCCGAAAGGGGTCAGTCGAAGTTCGTTAAAGTTCCGCTTGATTGATGCGTCGGGGCAGGACCAAGGGGCGGGCTTGCGCCAATTCCTCTACGATTCGGATGACCTGATTGGAATAGCCGAATTCATTGTCGTACCACACATAGAGCACGAGATGGTTGCCATTGGCGATGGTGGCCAAACCGTCGATAATCCCAGCGTGCGTGGTGCCCACGAAGTCGGTAGAGACAACCTCCGGCGAATGAATATAGGCAATTTGTTGCCGGAGATCCGAATACAGGGCCACCCGATCCATGAGATCGTTGACCTCCTCGCGGGTGACTTCCTTGTCGAGCGTGAGGTTCAGGACCGCCATGGACACGTCGGGCGTGGGCACCCGAATGGCGTTGCCGGTGAGCTTTCCGGCGAGCTCCGGCAGGGCCTTGGCGACCGCCTTAGCAGCCCCGGTTTCGGTGAGCACCATGTTTAAACCGGCGGCGCGACCCCGGCGGGAGCCCCGATGGAAATTATCAATCAAGTTCTGGTCATTGGTGAACGAATGCACAGTTTCCACGTGTCCACCCTGGATGCCATAGTGGTCATTGATAACTTTGAGCACTGGGGTGATGGCATTGGTGGTGCAGGATGCGGCGGTGACAATGGCATCGTCAGGGGTGATGTCGGTGTGATTGATGCCATAGACCACGTTTTTGAGGTCACCCTTGCCGGGCGCGGTGAGCACGACACGGGAACACCCCGTGGCCTTGAGATGCTGCTGCAACCCGGCCTCGTCCCGCCACCGACCGGTGTTGTCGACCACGATGGCGTCGGTGATGCCATAGTTGGTGTAGTCGACGCTGGCCGGGTCGTTGGAGTAAATGATTTGGATTTTGGTGCCGTTGGCCCAAATGACGTTGTGTTCCTCATCGACGGTGATAGTGCCGTTAAAGGCGCCGTGCACGGAGTCCCGGCGCAGCAATGAGGCGCGCTTTTGCAGGTCGTTGTCGCCGTTTTTCCGCACCACAACGGCCCGCAGCTTGACCGAACCGAAGGCGGCCTCGCGGGAAATGAGAATGCGGGCCAAAAGCCTACCGATGCGGCCGAAACCGTAGAGCACAATGTCCCGGGGTGGGGTGGCCGATACCGGGTTTTCGTGGTCGCCTGCGTCATCGGCGGGGAGAACCTCCGCGAGTTCGGTGCGGAGGAATGCCACAAGATCCTCGGGCTCGCCATGGTTGTCGCTGTGATGTTCCGCGTAGCGGACCGCCAGGGTGCCGATGTCGATGGATGCGGAGGTGGGGTTGAGGGTGGCCAGTGCCTGGACGATGGGGAGGGTCTGTGCGGGGGTGAGCTCGGTGTCAGTGGCGAGTCGACTATAGCGGTGGGCTTTGACGATGTCGATATCGGTGACACCCATGAGGATCCGGCCAAAGATCGAGGTAATGATGTTGTTATTGTGATGCAGGTTGTAGAGCAGGGGGAGCATTTCCTGCGCGGAGGTGAGTTTAGTATTCCAATCTGGAGCCATGGCTGGGTGTGTCCTTAGAGCAAAAGTACGGGCAGATAGGGTGTGAGGCGACTTTTTGGGGCGATCCACACCCCCAAGATACTAATTCAGTCAAGGCTATCTATGTTGGAAATTAAGGAAAGTTTACCCTATTTCAGGGGGGCTTACAATCGAGGTTTAGACTAGATGTGTTTGATTCCGAAGTAGAAGGATTTGTGGCCCGCATGCTGCTTGCTGTTACATACGCATTGACCGATGCCATCAATGTGTTACTCATTGGGGTGTTGGTGGTTATCGGCGTGCTTCTGCCGCCCAGGTCGCGTTATAACCGCATTGCTACCCTCTTGATCGCTGGCGACTGGTTGGGGGTTTTTCTTTACGCGCTGGTGTGCATGCTGGTGTTTGACGGCATTGGCGCTCCGATTAAGCGGCTGGTGGAATCGTCGATATTCGGCATTATTTTGATTGCGGTGGGCGTATTGAGTGCGATCCTGACGTGGCGCGGTGGGGACACATCGAAAATGATGGCGAAGATTTTGCCGTCGCTGCAATATCCTTCGTTCAAGACGTTTGCCACCGGGTTGGTGTTGGGAGTGGTGCAGTCGGCGACGTCGGTGCCGTTTTATGCGGGCATTGCGGTGTTGAGCGCCGGCGGGTTTTCCGTCATGATTCGGTACGTGGGCATGGTGGCGTATGCAAGCCTGGCGCTCTCGTTGCCGGTGTTGAGCGCGCTCTTGGTGGGCGCTGTCCGGTTATATCCAGAGAGTCTGGCGGGCCGGTTTTTTGCTTGGCTGCGGGCGCATAAGGAACAGGCAAATGCGGTCGGTGGCTATCTTGTCGCCGTGGTCCTTATTGTGATAGGAATTATGCATGTGTAAAAATCGCTTTACGACGTTGTGACCAGTGGTTTTAGCGGCCCTATTAGAAAGTGTTGCCAAATTCACATTAAAAATAGCTATATCGCTACCCCCGAATACCCCAATGGGGTAGCGATTTTGTTATTCCTACCTCGTAATATAACAATCTTATAAATTTTGTTTTTCAGATTGGTGACGATAGCGTTATGTGTGACAAAGTTAGATTCATGAAACGCCGTTTCCTAGCCGTAGCTGCAATTTCGATACCTCTTATGATGTTGACGGAAGCCAGCACTGCTTTCGCCGATCAAGCGAGGCCATCCGCGCAATTTGTCCTGCCTAACGAGGTGGTGTCACTGGCGAACCGTTATGGTGTTTTAGTGCCGGAGCGTTTCCAATCCACCCATAATGCCGATATTCGGGGCAGGCTCAAACAGGCAACCGAAAAGCATCTGACCCAATCCGGCCACCACTTAGATCCCAAAGCCACCAAGATCGCCCGCGAGTGGGCGGATCAGGCCGCCGACGGCAAGGTGGAATTCTATGGGGGTTCGGGTAAAGGTAATAACCACTTGGATGAGGGCACCGGAAATATCTACCGGTTTGACCTTGCCGGCGCGGAGGAACACATCAAATGGTTGGGGGGAACTGCCAACTATTCCCCCGATGGTCGCCCCTTCGGGGTGGCCACCGCCACGAAGCACAGCACGATTTTTTTGGTGGAATACTTCCTGAATTAATCAGCCACCATGGGGAAGAGCTCGAATTCCGGGTGCTCTCGTTCGATAAACGCCAATTTCCACTTATCGCCAAACAGTGCGATGAGTTCGCCATCCGTTGCGCGAGTAAAGATTTCCACGCCTCGCTGTTTCGCTAATTCCGGGGCGCTTTGTGACGTGGTGCGGCGGGCCACCGAATAGGGGATAGGTTCGGCCACGGTTTCCACGTTGTATTCGTTTTCCATGCGGGCCATCATCACTTCGAACTGCATTGGCCCCACCGCCGCCATTACCGGTGCGGCGTCGCCCCGGGCGTCGTTCCGCAGGATTTGCACCACTCCCTCGGCAGCCAATTGATCGAGGGCCTTGCGGAACTGCTTATATTTGCCCAGGCTCTTGGCCCGAAGCGTGCGGAAATGTTCGGGGGCGAATTGGGGCATTGGGGGGAATTGGATCTTTTTCCCGGTGTAGATCGTGTCCCCCGGCGCTAAGGATCCGGCATTGACGAGGCCCACAATATCGCCCGGGTAGGCGGTTTCCACGGTGGATCGGGTGCGGCCGAAGACCGTCAGGGCGTATTTCGTCGAAAAGCTCCGGCCGGATTGGGCGTGTGTGACCTGCATACCGCGGTCGAATTCGCCGGAGACGATGCGCATAAACGCCAGGGAATCGCGGTGGTTTTTGTCCATGCCTGCCTGCACCTTGAACACCACCCCGGAGAAATCCGATTCGACCTCCCGAAACGCGCCGTCTACCGTGGCCCGACCCGCCGGCTGGGGTGCGAGTTCGCAGAGGGCGTCGAGGATTTGGTGCACCCCAAAGTTCAGCATTGCCGAGGCGAAGATCACCGGGGAGGTGATGCAGTTGAGGAAGAGTTCTTGGTCATGCACGGCACCGTCGGCGGCAAGGAGTTCGACTTCTTCCGCCGCGGTGTCCCATGCTTCGCCTTCCCGGTCCGCCGCCGCGGTGGGGTCGTAGTGTTCTTCGGGGGCGATGGTGGAGCCTCCGGCGGTGCGCATGAAGTGGATATATTCCTCTGCTGAACCATCGTCGGTGATGCGGGCGAGCCCCCGGAAGTCACCTGCCGCCCCTACCGGCCAGTAGAGGGGGGTAGGTTGCAGCCCGATTTCGGAAACGATCTCGTCTACCAGCTCTAATGGTGTGCGTCCTGGGCGGTCCCATTTATTAATCACAGTGACGATTGGTAGTCCGCGGGCTTTGCAGACCCGAAAGAGTTTGAGGGTTTGCGGTTCCAAACCTTTGGCGGCGTCAATGAGCATGACTGCGGCGTCCACCGCGGTGAGTACCCGGTAGGTGTCTTCGGAGAAGTCGGCGTGGCCTGGCGTATCCACCAAGTTAATCGTGTAGGGTTCCCCGGTGTGGCCGGTGGGTGCGTATTCGAATTGCAGCGCCGATGATGCGATGGAAATACCCCGGTCTTTTTCCATTTCCATCCAGTCGGATACCGTGGCCTTTCGGCCGGCCTTGCCGTGTACCGCCCCGGCCTCGGAAATGACGTGGGCGTGTAGGGCTAGTGCTTCCGTGAGCGTGGATTTGCCGGCGTCGGGGTGGGCGATGACCGCGAAGGTGCGGCGGCGATGCGCTTCGGTGAGTGTGGACATTATTGCTTTCTGATTTCCTTTCGCTGTGGGAGTTGACATTCCATAAAACCTTAGCTCATGTGGTTATCCTTATAGCTTGCTAATGGAAACCCATGGGCTATCCCGGGATAATCCCAGGTAAAAAATCCAAGAATCGCCAGAAAAATATTAAAAGAATCTAATTTTAGGCTATAATTGTTTTATGTTTGGGTATTTTTGGTGAGGAATCTTCCACGGCATTTTTGAGTTTTAGTGATAATTATTTTTTGGGTTTTGCTACAAGTCATCGGGAGCGTAACACGGGTCTGGGTGTGTTGTAGGGGTGGCCAATATTGACATGACTACCACCGACTGTAATAAGCTACTCTTAGATAAACATGGGTGTTAAATTAGATTTTCCATTGTAAGGTTGTGTCCCACCGTGTCTCACCCTTCCGTACTACCTTTTAAGGAAAATAAAAGGTACCATTACAAGATCTAAAGAGCAGAAGGATTTCAAAATGGCGATCGAACAAGCGTTATCGAAACAGGCTGAAAAAGTTCGGGAACTGAAACCGTTCATCGACTCCACAGTGGCAACTAAGACCACGTTCCTCATGCCTTTTGTCAATAATGTTCTTGGTTACGACGTTTCTGACCCCCGGGAGGTTCGGCCGGAATATCCTGTCGGTAATGGGGAATCCGTCGACTTCGCCATCGTTGATGGCAGTGATTTTCGAATATTAGTGCTGTGTGAATCCATCCAGCATTCCTTGAGTTCCATGCGGCGCGATCAGCTTGTTCGTGCCATCCATGCCCTGGGCGCCGACTACGGCATTTTGGGCAATGGTGAGTTTTTTGAAGTGTTTGCCAAAGGTGAGCCAGTTTTCAACTTTAACGTGGCTCAACCACCGTCCCACGTGATTACAGGGTTGAAAAAATTGTCAAAAGCCAACTATGAGAACGATTATTTCGCTTCTGCCAGCCAAAGCTCCGCACAAAACGATGAGCTAGTTTCCGCCATCCGTGACCTTTTGGCCTCCGATCTGCAAAGCGCCGACCCGGAGTTGGTGGATTTCCTCGCCGCGAAGCTTGCCGCTCGCAAGGGGGCGGCCCAACCAGCAGCTCAGCCAGCGCAGCCGCAGGTGCCGGCCATGGCAAATACCGCGATGGTGCCGGTGGATGCCCCGGTTACTATTGACTACGAGCCCACCCCACCCACAAACGCCCACATTGATGATAGCGGCATGCCGTGGGTGGCGCCGCGCCGGAAGGTGCAGCCCGACGAGGTGTTTTTCTCCACCACGGATGCCCGTGGCGTGATCCAAGAGGCCAATAATGTGTTCGTCGACTTGTCGCACTATAGCCGCGCCGAACTCATTGGGGCGCCGCATAATATTATTCGCCACCCGGACATTCCGGGCGCACTATTCCACACCATGTGGTCGGCCCTGGAGCAAGGGATTCCGTTTGCCGGGTATATGCGCAACGCGACCGCCGACGGTGGGTTTTATGATGTGTATGCGACGGTGACGAAGCTGGAGAACGGCGGCTACCTGTCGGTGCGGATCACCCCGTCGGTAGACGAAAACTGGGCCTTAGCGCAGGGGATTTACACCACCTTGTCGGATTACGAGAAGCAGCTCAAGGACAGCGGCTATAACCGTCGGACGGCGGCCAGCCAGGGTGCGGAGCATTTGACGGAACTGCTCAACCAGTTAGGTATCGAGGACTATGAGCATTTGCAATGGTCTCAGCTGCCCGATGAGGTGGCGGCCCGGGAGGCCCGGAGCTCCGGGTTGCCGCAGCGGCCGAACGCTACCGGGTTGCTGGACGATATTCTGCGGGCAACGCATGCGACCTATAACGAGTTGAATGCGTGGATGCGGGAGCAGGACACGATCGTGGATTTGATTTCCTCCCTGGCCATGACCGACCAGCGACTGCATGAGGAAATCCAGGCGGCTGTGTCGGTGTCGGGCCGGATGAACACGTTGGATGTGACCGGTCCGGAGCGGGAGGTGCTGCTCATCCCGCTGCGGGTGTGGATGAACATGCACAGCCTGGCCAACGACTACCTGGAGGAGCTGCGGGAGCTGCTGCCCAAGCTGGCGAATGCGGGTTCGAAGACTCGGTTCCATGTGGCGTTGGCGCGGTTGCACACGACGATGGTGGCAATGTTTGCGGCGGAGCTTATCGACACCCCGATGTCAACGCATTCGGCCCCGGCGATTCGGGATCTGTGTTCCGCCCTGCGGCAGACGCTGCGGGAGCTCGACGATCAGGCGTTTGAGTACAACCGGGTGAAGAACCGGGTGAGTAACCGCATCCGGTCGGTGAAATCCATCATGGAGGTGCCGTATTCCCTGATTGTGGACTGGGCACGGGAAACCCGGTCCCGGGCGTTCACCTCGGCTACGGAAGAGTTGGTGCACACGGTGAGCAATTCCGCCGATGGCGCCGCCACGGCTATTAGCGAGCTGGCGTCGCTAGTGCAGCGGCTCGACAGTGGTGTCGTCCACGACATTTCCCGAGTACGGGACCTGGTGCTGCACATTGACCTGGCGGCCAAGCAGTACCAGGATACGCACTAGTTTTTCTGCCAGTCGATGCCCAGCATGTCGCTCGACAGGTCGAAGTGTCGGGCGGCGAAACCGGGCGCGGTGGCGTGCTTATTGATGCGACCCGGGGTGCGGCTGGGCCCGTCATAGTAGTGACCGGGCTCCCACATGATGCCGGGGGTGCCGGTGATGAAGTAGGTGAGGTGTTTACCACCCTCGGTGTCGTCGATGGTGTAGAACCGGGCGAGTGGGATTTTATACAGGTATTTCGCCAGGGACCTCGTGTCGAGGCTGAAATTGGTGTGCACCACACCGGGATGGAACGCTACCGGGTTCAGTTCGGGGAATCGCGCGAATAACTCCTGGGTAAACAGGATATTGGCGAGCTTACTGTTGGCATAGTTGCGGAATGCGTGGAACTCCCGCAGGCCGTTTAAATCGGTGAGATCCGGGCGGGCCATGAGGTTCGCCATGGAGGCGGTGGCAACAACGGTGGCCCGGGACTGTTGCAGCATGGGGAGCAGCTCATGGGTGAGCAACATGGGGGCCAAATGGTTGGTTTGGAAGGTGAGTTCGAACCCATCCTGGGTGAGGCTGGGGCCGTTGAAGAGGCCGCCGGCATTATTGGCCAGCACGTCGATGCGGTCGGTGGTGTCACGAAGTTTCACGGCCAGCCGACGCACATCTGCCAGGCGGGAATAGTCGGCAAAAAAATAGTCGGCGCCCACCTCGGCGGCGACTCGTTTGGTGCGGTCTGGGTTGCGGCCGATCAGGATGAGTCGGTCTTCGGGATGGCTGTGGGCGAGATGGCGGGCGGCCTGCGCACCAATCCCGGACGACGCACCGGTGATCACGATTGTTCTCATGGATTTGAGCTTAGTGAATCTGATTCTGCGCTGCACTGACCCCCTTGGTGGTGATCAACGTTACCGCCTGGGCGGCGCGGGCAAGAGCATCATCCGTGTCCGGCCCCTCCGGTAGCGCCGAGAGCACATAATCTACCACTGGTGTGCCCTGTGGTGGCCGGGAAATCCCCACCCGAACCCGAATGTAGTCCCGGGAGCCCAGCTCCGCTGTGGCGGATTTCAGGCCGTTATGACCGTTTTCATTGCCGCCCCGTTTGATGCGCACCGTGCCGAGCGGCAAGTCCAGCTCGTCGTGGATGACGATAATGTGGTCGAGATCCATAGCGAAGGCGTCGGCAAGGGGAGCGATGGCCCGCCCGGAGTCGTTCATGTAGGTGGTGGACCGCACCAATAACATGTCGCCCACGTTCGCGGCGGTCGCGGGGATACCCTTTATCGGGTGTAGGGGAGTGTCCTTAAGGAGCCGATCAACCACCCGGTAGCCCACATTATGCCTCGTGGCAACGTACTGGTTTCCCGGGTTGCCAAGCCCAATAACAAGCCAGGATGCCGGTTTGGGGGTGACGTATTTACGGAAGAGTCTCACCTGTATCATTGTGCCACCACATGGGGGTAAATAAGCGATACTTCGAAGATTTAGCTAAGCCTGTGTTATGTTTTTCTGCATGAGCCTGGATGTTGTTTTTGCCGATGCCGCCCGAAAATCCACCAAAGCGCAGGCAGCCGAACTCATAGAGGCAGCGGTCATGACCGCCCTCGGTACCACACCCCCCACCACCAGCGAGGCGAAACTTCGCCGCCAACTAGCCGAAACTACCAAGGTGAAGCGCAAATGCTGCCGCTCCAAACCTCGGTGTAAAAAATGCCCCACCGTCATGCACCGGCTGGCCAAACAAAACGCCCTCCAGCTTGACGACGCAGCGCTCAAAGCCGCCCTGCTCAAGTCCCGGATGTGGTGATAAACCGGGTGACCTCGTCGGCCATGTCCGCCCACATAATGGGCAATTGGGGCCGCTCAGCCTTGGTGAACGGCTTCAACACGAAATCCGCCACTGGCATCCGGCCTGGCGGCCGGCCAATACCCAGGCCGGCCCGAACATAATCCGCGCCAAACACCTTTGTTATCGACCGCAGACCATTATGGCCATGATCCCCCAACACCGGAAGCCGAATGGTGCCGAACTCCAACTCAAGGTCGTCGAAAAGCACAATGGTGCGCTGGGGCGGAATCTTGAAAAACCCCGCCACCTCCTTGACCGGACCCCCGGACACATTCATGAACCGCTGCGGGATCGCAAACACCACCCGGTGGTCAGCTAACCACGACTCGGTTACCAGTGCCGAGCCCCGGCGTCGAAAAGCGACAGCACCCGCCAACTCAGTGAGGGCCATAACCCCACTGTTATGCCGGGTGCGTTCGTATTTTGCGCCCGGATTACCCAGGCCAACAATGAGGAACAATTACTCGGCTTCGGACTCGGAATCCTCGTCGGTGGCGGCAGCCTCCTCGGCCGGCTCTTCCTCCACCACGGCCTCACGGTTAATGGTGGCCAGCACGGTCTCGGGGTCGGCAACCAGGGTCACCTTCGCCGGCAGCACCAGGTCAGCAGCGGTCACTTTGGAGTCGACGTCCAGGCCCTCAATGTTGAAGGTGATCTCTTCGGGGATGGACAGCACGTCGGCCTCAACCAGCACCGTGTCGGAATCCTGCACCAGCATGGTGCCCGGGGTCGGCTCGCCTTCGAATACCACCGGCACATCCACCTCAACTTTCTCGCCACGCTTAATGGCGAGCAGGTCAATGTGGTCGGCGTTCAGGGTGATAACGTTCTGATCCACGTGCTTGACCATCACCAAGTGCTTATCGCCCTCGATATCCAGTTCGAACACGGCGTTGGTGCCGTGGTTACGCAGCAGCGCGTGAATATCGATACGGGAAGCCGCAAAGTGAATGGGGGTGTCCAAGAAAGACGAATAGATAACACCCGGAACCTTACCGGCGGCGCGCAGACGGCGGGCAAAACCCTTACCAAACTCGGCGCGCGGCTCGGCGGCAATAATGATTTCGTCGCTCATATCACAACTCCTTTACATAACGTGAAAATTTCAGACATGTCTACGGAGGGTGAATATGATCGCGTCGATAACGGCTCACAAAGGCCCTCGCCGAGACGGTCTAACGCTACCACAAGGAAAAATTAGCCACCAAGTCGCTTCAATGCCTCCCGCTGGCTCAGCCGCGACAACTCGTGCGTGGCAACAAACCCCCGCACCCAATCAGCATCGGTTTTGCTATATTCCCGGAGTGCCCACCCGATCGCCTTATTGATATAAAACTCCGTGCTGCCCACATTATTGACAATAATCCGCGCCAATAAGTCCGCATCCGTCGACGCTTTTCGACGCAACTGGTGAATAATCGCCACCCGCCGCAACCACAGATTATCCGCCACCGACCAGTCAAGCATCTGCTGCGCCGTAGCAACCTGCCCAATGGTCTTCGCCAACGCATCCACGGTATCCCACCACGATTTTTGCTGCACAAACCCGCCCAACCACTCCACGTCGGTGCTACTGAGCTGGGACACCTTTGCCCACAACACGTCAGCCCCCACATACTGGAATTCCCGCTCGGGCTCTGCCCACAAATCCGGTACCACCTGCGGGCCGTGCGCGGTAATAAAGCTTTTCGACGCGCGCCGCCGGTCAGGAGTCTTCACCCCCAAAAACTCAAACTTCCCCCGCATATAAGCTTTCTGACCAGCGGCAACCTCGGGATCGGCATACCGCTCCAATTCGGAACGCAGCGTAATTATGCCTGCCCCTCAAACAAATCAGTGACCGAACCATTCTCGAAAATCTCATGAATGGTCTTCGCCAAAAGCGGGGCAATCGACAACACCGTCAAATTATCCCAACCCTCAGTATCCTGCGGCAACGTGTCCGTCGTGATGACCTCCTTGGCCCCACACTGCGACAACCGTTCCCGCGCCGGGCCGGAAAACACCCCATGCGTGCAGGCAATAATCACATCCTCGGCGCCAGCATCCCGCAGCACACCCACCGCGCCCGCGATGGTGCCGCCCGTATCAATCATGTCATCCAACAACACCGCGGTCTTCCCCGCAACATCACCCACCACGCGGTTCGCCACCACCTGGTTAGCGACCTCGGTCGACCGGGTCTTATGCACAAACGCCAAGGGGGAATCACCCAAAATATTCGCCCACTTCTCGGCCACCTTCACCCGGCCGGCATCGGGGGAAACCACCACCATGTTCTCCAGCGAATAATTGGCCTTAATATAATCCGTCAGAATCGGCATGGCATGCATGTGATCCACCGGGCCATCAAAAAAGCCCTGGATTTGGTCGGTGTGCAAATCCACCGACACAATCCGATCCGCCCCGGCGGCCTTCAACAGGTCGGCAATCAACCGGGCGGAAATCGGCTCCCGCCCCCGGTGCTTCTTATCCTGCCGGGCATACGGGTAAAACGGCAAAATAGCGGTGATGTGCTTTGCGGAACCCCGCTTCAGCGCATCAATCATAATGAGTTGCTCCATCAACCACTTATTCAGCGGCTGGGTGTGGGATTGGATGACGAAAGCATCACTACCACGGACGGATTGTTCGAATCGGACAAAGATTTCACCATTGGCAAAATCCCGGGCAACCGTTGGTACCAGTTCGACACCAAGCTCCCGGGAAACCGCTTTGCCAAGCTCAGGGTGGGCGCGACCAGAGAACAACATGAGATGCTTCTTAGTGTTGCTCCACTTACTGTCAGTCATATATACCTTCCGTGATGGGATCGGGCTGTACGAGAAAAATTCTACTGCTATTACCCCCACCCATTGGTATTCATGGCAATAATTCACGCCCCAAAATACCCCAAAATGGAGGAAAACTATTGGTTCTTTAACGCCTCCTCCGCGGCCAACGCGGCCGGCGTACCGGGACGTTTCGCCTGCACCCACCCCTCAATATTGCGCTGCCGCCCACCAGAGATCGCCAACGCCCCGGGCGGCACATCCTCCCGAATCACGGTACCCGCGCCGGAATAAGCCCCGTCACCAACCGTCACGGGGGCAATAAACATGGTGTCCGAGCCGGTGCGCACATGTGACCCCACCGTGGTGTGGTGTTTATTCACCCCGTCATAATTCACAAACACGCTCGACGCCCCAATGTTGGATTCCTCACCCACCGTGGCATCACCAATATAGGTCAAATGCGGCACCTTTGAACCGGCCCCAATCTGGGCGTTCTTCGCCTCCACGAAACCACCCAACTTGCCCCGCTCACCCAACACCGTACCCGGGCGGATAAACGTGAACGGGCCCACCGTGGCCCGCGGCCCAATCTCCGAATCACTCCCGTGGGTGCGCACCACCTGGGCGCCTTCCCCCACAACCATGTTCGTCAATGTGGTATCCGGGCCAATCACCGCATTATCGGCAATCACCGTCGAACCATGCAGCTGCGTATTCGGGTGAATAATCACATCCTGACCCACCCGAACATTCACATCAATCCACGTGGTGGCCGGATCAATGATCGTCGCCCCATCCACCATGGCGGCCTCCACCGTGCGATGATTCAACTCCCGGGCGGCCTCCGCCAACTGCACTCGATCATTCACCCCGGCAATCTCCTGGGCGTCAGCAATTCGGAACCCCCGCACCGGATGCCCACTGCTTCGAGCAATCGACAACACATCCGTCAAATACAACTCCCCCTGGGCATTATTAGCGTCAAGCTGCCCCAATGCCTGACGCAACACATCGGCGTCAAACGCAAACACGCCCGAATTCACCTCGGTGATCGCCAACGTTTTCTCATCCGCATCCTTCTGCTCCACAATGGCCACAACCTCACCCTCCCGGTTGCGAACAATCCGACCATAGCCGGTAGGGTCGGCAACATTCGAAGTCAGCACGGTCACCGCGGTAGGCACGGACGTGTGGGCGTCGACAAGCCCCTGCAAAGTAGCAGGCCGCAAGAGCGGCACATCCGCATACGTCACCACAATCGTGCCGGAAAAATCCGCCAACTGATTCATGGCGCACTGCATGGCATGACCCGTACCGTTCTGCTCCTCCTGAATGGCCGTACTCACCGGCACCGGCAGCTCCTTGGCAACCTCAGTCACCGCCGGCCCCACCTGCTCCCGACGATGCCCAATGACCGCCACAATCTGCTGGGGGGTAATTCCTGCCGCCGAATGCAACGAGTGCGATAATAAACTGCGACCCCCAATAACATGCAGAGTTTTCTGGAGATGAGATTTCATGCGAGTTCCCGCCCCAGCGGCCAACACCACAACAGCAATCGGTTGTGTACTCAATGGGTGCTCCTTGAAAAAATAGACTAAAACAAACACGCTCAACAGACACGCTCCCCCAAGTTTAAGGGCAGGGGGAATTATTAGCAGGAATTCAGCCAACCAATAGTCAAAACCAAAGGAAACCCACATGAATCGTCGTCACTTCCTCGCCCTGTGTGCTGCTCTGGGGCTCACCGCCTGCGCACCCAAAACCAGCAACCCCGACGGCCCGACAAGCAACGAACCCGTTATCCCCCGCGGTTGGGATGGGGAACCCAGGCCCCTGCCCATACCGCCGCTTCTCGACGGCGACGAAACCGACGGCCGCTACTACTACAAACTCACCGCCCAAACCGGCGAAACCGAAATCCTCCCCGGAATCAAAACCGCCACCTGGGGGTTCAACGGCGCCATGCTCGGACCCACCATCCACGCATCAAGAAACCACCCGGTAGACCTCGAATTCACCAGCGAACTCCCCGAAACCACCGCCGTCCACTGCCACGGGCTCCTCCTCCCCGCCAACATGGACGGCGGCCCCCACTCCACCATCGAACCCGGTGCCACCTGGACCTCCTCCTTCACCGTCAACCAGCCGGCACTCACCGCCTGGTATCACCCCCACCCCCACGGTAAAACCGGGGTGCAGGCCTACCGTGGGCTAGCCGGCATGATTATCATCGACGACGACGTGGAACAGGCACTCGACATCCCCCACGACTATGGGGTCGACGACATTCCCATCGTCATCATGGATGCTAACTTCACCGACGACGGCCAGCTGGACGAAACTTTCGACCCCAACCTTGGTCTCCAAGGGGCGGTGCCCCACGTGAACGGCATCACTAACCCGGAATTCACCGCCACCAAACCCCGGGCTCGCTTTCGGCTGCTCAACGGTTCGAACATGCGCTTTCATAACCTCGGATTTGACGACGGTCGGGAATTCCAGGTGATCGCCACCGACTCCGGCCTGCTCGACAGACCCCGCAAGGTCACCAGCGTGCGGCTGGGCCCGGGGGAGCGCGCAGAAATCGTCGCCGACGTGACCGGCACCATGAAACTCCGCAGCCTCGGCTACGCCGATAACCTGGGGGTGCCCCAAGATGAATACTCCCTCGACTTCAAGCTTCAGGAACAAGTAGACCTGCTCACCATCCGCGGGCCGGTTCCGGGGAACGCGCCGGGAACCATCCAACGGGCCGACCAGGGGGAAGACGTCACCGTCAACGTGGCCGCCCCCGACGTGCTCGACCCCGCGGCCGCGGCCCCCATCAAAACCGCAACAATCGAACGTAAATTCGAACTCAATACGTTCCAGATCAATGGGAAAAGCATGGACATGAACCGGGTCGATGTGGTGATCGACCATTCGGACCCGGAAACCTGGATTGTGACCAACGGCAACTCCGACTGGATCCACAACTTCCACATCCACAACTGCGCGTTCAAGGTGCTGGAGGTCTCCGACACGAACATACAATTTGACGCCTACGGGTGGAAAGACACGGTCACAATCCCGCCCGGGGTGACGGTGAAGCTGGGCGTACTGTTCGGCCAATACCGGAATAACCACTACCCCTACATGTATCACTGCCACATGCTGTTCCACGAGGACAAAGGCATGATGGGCCAGTACATGATGGTGGAGCCAGGCGAGGAACCCGACCTGCAAACCGACTACACCGCCCATGGCGGGCACGGCGGGCATTCGGATGATACAGGCAGCGTTGATAGTACGGAATCGAGCACGGAAGGTGAATCACAATATGAGTAACGATGGTTTCAGCGGTGCAGGTGCGGCAGGGGATGGCACGTGCGGTGGGGCTGCGGGGTTGGGCGGTTCCGCACAAGGTGGGGAGGCTGATGCCGCGAGCGGCGCCAGTGCCGTGAACAGTGTTGCGTTGGTCACCGGGGTGTCGCGCCGGGGTGGCATTGGGTTTGCGATTGCCCGCCGGCTGGCGGAGGCCGGCTTTGACCTGGTTATTCAGCATTGGGTGCCGCACGATGCGGACCAGCCGTGGGGGAGTGACGACATAGACCTAGTGGTTTCCGAGCTTCGTTCCTGCCTGGCGCCGGGCCGCAGGTTGGTGCATGTGAGCGCGGACTTTTCCCAGCCGGACGCGCCGGAGGCGGTGGTGGACGCTGGGATGCGGGAGTTTGGGCACGTGGATGTGCTGGTTGCCAACCATGCGATGTCTGGTTCCGACGGATCGTTGGACTCGATAACCGTGGCAGATTTAGACCACCACTGGGCTGTGAACACACGTTCGAGTATCATGTTGGCTGCGGCGGTGGCGCAGGTGCGGGACCCGAGGGTTCCCGGCCGGATTGTGTTTATGACTTCCGGGCAGGATTTGGGGCCGCTGCCGGGCGAGATCGCGTATGGCGCATCGAAGGCCGCGCTGGCGAGCATCACAAAGACGATTGCGTACGAGCTGGCTCCGCGCGGGTTTACGGTGAATTGTGTGAACCCGGGGCCGGTGGATTCGGATTCGTATGTGACCGACGGCATGCGGGAGGCGCTTGTGCCCCTGTTCCCGTTCGGCCGATGGGGTTTGCCTGATGATGCGGCGCGTTTGGTTGCGTGGCTGGTGTCCGAGGACGGCCGGTGGGTGACCGGACAGGTGATTCATTCCGAGGGTGGGTTTATGCGCTAGGTTTGTGCGGAGTGCTGAGGTGCGTTGGGGTTGTTGGTGTGCTTGAGTTTCGCTTTTCGACGTGCTTCTTGGTAGGAGGGTAAAGCGCTGAGATTCAGGCAAGGGGGAGTGTGTTTTGTGGGGGTGTGTTTCGGTTCGGGAAGAAGCATTTTAGGGCTGCATACCATCTACATGATGAATGTCACATCTTTAATATTTTTGGGGTGACGGTATGGGGTGAATGAAACCTGGTTGATGTGGGGATCTTCATACATAAGAAGTCTGATGCTTATTGATAATGATATAGCAAATAATGAGCAATGTATGAGTGCCCCGAGAGTTTTATGTAGTTATTTCCTGATGGGAAGCTAGTAACCGCGTCAAGGTTGGTTTTAGCCGGCAATGGTGGGTGATGGGCCTGCTATCTTACTTCGTAATATTCTTTGAAACTTTGGTTGAATGACCTGTCCTTGGAGGCTCGTGATGCTGTGCCGGCAGATTGTTGTGGTGTGGTGCCCTAGATTTTCTTGTGGTTTCACCAGTATGGGTGTTCGAAGGCTTTCGGAGTAAAACGCCCCATCCTTGCTTGTTGTAGCGCATCTTCTTCTTTATCTTTTCTTTCCTTATTATTCTTCTTTTGTTTTTATAAAGGTTGTTGTTATGCCTGTTTTGCCTTTGAAGCCGTTTCTTGCTTATAAGCAGAATGAGTTTCGGATTGGTGGGAATCCGGCTAAGGAAGAACAATTAAGGAAAGGTTGAGGTGAATATTTATGTTTGACTATGTTTTCCCGCAAGAGCTCGAAGATGCAATTGATGCTGCCACTGCTAAGTTTGGGCCCATAGAATGCGCTAAAAAATTTTTGTTTTACTTCATGGCTGAAAGTGGTGTGCACGATGGCGAAGTATGGGATTGCCTAGCGGAACTTTCGGAATCCTCCTATAGCGATCCCCAATATATAGCGAAAGTTGAGCAACTAACCGATAAATATAGTGAAGATGCTTACTCGGATGAAAGGCGCGAACCAGCAGAGATTACGCTGGTAGTAAACATTTCTGTTATGGAGGGCATTTATGATGGGTTAAAAGCACCCATTGAAGAGTTTCCCTATAATGCCTGTTGTGATGCGGTAAATAACGATTGGGATTTCGATAGGATAACTGAAAGTATTAAAAAATTATAAATCATCAAGCATGAAGCCTACTCAGTTGCTGGGGGAATGGGGTTCGGCTGGTGGTTGGTAGAACATTATTTTTCGTATCGCGTTGATTGCCTGGATGGTTGTGGGTTGGGGGAGCCTGCTAGGGGTGGATAGTATCCGCCATACTTTCAGGTGGGTTATGGATCGTTTGACCACATAGCGGATAGCGTTGATACCCTTGTTGAATTGTTTTTGCCATTCTAACAGGGGTTTCCCGGGTCTTCTTTTGAAAGGCATGCGCACCCTAAACCCACATATCCTTTATCCGCAGCGTGATGCCGGGGTTGCATGTGGCCGAATAAACCGGTGTTTCTTATGAGCTGTGATGTCGTGGGTTGATCCTGGTGATGGTTCGGAAATATAAAAGATCTGGCCTGCCTGGTCTGTTAAAACTTGCAGGTTATGCCCTGCCCTGTGGTGTTTCTTGCTGCACAAAGTTTCTAGTGTTTTTTCACCACCAGCATGGTACGAGCGTGCCGTCTAACACGTATAGCCGTTGGGACATAAGGTCTTTCGGCCTTGGCGGTGGCGGTAACACTATGTCAAGGATATTGAGTACGTTATTGATCGCCCTGGAGATAGTGGGTTGGGACGTGCCAAAGATACTGGCTAATGTTTGTTGCCTTAGGTTTTCTTGCAGGTAGAGCATGGTGATTTGCACACTGGTGAACACTCCGAGGCTTGGTGGGTGGTTGTGGTATCTCTGATGTGGTGATGATGTTTGTTAGGGTTGAGGAGATTATCCGTGGTGAGTGTGTAAGTCATCAGCGGTGCGGGGTCGATAGGGTATTTTGTTTTTGTTCACACTTACTATAAGTACACTACCGGCCTCGTTTTCCTATGTTTTCGGGGGTGATCGTTCACCAGGGTGGTGGGGGTCGTAATTTCAAACGCCTGAATAAGCTTCTAGGGGAGCCATGACATATTCAATATATAATTTTTTGCGAAATACCAAGGAAAAAACCAAGTCCTTGGATCAAATGGCCTCGTATATTCACCACAACACCAACATGAAGGTCTATCTCTTCCTTACTTTGGAAAACTATGCCGAATTCGAGGCGATACAAGAGCATCATCACGGTCGCATCGTATGGGCTGTCAATGCCGCTGGCACAGGCCCCTTTGAGGCTCTGGACCCTTATTCGTTTGACGGGCTTGTGGAATTCGATGGAAAAGATGTTGACATTGATCCTGGTGGCGCGTTCTACTCCACAGATATTTCGTTTGATGGTTTAGCCATCATGGCTGATACGGTTGATTTCCCCGAGAAAGCCAAGGAAGTTTTAGTCCCAGATGCTGCTGATTTCCCGGAATCTTTCGATGATTATTTACTTATGATTCAGGAACAGGATGATGATCCAGATCCCATTGAGGCTAAGGTACTAGCAGCTGGCGCGTTATTGGTCTATTCGCTAAATATTTCTGACACCGTGCAAGGTGAAACCCCGGGAGAGTTGTTTCTTTCAGAAAGCGTGTGCATTGGTGACGCACGTGGGGAAGCGTTAATGTACCAATTCTTCGACCCCAATGATGCTGACCGATAACTACCAGCAATGAACACATCTCAGTAGCCTCTTTAGCCTGTCAAGCGTCAGGTTTTGTGGACACTTGTAGGCAGAAAAAATTATGGTGCTTTATACAAACAGCTACCGGCTCATGCTGGCACCTCCATTCGGCTTCTGCCTCGGCTGGGGTGCGGCAGTCAAGCCTCGGACATGTAGGCGCCTAGTGTTAAACCACTTACTCGTACCCCGTGGTTGCTGCTTCTACCTCGGCTAGGTCTTTTCATGGGTGATCTGTGTTATAGATGAGCTCTGCTTTGTACTAATAAGTATTAGTGCTTCCACCAGGGCATTATCACAAGGAATGCTCCTTTAGATCCTTATAGATGCCACCACGCATACTCATCTAAACGAATGGTGTAGACAACACTTATGGATGCTGCACACCCCGGCCTGAATGGTGCACCATACCTGTCATATCATCACCAACACGTTTTTCGGTGAAATAACACCCGTATTCAACGCATCTACCATTAGCTTGGAATATAAGCGTGTGAGAGTGTGCCACCCTGTAATCTCATTCTTGAAAGAATATCCGTAATGCAACCACCCGGCAGGTGGTTTTTACATACATAGAAGCTTATTCAGCAGCTGGGAAAATCCATCTACGCCAACAGGTGGAAATTCAGAAAGAACATGCTATCTAGCTTGGTCTTCCTTACTTACAGAGACTAGTCATGTTTGGGGATGCTGAATAAGCTTCATAATATTCAGCTATCTATAACTGGTTCGGATATCCGGCTATAAAGTATCGGTTTCACTAGGTCAGTTGGGCGCATGGTTTCTGCTTTTGGCCTGGTCGTTCGTGGAGTCTTCCCGCAGGTTTACACCCTTTTGGACTCTAGTTTTTCGCATCAGCCAAATTAACGTTGTGCCTCACAATACGAAATCCTTCACGCAAAATGTTGGTGGTAGATTTTCCTTATGCCTCTAGACACCCTTGGTTATGGTGGTGGATATGGGTGATTTCTTGTTCCAGCTTGTTATCACGCATTTGCCTGGCTGAAAAAAGGGGGGGTGGATGGTTTTGTGTGTGGGTAGTAGGTTGATGGAGCAGCCTGCACTGCTGTGTCTTTTAACGCTGTACATGTTCGGTCGAATACCGTGTTCATCCTTGATAATGGTTGATGAATTTAACCCTAGAAGCTAAAGGGTAGTGTAACCCTGCTGCGAAAAAGCCGACGCCTTCTTTGAAAATGGTGTTAGTTTGGCGGAGTTGTGATGATCTCTCGCCCGGGTTGCCCGGATTCTGTTTAGCATCACTGACCTGTGGTTACGTGTTTATGCGTTGGTGTTTTTCAGTCT
Organism: Corynebacterium matruchotii; assembly: GCF_011612265.2. Taxonomy (NCBI): domain Bacteria; kingdom Bacillati; phylum Actinomycetota; class Actinomycetes; order Mycobacteriales; family Corynebacteriaceae; genus Corynebacterium; species Corynebacterium matruchotii. The sequence goes on along the minus strand of NZ_CP050134.2, from coordinate 1,802,609 downwards.
TGCTTTTACTTAAAGGGTCGGTGATGTGTGGTGATTAATACCGAGTTGGCTAGTGATCTGAGTTGATGGTGCCTGGTTTAGTTGACGGGGTTTTTACGGGCTTCGATCACCATGTGGGTAGCTTATTCACACAAGCTATTTTAGGCTAAAGGGGTTGGAGGCATGATCAAAGCCTCTTTTTCTTTGAATGGTTCTGGTGTAAAGGGAGAATCTACCACCAGTGTCCACAGCAAATCCCACACACCGCACAACGCTAGAGGAACTACCACCATACCCCGAGGAAGACTACCCTTCCTGTATCCCCTGTGTCTTGCCTTCGATCCAAAAGTGCTATGATTTGATAGTTTTCAACTAAAGAATTATTCAAGGTAGTGATGGTGATGGCTAAAGATATATTTCAGCGGGTTGCTGATGAAGCCCGTCCGCCTGCGGTGTTGGGGCGGTATCCAGGGATACCTGATTATTTTCCTGAGGTGCTTTTGAATGATTTAGTAGAGTCTGGTGCGTGGCTTGACCTGGAACTCAAAAGGCCATTTTTAGCGTTATGGGTGAATGATGAAAGTTTCGATGATCCTGATTTAGATGACCCTATTGAGATTCTTACCAATTCAGACGCACGCAAATTCGCAGCCATGGACCCGGTAGTTGACCTAGAATCGCTGCGGGGAATGAAGGTAAAACTTGTTTACGATGATTAGCACATCCCTGGGTTGTGTGTGATAGTTAACGAACTACTCCCTGTTAGTGAGACCATGGATAATGAGTAACTAACAGGGGGTTATTGCTATGTTGATTAACTCATTAGACGACGCCCGCAGGGCCGTAGCCGCATCAGAGAGTTTGAATCTTTGTATGGCTGACCTTGATAAGTGGGGGTTTGAGTCCCCAACACAGTTTCTTGTAGTGGCGATTCCTGCCCAGGCTGAACCAGAATTGAACAGTCTTGTGGATAAAAGCGACGGTGAAGTATATGGCGCTTTTATCGCAAATTATGAGGTATTTAACCAATTCGGCCGTGATGGTATGCGGGTGGTAGAAAGCGCACCCGGCCGAGGCCAGAAAGCATTCCTGTATGAGTGGTCACGCACAATGCTGGAAACGTTGTCGCCCTACCCAGAAGAAGACTAGCCTCCCTACGCTGGCACCCCACCCCCGCCAATGAATCCTGGCCAGGCAGTCCATCCCAAATGCTCGTTAGTGCAGCATGTTATAAACGTTTGGCTACCCTGTAGGCATGGATATTCAACAATTGCGCGATGCGTTAACGCAGTCGGACTCATCGGTCCGACTCAAGGCGGTGCTAGCCGCCGGCACTCACCCTGATGATGCCGCACTGGATGTGCTGGTCGCGCAATGTTCCCATGAGCCGGACTTTTATGTTCGGGACATGCTCACGTGGGCTATCACCCGGTTGCCCCGCGACATCACCATCCCTACAGTGCGGGCGGAACTCGCCTCACCGATCCCACAGGCACGCAGCCAAGCACTCCACACCCTGTCGAAAATTCGGGTTCCCGAAGCCTGGCCGTGGATCTTCCCCCACATGTTGCGCGATGACGACGACGAGGTGGTCCGGGTCGCATGGCGGCTGGCCGTTGCCATCGTTCCCGAAGGTTCCGAACCCGAACTGGCAGATGTCCTCGTCAGCCAATTCGATAGGGGAAACATGGAAGTGAAAACCAGCCTGGCCCGGGCCCTCGCCAGCCTTGCCGCCTGGTACACCCCGGCCCTGGACCTGGTGGATGCGGCAACCCGGTCCGGTGACCTGGGGGTTCGAATCCACGCCACGGCAACCCGGGCAATCATCCATGACCCCGAAATAGGGTTTGCTGGGGTATTTGCCGAGGCAAAACGCTCCCTGGGTGGTTAGGTGGTGTATTTTTAGGTGGATTAGGAGGATTGTGCATGAATACTAATAAGAACAGCAAACTGTTAACCACCGACCTGACCACCGATTTAAACGAATTCATTGATGCGCTAGAGCATGCATTTGCGAGCGAAGGACATCCCGACACGGAGGTGTCCATTGGCCGGGTGGAGCGGAGCAAACGCCACCCTGACGGCACCTACTCCATTGATTTCCTCATAAACCTGAATAATGGCCCGGTGATTCCCCAGGACGAATACCTGGTGCCGGGCGCCCCACGCCTGTCCGAAGAAATGGCCCGTCGGGTGTGCGCCCAGGTTGGTCTCGCGGTGAAGAACGTGATCGAAATCAGAATACGGCACCAAATAACCCTCGTGGCCATTGTGGGCACCTCCCAATAACCAACCGAATAGAGAAATGCCCACCTGCCGTGAGGTGGGCGTCGTAAAGCAAGACAAGCAAAAGCAAAACCCGCCAGCCGAAGCTGACGGGAACCGCTGGCCTACCAGGACTCGAACCTAGAATGGCGGTACCAAAAACCGCTGTGTTGCCAATTACACCATAGGCCATTACCGCGTGATGCGATGATGAATATCATACACGAAAAACCACCCAAAAAATCAAATCGCTAAATTTGCGGGGTACCACGTAGTCTAAAAGCATGGTACGGCAACGCATGACCGGAAAACAGCGGCGAGAACAACTCATTGCCATTGGGCGCAGCCTCTTTGCAGAACGTGGTTTCGAAGGCACCAGTGTGGAAGAAATAGCCATGCGAGCAGGGGTTTCCAAACCTGTTGTGTATGAACACTTTGGTGGCAAAGAGGGCCTGTATGCGGTGGTGATCGACCGCGAAATGACCCGCCTGGAGCACACCATTACCGAGGCGCTCCGCACCGGAAGATCCCGCGCCCGCGTCGAGCAAGCCGTCATCGCGCTGCTCACATATGTGGAGGACGAAACCGACGGTTTTCAAATACTGGTCCGCGACACCCAACCCGGCGTGGGTCGCGGCTACTCCACCCTGCTTAACGACGCCGTAGCTCAGGTCTCTCATCTTCTCGGGCACGCCTTCACCCGCTCCGGCCTCGACCCCGACACCGCCATACTGTATGGTCAGGCCCTTGTCGGCATGGTGTCCATGACCGCCCAATGGTGGCTCGACCAACGCGAAAACGACGATGCCTTCAGCAAGGAAACCGTGGCCGCCCACATTGTGAATTTGTGTTGGAAAGGCCTGGGCGGCATGGAGAAAAACCCCCGCCTCACCAGCATTGATGCCCCGCCGCTTCGGCTCGGATCCGACAAACCCCCACAGCCCAACGCCGGCGCCGCTGATGCCGCAAGCCCCACCAGCGCTAACCCCGAAGCCACCAGCCCCACCAGCACCAACAACACCACCAAGTAGGAGCATCAACCAACCGTGAGCACCCAGCCTGCCGCCCCAACCGCAGCCACCACCCCAGCCATGCTTTCCGGACTGCTGAAAACCGCCGCCACCGACCCCAAGCTCAAAGGACTCATCAGCCACGTCGGTGACCCCACCCTGAGCATCGCCACCATCGACCAAGCCCGACCCTGGGCCATTGGCGCCCTGGCCCACCACACTCCCCTCCTGGTGGTCACCGCCACCGGCCGCGAAGCCGAAGACCTCACCGCCGAACTCAAAGCCATGTGGGGAGACCAGGTTGCCTGGTTCCCAGCCTGGGAAACCCTGCCCCACGAACGACTCTCACCCGCCGCCGACGTGGCCGGCACCCGCGCGAAAATCCTCCACAACCTCGCAAACCTGCGTATCGTGGTGACCGCCGCCCGGGGCGTGTGCCAACCCATACTCGAAACCAACCCCGGCCGCGACCCACTCACCCTCACTGTCGGCCACGACTACGACTTCACCGACCTCACCCACCACCTGGTGTTCAAAGCCTACAAACACGTTGACCTCGTGGCCCGGCGCGGCGAATTCGCCACCCGCGGCGGCATCATCGACATATTCCCCACCACCGGCGAGCACCCCATCCGGGCCGAATTCTGGGGCGACGAACTCACCGACCTGCGGGCGTTTAGCGTCGCCGACCAGCGGGCCTTCCCCGACCTGGACTATCCCGCCGTGGACGTCTACCCGGCGCGGGAACTGCTCATCACCGACGACGTGGCCGGCCGCGCCGCCGAACTTGCGGTGGCCCACCGGGAAAACCCCACTTTGCAGGAGCTTTTGACCAAGGTTGCCGACCGGATTCCCGCTGACGGCATGGAGGCTCTCATCCCGGTGCTGGCTGACCTGACGGCTACTCCCATGCGCACCCTGCCGGAACTCATGCCGGCGGGAACCCACGTGGTGGCGGTGCACCCGGAGAAAATCCGCACCCGGATCGCGGATTTGCAGGCCACGGATGCGGAGTTTTTGGCCGCCGGGTGGGAGGCAGCCGCCATGGGGGCTGCGGGACCGGTGGATTCCCGAGACCTGGACCTGTCGGCATCCTCGTACCGCTCCTACGATTCGCTGGTGGTGGGGGCGACGAAGGCCGGCCAGTCGTGGTGGTCGGTCACCCCGCCGGGTATGGGTGGGGAGGATGCGCTGCCGCTGGAGTTCGAGCCTGGCCCCACGCCCCGGGGGGATCTTTCCCAGATCGGGGAAATGATGTCGCTGCTGTTGGCGCACACCATGGCCGGCGGCCGGGCGGCGTTTATCGCCCCCGCCCCGGGTGCGATAAAACGCATGGTCGACCGGTTTCGGGAGCAGGGCATTGCGGCGGCGGTGGCGCAGCCCGGCGCCGAGCCGCAACCCGGTGAGGTGACTTTGTATCAGGCGCTCAGCCACGCGGGGTTGGTGTTTCCGAAGGTACGGAAACTGCCGGGGGCGGAGGCGTTGCCGCTGGTGGTGGTGACGGAAACGGATGTGACCGGTAACCGGGTGGGGGATATTGCCGGGGCGAAGCGTCGGCAGGCCCGCCGGCGGCACCGGGTGGACCCGCTGGCGTTGAAGAGCGGGGACTATGTGGTGCACGAAACCCATGGTATTGGCCGGTTTGTGCGCATGACGGAGCGCACGATCACGATGGGGGAGGAAACCTCCCGGCGGGAATATATTGTGTTGGAGTATGCGCCGACCCGCCGCGGCCAACCCGCCGATCAATTATATGTTCCTATGGATAGTTTGGATTTGCTGTCCCGCTATGTGGGTGGGGAGAAGCCCACCCTGTCGAAGATGGGTGGTTCGGATTGGAAGAACACCAAGAAGAAGGCTCGGGCGGCGGTGCGGGAGATCGCCAGCGAGCTGGTGGAGCTGTATGCGAAGCGGGCGACCGCCCCCGGCCACGCATTTGCCCCGGATTCGCCGTGGCAGCAGGAGTTGGAGGATAATTTTCCGTTCGTGGAAACCGAGGACCAGATGGCGGCGATTGCGGCGGTGAAACAGGACATGGAGCAGCCGGTGCCCATGGACCGGGTGATCGTGGGGGATGTGGGCTACGGCAAAACCGAGGTGGCGGTGCGGGCCGCGTTCAAGGCGGTGCAGGACGGCAAGCAGGTGGCGGTGTTGGTGCCCACCACATTATTGGCGCAGCAGCATTTAGCAACGTTCGCTGAGCGGATGGCGGGTTTCCCGGTAACGATTAAGGGATTGTCGCGGTTCACGTCGGCGTCGGATGCGAAGGAGATCCTGTCCGGGCTGCGGGACGGGTCGGTGGATATTGTGATCGGCACGCACCGGCTGTTGCAGACCGGGGTGCAGTGGAAACAGTTGGGCCTGGTGGTGGTGGATGAGGAGCAACGGTTCGGGGTGGAGCACAAGGAGCACATTAAGGCCATGCGGTCGCATGTGGATGTGCTCACCATGTCGGCGACGCCGATTCCCCGCACGTTGGAAATGTCGATGGCGGGTATTCGGGAAATGTCAACGATTTTGACGCCCCCGGAGGACCGGCACCCCATTTTGACGTATGTGGGGGCGCAGGAGGAGAAGCAGATTGCTGCCGCTATTCGACGCGAATTGTTGCGGGACGGCCAGGTGTTCTTTGTGCACAATAAGGTGTCGGATATTGAGAAGAAGGCCCGCGAGCTGCGGAACCTGGTGCCGGAGGCCCGGATTGTGGTGGCACACGGCCAAATGAGTGAGGAAGTGTTGGAGCGCACGGTCCAGGGGTTTTGGGATCGGGAATACGATGTGCTGGTGTGCACCACCATTGTGGAAACCGGCCTGGATATCGCTAACGCTAACACCCTGATTGTGGAGAACGCGCACCACATGGGCCTGTCGCAGCTCCACCAGCTGCGGGGTCGGGTGGGCCGCTCCCGGTCGCGGGGCTACGCGTACTTCCTGTACCCGAAGGGGACCACCCTGACCGAAACGTCGTACGACCGCCTGGCCACGATTGCGCAAAATAATGATTTAGGTGCGGGCATGGCGGTGGCCATGAAGGACTTGGAGATGCGGGGCGCGGGCAACGTGCTGGGTGCGCAACAGTCCGGGCACATTGCTGGCGTGGGGTTTGACCTGTACGTGCGGCTGGTGGGGGAGGCGGTGGCCACCTATCGGGCGCTTGCCGACGGCAAACCGGTGGACGGAACCGATCAATCCCCGAAAGAAATCCGCATTGACCTACCGGTCGACGCCCACATCCCGGAGTCCTATATTAATGCGGAGCGGCTCCGCCTGGAGGTGTACCAGAAACTGGCGGCCAGCACCTCAGAGACGGACATTCGGCTCATCGTTGAGGAAATGGAGGACCGCTACGGCCCCATACCCCAGGAAGCCAGCCGGCTCTTGGCGGTGGCCCGGCTGCGGCACCTGGCCCGCCAGGCGGGGATCACCGACATTGGGGTGCAGGGGAATCGGATCAAAATCCACCCGGTGGAATTATTAGACTCCCAACAGGTGCGGCTGAAGCGACTCTTCCCCGGGGCCACCTACCGGGCGGTGGCGAAAGCCATCCAGGTGTCTATCCCCAAGGCGGGAACCACCGTCACCGACCCGAAACTGCGGGACGTGGACCTCATCCAATGGGTGGCGGACTTCCTGTCCGCCATGTTCAACCTGGACAAGGTCGATGTTCGCGGCGGCCACATTGGGGAAGAAAAACCCGCAGTGGGCGGCCGGTCCGTGGTGAGTTTCCTAGAGGGTGATCGTCCCCGACGCTAACCCCCACGCGGCAATGATCGCCCCAACCAGGATGACAACCACCACACCCCACTCATACATGGTGAAGATCCGCCGCCCCAGGTGGTGGCGGTACCACACATACGGGATGATGCTGGGGAAGGTCGCTAACGCCCCCAACAGCACATACTTTGGGTCGGCCGCATACACCAGCCACAGGGAGTACACAAAAGCGATCAGCCCGATAATGAGGTGCCGCCGATTATTGGCCTTATCCTGCGGAACGCCGTCGTCAAGCTCGGCGGTGTTGAACCCCCGGCCCCGTACCACCAGCAGTATCAAGTACAGGGCCGAGAAAATATAGGGGGATAAATACAGCATCGTGGCCAGCTGCACCATTGACGTGTATGCGGTCTCATTCACATAGAAAACCACAATCCACACCTGGATGAGGACCGTGCAGATCAGCTGCGCCATCCAGGGGGAACCCGCCGCATTAATCACCCCAATCCGACGCGGCAGCAACCCGTCGAACGCCATCATGACCAGCGGCTCCGCGCACAACATCTGCCACGACACGTACGCCCCCAGCATGGACAGGCACAACCCAACCGAGATCAGCGCCCCACCCCAGGGGCCCACCACCGCTTCCAGCACCGCGGCCAGGGAGTTATCCGGCAGCGCTGCCAACTCTTCCTGGCTCAACACACCATAGCTGAGCGTAGACACCGTAACTAGCAGCAGCAACACCGTGGTGAACCCCAACACCGTGGCCCGGCCCACATCCGACCGGGTTTGCGCCTGCTTCGAATACACGGACGCCCCCTCGATACCGATAAACGCCCACACCGTGAACAGCATGATGCCCTGCACCTGTTCCATCACCGACAAACCGCTGGACTCGCCCCAAAAGTCCATGGTAAACGTGTCGATATTAAACCCTAGGAACGCCACTAACACCACAAATGCGAGAATCGGCACCAGCTTCGCCACCGTCGTGATCGCATTCATGATCTTGGCCTGCTTGATTCCCCTGGTGAGCACCCCGAAAATAATCCACGTCAACGCCGACACCGCCAGCGCCTGCGCCCACCGGTGCTGCTCCGTGTCAAAAATGGGCAGGTAATGCCCCAACGTGGAGAAAAACAGGGTGGCGTACCCCACCTGGGCGATGATCGACCCCAACCAGTAGCCGAAGCCGGCGATAAACCCAATGTAGTCACCCAACCCGGCCCGCACATACGCATACACCCCGGAATCAAGATGCGGTTTGCGGTACGCCAAAATCTGGAACACAAACGCAATGGACAACATGCCCACCCCGGCAATGAACCAACCAATAAACATGGCGCCCGGCCCGGCCGCAGACGCAATATTCTGGGGCAGGGCAAAAATCCCGGAGCCAATGGTGGAACCAATAATAATGCCCACCAGGGTCCAGACCCGCACAGTGTGTTGACGCTGCGCACCTGCCGAATCTGTCGAATCTGCCGTCGGGGGTGGGGGAGTGGAGTTAGCCGTCACCGCATTAACCCTAATGTACGGTCAGTCACAAGTCTATTCACACTTGACGGCCCGCCCGGGAAACCGGAATCATGGCCGTGAGCTTGGGGTACTATGCGTAAACCCGGCACGCACCATGGCCGGAAATTGGGGAAATTATAATCGGCACATATGACCGCCCTCACTATTATTGTGCTCGTTGATCCCCGATGGCCCGACCAGATCCCCTTGGGGATCATCCCCTATCTTTATGGGGTGGGGTCATCCCGCCTGGAAGTAACCCCGGACATTCCCGCCGCGGCCCGCGACCACTACCACCAGCTCGCTGCCCTACCAGCACCATCATTGTCGCAGCCGGTGGCGCGGCTCGTTATCACCAGCGATGACGCCGACCCGCGGCTGACGGAACCCGCCAAAACCGCAGAGGAAACCACAACCCGCATTTTTCGGGCCCCCAGCCGGGATGACCCCACCTGGCAGGCGCAAAACATTATGCGGCGCGCCCTCACGGTGGGGGAGTGGGAGCGGGAACAAACCCACGAAACCCTCCTTCCCTATTTGCGGGAGGAAACCACCGAGCTGGCCGAGGCCATCACCACCCGAGCCGACGATGCGGAACTCATGGCGGAGCTAGGGGATGTGCTCCTCCAGGTGCTGTTTCACGCGGAGATTGCGGCGCGCCGGGGCGCGTTTGATTTCGGTGATGTGGTGGGGAGTTTCATTGGGAAAATGCGACGTCGTTCCCCCTATTTATTTGATGGGACTACCTCGGTGGTGCCGCAATCGGAACAGAAACGACTGTGGGAATTGGGTAAACATGTGGAGGGGCGACGCGTAAGTAAGGGGCAGTAAGTGCCGGTAGGGGATGGGGTTGGGGATAACCCTGAGCCTGGCTTGCCCTAAGGAAAAGTTAGGTAATATCAGTCGCCATGGGTTCAATAGGTGGAGTTCGCAGAGTTGCTGGTTGTGGTTGCGGCGTCGTGTTGGCAGTCATCATGGTAGTGGCGTTTGTGGGGTGGAGCATGTCTTTGTTGGAGGGCAGCTCACCGATTCGAGAGCTGAAACCGGTGCCCCGGGATGTGCCACCGGCTCGGGCCGCGGAGGTCCCACAGATCGACCTGAATGCGGCTGGCAGGACTTCGAACCAGCTTGCCGAGTGGGCGGCGCCGATTGCGGCAGACACGTCGATAAGCGAAGCGGCGGTGCAGGCGTATGGGAATGCGGAGCTGATCGCGGCACAGTCGTGGCCGGGATGCCACCTGTCGTGGGGAACCCTGGCGGGCATTGGGTATGTGGAAACCCGGCACGGCACCTATACGGGTACATTATTTAATGCCCGCAAGATTGACGACAACGGGTATGTGCTCCCGGCGATCATTGGGGTGCCGTTGGATGGTTCGCCGGGGTTCGCCGAGATTAAAGACACGGACCAGGGCAAGATGGACGGTGATAAGGAATACGATCGAGCGGTGGGGCCGATGCAGTTTATCCCTACGTCGTGGGAAAAATACGGTCGGGATGCCAATGGTGACGGGGTGGCGGATCCGAACCAGATTGATGACGCAGCACTAGCGGCAGCGAACCTGCTATGTGATGGTCGTGATCTTGCTACTGCCGAGGGATGGAAGCAGGCAATAGGCTCGTATAATAGTTCCGACGAATATTTAGCGAATGTGCGTAACGCTGCGGCGTCATATGCGCTGCGGCAGCCAGCGTTTTAACTTGCTTGACGACGCCCAAGTCTGTGGTGAAAATCTCATTTGGGGGGAATGATGTGATGTGTCACGTGCTCCTGTGTAAATGTTCACTATATCTCACCCACATGAGCGTGTTTTTGTTGGCATAATTGTACGTGTGGCGTGAGTTTTTGGTCGAATCAAAAACAACCAAACATTTTTACGCTTGAAATTGTATTTACAGCACACCTCATACAGGTAGGAGATTCACTGTGGCTGATATCATGCACGTTTTTGCCCGCGAGATCCTGGATTCCCGTGGTAACCCCACCGTTGAAGCGGAAGTTCACCTAGATGACTTCTCCGTGGGTATCGCCGGTGTTCCCTCGGGTGCATCCACCGGTGTTCACGAGGCACACGAACTTCGGGACGGTGGGGATCGCTACCAAGGCAAGGGCGTCCTAGAGGCCGTGAAGCACGTCAACAACGAAATTGCCGATAAAATTGTCGGCTTCGAAGCCGACGACCAGCGGGTTATTGATCAAACCCTGATTGAGCTCGATGGCACGGAAAACAAGTCCAAGCTGGGCGCTAATGCCATCCTGGGCGTGTCCATGGCCGTGGCCAAGGCAGCCGCCGAGTCCTCCAACCTGCCGCTCTATCGCTACATTGGTGGCCCGAATGCCCACCTCCTGCCCGTGCCCATGATGAACATCGTCAACGGTGGCGCACACGCCGACTCCGGCGTGGATGTGCAGGAATTCATGATTGCCCCGATTGGTGCCGAAACCTTCGCTGAGGCTCTTCGCCTGGGCGCCGAGGTGTACCACTCCTTGAAGTCCGTGGTGAAGTCCAAGGGCCTGTCCACCGGCCTGGGTGACGAGGGCGGCTTCGCTCCCTCCGTCGGCTCCACCAAGGAAGCCCTCGACCTGATTGTTGAGGCCATCAAGAAGGCCGGCCTGGAGCCCGGCAAGGACATTGCTCTCGCTCTCGACGTTGCCTCCTCCGAATTCTATAAGGATGGCAAGTACCACTTCGAAGGCGGCGAGCATACCGCCGAGGAAATGGTGAAGGTATATGAAGACCTCATCAGCAGCTATCCGATCGTCTCCATCGAGGACCCGCTGCAGGAAGATGACTGGGAAGGCTACACCAATCTGACCGCCAAGATTGGCGACCGGGTGCAGATCGTAGGCGACGACTTCTTCGTCACCAACCCCGCCCGCCTGGCTAAGGGCATTGAGGAGAAGGCCGCCAACGCCCTCTTGGTGAAGGTGAACCAGATCGGTACCCTCACCGAAACCTTCGACGCCGTGGACCTGGCACACCGTGCCGGCTACCGTACCATGATGTCGCACCGTTCCGGTGAGACCGAGGACACCACCATTGCCGACCTCGCTGTGGCCCTGGGCTGCGGCCAGATCAAGACCGGCGCCCCGGCCCGGTCCGAGCGGGTGGCCAAGTACAACCGGTTGCTGCGTATTGAACTGGAGCTGGGCACCGCCGCCGTCTATGCCGGCCGTTCCGCTTTCCCTCGGTTCAAGGGCTAAAATAGCGTTGTGATTCCTTTCTAACTAGTGGGTCACATCTCCCTAACGCCGCATCACCAGCTACGTGATGCGGCGTTAATGTGTTTCCGATAATTTAGTCAATGTCACGACGTTTGACACCGAGTGGCTGCCTAGACTGCGTCGAATTATTGGCTACCATATAACACCTATGGCAAGGAAAACTCGGCGAAGCGTTCCCATCGAAAACCGTGTGCAGACCGAAAAACCCGCCAAGCTGCGGCTACCCCGGGTGCACCTCGGATACGTTCCGCTGCTGTTTATCGTCACGGTCACCATCATGGTGCTGGTGATGATTACCGTCCCACTGCGGAACTATATGGAGCAGCGGGCGGAAATCGCCCGGCTGGATGCGTCGATAAGCGAATTGCAAAACCGGAAAACCCAAATCGAAACCGACCTGGAAAAATACCACTCCAAGGAATATATTAAGGAACAAGCCAGGCGGCGGCTGGGGGTCATCGAACCGGGGGAGACTGCGTTCCGCATCATTGACCCCGATGCGGAGACCAAAAACCACACCGAGACGCCGCAGGCCACCGAGACCACCCCCGCCTGGTACACCACGATATGGGATTCGCTGACTATTCCCGATAACCCCGAACCGGAACAGTCGACGCCGAAAAACGACAAACTGCCACTGCAACCCCTCGCCCCGGAGGATTCCGCCGCCGAATAGGGTCGGATTGCGCCACAGAGGTTGGGAATTTGCGGGTTCGTGAGACAATGAACCCCATGGACGTAACCCCGGTACCCCCATCACCTGTATCTTCCGACGACCTTACTATTATTGCCGCCCAGCTGGGCCGCCAACCCCGCGGTGTAATAGCCATAGCCTATCGCTGTCCCGATGGTGTGCCCGGTGTGGTCACCACCTCACCCCGACTGCCCGACGGCACGCCGTTTCCCACCCTCTACTACCTGACCGACCCCCGGCTCACCGCGGAAGCCTCCCGCTTGGAGGTCGCGCACGTCATGAACTGGATGACCGATCGGCTCAATACCGACTTGGAGCTCCGCGCCGACTACCAACGCGCACACGACTACTATCTGGCCAAACGTAACGCATTGGCGGATTTGGGCACTGATTTCTCCGGCGGCGGCATGCCCGACCGGGTCAAATGTCTGCACGTGCTCATCGCCTACGCCTTGGCGGAAGGGCCGGACCATTTCCGGCTCGGCACCGAAGCCGTCGCCCTTGCCGCTGACCATGCGAACCTGCGTGGCACCGCCATACCCGCCACCTGGCCCACCTGCGCGGAGCTGGGAATCACCCTGTCCGACTTCGACTTCAGCAATGCCGAAGCGCCAAAAACACTAAACACTACCAAGGGGAAATAACTCATGGCCCGTTATGCAGCAATCGACTGCGGTACCAATTCACTCCGACTGCTGATCTCTGAAGACAATCATGGTCGCCCCAGGGAGATTGTGCGGCTCATGGAGATCGTGCGGCTGGGTCAGGGCGTGGACGCCACCGGCGAATTCGCCCCTGAGGCGTTGGAGCGCACCCGGAAGGTGCTCACCAAATACGTGGACCTCATGCAGCAGGAGCGAGTACAGGATGTGCGCATGGTTGCTACCTCCGCCACCCGTGATGCCCGCAACAAGGACGAGTTTTTCGCTATGACCGCCGAGCTATTGGGCCAGATCCGCCCGGGGGCGCGCGCCCAGGTGATTACCGGGGAGGAAGAAGCAAAACTGAGTTTTATCGGCGCGGTGGCGTACCTCAGCAAGGAACAGGGCCCGTTTTGTGTCATTGACCTGGGCGGCGGCTCCACCGAGTTTGTGGTGGGGGTTGCCGGCGGTCAGCTTTTGGGATCCTATTCCTCCCAGATGGGGTGCGTGCGGATTTCGGAACGCATCATGCAATCCGACCCGCCTACCCCCGAAGAGGTGGAGGCGGCGCGGCAGTATGTTGCGGAACGCTTGGCAGAGGTGCAAGAGATCGTGCCGATCGCATCGGCGAAAACGTTTGTGGGTTGTGCCGGCACGTTTACTACCATTGCCGCACTGGTGTTGGGGCTGGAGAAATACGAGCCCAAGGCCATTCACGACTGTCATCTTCGGTTTGATGGGTTGCGGGCGCTCACCCGCGAATTGATTTCGATTACCTCCGCGGAGCGGCGCGCTAATCCGGTGATTCACCCTGGCCGCGCCGATGTGATCGCCGGTGGGGCAGTGGTGGTTGATGGCATCGTGGACATGATTACCGAGCAGACCAAGGTGCGGGAGATCGTCATCTCCGAAATGGATATTCTTGATGGCATCGTTGCAGAATTAATTGATGAATCTAAAAAGAACTAGGCTAATAAATAGAGAATTGTAGATAATGGTAGAGTGGCTATTTCCGCAGCGTAATGCCCTAAAAATCGCCAATCGTCCAGCTTCAGTTTCGCTTTATCCCCAGCGTCGATTACAATGTCCTCATTGCCCCCATAGCCCAATCGGCAGAGGCAGTTGACTTAAAATCAATTCAGTGTGGGTTCGAGTCCCACTGGGGGCATTGATAGCGCATAAAGGTATCCCCGGCGTCGGCTGGGGATATTTGCTTGTCGACGTGTTTCTGGCGCCGGTGAGGCACAGATGCTGTTAGCCAAAAGTACTGGTCAACGCCCTAACCTTTGACGCTGCTAAAACCACCAAATGACGCTTTCACCATGGGCTTTGATGAGCGTACTATGTGGGTTAACGCTTTCGAGGAAACCTCGTAATAGTTTTACAACTAGAACTATAGCCAAAAGTTGGTTTTTAGCTTGGGTTTTACCATGCACATGCAACTACACGGTAACTCACAGGGACTTGACAGGTAGGCTATATCGCTCTTCCAGAAAGGAACATTACATTACTTAAGTAGTTACAGCGAGACGGAAAAAGTTGTGACGAACAAGAAAGCCAGACCCCCTTTCAAGCAAGGAGCATCCCATGAGCGTTCTCACCGCAGAAGCAATCTTCAATCCCTTCGTGGAATTGGAAACCGTTGACCTTTATTCCCGCGACCTGGACACCGCTGACGTGTACTACCTGGGCGACATGAACCCCTATGATAGCGGTTCTTCCCTCTATGTGCGACAGCGATCCGAACCGCGCGTGGTAGAGCACACGGTCACCAGCTTGCGGCCTCGCACTCGTGGGACTGCTCCGGAACACCTAGCAGGGAGGGTGCGTCACCGCTAAAATCACAGAGCCAAAAATTCATGTTTCTCCTTGAAAGAGGATGACGTTTAAAGAAAATCCCCAACAACTTTCTTTAAATGCATTCTTCTCCTCCATCTTTCTCCTTCTTTCTCCTTCAGTTTTTCCTTTCCTTCTCTCTTCTTCTCTTTCTCTTTAATCGGATAACGACCTTCCCGGTCCCAACACAAAATAATCACCCCCAACACGATTATTTTGCGGCGAGGGTCACCAAGCCGAATAAAGTATCTTCGAATGACATTGACAGGTGAAGGCCACAAGCCTTCACAACCTTCTTTCCCAGTTTGTGCATAAGGCCCGTTACCATTGTTCTTGCTCGCAATGGTGGCGGGCATTACGCATGCGTGGGGTCTGATTTCGTCCGAGGCAGGCGGTCGATACCCCGAACCCCAGCGGCCCCAAGTGGCGAAATAATAACGGGTTTTTACGCATAAAATGATGTGATGATCGACACGTGGCCGGGGGTAGGGGTGTGAAACAATCCCAGTTGGTTGCGGATTTTCCCGTTTGTACCTCGCTAGAATTGATGATTACAACATGCCAAGAGATTGAAATTCTGCACCACACAAGGTACATAGTTAGGGTGTGCTCAATTCGAGGAAGGTCGACCCATAAGCTTATGAATTCTTCAGCACTGACCAACACTGTGACATCCACGCTCTTTTGGTGCCATAGTGGCACCGCGATCGTGAACGCCCCCGACCGCATTATCTCCGTGCTTGCCGGCGACCTGGTTATTGCCCCAGCCGGTGCCTTTATCACCAGCTCCGGGGCCGCCGGCCACGACAGGGGTGCCACGGGGGTAGTTATCCCCATTAGCTTCCCCGGGATGAAAATCACCGGCGCTACCCGCCGCATGCACTTGGGGCAGGTGTGGTCCGACCGTATGATTAGCGAATATTCCCGCAGCATGCTGGGGGAATCCGAACTGAGCGCCGATATCATGAAGCTTTTCGACGACCGGGCCAAGCCCCCGAAAATGCCCACCGCCCCCGCAGCGTTGGCCGTCGCAAAGCAATTGCAGGCGAACCCGGCCGACCCGACCTCGCTCATTGACTTCGCTAAGCGGCAGCATGTGAGCTCCCGAACCCTGCAACGCCAATTCCAGGCCACCACCGACTACACCTTCAGCGAATGGCGGGCCGCTTATCGGGTGTCTGTCGCCGCCGACCTGTTGTCGCACCAATTCACCATCACCAATGTGGCATCCATGGTGGGATTCGACGCCACCAGCAGCCTGACTAGGGCGTTTAAACGGCATACCGGTACCACGCCGTCCTCGTTCACCACGGGCGCCGTCGGCATGGGGGCAGCGGGGGTAGCTCCGCAAATACCCCCGTTGACGACGTTTGCTCGGGCTGAAACCGACCAGGTGCTGTGGATCTACCGGGGCACGGCCACCGTCACCACCGCCGGCTATTGCCGATTCATGGGTGCGGGAGAAACCGTCACCATTCCCGCCGGGACCGACACCCGCCTCGACATCGCGGCCGGCTCCATTGCGCTGCCGGTACCGGTCAACTTTGATGAACGCAACGGGACGGTGGATTGGGCATTAGTGTTCGGCATGTGCGAGATGACCACACCGTTTGCCGCGCTTGAAGAGACCGAACGGAAACTTGCCGAAAAGGACCTCATTCCTACCGTCTAACATGCGCATTACGCACATAACAGTTATGCTACAAATTCTGGTTTACCGTTGAAAATGTGAGCGCGGGAACTAAAATCGCCACTGTTACGTTAAACACTATGAACACATAAAAACGTAAACAATTTTTAAACATAGTGGCTTTACCCCACCCCACGTGATCGGGTGGGGGAGCGTAATAAAACTTGACCAGAAAGGACAGTGTTTCTTCAACCATGCGTAGTAGCAATAACCCGGTGCTGAAATCACTCTCAGAAGTCCGCACCACCAACTATTACGGCGGCTATCAGCAGCAAGCCCACGACCCCTACGGTCAGTACGGTGCGCCGCAACAACCACTACAGGCCGAGCGGCCCATGACCGTGGACGATGTGGTGACCAACACGGGGATCACCCTCGGCGTCATTATCGCCCTGGCCGCGGTGAACTTCGGCATTGCCGCATTTGTCAACGTCAAGCTGTCACTGCTGTTGACCCTGATTGGTGCCATCGGTGGGCTTGTTACCGTCCTGGTGGGCACCTTCGGTAAGAAATACGGTTCCAAGGCCATCACCCTGACCTACGCGGCCTTCGAAGGCCTGTTCGTTGGCGGCATTTCCGTTGTACTCTCCGGTTTCATCGTGGGGAAGCAAAACGCGGGCCTGCTCATCGGGGAGGCCATCATCGGCACCCTGGGCGTATTCCTCGGCATGCTGTACGTGTATAAGACCGGTGCCGTCAAAGTCACCCCCCGGTTTAACCGCATCATGACCGGTGCCCTGATCGGTGTGCTCGTGCTCATGCTCGGCAACATGGTGGGTGCCATGTTCTTCGGCTTCAACCCGCTGCGGGACGGCGGCCCGATCGCCATCGCCTTCTCCCTGGTGTGCATCGTGTTGGCGGCACTCAGCTTCATCTCCGACTTCGATGTGGCCGAGCAGCTGATCCGCGAAGGCGCCCCCGCCCGCTACTCCTGGGGTGTGGCCATGGGCCTGGCGGTCACCCTGGTATGGCTGTACACCGAAATCCTGCGCCTGCTGAGCTACTTCCAATCAAGGTAACTCCTCCAAACCTGTAGGTAGGCGCCCCCGGAGGCGTCGACAAGCAAAAACCCGGCTAGGTAGATCAACCAGCCGGGTTTTTCTTGCGCCTTGTTACAGCTTCTTATTGCGCAGCGTGGCGGCCTTCACCGAATCATACGGCTCGGCAGAAACCACGGTAACGGAAATAACCTTACCGTTCGGGGCGGTGTATTCGCGGGTTTCCCCCTCGTGGGCGCCCAGGATTGCCGCACCCAGCGGAGACTGCTCGGAATAGGTCTCCAAATCCTTATTGTCGGAGGCTGCGGCACGAGTACCAATAAGGAACGTCTCCTTATTCTCCGGCTTGCCGTTATAGTACACATGCACCACGGAACCAACATGGGCCACGCCCTCAATAATGCCCGACCGTTCGGTGGTGGAATTCGCCAAAATTTCGGAAATATGTTTGATGCGGGCCTCTTCCTGGTCCTGCATCTCCCGCGCCGCATCATAGCCGGCGTTTTCCTTCAGGTCGCCTTCCTCACGCCGCTCGTTGATTTCCGCCGCCACCACCGGGCGGTGCGCAATCAAGGCATTGAGCTCTTCCTCCAGCTTAGCCTTGCTTTCCGGGGTGATATACTGCTTCTGATTCTCCACCATAATATGTTGCTATACCTTAAAACTCGTGGGCTTATCGCTTATCGACGCCGAATCTTACCACAACCAGTCACCGGCGCCGGCGCATTACCCGCTGGTCGCAGGCAGGGCACCAACCTGCTCCTCAGTCTGGTCTAAATAAAACGGGATCGTCTCCCCGCAACCATACGCGCCCCCCGCCACCGCTGGTTCCCGCGTAGTAATATCCAACTGCAACCGTTGCAGATTCTCCCCACCAGGGGAAATATACACCTCGCGGCGGCCCACCTCCGCCATGTCATAATTTAGCGCCGTCACAATGCAATAGGCGGGCGTATCCACATTCTTCCGCTTCACATCCACCCACACCCGTAGCGAATTATCGCTTATACGCTCGGAGCTGGCGAAGGTGACGTTCGTGGTCTGGTTCTCGCTGGTCTGCAAATACTTCGCCAACGCCACCGCAAACGCAATGACCAGCATCAACGCAAACACCGCCACGATTTTACTGCTGATAGTGGACTGTGGTTGGGCGGTGTGCCCATGGTATCTTGAACGGTTAGTCATGATTACTTCTTTACGAGTCAAAGCGGTGCAGAACGAAGTGACAGACACAGAAGTGTGCGGAATAGAATAATGCCCAGCATGGTTGTCTGTTAAGTATAAACATCTTAACCGATACCACCTACCATTTATGATCAACCTCAAGGAAGACCCACGTGACGCAACGACGAATCCTCGCCATCCACGCCCACCCCGACGACGAGTCCAGCAAAGGCGCAGCTACCATGGCCCGTTATGCCGACGAAGGCAACCGGGTCATGGTGCTCACCTGCACCGGTGGGGAACGCGGCGATATTCTCAACCCTGCCCTCATCGACACGCCTGGCGTGAAGGAAAACATCAAGGCCATCCGGGCCGAAGAAATGGCCGCAGCCGTCGCGGCACTCGGCGTGGAACACAAATGGCTCGGCTATATTGATTCCGGCCTGCCGCAAGGCGACCCGCTGCCGCCTCTCCCGAAAGGCAGCTTCGCCCTCGCCGACACCGACGAGGTCACCCAGAAAGTCGTGCAGGTCATCCGGGAATTCCGCCCCGAAGTCATCATCACCTACGACGAAAACGGCGGCTACCCCCACCCCGATCACCTCAAAGTCCACGAAGTATCCATGCTCGCCTGGGACCTGGCCGGGGACCCAACCTACCACCCGGAACTCGGCGAACCGTGGGAGCCCCTCAAGCTGTACTACACGCACGGATTCATCCGCCAACGCCTGCAACTATTCCACGACCTCCTCATCAAAGAAGGCAAGCCCAGCCCCTACGGGGATATTCTGCAACGGTGGAAAGCCCACCAGGGCGACATCATGCTGCGGGTCACCACCCAGGTGAATGCCGCCGACTATTTCGAACAACGCGACCAGGCCCTGCGCGCCCACGCCACCCAAATCGACCCGGCCGGCACATTCTTCGGCACCCCGGTGGAAGTGCAACAAAAAATGTGGCCCACGGAAGAATTCGAACTGGCCAAAACCCGGGTGAAAACCACCTTCCCCGAGACCGATTTACTCGCTGGGCTGGAATGATGGGCTTCTGCTAAAGTGCAGAGTGACTACTTTACAAGGTAAACGTTGGAGGATGTCGTGGTCGTCAAATCGGTCCTACTAGTAGCGCAACAAGGTGCCGGCCCGGTGGGGTCGGAATTTGGTAAAGCCTCACCCATCGGCTGGTTTGTGATCGTGGCACTGCTCGCCGCGGTGCTGTTCCTCGGGTGGGCGTTTCACCGCCGCTATAGCCGCATGAATCGGCGGCGACTCTTCGCCGAAACCCACGGGATCGACCCATTCGATGCGGAAAAACTCGACGCGGCCATGGCGGAGGCCGGGGTGTTAGACCAACGAAAGCTCGGCTGGTTCTAAGCTATTCTTAGCTGGTTTTTGGCTAACATTCGCAATCCACCATCCGCACGAAAAGAGTAAAACCGAAGTGAGTATGATTCCCCCCATTCTGCCGGCGTTACTATATCCCCTCTACGAGCGGCGATTGCTGCGGGAAATCTCCGGCGCCAAACGACCCGAACACGTCGCAATCATGTGCGACGGCAACCGTCGATGGGCGAGGGAAGCCGGGTTTATCGACGTCAGCCACGGGCATCGGGTGGGTGCGAAAAAAATTGGGGAACTTGTCTCCTGGTGCGCCGACACCGATGTGGAATTGGTTACCATTTACCTGCTCTCCACCGAAAACCTGGGGCGTGACGCCGAAGAACTTCAACTCCTGCTCGACATCATCTGTGACGTTGTTGCCGAACTCTCCGCCCCGCACCGAAACTGTCGCGTGCGACTCGTCGGGCACCTCAACCTGCTGCCCGAACACATATCCCACCGGCTCAGCGTATCCTCCGAACAAACCAAAACCAACACTGGTGTGACCGTCAACGTTGCTGTGGGCTACGGGGGGCGGCAAGAAATCGTGGACGCGGTCCGCGACTTCATCGCCAGCGAGGCGCGCGAGGGCACCACCACCACGGAACTTGTGGAAAAAGTCAGCGCCGAAGCCATCGCCTCCCACCTCTACACCTCCGGGCAACCCGACCCGGACCTGGTCATTCGCACGTCGGGAGAACAACGATTATCCGGCTTCCTTCTGTGGCAGTCGGCCTACTCGGAAATTTGGTTCACCGACACCTACTGGCCGGCCTTCCGCCGCCTCGATTTCCTGCGGGCACTGCGCGAATACTCCAAGCGCTCCCGCCGATTCGGAAAATAATCCCCAACCGTAGTAAGGACAGTTATGGACGCCCATATTCGGTACCAATCCATCTACTCCTCGTCGAAAGAATATGCGGAAAAACTTGCCGAACTCCTCACCATGCAAGACATATCCGCACAAGCATTCGACGCTGACCGTCCGGTGCCTGTCGACGACAAACCCGTGGTGATTTTCAGCTATGTTCACGGACCGGTCATCCCCGCGGCCAAACTTGCCACCCGCATCAGCACCGAATCACCCCTCGGGCGAAACATTGCCGCCGTCGCGGTGGGCATGACCCCCATTGAATCTGCCAAGGCCAAAGACCAAATGTGCTCCATGGTGCCGGACACCTGCACCAGGTTTTACGTTCCCGGCCGGCTCAACTATTCCACTGTGCAACCCGGTCACAAGGCCATCCTCACCTCGATCGTTACCGCGCTGAAACTGAAACCCGGAAAATCCCCCGCCGAACAAGCCCTGGTGGCGGGCTATAACAAAGACATCGACGGCATTGACTTCAGCTACCTTGACCCCATCGTGTCCTGGGTTACTGCGGGCTGATCCCACCATTGGGCGTCGCAAAGCGGCAGCCAACGATCAAAGCTTGCGCATGCGCACCCGCTGCACCGAATGGTCGGAACGCTTCGTCAACACCAACGATGCCCGCACCCGCGTGGGGAGAATATTCTCCACCAGGTTCGGCAGATTAATCGTCTGCCAAATATGCCGCGCCTTCTGCGCCGCCGCGCTATCCGGCAACTGGGCGTAATGGGAAAAATGCGCATCCGGCTCCCGGAACGCGGTGGCGCGCAACTCCAAAAACCGCTCAATATACCAACGCTCAATATCTTCCGTGCGCGCATCCACATACACCGAAAAATCAAACAAATCAGAAATCACCAGGGTAGGGCCGGTTTGCAACACATTCAACCCCTCAACGATGAGAATGTCCGGCCGGTTCACCGTAATAAACTCGTTCGGCACCCGGTCGTAGAGTGTGTGCGAATACACCGGCGCCTGCACATTCGGCCTGCCCGATTTCACATCCGTCACAAACCGCAACAATGCCCGCTGATCGTAGCTTTCCGGAAACCCCTTCCGGCTCATGAGCCCCCGCTTCCGCAGCTGCGCGCCGGGGTACAGAAACCCGTCGGTTGTGACCAAATCCACATGCGGATGGCTGGGCCACCGCTGCAATAACACCTGCAAGAGGCGGGCCGTGGTGGATTTTCCCACCGCCACCGAACCCGCCACCCCAATCACAAACGGTACATGCTGCGGGTTTTCGCCCAAAAACGTTTCAGTTGTTGCGGTCAGCTCCTGCCGCGCCTGAATCTGCAAGTGAATCAACCGGCTGAGCGGCAAATAAACGTCGGCAACCTCGGCCAAATCAATGGATTCCCCAATGCCTCGAATCTTTTCCAGATCATCCTCCGTGAGCACTTGCGGGAAAGAATTACGGAGTCCACTCCAGGCGCGCCTATCAAAATCTAGATAGGGGCTGGAAACATTAGGGCGGGTCATATCACTTATTCTGCCAACAGCTCGTGGCGGGACACAAAGAACCTCATGAGGAGCTATCCCAGGAAACCCACCCTGCCGCTTATCAACCCACGCAATATTAGCCGGTAACGCGCAGCGTGATCCATTAAACTATTCTTAAACCTTCCACAATCGAAAACCGCATGATTGGAGCGCGATTGACCGTGACAGACGACATCCAATACCAGCCACTAGCAGAATTTGACCCGGATGTGGCGGCAGCAATCGCCGGCGAACTAGGTCGCCAACGCGCCACCCTGGAAATGATTGCCTCGGAAAATTTCGTGCCCCGCAGCGTTCTCCAAGCCCAGGGCTCCGTTTTCACCAATAAATACGCCGAGGGCTACCCGGGCCGCCGCTACTATGGTGGCTGCGAAAACTCCGACATAGTAGAAAACCTGGCCCGCGACCGTGCGAAAGCCCTCTTCGGCGCCGAATTTGCCAATGTGCAGCCGCACGCCGGCGCCCAAGCCAATGCTGCCGTGCTCATGGCGCTCGCCAACCCGGGCGATAAAATCATGGGCCTGTCCCTCGCCCACGGCGGCCACCTCACCCACGGTATGCGCCTGAACTTTTCCGGGAAGCTCTACCAGGTGGTCGCCTACGAAGTAGACCCCACCACCTTCCGTATCGACATGGACCGAGTGCGGGAGCAGGCCCTGGCCGAACGGCCGCAGGTGATTATCGCCGGCTGGTCCGCCTACCCGCGCCACCAGGATTTTGCGGCCTTCCGCGCCATCGCCGACGAGGTGGGGGCGAAACTGTGGGTGGACATGGCCCACTTCGCCGGCCTAGTCGCCGCCGGCCTGCACCCCAGCCCCATCCCGCACGCCGATGTCGTGTCGACCACCGTGCATAAAACCCTGGGCGGGCCCCGCTCCGGCATGATCCTCGCCAAGCAGGAATACGCTAAGGCCATTAACTCCGCGGTCTTCCCCGGCCAGCAGGGTGGTCCGCTCATGCACGCCATTGCCGCCAAGGCCGTGGCCATGAAGATTGCCGCCACCGACCAGTTTAGGCAGCGCCAGCAGCGCACCCTCGACGGCGCCCACATCCTGGCGGAGCGGCTCACCGCAGCCGACTGCCAGGCCGCCGGCATTGGCGTGCTCACCGGCGGGACCGATGTGCACCTGGCCCTCGTCGACCTGCGGAACTCGCAACTCGACGGTAAACAAGCCGAAGACCTACTGCACGAGGTGGGCATCACCGTCAACCGCAATGCCGTGCCCTTCGACCCCCGGCCACCGATGGTGACCTCCGGGCTGCGCATCGGCACACCCGCGCTGGCCACCCGCGGTTTCGACGCTGCCGCCTTCACCGAAGTCGCCGACATCATTGCCGAAGCCCTCACCAACGCCACGGCGGTACCAGATTTGCAGGCCCGGGTTGCGAAACTGGCCGACGCTTTCCCGCTCTACGACGGATTGGAAGACTGGCGCCTGATATAAAACCCGAAAAATCTTTGCTACTCACCCATTCATCGTCTAACCTTTGGGTTTGTGCGCATCTTAGTCATTGATCACCAGGATTCGTTCACTTTCAACCTGGTTTCTTACCTAGAGGACCTGGTTGGCCAACGCCCCACAGTGGTCAACCATGACGAAAAACTCAGCATTGAATTCATCGCCAGCTTTGATGCAGTGATCTTTTCCCCCGGCCCCGGCAGGGCGGACAACCCGGTGGACATCGGCAACACCCTCAACATCATCAAGCTTGCCGACGTCCCTATGCTGGGCGTATGCCTCGGGCACCAAGCTCTCGCCCAGGCGTGGGGTGGCGGTACCGACTATGCCCCCGAACCCGTGCACGGCCAAACCGTGTGGGTCTACCACGACGGTGTTGGCCTATTCGCCGGCCTCCCCAGCCCCCTGGAAGTGGTCCGCTATCATTCACTCATTGCTGAACCAATACCCGACTCCCTGGTGGTGACCGCTAGAACCATTGACGGCATCCCCATGGCCATGGCCCACAAGGAGCTACCACAATGGGGGGTGCAGTTTCACCCAGAATCCGTTGGCG
Source organism: Corynebacterium matruchotii (assembly GCF_011612265.2). Taxonomy (NCBI): domain Bacteria; kingdom Bacillati; phylum Actinomycetota; class Actinomycetes; order Mycobacteriales; family Corynebacteriaceae; genus Corynebacterium; species Corynebacterium matruchotii. The sequence goes on along the minus strand of NZ_CP050134.2, from coordinate 1,778,102 downwards.
GTTTCGACGGACACCGACTCCTCCAAAACTTCCTCGGCATGGCCGCCCGCCGCGGCGGCGTGAGCTTCCAGCTGCGGCAAGCCCCCAAAGTGCCAGCCCCGCCGAAACCAACCCCGAAATGGCACGCGAATGTGCTCACCATTGACAAGTCAGTGAACACGGCCACAATCTACCGCAATCTGTTTGCCCGCTCCTACACGAGTTTCTGGCTGGATGCCAGCGATAATGACCATGCGGATGGGCGGGTGAGCTACCTGGGGGACACCACGGGACCGTATGCGATGACAATGATGCACAACGTGGGTCGGGGGGACGTGCTCGACCAATTAGAGTGGGTGCTCAACACGCATGTGGGGGACACCAGCGCCCTCGACCACCTGGATTTAGGGTTCAAGCTGGGGTGGGTGGGGTATCTCGGCTATGAGCTCAAAGCGGAGTGCGGGGCGGATCGGGCACACACATCACCATACCCGGACATGTCATTGCTGTTTGCGGATCGGGCGGTTGCGGTGGATCACCACCAGAACCAGGTGCATTTGATGTGGCTCACGGGGGCGGATGAGCCGAGCAACCAGGAGCAGATGCAGTGGGTGGCCGAGGCCGTGGAGGCGATTTGTTCACCACGGAAGCGGCTCAAGCGGCGGGAGCACCCCATGCGGGTAACAAAGCTGAAGGCCCGAGCCGGCTACGACCAATATTTGTCGGACATCAACGAGTGCATCGACCGGATTTATGCCGGCGACAGCTATGAGATTTGCTTGACCAATAAGATTACGGCCCGGGGCAATATTGACGTGGTGTCATCATATTTGCAGCTGCGGGAGGAGAATCCCAGCCCGTTTGGGGCGTTGCTGCGGTTTGGGGATGTCGCGGTCATGTCGACGTCGCCGGAACGGTTTTTGCGGGTGGATGCCGCGGGCATGATTGAGTCGCGGCCGATCAAAGGGACCCGGGTTCGGGGGGAGACCGCGGAGGAGGATGAGCTGCTGCGGGAGGATTTAGCAACGAACCCTAAGGATCGGGCGGAGAACCTGATGATCGTCGATTTGGTTCGCAATGACTTAGCGCACGTGGCCCAACCCGGCACCGTCCGCGCCGAACCAATGTTCGAAGTTGAGACGTTTTCGACGGTACACCAATTAATTAGCACGGTCACTGCGGAGCTGCGGGGCGACAAGACCCGGGTGGATCTCATCCGCTCCAGCTTCCCGGGCGGGTCCATGACGGGGGCGCCGAAGATCAGGACGATGCAGATCATTGATGCGATCGAAGGGGAGGCTCGGGGTATCTACTCGGGCGCGTTGGGGTATTTCGGGGTTGATGGGGCCATGGACTTGTCCATGGTGATCCGCTCAATCATTGTTGATGGTGATTCGCTGTCGTATGGGGTGGGGGGCGCGATTTTGGCCCTGTCGGACCCGGAGACCGAATACCAGGAGATCATGACGAAGACGGTGCCGCTGCTGGACCTCACCAACCAGGATTTCCCGACCGGATAACAGGTGGGTTGGTGATCGGTGATGCCTGAGGGCTACCGCCTGGGTGCTGCAGGGTTCGTGCCGGTGCCGAGTGTGCCCCTGCTGCCGGCGCCGCCGGACCATAATGTGATCGACTCGTTTCTGCTGGTTGACGGAGTGGTGTCGGGGCTGGGGTTGCATATTGACCGGTTCGTGCGGTCTGTGTCGGGTTTTGTCCCCCTGGGGGTTTCGGCCGCGGAACTAGAGTCCATGGTGCGGGCCTGTTTGCCGCAGGTGGGGGAGTGGTTTCCCCGCCTGGAATGCCACGCGGTGGATCGAGGCGGGCCGTGCGAGGTGTATCTTTGGGTGCGGCCGGCCCCGGCGCGCCGGGTGGCTACCAGGTTGTGGGTGCCGGCAGGGTCGGATCCGCGGGAACGCCCGGAAATCAAGGGGTGGGATTTGCCGGTGCTGACGGATATGCGGGCGGAGGCCGTGCGGCAGGGGGCGGACGATGCGCTACTACTGGCCGCAGCCACCGGCGATGCCATTGAGACCACGACGGGGGCGCTGGTCGCGTGGGTGGGGGACCACCTGGTGACGGCGGACGCGGGGGTGCTGCCGTCGGTGACGTGGCGGCGCACCATAGCGGGGGTGCGGGCGGCCGGAATCCGGGTGGTGTCCGGCGCGGTCAGCGTCAAGGAGCTGCGCCGATTGCCGTGCGCGGTTGGCAATGCGCTCCATGGGTGGACGCCGGTGGTGACGATCCATGACGCACACACTGTGACCCGGTCCCCGGCGCCACCGGTGAATCTTAATCGGTTTCTTCGCTAGCGGCGGTGCGATTTTCGGCGTGGGCGGTGCGGGCCTCCCGCAACCAATCCGGCTGGTTTTCCAGCAGCGCCTTGATTTCGGCGGTGGTGAGCGGCTTGTCCATGCCGTTGCGTTTGAGGGCGGCAATGGTGATGCCGAGTTTTTGCGCTACGACGGGCCGGGGGTGCGGGCCCGTGCGTCGCAAAGTTTGCAACCATTCGGGCGGGTCGGTGTGGAGTTTCGCAAGCTCTGCGTGGGTGATCGCGGTGGCCTGGAACTCCTCTGGCGCGGCGGGCAGGTAGATGCCCAGCTTTTTCGCGGCGGTCTGCGGCTTCATGGCTGTGCCGGACGGCTGACGTACAGATTCTTCATTCACGGTCACAACAGTAACATTAAAAGTCATGTTGAGCTTAAGCTTTATTACCGGCACCGAACCCGATAAGTGGTTTCGGCGGTTTACCGACCGCACCGATCATGGGGGACTGCGCACCGTGGCCAGCGACGATGCTTTGGCGCAGCTACTGAGCGGGGATGTCGATGTGGCGCTTGTGCGGCTGCCGGATGCGCGGGTCACCGACGAAATGCATGTGGTGCGGCTTTACAACGAGCAACCGGGGATCGCGCTGCCGGTCGACCACACCCTCACGCTGCTCGAACAGGTGGGCGAAAAAGATATTGTTGGTGAGCTCATTCACTACCAGGGCAGCAGTGACATTCCCGCCATCCGGGAACACCTGGGCGTGGTGGCGGCCGGCGTGGGAGTGGTCATCGCTCCCCGGCCGGTGCTCAAACTGCTGAGTGGGAAGAAAATCGTCCACCGGGAATACCACAACCCCACCTACCCGTCCACTACCATTGCCCTGGTGTGGCGGAAAACCGACGACAGCGAAGCCATCCAAGACTTCGTGGGCATCGCCAAGGGCCGCACCCCACAATCAACCCGGGGCAGCCAACATGCCAATGCGAAACCCGCGGGTCAACCCGCCCGGAAATCGGTAAAAACCACAACCAAAAACCGGGCGAAAAAACTCGCGGGTCGAAAACCTGGTCGACGACGCGGCGGCCCCCGCAGGTCACGGTAACACGCCGTAACCTATCGGCAGGGCGACAGCTAGTCGAAGCGACTACTTGTCCCGATCCGTGTTCGCCATGGCCAACACGTCAAGACGCTTATCCAACTCCGCCTCAGTCAGCTTCTCACCATCAACAAACCCCAGGTCGATAACGGTCTGCCGGATGGTCTTACCCTCCTTCAATGCGGTCTTAGCTACCTTGGCGGCATTCTCGTAGCCGATCGCCGAATTCAACGGGGTCACGATGGACGGGGACGACTCGGCTAGCGTGCGCATCCGCTTCTCATTCGGCTCAATGCCATCCACCAGCTTCGCGGCAAACACCCGGGCAGTATTGGCCAACAGCGTTGCCGACTCCAGCACGTTCCGGGCCATCACCGGGATGAACACATTCAATTCGAACTGCCCCTGGGAACCAGCAAACGCCACGGCAGTATCATTACCAATCACCTGTGCCGCAACCTGGGTGGCGGTCTCGCACAGCACCGGATTCACCTTACCCGGCATGATCGACGAACCCGGCTGCAAATCCGGCAGGTGAATTTCGCCCAGGCCGGTCAGCGGGCCCGAACCCATCCACCGAATATCGTTGGCAATCTTATTCAACGACACTGCCACCGTGCGCATCGCCCCGGAAAACTCCACCAACCCATCCCGGTTCGCCTGAGCCTCGAAATGATTCACGCACTCCTTTAACTCCGTGACATTGGTGAGCTTCACCAGCTCGGCCACAACCTTAGCGCCGAAATCAGCCGGGGTATTCAGACCCGTACCCACCGCGGTACCACCGATCGGCACCTCACCAAGGCGCGGCAATGTGGCCTCGACTCGCTCAATACCGGCGGCAATCTGCCGGGCATAACCGCTAAACTCCTGGCCCAACGTCACCGGCACCGCATCCATCAAGTGAGTGCGGCCCGACTTCACCACATGCTCCCACTCCTTGGCCTTCGCAGCCAACGAATCATGCAGCACCTTCAATGCTGGAATGAGCACGGTCACGGCAGCCTCGGTGGCGGCAATGTGGGTGGCGGTCGGGAACGTATCGTTCGACGACTGGCCCATATTTACATGATCGTTGGGGTGCACCTCAACACCATTGGCCTTAGCGATCGACGCAATGACCTCATTGGTGTTCATGTTCGAAGACGTGCCCGAACCAGTCTGGAACACATCAATGGGGAACTCGGCATCATGTTTACCGTCCGCGATCTCCTTCGCGGCCGCAATAATGGCATCCGCCTGCTCATCGGTAAGTAAACCCCGGTCCTTATTCACCTGGGCGCACGCAGCCTTCAACAACCCCATGGCCCGAATCTGGGCGGGCTGCAACCCCCGACCGGAAATCGGGAAGTTCTCCACTGCCCGCTGGGTTTGCGCCCGCCATAGGGCATCAACCGGGACCTTGACCTCACCCATGGTGTCGTGTTCGATGCGATATTCAGTCATAAAAAGACCACCTTACAAAAATAGAAAGCTATAACTATCGGTTGAGTGCCGAAAACACTACCCCTTAAAGTATGTACCAAAAATCACTCTCGGGGTGGGGCACAATCCCCGAGAGCTACGCCACACCCTGGGCGTCGACAAGCGAAAAACCCTTATGGCTTCGGCGAATAATCCACCACCGCATACTCCTGTAACTTCGCTAACTTATGCACCGACTCGATGTACCGAATCGTGCCCGACCGCGACCGCATCACCAGCGACCGGGTGGTTGCACCATTCGCGCGATACGACACGCCCCGCAACATGTCACCATTGGTCACACCCGTGGCCACGAAGAAACAATTATTCGAAGTAACCAGGTCATCCGTGGTTAAAACCTTACCCAAATCATGGCCAGCAGCCTGGGCCTTTTCCGCCTCGGCAGCATCCTTCGGTGCCAAAATTCCCTGAATCTCACCACCCATACACTTCATGGCACACGCCGCAATAATGCCCTCAGGAGTGCCCCCCACGCCCATCATGATGTCCACCGAGTTGGTGTCCTGTGCCGCGGCCACTGCACCAGCCACGTCACCATCCCGAATCAGTCGCACCTTCGCGCCCGAATCCCGCACATCCTGAATCAACTCGGCATGCCTGGGCCGATCCAACACCACCACCGTCACATCCGAGGGCGTAATCCCCTTTGCCTTCGCCACCGCCTGAATGTTATGCGACACCGGCGCCGTAATATCGATACAACCCACAGCATCTGGGCCCACCGCAATCTTCTTCATATAAAAAACCGCCGACGGGTCAAACATTGAACCCCGCTCGGCGGCAGCCAGCACCGAAATCGCATTCGGGCGACCCTCGGCCATGAGCGTCGTACCATCAATCGGGTCCACCGCAATATCCACCTCGGCGCCCTCACCGGTACCCACACGCTCACCATTAAACAGCATCGGTGCCTGGTCTTTCTCCCCTTCACCAATCACCACGACACCATTCATTTGAACCGAATTAATCAAGGTGCGCATTGCATCGACTGCGGCACCATCACCCTCATTTTTCTTACCGCGGCCCACCCACCGGCCGGAAGCCAGTGCGGCGGCCTCGGTGACGCGAACCAATTCAAGAGCCAAGTTACGATCAGGAATACCAGGACGAGATGGTGACATGGGGTCACAGACTCCTTCATAATCAAAAGTGAGCGCCAAAAAATATGGCATAAAATCAGTGGGAAAAGTGATAAAAAATCCCGCCTTTCATTCTTCCATTTCCATCCCGACTTGTGGGAAAAACTCTCACCCGAATTAGGGTAAAATCCGGGATTTTAGGCGACCGAAACCCAAAGATGCCAAATTTATGCTCGGAAAAATTTTGGTCTTGCCGCGCACACGGGTGGTAATCATGGCGCGTATGACATGGTGAGACGCCAAAACCTATCGACGCCCTCCCGGCGCCACAGCATGATCAAGCATGCCGGAAAACCCACCCATTCATGCCATACTGAACGCCGTGACCGACGAAAAACCCAAAATCTTCCAAAGCGGCCGAGACATCATCTACTCACTTGCCGCTATTCTCGCCGTCATGATCGCATCCGTCGCCTTCACCGGAATGTGCAGCTACGGCCGCAACACCCCCCAAAACACGCCGGTCGTGAAAGTCGACGCCGCAACCTTCTTCAATCTCGAAGCCCGCGCCTCCAGCTTCCCCATCCGGCTCCCCCAGGTTCCCGACGATTGGACCCCCAACTCTGCGCGCCGGGGCGCGGTGGCCGGCAAACCCGCGCCCATCGTGGGATGGGTCATTGGTAACAACGGCTATGCGCAGCTCACCCAAACCGACGTTCCGGTCGAACAAGCGGTCGAAAATCTGGATGAGCATGTGCGGGAACAGACCTCAACCTATGATCTAGCCGGCCACACCGTCATGGTGTACACCGGCACTGACTGGGACACCCGTGCCGTGCGGGTGGTGGATCTTGGGGATGTGCGGCTGATCGTGACCGGTGCCGCCACGGATGATCAATTCAATGACCTGCTCACCCGCACCATAGCGGCCGACCCGATCCCGGTGGAACGCTAGCTCTGGCGGTCTCCGAGGTTATAGTGCGTCGTGGCGTGGGGCTCCGCCGTAACCGCCACCATAGGCACTACCATGCTTGGGGCTCGCAGCGGTTTCGGGTGCGTTATAGGCGCTCTTTGTCCCAGCGGTACCATTGTCGCTGGTGATGCTGGCGTTCTCGGGGGCTTCGGTAGTTTCTGCATGCGTGTTGCCGGCATTGCTGGCATTGCCGTCACTGTCGGTGGTTTTGGTCGTGCCTTGGAGGGCGGCCTCCACCCGGCGCGCTGCCCCGGCCAAATGCTCCTCGCAGCGTTTTGCCAACGCTTCCCCGCGTTCCCAATATTTGAGGGATTCATCCAAACCCATTTGGCCCAGTTCGAGGATGCGCACGACCTCGATGAGTTCATCGCGGGCCTGCTCGTAGTTGAGGCTTTCAACCGGGTCGAAAGCGTTATCGCCGGTACCTTGACCGAAAACAGTGGTGCTGCTCATGGTGGTTACTCCTTAAAAATATAGTGATGAGACGTTTGTTGATGGTGAGGGGTGGTTGCGGGGTGCGGTGCCAGGGGTGGGTGAGTGGGCATGCGGTTTCCGGCAAATCCGTTCCCACGAGCTGATTCCGCGTATCATTCTCGCACGCCCGATTCGTGATGATGCGGGATACCAGCCAGTGTCTAGGTTGGGTCTTGCTGAAGGCAGCTGGGCCTTGCCGAAGCACCCCGGGCCGAACACCGGCCGGTCGGCGGCTAGTCGGCGGGTGTGGTTTGCATGGCGGCTGCGGTGATGGAGCCGTCACCCACCCGGATGCGCAGTTGGCTGCCTGGCGGTGATTGGTCAATGCTCATGACCACCTCGGCGGGGCGGCCATCCCGGGGCACCACCTGAACAACAGCGTAGCCGCGGGCCAGGGTGGCCGCCGGGCCCAGAGTGGCCACCTGGGTGCGCAGGGCCGTCACCTGGTTGGTTTCGGTCGTGAGCAGGTGCTGGATTTCCCGCCGTGCCGCGGTGATGTGTTGGTGCACGTCGATCCAGCGTTGTCGCAGGCCGGTGAGCGGATCGTTGAGCACCGGTCGGGAACGAATGGCCGTGAGTTGTTGCTGTTCGCGGGACACCCAACCCCGGAGGGCCGCGGCGGCCCGACCGCGAAGCTCCCGGACTTGTTGCAGCTCCGCCAGGACGTCCGGCACAACACGTTTGGCGGCGTCGGTGGGGGTGGCGGCCCGCAGGTCGGCAACATTGTCGAGAATGGGATTGTCGGGTTCGTGGCCGATGGCGGACACCACCGGGGTGCGGCATTCGGCGACCGCGTATTGCAGGGCTTCCTCCGAGAACGGGAGGAGGTCTTCGACGGAACCGCCGCCGCGGGCAATGATAATCACATCAACGTCGGGGTTGGCGTCGAGTTCGGTGAGGGCCGCAATGATTTCTGGCACGGCCCGGGCCCCCTGGACCGTGGTGTTGATAATGGTGAACTGGACGTCGGGCCAGCGACCTTGAGAGACGGAGAGCACGTCGCGTTCGGCGGCGGAGCCGCGCCCGGTGATGAGCCCAATATTATTGGGCAGGAAGGGGAGGGGGTGTTTGCGGGAGTCGTCGAAAAGCCCTTCGGTGGCGAGTCTGCGTCGGAGCTGTTCGATGCGGGCCAGCATGGCGCCAATGCCCACCGGTCGAATCTCGGTCACCCATAGGGAGAACGAGCCGCGGCCTTCATAGAAGGATGGTTTGCCGTAGACCACAACACGGTCGCCCTGGGCGATGGGATTGTCGGCGCTGGTCAGCAGCGTGGTATTGCAGGTGATTTGGATGCTGGCTTCGATTTCTGGGTCGCGGAGGGTGAGGTAGGAGAATTTCCACCGGTTATTTGCCTTGTATTGGGTGATTTGTCCTTCCACCCAGACGTAGCCGAGCCGTTCGATCCAGCCTTTGACCTTGGAATTGAGCTCGCGGACGGGCCAGGCGGTTTCCGGCGTGGTGTGGTTTGCCATGGTTTTCCTTGTAAATGAGCCGTTGGGATGCGGGTGTTTGGTGTATCTGTAAAGTAGTTTAAGCTGTAGCTCATGACTTCCCCCGTTTCTCCTGTTTCTGCCACCGATGTTGATGCGACTGATGCGGCCGATGCGCCGGCGACAATGACGAAGACGAAAAAAGTTCTTGTTGCTGCCCCCCGAGGATACTGCGCGGGGGTGGACAGGGCGGTGGAAACCGTGGAGCGGGCGCTAGAAAAGTATGGTGCGCCGGTCTATGTCCGCAAGGAGATTGTGCACAACCGGTATGTGGTGGAGACGCTCACGGAGCGGGGTGCGATTTTTGTGCAGGAGACCGATGAGGTGCCGGAGGGGGCGCATGTGATTTTTTCCGCCCATGGGGTGAGTCCGGCGGTGCATGCGGAGGCGGCAAAGCTGTCGCTGAAAACCCTGGACGCCACTTGCCCGCTGGTGACAAAGGTACATAACGAGGCGAAACGGTTTGCGAAGCACGGGTACCACATTTTATTGGTGGGGCATGAGGGGCATGAGGAAGTGGAAGGCACGGCGGGGGAGGCACCGGAGGTAACGCACCTGGTTGATGGGGTGGCGGGTGTGGCGAAGCTGCCGGAGTTCCTGCACGAGGTGGAGAACCTGGTGTGGTTGTCGCAGACCACATTGTCGGTGGATGAGACGATGGAGATCGTCACGGAGCTGCATAACCGGTTCCCGCAGCTGCAAGATCCGCCGAGTGACGACATTTGCTATGCCACGCAGAATCGGCAGGGGGCGGTGAAGGTGATTTCGGAAAACGCCGACCTGGTGATCGTGGTGGGGTCGCGGAATTCGTCGAATTCGAAACGGCTGGTTGAGGTGGCGTTGCAGGCGGGGGCGAAGCGGTCCTACCTGGTGGATTACGCTCACCAGATTGACGAGTCGTGGCTTGATGGGGTTTCGACCATTGGGGTGACGTCGGGTGCGTCGGTGCCGGAAATCCTGGTGAATGGGGTGCTGGAGTGGCTGGCCGAGCGCGGGTTCACCTCGGTGGAGGAGGTGACGACGGTCACGGAAAAGACGGTATTTGCGCTTCCTCGTGAGCTGCGTCCGCCCCGCGCGAAGTCCTAAGAAGCTTTTCGACGCCCACCCGTGTGCGTCATAAACCTCGTGGTGGGAGGGGGTCTTTATCTTGACGCGCCGCGACCAATATCGAAAAAATATTCGAATCGGTGGTGGCGGGGATATTACCACCGAATCGAGATCGCCCACGGCTATTAGCAGTTTATCCACATGTGTTTGTTGGGTGGATAATACCGGATTGTTACCCATATTCTGTGGGGACCATTGGTGGTGGGATAACCCCAGATGGCGACCATGGGACACTAGGCCATGTTGCTTAATACCGGTGCGAGCCGGGTTGGCGGATTCTGGGGAGTCGTCAGAATCGATGAGGCAGACAGTTCCGGGCACATTCCGTTGGTGCTGGCAGTAATAATGCGATTGCGGCAACCCGGCCGTAGGATGGGCGATTTCGAACATGAAGCTGCATCCGTGTGCGCCCATTCCGCTATGCACGCTCGGGCCAGAACCCCAGCATGGGGGTAGCAATCTTGTTGCTATTTGTTTATTGGCACCCGTTTGATTTCCAAACCGCCGAAGGCCATTATCCCCCGAAGATCAATGACCGGAGCATCCGGAGGAAGGTCTGAGAGTTTTAAGGTAACCCCCTTCCCGTCAGTGATAGAGACACCGCCAAATAGGGGGAAAACACTTTCGATGATGCGATAATTTTCCGGCACTTTAATGTTGACACCACCGAAACACATGGCTGTTCTGATCGTGGTGACCGGCCCTGCTAATTGAGCCTGCCGTAGGTCAATATGGACTCCGCCAAAGGCGCCAAATACATTGTGCTTGGGACCCACCAACCAGGGTCCCCGCTTCGATGAACCACTGAATATTGCTATTGATGCGGTGCTTTTAGAGGCATTTGAGTAGTTGGTGAGTGCCTGGTTTTGGGGCTGCGTCATCGCGGTGGTTGCTGCGTCAATTGCGGCAATTTCGGTGAGACCCTGCTGTTGGGCTTGGGTCAGCACATCCAGGATTTGTGGGTTTGTGGTGGCCGGAAGATTCCGGCCGAAGTTGAGGTCACTCAGTAGCGGCATGACCTCATCCATATAGGTGGCGCGGTTAGCAATGGTGGCGCGTTTTTGGGTTTCCTCGTAATCTAATTGCCCATCGTCCAGGGCAAGATTGAGGCCGTACACGAGGGCGTCTCGTTGTTGTGACCTAATGCGGGTGCGGGGAATGTCTGGTTCGTTGCTGGAAGGTACGGCTAATTCTTCGCTCACTGGCTCATCCAATCGTCGTAGTGGTTAAGTTCTCTTAAAGGATAGAACAAACCGGCGATTGGATGTGTCAGCTATATAGGTCATCGTTGAGTGCCCGGCGGCGGCGCACCCTGGGCTTGGGTGGGGTGCTACCCGTGGATTTTTGTGGATCGTGATGATCCTGCCGTGGGTTTTGTCGATCCTGTCGACTGCTTCGGGACCCATTGCTCGTGGTAGCGGCCCGACGACTCGCGGGTTGGTTGGGGGTTGCAGCCCGGCGCTGGGCTGGCTGCCCGGTGCGCTGGGTACGTTGGGTGCGTTTCTGTGGCTGTTGGGTCGACTGGCGATTGGCCTGATGCCCAGCCTGACGGGCGGTGCGCCGCCCGGTGCTGGTCTGGGAAGCCTGGGAAGCCGCCGAATGGGTACCACTTGCCGCTGAGGAGCGAGGCGTGCCTGCCGGCCGATTGCTGGCGTGGGCGGAACGCGAGCTGGGTTGTTGACGGCTGGATTGTTGACGTGACGCCTGCGGGGTGGCTTGCTGGTTGCGCTGCATCCGTGATTGTTGTTGCCGGGGCTGCTGGCCGCTGCTATGCTGCCCACTCCCGGACTGACTGGCGGCTTGGCTGCGTTGTTGCTGCCGGGGGTTTCCCTGGCGGGCGGTGAGATTATTGCCGGGTCGGGATTGCCGGGCATCGGATTGGGGCGGTTGTTGTCCACCCCGGGCTGCAGTGGCGGGGCGGACCGGTCGCTGTTGTGGCGTTGCGCGCCTCGCGGCCTGTCGTTGCGGCGGGTTTTGGCGTTGTGGTTGAGGAGTCGCCGACCGTTGCGGCTGCTGGGTCTGCCGTTGCGGTGGGACCTGCCGGGAAGAAGTCTGACGTGGATTGTGGCGGGAGGTTGTGGCCTGACCGGTGGCGTTGGTGGTTTGGCGGGGAGTGCGGGGTTGTTGGCCCCTGGGGGTGGCGGGTGTGCGGCGTGGTTTCTCTGGGGTGGCCGGGTCGTCCTCTGGGGAGCGCGCCGCCGCCTGCGCGGGCGCAGGTTTTGCCGAGGCTGGTGTCGCTGGTTTTGGCGGCTCCGCCCGGCGCCGTTGGCCCTTTTGGGCGGCTCGTTGATTCCGTTTAATGAGTTCCGCCACCGTGATGCTGCCCGTGCTGGGGGGATGGGCAGGGCCGCTGGTCTGCTCTGGTTCGTCGGCTGGTTCGGCAGTGTTATGCGCGGCCGTCCGCACCCGATTCGCCTGCTTCATGGCGCGCTTCTGAGTCTCGGTATCTCGCCGGCGGTCCTCGGCTGCTTTCTTCTCTGATTGCTGCACATAGCGGGTGACAAGGTGCCATCGGAGATACGCGATGATGCCGGCGCCGATGGTGGCTATGGCCATCACTGGGAACTGTTGCAGCAGGGGATAGATGGCCGAGAGGATCTGGGTTTTTGATATGCCCCCGGATCCGTTGGGCCTACTGATCTGCTGGTTGAGGAACCAGCCGGTGGCGCCGGCCGCGATCGAGAAGAAAATGGGTATGCTCACAACCGAAAGAAACAGGGATCGTGGTTCGGTGAGCAGGACGGAAAAAACAACACCAATAATAAAACAAAGGACGAATGGCAATCCGAGTTTGCCGCTGGCCAGGCTGATGAGCGACCCCACCAATAACCCGCCGCAGAGCACCGCGAGTGACATCCATAATGGGATGCCAAAAAACTTCGCGCCAGATGAGCGGCTGCGGTTTTTCTCGGAGACATTAGACACGAATATTCATGTTACCGATTTATCATGAAAAGCGGGATTCGGCGCACCACGAGCCACACCGGATTTTCAGCATAATCTTTGCTTTGACTTAATAGACAACTAGGACTTAACTGGGGTTTTCCCGATTCTCTTTAACCATGTGGTAGGTATCAGATCTGTCGGGAAACTAGGTAAGATTCACCTGGTAGTTACCATATTTTAGGTCCGGTAGAACGCTTTGACTGCTGCTATGCCGGCTTTGCCTATGCGGGTTATTGTGGAGAATGCTAACCCCCCAATATGCTGTACTTTGGATACAGTGGTCGGTTTTTCCAATGAATTATTGGCGGTGTCTTCGGCGGCCTGTGCCTCCGCTTCCGCTTGCTTGGCGGCCTCGTCGTTGCGGATATAGGCCTGCCGGGCCGCCAGGAGGCGTTTTGCTACGGCCTCGTTTTGCATGCCACTGAGCGAACCTGCGGTCGTCGCAAAGCGAATTTGGGCGGCGGTTTTTTCGCCGGCGCGCAGGGCGGTCATGTCGTGGAGGTAACGGAAGAGCACGGCGGCCATGGCGGCAAACGGTACGGCCAGGAATGCGCCAGCAATATTAAAGAGCGAGCCGCCAACCGTCACGGAGATCAGCACCACCACCGGGTGCAGGTTGACGGCTTTGGACTGCAGCAGCGGTGAGAGAATATTGCCTTCGAGCTGCTGCACCAGGAGCACAATGATGAGCGTGATGACGGCCTCGGTCACGCCCAGGGAGACCAGGGCCACCGTTACCGATAGGGTGCCGGCGATGAACGCCCCCACGATGGGAATGAACCCGGTGATAAACGTGAGGACCGCCAGCGCTAGCGCTAAGGGCACGCCGAGGATGATAAGGCCCGATCCGATGAAGACGGCGTCCACCAGCGACACGAGCGCCTGGGCCCGGATAAAACCGCTGAGGGTGATCCAGCCGCGGGTCAGCAGTTCGGTGAGGTGCCAGCCGGCGCGTTGCCCCACCATGCCGCGCAGCCAGGGCAGGAATTTATCGCCGTCCTTGAGGAAGAAAAACGTGAGCACCAGCACTACGAGCATGGTGACCATGACCGAGCTGGCAATGCCGAGGCCGGAAAATACTTCCGATGCGATAGAGCCCGCTTTGGATTGCAGCCATTGGGCAGCGGTGTCGATGCGGTCGTCCAGGTCACTGGGGTCGAGGTTCATGGGTGGCCCCTGAAGCCAGAGTTGCAGGCGCTGCACCCCTTCGAAAGCCTGGAAATAGAGGGTTTGTGACTGGTTGACTACCGAGGGGGCGATCAGCCAGATGAGGAAGCCGAAGCCGCCAAAGGAACCCAGGATAGCGATCATGGCGGCCAGACCGGCGGGGATGCCGTGTTTGCGGAGCCAGGCCACCGGCGGCCACAGCACGGTGCACACAATGATGGCCAGGACGATGGGCAGGCCCCCGCGCCACACTTGGCTGAGGATGTGCCAGATGACGAAAGCGGCGGCGGCAATAATCAGCAGGCGTAGGCACCATGAGGCAAGGTGTTTAATGCCGTTGCCGATGATTTCGGCACGGTCGATGTGGGCGACGGGATCCTCCGGTTGTAATTGCTCAAAGAATTGCGCGGCATCTAACTGCTCGGGCATTTCCGGTATGGTTTCCGGGGTCGTCGACTGGTACTCACTCACATCACTACATTGTGGCAAAAAATTCACCAAATGGGGTCAACCTCGGGTGTGTAACAAGTTTGCAGCCATGCTGGTGGGGGCAATATTGCGTAAATTTAACCCCCACGAAAGGAGTAATTGGCCATTGGATTGTTAATGGCAGTGACTAGATGGGGCGCTATTCAATTCCACTATATGGGATTGTGCTGGTTGGTGCGATGGTTTTTGGATTGGGGGTACCAATTGGGGCTGCAAATATGGAGCATCTTGGCGATCTATTATTAATTACATTGATTTATGCCACATTTATTTCGGTGTCGCTTATTCATATCATCGCCAGGGTCCGTGGTGGCCGGTCGCTTATCGACGCCCCCACGGTGCCCAGGCCCATCGCATGGGCGTTGATTACGGCGGTCATAACCGGGTGGCGGGGCCACCCGGGCGCCTGGTTGGGTTCTGCGTTACACGTCGTCGCGGATTTCCTGGGCGATGAGCACCTCATCCGTGGTGAGCGGGTGCGTGCCAAAGTGGCCGGATTGTTCGTCGGGGTGGCGTTGTAAATGCACCAGCGTGGCTGCCAGTCCACCCCAAATGACGATCATGAACATAATCATCATGGTGATTGCGATGCCGGTCATGAGTGCAACTCCTCGTCTGTGTACTGCTCGATAGCAAAGCCGGCGATCCGGGGCCGTTCGTCATGCTTGTATTGCTGCGGGATCTTCGGTACCCGTTCCACCTCGGGGTCGACGCCGAAGTCCGAGCCGGGCGGGCCGTCAAGCGGCACGCCCTCGGGCCATTTCATTGTGGTGAGGATGGCCGCTGCCACCAGGATAATGACGAGCACGCCCCAACCATAGATGCCCACCTGGGTCGTGGTGTAGCCACCGTATGGCTCCTTGAGCAGGCCGAATAGTTCTTGGAACAGGGTGAAGCCCAGCACCAGGGTGGTGATATTGACCACGCAAATCCGCCACATGGTGCCCACCCGGAAGGACGACACCATGTTGAGGTGGGTGGAGAATTCGTCGATGCGGCGCAGTACCCAGTCCAGGATCACGATCAGGATGAGGGCGATGGACACGATGCCAACGTTATTGGTGAACTTGTCCATGATGTCGAGGTTGACGATGCCGCCGGTATTGGCGAAGAGTGCCAGCGACAAGATCGCCATGATGACACCCATGGTGATGGCGGTTTGCTTCCGCGGCAGATTCAGCTTGTCGCGCACGGCCGACACCACGACCTCGAACAGGGAGAACAACGAGGTGAAGCCGGCGATGGTGAGCGAGCCGAAAAACAGCACACCGAAAATGGCGCCACCCGGCATCTCATTAATGATGGTGGGGAAGGCGATAAACGCCAGGCCGATGCCGCTGGAGGCCGCATCTTTCACGGTGGTGCCGCTTTGGGCCGCCATGAACCCCAGTGCCGAGAACACGCCGATGCCTGCCAACACTTCGAACGAGGAGTTAGCGAACGCGGTCACCATGCCGGTACCGGTCAGGTTGGTACGTGGCTTGAGATAGGAGGCGTAGGTCATCATGATGCCGAAACTCACCGACAGCGAGTAGAAAATCTGCCCGTATGCGGCGACCCACACCGATGGGTTGGAAAGTGCCGACCAGTTGGGCGTGAAGAAGGCGTTCAAGCCGTCGGCGGAGCCCTCCAGGAACAGGGCACGAATCACCACAATGACGAAGAGCACGGTCAGAATGGGCATAAAGATCTTCGATGCCTTCCCGATGCCCGAATCCACACCCATGGCAAGCACGATGATCGAGGCGATCCACACGACGGCAAGGGCGATAAAGATGGGCCACACGAATTCGGTGGACAGCACATGGGTGGCGTCCTGGTGGAGGAATTCTTTCTGGAAATATTGTTCCGGCTGGTCACCCCAGGCTAGGGTGATAGATTTGATGGTGTAGAGGGCTGCCCAGGCAATGATTGCTGCGTAGTAAATGGTGATGAAGAAGCAGATTCCCACCTGGATCCAGCCGGCGGGTTCTGACCATTTCTTAAACCGTCGGAAGATGAGCGGCGCAGACCCGCGATACCGGTGCCCCATCGCATAGTCGAGAAAGAGCAGGGGAATGCCGGCGGTGAGCAGGGCAATGAGATAAGGAATGAGGAATGCGCCACCGCCGTTTTCGAAGGCCACGTAGGGGAAGCGCCAAATATTGCCTAACCCCACTGCGGAACCGATAGCGGCAAGCACAAATACCCAACGGGTCGAAAAGACCTCTCTCCGTTGGGTGGGAGCAGCTTCTTGTGTCATGAGACACCCTTTCCAGTAATTTTGTGCCAGGACTCCCTTGCGGGATATCGTGCTGATTCTAGTCACTCTGTCCCAAAAAATGGAAACTCTGTCCCACTTTATGAGAATAGCTTTGCCCCTAAACTACCCCTGTTAGTGAATCTGTGGCAATAGATAGTTAGCTCCAAATGGGTGCATTGCTTGTCGACGACCGTCGCCGTGGGTGGGCGCCAATAAGCGTGATAAAATTTGTGCCCGTGAGCTTAACCCTAGGAATCGTCGGACTGCCCAACGTTGGCAAATCAACTCTTTTTAACGCCCTGACCCGTAGCGATGTCTTGGCCGCCAACTATCCCTTTGCCACCATCGACCCCAATATTGGGCTGGTCGAACTGCCTGACGCCCGCCTTGCGCGGCTCGCCGAAATTTTCTCCTCCGAACGAATCCTGCCCGCCACTGTTTCCTTTGTCGATATTGCCGGCATCGTGAAGGGCGCTTCCCACGGTGAGGGCCGCGGTAACGCCTTTCTCGCCAACATTCGGGAAGCCGACGCCATCTGCCAGGTTGTTCGGGCCTTCGCCGACGAAAACGTCATCCACGTGGACGGCAAAGTCAACCCCACCAGCGACATTGATACCATCAATACCGAACTGATTCTCGCCGACCTGCAAACCATCGAAAAAGCCCTGCCGCGACTGGAGAAAGAAGCTCGGAAAAACAAAGAGCTTGCCGACACAGTGGCCGCAACCAAAACCGCGCAAACTATCCTGGAGGACGGCCGTACCCTCTATAGCGCCGCCCGCTCCGGCGAAATCGACCTGGCGCTCGTCCGCGACCTGCACCTCATGACCGCCAAACCATTCCTGTATGTGTTCAATTCCGACGAAGCAGTCCTGACCGACGAAGCCAAAAAGCAAGAGCTCCGCGACCTGGTGGCCCCCGCCGACTGCGTGTTCCTCGACGCCAAAACCGAGGCCGAACTGCTAGAGCTTGACGACGACGAAGCGCAGGAACTCCTCGAATCCATCGGCCAAACCGAACCCGGCCTCCACTCGCTCGCCAAGGCGGGTTTTAACACCCTGGGCCTGCAAACCTACCTCACCGCCGGCCCCAAAGAAGCTCGCGCCTGGACCATCCACCAGGGCGACACCGCCCCCAAGGCTGCCGGCGTGATCCACACCGATTTCGAACAGGCCTTCATCAAAGCCGAAATCGTGTCCTTCGACGATCTCGACGCCGCCGGCTCTATGGCCGCCGCCCGCGCCGCCGGCAAGGTACGGCAAGAAGGCAAAGAATATGTCATGGCCGACGGGGACGTAGTCGAATTCAAATCAGGGCGTGCGTCTGGGGGGAAGAAGAAGTAAACTGTTTTGATAAAGAGAGGGGTCGAAATGCCAGGGTGGCCGCGGGCGTTAGCTATCACCATGATGCTATGGTGGGGCTTCTTCGGCAGCATCAGCCTATCCTGGGCGTTGGGCTCCCCATGGTTGGTCGACACGGTCCTTCAAGGAGATGGGCTGCGGCTGGCCCAGGAACGACCCACCTGGTTCGTTGTTGTTGTATTCATCTCTGGGCTGGTGAAGCTGGGTTTTGTCGTCTTCGGGTGCGCCCTCCTATACCCGGACACTATTAGGGTGCCTCGCTGGCTGCGGCTGGCCTTTGGCTGGGTCTCGGGGGTCCTGCTCATGGCCTATGGGGTGGTCGGTTCCGCGCCGGGAATCATAAAGCTCCTGGCGGGGGAATCGCTCTCACGTTACGGTTGGTGGCGGATATTCCTGTGGATGCCGCATTTCTGGGTAGGCGGCATCCTGGTGCTAGCCGCAACAATTGCCTACCAGCGCTGGAGTAAAGTCAACGCTGACAAGGTTTGAAAGGACACTTAAGTAGGAGGGCTTGTTTTCTATGCAGATCAATAAATATGTGGAAGCACTCGGTAAGTCATATAGTGAATTATTATCAAATAAGATTATTGGCAGGTTATCTATGCCAGCTGAAAAGCTAGCTGAGGTAACCCGAATGCAGAACAATAAAAATATGGAAGTGCTCTTTGGGCCATATGGTGAATTATTATCGACTAAGGTTAATGGCCAGTTTCCGGAAAAGCTTATTTTAAGTACTCCTCCTTTTTTGGGGTCAAGAGCAATACATGACTCATTTCTGTCGCAAACTCAAGTTTTTGATCTTGAGCCATTGAGAAAAGCAATTATTGGTAATTGTGGGGAAGCTGTAAAGAATCTACAGGAGGTTCTTCATCAGCTTCTTGAGGATTTTGATGATTCCAATATCGCTCAATTACCATCTAATTTACAAGAATGCACAGACAAAATTAAAACTAGTGACTTCCGTGAATTCATAGAGCAAGAAGGGATCCCTCTTTATGCTATACCGCGGGATCGTGATGCTGTGCTGAAATTACTAGAAGCAAAAGATCGTCAAGGAAGACGGCAAATATTAGGCGAATTCTGCCAGTCTCTTGTTGTGGATTGTGCTGCGATACTCAAACAAGCAAGGAATACAGTAATTAATGACCTACGTGGTTTCATTGAAGATGGCATTGCCACAATGCATGCTGGTCATTATTATGCCGCGCAAGCTTTATTTACAGTCATTTTAGACACATTAATCTCCTACTTTTATCCAGATCAAGAAAATCGAAGAAAAATCATTGGACACCAACGGAGTGCTAGTGTTCCAGATGAAATAAAAGCTATGGAGATCCGAGATGCACTCGTATGGCTACCGATCTGGCATGCACATGAGCAGTTTTGGGCGAGTAGAGGAGACTCTATTCCTAATGATCGTTATTCGCGTCATGCGAGTGTTCATGCTGTTTCAGTAGACCAATATAATAAGGAAAATTGCATCCAAGTGATGATGCTTGTTGCCAGTCTGATCGCATATGCTGAACAAATAGATTGGTAGGTATGGAGTCAGATCCTGAGGTGTTGAAGTTTATTGAGGTGTACCATAAGCCTGATATACCTCACCTTTGACTTACGAAATTTTGCGCCAATAGGGCTTGCCATTCAATTCAAGCGCTACAAAAGCGTTATTCTGTTTGTTGACAACTGCAACCAGAAATATTGGAGCTCAGATGGAGCAAGATAATTTATTGCGAGAGGCACAAAAGGTCCGAGCCATTATTCAACAAAGAGGGGTTAGTGTCTATGACTCGCCAACCAATGTTGAATCTGATGATTTCTTTACGGTAGTCCAGCTAGAAGCTCTGCTGAAAAAGCAGCTTATAGGACGCACTGATTTAGCAGGACTCGCAGTAAGAACACGATCACGTATTGCTAAAACACTTGTTTGCGAAGCCCTGGGATACCAAGCGCCACGATCTTTTAAGCGGGTAAGCCCACGATTGCCACATCCATTGATTGATGTTTATGCACAGCAATCAACTAATCTACAGATTTGGAATGAAGAGATTGATACGGCAAGACGATACGTCATTCTCATTCTTGATGATAAAAGTATCACCAATGTGCGAGTAATTACTGGCGCAGACCTTGCGCACTATGACTATACGGGTACTCTTACCTCGAAATATCAAGCATCACGACGCAGTGAAAACTACGATTCTTTGCTTGTATCGACTTCAGACACAGCGTATTTCACTGAAACACTTAAGCCATCTGATGAGGCAATATTAGGGTTGCCTACTAATCAACCAGAGGTTGGCAAGGTATTAACTATTGAGGAAGTTTATCGTCGGGTGCTTCCAATCGTTGGGCGTGATTTTGAAGATCCAGGAGTTGTCCAAGAACGAAATCGTGGAGCAGTAATTCACCAAGAAGTATGCAAACAATTAGGCATGGTTGAATTTGCAGATAATGGGCAATTTCCCGATATTTTATCTCAGCTCATTGAAGTTAAGCTACAACTTGCTCGAACAGTTGATTTAGGCTTAGAACTACCAAATTCTAATACACCACTCGCATCGACGAACGGAATGTTTTCAGGTCGAGATGTACGGTATGTAATTTTTTACGCAGATCGACATAACAGTAGTTTTACGATCACTCACGTGGTTGTTGTCACAGGTGCTGATTTCTTTCAAGAACATCGTCAATTTGGTGGACTTACTACAAATAAAAAATTGCAGTTACGTCTGCCTACTTCCTGGTTCTCTGGCTAGAAAAGCATCAATGGGGCAGTCGTATCCTTACTATCCAGTTCATTTTGTTTTGAAGATTCCGTAAACGCCCTCTCAACAAGCTCATCCAACCGCCCAACAGCATCATCCTTGCTTCCCGTAGCGTTCCTCCCTGTCACGAGCCGCTTCGCCAAGGCGATTAGCTCACGTGACGCATCCGTGTCGGGGCAGGGCAGAGGCAGCCGGTTAATGTATTGGGTGATCCACCGGCGCTTCCCCGAATACAAGCGATTCCCACACACCTCATCGTAATACCGCACCCCCAGCGAAGAATTCGCCACGGCAAGCATCAAATACGCAATATCCTCATCACCAATATCCGCCAGGGAAATCCAATAACAATTCCCATTCACAATTGCCCCCGACGTGTCTAACGCGAAACGCGGAGTGTCACTAATATCAGGGAACACAATCTTCGGCGCCGCCCACAATGCTGGCCGTTGCGGCACCCAAATTTCGTACCATTCACGCCCACTCTTGACCACATAGGCGCGACCACTCAACTGGTCATAATGCTGCAACAGGTATGATTTCGCGCCGGGCCAGTTATCAATATTGAGAACACGTCGCTTCTCCGAGGTGAGGTCATAAGGGTATAAAACCCGCATAGTAAGATGCGGTGAGATGGCCCAGGGGGTGATATTGTGCTGAGTGATGAGTGGGTGCAACAAATCCGCCTCCACTAAAGGTGCGCGGTGCTCCCAATCATTGGCTAAAAACACATTGTCCGCAGTGGTTTTGATACCAACCCGGATTTTGGCCACATCGCCGAAAGATCGCCAGGTTGCAGTATTGATTGTGGCAAGCCACTCATCTGCAGCAGGGTCGGAAAGCCGCCACGGTGTTTTCGTGTCATCGGGCATGCGGAGGGTGCCGACCCGGACGTCGTAAAGCTTGCCGTTATGGGCTGCAACGTTGCTGGTGGGGGTATCCAGAGCGTCGAAAAGCCCCAGATTAGTGGTGGAACTGCTGGTTGGGGTGTGATAGGCGCTGACAAACCGTGGGGGTTCGCGTCGTAAAGCGGTGCGAGTGGCAATGACAATGGCGGGAAGTACCGCGGCCTGGAACAGCTTTGTGTCGCCAAGATCGTAGAGCTCGGCAATATGCAGGTCACCGGCCATGAAAGTGCGGCGAATATTCTCGCCGGCCAGGGTAGTCAGGAACCGGTTCGAACACAACAACCCCAACGTGCCATGTGCCGTAAGCAGCCGGGAACTAGCAGCAACAAAAGGATGCGTGAGATCAACCCGACCAGTGAGATGGAATTCTTCGGCTAGGAGTTGTGCCGTCTCATGGCCCAAGTTTTGTGTTCGAACATAGGGTGGATTCGTGATGATAATATCCACCGAATGTGTTGGCAGATTCCGTTGATGCAGAAGAAAATCCCCCTGAATTACCTGTGCGTCGCGGTTGACGTCACGCAGCCTCGCACGTGCCTGTTCGACCGCGGCAGCATCAATGTCGTAACCGATGAGCTTAAGAATGCCCAGATAACCAGCATCTTTCAGCGAACGTGCAACCGCAACCAGGAGTTCTCCATCGCCACAAGCAGGATCAATAATGGTCAACTCTGGCCTATCCAGATCTGCAGCGGCGACAATATGATCGGCAAGAAACTCCGCAAGCTCTGGGGGCGTGTAGTGCTGGCCGTGCACTTTAACGTTCGCGGCTGCCCGATTAGTTTTCTGCGGCAATTTATATGTTCCTTACGTCCTTCGCTGCTCCATGGTGACCACACCGCAGTCTACCGCAACCTTCAGGTGACACCCCCAACCTTCGCAACTCGCAGTGCCCCGCCACGTTTCATGTCCGCCCCGCTTGCTAACGTCGGCGGTAGTCGCACGCCAACGTTTAGTGGCGCGCGGACTAGCCGAAATTGCGCAATCGGAAGGAAAGCAAGAATCGTGATGATCGACACGCAACCATTCGTGGGTCAACACTGCGAAACCACCACCGTGGGAACCCTGCTGGGGCAGCTCGGCATACACCTGAGCGAACCCATGCTCTTCGGCCTGGGGGAGGGGCTGGCCTACACCATATGGAAAATGAAAACCATGGACTTTCCCTTCCTTGGCGGTCGCATAAAACCAGACCTTATCACCGAAAACATTGCCACAAACCTTGGTCTACTGCTCACGGTTAAGGAAACAACCTCGCAGGCCAAAGCGTGGCGGATGGTCAAAGAGCTTCTCGACGCTGGCCACGTGGTCGGCCTGAAGCTGGACTGCTATCATCTGGAATATTTCTCGCAACCCACCCACTTTGCCGGCCATTATGTTGCCATTCGCGGATACGACGACCACCAGGCGTTTCTGGTGGACACGCAGCAGCAAGGCACGACCGTCGTAACGTCCCTGGAAAGCCTGGCCCTGGCCCGCAATGAGAAAGGGCCTATGTCGTCACGAAACCGGTACTTCACCCTGGCGATCGACCCCGAGCACCCGCAGCCTATGACCCGCGAAACCCTTGCGGAGACAGTCACCACTGCGATCCGCAAGAATGCTGCGACCTACCTCAACCCACCCATTAAAAACCTGTGCTATAAGGGTATCGAGAAAACCAGTCGGGAAATCCTGCGCTGGTATGATACCTCCAATAATGTGCAGGAAGAGTTTGCCACCACCGCCATGCTCATGGAGCGTGCCGGCACCGGTGGGGCCCTCTTCCGCAACATGTACCGGGATTTCTTGCAGGAAGCCCACCAGCTCACCGGGGCGGAGAACATCAAGGCGGCCCACAACGCCTTCGTAAACATTGCGCACGATTGGTCCCAGGTGATCGCGCTATTCGAACAAGTCGGCGCAACCGGTGACCGAACCTACGTTGAGCAAGCATCAGAACTGCTGAAATCCTTGGCGAAGCAGGAACAAGCAGCCATGCAACTCCTGCTTTAAACCTAACAGGCCCCACCCGCGCCACGCCGCGACACCATCAGGCGACAAAAGCACTCATCCGCCACTCGCAACAGGTAGGGTGGGAGTGAAGCCAAAGTACGGAAGCGACAAGATGGCAGGGTGACTCATGGACGAAATCTGGCGACCGCTAGAAACCAACTCCACAAAGTACGTCACCTGCAAAGCCCTATATGAAGGCGTTCCCAAACAAATGGCGTCCGCCCTCTGGGAATGGATCCAAGCCGCCCTCACCGAACATCGGCAATCCGCAGGTCACCGCGGCTACACCATTGCCCTCAACAACACCCTGATGGAAACGCTCTGTCGAGAACTCAGCGTCCCCCTCGACGACTACCGCGTGTGGGGCATGGGCTCCGGCAACAATTCCCGGATGGGCCGCCAACACATAGCCACCGCAATGTACATCCTGCACAACCAGGCCGACGGCCTCCAAGTGGCAGATTATCTCCTCGCCCGCCTGCCCGACGCCAGTGCTGACGAACTAGACAACTTGCTCATACGCAACAAATCCGCCTGGACCGTGGGCATCCGCGCTGGGCGGCGAGGGCTCACGCGGCGCGTCATCGTGGGCGGGTAGCGGATGTGGGGGGAGAGCCAAGAGCCAGGAAATTGAAGTGGCAAAGTAGCTGCTAGAAAAATGTCTTACGGGGGTGTTATAGTGCGGCTTACCAGTAAAATTACGTGCTTGTCGGTAAACTCACACGAGAGTTAAGTGGAATATCTATTTGAAGGAGGCAGGGATTGTGGCACGTGCTGACCTGCTTCTGGACCTTGTAACAGCAGAAAAACAAGGTGACCGGGAGCGTTTCAAAGTTCTCGTCGAGTCGGTAATCGCAGAGGAGCGGGCTAAACAGCATCATCTTCTTGCTGATCGATTATCTGAAATTATTACCACAACAGGGCAAAGTAGCCAGGGCATGAGTGATGATCGCACTGCTACAGTGCATGATCTCGTTTATAAGGTCACCCCCGAGCGGCGGCTAAATGATATGGAATTGGCGCCCATTCCACGTCGTGTGGTGACTGAGCTTATCGAGGAGCAACAACGTGGTGATCTGCTTCGTAGCTATGGTATTGAGCCTCGGAATCGACTGCTGCTATCAGGTCCACCAGGTAATGGAAAGACAACTATAGCTGAAGTGATTGCGGCTGAATTGATGCTGCCACTTTATGTTATTCGGTACGAAAATATTATCTCTAGTTTTCTTGGTGAAACTGCGGCTCGCTTGGATGATGCATTCGAATTTGTGCGGACTCGTCGGTGCGTGTTGTTCTTTGATGAACTTGATACCATTGCGAAAGAACGCTCTGATGAGCATGAAACAGGCGAAATCAAGCGCGTAGTATCGACCTTTTTGCTGCAGATCGATCGACTTCCGGCGCATGTCATTTTTATCGGGGCGACTAATCACAGCGAATTGTTGGATCGTGCAGCATGGCGGCGCTTCCAAATTAAGGTTAAACTTGCGACGCCTACACGTGCGCAGGCTGTCAGGTTTTTGGAAAAACTTGCCTCTCGATTTGGTGGAGATCTTGGGTACACGCCACGAACTCTAGCTGATAAACTTGCTGGTGCTAGCTTTGCTGAACTAGAAGAATTTGCCTTGGACGTTCGCCGTCGTGCAATTTTGGAATCTCCAGATGCTAATATGCGTCGTATTGCACGAGAACGTATTGAGCATCGCCGTGAACAGGTGACACAATGACCAGTGAATCAAGACCACTTCTTGCCTTTGGGCCCGCAATAGTGGGAGAACGTAAACGGAAAAAAGGGTTTCCGAATTTGGTCACGCCAAATTCAAGTCGTCAAGTAAGTCGGATTGAACCGCAATTTCGTAAGCTAGTTGCAACTTTTGAGGCTCAGCGGGCAAAAATGGGGGTTGGTATCCCGGATGAAGTCGATCCAAATTTAGTTATTGTGTTTGACCTCGCTGGTAGCGTCAAAGATTTTTGCAATGCCATCAACAAGATTGAGGGACTCGAATTCCTATCTGAATTCGTAGGTGATGATACGGAACCAGATGACGATTTTTATTTAAAGGATGAGGAAGGAAACAAAACTGACAAGCTGGTATCACATTCCTTGTATCTCGTAATGTCCAACATGGCGGCTATTGAGGAGCTCTTGCAGCTTTTTGAAAAATGGAAGTCGGATCCAAAGGTGACATTGGATCGTGGGCTTTATAAATTCAAAGAAATGTTTCAACAACTTGTTGCTATTAGACATTGGGGCCCACAAGATCGGATTCAAGAAACAGGTCTCTATGAGGAATGGAAAGAACGACTTGAAGTAATTGGAAACTCCCAGAGTTTTGTTCAAGTTGAAGTGGAATTATGGTATCGACAAGATAAAATCAAGCAGATTAAAGCTGAAGAGATTGTTAGGAATAATGTATCGAATGTGGCTGGAAAAGTCATCAGCAGAGCCCTAATCCCAGAAATTAACTACCATGCGCTTTTAGTTGAGTTGCCAATACAGCAAGTGGAATTGTTTTTAGCTGAAGGTGCTGAATCTGTACAACTATTGACAGTTGATGAGATCATGTTTGTTAGCCCATATAGGCCAATGGCTCTTGGGTGGCAAGATAATGATTCAATCGCTGATGATGATCTAATAAAAGGCATTGCTCTTAATGAGGGGGAGCGAATTCAAGGAAAGCCAAGGGTTGCGTTGCTTGATGGATTGCCTGTTTCGAATCATGGTGCTCTCCGAGGACGATTAATAATAGATGATCCCGATGATCTTGAAAATCATTATCCGGTAATAAAGCGTCAGCATGGTACTGAGATGGCGTCACTAATTATCCATGGGGATTTAAATAAGCCTGATTCCCCATTGGATAGGCCTCTTTATGTACGTCCAATTATGGAGTCTGTAGAAGGCATTGGTTGCACAGAACAGGTAATCTCCAATGTTTTATTTCCTGATCTGTTAATTAGAGCAGTTAGAAGGATTATGGAGGGCGATGGAGATAGTGAGGCCGTGGCGCCTAGCGTACGTATTATTAATCTGTCTATTGGTGACCCAGCCCGTGTGCTTACTCGCAGGATGAGTCCCGGCGGAAGAGTGCTTGATTGGCTTGCAGTTAATTATAATTTATTATTTATCGTGAGTGCTGGTAACCATAATGAAATTCCGATCACGATCCCTGTTGAGGCCCTGAGCAATATTGAATCTGCGCGAACTGCAGCAGTTCAAGCAACCTTTAATAATTCCTTGTTGTTGGGAATTCTTTCGCCAGGTGATGCCATCAATGTCTTAACTATAGGTGCTACACATAATGATAAGGCAGATGCTATTAAGGTCCCGGATACCGTTTTAGATGTCAATCGTGCTAATTTTCCCGCACACTATAGTGGGCGAGGGCCTGGTATCAATCGATCCATTAAACCAGATTTGTATTATATGGGTGGACGTGTGGTGTATAAACGCCCAGTAATAACACCAGAACAGCAAGGAAATATTGTTTTAGAGATTGCAGATTCCTCTGTAGTCGGGCCAGGGGTGCGTGCCGCCGTTCCTAGTCGAGGAGGCGCAATCAATGGCACAAAGTTTTGCATTGGAACGAGTAATGCTGCTGCTTTAGTAACACATGAAGCTAGCAAGCTTTTCGATATTTTAGAAGAAGGAAATTCGGAGAATAATTTACCCGATGCCCTATATCATCCCCTCCTTGTCCGTGCTCTTTTGGTACATGCCAGCAGCTGGGGAGAATGGAAAAAAGATCTTGGTAAAGATCTTGATCTACCCAAAGGACAAATTCGAAAACAATTAACTGCACTTCTGGGCTATGGTTGTCTTGATCCTAGCCGCTTAGGTTTTTCGGCAAGGAATAGAGCAGTGGTGATTGCAGGCGGAAGCATTACTAAAGATCAACGGCATACTTACAGTCTTCCATTGCCCCTGTCGCTTCGTTCCAAAGCAGAATGGCATCGCTTTACAGTTACACTTGCATTTGCAGCGCCAACAGTCGGTACGCTTAATCAATATCGTGGTTCAAAAGTATATTTTGAATATAAGGAAGATGGTACGAAAACGGCTAAGCGTTCTGAGGCGGAGCCTAATATGGTAAAAAAAGGCAGCCTTCAGCATGAAATAATTGAAGGAACTCGTGCCATGACTTTTGCAGAGGGAGATGCTTTCTCTATTCATGTTGAATGCATGGATGATGCGCAGCATCTTCGCAAAAAAGAAGAGATTAAGTATGCTTTAGTGGCATCAGTTGAGACTGCGGAACAAACTTCAACCACTATTTATGATGAGGTTAGAATGGCGCTTCGAATGCGAGCTCGGGATCATGTTCGGGGTCGAGTTCAAGGGTAATGAGGAATATTTTAGTCAGCTATCGTCTGGAACCCAGCCGTTGCCAAAGGCTAGTTATTGCCTTCCCACCCAATTTGCCAGGGGCCGAAATCTTCTGTGTCGCTGGGCCCTGTAAGAAGCGTGTATCGGAATTTATCCCCGGGAACATGGAGGTCCAGAGCGGATACCCGGTGTCGTAAAGCGCTTTAAGCCAACTAAGTGTCGTGGTTATCAGTTTGCAGCGCATCGGAAAGCAATGACTAGACAACCTGCTCATACGCAACAAATCCGCCTGGACCGTGGGCATCCCCGCCGGGCGGCGAGGGCTCACGCGGCGCGTCATCGTGGGCGGGTAGCGGATGTGGGGGAGAAGAACCTGGGCAGGCTAGTCCTTCATGCTCTTTACCAATTTCCGCAACTCCTTCCTACTGGAAGGCAGTCCGGCTTTTTTGAGCGCGTCAGTTGTGTACGGGTCGTTGTACCAGAGACTGTCATCGTCTACCACAGCGCCCAGGAATCGTGCGGTTGCTTCCGTATTCAATACCCCATTGCCATTTCCTATGTTAATGAGTTGCAGGAAAGGTTTCCACGGCTGGTAGTAGATGGAGAGGCAGAATACAGGCAGAGATTCCAGACGCGTGCGCTCTGCCTCAGCAATCCCGCTAAGATCGCGGGCAACCAGTTCTTCCACCACATCATCAATCCGCCCATCTGGTTCGATAATTTGCTCCCAGACGTCTTCAGTTTTCGGGTCGGATAATACTTCTATTAGCGCAGCTGTCCCCGCCTCGCTGCGGTCATGAAAAGCGGCAGCTGTTCGTACGCCCAGGTCATCGCTGGTGAGGTAGGCGCTGGTGTCTCCGCCCCAGGCCCCTAACGCGGCAACAGTGCCACCATCGACTGGATATCCCCGGAGCCGGGCACGAACCCTGTAGGCTAGCTCATCTTCTGCGTCAAAATACCAGGCCCATGCTCCTAAAGCCCGCGTATAGTATTCGCCACCTTTCTTGGCGTCGAGCGCAAGCAAGGCTTCCACCACGGAAGCGTTCTCCTTGTGCAACTGTATCGCGTATGGATCTTCGGGAACGTCCCGGATAATGCTCCCAACCAATTGGATCCATACCACCACCCACTCCGTTGCCTCAGGACTGAACTGGTCAAGCATGCGAATGCAGAATCGCAGGACAGGTAAGGTGATGTCGTACAGCGTTCCTTGATGCACAGCTGTGCCAAACAGGTATTCGACTGCTTCATTAAGATCACCACTATCATCCTTTATGAGCAGCTCTAATAGCTCCACTTCTGGCGAGCTTATGGCGGCGCAGATTTCAGTCCACGCATCGTCATTTCGCTTTTGTTGTTCTTCTTGGCTCATTGCGTATCTGTTCCCATCTTCCGCAGCCCGGCCGCCACTGCAGGCCAGTTGTCGCCCTCCAAATCAACTCGCCACGGGCCGAAATCTGCCTCATAGCTGGGTTCCCATAAGAAATACTTATCGGAATTTATTCCCAGAAACATGGAGGTCCAGAGCGGATACCCGGCGTCGTAAAGCGCTTTAAGCCAACCGAGTGCCGTGTTTATCAGCTCGTTTTGCAGTGCATCGGTAATCCAGGAATCATAGTGCTGGCCGCGCCACACAACGTTGCTGAATGTGCGCAGTTCGTACGTGTTGGGGTCGAAATTGATAAGCAATCCTATCTCGCTCCACCCTTCGGCGGTTTCGCGCCCGGCCGCGGTGAGGACCCCCAGTAGCCGGAACGTGTAGTCATCGTCGATGCTTTGCGACGGCGGAAGCTGCGTCACGGAACCACCTCATACCCATAGTCGATCAGTTGTTCTTTCCTAGGGTACCAGTGAAATAGATATAAGATCATCTGATGTGCGATTTGGAGGTTAAGGTGTTGGTGTATTTTTGGGCAATCCTTAGGATCACTACCAAATAAGCTTTTTACTCTCTACGCCACGATGTCTCGTTTAGCGAAAATCACGGTGCCCGCTAGCAAGGAACCTAGCCCAATCGCTAACAGCACAA
Source organism: Corynebacterium matruchotii (assembly GCF_011612265.2). Lineage (NCBI taxonomy): Bacteria > Bacillati > Actinomycetota > Actinomycetes > Mycobacteriales > Corynebacteriaceae > Corynebacterium > Corynebacterium matruchotii. Next base: position 1,747,919 of record NZ_CP050134.2, on the reverse strand, counting down.
TCGCGCCACGATAATGATCCACCGTATGCGGAGCCCACGCAAACACCGACAAATCCAACACCCACTTATCCAGTTTTAGCAACGACCCGAAGAACGACAAGAAACCTGAGGTGGCCACTACCAGCCATGCGATGATGCTGGTCCGAATCGCCAAGCATAATGCCGAAATACCGCAGCATGCTACCGCTGGTGCGATCAGGTCAATGATTGCCCACACCACGGTACTGAACTGATCGTCAGAAACGTGGGAATCAGCGATGGCAGCGTATGCAGAGAGAAAGGCCGCGGGGATTAGGGTCATGATGGTGGCAATCATCGTGTAGAGGAAGTTTTGGAGAAAAAGCATGGGGCGGCGTTGCTCGGTAGTAAGAATGAGCGTGACTAATCCTTGCTTTTCCGCTTTGTGCCCGGCGAGCACTAGTTGGATCGTCATGCAGCACACGATAAGACCCACGACGATTCCGGACATGTAGGCATACGCATTCTGCAAATCTGGCACCATTTGTGCCGCTAGCTCTGCTGTTCCGGGGGAGTTTTCAAATACGCTGTTCATTTCCCCGGTCATTGCGAAAAATCCGGTGGAAGTAAAAATGATGGCAACAGCCCACCATACGATGACGGGTCCCTGGAGTCGCCACCACAGCGACCATGGGCCCCAGCCGGCGGCGCGGTATTTGCGGGACCGCAGCCGCACCCATTGGGAATGCAGATCCCGGTTGACCACAATAATAGGAATGGACATGAGCAGGAGGACTGCGGTGAATATTATTGTGGGCAACCATTGGTTTCCGTCATGTTGATATGGTTTTACTACTTTGACCCAGCCAAAGGGCGTGAGCCAATGTAGCCAAGGGTGGTCGTACACGTCGGCGATAACCCGCGTGCTAAACGTGATGAGTATCGCCAGGAAGGAAGCCTGCCGGGCCGCGCGTACCGAACCGAACGCTTCCCCGGCAATGATGGCCAGCAGGCCAAAGAAGCAGGTGAGGAGGAAAGCGGAGTATCCGGTGAGAAGGCTGCCATTAGCAGTAAAATCATTGGAAATCCCGGCATTTGCCCAGAGGCTGACTGCCACCAGCACGCCCCACAAGACGCTGGTGAGGATGGTGACGGTGAGTGCGGCGCGGCGAAGTACTCCGGCGGAGAGGCCATTAGATTGCAGCAGTTCCGCCTGGCCGCTTTCCTCCAAACCCCGGGACACGCTGGACCCCAGCAATAGGCCCATGATTGCGGCAAGGATGAATCCCCAGCTAGTGGTTTCCCAAACAGCCCAGGTGGCGTAGTTGAACGGTTCCGGGATTTTCCCGTAGATCACTACCAGGCCGAATGAATTACTCATCTGTTCCTGTACTTTGGCCAGCGATTCTGCATCTGTGTAGCTATTGCTATAGGCACTGGGCATGGACGCAAAGAATAAGGTGAGTGGTGTGAGCCAGGCGAGGAGGAAGAAGCGGTGGGTACGCAGGTGGATTTGGATGAGGTTAAGCACGGCTGGCCCCTCCTTGTTGTTGGCCTTGGTTACCGTGGGTTTGGCCCTGCCCGCCCTGGTTGCCTTGTCCGTCTTGGTAGAATTCGAGGAAGAGTTCTTCGAGGCTGGCGGGGGTGATGGTGATGTTTGATGCGCCTTGGTCGATGAGGTGTTGGAGGGTGGGGTTGACGCTGTCTTGTTCATGGATGTGGTCGTAGTCCGGGTTGGTGGCACGGATTCGGACGCCGCGGATGTGGGCGAGTTGTTTCAAGGATCCGGATTCGACGATGGTGCCGTTTCGGATGATGCTGATGTCATCGGCGAGTTCTTGGACTTCGGACAGGATGTGGCTAGACAGTAGGATTGCTGCTCCTTCGTTGCGGCGTTCTCGAACAATGTTGATGAATGTTTGTTCGATGAGTGGGTCGAGTCCGGAGGTGGGTTCGTCGAGGACGAGGATATCGACGTTCGCGGCGAAGGCGGCGATGAGCATGACTTTTTGCCGGTTGCCTTTGGAGTAGGTGCGGATTTTTTTGGTGGGGTCGAGTTTGAATCGTTCAATGTATTCGGCGCGTTTTTTCTTGTTGTCACTGGTGGGTCGGAGTTTGGCGAGGGTGTCGAGGACTTGGTTGCCGGTGAGGTTAGGGAAGAGTTCCACATCGCCGGGGACATAGGCGACGTTGTGGATGGTGGTTTTGGTGGGGTCAGTGTTATTGATGCGGAGGGTTCCGGTGGTGGGGTGGATGAGTCCGAGGAGGCAGCGGATGGTGGTGGATTTGCCGGCGCCGTTGGGTCCGAGGAATCCGTGGACTGTGCCATGGGCGACGGTGAGGTTGACGTTGTTGAGTACCCGGGTTTTCCCGAAATCCTTGCTGAGCTGCGAAATCTCAATCGGATAAGCGTTCATATTCCTAATAGTATGCAGGTTCTATATTGCTTGCAAACATTAATATATAACGTCTGAACAGCCTTTTTAGGTTATTGAAGGGAACCTGTGGGCATTGAGGGTGCATGAGGATGCGGTGATGATAGGCAAGTTAGACGCAAAAATACCGGATCGTAAGAGATGAAACCGCAGTTTTCCCGGTGTCTGAATATCGCCTAGTATATGGGGGATTATGAAACCACTAGTAGCAACAGTGAGTGAGAAGAATGGGCACGACAGTACCATTGCAACCAATTGCGGCAGTTGAGATCAACCTGGACAAACTCTTCACCGATGAATACGAATTCGTCATTCCGGAGTACCAGCGGCCCTACACCTGGGGTGTGGAGCATGCGGTGCAACTGCTTGTGGATTTGCAGGAAGCCTTGGAGCGTGACCTGGATGAACCATACTTTTTGGGCTCCATTGTGTTGGTGAAGGATGCGCAATCGCCACGCGCCGAGGTGATTGACGGGCAACAACGACTCGTGACCCTGACCCTGTTGCTGGCGGTATTACGGGACATTGTGGAGGATCCCAGCCTGCGCAAGGACATCCATGAGCGCGTCGAAAAGCCCGCGGTGGAGTGGGAAGAGAAACCAGCCAAGCCGCGTCTCACCCTGCGGCGGCGGGACATCGAATTCTTCTACCAATATGTGCAAAAAAGCGATGCCACGGAAGATGTTGTTCGGTTGAGCAATAACCTTGCGGTGACGGAATCGCAGCGGGCAATCCGCGATAACGTCAAAGCACTACGGGAACAATTATTCGATTGGACGCGCAATGATCTGGCGAACCTGTATAAAATGTTGCGCGATAGAACCATGCTGGTTGTGGTGAGTACGCCCGACCTTAATAGTGCATACCGGATTTTTAATGTGATGAATGCGCGTGGTTTACCGCTACTACCTTCGGATATTTTCAAGTCGCAGGTGATCGGCGAGATCTCGGAAAGCTCCCGCCGCGAATATGCGGATCGGTGGGAGAACCTGGAACAGGAGCTTGGCCGGGAAGAGTTTGGCACGCTATTCGTGTACATACGTGCGATTCTCACCCAGGCTCATGCCACCCGGAATCTGCTATCCGAATTCCCCGAGCAGATTCTTAGTAAATGGCAGGGGGAGGCCTTTATTGATGAGGTGCTGGAACCGTATGCTCAAGCCGATGTGCGGTTGCGCGCCCAGGATTTTCATGGCGGCCCCCTGTGGGAGAGCGTGAATAATTGGCTGAAGCGGCTCAGCCAGTTGAATAATAACGATTGGCGTCCCGTGGCCCTGTGGGCGTTGAAAGAACACGATGATGACCCAAAGTTCCTCAATGCGTTTTTTGAAAAATTGGAGCGGCTGGCCGCAAGCATGCTGGTGCGGCGGTTGTATCGGAATGTGCGACTGACCCGCTATATGGCGCTTTTGAAGCAGCTCATTGCCGGGCATGGGCTGCGCAGCACCGAGTTTGAGCTTAGCGAGGATGAGAAGAAGGCCACCCGGGAGCAGTTGGATAGCGAAATCTATTCGTCCTCATCGACAGCGTTGCCTAAGTATGTGTTGCTACGCCTCGATTCGATTCTGGCCGACGACCCCGGGGTTTCCTACGATCACAAAACCATCAGCATCGAGCACGTGTTGCCGCAAAATCCCAAGGAAGGTAGCCAGTGGCTGGAGTGGTTTAGCGATGGCGAACGGGCGTGGTGGACCCATCGGCTGGGGAATTTGGTGCTCCTCAATAAGAGCAAGAACAGTCGGGCCAGGAACTACGATTTTGATTACAAGAAGAAGAGTTATTTCCTGAAAAATGGTGTGTCCGTTTTCGCCCTCACGACCGGGGTCCTGCAAGAAACCAAGTGGACACCGAACGTTGTCATGCGACGTCACATCGAGTTAATCGGACTCCTTGAAGACACGTGGAAACTTCGGTGACGGCAAACAATGCCCTTGAGCAGCGCTTACTAGTAGGTTGCGCGCAATAATTATCGCCATGCTTTGCGGCGCCCGAAGGTGGCGGCTGCCGTATCAAACCCAGGGTGTCGTCAAGCGGAGAATGAAACACGTAGGTCGTAGGCGTTGTCTAGTTCACCGGCATGGAAGTGTAAGACTCCAACCGGTTACGGAATGGTGCACACATCAACCCGAAGAAATTGCTATCATGGGTGGCCCTGACCATATGGTGGTGTCGACGACAGACACGTTGGCACTACCGGTTACAGAAAACATCGATATATAAGGAAAAATGCATGAGTAAGATTCTCGTTATTTCCGGTCACCCGCATCTCGATCGGTCCAACATGAATGCTGCCATTTTGGAGAGTCTCGAAGACAAGTTCAATGGTGACATCCTTGAGGTTCGCCGTCTCGACGAGCTGTACCCCGACTTCAACATCGATGCCAAGGCTGAACAAGAAGCCCTGGTCGACGCCGATATCATTGTTCTGCAATTCCCCATCTACTGGTATAACGTTCCCTCCCTGTTGAAGAAGTGGATCGAAGACGTCCTCGAATACGGGTTCGCCTATGGCAGCAGTGGTACCGCCCTGCACGGTAAGAAACTCCTGCTGTCCTTCACCGCAGGTTCTGGTGCGGACGTCTATCACGAGAAGATGGCTCACGACTTGCCCGACTTCATGCCGGCATTCCAGGAAACCGCAGCTCTCACCGGTATGGAATGGCAGGAACCCGTGTACTCCTACGGTGCGCTCACCGACGCGGACCTGGCAGCCAAGCACAGCGACCGGCTCATCGCCCGATTGGTCGAAATCAGCGCATAACAGCCCAGGCCAACAACCAGCCTCAACGCCGCCGATCGCGCCACGACGATCGGCGGTTTTGTATCTCTCAATGTTGTTCATCGTGACGGCTATGCCATATACGCCCACATCATAAAGCAGTGTAACGTAGAAGCTGACTTTTTATGATGGGAGAACAATCATGGCAAAGCAAACCGCTGGTCGTAATATCCTGGGCGAATTTGCCCCACAATTCGCGGCGCTGAACGACGACGTCCTCTTTGGCGAAGTGTGGTCTCGGGAGGCCGAGCTGTCGGCGAAAATGCGGTCGATCGTGACGATTAGCGCCCTCATCGGGAAGGGAATCGTCGACACGTCACTACAACACCATTTAGCTGCCGCCCGGGAAAACGGCGTTACCCGGGAAGAAATGGTGGAAATCCTCACCCAACTGGCGTTTTACGCCGGTTGGCCCAATGCGTGGGCTGCTTTCCGTATGGCCAAGGACGTGTATTTTGACGACAGTAGGATTGCTGCCGACGCCGATGCTGGTATGGTCGTCGGAGATCGCATAGTAGAAAGCGAGACCATTGGCAATGAGCAAGTAGGCCCCGGATCATATGGCGGTCTCTTCGGCCTTGGCGAGCTTAACGAAGCCTACGCCGAGTATTTCACCGGGAAATCCTACCTCAACAAGTTGTCGCATGATGGGGATCCCATCACTATTTTCAATGTCACTTTCGAACCAGGATGCCGCAATAATTGGCACATTCACCATGCGGAATCCGGTGGTGGACAGGTTCTCATCTGTATGGGTGGGCAAGGTTGGTATCAGGCGTGGGGCGAAGCGCCCCGCGCCCTGAAACCAGGGGATATCGTGGAGATTCCCGCCAACGTGAAGCATTGGCATGGGGCTGCTAGCGATTCGTGGTTTAGTCACCTTGCGTTCGAAATCCCAGGCACCGGCACCTCAACCGAATGGTGCGAACCCGTATCCGATGCGGACTATCTTGCACTCGATGAATCGGATGGCTAATCACCTCTATGCTTGCTAGCAATACGTTTCCCTCAAGATGGTATCAAGCTGGTTAATAACGACCGCTACCTCATCACGGGCATTGGTCACCTGCACCCCAACGCCACCAATCTGAAAGATGCGCATGAAGTGGTGGTCGCTACTGGCCGCCAAACCGATTGGGAAGCCGAATCGGTCCGTGAGGGCGTCGCAAAGCTGCCGGGCGTAGTCGATGACCTGGAGCGAGTCGACGCCTACCTGGGGAGATTTTGACACCTGGATTGTTTCGAAACGTTCGTGAGTGACCGCGTCGACAATAGCGTCGATGGCCTGCGGAATCGTGAGCGCAATCTGGGGCGGCATAGTGCCAAGGGGCGACAATGGTGCTGGCGTGGCGGGCGGAACCTCCGTCATAATAATTGCCCGCAATTCGTCGAGGGTGATGCCAGGTCGCGGCACCCCGGTCGCCTGAGGACCGTCATAGCCAGGTGTGACGGGGCACGAATCAAACCCCTCAACGTCGAAATGTTCCACCCCCGACAGCAAGTGACCGGGTGTCATGCCGGCGATCACATCGGTCACGTTCACGAGCCCTGCATCCAAATGCGTGCGGGGAATGAGCAGATTCATCCCGACCGCACCGGCATCAATACCAAGACCATCCCGTTCACCACTCACACATACTCCACCAAAACCGGAGGGGATCGCACCAATATTCCACAAGTAGGCTAGTCCAACCCGCCATTTCGGTGGGGTTAGCGCAATATCGGTCGGCAGGTGTTGCAGCATGCGGCCAATGGTGACCGCAAAAATATCCCACGTTGTGACCACCGGAAACCCCGGCCACCACCAACCATTTTTTGGTGCCGGGCCGAGCAATGCCGACCAGAGGTAAAGCGGCGGGCATAGGTCCGGCAGCCACTGATTTAACGACGAATACTCATAGGTATCCATGATGAGTTTACGGTCAAACGACCGTACCGTGAGCAAGTGCTGGCCGCCTCGCATGCCCACCCGCATTTCGATGATCCGGTCGCCGATAAGCCACCGAAACCGGATCCCCGGACCATACATCTCTATCGGTTTTCCCCCTAAAAACTTGGCGGTATCCAGAAGAAACGCATGGATGTCTTTCTCGGTCAGCAACTGGTCATGCAGGGCAAGCACGCGGTCGGCAAGGACTAATTCCGGAACCATATGTTCTCCAATAACGTCGGGGTCAATGCCATAAGATAGGTGGTACCTATTATAGGTTCGGGTGGGGGAGAACGGCCATGGGATATGCCATGAGACCAGAGGTGAACCGGAATGGCATTCGAAAGCGCTACCAGATGGGTAGTCTGGTACCTAAAGAATTTCCTCCAGAGAATCCAGTTGGTGATGGTCATGGCGAAAGGTTTGTTTCAGCGGGTTGCTGACGAAGCCCGTCCACCTGCAGTGTTGGGGCGGTATCCAGGGATGCGTGATTATTTTACTGAGGTACTTTTGGATGATTTGGTGGAGTCTGGTGCGTGGCTTGACCTGGAGTTAAAGATACCGTTTTTGGCTTTGTGGGTTAATGATAGGGATTTTGATAATCCTGATTGGGAGGACCCTATTATTGGTCTTACTCAGAAGAATGTGCGGAAATTCGCAGCAATGGACCCAGTAGTCGATTTAGAGTCGCTACGAGGAATGAAGGTATACGTTATTGAACCATATATACGATGATGAACTCACAGGGAAGCTCATTCAGCTGCTGGAAATAGGATTGAATCACTGTGGCGCATGATCGCTTTTGCGGATCGAGAAGCACAAGGTAGTCGATACGTTAGACAATGATCGCTAGCGTCGCGCGTCGACAAGCAAAAACAGAACGGAAACAACCAACATGAACATTATCCCCTACGAACCACCAATGCGTCAGGCCGCCCTCGACCTAGCGCTACGCGCCTGGGAGCCGGTGTTTCCGCAGCTCAAAGCCGCAGTGCCCGGTTTCGTTTATGGTGCGTTCTACCCGGAGGAATGGCAGAAACGGCAGCTGAGCGACCTGGGGAAGATCCTCGACAACGAACCACACACCGTGGATGTGGCAATGCTGCAAGGTCAGAACGGTTCGGAAACCCCGCAGCTAGCGGGCTGGGTCTGCACCCGAATCCACCCAGAAGACTCCATGGGTGAGGTGTATATTCTGGCCGTCGACCCACAATTTCAACGCCGCGGCATCGGCCACGCCCTCATGGACCACAGCCACGACCGGGCCCGGGCAGCCGGCATGACCATGATGATGGTCGAAACCGGCGGCGACCCGGGGCACGCACCCGCCCGACACACCTACGAAGCGGCAGGCTATCAGCGGTGGCCAGTCGCCCGCTATTTCAAAAACCTGCAATAGCCACGCACGATACCGCCCCTACGAAGCCTTATTATTTGGATCGTCGGGATTATACGCACACTCCGAAACCGTCGTATCGGTCTCCATGGTCAGCACTGACTCCAACCGATACGAGCGAGAATATTTCTTATCAATCCGCGCCAAAATCACATCATTACCGCTGTACCGTGGATCGTTAATCTGATCCCTAGCAAAATATGCTTCCTTGCTACCGGTCTCCCGATTGGACAGGTCGTTCGGGTTATCGCGCCCATAGGTTGTGCTCGTAACCGCATCCCGCGCCACCCGAATCTGCATGAACTCCTTACGCTCCTGATTCGGATAAATAGTAAAACTTGTCTCCCGGGAGTTCGTGATCGGCGGCTTGAACTTGATGAACACAAACGTGTCCCCCTGCACTGTGCGGGCCAAGCCCAGGAATTTCATCACCGGATAATCGGCTGAACCAGCCTCCGAAACCGGTTTTTTCTCCCCCTCCGGCAACCCATCCTTGCTGCGGTGCTGGAACGTGCACGCAGAATAATATTTGGGATCCTCAACAAGATCATCGTCTTCCTCCCCGCCGGCACTAGACTTCTTCGAACTTTTCGACGAGCCCCCCGCCGCACCGGCCGACACATCATCAGCCGAAGTCGTGGCGGTGGGAGCAGCAACCGTGGTCGAAGGAGACACACCCCCAGCGCCGGTGGTGAACTGCTGGGCAAACGGAATGGCACAACCACTCAAATAGGGGAGAAGCAGCAGCGTTGTCACTATCTTCCCGAATCGTCGCCGCGCCGGCCGCATCATAGTCTTACCCTTTCGCCGATTATGCCATTACTCCTTTTAGCTTAATTCAGCGAAAGTCCGGTAAAACTCCCGTAGCTAAAAACTTGCGCCCCCCAATCCCAGACGTGCGATCCTTGCAGCTCAGACCATGTTGCCCGACAACACCGCGGGGGTGGACGCCTGACAAATACCTGCCGCCTATTCGTCAGAGGTCGCAGGTTTCCCCTCGGCGTCATGCGCACCCTCGGGGGCTTTCGCCTTACGGCGAGGCGTGAAATGCAGCACTACCACAACGATCGTCCCTACGGCCAGGCCAATCACCAGCGAACACAGCGTTTCCACCAGCCATTCCACAAACCCGCCCAGGTGCGCCACGTGATGAGCCCACCCGTGCACCAACTCATAAGGGGCATACCACCCCAATTCATTAGCCCCCACCAGCAGAATATGGCCCCCCACCCACAACATGGCAAACATGCCAATGATAGAAATCGTGTGCAGCACCTTCGGCATGGCAGTCACCAACCCATGGCCCAACCTCTTTCGAAACGCGTTCTCCCCCGCGGACAGCTTCAACCCCACATCATCCATCTTCACCAACACCGCGACCGCGCCATACACCATGGCAGTCACCACAAAGGCCACCACGATCAGCACCACAAGCTGCATCCAAAAACTCTTGGTGGCCACCTCATTCAGCGAAATCACCATGATCTCTGCGGACAAAATTAAATCCGTGGTGATCGCACCCCGCACCAACGTATTCTCATCCTTCGCCGCGGCCTTTTCCTCCGCATCCTCATTATGACCAGAGAAAAACTCCCACACCTTCTCCGCACCCTCAAACGACAGGTACAGGCCGCCTAACATCAACAGCGGTGTGAGCGCCCACGGCGCCAAGGCATTCAATAACAAACAGATGGGCAAAATAATGGCGATCTTATTCACCACCGAGCCCTTGGCGATGCGGAAAATAATCGGCAACTCCCGCGCCGGCGTCACACCCGCCACAAACCGTGGGGTGACGGCCGTATCGTCGATCACCACACCGGCGGCCTTGGCCGACGTGCGGGCCGCGGCAGCAGCCACATCATCAACACTGGCAGAGGCGGCTTTGGCAATCAGGGCCACGTCGTCAAGCAATGCGGCAAGACCACTGGGCATAATGAAACCTCACTTACAGTAGAAATTATGAAGATTGTAGTATACGGTGCCGGGGCCGTCGGAACCTGGCTTGGTGTGCACCTGTCCCGAGCCGGCACCGATGTCACCTTTATCGCCCGAGGCGCCACATTTGATTGGCTCAGCCAATCACCCATGGAATTACGTGGCCCCGATGGTACCCTGCGCATCGACGCCCACGTCGCCCACACCATCCCCGACGACGCCGACCTCGTCATTTTCGCCACCAAAACCCTAGGCCCCGTAGACCTGCCTGAACTTCCCGCCACAACCACCATCCTGACCACGCAAAACTCCGTGGAAATGCCACACCTGGCCGTAGAAAAATACGGGCCCGAACACGTCATCCCGGGTGTCGTACGCAGCTTCCTCACCAGACTAGCCCCCGGAATTACCTGCCACGACGGTAATATTCAAACCCTCACCTTCGGCAGCCTCCACCCAGCTACCCGGGATCTTACCGCCCAACTCGCCGAAATCTTATCGAAAACCCCTATCACTCCGGCCATTCGGGACGATATCCTCGCCGACGTGTGGGCCAAGGCGCTCTTCGTCACCACCTTCGGCGCCCTCGGGGCCCTCATGAACCAACCCATCGGCGTGCTCCGCACCACCTACCGGGACAGCTTGCGTGCACTCATCACCGAGGCCGCCCACGTGGCTCAGGCCAACCAGGTGGCACTGCCCGCAACCATTGTGGCCGACACCATGGCGTTCATCGACATCCAGGACCCCGCCAGCACCAGCTCCATGCAACGCGACATTGTGGCCGGCAATCCCAACGAATTAGACGCCCAGGTGGGGGCCATCTGCCGCATGGCCGGCCGCGCCGGGGTGGTGGCACCGCTCCATCGGCTGGTGGTGGAGGCCATCGAGGCCCATCCGGTCGCTCACTAACCGGTCACGTATCGTTCGCATAGCGGTTCGGGTAGCGGCGGACACGAGGGCTCCGGCGGTGGTCAACTGGGCATGCCGAAAAACGAGCCACCCGGCGATCCACCCCCGATAAGGCTTGCATTACGCAGATTCGTTTTATATTCTGCTTAAAAATACACGAGTGTTCACCCCTGATGTAGGTGGGCTGAGATGACGCAAAACATGGTGCGTCGAATCGTTGAACCTGATCCGGGTCATACCGGCGCTAGGAAGAAAGAGATCATGAACATGGCCAATACCATCAGTTCCAATCCGGCCCGCCCACTGCTGGCGTGGCGAGTCATCGACATCATCATCGCCGCGGTGTTCGCGGTCGCCATCGGCCTTATTTTCTGGGTGTGGAACAGCGTGGGCTACGCCTGGTACACCGCCGCCAACGCCGTCACCCCCGGCCTGGGCGGCATCGCCACCGGCATGTGGCTCCTCGGGGGCGTCGTCGGTGGCCTGGTCATCCGCAAGCCCGGCGCCGCTATTTTCGTCGAGGTGGTGGCCGCCTGTGTTTCCGCCGGCATCGGCAACCAGTGGGGCATTGAAACCGTGTACTCCGGCCTGGCCCAAGGCTTGGGCGCGGAGCTTATTTTCGCGGTTTTCGTCTACCGGAAATTCGGGCTCGTCACCTCGGTGCTGGCCGGCATGGGGTCCGCCGTGGGGGCGTTCGTGCTGGAACTGTTTATCTCCGGCAACGCCGCGAAGGGCATGGCATACAACACCATGTACCTGGGTTCCCTACTGGTGTCCGGCGCGGTTTTAGCTGGTGGGGTGGGGTATTTCCTAGTGATTTCCCTGGCCCGCACCGGGGCGCTGGACCGGTTTGCGGTCGGCCGGGAACGACGCGCCGTGGTGGACGCCTAACCCGCGTGGGGTTGGGTGTGAGGTAACACCATGGCAATCATTACTGCGCGAGGCTTTGGGTACCGGCATGCCAGTCGGAAGAACCCCGCCTTTTCCGACCTGGATTTTACCGTGGACCGGGGCGAAAAACTGCTGCTTTTAGGGGCGTCGGGTTCCGGCAAGTCAACGCTCTTGGCAGCCATCGCCGGGGTGCTTGGCAGTGACGACGGCGATTTCTCTGGGGAACTCACCGTGTCGGGTGTGGTGGGCATGGTGTTGCAGGACCCGGATTCGCAGGTGATTGCTTCCCGGGTCGGCGATGACGTGGCGTTTGGCTGCGAAAACCTGGGGGTTTCCCGGGAAGAAACATGGCGCCGGGTGCGCCGTGGTCTGGAGCTGGTGGGGTTGGATCTGCCGTTGGATCATCCGACCGCGGAATTATCCGGGGGCCAGAAGCAGCGGTTAGCGCTTGCCGGCGTGTTGGCGATGGGGGCGGACATCATTGTGCTGGATGAGCCGACTGCGAACCTGGATCCTGCCGGGGTGCAGGAGGTGGTGCGTGCCGTCACCCGGGTGGCCGCGGAGACCGGTGCGACCGTGATCATTGTTGAGCACCGGGTTGCTACCTGGCAGGGGGTGGTTGATCGGTGCATGGTGTTGGGGGAACGCCAATTGCTTGTCGACGCCCCTATCGGCCGGATCATTGCCGACTACGGTGACAGTCTCGCCCGCGCGGGCATCTGGATGCCCGGGCACGATCCGGTGTTCGAGCCTGGTGGGCACGCGGCAGGCTCTGGGGAAAGTGCCATTGAACTGCACGATGTTGTGACCGGGTGGCGGCAGCCGCTGCCGGGAATGGTGCCGATTACCTGGTCGATTTCCCGGGGGGCGTCGACGGTGATTACCGGCCCGAACGGGGTGGGGAAGTCGACGCTGCTGCTCAGCATGTGCGGGTTGCTGCCCACTCACGCCGGCACGGTTGGGGTGCACCCCGACATTGCCGCCGGGTTGGGCGGGGACCCCTATAAGTGGAGGTCCCGGGATCTGGCCCGGCGCATGGGGTATGTGTTTCAGGATCCCGAACATCAGTTTGTGGCCCGCACGGTGCTGGAGGAGCTTTTGGTGTCCACCAAGGTGTTGGGGCTGCCGGAGGGCACGGTTCGACAGCGGGCCGGGGAGATTCTGGCCCAATTGCGGTTGGAACAGTTGGCGGAGGCGAATCCGTTTAGCCTGTCTGGTGGCCAAAAACGTCGCCTGAGCGTGGCCACAACGCTTATTAATACGCCGCGGGTGGTGTTTCTCGACGAGCCCACTTTCGGCCAGGATCGCACCACGTTTATTGAATTGGTGCAGTTGTTGCGGGGACTCACCGATGACGGGGTGACCGTGGTGTCGGTCACCCACGATGAGTTATTTTACCATGCCATGGCCGACCACACCCGAGCCATGACCAGGACTGTTTCCGGGGGTGAGCATGAATCTTCAGGCTGTTAACCCGGTTGCCCGGGTCATTGCGCTCTTGGTGTTTACGACCCCGCTGTTGGTGAGTATCGACCTGGTGTCCGCCCTGGTTTCGCTCGCGTGCACGATCATCGGCGCCCCAATTCTGGGGGTGAGCTACCGGGTGCTGTTCCGCCGTGGCCTGCCGATTGTGCTGATAGCACCGGTGTCGGGTATTTCCATGGCGTTGTATGGCCGGCCCGAGGGCCGGGAATATTTCTCGGTTGCCTTCGCACACGTGACCGATAATTCGTTGGGGTTGGCTGCTGCCATCATGGTGCGGGTTTTGGCCGTGGGCCTGCCCGTCATTGTGCTGCTCGGCACCATCGACCCCACCGAGCTGGGGGATGGGCTCAGCCAGATCCTCAAGTTTCCACCCAGGTTTGTCATTGGGACGGTGGCCGGCGCCCGGCTTGTGAGCTTGTTTCAGCGCGACTGGGAGGCGATGCGGCGGGCCCGCCGGGTGCGGGGGCTTGACGGGCATAATCGGGTTCGGCGGGCCTTGACCATGACGTTTGGCCTGCTGGTTTTGGCCCTGCGCCGGGGCACGAAGCTGGCCACCGCCATGGAGGCCCGGGGTTTCGGGAAGGATGTGTCCCGCACGTGGGCGCGGGAATCCCGGTGGGGGCGGGCGGAAACCCTGCTGGTGGTGGCGTGCGCTGTCGCCGGGGCCATGTCCATCATCATTGCGGTGTGGTGCGGCTCGTTCCGGTTCCTGGGGGCCTGAAACACCATGATTGTGCTGGTCGATGGCCCCTCCGGCTCCGGTAAAACCACCCTGGCCACTCGCCTGGGGATCCTGCTGTGGCTGCCCGTGATTCATATGGATGATTTTTATCCCGGCTGGTCTGGGCTTGCCGCGGGGTCCGACATCATTGCCGCCAGCGTGCTCAAAACCACCGATCCCGGCTACTACCGGTGGGATTGGGCGAATGATCGGGCAGGGGAGTGGGTGCCGGTCCCGCCGGGTGCGAAGATCATCGAGGGCGCGGGCGCGGTCACCGCTGAAACGCTGCGGGCCGCGTCGATAAGCGATCACCAGGTGGCGGCGATCATGCTCACCGGCGAAGCCACAACCCGCTACCGGCGGGCTATGCGGCGCGACCCCTATTATGAACCCTACTGGGAAATGTGGGCTGAGCAGGAAAAACGCCACTATGCTGTGCAGTCTCAGGGTCTGGGTGACCTCGTCCCCACGCTATGGATTGACACCACTGGGTTGGATGCCGGGCAGGTTGTGCGCCGCGCCTACGACTTCATCACATACTATGTGGAGTAACGCGTTACGTTGCTGGAGGTCAATGCGTCATGCCGATACATCATCAGATCCGCACTGTGGCGACCATCCTTGCCACCATTACCATTGCCGCCCTAGTGCTCACGGGCTGTAATACGGCGGTGCGCCGAAACGGCGAAGACGAGGTTTCCCGCAAGCTCATCACCGTGTGGGGTGCTGAGCCACAAAACCCACTCCTGCCAGCCGACACCAATGAAACCGGCGGCACGAAAGTCATCACCGCCTTGTTCGCCGGCCTGGTGTATTACGACGCCGACGGCAAAACCCATAATGATGTGGCCAAATCCATTGACTTCGACGGCGACCGCACCTACACGGTGACGCTGCGGAAAACCAGATTCGCCGACGGTACTGAGGTGAAGGCCCATAATTTTGTGAAAGCCTGGAATTATGCGGTTACCCATGAACAGTCCCTGAGTAATTATTTCAAACCGATCAAAGGGTATACCGCGGACGGCAGTGGCTCGCTCACCGGAGTAAAAATCGTCAACGACACCACCTTCACCATTGAACTGGCCGAACCCTTGGCAGATTTCCCCGACCGGCTGGGACATGTTGCGTTTTACCCACTGCCCGATGTGGCGTTCGAGAACATGGCAGCCTTCGGCGAACACCCCGTCGGCAATGGGCCCTACACGCTGGCGGATTGGACACACGATAAAGAAATCCGGGTGTTGACCAACGACCATTACGATGGACCCCGGAAAAGCCGAAATGATGGGCTGCGGTTCATGATTTACCCCACAGCCGAGCAGGCATACCAGGATCTTCTGACCAACAAATTAGATATTTTAGAAACCATGCCGCCGAACGCCTTTTCGACGTTCGAAGCCGTCCTGGGGGATCGGGCGATTAACCAACCCACCGCCGTCAACCAATTCATCACCATCCCCCAAAAGCTGGAATATTTCAGCGGGGAAGAGGGAAACCTGCGCCGCCAAGCAATCTCCATGGCCATCAACCGGAAAGCAATCACCACCACCATTTACAACAACGTGTACACCCCGGCGGTCGATTTCACCGCCCCCATCGTCAAGGGATATTCCGCTAGCATCCCCGGACACCAGGTGCTGCGCTACAATCCCACCAAAGCCAAGGAACTCTGGGACCAGGCGAATGCTATTTCCCCCTACATTGGCGAATTCGCCATCGCCTATAACGCCGACAGTGGGCACCGAGCCTGGGTGGATGCCGTGGTTGAACAACTCAAAGACAACCTGGGCATCGATGCGGTCGGGAAACCCTATCCTAACTACAAGGCCCTACGGAATGACATCACCCGCCACACCATTGGCTGCTCGTTTCGCGCCGGCTGGCAGGCCGACTACCCCCTCATCAGTAACTTCCTGGTCACCTCATTCGCCACTGGTGGCAGCGCCAATAATGGCGACTACACCTCGGAAGAGTTTGACAACCTTGTGGCCGCCGGTGACAAAGCAAAAACCTCCGCGGCCGCGATCAGCTACTACCATCAGGCCGAGGAGGTATTATTTCGGGACTTACCGTCCATCCCATTGTGGAATAATAACGCCGTGGGTGGGTACTCCACCCAGGTGTCACAGGTGAAATTCGGGTGGGATTCCACCCCACTGTATTACCGAATCATCAAAAACTAGCTGGACATGGGGATGGGGATAGACCGCAGATCCAGGCCATAATTCAGCACCGACTCCAACACTGAGCTGCCGGTCACCGGGATCCGCGGTTGTGGCACTACCGTCGGATACTTCGCAGCATCCACATCATCACTGGGCTGATCCGTCACCTGCGGCTGGGGGATGCCTGCATGTCGGGAAATCCACTCCACATTTTCCGTCACCGGCACGTGGAACGCCACCGTCCCCGGGCCGGCGGCTGCGGACTGCACACCAGCCAGCTTCCCTTGGTCGTCGAAAAGCGGGCCGCCGGAATCACCCAATTGGATTCGCCCCCGCTCAATCTGGGACTCGATCACCGTCACCCCAGCCAGCGGATCGGGCAGATTATGCACCCGCCGCTGCACCACCGCGTCGGCCATGAGCGCACCCGTGAGCTCGTCACCGCCCCAACCCGCAACAGTTGCCCGCTCCTGCGGCTGCAAATGCGAGGTTGCTAATGGCGTGGGGGTGGCGCTTGTCGGACGATCCAGGCGAATCAACGCCAAATCGTTCTTGGGGTGTAACACCGCCTCTTTGGGGTAATAATTTTCCTTCTTAATGAAGATCGCGGAATTCCCCTGGTGAACACAGTGCTTTGCGGTCACCACCCATTCGGGAGCGATAACCGTGCCGGAGCATTGCGACCCACCCAAAATAAGCAATGCCAGGCTGTCGGCATTATTCACGCGGCCGCCAGCGATAGCACCCGCCGGCGGTGCCACTATGGTTGAGGAAGCTATCGCAATCGCTGCGGCAACCGCAGCCTTTTTCATCCAGTTCAACATGGGGTTATAAGACCTCCGCGATCTTTGTTATGGGGCGGGCTATGACCACGCCACTATCAGTTTCAATAATGGGACGTTGGATAAGTATTGGGTGCTGAGCCATGGCGGCACATAAGTCATCGTCGCTCATGGTCTCGTCTAATGCTAATTTGCGGTACCAGGCTTCGCCAGTGCGAATCAGATCGTGTGCCCCCATACCACCCCGCCGGATGAGCTCAGCAAGTTTGCTTTTGCTTGGTGGGGTGTCGAGATAATTCACCACAATCACCTCACGATCCGGTGCATGCTCAGCCAAATACGCCAATGCGGCGCGGGACTTGGAACAATCCGCATTATGGTAAATCGTAACAGTAGAACCCATACCTATAACATTCTCTAAAAATTCTGGACATGAACTTTCTCGTCACGCTGAATCGGCGAGACAAACAAATAACAGCGCCACACGGCGGAGACATGACCGGTGACGCTGTTATAAACACACAAGGCGGATGAAGTTATGGAACCGGCACCAAAGTAACGTTCTTCGCCCAATCAATGGTGATGCCCTGTGACTTCAACCACTGGGCTGGGCTATCGTTGTGGCGAGTAATTCCTTCCACCGCAGCCAATGTCACCTCAATGGCGCGCTCTGCGTCTTCGGCCGAAATCAACCCTGCTGATGTGGCAGCGGCAAGCTCATCAATGTCGACAACCTCCACACCATTCCCGTTATTCCAAATCAAATCTACATACAGGTCCCGGGTAGTCCACACGTCATTTTCCACGGAAATCTCCACCACATCAATGTAGATATCTTCCCGCTCGGTCACCCCATCACGGTAGTGAAAAATATTAGCGCGTAGTCCTAGTTCTGGCAGAAGCCAGCTCTCTAGATAACCAAAATTCGGGTGGTCGGCACCACGCGCCATGTATAACCCGAATTCGGTTTCCCGATAGGTATCTACCCGGCGCAGGAAGCCTTTGGGGTCAATATTCGTATTGGCCTTCAGGTTAAAGGTTTCTTCCTTCACTGGATGTAGATTTGTCATTAGTTCACCTCAAAGAAAGCGGCCGTTGGAATAAACGAGCAGTGGGCATTACTTTCTTTCTCTATCGTGTCGATTGACCCATCCATTACAGCAATGACATTTCCCTTCCCAGTGGGGGCATTGCCACTCACAGTAGCTGGGCCTTCGGGATTAATACCATTACCCCCGAGGGGTGCAACACCACTCTTGAAAGTATTGAGATTGAACCAATACACCTTCATGTCGGTCTTATTGAGCTTGCCGGTTCCCAGGGCGGTAAACAGGAAGGCGGTTTCCCCTTCCTTGGCGCCCGGTACGGGGATGACGGTGGGCCCGGGTACGGCAATGCCCGAACCAATGGCATCGGACTGGGCATTAATGCACTTCGAAGCAATCGACGGCCAATAGAACTGTTTGAACCTGGGGGCGGCGCCTTCCGGCAGCTTGATTTCCGACTTGCCGCCGCCTTCCCAGAACATTATGCCGGCGAGAATGGCGCCACGGATCTGATCCGGCATTGGGGTGGAGTTAGCAAAGTTACGGGCCTGGTCGAGAATCTCTTTCTTTGGTCGGCCGAGATTGTCTACGGGCATGAAATCCTTGGGGCCGGCCATGAGCGAAATCGGCATT
This sequence comes from Corynebacterium matruchotii, assembly GCF_011612265.2. NCBI lineage: Bacteria > Bacillati > Actinomycetota > Actinomycetes > Mycobacteriales > Corynebacteriaceae > Corynebacterium > Corynebacterium matruchotii. The sequence continues at coordinate 1,728,845 of NZ_CP050134.2, read as the reverse complement.
GCCGGTAGGGGATTGCCGGCACCAATGGCCATGGCCGCGGTTAGGGCAATCTTGGTTTCTTCTTCTTTCTTTTTAGCCAATTCTTGGGGGGTTTCCGCGGAGGCCGCGGTGGCTCCGCTCACAGTCAGGGTAATTGCGGTGAGCGCACCAACAAGTGCGCGCCGGGCGCGGCGAGAAAGCGCTGGTAGCACAGTGGCAACCTTTCACGTTGAGGGGTGTGGTGGTTTGGATTGATAAAACGTTGAATAACGAGTGCTAAAGGCGCATTGTGACCTTTCGTACACCAAGGGAGTGTACTCGTTGAGAAAGGTTTTAAGAAGGAAAACCATAAATCACTCCAATCACAATTGCATCATTAGTCACTTGCGTTTCAGTAATCACAGTAATATTAGCTGACAGAAAGTCAAGACCGGGTTAGAGAAAAATCAGCATTACACTGCTGTAATTCAAGCAAAATCACAGGTAAAACCCGAAAATGAGAGCGATGAAAGATCTTGCTGAAGAGAGGTTGGTAAAAAGCTAAAAAATGCAGGTAAAAAGCTAAATATCAGATGTGCAGCTTCTTGGTGAGATCTGGGGCGACATTGCGGAAAGACGTGTTTAACACCTCACCCATAAGTGTCGAATGTGCGCTACCCCCATGTGGTGGAGTAAGGTTGTTTCGTTTTCATTTTCTTCCCCCTAGGAGCACTCGTTGTCTCATCCAGAGTTTCGTAATGTCGCCATCGTCGCGCACGTCGACCATGGTAAAACCACCCTCGTGAACGCCATGCTGGAACAGTCCGGCGTCTTTGGTGACCACGGGGAAGTTGCTGATCGCGTCATGGACTCCGGTGATCTAGAGAAAGAAAAAGGCATTACGATCCTCGCAAAAAACACCGCCATTCGCCGCAAGGGGCTAGGCAAGGACGGCAATGACCTCATTATTAACGTCATTGACACTCCTGGCCACGCCGATTTTGGTGGCGAAGTTGAACGCGGGCTCTCCATGGTCGACGGCGTGGTATTGCTTGTCGACGCCTCCGAGGGGCCATTGCCACAAACCCGGTTCGTGTTGGGCAAGGCCCTGGCTGCCAAAATGCCCGTCATTATCGTGGTGAATAAGACCGACCGCCCCGACGCCCGCATCGACGAGGTGGTGGAGGAATCCCAAGACCTCCTCCTCGAATTGGCTTCCGCGCTGGACGACCCCGAGGCCGCGGCCGCCGCCGAAACCCTCCTCGACCTGCCGGTTCTTTACGCCTCCGGCCGGGAAGGCAAGGCGTCCACCGAAAATCCGGGCAATGGCAACGTTCCTGACGCCGCCGATCTTCAGGCGCTTTTCGACGTCATCCACGAGGTACTGCCCGAGCCGTCCGCCACCATCGACGCCCCCCTCCAGGCGCATGTCACCAACCTGGACTCTTCTTCCTTTCTGGGACGCATCGCCCTGGTGCGTATCCACGCCGGCACCCTGAAAAAAGGCCAACAGGTTGCGTGGATTCACTACGACGACGAGGGCAACCAGCACATTAAAAACGTGAAGATTGCCGAACTGCTTCGCACTGTTGGCGTGGACCGGGAATCCACCTCCGAAGCTATGGTCGCTGGCGACATTGCGGCGATCTCCGGCATCGACAACATCATGATCGGCGACACTCTCGCCGATGTGGAAAACCCCGTTGCCCTGCCGCGCATCACCGTGGACGAGCCGGCCATCTCCATGACCATCGGCGTGAACACCTCCCCCCTGGCCGGCAAGGGGGGCGGCGATAAGCTCACCGCCCGCGTGGTCAAGGCGCGCCTCGACCAGGAACTCATCGGTAACGTATCCATCCGGGTGCTGCCCACCGAGCGGCCCGATGCGTGGGAAGTGCAAGGACGTGGCGAGATGGCCCTGTCCGTTCTGGTGGAAACCATGCGTCGGGAGGGATTCGAATTGACCGTCGGCAAGCCCCAGGTGGTGACTCACACGGTGGACGGCCACGTGTATGAGCCCTTCGACCACATGGTCATCGACACCCCCGCCGAACACCAGGGTGCCGTCACCCAACTCATGGCCAACCGCAAGGGCATCATGACCTCCATGACCAACCTGTCCGGCGATTGGGTGCGCATGGAATTCGACGTTCCCGCTCGCGGTCTCATCGGGTTCCGCACCACCTTCCTTACCGAAACCCGCGGCTCCGGCATTGCGAACTCCTATTCGATTGAATCTCGCCCCTGGGCCGGTGAGATCAAGGATCGTGCCTCGGGGTCGCTCGTGGCCGACCGGTCCGGCCAGGTCACGGCCTATGCCCTCCAGCAGCTCGCCGACCGGGGAAATTTCTTTGTCGAGCCGGGCATGGAAGTGTACGAGGGCATGGTTGTTGGTGCCAATAACCGTGATGAAGACATGGACATCAATATCACCAAGGAAAAGAAGCTGACGAACATGCGTTCGGCTACCGCGGACGCGACTGTCACCCTCGCCAAGGCACATGTGTTGTCTCTGGACGAGGCCATGGAATTCTGCGGCCAGGACGAATGCGTGGAAGTCACCCCCAACTCGCTGCGGGTGCGGAAGGTTCTGCTGAACGCCACCGATCGGGCCCGGGCTCGTTCCAAAGAAAAGGCCCGCAATAAATAACCCGTGGGGTAGGGAAGTACACTAGTCCCTATGACAAAACTGCGATGCGCCTCACTCCTATCGGTGGTAGCGGTGTGCGTAATCGGCACCCTCGCCAGCTGTGCCGCATCACCCGGCCCCGCCCCGATCGAAGAATCCAATAACGAGGCCACGCAGCCCACCACCACAACCACCACTCCCCGCAAACAGGCCAAAGAACTGGCCCTGGGGATTGACCCGGTGCATTCCGGATTCAACCCGCACCTGCTTGCTGACGACTCCAGGTTCATCCAAACCCTGGCTCGGCTCACTCTGCCCAGTATTTTTGTGGATGGGCGGCTCAACACCGACCTGGTGGTTATGGTGGAGGAACTCAATCGTAATGGTGAGGTTGTCTCCGTCACGAATGCTCAGCACCCGGAGGGGCATACGTCGCAAAGCGTATCGGCCGCCCGGCCGACGTCGACAAGCACCACCGCGAAGCCAGCAGATAGTAATGACGCGGAAACCGACAAACCCGCACCCGTGAAAACCGTGCGCTACCGGCTGGCCTCCGGCGCGCAATGGAGCGACGGCACGCCGATTACCGTGGCGGATTTCGAATACCTGTGGAGTTCTATGCTTAACACCCCCGGTACGCTCAACCCCGCCGGCTATTGGGCTATTACGGACATACGTTCGAGTGGCGGTGGGAAAACCATCGAAGTGGATTTCAATAAAGACATTGCCGAATGGCGCACCTTGTTCGACCATATCCTCCCCAGTCACGTGCTCCGCGGCGTGAGCTTCGCCACCGCCCTTAGCTCCACGATTCCCGTGTCCGCCGGAAAATTCACCATGAAAAGCTACGACCGGAACCGGGGGCTTATTACGCTCAACCGCAACGATCGGTTTTGGGGCAAAGAGCCCGCGCTGGTGGAAAACCTGAACTTCAGGGAGATTCGCAGCACCGACCAAGGCATCGAACTCATTCAAAACGGGCAGATCAGCTTCATGGATGTGACCCCCACCGAAACCTCCAAGGAAGCATATTCGCTCGTGCCCGGCACCCAAGTGCGCACCGAAACCGACAAATATGGGCTCGAAATCGTGGCGAACAGCCACCTTCCTAAGCCACTCCGCAAAGAACTTCGATCCATTATTGATCCGGGACTCATCACCCGCATCGCCTATAACCGCCGAACTGACCTCACTCTCGTGGACAAACCTGGTGGCACCATCACGGGAAGCAGCATGTCACTAGAAACCACAACCGAGGCAGCCGAACCAACCGTCACCGGCGAAACCGGCGCGACCGGCACCGGCGAAACCCCCGAAAACACCACCGACCCCATCGGCCTGCAAACCCTCAACCGTCCCCTCATCATTGGTGTGGACCCCTCCGACCCTGTGGTCGCCAGCGCCGCAAAAACCCTCGTGAACTCGCTCATTCGGCACGGTGTGCGCGTCACCATGAAAAGCGCGGACACAAATGAACTCATGCAAACCCTCATTCCCCGCGGTCAAGTCGATGCGGTCGTGGCCAAAAGTGGGGCAAATCTTGCCGACAGTTATGCATGCCCTAACATTGGATTGTTAGGGTCGAATCGTTCCGGGTTTTGCCAGGCCGACACCCAAATACTCATTAACGAGTATCTCACCGGCAAAAAAACCGAAGATGAACTCACCGAACACCTGGCTCACCTCGAAACCGACGAAGCCCTACGCACCGTCATTGCCATCGACACCCGACTGGAAGTCCTAGGAACCGGCGTGACCGGACCGGACCCAGACCTGAACCAATGGCCGCGTGGCTACGCCACCGTTGACACCTGGCACAGCAAAAACTAGTAAAGAACAGGTGCCACCACTAAGTGGCAACCACACAACCATACACATCCCACAACGAAACGGACCCTTATGAAAAACCTGAACGGCGTCAATGTCATAGCAGTACACGCTCACCCCGACGACGAAGCAATCTGGACCGGCGGCATGCTTTCCGACCTGGCCATGCGCGGCGCCAACGTGCTCGTTGTGACCTGCACCTTGGGCGAGCAAGGCGAAGTCATTGGTGAACCCTACGCTAACCTGGTCGCCGACAAAGCCGACCAGCTCGGCGGATTCCGCATCCGTGAGCTGCAAAAATCCTTGAAAACCCTCGGGGTTCGCGGCACATTTTTAGGCGGCGCAGGCTGCTGGCGCGACTCGGGTATGGCCGGTGACCCGGCAAACCAGCACCCCCGAGCCTTCACGAACGCCGGTGACGAGGCCGTGGAACAGCTCAAAAGCATCTTCCTCACCCACCCACCGCACCTGATTATCACCTACGGGCCGGACGGCGGATACGGGCACCCCGACCACATCAAGGCGCACGAAATCACCCATAGGGCCGTGGAACAACGCAACCTAGTCACCCCCATCCTGTGGGCCGTGACCGACCGGCGGCGATTCGACGAAGGCGTTGCCGTGATTACCGCCCCCACCACCGCCGGATGGCGCATGCCGCAACCAAACGAAATCGCCTGTGTTACCTCCTCGGACATTGAGGTGCGGCTTTCCGACGCGGCCCTGGCAGCAAAAGTGCAGGCCATGAAAGCGCATGCCACCCAACTATGGATCGCCGATGGCAGTATCAACGACACCAACCCAGTGGCAGCCTTTGCCCCCATCATCGACCCAGAAAAAGCCCCCTTCGTCTTTGCCCTCTCCAACCTGATTACCCAGCCGCTGCTCCGGTTCGAGCACTACCAAATCGGCACGGTAGTCAACGTGTCCACCCGGAACACCATCGAGGCGCTGGTCGCCGGCGAACTCGAAGCCGGCCGCAGCAGTAACGGTGCCGGTGATACCACTGATGGAGAAGCCGGGGCCGACGACCATAGGGGAGGCGCGGGGTCGTGACCGATACCGAACCGTCGGCCCCAACCCCGGACACACCCCCGCCGGCAACCCCACAATCCGCTACCCCGCAGCAAGCACCAAAGCAGCAACCGGCGGTGCAGCGACTCTATCGCACCGCCACCCGGGGTGAGGCCGTCGCCGGCATGGCCTGGCTCTGCCTAGGCGCCATTATCAGCATGTTCCTAGAGGTCATCTACCTGGGAACCTGGATGTTCGGGGTGGCAGTACCCTACACCATTCCCATCGCGTTCTGTTTCAATATGGTGCTCACCAGAACCGCGCTGCTCTGGACGAAAAACCCCTATCTGGCACTCATCCCCCTATGGGTGTGGTTGGGCGGGATTATACTCATCGCATTCACATTTTCATTCACCGGCGACCAACTCATCGGTTCGAATATCCGCAGTATATTACTTATGGTGGCCGGGGCCCTAGGTGGAAGTTGGCCACTATTTGTCAAAAAGTGACATAATAGGTCAGTCACTCATACCGAGTATTAATGAAAATACCCGGAAAAAATACATACATGGTCACGAAGGAGTTCTCACCCAGCTCCGGGTGACTGACCGCCAATTTTTACCCGACCCCACCATGGAGAAGTAACACACCAATGACGTACGTTATCGCACAGCCCTGCGTTGATGTCATGGACCGAGCCTGCGTCGAAGAATGCCCCGTCGACTGCATCTATGAGGGTCAGCGCAGCCTCTACATTCACCCCGATGAATGTGTGGACTGCGGTGCCTGCGAACCTGCTTGTCCGGTCGAAGCCATTTTCTACGAAGATGATGTTCCCGACGAGTGGATTGATTACATCGACGCCAACGCCGCCTTTTTCGACGATCTCGGTTCGCCGGGTGGGGCACAACAATTAGGCCCCCAAGACTTCGACGTGCCCTTGATCGCAGACCTGCCCCCGCAGGCGTAGACCATCGTCACGCATGACGAAGCATAGCGGCCATAAAACCGCGGCTGGCGCTGGCGCAGACTATCGCCCGGAATCATCCAAGTGATACCCTAAAGCCATTATGGCACGAATCACATTAAGCAGTACTCTCCCGGATTTCCCCTGGAATCTCCTAGAGCCCGCAAAACGCAAAGCTGGCGCCCACCCCGACGGACTGGTGAACCTTTCCGTCGGCTCCCCCGTGGATGCGGTCGCCCCCGGCATCCAATTGGCCCTCGCCGAGGCCGGCGCCTACCCGGGTTATCCCCAAACCATTGGCACGGCCGCGCTCCGCGACGCCATAGTCGCTTCCCTGGAACGTCGCTACCATATTCCCCGCAATGATGAAACGACCGCGGTGCTGCCCGTCATCGGTACAAAAGAAGCTATCGCCTGGCTTCCCACCCTCCTAGGCTGCCGTGGTACCGTCATCATTCCGGAAATCGCCTACCCCACCTACGAGGTGGGGGTCCTGTTGGCTGGTGCCACCCCCGTGCGCAGCGATGCCCCATGGGAACTCGACGAAGAGAGCATCAACCCGGATGATATCGACCTGATATTCCTTAATTCCCCCGCCAACCCTACCGGGAAAATCCTCGATGCGGCACACCTGCGCAAAGTCATCGACTGGGCTCGGGATCATGACGTGATCGTCGCCAGCGATGAATGCTACCTGGGGTTAGTGTGGGAAGGCGAAGCTCAATCCATCCTATCCCCAGAAGTAACCACGGGGGATCACCGAAACCTATTGGCCATCCACTCCCTGTCAAAAACATCTAATCTGGCCAGCTATCGTGTCGGCTTCCTCGCTGGCGATCCCGCAATCATTGCGGAGCTGACCGAGCTGCGGAAGCATGCCGGATTAATGGTTCCCTACCCGATCCAGGCCGCGTTCGTGGCGGCGCTGCAGGATGATGACCAAGAAGCATTACAGCGGCTACGGTATGCGCAGCGTCGCGTGCGACTACTCAAGGCGGTCATTGAGGCCGGCTTCACCGTGGTGAATTCTGAGGGTGGCCTATACCTGTGGGTAACCCGGGATGAGGATTGTTGGGCAACTGTGGATTGGTTTGCTGAGCGGGGGATTTTAGTGGCGCCGGGCGAATTCTATGGGCCAACATCACGTACATTTGTGCGATTGGCATTGACAGAAACTGATGAAAACATTGACAAATGTGTGCGTCGGTTAGCAAAGAAGTAATTTATCAGGCCCCCTGTTATGGGGATTTGCAATACCGCAATAACCCCAATTTGGGGAGTGTGATTCTGTAGCAGAAAGTGGGATAAGGGGGTATTTTTATGGCTGCATTTTTACTACTTTCGAGTAAAGCCGAAGATAACGCGGTAAAGTAATACATCCTCTGCTATTTTTGCTGGACAATAAGCAAAACCCAACTATGGTTCAAGGTTGATTTAAGGCTCTGCCACTACTGTTGTGGCAGAGCCTTAGTGCACTCCCTACCTATTCATTCACTCACCGAAAGAGGTGAAAGGAGTTGATTACGATCGCTAGACCACGAATTCCCGCTCGACTACGGAAACTGCAAAAGATAGCCGAGCGGCAAGGTTGGAACGTCGACGTCACTCGCCGCGGACACCCTAGATTTACCCCACCGAAAAATTGGAATACCGGTACTGGGCATCTAGCTCACCCCATAACATTCCCGCTCACACCATCTGATAGCAAAGGTGATAAAAACTCTATAGCGGAGTTGCGTCGCTATGGTCTTCAGATACCTAGGGGGTTCTCGACCCGCTAGTTACACCATATGGGGGTGGCGCTATGAGTATGGATGTTTGTAACTGATGTTGCAGCAGCTGTGTCACCCCATCACATGAGCTAATCTATAATTTTCGTACCAATTAATGAAATAGCCATAATGCTAAAATTGGCTGCGCTTTTCGACGTGCTGCGTTGTCCGATTATCCCCCCATGTATTTAATGCGCTGCACTACCGGGTAAGCTCATAAAAGTTATGCCCCATGAGTTCAGGGAGATCCGCGTTGGCGAATAGTAATCATCAAGGACGTAATAGCCTTGGCCAGTTTATTCAATTTGGCATGGTGGGTGGTTCTGGCGTTTTTGTCAATCTCTTCGCCATGTACCTCAGCAAAAAAATTGCTGAATGGGGATTTGGGCTTCACCAAAACGACGTCTTCATGAATCTCCTGGGTACCAGCTTCAATATCCGCTGGTACCACATCTTTGTGACCATCGCCTTCCTGGTTGCTAACACCTGGAACTATCAACTAAATCGCATGTGGACCTTTAAATCCTCCGCAGTGGGCTGGTTTCGGGGATATATTGCCTTCCTCACCACGGGTGTCCTGGCGTTTCTGGTGAGCCTGGTGGTTACCACGCTGCTTATGAACCCCACCTCGCCGATTGCCCTGCCTTCGGATGTTTTCGACGACTCCACTGGGCTGCGCACCAAGCTGTATTACGCCAGTGCCATTGCCATTCTGGTGTCTATGCCGGTGAACTTCATTATCAATAAGCTTTGGGCGTTCCGGAAACCCCGCACTCCCAAAGTGATTATTCATACAGAACCCTACGCGGCACATAAATAATGCGTGTACACTTATAAGTACGGCGAGGCACCCAGAAGCTCGTTACTTCTTCATACTTTAGGGGAGTACCACGGGTTTCATTATCCTCGCCGCTCAGCGCATTCGGGGGTGGGTTATATAAGGTTTTTGACATGTATAGTATTCTGGGGCATACTAGAATGCTGGCGAGGCACACAAAAGCCTGTTACTTCTTCGTTCCTTTAAAACCACAGGTTTTACTATCCTCGTCCTTACACGTCATAGCCGACCTCAGCCAGCGCTGGTGAGGTCGGCTTTCTCTTTGGAGCACCGACATGATTACCCCGGCGATGCTGCGACGCGGCATCATCCCCCAAACCCACACCACTACCGATGGGGTTACCGCGGCGCAAGCCCACACCGCCCTGGCGGAACTCCTCACCGTGGGATTCATCGCAGACCCGCAAGAACTACAACAACTTTCCCTCGAAGAACTCGTCAATCTCATTACTCAAGCAGGCACCACCATCGGCGCCAATCGAACCTGGCAACCCATGTTTCCTGGTTTCCCCGAGCAGGTTGCCACCATGCCGGACATTGAGCTGTTTCTCACTCAAATCTATCACTACCTCACCTATGGCCGATGGCGCCCCGATATCGAAAAAACCTTCGAACGTACCAAGCTGGTCCACACCGATTGGACCCAAAATTTCCGGCGGCTCACCCTCGTTGAACTCACCCCACAATTAGTGCAGGATGAATGGGCCAAGGCGGTAGCACTCAGTCCCGCCGACCGGGAATTCCTCCATGACGTCATCGCAGAGCTGGGTATCAACGTGCCCGAACTCATGGCCACCACCGGTTTTACCAGCGGAGATAACTTTGCCGTAGCCCTCTGCGAGATTCCCCACCCGCATGAACGACTCGATACCGGACTGGCCCTGGCTCGCACCGCAACCGACGTGCTCCGCACCGTACTGGCCGCCTATTGCAAAGAACCAGACCGGGCCGTCGACCTGCTCAGTAGTGCCGAATTTCGCCTGGACATGCGCAGCATCCCCCGGCCGCAACGACGCAGTATTCTCCGGGCCCTGGCCCGATTCACCGATAACACCAACCTTGACATGGTGATGCGCCACAAAAAACTATGGCGCCGAGCCCTCCGCCCCGTCCACCCATTCGAACTGCCGCAGGCTGCGGAAGTCCACACCCACCTGACAATCATCTTCGGCAAAACCGCCCACCGCACCTTCAACTCCCAAGTGGAGGCCGCCCTGCTGCGTAACGACGTTCCTGCCGCCGTCCGGTTATTAGCCACCAACCCGGGCAACCTGCTTCGGCGCGTCGACCACCTCATGCGGCTCTCCCGCAGCAAAAAACCCTCCGCAGATGCCCTGCTCAGCGCCTTGGCAGAGGCAGCCCCGAAAGCCCGGCTCACCACCCTCATCTCCTGCTACAACGGCATCAGCAACCGGGACGCGCCACTAAAAGTCTTCCGAATCCGCGGCCGGAACGTACTCAAAGAAACCAACAACCCACCAGTGGAATCGTGGCTGAAATCCGCGGTACTCGACACCCTTAGGGCAGCCATGCGCCAACGGTTACGCGCCGCACCCGCACCCACAGGGCCCGTCCCCGTCGGCTCCACGGTGCCCGTGGAATTGGTGCGGCGGGAAGCGTCGACAAGTAAACTCGCTCTCGCCCGCGGCCAGCGGCTCCCGCTTGGCGACGGCAGCATCATGCGGCTATTCGTCCACTGGTATGGGCACGACGTCGATCTTGGTGTGTGCTTCGCCGACGCGCTCCTCATGGAACAATTGGGCTACCTCGATTACACCAACCTGTCCAGCAACCGGCTGAAAAACTCCGTGCTGCACTCCGGCGACATCACCTATGCGCCCCTCCCCGACGGCGCCTGCGAATTCGTTGACATCAAGGACACGATTTGGCAGGAACTACCAACCGTGCGGTACGCAATCCCGCAGCTCATCAGCTTTTCCGGAGACAAATTCGACGATATCGACAATGTGGCAGGAATCATGGTCCGCAGTCAGGCAATGGCGGGGGAGATTTTCGAACCCCGCACCGTGGAAACCGCCATGAATGTACATGTGAAATCCACCTCTGCCATCCCCTTTATCGTGGACCTGGTGGATCGGGAACTCATCTGGTTAGACACCTCCCTCGGCTCCCGAATGGGCCGCTTCAACACCGGTCGCTCCAACGGAGTGCAATTCATTCGCGCCGAGCTGGAAACCCTGAACCACATGCTGACCAACGGGCAGCTCCTTGCCCTCTGGGCCGCCGCCCACGACGCGGAAACCACCCCCGACATCGGCGACGAACCCACCAACCACGACCAAGTAGCGAAACTACTGGCCTTCTAGGCGGGATTAGAGGCTAGGCGGTGGCCGGCCTAGTTATTGGCATGCAAAGCATCATTGAGCGCCACTGCGGCAGACTTCCAATTGGTGGCCTCCACCGCGCCGGTCACCGAATGCCGCCGGTACAGCACATTGCTTGCCCCCGACAACTCCACCGCCTTCGCGGTGTCCCCATCCTGCAAGCCCAAGGCCTCGGCAACCGAACCCCGCACCGTCAACTTCGTCCCAGCCGTCACATACAGGCCAGCCTCCACCACGCAATCATCTCCCAACGAAATCCCGCAGCCGGAGTTCGCCCCCAACAAGCAGCGCTTCCCCAACGAAATAACCTCCTTGCCGCCACCCGACAAGGTTCCCATGATCGAGGCGCCGCCACCAATATCAGTGCCATCATCGACCACCACGCCGGCGGAAATCCGGCCCTCCACCATGGAATTGCCCAAAGTGCCGGCATTAAAATTCACAAACCCCTCATGCATCACGGTCGTCCCCTCCGCAAGATGTGCCCCCAACCGCACCCGATCTGCGTCACCAATCCGTACCCCGGTCGGCATCACATAATCCACCATGCGTGGGAACTTATCCACCCCATACACCACAACCGGCCCCCGGGTTTGCAGCTTCGCCCGGGTGGCCTCAAAACCGGCAGGCAAACACGGGCCATGATTCGTCCACACCACATTTGCCAATAGCCCAAACACGCCGTCAAGGTTTAATCCGTGCGGCTTGACCAGTCGATGCGACAACAAATGCAGCCGCAGATAGGCATCAAACGCATCCTGTGGGGCGTCGTCAAGCGAAGCGATCTGCGTGTACACCACCTCCCGCCGGGTTTCGCGTGCCGCATCAATATGGGTGAGCGGATGCAACTCGGCGGGCACCTTATCGGGAAACTCGGTCCCCGACTCGCGCGCATCGTCGGAAAGCTTGGGGTCAGGGAACCAAACATCAAGAACGGTGTCATTGGAATGAATCGTGGCCAGGCCAGTAGCAAAAGCAGAAGTCATGACAACCGAGTGTACTGCACTAATTGTGATGCTTGTCAAAGCCGCATGCGCACCGCTACGACTCAAGGTTTCGGGTACTCGGATGGAAACGTTTCGCTACAAAACTCATGAGGGACGCAAACCCAAACACCATAGCCACCGATATCACCTGCGATCGGGATGCGGCATCGGAAAGCATCAATAACACCAACCCGCCCAATAACAGGAGACACACAATCGCCGTCCACGGATACCCCGGCATCCGCACCGTCGTGATTTCCTCACCTGCCACCAACACTGGATGTAGGCGCAACCATGTCACCGCAACCATGATCCACAACGTAATCATGCAGCCACCCACCGCATTCAATAAAAACGCCAACAGCCCGGGCGGATTCCAATACTGCAACCCCACCGACACGAACGCGAAAAACATGCTCAATAGCACCGAATTCGTCGGCACCTTATTCTTATTCGTCTTCGCAAACACCTGCGGCGCATCGTGGCGCTTCGCAAACGAATACACCAGCCGTGACGTGCCATAAATCTGGGCATTAAACGCCGACAACAGGGCCAACACGATAATCAGTTCCATGAACCCCACCACATACGGGATGTGCGCCATCCCCAAAATAATGGTGAACGGTGACTCCGCCGCGGTCTTCGCCCCACCAATCATGTCGTAGGGCATGAGGAAAATAATGATCGTCACCGAACCCAAATAAAACAGCGAAATCCGCCAAATAACCGACCGCACCGCCGTGGCAATTGCCGACGACGGGTTCTCCGACTCCGCAGCCGCAATCGTCACAATCTCAATGCCGCCAAACGCGAACGCCACCGCCAACAACCCGGCGGCCACACCTGGGATACCATTCGGCATGAAACTGCCGTTCGTAAGATTGTGGGCACCAACGAATTCCGTGTCCGGCAAGAGCCCAAAGATTAATAATATTCCCACGATGAGGAAGAAAAGAATAACCGCGACCTTGACGAATGCGAACCAAAACTCGAACTCGCCAAACCCTTGCACATTCGCTAAATTCACCACGGCGAAAAACGTCACACACACCAACGCGGGAATCCACGGATCAATACCAAACCACTGACCCATGATGCCGGCGGCACCGGTCATCTCCGCCCCCATCACCATGGTGAGCATGAACCAATACAACCACCCGAGCGAAAACCCAGCCCAATGCCCCAATGCCTGCTCTGCATACACCGAGAACGACCCGGAATTCGGCCGAGCCGCCGCCATCTCCCCAAGCATCTGCATAATCAGCAGCACAATAATGCCGGCCAACACATAGCCGAGAATCACCGCCGGGCCCGCAATATGGATGCCCACGCCGGTAGATAAGAACAGCCCGGCACCAATGGCCGACCCGAGACCCATCATGGTCAAATGGCGGGTTTTCAGCCCCCTACCGAGTTTGGTAGTGGACACCGTGGGCGAATGAGTCGACTGCTGTTGCGGCTCGGATTGCGAAGATCCCCCAACCCCGGTCGCGTCGCCGCCCTGATGATTATCGGCCCCAGTCGGGGTTACCCGGGGGGTCGGATTATTTGCGGTTGATTCGGTCATGCTACGACTTTATCCCCTTACAGGGGGTAAAGTAGGGTGAAACGGTCTAAACCTTCGCAAAATACGAAAATCTGCGCAATGATATTGCTCAGAATGGCAAAAATCTATTCGAAAAACCTAACGAATGCGGCTGGGCGGAAAACCGCACTACCGTACGACACGACCAACGCTTAGCTTTATTGATACCAGGGTCATGCTTGAGGTCATGCCTGGTTCGCGGGGCGTGGGTGGAGTTGTTGGCGGTGAGGGCCGTGGGGGCTTGTGGGGTCGGTGAGTGGTGGTGTTGTGTTGGTTTGAGCAGCCTGGTTCGGACAGGCCCGGTGCAGGTGGCGTTCCATGAGAGTGTGCGCAGCCGGCGCAGCACTGGTACGGCGCGACCAACCGTAGCGTAGCGGACACTTCTTGACCTGTTGTGTGCCCGCTCGGTTATGTTTTTGTCGCATCACACACCGATCACGCGGGGATGACAAGTGGTGATGCGCCGATAATGCCCAGGGCTGTAAGGAAAACTAGTAGGTGTAGTCGCTGACAGGTGGGTTCCGCAGCATGAATTTGGCGTCGTGGTCGGTAAGGCGCCGGGCCACCGGCTCTACGGAATGCTTTTCCATTTGGATGAGCCAGTTAGATTGGCCATCAATCTCCCCAGCCAGATGAATCTCCTCACTGTCCGCGAATAGGAGCGGTGTGGTGGGATCTAGCACAATATTATTGCCAACGTGCACGTTATCGCCCAGATTCAGGCCGATGACCGCGGCGGAAACCCCGAGGGAACAGTTATTGCCTACATGTAAGGGGGCTGGTTTCATCGACACCAGCGAGGCAGAAATTCCCAGGTCAATATTGGTTCCTACCACGGTGCCAGATGCGATACGACCCTCAACCCGGCCGGGGCCTAGGGTGCCGGCATTGTGGGAGACGAAGCCTTCCCGTATGACCCGGGTGCCTGGTGCGAGGTAAGCGCCGAGGCGGACCCGTTCGGCTTCGGTGATTTGTACGCCGGCGGGCACCACATAGTCGACCATTCTGGGGAGCGAGTCGATGCCATAGACATGGATGAGGCCGCGGGAGCGGAGTGCGGCGCGCATGTGTTCGAAATTGTCAGGGAGGCAGGGGCCTTTGTTGGTCCAGACGGTAATGGTGAGGCGTTCGACTGCGTCGTCCATGTTGATGGTGGTGGGTTTGACGAGTCGGTGGGAGAGGAGGTGGAGTCGCAGGTAGACGTCGTGGGCATCGGTGGGCGGTTTGGAAAGGTCGGCGATGGTGGTGCGTACCGCGACTTGTTCGACCATGCGGTCTTGGTCGATTTTGATGAGGTTGAGGAGTTTGATCGGCAGGTCCTGGGCACCGAGTCGTTCGGTTCCGGATGGGTCAGAGGTGTTGGTGATTAATTCTGGATAGGGGTACCAGGTGTCTAAGACGGACCCGTCCATTGCGATATTGGCAATACCAATCGCCTGTGCGCCGATTACTGTCATGCCATTATTTTAGCTATAACTCTTGACATTTTTAGAAATCTGTGAATCATGTTTGGGGGTTCCGGGTGAGGGAGTAGGGGGCATTATGAGGGGTGTTGGTGGGTCTGAATGGGATTATCTGCGGTGGAGGTGCAGGTATGGCGGGTGATTTTGCGGTGAGTTGGCGTGGGGGTGAGTTTTGTCTCTTCTTTTGGGGAATTACCCAGTATTTACCCCCAAAAGTCGTTATTTTTTATAGGTAACATGTTTGATTTTAAGGTTTGGCTTATGGCGTGTTTGTGGTGCGGTAGTCGGTGTGCCGGTTGGGTGTGGCAGGTATGGTGTAGTGCATGATTGATCTTTTTACTCTGGATCCGGTTTCATTGACGGCTGCGTTGGTGGATGTGCCGTCGGTGTCGCATGAGGAGCGGCCGTTGGCGGATATGCTGGAGCGGGCGTTGCGGTTGATTCCTGGGGTGGAGGTGTTGCGTCATGAAAATTCGCTGGTGGTGCGCACGCAGCGTGGTTTGCCGCAGCGGGTAGTGTTGGCTGGGCACATAGATACAGTTCCCATTGCGGAGAATGTTCCTTGTGCGCGGGGGGTGAATGACCAGGATGAGGACACATTATTTGGATGTGGCACGGTGGATATGAAGTCGGGTTTGGCGGTGTATTTGGCCGTGTTTGCCCGGTTGGCGAATGATCCGGCGCTGGCTTACGATCTCACGCTAGTGTGTTACGAGGGGGAGGAGGTTGCGGCCCGGTTTAATGGTTT
This sequence comes from Corynebacterium matruchotii, assembly GCF_011612265.2. Taxonomy (NCBI): domain Bacteria; kingdom Bacillati; phylum Actinomycetota; class Actinomycetes; order Mycobacteriales; family Corynebacteriaceae; genus Corynebacterium; species Corynebacterium matruchotii. Next base: position 1,712,713 of record NZ_CP050134.2, on the reverse strand, counting down.
GGGGTTGATTCATGGGGCGCATCCTGACTGGTTGCTGGGGGATGTGGCGTTATTGGGGGAGCCGTCGGGGGCGATTATTGAGGCAGGATGCCAGGGGTCGATTCGGTTGCGGGTGACGGCGCATGGGGTGCGGGCGCATTCGGCCCGTTCGTGGTTGGGGAAGAATGCGATGCATGCCCTCGCGCCGGTTATCAGCAATATTGCGGCATATGAGGCGCAGGAGGTGCTTGTCGACGGCTGCCGGTATCACGAGGGCCTGAATATTGTGCATTGCGAATCCGGGGTGGCCACCAACACGATTCCTGACGAGGCGTGGCTGTTTGTGAATTTCCGGTTTGCCCCGAACCGTACTCAGGAGGAGGCTCTGGCCCACATGTTGGCGGTGTTGGATCTGCCGGAAGGGGTGGAGTACGAGATTGATGATATTGTGCCGGGGGCGCGGCCGGGGCTGGATTTGCCGGTGGTGCGCCGGCTGGTTGCGGCGACTGGGGGTCAGGTTCGGGCAAAATATGGATGGACTGATGTGGCTCGGTTTAGCGAGTTGGGGATTCCGGCGGTGAATTTCGGTCCGGGGGATCCGGCGTATTGTCATAAGAAGGATGAACAGTGTCCGATATGGATGATTACGTCGGTGTTTGACACGTTGATGACCTATCTACAGGCGGGAGAAACCGATGAATAGGAAGCAGAACCATGAGAAAAAGCGTTTGTTGCGGGGGCCGGTGTTAGTGCGGCAGTCGGATAAGCCGGTCCGGTCCACATACGATCAGCGGCTATTGGAGCATGAGGCGGACCATGATTGGAATCATGCGGATCCGTGGCGGGTGCTGCGGATTCAGTCGGAGTTTGTGACCGGGTTTGATGCGTTGCATGAGTTGCCGCCAGCGGTGACGGTGTTCGGGTCGGCTCGCCATCCGGTGGGGAGCCCCTACTATGAGTTGGGTCGTACGTTGGGCCGGAAGCTGGTGGAGTCGCAGTATGCGGTGATTACGGGTGGTGGCCCGGGTGTGATGGAGTCGGCGAATCGGGGCGCGCAGGAGGCCGATGGCTTGTCGGTGGGATTGGGCATTGAGCTGCCGAAGGAGCAGGGGATCAACGAGTATGTGGATTTGGGGGTGAATTTTCGGTATTTCTTTGCGCGGAAGACCATGTTTTTGAAGTATTCGCAGGCGTTTGTGTGTTTGCCGGGTGGTTTTGGCACGTTGGATGAGCTGTTTGAGGTGTTGTGCATGGTGCAGACCGGCAAGGTGACGAATTATCCCATTGTGCTGATGGGGGTGGATTTTTGGCAGCCGTTGGTGCAGTGGTTGACGGATCGCCTGGTGGCGGAGGGGATGATTGCTGCTGATGATCTAGAATTATTCTTATTGACCGATAGCGTGGATGAGGCGGTGGCGCATATTATGGCGGTGCACCAGTCGATGCGGGAGCGGACGTAGCGGCGTCGTAACGCTCCAAAAATGCTAGGGTCAAGGTGTTAGTTTTGGTTTTTATGAAAGGTCGATCGAGGCGCTATGCTGTCGTGGATTGTGCTCATTGTGCTCATGGGCCTGTTTGGCGTGGTATTTTTTGCCATTTTTGCTAGTGTCTTCGGTCGTGGCGAGCAGGTACCCCCTATGGACAATACGGTGAATGTGAATGCTGCGAATCTTGCGGCGATTAAGGACAATAACCTTGACGAAATTAAGTTCGCTACGGTGCTGCGTGGGTATCGGCAGGATCAGGTGGATGTGGTGATTGATGCGTTATTGACGGAGATTGCTCAGTTGCGCAAGCAGGTCGCGGAGATTAATTCAACCCCACAGTAGGTTTGCTAAATTGCGTGCTACCTGGTTGCTTTGCGACGTGTGGTGGCGGCGATGCTGGAGAAAATGGCTTTTTTATTACCCTGCATATTAGGTTATTCACCTGGTAATCGGGCTAAGATAGAAACAACGCTGTGGGCTCCCGATAGTGGGGTCCGCGTAGAAAACTGTCGACATAGGGAATGGTGAAGTGCCCATGGCTGCTATGAAGCCCCGAACCGGTAACGGCCCAATGGAAGCGGTCATCGAAAGCCGGAAAATTGTGATGCGCATCCCCACGGATGGTGGTGGGCGATTAGTCATTGAGCTAAATAAGGCGGAGGCTGCGGAGTTGGGCCAATTACTCACCGCTGTTGCTGAGGCTTAGGCACCTTTTAACGCAAGAATAACCAGGTCTCATTGTCTCACGTTCCGTATGTGATATGGGTTCGTCTTTGTGTGAGGCGAGCCCATTTTTTAGTGAGCAGACCCAAAAATAAGGAATATAATTCATGATTAAAGATATTATTGACGTTCTTGCTGATCCCATTGATGGCACCGCACTCACCGGTAATGATGATTTCACCCAATTGATTTCCGAATCCGGGCATGTTTACGACGTTGCCCCGGCGGGATATATCACGCTTGCTGGAGATAATGGGTTGCGGTATAGCGGCGATGACCTGTCGATGATTACCGCCCGGGAGACATTTCTATCGCATGGGCATTTCGCCCCATTCGTCGAAGCCGTCTCCACCACTATAGAAGACCTGTTCGACGATATTGGGTTGCCGGATGATGCCCAACCCGTGATTACCGAGGTGGGTGCCGGTACCGGCTATTACCTGTCCCACGTGCTCGATTCCGTGGCCGGCGCCCGCGGCATCGGCATTGACGTGTCCACCCACGCCGCGGAGCTCCTGGCCGTCTGCCACCCCAGGGTTGGTGCCGTGGTGGCCGACGTGTGGTCCCGTCTGCCCATTCGGGATGCCAGTGTGGATGCCATCGCCGTGGTGTTCGCCCCCCGTAACGCTGCCGAATTCGCCCGCATCCTCAAACCCCAGGGTGAGGTCATTGTGGTCACCCCCAACCACGGGCACCTTGCGGAGCTGCGTCGGCCCCTCGGCATCGCCGACATTGAAGAAGGCAAACTCGACCGGATGATCGCCCAGGCCGCCGAACATTTGGTGCCTGTGGCCGACTCCACCACTATCGAATTCGTCATGAATCTAGACCAACAATCCATTGCCACCCAGATCGGCATGAGTCCCTCGGCCAGGCACATTCACCCCGACATTCTGGCGGAACGCATCGCCACCCTGCCGGATACCATGCAGGTGACCGCCCGGGCTTCGGTCACTCGACTGCGGAGGGTCCACCAGGATTACTAGGCTTGGGGCATGAGTCTGAGCCGAAACCCCCTAAATCGTCGACGTTTCCTCTGCCTGCTTGGCCTTTCCGCCATCGCGGCACCACTATTGGTGACGGCCTGCACCCGGGCGGAGGCGCAGCTGGATGATTCCTTCACTCCCGTCGAGGGAGAAGACCAATCCGATCTGCTGACCATCGGGCTTTCCCTGCTGGGCAGCACCGACCTGGCCAGGGGCCAGGGCCAAGGTAGCGACCAGCAGAGTTCCCCCAATAGGGTAGTGAGTCCGGTGGGGGCGGCTGCCGCCGCCGGCGTCATCGCCGAGGGCGCCACCAGCAAAGTAACGATCGACCCGAAACGACTGCAACCGGCATGGACAATGTGGCGCAAGTGGGCCGGGGAGCCCACCAATAAGCCAGGGGCTGTGCCGGTGATTTCCGCAGCAGCGAGGCTGCTTGTCGACCCGAAAATTCCCATCAAACCGGAATACAGTGACACGATCACTGGGTGGGATGTGCCGATAGAAACCGGCAAGGTGACAAAAGGCAATCTTGATAGCTGGGTGCGAACCAATACCGGCGGATTGGTGAAAGGATCCGGGCTCACCGTCACCCCGGACATGAAGCTGGTGCTCCAAAACGCTATCATCTTCGCTGCCAAGTGGCTGGTCCCCTTCAAGGCAGACGACACGATTAAATACGACTTCACCAAAGCTGACGGCACCATTACTCGGGTCGACATGATGTGGCTCTTTCAGCATCATGGCCCTTATATTGCGTCCGATGGGTGGCAGGGAGTGCGACTGGACTACACCGATAAGGAACTTTCCGCCTTCATCCTCATCCCCGATGATGACATGGGGGAGGTGACCCCAACAAAGCTGCGGCAGGCATTATCCCGCCTGGTGACCGCACAGGAACAGACCGCCATTTTAAAAGTTGGCCTTCCCAAATTCAGGTTTACAACCAGCAAGGACCTCAAGGGGTTTTTCAACCATGTTGGCCTGGGGGAGAAAGTAAAACTGACAAAAATGACCGACCTACCCACCAATATCGTCCAGGCGGTGCAGCAGGCCTTCATCATTGTGGATGAAGAAGGCACAGTGGCCGGTGCCGTCACCGAGGTCGGCATGGAATCGATGGCGACACCAATGAACGGAGACATCACCATCATTGCCGACCGGCCGTTCTACTTCATCGTCGGCGACGCAAAAACCGCCACACCCCTGTTTTTTAGCTATGTTGGCGACCCAACCAAAGGGTAATTATGACTTCTTCCAATGATTCTTCAATCCACAGCGCTGCCCTCACTGAAGAGAATCAGGCCGATCTGTTGGACATCGGGCTGTTTCTGCTCGATGACCCCGATTCCGCCAATACGGTGGTGAGCCCGGTCGGGGTAGCTGCCGCCGCCGGCGTCATTGCTGAAGGCAGCAGCGACGAGCCGATCATCGACCTGAAATCGCTGCAACCGGCGTGGACAATGTGGCGGCGGTGGGCGGGGCCACCGACCAGACATCCGAAGAAAAACCCGGTGATTGCGACGAAAGCCCAACTTTTTGTCGACCCGGAATTCTCCATCAAACCGGCATACCATGAGGCAATCGCCGGGTGGGACGTGTCGATCGAAATTGAGGCAATTACCCAAGAGAACCTTGACGAATGGGCGCGAATCAACACCGCCAACCTAATTCAACAATCCGGAATCAAGGTCACACCGGAAATGAAACTCGTGTTGCAAAACGCCATCACCTTTGCTGCCAAATGGCAGGAAGACTTTCGACGAGGCGGCGTACTAGACGATGACTTCACCCGGGCCGATGGCACCGTAACCCGGGTTGAAATGATGGGTTCCGTCCGCCATGCCCCCTACACGGTGTCCGATGGGTGGCGTGGAGTACGCCTGGACTACACCGACGGGGAACTCGCCGCCTTCGTCCTCATCCCCGATGACGACATGGAACAAGTGCCGCTCACGACGCTGCGGCAGGCAGTAACGCAACTCTGCCGGCCGAACGAAACCATGGGTCGCGTCGCTGTGGAACTCCCCAGGTTCACAGCGACCTCGGAGAAAAAACTCTTCGAACTGTTCGACTGCATCGGCCTGGAAACGAATACGCAGCTAAAAGCAATGACAGATCCGCCCGTCATGCTCACCCAGGCCATGCAACAGGCCATCATCGTGGTGGACGAGCGGGGAACCGTGGTGAGCGCGGTGACCAGCGGGGGCATGGAAACGGGCGTTTCCTTCTATACAGAAAAACCCATCGAAATTATTGCCAACCGGCCCTTCTACTTCATCGTCGGCGACGTGGAAACAGGAACACCCCTGTTCCTCAGCCACATCGGTGACCCAAAGATGGCATAACCCAATGTGAACCACAGTAATCCGAGGTCAGACGGGGTAGCGGCAAGAAAACATCAGAGGAGGCACGCCACCCATCGTCGTTAAGCTAAAACCATGAACCGCCGCCGATTCCTCGCCCTATTCGCGCTCACCCCCGGCCTGGCCACCTGCACCACCTCCAAAACCCCAACAACCACCACCATGACCCCAACCTTTAGCTTCCCGACCCCAACCAACACGCCTGAACCACCCGAGCCGCCCATAGTGCTTGCCGACGACGCCCTCAACGGGGACTTCACCCCCATCGACGGCGACCAATCCGACCTCATGACCATCGGGTTTTCCCTGCTCGGCAGCCCCAACACCACAGCGGGATCCGACAATCTCCCCGCAAAACCCAACACGGTCGTCAGCCCAGTTGGGGCGGCCGCTGCTGCTGGCGTCATCGCCGAAGGTGCAGCCAACGGCACCACCAAAATCGACCCGAAACAATTACAGCCGGCATGGACGATGTGGCATCCATGGGCCGGACCGCCCGCCACCACGCCCCAAGACATTCCCGTGATCGCCGCGGTAGCCAGGCTCCTTGTCACACCGGAAGTCCCCATCAAACCGGCATACCGCGACACAATCGCCGGGTGGGACGTGCCGATAGAAACCGGCGCAATCACCCAAGAGAACCTCGACGACTGGGTAACCAAAAGCACCGCCGGCCTGGTGAACAAATCCGGCATCGATGTCACCAGGGGCGACATCAACTTTGTGCTGCAAAATGCCATCACCTTCGCCGCCAGATGGCGCGAACGCTTCAGCATCAACAAGACGCGCCAAAGCCGATTCACCAAAACCACCGGGGAAACCATCATGGTCGACATGATGTGGCTCTCCCGCATCACCGCCCCCTACACGGTGTCCGACGGGTGGCGGGGAGTACGCCTGGACTACACCGACGGGCAGCTTGCCGCCTTTGTCCTCATCCCCGACGCCGACCCGGGGCAAGTAACCCCCACGATGCTCAAGCAAGCCGTATCCCAACTCTGCCGGCCAAACGAAACCACCGGACTCGTGCGGGTGGGGCTGCCCAAACTCCGGCTCACCACCAAAAAAGACCTCATCCCCTTCCTCCAATACCTAGGCCTTGCTGGGACCATCGACCTGCCAACCATGACCAATGTGAACCCCGTCGACATCACACAAGCGGTACAGCAAGCCATCATGCTAGTGGACGAGGAAGGAACCGTGGCCAGCGCGGTTACCGAAGTCGGCGGCCTGGCTGGAGCTGCCCCCGGCACGATTCCGGAACAACCCATCGACATCATCGCCGACCGACCCTTCTACCTGGTCATTGGTGATGTGGCGACCGGCACACCCCTATTTCTTAGCCGCATCAGCGACCCCGCGGCCTAATGGATCCTAGCGGATAATGCCCTCATCCACATCGTCGAGATGATAAAACCCAGACATGGTAGGGGCAATCACATTCGTGTGCAATACCGTCACCCCAGGCGTGTGGTGCAAATGAAACTCCTCGCATTGGCCGTTGAAATACACTCGGCTGGCCATGGCCACCTGCCCACCATCGGCAAACACCTCCACCGTGGAACCGTCAGCAATGACCGTGATCGTGTCTGTGTCCCCCTCACCCAGTGGTGCCACCGCCACCTCATCACCCTGATGATACGTATTCATCGACCGGTCCAACTCCAGCCGGTCCCCATAATGTGTAATTGTGGCAGCCACTTGACCACACGAATCGGTCAACTCCACCGTGATGGCATCCCCCGGCGGCACCTCAAAAATGCTCGTAAGCATGAGCGCATGATCGGACTCCTCAATGGCGGAAATCAGGCCCCGCGCCGGGGTTTGGTACAAAATCCCGTCCTGCAATGTGACACGGCGGGGGAGACTTAAACAATTCGCCCACCCCTCCGCCAGATAGCTCTCGTGCTGGTAAGCGTCGTCAAGACGGCCCACGCCATTCATGAGCCCAAACAGGTAAGCATCCCGATAATGAGCCGCAATATTATTCGAACGGGAGACGAAGTTGGTGTTGCGGGGGCGGGTGAAATCATGACCGTGGTCAATACGGCGGAACGGCTTATCGACGCGAAACTGGGTCCCCACCAGGGAGCCAATCAGATATCCTGAGGCGTCAATGCCGTCCCGCTCCAAAGTGATAAGCAGCACATCACATACTTTGTCTTTGACCTCGTCGTGCAGCCGCATAATGCGGGGCGCGACCATGCGCTCTCCCTGTAACCCGGTATCGCCCACCAGTTCGAGCGGCCCGAGCAGGGACCAGTGCACCCCATCCGGTGACGTGCACACCACCACCTCGGGGGCATCCCGATGACCCCGAACCGCCAACATGATCCACCCCGAATGCCCACAGTCACGATCCGTGTGGTCCCGCCAATCCGGGACCACACAGGGGGAGCGGAACCAGCGCCCACCATTGATATCGCCCAAAATTTCCCCCACCCGTCGCACATGCGGATCCAAGGCGGTGGGGTCATCGTTCACATTTTCGACAGTGGCGGCAATATCCGGCACCTCGGCCAAATGAATACTGCGCCCAGTTTCCGTCACCGAGGTGAAATACAGGTTGACTTCATTATCGGTGGCGGTGACTGAGCCGGCCCGGATTTCAAGTTCATCCCCCTCGGGGGCCAGCACATCATCGCATTCTTCGAAGGAAAATGGGGAACCGTCAGAATACTGGTGCGCCCACCGGGAGCCCTCGGTGGTGCGGGGTTGGAACTGGTGGAATACGTGCCAGATGGTGCCGTCGAAAAGCGCAGCAGCGGGGGCGCGGAGAACCCCGGTTCCGGGGGTGACATGAAGTTCAGGACGGTGCGTCATGGGGGATGAAGTCTCCTCACACGGAAATTGCTGAAATGATGTAGATCACGGTTATTCCCGAGAGTAGTGGGAAAACCAAAATCGTGCACCGCAAAAGCGCCAACCAGCACGGCGTCTGGTCGGCGCTTGAACGATTTGAAGTGGGGAAACTACATCAGCGATTTGTAGATGTCCACGGTTTGTTGCGCAATATTTGCCCACGAGAATTCGGTCACGGCACGTTCCCGGCCGGCCACGCCGAACTTCTTCGCCAGCTCCTGGTCGTGCACCACCTTATTGACCTGCTCGGCGATATCGTGTTCGAATGCTTCCGGGTCGGATTCGTCATAGTGCACCAACACGCCGGTGGTGCCGTCCACAACCACCTCGGGAATGCCGCCCACGTCGGAGGCGACCACCGCGGTGCCGCACGCCATGGCCTCAAGGTTCACAATGCCCAGCGGCTCATAGATGGAGGGGCACACGAATGCGTCGGCGGCCGTGAGGATTTCCTGGATCTTATCCTTGGGCAGCATCTCCTGCACCCAAACGATGCCATCGCGCTCGGCCTGCAATTCCTCCACCAGCTTGGTGGTGCGGGCTGCGATTTCCGGGGTGTCCGGGGCGCCAGCGCACAGGACCAGCTGCACGTCTTTATCAAAATACCGGGCGGCCTTCACCAAATGCTCTACCCCCTTTTGGCGGGTGATGCGGCCCACGAACGCCACGATCGGACGGTTGGGATCTATGCCCAATTCCTTGAGCACCGAGTGTTCTGCCTCGTCAAAGGTGGGGCGGGGCTGCCATAGTTCGGTGTCGATGCCATTGAGCACCACATGCACCTTATCTGGCTCAATTCGGGGGTAGGCATCCAGCACGGCTTTTTTCATTTGCGCGGACACGGCAATCACCGCATCGGCGTATTCCATGGCGTTCTTTTCGGACCAAGAAGACACGTCATAGCCGCCACCTAGCTGTTCCCGCTTCCATGGGCGATCCGGCTCCAGAGAGTGGGCGGTAGCCACATGGGGGATGCCATGTAGCAGGCCAGCCAGATGCCCGCCCAGGCCGGTATACCAGGTGTGGGTGTGTACCACGCTGGCACCTTTTGCTGCATTTGCCATGCGTAACCCGGTTGAGAGGGTTTTAATGGCCGGATTGGCGTCTTTGAGTGCTTCATCGACGCCATGAACATAGACGTCTTTTTCGTCGCGGGGGGCGCCCATGCAGTGGACGTCGACCGGCACGATATCCCGCATATATCGTGTGAGTTCAGTCACATGTACGCCGGCTCCGCCGTAAATCTCGGGCGGATACTCTTTTGTCATCATTGCAACTCGCATAACTTAAAATGTAGCCGCTCAAGTTAATAAATGTGCGTGGTATTCGTCGCATTTATTCTTTTATTAGGTCAATGTCTCACATTTTTGGATAAATTAGGGGATGTGAAGAGTCAAAATAATGTCTTAGCGATCGTACTTGCCGGCGGTGAGGGCAAACGGTTATTCCCACTCACCGAAGACCGAGCAAAACCAGCAGTGCCATTCGGCGGCGTGTACCGGCTCATTGACTTTGTGCTATCCAACCTGGTCAATGCCGGCTACCTCAAGATTTGTGTGCTCACGCAATATAAATCCCACTCCCTCGACCGGCATATTTCTCAGGCATGGCAGTTCTCCGGGCCTACCTCGCAATATATTGCCTCGGTGCCAGCCCAGCAGCGGCTAGGCAAGCACTGGTATTTGGGTTCTGCCGATGCGCTTCTGCAATCCCTCAACCTGATTGATGATGAGAAGCCCGACTATGTGATTGTGTTCGGTGCCGATCACGTGTACCGAATGGATCCCGAGCAAATGGTTGCCGAGCATATTGCCTCCGGCAAGGCCGTGTCCGTGGCAGGCATCCGCATTCCCCGGTCCGAAGCCGGTGCGTTTGGGTGCATTCAATCCGATGCCGATGGGAACATCACCGAGTTCCTGGAGAAGCCCGCCGATCCGCCCGGCACCCCGGACGATCCTGATGTGACCTACGCCTCCATGGGCAACTATGTGTTTACCACCAAGGACCTCATCGAGGCCCTGAAGGAAGACGAGAAGACCCCGGATTCCACCCATGACATGGGCGGTGACATCATCCCGTATTTCGTGGCCAAGGGCCAGGCCCACGTCTATGACTTCTCCAATAACGATGTGCCCGGCTCCACCGAGCGCGATAAGGGTTATTGGCGCGACGTCGGTACCATTGACGCCTTCTACGAGGCACACATGGACCTGATTTCCGTGCACCCCATCTTCAACCTGTACAACCAGCAGTGGCCTATCCGCTCCACCGACTTGGGTGAGCTCCCGCCCGCTAAGTTTGTGCAGGGCGGTATCGCCCAGTCCTCCATGGTCGCCCAAGGCTCCATCATTTCTGCATCCACGGTGCGTAATTCCGTGGTGTCGACGGATGTCATGGTGGAGGAAGGTGCCACGGTTGAAGGCTCCGTGCTTATGCCTGGTGTGCGTATCGGCAAGGGCGCTATTGTGCGCCACGCCATCTTGGACAAGAATGTCGTGGTCCGCGATGGTGCCCTGATTGGTGTCGACAAGGAACGTGACGCCGATCGGTTCTCCCTGAGCCCCGGTGGCGTGGTTGTTGTTGGTAAGAATTCCGTAGTGGAATAAAAAATTTGTCGGTGCAGCCATGATGGTTGCACCGATTTTGCTTGTCGACGTTACCTTCCGGCCGGAAACGCCGCTTAGAGATCCCGGAAGAAAAACGCGTTCTTGAGCATCATGCAGCTTTGCACGTCACCATTCCACTCCACGGTCATGCCATATTCCGCAAACGTGGGGACGAGGATGGTGACGAATAATTCTTGTAGCTGCTTATCCAACCGGGCTTCTTTCTGCGCGCGGTCGAGTTTTTGCCACTCCTCATCTGAACAAATGTGCCGATAGTTGCAGTAGAATCGTAGGCAGGTTTCCCCAGTTTCGATCAAACGTTCGGTGTCCTGCTCGTGGAAAAATACGTAGGCCTGCCACCGGTCAGATTCCTCGTTCATGAGCCCGGTGGCTTCAGTATGCCCACAATTATTGCAGCAGCCGAAGTCTTCTAGCGCCAACACCCCCTGTTGTTGAAGCTTTTCAAAAGCTAACGTCAGGTTGCTTTTCCCGGAAAACCCAGCCTCCTTGAGTGCGGCAATCTGCTGCCGTCGGATCGCCATGGTGTGGGTGATGAATTCGGTCACGATGGTGCTCGTGTCTGCGGAAGGTTCAAGTTCGTAGCCGTCGATGAAATCTTCCACGAGTTCTTTCACATCATCTTCGCCGCGTACGATTTGGAGCCACACGTATTCGCGGGCGTCATTGGTGTACTCTTCACCCACTTGGTTTGCCAAAGGTTCCGGCAGCTCCAGGATATCGGGTAGGGCATTTACGGTGTTTGTGTTCGTCATGGTTGTCACCTTAACCGCTGGGGTGGACACGGAACGTTTGGTTACGCCAGCTTCGTAATAATCGTCATTCCCGATCCCAGTGGTAGGCGAGTTACATACACCCCCTCCAGGGCACAAATATATTCGTCAGCCTCCCGGGCGGCGATCATGTCCCGGGTGGCGCGGAACTCGTCGATAAGTGCGCCGCTAAAAAGCACGTCGGGCAAAATAATGGAACCACCGGTGGTGAGCAAGGGCAGTGCGGTATTCACCAGCGCCTTTAAATCGACCGGGGAAATCTCCGCATAAATAAGCTGGTAGGAGTGTGACGCTAACCTACCCATGACATCTAACGGCCGGGATGGTAGAAACCGGATGCGACTCGGCGAATAGCCCGCGGACCGAAACGCCTGCCGGGCGAACCGTTGATGTTCCGGTTCAGGAGCCACGCACGTTAAAATGCCATTGGTGCCTAAGCCCGCCAACAAATATAGCCCCACCACATTTGCCGCCGGCGTAATCGCTATTGCCGCCTGCGCCTGAGTGGCAGCCGTCAAAGTAGTGAGCAGGCGACCCGTGACAATATCCGGGACTGGTAATCCAAACTCGTGCGCGTCTTCGTATGCTTGTTCCAAAGTGGGGTCGAGTTCGGTAGTTGATTCTAGATAAAAGCGAAGTTCGTCAGTCACGGTTCCAGCTTAGAACGCCATGGCGAAAAACGGGGGTGAAAACCGGTCGTGGCGTCATTCCGCATGGTTCCATCGGGAAAAACTTGTGAGGAAAAACCAATAATCGCTGTTGCAAACCGGAAAAATCCTCATAATAACGTGACGGATGTTGCTGTTGTTTTTCCAGGATAAAACCATTAAGCTTATAGCGCGAGAAATATAAACCTAATACAGCAGGATAAGCCATAAAAATTAATTCATTAATTCTTCCTAAGGGGAAATGATTGACAGGAAACTCACAGGCTCCTTGCTGGAAATCAGAAGTTGGATACGGCACAATCAAGGACATGAGACAGAAATCAACCGCTCAAGACTTCCCGCATGAAGCCTTCGACCACGAGGATGACACCTTGGAAGGTCAGGATTTGCAGGGGACAGCAGCGTTTGATGCTGGCGTTGGTGACATGCCCAGTTGGGGCGACATTGTTGCTCAACACGCCGACAGTGTCTACCGTTTGGCTTACCGGCTTTCCGGCAACCAGCATGACGCCGAAGACCTCACCCAAGAAACTTTTATGCGGGTATTCCGCTCCATTAAAAACTACCAACCAGGCACGTTCGAAGGCTGGCTGCATCGCATTACCACAAACCTCTTCCTCGACATGGTGCGGCACCGTTCGAAAATTTCCATGGAATCCCTCCCGGAGGATTATGAACGGGTGCCCGGCACCGACATGACCCCCGAGCAGGTCTACACCGAAGCGAACCTGGACCCAGCGTTGCAGGAGGCCCTAGACTCGCTCGCCCCCGATTTCAAAGTAGCCGTGGTGCTGTGCGATGTGATGGGGATGAGCTACGACGAAATCGCTGACACCTTGGGGGTAAAAATGGGGACCGTGCGTTCCCGAATCCACCGGGGTCGATCCCAACTACGGGCCGCCCTGGAAGCCAAGGCAGAAGTCGACAATGACGCTAAACTGCTGATCCCCCAATACCGGTAGCATGCAATAAAACTTACCCCGGATTTACCGCCCCTGGTCCGCGCACTATGCGTAGGCTGGGGGCCTGGTTTTTTCTCACCACCCCTACCCAAGTTGGTGGTGGAAAATCTTCTACAATGGTCGGTAATGAAACTGCAACGGATTGACAGTGAGGAACTTTCATAATCTGGTGTTCGTTGTAGTTGGTAGACCGTAAGTAATTGATTCAGAGAAGAGGTGAGCAGTGACGGATTTTGCACGTGAACCTCGCACCAGTCATAACGGCCAAGGCAGCCATAGCCGCAAGACTCCTAGCACCCCTAAGGCGCGTAGAATTCAGCCTTCAATGTTCATCGAAGTGACCGCCATAGTGGGAAATTTTGCTACCACCGATCACCTAAACCCCGAGGCTGTTGCCGCCTATGCGGATGGGGAACTTTCGCCCTTGGCCATGCATCGGGCAAAAATCCACCTGGTGCACTGCCTGGAATGCCGGGAAGAAGTCGAACGGCAACGGCACGCTTCGAAACGGTTGAAAGAATCCAATACGGCAAAAGTGGAAATGCCATCGGATCTCCGGCAGCGGCTCATGGGGATAGCCCAATCCTGCCCCGACGGGCCATGCGCGGAAGACATACCCCGGGCGTCGGAAAGTTTCATAGCAAAACTGGATGGTATAGCGCGAGGATTACGTCGCATAAACCGGGGCAAATAGCAATTAGTATAAAGTAGTTGTGTGTTTGATTCCGTTGGTTGGTCAGAGATCTTTTTTATTTTGATCATCGGCCTGATCGTTATCGGCCCAGAGCGTCTACCTGGGGTTATCCAAGATGTACGGGCCGCTATTTTCGCGGCCCGAAAGGCCATTAATAACGCCAAAAAAGAACTCAATGGGGAATTTGACGATCTCAGTGCTGACCTTGCCGAGTTTCAAAAACCCATCAGCCAAATCACCTCAATACGTGCGATGGGCCCCAAGGCGGCGCTCGGCAAGGTGCTTTTCGACGACGACCCCGAGGTGATGGATATGCTTGACCCGAAAACCAAACCCACGGATCAGCCCACCCCACCTGCGACCACTGATAACCAGCCGCCCGCCGGTGGGCCGAAAAACCGCAACTTCAACTGGGATGATGTTACCTAACACCCAAATTTAAGGATTTCCCCGCCAACGATTCCTTCCGCACCACCAGCTTGTCCGCCACCTGCATGATTGCCTGGCTGGTGGGGGAGTCAGGGTCTGCCAATACAATCGGCCGGCCCGCATCCCCATTCGCCCGCAGGTTGGGGTCCAATGGAATCGACCCCAACAGCGGCACCTTCGTTCCAGTCAGGGTGCTGATCCGCTCCGCAACCACCTGGCCGCCCCCGGAACCAAACACCTCCAGCACGCTCCCATCCGGCAACACCATAGCGGACATGTTCTCAATCACGCCGGCTACGCGCTGTTTCGTTTGAATACTGATCGTGCCAGCCCGCTCCGCCACCTCCGAGGCTGCGGCCTGCGGCGTGGTGATGATTAACAGCTCTGCATTAGGCACCAGCTGCGCCACCGAAATCGCAATATCGCCCGTTCCCGGCGGCAAATCCAATAGCAGAATATCCAAATCTCCCCAAAATACGTCACCCAAAAACTGTTGGATGGCGCGGTGCAGCATGGGGCCCCGCCACACCACCGGCGCATTCCCATCCACAAACTGGCCGATAGAAATGTGCTTAATCCCGTGTGCCTGCGGCGGCATAATCATATCGTCCACCGAATGCGGCCGGTCCTCGGACCCCAGCATGCCCGGGATGGAATGCCCATAAATATCGGCGTCCACAATCCCCACCGACAGGCCTTTCTGCGCAAACGCCGTCGCCAGGTTGACTGTCATGGAGGATTTCCCCACCCCACCCTTGCCCGAAGCAATGGCATACACCCGGGTGGTGGAAGCCGGCTGGGCGAACGGAATCACCGGCTCCGCCACCCCGCCGCGCAGGGATTGCCGCAGCTCCCGGCGCTGTTCATCGGTCATCACATCGGTAGTGACCGTGACCTCACCTACCCCCGCAATGTCCGCCACCGCGGCCCGGGTGTTGGTCACCAGGGTGTTTTTCATGGGGCAGCCCGCAATGGTGAGGTATATTTCCACGGCAACATCGGTGCCGGTAATGTTAATGGATTTCACCATGTTCAGTTCGGTGATAGGTTTGCCGATCTCGGGGTCTTCCACCCGGGAGAGGGCCTTACGAACATCTGATTCAGTGATTGTGGTAGTCATCACCGACCAACTCTAGTCCGTGGGGTGCCGCCACGAAAGCTCCGTGGGAAAACCATCACCATGGTGGCGAATATTATTCCGGTGATCGGCCCCGTGCCGGATCGCGCAAATCCTCGTGGGCTGCCTCCCCTGCATAGTGACGGGCGGCGGTGCGGGCCGCCGCTTCGTCGGCGATCTTGGCCTCAATGCGTTCCATCATGGTGCGCAGATCATCCAGTTCGTGGCGTAAATAATCCCGGGTGACAACCTCACCCACGGCCAGCCGTAGGCCGGTGAGTTCCCTGGTGATGAACTCTGTATTGGACTTGGTTTCGAACGCCCGTCGGCGATCCTCGTTCAGCGAAATACGGTCCCGGTCTTCCTGCCGGTTTTGGGCCAGCAGAATCAGGGGGGCGGCGTAGGCGGCCTGGGTGGAAAACGCCAAATTCAGCAGAATAAACGGGTAAGGATCCCACTTCCACCAGGTGGCGCCCAGGTTTAATACCACCCACACGGTCACGAACACGGTTTGCCACATGAGATAGCGGCCAGTTCCGAAAAACCGGGCCACCTTTTCCGCGTAGGCGCCCACAGTGTCGTCGTCAATCCGGAAATAGGTTTTCTTACCGCTGAGCCGGGGGGTGTCGAGATCAGCCATATGCGTCTCCTCCTCACATTTTTTGGGGACGTGCCGTCGCTCATTCCTTATTTTTCTTCGCCGCGCGGTCGGATGCCGGTATCACGCCAATCATCAGGCAGCAGGTGATCGAGGAGATCATCCACCGCCACCGCACCCAATAAATGCCCATCATTATCAATGACCGGGCCACACACTAGATTATAAGTAGCGAAATACCGGGCCGCGGTTTCCTGGGAATCATCAGCATAGAGTGGGGGTAGTTCCGGGTCGAGGGCGGCCGACACCAGGGTTGATGGCGGCACCCGCAGGAGTTTCTGCAAATGCACGCATCCTAAAAACTTGCCGGTTGGGGTGGCTGTAGGCGGCCGGGCCACAAACACCATAGAAGCCAGTGACGTGGGCAGATCCGGGTTGGCGGCGTGCGCCAACGCCTCGGCAACGGTGGTTTGCGCATCCAAAATGAGCGGTTCGGTGGTCATGAGCGCCCCCACCGTGTCCGGGCTGAAGCTCATGAGCCGCCGCACCGGGGCGGACTCTTCCGGGTCCATGAGCTCTAGCAGCACGTCGGCTTTCTGATCGTCGAGTTCGAACAGTAGGTCGGCGGCATCATCCGGGTCCATTTCCTCCAAAATCTCGGCGGCCCGCTCAATACCTAAGGTGTCTAACAGTTCCGCCTGACGGTCCTCGCTCATTTCTTGAAGAATGTCCGCGAGGCGCTCGTCGTCAAGCTCGCTGGCAACACTATGCCGCTGCGATTCGGGAAGCTCGTATAAAGCGGTGGCAACGTCGGCGGGCCGCATGTCTTCGAACTCGGCGAGCAGCTCGGCGGCAGCGTCGGAAATCCCCACCCCGGCGGCGGTGATGCCATGCACATGCCTCCACGATGCGATGAGTATTTCGGTGCGGCGGCCGAATTTTGCCCGCTCGCTAATGACCGCCACCGCACTGATCGCCCAATCGCGGGTGCGGGTGCGCTCAATCTCAATGTCGGCCACCTCGACGGGTTTCGCATGGATTTTCGGTAAATCCGGGTCATCCACCTGCACCTTCGCCCCGATAATGTCCCCCATGATCGTGAGCTCACCGGTGCGGGGTTTAAACGCCCGCAACGAAACCGACCCCGACACCAGCATGATTTCGTGTGGGTCGATAGAGGCGATACGCAGCATGGGCAGGAAAATGCGGCGCTTATTCGTCATCTCCACCACCAGCCCCAACACGCGGGATTGATGCCCGGCCGGCCGCACATTCACCACCACGTCACGCACCCGGCCGATCACATCTGTTTCCGGCCCCCGCACCACCATGCCCGCAAGCCGTCCCGCGTACACCCGAGTCACTTCACTCATAGTTGTAGAGTGTAACGCAGCCGGTAGCAAACTTTTCAATCGGTGTTTTTGCGCATTATCCTCAGGGAACAACCGCTATCGCAGTAACGTTACACAAAGTAAACCCCATAAACCTGAAACGAAAAATTTACCCCCACCCACCACCATAATGATGGAAAGGATAGTGCAATGCCCCCACAACCAGCAGAATCCCGCCCCCGCCCCGCAGGCTGGCCCGTCGGCTCGTTTAGCACATATGATAAAGCCCAGGCCGCGGTAGATATGCTTTCCGATAAACAATTCGACGTGTCCAACATAACCATTGTGGGGCTCGATCTCATGGAAGTCGAACGGGTGACCGGCAGACTCACCTGGCCCCGGGTGATTCTCAACGGTGTTGTCTCCGGCAGTTGGTTGGGGTTATTCTTCGGCCTGCTGTTAGGAATCATGGACGGCACCAATTGGCTGGGCTCCATCATTCTTGGTGTGGGCATGGGCATAGTGTTTTCCGTCGTCACCGCCAGCGTTTCCTACGCCATGCAGGGCGGCCGCCGCGATTTCTCCTCCGCCACCCACATCGTTGCCGGGCGTTACGACGTGTTGTGTGACCCCCACTCAGCCCCGCAAGCCCGCGACCTGATTAGCGAGTTCATCGCCGCCGGGCATTAGAATATGAGGCGCTGACATATTCGTTTCCTAGGAGCCAGAACCCACCATGCGTAGCACCATCCTGAAAATCACCGTCCCCACCTTGGTTTTGCTCCTCATCTTCATAAGCTATACCAACCTCGAACGATTCGAACCCACCGCCGACACGTTCACCGACAGCGAAAAAATCGTAGAAATCGCTGTCCGTGCCAATTCGATGGAACAGGTGGTGCTCGGCGAACTCTATAAACAGGGCCTGGATCGGCATGGTCGGCCCGCGGTTATCAACATGGAAAGCCTGGGGGTGAAGCACAGCATTGAACGCCTTCGGCAGGGCAACGCCGACATTTATATTTCCTGCGCCGGCCGAATCCTGCACTACATCAATGGTGACAAGGCTCGGCAGTTGGAGAAAAAATACTCCGACACCACCAAAAAAGTAGACATTAACTCCGGTGACCGCCGGGAGGAGGTGTACCAGGCCGTCATGGGGTCGCTGGGTGGCAACCTTAACGGCACCGACCCGGCCAACGCCCTAGGCTGCGCGGAAGAAGAATCCGACATTCCCCAACACATCATCCCGATTTACCGCAACCCGGTCTTGGACCGGGATGAACGCGGCGCCCTCAACGTGGTATCGGGCATTCTCACTACCGAAAAACTAGAGAAGCTGGTGGAGAAAAGCCGGGAAGGAAAAAACCCCAGCGAGGTCGTGTCCCAATTCCTCGACGACAACAGTGTCCAATTCGTGAATAAAAACCAACAAAAAGACCCCGTTGACGGCAAGAAACAAAACTCCTAATGCCCCGGCGGCACCTGCGGTGTCTTCGGCGGCAGGGGTGCGAATGACGGGATTGGTGGGAACGGTGGATCCTGACATGCGGGTGGTTGGGGTCCAAAATTTTGTGCGGCGCTTATTATGAACAACACCAAAAACACCGGGCACACATAAATAACCAGTGCAATGGCTATATAAATCATGTCGGGAATCTTTGACAGCCACGGATTGATGTCACCCATCACCCCACACCATGCGACTTCAAAACATATCGTCCCGCCAACACCATTTGTCACCATGCCTTGATAGCCTCGACGGTGCCGGTCACTGTAGAGAAGAAATCCCATCAAGATCAGGGGCGGTAACATACACGGGATAAGGAATAAGAGCAGTTCTATGGATTCTTCAATCGGCATGAGCCCGCCTATGCTAATGAAAAATAGCATCGCCGCAGCATAAGTCCGAAACAGGATACGGTTCTTCCGACAACGCTCCCGTCTTACCCGAGGATCCAGGGGGCACAGCTTATGCGCCATCATCACAGCGTTTGCCGCTACCTGCGCCCGCTCCCCATCACTATGGGCGGCGCGGAATAACCAGTACCATTCCCGGGCATAATATCCCCGCTGGTAGGCGGGCACCCAGTAAAGTGCGCCGAGAATCCGAAATATGTCGGCAATCATGGTTTCTCACACAGATTTCCAATAGGCAATAGGCACTTTTACCCTCACCCTACCCACATGTTGGAAAGAAAACACCCATTATCAATGGGTTATGCGCCAAACACATTAGGCAAAAAGAATAAGGCTTGCCGACGCCCCCAAGGGAAACATCGACAAGCCTTCGGGAAATTACTGCCCCCGCACCAGGCGCGTAATCATCAGCCACCACCGGGATGCCTCAGACATTCCCGGCATCGGCTGCGCACCATTTGGCCGCTGACCAGTGAGATCAAGCAACCGCCGATGCTGCTGTGGCGGCTCGGGTCGCAGCACAGATTGCGGCTGCAACACCGTGGGCCCTCACTGGGCAAATGCCTCATCCAGCAAGACCGCCTGCTCCACGGCATGCACCTTCGACAACCCGGTTGCCGTCGACGCCTGGGCCCGACGCGATACCCGCTTCAACGGCAACAAATCCGGGATGAAATTCGGCAAATGCTCATTCACAAACGTCCACGGGCCCTGGTTTGCCGGCTCATCCTGGCAGAACCGAATCTCCGTCGCATTCGGATAGACCGCAAACGCCTCCCGCAGCCGATTAAACGGCAACGGATACAACATCTCCAGGCGGATGATGGCCACATCATCCCGGTGATCCTTCTCTGCACGTTTGGCCAGTTCGTAATACAACTTGCCGGACACCAGCATGATGGTCTTCACCTTGTTCGGGTCGCCCACAACCGTGCCCTTATGGTCCACAAACCGCGGATCATTCATAACCGACTGGAACTTCGTCACCTCGGTGAACTCCGCCACCGAACTCGTGGCCGTCTTCATGCGCAGCATTGACTTCGGGGTGAACACTACCAGCGGCCGCTTCAAATTACCCAAGGCGTGTCGTCGCAGCAGGTGGAAATAGTTCGCCGGGGTGGTGGGCTGCGCCACCGTCATGCTGCCCTCGGCGCACATTTGCAGATACCGTTCAATCCGGGCCGACGAGTGATCCGGGCCCTGGCCCTCATAACCATGGGGGAGCAGCAGAATCAGGGAAGACTTCTGACCCCACTTGGTTTCCCCAGAGGCCACATATTCGTCGATGATGGTTTGGGCGCCATTGGCGAAGTCACCAAACTGGGCCTCCCACGCCACCACGGCATCCTGGTTCCCCACCGAATAACCGTATTCAAAACCCATACCCGCATATTCTGTTAGGGCAGAGTTATAAACCAGCAGTTTGCCGCCGTTACCGTGCGCCTCCGCTAATTCGTTAAGGCTATTAAATTCTTCGCCTGTGTGGGAGTCGTAGACGACGGCGTGCCGTTGGGTGAATGTGCCGCGCCGGGAGTCTTCGCCGGCCAGCCGCACCAGTTTGCCCTGGTTTGCCAGAGAGGAGAAGGCAATGAGCTCGCCCCAACCCCAGTCGATGCCGCCCTGGGTGACGGACTCCAGGCGTTTCTTCGCAACAGGTGCCACCCGCGGGTGGAAGGTGAAGCCCTCCGGCGGGGTGGCGTAGGCCTGGCCGATTTCTTGCAGCTCTTCCCGGGTGATATTGGTCTTGAGGCCATGCGGGATTTCCTGGGCGGCGGTGATGCCTTCCTGCTGGGTAAAGGCCTTTTTCTCCGAGTTCTTGATCTCGTTGAACACCGATTCCATCTGGTCGTGGAAGTCGCGGGCGATCTTTTCGGCGTCTTCCTTGGTCAGGTCGCCACGGCCAAGGAGGTCCTCGGTGTACTGTTCACGAACGGTCTTGCGGCCGTCGATAAGCTCATACATCTTGGGCTGGGTCATTGATGGGTCGTCGGCTTCGTTGTGCCCGCGGCGTCGGTAGGCGATCATGTCGATAAAGACGTCCTTGCCGAACCGCCGCCGATACTCGGTAGCGAGTTTGCCAACCCATACGACGGCTTCGGGATCGTCGCCATTGACATGGAAGACGGGGCAGCCAAATGCCTTTGCTAAGTCCGTTGCATAGTGGCTCGAACGCCCCGAATCGGGGGTAGTGGTAAAGCCGATTTGGTTGTTCACCACAATGTGTACGGTGCCGCCCACGGTATAGCCCCGCAATTGTGCTAGGTTAATGGTTTCGGGAACGATACCCAGGCCGGCGAATGCGGCATCACCGTGCAGCAATAGCGGCATGACCGTGTATCCACTCTTGCCCTTGTCCAGCATGTCTTGCTTGGCGCGGGCGATGCCCTCCATGACCGGGTTGACTGCCTCCAGGTGCGACGGGTTCGCGGTGAGCGTCACCTTGATTTCACCATCGCCGAACATCTGCAGGTGCGTGCCCTCGGAACCCAGGTGGTATTTCACGTCGCCCGAACCGCCGGCTGCCTTGGGCTCAATGTGGCCTTCGAACTCGTTAAAGATCGTGGCCAATGGTTTCGCCACAATATTAAAGAGCACATTCAACCGGCCCCGGTGCGGCATGCCGATAACCACCTCGTCCAGGCCCTGACCTGCGGCGGTGTCGATAGCGGAGTCCATGAGTGGAATGAGCGACTCGGCACCTTCCAGCGAGAACCGTTTTTGGCCCACGTACTTGGTTTGCAGGAAGGTTTCGAACGCCTCTGCGGAGTTCAGCTGCTGCATAATGAATTTTTGCTCCGCCGGGGTGGGCTTGGGCATGCCGTCTTCCAGGCGATTCTGCAGCCAGGTGCGTTCGTCCCGGTCCAGAATATGGGTGTATTCCGAACCTACCTTGTGCGTGTAGGCATTGCGGAGTTTCGTTAACACCTCACGCAGAGTCATGGTTTCGCGGCCCACAAAGCCACCCACGTGGAAGCGACGGTCCAGGTCCCAAATCGTGAGGCCATGAGACTCAATGTTGAGGTCGGAGTGTTCGGGGACCGGCATGCCCGGCTGGACCCAGTGGAGTGGGTTGACATCGGCAATGAGGTGGCCGCGGGACCGGTATGCCTGAATGAGCTGCATGACCCGGGTGTTTTTGTCTAAACCGGTGTTCGGTAAATCCTGCGACCAGCGCATGGGCGTGTAGGGGATGTGCATGTCAGCAAATAATTCATCCCAAAACGCATCGTCAACGAAGAGTTGGCTCAGGGTGCGTAAAAACTCGCCGGATTCCGCTCCCTGAATAATCCGGTGATCGTATGTGGATGTGATCGTGACCAGTTTGCCCACGCCCAGCTCGGCCAGTCGGTCCTGCGAAGCCCCGGCAAATTCCGCCGGATAATCCATGGCACCCACACCAATGATCGTGCCCTGCCCCTTAGTGAGCCGCGGCACCGAGTGGCGGGTACCGATGCCACCCGGGTTCGTGAGAGAGACCGTAACACCAGCGAAATCATCCAGCGTGAGCTGGTTCTTCCGGCTCCGGCGCACGATGTCCTCATATTTTTCGACAAACGTCTTAAAGTCGAGGGTCTCGCACTCCTTAATGGCTGCCACCACGAGCGCACGGGTGCCGTCCTTTTGCGGCAGGTCGATCGCTAACCCCAGATTAATATGCTCCGGAGTGATGACTGTCGGCTTGCCGTTTATCACGTCATAATGATTATTCAGATCCGGGTGAGCCATCAGCGCCTTGACCAGCGCATAGCCGATGATATGTGTAAACGACACCTTACCACCGTGCGTGCGCTGCATATGCTCATTAATAATCGCCCGGTTCTCGAACATGAGTTTGACCGGCATGTCCCGGACCGAGGTGGCCGTGGGAATCTCCAGCGACTCATCCATGTTTTTAGCGATGGCTTTATACACGCCCTTGAGGGTTTTCTCGCCGGGACTTGGTAGCTTTGCGACGCGACCCAAGGGGGATTGCTGGAGCTTCTTAGCTTCTTCCTCCCGCTTTTCTTCCTTATTCGCCTCGTCAATATGAAGATGATCGGCCTTGGTTGCGACCTCCTTGGGGTCCAGCTGCTGCACCGAACTGGCCAGACTGGGCTGATTGGCGGTCTGCTGGGCCTGCGTTTGGCGGGGCGTGACCGGTGGTTGCTGTTGCTTGAAGGGATTGGTATTAGATGTAGTAGGTTTGCTTGGCGTGCCGGTGGTCTCGAAAAGCTCCCGCCACTCGGGATCTACCGACTGGGGATCCCTTTGGAACTGCTGGAACATTTCATCAACCAACCATTGATTTTGCCCGAAAGTACTCGCATTGCTCACGGCAAGTGCTCGCCTCATTTCTTTGCGACAGTCTTGTTTCAATATTCACTCGTTGTACTAGCTCAATCTAGGCTAACGGTTTCGTACCCGTCAGCTGTAATTGATTCTAAAGTAAAATCTGGATTCAGTATGTTGCATTTCACACTGAAAGAATACGCTGCGAATTTAGGGCGTCTTACCCTGCCACATTGTGGCATAGCTACCCCCAAAAGAAAGTAATAATTCGTGTGTGCCTGATTCCACAATGACGCCATCGGACACTACTAAAATCAGATCCGCCCGCCTCGCCGTGGCAAGTCGATGTGCTACCACCACGGCGGTTCGGGCCTGGGTCACCCGGTTGCTCGCCGCCACAATGGTTTTTTCCGTGGCCGGATCCAGGGTGGCGGTTGCTTCATCTAAAAGCAGCAATTGGGGGTGAATCATTTCCGCCCGGGCCAAGGCCACAAGCTGCCGCTGTCCTGAGGAAAGCCCCCGGCCCCGTTCGCCGATCCGGGCGTTGAACCCGCCGGGGATGGCGGCGATAGCGTGCAGTGCCCCCACCCGGCGGGCAGCATCGGTGATCTCCTCCTGGCTGGCTGTGGGGCGGCCGTAGGCAATGTTCTCAGCGATGGTTCCGGTAAACAGATGAGCTTCCTGGGGGACGAAACCCACGGCAGAACGCCACTCATTCATAGGTAAATCCTTGATGTTTGTGGTGTTTGCGCGGATGACCCCCTCGGTTGGTTCATAGAATCGTTCAATTAATTTGACGATCGTGGATTTGCCGGCGCCGGTGGGGCCAACGACTGCCACCGTGCTGCCCGGCGCGATATCGAATGTCACGGTGCGCAGGGCCGGTTGGGCGGCGCCGGGGTAAGAGAAGCCGACACGGTCGAATCGGATAGGTCCACGGGCGTCGACTGCGGCGTTCGTGTTTTCGGGGTTGGACTCTATCGGTTTGGCCTGCTCGGTGGGTTCGGCGAGGAGGGCGGAGATACGACGGAACCCCACCTGCGCCTGCCCGTAGGAGTCGAACACCTGACTTAAATGCTGGATGGGGGTGTAGAGCCGATCTAGGTACAGCAGAAACGCCACCAGCACGCCGGTGGGGAGGTGCCCCTGGGCCACCAAGCTGACGCCCACGGCGAGGACCGCCGCGGAAATCAGTTCGCTCACCGCGTTGATGCCCGGGAAGTAGATGGCCACCGCGGTTTGCGTGTGAATGCGGGTGGTTCGGTAGCGGGCGGCAACCTGGGTGAAGCGGTGCAGGTTTTTGTCCGCCATTCCATGCATTTGGGTGGTGCGCAGCCCAGCGATGGCTTCATGAAATAGAGCGTTGACCTCGCTGATCTCCTCCCGGGCCCGGGCGTAGAGCCGGGTGGAGACACGCCGAAACACCACCGTGCCCGCGGCGATAACGGGCACGCCAACCAGGGCGATGAGCGACAGCGGGATGCTGGTGACGGCGAGCAGTATGAGAATGCCGACAAGAGTGGTGATGGCCACGACCGCGGAGGTGAACCCGGATTGCAGGAAACCATTGAGGGCATCAATGTCGGTGGTCATGCGGGTCATGATGGTGCCGGTGTTGGTAGCCTCAAAATAGCGCATGGGTAGGCGCATCAAATGCGTGTACGAACGGATGCGGAGATCGTAGAGCAGGCGTTCCCCGGTGAGGGAGGTGAAAATGGTGGTGGCGACGGTGAGCGCCCAGGTGATGAGCACAACGCCAAGGCCGACCAGGGTGACGCGCCACATGGTGGTTTCGTCTCCCAGGGCGACACCGCGGTCGATGGCGTGGCGGATGAGGGATGGGATGATCAGCCCGGTGAGCACGCTTGCGGTGAAGAGGCCGACGACGAGGACCAATAGCCATCGCACGGAGTAAAACAGTGAGCCGGCGGTCACCTTTGCGGTGGGGGAGTGGGTGATGGTTTTGGGGGTTGCGGTGGCGGGCGGTAGTCGGTCGACGCGGGCCAGGAGTTCCTTGGTGGCGGGCATGGTGGTTGAGGCCATGTTGCCACGTGTGGTGCCCCGGCCGCCGGCAGCCGGGTTCGCGCCGGCCATGGCGGCGGCGGTGCGCATGGCGGTCCGTGACATGGTGAGCCGTGCGTCCATGGTGGCGACCGTGGGCCACAGCTTATCGACGCCGGGCTCCGTAGGGCCATCGTCGAAGGGGATAGGGTCGCCCGCGGGGGCCGCCGAGGGAAAGTTCAGGTCCATGAGGTGGCTGAATCGGTGATTTTGGCGCATGGTGGCCAGGTCACCGGTGGCGGTGAGGGCGCCGTCTTCCATGAGCCCTATCCGGTCGGCGATGTCGAGGGTGGAGTGCCGGTGGGCGATGGCGATGACGGTGGTGTCGGCAAAGTGACAGGTGAGGTTGTGGAAAATGGTGCGTTCGGTGCTGGCGTCGATGGCGGAGGTGGCGTCGTCGAGAATGAGGATGCGCGGGTTGCCGGCCAGTGCCCGCGCCAGGGCGATGCGTTGGCGTTGGCCGCCGGAAAGCGTAAGGCCACCCTCGCCCACAGTGGTGTCGAGGCCGTTCGGAAGGTCGGCGATTGTGCGGTCTATGGCGGCGTGGCGGGCGGCTGCCCAAATGTCATCGTCCGTGAGGCCACGGCCCATATCAATGTTGTCGCGGATAGTGGCGGAATACAGAAACGGCTCATCGAACACGCATGCGACAGCCTGCCGCAGGTTGGCGAGATCCAGGCTGTGGTAGTCGGTGCGGCGGCCCGCGGCGTCGACAAGTGAAATGCTGCCGGAATCGGGCTGGTAGAAGCCGCATAATAGTTGCACGAGCATCGTTTTCCCGGCGGCGGCTGGACCCACGATAACCAGGGTTTCCCCGGGCGATACCGCCATGGTGCACTGCGATAACACGCGTTGATCGTTGGTGGTGAAATCCACCCCCGACACTTCAATGCCGAGCGGCCCATCCGGTACTGGCTCGGGATTCGGTGGGGTGGTAGTGTCAGGCTGGATATTTATGAGATCGAACACCCGTGCGGCGGACGACATGCCGAGCTGTAGCTGCACCAGCATGCCCGCCACCATGGACACCACCGCGGTAAGCGACACCATGTACACGCTCGTGGCCACAAACACGCCAATGCTCATGTCGCCGTGCAACACCAGAAAGCCACCCACCCCAATGCTGAGCACCAGAGATATATTCGGTATTTGCTGCACCAATGGCCGGTAGCGGGCAGTCAACCGGGCGGCCCGCATCATTTGCGCATACACCACCCGGGCGGCGTTCCGCAGCGTCGCCACCTCCCGGGATTCCTGGACGAAGGCCTTCACCACCCGAATGCCGCTGACGGTCTCCTCCACGTGAGTCGACAGGTCCGCGACGGCCTGCTGAGCGGCCCACGTCGCCGCAAACAAGGTGGGGCGGGACATCATCGTGAGCCACGCCAACAGGGGCAACAACACCACCGCAATCAGGGTGAGCAGCGGGGAAATCCACAACATCACCCCCAACGTGATAACGATCTTGAGCACATGGCCCACGATCAGCGGCATCATGGCCACCATGGCCTGCGTCAAATTCAGGTCAGAAATCGACCGGGATACCACCTGCCCGGTCCGTAACCGATCCTGCCCCGGGCCGTCGAGACGCTGCAGGCTGCGCAATATCTCCACCCGCAACTGGTGCTGCACAGTGTTCGATAACCGGCCGGCCGTGTAGCGCCGACCGAACTGAAACAGGTAGCGCACAAGCGCCGCCACCACCAGCAACACCACAACGGTAGTGATCGACACCCCACCGGCGGAATGACCGCCGTCGGCCGCGGTGGCGCTATCAATCGCGGTGGCGGTGATAAGTGGAATGATGATGTCACACAGCGTGACCATCAGCGTGGATATCAACGCCAAGGCCACGGTGACGGGGGTTTTCCGTGCGGTCCGCCACAGCTGCCGCAGCGTCGAAGAAACATGCATACAGGTTTGAAAAACTAAAAACTCGTGGGAAGCGGCCCTAAGGTTTCGGCCACATGATCGATCAAATTATTGCCAATCTTACGGTTAGCAACGGATCCTAGCACGGCACCAATCCCCAACGGCATGAGCTTACCCAACCACGCAAGTCGAATGGATTTACTGATGCGCTTCATGGCGAAGTTGAACATTTTCTTATTCAAATCGCTCAACTTCGGTGTCGAAGCCCTAGTGAGCAGCGCAATCGTCGAATCCGTCCCCATCGTGGCAGTCGCCAACGGCGTGCCCTCTGAACCCACCACCGACAACAACACAATCGATTTACGACGCTCCGGGTTGCTGATATCCACCCCCCGCAAATATGCGGAGGCAACCGCATAAGACGTTGCCGCATCCAAAAACGCCAACGACTCCACCCCGACCGCGGCAGCCCCTGTCACAAACCCCACCGCCGGAATCGCCGCTGTCACACCCGCGCCTGCGCCGGTGCCGGTGATCGTCAACAGGAAATGCTTATCCAACTTCGCCTGAATCTCGGCCGGGGTGGCCTGTGGATTCTTCTCCTTCAGCCGATCCACATACTTTATAATCGTCTTGTGCTGCAGCTTCGCCGCCTTATCTAAACCGGTCACCAACCACCTGGCCACCAACCCGGACTCCTGCATCAACGCTTCCGGATCCGAATGAACATAATCGGTCACCACAACCGCATTCGAGGAATCCTGCGACTTCGACCGAGACTTAAACATTAGGTTTCGCACCTACCTTTTCATCAATTATGACTGGTAGTGCTCAACTTTAAACGGTGGAGGCCGCCAGGTGCACACCGATTCGCTCAGGGCGTAAAAACCTTACCCCTTATTCCTCTTACCTCCCCATATGTGCTGGTTCTATGCCGATGCGTACTCCTCCGCGGCGGCCACATCCTCCGGCGTTGGCCGCACCCCGGTATAGAGCTCAAACTGTGCCGCAGCCTGCCTGCTGATAACCTCCCCACCAGTAATCACCGGTATCCCCAGCCGAGTGGCCGCCCGAATCAACGGGGTCTCCACCGGAAACGCCACCACATCAAACACCACCTGGGCACGCTGAATCTCCGCATCGCTAAACGACTGCACATCCGCATCCGCCCCAGCCATACCCAACGGGGTCACATTCACCACCAACCCCAAGTCCCCGGCCGGCACCGCATCCGAATACGACCACCCATACCGCGAGGCCAATGACTGGCCGGTCGCCGCATTCCGTGCCACCACCGTGCCGGTCATGCCATGATCCGCGATGGCGGCCACCACGGCATTCGCCATGCCGCCCGACCCCCGTACCACCACCGGCAGGCCCGGATCCACCTCGTGCTCCCGCAACAAGTCCGCCACCGCCACATAGTCTGTGTTGTACCCAACCAATCGCCCATCCGTATTGACAATGGTATTCACCGCCTCGATCCGGGCCGCCGAAGGGTGTAACTCGTCGACAAGCGGAATCACCGCCTGCTTATACGGCATCGACACCCCCGCTCCCCGAATACCCAAACCCCGAATACCCGCCACAGCCTGCGCAATATCCGTCGGCGCCACCGCCTTATATAAATAATTCAACCCCAACTTGTCATAAAGCCAATTATGAAACCGCACCCCATGATTCGAAGGGCGAGCAGCCAAAGAAATGCACAAAACCGTATCCCGGTCGACGTAATTCACCATGTCACCTACTCTAGTGAAATATGCGGTACCCCCTCGGCCCCCATCCCACCAATGCTTCGACAGGCGACCCTGCGGAACCCACACGCGCGGCGGACACCAGCGTCAAAACCCCCAATCACACACCCCGCAACAAGGTCGCCGACGACCTCATAATCACCACCACCGCCGGCACTATCTGCGGCCTTAGACTCACCATCCCCGGGCCCCTCCGCACCTGGCGCGGCGTCCCCTACGGCGACACCACCGCCGGCAACCACCGATTCCGCGCCCCCCGCCCGGCACCACGATGGGACGGCATCAAAGACTGCACCGAATACGGTGCCATCGCCGCCCAACCCTCCCTCACCCCCAGCGACCGCATCCGCGGCAGCGAAGACTGCCTCAACCTCGACATTGTCCGCCCCGACGACGACCGCACCCTCCCCGTCGTCGTCTACCTCCACGGCGGCTCCTTCATCTACGGATCCAGCCACCAACAAGTCCTCCGCGGCCACTACCTCGTCCAAGCCATGGACGTGGTCTATGTCTCCCTAAACTTCCGGCTCGGCGCCCTCGGCTACCTTGACTTCTCCAGCTTCGGCGACGACTGCGTCCCCAACCCCGCCGTCCTCGACCAACTCCTCGCCCTCCACTGGGTCAAAGACAACATCGCCAGCTTCGGTGGCGACCCCACCAATATCACCCTCATGGGCGAATCCGCCGGCGGCGCCAGCGTCATCACCCTCATGTGTGTTCCCGCAGCACGTGGCCTCTTCCACCGGGCCATCGCCCAATCCGCCCCCGTCGCCGCCGTCCACTCGGCCGCCCAAGCCGCCTTCTGGTGCAACGAACTCGTCACCCGCGCCGGACTCACCAATCCCACCCTGGACGAACTGCGGGAACTCAGCCCCGAAACCCTCATTAATGCTGGTCAATCCATGCTATGGCGCAGCGGGGAACTCCTCAACCTCAATGCCTGCTTCGGCGCCATCGTCGACGGTGACCTCATCCGCGACCACCCCATCACCACATTCCGCGCCGGGGAGCAACACAAAATCCCCCTCATGATCGGCACCAATATCGACGAAGTGGCATTCGCAAAAACATTCTATTTCAGGTCGAAGAAGCGGGCGCAGCGGGCCCGCACCATGCTGGAAGGCTACGACCCGCACGGCGCCGACACCATTCTCCGGTTCTACAACAACGCTGCCTCCCGCAATGACTATGCCGAACTGCTCACCGATTCGGTGTTTTGGGCACCCAGCGTGATCGCCGCCTCCGCCCACAGCCTCTCCGCCCCCACCTGGATGTACAGATTCGACTATGCGCCCGCAGCCCTCCGATGGCTGGGCATTGGGGCCTCCCACACCGCCGAACTCAGTCCGGTTTTTGGTGACCTGGATGGCTCCAAAGCCGCCGCCATTAATAAGCTCGGCGGGTGGGAGGAGCTCCATACGCTGCGGGACCAAATGCAAAGCTACTGGGCCAGCTTCATTCACACCGGCAACCCGAACAACACCGCCACCGCTGCGGCAGGAACCGGGGTGGCCACCACCCCGGAAACCGATTGGCCGCAATATCGCATGCCCAGCGATACCCTGCCCGGCCGGGCCACCAAGGTGTTCGACACCACCGCCTATGTGGTGTACGACCCCGGCGCGGCCCGGCGGGTGGCGTGGGAGAACTACAGCATGGTGGAGTGGGGGAAGGGCCGCCCCGAGGTGATGGCAAAGTTATTAGAAACCGAGTAATCCGCCTGCGGATGCCCGTAGACTGGGATTATGCAGAAACCGGCGGATAGGACAGTGGCAGTGCTACCAGTGTCGTGTTTGTCGGTTTTGCTCGAACAATTCGTGAGGAGGATTCACCTATGAGCCCCACCAATGTTTCCCACGCCGTGGATCGGGCGATCGCCCGGGCGGTGGCAGGCCAGCCACAGTATGCGCCCTGCGTGGATGAGTCGCTGGGGGCGGCGCTGTCGGCCGAAATGCTGGCCAGCGATCAGGTGGTGCGGCGGGGAATTGCCACGGGTCGGCAAACCTATAAGCTGCACGAGGATCGTTTTGGGGCGCACATGTGGTTGTTTTCACTGACCTGGTCGGTGGTGGCACCATCGGTGGTGGCAATGGTGCTCACCGAGGAGATTCCCGACCTGGATTTGTCCTCCGGGTTGGTGTTTCAGCGGGACGAGGGGGAGGGGTATTGGTTTGGGTTTCGGCCGGGCCAGCGGGCAGAAAGCTATGTGGCATCGGGCAGGCATGCGGGGGAAAGTTTCGCGCCAATTATCGCAACGTTGTGCCGGGTGGCGAAGGTGCGGCCGGCACCGTTGTGGGCGGTGGTGGCGGACGGGATGGTGCAGCCGGCGGTGGGAGCCGGTAATGAGCATTTTGAGCAGGACCGGGCCATCGCGGTGGCGTCGGAGATACACCAAGGGTTGCAGCAGGTTGCGGACGTTCGCCTCCCCCCATTAAGGTTTGAACAGGTTTGCGACGACCAGGTGGTGCCGGTGCGGCCGGGGGATGTGGAGCCGGACTATTTGGTGGTGCATCGCAGCAGCTGTTGCATGGTTTTTCATGGGGATGATGCGGGATATTGTGCCCCCTGTCCGCACGTGCCGAAAAAGAAGCGGATAGCTGGGATTATTGCGGCT
Organism: Corynebacterium matruchotii; assembly: GCF_011612265.2. Lineage (NCBI taxonomy): Bacteria > Bacillati > Actinomycetota > Actinomycetes > Mycobacteriales > Corynebacteriaceae > Corynebacterium > Corynebacterium matruchotii. The sequence continues at coordinate 1,680,624 of NZ_CP050134.2, read as the reverse complement.
GCTTCTCAGTATTAGCCCCAAGGGGTGGCGAAGTAGGTTAGTGTGTGCACTAGGGGTTACCACGCTGTGTAACCATAACCACAGTAATCACATGATTTTTTGAGGATGAGTGTCGTCATGACCTTCTTTGAGGAAATTGCCACCGCGTTGGATGCCGACGGAATCGAATCCCGGGTTCAAGGAGATACGCTTTTTGTGCCTATCACCTCAGAGGTGGAGATACAGTTCGTGGAAATTGACCCCCTCGTGCCGGCGGCAAACGTGTATATTGCCACCGCGGACGATGATTGGGATGCGGATTTCGAGGCGGTGCTGGTGTCCGTGGCGTTTTCGGTGCCCGACGCGGTGCAGGCCGTGGCGTCGCATATTGCCACCGACCAGGTGGTGACCTTGTTGGGGGATTTATTGGATGGTACCGATGAGCGCATAGCTGACCTGGAGTTTGTGCAGGATCATGAGGAAGAAAATCGGGTATCCGCCTCGCTGGGTGATAACACCAGTGTGACGGTGACGATTGAGATTGTCGAGGGCATTCCCACGGCAAAGGTGCAGTTTGATGCCGTCGACCCCGAGTTTGAGAGCCACATGATGGAGGCGGAACGGCATTTTTCGGCCATGGGGGAGGTGCGGAAGCTCAGCATGAGGGAGGTCAACGCCAAAATCGAGGAATACGCCAGCAGTATCCTGGAAACCTGTACCGAAACCCTGGACCTGGGTTCCTTCACCGACTTCGATAAGCTTTTCGACGTCCTGTCGTTGGCGGCAGATCAGGCCGAATCCTGGGCGGAGCAATTGGTGCCCCTCGACGACGATGATGATGACGAGCCGGATGTGTACGACCTTTTCGGCAAGGATGATGACGACGAATTCTTCTTCGACGACGATGACGAAGATGACGACGAGGAAGAATAACAGCCACCCGGTTCTTATCGACTGCGATGCCGGCATTGATGATGCCCTGGCGCTCATCTACCTGGCCGGCCTTGCGGCCGCGGGGGAGGTGCAGCTTCGAGCGGTCACCACCACCGCCGGCAATGTCGACGCCACCCAAACCGCCTTCAATAGCGCCCACATTTTACGACTCTGCGGCCTACCGAATGTGCCGGTGGCGGCGGGCGTACCGACGCCACTGGTGGTGCCGCTGGTCACCACCCCGGAAACCCACGGGCCGCACGGCCTGGGCTATGTGATTCCCCCAGAGACCAGCACGGACACGATATCGGTGACTCCGGGGGAGCGGCCCGACACGGTTCCCATGGGTGTGCCCGCCGCCGACACCGGGTGGGACGACCTGTGGCGCGCCAACCGGGACGCCACCCTGATTATCACCGGGCCGGCCACAAACCTGGCCACCTACCTGCGTGACCACCCCGCCCACCAGCGCATTTACCTCATGGGCGGCGCCTACCTGTACCCCGGCAATACCACCCCCACCGCGGAGTGGAACACGTGGGTCGACCCCCACGCCGCCGCCGAGGTATTTCACACCACCATTCCCATCACCGTCTGCCCCCTGGGGGTGCGCTCCCAGCCCGTGACGGAAAGCATGCTGTTCTCACCCGACCTGCTGGATGCCGCGTGCGATATTCTTGCCGCCGCACACCACCCACTGGCTGATGTTCTGCCGGATTTGCTGCGATTCTATTTCGAATTCCACCAGGTCATGGGGGAGGGCTACCAGGCCCAAATCCACGACCTCATCACCACCATGGTGGCCCTGGGCACTGTCGACTATGCCACCGCCACCGTGGCCGTCGACGTGGAAACCACCTCACCCCTGCTGCGCGGTACCACCGTGGCCGACTTCAAGGGGCACTGGTTGGCGGAAACCACCGGCCAACCCGGCCGAAAACCCGTCGTCAAGCTGGTGACCGGCGTGGACCCGCAGCAGGCCTGGGCGGAGTTTTTCCGCAGTCTTAAACTTTTGGCGTCGACGCCACCCATGCTTTAGGATGGGAACAACTCCGAGGTGACATAGGGGTTTAGTTTCGCATGCCCACTTAACAGGACGTGATACCCCCATGCCCGCACTCACCACCGCCCAACGTATCCGCGCCACAGTAGGCGTTGCCGTCATCTTCGGAACCTGGTTTTATCTGGTTTTTACCCGCCCCACCGATTGGGAATCCGTTGGCGGGTCCAGCCCCGCACTCATCACCCTGGGCGGCTACGTGCTCGGCGCGATCCTGTTGCTGTCAGCCAGTCTGCCGATCCTGCCCGCCCGCACGATCGCCATCATCCCCGCCGCCCTGGTGCTCAACATTGTGATCGGCCAAATCGTCGGTTCCGTGGGCATCCCCCTCTACCTTGACTCGGTGGGCACCGTCCTGGTGGCGGGACTCGCCGGGCCCATCGCCGGCCTGGCCACCGGCACCCTCAGCAGCATCGTCTGGGGGCTTTTCAACCCCGCGGCCCTCCCTTTCGCAGCGGTATCCGCCATGGTCGGGCTGCTGTCCGGGGTCATGATTGCCAAGGGGATGCTGCGGAACATTCCCCTCACCATCACGGCCGGGGTGGTGCTCGGCGTCATCTCCGGCATGCTGGCAGCCCCCGTCGCCGCGTTCGTCTATGGCGGAACCGCCGGCGTGGGCACAGGCGCCCTCGTGTCATTATTCCGGGAAATGGGAAACTCCCTCATCGGATCCGTCACCGCCCAATCACTCGTGTCCGACCCGCTCGACAAGGCACTGGTCATGATTATCGTCCATGTGGCAATCCGATCCCTGCCGAAGAAAACCCTAGCGAGCTTCCATGCGCGCACTTAACCCCCTGACCAGCATCGTGTGCGGGTTCACCGCCTGGATCATCGTGTTAGGGCTGAATAATCCGTGGGTGTCCGCCACCGTGATGATTGCGGCACTGGTCGTGGGCACGGCAACCACCCGTAACCTCTCGCTCATCGCCACCACCTTGGCCCTCAGCCTCCCCACCGGCCTGTCCATGCTGCTCATCTACGTGCCCTTCGCCGCAACCTACCGGGACGGGCTGGTGACCGCCGGGCAGTTGAGCCTCCGATTCGCCGCGCTCATCGCAGCACTGTTGGCCGCGCTCACGGCTGTCCGCATCCCTGAGCTGGTCAAGGCCCTCCAAACCGCTCGCATCCACCACAGCATGAGCTTCATCCTGGGCTCCGCCATCCAATTCCTGCCCCAAGCCCACGACATCACCCGGCGCATGCGCGACGCCTGCCGACTCGCCGGCCGCACCCCACACCCCGGCAACCTGGTCATACCAGTGCTCGTGCAAGTGCTCTACCACGGTGGGCAGCGCGCCGCCGCCATGACCACCATGGGCCTGGAACTCCCCGGCCGCCGCACCGTGCTGCGACCACCACCCGACAGCACAATACAAAAACTTGTTCGAATACTTTTGCCCCTGGCTGCCATCACTTTGGTGATTATCGTATGAAACGCCACCTCGTCATCGGTGACGGCCTCTCATCGTGGGCCAGCGAGCTTGTCGACGCCGCCCCGCGGGGTCAGGTCGCCTACCTGGGGGCCGACGCCACCTGCCACCTCACCTACCTCCGCGACACCGTCATCGAAGAAGTCGCCTTCGGCCTGGAACAACGCGGCATCCATCCCGACATCATGCTCGACCAGGTGACCGCAATTCTCACCGATTTGAACCTCATGGACTTGGCGGAAGCCCACCCCACCAGGCTCTCCGGCGGCCAAACCCGCCGGGTGGCATTGGCCAGCGTGCTGGTGCTCCAAGCAGACACCCTCATTCTCGACGACCCCTGGGCCGGCCTCGACACCACATCATGCAAACAAGTGTGCGACATTTTAGATCGTTATCCGGGGGATATCATTGCCGTCGCCCACAGCCTGCCACCCATCGATCACCACTTTGGCTGCTTCGAACTCCGCGACGGCACCATGGTTCCCTACACCGGACATCACCCACCCCCACAACTGCCACCATGCGCCCCCACTGGGGACATCATCGACCTGGGTGACGTCGCCGGCCGGCGCGAACCACCCCGCCGGCGCTGGTGGCAATTCACCACCCCCACCGAACCCGGATTCACCACGCCACCACTGCATTTACGCCTCGAACGCGGCGAAATCTGTTGGCTCCGGGGCCCCAACGGGGTGGGGAAAACCACCCTCCTCCACACCCTGGCGCTCACGCCGCAACCGGCGTCGATAAGCCTGCAAACCCAACGCGCCTGCGACCAGGTAACCGAAACCACCCTCCGCGACTTCATCGGCGGCGAACCGGCCGGGGCCCTGGCCAGCATCGACCTCGAAACCCACCCGCTCGACCTCACCCCCACCATGCTGCGACTCGCGCAGGTCGAAAAGGTATTCAACCAGGGAACTGATGTGGTGTTGCTGGATGAACCCGACGTAGGGCTAGACTACCCGGGTCGCACCCAGCTCCACCGGCTTATACACCACCATCTTCACGGGAACCGACCGCCGGCGATCATCATGACCTGCCACGATCCCACCCTGATGGCGGAAGTCTCACAATACGCTACCGTGCGGGAACTGGCGCTGGCGTAACCAATTCGGCCGGTGACGCAATCGGCAAAAACGAACCATCAACCACCCACACATACGTCGGCGTTGACTCTCGCGGCAATTCGTGCACGCATTCGACATAATCCGACCCCACCAATGCCCGCACCCAACCCTGGGCAACCCCCGGATCCACCCACCGCCCATCGGGGGCGGATATTCGCAGAAACACCAGGTAGGCGGCAACCCACGGATTATCCGGCGTGTACAACTTTCGCTGTACCGCTGGGCCCACCCGATGCCGGGAAATCGTGGCATTCAACCGCCTTCGGCCGGTCAGCGCCGGGAGTTTCTTGGTCGGCGGCCGCCACGTTGCCGCCGGACGCGATAGCGAACGAGGATGACGCATCACCGAACCCAATGCCGAAATGGTCTGCGGATGCTGGGTCACGGCCCGATCCGCCATGGTGTCGGGATCGAAAGGCGCAGGAAGTAATTCGGGAAAATCCTGGTGCATCATCATGGTTACCACCCTAAAACCTGCCCCGGACACCCTACCCAAGCATACGAAAATATGTTCGGTGACCGTTGGTTTTTTACGGATTTTCCTTAGGCAAGGTCTACGCTAGAAACCGATGACTACCAACAGTGACCCAACCGCCCGCCCGGCAGAGAGAATCCCCAGAGAAATCTGGATCTTGGTGATTGCCGCCTTCATCATTGCCCTAGGCTACGGATTCATTTCCCCCATCCTCCCGCAGCTTGCCACCAGCTTCGGTGTCGGTGCGGTTGCGGCCGGCGCCGTCATCTCCGCGTTCAGCTTCACTAGGCTAGTGTTCGCCCCCGCCGGTGGCAAACTTGTTGACAAACTCGGTGCCCGCTGGGTGTATATCACCGGTCTGCTCATCGTTGCCGTCACCACCGGGCTCATCGCCGCCGCCCAAGAGTATTGGCATCTTGTGCTCCTGCGGGGGCTTGCCGGGTTTGGGTCCACCATGTTTACCGTGTCCGCCATGGGGCTCATCGTGCGGCTTGCCCCGCCCACCATCCGGGGCCGCTGCTCCGGTGCCTATGCCTCCGGGTTCCTCTTCGGCTCCGTGTTCGGCCCCGCCTTGGGGTCGCTCCTCTCGGTCTTGGGGTTCCGCTGGCCATTCCTCATCTATGGGCTGTTTCTGGCCTTGGCTTCCCTCGTCGTGTGGCTGTCTATGCCCAAACATATTGGCAGCCGTGTGGCACAATCCCAGGACACCCGGCTGGAATTGGGGGTTATGGAGGCGCTTCGCCACCCCACCTATCGGGCCATTATCGTGACCTCGTTCGCCAATGGGTGGGTGAATTTTGGGGTGCGCGTCGCCGTGGTCCCGCTTTTCGTCGAGGCCACCTTCACCCACGGTGGCACCATTGCCGGCTACGTGCTCTCCGCCTATGCCGTGGGCAACGCCATCGCCTTGCAATTCTCCGGGCGCGTTGCCGACGCCATTGGGCGCAAACCCCCCATTTATTGTGGGCTTCTCGTGGCGATGGTCTTCACCGCCAGTTTCGGGTTCACCCATAGCTTTGGGGTTCTCGTTGTGTTCTCCGCCTTTGCCGGCCTCGGGGCCGGGCTCAGCAACCCGCCCATCCAGGCCGCCCTCGCCGACATCATTGGTTCCGATCGCAACGGTGGGAAAACCCTGGCGGCCTTCCAAATGGCCGGCGACTGCGGCACCATTCTCGGGCCCCTGGTTATCGGCTGGGTGGTGCAGCAATACGGTTACAAACACGCATTCCTCATTGCCGGGGCCGTCATCCTTGTTGCCCTCGCAACCTGGCTGCGGGCCAAGGAAACCCTCCACCGGCCATCCGATCTGGGTGATACCCAGCTCACGGAGGTTGTTGGTGCCGTCATTACCCGCGACGGCCGGATTCTGGCAGCCCAGCGCGCCGACACCCACATGTGGGAATTCCCTGGCGGCAAAATCGAAAACGGTGAAACCCCAAAGCAGGCCCTCAAACGGGAAATCCGTGAAGAACTCGGCTGCGTCATCACCGTCGGCGATAAAATCACCACAACCATTCACAATAATATTGCGCTCAGCACCTACCGCTGCACCATAGAATCCGGTGAGCCCCAGGCCCTGGAGCATCAGGCCATCGCCTGGCGGGTCCCGCAGCACCTTGCCGGACTTGATTGGGCGCCCGCCGACCTGCCCACCGTCGAAAAGCTCACCAGGATAAATCACATCTGATAAGACACGCGTCGTGCTGGTTCGCTATTAGCCACAAAATGGCGTACTGTGGTGCTGCAATGAGTATTACCGATGACGCTACCGGCAGCGCTTTCGAGCCGGATGAGAATAATGTAGTGTCGGAATCTCAGGAAACTTCGCAGGAAGTCACGCCCAATCCCATCACCCTCGACGAAGTGGTTGTCGAGGAACCGGGTGGCGACGACTCCAGGGTTGCGGACACTTCTGAGGCCACCGACTTTGATGAAAATGACTCAGAAGAAACCCCAGGCACCAGCTTTGATACGCTGGGCCTTCCCAAGCCTGTAGTCAAAGCAGTAGAAAATGTGGGGTTTGAAACCCCGTCACCCATCCAAGCCCAAACCATCCCCGTCCTCCTCGACGGGCATGATGTGCTCGGCCTGGCCCAAACCGGCACCGGCAAAACCGCAGCATTCGCGCTGCCCATTTTGTCGCTTATCGACGCCGACATCCGCCATCCCCAAGCACTCATCCTCGCCCCCACCCGGGAACTAGCCCTCCAGGTTGCCGACTCCTTCCAGGTTTTTGTCGACCACCTCGACGGCGATATTTCCGTCCTGCCTATCTATGGTGGCCAGGCCTACGGCATTCAGCTTTCCGGGCTGCGCCGCGGCGCCCAAATCGTCGTGGGCACCCCCGGGCGGGTCATCGACCACCTGGAGAAAGGCTCCCTCGACATTTCCGAACTGCGGTTCCTCGTCCTTGACGAGGCCGACGAAATGCTCAACATGGGCTTCCAGGAAGACGTGGAACGCATCCTCGCGGACACCCCGGAAGACAAACAAGTCGCACTGTTCTCCGCAACCATGCCCAGCGGGATTCGCCGGTTGTCGAAGCAGTACATGAATGACCCGCACGAGATTCAGGTCAAGTCCGAAACCCGCACCAACACCAATATCACCCAGCGGTTCTTGAATGTGGCCCACCGCAATAAGCTGGACGCGCTCACCCGCATTCTCGAAGTCACCGAATTTGAGGCCATGATTATGTTTGTGCGCACCAAATTCGAAACCGAGGAATTGGCCGAGAAGCTGCGCGCCCGCGGTTTCAACGCGGCCGCCATCAACGGCGATATCGCCCAGCAGCAGCGCGAACGCACCGTTGAACAGCTGAAGGATGGCCGTCTCGATATTCTCGTGGCCACCGATGTGGCCGCCCGCGGCCTGGACGTGGAACGCATCTCCCACGTGTTGAACTACGACATTCCTTCCGACACGGAATCCTATGTGCACCGCATTGGCCGCACTGGACGTGCCGGTCGGAGCGGTGAGGCGATTTTGTTCGTCACCCCCCGGGAGCGCCGCTTCCTGCGGAATATTGAGCGGGCCACCAATGCGCCCCTGCAGGAAATGGAATTGCCCACCGTCGACGAGGTCAATGAGTCCCGCAAGGCCAAGTTCGCGGACTCCATCACCGAATCTTTGGAAAACACCCAGGTGGCGGTGTTCCGTAACCTGGTCAAGGCCTATTCGGAGCAGCACGACGTGCCGCTGGAAGACATTGCCGCAGCCCTGGCCACCCAGGCCCGGGCCGGTGACGAATTCCTGATGACGGAGCCGCCGGTGGAGAAGCGCCGCAATCGGCGAGACCGCGACCGAAACGATCGCGGCGACCGGGGCTATGATCGGTTCGACCGGGACCGGGATGATCGTCGCGGCGGCTACAACCGGGGCGATCGTGGGGATCGGGGCGGCCGGGGTCGGTTCGACCGGGGCAGCCAAGACATGGAAACCTACCGGTTGGCCGTGGGCAAGCGGCAGCATGTGCGCCCGGGCGCCATCGTCGGTGCCTTGGCAAACGAGGGTGGCCTGTCCAACAAGGACTTTGGTCGCATCACCATCGGTTCGGACTTCACCCTGGTGGAACTGCCCAAGGGGTTGCCGAAGTCGGTGTTTGATAACCTGCGGGACACCCGCATTTCCGGCCAGCTGATTCACATTGAGAAAGACACCGGCGGCCGGGGCCGCGGCGGCTACAACCGGGGCGATCGAGGCGACCGTGATTGGGATGATCGCGGGGATCGCGGCGGTCGGGGCGGCTACAACCGCGACCGGGGTAACGGTGGCCGAAACCGGGACCGGGGCGACTGGAACGATCGTCGCGGCGGCTATAACCGGGGTGACCGCGGGGATCGCGGCGACCGGGGTGATCGTGATCGGGGCGGCTACAACCGTGATCGGGGCGACCGCGACTGGCGGGATTAACCCCACACCAGTCATGTGACACATAGTTGGCCCACCACACACCCAGTGGTTTTCACCAATACGGGTGCGTGGTGGGCCGTGTTATGTCTTGGGGCAGGTAGCGGGTGGCGGAAGATCCTATTTGAGCCGGTAGCCGGACCCCCGAACCGTCTCCACCTTGTCGGCGCCGATTTTCTTCCGCAGGCTGCGGATATACACATCCACCACGTTCGAACCCGGATCGAAGTCCATCCCCCACACCTGGCTGAGCAATTGGCTCCGGGAAAGAATCTGCCGGGGATGCCGCATGAGGGTCTCTAACAGACCCAGTTCCCTACGGGAGAGGTCCCGCCATTTGTCGTCGATAAGCACCCTATGGGCCCGTAAATCCAGCACCATGCCGTTATGGTGAATCTGGGTGCTGTTCGCCCCATTCATGTCCGGGTTGCTTTCGGCCAGGCGCAGCCGCACCCGGGCCAGCAGCTCAGCGAACTGGAACGGCTTGGGCATGTAGTCGTTGGCACCCCCCTCTAGGGTGCGCAGCCGGTCCTCCAAGGCGGTGCGGGCCGTGAGCACAATGATGGGCAAGGTGGTGCCCAACGATCGTAACTGTTCGAGAATGTCGGTGCCATCCATATTGGGGAGGCCCAGGTCAAGTATCATGAGCTGGTAGGCGCCGGACCTAGCCATGCCGAAAGCCACGGGGCCATTGTCGGTCACGTCACAGGAATAGCCTGCGGATTCTAGGCCTCGGGCAATGAACTCTGCAATCCCATTATCATCCTCAGCGATTAAGATACGGCTCATTTAATACTCCTTATAAATATCAATGATTTCTGATTGGATTGGGGGAATAGTTGCAGGGAAAGTGATACCAAACGTCGAGCCTAGGCCTGGTGTCGAGTCTACCCAAGCGTGCCCGCCGTGTGCTTCGGCGATCACTTTGACAATGGAAAGACCCAGTCCAGCGCCTTTCTTCGGTACTTGGTCGGAGGAGGGGGATTGTTCGCCCCGATTGAATCGGTGGAAGAGAATCTCTTGGGTTGCACTATCAATACCGGGGCCGAAATCTCGGACGCTGAAACCAACCTGACCGTCTTTATTGGTGGATCCAATGATGATAGGGGAATCATCATTGGTGTATTTCACTGCGTTGCGGGTTAATTCCAGAATAGCCTCGGTGATGCGCTGCGCGTCCGCTAACACAAAACCTTCGGCGATTTCGGTGACCTTGGCCCGGCCACCGGAGACCATGTCGGCCTTGTCTTCAATATCGATCGTGAGTTCGGTGAGGTCGATGGGTTGCATGTGGAGGAAGCTGGGGCCGTCCGCGTCGGCAATGGCGAGGGTTAATAGGTCGTTAACCATGCGGGTCATGCGGTCGAGTTCGTCCATACACAGTTTGACGCTGCGTTCCCGCTGATCGTGGGTGGCGGTGTCGAGGAGTTCTAGGTGGCCACGGATGACAGTAATGGGGGTGCGGAGCTCGTGGCCGGCGTCGTCGACGAATTGCCGCTGCGCCTTATAGGCGGTGTCGATTCGATCAAGCATTCGGTTGAAAGTGCCGGCCAGGTCGGCGATTTCGTCTTCGCCATCGACGGGGACGCGGGAGGTGAGGTCGGAGTCGGTGATTTGGTTGGCAATATTGCGGAGGGTCCTAATGGGGTTAATAATCTGGTTAGCGATGAGCCAGGCGATAATCACGGCTATAAGCATGACCACCAGCCCTAAGGTTGTGAGCAGCTGAGTCTGGGTGGTGAGGTTGCGGTACAGGTCGTCGGTGAAAACCACAGTGGCGAAATAGTCGGGTTTGTCCTGGCCGGGGGTGGTGATTTCGACTCGTGCCCAATGCATGTTGTTGGTGATCCCGGAGTTGTTGGGTCCGGTGAACATGTCTTTTAAGAGCTGGTCCCGTTGCTCTTTGGGTAGGTTGGTGAGTTTTTCTTTGTCGACGCTTTGTTGTACTATGCGGCCTTTGTAGACGCCGAGGAGGATTTGGTCACCCTGGGGGAGCTCTTGGGTGAGGTAGGCTTCGATTAATTGGCGGGCATTGGTGTAGCTGGTGGGGGAGTCTTTGACAAAGGAGTTGAATTCGGAGATTTCCTGTTCCACCGCATTATTGGCAGAGTCGTGGATTTCACCGCGGCGTACCGCGTCGGTGAGGTAGAGGACCGAGGATAGCGCGGTGAAGACGACAAGCATGATCCAGGCAATCATGCGGGATCTGATGGATTTGAGCACCTTGGCATTGGGGGAGAGCCGGGAGGGGAGCCCGGTCGGCAGCCGAGAAGACAGCACCGTGGTGTTGGGGGTGGAAAGGTGTCGAGCCATGATTACCCCAAGTTAATATTGAGATCGTGATAATTCAGTGGGGGGTTGGGGATCACAATATTAGGTAAGCCTCCTGGCAGGGGAATTTGCGGAACACCAGGGATTTGCAATTGCGGATTGGACCCCTGATTGGGGTTGCCTGCGGGGGGTACGGCGGGGGCTGCGGCGCCACCACCATTGTTGGTTGCCGCGGGTTGCTGGGTTTCGGGAGCTGCTGGGGTGGGGGTGGCGCTGGCGCTGGTGGGTTCGGCAACGGCGGCTGCTTCAGCGTTTGCCTGGGGTTCGGAGGGTTCGGAAAGCTCAACGGATGCGGCAGCTTGCCCAATATTTGGCGGTCGTTTTGAGTTAGATAATGCTGAGCCGGCGAGGGCAACTAAGATGAGGAGTGTGACGACGCCAAAGATCGGGGCGAATCGTTTTGATGCAAAAGGCATGATCGTAAAAGCTCCCAAAAATACGTAGGTAACAAAATTATCACAAAATTGTGTTTCCGCAGTGAAGTCGGGGGCGATGTGTTCGTTTCGACGTCACCTGGTTGCACCATGTCACACAGAGGAAAGCTGGATCAAATTACGAAACCCCCGGGTGTACCTTAATTATTATGCCCCATTGTTATGAATTAGAGATGAATTTAGGATGAAGAAACGTTAACTTAGTCTTATATTCCCCTCATTTGGGTTAAGAAACGGGCGTGGGTTCTTGCGTATCGCTTCTCGCTTGTCGACGTCGCAACGCGCGCGAATTACCCCATGATTCGGGGGAGCATCATGAGTATTGCGGTGACGACCCAGAGGAGCGAGAAGATTCCGCCGAACATTGCCAGCTGCGACTTGGCTTTTTTCCAGTCGGTAACCTGAAAATCGTGTGTGAGTTCGTCTTCGGGGAGGAGCCGGAGCGCACCCATCATGGTTTTCTGGCGGGGCATGATGACAAACAGCAGGAGGGCCCAGCCAATGATGGACAGCAGCAGGGATGTGTGGAATCTGCCTTCGTGCCAGTAGTCGCCGGTGAACATGATGGCAAAACCCACGAGGGGCACCAGGAGGGAGAGTATGCCGTAGGTTTGGGTGATGCGGTAGAGCACGCGGGCGGCGCCCCCGGCGGCGGTGTCACCTTCGTAGGCTTTGACCGCCTGCACCTGGAATTGAGAGACTGCGACGGTAACCGGCCCGAGCAGCAGAACGGCGGCGAGAACGTGGACGATGGTCAGGAGCGGACCCATAATCATATTGATATCAACTTCCTTTTTGTAGATTGTGGAACAATAGGTATAAACATTAACCCATGGGGCATTGGTGACGCATCACGGCAGCATCTGCCGCCGACACCGCCAACCCGTACGTCACAGCAATATCTGCCAATTGATTGACATACCAGCATCGCTGCGAACTATCCGATGGTAACCATTCCGATGGTAGAGAATCCGACTTGGCCTGATTTTCGGCCTTGGCCACGGCCACCAGGTTGGCCGGATCGTTGGCGAACGCCAACCGTTTCGCCATCGGCCAGGCGTACGCCCCCATGTCCCAGGCTGCCGACAGGGGAAAGATGTGATCCAGTTCGATCGGCTCCCCAGCCGCCATGGCGGGATCGCTGCTGATGACTCGGCCCGAGTAGGGGCAAATCCCCTGCGCAATCGGCTTGCACCGGTCGGATTCCGTTAGCACGGTCAGCTGCGTTCGCAGCATGTCGTCGCGCACCGAACATCCCGGTCGGGTCGTGCTTGAACCCCATCCGGCGCCGAATTCCGTTCGCTCATACCCCACCACGGTGCGGCGTTGCGGCACTTGGGCGAGCGTGGTCATGTTGGGGCTGCGCCGCTCGCAGCCGATGGGTAAAAGGGTGAGGCACATGATGATGGTTGCGGTGATGAGTAGTCCGGTGGCGGAGAAAACAGGTCGTATGATTCGCATGCCCAATGGGACTGGGGAGCAAGGATTATGGGTGGCAGGTGTGGAAACTATTGCCCGTTAATACCCCTAAACGGGGGAGGGGTGGGCTTGGGGTTGCAGCCGTATGTGCCATCGTGACATGGGGTCACGTCGCCAAGGGCGGGTTTTCACCCCGGACAGGGGAGAAGACTTCAGAGGTCCTACAACTTCAGGGAACAAAACTAGTCTGGGGAGGCTTTCACTAGGCATAAGACGACCCAACACCAACCTGGAGTGATTTCCCGTGGCACAACCCATAGAAAAATGGTTGCCGTCAGTTCTGTATTTTCCGGTCATGATGCTCATAGGCATCTTTGTGATGTGGCAATGCCAGACAAACATGGTGGTTTTAGTTGCCATCACCGGCGGAATCATCTTCGTCTACCACGCGGTTGCCCTAGTGCGGGGCCGGAATAGCATATTTTGGCCCGGAATCTCCTGGTCGCTCGGATATTTCCTCATAGGCGTCTACCATTTTTACTGCCGAGGCGCCGCAGGCGACGCCACCTGGCTGTTCACGCTGGCGACCGTAAGCATGGTGTTATCGGCCCACCACTGGCGGTATTCGCCCCGCATCACCGTACGGCCGGGCATCATGCTCAGTCTTGGCCTAGCTGTAGTAGCCATCAGCCGGCCCACCGGTGACTATGCGACAGAGATTGCCGTCCTCTCGGTGGTGGTGTTCGGCACCCAGCGTCGCAAGAGTCGCGCCACCATGCTGTGGTCTGGCGTTAGCCTGGCGGCCGGGCTGCTCGGCGCCAGCATGTATTGCGCCTACTTCGTCCCGGGATCACCGGCGGCGACGGTTGCGGTGATCAGCCTGGCTGCCTTGTGGCTGTCGCTGGGGTGCCAGCCCGCCAAAGCGGCCATGCTGCTGCGTGGGACGTGGGCGGCATGCCTGGTCCTGGCCGGGCTCGTCTGCTACGACACAATACATCCGTGGCTGCTGATTGCCGGAGTCATGGTGGCATTCGTTAATCCCGTGCGGCTCCTGGACCCCGATGCCGTGATGGAACGGCCGAGCGAAGAAGCTACCAAGGAACGGCAACTCATCGACCAGTGGTGGAATCGACCCGTGGATTCCTGCTACCCCGTGCTCCTCATCGAGGAAACCACACTGTGGGTTCATCCATTACAACAATTCTTCCGCCAGGGTGGGGTAGGGGCGGGCATCATAACCGGCATAGACACCGCCGGCACCATGTACACGCTGGGAGTATGGGTGAGCGATGGGCTAGGCAACCAGCTGTCCTGGCAGCAGATCCACGCCAATCTCACCCGCCGTGGCCTGCGGGATCCGATCATGCTGTGCTGCGCCGCCTCGTCCGACTCACTGTCGTGCATCGCTGACCTGTGGCCGCACGCCACCATAGAAATCTTCGACATTGACCACTACGACATGTGGAAACACGTGTGCGATCGCATCATGCCGAACGTCTCGTCGTCGGAGGCGGAAATGGTTCGCGTGAACGACCGGCATAACGCCGTCATCCACGCGATGAGAGACGTCTGCTACAGCAATACAAACATCAGCGACAAGCTGGCCACATATCTGCGCCGGAAGCTGTACTACCACGAGGCAACCTACCAAATCACCATCGGCACCGGCTGGAAACCACTCATGAACCAGTGGGCGGAAACATACCCTCACCGGCTCACATCAAGCGTCGAATAGCTTTTCGACGCCGCGACATGCGAGGGAAATAATGACATATCTCTTCAACGACATTCTTCTGCCCTGGTCCCTCCTAGTGGCCATCGCGGTCATCATGTTTGTGCTGCGCAAATCCCGCAACCAGTGGCAAGACCTGGCACTCGCTTGGGCGTTGGCCGCCATCGGCACCATCCATATCATGATCGCGCCACCCACCACCACACCATCGATGCTGGGATTCCCCATCGTCACAACCACAATGTGGGTCTTTCCCCTCGCCGCAATACTGGTCCTCCGATGCGTGATCGGAACCACCATGGCGTTCATGTGGCCCGGGGTGGCCTTTGCCCTCTACCTTGGGGCAGTGGGATTCATATGCTTCGACGGATTCGCCAGGGGAATCATCATGGTGCCGGCCATCATCATCTTGCTGACCTCCCTGCACCTAGGGGCACGAACCTACATGTGGTGCCTCCTGGCGAAACCCCTTACCGGGTGGGTCTGTGGCGCCTCCGTGGCCGTTATGGGTAGGGATAACATCCTGCTGTTCCCCGTGTTCATCCTTTGTGTGGTGCTTGCGATCAAGCTCATCTCGGATCCTTACGAGCCCAGCGAACCAGAAGAAGAGATGCCACAACCGGTGGCAGCAACGCCCCCACCAACCGCGTCCCCCAACGCCAGCAACCGGTGGCACCGCCGATACCTGGGCGGCGGCTACACCCGGCTCGTCGTCGACACCATCACCGTGAAAATAGCCGACTCCTACCAGCGTATATTCATCATCATCGGGATAGACAAGACCGGCACCGAACAAGCCCTGGGACTATGGCCAGACACCGACCACGTGTGGGAAGATATCGGCACCCAACTCCGCTTGCGGGGTGTTACCACCATCCCCACCATCTTCTGCCCCGAAAGCCCCCACCTGAAACACGCCATCGAACTCGCCTGGCCCGGCGTCACGGTCCACTTCGATGACCCCACCCCGCAGTCCCGGAGCCGCAGCCGGGCGCTACGGCAGGCGGCCCGCAGCAAGCCACACGCCGACACCACAAGCATGATGGACGCCCTGCGGGTGGCGCTCTACGACTACGAGACGAAAGAACAACCACCGACAGGGCGTCGACAAGCAAAATGTTAGGCTTTTGCTAAAAACTCCTTCTCCCGCTCAACCGCGTGTTCGAAACCAGCCACAACCTCCTCGCTCGGGGGCTTGGTCATAATCGTCACAACATACGTGATGACGGTGGCCGCAATCACGCCCGGCACCATCTCGTAGACCACATCCTTGAGCCCGGTATTGCCCCACACGCCGCACACCACGGCCCCGGCAATCATGCCCGCCAACGTGCCCTGCACATTCAGTCGCTTCCAATACAACATGAACAACACCGCAGGCCCAAACGCGGAACCAAAGCCCGCCCATGCGAAGCCCACCAAATCCAGGATCGAATTATTGGGGTTCACCGCCAACAATCCGGCCACCACCGACACCACAATCACCGCGGTACGCGACAGGTTAATCATCACATCCTGGCTAGGATGCTTCTTCTTCACGATCTTGAAAATATCCTCAATCAGCGACGTGGACGATACCAAAAGCTGCGACGAAATCGTCGACATGATCGCCGCCAACACCGCCGTCAAAATCAGGCCACCAATCAGCGGATGGAACAAAATCCGGGCCATATCCAAGAACACCGACTCGTATTTACTCGTATCCGTGATCGCCAAATCCGGGTTTTGGCCGAAGAACGCCGTGCCAATGATCGCAATAAACACCGCGCCAATGATCGAAATAAACATCCAGCTCATGCCGATCATCCGGCCGGTTCGGGCATCTTTCGGCGTGCGCAACGCCATGAACCGCACGATAATATGTGGCTGGCCGAAATACCCCAACCCCCACGCCAGATTGCCAATAATTGTTGCCGCCGAAATGCCGCTAATCAACGAGAAATACTGGGGGTTCCCGTCCGCGTGCGGCCCATACGAATTCGACGTTGCCCACGTCCATATTGACGACGGATCATCCAGATACAACAGCGCCATCACCGGCACAATGATCAAGGAGCAGAACATAATCATGCCTTGCACCGCGTCCGTGTACGACACCGCCAAGAACCCGCCGATAAAGGTGTAGGTCACGGTAATGAATGCCACGACGAGCATGCCCGTGAGATAATCCCCGCCGAACGTGGATTCGAAGTATTTACCGCCGGCCACCATGCCCGACGACACATAGAAGGTGAAGAACACGACAATGATGATCGAACTCACCAATCTAATTGTCCGCGACTTATCACCCAGGCGGTTTTCAAAGAACGATGGGATAGTGACCGAATCGTCGGCCACCTCCGAATAAGAGCGCAACCTAGGCGCCACATAGGTCCAGTTTGCCCAGGCGCCCGCTAAGAGCCCCACGGCAATCCACAGCTCGGACATGCCTGACACGAAGAGCGCGCCGGGCAGGCCCATGAGTAGCCAGCCGGACATGTCGGCGGCGCCGGCTGATAGCGCCGCCACGAAGGGGTTCAGCCCCCGGCCTGCTAGAACGTAGTCTTCATATTCGTCGGTTTGGCGATAGCTCCAGTATCCGATACCGAGCATGACCGACATGTAGATGATGATGGCTATAACATTCCATGTATGTTCACTCATCGATGGTCTCTCCGTAACTATTTCGGTAGTGTGGGTCACACTTTAACCTATAATGTCAATTTTTGGGTAGAAAAATATTGTGTTTAACACACCCAAATGGGGGTATAAATGGTTGGGTTGGTGAGTTAGGTATTGTAAAAACATGGGCACAGTGACACATCTGATTCACGGATTCTGGCAGAAACAGTCAGGCCTGCATTTGTGGATTGAGCAAGTAGACGGGCATAAAATCGTTACTGGTAGCGGAATTATCCCGGGCACTTTTCCCCCGGTGATCGAAGATCTTATCGTCGGAAAACGATACCGTCACCGAGTCGATATGCACCTCATGACTCCCAAAGGCAGAGAACGCAAGTTACCCGTACCTACCATTGCTTGTACCCCCGAACAGGCGGTGCCCGTGCTCGCCGCCATTGCCGCCATTGTCGACGACGCCAAGGGCACGGATGATCCCGCAGGCTCGCCGCAGGCCACCCCAGAGCAACGCGCCACCCTCGCCCCCGACCTCCTCTGGCTCGCCCACATGTACCGGGGGCTCACCGCCTTCGCCCGGGCCGGCCGCGTCACCATCAAGCTCGGCTTTTTCGAGCGACAATGGTATCCCACCTGGCAACTCGCCGCCGGGTTAGGCGAACGCGGCTGGCTGGTGAGCATGACCAAAGCTGCCCCCGGCGTCATCACCATCAACGGCGGTCCCACCATAGTCGAAGATATCGTTGACGAACTGCTCCACTGGATCGTCAACTCCCTCATCAGCGCCGAATATCATAGACCCCGACCCACCCCCTGGCACGATTTCGCCGCCGCCCTTGTCGAAAGTAACCCCCTGCGCCGGGGCGGCGCTCCTTTGGTTTCCGCGCTCAATAAATGGCGCGATTCCATCGCTGCCATCGACGTCCAACTCGTGCTCATGATCGAGGAACCCGACCCGAGCCCCGACTTCGAACCGGCAGGTGGCAGCAACCCCCAGCCCATATGGCCTGTTCGCGTCCAGGTGCGATCCGGGATGGATGCCCCCATGCCCATCCATCCTGCCAACTTCGACCACGCCACCAATCGCCGCATCACCGCCCTGCGGCGCGAGGCCCAACTCATCACGCCCTACCTCAATCCCGACCGGCCCGACCCCGACTCGCCCCTGGTGGCGGTGCTTCGTAACGCCGACAACGCCGGGGATTGGGACGTGTACCTCACCACCGACGAGCTTCTCTCATTCATCAATGATGCGGTTCCCCGGCTCCGGGAGCGCGGCATTATCGTGATGCTGCCCAGGATGTGGCGCCGCCAAGCCGTTACCGCCCACATGCATCTGCGCGACGACGAGGAAGCCACCGCCGCCCCCCAACTTGGCCTCGACCACATCGTGGCCTTCGACTGGCGGGTGTCCATCGGCGATATAGACCTGACGGACAAAGAAATGTCCGACCTGGTGGCAGCCAAATCCGGCCTGATTAACCTGCGGGGAGAATGGGTTCTCGCCGACGCCGCGTCCATTCGTTCGATCTCCCAGTACATGGAGCAGCTGCGTAAGTCGTCGACAGGCTCGATCATGAACCAACTCAAGCAGGCCAAACAACTACTCGCCGCCGCGAAAACCGCCGGCGACGACACCGCAGAAATCGAACACACAATCGAGGAACTCACCGCGGCGCTCGATAACCCAAGCAGCGGCGAAATCAGCCTCAAGGAGCTGCGGGAACTCAACCTCACCGCCGAAACCACCGACCCGATCGCGGTCACCGGACACGACTGGCAGGTCAGCCTCATCGGCGGCGCCATCAGGCACGAACTCCCCGCCCCCCGGCGCATCCCCATCCCCGCCAACGTGACTGCCAGCCTGCGCGAATACCAGCGCCGCGGCGTGGACTGGATGTATTGGATGGCCCGCCAAGGCCTCGGCGCCGTGCTCGCCGACGACATGGGGTTGGGTAAAACCCTGCAACTCCTCGCCCTCGAAGCCGCCGAACGCGACAGCTCCGAACGCGAACCAACCACAGCGGAATCTGCGGGGCAGGTGGGAAAGGTGGGGCCGTCGTTGGTTATCGCCCCCACCAGCGTGGTCGGCAACTGGGCGCGCGAGGCGAAAAAATTCACCCCTCACCTGAAAATCCTGGTCCACCACGGCACCGAACGCAAAAAAGACCAAGAATTTCTCGGCACCGTCACCGACTACGACATTGTGATTACCAGCTACGGTGTTGCCAGCCGCGACTACCAACTCCTGGGGCAGCAACACTGGCATCGCGTCACCCTCGACGAAGCCCAACACATCAAAAACTCCAGCACCAAAATCTCCAAGGCCGTCCGCTCCCTGCCAGCCGACCACCGCATGGCGCTCACCGGCACCCCGGTGGAAAACCGCCTGCTGGAGCTGCGCGCCATCCTGGACTTCTGCAACCCCGGCATCCTCGGCTCCGTCTCATTTTTCAAACACCACTTCTCTAAACCCATCGAAGTCACTGGGGATGAGAAAAAACAGGAACAATTGCGCAACCTTACCGCGCCGTTTATATTGCGCCGGCTCAAATCCGACCCGGCCATCATTGGGGACTTCCCCGAAAAAACCGAAACCGTCATCACCGTGGACCTCACCAAGGAACAAGCCGCCCTCTACACCGCATACGTGAATGATCTCACCACCCAGCTGGAACAGGCCGAAGGCATAGGGCGGCGCGGCCTGGTGCTCGCGTCACTGACCAAAATCAAACAGATTTGTAATCACCCGGCGCATTTCCTCGGCGACGGATCCCCCATGTTGCGGGGGAACCATCACCGCTCTGGCAAGGTGGAAGAACTTATGCAAATTGTGGAGAACGCCCGCGACCACGGCGAAAAGGTACTCATTTTCACCCAATACAAGGCGTTTGGGGACATGCTCACCCCTTATCTCTCCGACTATTATGGGCAGAAAATCCCGTTTCTCCACGGCGGGGTGAGCAAAAGCGGGCGGGATATAATGGTGCAACAATTTCAGGCGCCGGATGGGGCGCCGGCAATGGTGTTGTCGCTCAAGGCGGGCGGCACCGGCCTCAACCTCACCGCGGCAAACATCGTGGTGCACATGGACCGGTGGTGGAATCCCGCGGTGGAAAACCAGGCGACGGACCGGGCGTACCGCATTGGGCAGGACAAAAACGTGTTTGTGTATAAGCTGATTACGGCAGGCACGGTCGAGGAGCGGATTCACGACATTATTTCGGGCAAGTCCGAGCTGGCGGCGGCCATGATCGCCCAGGGTGAGGGCTGGTTGACGGAGCTTTCCGACGCGGAGCTGGCCACATTGCTGAGTTATCGGGAGATGGAATAAGTGGCATTCGATGGGAAAGAGCGTAGGTCGTCGCGTAGGTCGCCCCAGGTAGGCAACGTCATCTACGTGAATTTTGGGGCACGGGATTATACGCCTGTCGCCGGCCGTGACACATTTACTGACCCGGATGCGCCCTCCTATAAGCCGCGGCGGAAGACCACGAGGGCGCGGGCGACGGCCAAGGGGACCCGCAGTACGGCCGCTGACTGGCTCACCGATCTGGCATTCACCCAATCGGATAATGGCAGGATGAGCCGGGGGCGAGGCTACTATCAGGGCGGCCACGTGATGAACCTGGAGTTTGTGCCGGGATCTATTACCGCGAAGGTTATTGGTTCCCAGCCGCAGCCGTTTTCGGTGGCCATCATGTTCCCGCCCCGCACCGACCCGCAGTTGGCGCGGCTGCCGGACTTGATTTCCCAGCTCGATGGCGGGATTCAGGCGGTGCGGTCCGGGCAGTTTTCGCCGGACATGCTTAAGATTTTATTTGGCGGCCACCCCTATAAGGCGCGGTATTACTGCGATTGCCCGGACAAGGCGAAGGTGTGTAAGCACGTTGTGGCGACCATGATGGCGGCTGCGGACCGGGTGGCGGCCGACCCGGGGCTGGTGTTTCAGCTGCGGGGTCTGAACTTGGCCGATATGCGGCTGCCGAAGCCGGCAGGGTCGGCAGGGGCGGAGCCCGAAACATCTGTACCTGCTGGGGCGTCGGGGGCGAGGCAGAAACCGCAGGCGGAGGCGCCGTCGCCCGAGGCCATTGCCGCGGCCACTGACCGGTTTTGGAACGGCGGCCCTCTGCCGGAGATTCCCCAGCTGAAAACCCAGTCTGCTCTTGCCGACTCGGACGAAGAACTCCTCCACAAGGCCATGCGGACCATTTCGTACACCAGCGTGGATGAACTATGCGCCGTATCTGACATCGAAGACTTGTACTACAATCTTACGCACGAAACATAGGGTGATAATGACCGCGCTGACTACCCGATTTCTTCACACTTCCGATCTGCAACTAGGCATGACCCGCTGGTTTCTACAGGAAACCGAAGATGCTCAGGCGCTTTTCGACGCCGCCCGCGTCGAGGCCATCACTCGCCTCGGAGAAAAAGCCATCGAATACCAGTGTGATTTCATTATCGTTGCTGGCGATGTATTCGAACATAATTCCATCTTCACCAAGACCCGGGAGCGTGCCCTTGCCGCCTTGGCGGCCCTCCCTGTTGACGTGTACCTGCTCCCCGGTAACCACGATCCGCTGACCGCCGACAGCATTTTCTACCGCGCCGAATCCCACCCCAGGATTCATGTGTTCACCGACAGCACCCCCATCGAGGTCGCCCCCGGCGTGGAGCTCATCGGCGCCCCTTGGCACAGCAAAACCCCCAGCTGCGACCTGGTATCCAATGCCATTGCCGACCTGGAGCCGGCCGCCACCATCCGAATCGTCGTGGGGCACGGCCAGCTCGATAACCGCAGCAACGACATTCGCATGGACATCATCGACCGGGACACGGTGGAGACCGCCATCCGCGGCGGCACCATCGACTACCTGGCCCTGGGGGACACCCACTCCGCCATGAGCCTTAGCGACACCGGCGCCATCTGGTTCTCCGGTGCCCCCGAGGTTACCGCCTTTAGAGAGCTGCCCAGCGGTCAGGGGGAAAATAATTCCGGTAAGGCGCTCATCGTGGACATTGCCAAGTCTGCGGCGGCCCAGGCCGAGGTGACGGTGACCGAAACCCAGATCGGCACGTGGCGGTTCGACGCCATCAGCGCCGACGTCAACAGCCTTGATGACGTGCGTGACTTCATCACCCAATTGGACGCCTACCCGCGCAAGGACCGGACCGTTATTAAATACTCCCTGGTGGGCGCGGTAGACCTCGCCACCCGCCAACACCTGGAGGCGGAACTTGCCCGCCTGCGGCCCCTGTTCGCCCACCTCTATCCCCGCACTCGAACCATGAATCTCACCACTGCGGCCACCGACGTGGACATTGCGGACCTGGATCTTTCCGGCTTCGTCTTGGCCGCCGCCCAGGAGCTGGCCACCGATACTGACCCGGTTGCCTCCGACGCCCTCAACCTGCTGTTCCAACTCCATAACGAGGTGTAACCAACGATGCTGATCACCGATATTGAAATTAGAGATTTCAAAACCATCCGGCATCTTCGATGGTCCAACATTCCCGACCATGGAGTTTTCGTCATCCATGGCGATAACGAGCAGGGCAAATCCACCGTCCTAGAGGCCATAGCCCAGGTGCTGCACACCAAGCATTCGTCCCGGGCTCAGGCAGTGAAAGACACCCAACCCCTGGGCAGCGACGTCGGCCCGCAGGTGACCGTGAACCTCACCCTGGGGGGAAAGAATGTTCGACTATTCAAGCAGTGGTTGAAAACCCCCAGGGCCGAGCTCACCATTTCGGGTGACGGCAGCTACACCGGTGGTGATGCCGAACAGCGTTTCGAAGAATTCTTTCACAAGCATGTTGACCAAACCCTGTTTACCGCCCTGTATAACCGGCAGGGCAGCATGGTGCACCCGCTGGTGTTGGGGGGCATTACCTCCCTCACGCAGGCCCTGGCGGAAGCCAGCGGGGTGAGCGGCATCGGGGATGGTGGTCACACTCAAACCCGGGACGCGGAGGCCGGGCCGCTCCTGGCCCGCATCATCGGCGAATACCACAAGTATTACACGCAGCGAGGAAAGCCCACCAAGCAGTTCCAGGCCCACCATGATCGGGTGGCGGCCGCCACCCAGGCCGCCCAAGACGCCGCCAGCCGGCTTGAGGAGCTGCGCCACCATGTTGCGGAGGTCGAGCGCATCGCCACGGCCCGGGTGGCGGCCGAACGCGAACTGCCGGGGCTGCGGGAGATCCGGGACGCCTGCCACGAGGATTACGAGGCTGCCCGGCAGATTCAGCACCAGGCCGAACAACTCGACCGGGACCAGGAACTGGCCCGGGTGCGACTCCAGGCCGCCGAGGCCGCCTTGGCGAAACGCCTGGAGCTCGTAGAAAACGAACGGGCCGGCCGGGAGCGCGTCGACAAGCTCGAAGCCGCCCTGGTTGACCTGCGCCAGGCCGCCGAGGCGGAGGACGAGCGCAGCGCAACGCTCACCGCCGCGCGCGCTGCAGCCGTGGCCGCGGAAAAGCAAGCCCACGACGCGGTGCGGGCAGCCACCGCCACCCGCGACGCGGCAGCCAGCCAACAGCGGCGAGCCGAGCTGGAAAAACTGCGCCGCGCCCTCGACGATATTGCCGCCCAACGCCGCACACTGGTTGCCGTCCCCAAGGTGGCCGCGGCGACCGTCACCCAGTACGAGACGGCCGAATCCGCGGTGCGCCTGGCCCGGCACACCCACGAGCTGCGGGCCCCCAAGCTCGCGGTGCAGGCGCCGGCGGCCACGAAACTCACCCTCAACGGGGAGCCCGCGGACGCGGAATTCGAACATGTGGTCGCCGACACCACTACCCTGACCGTCGGGGACGTCACCATCACCATCACCCCTGGCGCCGGGGACACCGAAACCCACGATGCGGTGGCCCAGGCGGAGGCGGACTTGGCTGATCTCATTGCCAAGCATGGGTTTGCGACCCTCGCTGAGGCCCGGGCGGCCCGGACCGCCTACACCGAGGCGCAGTCCACACTGAAGCTGCTCGCCACCCAGCACGATGTGCTTCTGGGGGAGTTGAGCCTGGATGAGCTGGATGCGGCGCTTGACGCCGAACCCGTAGAGGTTGACGTTACCCTGGCTGAGGCGGAGGCCGCGGTGACCTCGGCGAGCCAGGCGCTTGCCGCGGCGGTGGCGGATCGGGAACAAGCTGACGTCGCCCTGGTGAGTCTTGCTGACCGGCCGGCCGCCCAGGCGCTTGCGGTGCATGAGGCGGTGCTTGCGGATGCCCGGGAGGCCGCCCGGGTCACCACCGAGCAACTCGAACGGGTTGTCGATTCCCCGAGTCTTGACGAGCTGCGGGCCGACTGCGTCACCGAGCGCGCCGCGTTGGATGAGGTGACCGCCGCCCGCGACGAAATTGCGGAGCAGCTGAAACAGGCCGCTCCCATCGCGAAGAAGCAGCTCTACGAGGCGGCCCAGGCGCATGTTGAGTATTTGGAGAACCATGTTCGGGACGCCGCCACCAGCATCGCCGAGCATCGTAGCTATATTGAGGCGAGCGTCGGCGCCGCCGAGGATCACGATCGGCTTCAGGCGGAGAAGATTTCCGCCGAGCGGCGCCTGGCTGCGGAAACCCGCAGGGCGCAGGCGGCAAAGCTGCTGTATGAGACGGTGGTGCGGCACCAGCGGGCGGCGCACGCGAGGTACGCTCAGCCGTTTGTTGACGAACTATCTAGGCTGGCCCAGCCGGTGTTTGGGTCGGGTGTGCAGTTTGTGTTGGACGACACGTTGAAGCTGACACAGCGGGTCAGCGCGGTGGGGGAGCACATGAATGTGCGCCAGCTCTCGGGTGGGGCGCAGGAGCAGTTGGAGATCCTCACGCGGTTTGCGATCGCCAGCCTGGTCAGCGACGCCCAGGTGCCGGTGTTCTTCGACGACGTGTTGGGGTCGAGTGATGCCCGGCGGCTCATGGCGATGGGGGCGGTGTTTGCCGAAATGGGCAAGCAACGTCAGGTGTTCGTGTTGACGTGCGCCCCGGAGCGCTATGCCGCGGTGTCCGGTCGGGTGGAACGGCCCCTGCGTGGCCTGCAGCTTTTCGACGACTAACGCCGGGATTCTCGCTTGATGGTGGGGGAGTCGGTGCTGTCGTTTGGCACATGGTCGACACGCCCCACCAAATGATTGATACATCAACAATATGGTGGGATAGTGATATAGTAACGAGAAATTTTCTAACGATTTGGCAAAAAAGATACTGGATGACGCAAAAATATAGCGTTATCCTGTTTAATAGGTAACCATGAAGAATCCGAATTGGCTTAGCGATGATGAACAAAAATTTTGGCGACTGCTACTTGCCGCATCGAGGAAAGTCAATCATCATATAGAAACCGTATTGCAAGACGATCATAATCTCACTAGCGCGGAGTTTGCGGTCCTCGTCAACCTGTCCGAAAGCCCCGAGAAAGAAATACGGCTCCGTGACCTGTGTAATATACTCAATTGGGACCGCAGCCGAGCATCACACCAGGTGAGCCGCATGCAAAAGCGGGGATTGCTCACCAAGCGCCGCTGTATAGGTGACGGTCGGGGAGTGATAATAGAGCTTACCGACGAAGGAGACCGCCGCATCCGCAACGCAGCCCCCTCACACGTGGAATCGGTGCGAGACGTCATATTCAATAACCTCGACCCGGACCTGCTAGAGCCGGTATCAAAATTCTTACGACACATCCTCGATCAACCTGTGGGACTAGCAAGAAACTAGTACCTACGGTGGAGGCCATCAGCCGTTGGGAGGATGCTTGCTAGCTTCACGGGGGAAAGCAAGAACGAAGCCCTCAGGGGGTTACCAGGGAAAACCCTGGGTTTTCCTGGCAAAATCCCAGGGAAATACTTTCAGGGAAAAGATCGGGGGTATCCCTGATGCATCAACGCAGGTAAACCGGAACAATAGGAAACAGAAACAGCAACCAACAAATTTTTCAGAAAGGTCGATTCCCATGAGCTACCCCAACTACAACGCCACCGCTGCCGCTGACACCCAGGTGAACCTGCCGCCCATCACGGAAACGACAGTTGCCACCGACCCGCTCTCCGGCACCACCTATGGCATGTATGGTGTGGTGGATCAGCCCACCTATGCTACTGGGTTGGGGTACATGGATCCGGCTTCGTCAATGCCGGTACTGCCTATGGAACGCCCCCTGGTGCGGGACATGACCAATAACTGGTTCGGCGGCGTCCTCGCGGGAATCGCCAATAAGTTCGACATCAGCGTCAACCTGTTGCGGCTCCTCTTCGTGCTCAGTTGCCTGGTGCTGCCCGGCGCGCAATGTATTTTCTACTTCATTGCCTGGGCCATCATCCCCAAAGGGATCGGCTATTAAGCCCGGAACCACCCAGAGATATTTGAAGGAGGCCCATCATGACATACCCCGCGCCTATGCTGCAACGCCGGCTTCACCGTAACACCATCAATAAGTGGGTGGGCGGCGTGTTCCAAGGAATCGCCGACACCTACGGGTGGGATGTGACGCTACTTCGGATCT
This sequence comes from Corynebacterium matruchotii, assembly GCF_011612265.2. Classification (NCBI taxonomy): domain Bacteria; kingdom Bacillati; phylum Actinomycetota; class Actinomycetes; order Mycobacteriales; family Corynebacteriaceae; genus Corynebacterium; species Corynebacterium matruchotii. The sequence goes on along the minus strand of NZ_CP050134.2, from coordinate 1,653,671 downwards.
TATTCGTTGGAAGTAGCTTCCTGCTCCCCGGACCGCAGTGGGTGTTATACGTGCTGGCCTGGATCATTATGCCTCCGAACTAGGGTTCGGATTAATATAAGGATTGGTTGTTGACATGAGCAGTCCTCTTGTCTCATACAACCAAACTGAAGAGAAGCCGGAAGCCCGGACTGCGCCTTGCATAAGATGCGGTCCGGGCTTCCGCTATCATTAACCCAAAACCATAAGTAGCTATTGTGCTATAATTTATTCTTGTGGTGGGGAGGCATGGTCCTGCCACGCCACCACTGGCGACGTCGTAAAGCGTTGTCAAGAACCCGCAAGGCGGGGCGTCCGCTATTTGCGAGTGCGGTTACTATAAAAATCTTGCACACCAACAGCCTTTGTTGGGTGCAAGATTTTTCTTGCCGACCCCAGCAAACGGGACTATTATGGGCAGTGGATGCATCCAGAAAGTCCACTCTTTGACTGTTAGGTGGTGGTTTATTCGCTAGCCTCATCACAAAGAAACCATGACGTTTATTAACCCCGATGGGTCGTAAGGCACCATGCCGCGACCCATCCTTTCCATGTATGGCGGGTGTGGGGGAGTGGGGGGCTACATCCTTTCCACCGTGGACATGCTCAGCAGATCAGCGAATGACGCTGGGGGAACTGATTCTTTTATTAGACCGTGGAGAAAATCTTTGTGGTGCCAGGCTTGAATGTGCCTTGCGACGTCGATGTGTTCTAATACCTCTACTAGATTGGTAAGGGATACGACTATGACGGTTGATTGTCTTCATCAGAATTATCTTCAAAACCAAGGAAGCTGAAGTAAGGGATACTGCCAATGCTTTGCTTAACGACTTCAAATATTCTATCGCTTATCAGATCTAGGTCTTCTTCGCAGGGTTCACCGTCTTTTTCATGAATCATGCAGGTAAATTTCTGCTTTAAAACATAATTTTGGCGATCTTCAAAGTTACTTTTACCTGTGTTTTCGCTAGACAAATCGTAGTCATCCGACTCTTTTTCCACAGAAAAAGTAGACAGATCTGCTATTTCATCAAACTTTTGAATAAACGAACTGCAAAAGTGCTGAATAAATTCTTCAAGCTCCAATGGGGAACAGTACAGGTGTACCTCTTCTACAAGTTTTTGTTCCATCATTTGCATTCTCTTTCGGTTCTCTTTCAAAGGAGTCCTGTATCATGAGAGAACCTTTTCGCTTGGTATGTGCAGCTATTATTGGCTCAGCCATGGCGTTTTTCGGATTAGCTGGGGTGGCAATTGCCACCCCAGCTAACACTTTAGATAGCAATGTTGCAGAAAGCGATCTCTACTTAACTTTTCGAGGCACTGTAAAAGTTAAGTGCCCAGTCGTCAATCTTCGTAATGAAGCAACCGGCGAATCACGTTGATTGCTCGGATGGTTGTGTTTTGGGGGAGACAGCAGGGGATGGATAGTATTCACCAGGTTTTGAGGTGGGCGATAGACCGTTCCACTACATAGCGGATCTGGTTGATACCTGTCTTAAACCGTTTCTGTCAGTCCAGCAAGGGCTTGCCTGGTCTTCTCTTAAAAGGCGTATTACACCCTAACCCGATATATCTTTTGTCCACGGTGCAATGCCACGATGGCATGTGGTTGAATAGGCCGGTGTGTCGTATAGCTGTGATGTCATGTGTTGATCCTGGTAGCGATGGTGAAATATAGAATATTTCACCAGCCTGGTCTGCTAAAACTTGAAGGTTATAGCCCGCTTTGTGGTGTTTCCCGCTATAGAGGCTTCTTGTTTCTTTCCACCACCAGCAGGGCACGAGAGTGTCGTCTAACACGTATAGCCGTTGAGGCCTAAGGTCTTTGGGTTGTGGTGGGGGTGGGAGCACTATGTTAAGGATGTTCAATACAGTATTGATCGCCCTGGAGATAGTGGGTTGGGACGTGCTAAAAATACCAGCTAGGGTTTGTTGCCTTAGGTTTTCTTGCAGGTAGAGCATGGTGACCTGCACACTAGTGAACACCCCGAGGCTTGGTGGATGGTGGTGTGGGATGTTTGATGTGGTGATGATGTTCGCTAGGGTGAGGAGATTATCTGTGGTGAGTGTGCTAGGATCAGCGGTGCGCGGGGTCGATAGAGTATTTTATTTTTGTTCACACTTACTATAAGTACACTACCGGCCTCGTTTTCCTATGTTTTCGGGAGTGATCAGTTACCGGGTAGTGAGGGCCCTATTTAAAAACGCCTGAACAAGCTTCCTAAAACTAGTTTCTTATAAAGTTTATTTTGTGTTAATCTTTTGTTAAGTGGCTGTTCGATAGAATCATAAACATGCTGGTAGATAAGATAATCATGGTGTTACCCCCTAATGTTCATCGACCGTTGACATGATATGAGTTATCTGTAACACTTCGTAGTTATCTATAGAAAAACATGGATATGTGAATAACCCTCTATCCAGAAGTCATTATGAAAGGGTATTATGAGTTATCGAGATTTAGCAGCTCAACAACGGGGATTCCTTCTCCGGTCTCAACTTTCTGAGGAAGAAATCCAAGAAGCACGCGACACCGGGTTTATTATTGAAGGCGGTTTCTTGGATTCCAACAATGGTTTCTATACCCAACTCAGTGGGCATTCGCCAAATGACAGTTCTTATTGGTTGTGGCTTTTAGCCTTTCCCGCTATTCCCCCGGAACGGCGGAACCCCATGCCTTATGTGGCGAGCAGTGAAGCGCTTCAAATCCGGGGAATCGGCCGGATCGGCAGTGGTGACCCAGCCTGTATCATCACCCCACCAGAGCTTATGCCTTATGCCAATATTGAGGAAGGGGTTACAGACGAGTTTATTGTTGATGATAATATTCAGCCTACAGATTGGTCTCTGGTTGATGATATTCCAACAGAGAATATTCTGCCCGCGTTGCGGAAATACCTCATGACTACTGATGATTTTGAATACGCTGCTGATGCCACCCTCGACGCACATTACTATGGCTGCTCGTGGGAGGAACTCGCCGAGGTGTTAGAAGTCTGTGCGGGGACATGGACTGATAAAAACGGAAGGAAACCCCGAACCGGCAAAGAAGTCCTCGACCATTTCCTCAGCGAATACGCCAGCCCCTACCCTAACACCAACAAAGACTACGACGATGACGATGATGACTGGTGATAGTTATGCCATATAACGCTAACCAAATCGTCAGGCAGATAAAAGCGAGCATCCCTGAGCAATACCAACCCAAGAATAAAAGAGCTGTTAGAATACTTGATGATGATATTAAGAAGCAGGTGTTGTCTCAACATCTTGCGGTGCAGCTCTCGCATTACGCTGACCAACCTTCTGACGGGAAGAAACATTTAGGCAGGGTTGTTATCAGTGGGGGTACTTCCCTGTTGTTTCGGGTGCCGGGGTGCCGGATTTCCAGGGACCTTGATATTATTACCTCCATCAAACGTGATAAGATGACACGCCTGCTTGAGGAAACCCTCTCACAGGATGAAGACGACCTATTCACTTACAAAGTTCTCAAAGCAGAGAACACGAGAAGCCGAAACGGTGACACCTATACTATCCAGGTGCTTGATGGTGATAAAGAATACGTCCAGATTAAGATGGATGCGATCCGAGGGGTTCCCGAGGAATACGATGATACCGAAGCGTTAACAGTCCAGGATTCGCTTATCTCGTCTCGGGCATCAACCACTATCAAGCTTATTGATCCGGGGAAATATATTGCCGGGAAAATTGCAGCATTATTCCCCCTCAATGACCAAAGAGAAGACACGTCTCGATGGAAGAATTTAAGGAATTTAGGGGACTTGGCGATTGGGAAATATCGAGAGACATCTCGGTGGAAGGATTTGGGGGATTTAATGATTATGGCCTCTCATCTCCCGATCAGTCCGGATACCATTCAGCGTGGCCTAAAATACATGGAAAATCTTCATAACCCTTTGAATAAAATATTTGGGCATAGGCCGGATAGTAACTGGCCGTATACGCAAATGTTTCTCACTCCAAAAGAATTAAAAGAGCTTGAGGGTGCTGCCCAGCAGAATGAGGATATTGTAGCCGACAGAGTACGGCCCCCTCAAGGGGAGAAGCCTGAGGATACTCGTAAGAGGAAGGGGTTTGAGCAGCGGCAGTTGATTCAGCATTGCTCGGTGGTGCATTCGTTGGAGAAGGTGTTTGGGCGTGTATCAAGATGGTTGGATCCGTGTTTTCATCATATGGAGCCGCACCGGAGAGAAAACACATATCGGAAGGAGTTGCGGACGTTTGCGAGGTCTCCGCAAATGTGGGTGCCGGGGGACGAAGAGGCTGGTTTGGGGGTGTGGGATAATAAGTCTAGGGTGGGGGATTTGCCTGAGAAGTTACGGGAGATGCGGGGGGACTACGTGCTTGGTGGGGGTTTTGTGAATGGTGTAACGGTTGGTGATGTTTTGTCTGAGGAATATAAGAAGAGTAGAAAGTCGCCAGAAGAGGAAAAGAAAAAGGGGGCACAGGAATCCTCGGGGCAGTCTTCGAGTGAGAAAACTACGTATGATGAAGACGATTATGAGGTGTTTGATAATCCTGATGAGAATGATGATGGGGAGTCTTATGGGGATGGGGATGATCCCTTTGGTAACCCGGATGATAACGATGACGACAACGACCAAGGCAAACAGTTATAAACACACAACGCGTTAGGATTGTTGTCTCGTAGGACTAGTCCAATGCGGGTTAATGGGCATTATGTGTGTCTTTGTGGTGTGTTGGGGTTAGTTATGGGTGTTTTTACGTATCCCAATCGAGTGTGAGTACTCGGTTGGGATGGTGTTATCGTAGAGAGCTGGCCGCCCGGTTGCTGGGTCGGTCTGGTTGAGTCAAGACCGTGGCTTTAGCGAGTAAGTCGTAACCGAAGTTCCATTGCCTAGCAATAGTTAACGGATTATCAGGCAGTTGCGTGTGTTGGTGTAACCACCAATCGATAACTGTGCGTTGATGTTCGGCTGTGAGCCCTCGGTGGACGTGGGTATGGAGTTTAACTTGAGCGTTAATACCTCCTTCTAAGGTGTTGGTCGTAGCTTTTCACCCGTCAGGATTGATAGTGGTAGTAGGTGGAGTGAGGTAGGTAAAAAGCCAGTTTTACGGGCTAGATGCAGTAATGAGTGGTAGGTTTTTCGGACTCGTGGGTGGGTGTATTCCCAGGTTTTAGTGGTTGCGCGCCGGTTCAAGGGAAGTAGTGTTTTCTCATTCAAAAATTCTTGGTAGATTTGTCCGAATTCGTGGAGGTTGAGTATCCATGTTGTGGCTTGGTCTGGGGTGTGGATACGGGTGAATTGCTTGGCCAAAGCGTAGATTGTTACGCCTGCCGTGGTACGTGGTGTACTGGTAGCGTAGCGGCATACTACGCGTTGAGCATGAACGAGACAGCGTTGAATCATGGCCTGTGATCAGCAGTGTTTAATCGTGCTGTAAGCACGGTGCCCGCCGTCGAGGGCTACGCATAGTGGTGGGGTGAGTTTGTTGTATTAGGCGGGTATAGGCAGTAGTGGTTTCTTTTCTCGCCCAGTGCCAGGCTACAGGATGCATTTGTGGTAGCTGCGATGAGTAAGCAGCCACCGTTGAGGTAAGTGCCATCGATGAAGATTTGGTCGTACACACGGGTGGGTTGAGTGGTGATAGGTATTGGGATCAGCCAGAATGTAGCGAAGCGTCGGGTGAGGGTTTTAATTAAGCAGTGGCGTTTTTGAGTGTAGTGGGTGAGCAGGAGTGTGTTGGTGGCGTAGTGGTGAAAGAGTTGGAAGTCGTGGGTTAAAGTGACATCGGGGCGGTGTAGGGTGGTACTGGTTCCGCATGTTGGGTTGGTATACCACCATCGGGTGGTTCCTTTAGTGAGTGGTGCCGTTTTTTCATGCGGCCTGTACAAATGGGGCATCTAGGTCGGTTTGTAGGCATAGGAATCTACGAAACCGCATTTTTATAGCCAGGGTGTAGATATTTTCGTGGATTTCCCGGGTTATGGGTGGGGAATACGCTTTTATAGTGTATGGATCGCGGTTTTAACAATCATGGTCTGCGGTTATAGCAAAGAACAGACACACATAATATCCATTAACCCCCAATGCCCCCACTTTAGGCGTCGTAAAGCGCAAAAAACTGGGTTGCAATAATACAACCCAGCTGAAATCGTGTCCCCGACAGGATTCGAACCTGCGACCTTTGGTACCGGAAACCAATGCTCTATCCACTGAGCTACGGAGACCCACGTTGCCTCAACCACATCTTCGGCAACGCTTTGACAGTTTAGCACCTGCCGGCCCAAAAACGAATTCGGGCCATCAAGCAGGGGCAGCGGGGGCTACCCGAAATAACCCGGCACCTCGCCGGCAGTGGCTTTACCGGTGCGCAAATAGTTCAAAACCAGCTTGTCCACAGCCTTATTATCGTAACCGAAATGGCCGTGACCAGGACCATTCACCGTCACCAGGGTGGACTGCATAGCGGCCTGCATGTGGGAGAAATTACCATACGGGGTTTGCGGATCCTGCCGGCCCTGAATCTCCAGCGGTTTCACCTTCAACGCGGAACCATCCAACTTCACCCCAGGCGTCACCCGCTTCGCACCCTGGCAGGCCAAACCCGAACCGTGCAACAGCTGGCCCGTAGCAAACGGATCCTTGCTCACAAACATGGTCCAGTACGCCCGCGGAATCTCATTCGCCCGCGGCGCCGTCACCGACTCATTACACATCATCGTCTGCTGCATCTGCAGCGACGCGGTGGCGGCCTTGAGCTTCGCATCATTCACATCCAGCTCGCCGAGGCTCTTCAAATCATCCTCAGCCAACTTCGGGTTCGCAATCGCCCGGGCGATCGTATCCCACTTATACGCCATCGGCAGGAAAGCGTGCGTGTACAGCATCAAGAACGAGCTCTGCTGCGACTTGCCGCCAGCGGTCAACTGGGTGCCCACATTCTCCGCCTGGGCCCGACCCGGCTCCACCGAATTCATCGCATCCACACCTGCCTGACCAGCGCCCTGCGTGCCCGCCGGCAAATCCGCGGCCGTGGCCTTCGGCGGCTCAACCGACGGCGTCACCCCGGACTGGGCCTTGACCGCATACGCCCACTTCCGGTACACCGCATAGGGAGTCGTCCCCAAATGGTACTTCGCGTCATTCTGCGCCACATAGCCGAAGAACTGGTGCAACACATCCCGATACGCCGGCTCCTGGCGGGCCATAATCTCCGACCACTGCAATGTTGGATCAATACCCGAATCCAACACTGTATGCTTCACCCGATTCGGGAACAGGCTGGCATAACTCGACCCCAGGATCGTGCCATACGACAAACCATAAATATTAATGGTTTCCCGCTTCAACGATTTCCGCACCTCCTCCCAGTCCCGGGCGGTGTTCTCCGTGGTGATTTGGTCCGCATACCCCGGCTGCTTCGACTCGCATCGGGACCGTAATGCGCTACCCGGGTTTGTGAACTCATCAACTGGATTTGACCCCGGGTTTGCCGGGCAGTCCATCGGCGTGGACCCCACCAAACCGCGGGGCTGCACCCCCACCACCTCAAACTGGGAGAAAAGCTCCTGCGGCAGCCGGGTCCCGTTCTTCTTCCCCAACCAGTCGTACACGCCCCCACCCGGGCCGCCGGGGTTGGTAAACACTACCTCGGCGTTCGCGTTCGGGAATTGGATAAACCCCACGGTGATTTTCTTACCACCCGGATTCGCGTAGTTTTCCGGCACCTCAATGTGCCCGCAGCGCGCGCCGGGCCGGTCGAGTTTCTCCGCCGGGCAGTTCTCCCACGTGATCGGGGCTGCCGCGGTTTGTGCCTGGGCTTGGGCGGTAAGCGGCATCATGACCGGCAGTAAAGTTGTTGCGGTCACAACACTCATGACGCGCCGTATGGTGTGCCTCAAAGTTCCCATGAGATATGACTACTCCCTTGTAAAACTCATCATAAATACTCATCAGTATTTTAGAATTAGATATCTATATATTCAGGTTAGTGGATGAGCTTTTCTGCGGAAAGAAAAACTCCCCAGAGGGGGTAATAATTATTACCTTCCCATCCGGGGAGTTTTCGCTGTTATGTCGTCGCCTCATACGTGCCATGCCATCATTACCACCAGCTGGCCGCGGGCTTTGCCAACGCCATCACGGTGTCACATGACGCCAGTGCGGTACCGATGCTGCGTGGGTGCCTGTGCCCAGCGCTACATGATTGCTGTATCTGTGCCGGCGCCGCTAGCTGGGCAAGGCCGGCAGGCTAGCAGACGGGCAGTTGCGCAGCTGGGCGGCAGGTACGTGCGGTGTGCGTGGGCAGGCCGCCTAGCCCCAAGCCGCATGGCACACGCTGGTGCCCAGGCTGGCCCGCCTAGGCGGGCACACGGGTCGGCGCAGGCCGGTTAGTCGACGATGAGGCAAATGAGCGTGCGGGGGCCGTGCACACCCTCCACACGGTTGAGCTCAATATCCGACGTGGCCGACGGGCCGGAAATCATGGTGACCGGCTTCTCATGCCCCAGGCGGCCGATCATCTCCGGCACCCCATACACCACGTTCTCCATGCGCACAATAACCACATGGCAGTCCGGCACCAGCGTCAACGCGCGGCGCCCACACAGAGGATTCGACTCCAGGCAGATCGTGCCCGTCTGGGCCGACGACACGTGCGAATCAGTGACCACCGCATCAACATCGTTGAGCAGCCGCGGGTCGGTGCTGCGATCATCCGGGGTGGCGTTACCAGTGAAGGCCGAAAACAGTTTCTTGTCCAACCCCTCGGCGTAGCGAACCTCCTTCGCGCCGCGCTCCTTGAGCACGTCAGCGATGGTTTGCGGCAGCTTCTTCACGCTGGTCTCATGCACAATCGCCTTGTAGTCTTCAAGACGCTCAATGAGGATTTCCTTGAGCTGCTCCCGGGAATACTCCTCGGTCTTGTTCGTGTTGTAGGTGCGGACGATCTCCACATCCGTGGGCATGTTCGATAGCTGATGTGCGTTACGGATGCGCGTGAGGATTTCGGTCTTGGCGTCCATTATTTCTTCTCCTCCTTGGCAGCGTCAGCGGCATCAGAGTCGGCTTTGGTAGGAATATTATTCTTTGGCAGTCCCTCCGCCTTCGCCCGCGCTAAGAGCGCGGCGGCCTCATTGGAGTCGAACCACTGGCGGAACGATTTCTTCGGTGGCACCGAAGTGTCGCGCACATCCGTCCACCCAGCCAGGAAGCTCGGCAGGTGGGTGATCTTGCCCTTCGTGCCGCCCAGGAGGCGACCCATGAACACCAGGTGGGCTGCCGAATTCCACAGTCGCGGATTCGACCACATGAGCTGCATGCTGGCCAGCAATGCACCCTCAACCACCGGCTTGTGTTCCTTCACCTTCTTGTGCCGTAATTCCAGCAGGGCATCGGTGATCGGAATCTTCACCGGGCACACCTCGTTGCATCGGCCGCAGAGGGAGGATGCGTAAGGCAGGTAGCCGTTGGGGTCGTGGGCGTCATTAATGCCCGTGAGCTGTGGGGTGAGGATAGCGCCGATCGGGCCAGGGTAGGTGGAACCGTAGGCGTGGCCGCCGGCCCGCTCGTACACGGGGCACACATTGAGGCAGGCGGAGCAGCGGATGCACTTCAAGGCCTCCCGGCCGATCTCGTCGGACATGGCGGCGGTGCGGCCATTATCCACCAGCACAATGTGGAAATTCTTCGGGCCGTCGTTCTCGGTTACGCCCGACCACAGGGAGGTGTAGGGGTTCATGCGCTCGCCGGTAGAGGAACGCGGCAGCAGTTGCAGGAACACCTCGTAGTCCCGGAAGGTGGGGAGAATCTTTTCGATACCCATCACGCTGATGAGGGTTTCCGGCAGGGTCAGACACATGCGGCCGTTACCTTCGGACTCCACAATCGTGACGTGCCCGGTTTCGGCGATACCGAAGTTAGCGCCCGAAATGGCAACCTTGGCCTCCATGAACTGCTTCCGTAGGTACATGCGGGAAGCCTCGGCCAGTTCGGCGGGCTCGGAGGAAATGGAATCATCCACGTGAGGCATCTTCTTGAGGAAGATGCTGCGGATCTCAGCCCGGTTCCGGTGAATGGCCGGCACGAGAATGTGGGACGGCTTGTCCTCACCCAGCTGCACAATGAGCTCCGCAAGGTCGGTCTCCTGGGCGAAAATGCCCACCTTTTCCAGCTGCTCGTTCAGGGCGATTTCCTGGGTGGCCATCGACTTGATCTTGACCACTTTCTTTTCCCCAGTGGCCTGCACCAGTTCGGTGACGATCTTGCCGGCTTCTTCGGCGTTGCGGGCCCAGTGCACGTGCCCACCGCGGGCGGTGACGGCGGCTTCGAACTGTTCCAACAGCTCTGGCAGGTGGGCCATCACATACCGTTTGGTGGTGGAACCTGCCTCGCGCAGATCCTCCCAGTCGTCGATCTCGTCGATCACACGCTGCCGCTTGTTACGGATGGTGGTGGTGGCCTTAGTGAGGTTACGGCGCTGGGTAACGTTATTGAGCCCATCGTGGGCGGTGTGCGGGAAGGTTTTGTCGCCCCGCAGGTTAGAAATGTCGGATGCCCGCGGCGGCATGGTAGGGGTGCCGAGCATGATAGGGGTCACAGCATTGCCTCCTTGGTGTAAGCAGCTGAGGTGGGGGTCCAGGGATGTTCTTTGGTCGATGCGAGGATTTCCGCAAGGTGAATGGCGCGAATGCCCACATGTTGGCGGGACAGCGAGCCGGCAATGTTCATGAGGCAGGAGGAGTCGCCGCCGGTGACATATTCGGTGCCGGTGGACTCGATATTGCGGGACTTGTCCGACACCATGGCGGCGGAGGTTTCGGCGTTCTTGAGCGCGAAGGTGCCGCCGAAGCCGCAGCATTCTTCCTTATTGGGCAGTTCTAACAGTTCGATGCCCTCAACGTTGCGGAGCAGCCGATAGGGGCGATCACCAAGCTTGATAAACCGCAGACCATGGCAGGAGGGGTGGTAGGTGACCTTGTGGGGGAAGAATGCTCCCACGTTTTCGACCCCGGCAATATCGATCAAGAATTCCGGCAGGTCGAGGGTTTTCTTGGCCGTGGTCTTGGCGCCGTCGACAAGCGCCGGGGTGCCGTAACGGGTGGCGACACGCTCGTGTTGCTCGCGGACCGCGCCGACGCACGAGCCGGAGGGGGCGACCACATAGTCGATGCTGGGGTCAGAGAATGCCTCGACGTAGCTTTTAATCTGGCCGACGGCTTCCTTTTGGTAACCGGTATTCACGTGCATCTGTCCGCAGCATGTTTGCTGCTTGGGGTAGACCACGTCGTGGCCAAGTCGCGCGAGGAGCAGTGCCGTGGCTTTGGACGCATCGGGGAACATCGCGTCACCGATGCAGGTGGAAAAGAGCGCAATTTTCATCAGATTGAAGCTCCTGGTAAGGGTGAGTTTGTGAGCTAATGTTCGGCGGCTGGTGTCCGAGCGATCGCTTTTCGACGGCTACAGCAAGCAAATGTGCAGCACCCGAAAAGCAAGTGAAACCAAACAGTGATGAAGCATCACGTGCCAAACTTAGTATCTAATTTACCCCGAAATCCCCCGAAAATTTAGCCACAAGCTGCACTTATATAAAAAACACTAGTGTTGCGAAAATCCCCACATCCCTCTCATGTGGGGTTATGGGATTTCGGGGGGAGCCATGGTGACATTTTGTGGGGGTCAATTGTGAAAAATATAACCACGGACCCACCCATATGGGGTGAATCCGTGGTTGGAGTGAGAGCGTCAAGAGACAACTTGTGGTCGTCTCTAGAGCCGGATTTTAGGGGATGATCGGAACCGTGAACGACAGTACCGTGGCCTCCAGGTAGACCAGGCAGCACACGAAGAGCACGAAGGCGAACGACCAGCCCACCACAGCCTTGAAGATGTCGGACTCCTTGCCCTCCATCTCCACGGCGGTAGCGGCAATAGCCAGCGACTGCGGGGACACCATCTTGCCCACCACGCCACCGGTGGTGTTGGCGGCCAGCATCAGATCCGGGTTAATACCGGCCTGCTCAGCCGCGGTGACCTGCATCTTACTGAACAGGGCGTTAGCGGACGTGTCCGAACCGGTCACGGCGGTGCCCACCCAGCCCAGCATCGGTGCCAGGAAGGTGTACAGGCCACCCAGGGAAGCCACGAACTGGCCAATCGCAATGGTCTGGCCGGAGTCGTTCATGACATAGGCGAGACCCAGCACCAACACGATCGTCAAAATCGACCACCGCATCCGGTAGAACGTGCCGGTGAGCTCCTTCCACGCCTGGTTAGCGGTCAGCGAGTACTTCCCGTTCTCCGAATACTTGGAGTACACGAGTGCCACAATCAGCCCGGAAATCAACAGCAGCGTACCCGGGTTGTGCAGTACCGCCACCGAATAGGTGCCCGACGAGGCGTTCGGGGCGCCCGCGGTGTTGAGTAGCCGGTCGTGCAACAGCGGCCACGGGATCTTCACCGTGAGGGACTTCAAGGCGGTGCTGACGGCACCAACGTTGGCAACACCGAAGATCACGGTCACAATGGCGTAGGGGAGCATTGCCATCCATACGCGTTGCCGAGGCAGATCCTCGGAGGTAGGGGCCGGTGGCAGATCCATGCGTTCCCGCATTTCCTCGACATCCTTCGGCTGCCACCGCTGGAGGAATGCGAAAGCCACACCCAGCGACACGATACAAGCGATCACGTCGGTGAGCTGGTAGACGAAGAAGTTAGCCGTGATGTACTTGGCGATAGCGAAGCTAATGCCGATGACGAATGCCGGGGCCCAGGCGGCCTTCACGCCCTTCCAGCCGTCCAGGATGAACAGCAGAATTGCCGGAATAAACATGGCAATGATGGGGGTTTGCATACCGACGATGGCAGCAATGTTCGCGGTTTGCTCCGCACTACGGCCGCCGACCTCGCCAGCCGTAATGATCGGGGTGGCCACCGCACCGAACGCCACCGGGGCGGTATTGGCCAACAACACCACAGTGGCGGCCTTGAGCGGTTTGACGCCCAGCGCCAAAATCATGGTGGCGGTGATCGCCACCGGGGCGCCGAAACCGGCCAAGGCCTCCAACAGGCCACCGAAGCAGAACGCAATCAAAATGGTTTGGACGCGCACGTCACCGTTGCCCAGCTTATCGAAGGTCCGGCGCAGGTCTTCGAACCTTCCCGAGGCAACCGTGATCTGGTAGAACCAGATGGCCATCACGATCACCCACACGATCGGCACCAAACCGAAGGCGCCACCGCGGAACGCGGACATGACAGACAGCTCAATAGGCATATGGAAACCAAGAACCGCAACAAGAATGCCGGCAGCCAACGCCACAGCGGCGGAAACATGGGCACGGGCTTTCACCCCGATGAGCATGATGAAAAACGCCAGCAGTGGAACGCATGCGACGAGTGCTGAAAGTCCGAGGCTCTCGCCAACGGAGTCAGTCACTGGTTGAAATGTGTCCATCGCAACTCCTTAAAACAAAATGTTCGTGACATATATAGGTGAGGGGTTAACAATTATTCAGTGTGTTGATAGGTGATTAATTTGGACCTCATCATTCTAGATCTTTGTCGGTATGGTCGCCCAGTGGCGTAAAAGTTACTCAATTCACATTACGGGTTGAGTGTGAAGATACGCAACCGTCCCGATAAGAATGCTCGACACATATTATTTTCTGGCTTTTTCATCGGTTACACTGTTGCGTTATGACACCATCGGATCTTTCCCACCTCATCAACACTGAGGCCCACAAGATACTTGCCGATCGACAGCTGGACGTGACCGCCCTGCCCGAGCAAGTAGTCGTGGAACGCCCTCGCAATCCCGAGCACGGCGACTACGCCACCAACCTGGCGCTCCAGATTGCCAAGAAGGTAGGAATGAATCCGCGCGAACTCGCCGGCCTGCTTGTCGACGCCCTGTCGGCGCACGACGAGATCGCCACCGTCGACATCGCCGGCCCCGGATTCATTAACATCCGACTGGCCGCCGCCGCCCAGGGCCAAATCGTGGCCGACATCCTTGCTGCCGGCACCACCTACGGGCACAACAGCCTCTACAGCGGGGAACGCATCAACTTGGAATTCGTCTCCGCCAACCCGACCGGACCTGTCCACCTCGGCAGCACCCGGTGGGCCGCCGTGGGCGACTCCCTCGGCCGAATTCTCGCAGCCTGCGGCGCTGACGTGACCCGCGAATATTACTTCAACGATCACGGCCGCCAAATCGACCGGTTCACCAACTCCCTCATTGCCGCCGCCAAAGGCCAACCCGTCCCCGAAGACGGCTACGGTGGCGACTACATCTCCGAAATCGCCGCCAATATCGTGGCCCAAGAACCCGGGGTGCTCCAGCAATCCGAACCCGACATGCGCGAAACCTTCCGCGCCCTCGGTGTTGAACTCATGTTCGATCACATCAAGGCCACCCTCCACGAATTCGGCGTCGACTTCGACGTGTACTTCCACGAGAACTCCCTCTTTGAATCCGGCGCCGTCGACCGCGCCGTCGACAAGCTCAAAGAAAACGGCAACCTGTACTTCAGCAACGGCGCCTGGTGGCTGCGCAGCACCAACTACGGCGACGACAAGGACCGGGTCGTCATCAAATCCGACGGGGATGCTGCCTACATCGCTGGCGATATCGCATACGTCGCAAACAAATTCGAACGCGGCCATACCCGCTCCATCTACATGCTCGGCGCTGACCACCACGGCTACATTTCCCGCCTGCGCGCCGCCGCAGCAGCCATGGGATATAACCCCAACAACGTGGAAGTCCTCATCGGCCAACTCGTCAACCTGGTCCGCGATGGTGAAGCCGTCCGCATGTCCAAACGTGCCGGTACCATCATCACCCTCGACGATCTGGTCGAAGCCATCGGCATTGATGCCGCCCGCTACTCCCTCGTGCGGTCCTCCGTCGACTCCACCCTCGACATCGACCTCACCCTGTGGGCCAACCAATCCAACGAAAACCCCGTTTACTACGTGCAATACGCCCACGCCCGCCTGTGCTCCCTGGCCAAGAAAGCCGCTGCCGTCGGCGTGACTGTAGACAACCCCGACCTGTCACTGCTTACCGAAGACCACGAAGGCACACTCATCCGCACCCTCGGCGAATACCCCACCGTGGTCAAAGCCGCCGCCGAACTCCGCGAACCCCACCGCATCGCCCGCTACATCGAAGAACTCGCCGGCACCTTCCACCGCTTCTACGACACCTGCCAAATCCTGCCCAAGGCAGGCGAGCAAGCCCAACCCATCCACACCGCCCGCCTGGCGCTGGCCACCGCCACCCGCCAAGTCATCGCCAATGCCCTCGGCCTCCTCGGCGTCACCGCGCCGGAACAAATGTAACGAGAGAACCCACATGACCCACACACCTGACTTCAACGCTCCAACCTTCAACAAACTCCCCGCCGCAGTCTGGCCCCGCACCGCCATGCGCGATGGTGGTGTTAGCATCGCCGGCGTTAGCCTGCCCAGCATCGCCAAAGAATACGGCACCCCGGTCATGGTTGTCGACGAAATCGACTTCCGCTCCCGCTGCCGCGACATGGCCCGCGCCTTCGGCGGCCCCGAACACGTCCACTACGCATCCAAAGCCTTCATGACCTCCCGCATCGTCCAATGGGTCAACGAAGAAGGCCTCTCCCTCGACATCGCCTCACACGGCGAACTCCTCGTCGCCCTCCACGCCGGATTCCCCGCCGAACGCATCGCCGCCCACGGCAATAACAAAGACGCAGCCTTCCTCCGCGACTGCGTCAGCAAAGGCGTCGGCTTCGTCATTCTCGACTCCCACCAAGAAATCGAAGACCTCAACACTATTGCCGCGGAACTCGGCCAAACCCAAGACGTCCTCATCCGCGTCAAACCCGGCATCGACGCCCACACCCACGAATTCATCTCCACCGCCCACGAAGACCAAAAATTCGGCTTCTCTCTCGCCTCCGGCTCTGCCCTCAAAGCTGCCCGGCGCGTCGTCGAACTCCCCAATCTCAGGCTCATCGGCCTCCACTGCCACGTTGGCTCCCAAGTGTTCGACGCTGAAGGCTTCTCCCTGGCCGCGGAACGCATCCTCAAGCTCTACCGCACCATCATCGAAGAATGCGAGGTAGGGGAGGAGTTCAACATCCTCAACCTTGGTGGCGGCTACGGCATCGCCTACGTTGAGGGTGAACAACCCCTCGACGTCGAAGCCGTCTCCACCGACCTCCTGCAACGAGTCAACACCTACGCCGAACGACTCCACCTGACCATGCCGTTTATCAAGGTGGAACCCGGCCGGGCCATCGCCGGACCCAGCACCGTCACCGTCTACACCGTTGGCACCGTCAAAGACGTCACCATTGACGGCGGCAAAACCCGCCGCTACATCAGCGTCGACGGCGGCATGGGCGATAATATTCGGCCCGCCCTCTACGGCGCCGAATACGACATCCGACTCGTCAACCGCAGCACCGACGCCCCACTCATCCCAACCCGTGTCGTCGGCTCCCACTGCGAATCCGGCGATATCCTCATCAACGACCGTAACCTCCCCGAGGACATTCGCCCAGGTGACATCGTGGCCCTCGCCGCCACCGGCGCCTACTGCTACTCCATGTCCAGCCGCTACAACATGATGATGCGGCCCGCCATCGTCAGCGTCGGCGCCGCCGACGATAAAGCCCACCTCATGGTCCGCCGCGAAACCCTCGAAGACTTCTTCAACCTCGAAGCCTAACCCCCGACCAGGCCGGCGTCGCAAAGCACAACCAACCACAACCCATCAAGGAGCACAAAACCATGACCCCCACCACTTTCAACCCCGGCAAAGGCGCAGGATCCACCGTCGGCATTGCTATCCTCGGTTACGGCACCGTCGGCTCCCAAGTGCTCCGCCTCATGGTGGAAAACGCCGACGAATTCGCCCACCGCACCGGTGGCCCCCTCGAAGTCCGTGGCGTGGCCGTGTCTAACAAGGAAAAACACGTTGGCACCCTTGCCGACGAACTGGGGCTTCTCACCGACGACGCCCGCAGCCTCATTAAACGCGACGACGTAGACCTCGTGGTCGAAGTCATCGGCGGCATCGACTACCCGCGCGAACTCGTGCTCAGCGCCCTCCGCAGCGGCAAATCCGTTGTCACCGCCAACAAGGCCCTCGTCGCGGCCCACTCCGCCGAACTCGCCGAAGCCGCCGACCAGGCCGGCGTCGACCTCTACTTCGAAGCCGCCGTCGCCGCAGCCATTCCCGTTGTTGGGCCGCTCCGCCGCTCACTTGCCGGTGATCAGGTCCAATCCGTCGCCGGCATCGTCAACGGCACCACCAACTTCATCCTCGACGCCATGGACTCCACCGGGGCATCCTACGACGACATGCTCGCCGAGGCTACCCGACTCGGCTATGCCGAAGCCGACCCCACCGCCGATGTGGAAGGCTACGACGCCGCATCCAAAGCCGCCATCCTTGCATCCCTCGCCTTCCACACCCGCGTCACCGCCGATGACGTGCACTGCGAAGGCATCACGAATATCACCGCCCACGACATTCAGGCCGCGAAGGCCGCGGGCTACACCATTAAGCTCCTCGCAATCTGCGACCGACTCAAGGACGAGGCCGGGCACGAATCCATCGCCGCCCGCGTCCACCCCACCCTCGTGCCCCGCAACCATCCCCTGGCCAACGTGCACAAAAGCTTCAACGCTATCTTCGTCGAAGCCGAAGCCGCCGGCCGGCTCATGTTCTACGGCAATGGTGCCGGCGGGAACCCCACCGCATCCGCCGTCCTCGGCGACATTGTGGGCGCCGGCCGGAACAAAGTATTCGGCGGCCGCGCCCCCGGCGAATCCACCTACGCCAACCTGCCCATCGCCAACTTCGGTGACGTCCCCACCCGATTCCACATCGACATGACCGTCGTTGACATCATCGGGGTGCTTGCCGAACTCACCAAAATCTTTGCTGCCCACGGCATTTCGCTCCGTACCGTCCGCCAGGAAGAAGGCACTGAAAAGAACGCCCGACTTCTGGTCATGACCCACGAAGCTAAGGAATCCGACCTGGCCGCCACCGTCGAAACCCTCAAGGACGCCCCATCCGTCATTAAGGTCAACTCGGTTATCCGCATGGTCGGCGAATAACACCGGCAACCACTCAGAGCTCACAACAATAAGGACCCCACCATGCCCACTGAACTGCCCGTTGGTACCAAAGTGACCGTCACCGTCCCCGCCTCGTCCGCCAATCTCGGGCCCGGCTTCGATACGCTTGGCCTCGCCCTCGCCCTCTACGACACCGTGGAAGTCGAAGTGATTTCTTCCGGTCTTGAAGTCGAAGTCTTCGGCGAAGGCCACGGCGAACTCCCACTCGACGGCTCCCACCTGGTGGTCAAGGCACTTCGCGCCGGCCTGAAAGCCTGCGACGCTATCGCGCCGGGGTTGCGGGTGGTGTGCCATAATGTGATTCCGCAGTCCCGGGGTTTGGGTTCGTCGGCAGCTGCGGCGGTGGCTGGGGTGGCAGCAGCCAATGGACTGTGCGGTTTTCCACTCGATGATGCACAAGTGGTGCAGCTTTCGTCCGCGTTTGAGGGGCACCCGGATAATGCCGCCGCCTCTGTATTGGGGGGTGCGGTGGTGTCGTGGACGGAGATTCCCGTCGATGGTCGGACGGAACCGCAGTACAAGGCGGTAGGAATCCCAGTTCACCCGAATATTCTTGCAACCGCGTTGGTGCCGAATTTTCACGCCTCCACCGAGGCGGTGCGGCGGGTGCTGCCGTCGGATGTGACCCACTTGGATGCCCGGTTTAATGTGTCCCGCTGTGCGGTGATGACGGTGGCGTTGCAACACCACCCGGAATTATTGTGGGAGGGCACTCGGGACCGGCTGCACCAACCCTACCGGGCGGATGTGTTGCCAATCACTGCTGAATGGGTGAATCGGTTGCGGAATCGCGGCTATGCTGCATATTTATCCGGTGCGGGCCCCACCGTCATGGTGTTATCGACCGAACCTATTGATGAGGCCATTTTGGGTGAGGCGCGGGAGGCCGGGTTGACTGTGCATCATCTCGATGTGGCGGAACCAGTGAAGGTGGTTGTGAACAAATGATAAAGAAAATACTTGTGGCCGTGGTGGTTATAGTGGTGCTGCTGATAGGCCTTGTGGTGTGGGCGTTCAGCGGCCGTGACCCATTGCAGCAATATTTGAGTCAGCGGGCGGAGAAAACCTCGCTCACCCTTGAGTCGGTGTTTAACACCAATGCCAATACTTATTTATTGGTATGCCCGGGGGCTGATAAACAGAAACTGAACCGGTATGTGAGTGGAGATATAGAGCCGCCGAAGGAAGGCTCGAATACTCTCGTGACAGTGACTCAGGGTAAAGGGACAGCTTATGAATATAAGCGGGATGCCATTGATTTCTGCGTCAATGCTTCAGATCCTATCCGGGTTGCCCATGGCAGTATGGTTTTGAATTTCACTCAGCCAGATCAATCTTCCCGGTGGGTGCTCGATAACGGTTAAAAACCCTGGTTATTGATTGTAGGCTGTTTGGCCGGCGGTTAATGGAAGCTGGTTACGCATTATTCATCGACCGCTCAGGTTTTTCTGAGTATGTGCTGTCAGCCCTAATTCATGCAACATTTATTTGCTTGTCGACGCCTAGTCAGGTGGAGTGCGATCATCGCGTAGCGATCCCCCCGTGCCTAACAGCCAGAGCCAAAACCCCAGCGCGATGACCGCTAGGGACATGGCGGTGCGATCGAAGGACTCGGTTTGGGCATGGGTGGCATGGATAATAGCGATCCGTGGGAACATCCACATGCTCATCGTCAGCGTCGCCATGATCCAAAAACCGATAAATGGCACCTTAGCCTGCAAAAATGGTGGTTGATCTTTGGGGTATACAAGGAAGACAAAGCCGAGAAGCAGCAGGGGGAAGGTCGTGAAATACATTATGAAACTTTCCAGCAGCGGCCATGCGATTTTTTCTGCCCCCGACATGGCGCCAAACCGCAGCATGATCCCTAATGGCACCATGAAGGATAATCCCATCCATGACAGGATGCTGGGAATTCGTTCGTCTCGTGGCGCTGTTTTCCCTGTCCTGCTTCCTATGGGCCAGGGGCAAATACCGGATTGCTGCGTACGAGGTGGCGGGGGAGTATCCTGTGTTTCTGCGTCGGTGCGTGACCGCGTCTGCATGCCGATGACAAGGATCCTGGCATAGCATGCGGCGGCAATGATGAAGAACACGCCGGCTACCAAGAGATACGTTACTTCTCGGTCGCCCCCTATGTGCCTATTGACCAGGGATGTGAGCGGGTTAGGGTAATCACGGGCTGCGTCACCATCATCCATAAGCCACACCTCTAGGGTGACAATGATCCAGATGAGGATGGTGGGGATGCGGATTTGCCGCCAGATGTGTGGGGTGTGCTTTGGAAAGATGCACAACCCTAGGGACGCTGCCATGAGGATTGGGACATGCACGAGGGACATGAAGCCCAGATAAAACGTCGCAAAGCCTACAAGCTTCGTGGTGACTCGGAGTGCTATCCCAAGCTGGTAGGAGCAGAACGCGGAGATAACCCAGTAGATAATTAGTAGGTTTCGGGAGGCCGATGTGACGTCACGAGTAGTCATGATGGTGATTCCTATCATCTGAGGGTGGGGGACGATAGGTGCGCATGCGCCGATTCATCATGGTGATTCTTGTGGGCACAGGCGGCCGCATCCCCGTGCCTTCATGCTAGCCGAAAAACCGCTAAAACATGGTCTGACCACTGACTTTAGCGAAAGTTAACCGGTGAACATCTCACTGTTTATCGTTGATCGATTCATCTTCGTCGACCTCCGAAATCGACACCATGCACTTACCGTCGGCTAGGAGCGGCTGTAGGTCAATGTGCAGTGGGGAGAGGTCTTTATGGTGTTGCATCATGCCCTGATGCACATCGCACACGAAATCTTTCAGCTCTCCATCCTTGCTCACAAATGGGCAGGAATGCATGCACACGTCGACCCGCTTCTTGCGGGAGTTCGTGGTGGTGGGAATGACTTCCGGGTCGAAACCCATATCCCGCAGGTGCTTGCACAGGGCATCCACCGCCTCTTGGATATTGGCGGAGCTGAACCCCTCGTCGATAAGCCGCGCCCCGGCCTCCCGCCCAATCTGCTGCGCTAATTGCTTGGCATGGCTGCCGGCGCTGTCTTCCAGGTGCTGGGCCATGATATTAATCAAGGCCAGGTATTGGTCGGCGATAGTTTTATTATTTGGGATCCGTAGCTTATAGATTAACTGTGGGCGACCCCGGCCGGTGGTGGGTGCTGCAACCGCAAAGACCGCCTCCATGGCCACCAACTCCTCCAAATGCCCACGGGCGGTGTTAGTATGCATGCCAAGAGCTTTGGCTATCTCACCCACCTTGGCGCCATTGGGAAACTCATCGAGGGCATCGAGTACTGCGCGCTGTTTAGGGCTGAGTCGCAGCGACTCGGGAAACAGCTCAGTCACTGGGCGAGGGCGGGGCGGATGGATCATAAGCGGGGTGATGGCTTTCCTGGCAATGGTACGGCTGGGAGCAAAACAAGGTTGATAGCGGAATATCTATGTGGCGTGATTGTCCAGTTACTTCACAGACCATACACAATTTCTAAAAGTGGCGCCAATAAACTATAGCGCCACTAATAAGTTAGGAAACCTTACGATTTTAATATCCGCCATAATAACGGCAGCGGATAGATAAAATCATGCTGCTGACCACAGCGAAGCCTGGAACACACTGAACCTACATGTGACACACATGATTATTTTGGTTGTTCGGCTCCGCCATTATGGTGCATGATTTTCCGGTAATGTGATGGCTTATACTGTGACGGGCTCCTCAATTTCCCGAGCCAGTTTCGGGGTTGCCTTGTGCATCAAGCGATACACCGTCAGATGCATCCATGCGAAGGAAATCGCTACCAACACAAAGATGCAGAAGAACGTGGAGCTGGGGAAACCAGACCAGGTTTTGGTGTATGCGAAAAGCGGCGGCAGGATAAAACCACCCAGGCCACCGAGCATGCCTACCAGGCCGCCCACGGACCCCACATTGTCCGGGAAATAGTCGGGTATATGCTTATAGACGGCGGCCTTACCGAAACCCATGGCGCAGCCCAAAATAAACACAAGGAGCACGAAGAACGGCAACGAAATCTCATAGAACATGAGATCGGATTCACTGCCATCCGGGTGATAAATGGTGATATGACCATCGGGCATGGTGAGAATCCCACTGGCAACCAGCATGATCCCAAAGGTGGCATACATGACCCTTCGCGCACCCCACCGATCCGACATCCAGCCGCCCAAGGGCCGCAACAGGGATGCCGGGAAAATATAGGTGGCCGTCAACAGGCCTGCGGTGGTGAGACTCACATCAAAATTATCCACGTAATATTTTGGCAACCAGGCGGAAAGCGCCACATAGGCGCCGAAGACGGTCACATAATAGAGTGAGAACCGCCAGACGCGAATGTGTCGTAGCGGTTGCAGCATTTCCGAAATTGGCTTGGATGTACCCGGCGCCCGGTCATCCTTGGGCACGATGATGAGGGTGAGAATGCCCACGATAATAAGGAGCACGGCGTAGATGACAGGAATGAGTCGCCACCCACCCTGAATACCAAAAGCGTAGGTAGCGCCGGCGGTGGCGGCGATCAGTGGTGGGCCAATAAACTTCGTGACTGACGCGCCCACATTGCCGGCGCCGAAAATCCCCAATGCCAGGCCTTGACGCTCCTTCCCGAACCAGGCAGAGTTCCAGGCCGTCCCCACAGAGAAAAGGTTACCGGCGAAACCAACAAGGAAAGCAAGTGCTAGTACCGTGATGTAGCTATTGGCCTGGGAAACCAGGAATGCTGGGATGGCGGTGAGGAAGAGCACTACAATGGTGATCTTGCGGCCACCAATGCGGTCGGTGAGGATACCGGCCGGTAGTCGCCACATGGAGCCATTCAACACTGCTAGCGCGGAAATCCACGATAGTTGTTCATCGGTGAGCGCTAGTTCCTTTTGAATGGGAACGCCAAGAATACCGAACATGAGCCATACGGCAAACATGAGGGTAAACGCTATAGACGACATGGTAAGGACACGGCCGGCGCCCTTCCCAGTGTCGTGAATGGGAGGGACTTCTATCAGCATGAGACCTCTCAATCGAAACGGTGCAGATAAAGAAAAACTGGCGGTGTGTTATCAGTGGTCATCGGTGATTTTTCTCCGAATCGAGTGACCCTGAATGGCCGGATTTTATCTTACCGTTCTCTGCAGCAAAAATTCGCAAATTGCAGGCACCAATATCACTGGGTTTTATCACCATATGGTGGGGAATCACCGATGTCTGTGGCGGTTACGTGTTCATTGATGACCGTCACATGACAGAGGACATCACCATGATGCGGCGTGAGTGTGAAACCCCGTCCGTCGGGGCCCTTTCGGGCGGCAAGCATACCCATGTGAATGTCACATACGGTGGCGGGAGTGTCCTTGTCCGGGTGCAGAAATGGGCAGGACCGTAATTCAATGATCGGGCGGCAAGCATGGTCGGGGTGGCTTGTGGCGGTCCCATCTGACGCTTCTGCCGTCCCTGGTGCCTCAGAATGAGGCACATTCGACTGTTCAACTGGTGGCGCGGCCAGTTGGGTGTCTGCCAGGTTGTGCGGCTCCTCGACGGGGACCGGGTCGAAACCCATTTGGGCCAGCCGAACCAAGAGTTCTGATTCGTCGCATGGCTCCGTGGATATTTCCCTCGCCCAGGTACGGCCAATATCGTAGGCGACAGCCCGCGGGTCGTCGGTGGTTTCCAATAAATATTGGGCAAAAACCCGCACCAAGGTGATGTATTCCAAGGCGATAGCACGGTTATCCGGCACCCGCGAATAATAGACGAGGGCGGGACGGCCGCGGCTCCCCACGTTGGGCGCCTCGGCGCGGATGGCCTCCTGGGCGAGTAATTCATCGAGATGCCCACGCAACGTATTGACAGTGGTGCCCATGATCGTGGCGATTCTAGCGGCGGTGATGCCCCGCGGATGCTCGTGAATGACATCGAGAACTGTACGTTGTTTGGCGCTAAGTTTGAGCGATTCCACAAAAAGGTTCGAAACCGCATCGGGGACAGTCATAATATTCACCTACAAGCGTCACATTTTTCATTTGGGCTATCTAGGAAATTATAGTTGTGGAAAAATCATAACGTTGAGCGCCTTCGCAGAAATAATAACCTCGGAACCCACATCAAGGTGCAGATCCGTCACGGATTGCGCTGTTACCAGGCATAACACCGGGGTGCCGCCCACGTCGACGATGACGTTGGTGCCCACGCCGGAATTATAATGAGCCTCGATGCTGGTAATCCGTCCAGGCCAATGGTTCCGCGCCGATTCTTCGCTCACCTGTTCGGGCAGTTGCAGTGTGAGCGATAACGGTTCGACGACCGCGATCGCCTGGTCGCCCTCACACAGCGGCCCGTCGGGAATCCCCGTGACAGTGATAGGGCTGGGGTGGTCGACGTCATCAAGATGCAGGGTGACAAACTCCTTACCGGTGGTGTGCACGGTTCCCATGAGCCGATTCCGTCCGGTAAAAGTGGCCACGAACGGGTTCGGGGGAATGCGGAAAATCGTGGAAGCGTCGTCGTGCGCGGTCACCTCGCCCCGGTCGAGCACCGCAATGTTCTTACTTATCGACGCCACTTCGAGGGGATCGTGGCTCACCAAGATGGTGGTGCGCCCCGGGGTGATGGCCCGCAGCAGGGTGCGCCACCGGTGGGCGGCCGCGCTATCCACGGCCGCCAGCGGCTCATCCAGCAGCAGGACGGCAGGCCTGGCCGCCAACCCCCGGACCAACGCCACCTGGGCGGCCTGCCCGCCGGAGAGCCTGTCACAGCGGACCCCCGCCAATTCCTGCAGGCCGGATGCCGCAAGGAGCCGCCGGCTGCGGTCCGAATCCCTCGTGACCATGGTGAGCGCCTGGGCCACAGTGGCAAATGGCGGCAGCCCAGGCTGCTGGGTGACCACCACCACGCCCCGCCGGTGGGGCGGGAGCGCGCTCACATCTGCATCACCCAAAACCACCTGCCCGCCGGTGAGGCGGCCGCCGATTCGGCCCAAGAGCGTGGTTTTGCCGGACCCATTTGGTCCCACCAGGGCGGTCACCTGACCGGAGCGGAAGGTGACGCCGTTGATGGTGATGTCCGGCGCCGGGTGGGTGGGGGCACAAAGGTCACGCAGCGCGTCAGTGTCGAGGTCCGTGATGGTGCGGGCCACCGGTTTGGGAATGCGTCGCATAGCGAAAATACCCGTGGACAGGAGCACCAGGAGCGCCAAAAGAATCAGGATTGCCGCAAGATTATAGGCATCGGTGGGGTCGGTTTCCCGAGCCAGATAAATGCCAATCGGCATGGTGCGGGTCGTGCCCGGCAGCGAACCAGCGAAAGTGAGGGTGGTGCCGAACTCGCCGAGGGAGCGAACAAACGCCAGGCCGGTGCCAGTCACGATCGCAGATCTCAGGGTGGGCAGCGTGATCCGCCACAACACCTGCCACGGGGACATGCCAATGCCCGCGGCCGAGTCGAACACCTCCCGGTCGATCTGGCGTAGCGCCGCATCCACCGTGATGACCACAAAGGGCAGTGCGATAAATATGTGCGCCACCACCACGCCGGCGAACGCGAACGCGAATTGCAACTCAAGAGCGTTGAGGATGGGGGCAGTGATTCCCCGCCGCCCCAACAGTGCCGTGAGCGACAACCCGGCCACCACCGGCGGCATGGCCAACGGCAGGAGGATAAGGACGCGCACCAGTTGCGAGCCTCGACGCAATCGTTGCAGCATGATGGCCATGGGCACGCCAATGAGCACCGTGATGATCGTGGCGTACAGCGCCGACCGCAGGGTGATGTCTAGTAGCGTTTGGGTGGCTGGCTCCAGCAGCGTGTTGCCCAGAGTGTCCCAGGAGACGCGGGTTGCCAGGGCTGCCAAAGGTAGGAGTAAAAACGCGCACCCGAAAAACGCCAACACCGCTAGCACACCCGGGATGGTGATGGGGCGTGCTAGCGGTGCGGAAGAGTGCGGAAAACTCCTAAGAGGCTGACTCAAAACCGTGGGTCTTCCACAATTCGGCAACCTTCTGCGACTTCAGCAGGTCAACGAGCTGCTTGGCACCTTCCTGCTGAGTGGAGGACTTCACCACTGCGGCCAGAATCTTATTGCGGTGCTTCTGAGCGTTCGGGATTTCAATGGTGGTCACCGCATCGCCGGCGGCTGCGGCATCAGTGGCGTACACGAAGCCGGCGTCGGCCTCACCCGAGGTTACCTTGCCCAACACGTTGGACACGGAGGTCTCCAGGGATGCGGGCTCCACCTCAACCTTATTTTCCTTCAGCACCTGGTCAGCCACGTTACCGCAGGGAACATCCAGGTCGCAGGTGACCACCGTGGCGGAGTTCTTGGTCTTCACGAAATCGTCCCAAGACTTAATTTTCTTTGGGTTATCCTTCGGAACTACCAACACCATGGAGTTCGTAGCCAACGTTACGGGGGTGTCAACCAGGCCGCCATCCACGGCTTTCTGCATGTTCTTCTCGTCAGCGGCGACCAGCACGTCCGCCGGACCACCATCTTCGATCTGTTGCACCAAGGAAGGGGAACCATCATTGTTGAACGTTATCTTGGTGTCTGCCAACTCCGGCAGTGCCTGGAGTTCGTCGTTGATCACCCGGGTGGAGGCGGCGGCAAACAGGGTGAGGGAGGGGGCGGAAACCTTGGTCACGTCACCGCTGGCCTGGGCGGACTTGCTTGCAGCAGCTGATTTGCTGGCTGCGGCCGAGCGGCTGGCTGCCGCCTTAGCGTGCCGCGACGATGTGCTCGATTGCGCACAGCTAGTTAAAAGTGCAACGCAAGATACGGCTGCGGTGACGGCAACGAAGAATTTCTTCATGATCGTGAGAGGTCCTTTCTTGACCAGGTAGAAGATCAGAATTTTTCCATGGCAATATGCCCGAGGCTCCCCGGGAATAACCCCACATGAGGGGAGCTGTATCGGTTCAATTACCCATAATACGGGGGTAGCAGGTGGAAGTTAAGCTGTTATGCAGGTTGTTATTAATCTGGAATTAAGCCTTAATCCCACCTGAAATTTCCCTCGATACGGTTTCTGAAACTATGCTCCTGACCAGCGGGCTTCCTCCGCAGGCTGGTGCTTATTGGTGCGCACCGGCTCCCATGCGGTGTGCTGCCGGGTCGGTTGGGTACGGATATCCCGGGACCGGTACACCACATAGGGGCGGGTCACATATCCCACCGGCGCGGAGAGCGCGTGCACTAGTCGGGTTGCTGGCCACACCGCCAGCAGCAGGAACCCGGAGAAAACATGCAGCTTGAACTGCCACGGGACTTCCTCCATCAGCTCCGGCATGGGGTTGAGGATAAACAGTTCCCGCAGCCACGGGGAGATCGTTTCCCGATAGTCATAGCCATGCGGACCGCCAAACACCTGGGTGGACACGGTGGCGATAAACCCGGACATGATGGCCAGGGTGAGCAGCAGGTACATGACCTTATCGGACCGAGAAGTGTGCATCCGCACCGTGCGGTTGACAAACCTTCGGTAAATGAGTCCGATCAGCCCGAGGACCGCGGCGATGCCGGCAATCGTGCCGGGGATCGTGGCAACCAGGTGGTACGTATGATCGTCCAACCCAACGGCCCGGGTGAATTCCTTCGGGAACGCCAAACCCATGAGATGCCCAACGAAGACAAACAGCATGCCGTAGTGGAAAAGCGGCGACGAGAGGCGTAGCAGTTTCGACTCGTAAATTTGTGAGGAGTGGGTGGTCCAGCCGAACTGGTCGGTGCGCCACCGCCAGACGACGCCGACGACGCAGGCGACGACAGCCAACCAGGGGAAGGCGACCCACAAGAAAATTTGCAGTGAGCTCATGATTAGTCCTTCAAGGTATCCGGCCTAATAGCCGGGTTGTGAGGTGGGGAAGGGGAGCGGCGATTCGATTCCCACCACTTCAGCGGGTGGGCCGCTGCGGATAAGTTCTAAAAAGTTCTCCCGGGTAGCATCGTCAATCGGCGGCAGTGCCGCGCAGATCGCCGTGACAATGCCGGCGTACGGTGACCCGGCGTGCTCCAGTGCGGTGCGGAGCACCTCGATGCCGTCCCGGTGTGCGGAAAGCATGCCGCAGGCCATGCTGTGCGACTGGTCGTCGGCCAAGGCGGCGGCCTCTAACACCACGCACAGGTGGTCCGGCAGTTCGTCGCGCTGCATGGTGAAACTCATGGATTCCAGCGCTTCCTTAAACGCCCAGATCGCCGCCCCACGCTGTCGGGTGTCTCCCACCGCGTAATAGGTGAGGAAGAGCGAGCAGCGGCGGCGTTGGTCGAAAGTGCTCACATAGTGTTCCTCCAAACCCCGCTGCCCCTGTTGATAGGCGAACGCGAAGAATGGTTGCAGGAGCTTTTCGACGCCTGCCGGCAGCGTTGCCGCCTGCTCGTGCACCACCCGGAGTTTGTGCTCCCACCCGTCATCCGGGTAGTCCAACAGCACGGACGCCATCATAAACAGGGCCCGACGCTGCGCTTCCGACATGGCGATTGGCTCGGTGGGGGCGGGGATCACTCCAGTGTGGCTGCGGTCTCCGGGTTTCATGATGATGCGGTCTCCGATGAGGCTGAGCTTGACTTCGGGAACATGGAGCGCGGCACCTCGCCCGGCGTCCACGACGCCAGGCTGATCGTCCCGCTGCCACCCCCGGCACCCACACCGGCGTGGCAGGCCTCGGGGGCGCCCTCGCCCAGGCCGTGGAATTCGGCCACGGTGGCCGAGGGATCCACCCCATTAAACGACGGCAGGGACGCAATGCCCCGCGGCGTCTCCGGGGAGGCGGTGGGGATCACATACCGGTCATCGTATTTAGCGATGGCCAACAGGCGATGCATGCTGCGCATGTCCTCGCCGGTCATGCCCACGGCCTGGGCGATTTCCTCCTGTGGCTCGTTGCCCAAGTTAATATCCCGCATGTAGGAGCGCATGGCGGCCAGCCGCCGCAGCACCTTCTCCACCGGCACCGGGTCGCCAGCGGTGAACAAGCCGGCCAGGTAATCCAAAGGGATGCGCATGTTCGAAATCGCCGACAGGAGAATCTTATGGTCCTCCCCATCGTTACCGGTGCTGGTCACCGCCTCAACAATGGGGGACAGCGGCGGAATGTACCACACCATGGGCAGGGTCCGGTACTCCGGGTGCAGCGGCACCGCCACCTCATATTTGAAGATGAGATCCCAAATCGGGGAGTTTTGGGCGGCATCAATCCACGAGTGCGGAATGTTTTCCGCCTCGGCCGCAGCCACCACCCGCGGGTCGTGCGGGTTGAGAATCAGATCCTTTTGGGCCTGGAAGAGCGCGTGCTCATCCTTGGTGGCGGCCGCCTCGGCCACCTTGTCGGCGTCGTAAAGCACCACACCCAAATACCGCAGCCGGCCCACGCAGGTTTCCGAACACACGGTCGGCTGGCCCACTTCGAGGCGTGGGTAGCATAAGGTGCACTTTTCCGCCTTGCCGGTCTTGTGGTTGAAATACACCTTCTTGTAGGGGCAGCCGGACACGCACATGCGCCACCCGCGGCACCGGTCCTGATCCACGAGCACAATGCCGTCCTCGGTGCGCTTATACATG
This sequence comes from Corynebacterium matruchotii, assembly GCF_011612265.2. Lineage (NCBI taxonomy): Bacteria > Bacillati > Actinomycetota > Actinomycetes > Mycobacteriales > Corynebacteriaceae > Corynebacterium > Corynebacterium matruchotii. Next base: position 1,623,945 of record NZ_CP050134.2, on the reverse strand, counting down.
GCCCCCGACGGGCACGATGACACGCAGGTGGGGTTCAAACAGTGCTCGCAAATGCGGGGCAGGTAGAACATGAAGCTGTCCTCAATCTGCTTCTTCACCTGCGTGTTCATGGTTTTCAGCACCGGGTCGTCATCCATGGTGGCGCCACTGCCACCCAGGTTATCGTCCCAGTTGGAAGACCACGAGATCGTATCGATGGGTTTGCCATCCAGCTGCGACACCGGTCGGGCCGTGGGCTGGGTTTTCTGCCCCGCCGGCGCCGAAAGCACCTTTTCGTACTCGTAGGTCCACGGCTCGTAATAGTCTTCGATGGTGGGCAGATTCGGGTTGTGGAAAATGGTGGCGAGCTTCTTTAACCGGCCACCGGACCGGGGGATGAGCTTCCCGGACTTGGTGAGCGTCCACCCACCCTTCCACTTGTCCTGGTCTTCCCAACCATAGGGGTAGCCCACACCGGGGCGGGTTTCCACATTATTGAACCAAATGTATTCCGTGCCTTCACGGTTGGTCCACGCCTGCTTACAGGTCACCGAGCAGGTGTGACAGCCGATGCACTTGTCCAGGTTCATAATCATTGCGATTTGAGCCATGACTTTCATGAGTAACGAACCTCCTGGGAACGCCGCCGAATGCGGGTGACCTCGTCCCGGTTGTTACCGGTTGGGCCGATGTAGTTGAAACCATAGGTGAGATGCCCATAACCACCGGCAACGTGGATGGGCTTAATCATGATGCGGGTGAGGGAGTTATGGGTGCCGCCGCGCCGCCCGGTGAACTCGTTGATGGGGGTGCCGGCGGTGCGCTCTTGGGCGTGATTCATAAACACCGTGCCCTCGGGGATACGGTGGGACACAATGGCCCGCGCCGACACCACACCATTGCGGTTATATGCTTCGATCCATTCGTTGTCCTTGACCCCGATCTTTTCGGCATCCTTGTCGGACATCCAGATCACCTGGCCGCCGCGGGAAATGGAAAGCACATGCAGGTTGTCGTAGTACTGTGAGTGGATTGACCACTTATTATGCGTGGTCAAATACCGTACGGTTACCTCTGGGTTGCCGTTTTCGCCTTGCAGGGTCAACCCCGGGGCGTGTTCCCCATTGATATGGAAATGGTCGAACGGCGGCCGGAACATGGGCAACGACTCGCCATAGTCCATGAACCAGTCGTGATCCAGGTAGTAGTGCATGCGGCCGGACAGCGTGTTAAACGGCCGGTTGTATTCAACATTGAGCGAGAATGCGGTATAGCGCCGCCCGCCCTTCTTCACACCAGTCCACTCGGGTGAGGTGATGACTTCGGCGGGACGCTCCTTAATCATGTCCCAGTTGATGCGAACGCCCGCAACGTCGTCGACAAGCTCTAGCAGCTTCTCGTTGCCGGTGCGTTTCGCCTGGTTGGTGAACCCATTGACCGCAACCTCACCGTTGGACACGCCCGACATGCGCAAAATCATGTCGATCGCCTTCGTTGCCGTATCCAGGTTTGGCCGCATCCCGGCGGACTCCGTCATGGACTCCCCATTGATGCTCCGCAGCTCCTCCACCTGCTTTTCGACGTTAAACGGTGTGCCGTGCACCCCTGTGCCCAGCTTCGCCGACAGCGGACCGAGGTGCATCCACTTCTCATACACCTTCGTGTAATCCCGATCCACCGGCACCAGCTTCGCCATGGTTTTACCCGGGATCAGCCCGGTCTCATCCAGGTTCGGCACGATACCGTTCGGCATGTTCAACTCGTCCGGGGAGTCATGCCCCAGCGGTGCGGCCACCACATCCTGTTGGGCGCCCAGCCACGCGACGGCCAACTCCGACAGCTTCGCCGACAGGTCCCGGAATACCTCAAAATCGGTGCGGGCCTCCCACGGCGGATTAATCGCCGCATTGAATGAGTGCAGGTAGGGGTGCATGTCCGTCGACGACATGTCGTGCTTCTCGTACCAGGTTGCTGCGGGCAGCACAATGTCCGAGCTCAACGTTGTCGACGTGTTACGGAAATCCGTGGTGAGCATCAAATCCAGCTTGCCCTGGGGCGCCTCGTCACGCCACTTGATCGACTCCGGGCGCTCCTCCGGCTTGATCTCGTCCGTCGTCGCATCGGAATCAATGCCGAGCATGTGGCGGAGGAAAAACTCCGTACCCTTCGCCGACGACCCCAATAGGTTCGTACGCCAGTTCAATAAAATCCGGGGATAGTTGACCGGATTATCCGGGTCTTCGCAGGCAAAATGCAAATTACCATTCGTCAACTCATCCACAATGTATTCTGCAACCGGAACACCCTTGTCCTTTGCTTCCTGCGTAATGACCAATGGGTTACGGTCGAACTGCGGGTAGCTTGGCATCCAGCCCCGCTTCATGGCCTCAATCAGGGTATCCGCCGTGGACTTATTCCCCACGGTGCCGCGATTCGCCAACGGGCTGGCCATGCGGGCAGCCTTCGTATTGTCATACCGCCACTGGTCCGTGGTGAGGTAATAGAACCCGGTGGTAATCATTTGCCGCGGCGGCCGCGACCAGTCCGTGGCAAACGCATACTGCGCCCACCCGTTCATGGCCCGCAACTTCTCCTGGCCTACATAGTGGGCCCAACCGCCGCCATTCACCCCCTGGGTGCCGCACATGCTGGTCAACGCCAGGAACGTCCGGTAGGTGGAGTCCGCGTGGAAATAGTGGTTCACGCCCGCACCCATGATGATCTGCGAACGACCCTTCGAATCAATGGCGTTGCGAGCGAACTCCGTGGCGATACGGATGGCCTGTGCCGCCGGCACCCCGGTCAGCTCTTCCTGCCAGGCTGGCGTGCCCACCTCGTCGGGATCGTTGAAGTCCTTCGGCCAGGAGCCTGGCAGATTGAGCTCCTCCCGGTTCACCCCATAGTGCGCCAGCATCACGTCGAACACCGTGGTGACCAGGTGCCCATCGTAGTGCATGATCGGCACGCCACGGTGCACGATCCCCGCCCCCACGGAGCCTTCCTTATTACCCTTATAGTCCGCCAGGTCGAACCGCGGCAAGAGCAATTCCACGGATTCCTCCGCCCCGGCTTCAGCCACCGACATGATCGGATCCACATTATCCAGGTTCAGGTTCCACTTGCCCACACCCTCTTCACCGTAGCGGTCAGCCAGGGTGCCGCCCGGGTCCACAATCGTGCCGTCCTTCTGCATCATCAGCAGCCGGTGGGTGGCATTGGGACTGTTCTTCAGCGCCGGGTCGGAGACATTCGACGCGGTGAGGAACTTGCCTGGGGTGTAGGTGCCATCGCCCCGATCATCCAAAGTGATGAGGAACGGGGCGTCCGTGAACCGCCGCATATAGTCCAGGAAGAACGGTTCCTTCTCGCCCACATGGAATTTCGATAAGATCACATGCCCCATGGCCATGGCCAACGCCCCATCAGTGCCGGGAGCCAGGCGGCACCACTCGTCGGCAAACTTGGTGTTGTCCGCAAAGTCCGGGGACACCACCACAACCTTCGTGCCACTGTAGCGAGACTCCGCCATGAAGTGGGCGTCCGGGGTACGGGTCACCGGAATGTTCGAACCCCACATAATCAGGTATGAGGAGTTAAACCAGTCACCGGATTCCGGCACGTCAGTTTGGTCGCCGAATGTTTGTGGCGATGCCGGCGGCAGGTCCGCGTACCAGTCATAGAAGGATAGGGCCACGCCCCCGATGAGCTGTAGGAACCTTGTGCCCGCACCGTAGGAAACCTGCGACATGGCGGGAATCACGGTGAACCCGGCGATGCGGTCCGGACCGTATTGGCGCAGCGTGTACACGTGTGCCGCCGCCGCCATTTCGATGGCCTCATCATAGGGGATCCGAATCAGCCCGCCCTTGCCGCGCTGCGACACGTAGGCGTTGCGTTTCTTCGGGTCCTCCACAATGTCCCGCCAAGCCAGCACCGGGTCGCCCAGACGCTTTTTGGCCTCCCGGAACATGTCCACCAGCACGCCACGGGCGTAGGGGTGCCGAATCCGGGTGGGGGAGTAGGTGTACCAGGAGAACGATGCGCCGCGGGGGCAGCCGCGGGGCTCATAATCGGGCATGTCCGGGCCGGTCGTGGGGTAATCCACCGCCTGTGACTCCCAGGTGATGACGCCGTCTTTGACGTACACCTTCCAGGAGCACGAGCCGGTGCAGTTCACGCCGTGGGTGGATCGCACTACTTTGTCGAACGCCCAACGATCCCGGTAAAACACATCCGCCTGCCGGCCACCCTGAAGGAAAATCTGCTGACCTTCCTTACCGGTGGTGCCGCGGCGCACAAAACTACCGAGTTTAAATAAGGGATTGACGTTGTCCGTGCGTGGTGAGTCAGTCATTGTCACGGTACGTTGACCTTTCTGTTATAACGACTATGAAGTTAAAAGCTGGTTATCGTCAGCGTGCCGGCCGGGAACCGGCCAGCACTGGGCTGTAAGTGGCTTGCTGAAATAACCAGAGATTAACCGGGGAATGGCGCACCGGGCCGGGCGTAATAAATCCAGGTCAGTGCGGTAGCGAAGGCGAAGAACACGACGCAACCCCAGAAGAATGTGGTGGGGGCCATGGCAGAGAGCAGCACGCCGACAATGAACGGGCCGAAAGCGGCGATCGCACTGGTCCAGCCGATCACGCCGCCTGCTTGTCGACGGGGGAGAATCATGGGCATTTGCTTGAATGTGCCCGCGTTCCCTATGCCGGTAAAGAAGAACATGATGAGCATGGCGGCCAAGAACCAGTTGAACTCATTCGGGTCGGACGGCTTGAGGAACAGTGCGGCAATGGCGGTAAAGACCGTCATGCCCACCCCGGAAATAAACGTCCAGATCGCCCCACCAAACTTGTCACATAATGGACCCCAGGCGGCCCGAACTAGTGCCGAAATCAGTGGGCCTAAGAACGCGTAGGCTGCGCCGCGGGGAAGATTAATGTACTCATCCTTGAACGGGGAATCCACACCGAAAGTATTGTTAATCAGCAGGGCAAGCTGGGCGGCAAACCCGGAAAACGCACCAAAGGTCATGAGGTAAATAATGGTCAGAATCCAGGTGTTTTTATTGCCAAAGATGTCGATTTGTTGCCGGAAATTCGCCTTAATAGGCACGTCCTTGAGCATGATCCAGCCGACAATACCCAAGACAATAGCCCACGGGATGAGGACCGCGGCAACGGAATGCACCCACACCAGCCCTTCGCTGGTTTTCTGGGGGGCGAAGGCACCCAAACCCAAAAGGCTGACGCCCATAATCATGGGCGCAACCAATTGGATAAAGGAAACACCGAAGTTACCGATACCGGCCTGGATACCCAGGGCGGTGCCGGCCATGCGTTTGGGGAAGAAATACCCGGTAGAGGGCATGAATCCGGAGAACACGCCGCCGCCGATACCGCCGATGAACGAAAGGACCATGAACCACCAGAACGGGGTACTGGTGTCTTGCACGGCCATGAACCATCCCAGCATGGGGATGACAAACAGGAAAGAAGAAATGGAAACAAGTTTCCGGGTGCCAACGATAGGTGGCAAGAACATGAAGATGAGACGGAAAAGCCCGCCGGAAAGCCCAGAGATTGAGGCGATCCAATATAACTGCCCCTTGGAGAAATGAAAACCAATGCGATTCAGCATGGGGGCGATGGCTGACACAAGGTACCACGTGGCGAACGCCAAGAATAAGATCGCGGTGGTGATGATCAAGGTTTGCCAGGCTATTTTTTTGTCCCAGTTTTCTGGGGTTTCGGGATCCCAGCCCTGAATAACCTTCCCAGATGTATCAAGGGAAGTCATGTAACGCTCCTTGTAGGTGGTTGTAGGGTGTTCTTATCAAAACTCAAATAGTGATGAAGGGGGATATATCATGGCTTGTGAATGGGGGTAAAACACGAAGATGTCATGTGACGCTTCGTCTTTTCTGTAGATTTTACCGTGTAAAAGCTAGAAAGTCTGGTTTTTCGGTAATTTCTTCATGGTAAAATTTGGGTCATTCAACCACAATGATATTTTTCTACTATCATGGGCCTATTAAGGGCAAAAAACTCGTTAAGCAGGGCTCATGAAATGTAGAATTGCTCAAATATTATAGAAAGTAACAGGAGTGCAGCAATGCATAGTGCGTTCATTTTGGTGTCCGACCGTGTATCAAACGGCGAAAAGCAAGATAAGATCACCCCTATTGTGGGGGAAAGGTTGGCGGCAGCCGGCGCGCCGGTAGCAAGTGCCGTAACTATTCCCGAAGGCTTTGATACGGTCTCTGAGGCGATTCGCCAAGCCCTGGCCGATGGGGCCCGCGTGATCCTCACCGCTGGCGGAACCGGGCTTAAACCCCGGAACCGCACGCCAGAGGCGGCCCTGGAATTTATCGACACCCGACTGGAGGGCCTCGAACGTCACATCCTGGTCCAGGGTCTGCAATCCACCAAGCTCGCCGGCCTTTCCCGCGGCTATGTTGGCCTCACCAGCCGAAACGCCGACGCCGCCCTCATTATCAACGCCCCCAGCTCCGTCGGCGGAGTCACTGACGTTCTGGACGTCATCTGCCCCCTCTTGGATAACGTATGGGAAAGCCTGGCTCGATAGGTTTTACTCCGATTGCGTAAAATTAGCAAAGAGGTTTTAGCTATTAACCGCCGGCGAAGGGCGGCAATACATCCACCCGCTCGGCCGCACTAATCGCGGTATCCATATTGGCGTGCCGGCCATCCACTAAAAAACTACACCGGGACAACACCTGGGCCAACGACAACCCCGAATCCGTCGTGCCCGCGCCCGGCAGGCGCCCCAACTCGTCGACAAGCTCGGCAAGTGTCGCGGCCGTAGTGGTAATGCGTTCGTGCGCCAACCCGCGGGCCGCCCGTGCCGCAGCGAAATAATGAATATCCATGGCACTTATTATGCACCACCATATGCGCAACCTTGGTGTATAACTAATCTTCGCACCAACCACTCACAACTGAAGAAAGACAACCATCATGGGCAAACACGACCACCCCGCCGACCACAACGACTACGACGACTACCACAACCAGGCCGCCGCGCCGCGCCGGGGGCTGGTCATTGTGGCATCCACCCGCGCGGCCCAAGGCGTCTACGAAGACGAGTCGGGAAAAACGCTGGCCACATGGCTGACCAGCCGGAGCTTCGACACCCCGGAACCCGTGATCGTGGCGGACGCCGACATCCCCAACCATTTCGCACAACTGTTCGGTGATATTGCGTCGTTGCCGCAGGTTGTACTCACTACCGGCGGCACGGGCCTCAGCGACGACGATAGAACCGTGGACGAACTCGCCAAATACCTCACCAAGCAATTGCCCGGCATTGCCATGCAATTCTGGCAGACCGGGCTGCACGCCACTCCGCTCGCCGTGTGCTCCCGGGCCATTGCCGGTACGGTGGGGCGCACGTTCGTGATGGCGCTGCCTGGCTCCGTGTCCGCCTGCCGGGACGGCATTAAAGTGCTCGACCCCATCATTGATTCGCTCGTTGGAATGCTGGAAGGAACCCATGTCCATTAACGCCTCACCGGATCCCGATTACGTTGCCGCCCACACGGGTGTGGTCATCGACGCCATCATTACCGAAACACCCCTCGAAGACCTGGCGGCCTCGGCCCGGCCCCAGGTCAGCACTGATGCCATGGGGGCGGTCGTCACCTTCGATGGGGTAGTGCGCAACCATGATGGCGGTCAGCAGGTGCGCCGCCTCACCTACACCGCGCACCCCACCGCGGCCGACGCCATTCGGGAGGCCGCAATGAAAATAATTCGAAAACACGAGCGAGCTAGGGTGTGGGTTGCGCACCGGGTGGGGCCGCTGGCCATCGGGGACGTCGCCTTTGTCGTGATTGCCGCCGCCGCCCACCGCCAGGACGCCTTCGCCGCCGCCGCAGACCTGGCTGACCTGGTGAAAGCCACCGTGCCGCTGTGGAAAGAACAGGAGCTAACGGATGGCAGCATCCAGTGGGTGGGTGTGGATTAAATGCCGACCTCGCACGGGAATGCCCGGTATGCTCGCCAGCTCAGCCTCCCCGGTTTCGGGCCGGAACAGCAGCAACGGCTTGCCGACGCGCACGTGTGCTGTGTCGGCGCTGGCGGCCTAGGCTCCCCAGCCCTGCTCTACCTGGCCGCCGCCGGAGTGGGCACCATCACCATCATCGACGACGACACCGTGGACGTGAGCAATCTGCACCGCCAAGTCATTCACACCACCAGTCAGGTGGGCCGCCCCAAGGTGGAATCCGCCCGCCAGGTGCTGGCCGACCTGAACCCCGAGGTGCGCATTCGTACTCACAATGGCCGGCTCACCTGGGAGGAATCCGAGCGCCTGTTCGCCGGCGTGGATGTGGTGGTTGATGGCACCGACACCACCGACATTCGCTACGTGATCTCCGCCCGCTGCGCCCGGCTGGGGATTCCCCACGTGTGGGCGTCCATTCTCGGATACGAGGCGCAACTCTCCGTGTTCCACGCAGGTCATGGGCCCATCTACGAGGATGCGTTCCCCACCCCGCCGCTCCCCGGCGCCGTGCCGTCCTGCGCCCACGCCGGGGTGCTTGGGCCCATCGTGGGGGTGGTGGGCAGCGCCATGGCCATGGAAACCCTGAAACTCATCGCCGGCATCGGCGACCCCCTGCGCGGCACCATCGGCTACTATGATGGGCTTTCCGGCAGGTGGGAGTACATTCCCCTCGTCGCTGACCCCGATGTTGCCGCCCGCGTCGTCGCCGAACCGCCCCGCCACAGCCTGCGGGTGCCCATCACCGACACGCCCACCGGGGTGCTTATCGACGTGCGGGAGGCGGACGAATACCGGCGCGGCACCCTGCCGGGGGCGATCAATGTTCCCCTTTCGGACCTGGAGGCCGGCTGCACGGCCGGGGTTCCCGACGGGGCGGTCCTCTTCTGCCAGTCCGGGGTGCGGTCCCAGCGCGCGTGGAGCATTCTCACCGATGCCGGCGTCACCGGACTATTGAGTCTCGCCGGCGGGTACGATCGGCACGGCCGGGGGTAGGTTTTGGAGTTCCTCGGGGGTGTCATAGTCCCGTTCAATTCCGCCTGTGGGGGTGATGGTGACGATGTTTGCCCCCCGCAGGAGTCGCTTCAGCGGTGCCTTGGTGAAATCGCCCACCCGTGCTAATGCCGCATGGAGGGCGGCGAGCCGCCACAACACTCCCAGGGGTTGAATATAGCCGTCTGCCAGCACCGCCACCGCATCCGTTTGTGGGCCGGCCTGCCGGAGGGCGTCGGCAAGCTGCGGAATGAGGAGCGGCGAATCCGGGGCGTCCACCGCCAGCACCGTCACGAGTGAGATTGTGGGATGAGTGTGCGCAATCCACGCAACACCGGTGGCCACGCCCGCCACCGGGCCCGAATGCGGCGGATCCTCGCACACCACCGGGCAGGAAACCCCCAGTGCGGCCGGGCTGACCACCACCGGCAGCACCCGCGGGGGCAGTTGGCGTAGCAGCCGGTCAATCAGGCGCTCCCCATGCGCCACCACCTGCGCCTTGTCGCGGCCCATGCGGGTGCTCCGGCCGCCCGCCAACACGATGGCGGCAAGTTTCGGCGCTGCCTTCTCCATTGGTTAGGGCAGCTCCCGGGACCAGTCGCCCGACCGGCCCCCCGATTTCGCCGTGATGCCGCAGCGGCGAATCACCGCCGACCGGTCCACCCCCTTGACCATGTCGATGACCGTCAGCGCGGCCACCGTCACCGCGGTCAGCGCCTCCATTTCCACGCCGGTGCGATCCGCTGTGGTGACCGTGGCGCTAATAGTCACATGGTCCTTGCAAATCTCCAGGTCAACCTGGCAGCCGTGCACCCCGATGGTGTGCGCCAATGGCAGCAGGTCCGGCACTTTTTTCGCTGCGGCAATGCCCGCCACCCGGGCCACCGCCAGCACGTCCCCCTTGGGGACCGTCCCATCTCGCAGCGCGGCCAGCACCTGGGGGGAACATGCCACCTCTCCGCGGGCGGTTGCCGTGCGCACTGTGGGCTGCTTCGCCGACACATCCACCATGTGGGCGGCACCGGATTCGGTCAAATGCGTAAACTTCATGAGCTAAACCTTCAACAATATTACGGGTACCAGGTCGCCGGGCTGGGTTTTCCCATGGTCCAGCGGCAGGTGAATGATGGCGGAAATCCCCACCAGCGACGCGACGAAATGCGACCCCATGCCGCCGGGAATGACCGGGTGCACATCACCCTCCGTCCAATCGATTGCGCAGGGAATGAACAGGTCCCGACCCTTGGGCGCCTTGATGTGATCGTGGGAGGGCAGCATGAGCCGAGCCTGCTGCGCTGCAGCCTGCGGGGGAATGCCCGACAGCACCCGGACCAGCGGCATGACAAAAAGGTAGAAACACACGAACGAACTCACCGGGTTTCCCGGCAGGCAGATCACGGGTGTGCCATTCACCCGGCCCAGGCCCTGCGGTTTCCCCGGCTGGATTTGTACCGGCCCAAACCACATGTCCGTCGCGCCCGAGGCGGCAGGGTTCGTCAGTGCTTCCTTCACAACGTCGAACGCGCCCGCCGACACCCCGCCCGACGTCACCACCAGGTCGCATTCCCGGCTCAACGCATCAAGCTGCTTGCGGAACGTGGCCGCATTATCGTTCACCACCACCGACCGGACCTTCGCAACCCCCTGCTCCCGCAGCAGTTCCGCCAGCATCGGCCGGTTCGAATCCGGGATCGTTCCCGGGCGCAGCTGATCCACCGAATCGACCGACGCCACCAGCTCGTCACCCGCGGAAATCACCGCGACCGTCGGCCGATCATAAGCTTCCACCGAGGTCACCCCGGTGGACAGCAGGGAAGCGATCACCCCCGCGTCGATCACCGTCCCGGTGTGGGCAATGATGTCGCCCACCTGACAATTCTCCCCCCGGTGTCGAATATGTGTGCGATCATGGTGTGCGGTGGTTATCACGACCTTATCCGGTAGGGCCACCGCGCCGGCCGGAACATTAGTGTCCTCCACCGGCACCACCATGAGCCCCTCTGTGTTCACCGGCGTGGGGGCGCCCGTCATGATGCGCACCGCAGTCCCCGGCGCCACATCAACCGGGGTTTGACCTGCGGGAATATCCCCACTGACCGGCAACTCCCACGGGCTATCACCCGCCGGCAGGTCGGCCGCCCGCACTAAAAACCCGTCCATGGCCGAGTTGGAAAATGGCGGCACCGGCAGATTCGCCCGGGCATCCGCGGCAAGAACCAGCCCCGCCGACTCCTCGGTCGCCACGGTCCGGGTGGCGGTGGGCTTCCCCACCGCAAGTACCGCCGCCAGGTGGTCGGATAGGCTCCGAAACGGAACACCATGATGGTCGCACGAATGATCCTGTGCCATAAAATCTCCCTATAACATATGGTGTGGGGTGGTTGTAGGCGTTCCAACCACCGGGTTGATGATTGCTCTTTTTTGATGTTAGCCACCAATGGCGGACATGGTGCGACTCGGCTGCACAAATCGCGGATCATTAATACCATGACCAGCCTTTTTCCGCCACATTGCGCGCACCCAAGATGCCGCGAGCTCCGCATCCGATGCTCCCGCGCGCATCATGTCTCGCAGCGACGTCTCCTCATGCGAAAACAAGCAGCTCCGAATCATCCCGTCCGTGGTGAGCCGGGTACGGTCGCAATCTCCACAGAACGGGTGCGTGACCGCGGCAATCACCCCAATCTGCCCACTCACCGGCCCGGACGCGGTAGTCCCGGTCACATCCCACAGTTGGGCCGGTGCCGCCCCCCGCGGCTTCGACGACGCAACCAGCGTAAATCGGTCCCGGAGCCGGCGGATAATATCCTCGGCGGTGACCAGCGTCTTCCGATCCCAACTATCCCGCGGCCCTAACGGCATGTGCTCAATAAACCGCAGTTGCAGCCCCCTGTCGAGACAATATTCGGCCAGCGGAAGAATGGCGGTCTCGTTCACACCAGGCATAATGACCGCGTTGATTTTCACCGGCGTCAACCCGGCCGCAAGGGCAGCGTCGATGCCGGCCAGCACATCACGGTGCCGATCCCGCCGGGTGAGGGCGGCATACTGGTCGGCGTCGAGAGTATCGAGGGAAATATTGACCCGGTGCAGCCCGGCCGCCTTCAATTTGGCGGCGCTTTTATCCAGGCCCAAACCATTCGTGGTCAGCGCGGTTGTCACAGGCTCACCCGTGTCGGCGGTGAGCGCGGCGGTAGCGGCAATAATGGATTCCAGACCCCGCCGAAGCAGCGGCTCCCCACCGGTGAACCGCACCTGCCGGATACCAAGCATGGTCACCGCAAGGGTGATGAGTCGAATCGTTTCGTCGTCGTCAAGCGTGTTGGGGCGGGGAATCCACTCCAGGCCGTCGGCAGGCATGCAATAAGTGCAGCGAAGATTACACCGGTCAGTGAGCGACACCCTGAGGTCCCGGGCGACCCGGCCGAACGTATCCTGAAGCCGCCACACCCCAAGATCATCGCGTTTTTCTTCAAAAAATTCGGTGGGTGCGGTCCGTAACGTAGGAAATGGAAGTCGACTGCGCATAATACCTAAACATTAACGAATTGAAGTGCTTGTCGACGATTCTACGTCGACTGACCCGGCCCCACCAGCGCAATCACCGAATACTCACCATTTGCTAAATGCTGACGCAAATCAATCTTGTCGAACTTACCCACCGACGTTTTATCAATCGAATCCACAAACGTCCAATACTCCGGCAGCATCCACGACGGAAAACTCTCCCGCAAATGATCCCGCAACTGCTCCGCCGTGTCTCGATCACGCGGCACGCCATCCGCCACCACCGTCACCGCCAACGGCCGCTCACCCCATTTCTTATCGGGGTAACCAATAACCGCGCACTCCACTACCGGCTTCGCCGCCATGATCTCATTCTCCAACAATGCCGAATAAATCCACTCCCCACCAGACCGAATCACATCCCGGGCCCGATCATGAATCGTCAAATACCCATCCGCCGACACCGAACCCACATCCCCAGTGTGCAGCCACCCATCCGCCGTAAAATGCTCCTCAATAACCTCCTCATCATTAATCTCTGCCCCCCGAAACACCGCGGCCGCGCCCGCACCATCCTGCGCCGGCGAATGATAATACGACCCGGTTACCCAATTACCCCGCACCTGGATTTCCCCCTGGTTCCGGTCCGACTGCGCCACAATCTCCCCATCATTGACCACCCGATACTCTATCGACGCCGGAAACCGGCCCTGGCTAATCTGGTACGCCCGGCGCGTCTTCCCCGAAACCCCCGCCGGGGGGCGCGCCACCGTGCCCACCGCGGACGTCTCCGTCATGCCCCACACGTGCACAATATCCACACCATAACGCTCCTCCCATAACTTCATGAGAATCGGCGGCACCGCCGAACCGCCTGAAAAAATCTCCTGCAAACTCATGCGCTCCGGGGGAGTGCGCATATAGTGCACCATGAGCTGAATCCAAATCGTCGGCACCCCATGGGCCACCCGCGGGTGGCATGCAGCAATCAGGCTCGCCAACCCCTCCGGGGACACGTCCGCGCCGGGGAACACCAGGGGTGCCCCCGACATGAATGCGGCAATGGGCACAAACCAGCTCAACACGTGATAAATCGGCACGCAACAAAGAAACGACTGGCCAGTCTCAATCGCCATGGAATCCGTGGTCCGCAGGCTTAACACCTGTAAATATATGGACCGGTGCGAATACGCCACCCCCTTGGGTGCGCCGGTTGTGCCTGTTGAATAGCATAATGCCGCCGCCGTGGTTTCCTCCAGTACCGGCCAATGGTAGACCGTCGACTGCCCGTCGAGGAGGGTTTCGTACGACACGCAGGTGATTGGGTCCGGAATGAACCGTGCCGCGGCGGAAATATCGGCCCGCCCAATAAACACCACGGTTTTCACCGTCGGGCAGCCCAGCGCTAAAATCGCCCCCAATTGTTTCGCCAACCGCTGGTCGCAAATGATCACTTCGTCTTCCGCATGGTTGATAATGTGCGCAATCTGGTCGTTCATTAATTGCTTATTGAGCGGGTTAAACACTGCTCCCTTGCACGCCACCGCAAAGAATGTCTCCACATGTTCCGCACAGTTAAACATGAGCGTTGCTACCCGTTGGTCGCCGGTGATCCCCAACCCATGCAGCGCATGCGCCAATGCCGCAGCCCGCGCCGCGATTTCCGCAAACGTTGTTTCCTGCATCGCCCCTGACTCCCACGTGGTTACCTTACAATCGGCAAACACCGTGGCCCCATAAGTGAGAATCCGCGAAAGATTCAGCGGTAAATCCTGCATCGTCGAAAGCATGCTACAAACTCTAGTAAAAATCCCAATAACCACAACGTGACCACCCACCAAACCCGCCGCTAACACAGCATAAATACTGAAAATACCCCAACGAAAACCAGGCACTTTTTACCTGCGGTTTAAGGTGCGCTACACTATTAGCCAGAACGTTCCTACGCAATCACTTGCCGTTCTTTAACTACACATACGGCGTATGCTCGACATAATCCCGCTCCGCCCCAGCCCCGCTTGCCTATAAGCGGTCCGCCGCCCGGTGGAGAAAGTCCGTGAAAAAGAACGACAACGCGTTCACAAAAGTTTTCTGCGTACCCTGCTGGTGAGCGCCCACCTGCCCACCGGCCGACACAACGGCGCTAGCCAACCGCTCACCGGGCCACCGGAAAACCCAGGAAGTTCATGACGCTTGGGTGGAAACACCTTTCCGCCCCAAGCCGCGGACGGCCGTGTACCCACACGACCAATGACCTAAAAATACACATGGGAGCTTCCAGCTTTAGCCACATCGTTACTGGCACGCCCTAAAACAAACACTGCCGCCACTCTTCGACGATACAGCGCACCAAACCAGCTGGTGAAGCAAATGAAAGGACATCTGTGACCACAACAGATAACGGCGCACCGCGAAATCTCGCTGCAATGCGTCTACCCGAGCTGCGCAAACTCGCAGCCGACCTCGGACTTAAAGGCGTATCCGCCCTGCGCAAAGGGGCGCTCATCGCCGCCATCACCAACGCTTCCGGCGACAGTCCCGCACCGGCGGCCGACGCCAACGCCGCAAAGCCCCGGCAAACCCGCACCCCACGTCGGAAAGACACCAAGCCTGTCGACGACGCCCCAGCGGCAGAAGCGGACAACGCGCTTGAGGCCTCGGAAGACCATAAACCCCGCCGGCGCCGCGCCGTCCGGACCGAACACCCAGGTGATGGCCGGGCCGGCGACGACACAGCAGACACCAACACCACATCGGAAGACACCCATGATGGTGACACCGAGGGGGAGACCCGCTACGAATCCCGCTCCGCCCAACGCCGGGCCCGACGCAACCGGGCCCGCCGGGAAGAACGCGAAAACCGGGGCGATCGCAACGAACGGCGGCAACATTCCCGAACCGACACTGATGATGCCAACACCAGTGACAACGCAACCACCAGCGGCGACGCCGACACCGAGGCTGATTCCGGCGACAACCACGACCGTTTCGACCGGGGCAGCGACCGGACAGACCGTAACGATCGAAGTCAACGCTACGACCGAAACGATCGCAATGATCGTAACGATCGGGACGACGACCGCCGGGGCCGACGCGGCCGCCGTAACCGACGCGGCCGTGACCGAGACAACGATAACTACGACAACGACAATCGCAACGACAACCGGGATAACCAAAACAGCCGAGACAACCGCGACGATCAACTCCAAGTCGTCGCCGGCATCCTCGACGTGGTCGACAACAACGTGGCATTCGTTCGCACCTCCGGCTACCACGCCGGCCCCGCCGACGTCTACGTCAATAGTCAAATGGTGCGCCGCCTCGGTCTCCGCTCCGGTGACGCCATCACCGGCTCCGTCCGCATGACCGACACCAACGACCGGTACAACAACAATCGGGGCCGCAACCGGCAAAAATACAACCCCCTGGCCCGAGTCGACTCTGTCAACGGCATGACCGTCGAGGAAGCTAAAAACCGGCCCGAGTTCAACAAACTCACCCCGCTTTACCCCAACCAACGCATCCGGTTGGAAACCGAACCTGGTATCCTCACCACCCGCGTAATCGACCTCATTATGCCCATTGGTAAAGGTCAACGCGCACTCATCGTATCTCCCCCGAAGGCCGGCAAAACCACAATTTTGCAAAACATTGCCAACGCCATCGCCACCAACCGGCCCGAATGCTACCTCATGGTTGTGCTTGTTGACGAACGACCCGAAGAAGTCACCGACATGCAGCGCAGCGTCAAAGGCGAAGTCATCGCCTCCACATTCGACCGCCCACCGGCAGAACACACCGCCGTGGCCGAACTCGCCATCGAACGAGCAAAACGCCTGGTGGAACAAGGACAAGACGTAGTAGTGCTCCTCGACTCCATCACCCGATTGGGTCGCGCCTACAACAACTCATCCCCCGCATCCGGCCGAATCCTCTCCGGTGGTGTCGACTCCAACGCCCTCTACCCGCCGAAACGATTCCTCGGTGCCGCCCGAAACATCGAAAACGGTGGATCGCTCACAATCATCGCCACCGCCATGGTCGAAACCGGCTCCGCCGGTGACACCGTGATCTTCGAAGAATTCAAAGGCACCGGCAACGCCGAACTCAAACTCGACCGCAAAATCGCGGAACGGCGCGTCTTCCCCGCAGTAGACATCGGACCATCCGGCACCCGCAAAGACGAACTACTGCTCGCCCCCGAAGAAGCCCGGGTCATGCACAAACTCCGCGGCATCCTGTCCGTGCTTGATAACCAACAAGCCATCGACACATTGATCGCGCAGCTCAAAAAGTACAAGACCAACGGGGAATTCCTCGCCCAAGTGGCGGCACAGCGAGCCTTCATGAGCAATGGGGAGGACTAAAAAACACGATGGCTAGCCAATCTCATCAGGTTTCGGCAGTAGACGACATCGTTTCGGAATACCAAGGCATCGAAGCCCAAATGTCCGATCCGGAAACCGTGGGGGACCAAGCACTGTTTCGAAAACTATCGAAACGGTATTCGGAACTGCAGCCCATCATGAAGGTGAACACTGCCCTGGAACAGGCCCGCGCCGACCTTGCCGACGCCAAAGAAATGGCCTACGAAGACTCCGAATTCGCCCCCGAAGCCGACCGCCTCGCCGGCGAAGTAGTCGAACTCGAAGAAAAACTCGCCGACCTCCTCGCCCCCCGCGACCCCCACGACGGTGACGACATCGTCATGGAAATCAAAGCCGGCGCCGGCGGGGAAGAAGCAGCCCTCTTCGCCGGTGAACTCGTACGCATGTACCAACGCTACGCCGACAAACACGGATTCAGCACCGAAGTGCTTGGTCTATCCGAATCCGACCTGGGCGGAGTCAAAGACATGACCTTATCCATCCGCTCCAAACAACCGTCCCGCGACGGCGCCTGGAGCGTCTTCAAATTCGAAGGCGGCGTACACCGAGTCCAACGCGTACCCGTCACCGAATCCCAAGGCCGAATCCAAACCTCCGCCGCCGGTGTTCTCGTCTACCCCGAACCCGACGAAATCGCCGCCGTCGAAATCGACGACAAAGACATCCGTGTCGACGTTTACCGATCCTCCGGCAAAGGCGGCCAAGGCGTCAATACCACTGACTCCGCGGTCCGCATCACTCACCTGCCCACCGGCATCGTCGTCACCTGCCAAAAAGAGCGATCCCAGATCCAAAACAAGGCCCGCGCCTTGCAAGTGCTGGCCGCCCGACTCCAGGCACTAGCGGAAGAACAAGCCGAAGCCGAAGCCGCCCAAGGTCGAGCAGCCCAAATCCGCACCCTCGACCGATCCGAACGAATCCGCACCTACAACTGGCCGGAAAACCGGATCTCCGATCACCGCATCGGATTCAAGGCAAACAACCTCGACTCCGTGCTCAACGGCGACATGGAAGACCTCTTCACCGCGCTCCGAACCGCGGAACGTGCCGCCCGACTCGAAGCCGAATAAGAACAGGTTCACACACGTGCACGAAATACTGCGCGTAGCGGAGGCCACCCTGGCAGCAGCCGGCGTGGCCTCCCCACGTCACGACGCCCACACACTCGCCGCCCACCTCATCGGCACCGACCCACTCACCGTGCGGCTCATGTCACCAACCGACCTCCCCGCCACCTTCCACCACGACTATGCCGAACTCATCAGCCGGCGCGCCCACCGAGAACCCCTCCAACACATCCTCGGCACCGCCCCCTTCGGCCCCCTCACCCTCACCGTCGGACCCGGAGTATTCATCCCCCGACCCGAAACCGAACAACTCGCCGACTGGGTCGCCACCCACCTTGGCAACACCCCCAACCCGCTCATCATCGACCTCTGCACCGGCTCCGGCGCCATCGCCGACTACCTCGCCCACGCCCGCCCCGACGCCAACATTTACGCGGTAGAACTCTCCCCAGAAGCACTCACCTACACCCACACCAACCTCGACCCCCTCGGCGTCACCATCATTGCCGGCGACGCCACCAACCCCACCCTACTCGAACACCTGAACGGGAAAGCGACGGCGGTAGTCACCAACCCGCCCTACGTACCCCACACCACCGACCTCCAACCAGAGGTTTATGCCGACCCGCCCATGGCAGTCTTCGGCGGCGACACCGGAATGGACGTCATCACCCGGCTCATTCCCACAGCCCGGCGCCTCCTCGCGCCGGGGGGAGTGTTCGCTTGCGAACACGACGACACCACCGGGCCGGACGTCGTAAAGCTCGTGGCAGAAGCGGGGCTGCGCCAGGTAACGCAGCACCAGGATTGGGCGGGGCAACCCCGGTTTGTGACGGCGATTTGTGACAGTACGGACTAAGCTGTGAGAATTATAGCCGCGAAAGCGAAGACCATAACCACCACGATGTGACATAAGGAAACCTACTGTGAGCAGGATCTATAGCTGCACTGATACCGGAGAAATTCGTAGCCTGGGCATTAAGGCCGCCGTGGGCGCCGTGAAATCTGGCCGCCTCGTGGTACTTCCCACCGACACCCTCTATGGGTTAGGGTGCGACGCCTTCGACAACGACGCGGTGGCCCGGCTGTTGGCCGCCAAAGATCGGGGCCCGGATATGCCCGTGCCGGTGCTGGTCGGCAGTTGGGATACCGCCCGGGGCCTGGTGCATTCCTATAATGACCAGCTTCGCACCCTCATCGAGGCCTTCTGGCCCGGTGGTCTTTCAATCGTGGTGCCGCAAGCCCCCTCGCTGATGTGGAACCTGGGGGACACCCGCGGCACGGTCATGCTGCGCATGCCACTCCACCCCGTCGCCATCGAATTATTGCGCGAAACCGGTCCCATGGCGGTGTCTAGCGCGAACATTTCCGGTCAGCCCCCGGCAACAACCGCGGCCATGGCGGAGGAACAATTGGGCGATAAGGTCAACGTTTACCTTGACGGTGGGGAAACCTCGGTGGGGGTGGCATCCTCCATCATTGATGTTTCCGGCGACCAACCACGGCTCTTGCGCGAGGGTGCCATCCCCGCCACCCGCATCGCCGACGTGCTTGGCGTTGCCCCGGAAACCCTCACCCCAGCAGCCCGCACACCGGAGAATTCGCGCTAAATGGGTGCGGGTGCAGGCGTCCCCCTCCGGGAACTCGGACTTGTGCTGCTGGTGGCCTTGTCGCTGGCGTACCTCACCACCGGGGTCATTCGGTATCTCATGGTCCGGTCAAATTGGATGACCGAAATCCGCGACCGTGACGTTCACACCATCCCCAAGCCTCGCATGGGTGGGGTGGCCATGTTTACCGGGTTCATTGGGGCAGTGTTCCTGGCCGACCAATTGCCGGCCCTCACCCGCGGTTTTCAACCCATCACCCCGGAAATGAACGCGGTTGTCGGTGGTGCGGTCATCATCGTCATGCTGGGCGCTATCGACGACCTGTGGGAGCTCGACGCCCTCACGAAGATCATCGGCCAACTCTTGGGTGCGCTCATCATGAGCATGTTGGGGCTGAACTGGACGCTGCTTTATATACCCTTCGGCGATGGCACCACGGTGCTGCTCGACCAATTCTGGTCGGTGGTGATTACGGTGCTGTTCACCGTGACCTTGATTAACGCCATTAACTTTGTGGACGGACTCGATGGGTTAGCGGCCGGTCTGGGCATGATTGCCGGCGGGTCGATTCTCCTGTTTTCGCTCACGATTTTGCACGATCAGGGTGGCATGGTGTCCGCATACCCGCCGGCGATCATCGCGGCAGGATTGGTGGGCGTGTGTGCCGGCTTCCTACCACATAATTTTGAGCCGTCCCGGATTTTCATGGGTGACTCCGGCTCCATGCTCATCGGGTTTCTGCTGGCTGCGGCATCAACATCGGCGAGCGGCAAAATCAACATGGGGCTGTATGGGGCGGTGGACATGGTGGCGTTATTATCGCCCATCATTGTGGTGCTCGCGGCGGTGGCGATACCGCTGCTGGACCTGGTGATGGCGGTGGTGCGTCGGGTGCGTAAAGGGCAATCGCCGTTTAGCGCGGATAAAAAACACCTGCACCATCGGCTTTTAACGTTGGGGCATTCGCACCGGAATGTGGTGTTGCTGCTGTACACATGGGTGTTTGTGGTGGCCGTGGGGGCGGTTGCGTATTCCATGGTTCCGCCGCTGTGGGCTACCATCGGCCTTGTGGTGGCGTTGATTTTCGCTACCTTGGCCACCCGCGGGCCGGTGAAGCGGGCCAGGGCAGAGTTGCCGCCGCGGCCCAGGCGGGTGATTAGCCACCGACCTCACATACTTCACCGGGAGAAACCACCCCCGGAGGTTTCGACGGCCCCGGAAGTTCCGGTGGCTCACGAGGTGGTGGATTCCGGGCCGGCGGCTCTTGAGACTATGGATTCCGGGGTGGCGAACCATGCTGTGGTAGCCGGTGAGACGGTAAACCGCGAGGTGACGCGGCCTAGTGCGACGCATAGGGTGGCTAACCATGATGCACCACATTATGACAAGTCGAACCGTAATATGCCGGGTGGTGAGGAAACTTTAGATGAGGCTCCGGAAACCTCGTAGAAATTATGGTGGGGCACGATCGGTTTCAACGAATACCCTGGGGTTGGGTAGGATTGCCGTTTGTGACTAGCAAAAATGATTTAGGGCTACAAGAACGTGACCAGCATGATTTCGATGATCACCGACGTCCACTAGTGCGTGCATTGCGGCTGGGTTCGTTCGCCCTGCTGGTGGTGACCATCATCTCGCTCATGAGCTGGGGTGGTTACCAAGGGCTACCGGGAATATGGGGGGTACTCATCGGTGCCGCCATGGCTGGGGGATTCCTTCTGGTGACGGTGGTGAGCATGTTGTTTACCGCATCAACTACGCCGACAACCACTGGGGCGGTGGTGCTTGGCACGTGGCTGCTGAAGATCATTGTGGTGTTCCTGGTACTTGTGCTGATCCGGGACCTGGAGTTTTACTCGCATGCGGCATTTTTCGTCACCTTGCTGATGACGCTCATTGTGGTGTTGGTAACCGAAGCGTACGGAGTGATGACGTCCCGCGTGACATATTTATCTGCATAAATGTGGTAATTATGCATTATTAATGCTTGACGACGCCCAAAGCTGCAGGCCTGCAACCACCAATTATTCGCGTAATCGGACTGTATCAAATGCTCTAAATTCTGGATTGGGGCGGGAATGAAAGCATGGCGCATTCACTATACTTGTGGGGGAAGAGTCGACAATTTTCATTCAGCAAATTTCTACTCCATCGAAAGGCTAACCCCTAATGGGTGGGGAATAAGGGGGGTGGCGATGATGGGTGATGTAGGGAATTGATTACGGTTTTGTAACACAATTGCAAGGTAAGTTTATGGCCCTATGGGGTAGCGATCAAGTCATCTTTGGCTGGTTGCCCGGGGTGGTTATGGCCGAAAATTGAGGTGAATAGTTCAAAAAACGGGGGTAGTCAATCACCCCCGTTTTTACCTGTGTCCCAGGTCACTTTTTAGGGTTCGTGCCTGTTCATGTGGGGTGAGTATCGTGGGGGTGATTTTTATCGGGGATTATGTGGGAAATATCGGATTTATGCTGCTATTCTAATCGGTGGGTTCATCAGGAATATCTGCTTCCTATCAAGGGGTATTCCAAGCATAATCCCCTGTGGCCGCCATGCTGATGTGCGACGGAGTCCGTGGTGGTTGCAGTGAGTTTACAGACATCCATCGCACCGTGAGAATCTTTCATTAGAATTCTTGCGGCCCGAACACGGGAGAGAACGCTGAGCGTTACAACATTATCCTTGGAGGGGGAGTTTCACGCACCCTCAATAGGGGAGTTTTTCCCGGGTGAATCGGCCAACGAATTCATTTGGGAAGACACCATTACCGGTGGCTGGTTTTCCCTCGACCGTATTATGTTGGTCCGGTTGTTGGTGGCTGCGATTATGATCACTTTCTTCGTCGTGGCGATGCGTAAACCCAAGATTATTCCTAGTGGTTTACAAAACGTCGCGGAGATCATGCTCGACTTTGTCCGAATTCATATTGCGGAAGAAATTCTCGGTAAGAAGGAAGGCCGCCGATTCCTCGCCGTTTTGGTGCCCACTTTCTTCCTTGTCTTATTCCTCAATTCCTCTTCGGTCATTCCATTCCTAAACATTTCCTCCAATGCGCGTGCTGGTATGCCATTAATTTTGGCTTTGTTTGGGTATATCGCCTTCATCTATGCAGGTGTAAAGCGGTATGGCTTTTTTAAGTACATGAAGAGTTCGGTGGTTATTCCCAACCTTCCGGTGGCTCTCCATCTGCTTGTTATTCCGCTGGAATTTCTTTCCACCTTTATTCTGCGTCCCGCTACGCTGACTATCCGTTTGTTGTCCAATATGCTGGTTGGGCACATCATTCTGGTGTTGCTGTTTAGCGCAACCAACCTGTTCTTCTGGCAACTGAATGGTTGGACGGCATTATCTGCAGTCACCTTGGCGGCAGGTATTGCATTCACACTCTTTGAGTGTCTGGTGATTTTCCTCCAAGCGTATATTTTTGCCCTGCTGGTGGCCGTGTATATCGATTTATCGCTGCATGCGGACGAACACTAACCTCAAAAACTCACACACTCATCGCCCTTAATGCTTAGGGGCACTTTAGAAGGGAAATACATTCTCATGAATGAACTGATCCTTGCGCAAGCCGCTGAATCCGCTACGCACGGCAATATCGCAACTATCGGCTATGGTCTGGCCGCCATTGGCCCCGGCATCGGCATTGGCATCATAGTCGGTAAGGCGCTCGAAGGTATGGCACGGCAGCCGGAAATGGCCGGTACGCTGCGTACCACCATGTTCTTGGGTATCGCTTTCGTTGAGGCACTCGCCCTAATCAGCCTGGCCGCTGGTTACATGTTCACGTAAACCACCTTTACTGCCACTACACGAAAGTACGAGATTCATGACGAATATGATCAGTTATCTGGCCGAAGGCAGTAGCAGTGGTGCGATTAACCCGCTATTGCCGACGACCTACGATATTGGTTGGTCCATCGTCGTACTCTTAGTTGTTGGACTTTTGTTCTGGAAACTGGTGCTCCCAAGTTTCTTGAAAACACTTGCCGAGCGAGAAGAGCTCATTAAGAGTGGCATTGAAAACGCCGAAAAAGCTCAAAATGAAGCCAAGGCTGTGCTCGAAAAGTACAACAAAAAGCTTGCCGACGCCCGCATCGAAGCCGCCGAAATCCGCGAAGCCGCCCAAGAAAAGGGCAAGCAGATTGAAGCCGAGATGAAGGCAAAAGCAACTGAAGAGAGTGCACGCATTATCGAAAATGGCGAAAAGCACCTGGCTGCCCAGCGCGAGCTGGTTGTGGCGGAGTTGCGTCGTGAGATGGGGCAGAACGCCATCAGTCTTGCTGAGGCTCTGGTTGGGGAACAATTGTCAGAGAACGTGAAACGCTCCGGCAGTATTGATCGGTTCCTCGACGACCTTGATTCCATCTCTGCTAAGTCAGCAGGAAAGTAGGCATACATGCACGCAGCAAGCCGCGAAGCGCTGGAAACTGTTTCCGAGTATTTCGACACCACGTCGAAAAATAAGGAAAAGCCAGTTGCCGTAGCCGCACAGACTGGCGCTGAGCTGTTTGACGTCGTTGAGCTTCTCGATGGGGATCGGGCATTACGCATCACCATTGCCGAAGCCTCTCTGGCTGAAGAACAGCGCGCAGAAGTTGTCTCTGCTGTGTTTGCCGGAAAAGTGTCCCAGTACACCTTAGAGCTGCTCATTATGGCAGCTCGCCAGGTGTGGTCGACTCCGAAGGAAATGCGCACCGGACTGGTGACGCTGGGACGACGAGCACTATTGCGGGCCGCCGAGCACCAAGGCCAATTAGAGCAGGTAGAAGAAGAACTCTTTCGCCTGTCCCGGTTGCTACTCAAACAACCAGAATTGAGCCTACTGCTTGACGACCAGAGTGCGGATCCCGTCGCAAAGCGAGATCTGCTGGCAAAAGTGCTGTACGGCAAGGTGACCGCGGTAACGGAAGCCTTAGCACTGCAAGTCATTGGCCGCCCTGAACGTAATGCCATCGACGATGTGAATGCCCTATCGGAGTATGCCGCCGCACTTCGCGGCCACAAGGTAGCAGTTGTAACCTCGGCAAATGCTTTAACAAAAGCACAACACCAGACACTGGCCACCAAGCTGGAAGGCATTTACGCGTATCCGATGAGTTTGCACACCGAGGTTGATCCCAGCCTCATTGGTGGTGCAATTATTCGAGTCGGTTATGAAGTCATTGATGGCAGCACTTCGGGTAAAATCGCCCGACTGCGCGCCCAACTCGTGTAATACACGAACCATACATTAACTAGAAGAAATTGCTGGAAGAAACAACCGAGAGCAGGAAGAACATGGCGGAGCTTACGATCTCCTCCGATGAGATCCGTAGCGCGATTGCGAACTACACTTCAAGCTACTCCGCGGAGGCCTCCCGTGAGGAGGTCGGCGTGGTCCTTTCCACGGCTGATGGCATCGCCCAGGTGTCTGGGCTCCCATCAGTCATGGCAAATGAGCTACTTGAGTTCCCCGGTGGGGTTATTGGCGTCGCGCAAAACTTGGACACGGATCGCGTCGGCGTTGTGATTTTAGGTAACTACGAAACCCTCAAAGAAGGCGACGAGGTCAAACGAACCGGGGAAGTCCTCTCCATCCCGGTCGGCGATAAATTCCTCGGCCGCGTCATTAACCCACTGGGGCAGCCCATTGATGGTTTGGGTGCCATTGAGGCTGAAGAAGACCGGGTGCTGGAACTCCAAGCACCATCGGTGTTGCAGCGTAAGCCCGTGGGCGAGCCGATGCAAACCGGCATTAAAGCCATCGACGCTATGACCCCCATTGGCCGGGGTCAGCGCCAACTTATCATTGGTGACCGTAAGACCGGCAAAACCGCCGTGTGTATCGACACCATTTTGAACCAAAAGGCCAACTGGGAAAGCGGTGATAAAACCAAGCAGGTTCGCTGCATCTATGTTGCCATCGGCCAAAAGGGTTCCACCGTCGCCGCAGTGCGGAAAACCCTAGAAGATCATGGCGCCCTGGAATACACTACCATCGTGGCGGCCCCCGCATCCGACTCCGCCGGCTTTAAATGGCTGGCCCCCTTCGCCGGTGCGGCACTCGGCCAACACTGGATGTACCAGGGATATCACGTGCTGGTCATCTATGATGATCTGACCAAGCAGGCCGAAGCCTACCGTGCTATCTCCCTGCTGCTGCGTCGCCCGCCGGGCCGGGAAGCATACCCCGGTGACGTGTTCTACCTGCACTCCCGCCTGCTGGAACGTGCCGCCAAGCTTTCCGACGATATGGGTGGTGGTTCCATGACCGCTTTGCCCATCATTGAAACCAAGGCCAACGACGTGTCCGCCTTCATCCCGACCAACGTGATCTCTATCACCGACGGTCAGGTGTTCCTGGAATCCGACCTGTTCAACCAGGGTGTGCGTCCCGCCATTAACGTTGGTGTGTCCGTTTCCCGTGTGGGCGGTGCTGCCCAAACCAAGGGCATGAAGAAGGTGTCCGGCTCGCTCCGTCTGGACCTGGCCGCCTACCGTGACCTGGAAGCCTTCGCCACCTTCGCCTCTGACCTGGACCCCGCGTCGAAAGCCCAGCTGGACCGCGGTGCCCGCCTGGTGGAACTGCTCAAGCAGGCCGAAAACTCCCCGCAAACCGTGGAGCACCAAATCATCTCCATTTGGTTGGCCAGCGAAGGTCACTTCGATAACGTGCCCGTGGTAGACATCCGCCGCTTCGAATTTGAATTGCAGGATTACTTGCAGGCTGAGGCCCCGGAAGTGTTCGAACAAATCAAGGGCGGTCAGCCGCTATCCGAAGAATCGCAGAACACTCTGGTGGAAAAGACCGAGGAGTTTAAGCACAGCTTCCAAACCACTGACGGCACCCCGGTTGTCCACGACCTTGACGTGGATGCCTTGTCCGAGGATGAGATTAAGAAGCAAACTCTCAAGGTGAAGAAGTAAGAACATGATGTCGATGCTTCTTACCCAGCAACACCACGGAAGGATGCGGGTGACCCATGGCTAGTTTGCGCGAGCTACGCAGCCGGATCCGATCGGTGAATTCCACCAAAAAGATCACCAAGGCCCAAGAGCTCATTGCCACCTCACGTATCACTAAGGCACAAGCCAAGGTGGAAGCAGCCGAACCGTACGCCACCGAGATCCACAATGTGATGGAACGACTGGCGTCGGCAAGTTCTCTCGATCACCCCATGCTGCGGGAACGGGAAAACGCAAAACGGGCCGCGGTGCTGGTGATTTCCAGCGACCGAGGCATGTGCGGTGGCTATAACTACAACATTTTCAAAAAGGCAGCCGAGCTGGAGAAAAACCTCGAAGACCACGGATATGAGGTAGTTCGCTACGTTTCCGGCAATAAGGGTGTGGGATACTATAATTTCCGCAGCGAACCCTTTGTTGGTTCATGGTCCGGGTTCTCTCAAGACCCCTCGTGGAAAGATACCCATAATGTGCGCCGGCACCTCATTGATGGTTTCCTCGCCAGCAGTGAAGGCACCGCCAAATATCGGCCTGGGCTGACCGGCCCGGAGGGGAAAGCAGTACAAGGCTTCGATTCTGTGCATGTTGTGTACACCGAATTCGAATCCATGCTGACCCAAACCCCCCGAGTACACCAATTGCTACCAATCGAACCCGTGATCGAATCCGAAGAGTTGCCGAAAGGTGAGGACTACCTTGATGCCTCCAGCAGCAGCGATGCGGAACCCGATTACGAATTTGAACCGGATGCCGATACCCTGATTGCGTCATTATTGCCCAAATACGTGTCGCGCAGCCTGTTTGCCATGTTTTTGGAGGCGGCGGCCTCGGAGTCGGCTTCCCGGCGTAACGCCATGAAGTCGGCAACCGATAACGCCACGGAATTGGTGAAAGACCTCTCCCGGATTGCCAACCAGGCACGTCAGGCCCAGATTACTCAGGAAATTACCGAGATTGTCGGTGGCGCTGGCGCGCTCGCCGAAAGCGGAGAAAGTGACTAGATTATGACCACAGCTCTTCCAGAGCAGAACACGAAGCAGGCGTCCGTCGCCGGCCGTGTCGTGCGCGTCATTGGTCCGGTCGTCGACGTGGAATTCCCGCGCGGCGAGCTGCCGGCACTGTATAACGCGCTGACTGTCGAGATCACCCTCGAAGCAGTCGCAAAAACCATTACCCTTGAGGTGGCCCAGCACCTAGGCGATAACCTGGTGCGCACCATCTCCATGGCGCCCACCGACGGCCTGGTGCGGGGTGCCGTGGTGACCGACTCTGGCCGCCCCATCTCCGTGCCCGTCGGCGATGTGGTGAAAGGCCACGTGTTCAACGCCCTGGGCGATTGCCTGGACGAACCCGGCCTTGGTCGGGACGGCGAACAGTGGGGCATCCACCGCGACCCGCCCCCATTCGACCAGTTGGAGGGCAAAACCGAAATCCTGGAAACCGGCATTAAGGTCATCGACCTGCTCACCCCCTATGTGAAGGGCGGCAAGATTGGCCTGTTCGGCGGCGCTGGCGTGGGCAAGACCGTGCTCATTCAGGAAATGATTACCCGTATCGCCCGGGAATTCTCCGGCACCTCCGTGTTCGCTGGCGTGGGCGAACGCACCCGTGAGGGCACCGACCTCTTCCTCGAAATGGAAGAAATGGGCGTGCTGCAGGACACCGCGTTGGTGTTCGGCCAAATGGATGAGCCGCCGGGAGTGCGTATGCGCATAGCCCTGTCCGGCCTGACCATGGCCGAATATTTCCGGGATGTGCAGCACCAGGACGTGTTGTTATTCATCGACAACATCTTCCGGTTCACTCAGGCCGGCTCCGAGGTGTCCACCCTGCTGGGCCGCATGCCCTCCGCCGTGGGCTACCAACCCACCCTGGCCGATGAAATGGGTGTGCTCCAAGAGCGCATTACCTCCACCCGAGGCAAGTCGATTACCTCGCTGCAGGCCGTGTACGTGCCCGCCGACGACTACACCGACCCGGCGCCGGCTACCACCTTCGCTCACCTGGATGCCACCACCGAATTGGACCGTGGCATTGCCTCCAAGGGCATCTATCCGGCCGTGAACCCGCTGACCTCGACGTCCCGGATTCTCGAACCCGGCATTGTGGGTGAGCGGCACTATGAGGTGGCGCAGCGGGTGATTAATATTCTGCAAAAGAATAAGGAACTCCAGGACATCATCGCCATCTTGGGTATGGACGAGTTGTCGGAAGAGGACAAGATTACCGTGCAGCGGGCCCGTCGGCTGGAGCGGTTCTTAGGCCAGAACTTCTTCGTTGCCGAGAAGTTCACCGGTATTCCTGGCTCGTATGTGCCCCTGTCGGAAACCATTGATGCCTTCGAACGCATCTGTAATGGTGATTTCGATCACTACCCGGAGCAGGCGTTTAATGGTTTGGGTGGCCTCGAAGACGTGGAAGCTGCGTATAAGAAGCTGACCGAGAAGTAGGGGAGTGCCATGGCTAGCGTTACTGTGGAATTGGTGTCGGTGGAACGCATGATGTGGCGTGGTGAGGCCAGCATTGTGGTGGCACAAACCACGGAAGGCGAGATCGGCGTGCTCCCGGGCCATGAACCCATGCTTGCCGAACTCGGTGACAGCGGCGCCGTGATTATCCGACCCATCGAGGGCAATGCCCTGGTGGCCGCGGTTCAGGGCGGGTTTTTGTCCGTTGCTAAGGACAAGGTCACGGTGTTGGCCGAATACGCGGTGTGGGCGGATGAGGTGGATGCCGATGCCGCCCAGGCGATGCTGGACACCGATGACGAAAGCCTGCATGCTCGGGGTGCCGCAGAACTCATGGCGATACGTCGTAGTTCGCAATCCTGATAACCGCATAAATATTACGCCATTGGCCCCTCCAGAAGTGGGAGAGTGATTCTTCGCTGCTGGTGGGGCCGGTGGCGTCTTTTGCGTCGTGGGGGCAATCTTTTAGTTGGTCTCGAAATGGTAACAGGGTGATAAATTTTCTGAAATTCCCCCTAGGGGGTAGAATACCGAACTAACCCCATTTTCTGTGTTTTAGATAAGAACAATGGTGAGAGCCTACAGCAAGACTGAAACTTATAAGGGAGTTATGAGGTACGAAGATGTATTACACATTCATGGCTATTATAGTGGCGTTTTGTTTGGTCCTAGTGCTCCTCGGGGCGTACCGATTTTTCACCCTCCGCTCCAATGGCAATAATGTGACTTTACGACGATTACCAGCGGTGGGAAACCATGGCTGGCGCAATGGCATCCTCCGATACGAATCCAATAATGAGCTGAAATTCTACCAATTCCGGTCACTCAGCCCCTTCCCAGACGTCATTTTCCACCGATCCCACCTCACCTTAGACGGTCAGCGGGATTACACGGAGGAAGAGGCGTCTTTCCTGTTTGATGGCACACCCATCGTGAAATTCCGGCATGAAGGCAAGGATTATGAGGCACAAATGTCCAAGCACGCCACCATGGCCTTTGTGTCCTGGATCGAATCCGCTCCCAATGCCCGCCTAGATAAGATGAGCCCCAGCGAGGCGCGGCGGCGTATGCGGCACATCTAGATGGCGGAGAGTAATAAAAATTACCATGCGAGCCTTGCCCCCTACCCTTAAGTTTCGACTAGTCTAAGTCATCATGCGCCTAGTTATTGCTCGTTGCTCTGTTGATTATGTCGGCCGCCTGGAAGCCCACCTGCCTTCGGCGGACCGACTTTTGTTGGTCAAAGCCGATGGTTCGGTGTCCGTTCACGCCGATGACCGCGCATATAAACCATTGAATTGGATGACCCCACCGTGCACGCTAACGGAAACCATTGATGAGGATTCTGACGATGCCGCCTATTGGGTGGTGGAAAATAAAAAGGGCGAGCAGTTGCGTATCACCCTTGAGGTGGTGCATTCCGACCTGTCGTACCGGCTGGGGGACGATCCAGGGCTGGTGAAAGACGGCGTGGAGGCCCACCTGCAGGAGCTATTGGCCGAGCACATTGACACCTTGGGCGAGGGTTACACCTTGGTGCGTAGGGAGTATCCTACTGCCATTGGACCGGTTGATATTTTATGCAAGGACGAGTGTGGCGGCAGCGTGGCGGTAGAGGTGAAACGCCGGGGTGGTATAGACGGGGTGGAGCAGCTCACCCGCTATCTGGAGTTGTTGAATCGGGATTCGATCCTGGCCCCGGTGGCCGGTGTTTTTGCCGCCCAGGAAATCAAACCGCAGGCCCGCACCCTTGCTGAGGATCGGGGTATACGGTGCGTGGTGCTTGACTATGATGCGCTGCGCGGGATCGAATCGGACGAATTGCGGTTGTTTTAAGGCTCATGGGTAGGAAGAATCGGCGGTTAGATGACACGCTGCGGCGGCTCCCACCGGACGGGTCGGGGCTCATGGGCATGCTTGAGATGGAAGGTCCGGCCTGGACTCGGGGGGAAATTTATTTAGTGCGAACCATGGGGTCGCATGCCGCGGTGAAGACATACGTATGCCCGGGGTGTAATCAGAACATTCCCCCGGGCGTGGCACATATTGTTGCATGGCCTAAGGATGCCGGCCGCGGTGCTGAGGACCGCCGCCACTGGCATAAGGCCTGCTGGGAGCGTCGTTAAGCGTCGTTAGGCGGGCTGGGTCAGTTCCAGGAGCACCCCGCCGGCGTCTTTCGGGTGTACAAAGTTAATTTTTGCCCCACCGGTGCCCACCTTCGGGGCGGGGTAGAGCAGTCGGACACCCTGCTCGGTCAGGTGCTTGCTGAGTGCCTCAATGTCGGAGGTGCGCAGGCACATTTGTTGCAGGCCGGGGCCTTTTTTATCAATGAATTTAGCGATGGTGGAGTTCTCGTTGAGCGGGGCCAACAGTTGGATCATGCCGTCGGTTTCCTTCAGGTGCTTCGGGCCGATCATGGCCTCGGTCACACCCTGCTCTTCGTTGGTTTCCTGATGATGGTTCACCCACCCGAAAGCGCTGCGGTAAAACTCGACTGCGGCATCCAGATCCGGGACTGCGATACCCACATGGTCCAGGCAAATAACTAGCTCGTGGGGGATGTCAATGGCGGAAATATCATTACTCATATCTATCATCGTAACCTCAGTCGGCACCAAATGGGGGCGAATGTGTGAGCTTTTCTGACGTGGTTAGGATAGGGAACTATGATTGTTGCGTTTTCCGTTGCCCCCACCGAAGTTCCTAACGCCCAGGCTGAGATGAGTGAGGCTGTTGCGGCCGCCATTAAAATTGTGCGGGAATCCGGCCTGCCGAACGAAACCAATGCCATGTTTACCCTCATCGAGGGCGAGTGGGACGAGGTCATGTCCGTGGTGAAGTGCGCCACCGAGGCGGTGCTTGCCGTGTCGCCGCGGGTGGGGTTGGTGCTTAAGGCCGATATTCGCCCCGGGTATACCGGACAGCTCCGCGCAAAGGTAGAATCTGTGGAGCGGCACTTGGCTGAGTCTGACAGCTAGCATGCAAGCTTGTCGACGCCGAGGCGGTGGGGGTGGCCGAAAATAACCACGCATGCGCCGGGGTTTAGCGGTAAACTGCCCCTTTAGTGTGGTGTGGTGTCCATGATGCGAATTGCAGAAACGAGGTTGACGAAGCATGACTACTCCTAACACCCCCCATAGGTTCATTGCCGGGGCGATCGATTTGGGTGAGGTGAAGGCCAAAGCGGAGGCCCGCGCCCAGGCCGCCCAGGGGGGTGCCGGCAACCCGGGAGGCACCCGAACGGGTGTGGCCGCTGCCCTCACGTTAACCATGGAGAATGTGGAGGATGAGCTGCTGAAGCGTTCCGCCCAGGTGCCGGTCATTGTGTTGATTGGCACCCCCCGCAGCGAGGACTCCAACCGGTTACGCGCCGACTTCACCGACCTGGCCGAGGCCGGTCATTATTCGTTTGTATTCCGGTATGCCGACGCTGATGCTACCCCCGATATTGCCCGCATGTTTGGGGTGCAGGGGCTGCCCACCGTGGTGGCCATTGCCGCCGGCCAGCCTATCGCTAACTTCGCTGGCGGCCAACCGAAAGAAGCCCTCACCCAGTGGGTTGCCGCGGTGAAAGATGCTGTGGCTGGGCAGCTTACCGGTATTCCCGCCGAGGAGTTGGCGGGGGCGGCCGACAATGAGGCGGCGGAGCCTGAGGATCCACGGTTCATTCCCGCCGAGAAGGCCATGGCCGAAGGTGACTATGCCACCGCCATCAGTGTGTACGAGGGGATTTTGGCCCAGGACCCCAAGAACGCCGCCGCCCGGGCCGCCCGCGATAATGCCCGCCTGCTCGGCCGGCTTACTGATGCTGGTGACACCGACCCGATCGCGGAGGCTAACGCCAATCTCACGGATGTGGCGGCGGGGTTTGCCGCCGCCGACGCGGAGGCCGCAGCTGGTGACGCCGAGTCTGCTTTCGACCGGCTGCTGGCGCTCATGGCGGCGGCGCCCGATCGGAAACCCGAAATTCGGGATCGGCTTTTAGAACTCTTCGCCCTTTTTGACCCCACCGACCCCCGAGTGCTGGCCGCTCGCGGAAAATTAGCCAGCGCCCTGTTTTAACACCACCATGCAGAAAACCTCCACCACACTTGTCGCTCTCGGCATCGCCATCAGCACCCTTGCCACATTGGGCTTGAGCGCATGCACTTCCTCCGCAGCCTCGTCGCAACGCTGCATTATTCATGCCAACGGGGACGAGCCGGGGGAAGCCCTGCTGCCGGGAACTAGCCAAAGCGGCGCCAACCTGCGGGTCGCTAAAATGATCTATTCCGGCCTGGTGTATGTGGATAGCTCCAATAAGATTCGGAACGATTTAGCGCAAGAGATCAAACAGATAAAACCCACCCTGTACCGGGTCACACTGCGGCCCAACCTGGTGTTTTCCGACGGGTCCCCCATGACCGCCACCAGCTTCGTGGACGCCTGGAATAAAGTGGTGGCTGAAAAGAACGCCAACTCCTACTTGCTTAGCCCCATTGTGGGCTACCACGACGATGCGGAAGCGGTCACCCCGCTGCGGGGGCTGAAGGTGGAAAACCCCACCACGTTCACCATAGAGTTGGAAAATCCGCTGTCGGATTTTGTGATGCGGCTTTCCCACCCGGCGTTTAGCCCCCTGCCCGCGGTGGCATTGGAGAAGAAACCGCCGAAAAACTATGCGAAGCAGCCGGTCAGTTCCGGCCCATATGTGTTGGAATCGTGGGTGACGCAGCATTCCCTCACGCTGGTGAAAAACCCCCACTACCAGGGGCCCCGGGCGGCTGTCAACGATGGGGTGCAGCTCAGCATGTACAGCCGGGGTACCAAACCCTACGAGGATCTGCTTGCGGGCGATCTCGACATGGTGGATGCGTTTTCCCCCACGGGTTTCCAAAACTACCGGAAAGACCTGGGCGATCGGGCGATCGTGCAGCCCAGCGCGTCCGTGATCGAATTGAGTATCCACGCCCAAACACCCCATTTTACCGGGGAAGAGGGGGTGCTGCGCCGGCGGGCACTATCCATGGCGATCGACCGGGAGAGCATTGCGAGAACCGAGTTGGGGGGCTCGTATGCGCCAGCAACCGGGTTCGTGCCACCAAAAGTACCAGGGTCGAATACCAGTGCGAAACAGCGGGAGGTGCTGAGCCTGAACGTGAAGAAAGCGAAAGAACTGTGGGCGCAGGCCGATGCCACATATGGTGTGTTTACCGACCAGGTGCCGGTGCATTTTTCCTTCGACATTTCCGACAACCAACGGTGGGCGACGGCGGTGGCGGATCAACTGCGTAGAAATTTAGGGATTCAATCGTTTCCGGTGGCAGGGGCGGATTTCGCCCGGTTCCGCTATGACTTCCGCACCGTCCGATTCGACGGGGCATATCGCACCGGGTGGAAGGCCGACTACCCGTCTGTGCGCAGCTACCTGGAGCCCAATTTCGCCACCGATGGGGCGTCGAACGATACGGAATACTCCAACGACCAGGTGGACGAGTTATTAAAGCAGGCCGACAAGGCGACAAACCCGGCGGCCGCGGTCAAGGATTACGAGAAAGCACACGGGGTGCTGTTAGAAGAATTGCCGGCCATCCCCCTGTTTTTCCCCCTAGAGGCCGTGGGGTGGAAAGCGGACGTGAGCAATGTGTCGGTGGACTTTGACACCTACCCGAACTATTCGGCGATCACAAAACGCTGCTAGTGCTTATCGACGCCGCAGGTCACGTGCCCCTTTTTTCCTAACGACAACCGCCCCCACCATCGTGGTCGAACGGCGGGAGCGGCGTCAAGAACTTATTCTACCCTGTGGCTAGCTATTTTCCCAGCGGTAGTATTGGGCGCTCATGGCCGGGATGTGCAGGGTGATGGAATGATCGTAACCATCCCACCCGGTATCCCAGGCAGCAACTTCCTGCTCCAGCTTGTTATCCGCACCCTCATAGGTGGCAAGATCCGTGTTCATGATGCACTTCCAGAAACCGGATTCAGGAACCCCCAGCTTGTAAGACAGTTGGGAGGTGCCACCCAGGTTGAACACGCACAACAGTTTCTCCCCGTCGGAACCATAGCGGACGAAGGACAAAATATTATTCTCCGCATCATCCGACTTGGTCCAGGCGAAACCATCCGGCGTATTGTCCTGGGTGAACAGGGCCGGATTCTCTTGGTAGAGAGTGTTCAAATCCTTCACCAGTTGGGAAATACCCACATGGAATTCGCCCTCCCAGCCGGTCAGATTGCCCCATTCGACGGGTCGGCTTTCGTTCCACTCCATCACCTGGCCGAATTCCTGGCCTTGGAAGAGGAGCTTCTTGCCCGGATGCGCATACATGAACGCATAGAGGGTCCGCAGCCCCGCAGCCTTGTTCCAGGTATCGCCCGGCATACGCTCCCACAAGGAGCCCTTGCCGTGCACCACCTCGTCGTGGCTGAACGGCAGAATATAGTGCTCCGAGTAGGCGTACACCATGGCGAAGGTGATTTCGTTGTGGTGGTAGCGGCGGTAGACCGGATCCTTGGAATAATATTCCAGGGTGTCGTTCATCCACCCCATGTTCCACTTCAGGTTGAAGCCCAAACCGTTGTATTCGGTGGGGGCGGTCACACCCGGCCAGGAGGTAGACTCCTCCGCAATGGTGAGCACACCCTCATGATACTTATGTACGGTGGCGTTCATTTCCTGGAGGAACTGCACCGCATCCAGGTTTTCCCGCCCACCATACTGGTTAGGCAACCATTCGCCGTCTTCACGGGAATAGTCGAGGTACAGCATGGATGCCACAGCATCCACCCGCAGGCCATCCATGTGGAATTCTTCCAGCCAGTAGAGGGCGTTGGCCACCAGGAAGTTACGCACCTCATTGCGGCCGAAGTCGAACACATAGGTGCCCCAGTCTTTCTGCTCGCCCCGCCGCCAGTCGGGGTGCTCATAGACAGCCCGGCCGTCGAACCGGCCCAGCGCGAAATCATCCTTCGGGAAGTGGGCGGGCACCCAGTCCATGATGACGCCAATGCCTTCCGCGTGGAACGCGTCGACAAGCTCACGCAGTTCATCGGGGGTGCCCCAGCGGGCGGTGGGGGAGTAGTAGCCGGTAACCTGATAACCCCACGAACCACCGAACGGATGCTCGGCAACGGGGAGGAATTCGACGTGCGTATAGCCCATCTCCTTCACATACGCCACCAGTTCGGTGGCAAGCTCCTTATAGCCCAGGTCGTCTCGCCACGATCCCAAATGCACCTCGTAGATGCTCATGGGCTCCACATCGTGCTGTGCCTTGTCCCGCTTCTCCAGCCACTCCTTGTCCTGCCACTCGTAGTGCGACTCGGTCACAATGGAGCCGGTGCGGGGCGGAACCTCGGTGCGGCGGGCCAACGGGTCAGCCTTGTCCAACCGCCACCCCTCCTGCGTGTGGATGGCATATTTATACACCTCACCCTCGCCCACGCCGGGGATGAAGATCTCCCAAATACCGGAGCTCCCCAGGCTGCGCATGGGGAACTGGTTCGGGTTCCAACCGCAGAAATCACCAATAACCGCCACACCCGCGGCGTTCGGCGCCCACACCGCAAAACGCGTGCCCTTCACCGGGCCGAAATTATCGGTCTCGATCTCGCACACATGCGACCCTAATACGTCCCACAGGCGCTCATGCCGGCCCTCACGAATCAGGTACATGTCCAACTCGCCCAGGGTGGGCCAGAAGCTGTAGGGGTCATACGTTTCGGTAGTGATGTCATTATTCCAGGTGATGCGGAGTTTATGGCCACCACCGGTGTTCTCGCCGGTCAAAACCGTGCCGAAAATATCATCCCCCAACGGCTCCAGCTCAATGCTGCCACCATCGGGTGTGATAAGTTCCACTTTTTTAGCGTTTAACTGGCGGGTGCGGAACACCGCGCCGCCTTCTTCCATGGGGTGCCAGCCATAGATCGAATGCGGATCATAATGCCGGCATTGGGTTAGCAGGGCCCGATTGTGGTCGTTGAAATACAACGGGTGGTTCGGGTCAGTGATAGGGGAGCTCATGTAACCAAGCCTCTCTAATAGAAAAAATTCGGTATGTTTTGGCCACGCTTCACCCTTCACGCTACCGTAGCCACCACATATTTTGGACGAAAAATTTACGTGAGATACACCGCTTATTGAGCTTTTCGACGCCGTCCTAGCGTCGAAAAGCTCAAAATTAGGCGCGATAGTCGTTGACAGCCCGCTCGCGGATCTTCGCTAACGCTGCGCCCTCAACCTTCGGCAATTGCAAAATATGGGCCACATCACCCCACGGGCTGAGCCGGACAAACGTCCGGGCATACCACGGGAAGTCCCGGCCGGTCACAAGATCATGGGCCGTAAACGACGCATCCGGCGACTGCCCAATTTGTGACATATCCAACTCCAGCACCGTCTCCTGGTCGTGGTGCGGATCCAAATTGACCACCACCAAAATCGCATCACCGGTCACCGGATCCACCTTGCTGTACGCAATGATGTTGTCGTTCGGGGCGTAGTGGAAATGAATCTGCCGCAACTGCTGCAACGCCGGATGCTCCCGCCGGATCTTGTTCAACGTTGCAATATATGGCTCCAAAGAATCACCATTATTCAGCGCTGCTTCGAAATCCCGGGGCCGCAGCTGGTATTTCTCCGAATCCAAATACTCTTCCGAATCCGGGGCAACCGCCTGATTCTCAAACAGCTCATAGCCCGAATACACGCCCCATAGCGGCGACATTGTGGCAGCTAGCGCCGCCCGAATGGCGAAAATAGCGCGCCCACCATACTGCAAGGATGCGTGCAAAATATCCGGCGTGTTCACAAACAGATTCGGCCGGCACACATCACTCATCGCCGCAATCTCCTCGGCGAACTGGGTCAGTTCGTACTTCGAAGTCTTCCACGTGAAATACGTGTACGACTGGGAGAACCCCACCTTCGCCAACCCATACAGCCGCGCCGGGCGGGTAAACGCCTCCGCCAAGAAAATAATATCCGGGTTCGTCTCATGCACCTTGGAGATCAACCACTGCCAGAAATTTGCTGGCTTCGTGTGCGGGTTATCCACCCGGAACGTGGTCACTCCTATCTCCACCCAGAACATCACCATCTTGTAGATCTCCGCATAGATCTCCGTGGGATTATTATCAAAATTTAGCGGATAAATATCCTGGTATTTCTTTGGCGGATTCTCCGCATACGCGATCGTGCCATCTGGCTGCGACGTGAAGAAATCCCGATGCTCTACCGCCCACGGGTGATCCGGTGCCGCCTGCAACGCCAAATCAATCGCAACCTCCAACCCCAGCTTCTTCGCATACTGCAACAGGGTTTTAAAATCATCAATCGTCCCCAACTGTGGGTGCACGGTATCATGCCCACCCTGGGCCGAACCCACAGCCCACGGGGATCCCACATCATCAGGCTCCGGCACGAGCGAGTTATTCTTCCCCTTCCGATGCACCTCACCGATCGGGTGAATCGGCGGGAAATACACCGTATCAAACCCCATCTTCGCCACCCGGTTCAATGCCCGTGCCGTGGTCTCAAACGTGCCATGGATCGGATTCCCATCCGCATCCACCCCACCCGTCGACCGGGGGAACAACTCATACCAGGAATTCACCAACGCATCCCGGCGCTCCACCAACACCGCATTTGGCTGTCCCGTAGTCAGTAACTCCCGCAGCGGGTGCTCCGCCAAAATGCTCAACGTGGTTTCCGACAGTGCCGGCGCTACCCGGGTCCGCAGCTGCTCCTTATGGGTGCGCAGCTCTTTAGCAATAGCCTGCAACACCTTGCGCTGCGACTTATCGGGAACCCCCTTGGCGGCCTTATCAAACAGATCCGCACCATGTATTAGATCGTTAGCGAGCTCTTCTTCCGACTGCCCCGCCTCAATCTTCTTCGTGACCGCATGCCGCCACGTGCGCATAGGATCACTCCACGCATCAACCTGGAATGTCCAGGTCCCCATGACATCCGGGATGAAAAACGCATGCACAAGATCCTCATTGAACTCATCCTGATGCATGGTGATATGCAGTGGTGACGCCGCAATCTGCGAATCTTTAGGCCCCGTGATGGTGAGAGTGGCGGAAATGGCATCATGGCCTTCCCGCCATACCTGCGCGCTGACCGGCACAAGTTCACCAACCACCGCTTTCGACGGGTAGGTACCGGCAGAAAGTTGCGGGCGAACGTCTTCAATAGCGAGTCTTCCAGTCACAATACTGACGCTTCCTTTGTATGAGTAGGGGGATATGGTTTTACACATTATTTACTTGTGTTGCATTCAAAACTTTTAAGTCCAGTATGCCTGTTGCTACGCCCCGGCGAAATGTGTTTCCATTCACGTTTTATCAACATGATGCCCGCACATGGGGGAACCATGGGGGAGCCAACAGGGGTATAAAGTTTTTCTACGCCCTTACTAGCGTAGTTAACTTGTGTCAGTTCCACAGCAAAAAAATTCTTACGACAAGATGGATGCTATGAATAATTCAACCCCCACCAATGAACTAACACCCCCGCAACCTGATATTTTGATCCAATTTGACGATGTTTCCTTAATCCGCAATCAACGCCCGCTTGTTTCCCACATCACATGGCAGGTGGCTGCTGGGCAGCGCTGGATCATCGTCGGACCCAACGGTGCCGGCAAAACCACCCTCATGCGACTCGCCGCCGCCGAGGAATTCCCCTCCACCGGCACCATCTGGCTATTAGGCGAACGCATCGGCCGCACCGACATGCGCGACCTCAGGGCGGCTATTGGCATGTGCTCCAGTGCGGTTGCCAGTCGCATCCCCACCGGCGAAAAAGTCATTGACCTGGTGGTTTCCGCAGGATACGCCATTTTGGGTCGGTGGCGGGAAGAATACGATTCCGAAGACCTGGATCGGGCCGCCGGCATGCTCACCCAGGTGGGCGCCGACCATCTTTCCGACCGCACCTGGGGAACCCTCAGCGAAGGCGAACGCAAACGAGTCCTCATCGCTAGGTCCCTCATGGCCAACCCCGAACTGTTGCTTCTCGACGAGCCCAGCGCCGGCATGGACCTGGGCGGCCGGGAAGACCTCGTTGCCTACCTTGGGGAACTGGCAACCGACCCGGATGCCCCCACCCTGGTCATGGTCACCCACCATGTGGAAGAAATCCCCACCGGTTTCACCCACGCCCTCCTGCTCGACCAGGGCGGCATTGTTACCACCGGCCCCATCGACCAGGTGCTGACCAGCGATAACCTCAATGCCGCCTTCCACCAGCCCATCCAGGTCGATCACGTGGGCGGCCGATTCTTCGCCCACCGGTAGCCGGCCAACTGGCCAGCCATGGTAGCTGCGGTGACCGATACTTGGCTTGCTGGCCGCCGACCCGGCGCATCGGCGGTATCATGTGCCGGCGGTGTGGCTGGCCGGAAAGCGTGGTCGATGAAACAAACCCACCGAATCATGACAACTATCATGCCCATAACAAACCCTCACCTGGGTTAGGTATGCTGGTAAAAACATGATCGGGAGGTCGAAACACAAGTGGCACGATTCGTCGAGGGGTATCGCGGCAATAAACTCGCCGTCACCGTCCTCCTAGTGAGAGACGGCGCCTATGGTCTCGAAGTCTACGTGCAGGAACGTGTCTCCTCCATGCCCACGTTCCCCAAGGCCACGGTGTTTCCCGGCGGCGGCGTCGACCCCCGTGATTTCACCCTTGCCCAACCCCAAACCGGCAAATCCAACGCCCCACTCGTGTTCGAACCCCTCACCCACGACATTTTTGAAACCGACCCCACCTGGTACGGGCCCAGCCTCAGCGTATGGGCGAAACGCCTGAAAACCGACAGGTTCCGCGCCCGCGCCCTCATCCTCGGCGCCTGCCGGGAACTCTTCGAAGAATCCGGCACCCTCTTAGCCTCCCACGCCGATGGCCGCCTCGTTGCCGACGCCACCCCATTCCACGACGACCGGCTCGCGCTCGAATCCCACTGCCTGTCCTTCTCGCAGTTGCTGCTGCAAAACAACCTCGTCGCCCGCACCGACCTCCTCACCCCTTGTTCCCGCTGGGTCAGCCCCGAAACGGACAAACACCAGTTCGATCTCTATTCGTTTGTTGCCGCCCTGCCCCACGACCAAGAACCCGATGACGACGACTCCATCGAAGTATCTTCCACCGGCTGGTTCCCCCCATCTCTCATCCTCGACGGGTGGCGCGCCGGCCTGCTTCGCCTCGTCATACCCACCTGGGCCCACATGCTCTTCCTCAGCGAACACACCACCGTCAAATCCCTCCTCGACACCCTCCAAAACCCCAGCATGGACCCAGTACTAGGCGACCCCATCCACGACCCCCGCTACCAAGAATTCTTCACCTACACCCCACCAAAACGCTTTTAACCCCCCATCATCACACCACCACCGTGAGCTACAGCATCGACGAAGTCCACTACCTCATCGCCCACAACGCGGACATCACCTGTCACCTGGCAACCCGCAGCTTCGCTCCCCGCGACGCCCTCAC
Source organism: Corynebacterium matruchotii (assembly GCF_011612265.2). NCBI lineage: Bacteria > Bacillati > Actinomycetota > Actinomycetes > Mycobacteriales > Corynebacteriaceae > Corynebacterium > Corynebacterium matruchotii. Next base: position 1,582,467 of record NZ_CP050134.2, on the reverse strand, counting down.
CGACGCCACCTACCTACGCGAACACCTGGGCGAATACGGTCGTGCAGCCATGGAACTCGGCCGCGCCCGCCACACCGCCGCCCGGAAACAGCTCCCCGCCGACTGGATCGTCTGCCACGAATCCGCCCAACAAGCAACCCCACTCCCTGTCGCCCGCGTGCGAGCAGCCCGCCTCGCCCGCACCCTGGGCCCGGGCGCCCGCATCCACGACATCACCTGCTCTATCGGCACTGAAGGCCACGCACTGGTCGCCGCCGGCATCCAATACTTCGGCAGCGACCTCGATCCGTCACGAGTCATCATGGCCCGCCACAACCTCGGCGCCACCTTTCCCACAGCGAACGCTGCGAACAAACCCCAACCCGTCTGGGGTTTCTACGTCGCCGACGCCAGGCACCCCGCAACCATCCCCGGCGCCGCCGACGCCATTATCGCCGACCCCGCCCGCCGCCACCAGGGGCGACGCATCACCAACCCCGACGAACTCCTCCCACCGCTTGCCACTATCATCGCCACCTACCCGCGCACTTCCATGGCCATCAAATGCGCCCCCGGCATCGACTTCACCGGCTGGGACGGCCTGGTCAGCCTCGTCAGCGTCGATGGTGGGGTGAAAGAAGCCTGCCTGTACAGCCCGGCGCTCGCCGACGGACTCCACCGCGAAGCTGTCATCATCCGCGACGGCACCATGGACATCCTCACCGACCGTGACGATCCCGGGGCCGACACCTTGGTGGGGGAGCCCGGCACCTACATCATCGACCCCGATGGGGCGGTCATTCGCGCCGGGCTGGTGCGCCACTACGCTCATAGGGAAAACCTGTGGCTCTTGGATGAGCGGATTGCTTACCTCACGGGTGATCGGATTCCGGCGGGTATGAGCGGGTTCCCCTATCTTGAGACGGTGCCGTTGAAGAAGCTACGGTCGGTGCTGCGGGGCCATGATTGCGGGTCGGTGGAGATTTTAGTGCGGGGCGTGGATGTGGACCCGGATCGGCTGCGGCAGAAGCTACGGCTTTCCGGGTCGCGGCCAATGGCGGTGGTGTGTACGCGGATCGGCCGGTCCGGGGTGGCATTGGTGTGCGAAGCCCGGGTGGTGGGGGAGCCGCCTGCGGGCCAGCCCATACCATGATGCGGCGTGGTGTGGTTTGGTGCGGCCGGAATTTATTGCATGCATAAATAACCGTGTTCGAATGGGGTGTTTCGGCAGCGTGATGTGACTAAAATCCTCAAGAATTGGGTGTTGCGTCAGCGGTTAGTGATAGGTTAGTGCTGGTTCTCCGCTAAACTCTGCACAGAAACAATTTATTACGAAAGGTGAGTGACTGCCCATGCCGGCAATTGTGGTGCTGGTTAAGAACGTGCCGGATACCTGGTCGACGAAAAGCCTGACGGCGGATTTTACCCTGGATCGGGAGGCCGCGGATAATGTTATTGATGAAATTAATGAATTCGCGGTGGAGCAGGCGCTGCGGCTTCGGGAAGCTAATCCAGAATTCACGGTGGTTGCGTTAAGCGCCGGCCCTGCAGGTTCTGAGGAAGCATTGCGCAAAGCCTTGGCCATGGGGGCCGACGATGCGGTTTTGCTTATCGACGACGCGCTCGCCGGATCCGACATCCTTGGTACCGCCTGGGCGCTCACCAATGCGCTACAGCAGATCCCCGACGTGTCTCTGATTATTTCCGGGGTGGCGTCTTCCGACGCTGGCACTGGCGCATTGACCGGGGTGCTGGCGGAGTACCGGAATCAGCCAGCGCTGACTGCTTGCAATTCGGTGAGTATTGAAAGCGGTGTGGTCAAGGGGGTGCGGGAGACCGCCGAAGGGCATTTCAACATTGAGGCCCCACTGCCGGCCATTGTGTCGGTGACCGACCAGGCGGATAAGCCCCGATTCCCGAATTTTAAGGGCATCATGGCGGCGAAGAAGGCGGAGATCCGCCAGCTGGAGTTGGCGGATATTGGGGTGGACCCGCAGCAGGTGGGGTTGGGGTACGCCTCCACCGCGGTGACTGCGGCCGTGACCCGGCCGGTCCGCACCCAGGGGGAAATCATCCGGGACGAGCCGGCCGCCGCGGCGACCCGAATCGTGGATTATTTAGTGGCCGAAAAGCTCATTTCCGATCAGAAGTAGTTAGGAGAAACCCACATTATGTCTACCGCATATGTTCTGGTCGAATATGATGGCGACCAGGTACTTCCCATCACCGGGGAACTCATTACCGCCGCAAAGGTGTTCGAATCCGTGACGGCCGTGGTTGTTGGTGCGGCAGGTGCCCACGAGCCATTGGTGTCCCAACTGGCCGCCCTGGGCGCGGACGCCATCGTTGCCGCCGTCGGGGCCGATACCGCCCAGCGGGTCGTGCTGCCCGCCGCCGACGCGCTCTCCATGCTTGCGGCCGGCGCCCCCGGGCCCATCCTGGTGGGTGCGGGCGTGACCGGCAACGAAATCGCCGGCCGGTTGGCCGCCCGCCTCGCCTCCGGGGTGCTGTGCGACGTGGTGCAGGTCAATAGCGACCTCACCGCCCTCATGAGCATTTTCGGCGACGCCATCGAAGTGTCCACCGCGGTGGGCGGCAGCAGCCCCATCTACACCATGCGGCACGGCGCCACCGAGGTGCCGGCGAAACCCACCCGGGGGCCGGTGTGGTCAGCACATTCGAACTGCCGGCAGCCTCGGAGAAAGACGTGACCGTCACCAAGTTCGTGCCGGCGGTCAAGGGAGACCGGCCGGATTTGACCAACGCCAAGGTTGTGGTGGCCGGCGGCCGGGGCGTGGATTCGGAAGAGAACTTCCACACCGAAGTCGAAGCCCTCGCCGACGCGCTCGGCGGTGCCGTCGGCGCCACCCGCGATGTTGTGGACCTGGGCTGGTACGATCCGATCTACCAGATTGGTCAAACCGGCGTGACTGTCAGCCCCGACGTGTATATTGGCCTGGGGGTTTCCGGCGCCATCCAACACACATCAGGCATGCAAACCGCCAAAAAAATCATTGTCATCAACAACGATGATGATGCCCCATTCTTCCACATTGCCGACCTAGGTGTGGTGGGTGACCTGCACGAAATAGTGCCCCTCATAGTGGAGGAATTGGCAAAACGGAAATAACAACCACCGCGACCATGCGCTATTTTGATCATGCCGCAACAACAATGATGCGGCCCGTCGCCCGCGAGGCATGGCTGAACGCCAGTAGACTACTCAACCCGGCCGGCCAATACCAGGTGGGGCGTAAATCCCGCCGAGTATTAGAAGACGCCCGGGAACTCGTCGCATCCCTCCTGGGGTGCGAACCCATCGAAGTGATATTCACCGCCTCCGGCACCGAATCCGACAACATTGCCCTGGTGGGGCAGTGGCAGGCCCGGAAAGAACAACACAACCGGGTGGTGAGCACCGCAATTGAGCACGCCGCCATCTACGAAACCGCCCGCTACCTCGCCGACCAAGGCGCCCAACTCGACGTCATGCCGGTCACCCCGGAAGGCTTCGTCCACGACCCCGACAATTTCCTCGAAACCCCCGCCGCGGTCGTGGCATGCATGTGGGCGAATAACGAAACCGGGGCCATCCAACCCCTGCCTGATGTGATTGCCCGGGCGGACGCCACCGGCACCCCAGTACACGTGGACGCGGTCCAGGTGGTGGGGAAACTCCCGGTGAACTTCCACGAGCTCGGGGCCACAACGCTGGCGGCATCCGGCCACAAATTCGGCGGCCCCCGCGGCGTGGGCCTGCTCCTGGCCAAACGCTCCCCGGCGCCACACCCCCTGATCCACGGTGGGGGACAAGAACGCGGCATTCGCTCCGGCACCGTGAACGTGGCCGGCGCCGTGGGGTTGGCCGCGGCACTGGAAGAAGCCTGCGCCGACATGGCGGCCGAAGCACAACGCGTCGCAAAGCTCAAACAGCAGCTTATCGACGCCGTAACCACCATTCCCGGCGCGCGCATCAACACCCCCGCCGAATTCGCGCTCCCCACACACCTCAACGTCAGCTTCCCCAACGCCGAAGGCGACAGCCTCATCATGATGCTCGACGCCGCCGGCATCGCCGCATCCACCGGCTCCGCCTGCGCCAACGGCGTCAACCGGGCATCACGGGTGCTGCTGGCCCAGGGAGTAGACGAAAAACTAGCGCGGGGCACACTCCGACTCACCCTCGGCTACACCACCACCGAAGAAGACGTCGAATATTTAATCAACCACCTGGCCAAAGCGGTCACCATGGCCCAACGCGCCGGCATGGCATCATAACCCAACCAAAAATATTCCCCGCCAGACAAAAAGTCTCGCGGGGAATATTGCTGTCTTCAATTATTTCTGGGGATCCGGATAGTTGGACTTATCCGGCACCGAAGCCAACTCGTTCTCCAACCCGAAGCCACGGGCGAAGGTCGGCCAAGACTCCCGCATATCATCCAACCAGTAGTACCAGGTGTGCACACCAGTGTTACGGAACTTGTAGTCCGCCGGAATGTTCAAACCATTCAGCTTTGCCCGCAAATCATGGGTACAAGCGTTCGTGGCGCCCTCAATCAGGCCACCCTGCACCACAATGTCAGAAGAGGTATTAGCGGCGGCAGCGCTTTCGGCGCCTTCCTTCCGCAACTTATTGAACGTCTCATTCTGCGACATCAAACCGGTAGCGTTCGACACATAGATAGCGGAACCCCGCAGACCCTCAGCCTTCACCAACGCATCATGCTCCGTGTTATAGGAGCCACCCATGGGCCCAAACACCTGCCGCGGGGAAATACCCTCACGCTGCAACGTGATCGAAGCAAACATGTACGGGATCGGACGCGACGTAGATGCGCAACCCGAATACGAGCCCACAGCCTTGTAGAACCCGGGGTTACGGGCAGCCAACAACAGCGAAGAAGTGGCCGACATCGACAAGCCCACAATGCCGCGCTGACCATTGCTGCCCAACGTCTGTTCGATCGGCTCCGCCAGCTCCTTCGTCAGGAAGGTCTCCCAGTTCTGGGGGCCATCAATATAGGCCTCGCCCTTGGCACCCTTCTTGTCATACCAGTCAATATAGTAAGTGAAGGCACCACGCATCGGCACCACCACATTCACGTTACGATCCAGATAGAACCGGATAGCCGAATCAAACGTCATCCAGTTCGTCGACTGCTCGCCACCACCGGCACCATTGAGCAAATACATGGTGGGGCGGTTCGCATCCTTCGCCCGAATAATCCCCAACGGAATCTTGGCATTATTCATCGACGGGGAAGTAGCAGCCATAGCCACCACCCGTTTACGACCCTGGGAATCCGTGTACTTAGAATACCGATCCAAATCCCCAGCCCACGCCTTATCCGCAAACTTGTTCTCGGAAAGAATCCAAGAGGGGTTCTCCTCAATCTGCGACTTCTGGCCGGTGAAATTAGCCCCCGGAGTAGCGTTAGTATTGGGCTGCAACCCGCTATCCGAACTCAACGAGGAACCATTCGACCCCTGCTCCTCCGCCGCTTTCGCTGCCGACGTGGCCGCCGCAGAAGGCTCAGCCGACGCTGGCGCCGCAGCAGACGTTGATGCAGCAGCGGCCGCCGAAGACGGTGCCGCGCTGGTCTGCTGCGCCGATACCGCTGGGGTCACCACCAACGGCATCGCCAATGCCGTGCACAATGCTACGCATGATGCTAGATTTCTCATAAAAATCCCTTTCCGAGGTAAAACACCCGAATGCCAAAGCGAAGTTAATCAGTCAAAAACATTACCAAATCATTAACCAAAACACCGGGATCGCTTAAGGTTTCGATCACTAACGGGTGTAGCGCACCCAACCTCAACGGCGAATATGGTGTAAGCGGAAATACCCCCGCAACACATGGCCAATAACCGAGGCTGATAACTTCACAAAGATTCCATTAACTCAATCAGTTTCCCTATCGCCCGCGCTGCATTAGACATTACAACTCATGACATAAACCCACCCCCGGGTCGTCGTAACGCACCCTGCCCCCAGCCGCCATAAACGCCCGCGTCCACGCATCATCCCGATACTGCGCCGGCACCGCACCAGCCAATAACTGTTTCGTAAGCTGCGCAGACACCCCATCACCCATTACCGGCAACCCACCATCCGACGCCAACAACACAATATTGCCATAACGACGCCCCTTTAACATCGGCGGATCCGCAATCACCCCCACCCGCGCAAACACCGTAGCCATGGTCCGCAACTCCGACCGCGCCAACCGCAAATCCGCATGATCCCCACAATTCGCCACATACAACCCCGACGGCCCCAACCCACGCCGCACCGCGGCCAAAAACTCCATCGTCGTCACCGGCCGGGGAGTCACCGCCCCCACAAACACATCACGAATCACCACATCCCGACTCCCAGGACGAAACCCATCCGCCACCGCCCGCGCATCCCCCACCCGAATCTTCAACCGGGGAGCCCGCGGCAAATCAAACCACTCCCGCACCAACCGCGCCAACTCCGCATCAATCTCCACCACCGTCTGCCGCGCCGACGGATACCTGGCTGCAAAATACCTCGCCAACGAACACGCCCCACCACCCAAATGCGTCACCCGCAACCTGGAAGCATCCAAACGCGAATCAATAACCGCCTCACAACCAGCAGCAATCCACCGCATATACTCATACTCCAACCGCAACGGATCCGCCGAAATATGACTCGACGGCACCCCATTGACAAACACCTCCCACCCATCAGCCACATACGGGTCCGGCCGCAACTCCACCTCACCCGTCGACGTCACATACCGCCCAGCAACCGGACCCGCCACCGAACCCCCACCCCGACTAGCGCCCCGACCAGTACCAACCGATGCGCCGGGAATAGAACCCGCCCGAGAACTGTTTGAACCTGTGTTCGCATTTCGCCGTTTCCTACCCATGTGCAAATATATTACGATGCAATTTCTAACCCCGAGTTAACCTAAGCCACCAACAACAGAAAGGCACCACCCATGCGAGTCCTCGCAGCAATGAGCGGCGGCGTCGACTCCGCAGTAGCCGCCGCCCGCGCAGTCAAAGCCGGCCACGACGTCGTCGGCGTCCACCTGGCACTCAGCCAAGACCCCCAAGCCGTCCGCGAATCCTCCCGCGGCTGCTGCTCCCTCGAAGACTCCGCCGACGCCCGCCGCGTCTGCGACAAACTCGGCATCCCCTTCTACGTGTGGGACTTCTCCGACCGGTTCAAAACCGACGTCATCGACGACTTCGTCGACTCCTACGCCCGCGGCGAAACCCCCAACCCCTGCCTCCGCTGCAACGAAAAAATCAAATTCGCAGCCCTCCTGGAGCGGGGGATCGCCCTCGGCTTCGACGCTGTAGTCACCGGCCACTACGCTCGACTCACCCAACCAGCCGACGGCGGCGACGGCTACCTTCGCCGCGGCGTCGACCCCAACAAAGACCAATCCTACGTGTTGGGTGTCCTAGGCCACCACGAAATCGCCCACTGCATGTTCCCCGTCGGCGACACCATCAAACCCAAAATCCGGGAAGAAGCCGCAGCCATGGGCTTCTCCGTCGCTAAAAAACCCGACTCCTACGACATTTGCTTCATCCCCGACGGAAACACCCAAGCCTTCCTCGGCGAACGCATCGGGCTCCGGCCGGGCATGATCGTCGACACCGAAGGAAACAAACTCCGGGAACACGACGGCGCCTGGAACTACACCATTGGGCAGCGCAAAGGACTCGACATCAAACAACCCGCCGCCGATGGCCAGCCCCGCTATGTGACGGACATCAACGCCCAAACCGGCACGGTGACCGTTGGGTCGCGCCGGGACTTGTCGGTGGGGGTGATTGAGGCGGACCGGTTGAAGTACCTGCACCCAATGATGGATGGCAGTTTTGATGCGGACGTGCAGGTTCGGGCGCACGGGTCGGTGGTTCCCTGCCATGTGACGGTGGATCGGGAGGCGGATTTCATGCGCCTGGAGCTGAAGAAAGCGCTCCAGGGTGTGGCGCGGGGCCAGGCCGCGGTGCTGTATCTGCCGGACCCGGGCGGTGACATCGTGTTGGGGTCCGGGACGATCTGCGGCACGGCGAGCGTCTGATGGTTGCGTTTGCGCTGGGGGTGATGCCGGGGACGGACATGGTGGCCGCGGCGGATGTGATTGCCGGCGAGACCGGTGATGTGCGGGCGATTCCGCGGTTGCCGGCCCGGGGCATCATGTCTGATGCGGTTGGTGCCACGTGCGCGTTATTGCCGGATGCGCCGGTGGCTGCCGGCCCCCGAAGTTGGCGGTTTGAGGCTAGGCCGCAGCTCATAACCCGGCGGCTGTGGGATCAGGCGGAGCGGGACCTTGACCTGTTGGAGGCCGAATGGGGTTCGTCGGGTTTTACGGTGCAGGTGGCGGCGTTGGGTCCGTGGAGCTTGGCCGCCCAGGTGGAGCTGTCTAATGGGCATTTGGCGGTGACGGATCCCGGCGCGCTGCACGACCTCACCGAGATCGTGACCTATGGCCTGGCCGAGCATGCGTCCCGGCTGCGGCGCAGGTTTCACGGCGAGGTGAACATCCAGGTCAACGAGCCGCTCTTGGCCGCCCTGAACCGTGGTGAGATAGCGGGCACGAACGATTTTGATGTGTTGCGGCCAATCCCGGTAAAAGAACTGGGGGAGCGGTTGCATTATGTGTTCGAATCCCTGCCGGGGCGGCGTCTCCTCGGGAGCGGTTCCCGCCCGCTTTTCGACGTGGCCCGCATCGCGCAGCCCGACGCCATTATCGTGCCCCAATCCGCGCTGGTGGGCAGCGAACTTCTCGATGGTTGCGCGGCCACGTTGGATGCGGGCATCGGGGTTTCCCTGGGTTGCGTGACGCTGGGTGATGACGTTGATGATGCCCGCGATGTGGCCATAAAAATCGCACAGCTTTTCGACGAGCTTCGCATGGATCGCGCCATAATCCCGGAGCTGGTGGATGTGACGAACGCCCGGGAGTTCACCTCCGGCGATCTGGTTTCGGTGGCTCGGGCGCTGGCGTGCGCCCGGGTGGCGGATGAAATCCTGGTGCGGGACGTGGGGGATCTTTAAATGTGGTAGGCGTGAAGGAGTATTGGGGTGGAGTGATTCTCTAACACACCACAGCCCTAATGTTTACAGAACGCAATGAATGCCTATGCGGCGTATGTCGCCAAGAAGTGAAAAGATGGGTGATCGAAGTGCCATCTTTTCAGAGGGGATGTACTGAAGCGAGGGAGCTTTATGTCCTGGACCGTATAATATGAGGGCAGCGATTGCCTTTGTGATCTGCTGGGTAATGCTGAAAGCTCCATCAATATTGACTGGATAATCACCAAGCCCACGCCGGAAAACGCTCACGAACCGGAGCCACGAACAATGGAGACTGATTCGGTAGGCAGTGAATGACTGAAAGTTTGTCATTTACCTTGTTTTTCTTTGGTTTTCAGAGAAAAGTATGTGTCTTAATAACCTTGGGAATTTGATCATATTCTCTAGTAACTTAGTAGGCTCCCCGGATAATAGAGATAATTTAATGATGAGATAAGCAATAACTGTTATGTGTTATAATCATTTTCCTAAAGGATGGGTCCTTAATCTGAGATTTTGACTAAGTCCCACTTAACTTTCAAATATGCGCCATCTACCCCCTATGAGGGCACACAAATTTAGGTTATTCTCGTCCAAGTTATCTCGATACTAAATAATTGAAGTATTATCGGTAAGCAAGTTTTAAGTTAAATGAAAGTGGAGGTTTGATCTATGTCAAGCGATGATTTTTGGAGGGTCTCAGGTTCCATACCAAAACTTGATAATGATGGAGTTTTGATCACAAACAGCAGTTTAGGTTCAGGTGGTTCCCGTCGTAGTGATGGAACATTGTCTAAAATGGTAGAGAATCTTCAGATCGTCTCAGATGATGAGACTGATAATGGTTGGGATGTGGGTGCGCTTGCCTTGACAGCCGGAGCTGGCCTTTTTATTGGTGCATGTGCCAGAGAATTTTGGGTAAGAGTTGTACGTCCCAAAATTAATTCTTCTACTTCTCCTATCAAAGACAATCGAGATCTCTCTTCTGCTTCTGAAACTGAAGATTCAACAGAATCATCAATGCAACTAAAAGCAGATGATGAATAAAATATCTTCTTAACTGAAGCTTATTCAGTTGCTGGGAAAATAGGGTTCGGGTGGTGGTTGACGAACATTATTCTTCGTATTATGTGATCGTCTGAATGGCCTTGTTTCTGGGGGTCTGCAAGGGATACATAAGATCTACCACTTTTTAAATGGGCTATGATCGTTCGATCACATGACGGATTAGATCTCTGTGTCGAGTCGTTTCTATCAATTTAGCAGGGGTTTCCAGGGTCTTCTGGAAATGGCTGCATCAATAGATTGTGAATTGTTGGAGTGTTGTTTACTTCCCTCCGCTGTTTGGGAAATTGGATCACGTTTTTCGGCAGCCGAATGAAATGCCAAAAGCCTTTACCCCACCGGGTTTTCCCTGGTGGGGGTTGGCTCCTTTGGGCGTCGTCAAGCAAGTTAGGGGGTTTGCAGCGGCCAGGCGGTATTCACGTCGCTCGCGTCCTTGCCCCGGCCGAGTAAATATTTCTTGAAATCATTCTGCGACCGGTAGTAGCCCACCGCCTGAAACTCCATGAGCTGCTCCATGGTTTGGGGGCTGATTTGTGACGCGAATCGTTTCTTGGCCTGCTTCCACGCGATCCGCGCCGCGGCTAGGGCGTCACTAGTTGCCTCGTGTGCGTTCTCTAATCGCACCTGGTATTCCTCGCATAATGCGGTGAGGGTCCGCTTACCACGTCGGTAGGGGTCGAGGAGTTTATCCATCACATATGGGTCATAGACCGGTCCGGTTATCAGAAACCCCGGCTCCAGCGAATGCAGCACCGTTAAATCGTATGATGCGTTATATACGATGAGTGTGTACCCATCCGTCCACGCTTTTCTGATTGCGGCGATGGTTTCTGCAAGCACATCCGCGTGGGGGCTGCCGTGCTCCCGAGCATATTCCGTGGTAATACCATGCACCTTGGTGGCGGCCTCGGGGATGGGAACGCCCGGGTCGGCAAGAAATTCTTGGGGGTGGGCTCCGCCGGAGTCAATGTGTACGAGGGCGGAGGTGACAATGCGGGCTTCGAACGGGTTCGCTGATGTGGTTTCTAAATCGAAGCTTAAAACCTTGAGTGGGTTGAAAGGCTGGGTGAGACTATCCATGAACATGGTCCTAGCTGAGTGATCGGTTGATTGCTTACCACCTTAAAACACGCAGCGGACATGAGGGTAGCGTCAACGATCACACACCAAAAATTTAGAAAATAAGTTCGACTTACGACGGGTGGATGGTGGATGTGTGTCAATCGTGGTGGTTAAACTCATCACTATGACTAATACCCCAGCAGAAACGACGGATACGCAGGAAATTCACCAGGAATGGCAGCGTCTTGCCTCCGAGGTGACCCGGCACCGGGAGCTCTATTACAATCAAACTCCCGAAATCACTGATGCGGAATTTGATGCATTATTCAAAAAGTTAGAGGCATTAGAGGCGGATCACCCGGAGCTCGCCACCCCGGATAGCCCCACCCAGCAAGTTGGTGCCCCGGTCGAATCATCGTTCGAGAATGTGGAGCACCTGGAACGCATGCTCAGTCTCGATAACGTATTCGACGAGGAGGAGCTCGACGAGTGGTTGCAGCGGGTCGACGCCCCGGAGTACGTGACCGAACTCAAGATTGACGGCCTGTCGTTGGCCCTCGTGTATCGTAACGGGGTGCTGGAACGCGCAGCCACCCGCGGCGATGGACGCATCGGCGAAGATGTGACCGAAAACGCCAAGGTCATCCAGGATGTGCCGCATACACTTACCGCCACCGAGGAGTTTCCCATTCCCGACCTGTTAGAGGTGCGCGGTGAGGTGTTTATCGCAGTGGAGGATTTCGCCGAGGTCAACGAGCAACGCCAGAAGGATGGCGGTAAGCCCTTTGCTAACCCCCGTAATGCCGCGGCGGGCTCGCTGCGTCAAAAAGACGTGGAGGCCGTGCGCCGCCGGAAACTGCGCATGCTCTGCCACGGCATTGGGGCCACCGAAGGGTTCACCCCCGCATCCCAATACCATGCCTACGAGGCGTTGGCCGCGTGGGGCCTGCCCGTGAGCGACTACACCAAGCTGGTGAAAACCATTGACGAGGTGCATAAGCAGGTCGCCTACTGGGAGAAGCATCGGGGCGATGCGGTGTGCGAAATGGATGGCCTGGTGGTGAAGGTGGACAGCATTGCCGAGCAGCGGCAACTCGGCGCCACCTCCCGGGCGCCCCGTTGGGCCATTGCCTACAAATATCCGCCAGAGGAGGTCCAAACCAAGCTGCTGGACATTCACGAGGGCGTGGGTCGTACCGGACGGGTCACGCCGTACGCGGTCATGGAACCGGTGTCGGTGGCCGGCAGTATTGTGGAGCTCGCCACCCTGCACAATCAAACCGAGGTGAAACGCAAAGGTGTGCTCATTGGCGACACCGTGGTGATCCGCAAGGCCGGGGAGATCATCCCCGAGGTGTTGGGTCCGGTCGTGGAGCGCCGCGACGGCACCGAACGCGAATACGTGTTCCCCGAAAACTGCCCCAGCTGCGGCACCAAGCTCGCCCCCCAGCGGGAAGGGGACGTGGACTGGCGGTGCCCTAACTCGCAGAAATGCCCGGCGCAGGTGGCCGCCCGCATCAAATACCTGGCTGATCGGGGCCGGTTCGACATTGAGGCGTTGGGGGAGAAGGCTGCTGAAGACCTGGTGCGTTCCGGGGTGCTGGTGGATGAGGGAGGACTGTTCAATCTGACCGAGGCGGACCTATTGCGCACCAGCATTTACACGACGAAGAAGGGCACGCTCAACGCCACCGGCAAAAAACTGTTGAAGAATTTAGAGACCGCCAAGCACACGGATTTATGGCGGGTGATGGCCTCGTTGTCCATCCGCATGGTGGGCAACACCGCTTCCCGGGCGTTAGCGTCCCGGTACCGGAGTCTCGATGCGCTGCGGGCGGCCACGGTGGAAGACATTGCCGAAACCGAGGGGGTGGGCCTGGTCATGGCGCAAAGCTTCAAGGACTGGTTTGAGGTCCAGTGGCATTGCGACATTGTGGACCAGTGGGCGAAAAGCGGCGTCACCGTGGAGGACGATGCCTCGGATCGGCCGGAGCAGGTGCTGGCTGGCCTGACCGTGGTGGTGACCGGCAGCCTGGAGGGCTTCACCCGCGATTCCGCCAAGGAGGCCATTATTTCCCGGGGTGGCAAGGCCTCCGGGTCGGTGTCAAAGAAAACCGACTATGTGGTGGTGGGGGAGAAGGCCGGTTCGAAGGAACAGAAAGCCCGCGATCTGGGGCTCACGATCCTGGACGAGGCCGGGTTCGTCCAGTTGCTTGCGACCGGCACCGTGGAGGCCGCCGACGATGCGGATGACGCGAATGACCTTGATGCCGCCGAAGCTACCGAGGTTGCCGACGCCGCCGACGAATAACCAGGGGTTGCCTAGTTCGCCCCATCCCGGTGTGTGGGTGGGGCGCTGAGCCCCTGAAGGTGGGCCGTCATGAGTTCCCGCATGATATCCTCCTGCTGCCCCGCATGCGAAGGGATGGCACTGTTCGTTGCGGAGGCTTGCACGAGAGTGGGGGCGGGGTGCCCCACACCCCAGGCGTAGCAAATGTGGGCATGGATGCCGGCAATGAGCGGAAGGTCGGGGCATTCCGAAAGCTCAGGACAGGTTTCATGCACAAAATCCGTTAAAGTCTTCACCTGGTGCAGGATCTGTGTTTTAAAATTCACCACATCATCAACGGTGATGTTATGCTCCAGGGTATTTGTGAGTTCACTCAGCAACGGGGGGAAGAGCGGTTGGGCGCAAGCCTTCTGGGCGAGCACCGCGGCCAACGCTTCCGGGCTCGTGCAGTCATTGGCGGCGGCCGTGACATTGGTGACCCAGGTGGTATATTCCGTCGTCAACAATGAGAGCAGGATTGCTTCACGGGAGTGGAAGTAGCGGAGCACATTCGACTTGGCCAAGCCAACCTCGCGGGCAATCGCATTGAGCGAAAGATCAGGAACCCGCGTGGTCGCCAGCATGCGGCGCGTTGTGTCTAAAATTACTTCCGAACGGATTTTGCGCTGCTCATCGGTGTGGGCGCGGCGAAAACTCTCCGGCACAATCCCTCCTGAAACCTCACTAACATACTACCTCTGTTACCCTAGGATAAAGACCACCGGTCTGATATTTGTTTTTGTGCCCAACCCAAGGAGCAACAGTGGCCATCCCACAAATTTCCCTTAATAATAACGTAGAGATTCCCCAATTAGGATTCGGGGTGTACCAAGTAGATCCCGCGGAAACGGAACGCGTTGTCAGCGACGCCCTCGCTGCAGGTTACCGTCACATTGACACCGCCGCAGCATACTTCAACGAAGAAGCCGTCGGCCGCGCCATCGCCAGCAGCGGCATCCCCCGAAACGAGATCTTCGTCACCACTAAACTGTGGATCAGCGACGCCGGTGACGACGGCGCCCGCCGCGGCTTCGAACGATCCCGCACAAAACTAGGCCTGGACTACATCGACCTTTATCTCATTCACCAACCCTACGGTGACGTCTATGGTTCGTGGCGCACCCTCGAAAAAATCTATGCCGAAGGCGGCGCCCGCGCGATCGGCGTCTCTAACTTTGCGCCTGATCGCTACCTGGACTTGGTGCTCCACAACCAGATCGTGCCTGCAGTCAACCAGGTAGAAACCCACCCCTTCCTGCAGCGCACTGAGGAGCAACAATTCCTGGCCAAGCACGGCACCATCCTGGAATCGTGGGGTCCCTTCGCCGAAGGGCGAAACCAACTATTCACCAATGCGGTCTTGACGAAAATTGGCGACCAATACGGCAAAACCACGGCGCAGGTGGTGCTCCGGTGGTTCATTCAACGTGGCATCATCGTCATCCCCAAGTCCGTTCGCCCCGAACGCATGGCCGAAAACCTCGACATTTTCGACTTCGAACTGTCTGAAACAGACATGACAGCCATCGCCACACTCGGCGGTGACGCCTCCCTGTTCATCGACCACACGACCCCTGAAGCCGTTGAAATGCTCGTCCATGCGTTAATGATTGAATAAGCTTCAATGATCCATTGCCCACCTGAAGATCTAGCGGACACTATCCATCCCTGCAGACTCCCCGAAACATAATCATCCGGGCGATTAATGTGATATGCAAGATAATGTTCTACCAACCACCAACAAGCCACATTTCCCCAGTGACTGAATAAGCTTCATCATTGCGATTACGCCCATAAATATGCCTGAATAAGCTTCGGGGTATGGGACGGCTAGTCTTTTTCTGGGTATGGTGGTTGTGTTTCTAACATTGTGCGTGACCACTCATAGAACAATGCCTTCTTGCTCCTACTTAGTATGCTCTCTACTACTTGCATACCATCATGGCCAAACTAGTCAAACATCTTATAATCTGCAACTGGACTGGCATATATTTTACCGTCACTCTTATTAACAATATTGGTGGACTTTGGATTAGCCTGGCCAGGAATCGCCACCACATAAAACTGTGTCGACGACTCAAACCCCCACTTATTCAACTTCGCCATACAAAGATTCAAACTCTCTGATGCGGCTACAACTCTGCGGGCGTCGTCTAATGAGTTAATCAACATAGCAATAACCCCCTGTTAGTTACTCATTATCCATGAGTCTCACTAACAGGGAGTAGTTCGTTAACTTATCACACAACCCTGGGCTGTGTTAATCATCGTAAAAGACTTTCACCTTCATTCCTCGTAGCGATTCCAAATCAACTACCGGGTCCATTGCTGCGAACTTACGCACATTCTTCTGAGTGCGACCAATAATAGGATCTTCCCAATCAGGATTGTCAAAATCCTCATCATTCACCCATGTAGCCAAAAACGGCCTTTTAAGTTCCAGATCAAGCCATGCACCGGACTCTACTAAGTCATCCAAAAGCACCTCAGTATAATAATCACGCATCCCTGGATACCGCCCCAACACCGCAGGTGGACGGGCTTCATCAGCAACTCGCTGAGACAAACTTTTAGCCATTACCATCACCTAGATCTTTTAAAGGAAATCCTCTGTTTGCAATTGTACCATCTGCCAGCACTTCTGTAACACCGTCACCTTGGACTGGAAACACACTGTTGATTTTAAAAGTAGGCTGCAGTTGACCCGGCTGCAGTTGACTCTCAGGAATTGTACGAGCCTTACCAATATAGACAGCTAACTCCACTGTTCTTGATCCGGAGTTAGGTTTGAATTCTTCAGGTACGATGGCATTTTCAGGTAGGGTGACCTTTTTATATAAAACAGTACCCCAACGTCCGTTAGGTTCAACCCGGTCAGGATGGAAAATAATGTCATCAACCACCCCTTTATTAGCACCACCATCACCACTAAGCCATTCCTTCAGCCCTTCATCACCATCCTTAAACTCAGGGAAAAATGTTTTACCACCAGGCGGGAGTTCTGCTTCTCTATTTTTGATCATGTTTGCTACTTCAGTTCGCTTTTCGAAAGAATGGTATCCAGAAACCACATTATCTCTGACCCTACCGCCAACAATGTGGTCCATGGGAACGGTTCCATCGTGCTGTCCCCGCTCCCTCTCAAGTTTCTCCCACAGCTCATTATTCTCCCTGTTATTCTCGCATGATTGAAGCCCGAGAACGTCAACCCAGATAACGGGGTTGGTGACGTATCCTTGTGTCGTACCAAGGTTGGCGAGTAGTCCGAGTGGGTCTTGAGCATTATACACCCCAGCATGCGGATCATAGTAACGGAACCGGTTATACACCCACCCTGACTCGGTGTCTTCGTACTGGCCGGTAAACAACAACGGTGTGCTCACCATCCCTGCCCAATGCCGTTTCCCGAACAAGGTGTAAGTGGCATAGCCAACCACCTCACCTGTCATAGGGTCGATGAGTTCCTTCGGGGCACCAGCGAGGTCACACACCATGGAGTAAAACACCGCATCCACACGCTGCTGCGGCCACCCCAACACACCACCAGCACCATCACCAGTAGTGGAATCATCGTGGTGATAAAGACCATCGCTATAACCACCATGAGGATTGTTGTGCTGGTAGTAGGGATCATCGGCACTATTATCAGCACCCGTGCTGCCACCATTCCCACCAGGATAATAACCATTCCCACCATCTTGACCGGTCATGGAACCAGTGGTGTTGATGGTGATCTGGCCTAGGATCTCCCCGGTACCAGGGTCGGTAGGCCATAATACAGCACTGCCTACCATGTGTGGGTTCATGGTGTTGACCGCATGGTATTCGCCGAAGAGCACGTCGCCTTCGTGTAGGAACATGACCCGGCTTGTGACTTCACCTGTTGTGGTGTTGATTTGTTCTTTCCCAACCCTACGGCATAGCCCATCGTACAAATATCGCCAGCCTACTCCTGGGTGATCGGAGTCTTCGTAGCCTACGGGTTGGGTACCATTGTCATAGTAGAAATGCTTCACCAAGGGTTTCTTCGACAACCGCTTCGTCACCGTCTGGGTCACCCTGCCCGCTTTATCGTAGGTGAATTTGGTGCGGCCTACTTGGTGGGGCATGGTGCCACCATAGGTATCCACATCATCCGCCCACCTAGTAGCAGTATCCGGGTGGAGTTTCGTGAGCACACCAGCCTGACTGTACGAATACGACTCCTCCCTTCCTGCACGTTTCTCCCGGGTCTGGGGCATGTTCTGCGTGGCAGTGCCACCGGCTTGTTGGTGGGTAACGCGTGTGACTCTGCCCATTGGGTCTACGTCATAGGAGGTTTCCACACCCCGAATCCGGTCCGTGATCTGGGTGATGACATCATCGGCACGCCATGTGAATACCCGGTCGATCACACCCACAGCATGGTACTCATCCTGATGCTGGGAAGAACCAGCAGATCCAGCATCATTCAAGCCAGTGGCAGTATTGACAGGACCAACCCCATGACTATTATTACTGCTGTTGTTTTCTGGTGTGAGAGCATGCACTTGGTCCCTAACCAGGCGGCTGTTTTGGTCATAATCAAACGACCGAACAAGAGAACCCACGTGCGCCCAGGAGCGCCTGCCCGTATCGTCCACACCGAACGATAAGGATGCTACCTCTGTGTTTCCTAGCGTGTAGGTGCTGTTCCGCAGCACACCCTCATCATCAAATATGGGGGTTTCCAACACCTGTTTCCCGTCCGGGAGCATGTGGGTGATCGCTTCCACGCCGCCTAACCTCCCGTAGGTGAATGCCATGGTGTGCGATTCACCCGAATACAAGGTAGTGGTCTCCGTCAGCGACCTGCCGTACTCGTCATAGGAGTAATCCGTGGTACACCACTGGTTCGTGACCTTCGTGATTTTCCCTAACGCATCCCGCTGGTAGGTTGTAGTGTTTCCCTGATCATCAAAGGTTTCTGTCATACGACCATAGGGGTCAAACATGGTGGTCACAGTCCCCGCACCGGTAATAGTGTCTAACCGTTGCCCGTCCGGGGTGGTGTGTGACTGGGTGATAAGGCCGTTGTAGTCCACCTCTTTAATAATGGAGCCGTCTAGGTCATAGTGCAGCTGCCAGGTGTGCCCATCCGCGTTCGTCACCATGATGGGCTCCATCTGCGTGTTATACACATACCGTGTGATGCCACCATTCGGCAAGGTGACGCTACTTACTTTGTCGAACACGGTGTATCGGGTTGTAGTGGTAGCGCCAGTCTCGTTCATGGTTTGGGTAAGGTTTCCTTCCCCGTCATAGGTGCCGGACCGCCAACTCCCATCAGGGTTCACAACCCTGGTCACCCACCCTTCGGGCGAGTACTCGATCGTGGTTACGTTTCCTACGGGGTCGATCACCTCTGTCACCAACCCGCGCACATCCCTCGTGACGGATGATCTTCTGCCTGCGGGATCGGTGGAAGCTACGGGCCGACCGGCGTTATCGCACTCCATACTGCGTACCAATCCGCTGGGGGTGATCGTGGCTTGAGGTACGATACCTGTTGCCCGCCAGTCGTATTCAAACCGAGTCACCACTCCTAATGGGTCGGTGATGCTGGTGACCATGCCGGCGGCATCTACTTCGTATTCGGTGGTAAGCCCATCCCGGCTGGTGATTTGCAGAGGTTCGCCCCACGCACCAGGGGTGATAGTTTCTGTGGTTCCGTCACCATAATCAATGCGGGTGATGGTCCCGTATTCGTCCCGGCCGATGGTGGTCACCACCCCAGTGTTCGAGATTTCTTTCACAATTTGGTGGTGCTGGTCGTATTCCCGATCGGTCACCACGCCTTCCGGGGTGATGATCCGCCACACATCACCAGCCGGTGTCGACCGGTACACCGTGGGCCGAATATCCCCTAGAAACTCGTCACGCAAAAGCTCCTCGGGAAGAGCCCATGGCTTATCATCCCTGGTGCTTGTCCTACCCCGGCCGGTAAGCCCAACGCCTTGAAGGCCTTTCTCCCGCAGAAGATTCGCTAATGGCAGTTTGCCCAGCCGGTCGAAGTATTCGTTGATGCATGTGTCGCCGATTTCTGCCGGGTTACCGTGGAACTTACCCGCGCATTCTAAGGCGACGCACACTGTGCCGTCTTCTGGGGCGTCATCACCAGTATCTTTTAACCAGACAGCTACGTTGGGGAACATGCCCCCAGTGCCTACCTGGGCAATAACCCGGCCCTGGTCGTCGAATCGGTAGTGGTAGGAGTGCCCGTTCCTATCCGTCCACCGAGTAGGCCTATGCTCATCATCATAAAAATACCGTAGTGCCCCAGCAGCGGAGTTGATGACTTTCAGTAGGCGGCCCTTACCATCATAATTATAGGATGCCAGCCGGAAGGGCTCCTCTCCTGGGTGGGTTTCCTCGTTCTTGACCCAGATGGATAACAGCCTGCTGATCCGGTTGTGCCATTTGAATTCCAACACGGTGCCGTCACTTCGGCGCATTGTAACCAGGTGGCCG
This sequence comes from Corynebacterium matruchotii, assembly GCF_011612265.2. NCBI lineage: Bacteria > Bacillati > Actinomycetota > Actinomycetes > Mycobacteriales > Corynebacteriaceae > Corynebacterium > Corynebacterium matruchotii. The sequence goes on along the minus strand of NZ_CP050134.2, from coordinate 1,562,467 downwards.
GTTTCTTGTTCGTAGTTGTATTCGATCCACGCACCAGAATGATGAATAACCGTGGATAATTGAACCTCAACACCCAGGTTAAACGTGTCAGCTACCGAACCAGGGGATAGCATGTTCACGAACGAGTTTGACGCCTCCCACACACCAGGACCACCAGCATCAGCATTGGTATCGGAATCATTCTGGGGGTTAGTGGAATTAACCTGATCGTCAGCAGAATCATGGGTATCAGAGGTGGAATTGTCCCTGCCATGAGCATGAGTTTTATCCGCTACACCATCACTATGGTCTTCATCTACCGCATTATCATGTGATTCATCCTCGATGGTTCGTTCCCTGCGGATCACCTCCCCGGTTTCCTCATCCAGGCAGTACACGTAATTCTTTGGGGCGTCCCCTGTGATCGTATAATCCGGCACGGGGCCCTCGGGCCGGTAACACGGCTCCCCGCCTTGTGCTTCACTACCTGCTACACCAAACACATAAGTAACGCCTTTTTGGATGTTACGCACCCGGTACGCCCCGTCCACGAAACACAGTCGCCACGGGCGGCCCGCATCTCCCACCTCGGACCCCCGTCCACTGGGGCGGGCGGAAACTCCAGGAGCGCACCATCCGGTGTCATCATCAGGATTTGGCCTGGGAGGATTTCGATCCGGCAATCCAACGTCGTATTCCACCCAGGGCCAAACACCCTACTCGTATCCATACCAGAATCCGTGTTCCTAGCCACCACCATCGGCAACATGCCACCAATATGGATATCGGTGGCGGAATCAATCATGGCCCCTGTTGCCATATCCACCGGCTCCATACCGGGGAGTTTGCACTCATTTCCCCGACACAGGTTTTTCGGCCCATTCAGCCCCAACTTCTCTTTCGCCGCCCCTAACGCCTCAGACAGCGCTTTCCCCGGTCTTGTCCCCTTTAACGCATCGAGTATTTTCCCTCTAGGCAGGAAAGTAGTCATATCCGAAGCAAACTCTTGCCACGAACAATTCCCCGTCAAACATAACAACCCCTTTAATTCCAACCCTAGGGTTTTTAACGGCATCCCGAAAATCGGACTTGATACTAGCAGACCACCAATAGACTGCAGAGCATTCGAAATATCACGCAACAGATCTGCATGCTTCGATACCCAGTCTTTGAATGCCTCCCATTTTTCCTCCACCCAATTCGGGTTCTCCTCAAACCGTTTCCTGGCCTGCGACCTAATCGCAGTAACCGTGGCCTGCACCTCGGTACTGAGCGTGGCCTTAATCCCCGCACCCTTAGCAACATCCGCATCAAACACAGTAGTCGCCCGCAGGTGTTCTGCCTTGGCTGCTTCGAACGCTGCTTGGGCCGCGGCCAGTTCTGACTGGGCTGCCGTGGCGGTACTCGCTGTGACAGCATTCACGCCCGGCACCGCAGCTGTCGCCACCGCTGTAGCAGTAGCTAGTTTCGCCGTAGCAGCAGCCCGGATCATGTTTGCTTCGCACAGGTTATAGTTCGTGACTGCGGTTTGTACCGCGGTGTGATCTATCGCAGCAGTGGCTGTCAGGGCATTCATCTGGGTTTGCGCCGTAGTGAGCGCTTCCGCGTATTTGGTCACGGCTGTGCTTACCCCACCATGGGCCTCACCCGTGATCGTCAGGTGCTTCGGAAACTCACCATGGATCAGCTCCCGATACCTATCGCCCTCATCACCCAAAAACCCACCATCATTAATCATCCTGAGTGACGCGGCTGTAGTAAGAGCGTTTTCGGCAAACACCCGCCACCTACGGGCGAATTCGAACACCTCAGCCGGGTTCCCGCCAATCCTGAACTCATTTTGCTGATAGAGAAGAAACGGCTTCAACGGCAAAACAGGCATAACAACGCACCTTTAATGTTTGAAAGAGAAAAATTAAGATAAATAAGGAAAGAAAAATAATCAGAAAGAGTGGTGTTTACCCCAAAAGCCTTCGAACACTCATACTGGTCAAACCACAAGAAAATCTAGGGCAGTACACCACAATAATCTGCCGGCACAGCATCACGAGCCTCCAAGGACGGGTCATTCAACCAAAGTTTCAAAGAATATTATGAAGTAAGATAGCAGGCCAACCACCCACCATTGCCAGCTAAAACCAACCTTGGCGTAGTTACTAGCTTCCCATCAGGAAATAACTACATAAAACTCTCGGGGCACTCATACATTGCTCATTCTTTGCTATAGCATTATCAATAAGCATCGGACTTCTTATGTATGAAGATTCCCATATCAACTAGGTTTCATTCACTACACGCCGTCACCCCAAAAATATTAAAGATGTGACATTCATCACGTAGATGATATGCAGCCCCAAAATGCTTCTTCCCGAACCTAAAACACACCCCCTCCCCAAATCCCAGCAATCCAATACCCCGAAGCCTATTCAACCGCTAGAAACCATCCCTGCACCAGCAGACGGCAAATCAGAAAAACACGCCGCCCACCTTAACTCCTAAAGAAGAGCCATGCGTTATTAATAACCTGGGTGGCCAAGCCCCATTTCCCAGCAGCTGAATAAGTCTTAGCGAATCAACGCTTCATCGCGTCTACCTCGCAGATTGAAGCGCGCCAAATACATTGGGTATTTGGCAGCCCACGCTTGTCGACATCGCAAAGCGATAGCACTCATGTTCTAAATCTGGTGTCAGAGGTGTCCACGCACTCTTGTACCCTGATAAACCATGAACGCCAAACACCAAGTCCTCCTTGCTGAAGAACAATACGCAACCGAATTAGCCTTCCTCGCCGCCTACGACCAAGGGCCCAAGCCCCCAGGCTGGCTGCTTACCCCCCGCGCCGTCGTTACCTTCGTCTGCGGCGAAACTGGACTCCGACTAGACAAAGACGCCAAAACCGAACACCCCGAACTACCAGCCCGAATGGACATCACCGCCAAATTCATTGGCGACCAGGCACTCGTTGAACGCTGCGTCGTCACCCTCGCCGGCAGCCGGGCACTCATGCTGGTAGGCGAACCCGGCACCGCAAAATCCATGCTCTCCGAACTCCTCGCCGCCGCCATCTGCGGCTCCAGCGAACTCACCGTCCAAGGCAGCGCCGGTACCACCGAAGACCAACTCCGCTACGGCTGGAACTATGCCATGCTGCTAGCCCACGGGCCCAGTACCGAAGCGCTCGTCCCATCACCCGTCCTTCAAGCCATGGCCACCGGCAAAGTTGCCCGCATCGAAGAAATCACCCGATGCCAACCCGAAATCCAAGACGCACTCGTCCCCATCCTCTCCGAACGCCGCATGGCCATACCCGAACTCGGCGAACACTCCGAAGCCGCCCGCGAAGGATTCTGCGTCATCGCTACCGCCAACCTTAGGGACAAAGGCGTCAGCGAAATGAGCGCCGCACTCAAACGACGCTTCAATTTCGAACACATCGACCCCATCGCCGACCGGAACGTAGAAGTCAACCTCGTAAAAACCAAAACCCAACAAGCCATCGACAAAGCACAAGCCCAAGGTACCGTCGACACCATGGTCGTGGAAACCCTCGTCACCATCTTCCGGGACCTCCGCCAGGGGCTCACCACCGAAGGCTGGGCGGTCGAAAAACCCGGCAGCATCATGTCCACCGCCGAAGCCGTCGCCATCTCCTCCTCCATCGCATTAAGCTCCGTCTACTTCCCCCTCAATGAATCTGCCGTTAGTCTCATTCCCGGGCACCTGCTCGGCGCAGTCCGCAAAGACGACGACAAAGACGCCACCCGGCTGCAAGCCTATTGGGACTCCGTCGTCCGCCGCCGCGCCAATGTCCCCGGCAGCCGCCGCGAACGCGGCCGCGTCCGCCGCCGCGACGAAGAACCCGCCATCAAGCGCGCCGATGCGAAGGTCTGGCAACTTCTCTGGGATCGTCGGGAAGATGTGATGGCCCAATGACCGAACAACACATCCTCGACCAACTCGAACGAGTGGTCGAAAAAGAATACATTTTCGGGGTGCGCCACCACTCGCCAGCCTGCGCCCATGCCGTGGTGCAGGCCGCCGAAGCCCTCCAACCAGAAGCGATCGCCGTGGAAATGCCGGCTGACACCAAACCCATGCTCCCATGGATCGTCCACGACGACACCAAGGCGCCCATCGCCCTGGCCGTGGCCGCCGAAAACACCCAACTCGGCTTCTACCCCTTCGCCGACTTTTCACCCGAACTTGCAATCATGCGCTGGGCGCATCGAAACAATGTTCCCATCCACCTCATCGACCTGCCGGTCGGCGCACCCCCGCCCACAGACCCCGACGAACCAGCCGCCGCTGATTCAGTCGCCACCGATACGGACCTGCAGCCATCCGTTGACGTGGACAAACTCGTCAGCGCCGAAGCCTGGGACACCAAAGTTGAAACCCTCGCCGTCGGCGCCCGCTGGCAAGACGTCCGCCGGGCCGCCCTCGCCGTCGGGGTAGGTACCCGCCTGGCCAAACCGGACGTTGACCCCTACCATGCGCGCCGAGAGGCACACATGCGGGCGCGGCTTGCCGAACTGGGGGAGAAAACCCTGGTGGTAGTGGGCTCCTACCACTGCCTTGGGCTTTTGGACGGCGAGCCTGAGGTGCCCGCCACCGTCTCCCCGGTGAACATGTCACTCGTCCGCTATAGTTTTGCCCAATTGGATTCCCGGTCGGGGTACGCCTCCGGCATTAGGGACCCCTACTGGCAGCAACGCATGCTCGGCATCACCTCGGCCGGGGTGACGGATCTTATTAACGATGTCATTGTGGACGTGGCGCGGGAATGCCGCACCCAGGGCGAACCCGCCGGCACCGGGGAAATCGCCGAAGCCATCCGCTGCGCCCACGACCTCGCCCGCCTGCGTGGCCTGCCCAATCCCGGCAGGCGGGAAGTGCTTGAGGCCCTCAACACGGTATTCTCTTACGGATCCGTCACCGGCCGGGGGCGCATCGTCGCCCAAGCGCTGCAAAAAGTCATGGTGGGCGATGTGACCGGTGACCTTCCCCCGGACGCACCCGTGCCGGTACTAGAGCAACAAGTTCGGGCGAAACTCGCCGAGCTCGGCCTGCCGTCCAAGGAACGCACCGCAACCATCACCAAACAAATCGACCCCTTTAAGGGCGGCAAGGATTTTGAACGACACCTGGTGTTAGCGCAGCTCGCCGTCCTGGATGTGCCCTATGAACGGGATCGGGTAACCGGAATGAATCGAGGATTCGAATCCCGCTCCTACTCGGCGACCTGCACGTTTGATTCCAGCACTGCCGCCACCCTGGGCATGCGGGCCGCCTGGGGAGTCAACCTGGCCCAAGCAGCCAAAACCATGCTGGCCGCCGACCTGGCCACCGCGGCAGGCGACCCAGCCAGCACGATCGACGTGCTCCGCAAGGCCGCAAGCATCGGGGCTGACGATGCGCTTTGCGAGGCCACCCAATTAGTGGAAAACACCCTGGTTGCCCGGCTGAATTTCCAGGATGCCATTAACGCCATCGACATTCTCATCGGGGTTGCCGGGGGCCGGGAGCCGGCCGCCAAGCTGTTGCGGGATAGCACCCGTGACTATTGCACCAAGGTGAGCGAAATCCTCGGCGGGGTTGTGGTGCGAGAAATCGCCGGCATTGCCGGCTCCGACGAACTGGAACACGCCCGCATGCTGGGGTTTGCCGCGGGACTCATGGAAACCCATTCCGTGAGTATTCAGGCGGCGATTCATAAGGTCAAGGTTGACGGTTCACCGCTCATGCAAGGTGCGGCGTGCGCCATCATGCCTGACGAGCATTCCGCAGCCTTCGTGGGCAGCTGGATCGACACTGCTGGCAGCCAGGCGCGGCAAACTAGCTACCGTCGACTGGTTGGGTTCCTGGCCGCTTCCCGCGGGCTCTGGTACGACCACCCCATCATGGACGGAATTGTCGACCGGGTGTCGTCCCTGTCCGATTCCATGTTTGTGCAGGCCCTCCCCACGCTGCGGGGCGCCTTCGATACGGTGGCCCCCGCAGAGCGGGAACAATTCCTCGACCGGTTGTCAGCCCAGGTGGGGCGGATCGACGCAACCCTGATGATAGCGCCGGAGCAGATAGAGGCGAACGCCCGGGCCGACGTGGCAGCGAGGGCTAGGCTGGCGGCCTTGGGCCTGGCCGACCTGCGGTTCACCCCGGCGATGCGCTGGCGGTTGATTCTCGGCGCCGAACCCGAAACCCTCGACAGTGCTGGTGGGCGCATGGCGAGTGCCCTCGACGAACTCTATGGCACAGACACCGTCAGCAAGGACCACGCCGGGGAATCCGACGGCCGGGTGCACGCCGCCGGTAATGGCCCCAGCCAATTGGGGGTGCGGCAGTGGCAGGAGGAAATCACCGCCCTTTTCGGCGCCGACCAGTTGCAAGAAATCTTCGGCAAGGCCGCCGACATGGGTCGCAGTGACGTCATCACCAGCCTTGATGCGGAAAGCGTGCGGCCATCCGTGGAACTCCTCACCACGGTGCTCAACCTGAAAGGCGCCCTCCCCGAGAGCCGGCTGCGGCAGTTGCGACCCCTCGTGAGCAAGATCGTGTCGGAACTCTCGAAAGAATTAGCGTCCCAGCTGAGCCCTGCCCTGGGCGGCATGGCAAACACGAAACCATCGCGGCGGAAATCACCGCGGCTCGACCTGCCGGCGACGGTGCGTAACAACCTGAAACACACGGTGATGGTGAATAGTCGGCCGCAGATCATTCCGGTAACCCCGATTTTCCGCGCCCCAGAGCGGAAGGTTTCACCATGGCACATTATCGTGCTCGTGGACGTTTCCGGTTCGATGGAACCCTCCACGGTGTTTGCCGCCATGACCGCGGCAATTCTCGCCGGGGTGAACACATTCAAGGTAAGCTTTATCACCTTTGACACGTCGGTGATTGATTTGACCGGGCACGTGGAGGATCCCCTGGAATTGCTGCTGGAAATCAAGGTTGGTGGTGGCACTAACATTGCCCAAGGTGTGCGGTATGCGGCAAGCCAGGTGACGAATCCCACCAAGACGATTCTGGTGCTCATCAGCGACTTTGAGGAATGGGGTTCCGTGAATAATCTGACCCATGAGATTGCCGCATTGGCGGATTCGGGAGTGAAACTGATCGGTTGTGCCGCGCTCGATGATGACGGCAAGGCAGCCTATAACGTGGGCATTGCCGAATCCGTGGCAGCGGCCGGCATGCGGGTGGCCTGCGTGTCACCCCTGGAATTGACCCGCTGGGTGCGGGAGGTTATCCAATGAGCGCAACACCACTACCATCGTTAGCCCCCGGGGTGTCCGCCGACGCCTTGGCGGTCATTCCCAGCCGACTGCTCAAACGCGCCGAAAAATTAGCAGCCGGCAGCGACTCTTGGCAGGTGACGCTTGTCGACGACGGGTTCCGGGTGGAAGTCGGCACCACCACCGTCACCTATGTAGAAGACAAGTTCGAATGTAGTTGCCTCATTAGCCCCAAGTGCGCCCACATCGGGGCGGTGTGCATGGCTGCCCCAATTGCCGCCGAGGCTGAGGATTCCACCGAGCCGTCTGCGGGAGGCGTCGACAAACCTGCGGCGGACAAAACAACCACCGACACGGATTCGGCGGCGCAGGCCGCGTGGGCGAAGAAACTGCCCGCGGTCGCGGACATCGCCGGTTGCGTATCCCAAGCCCAGGACATTACCTCCGCAATTTGCGACCAGGGATTAGCCAATCTCAGTGCTCGGTTTCATATGCAGCTGCTCGCCCTCGTGCGCACAACCCGGGTGGTGGGATTACCGCGCCTCGAACGCGCCATCACTGCCCTCGCCACCCTCTCGCAAGACGCGCGAGTGGGGAAGCCTGTGGCGCGCGGGGAAGTCGCCCGCCAGCTCTTCGCCGTCGCCATGGTCGCCCACCTGCTGGACCGGGATCCCCGCGACCGGGACGCCATCGGTGCCGCCCGGCGTGCCTATAAGCCACTGGAGTTATCGGGGGCGCAGAACGCCACGTTTATCCCCCTCTACGCCGAACCCATCGTGACTACCTCGGGGTTTGCCGGGATGTCTATCACGCTATGCACCCGTGGCGGCGACATGTTTTCCATCACGAAAACCCCGCCCGGGGATGCGAGCGCGGTTCCCACGATTTGGTATGGCCCAGTGCGGCTTGGGGACATGCATTGCAGTCATGCCCACCTGGCCCGGCATATGCTGCTCATGAGCGGCGGCAAGGGGTCTGCCGATGGTCGCATCGGCTCCGGTAAGGGGGTTCGGGCCGCCCTGGGACAGGAGGTGAGCCTGGAGCTTATTCGGTCCCTATCATTGCCGGGGGACCTGTCCCTGGTGAGCGGCGTTGTGTGCGATGCAACCTTGAAGGAACTGTCGCTGAACACCCGGGAGGGGATAGTGACGGTGAATTTCAGCGCCGCAGCCCGTCGTACAAATATTCGAAACCTGGTGAATCTGATTCTCGCCACCAACCCGGATGATCGGGGAGTGACCTGTCTCATTCATGGTTCGGAGGTGGTGTGTCTCTGGCCGGAAGACAACTGGCTTCAGCTGAAACCGGAACAGGGCGGTCGAATATTTCCGGGCCTGGACTCGGTGTCGGCGGTGGCGGGGGCGCCGGTCGATGCTCAGCAGCAAACCGACTTCGCCGCCCCACCAACCAGGGGAGTGTCTGATGTGCTCACGGTGTGGTTAGAGCGGTGTGCCCTGGGTGGTCGCAGTGCGATTCGGACGCACCATGCCGCCTGCGCCGCCGACGTGCGATTGTTGAACGACGCGGGGGCGCCATATGCGGCCGAATTATTGCAGCGCTTCGTCACCGACCCCACGCCCCGGCACGGATTATCCCTGGTTGCATATCTGCAATCGTAGGGCGACCAACTGGGGGAATGGGAGTTCGACCATGGTGACATGTTGCGGGTGGACATTCGGTTACTGGATGCCACCGAAAGATGTCCACCATGGTCGTTATGATGTGCTCATAACCGTTGCGTTCGATCACATTCAACCACGCAGCGCTGGTTATCTCCCTGTTTGACGGTGTGGTGGCCTCACCTCACCGCAATCAATAATAATTTGTTTATATGTAGTGTTGAAGGATTATGGCCCATGACTGACCTGCACTGGATTGCCGCCGGCGACTACCAACTCGCCCTCGATGGCACCACGATTACTGCCAAAAACGCTAAAGGGCGGGTGCTGAAAACCGTCCCGGCGAAGGCGAAGAAAACCCCCGAATACGAGCAGCTCAATAACTGCCGCATTTACCTGGAACAACACCAAAAAGAATGTTTGCGCCAGGTGAGCGAATGGTTCCTCAAGGGACTTCCGGTGCCGGTGCTGGTGGTGAGCGAGGTGTGGCCCGACCCCCTGTGGCGCGCCTGCTTCGAAAACCTTGTGGTGTGCGTGACCGCTACCGGTGATACGGGCCTGCTCCGGGACGTGTCCGACGGCCACCTGCACCTGGCCGATCTCGATGGGGAAGAGATTACCGTGCCCGTCGACGAGTCCGGCTCCATCACCATCCCGCACCCCGCCATCATTGCGGATATTGCCGACTGGCGGGAGTTCGCCGCCGAACTTGGGGTGTCGCAGGGGGTGGATCAGCTATTCCGGGATATTTATGTGAAACCCGACGATGCTGTTGGCCGCCAGCAGGCTGTGCGCGCCTACTCCGATGGCAGGTATGAAAAAGCCCAGGTACTGATCGGCCGGAGCCGCGGCGGCGGGTTTACCACCACCATGCAGGAAGTCTCGCTCATTGTGGTGGAAGACGGCGTTGAGGTGCGTATCAGCCTCGATATTGACGCCTGGAATCCCTGGGAGGACGGAACTATTGGGGAGCTGTCGTTCTACCAGGATGGGCGGTCGCTCCCACTGGAGAAGGTGGGGCCAATCACCTGGTCCGAGGGCATTCGCATGGCCGAATTCGTGTATGCCGGCCGTACCGTGGAATCCGCCGAAGAACCGTCATAAGGAGAAGAAAATACATGAATCCCACACACATTGTGGCATCGGGCGGTATGCTGCCGCTCGTGCTCCCCGGCTCCCACGATGATACGGCTGATACGGCTGTGCCAGCGAATATTGTGCCGGTTGTTGCGCTTGCCGCCTTGGTGAATGGCGTCCCCGTGGTGCGGCTCATCCCCGAAACTCTTCTGACCGCCGAAACCTTTATCATGGGCCGACTCGGTCTGAAGCCCCAGCCTCAGCCCCGCCAGGTGGGTCGCAGCCGGCCCCGCGCCATTGGTTTCCCCGCCTGGTCGATCATGACTGACCCAGACAACGCCGAACACGCCCTTAACCTGGTTGCCGACATTGAATGGGCGAAAAAGGTGGCGAAATCCCAAGACCAAAAGGTGTGGGACAGATTCCAGGAGCTTGCCCAAATGCTCAGTACGGCCGCCCCGCATTTCGTCCCGACCCTGTTGGAGGAACTCGCCCGCATTTTCGACGATTCGGGATCCCCGAAACTCGCCGTGCGTGCCTTCGGCAAGGCCCGCGAATTCGAACGCACGTACAATTTGCCGGTTGACCTTGACCGGCACCGGCATGCTCTGACCGAATTCGCCCGCCGTGGTCTTATCTCTGCTAAGGAAATGGGTTTCGAAGTCACCAGCTGCATGCGGCGCATCTCTGACCCAGAGGCCGCCTACCAGTATTTCCTTGGGCTCATCACTGACCAGGTGAGTGCCGGCAGCGCCCCCTACGCTGGTCTTCCCCGCGATTTCTTGCGGGTGGCGAAACCCACCGGCCGTACCCCGCAGCAGGCCGGCAAGGAACTGCTTGACAGTATTTCCGAATTAAGCGGCATGCGTCGTGTCCCCGTTGGCTTCGTGAAGGCCCTGGACAAGCATATGCCCGGACTGCTTGATCACCGGCCCGACGCCGTGATGCAGCTTATTTCCACCCCGCCAACTGACTATTATCCGTGGTCCGGCAACCACAAATTAGAAGACTGGACCACTGTCTTTATCACCATCGGCGGACCGAACATTCTGAAGGAAAACCCAGCGCATTTCCGGCGTTGGTTCCTGACCGTTCTCGATACCTTGGTGGGCAGACCCGATTACAGCCCCAGCCTGGTCGACCTCATCGTGTCGAATAGCGAGACGATTTCCGGCATCGAACTGGATGAGACCCATCTTGGCCTTCCCCTGGAGCTTATCGAGGCGTTGATTGTTGCCGGCGCCCAGTGGCACCTCGATAATGTTTCATATGAGGAAAACAACCAGCTGGAGTCCTTCCTTGATCGAATCCAATATTACCGGGACCACCGGCATAAAAACCTGACCCATTGCCTGGAGAACCCGCAGATAAAAACGTATATTCTGTGTGGCTGGACATTGGAGCGATTTATGGAGCATGGTGATGCCGTTGCCCAGGTGAATGATATCCTGCTGTACGAGGAACTATTACATGATGAATGCCGTCATTTGCGCGCCGCACCACTGCCCACCATTGACCGGTTTATCACAAGCTTGACGCGTGCGGTCAAGGCTAAGTTACCGCTTGGGAATTTGGAGCGTTTGGTTGAGAAGGCGAATGTGGATGCTGCCACGGTGCTTGCCACTAATCTTGCCCATGGACTCATTACCGAGCTCACCTGGCCGGAGTTGGAGCGGCACATTCATGCTATGCGTGACGAGTTATCCCCGGAACGTGGTATTGGTCCCAGGCTTCAGATTACGGAATCCTATCCCGGTGTTGTGGCGTTTTGTGGCACTAAGGTTGTGGCAGTCGCCGGGGACACCACTCTCCTCAATACGAGGATTAGCACCAAGCACACCCCATTCGATATGATTTCCGTCCCCGATGTGGACGGCACCCGGGTGTTAGCGCTTGGCTATTCCGGTGGTGATAAAATCTCGGCAACATGGAATGATGGCGAGGATGCTTCGCTGCTACTGAGCGGCCAATCCTATAGTTACAGTGTTTTCTGGCCACGGCATAGCTCCCTTGCGATTCCCGATGGTCGGTTGGTCGGTGACATTATCCTGCGCGCCACGAGCCGCGAGCTGAACCGCATCGACGACGCCGTGTACGGCGACAATGCCGGCAACATGTGGTATCGCGGTGGTGACTACAGCCACGGCTACGAGTGGCGTGTATACGATCCAGCCACCGATACGCACACGAGGGACCAACAACCCCAACGGGTGGTCGATCTTGCTGAGGCTGCTGGTATTATCATTGACTGGTCGAGGACCACGTTTCTTCCTACTCCGGTTGATAACGATGCCGCCCGAGCAAAAATCATTCCCACCACCGATACCGGCGAGTTCTGCTGTGTCGTGGGCTACACCAAAGACGAGAACCGGGACTATGCGCTGGTCACAGGGGATGGCACCCGTTATCTTCATGACATGCGGGTGTGCGGCGCAACTACTTTTGGTGGTGTCACCTGCCTGGTAGGCGTCGAGGAGTCCGGCACGGTTCTGTACCTGCCCGGGGTTTCCGTCGACTATGGCACACTTGCAACCACTCGGGATGACCGTGGGGAACCCCACTGGATGTACCAATTGCCGTGGGTTGCCTGGGGGAATCTTACTCTACGTGACGAGGAAGCCTCCCGCAGGTTGCGTGCCATACAGCCTGTCGACGTTGCCCCGCTGCTGGCAGCCCTGAAGCCGGATTCCGGCAAGCGCAGCACCACCACCAGAAATCAGGGGCGTGATACCTCCGGGGAACGTGTGTATTCCGCACTGTCCCCGAACTGCCAGTCGGGCTCCGCCGCCATGCAGGCAGCCGCCGACCTGTTGGGCACCGATGATCGGGAGCTGTGCGTCAGCGTGGTGCAGCTCGCCCTGTCCGTGCGGGCTAGCGTCCGTAAGCTCACGAATGTTTGCAACCGTGCGCGGGTGCAGCACAAACGTGAGACGATCGCAGCCCGAAACTCCGCTGCCACGCAAGAAACCCCGGCGCCGAATGCCGCTCACGCTGATCGGCCGGCGCGCTCCGCCTACGCGGTCGTGGCGAAAGTGCAGCAGCTTCAGGAAGTGATCGACGGGAAACGTGATGCCTCGCATATTGACAAGGACGATTCGTGGGGTTGGCTTTCGTTCGCGGGTCAGGAAAAAGCCCTGGTTTCCTGGGCCATGGGGTTGCTCACTCCACCGGCAGCCCGCATGGAGGCTGCCGCGCTGCTGCGCAAGCTTGCCGATGCCAAGATCGACAACCACACGTGGCGGCAAGTGCTCATTGACTGGTACTGCATGTCCAAGAAACTCGGTGAGGTCCACACCGGCCTACTCTTTGCTGATGCCGACACGCAGGCTATCGTCCTTGACACGCTGTACGACGTCAAGAGGGGCATCAAGCATCGTCTGCTCGTGGCCGGGGATAAGTTTCCCGAAACCGTGTGCGACGCTTCTGCCTTGGGCGCAGCGAAAACCGCCCACGATCTTGGTGTCGAGCCGGGCATGAGCGCCAAGGAAATGCGTGTTTGGGCCGACAAGTTAGAACGCATGGGTGACATTGATCCTGGTGAGTGGTTGTCGCGCATGCGGCCGCTTATTGACGCCCTCACGGCCCGAACCTTCCTCACCAAGACTGCTGCAATCATGCTGCTCGCTGGTGGTTTTGGGACGCTTCTGCCCCGCGAACTCGCCATTGCGGCCTTCCGTCGTGCCGGTGGCGATGCTCTCCGGGCTGCTGAGGAGGAACGGGCGAAAACTATCCGCCGAAAACTCAAGCTCACCCGCAAAAGCACCCTGGCCGCTACGACACTTCTCACCAGGGTGGACCCGATGAGCCGGGCACTACTCGCCACCGCTGCATTCGACAATAACACCACGCTTGTCGACGCTTTCGTGGCCAGCTTCCCCGCCTGCGAACTGGTCATTCCCGACCAACTCATGGAAAAATACCTTGCCGGACAGTGGGCTGCGCCCGACGAAAAAAATCACATCCTCTTCCAGTTGCTCTGCCCATTGAAACCTAAACCTCAATTCTCCGGGTGGAACGGCGGCATGATCGCATCCATCGCATTGGATCTTGCCACAAACCTGCCGGCGCAGGGTTTTGCCGATGATGCGGAGGCCAGGAAAGTGTGTTCGTTCCTGGCGCACCAACTCACCATGCTGAAAACCGCTACGAATACAAATATTTCTGGCAACCACACCTCCCTGCCACTCACCGGTGACATCAACCACATCAAAGACGGTCATTACTGGAGCCATAATTTTGATGCGTTCCGGGGTTTGTCGGAGGGGCATTTCGATAAGGTCATTGCCGACCTGGAGGATGAGACGAAGTCTCGGCCTGCCGGTTGTTATCGTGATCCGCGGGTTTCTGCGCCTGCTGTTGTTGCTGAGGTGTGTCAGGAGCTTGGGCTCACCGAGCCGGCTGCTGTGTATTTTCTTCAGTTGCTTGCTCTGGTTGATCCTACTGACTCTAATGTGAAGGCTTGGAATGGGTGGAAGAAGAAACAGCTTGATGAGGCCCGTGCCGAACTTGTTGCCCGCGACCTTGTGGTTGAGGGTAAGCGTACTGGGGCTGGCCGAACTGTGTTTTTGCCTGGTGCGTGGTGGGAGGCCCAGTCGGGGAGTATGCCGGTTGAGGCGTGGAAGAGTAACTTTTACCTGATTCGGTATCGGGAGCGGTGTGAGAGCACGGTGCGGTGGTGTCCACCTACTGAGCCGTTCGACCAACTATTTCCTACCGTGTGGGGTCGGTGGTTGTCTGGTGATCGCCCAAGTTTTGATGCCCTTATTACCAAGAAATACCGGCGATAACCTGGGGGTGAATTCGTCTATGAAGAATCATTGTAAGGAGAATATTTATTTAGTTGCTGGGAAAATGTGTTTTGGCTCTCCACGGCATTAACGTATATGACTCTTTTCTGGAAGTGAGGAAAGGAAACTAGGTGGTACATTCTTTCTGATTTGTCATTCGTTAGGGTGCATGGGTTTTCCTAGAGGTTGAATAAGCTTCTAGGATGGAACGCATGAATCCCGTACGCATTGTGGCATCGGGCGGCGTGCTGCCGCTCACATTCCCCGGCTCCCACGATGATACGGCCGTACCGGCGGATATTGTGCCGGTTGTTGCACTGACCGCCATGATTGGTGAGGTTCCTGTGGTGAAACTCATCCCAGAAACCTTATTGTCCACCGAAACCCTCATCATGGGTCGGTTTGGCCTGGACCCTCAGCCTGCCCCTCGGCCGGTAGGTCGAGGCCGATCTCGTGCCATTGGTTTCCCCACCTGGCCGATCATGATCGACCAGGACAATACCGAACATGCCCTCAACCTGGTTGCTGATATTGAGTGGGCGAAAAAGGTAGTCAAATTTCAAACGAAAAAAGTGCGGGATAGGTTCCAGGAGCTTACCAAAATGCTCAGCACGGCCGCCCCGCATTTCGTTCCCACTCTGTTGGAGGAGCTTGCCCGTATTTTCGATGATTCGGGATTCCAGAAACTTGCCATGCGTGCTTTTAACAAGGCTCGCAAATTTGAGCGTACTTATGGTTTACCGATTGATCCTGATAGGCATCGTCAAGTATTTACCGAATTCACCCGCCGCGGCATTGTTTCTCCGAAAGAAATGGTTTTTGAGGCCACTAGTTGCATACAGCGCTTCTCCGACCCGGAGGATGCCTACCAGTATTTCCTTGAGATTATTACCAACCAGGTGGGTGTTGGTATTCCTCCCTATGTTGGTTTACCCCGGGATCTCATCAGGGTGGCGAAACCCACTGGTCGTACTCCGCAACAGGTTGGTGAGGAACTCCTCGATAACATTTGTGGATTAAGCGGAATGCGGCGTGCCCCTGCTGGTTTCGCCAAAGCTTTGAGTAAACGCATGGTTGGTCTGCTCGACCATCGGCCTTATGCCATAACGCAACTCTTTTTTGCCCCACCAAGTGATTGTCGCTCGTGGCGTAGCCCTTATCAGTTAGAGGAATGGGTGACGGATTTTATTTCCATTGGCGGACCTACCATCCTGCAAGAAGATCCAATGCATTTTCGGCGTTGGCTGCTGAACGTTCTTGATGCTTTGGTGGGTAGGTCCAATGATAGTTTCAGCCTGTTCAACCTCATCGTATCGAATAAGGATGTGATTTCTGCTATCGAATTGAATGAGACCTACCTTGATCTTCCCTTGGAGTTCATCGGGGCATTGACCGTTGCTGGTGTCCAATGGCGTCTAGATAATGCTTCACCCAAAGAAAACGACCAATTGAACTCATTCTTTTATAGAGTTTTATATTGTTGGCATCCCCAGTATAGAGAAGCTTTGTATTGTTTAAAGGTTCCGCAGATAAGGGCGCATATTTTGTGCGGTTGGACGCTAGAAAAACTCATGGAAGACAAGGATGCCATTGCTCGGGCTGGTGCTGGGCTATTATACGATGAGTTTTTAAATAATGAGTGTCAGCACCTGAATACTGCGCTGTTTTCTGTTATTGACCGGTTTGTTACCAGTTTTACGCTTGCGGCTGAGGCTAAGTTACCGCTTGGGAATTTGGAGCGTTTGGTTAAGAAGGCGAATGTGGATGCTGCCACGATGCTTGCCACTAATCTTGCTCATGGACTGATTACTGAGCTTACTTGGCCGGAGTTGGAGCGTCATATTCATGCTATGCGTGGTGAACTTTCTCCGGAACGTGGTATTGGTCCTAGGCTGCAGATTACGGAATCTTATCCCGGTGTTGTGGCGTTCTGTGGCACTAAGGTTGTGGTGGTTGCTGGGGACACCACCCTCCTCGATACGAAGATCAGCACCCCATACGTCCCGTTCGATATGGTTGCCGTCTCCGATGCGGTTGGTGACCAGGTGTTGGCGTTCAGCTGTTCTGGTGTTTATGACGTGGCAGCAACATGGGATGATGGGTATAGTGTTTCACTATTAATTAGTGGTGAATCTTATCTTTTTGATAAGCCTAAGCCGCGGTATAGTTCCTTAGCGACTCCTGATGGGCGGGTGGTTGGCGATATCCTCTTGCGTCCCACTGACCGCGAGTTTAATCGCACAATTAGTGTTGTGTATGGTGACAATGCTGGTACCATATGGTGCTCCGGTGATGAGGGTTATGGTGACGAGTGGCGTAACACTATTTTTCAGTATGACCCAATTACCGGTATTTACACTATGAATCAACCGCCTCAGCAGGTGGTCGATCTTGCCGAGACCGCCGACATCACCATTGACTGGGCGTGGACCACGTTTCTTCCCGCCCCGGTTGATAATGATGCTGCCCGAGCAAAAATCATTCCCGTCATCGATACCGGTGAGTTTTGTTGCGTTGCGGGTCGTACTAAGGACGAGAAGCAAGATTACTCTCTGGTCGCAGGGGATGGCACCCGTTATCTTCATGACACGCCGGTGTGTGGCGTAACTACTTTTGGTGGTGTCACCCGACTGGTAGGTGTTGAGGAGTTCGGTACAGTCTTGTATCTGCCTGGGGTTTCCGCTGTCCACGGTGAACTTGCAACCATACTGGATGATCGTGGGGAACCCCATTGGATGTATCAGCTGCCGTGGGTTGCTTGGGGGAATCTCACCCTACGCGATGAGGAGGCCTCCCGCAGGTTGCGTGCCGTGCAGCCCGCTGATGTTGCTCCGCTGCTGGCTGCCCTGGAACCGGAGACTGGTAAGAGTGATACCACTGTGGACCGGGAAAACAATATTCCTGATGGGAAGTGCATGTATGCACCTTTATCTTTCAATTGTCAGTCGGGGTCCGCCGCCATGAAGGCTGCTGCCGACCTGTTGGGCACCGATGATCGGGAGTTGTGTGTGAGTGTGGTGCAGCTCGCCCTATCTGCACAAGCTAGTGTTGACAAACTTACGGAGGTGCTTGACCAAGTACGAGGGCAGCATGAGCATGGGGCTGTTGCGACTCATCATTCCACTGCAACGCGGAAAAATTTTTATCCTGACCATTCGGCATGCTCTACCTACGCGGTGATAGCGAAAGTACAGCAACTTAAGGAAGTGATTGATGGTGCCATTGATGTTTTTTACATTAAGAATGGTGTTAGACGATCATATTCCTGGACTTGGTTCGTTTTTGTTGGTCGAGAAAAAGCTCTCGTTTCTTGGGCTATGGCGCCATTTACTTCGCCGGCTGCCCGCATGGAGGCTGCCGCGTTGCTGCGGGAGCTTGCCGATGCCAAGATCGATAACCGTACGTGGCGGCAGGTGTGGGTCGACTGGTCCCGCATGTCCGCAGAACCCGATGATGCCAGGGTCGGCCTGAGCTTCACCGATGCCAACACCCAGGTCGTTGTCCTTGATCGGTTGTACCGTAACAATTATCGTCTGATCGTGGCCGGGAATGAGTTTCCTGAAACTGTATGTGGAGCCCCTACTTTTGGTGTGGCGAAAACCGCCTATGATCTTGGTGTTGAGCCGGGCATGAGCGCCGAGGAAATGCGTGTTTGGGCCGATAAGTTAGAACGCATGGGTGATATTGATCCTGGTGAGTGGTTGTCGCGCATGCGGCCGCTTATCGACGCCCTTACGACACGAACCTTCCTCACCGAGACTGCTGCAATCATGTTGATCGTCGGTGGTACTTACGCGTCTTTCACGAGGGTGGGGGGAGTTGACATTGCCGCCTTCTGTAGCTGTCACGCCGACCATGAGGAGCGTTGGGATGCTGAAAGAAAACGGAAGGAAACTATCAGCCGAAAACTTAAATTCACTGAAAAATCTACCCAGGCAGCCATAGAACTTTGCAGTCAGGTGGGTTATATTGATGAAGAACTTCTTACCATCGCTGCGTTCGATAATAACCCCGTGCTTATTGATGCTTTTGTTGCGAGTATTCCCGACTGTGACGTGATTGTTCCTGATCAGCTTATGGAGAAATATTTTGCCAAACAGTGGCAGGCTCCTGAAGTACAAATCCGTGTTCTTTTCCAGTTGATCTGTCGGCTCGAACCTAACCCCCATTTTTCAGGTTGGGACAGCGGCATGGCTGCTTCTATTGCTTTGGATCTAGCTATCAATTTGCCGGCGCAGGGTTTTGCTGATGATGCGGAGGCCAGGGAAGTGTGTTCGTTCCTGGCACACCAGCTCACCATGCTGAAAACCACCACCGATAAAGCTGTGGCACAACATTTCACCACTCTTCCACTTACTGGTGACATTAGTGGTGTGAAAGATGACCGGGATGCTATGTACTACCGGGGCTGTAATTTTGATGCATTCCGGGGTTTGACGGAGGGGTATTTCGATAGGATCATTGCCGACCTGGGGGATGAGACGAAGTCTCGGCCTGTTGGTTGTTATCGTGATCCGCGGGTTTCTGCGCCTGGTGTTGTGGCTGAGGTGTGTCGGGAGCTTGGGCTTTCTGAGTCGGCTGCTGTGTATTTTCTTCAATTGCTTGCGTTGGTTGATCCTACTGACTCTAATGTGAAGGCTTGGAATGGGTGGAAGAAGAAACAGTTTGATGAGGCCCGCGCTGAACTTGTTGCCCATGATCTTGTGGTTGAGGGGAAGCGTACTGGGGCTGGTCGGACTGTGTTTCTGCCTGGTGCTTGGTGGGAGGCTCAGTCGGGGAGTATGCCGGTTGAGGCGTGGAAGAGTAATTTTTATTTGATTCGGTATCGGGAGCGGTGTGAGAGTACGGTGCGGTGGTGTCCGCCTACTGAGCCGTTTGACCAACTATTTCCTACGGTGTGGGGTCGGTGGTTGTCTGGGGATCGCCCCAGTTTTGATGCCCTCACCACCAAAAAATACCGGCGATAACCTGGGATAATAATGATTCGCTAAGCATGTCCGACCACCATGCTTGACTGATGCCATGACCATACGCACACTCGTCGAGCCCCCGGAACCGGAATCCACCACCCTGCACGCCGTCACCTTCACCAACACCGATGCCGGCTCTGGCGTGGTGGTGGTCCGGTTGGTGCCCGAGACCCTCATCCCGGCGGAGGAGGCGACTTTGCAGGTCCTGGGGTTGGTGCCGACGCGGAGCAGGGAAGTGGGGCACACCACGACGCGGTCCGTGGGGTTTCCCGCCTGGGTGATTTCTACCCACCCCGCCGACACCCGCCAGGCGTTACGGCTGGTGTCGGACTTGGAGTGGGCGCGGAACACCATGCCGAAGGTGGCGAAGATTGAGAAGAAATTCGCCACGATTATTGCCGATCTGGGCGATTCGGTGCCGCATTTCGTCCCCACCCTCATGGAAGAACTGGCCCGCATCTTCGCCGCCGGCAGCAAGCAGGCCGCGGCGAAACGCGCCTTCGCCAAAGCCCGCGAATTCGAACGCACATACGATCTGCCGGTGGATTCGTGGCGGCACCGGGCCGCGGCTGCCGAATTCGCCGCCCTCGGCATCATCGGTGCGGCCGACATGACTCATGAGGCTCGGGCCGCCAGCAGTCAGTGTGCCAACCCGCAAGAAGCCTACAAGTATTTCCTGTCGTTGTGCATCAACCAGATTCGCGCTGGCGGGCAGGTGTATACCGGAATGTTGCGCGACGTCATCCGACTAGGCAAAGCAGCCGGCCACAGCGCCGCCGATAGCGGCGTGCACCTGGTAGAGGGTATCGCCGGCAGCCCCGCCCTCAAGACGGTGCCCTGGCAATTCTATAAGGAATTAGCCGAGCATATCCGGCCGGCAGCAACCCGGAAACCCGAACTGTACGCCCGGCTTTTCGCCCACAGCACCACACAGATCAACCGGTACGGCAGCGACCCGGGGGAGTGGTTCACCATGATCTCCGACCTGGGGGTCGTCGACATCATCGCATCCGAACAGCGGGTTTTCGTGGCCTGGCTAGCGAACATCATCTGCCTGGAACCATACACACCCCGCCGCGGTGGCGGCGACCTGACCCCCATCATCCGCGGCATCCGCGACAAGGCCGACCTCGTGCACGGGCAACACATCCCCGCGAACATAGCAAAAATCCCCCTGGAAATCCTCGCCACCCTCACCGCCGCGGGCGCGACCTGGGACAAGAAACCCACCCAACAACCCGTGGGGGAGGCTAACCAGTGGCGCCGGGTGCTTCAGCGACTGCACCACTGCCATGCCAGTGTTTTAGACCTCAGCGACCTGTGCGCTGATGCTGAGCTACTCGCCGCCACCCTGGGGGATTTCTCCCTCGCCGACATTCCCCACCACGCGGTCCCAACCTTGGTGGCCTGCGGTGGCACCGGGCTTTTCGACGCCCTCACCCAAGCCGCCCTGGACGAACTCGCCCGCGCCAACCACCCTCTCATTGGACGAACGAACTTTCGAAAACTTGTGGGTGGGATACCGCCACAAACCCTCAGCCCCACCACCCGCGCCGCCATCACCCACCACTTCGACATCAGCCCGGCCACCATACTGGCGGCCAACCTCCACGCCGGCCTGCTCACCGAATACACCTGGCCGGAACTGGAAAACCGCTGGGCGGGCGTCGACAAGCGACCCGACATCACACTGTGGGAATCCTACCCCGGCGTCATCGTCGCCACCCCGGACCGAATCGCCTACATCGAAAACGACACCACCATATCCGAACACGATCACGTCGACACCAACAGCGACGCCGGGCAGATCGCCGTGGGCGAAAACATCCTCACCATCCGATACGTGGCCGGCACTATCGGCTTCAACGCCGAATGGGCCACCGGGGTGCCGCAACCGCTCAACCTTCACCAGTGGCGGCACGGCCACTACGAACTCTCCACCAATACGCTGCCCATCCCCGCCGGTAGGCTTTACGGCGGCGGAATAGCCCGCCACGCGGACGCCACCGCCACAGACGTGCCGGGGACGGAAATCACCATGCCCGAAGGCAACGCATTCGGCGACAACGACGGCCACACCTGGCATACCGTCCTCCGCAAAGACCCCTGGTCAGAAACCTATGCGATCAGGCAAGTAAACCCCGAAACCGGCAGGGAACTGGGCGCATCACAACCCGAGGCGCTGCGCAGCCTGGAACGCACCACCGCCACACCCATTGACTGGGGGCGCAGTACTCAACTTCCAACCTGCATCATGGGCCGCGACTACCGCCCCCACCACCCGCAACTATTCTTCCGGCAGGAACCACACGACCCACTCCTATTGTGCGCAATACTCAAGCCTCTTGATGGCACCTATCCACTCATCGACGCCGACGGCATTCCTCACACATCACCCGTGGGAACGGTCGGCTACCTGCACCTTCACGGTGTCACCTACCTTTACACCGAGGACGGGCAACTCCTTAGACCAGGTACCAGCGAACTCGCCATGATCGCCAACCCCACCTATGACAAATGGGGAAACCGCCATTTCTTCCATGACCTGCCCTGGAATGCCTGGCGTAACCTCACCATCCGCAGCCCCAAAGCCAGCGAGGTCCTTCGGGCCATCACCAAGGAACAAGCCCAACAATTACTCGACAGCCTTTCCGCGGGCAACCCACACCAGGTTGCCGCGAACCTGTTAGGTCTCGACCCCGATGACGATCTCTGCACCAGCGTGGTCCAAGCAGCCCGGCGCGTCCAAGAACACTGCAAACCACAGTAATCGGCCAAACACGTCCACCCCCATAGCTAAGGTGGGGGCATGAACATTACCCCGCTCACCGTTTCGTCGCCGACAAGCGCACACACTATTAACGCAACCCGATTCACCAACGGCACCACCACCATTGTGGAACTCGTGCCGAAGCCACTACAGGCAGTCACCGATAGCCTCATGGGCATGCGCGGCCTGCACCGCACCACGTACCGGCCCGTCGGTTGGGCGCCACCACAACCGGTCGGATTTATCCACTGGGTTGCCATCAACCACCCGCAAAACATGCCCAACATGCTCAAATACCTGCGGGAACTCAGCTGGGCGGAACACAATGTGATCACCAACCCGGTCAAAGTAAAAATCCGCCTACAAAAATCCATCGACGACATTATCGTGGTCGCACCCCACTGCGCCCCTGCCTTCATCATGGAACTCGCGCACTATTTTGCGGCAGAAAAGAAAAGCAGCTTCGTTAAACCATACCTAAACCTCATCCACAAGCTGGAAAAAACCCATAACCTTCCCATCGACTACGACCAGCGAATGACATACTTCGTGGAATTCGCCGGCTGTAAAAAAGTCGTGACCGGGAACATCATGTGGATGGAAGCGGAAAACCTTGTAGCACAAGGCTGCACCCCGCAGCAAATAATCGACTACCTGGCGCAAATCATCACCGCAGCAACACGCCATGATAATGTTCTGTACGACATCCGGTGGCGGCTGGGGTACAGCAAGGAACTCAACGGTGACAGCGTCGACAACATCATGCTGAAAGCAGTCTTTAGTGTGCAAAAACTATTGCCACAAGCCATCGGCCATTTCCGAGAAACCGAAAACGCCCAATCAATCCGAAAATTCATTCGAGAAAACCGCGAATGCCAAGAACAACTCATTGCCGCCCAGCCCTGGGGTTGGGAAACCGATGCCTGCTACGAAGTGCTCTGCACCACCGAAGCCTGGCAGGAACTCACCCATAACCCACGCCGACTTGCGGAATGGTTACTCAACCATTTCACCAGCCCCAGCCCGCGCACACGCGCCTGGGTTATTGACGCCATCAAACAGGCCCGAGGCGGCTTCGACGGCATGACACTACCCGCGAAAAAACTGGGCTATGGTTCGCTCAATATCATTGACGCGCTTGTCGACGCCGGCGCTACCTGGGACAATCCCGACGGGCCCACAACCCTATACGGTGCTTTATGGACCCGGTGGTGTCGGGAACTCGACGAAATCGAAGGCGACCTGCCCGCCATCGCGGCCGATCCACACCTGCGCCGCAGCGTCAGCAACGCCCTCGACGTCATGCACATTATCGACCGAAGTGAGCTATTCCTCCGCTATAAAGCGGCTGGGGAACTTGCGGCCGTCGCCCTCGACCGCTTCGCCGACCACCGCCGGGACACCACCCAAAACCTAGGTGCAGTCGACTGGTATTACGAAAAGAAAATTCTTAGCCTCACCAACTCGCGATGTCGGCAGCTCAACCCCGAAGCAATCGACCGCATCATGGACTTCGACCCAGTGACCGAACTCATCAACACGATCAGCTACCAAACCGATCAAACCCACTACCGCACCAACCACGTCCCATCCAGGCAGGAAGCCGCCGATCTGCTGGCCCTCGACCACCTCGACCCCACCATGGCCCTCATTGTGGCCAACATTCACGAAACCCACAACTGGTTCACGAAACTCAACCAAGAAATCCGCGGCACCACCTCTACCATTGGTACCCTCACCGACCCTGCTGCCCGATACCTCTACGAGCTAGAACAAACCCGCGGCAACCCCACCGCCAAATCCATCATCAACCAAATCACCGACCTTGCCGACCGGCTTGCTCGTCCCCAACAATTCGCCCAATCACCCAAAGCCGGCACCTTCGTGAACGCTTGGGTTCGCGGCATCGGCCACGAACAAACCCTCACCGCACTGCTCGCCCGACCACACATCAACCCCGAATTAGCAGCAGAAATCCGCGACTTCCTCATCGCTGCCACCCACGCGGGTGTCTACGGCAGCGGCTGGTGCTACCGCACCGAAGTCCGAGAAACCGACGAACAAGCACTCCTCGTCGGATGGCACCATGGTGCCTGGGTTTTGGAATCCCGCTGCGCCTCACACCGCCGCACCACCCACATGCTCGTCCACCCCGACCACACCAACCTCGGCGCCCTCCGCCTCGTTGATGAACCACCCCGCAGCCTCACCGGCGAACAATTCCTTCACCAGCTAGAACAACTCGACACCATCCATCAAGCCGCCACCCCCATGCTGCCAGGTGGCCTCACGCTGGCCGAAGGGGTTGACCGACTCGCAGGCTACACCACCCTCACCCCCGACGCTGCCCACGCCGTACTTTCCGGGGTCATGAACGACAACGCAACCCCACAACTCTACGCGCCCGGCATGGTGCGAGACATCCTCGATGCTGGAACCACCAACAACCTTATGGAAACCGGCCTCGATTTCGCCGCCATCGGCGACTACTGGGATAGCTATTACGGTGCCCCCCAACTCCACCTCACCGACGAGGAATACGCCCAGCTCATCCCACTGGAACTCAAAGAACCATACGTCCGGGTGGCCAACACCCTCACAGACAAATTTTATGACGTCTCCTCAGTCATGAGCCAATACCTCGTCATTCTCATCGCCATGGCCCACCTGTTTCCCCGCACCGACCCGCGCCGGGCTGCGGTCGCAGACCAACTGCTCCGGCTGAAAGACCTCGCCATCCGTCAGGCAGGGGAGGGCCACTGGCGAATGCTCTTCACCGGAAACCTGGGCGAACTACAGCCCGGAAACTCCCCGAAATTGCTGGACTGGCAAACTATTCGAGCACTGACCGAGGGGCACATGGACGAACTCATCGCCGACCTGCAACAGGCACCCCACCAGGAAGCCGCCGCTGCCGGAAACCCATATGATCCATGCGTGAGCGCACCCGAACTGGTCACCCAGGTCGTAGGCACGCTCGGCATCCCGCAAGACAGCGCCAGGTATTTCCTGCAAATCGCCGCACTCCCCAACCCCACCGACAAAAACGTGCGCGCTTGGAACGGGTGGAAACCCAAACAACTCACCAACGCCGCAACACCCCTCGTGGAACGAGGATTGGTAGTGCAGGAGAATCGACGCGCCGGGCGCACCCGATTCCTCCCCGGCGACTGGCTTCCAAAAACAAAACTCATGCCCCTCATGGAAGAAGCGAAAACCCCGCTCTACCTGATCTGGAACACCCCGAAACCCCAGCCGGTGGTGCGGGGCTGCCCACCCCTGGTGCCCTTGCCGGTTTTGTTCCACCGAGCCTGGGATCTCCACCAACAGCAATAGTACATCCTTTCGAACATGGGTTTGAGGGCGGGCATACATGTCCGACAAGGAAACTATGGTGGACAACCATGGATATCCGCCCGCTCACTACTCTGGAAACCCCCACCGAGCCATCCAACCGCGTCAAGGTGCAGGCCGCACGGTTCAGCGGCGACGGCATCACCATCGTTGAACTGACGCCCACAGATACCCTCCCCGTGGCAACGATTCGGGCAGCGACAAGCGGGCTGCGTCGCACCCACACCCAGGTGATCGGCTGGACCACACCACGCGACACCTGCACACTGCCAATACTGGGGTGGGCACGTGGCATGGTCCACACCCGACCGCACCTGGTGAAAACCCGCATGGTCAAAGTAATCAACCAGTTGGCTGCGACCAGGCCGCGCCGGGCTATAAGCGTTGTGCGGGAGTTGGCACGTTACTATATGGAGGCCGGTCGGTCCGATTTCTTGACCGCCTACCTCGACCAAATCCTGTGGATAGCGCGCCACCATAATCTGCTGCTTGACCCCGAACGCCGGCTGGCCGTGTTTCGGGAATTCGCTGCATGGAACGCCCTGAACATCGACCATGTGCGGGCGGAAGCTGCTACCGCAGCCCAACATTTCACACCAGAACAAGCATTCCACTACCATGTGCGGCTCGTTGCTTTGGCCTCCCGGTCGGGCATTACCATGCAGCCGGATCTTGTAGACCAGGCTCGGCAACTTGGCGCCACGGTGGGGCTCGACACCGATCGGGTGGATGCCGCGGTGGTAACGGCGGTCTTCGACACAACCGGCTTTCGTGCCGCCCCGGAAACATTTTTTGCTATGGTCGGCCGATCGTTACGGGCGTTGGTTCGTTCCCGCCCTGATTATCAGGAAAAACTTCTTGATGTTCGCCCAGAATTTATGACCCTGGACCGCTACCATGACCTATTAGAAGGCACCGAGGCCTGGGACGAACTGGCAAAAAACAAGTGGGAATTCGCCGCATGGCTCAAGGATCTCATCTTCGACATCATCGTGGATCACCCCATTCCCTTCCCGCCCCGAAAGTGGCTCATTGACGCCATCCACCAGGTCAGGCGTGCATGGGGGTGCCTGGATGTGCCGGATAAGAAACTCCGATACTGCCCCCTGGACGTTACTAACGCACTCGTCGCTATTGGCGGGGTAGATGAGTACGATGTTTCGGGAGATGCGTGGATGTGGGAGTGCTGGTTTGATAGTAAAAACTACGAGGATATGGGGGTGGAGCGCAGCAACTTGTCGGCATTAATGAGGAACGACCATCATTACATTCTCGAACATCACCTTGATGTTGCAGACATTGAGGACAATCTACCCGTCATTCGTGAACATGAAGTAGTCGATGACATGGCGCACAAGAAATTGATTGAGACGCCTGGGACAGCATTTGGAAGCACCGTTGCTCGCTGTTTTGAACAAGCGCTTTCCGTGAGTATCGGCTCCATTGAATTATGGAAATATCACACAAGAACCCGCAACCTAGTTCGAATATATCAACTGTTTGCCTCACATGTTTCATTCTACGATCTAGTGGGTTACTGTTACGAGAATGAGGCTGTTACGTCGCTGAACGACGCCTACGCTGCCTTCGGGGAAGGCTTCCCCTATGATCTTGGGATTTTTATCCCCGAACTCTCCGAGGTCATGTCCAACCTTGACGACATCGACCACTGGGCAACCAAGACCACCACGTATCTCCGCAGCCTCGATAATCCCTTCACCGTGCTTACCGAGCCGGCCGCCGCATACCTATACGAACTCAGCGGATACCACCCCGATCTGAACCTCACCGCCGCCGACATAGCGGCGCAATTCACGCAGCTTGCCGACGAACTGGCGCACCCCCAACAATCCGGCCCGCCGCCACGCATCCCCATCACCAACAACCTGTGGGTGCAGGCCATCGGATGTGACGCCATAATCCGACAACTATTACAACGCCCCTTCGTCAACCCGCAACTCGCGGAAACAGTCTGCAAATTCCTTGCAGCCGGTGCCCTTGCGGGCATTTATGCCTCGGATTGGCTGTACCACACGGTGCCTTACCACGTTGAGCTTTCTCCCGGTTGGCACCACGGCGCCTGGGTCGTCGAATCTCGCCGTGAGGGCAAACACGTCATAATCGACATGCTTATCCATCCCGACCACACCAACCTCAAGACGTTCGGCATTACCTTCACCCAGGACCTTGCTCGCAGTAACTATGAACCAGAAGATCTCTTTTTATGGTTGGATATGACCTACACAGTCGTCATCAGTCGCCTCGGTGAAATACCGATTAACCTGGCCAAACGGTGGAAACAGCAAAGCATTTTCCCGGGCAACCTTCCCATTGAAACCATTGCGGCGCTGCTTGTCGACGCCACCACCCTCACCCCGGCGGCCATCTACTATGTGCTGCTCGGTATCACCCCCACACACCCGCAGGGCATGCCGCGCAGGTTGCGAATCATCGCCGAAGACCAGCTCACCTCCGACATCACCATGGGGCTTCTTCGCGCCTACAGCTTGCCCGACATAGTGGCAGGCCGTTGGGCTAAAAACTACGGCACACCACAACTCCATCTCAGCGATGACGAATACGCCCAGCTCATGCCGCTATGCTCCCGGATAAAAGTGGGGGAGACCTTAACGGATCGGCTTCCTGACACCCCGGACAAAGCGGCGGAATACCGTGTGCTTCTGCGCCGCATGGCCCACATGTTCCCACCGGATGATCCACGTCAACGTGTTGTGGCAGATAAGCTGTGCGTACTAGATCACCTTGAGAAATCAGACAACCCTATGTAACCAATCGTGTCCGCCCTCGTCGTTACAGTAGGCACCATGAACATTGACACACTTGCTTCCCCGACGGCGTCGGCAAGCGATGCCGAAGTACACGCAGCCCGATTCACGATCGGCGACATCACTGTGGTGCGGCTCGTACCAACAAAACTATTGCATGTGACGGAAACTGTCCTGGAGACAGTTGGCCTGACACCGGCCACCACCAGGCAGGTGGGGAGGACGGCAGCAACACAACCCATGGGATTCATCGACTGGGTGGCTATTCATCGCCCAGACGATTTGACGGTTGCCCTACCCTACCTGGGCGAACTCAGTCGAGCACAAGGCGCCGTAGCCAGCAAACCAACCAGGGTGAAAAACCGGATGAAACCGGTGATCGCTAAACTGGAGGAGGAGGCACCACACTGCGTACCGGCGTTTATTACCGAACTGGCCCGCCACCTCGCGATGGCTGGTCGCGCCGGGTTTTTAACCCACTACCTGAAACAAATCGTTAAGGTAATATCCCAATACGATCTCCCCATCGGCTCGCCCGAATACCAAGAACTACTATTTGAATTTGTCTCATGGCGGGCAATGACCTCTCGCGTTTTGCGGGACGAAGTAGACATCGTGGAGCGATCGCTCGAACCCCAAGCAGCCTTCGATTATGCGTACAAGCTCATTGTTGCCCAAGCACAAGCCGGTGGGATACTCGATAAGGCCGCTGTGATTATCTTGCATCGTCTGGGTAGGCCATTGGGGCTCAAGCCAGCTGACATCATTGATCGTCTGCTCGCCGATATCATTTATTCGAAAGGGTTTACTACAGCAGAGCCGGAGTTCTTCACTAGGGTGGAATCATCACTGCGGCGCATAGTGCAGGCTGACCGTGAGCGGCAGGACCATCTTCTTGCTGTTCGGCCTGTCTACATGTCGCTGGAATTCTATCACGAGCTCTTGGTGGATACCGAGGCGTGGCGGGAACTTACCAGTGACAACCGTGCGTTCGCCCACTGGATCTGTCAACTTATTACTGCACCTGGTGTGGTATACACCCAACCGTGGCTTATTGATGCCATCTACCGGGCCAAGGACGAACTTGATGGTGTAGTGCTCCCCGCCATAAAACACAAATTCCGATGTATCAATAGCCCAGATCTTCTTAACGCACTTGCTGATGCTGGTGTGACCTGGGAAAAACCCGACGATCTTGGGTGGTGGTGGGATGGTTGGTATCGAGATCACTATACCAATTTAGCGGGGGTGGCTGCAGACCCGTATCTCCGCGCCAAAGCTATTCGTGAGCTCAGCGTTACCGACATTATTTCACACATAGACCTATTTCTCGCTAATGAGCCAGTTAGGCAACTAGCGGCAGCTTTTCTTGATCGGGTGTACGAAAACCGTCAGGTGTATTTGTTCTCCTACATTGGCTCGTTCGGAAGTCGGATTGCTGACTTAGCCCACCCCGAACTTTGGCTCATCAATGCCCAAGCCATGAATCAGATTTTTGCCTTTGACCCGGTGATCGAACTGGCCGCCTATATTAAGGTATCAAAACGTAAAGCTGCTAGGTTACTCGAAGATGCTGATTATGCTAATTCGTGTGGCCCCGATATTGCCAAGGTGGTGGTAAAGATGCGGGAAATCGAACGGTTGTTTACCGAAAACCGAGCTGTCGTGCGTGAATCCGCCGTAGGGTACAGTGAAAGGGAAGGTCATTGGGGGACAATCATCCGCAACATAATAAAAGATATCGAAAAACGATTCGGTTAAACGATGCTATTGTGCTGGATGCTTGACCTCAATGGGTACAGGTTTTCGATAACATATATAAGCGTGTCCGATGTGCGGGTTACGGTCATATCGTGAACATCGCCAGCCTAGATCGTCAACCACCGCACACGTTAGCACTGCACGCCACCCAATTCACCGCTCCCGACGGCGCCACCATTATCCGGCTCGTGCCGGAAACACTACTGGAGGCGGAAACCCTAGCGTTGCAAAGCGTCGGGTGCCGTCGCGCAGATGACCAGGTGGTTGGTTACGCTTCGGCGCAAAAAGTGGGGTTCCCCACCTGGTCGATCCTCAGTGACCCGGCAAACGCATACTATGTGCGTAATCTTGCAACCCGCCTGCAATTGGTGGAGCAGCAAGCCCGGGAGCACCCACAGACCACCCAAAAGAAACTCGTCGAACTCGCCACGGAATTCGCCCATTCCATGCCCCACCTCATTCCCATCTTCCTTGAAGAAGTGGTGCGCATCTATGTTCGGATAAACCAGGCGCCCATCGCCAGCCAATTCTTCAACCTGGCCCGCGAAATCGAACGCAAATTCGACGTTGAAGTGGACCCGCGCCGGCACGCCGCCATGTTCCAAGAATTCACCCGCATGGGCGTGATCGGGGTGAAAGAATTCACCACCGAAGCCCGAAAAGCTGCGAAACGCCTCCAACCGCAAGAAGCCTACGACTACTTCTTCGACCTCTGCGTCGATCGCTGCCGCGCCGGTGGGCTAACGTATTCGCGCATGGCCAGCGACCTGCGTCGACTAGCAAAAGCAGCTGGCATCAGTGCCAAAGAATCCGACCGGAGACTCGTCACGAATATCCTGGGGCTCGCAGGTTTCTACCAGGCAGCAACCGGGTTTTTCCGCGACATCCGCCCAACCCTCGTGCAACTCGTCCGCGACAATCCCCAGTGGCATGACAAGCTTCTTCTTGCAAAACCCAAAAAACTCACCATCGAAGAATACTTCGAACTACTGCGCGAAACCGGCGTCTATGATGGGCTCGTCGCCGACAAATCCCGACTCGTCACGTGGCTCGTGCGAATTATCCGCCACGAATACTCCCGTGACAACTATAACTTCTGGCGCAGCCAGCAGCTTATCGACGCCGTGGCCCATGCGGGCGATGCCCTAAAAGGGAAAACCCTCCCACTCAACGAGCGCGGCATGGACATCGACCTCATTGACGCCCTATCGTCAGGCGGCATCACCTGGGACCTGAGTGATACAAAAAGCAGGTACTTTAATTGGCGCTCGTGGGCAAGACCCGGCGCAGGTGAATACCGCCGCGACCTGGCCGGGATTGTCAACCACCCGCAACTGGGAGATTTGATGGCAAAAACAATCCCGTTTTCCGACATTCGGATCCTCAAGCAACCATTGCTCGCAACCGAACCTGGCCGGCAGCTGCTCAGCCGTAGCCTGCAACACCAAGCAGACAGGCGAAAAAACATCATCGGCTACCCGAATGTGTGGAAACACTTCTACCACCAGGTACTAGAGGAGCTGGCCCACACGCAACTAGGGCACATCAACCCCACAGCCGTCGAACAAATATTCTCCTACGACCCGGTGGTGGAACTACAAGCACGCCTACACCTCGGCTTTTTCCAAGAACTCGCCTGGCCCCTCCTCGAACAAGAACTGGAACGCCTCCTAAATGAATCCTCCCGAACCTACCATCGGATAGAGTTTCACGAAACCTATCCCGCGGTGATTCTTCGCGTCGATGGAACCGTGGAGGCTATCGACCGGGATCGAGTTATCGCCCACGGCACCATTCCGGACGACTGCTACCTATCTTCGGCACACCTAGCTAGCGATAAAATCGCAGTGTTTTACAGCGTCTATAGTAGTGATGAAAAATATGCATACTGGTTAGGGCAAAAACCGCGCATTATCAGTCCTCCTTATGGCTCCTATTATGGTAATGACGAAACTGGCTACACCATCCCCATAATTAATAGCATCACTGGTACCGAAAGCCGACTCGCCTCTGACGGGCTCCTCACCTACCCCCACCTGCCTAAAAACTTCTGTGGTCCCGTCATAGGTACCGGACCATACTATCTATTCAAAGCTGGGAAAATCCGAGAATGGCCCAATGGCAACACCTACGAAACCAACGCCATCCTGCAGGAGGAAGGAATACCAGGAATAGACCTCACTGGGCTGCTACCCATGAAACCACCGGCAGACTATCATTTCCATTTCTGGCACACTGCGATCGTTCCCACCTGCCCCACCACCACGGAAAGCCTCTGCGGCACCCTCCACGATCAACACATCAACATTGTTTTCCAGCCGCGATGCTGTGAATGCGGAGACTTTCATGATGACTCCAGCTGGCTCTGCACGCCGCTGGGACAATTCCAGTCACAATACAAGCTGCTAGGCGCCATCAAACGCCCCGGCGGCGGCGTGTGGCTTATCGGTGACAAAGCCACAGACCGCATAATCATCGACCCCGAAACCGACCAGATCATAGCCCGCGATAACGCCCCCCATCATAATCCTGCGGATCATCTCTATGACCTGCCGCTCAGCGCCCACCACCAACTACAACCCCGCAACCTTGATATGAGCATCCGACTGCGCCGGGCCACCCGGGAACAAGTTGCCGCCATCCTCGCCAACCCCGCCCCAGATGTTATCGAACAAACATTTGGGTCGGACCCCGTGTTGGTTGCAGCTATCCTCCGTGCCACCGTTCAGGTGAACGACCAGGCGGCACGCGCGGCACAGGTTCGCCCAACCCCCGAGACCGCACAAGACCAGGCGTAGGTGCCGCGCTGCCGGCAGGGAACAACGTCGACAAGCAAAAACAAACAAATTTTCGACCACGGACGTGTTGTGTCCGACAAACTAGATACAGTGGAACCAACAACCACAAACCTTACAGCGGAAGGCACACAACACAACCATGAACACCGACGACCTAGCCTGGCTCGACGCCGGCGACTACTCCTTCGCACTAGGACCAGACAACAAAATCATCGCCCGCAACGCCGCAGGCCGAGTACTCAAAACCGTGCCAGCCAAAGCCAGAAAACTCCCTGAATTCGACATGCTCGACGGACAACGAGTCACCCTGGAACAACACGAACAATCAAACCGCGACCAAGTACAAGAATGGTTCCTCCAAGGAGACACCATCCCCGTATTAGTCGTACACGCCGTATGGAAAGACGCACTATGGCGCAAATATTTCCAAGGTTTAATCGTGTCACATGAATCCGAATCAGGCATGCTCCAAGAAGTCACCGACACATCATTACAACTCGTAGACCTCGACGGCGAAACCATCGAAATACCCGTCACCGACTCCGGAGTACTCACCATCTTGCACCCAGCACTCATCGACGAAGTAGAACAATGGCGAGAATTCGCCTCCGAACTAGGCGTACACCAAGGCCTAGACCAACTCTTCCGAGACGTATACTTCAAACCCGCCGACGCCGAAAGCCAACGAAAAGCCGTCAACGCCTACTCGGGCGGAAAATATGCGCGCTGCTCACATCTACTAGGCCGCGGCCGGGGCGGCGGATTCCGCACCACACTAGGAGAAGTAGCCGTCATCGTACACGACAGCGGCCAAGAAGTAACCGCATCACTCGACGTTAATAGCTGGGATCCCTCCGACGAAGCAGAACTAGGCGCCCTGGACTTTAAAGCAAACGGCAAACGCCTCCCGCTTGCCGACGTCGGACCCGTAGCCTGGTCCGAAGGCATCCGCATGTGCGAATACATCTATGCCGGCCGCACCATCGACACCGACGACAACCAATAACCCGCCCAAAGGAACCCCATGAACATCACCCCCCTCGCCACCCCGGAAACCCCAACCACCCGCAGCTCGGAACTCCACGCCACCGAATTCACCAGCCACGACGGCACCACCATCGTCCGACTCGTCCCCACCGAACTGCTCAAAGCCGAAGAACTCGCACTCGCATCCGTCGGCCTCAACCGGGGTGACGACCAAATCGTGGGGCGCACCATCACCAGGGCAGTCGGCTTCCCCGCCTGGCCAATCATCACCGACCCAGACAACGCCCAACACGCCCTCAACCTAGTGAGGCACCTAGAATGGGCAAAACGCAACGCGGAACACAATCCGCGACGTATCAAGGAACGCTTCGACGAACTCATCACCTCACTCACAAAATCCGCCCCACACTTTGTCCCCACCCTGCTGGAAGAACTCTCCCGCATTTTCATCAACGTAGGCAACACCAACTTCGCTCGGCAATACTTCGGCAAAGCCCGCGAAATCGAACGCGCATACGGCATCACCATCGACGCCGAACGACACGCCGCCATGTTCACCGAATTCGCCAACTTCGGCATCATCGGCGCCAGAGAATTCACCGCCGAAGCCAAGTCCGCCGGCGAACGCATGGAACCACAAGCCGCCTTCGACTACTTCCTACAACTCAGCATCGCCCGCTCCCGCGCCGGGACCGGGGCCTACGTTGGGCTCGCCCGCGACCTGCGGAAACTCGCCAAGGCGGCCGGGATGAGCGCGTTCGACGCCGACAAGGCCCTGATTGAGGGCATCATCGAATTTTCCGGCTTTCGGGAGGCATCGGCCGGGTTCTTTAGGCGCATTAAACTGTCCCTGCCAAAGATTGCTGCGGAATCCGCGCGGTGCCGGGCGGCACTACTGAAAGGCCGACCCCGGGAATTAAGCATTGACCAATACTTCACCATCTTGCACGAGACCGGAGCATTCGCCGAGCTTGCCGCCGACAAAGAAGACCTTGCCGAATGGTTGGTGGAATTCATCACAACGGAATACTGCAGTTCCTACTATTACCGGCAACGGCACCGCAGCCAAAAACTTATCGACGCCGTGGTGCTGGCCGGCGATCATATGGCCGGGAAAACCTTACCCCTGTACAACAACAGCATAGACCTGGACCTGATCGACGCCCTATGCGCCAATAACATTGTGTGGGATCTTCAGGATGTCCGGCATTTCCGCTGGGTTGATTGGTTTGATGATAAGACCTACGAGGATCCAAGCACGTCCCGCCGTGACCTTTCCGGGGTCGTCTACCACGAACAGCTCCGTGGCCTTCTCCTAGGCAGCATCCCCGTGGGGCTCATCGCTGGCGATAACCTCGACCGTATCCTCGCCACGCCTGCGCTGCGGGAACTCTGCAGCAAACGCCTTGACCAGTTTGCTGCGGGACGCGACCGACTGACCGGGTTCGGGCCGGAATGGAATCACTTCATCCGTACCGTGCTGTCACACCTGACCGACCCGCGGGTGGTCGACATTAACGCCGAGGCGGCAGAGAAACTCTTCAGCATCGACCCGGTAGCCGAACTTCAGGCACGACTACGCAACGGTATCGTAGAGGAGCTCACATGGCCAGCCGTGGAGCAGTCCATGAGCCGACTGCTTGCGGACGCGCCGCAAGAAGCAGCCGTAGAATTTTTCGAAACCTACCCCGCCGTTGCCATCCGGCTTGGGGAAAAGATTGAAATCATTGATGGTGACCAGGTCATAGCCCGTGGCACCGTTCCAGCAGACGCGAGTATGAATGCCATCTACCAGGTGGGGGAACACGTGGCTACGTTCTACCGCCTGAAATATTGGAACCACTATTCTTGCTGGTCGGGGGAAGCCCCGGTGTTGGACAGGGATTTGGATTCCTATCGCAGTTTCATGGATGGATGCTCCATTCCTACCCCGGAGGGACGCCTTGCCGGTTGCGGCATGCTTTCCTACCCTCACCAACTCAAGGATTACGGTGGTCAAGTATTGGGCACAGGCCCCTATTATCGCTTTGCGAATCACGCGCAAATTGACGACGGTGCTGCCCTTGAGCCTGTTGGCCGGGGCGAGAGCATTCCCGGGGTGGACCTGACCGACCTGCCCATGAGCCCGCCACCATCAACATACAGGTTCAGCCGGCAAAGCACCATTGCCTCGGTCCAGCCCACCACCCGCGACAGCTTGTGCGGCACCCTCAATAATCAACACATCAGCATTGTGTTCCGTGGCCCTTATGAAGGCGATGGGCATCCTGGTCATGTTTGGACCCCCTTGGGAAGCTTTACATCCAAACACAGCATCATGGGGGCGATCCGCAGGCCAGGTGGCGGGGTGTGGCTTCTCGGCGAGTACCACAACTGGGGCCGAGGCTTCTGCGATCCGGAAACCGACCAATACGTGTTCAGCGGCGCAAACACCGCTAACTTGGACTACGCGTGCCGACTACCGTTAAGCGCCTATCATCAGCTGCGACCCCGTGACGAAGACATGAGTGTGCGGCTGCGGAATGTGAGCTATGAACAGGCCGCCATGCTGTTGGAGTCGCCCACGGCCGAGGTGGTTGAGCAAGAATTCGGTGCAGACCCGGTGTTGGGTGCGGCCATCCTTCAGGTTGTCACCAAGGTGCAGGACCTTACCAACTGGTTGGCAACAAAAGGCTACGAACCGGAGGAAGAGAAGCCCGTGGAACGGGAGGTCAGCCTGGCGGCCGCCAAAGTCCTGTGGCGTGCCACTCCTGGGCGTAATACGGATAACTGTGTGGGTCCGTGGAATGGTGGTCTTCTTTCGGATCTTCTCACCAACCCTGGGGAAGTTACCCCGGAACTCAGCGAAGTAAGGGAAGCCGCAAAAGAATGGTGGGAGCTGCTCGGCCAGGAGAAGACCATTGTTGCCGCTATTTCCGCCCCGTCAAATGACCCCGATGCGGTGATTGAGCTGTGCGAGTGGCTGTTGGAGGCCACGGAAGCCGGGTTGTTTGCCTCTGAGTGGCAGGATTGTCGGTTGACAGAGAAAAATATTGCTGACCATCAGGTGGGGGAGTGGCGGCACGGCGCTTGGGTGTACAGCTATGGCCGCTATGGTGACGAAAACCTGCACGCCATCGTGCGCTCCGAGCATAAAGACAAGGCCGAATTGTGCGTCATAATCGATCCTGACCAGCCCGATATGTCGATGAATAAGCAATCGTTTATGGATAGTGTTGTGGCTATTAAGGCGTGGTCTGAGCAGCGTAAGGAACAAGCGGAGGAGGCGGCAGGGGATACGATAACGATTTTCGGTGGCGGTTCGCTGGCCGATGCGGTAACCCGGTTGTCGGACGGTACCATTCTGCTGCCAGAAACCGCTACATACCTGCTTCACGGTCTGAAAAACTATTCCCCATGTTCATGGCGGTATCCTGCGGGATTAGACAAGTCCGACCGTGCCGAGCTTGGGTTCACCCAGGTGACCGAGCGGGCAGTGTTGACCCAGATTCGAGGTATTGGTCATCTTGAGTGGTTGCTTGCCTCGGGGGTGGACGACTCCTTCCCGACTCGGGGAGTGAATGTGGAGAAGATGCGGGATTACCTGCTGGAACGCTACGGCACACCCATTATGAAACCCACCGTGCGGCAGATTAGCGAGGCAGGGAGACTCGGTCTATTCGCAGACTTCCTTGCCCACGCCATCAGCCCCCGCCTGGGAGTGCCTTCTCTTTTTGATGCCGAAAAAGCCGGGAAGTACCTGCAAGGTCTGTTGTATCTGGCGCACGAAATGGACCTATCGGACCCGAACCGGGCAATGATCGCCAAAAAACTCGTAGAACTTAAAGAGTTTGCGGCGCAGCAAACCTGGAAAGAACTCGGCACCATGGAACTCGGCGGGGACTACGACCAAAAGGGATTCACCTACAAAGTCACCCATGAGGCCCAGACGATTCGTGTGTTGTTGGAGGGTTTGTTGGATGGTTTTGTTGATAGTTTGGGTGTTGTTGGTGGTGTTGGTGTGGGGTTTGATCCGTGTGTGTCTGTGCCTGGTTTGGTTGTTGAGGTTTCGGAGGTGTTGGGGGTGTCTTTGGATTGTGCGCGGTATTTTTTGCAGGTGTTGGCGTTGGTGTGTCCGTCTGATGTGTGTGTGCGTCGGTGGAATGGTTGGGGGAGTGGGGATATTCGTGGGGTTGGTGAGGTGTTGGTTGGTCGGGGGTTGTTGGTTGGTGGTCGTCGGTCTGGTGCGGGTCGTTCGTGGTTTTTGCCGGGTGGGTGGTTGTCTGGTGTTGGTGGTTTGTGTGGTGTGGAGGTGTGGAAGGTGTCGTTGTTTTTGGTGTGGGGTGATGTGGTGTTTCGTCCGGTTGTTGGTGGGTGTCCTCCGTTGGGTTCTGTTGGGGAGTTGTTTACTGTGGCGTGGGAGCGTTATAAGAACGGCGACAAACCAGGATTCGAAGAAATCACAACTAGCCGCTACCAACGCCGGTAGGTAGCAACCCGAGTGGTTCACCCCTAGTATGGTTGAAAAAGAACCATGCCGATGCTGTACCCCAAAAACCCGTGGGCGTACAGCATTACTACCAAGCCCAAAAAATGACCACGAAGATCACAGCCCTGCACCACCACCAAGAACACGATACTGTGTTGTGTGCCGCGGAATTCACTCACACCAATGGCACCACCATGGTTCGTATCATTCCAGCAGAACTCGTCGAGGCCGAAGCCCGGGCACTCGAATCCGTCGGGTTTAGCCTCGTGAACGCGCATGATGTGGGTCGCTGTCTTGCTCGTGCGGCAGGATTTCCCACCTGGCCCATGAGCCAAGACCCGGCAAACGCCCACCACGCAGTGAATCTGGTGGGGGATCTGGAATGGGCAAAACGCAATGTTAGCCGTCATGGTAAGCAGGTGATAACCCACTTTGATGAGCTCACCGCCTCGTTAACGAGGTCCGTGCCGCACTTCGTTCCCACCCTCTGGGAAGAGCTCGCCCGCATTTTTCTCGGTGTGGGCAAGAAGGCGTACGCCAAGCGTTGTTTCCATAACGCCCGTGATGTCGAACGCATGTACGCCATTGACGTGGACATCACACAACATGTGGCCGTGTTTACCGAATTTGCAGTCCTTGGTGTTGTGGGGGCCCGTGAGCTCACCGCTGAGGCCACCACGGTGGTAAACCGCATGGCACCACGGGAAGCCTTCGACTATTTCCTCCGCCTATGCGCTGCATGCGTCAAGTTCCGTCGGGGCTGCCACAGCGCCATGGCCAATGACCTGCGAAAACTAGCGCAAGCAGCAGGATTGAGCGACTTCGAATCCGACAAAGCCCTGATCGAGGTCATCATGGACTCACCCGGATTCATGTCGGCACCGGCAGGGTTCTACCGAAGTATCCGTGCATCCCTCGTGACCATTGCTACCCAATCCCAACAGTGTAGGCAGGTACTGTTGACTGGCCGTCCCCCCAAACTGGGCATCGACAAATACCTCACGCTCCTGGAAGATTCCGGGGCGCTTGCCGAACTCGCCACCAACAGCACCGATTATGCCCGATGGCTCATCGAATTTATCACCACGGAATGCGGCCGCCTCTACCAGTGGGGTTTACCGCACAGCCAGAAGCTTATCGACGTCGTAACGTCGGCAAGCGCCGGTCTAGCAGGGATGGCGCTGCCGCTTGACTGCCGATGCATGAGTATTGATCTCATTGATGCCCTGTCTGCGGGTGGTGTCATGTGGGAACTGCCCGACGCCGAGTTTCCCCGCTGGCACGAATGGTTTCACTCCGATACGCCCCGACGTGACCTTGCGGGCATTGCTCACCACAACCAACTGGCGGATTGGGCGTCCGCCACCATTCCCCTGGACTGCATCACCAAGCACTACGACCTGGTATCCACCATGCCTGCGCTTTGGGAACTTTGTCGCAGACGCCTCGAACAATGCGCCGCGGAGCGCGACCAATTGACCGGATACCAGCCGGAATGGGACCGGTTTATTCGCTACACAGCCAGCCAGCTTCTCGACCCACGATTCAGTGAGCTGTATCCCGAGGCTATCGAAAAGATATTCGCCTTCGACCCGGTTGCTGAACTGCAAGCCAGGCTGCGCACCGGCATGGTAGAAGAATTTGCCTGGCCCGCCGTTGAGCAGGCCATAGATCGACTCCGGGCTGAGGCCCTCACGGACGCCAAGGTGGAGTTTTGCGAAACCTATCCCGCCGTCGCCATCCGGGTGGGTGAAACCGTAGAGATCATTGACGGTGACCAGGTTGTGGCCTGCGGCACCGTTCCCAGGGGAGCGCGTGTGCGGGCGGCGTATCTGGTATGCGATGAGCATGAGGGAAATAAGGTGGCGATGTTGTACGAGCTTAGCCGATGGGATCCGCAATGCTATTGCACCTCTTGGGAACCTCATGCTGGTTGGCTGGGTGAAACCCCGGTATTAGATGAGGAACTTTACGATCGTCGCATAACTGCGGAATCCTATTCTCTCCCGATTCTGGCGGGGCGGCTTACCGGCTATGGTGAGCTTACCTACCCCGAGCAGCCCGAAAATTTCGGCGGTCGAGTACTCGGCACCGGTCCGCATTATCTTATTACCTATAACTATAAGGCTGAGGAATGGGAGACTGATATCGATCGAGACGACGACTATTTCGATCCCATCGGTCGGGGTGAAAACATTCCTGGGGTGGACTTGACCGGCCTGCCTACCAGCCCGTCACCGGCAGGTCAGGGGTTTAGCCTGTGGCACAGTACCGTTATTCCCGCTCAACCGCAGACCCGCGATAGCCTGTGTGGCACTCTTAATGGCCAGCACGTCAGAATTGTGTTCCGCGGTCCCTATCTGCCGGGGAGGCAACCCAGTCATATTTGGACTCCCTTGGGAAGTTTTTCCTCCCAGCACGGCATCATGGGGGCGATCCGCAGGCCCGGTGGTGGGGTATGGCTCATCGAGGATCGCCCCTACCGGGGTCGATACTTCTATGATTCAGAAACTGATCGTCAAGCGTTCGGCAGCACTCGGCACTCAACAGAGGGACAGGTCAGCTACATATACGACTTACCGCTAAGCGCCTTCCACCAGTTGCAGCCCCGTGACGAGAATATGAGTGTGCGGCTGCGGAATGTGAGCTATGAGCAGGCCGCCATGCTGTTGGCATCACCCACGGCCGATACAGTCGAACAAATATTTGGTACGGATCCGGTGCTGGGGGCTGCCATCCTTCAGGTTATCACCGAGGTACAGGAACTTTCCCGCTGGTTGGCGACTGCACGTAATCCTGTGCAGAATAATCCGCCTGCTCCACGACAAGTCAGTGATGCTGCATCGAAAGTCCTTTGGCAGGCCAAGCCCAGGCATAGGATAAATAAACAGAAGCGGCGGATTGGCCCGTGGGATGGTGGCCCACTACCGTGGCTATTTGCCCATCCTGGAGAGATTCCCAGCCATAAGAAATGGGTTTCGCGTGCATGGTATGAGTTGATTGGCAGGGAGAAGGTCATTGTTGCCGCTATTTCCACCCCATCAAATGATCCAGGTGTAGTGATCGAACTGTGTGAGTGGTTACTGGATATGGCAGCATCTGGGGTGTTTGCCTCTGGTTGGCACTACCACCAGTTGGATGATGAACCTGAGTCAGAGACTCTTGAATGGCGTCAAGAAACTTTGGTATACAGTACTAGATATGATCTCCATGCGCTCACACGGCTCAAAGATGCCAGCCCTGAACAGCCCGATTTGTCGATGAATAAGCAGAAGTTTATGGATAGTGTTGCGGCGGTTAAGGTGTGGGCGGAGCAGCGCATGAAACGGCCAGGGGATAAGAAAACGCTTTTCGGTGGCTGTTCGCTGGCTGATGCGGCAACCCGGTTGTCGGACGGTACCATTCTGCTGCCGGAAACCGCTACATATCTGCTCCATGGTCTGAAAAACTATTTCGTATGGGAGTGGCCTCGCACAGTGTTAGGCAAAGCTGGTCGTGCTGAGCTTGGGTTTACCCGGGTGACAGAGCGGGCGGTATTGACCCAGATTTGGGGTATTGATCATCTTGAATGGTTGCTTGCTTCGGGGGTGGATGACTCCTTCCCGGCTCGGGGCCTTAACATCGATAAGATGCGGGACTACCTACTGAAACAGTATGGTAAACCCATCGTGGTACTTACAGCAGCGCAAATTGATTATCTTAAACGGTTGGGGAGCATGGACAGTGTGATTATTCACGCCATCAGCCCCCACCTGGGAGTGCCTCCTCTTCTTATTAACGAACGAGCTGGACATTATCTCGAAGTCCTGTTGTATCTGGCGCATGAAACGGACCTGTCCGACCCAAACCGGGCAATGTTCGCCACAAAACTACGAGACCTGAAGGCATTCGCCAACCAACCGCCTTCAACATGGGGCAGGTTGGGGACAATGCCGTTAGGCTGTGACTACCACAACGATGCGTTTACCCCCAAATTCAACCATTCGTCCCAGACGATTCGTGTGTTGTTGGAGGGTTTGTTGGATGGTTTTGTTGATAGTTTGGGTGTTGTTGGTGGTGTTGGTGTGGGGTTTGATCCGTGTGTGTCTGTGCCTGGTTTGGTTGTTGAGGTTTCGGAGGTGTTGGGGGTGTCTTTGGATTGTGCGCGGTATTTTTTGCAGGTGTTGGCGTTGGTGTGTCCGTCTGATGTGTGTGTGCGTCGGTGGAATGGTTGGGGGAGTGGGGATATTCG
This sequence comes from Corynebacterium matruchotii, assembly GCF_011612265.2. NCBI lineage: Bacteria > Bacillati > Actinomycetota > Actinomycetes > Mycobacteriales > Corynebacteriaceae > Corynebacterium > Corynebacterium matruchotii. The sequence goes on along the minus strand of NZ_CP050134.2, from coordinate 1,519,648 downwards.
TGGGGTTGGTGAGGTGTTGGTTGGTCGGGGGTTGTTGGTTGGTGGTCGTCGGTCTGGTGCGGGTCGTTCGTGGTTTTTGCCGGGTGGGTGGTTGTCTGGTGTTGGTGGTTTGTGTGGTGTGGAGGTGTGGAAGGTGTCGTTGTTTTTGGTGTGGGGTGATGTGGTGTTTCGTCCGGTTGTTGGTGGGTGTCCTCCGTTGGGTTCTGTTGGGGAGTTGTTTACTGTGGCGTGGGAGCGTTATAAGAACGGCGACAAACCAGGGTTTGAGGATGCTCCCACCGTGAAATACCGCCAACGGTAGGTGAAGAAAGTGTTACCCTAGGGCCACCATGAAAATCGCCATTGGCCAAATCGGCACCGACGCAGATAAAACCGCCAACTTTGCTCTCGTAGCCCAAGCGGTCATCACCGCAGCTATGAATCATGCCCGGCTGATCCTGTTTCCCGAAGCCACCATGCGGGCATTCGGCACCGGCCGACTCGACGAAATAGCCGAACCCCTCGATGGGCCATTTGTGAGTGCACTTGCGGGTCTTGCCAAGAACTACAATATTGCCATTGTTGTTGGTATGTTCCGACCAGCCGACCAGCATGTGGTGAGTGGAAGAACCATCAATCGTGTGTACAACACCACCGTTGCGATCTGTCCCGACGGCACGGTCGTCCATTACGACAAGATCCACACCTATGATGCCTTCGGCTACCGCGAATCCGACACCATCAAACCCGGGAAAAATCTCGTCACCTTTACATATAACGCCGTCACTTTTGGGCTTGCCACCTGCTATGACCTGCGGTTTCCCCAACAATTCCGGCAGCTTGCGCGCCGCGGTGCCGATATTATTCTAGTCCCCACCTCTTGGGCCGATGGTCCCGGCAAACTACAGCAGCGGCAATTACTCATCCGCGCCCGTGCCCTCGACGCCACCAGCTGGGTCATCGCCGCCGACCAAACCCATCACGCCACCAGCCACCCCCGCGGCGTCGGCCATTCCGCATTTGTGCAGCCCGATGGCATGATCGCCCTGGAAGCCGGCCCCAATGCGCAAATGCTGCTTTACGACGTCGACCCTCATCTCGTCCATCGCATCCGGGAAAAACTACCGGTGATCTACGGCGACTAGGACCGGTAGGGCGTCGACAAGCAAAAAATCACAGCCCGGAGGCATAATTCGCAATCTCCGTGCCCAACCATGGGAGTTCAATGCCTAAGAGCTCATCGTCTTCGGAAATGTCCAACAATGCTGATACTCCACCATTTTCGGAGTTCAAGGGGATGGTGTAGGCAACGGTTCGTGGTCCATCGGACTTGCCAATACTGATGTAGGCATGTCCATCGACGCAGGTCATCATGGCAGGTTTTTGAATCATTATGAAATCCGATACTGGTTTGGTTTTACAGTGTAAACGTGGGTAAAAACAAGATCGGTGGCATATTTTGATAATTTTATCAAAAGAATATGTGGTTTTTGTGGGTCTGGATTTTCGTATGGCTATTATTGAAGTTTATTCAACTGCCCGGAAATGTGGTTTAGCTTCTCAAAGTATTAACACATGGCCACTCTCTGGAAGTGAAGAAAAACAAGGTAGATGACGTGGATGAATGATGGAAGTGTGTGCGTGACTTGTCGGAGTCATCGTTTGGTGATGCTGAATAAGCTTCAAGTGTCTTTAGATAATCTCTATTGTAGAAAGTTGTTGACTTATGTATTTTGGTTTTTCTCCTGAGCTGAATGCTGCTATTGATGCTGGGTTGGCTAAGTATGGCCCAGTAGAGTTAGCGAAGCGGTTTATGTTTCATTATATGCGGGAAAATGGTGTGACTTATGGTGATGCATGGCAGTGTGTAATAGAGTTGTCGGAATCTTCTTTCGAGGATCCTGTATATATTCGTAAGGTTGAGCAGTTTTATGCGAAGTACGCGAAAATCATGGACGAAGAGTCAGCAGCTACCGTAGAGGAGGACATTAGGTGCTCTGCAAAAAACAATGTATTAAGTAGTATTGTAAATGGTTCAGAGTTTCCTATCTCAGAATTACCCTACAATGCTATTTGTAGTGTACAGGGTTTGTGTTGGGATGAGGAGCGGATACAAAACAGCTTCGCGGAGCTAGACAATGAAACAGGGATACCTGATTTTTACCCACCTGCTATTACGTTTTCCACGCCTATTGCGTCGTTGGATGATGCCCGTAAGGCGGTGGCTGCCAGGAAGGATTTGGATCGCCCATTAACGCTGCTTGATACGTGGGGGTTTGAGTCACCTACACAGTTTTTGGTGGTGGCGATTTTGTTTCAGGATTGGCCTATACCACCCTATAATTGTATTGTTGATAAAACAGATGGCAAGGTATACACAACCGATATGAAAAACGCGGAAGTGTTTAAGCATTTCGGGGAAGACGGCATGCGGGTTGTGAGTATGACGGGTAGGGATAAGGTTTTATGGCATGAGTGGTCACGCACAATGCTGGAAACGTTGCCACCGTATCCGGGAGAAAGCTACTAATCTATAATTATTGTGGACTGAATAGTTTGAAGCGAAAATAATCTTCAAGGTAGTGGTAATAATGGCTAAGCGTTTGTTTCAGCGGGTTGCTGACGAGGCTAAGCCCCCGGCAATATGGGGTCGGCCAGGGTGCGGCCCACCCGACTATTTTGTCGAGGTGCTTCTGCATGACCTAGTAGAGTCTGGTGCGTGGCTTGACCTAGAACTCAAAAGGCCGTTTTTAGCCATATGGGTGAATGAGGAGAGTTTTGATGATCCTGATGTAGATGACCCCATTGAGATTCTTACCAATGCAGACGCCCACAAATTCGCAGCAATGGAACCAGTAGTCGATTTGGAATCGCTACGAGGAATGCGGGTATGCGTTATTGAACCATATATACGATGAGAACATGGTCCGACCCGCGCTAGGTATGAGCCAGGGGTTCCGGGTTTTCTCTGCGATCCACAATCTAAGGCTTATTCAGGCAGATTAATACTCCCACCACCCACTAACTGAATAAGCCCCAACCTGCGTCTAGCCGTTAATGCTGTAACATTCGGGACAGAATCGTCCCTAAATATCCAATATGTTCCACCTCAGAGGGTAAATATTCCGGGCCACCAACCCGCCCAATGATGAGCACCAGTCCCGAATTCCCCAGCGGGGCCGCGGCCAGTGAGGAATCCAGCAGCGCCCAGCTTTCCGGAATCCACGTGTCCTCCGCAGGGTTCAAAATTTGGGCTGCCGTAATATTAATCAGGCTTGGCGTCGACCCATCATCCTCCGGCGCCCCATAGGAGGCGGTAATCCGCCGCACCGGGCTGCCGTCCTCCAAAAGGATCGCCCACGACGACGTTAACACCTGCGGAATATTATCAATCAGCTGCGCAATCTTATCCGAATTCGATGAGGCACCCGCCACATCCACCAGCATCTTAATCTGCCCCCGCCGGTCAACCGTCCCCGAGAACGGGCGAATGGAGTCAACCACCACGCCTTCCACCATGTGTGCGGCAGAAATCAGCACGTCAGCCATGGTATTGGTGGGCAGGCTAATCACCATGTCATCCATGACCGTGCCGTCTGGGAGCGATTCCACCACGTCGACGCTTTTAATGTTGCCGCCCACCGTGCCAATCGCCTCGGCTAACCTACCTAAACTACCTGGGGCATCAGGGAGCAACACCCGAATAAGATACGACACCTGCGAAACCCACCTTCCTCACAAAACATAAATACTATTTGGGACCGTTTCCCACCTAGCCACAGTACTAGCCCATAAAACTAAGGGCACCTGGCTGTGGGCCGCCTAGAGACGTAACCAACACCATGGCACCAACCCGAATAATTATTGAAACCTGCTACCCGCAATATTCTACGAACAAACCCGTGCCAATAGTGAGGGCGAGGATCGGAAGTTATGAAATTGTCACCTATCAGCTAGTTATCCGGTTACGAATTTGAACCGTCCACCATTGCAGTAAGATAACTGCGTGAACCTTATTCAATGGTGTCACAACCCGTACATTAGCCCCCAATAGAAACATATTGTAAGGAAAGACACGTGCCTGAGATTTCGCGCGACCAAGTCGCACACCTGGCCAAACTGTCCCGCCTGGCATTAACAGATGAAGAACTCGATCGCTTTGCCGCACAAATCGACGACATCGTGACCAATGTGTCCGCAGTGCAGCAAGTTGCCGCGGCTGGCGTCGAACCCATGAGCCACCCGCACTCTATCCACACCACTATGCGTGAGGACATTGTCAAACCCCTCCTCACGCCCGAACAAGCACTCGACCAGGCACCGGAAGTCGCCGAACAGCGCTTCGTCGTTCCGCAAATTTTGGGGGAATAACACCATAATGACTAATAAATACCTTGTGGGTGCAGCCGGTTCCTCCGAGCTCACCAGCATGACCGCCGCCGACCTTGCCCAAAAAATCCACGCCCGGGAGCTCAGCTCCGAGGAAGTCACCCAGGCCCACCTTGATCGCATCGCCGACATTGACGGCGACATTCACGCCTTCCTCCACGTGGGCGCCGACGAAGCCCTGGCTGCCGCCCGGCAGGTGGACGAGCAATTAGATTCCGGCGCTCGACCGGCCTCCCCGCTGGCGGGCGTGCCGTTGGCGCTGAAAGACCTGTTTACCACCACCGATGCGCCCACCACCTGCGGGTCGAAAATCCTTGAAGGCTACATGTCGCCTTACGACGCCACGGTGACCAAGCGCATCCGGGAGGCCGGTATACCCATTCTGGGCAAAACCAACACCGACGAATTCGCCATGGGGTCCTCCACCGAAAACTCCGCCTACGGGCCGACCCATAACCCCTGGGACCTGGAGCGCACCGCCGGCGGTTCCGGCGGCGGCTCGTCCGCGGCCCTAGCATCTGGGGAAGCCCCCCTGGCGATCGGCACCGACACCGGCGGGTCGATCCGCCAGCCGGCGGCGCTCACCAGCACCGTGGGGGTCAAACCCACCTACGGCACGGTATCCCGGTATGGCCTGGTGGCGTGCGCATCTTCCCTGGACCAGGGTGGTCCTACCGCCCGCACCGTGTTCGACACCGCACTATTGCATGAGGTCATTGCCGGCCCCGACCCGTACGATGCCACCAGCGTGGATCGGCCGGTGGCCCCCGTCGTTGCGGCCGCCCGCGAGGGCGCCGGGGGGATTTGACCGGGGTGCGCGTTGGTGTGGTGAAACAGTTCGACCGGGACGGCTACCAAAGTGGGGTGCTGGACCAATTCCACAAGGCGGTCGACCATCTCCAATCCTTGGGGGCCACCGTCGTGGAGGTGGACTGCCCGCACTTCGATGATGCGCTTGCCGCCTACTACCTGATTCTTCCCTGCGAAGTGTCCTCCAACCTGGCCCGGTTCGACGGCATGCGCTACGGCCTGCGGGTGGGGGACGACGGCACGCATTCGGCGGCGGAAGTCATGGCCCTAACCCGGGCCGCCGGCTTCGGCCCCGAGGTGAAGCGCCGCATCATCCTGGGCACCTACGCCCTCTCGGTGGGCTACTATGACGCCTACTATGTGCAGGCGCAGCGGGTGCGCACCCTCATCGCCCAAGACTTCAGCAAGGCCTACGAGCAGTGCGATGTGCTGGTGTCACCAACCACCCCCACCACGGCATTCAAGCTGGGCGATAAGGTATCGGACCCGCTGGCCATGTATAACTTTGACCTGTGCACCCTGCCGCTCAACCTGGCGGGCCTGTGCGGCATGTCCCTGCCGGCCGGCCTGGCGGACGACACCCACCTGCCGGTCGGACTACAAATCATGGCCCCAGCGTTCGCCGACGATCGCCTGTACAAGGTCGGCGCAGCATTCGAAGCCACGTTCTAAACTGGCGGATGTTGGCGCTCACATTACCTTTGGGCTAGGCAGCAAAAACACCCTACCAACTACCACTTACCGTGGTGTGTTGGTGGGGTGCGATCCAGCCCCGGGCCGGCAGGTTCGGGCGTCGATAAGCGACATGGGTGGCGTCAACTTATGTGCCCTTGACATTCATGACCTGGCGCAGCTTATGCTTGATCTCCACAAGGTCGCGGGAATCCGCCATGACCTGGTCGATATCCTTATAGGCGTCGGGAATCTCGTCGATCCACGCCTCGCCCGGACGGTACACGATACCGGTCATGCGGGACGCCAGATCCTCAACGGTAAACCGGCGGCGCGCCTCCGTGCGGGAATAGCGGCGGCCGGCCCCATGCGGTGCCGAATGCAGCGACTGGATATTGCCCTTGCCTTCCACCACATAGGAGGCGGTACCCATCGAACCGGGGATCAGCGCCAGCCGACCCTCGTCCGCATTCACCGCACCCTTGCGGGTCAACCACACCGTGTGGCCGGCGTGCTCTTCCCGCTGCGTGTAGTTGTGGTGGCAGTTAATGCGCTCCACTTCCTCCACATCGGTGCCCATAAACTCGGACAAACAGGTGCTAAACCGGTCCATCATTTCCTCCCGATTGAGGAACGCAAACCGCTGCGCCCAGTGCAAATCCTTGATATAGTTCCCGAATTCCGGAGTGCCCTGCACCAGGTAGGCCAGGTCGTTATTTTCGATGGGAATCCACCACTTCGCCATTAATTTCTTTGCAATGGCGATGTGTTTTTGGGCAATCTTATTGCCCACGCCGCGGGAACCCGAGTGCAGGAACATCCACACGGTATCGGTTTCATCCAAACACAGCTCAATGAAGTGGTTGCCGCCGCCCAGCGACCCTAATTGCTGCCGCCACTTCGGCGAATGCGACAGGTCAACATCGGTTTCCTCCGCTAGTTTCGCCAGCTCCCGGCATCGATCGTCGGCAGAACCCGGCAGGATCCAGTCCTTGTTATAGTTGCCAGGCGACAGCGGAATGGCGGCTTCGATGGCGTCCCGCAGTTGGGTAAGATCCTTACCCGCCAAATCGGTGGCTGTGAATTGGGTGCGCACGGCAATCATGCCACATCCGATGTCGACGCCCACGGCGGCGGGAATCACGGCATCAATGGTGCCGAACACGGTTCCCACCGACGACCCTAACCCGGTGTGGGCGTCGGGCATGAGCGCAACATGCGGGTAAATAAACGGCAGTTTTGCCAGCTGCTGGGCTTGCTCAAGCGTGGATTCCTCCAACTCTGAAGCAAAGGACACCACGTCCTTGGGCTGGTGGGGCTTCAAGTGACGGTTGAGGTAATTCGCGCCCCTGCGGCCTTTGCGGTTACCTCGATCTTTGCGCGTCATTGCACGCATTCTCCTTATCTTTTTCATAATCCAAAACCGTGTGTGGGCTTCGGATGGGGAGATGTACATTGCCGGTGACAACTATTCCGCCGCGACCTACTAGCGTTGTCCCACTGAAGATGTGTGTGTTTGTGGTGTTATAGGGCACTTACCATGTGGCATCCATGGTGAGTGACCGATAAAAGTGCTGGTGAGCCGTATAGGAATATGAAAAATGCCGCCCATGATGCTTGTGGCACATGATGCGGCTGAAAATAGAAAAACGGTGGTGGCGGGTAATGGTGAAGAGGATCCCACCACCTACGATCAGTGGGGGTGTTGTCGGTATCCCCGCTGGTGTGAAATTTTTCTTCCGCAATCATAGTCCTGCGATGAATCCGCCAGGAAGACCTCCGGCCGTGCATCGCGTTCGTGCCGTTTGAGCAATAGTAGCGGCAATAATAGCGGTTGCATTCCAGATCCCATCCTTTCACTTGATTCATCGCCGCGGCCTGATTGTGGGCGGCAGAAAAACTTCTTAACATTTGGCACTATCGCCACTAACAAGTAGTAGTTGATGATTGCGCAAGTCTGCAAGGGGTACTACCCCCGGTCGCCTCGTGGCCAAGTGACGTAATGTTTTGCCCATGATCGCCGATGATCGCAGGAACGTCGTCTTGCAACAAGAGGGGAGGTTATCCGCTGTGGTCTGCGATTATGTGCTGGATAATGGTGTGAGCTTGTCGACGCCATCCCACGGTCTTTTCTTGGGCTGCCGGGATGACATCTTAAGATTGTTTCCGGCCACGAATCAGCGTAGAACGGGGGTAATTCATTGGGGCGTGAAGCGGGGTGACGGCGGGTGGTGTGGCCGCCATGTGACATGAATGCCGCCCGTGAAACACCAGGGGAGAAACCGGATGAGATTGAATTCATTCATGCGAATACGTGTACGCATGCTGCCCCAAGGTGCTATACTTAGCATCGCACTCAGAAGCGAGTTGGTGAAGCCATAAGTGTGTGTACGGCTTCATGGGAATCCGGTGCAAAACCGGAACTGGCGCGCAGCGGTGAGTGGGGACTGACCCCTGAACAAGTCCACTGGCTACTCCAAGCTGGGAAGGCATAGGGGGCTCCGGGATGATCCACAAGTCCGAAGACCGACCAACTCTGACCATCATTGCGACCCTCGCGTCCAGGCGTCGCCTGATACACCCGGCTTCTATTCGCGGTGGTTTCGTGACAACCACCATGGGGCAAGTCGTGGGGGAGTGGACGGTAACCGCCGACTCCAGCATCAGCAAGGTCCGCCGATGAGCGATCATTGGTGCTCCTGCGTGCTGCCGTAGCGCTACTACGTACTGTTGAGTAGCACACATCGGGTGACTGTCCAAATAACGCGATGTTCATAAGTACCAGCGGTGCTGCGGCATAGCACAGAACGCTATATGTCTTCGCCACACAGGTGAGGGCTGCAATAAGGTGTGGAATACGGCATCGTGTGAAACTAGCCACTCCCATGTTTCCCATGGCCGACCATTCCCAGACTTATGAGCTCGTGGTGGAGCATGCCAGTGTTCTATCTTGCTAAGGATGCCCGATGCCCACCGTGGGGATATTGGTGAATGTGAGCGCCAATTCTGGTTAAACCCCATGGTGGGCATCGGTTTATGTTTTTATAGCTGTTTAAGATTTGAGGTCGCTCAACACACAGGCTGCGCCCGAAGCTACCGTCGTTACGGCAACCACCGACGGCCACGCCCCAATCTTCTTTGCCAACGGGTGCGACAACCCAAACGCTGCCACATAGGTGGCGCCCAAGCCTGCAGCGAGCGGCACCCCGCCCTTTGCCAACCATGACCGGCCTGCCCACAGTCCAGCGGCCGTCAATAGCACCCCGCCAAGCGGCCGGATCCCGGTTTCTCGGGCGGTCAACCAGCCACCCACAAGCCCGGTGATAACAAGCGAAGCGGTATTGACATCCTTAGCATCTTTTAATGTAAAGCTCATGTGCCTAACGCTACTCGGGTATGCCCAGGAAGAACAGGGAAACGCCCGAAACTCAACCAATGGAATGAATCCGCAGCATACCTATGGTTACGAATCAAGTATCTGACTTCATATTGGTACTGGTAATCAGATAAGCTCTGAAGCAGGGGTATTTTCAATAATATTTTTACCCCCGTCGTGAATGAGTTCACGGCGATATCTTTTGTGAGTCATTGTAAGGAGTTTTGTGATTATTACACGTCGCAAAATTGCTGCTCCCGTGATTTTTGTGTTGCTTCTCGCAGCAGCCGCGGTGAGCTTTGTGATCTCCTTAACCTTCGGCTCTGTTGCTTATGATGCCATCGACGTGTGGGACGTGGTGGCAGCACACATTGGTATTATTCCTGGTGACGACGTTTTCGGCAGTACCATAGACTCGGTGGTGTGGAGTCTTCGGGCACCCCGTGGTCTGCTGGCGCTCATCGTGGGTGCTGGCCTGGCGCTCGCCGGTGTTGTCATGCAAACCCTGGTGCGTAACCCCTTGGCAGACCCCTATCTTTTGGGGGTGTCATCCGGTGCATCCGTGGGTGCAACCGCGGTCATCACCATTGGTGTTTTTACCTCGTTTGGCCTGTACGCAATTTCGGTTGGTGCGCTCTTCGGTGCACTAGCGGCCACAGCCATCGTGTACCTCATCACCCTGGCGCAGGGCGGACTCACACCGCTGCGCCTCATCTTGACGGGTGTTGTGGCATCATCAGCATTTTCTGCCCTGGCGAGCTTCCTCGTGTTCAAAGCCCAAGATGCGCGCGCCGCGCAAGGGGTGATGTTCTGGATGCTCGGCTCCGTCGTCGGCGCCCAATGGGACAGGTTGTTGCTGCCTGCCCTTGTGGTGCTGGCGGCATTCCTCATTCTCATGTTTATGTCCAATCCACTAGACGCCATGGCTGCCGGGCCCGACACTGCCGCTGCCCTGGGCGTCAATGTGGAGCGGCTTCGGCAAATACTGTTTTTCATCCAGGCGCTCTTGGTGGGTGCCATGGTGGCCGTGGCCGGTGGCATCGGGTTCGTGGGGTTAGTCATTCCCCACCTGGCCCGCATCATGGTGGGCTCCCTGCATCGCAGGCTGCTGCCCATCGCCATGGTATTGGGCGCGGTGTTTATGGTGTGGGTCGATGTGATCGCCCGCATCGCGGCACCACCGCAGGAAATCCCCTTGGGTGTGGTCACCGGCGTGCTCGGTGCCCCACTCTTCCTGCTGCTCATGGGACGAGGACGCTACCAATTTGGGGGCAGTTAAATGAGCCACATGGAAATCACTCGGGTTTCCGCCGGAATCGGAAACACCACTATTGTTCATGATATTAACTTCACCATCACTCCCGGCACCATGACCGCCCTGGTGGGGGTCAACGGCGCCGGCAAATCCACACTATTGCGGGCCCTAGCGGGTATCACCAAACCGCACCATGGTGAAGTAACCCTCGACGGTGAATCGGTTCACGAGATTCGCCCTCGCCGACGCGCCCAGCTTCTCACCTTGGTTGGGCAAGAAGAAAACCCTCCGGGCGATTTGACCGTCTCGGAAATGGTGACCTTAGGCCGCCTACCACACCTGAAATCGTGGCAGATGGGTGGCCGTGAGGAACAAGAAATCGTGGCGGAAGCCATAGCCATGGTGGGGCTCACCGACGTTGCCGACCGGCCCTGCGACCAGCTCTCCGGTGGTCAACGCCGCCGGGCACTGCTGGCCCGAGGCTTCGCGCAACACACCGACATGGTGATGTTGGACGAGCCAACAAACCACCTGGATGTGCACCACCAATTGCACCTGCTCAAGGTGCTGCGGGAATCCGGCCGCACGATTCTAGCCACCATTCACGATTTGGATCTGGCCATGTCACACTTCGACCAAGTGGTGGTGCTCTACGACGGCACCATGCTGTGTGCCGGCCCGCCCGAAGAAGTACTCATCCCAGACAATCTGCGCGTCGTTTTCGACGTGCGAGCATACATTGCGCGATTGCCGGAGGCAATCAATCCGCATCTGATTATTGACAGTCTCTGACGCTGGTTGGCGGCCCGGCACACAAGGGCGTCGACAAGCACACAACCAAGGAAAAGAATAATGCGTTGGAAGCAACCACTAGCAGTTCTTGCACTGGCAGCCCTCACCGTGACCGGGTTGACCAGCTGCGCCCAACAATCGGCCAAGACCGGCACCACCGATGCGGCCGGCGGCATCACCCTCACGAACTGCGGTGAGGAAGTCACCTACCCGTCTGCCGACAAACTCATGGTCAACGATGGCAATATCATCGCCATGGTGCTGGCCGCGGGTGGGCGCGACCACATCAAATGGGTGTCATCTCTCGAAGACGACGCCGACATTCTCAAGGCCAAATACGGCAAGGACGCTGAAGGGCTCGACGACATCGCCCCCGAAGCACCATCATTAGAAGAAGTCGTAGCCAAGAAACCCGACGTCATGGTGGCCGGTTGGAACTACGGCTTCAGCGACGGCAAAAACCTCACCCCTGACGCGCTGAAACAGCACGGCATCGGCTCGTACATTCTCACCGAATCATGCCGCCAAGCAGGTAGTGAGAAACGTGGCGTGGTCGACCCGTGGAAGGCCGTGGAAGAAGACGTCACCAACATGGGCAAACTCACCGGCCACGAGGATACTGCCGCGGCCGTGGTCAAGGACCAACAGGATCGCCTGAGCGCGCTCGCTGCGGCCGAGCGACCCGAAACCGTGCCCAACACCTTCGTGTTCGACACTGCCCGGGAAGGCATTTTCACCTCGGGCAGGTTCGGCGGACCGCAGGCCATCATCGAGGCCGCCGGTGGAAAAAACTCCACCGAATCCATCAACGACACCTGGGTCAGCGTGAACTGGGAAGACCTGACCGAGCAGGCCCCAGACGTGCTCGTCTTCGTCGACTATCCCGGACAAACGTTCGAAGAAAAGGTGAAGATCCTCAAGGAGCGGGACGCCACCAAGGATCTGCCCGCGGTGAAGGAAAACCGGTTCATTAACCTGCCCTACGCCATGTGGACATCGAGCCCGCTCAATGTTGATGCGGCGGAATACGTTCGCAAGGGTTACGAAAAATTCGGCCTGGCCCCAGCATCGGACATTACCCCCGCCCTGACCTTGCCGGATTCCCTGCAGGGGAAGGAATACTTCGTGGGCTAACCCGCATGTAAGTAACCACGGGGTTTTAAGAAAACCCCCAAGAGAATCCGCCGCGACTTACTCGATGCCGTGCTATGACCACAGTCGGCACGTGGGGGTGATGTGGCGGATTTTCCGAAACATCACAGGTAACGTGTGGGCGCCCGCGTGCGGGTAGATTTTTATTCTGGCGAGGTATCAAGTACCCTTCGAAATCGGTTCACCACAACGGACGTGGGAAAGTTCAGTATGACCTTGACCATATGTCACGTGTTGGTCTGCCACCGAAATGTGGGCCACTGAAACGTGGGACATCGGAACAGACGACGTGTCATAGCGATGCGCCCAAGAAAAAACCGATCCAGTGGCAACACCCCAATAAAATTCGACCAACGCCACTTTTTTGCCAATTAGTGCCCAATTACACTCACGGTGAAATAAGTGAACTGGGCCATTTATAACCGGTAAAACTGCACTGTAACAGATATTCATTACAAAATTATTACCTGACGTTTCCCCAATAAGGTGTGGTAGAAATTACGTAAAATTATCGTGGCGAATTTGCTGGGAACTATCCCAATTTGCCGCCAGGGGGTAAAACGCACATTTGATAAATGCTTGTTTGGTGGATTTGGGCGATAATTGCTGAAAACCTGATGTATCAATAATGAACAGAAAGGCGAATACCATGTACACGTTAGAAAATGCTCCCCTGAATCCAGACACATTGGAATCGCTTAAGCTCATTGTTAACAGCATTCGCTTCCCCAACGAAGAAATCCCTCCCGAAACCATCCACGAATTCGTCCTCCTCGCGCTCGGCGAAATGAGCCAAGAAGAAGTCATGGAACGCTTCAACGAACGCATGGAAACCGAACGCCAAAAAGCCAGCGCCATTGCCGAATAACCGGTTGCCAAAACCCATTAGTCACACCCAATCGCTTATCGACGACCGACCCTGCCGCCGGCCGCTACCACCATGTGTGCAATCTAACACCACACACCTCCACCATTTGGGGGAGGCTAATATTTCCCCTGATTGGGCGTTGTTTCCCTCTATGCCATGCTGCACAATACCCCCATGGCTATTCCTATTATCACCGGCACACTACCGCATAATCACCCGCCAATACCCGTAGCGTTTCACCCCCATAATCGGCCGCCATCATCGGTGTCCCATGTGTCCATCACGCTGCTCAACACCTGGAAAGCAGCACGATGACACCACCAACTTCCACCAACACCCCACCCAACCCCAACGCCGCTTACCTCTACCTCGGCGCAACATTCCTCTCGGCATTCGGCAACGCAATAGCCAACGTGATATGGCCCTGGCTCGTTCTCCAACGCACCGGAGACCCCGCCGCCGCAGGACTAGTCACCACATGCATCGTCCTCCCCTCAGCGGCATTCGCCCTCATCGGTGGCAACCTCATCGACAGATTCGGCCGGAAACGCATGAGCATCATCTCGGACATCATTTCCGCCGCCTCCGTCATTGCCCTCATCACAGTCGACGCCACCACCGGACTCACCATGGCCTGGTTCATCGCCCTAGGAATCATCGGCGCCGTCGGCGACGTACCCGGCATGGCTGCCCGCACTGCCCTCGTCGGCGACATCTCGGAACGCTCCGGCAAAACCACCGACTGGTTAGCTGGCGCATCACAAGGCATGAGCGGCATCAGCTTCCTCCTCGGACCAGCCTTCGCCGGATTCATGCTCTCCGCCATGAACATGACATCAATCCTGTGGATCACCGCCGGCTGCTCCGCCACCGCCGCACTACTCACCACATTCATCACCCTAGGAACACAAAAACCCGGACAAGAACACAGCACACCCGCACCAGAATGGGCCATATGGCGGGAAATCCTCCACATCCCAGCAATTCGATTGTTCGCCATCATTACCCTCATGACCCAAATACTGGTATCCCCCTTCATCATGGTGCTCCTACCCGCACATTTCGAAAGCATCAATAACTCAACAGCCCTAGGATTCGCCCTCTCCAGCTACGCCATAGGCATGATCGTTGGCGGCACCATCATCGCCCAGGTCGGAACCAGCCACCGCCGACTGATATGGGCCATAGCCATGGGATTCAACGGCCTCGCATTCATTGGCATCGCCTGGCTCAGCCTCACCCCTATAGTGATCGCTGGCATGCTCACCGCCGGAATCGCCGGCGGCATGATGCAACCAATCGTCACAGTCCTCGTGACCGAAACCATTCCCACATCGCGCCGGGGTCGGGCGTTTTCGCTGTTTACTGCGGTAGGGTCGCTGACGGGCCCGATAGGGTTGGCCGCCACAACCGTGGCATTGGGGCTGACCAGCGTGTATCGGGTCGCCATGGTGTGCGGTCTGACGGGCGTCGTGGTGATGGTGGGGGCGGCGATCGCCGGGGTGCGGGTGCTTTACGACGTCGCAGCGCGTTGACCAACCGACCAATGGTCGGTATTATGGGGAGTGGAAACTGACCGATGGTCGAAAGAAGGCGATTGTGATGACCACCCATCCCGTCACCCGGCATCCCGGGGCAGCCTGGCTCTATCTTGGCTCTGGGCTATCATCAGCGCTCGGCAACGCCATCTCTAATGTGGTGTGGCCCTGGCTGGTGCTGCACCGCACCGGGGATCCCGCCGCGGCCGGCCTGGTCGCCACCTGCATTCTGCTCCCCTCCATCATTGTGGCGACCATGGGCGGAGACGTCATCGACCGGTACGGGCGCAAACGCATCAGTGTGATCTCCGACATTATTTCCGCTGTCTCCGTGGTGTGGCTCATTGCCGTCGACACCACGGTGGGGGCCACCCTCCCATGGTTCATCGCCATCGGTATTTTCGGCGCCGTCGGCGACGTGCCCGGCATGGCCGCCCGCACCGCCCTCGTCGGCGACATTTCAGAGCGTTCTGGCAAGAGCCTGGATTGGTTGGCCGGCGCCAACCAATCCATCATGGGGGTGTGCTATCTTGTGGGGCCGGCGCTTGCCGGCGTGCTGTTGGGGCAGTTGCCGATCACCTGGATCCTCTGGTTGACCGCCGCCTGTTCTGGGATTGCCGCCCTCATGACCTGGGTTATCCGCCTCAACGCGCACCACGCCCCGGCGGAGCATTCCAGCGTGCGCGGTACTGTCACGGTGTGGCGGGACGTGGTGAAGCACCCCATGCTTCGGCCCATTCTCGTCGTAGAGATAGTCATCGCCATGGCGGTTTTCCCCTATCTCATGGTGATCTTGCCCGCCCACTTCACCCACACCAATAGCCCCACTACCATGGGGTTTGCCCTATCCAGCTATGCCGTCGGCATGATCGCCGGCAGTATTGTGATCGCGGCGGTGGGGGAGCGGTTGCGCCGTAACCTGCTGTGGCTGGTGGCGATCGGTGCCACCGCCATGGGATTTTTGGGGGTTTCCTGTCTCACCGTAACCACCATTGTGGTGGTGGGCATGTTCGCCGCCGGTTGCGGCAATGGGATACTCCGGCCGATCGGCACCGTCGTGGTGACCGAAAACGTGCCGGAAACCATTCGGGGTCGGGTGTTTTCCCTGTTCAGTGCCCTGGATTCCTTCGCCGGGCCCATCGGGCTCATGGCCACCACGGCGGCGCTTCAGGCCACCGACATTTACCATGTTGCCCTGGGATGCTCCCTGTGCGTCACCGCCATGTTCCTGTGGCTTGGGGTCATGGGGTATCGCACCTTGGGGGCGTCGCAAAGCAACCTACAGTAGCTGCGCCACCACTTTCGACACCGCCTTACCCAGCACACGGTGCTGCTCTTTGTCTAAATGCACCCCGTCGACCGTGCTGCTTGTGATCACCGAATTCGCGTCGAAAAACTCGCACCCATACTCCGCCGTGATCTGCCGCAACGCATCCGCCAACCCCGCCGATGCGGTATCGCCCCCGGTAAACTTCGGCCCAATCGGGCCCCGCGGGTGATCCAACGCCGGCGGCGCCACCACCAGGATTTTCGGTACCGGAATCTCCGGCTCCAGCGTGGTCGCCCGAATCGCATCAATGATCGCCGCGATCCCCATTGCCGAATGCCAGGGCGTATGCCGGTGAATCGACTGGAAATCATTCGTCCCCAACATGATAATCACCACATCCAGTGGGGACTGGGCCTCAATCACCTGCTGAATCCCAATCAAACCGCTGCGGCCCGGCTTATAGGGATCCTCGAACGCGGTTCGCCGACCATTGAGGCACTCCTCCGTCACATGCACCCGATAGTCCCGGCCGGCCGCCTCGGCCGTATCGTTGAGATCCCGCGCCATCACCTGCGGCCACCGGGAAGCAAAATCCAGCCGCCGCCGGGTGAGAGGAATGATCCCCCACGACAACGAATCCCCATACACCACAACGTGTTTAAACTCGGTCATCACCCTCACCACCATCACTCGATCAGCTGAAACCAAGCGTAGTATATTCTTTCCCGATGACTAATAATCCCTCCGCATCGTCCACGCCACAACCCAATAAGAACCCACCAATAACCGAACGGCAAGCCTGGCGCGCGCTCCTAGCGTTATGCATCGGGTTTTTCATGATCCTTCTCGACCAAACCATCGTCGCGGTCGCCACCCCGGACCTGCAAACCGAGCTTGGCGCCAGCCTCAACCAAGTCGTGTGGGTCACCAGCATTTACCTCCTGTTTTTCGCCGTGCCGTTGCTCGTCACCGGCCGACTCGGGGATCGGTACGGGCAGCGCAACATCTACCTCATTGGCATGGTGATTTTCACCATCAGCTCGTTAGCCTGCGGGTTATCACCCACCGTGGAAATCCTCATCATTGCCCGTGCTATTCAGGGAATCGGCGCGTCGCTCATCACCCCGCAAACCATGAGCGTCATTAACCGCATTTTTCCCCGCCACCGCCGCGGCGCCGCCATGGGAATGTGGGGAGTCGTTGCTGGCCTCGCATCACTCGCCGGCCCCATCCTCGGCGGGATTATTGTGAGCGCCATTGGCTGGGAATGGATTTTCTTTATCAATGTGCCATTCGGTATCGTGTCCATCATCATGGTGTGGCTCATGGTGCCGGACCTGCCGCGGCTGGCCCGCCGCCTGGATTTCCTCAGCGTCATCGTGTCCATTATCACCATGAGCAGCATTGTGTTCACCATCCAACAGGGTCCCGACCTGGGGTGGCCCATTTGGATTTGGCCCATTCTTGTCGTGGGGTTGGCGCTTGCCGTCGTCTTCGTCCGACTCCAGGCCACCGCAACCAAACGCAACACCGAAGCCCTCGTGCCGCTCGACCTCTTCACCATAAAAAACTTCACCCTGGGCACCATATCCATCACCACCATGGGATTCGCCATTGGCGGCATCTTCATCCCAGCCATGCTGTTTCTGCAAAACGGCCACCACCTGAGCGCCCAGCAGGCTGGCCTGTACATGGTTCCCATCGCACTATTCTCCGGCAGCCTATCGCCCTTCGTTGGCCGCATGAGCGATCGCATCAACCCCCGGGTGCTGTCGATGATTGGGTTTAGCTTCATGCTCGCCAGCATCTTCGGGTTCGTGCTGGTCATGCGAGACGGGGTGCCATTGTGGTGCATTCTTATCCCCGTGGCGTTATTGGGTATCGGCAATGGGTTTGTGTGGTCCCCGAACTCGTCCACCAGCTTGCGGGATGTGCCCCTGCACCACATGGGTGCTGCCTCCGGGGTGTATAACGCAACTCGGCAGGTGGGGTCGGTGGTGGGTGCCGCCGTGGTGGGGGCGGCCATGCAGATTGGGACAGCCTACACGGCGTTCACTACGGCCATGGGAAATTCCCTCATTCCGGTCGTGCTTGTGCTTGTCATCGGCCTGATTTCGGTATCAAAATTCGAGTACAAACCCCATATGCGAGAAAGTTCACACTCCTAAACCACCTATGATTCGGGAAAACAGCAGGTAGAAAGGTTTTGTGGGGTTATGTTTGATCGGGCATTCAGTTCAAATTTACATTAGGATTGATAGCATGCGTATTGCCACACTGACCTCCGGTGGTGACTGCCCCGGCCTGAATGCTGTTATCCGCGGTATTGTTCGTACCGCAACTGAATATGGTTCCACAGTCGTGGGATATGAGGATGGTTGGGTCGGTCTCATGGAAGATCGACGCATACAACTGTATGACGATGAAAACATTGACCGAATCCTTCTCCGCGGCGGCACCATTTTGGGTACCGGCCGACTCCACCCCGATAAATTCAAAAGCGGCCTCGAACAGATCAGGGAAAACCTTGAAGAGGCAGGCATTGACGCACTCATCCCCATCGGTGGCGAGGGCACCCTCAAGGGTGCGAAATGGCTATCCGATAATGGCATCCCTGTTGTGGGTGTGCCTAAAACCATTGATAATGACGTGAACGGCACCGACTACACGTTCGGTTTCGACACTGCGGTGTCCGTCGCCACTGATGCCATCGACCGGCTGCACACCACCGCGGAATCCCACAACCGGGTGATGATCGTGGAGGTCATGGGCCGACACGTGGGGTGGATTGCCCTGCACGCTGGCATGGCTGGCGGCGCCCACTATATTGTCATCCCCGAGGTTCCCTTCGATATTGCCGAAATAACCAAAGCAATGGAACGCCGATTCCAATTGGGTGAAAAATACGGCATTATCGTGGTCGCCGAAGGTGCACTGCCCAAGCCTGGCACCATGGACTTTACCGAAGGTGCCGTCGACCAATTCGGCCACCAAGTGTTCAACGGCATCGGCCAGGTCATTGGTGACGAAATCAAAAAACGCCTCGGCCACGATGTGCGCACCACCACGCTGGGCCATATCCAACGGGGCGGTACCCCCACCGCCTTCGACCGGGTATTGGCGACCCGCTACGGTGTGCACGCCACCCGCGCCTGTCACGACAAAGATTTCGGCAAATGCGTGGCCCTCCGCGGCGAACACGTTGAACTAATCGACCTGGAAGATGCCGTCGGCAAGCTCAAGGTTGTTCCCGACAGTCGGTACCGCACCGCGCGCGCATTATTCGGTTAACCCCTGCTGGCAGCGTCGAAAAGCGTTCCCCTTTTTAGGCTTTTCGACGCTTTTTCACTCTCAAAACACACGAACGGAGAAAACCCCATGATTATCGGCTGCCCCAAAGAAATCAAACCCAGCGAATCCCGCGTTGCCCTCACCCCCGCCGGCGTGCGGGAACTCTCCAAAAACGGCCACACCATCCTCGTGGAAACCGCCGCTGGTGCCGCCTCCGGGTTCACCGACACCGACTACAAAACTGCCGGCGCCACCACCATCCCCACCGCCGCCCAGGTGTGGGCCGACGCCGACCTCATCGTGAAGGTGAAAGAACCACAAGCCAGCGAATGGCCACACATGCGCGACGGCCAAGTGCTCTTCACCTACCTGCACCTTGCCGCCGACCCCGACGGCGCCCAAGCGCTCATGGACCGCGGCGTGACTGGCATTGCCTACGAAACCGTCACCAGCAACAACGGTCTGCCACTACTCGCCCCTATGAGCGAAATCGCCGGCCGCCTCGCCGTCCAAGTGGGTGCCTTCTACCTCATGAAACCCTTCGGCGGCTCCGGCATCCTCCTCGGCGGAGTCCCCGGCACCCCACCCGCCAATGTGGCCATCATCGGTGCCGGTATCGCCGGAGAAAACGCCGCCCGCATGGCACTCGGCATGGGCGCCAACGTCACCATTGTCGACATCAACATCAACCGGCTGCGCCAATTGGACTCCCAATACGGCCCCCACCTGAAAACCCTCATGTCCAACGAATATAACGTCGCCGACGTGGTAGTCGCCGCGGACCTGGTGGTCGGATCCGTCCTCATCCCCGGCGCAGCCACCCCCAAACTTGTCACCCGGCCCATGATCGCCGCCATGCGCAACGGCTCCGTGCTGGTCGATATTGCCATTGACCAGGGTGGCTGCTTCGAAGGCTCCCGCCCCACCACCCACGAAGACCCGGTCTTCGACCAAGACGGCAAGCAAATGTACTGCGTGGCCAACATGCCCGGCGCGGTGCCCCGCACCTCCACGGTAGCCCTGACCAACGCCACCCTGCCGTATCTGCTGCGGCTCGCCGACTTGGGGTGGCAGGAAGCGCTCACCCGCGACCCGCACCTAGCCCGGGGCCTGAACGTTCACGCCGGTTCGCTCACCCACCCCGAGGCCGCCGAAGCCCTGGGCCGAGATTATGTGCCGGTTGACACGATTCTCGCAGGCTAACCACGAGCCATCTCGACAGTCTTGGTGGCGCGTATGGCACACCACACACTCGCACCTCACCCAACCGGGTGGGGTGATATGGCATAAACCCACATGAAACCCACAGCGGTGGGGGAGCGGTTCGGGTTTAGCCCCAGGGATGACATCACTACGACCAGAGTTTCACACCATGGGGTGACGCTATTACGGCAATAACCAGCAATGATAGAAACCATGCAAGAACATGATTTCCACATCATCCGAACCCACGGGCTCACCAAAACATTCGGCGAGCACCGCGCCGTCAACAACGTTGATCTTCTCGTGCCCCAGGGCACCGTCTACGGGTTCCTCGGCCCCAATGGTTCCGGGAAATCCACCACCATGAAACTCCTCCTGGGGCTCATGAAACCCACCGCCGGTGAGGTATTCATCAACGGCCGGAAACTCACCAAAGCCAGCCGCCCCGAACTGCTGGGCCGGGTTGGCTCCATGATTGAGGCCCCACCAGGCTATGGGCATCTCACCGGGTGGGAAAACCTCCAAATCGTCCAATCCATGCTGGGGCTGGAGGAGCGACAAATCATCCAGGCACTCGACATTGTGCGCCTGACCAAAAACAAGGACAAGCTGGTCAAAAACTATTCCCTCGGCATGAAACAGCGCCTCGGCATCGCCATGGCCCTGGCCAGGGAACCCGAACTGCTCATCCTGGACGAGCCCACCAACGGGCTGGATCCTGCGGGCATTGAAGAAATCCGGTCGCTCATCATCCACCTCGCCCAGCAGGGCATCACCATCATGGTGTCCAGCCACCTGCTCGACGAAATCGACAAAATGGCCAGCGTGCTCGGCATTATCAATAACGGCACCCTCATTTTCCAGGGCAGCCGCGAAGAGCTGTCCGGCCAGTCCATCCCCGATTTCGTCATCGAATCCGACCAAGCTGGCCGGCTCCAAAACTTCCCGGGCGCCCGCATGCTTTCTCCCACCACCGTCAGCCTGTCCAACCTTAGCAAGGACGATGGTGCCCACCTGCTCGGCGAACTCCACGCCGTGGGCGCACGAGTGTTCGAAGCCTATCGGGCATCGCAATCCCTCGAAGACATCTTCATGAAACTCACCGCACAGGGGCAACTCCAATGATCGCCATCGAATTCCGCAAACTCCGCCACCTCAAAATCGCGCCCATGGTCCTGGGGATGCTCTTCCTGCTCTGCCTCTTCAACATCGGCAGCTTTGGCGCCAGCCGCATCAAAGACCTCGCCGCTGAACTCTCCGGCATCGGCATGATCCAGGCCTTCCTGGTGCCCATCCTCATTGCCACCATCACCACCAGGATCGTCGAAATCGAACATTCCGGGGGCGGATGGCGATCCTTCTCCCTCATCGGCGCCCCACCCGGCACCCTCTGCCGAACCAAGTTCGCCATCCTCACGATCATTCTCATCCCCTTCACCCTGGTGGAAATCCTCGTCCCACTCGCCTTCTACCTCAGTGCCGGCGGCACAAACTTCAAGGCCTCCGCCTGGGTCAGCTACATCCTGTGCGTCATCATCATGAACCTGCTCACCTGCATGGTCCACATCATCCTGGCGCACCGCTACGACAACCAACTCGTCAGCATCGGCGTGGGCACCCTCGGGGCGTTTATCGCAATGTTCTCCTTCCTGCTGCCCCGCTACATCACCCGGTTTATCCCCTGGGCATACTATTCGCTCATCCTACCCGCCACCGCCAGCAGCGAAACCCACAGCCTCGTCTACACCAACCCCGGAATCCTCACCTACCTGTGCTTTACCACCCTCACCATCCTCATCGCCGGGGGGTTCTACTACCACACCACGCAACTCAACAAAGGAGAAAGCTGACCTATCATGCTTCGCGCCGAACTACTCAAACTCCGCCGCTCCCACCTGTGGCTCATCGCCATCGTCCTCCCGCTTCTGGCAGTTATCACCGGCAGCATCAACTATTTCAGTAACCCAGGGGCCCTCACCCACGGCTGGGATTCCCTGTTCAGCCAGGTTCTCCTCTTCTACGGCATGTTCTACCTCAGCATTGGTGTCGCCGTTATTGTTGCCGCCGCCTGGCGCATGGAACACCAAGGCTCGAACTACACCATGCTCCGCACCAACACGCGCCGGGCAGTGAGCCTCATTGCGGCGAAAACCACGGCTGTGAGTATTCTGATCCTATTTATGCAGCTCATTCTCGTGGTCGGCACTTTCGTTGTTGGCGTCACTTTTGCCAGCCATAACGGTGCCCCGCCCTTGAAGTATCTGGTGTTGGTGCTCATCAGCATTGTTGCCGCCGTGCCGTTGGTGTTGCTGCAGTCCGTGCTGTCCATGTACCTGAAATCGTTCGCCGCCCCCATCGCCTGGTCGTTCCTCGGGCTCATTATCGGGATTGCGTTTAGTTTCGCCCCCGGCTGGATCCGGGATCTCGGCTGGTTGTTCCCCTATTCGTTGGTGAGCCGTAGCCTTTCGCTTATTTCCGTGGCCACCGGCACCACCGGCACCAGCATTGATATGGGGAGTGTGGTCACGATTTTCCTGTCCAGTGCCGTGCTTGCCGGTGTTTTCCTGATCGGGTTCGTCCGTATCTTCACTAACCGGGAATACTCATGATCGAGCGTCTCAACACCTGGGTGGGGCACCCGCTCCGACTTTTCATCATCGTCGCGCTGGGGGTGCTTTTTACCATCAGTTTCCTTGATCCCCATCCCACGGTTGGGGTGCCGCCGCTGACCTCCACCCAACACATCATCGGGTTTGTTGTTTACCTTACTGTGACGGTGGCGTTATGCATCCACCCGAAATATCCCGACGCTACCATGGGGGTGATTGCCTGCTCCTTTACCGCCCTCCTTGTTGCGCAGGTGGCCAGCGATTTCCCTCGGGTCGGTATTCCACTCCTTTACGTCATCTATCTCGCCAGCGCCAACTGTAATCCTAGGTGGCGGCCCCTGTGGCTGGTTTGGATTCTCGCCGGTATTGCTGCGGCCGAGATGATGAACGACAAGCTTCTTGACGCCGATGCCCAAAATTATGTGAGTGCCTGGCAGCTTCGTGTCACAGCCGTCGTAATAAGCTGGATCATTGTGGGGTTCTTCTGGCAGTTGGGTGGTGTGGCCCGGCGTCGGCAAGCGGAACACCAGGCTTTGCAGGACCGCGCCGAATTGGCAGCCATTGTGGAACGCACCCGCATCGCCCGCGAAATGCACGACATTGTGGCCCACAACCTGTCCGCCGTGATCGCCCTCGCCGACGGCGCCCGCTACACCAACCCCACCAACCCCGAAGTCGGCACCGAAGCGTTGGAGACCATAGCCGCAACGTCCCGCAGTGCGCTGAAACAAATGCGTGGTCTGCTCAGCGTGCTCCGCGATAATGAAGGCCGTGACGCCGACGCGGTCTTCAACATTGCGGCGATCCGCGGCCTGCTTTACGACGCCCGCCATGCCGGGCTGGATGTCCACACCAGTGGAATCGACACCCTGCCTGATGATCTGCCGCAGCTTATCCAAACCACCTTGTACCGCATCATCCAGGAATTACTCACCAATATGTTGAAGTATTCCCCTGGACAACGTGGCCAACTTACGGTAGAAACGACCGAGAAACATGTCACCATTACCGCAACAAACCGCCTTCCCGAACACCGGCCCGACCCCGGATATGGGATACAGGGCATGCGGGAGCGTGCTACCGCCCTGGGTGGGGCCACGCAGGTGAGAACCGATAACAACGAGTTTCTTGTGAAAGTAGAAATCCCACGATGATAACCATCGGCCTTGCTGACGACCAACCCCTTGTCCGAACCGGCTTTAGCCTGCTCATCAATTCCCAAGCTGACATGGAAGCGAGTTGGCAGGTTGCCGACGGCACCCAGGTTGCGCACCAAAAACCCGTCGACATTGTGCTCATGGATATCCAAATGCCCGAACTCAACGGTATTGAGGCCACGAAACAGCTCATCGCCGCCAACCCCGACACCAAGGTCATCATGCTCACCACCTTTGATGATGAAGAATTTGTCGCCGGCGCCATCGCCGCCGGAGCCAGCGGTTTCCTTCTCAAAGATGTCGAGCCGGAAGAGCTTTTCGACGCCATCCGCCTCGTCTATGACGGGCAGGCGGTGCTCGCGCCCACCGCCACCGCCCACGTGCTGGAATTACTCAAACACCCCAACCAGCCCGCCGCACCAACCCCTTCACCGGCCGTGGCCGAACTCACCCCTAGAGAAACCGTTATTCTCCGGCTCATCGCCTTGGGCCTGACTAACCAGGAAATCGCCGACCACGAATACGTATCCATGGCCACCGTCAAAACCCATGTGCGGCACATTCTCATGAAAACCAATTCCCGTGACCGGGTCCACGCAGTGCTTTTCGCCTACCGTACTGGGGTAGTAAGCACCGACGAACTACTCTCTGGTGGCCAAGTCTAAAAATCCCCACCCAAGCGGTATAGTTTGTGGGTATGACAACCGCTTTTGACGAATTGATGGACTACGACGACGTCTTAGAACAATACGAACCAGTAATGGGCATGGAAGTCCATGTGGAACTCGCCACCGAAACGAAAATGTTCTCCACCTCCTCCGCCCGCTTTGGTGCGGAACCCAACTCCCATGTAGACCCCGTCTCCCTAGGACTGCCCGGGGCGCTCCCAGTCGTCAATGCCAAAGGCGTGGAGTGGGCCATTAAGATCGGCCTGGCCTTAAACTGCAGCATCGCCGAATCATCCCGATTTGCCCGCAAAAACTATTTCTACCCCGACCAGCCCAAAAACTACCAAATCTCCCAATACAACGAGCCCATAGCCTACGACGGCTACCTTGACGTTATTCTCGACGATGGTACCGAATGGCGCGTCGAAATCGAGCGCGCCCACATGGAGGAAGACACCGGCAAGCTCACCCACATTGGTGGCACCGACGGCCGCATCCACGGCGCCACCTCCTCCCTCGTTGACTGCAACCGGGCCGGTGTTCCCCTCATCGAGATCGTCACGAAACCCATCATTGGCGCCGGCCGCCGCGCCCCCGAGGTTGCCCGCGCCTACGTTGCCGCCCTCCGCGACCTGGTCAAGGCCCTCGGGGTTTCCGACGCCCGCATGGACCAGGGATCCATGCGTGTCGACTCCAACGTGTCCCTCAAACCCATTGGTGCCACCGAGTTCGGCACCCGCACCGAAACGAAAAATATTAACTCCCTGCGCTCCGTCTACCAGGCGGTCCGCTACGAAATGCAGCGGCAAGCCCAGGTCCTCGCCGACGGCGGCACCATTATCCAGGAAACCCGCCACTATCAGGAGACCGACGGGACCACCACCAAGGGCCGGCCCAAGGAAACCGCCGAGGACTACCGCTACTTCAATGACCCCGACCTGCCCCCAGTCATCGCCCCGAGGGAATGGGTGGAAGAAATCCGGGCCACCCTACCGGAACTGCCCTGGGTGCGGAAGGCCCGCATCCAGCAAGAATGGGGCATCTCCGACGCTGAAATGCGGGACATTGTCAACGCCGGTGCCCTCGAACCCATCATCGCCACCGTTGCGGCGGGCACCACCTCCGGCGAGGCCCGCTCCTGGTGGGTTTCCTACCTGGCGCAAAAAGCCAACCAGCAAGGCATAGAGCTCGACCAATTGCCCATCACCCCCACCCAGGTCGCCCACGTGGTGGAGCTCATCAAGGCGGGGAAGCTCACCAATAAGCTCGCCCGCCAGGCGGTTGATGGGGTGCTTGCCGGCGAAGGCGACGTCGACGAGGTTGTTGCCGCCCGCGGTCTGGAGGTCGTCCGCGACGACGGGGCCATCGAAGCCGCCGTCGATGAGGCCATTGCCGCCAACCCCGACATTGTGGCCAAATACCGGGCCGGCAACACCAAGGTGGCCGGCGCTATCGTTGGCCAGGTCATGAAGGCCACCCGCGGCAAGGCCGACCCCGGGCAGGTGAATAAGCTCATCGCCGCGAAACTCGCCGAATAACCCCCGCGAGAGCCGCAAACCCAAAAGGCCGCAGGTCGGCAACCCCCACTTCCGCCGATCTGCGGCCTATTGTTATTTCCTCCACCTGGTCTTCCTAGTGCATTATCAGCCGAATGCACATCACCACCATGATGCACCCAATCACACCATTGATGACCCGCCACGCCTGCGGCCGGCTCAGCACCCGGGAAAACCGCGTCGAGAAAAACCCCAACAATGGAAACCACACTGCCGACGCCATCAGCGCGCCCGCCGCAAACACCCACCGGCCGGATTCCCCATGTTGGTTAGCGATCCCACCCAACATGACGAGCGTATCAATATAGGCGCTCGGGTTGAGCCAGGTAAACGCCAACGCCGCCAATGCGGGTTTCACCCACGGCCGAGCCGGGTGAGCCTGCCGGGTTGGGGCAGTGGTGGTGATGGGCCGGGTCTTGGTTTGCACCTGGCCACCATTCCCACTGGTCGAATCCACGTTCGAAATATGTGCCACCGTGGGGGCGTCGTCAAGCGAAGTACCATTATCGGTGGCGGAACTGTCCAACGCCCGCGGCTTTACCATGTCCTTAAAACACGAAACCGCGAACCAAGCTAGGTAGGCGGCACCAAACCACTTCAACGCCACCAGGGCAAGAGGGGCTTTTTCAATAATCACGCCCACGCCGGCAGTGCCACCAAAGATCAAGAAAATATCGCTCAGCATGCAAATAGCAAGCACGACAATCAAACCCTCACGCTTGACGCCCTGACGGATCACCAGGGCGTTTTGCGGGCCGATGGCAACAATGAGAGAAAGACCCAAGAGGAAACCAGCAACAGCAATGCTCATAGGTCTTAGTGTTACCGAAACACCCACTTAAGTAAAATTACTTTTTATTAACTTGCGTAAGAACCGCTTTATAATGCTGGTCATGAACCCCATTCACCTCCAAACCCTGCTTACCATTGTGGACGAAGGCAGCTTCGAAGACGCCGCCTACATCCTCGGAATCTCCCCATCAGCCGTGAGCCAACGCATCAAAACCCTGGAAAAAACCGTCGGCCGCCTCCTGCTGCGCCGCGGCACCCCCGTCAGCGCCACCGAAGCCGGCGAAGTCCTCATGCAAGCCGCCCGCCGCATGGCACTACTCCAAGCCGAAACCATGGCCAACCTCAAAGAACGCATCGCCACCATCCCACTATCAGTCGCCATCAACGCCGACTCGCTCGCCACCTGGTTCCCGCCCGTGCTCGCCAGGGTAGCCAGCTGGGATGCCGTCACCCTCACCCTCCGCATCGAAGACGAATCCCACTCACTCAACCTCCTGCGCCGCGGCGACGTGCTCGGCGCAGTCACCCGCGACCCCCACCCCGCCCCCGGCTGCGACGCCATCGAACTCGGAACCATGCGCTACGTATCCGTCGCCAACCCCTGGCTACTCGACAAATACACCACCGACGGGCAAGTCGACTGGGAAGCCATGCCAGCACTCCGCTTCGGCCCCCGCGACGGCCTCCAAGACGAAGGCCTCAAAACCCACGTCCAAAAAACCCGCCACGAACCCGATAACGCGCAACCAATCATGCGTCGAATATCACAAATCCCCTCGGCCGAAGCCTTCACAGAAGCAACCCGAGTAGGACTCGGCTGGTCACTACTACCACTACAACACGCACAACCACTCCTCATGAGCGGCGACGTGGTCCGACTCGACGACACCATCCTTGACGTGCCCCTCTATTGGCACAGGTGGCGGCTCGAATCACCAGCATTGGAAAAACTCACCACCGCCGTACAAACTGCTGCGCAAACACTACAGCAGTAATCGCTAATGTTGCCTCAATGTCGTGATAATCTAGCGCCGATGACCAGAACAAAATTAGTAACCACATGCGCAACCACCCTCTTCGTAGCCCTATCGCTTGTAGCCTGCGACCAAGGTAGTGGCAGCTCCTTCGCCCGCAAATCAACCACCACAAGCAGCCAACAACCGCCTGTCGACGACGGGACCAGCAGCAACGGGGAAGAAAACGAACTCCCCGACGATGCTGACACCAGTGATACCGGCGACGCTGGTGACGCCACCGGCCAGCCGGCACCGGCGCTCTCTGCGGTCGACATCAATGCCGCCCGCACCGCCCTCGGCAGCCTCCCCACCCGCGGTTTTAGCCCCAACGTCCCCAAATACGATCGGAACGAATTCGGCAAACCCTGGAGCGACGATGTCACCGTGGACGGTGGCCATAACGGCTGCGACACCCGCAACGACATTCTGGCCCGCGACCTCACCGACGTGGAATTCAAACCCGCCAAACGCAACTGCATCGTGACCAAGGGGAAACTCAACGACCCCTACACCAACACCACCATTGACTTCAAACGCGGAAGAAAATCCAGTGACCTGATTCCCATTGACCACGTGGTGGCCCTAGGCGACGCTTGGTATTCGGGCGCCTACCAGTGGGATGCGGACCGCCGACGCAACTTCGCCAACGATCCGATCAACCTTCAGGCCACCAACCGGGAATCCAACACCCAAAAATCCGCCAAAAACGCCGCCGAGTGGCTCCCACCAAACACCGCCTACCAGTGCGAATACGTGGGCCGGCAAATCACCATCAAATCCACCTATGGGCTCAGCGTCACCCCGGCGGAGAAAAACGCAATGGAGAAAGTACTCGCCACCTGCTCCTAAACCTGCCCAAGCATGACCGGTTGCCGCGCTCTTCAAACGCCCTGGAGCGCGGCAACCAGGACTTGTACCGGTCGATACTTGGTGCGGCCGGCATGGCAACCAGGCGAGGCGGCCGGAGACGGCAGCCAACCACCTGCCGCCATACCGCAAGCAGGCTATGGGATCGCGGCAGCCCCGCGTCGGGTGAGCTGCGGCCCAAACGCCGCCACGTACATCGGCCCGAGGTCTGCCTACACACCAACACCTCGGCACATGCCGGTAGCAGGCGACCAAATTTTCGGCGATCCGGCGGCCCGACAGTGGCCCGGGGCCTGCCCATGCATTCCCTGCATGCTATGAAACGTCGGCCATCATCACTGGCTTTTCCTTAACGCGCTCTTATCCAATGATGGGGGAGGAGGGGTAGCAGATAAAACATGCCAAATGGGAAAATCTTTCGAACAAACATTCACCAATGATGGTTGCGTGTCCGCCGCAACAAATTCCCCCATCCCAGGCATATCCCCACCGCATACCCCCAATAATAGGTTCGAAAATAATTTCTGGCACAGAAATCCCACCCGGTACGGTGTGGCCGGTTTGGGATGCCCGTATAGTTATCGAATACCCTTGATAAGTATGAGCGACAACACTAACAATTCTCATCAACACGACCCCTTCGCTAACCAATTTCCCACATTCGGCGGGCAACGAAAACCCGCCACCCCAGCATCTGACGTCTACAACCGGGCCGGCCGGGTCGTGCCAGAAGAAATCACCCCCAATAAACCTAGGAAAACCGATAACGACACCACCGTGATGGCCGCATCACAACAAGACCTATCCGCGAACGTATTCGGAAACCCTTCCGGCGATGGGTCGAAAACCCCCCAATATTTCCCGCCCACACCTAGGCCAACACAACAGCAGCAGTCGACGGCGGATGACTACGCCGACTCCTCATATTTTGCCACCGCCGAACTCACCCGCGACGACAGCTACGCGCCAGGCGGCCCCAATAGCCCAGGGGGTACCCCCGATCCGGTGGACGACTATGAGGATTACGACGATTATGAGGAGTCCTATCCTGCCACATCCGAAAACGAGGCGATTCCCACGCCGGGTGCCTCGCCGGTGGTGGCGGCGCCCGCCATGGCCAGGGACCGGCAAATCGTCAACGAGGAATTCCTCAACGCACGATCCCAGGACGAGCCCAAAGAAAAACGCGGCACCCTGGACTTCGGGTTGCTGCTGGTGCGGGCGATTATCTCCACCTACCTCATCATTGTGTCGGTGAGCACGTTCTTCCAGATTGGTGCGAACCCCGGCCTCACCGGCCTGCAACACGACTTCGCCACCTACACGTTCGGCTCCGCCTTGTCGATCATTATCCCCACCCTGCAGCTGGCTGCCGGGGTTTTCCTCCTGTGCGGCCTGCTCAGCCCGGTGGCCACCGCATTGGTAATTACCGTGTGCGGTTTCAGCACCCTGCACGCCATTGATAAACAACCCAACTTCAGCGTGCTCAGCCCTAACGACTCGGTGTGGTTGAGCGTGCTGCTCACCGCGCTTGCGTTCGCCATGGTGTTCACCGGCCCGGGCACCATATCATTCGACCGCAGCCGGGGCTGGTCCCGTCGGCCGTTGGCATCCTCCTGGATTTTCGCCGCCGTCGGACTGGTTGGCGCCGCAGCCCTGTGGTGGTTTGGTGCGGGTGCGAACCCCTTTAACTAGGCTTGCCGACGCCCTCTGGTGGGGGCTTATCACCAGTCGTCATCATCGTAGGGCGGACGAGGGTCATCCGGGGAACGCTCGGCAAAGAAAATATCGAGGAGCTCTTTGCCGTTAGCGGGCTGGGTGCCAGTATCGTCATCAACCCATAAATCTTTGGCGGGTTCAATGGTCCAGGCAATGTCTTCCCAGGAATACCCGCGGTGGTAGGCCTGGTACGCCATATCAATAGCATCTATCCGATCGTCACCATCTTCGTGGAATTTACGCATGGCAGGAAGCGGATTTTCCACCGGAATATTATCGACAAGCTCCCAATCATCAGGGGTAATATGCTCATTTATGATGTAGTCGCACAGGGAAGTTTCGTCGATATAGGGCAGTAATTCCGGCGGGGTCATGATGATATCAGCCACCGCGCACCGGCCAGTGTCAAACCCGCGGGCTTTTAATGCCTTTGTGCCACAAACATAGGGGGTTGGATGTCGGTGCTCCGGCGGGATGGTGGGGAATGCGACCAACCAATTCAGGTAAATACTATCGGCTATGTGGCCACCGACAAGTTTGGTGCAGTACGCGTATTGCATGTACTTAGTAGAAGCACATGGTATTTCGTTGGAGCGACCATGGTGAAAGTACCATTGCATTCCCGGCGGGCTGCAGATGAAACCGGTGCGGATAGCATCGGAAAACTCTCGATCGGATAGCTGGGATGAAAGAAGAAACCCGCGCTGTTTCGCCGCTAATTCCTGGTAATCCATACCACCATCATGCCCGTGGTGAGCGGGGGTGCGCTTTTTGATGCTTATCGACGTATTCCGTCACCATTTTTATGGCGTTGTCTCATTCTTCTTGAGTGGTCTAGTTACCAGGTCGGGGCGGGAGCCCTTGAATGTTGATGTCTTTCGTTGTCCAGGAATGCACGTGTTCTACCACGGTATATAGATCTTGAGCATCTGCTAATTCTGACCATGCGACTGATAAATCCTGATCGAGTTGTGTGAATAATTCTTCCCAATGTTTACCGATGGTTGTTTTCTCTAAAAATTAGGATTTCATTGCCCAGGGAAAGCCGCAGTAATTGGGAACATAGTTGAGGAAGGTTAGGGAGCATGGCTGAGTACACAACCTGGTGCTGTAGTAACGGTCATCGTGCGTGGATGTGGCGGAAAAATAGATTTCGAAGAGGAGATCATTGTTCTTTATCACGAAGCCACGATCCATACGCGAACCAGTGCCGGCGCTAGCCAATAATCCCGCCAGTGGTCACGTCGACAAGCTTAGCGAGCAGGGGAAACCTGGTCGGGCCGGGTTAAATCCATGATCCGCGGCATGGCCACGCACAGCATGATGGTGAGCATCAGGCACCAGAAGAAATAATCGTCCATAAAAATCTTCATAAACAGGTGCTGCTGAAAATCCTGGTCCCCGGTGGGATCCCCCAGCCACCATTGCGGCGGCACCGTCAGCGTGAAGAAGCTAAGAATCGCGGCGGTCACCAGGCCGTCACGGCTGCGCAGCCGCCAACTGTAATGCCACAACACGATCAGCCACAGTGGTAACCACACCCAGTGGTGATTCCACGAAATCGGGGAAATCAACAGCATCAACGCCGAATTGGCGAACGCCGCAAGGAGGAACAGATCCCGGTTCAGCAGGGCTTTAATAATGAAATAGAACGCGGTGATGGTGACGGCGACCAGGACCAACCAAATAATATTAATGAGGCTGCTGGCGGCATTCGCGGCATCGTTCGACGGCCACAACCGGGTGATAACCCCCTTGATGGACTGGTTGGAAATATAGGCGATATTCACCCCAATCTTGGAGTTATCGTTCATGATGAAAATCGCCCGGGTGTAAAAATCCACCGTCTCCCGGGTGTTATATAATGCCGCAACCCCGGTGGCCCCCAGGAACCCCACGATCGCTGAGGTGATCGCCCGCCAATCCTTCTTTATCAGGAACACAAACAGCATCACCACTGGTGTGAGCTTAATGGCGGCCGCCACCCCGATCAGCCACCCCTGGGGGATGCGCCGGCGCCGGGGAACCAGGTCCAAAAACACCAGCACCAGCAGCCACATATTGATCTGCCCGAAAGACGCATTGGCCCGCACCGGCTCCGACAACAGTATGAGCCCCCACGCCCAACTGGTGAGCAGCAACGCTAACCCGGTGTCACGTAGTAAATTCTGGGCCAAAAACCATATGCACGCCAGCATGAAGAGTGCGGAAATAGCCACCATGGCATAACCCGCCCCCACATCCGTCAAGAGGGTGAACGGGGCGAGCAGCAGGGCCGCAAACGGCGGGTAAATAAACGGCAGTTTGAGGCCGAACACTTCGAACGGTTCCCCGTAAAGACTCCCGCCATCCACATAGGCTTGGGCGCCCGCCCGGTACACCATCATGTCGATCCGGTCGGTGGTGCTGAGCACCTGCACCACCATGACCATGATTGATGCCAGGAAACCGCAGATGGTGAGACTCCGCACCACGATTTTTGTCGAAAATGCGGATTCAATGGCTTCGAGCAGCAGGGTTAATGTTTTATTGGCAGTCACTGGTCGCTGACGATCCTTGGTTGAGAGGCGGTATGCTTGCACGGCAAGTGTAACGCACGCCCCGAAACACCGACACACCGACCAATAGCTGGCCCATCACCACCCGTCGGCCAGCAAGTTGTGGCGAGCGTGGCTCTAAGGGCCTACCCGGTGCCCATTACCTGCCTGTGCGGGCCATAGGCCATGGCGTTTTCGGGCCAGGAACGGTGGCGGTTGGTTAATCGACCAGCCGCACCGCGCCCTTATCGGCGCTGGTTGCCATTTTCGCATAGGCCCGCAGCGCTTTCGACACCTGCCGGTCCCGGCTGCGTGGTGTCCACGGCTTTTCCCGGGACAGCATTTCCTGCCGCCGCTGCTCGATCACATCATCGGGCACATTGAGCGTGAGCAGCCGGTTCTTCACCGAAATTGTGATCGAATCGCCGTTCTCAATCAAGCCAATCAACCCGCCGTGGGCGGCCTCGGGAGACATATGGCCGATAGACAGCCCGGACGTGCCCCCAGAAAACCGGCCATCGGTGATGAGCGCGCACTTTTTGCCCAGGCCAGCCCCCTTTAAGAACGATGTGGGGTGCAGCATTTCCTGCATTCCCGGACCCCCGGCCGGCCCCTCATAGCGGATGACCACCACCTCACCTGGCTGCACCTCATGCTTGAGGATCGTGGACACCGCCTCCTCTTGGGATTCGCACACCCGTGCGGGCCCGGTGAATTCCCATAATTCCTCATCCACGCCGGCGGTTTTCAGCACAGACCCGTCGGGGGAGAGGTTGCCGCGCAAAATAACCAACCCGCCGTTTTCGGAATAGGCGTGCTCCATGTCGTGGATACACCCATTGACCACATCCAGGTCCAGAGATTCCCACCTGGTGGACTGGCTGAACGGCTCCGTGGTACGCACCCCACCAGGCGCGGCGTGGAACAGCTCGATCGCCTGGTCAATGGTTTTTCCGCTGCGAATATCCCAGTCGTTGAGCCACCCATCCACCGTATCGTAGGCGATGGTGTGCACGTCTTCGTTGAGCAGGCCGGCCCGCCGCAGCTCCCCAAGAATGGCGGGGATACCGCCGGCCCGGTGCACGTCTTCAATGTGGTAGGTGCCATTGGGGGCGACCTTCGAAATGCAGGGGATGCGGTGAGAAAGCTCATCAATGTCGGCGAGAGTGAAATCAATATCACCCTCCTGCGCGGCGGCCAAGGTGTGGAGCACCGTATTCGTGGAGCCGCCCATGGCCATGTCGAGGGCCATAGCGTTACAAAACGCATCCTTCGTGGCGATGCTGCGGGGGAGGACGGATTCGTCTTCCTCACCGTAGTAGCGGCGACACAAATCCACAATCATTTCGCCGGCCTGTTCGAACAACTGGCGGCGGGCGGTGTGGGTAGCCAGGGTAGTACCGTTCCCCGGAAGTGAAAGCCCCAATGCCTCCGTCAGGCAGTTCATCGAGTTCGCGGTAAACATGCCGGAGCAGGAACCGCAGGTGGGGCAGGCAGACGCCTCAATAGCATGCAAATCCTGGTCGGAAACATCTTCCGAGGCAGAGGCAGTAATCGCCGTGATAAGGTCCGTTGGGGTGTGGGCTATGCCATCAACGGCCACGACCTTCCCGGCCTCCATAGGCCCACCAGACACAAACACGGCGGGAATATTCAGGCGGAGGGCAGCATTAAGCATGCCGGGGGTGATTTTATCGCAGTTAGAGATGCACACCATGGCGTCGGCGGTGTGGGCATTGCACATATATTCGACCGAATCGGCAATGATCTCCCGGGACGGGAGGGAATACAGCATGCCACCGTGGCCCATGGCAATACCATCGTCGACCGCAATGGTATTGAATTCTTTCGGCACCCCACCAGCGGCCCGGACAGCGTCAGCCACAATGTCGCCAACGTTTTTCAAATGCACGTGGCCGGGCACGAATTGGGTGTACGAGTTCACAATGGCGACAATGGGCTTGCCGAATTCGTGTTCTTGAGTGCCGGTGGCGCGCCAAAGAGCGCGGGCCCCGGACGCATTACGGCCAACAGTGGTCACGCGGGATCGAAGCGGAAACATAAACTAGTCTTCTTACAATCGTATGTGGGTGCGGCGGGTATGGGTGTCCCCGCACGTATTAAGTCAGAGTGTGTTCTTAGCCTATACCGCGTCGTGGCATGCTGTTAATCCGAGTCGGTTTTCGCCTGCTTATCGACGTCCTCTGCCGCCAACCGCTCGTATTCCTGCTTATCGACGAGCACCTGCCGGCCATCCTTATGCACAATCACCACCTTGTCGTCCGCAGCCTGCCTGCCCTGGGTGAGAGCATCGGGAATCCGGCCGGCAGAGGTCGCCTCCAGCTGGGGGAGAGAATTAAACGTCACCCCAGGCAGCGTGATTTTCTTCCCCTCCTTGGTTTGCAGGAATGCCTGGGACCGACCAAACCCAATGCCGGCAATATCCGCCCAATCGGTGGTGGTGGGCTGAGCAAATGCGGGATGGGCGGTGATCCCAGTGTCGTCAACAATAGTGTGGGCACGCACTACCCACATAATGAACACAACAGGCAGAAGCGGCAACCAAAACAGGTAGAGAAGATCACTGCCAATGATAAACAGCGACAGGAGAATCATGATGATGGCCGCCAAAAGATGGGTGCGTTCGGGCCGGAACACGTGATGCTGTTGCTCTGCCATGGGCACCCATAGTAGTTGATGGGCGGCAAAAAGCCCCAGTTCTCGATATTGAACTGGGGCTATCCGATTATCCGGGTGCGGCTAGCGTCGGGGATTATTGGGTACCGGCGCCGCCTGCGGTGCCGCCACCGGTACCACCTGTGCCGCCGCCGGTCTCACCACCAGTGCCGCCAGTGGTGCCACCGCCGGTACCACCTGTGCCGCCGCCGGTCTCACCACCAGTGCCGCCAGTGGTGCCACCGGTATTACCACCGGTACCACCGGATGTCCCGCCTGCGGTACCGCCGCCAGTGCCACCACTATTGGTGCCACCGGATGTGCCACCCGAAGTACCCCCGGCAGTACCGCCGCCAGCGTTACCGCCGGTGCCGCCACTCGTGCCCCCCGAAGTACCACCAGCGGTACCATTCGTGCCACCTGACGGCTCCTGGCCGCTGTAATCATCATTCGAGTTAGCGCCCCCCGCCCCACGGGATGATGAACCCTGCGTCGGAGCGACCTCCGAACCACGCGGGTGTCCGGACGAGTCGGTGCTCTGCGACTGTTCGTCACTAGGATTCGTTGACTCCGAATTCGTCCCGGTAGTCGGCGCATTCGTATTCGTCGACTGGGACACCCCATAACCATTACCAGGGGCGTTCACGCTCTGCGTGGCCTTGGGGGCCAAAATACCGGCATTACCCTCTGCACCATTGGCGGGGGTGAAAGTAAGACCCTTCAACACCAACAACACAAGGGCGGCAACCAACAGCATGGTGGTGGAAACCCGCACCCGGCCACCAATCGTCAAAAGCTTCTCCCAGCCCTTGAGCTTGCGCTCCTCCTTGGGCTTCTCTTCTTCCTTTGAGGTCTTCTTCTTATCATGGTCAGGGATTGCTGGATCATTAGTGGTGAGCAGGCCCCGCTCGGTTTGCGACTCCACTTTCTCGGGAGGCACCACGTCGTCAGGCGACAACACCCCCTCGGGCGCATGCCGCAGCCGCACCTCCCGCAGCTGTTCGGTCGTCAATGACCTAAACTTATGATCCTGATCCACCGCCTTCGCCGCGTCGCTAGCCGACGTGCTGGCAAACATGGTGGTCTTCGGGGAAGCCTGGTCCGCGCCCACGCTACCTTTGGCGTTGGCATCATTCAGCGAATACTTACCATCCAGCGACGACGTCGACCGGTACTCATTCCAAAACTCGCTTACCAAACTCATGCGGATCGCCCGCTCCACCAACCACTGGCTACCCGGCTTCACCTGCGCCAAGAACCGCACACCAACCGTCCACGGCATACCCACAGTGGTTGGCTCGGTCACATTCACCGCGGGGTGCACGGTCAATGCCCCCCACACCACCTCGTCTATCTTCGGTTCCGTCAACGCAGCCTCCGCAGCCTTCGTCGCCCGCTCAACAGCTTCATCAACCGTCGACGACTCCAACAACGGGATCTGCATGGTCACCACCGCGGACGACCAGTGATTGGAATTATTGATCGACACGCCAGCCTTGGAATTCGGGATAATCACCGTCTGTTCGGCCAAGGTCCTAATCCTCGTGGACCGCATCGTAATCTGAATGACGGTGCCCTCAATATCCGTGGCACCACCCTCAAACCGCACCCAGTCGCCCACGCCATATTGCTTCTCGCTCAACACGAAAAACCCGGCAATAAAGTCCGCAATAATCGACTGAGCGCCAAAACCAAGAGCGGCCGACGCCGCGGTCGCCGGGATGGTCGCGCCCGCCAGTGAAAAGCCCAACGCGCTCAACGCAAATACGAAAACCAGGAAATACGCAGCTATCTGCGCTAAATACACCAACACACCGGCTAACGCCAGTTGAGTTTTCGTATCATCCTCATCAGGCGCCACGATTTTATTGGTAATCAAATACATCGCCAATCGCCCGGCGCGAGGAATCAGCAATGCAATAATGAGCCACAGCCCAAGAGTAAGACCCGGATCAACAATCCAAGCCCAAAACAAAGATGCAATGGTAGATAGGGGCATAATGTTCGAGCATAGCGAAGACCTGAAGAAGGGATACAAGTGTTCGACCACGCCTACCCCACAGCTGAACTGCTACATTACGGTGAGGTTAAGAGGAGACTGAATTTTCTAGCATACGGGGGTGGATTTGCGATGAACCACCCCTAGGAGGGTAGTATGTGATCCCATGAACATTATTCAGCTTGTACTCGTGGTAATTGTCGCGGCGCCTGCCGTGTCAACTGCCTAGTGCAAGTTGATTTGTCAAGCGCCCTCGGTTCACGCCACAAGTGTTGAAGCGAGGGTTTTTGCATAGGATTTCTACCAAGTCATATCTCACCCACGATGTGGAGTCGGCAGAAACCTTTAAAAACCCAGTGATTTTACTCAAGGAGTCTGAAGTCGTGGCAGCTTCCTCACACCCCACCCCGGCAACGGTCGCCCACCGAAGCCAAAAACCGCAGGACACCACCAAACCCCAAGCCGAACGCATCAGCGGTGCCGAAGCGATCGTCCGGTCACTTGAAAACCTTGGCACCGACCTCGTCTTCGGCCTGCCCGGTGGCGCCGTCCTTCCGCTCTACGAAGCGCTCTACTCGTCCACTAAACTACGGCATATTCTCGTCCGGCACGAACAAGGTGCCGGCCACGCCGCAACCGGCTACGCGCAAGTCTCCGGCAAAGTCGGGGTATGCATCGCCACCTCCGGGCCCGGCGCCACCAACCTAGTCACCCCCATCGCCGACGCCTACCTGGATTCCGTGCCGCTCGTCGCCATCACCGGCCAGGTGCCCCGCCCCATTCTCGGCACCGACGCCTTCCAAGAAGCCGACATCCGCGGCATCACCATGCCGGTCACGAAACACAACTTCATCATCACCGACGCCGCCCAAATCCCGCAGGTCATCGCCGAAGCCTTCCACCTGGCAGCCACCGGCCGCCCCGGCCCAGTCCTCGTTGATATCCCCAAAGACATCCAAAACACCGAACTCGACTTCGTCTGGCCACCCCAACTCGAACTGCCCGGCTACCGGCCTGTCACCACCCCACACAGCCGACCCATCGAACAAGCCATTAAACTCATCGGCGAGGCCAAACGCCCAGTTCTCTACATCGGCGGCGGCGTCATTAAAGCCAACGCGGCCCCCCAACTGTTAGAATTCGCTAACCACACCGGCATCCCGGTGGTCACCACTCTCATGGCATTAGGGTCCTTCCCCGACGACCACCCGCTGCACCTGGGCATGCCTGGCATGCACGGCACGGTCGCCGCCGTGGGTGGCATGCAGGGATCCGACCTGCTCATTACCATCGGCGCTCGCTTTGACGACCGGGTCACCGGCCAAACCGAAACCTTCGCCCCCGACGCCCAAGTCATCCACGCTGACATTGATCCCGCCGAAATCGGCAAAATCCGGCCCGTCGACGTCCCCATCGTCGGCGACGCCGCAGAAGTGCTCGCCGCACTGCTCGCCGAATTCAAACGCCAACTCCCCGACGGGATCGACATCGGCGACTGGTCCCGCCACGTCCAGGGACTGAAAGAGAAATTCCCCCGCGGCTATGTGCGCACCCACGACGGCCTGCTAGAACCCCAACACGTCATCGAAACTCTCTCTCGCATCGCCGGCCCCGAAGCCGTCTACGTTGCCG
The DNA here is from genome assembly GCF_011612265.2 of Corynebacterium matruchotii. Lineage (NCBI taxonomy): Bacteria > Bacillati > Actinomycetota > Actinomycetes > Mycobacteriales > Corynebacteriaceae > Corynebacterium > Corynebacterium matruchotii. The sequence goes on along the minus strand of NZ_CP050134.2, from coordinate 1,479,825 downwards.
GCGTGGGCCAACACCAAATGTGGGCAGCCCAATTCATCGACTTCAAAAACCCCCGCACCTGGCTGAACTCCGGTGGTTCCGGCACCATGGGCTACGCCATCCCCGCAGCCCTTGGTGCGAAAGCAGCCGCCCCCGAGAAAGAAATCTGGGTTGTTGACGGCGACGGCTGTTTCCAAATGACAAACCAGGAACTCACCACCGCCGCCGTTGAAGGATTCCCCATTAAAGTCGCCCTCATTAACAACGGTAACCTTGGCATGGTTCGCCAGTGGCAAACCCTGTTCTACGATGAGCACTACTCCCACACGAAACTGCGGGAACAACACGAATACATGCCCGACTTCGTCAAACTTGCCGAAGCCCAAGGCTGCGTGGCGTTCCGCGTGACCAAAGACGAAGAGATCGAACCCACGATCCGTAAGGCCCAAGAAATCACCGACCGCCCCGTGGTCATCGACTTCATCGTGGGCCAAGACGCCCAAGTGTGGCCCATGGTTGCCGCCGGCCACTCCAATTCGGATATCGAATACGCGCGCGGCCTGCGCCCCTTCTTCGATGCCGACCCAAGCGTTATCGAAAAACAATTCGAGGAATAAGGAGTCGAGATAATGCCTAATAATCCTAATAACACCGTGGTATCCCGCCATGTTTTAAGCGTGCTAGTGGAAGACTTAGACGGCATCATTTCCCGCGTGTCGGCCATGTTTACGCGCCGGGGGTTTTCGTTGGTGTCGTTGGTTTCCGGCAAGACCGAGCATCCGAAGATCAACCGGATTACGGTGGTGGTGGATGCCGATGAGGTCAATATTGAGCAGATCACTAAGCAGCTAAATAAGCTGGTTCCGGTGCTGAAAGTGGTGCGGCTGGAAGAAGGCACCATGGTAGCTCGGGCGTTGATGATGGTGAAGGTGGCTGCGGATGCCAATAATCGGCCGCAGGTGGTTGATGCCGCCAATATTTTCCGGGCCCGGGTGGTGGATGTGGCACCGGATTCGGTGGTTATTGAAGCAACCGGTACGCAGGGGAAACTGCGGGCATTGTTGGAGGTGTTGGAGCCGTTTGGGATCCGTGAGTTGATTTCTTCCGGCCAGATTGCGCTCAACCGGGGCCCGAAGACGATGGCACCAAGCGTACGTTAGAGTGTGGTGGTGCGGCGACTGTCGCGGTCGTCGCACCCACACCATATGCCGACATATCCCACAAAGTGAGACTGGCCCCGTGGTTTCATCTCATTCTGTGATATAACGTTAGGTAGTCAGTTTTTCAACGAAAGGTATATTGTTACTTATGGCTATTGAAGTGCTTTACGACGCCGATGCCGATCTGTCGCTCATCCAGGGACGTAAGGTTGCGGTGTTGGGCTATGGCTCCCAGGGGCATGCTCACGCCCAGAACCTGCGGGATTCTGGCGTGGAGGTTGTGGTTGGCCTGCGTGAGGGCTCCAAGTCCGCCGAAAAAGCCAAAGAGGCCGGTTTCAAGGTGCTGTCCAATGCGGACGCCACCGCCTGGGCCGATGTCATCATGGTGTTGATCCCGGACACCTCCCAAGCCAAGGTGTACAAGGAAGAGATCGAGCCGAACCTGTCTGACGGCAATGCTTTGTTGTTCGGCCACGGCCTCAACATTCACTTCCACCTGATTGAGCCGGCCGCCAATATCACCGTGGGCATGGTTGCCCCCAAGGGGCCAGGCCACCTGGTGCGTCGTCAATTCGTGGATGGCAAGGGTGTTCCCTGCCTCATCGCCGTGGAGCAGGACCCCAAGGGTGAGGGCAAGGCCCTGTGCCTGTCGTACGCTGCCGCTATCGGTGGCGCCCGCGCCGGTGTGATTCCTACCACTTTCGAAGCGGAGACTGTGACCGACTTGTTCGGCGAGCAGGCTGTGCTGTGTGGTGGCATTGAGGAACTCATCAAGGTCGGTTTCGAAGTGTTGACCGAAGCCGGCTATGAGCCAGAGATGGCCTACTTCGAATGCCTGCACGAAATGAAACTCATTGTCGACCTCATGTTCGAAGGTGGTATTTCTAACATGAACTATTCGATCTCTGACACTGCCGAGTTCGGCGGCTACCTGTCCGGCCCTCGCCTGATTGATGAGAGTGCTAAGCAGCGCATGCGGGACATTCTGTCCGACATTCAGGACGGCACCTTCACCAAGCGGCTGCTCGCCAACATTGAGGGCGGCAACAAGGAGCTGGAGGAGTTGCGCGCCAAGAACGCCAATCACCCGATCGAGAAGGTTGGCGACAAGCTGCGTGACCTCATGAGCTGGGTGAAGAACCCACTGGACGAGACCGCGTAGCATCGTCACAACGTATTGCGGTGTACCCACCTGCCTGGCAACTTGCCGGCAGGTGGGTTTCCACATCATTGGGGTGGGGGAGCGGCACCGGATTGCTCGGACCGGTCATCGCAGTACAGTTGATGCATGGGTCAAACTCCATCGGCACAGTACTATCACCAGTTAATCCAGTTACGCGCAACCTTGGGGGAGGAGCACCCCGATACGTTAGCCGCCTGGCGGGACTACACCACCGCGCTTATGGACGAGGGGGATGATAAGACAGCCCAACCCGAGTTGCGGCGGCTTGTGGCGGCCTGCGAACAGACGTTTGGTCCAGAGCATCCCACAACCAGAAGTAACCGTGCCGACTGGGCGCTGTGTTTGAAAGAAACCAATTTACATCTCCAGGCATTGGAACAATACCTGCTGGTCGCGGATTATGACGATGGCTACGATGTGCGGTTTGCCGCGGTCGGGTGTTTCATTCGGTTGGGCTGTTTTGAAGAGGCCACTTACCTGCTGCATGCGGTGGTGCGCGGCTATGCAAAAACCCTGGGTGGCAGGCACGACCTGACCCGATTAGCCCGGGGTACCTTGGTTTTCCTCCTGGCCGGGGTGCATCAGAAAGAAGCGTTGGTGGAGTATGGCCGCCTGTGGGGCGTCGACAAGCGGTCAATGCACCGGCCGCTGGGAATCCTGGCAGATACCCGAGTGCTTTTGGATGATATTACCGCCAACCAACCGAAATATATTAGGGAAACCTTTAACCCGGTGGCTACGTTACCAGTGCGGAACCCGGAGTTTTTTCGCTTTGCCGAGCGGCTGAAACATCGTGAAGATTTCTACCCTAACCTACTGCAAAGGCTGGATCCCACGCTCAAGGCGCCTACGGATCCAAGCGATGTGCCACAGCGGCGGGCGTATTGCGCGGGGCTGACGCGTATTGGCCGAATTGACGAGGCCGTAGACGAATACGTGAAACTTATTGATTTTGTGGCGGGGAAATATGGGACGCAATCTGATTTATTTCGCTCCATTGTTTTGGAGCTGGATTGGTATCAGCTGCACAAGTCTGACCGGCATGCCCTTGCCATGGAACACGTCAATGAGCTTCGCCAGCTTTCGAAAGAGCAGATTGCTGCGGGAAATAACCAATTGGGGCAAGCGCGGAGAACCGGGAATTGGCTGAAAACAATGGCGCAAGTGCGAAAACAGTGGGGTACGTGTCGAGAGTTGGGGACCAGTATTCCAAAGATCTTGGATGATTGGTGGAAATACATTCAGCGCACAGTGATAGGGAAGAAGAGCGATCCGGCTATCACAAGTCGGCATGTGTGTCAGTGTCTCACCCAGTGGCTTCGATTTTACGGATGTATGGGTCCTCGAAGCCGTAATAAGTGCTACCGCTATCTTGATTATGTTGTACGCCATGGATGTATTGAGGAAGCGGCGGCGTTATTGGGGCCTGCGCTGCGGCTTTTTGATGGTGTGATGAATAAACCTGATGAGTTACTTTTGTGTCGGTCGCGGTATCTGTGGCAGTTACGGAACCAAGGGTGGTTGGATCTGGCGGAGTGGGAATATTCTGCGTTTTTTGAGGAGTATGTGGAGAGCGGTATTGACGTCAATGGCATCCCATACACTGGCTACTGTTATTGTGACGATCATGACTTAGAAGTACTCCTGGTGAACATTCATGATGGTTATATGAAAGTGCTTTGTGACCTGGGTAAGCGGGAGAAGGCATACGATGAATTGCAGCGAATGTGGAATTATACCGATGATACATGGGATCAACGCAGCTATTGCGCAGAAGCGTTCTTAGCGCGGGTTGTGTACGTAAGATACTTAATCCTGCTAGGGCATCCTGCCGAGGCGTGGCGCCAGATTATTCCCCTGATCGCCGATTATGAAGTTTTCCATTTGAATGATCTCACAACCCGGTGGTTTCGCCGATGGTCTGAAGGGGAGTACCATGCTCCGTCCAAGAAGCCTGATGGGTATAAGCTCTTTGCTAGAGGGTATGGGCAGCTGATCGATGTGATGGCTGATGAGTGGGGGAACGATGATTTTATTGTGATGTGTGCTCGCTATAATTATGCCTGCTACCTGCAAGATATTGGGCTCAAGGATTCGGTGGCGCTTGGGCAGCTACGCGATGCGGCACGGGCGAGTGAAAAACTTTGTGGTGTGGACGCCCCATTAACCCTGCAAATCCAACGGCGCCATGCGGAGATGTTAGTGTTAGCCGGCCGCAAGAGACAGGGGTTGGTATTAGCTGCGGAGTTGGCGACCACCTGTGAGCATCGGTGGGGGCTCAGGCATCCAATGACTGCGCTTCAATGGGCTTCTTATGTGTGTTGCCTGCATTGGGCGGGTGAATATCAACAGGTTGTGGCCGAAGCCCCGTGGGTGATAACGCTGTGTGCTTATGAATTTGGGTGTGTGCATCTAATAATGATGAAGCTATTTCATGCCGCGGCGGTCGCCCACGACAGTGCAGGGCATTATGAAAAGGCTTGCGAATATTGGAAAATTCTGCGTGATTCGATCACATCCCCCTATGACACAAGTTGGTTGCGTTCGTGGGTAGAAAACCGGCATGCGGAATGTGAGCAGCGATGGCATGGTGAGGAAGGCTCCGCTTGACGACGCCGAAACGTCCCTCGGCGACAGTGGGGGAACTATCAATAGTGATAAACCACATAGTAGTGATACCTAATGTTTATTTTCAATAACTGGCGCTAAATGAAAACAGCGTGTAAGGTGAGATTCATGACCAAGCCGAACACCGAAAACCAGGCTGACACCACCAATGTGGGGGCGACCGCTGTTGCCGACCACGACCATCACGACCATGAGGCTCATCACGAGGAACACCAACACTCCCACGATGCCCACGATCATCACGACCACCAGCACGATCACGATCATGACCATAATCACAGTCATGTGCCCTCCTCCCTGCGAGCCCTATTAGGCGTCTTATTCTTCACCGCGGTTATTTTCTTCGCCGAACTCTTCGGCGGCTGGTACTCCGGCTCCCTCGCGCTCATCTCCGACGCCATGCACATGCTGTCCGACTCCACCGGGCTTGTTGTGGCTGCCGTCGCTATCCTCCTAGCCCGACGCACCGCCACGAAAACCGCCACCTACGGCTATAAACGATTCGAAGTGGTGGCCGCCCTCCTCAACGCCGTGAGCGTGTCCATTATCTCCGTTTGGATCGTGTTCGAAGCCATCGAACGCTTCCGCAACGGCGAAACCATCGACATCACCGTCATGCTTGTAGTCGGCGTGATCGGCCTCATCGCCAATATTTTCGGCGCCATCGTGCTCCACGGGCATTCCCACGAAAATATGAACGTTCGCGGCGCCTACCTGCATGTTCTCGTCGACTTGTTCGGGTCCGTTGCCGTTATCGTCGCCGCCCTCCTCATGCAATTCACCGGCATCCTATGGGCCGACACGGTAGCCTCCCTCATCATTGCGGCACTCATCCTGCCGCGCTCCGTGAAACTCGCGTGGGAATCGCTCCGGGTTCTCCTCGAACAAGTGCCAGTAGGCGTCGACACCGAGGGGATCGTCGAAAAGCTCGAAACCGTGGAAGGCGTATCAGCCGTCCATGACCTGCACGTGTGGTCACTCGACGGCAATAAATTGCTCGCAACCTGCCATGTGGTGATGGTGGACGAAAAACCCCGAGCCGACTGCGGGGTGCTCGATGATGTGCAACAAGCCTTCAAGGAATTAGGAATCGATCACACCACCGTCCAAATCGAAGGAACAAAACACCATAATCACGAAATAATTTGCCACACCTAGCACAAGTCATGCCGTAGTTGGGTGGAAGCGGCTAAACTCAAATTATGGGTTTTACCACGCCAAGCTACGATCTCATTGACCTTTTTGACCTCATCAACCGCGGAGAACTCCAACTCCCCGACTTCCAACGCGACTACCGGTGGAACGTCGACCGGATCCGCTCGCTACTTGTCACGGTGCTCCGCGGATACCCCATCGGCTCCTTCATGGCGCTCGACACGCATGATGTGCCCGTCTACTTCCGCCCCCGGCCGATCGAAACCGCCCCCGACATCGGGGTTTCCCCAGGTCTACTGCTCCTCGACGGGCAACAGCGCCTCACCACCCTCTACCAATGCATGCGGGGCGACGGCCTGGTGGAAAGCACGGACTTCCGTAAGAAGAAAGTACGCCGCCGTTTCTTCATCGACGTGAATAAAGCCGTCTCCGAAGACGTGCTGCCCGACGAGGCAGTGGTCTCCGTCGACGAAAACGGTCATGTGAAATCCCACTTCGCCCCAGATCTACCCGAGGGACTCGCCACCCGCGAAGCCGCACTCGCCGCCGGCTACATTCCCGTCTGCGACCTGCTTTTCGACGGCGGCACCGACCTGCTTTTTGATATTGCACAATCCGCCGACGCTGATGCCCGCGAACGCGCAAAAAACTTTTACACCCGTATCATTAAACCCCTCGTCGGCTACGCCGTCCCCGTGATCCAACTCTCCCGCAGCACCGACCATGCGGGCATTGGATCCATCTTCGCCCACGCCAACTCTGTTGGCCTGCAAATGGATGTGTTCGAACTCCTCACCGCGAAATTTGCCACCGAAGACCCCACCTTCCGGCTCCAGGATGATTGGGAAAAAACCGAAAAAATCCTCCGCGCCTACCCCGCGCTTGCCGAAATCGACCGTACCGATTTCCTCACCTCCGTCGCACTCTACGTCACGGCGAAAAAAGGGCACGCATCCGCATTCCGTGAATCCATCATCGAACTCACCCTCGACGAATACCGGCCCGCGGCCGACACCATGCGCCTGGCCTTCCACGAAGCCGCCAACTTCATGGCCCACCGATGCATCATCACCACCTCCCAAGTACCCTACTCCGCGCAGCTCGTCCCCCTCGCCGTCATAGTCGCCCTGCTCGCCGAACGGCCTGGCGTGCTCAGCCAACAACAGGCCTGGGACCGCATCCACCAATGGTTCTGGTGCGGCGTGTTCGGCGAACTCTACGGCTCCCCGGCGCTCACCATCCGTATCGGTAATGATGTTGACGAAGTCACCGCATGGGTCACCGACTTCGATGGGCGCAATAATGTTCCCACCCCCCGGTCCATCGTCCAAGCCCGATTCGTGGAATCCCGCCTACTCTCCGCCGGCCCGAACTCCGGCCTATATAAAGGCATCTACTCGCTCATCATGGGCCGCGGCGCAAAAGACTGGCGCACCACCATCGAATTCAACCACGAAACCTTCTCCGAGCTGGGAACTCACTTCCGGCCCATCTTCCCCCTCAGCTGGTGCAAAGCCAACGGCATTGACAGTATCCTGGCGAACTCCGTGCTCAACCGCACCCCAATGAGCCGCCGCACCCACGTCATGGTCGAGGAATCCTCCCCGGCCCGCTACCTGTACCGCGTCCAATCCAAGAGCCTCCTCAACGACGACGATTTCGACGCCGTGCTCGAAACCCACCTTGTTGACCCCAAACTGCTCTTCCAAGCCAACGCCCCGAAATTCTTCACCGACCGGCGCCACCGCCTGCTGAAAATGATCGAAGAAGCCATGGGCATGACGGCCATCCACGACGTGGACGAAACCGACCTACACGCAGGTGAAGAAGGGCCCGGCGCATTTGCCTAGCCGCCCCCACGCCCGCGCCTGTGCCGCAGCCACCCTCCTGGTTGCGGCACTCCCGGTCGCCGGCTGCCTCTCGACGCCGCACCCCACCCCCGCAACCTCGACCAGCACCCCCACCAGCACCGATGACACCAAGGCGGACACCGGCATCAACCCCGACCTTATTGCCGCCCGCAACACCAACCTCAACCGGCACGTTTCCCCCGACTTTCCCAACCACCCCATTGTTCTGCCCGACCGGGACCTCACCGGCGTGGACGCATCCCAACACTTCTTCACCACCTCGGAAACCCTCGTCGTCACCAGCAACGACCCCGCCAGCCAACTCCGGGCCGCCTCCATTGCGGTGATCAGCCACGCACCCATGCTCACCCTCACCACCACCAACCGGGCCGCCATACTCAACGAGATCGCCCGCCTGAAAACCCACACCATCCTCATCGTTGGCGACATACCTCACCTGCCAGCCCAACCCGGAATCGACTACATCACCGACCCTGAAACCCCAGACGCCCTGGGAAAACTCACCGCCCTACAGTTTGTTACCCGCGCCGTCACCAACCCACGGCATATTCCCCACGCCATCGCTGACCTGGACGGCGACACTGCCGTCGAACTCGTCCCCGCATGGGCCAACACCACCACAAGCACCACCAGCACCACCGCGGAAACTTCCACCAGCACTGCTGCTGCCCCCACAACCCGGCCCACACAAGCCCCCACCGACCTCAAAGCATTCCCCGCCCAATCGCGCCGAGACGCCGACACCGCCCCCATCGTCATCGCTACCGCCGCCTCCACCATAGCCGGCATCGCCACCGCCAAAGCCTTCGGCGCCACCATCCGAATACTCGACGACCCCGACCCCCGCTACAGCCTCACCACCATGAAACAAGTCGCCGGCCTGGCCGACCAGCCCCTCATCGCCCTCGGCGCCCAATTCGGTACCGCCAGCATCCTCGCCGACCGCATCCGCCGCGGTGAACGCACCCACCAATACCAGCCAGGACAATACCACCGCGGCACCGTATACCCCCACCGCATCATCGTCGCCCACCCCATCAACCTCACCACCGCCCGCCCCGACAACCCCGTCGACATCGACGGCGAATTCGAACACCTACACGAACGGGTCATGCGCTACATCACCCCAGACCCCGAAACCCAAGTAACCCCCGCCCTCATCCTCACCGTCGATGGTCTCCGCCCCGAACAACTCCAACTCTGGTTGACCGAGGCCACCCGAAACAACACCTATCTCATACTCCACGGTGACTTCCACCACCTCACAACCTTCGAAACCATACTCACCAACCCCAACGTCGGTATGGCCCCCACCGGTGACCACACCCAAGCCGCAACTTGGCTGGCCACCCTCACCCACGACCACAACCTCCCCCAGAAACTCCTTCTCACCTTAGATGCCACCACCGCCGAAAAAGCCCAAAACACCGCCACCCACCACGACGACCTCGCCCCCGTCGCCCTCATCGCCGCAGAAACCCCCGACGACTACCACAAAATAGCAACCCAGCTCCCATCCGGCGTCACCCCCGGAATCAGCATTTCCGCACACAACCCCCTCAACGCCTGGGACATGACCCAACTCACGCCCCGACCACTCATGATTAACCGCGGATAACCACCAAGCCCACAACCAGGACCAAAAACCACAAAACCCCAGCACAAACCCAAAAACCCACCCATGATAGCAGTAACCGCCACACGGGAAACCTGTCGAAGAACAGGTAAAAACCCGCCGGGTCGTTTACACTATGGGCAAGTCACACGCCACCCGGCGGAGACCAAACCCCAATGACAACCACCATTCCAAGGAAAATCCAGGAGATTTCAACGTGAGCCACAACGGCAAACTGGTAGTCCTCATCGCGGACAAACTCGCGCAATCCACCATCGACGCCCTAGGGGACCAGGTAGAAGTACGGTGGGTTGACGGCCCCAACCGGCCCGAACTCATCAACGCCGTCAAAGACGCCGACGCCCTCCTCGTCCGCTCCGCAACCACAGTCGACCGGGAAGTTCTCGAAGCCGCCCCCCACCTGAAAATTGTGGGCCGCGCCGGGGTGGGGTTGGATAATGTGGACATTGCCACCGCCACCGAACGCGGCGTCATGGTCGCCAACGCCCCCACCTCGAACATCCATTCGGCCTGTGAGCATGCGATTTCGCTGCTGCTCACCACCGCCCGTCAAATCCCCGCCGCGGACGCCACCCTGCGGCAACACACCTGGAAGCGGTCCGAATTCACCGGCGTGGAGATTTTCGGGAAAACCATCGGCATCGTGGGGTTCGGCCACATTGGGCAATTATTCGCCCAGCGGCTCGCAGCGTTCGAAACCACAATCATTGCGTACGACCCGTATGCGAATCGGGCCCGGGCCGCCCAACTCGGGGTGGAGCTGGTCGCTGACCTTAGCGAACTCATGTCCCGTGCGGACTTCGTTACGATTCACCTGCCGAAAACCCCGGAAACCGCCGGTATGTTCGACGCCGAACTGTTGGCGAAGGCCAAGAAGGGGCAGATCATTATCAACGCCGCCCGCGGTGGGCTCGTCAACGAGCAAGCCCTGGCCGACGCCATCCGGTCCGGCCACATTCGGGGCGCGGGTTTCGACGTGTTCACCACCGAGCCGTGTACGGACAGCCTCCTGTTTGACCTGCCGGAAGTCGTGGTCACCCCGCACCTGGGGGCCTCCACCGCAGAGGCGCAGGATCGGGCCGGCACCGACGTGGCGGCCAGCGTGCTCAAAGCCTTAGCTGGCGAGTTCGTGGCTGATGCTGTCAACGTGTCCGGCGGGCAGGTCAGCGAGGAAGTCGCCCTGTGGCTAGAGTTGGCCCGGAAGCTGGGGTTGGTGGTGGGGCGCATGCTCGCCAAAGCCCCCGTGCGCCTAGAGGTAGAGGCCCGGGGCGAGCTCTCCACCGAGGACGTGAATGTGCTGGGCCTGTCCGCGGTGCGGGGTCTGTTCTCCGGCATCGTCGACGAGCCCGTGACCTTCGTCAACGCGGACACCATCGCCGCCGACCGGGGCGTGACCATTGCCGTGACGACTGCACCCGAGTCCGTGTCCCACCGGTCCGTTTTGGATGTGACCGGTATCGCCGCCGACGGCACCCGGGTGAGCGTGGTGGGCGCGCTCACCGGCTTGGAGCGGGTGGAGAAAATCGTGCGTATCAACGGCCGCGGCATTGATCTACGCGCCTCCGGGCATAACCTGTTCTTTAACTATTCCGACGCCCCCGGCGCGCTGGGTATCGTCGGATCCGCCCTGGGGGATGCTGGCATTAACATTGTGGCGGCCGCCCTCACCCAGGAATCCGGTGGTGAGTTCGCCGTCCTGATCCTCCGCGTTGAGCGGGAAGTCCCCGACGAACTGCTGGAATCCATCGCCGAGTCCCTCCATGCCGAGTCGTTCCAACTCAACCTGAGCTAGCCGCACCATGCCTTACGACGCCCGATAGTGGGGGATTACCCACCGTCGGGCGTCGCTAAGCATAACCTAACTCTTTATTTTTTTCAGAATTAATCCTACGATGGGAGTAGAACCACCACAACAAAGAAGAATGCCCGGCGCTAGCTGCACAAAATAGCGTCTCCGCGGCAGGTGCCTGGCATCATGGACGCAGGGAGCAACCATGCCACAACCGCCAACAACCCCAGCACTAAGCCTCAACAACATCAACATTTCCATTGCGGGCAAGGAAATCTGTCACGATATTAACCTCACCATCAACCCCGGCGAATGCCACATCCTCATTGGGCCCAATGGATCCGGGAAATCCACCCTACTCTGCGCCATCATGGGCATCAAACCCTTCACCATCACCTCCGGCACCATCCTCCTCAACGGCGTCGACATCACCACCTATGGCATCACCGACCGGGCCCGCGCCGGCTTAGGACTCGCCTTCCAACGACCCATCGGCCTAGAAGGCGTCTCCGTCCGCCGCCTCGCCCACGCCCTCGGCGCCACCCACCGCCTCGAAACCGCCGCCCACCGCCTCGGCGTCGACTACCTCATCGACCGCGACGTCAACACCGGCTTCTCCGGGGGCGAACTCAAACGATGGGAAGTCGCCAAACTCGAACTCCAAGACCCCCAAGTCTGCCTCTTCGACGAACCAGAATCCGGCGTCGACCTGCAACAAGTCGGCGTGGTCTCCACCGCCATCAACCACCTCATGTCCACCCCCACCGCCAGCGGAAAACACCGCGCCGCCCTCGCCATCACCCACACTGGTTTCCTCCTCGACGGCGTCGACGCCACCGCCGGACACCTCATGGTCGACGGCCGCATCATCGAAACCGCCAACCCCCGCGACCTCTTCGAACGCATCCGCCGCACCGGATACGTACCTACCGCATAACCCACGACCCACATCCCCCCAAGGACACACCATGACCACCAACAACATTCCCGCCATCCACTCCGGCATCGGCCCAGCCACCGCCACTCCCGAACTCTTAACCACCATCGGCTGGGCGCCCGAAACCCAACGATCCGGCACTAGCATCCTCATCGACCACCACTTCGGCACCCTCACCTCCACCGACGGCGACGTCATCGTCACCACCCTCGCCGACGCCCTCGTCCGCTACCCCTGGGTCCAAACCCTCGTCTTCGACCTCATCACCCCGAAGAAGACGAAGTACTCCGCCGCGCCTTCGAATCCCAACGCGAACCCCTAGGCACCTTCACCTGGGTCAAAGACAACGCCCACGTCGAACTGCCCTCCCAAAGCTTCACCATCATGACCAAACCCCAAGAACGACAATTCGTTCACGACATCACCGTGATCGGGAAAAACGCCACCGTCGACTTCGTCTCCGGCGCCGCCGTCGCCCCCGAACTCACCCACGCCACCCACGTATCCGTCTCCGAAACCTACATCGGCGCCGGCGCCACCGTCCGCTCCATCGACGTCGACCGGTGGGGCGCCAACATGACCGTCCACTCCTACGACCGCACCAAAATCGACGAAAACGCCCGCGTCACCTCCGTCAGCGTCGCCGTATCCGGCCTTAAACAAAGCGTCAACAACTCCCACACCGAAGTAGCCGCCGGCGCCGCCATCACCGACCACACCATCCTCTTCGCCCCAACCGGCACCCGCCGCGATATGACCAACACCGTGTCGCTCACCGGCCCCGGCGCTCAAGCTGAACAAGTCGCCCGCATGGTCAGCGACGGGGGAGTGATCGTCAACCGCTCCACCCTGGAAGCCGCCGTCGCCGAAGTACGAGGCTTCCTCGAATGCGACGGCCTCATGCTCCAAGACACCGGGCAAATCGAATCCATCCCCGCACTCGACGCAAAAGTAGCCCGCGCCCAACTCTCCCACGAAGCATCCGTCGGCATGATCGACGACGACAAAATGGACTACCTCATGGCCACCGGCCTCGACGAAGACCGCGCCCGCGACCTCATCGTCCAAGGCTTCCTCAACCTAGACGACCAACAAGTCCCCGCCTCAGTACGCGCCACCGTCGACAACCTCGTGACCGCCGCCCGGGGTGCCGAAAAAATGTAACCCCACCACCAACAAAACATGTCCGGGGGTGTGACTACCGTAAAACGTGTGATCACCTCCCTGACCCCACTGCAACCCGCCACACCAATCGCAAACCCCACCACCCTGCACGCCCTCGAATTCCCGCTCCCACAAGGCGGGAGCCTGGTCTGCCTCACCCCAAAAGAATCCATCCCCGCCTACGAAAACCTCTACGAAAAATACGGCATCACCTGCACCACCAACACCACAGTGGGCTACTGCGGGGACGACGGCATCTACCGATTCCCCGAATACGCCGCCCGTAGTGACCCGGACAATGCCGACATCGCCTTCGCCATCGAACTCCGACTCAGGAAAGTCCGAAACCAAGCACCCAACAGCCGCAAAGCAGCATACCAAGCCCTCCGAACCATTGCGAAAGACGTGCCGCAAAGCATGCACCAAGTCTTTTGGGAAGAAGCCACCCGCATCCTCCTCACCACCCCCAAAAGCAAAACAGCCCACCAGAACGTCAAACACGCCTTCACCACCTCCCGCCGCCACGCCACCTGCACCGACATCGCCAAAACCACCGCCGTACTCGCAGAATTCGCCGCCCACCACGATATTGTGGACCCCAACATCATCACCGACCACATCAAAAACACCATCATCCCCGCCCGTGACGTCCCAGCCGGCCTCAACCTCCTCGTCGCCCCAGCAACCGGCGGCCTGCCCATCAACTCCGACGCCGTTATCCTCATGCGGCAACTCGGGCACCACGCAGCCCTCACCAGGGAAGAAGCAGACGCCCAACTCGTCGCCGCCCTCGCACACACGACAGACGGCTTCCGGTCGCTCCCCCGACGCTTCTTCACCACCATGGACGGCCAGGCGCTAAGCTGGGCCATCGCTGCCAACCCCCATGCACAACAACGCATCCTCGACCGACGCCCCCGCCATTTGGGCCTCAAACGATATCTTCGGCTCGTGCGGGACTCCGGCGCCTGGAACCTACTGGCAAAAACCCCTGGAAAACCGGCATATTTCTTCTGCCGCGAAATCTGCCGGACTGTGGTGCGGTTCGTCTGCGGCAGCGACTAACGCAACCCAAACCGTGTGCTTGAAGCCGCGATAAAGCGCGACTCGCCCTATACCCACCAATCGGGGTGATACACTAAAACCGTCCATTATGCGAGAAAGGAATTCCACAATATGAGACTGGCTGTGATTGGTGGCGACGGTATCGGCCCCGAAGTAACCGCCGAAGCACTGAAAGTACTCCGCGCCTGCCGCGACGACATCGACACCACCGACTACGACCTAGGCGCCCGCCGCTACCTCGCAACCGGCGAACTCCTCACCGACGACGACCTACGTTCCCTCAAAGAACACGACGCCATCCTCCTCGGGGCCATTGGCGCGCCGGGCGAGGTGCCGCCCGGGGTGTTAGAGCGCGGCTTGCTGCTCACCATGCGGTTCGCCCTCGACCATCACGTAAACCTGCGGCCGGCAAAGCTTTACCCCACCGCCACCTCGCCGCTGGCGAACCCCGGTGACATTGATTTCGTGGTGGTTCGGGAAGGCACCGAGGGCCTGTACTGCGGTAACGGCGGTTCCCTGCGGAAGAACACCCCCCATGAGGTGGCGTCCGAGGTCAGCCAGAACACCCGGTTTGGGGTGGAGCGGGTGGTGCGCGACGCCTTCGAACGCGCCCAACACCGCCGCAAGCACCTCACCCTGGTGCACAAGACCAACGTTTTAGTGCATGCCGGCGGCCTGTGGCAGCGCACTGTCGACGAGGTGGCTCAGGAATACCCGGATGTCACCGTGGACTATAACCATATTGATGCCGCCACCATCTATATGGTGACCGACCCGGCGCGGTATGACGTGATCGTGACCGATAACCTGTTTGGCGATATTCTCACGGACCTGGCCGGTGCGGTCACCGGTGGCATCGGGTTGGCCGCCTCCGGGAACATTGATGCCACCGGGGTGAACCCCTCCATGTTTGAGCCGGTTCATGGCTCGGCCCCGGACATTGCCGGGCAGGGGATTGCCGACCCCACGGCCGCGATCCTGTCTGCCGCAATGCTGCTGCGGCATTTGCGGGATGAGGAGAATGCGGCACGGATCGAGGCGGCCGTCGCGGCAGATGTGGCAGCCCGCGGCGACGAGCCGATTCGAACCGTGGCGGTGGGGGACCGGATTGCCGCCGCCGTGAAGTGCTAGCGAGGTTTCCTTGAGGTTGGGTGGGGTGTTTTTCCGCCGGCCCCACCAACTGGGGGTAATTTAGAGGTAGCCCAAAACAGACATAGTAGTATGACCGTTATGCGTTTTGGACGAATTGCTACACCTGATGGCATGTTTTTCTGCACCATAGATGGTGTGGGTGACGACGAAAAATACCGGGTCATTAGAGATACCCCCTTTACTACCCCCAATTACACCGGCCAGGAGTACACCAAGGACCAGGTGCGACTCTTGGCCCCGGTGTTGCCCAGCAAGATTGTGGCCATCGGTCGTAACTATGCCGACCACGTGGCTGAGGTCTTTCAAAAGTCCGCGGAGCACTTGCCGCCCACCCTGTTTATCAAGCCTCCCACGGCGGTAGTGGGTCCGGGCGCCGCCATTAAGATTCCCGACTTTGCCACCAAGGTGGAATTCGAAGGGGAACTCGCGTTGGTGATCGGGAAGCCATGTAAGAAGGTCAAGGCTGATGACTGGAAGTCCGTGGTGTTAGGTTTTACCATTATCAACGACGTGTCGTCCCGCGACCTGCAATTTGCCGACGGGCAGTGGGCTCGGGCGAAGGGTATTGACACCTTCGCCCCGCTTGGCCCGTGGATCGAAACCGATATTAACTCCATCGACGTGGACAACCTGCCGATCAAGGCCCACCTCACCCACGATGGTGTGACCGAAACCAAGCAGGATTCCAATTCCAGCCAGATGATTATGAACCTGGGGGAGATCATCGAAATGATCACCGAATCCATGACCCTTTTGCCGGGCGATGTTATCTGCACCGGGTCGCCGGCGGGAACCGCCGCCATGTTCCCGGGAGATTTCATCGAGATCGAAATCCCCGGCATCGGTAAGCTGGGCAATCCCGTCAAACGCGCCTAACCGGCAAATTCGAACGCGGTATCGACACCAATCGGTGTGTTCCCCTTAAAAAAGGGGGAGCGGCCGGTTGGTGTTATTTTTGTTCACCCGCGGGGCGAAGGCATAGGAATTGGTGCGTAGCCAGGCCTATGGGTAAAAGCATGAGCCACAGATTGACCAGCCACCATGAGATGCCCCACTCGGCCGGCTGTTGGGCGAAGAAGCTAATGGCCATGAGCCCGGCCGCGTGCGTAAACGCCAGGGCGGTGATCTGGAGTGGTTGGCTCAACTGGTGGCGTTGTGGGGTGAAAGACCAGGCCAACCCCAGAATGATCGCCGCGAGATCCAGGGGAACAAACGACCAATTCCAGGTGTGAAGCGTAGCGTCGTGAGCCCCCACGGTGATGACCCCGATGAGTGAGAGCGTCCAATAGCCTAAAAGGCCCAGGTCGGTGCCGACAAGTAATGCTTTGCGAATACACATGCCACTACTATACCGGCCGTCCGGTATAGTGGGGGTGTGAGTGAGAAACCCGACACCCCAACCGATACCCGCGCCCGCATCCTCGATGCCGCCGGCCGTATCCTTGTCCGCGACGGCAGCGATGGCTTCACCATTGCCGCCGTAGCCAAGGAGGCCGGCGTGAGCAAGGGCGGCCTGTTTTACCATTTCGAATCCAAAGACCAGCTCATCGCCGGCCTCATCCAGCACTATGTTTCCGGCTTCGACCAGCTCATCGCCCAGGCCAGCGACGAACCCGGCGCTGCCACCCGCGCCTACCTGCGTTCCGCCGCCCAACCGGCACCCCGGCCGGTGCTCGCCCTCCTGGCGGCGGCAATCAGCAACCCGGCGGCGCTAGAAAGCCTGAACCAGCGCTATACCACGTGGCAGCGCCGGCTCGACCACGATGGCATTCCCCCGCACGTCGCCACCCTTGTCCGCTGCGCCATAGACGGCCTGTGGTTGGCGGAAACCTTCGACCTGGCCGCCCCGAACCCCGCCACCCGTAGCCGCATGCTCGCTGAACTGGAAAAGCTCATCGACTAGCGGCCGCGATGCCGCAAGGTTCGGCGTCGTCAAGCATGCAATTATTGCCAGCGAACGTTTTCCAAATCCACGCCGTGTGCTTGGGCGTTGGCCTCAATAATGTCACGCAGCCACACTGCCAGGCCGTCGGCGAACCCGTCGTAGTACTGCTTGAACCGGGGGTCAGCAACATAGTTGCGGGCCAAAATCACGTGCTTGGAGTGGGTCACCGGGAACCAATCCAGCGACTCCCGGGCCATCTCCGCCAGCTCATTGGCCTCTGCGGAACCTGGCTTCACGCCCCGCCGCATTGCGTCAGCCAGCGTTTCCTGCACGTGGGATGTTTTCTCCCGCATTGCTGCCCAATCGGCCTCCGACATGGACTTTTGCTTTTCCATGGCTTGTGCCCACTCTTCGGTGTGGCCGTATTTTTCCTCTGCTTCGGCCTCCAACTCGGGGCGGTAAAACTCGCCCATGATTTCTTTCCGCCGAGCCTCGGGAACTTCATGAGTGCTCATTGCTTCCTCCAAAAGCGTATCCAGGGCATTCAGCATGCCCGAAATGTGATCTTGTTGCTGCAGGAGAAGCCGCCGCTGCGTCCGCAACTGCGTAACCACATCGGCGTTATCGCCCGATGGATCATCCAAGAGCTCCCGGATGGCCTGCAACTTCAACCCCACCGCCCGATATGTCAACACATCATGGATGCGCTGCATGTCGGACTCCGTGTACTGGCGGAAATCCTGCCAATCCCGATAGCTAGGAACCACCAACCCAATCTGATCCCAGTAACGCAACGTGCGCACTGTCAACCCAAATTGGGCGGCAACATCACCTATTGTGTAGGTTTCTTCTTCCTGCATGACTCCAACCCTAAAACCCTGACGCGACGTCACCACCAAACAGCGCTGGTGACACACTGACATTAGCTTATCGACGCACTATAGTGGCACACCATGACTAACCAAACCCACGACATGTACCACGACCATGATGGACTCCACTGGAGCGGCAACCCCAACCAGGCCCTCATCGCGGAAATCGCGCTTATCCCCACCCCGGAATACTCCGCCACCGCCCTCGACATTGGTGCGGGCGAAGGCGCTGACGCCATGTATCTTGCCACCCACGGCTATACCGTGACCGCCCTCGAACCCTCCGAAATCGCCAGCAGCCGCATCACGTGTGCCCTCACCACCGAGGAACTGCGACGCCACGTCACCGTCCGCACCGAACCGTTCGAAACCGCGCACCTTGAAGAATACGACCTGGTCACAGCGTTCTACACCCCGCTGCGGAACACCGAAGAAACCCTCACCAAACTCCTCGGCAGCATCAAACCCGGCGGCCACCTCATCATCGTGCACCACGACGACATCACCCACATGGCCCAGCGCGAAAACGCCAACGTTACCGACTTCCTCACACCCGATCGGCTGCACCAGATCATCACCAGCCGTTACCTGGACGACTACGAGGTTCTCACTCACGGCGAATTCACCCGCCACGTCACCGGTGGCATGGGTGCCGGCCATACCATCGACCGGGTCCTCCACATCATCCGACGCCCATAACAACAGCCGTTGAACCGCAGGAACCCAGCACCCGGATGGGGTGCCACCTGCCGGTTTCCCACGGCCATCAACCGGCTATAGCCCCAGCCCACCCATCCACTACACTAAGAAACCATGTCCGAAGTACGCGTTCGCTTTTGCCCCTCACCCACCGGAACCCCCCATGTGGGGATGGTGCGCACCGCCCTCTTCAACTGGGCCTACGCCCGCCACACCGGAGGGAAACTCATCTTCCGCATCGAAGACACCGACGCCGCCCGCGACTCCGAAGAATCCTACCAAGCCATCGTCGACTCTCTCACCTGGCTCGGCATGGACTGGGACGAGGGTGTGGAGAAAGGCGGCCCGCACGCCCCCTACCGGCAATCGCAGCGCATGGACATCTACACCGACGTGCTGGAAAAACTCAAACAAGGCGGATTCGTCTACCCCGCATACTCCACCGCCGAGGAAGTCGAGGCCCGGCACAAAGCCGCCGGCCGCGACCCCAAACTCGGCTACGACAATTACGACCGTGACCTCACCGAGGCGCAAATAACCGCATTCGAAGCCGAGGGCCGCAAACCCGTGTGGCGGCTCCGCATGCCCGACACCGACTGGGCCTGGACCGACCTGGTTCGTGGCGACATCGAATTCAAGGCCGGCAGCCAACCCGACTTCGTGGTTGCCCGCTCCAACGGCGCCCCCCTCTACACCCTGGTCAACCCGGTTGACGACGCCATCATGGGCGTCACTCACGTCCTGCGTGGTGAAGACCTGCTGCCCTCCACCCCCCGCCAGCTCGCCCTCTACGAGGCGCTCAAAGCCATCGGCGTCGCCCACCACACCCCCCAATTCGGCCACCTGCCGTTCGTCATGGGGGAGGGGAACAAAAAACTCTCCAAACGCGACCCCCAATCCGACCTGTTCCACCACCGGAGCGCCGGGATCATCCCCGAGGGAATGCTGAACTACCTGGCCCTCCTGGGCTGGTCACTCTCGCACGAACGAGACATTTTCAGCATGGCGGAACTCATCGAAAACTTCGACGTCACCGACGTGCTGGCCAACCCGGCGCGCTTCGACCAGAAAAAACTCGAAGCCATCAACGCCGACCACATCCGCCAACTCCCACTCGACGACTTCACCCGCCGGCTCCGCGACTACCTGGCCGAATACTACGATTTCCCCGCCGACTACCCAGAGCAGAAATTCGCCCTCCTGGCCGAATTGGTGCAAACCCGGATCAAAACCCTGTCGGATGCGTGGGGGCTGGTGAAATTCCTCGTTACCGCGGATGAGGACCTCACGCTCGACGAAAAATCGGCGAAGAAAAACCTGAAGGAAACCGCCATACAGCCGCTCGACGCCGGCATCGCCGCCCTGGAGCTTGTCGACGACTGGAACACTGCCGCCATCGAATCGGCCCTTTCTACCGCCCTCATCGAGGATCTGGGTCTCAAACCCCGGGTCGCCTACGGCGCCCTGCGGGTGGGCATTTCCGGGCAGGCCGTGTCCCCACCACTGTTCGAATCCATGGAACTGTTGGGGAAGGAATCCACCCTGGCCCGGCTGCGGGCCGCCCGGGCTGTCACCCCCTTCGTGCCGGATACTTCCTCCGGCTCATAACCATAAAAACCAATGGCCCGGGCCTAGAAGAGCATTGTGCTCCTCCAGACCTGGGGCCACAAGAATTTGCGGATAGCCGGTTTGGTTTAGTGGCGGACCGGTTGCGGCTCCGCGTTAACTTCGACATCGGCTGGGGCGTCGGCTGCCGCGGCCTCGGTGCGCTGCACCTTCAACCACACGAAGAACCCCCACAGCACAAAGGCCCCATACACCAGGTACAACACGGCCGACGGGTAATAGCCGGCGGTGAGTAGCAGCGGAACACCCACAATGTCCACACCAATCCACACCAGCCAAAACTCCGTCCAGCCGCGGGCCATACCGTAGGTGGCGAGCATGGAACCGGTGAAGATCCAGGCGTCGGCAAGCGGACCCCACGAACCCAGCTGCGTGAAGATCCACGCACACACAAGTGTGGAAATAACGGCGAACGCCACCATGCTCACCCGCTCCCGGGTCGACGCCCAGTGCGGCTGCACCGCCTTCACGTCCTCGGCGGGCTCGGACACAATTGACCGCGACGGGTCGGTTTCGTGTGACTCACGCAGACCAGCTTTGCGGGCCTGCGACCAATTCCACCAACCGTAGAAGCTCACGATCATAAACATGACCTGCCGGCCGGCCTGCCCGTAAAGATCCAAATTCTGGGGGGTGTGGAAAACCCCGCCCAAAAACACCGTGAACAGTAGGGCATTGCCAACAATACCGATGGGCCACGCCCACACCATGCGCCGCATGCCGCCGAACGCGGAAGCAAGCCCGAATGCATTACCAATGATTTCCCGCCACAGAATCGACGCCCCGCCAATCGTCAGTGTGGCATTGAGTAGTTGAGTGAGAAGATCCACTTATGGTTACTCCTTAAAAATAAAGGAACGAACAAGAGTAAATCCTCAAGGCAATATGTAGTGATGTAGCCAGAAAACCAAAAATTTTCGGCCCATTCTCTTCCATCCAGACTGTCACTGTCGGCTGTGGGATCACACCACAATCAGCTTGACCTTCTTGGAGAAAACCCCAAGAAGCGCTCGCGGGCTCGCCCCCAAAAGGGGGATCACCGCCGGTGGGGACTTTCACCCCGCCCTGAGAACGTATCCCTTAGTGTAGGACAAACTGGGGGGAAATGGAAGCCGAATTAACCAGCAAGTTTCGATAAGTGAACCACGAAAATTTGCCAAAGATTAACCCATAAATGGTGGTGAGGATTGTAACAACGAGGTATGGAAGGCGGATATATTCTATAGTCATTCTTATCACCAGTGGTGTTAAGATGAGATGGCTTCGATGCGGTCACCCGGCCCTATCGACACCCTACTAGCTATGGATTAGTTTATAACAATTGATTTTTAGGCTTGAAAACGTGTTACCTCAATCGGTTAAAAAGATTTTTAGCACCTCAGGTGCCGTGGCGCTCCTCACCGCCAGCAGCTTAGGCATTTCCAACGCGGAATCCGCCGAAACGCTGCGGCAATTCTTCGAGCGCACCGCCACCCCACAGGTCACTACTGTTGCGGACAGTAACGCTGCGGCGGACGCCTCGGCGCAGCCGTCGAAACCGGCGGAACCCACCATTGAGGACGATCACGGATCGAATCCCAACCCCCCGGTAGCGTCCGGTGATACCCAAAGCATCACGCTCACCACCAAGGATGGGACCCAGCGCCGCTACATCATGCATGTGGGCGCCAACTATAACCCCGACAAACCCAACCCCATTCCGGTGCTCTTTAGCTTCCACGGGTGGGACCAGTCGGTGGACTCCTTTATGGAATCCTCCGCCTACCAAAACACCCGCGCCTGGAATGACGCTATTGTCATCTACCCGGAAGCGCTCGACGGGGCCTGGGAGGCGGCACCATACGCCACAGGTAGGCCAGGCAAGGACCTCGCCTTCGTGGAAGACATCATCGCCGATGTTGACAACAACTACCTCATCGACCGGCACCGCGTCTACGCCAGCGGGTTCTCCAACGGCGGTGGCATGGCGGCCGTTGTTGGCTGCCACCTGCCGGACAAGTTTGCCGCCTTCGCCTCCGTGTCAGGCGCCTACTACCAGCAGGTCAATGTGGGCTGCTCCGAGCGGCCCATCCCCGCCATGATCGTGCACAATGTCGACGACCCCGTGGTCCACTACAAGGGCGGGCCCCGAAACGGTGGCCAACTCATCCCCGTCTACGAGGTCGCCTACCAGTACGCACACCGCAACCATTGCGACCTGCTGCCCCCCACCAGCAGCGACATCACCAACGGCACCCGCCTGACCTTCAATAACTGTGAGGAACCCACCCAGCACATTAGGGTCAATGTTGGCGGCCACACCTGGCCCCGCAACCCCGACATTGCATTCGAAGCCTGGCAGTTCCTCTCCAGCCAAGCCCGCTAGCCGTAACCGCTTATCGACGCCTATCGACGCTTGTCGACGCGCGGCGCCGCCCCACAGTGGGGGCGGCCCAGGGTGGCCATTGACCAGGGAATTTGCCAAAGTAAACGCTTTATTGTTATATTTCTTCCTGTTGCCCAGCGCGATCACGTGTGAAGCAATACGGAGAATACTCCACAATGGCCTATGGTGTAATTGGCAACACAACGGTTTCTGGTACCGTCATTCTAGGTTCGAGTCCTGGTAGGCCAGCAGCAATAATATTGCTAGTTCTAAGCCCCGTTCGTCTAGAGGCCTAGGACGCCGGCCTCTCACGCCGGTAACACGGGTTCGAATCCCGTACGGGGTACCACGATAGCCTTACCCAAACCTAGGTCATGAGTAACACGGTCTGGGTTGGTTGATGAAGATGCGAAGCGCTCACCACCACTGGTGAGCGCTTCGTTGTTGCAGACGGTGTTGGTGACCGGGCAGTCCACTTGGTTGTCCCGGTTTTCTCGTGTGTTGTCCTGCAACAAGGTCGCACTGCGGTGTCGTGCGACGTTGTGCATTCGTCGGCTGGTCAGCCAGTCGAAGGGCCGCCGCAGGTCGGCTGCCAGATTGGCGTCGCTGCTGGCGTCGGCCAGCAGGCGCGGCGCTGCGGCCTGCTGCAACGGCCCGTCGTCGCTCTCTCCTATCGGGCAGTCGCCAGCTGCTGCATCGGTCGCGTTCCTGCCTCCGTCATCATTCGTTCCATCTTTCGGCAGGATGACGCGGCCGTCGTCATCGACCAATGGATTGACCAGTACGCGCTCAAAGAACACCTGGTTGAGCAGCTTCTTCAGGTGGGCGGGTGCCGCCGTGTAGAGGCGGTGGCAGTCTTCGAGGAGGTCAAGGGCTTGGGTGAGGCGTTGGCGGACTTCGGTTATGTCGGCCTGGTAGGCGGTCAGCTGGCGCTCGATATGGTCGAGCTCGGCCGTGAGCTGGGTCTGTTCCTCCTTGAGCAGCTCCAGGGGGACGGCACCTTCGTAGTGGGCGTGCATCAGGCGGCGGCGCTTGTCTTCGATGTTCGTCCGCCTGGTGGTGAGGGAGCGGATTGTCCGATCTTTGTCGCGCTCAAGGTGCCGTAGCTCCTCCCGGACGTACTGCTCTACGAGCTGGCGATCCTGGCTGCTGAGCTGGATCGTCCGGTAGAGGTCACTCATGCGTTCTTCGACGACGTCGATCAGGACGGCGCGGAAGGAGCAGTCGTGAGTTCGCTGCCGCCTAGCACAGATGAAGTAGGGGTACAGGTCGCCTTTGCTGTTGCGTGTGTTCTGCACCAGTAGGCGGGCACCGCACAGGCCGCAGTACACCGTCGTTTTGAGGTGGTGGTTGTGTTGGCGTCGCGTTCTCCGAAGCGATGAGAGTCCAGCACGGCCTGCACCTGGCTCCAGGTCTCTTCATCCACCAAGGGTTCGTGTGCTCCGGGGTACTCCACGCCTTGGAAGGAGATGACGCCCTTGTAGTACGGGTGGCGCAGCATGCGGTGCAGCTGAGCGCCCGTCACTGCCTTGGCTGGCTTGCGGGCCGTTGGCACGGTCGTCAGCCCACGATCGTGCAGGTGCGCAGCGAGCCTCTTGGTCGTCCACTGCCCCGTCGCATACTCGGTGAAGGCTAGCCGGATGAGCGGTGCACGCTCCTCATCGAGGGCGATGGTGCGGATCTCTCGGCCGTTCTCGTCCCTTGCACGCACGTTGAGGTAGCCGAGCGGTGCCTTGCCCAGTGTCCCACCATTCCTGGCCTTTTCTCCCATCCCCTTGATGGTCCGTGCTCAAAACAATACGAACATACAGCATCTAGAATACTTTGTGCATTATCTAACGTTGCTGTAACATGAATTTTCCACCCTTGTATAGGAAGCTCTGTATTGGGGCTCGTCAAACTAGTCCAAGGTCCGTGAATATGTTTACTCCATTCTTTCGGAATGTCTACCTTGTAAGGGTCTATCGCAGCAGACTTGGATGGGACATAAAATGGCGACCCATCTTGGCAGAATTCGAGGTACTTCATATCCAGCGGCATTATATCTCCTTACGTTTCGCCAACGTCGGTCACATTGCGGATTAAATAATACTGAGAGCTGAAAAGACTACATAGATCAAGTCCTATTCGTTCGCCAGAGTATGTCCAATCGGAGCACTGTACGCCTTTTTAACTGGTGCCAAAAGAACGATAGATAATGAGATAAACGAAACGCTAGCTACAACCATCAGTGGGCCGATAGCTGGATCCGGCAGGAAGCCTAGGCCCGCCTTATAGAAAAATAGTGCTTCTCCTACTGCGGTCACAATGAGAGGTACGCTCGACAGCAATAAGGCGGTGCAGGTGTATAGTAAAGACTCAATAACTGCTTGACTCCGGATTTGCTTGATGGTACTTCCTCCACACCGAAGGATGGCAAACTCTCGCTGTCGGGAACGAGAAGTCATAGCCACCACGGCGATAGCTCCTAAAAGCGCCATCAAACCGAGAATAGCAATCATAACGAGAGTATCGAGTTGATTGATCTTATTGGGAAGGTGAGCTGATACCACTACAGATTCTGTAGTGTACAAATTGGTCATTAAAGCGGCGGTAAATGAGAATCCTAATCCAAGTAATGCCACAGCGCTACCAGACAGCGATGCGCGCCAGCTCGTTGAGCGACGGGCGACAAGCCATGGTCCACCAAGATGCGCCAATGGTGACGACCAAACTTTTAATAGACCCGGCACGAGAGCCGGAGCAATAATAACAGACAGAATAGAGATCAATATGGCTGCAAGCATTGCTTGACCGCCGCCAGCGGGTAATCCATCGTCTATCTTCCGTGGTTGACTGGTGAACGCCAGGAATAGCTGGCCTGCGCAGATCAGACTCCATAACGCGCCCAGACCCCATCGAGTTAGACTCATACGACGAATAGAGAGACTCATTTCGCGAATAGCTTCAGTAGCTGGAACTTTAACAGCTGTTCTTGCTGGCCCGAAAGCTCCCAGAACAGCGATTCCTACTACCGAAACGGCTGTAAAAAGAATCGTGGTCGGTGTTTGAATCACTTCGATGGCGCCCATTTTTTCGGACGCTATACGGGTGAGGATCGAAGAAAAAGTTTGATCAACTAGGATCCCCACTAGTATACCGGGAATGCACGACACTAAACCTAGTGTCGCTATAGTCATAATGACGCTCAAGAACACTTGCCGTGGTACGGCTCCCGCTAATCGCCAGCGAGCCCAATTCGTGCGTAGTGCCTGTACGCATGATTGTCCGACAACGGCAACCACTGGGATAGCAACTAATGCCGAATAAATGTAGATCGATAGTCCACTCATTTCAAGTTCCGCCGGACTAACCCCAGATGCTCTAGCAGTAGCTACTACTTCAGGCCTGATGACTGAAAATCTATGGGCTAGACACACATTTACTAATGTTGCAGCGAAAGCTAACACTAACACTGTACCAGACCATGATTTCCATTGAGATAGCAAGGAGCGCAATATGTACCGTGTCATAATTCTATTCTTCCTCAACAGCGTTATTCATTATCGAGAGTAGAATCTCCGAACTAATTCCACTGTCTAAGCGACTAATGATATGTCCGTCACGCAGAATCATTACTGAGTCAGCCAAGGAAGCGGCATTCAAATCGTGAGTGACCAA
This sequence comes from Corynebacterium matruchotii, assembly GCF_011612265.2. Lineage (NCBI taxonomy): Bacteria > Bacillati > Actinomycetota > Actinomycetes > Mycobacteriales > Corynebacteriaceae > Corynebacterium > Corynebacterium matruchotii. The sequence continues at coordinate 1,452,999 of NZ_CP050134.2, read as the reverse complement.
CACAACTGTGACGCCATCGTCGGCTAAGCGGCGAAGTTCGTAGAGAACGACAGAAGCGGATCTAGTATCTAATGCGCCCGTTGGTTCGTCGGCAAATACGATAGCCGGGCGCCTGTAAAGAATTCTACCTAAAGCTACTCGCTGCTGCTCACCCCCCGACAACGTACTAGTCAACGAATTGGTTCGTGATTCTAATCTCAGTCTAGAAAGCACTTCTTCTAGACGTCTTTGATCAGAACGCCGCCCTGCTAACGTATCCGATATGGCAATATTCTCACGCACGCTCAGGTATGGGACTAAGTTGTAGGATTGAAAAACAAAACCAACCTTGTCTCGATACAACTTTGCGATTTTCGCGGGCGACAGAGCATTGAGGTCCCTTCCCATCAGCGTAACTTGGCCTGAGGTGGCTGATTCTAGTCCTGCCAGGCATAATAATGCTGTTGATTTCCCTGATCCGCTCGGCCCGACCATACTCGTCATTCTTCCTTGCTCAATTGAGCAGGATATGCCGTGTAGAACTTCAACAGAAGTCGCATCTGGAACTGGAAATGACTTGCGCAGATTGTGTGCTGAAACAGCTATACCTGTCATCCTGACACTCCTTGGATGCTTGTTTGATTTCGATACATGACATCTCTTCTCGCCTTTGTTGGCCATTACAACAGTTTGAGCATGAGTTGTCTAGGAAATACTGCCGGTTGTCAGTTAATAATAATCATGTTGACACGACTCGCAACATTTCAATGATCCTTATATGACGTTTTGAACCGATAGGTCATGTCAAGATGTCTTCGTAACATGTTCGGTATACTGCCACTGTCGTCCTGGTGGTGCAAGTATTTTCAAAAGTTTTTCCGATTTCCTCCAATAATGTTGAGAATACGTGTTGGATTATGACATAGCTATAGATGATTCGACAATAGGTGTTTCTTTTAAATTTTTATTAATTAACAGGCGCTCTTGTTATACAGCTATTCTTGAATCACTTAATTGAGTTTGTAGTAATTATTGTTCTGATATTCTTTACTATAACCTCTTGAGATTTGCCATCTATCAGGTTTTCCCAGCGGCTGAATAAGCTTCAGTAGTTTCTTTATTCTTTCATGGTCAGTTTTGTGCGGCCACAGACAACTCAAAAACACTCAGAAATCTATTACACTTACCGGCCATGAGTATTCCCCTGACCTCACGACTGCAGCAGGCCATCACGCAGGCCGCCACATCCCATGATGGCCACTACCGGAAAGGCAGCACGAAACCCTACGTCACCCACGTGGTTTCCGTCATGCTTATCGCATCGGAATACACCGATGACGAGGACATTCTCGTCGCCTGCCTGCTGTACGACATCATGGAAGACCGCCCCGACACTTACAGCTTCGACCAGATGGCCGCCGACTTCGGGCCGCGGGTCGTCGACCTCGTGCAAGGCGTGACGAAAGACTCCACTCTGCCCGACTGGCGGGCCCGCTCCGACGCCTACCTGGCGCACCTGCGGCAGGCTGGCCCTGACGTGGCGCTTATCAGTCTATCCGATAAATACCATAATTTGACCAGCATTCTAGCTGACTATGAGCAGCTTGGCGACGTGTTATGGGAGCGGTTCAATGCGGGGAAAGCCGACCAACAATGGTGGTACACCATGGTCCTGGCTGCGGCTGAACCCCAGCTGCCGGACGGCCATCCGCTGGTGGCCTGCTACCGGGAGCAGCTCCAAAAACTGCAGGGCCTATAGGGCGGCACTGAGCTGCGTAGCAGCGGCTACGAGATGATCCGCCCATAGCGCGCCGGGGTGGGGTTTCAGCCGCTCCGCAGGCCCCGAGATTGACAAGGCCGCCACGAACAGGCCTTCACCGTTGAACACGGGTGCGGACAGGGATGCGAGGCCGACTTCGCGTTCACTGATGGATTCCGCCCAGCCCTGGTCCCGGGCCTCGTCAATGTCTTGCAGGGTGAAGCTGGGGTTTTCCGCCATGATGGTGGCTTTGAGGGCGGGGGAGGAGTAGGCCAAAAATATTTTCGCGGCCGACCCGGCGGTTAGTGGCAGCCTAGAGCCGGTGGGCACCGTGTTTTGCAGGCCACTGGCCGGCTCCTGGGCGGCGATACACACCCGGTGGGCGCCCGCCAACTGGTAGAGCTGGACCGATTCACCCGTATCGGCCATAAGGGCCGCCATGATGGGGGTTGCGGCGTCGACAAGCGTCGTGGCGCTGCGTGCCCCCAGGGACGTGAGCACCGCACCAATGGTCCACCGGCCATCAGCAGTGCGTGTGAGGATATGGTGGGTTTCTAGCGCGCTGGCAAGCCGATGCGCGGTGGCACGCGGCAGGCCGGTTGCTTCGCATAATTCCGTGAGCGACCGGGGTTTTTCCCCAATGGTGACGAGAATAAGCATCGCCCGGTCTAATACCTTAATTCCACTTGTGGTGGCGGGTGGTGTAATATTTTGTCCCATAGTGTGATATTACCATCTCATAAAATGAGATGACTATGCGGAAGTAGAGGTAACACAATCCATGACCAGCCCCGTGGATTCCCAACCCAAACTCACCCTGGCCGAAAAAGTCTGGCGCGACCATGTCGTCACCCACGGCACCGGTGACGAACCCGACCTTATCTTTATCGACCTCCAACTACTCCACGAAGTAACCTCCCCCCAAGCCTTTGACGGCCTTCGGCTTGCCGGCCGCACCCTCCGGCACCCCGAACTCCACCTCGCCACCGAAGACCACAACGTCCCCACCACCGGCATCAAAACCGGTGACCTGACCGAAATCGCCGACAGTATCTCCCGCACCCAAGTCTCCACCCTGCGGAAAAACTGCGAAGAATTCGGGGTACGCCTCCACGCCATGGGGGACATCAACCAAGGCATCGTTCACCAGGTTGGACCCCAACTTGGTGCCACCCAACCCGGCATGACCATCGTGTGCGGCGACTCCCACACCTCCACCCACGGCGCGTTCGGTGCCATGGCATTCGGCATCGGCACCTCCGAAGTCGAACACGTCATGGCCACCCAAACACTCGCCCTCAAACCGTTCAAAACTATGGCCATCAACGTCACCGGGGAACTCCAACCCGGCGTCACGGCCAAAGACCTCATCCTCGCCATCATCGCCAAGATCGGCACCGGTGGTGGGCAAGGACACGTCATCGAATACCGTGGTGAAGCCATCGAAAAGCTCTCCATGGAAGCCCGCATGACCATCTGCAACATGTCCATCGAGGCAGGTGCTCGCGCCGGCATGATCGCCCCCGACCAAACCACCTTCGACTACGTTTACGGCCGCGAACTCGCCCCCACCGGCGACGACTGGGACAAAGCCGTCGCCTACTGGAAAACGCTTCCCACCGACGAAGGCGCCACCTTCGACACCGAAATCACCATCGACGGTTCCGCCCTCACCCCCTTCGTCACCTGGGGCACCAACCCTGGCCAAGGCCTCCCCCTCAACGCGGTTGTGCCCTCACCCGACGACTTTACCAACGAAAACGACAAAAAAGCCGCCGAAAAAGCCCTCACCTACATGGGCCTTACCCCCGGCACCCCCCTGCGGGACATCAAAATTGACACGGTCTTCCTCGGCTCCTGCACCAACGCCCGCATCGAAGACCTCCGCACCGCAGCCCACATCATGAAAGGCCATAAAGTCGCCGACACGGTCCGCATGATGGTCGTGCCCTCCACCACCATGGTCAAACAACTCGCCGAAGCCGAAGGGCTCGACAAAATCTTCACCGAAGCCGGCGCCGACTGGCGCTCCGCCGGCTGCTCCATGTGCCTCGGCATGAACCCCGACCAGCTCAAACCCGGGGAACGTTCCGCATCCACCAGCAACCGAAACTTCGAAGGCCGCCAAGGCCCCGGCGGCCGCACCCACCTCGTGTCCCCCGAAGTGGCCGCCGCCACCGCCATCATGGGCACCCTCGCATCCCCCGCCGACCTGCCCACCCACACCACCAGCTAAACCACACAAGGAACCATCATGGAAAAATTCACCACCCACACCGGCGTCGGCGTTCCCCTCATGCGCTCCAACGTCGACACCGACCAAATCATCCCCGCCGTCTACCTCAAACGTGTCACCCGCACCGGCTTCGACGATGGACTCTTCAACAACTGGCGCACCAACGAACCCGATTTCGTCCTCAATCAAGACGCCTACACCCACGGCACCATCCTCGTCGCCGGCCCCGACTTCGGCACCGGCTCCTCCCGCGAACACGCAGTCTGGGCCCTCATGGACTACGGATTCAAAGTCGTGCTCTCCTCCCGCTTCGCCGACATCTTCCGCGGCAACGCCGGCAAAGCCGGCCTACTCGCAGCCCTCATGGACCAACAAGACATCGAACAACTGTGGCAACAGCTCACCGACCAGCCCGGCCTCAGCCTCACAGTCAACCTGGAAGACCGCACCGTCACCTGCGAAAACCACACCTACCGGTTTGATGTGGACGACTACACCCGCTGGCGGCTCATGGAAGGCCTCGACGACATCGGGCTCACCCTCCGCAAAGAAGCCGACATCGAAACCTACGAAGCCCACCGGCCCAGCTTCAAACCAGTCGTCAAATAAACCCCCACCTAGGGTCGTCGTCAAGCACACTACAACACCGCTAGCGGCGATTCTAAATAATCCGCGCCAGTTAGCGCCCCATCGGTAAACGACAACACCCACACGCTCGCCTTCTTCGCCACCGGCGAATCAATCGGCAGCGTGCCCCGCGCCGACAACCACGCCACCACATCGGGAATCATCAACCCCTGCGACACAATCACACTCGTCCCACCCAAACCGATAATCTCCGACACCCGCGCCTGCGACGCCACCAACTGCGCGCACCAACTCGCATCCCCCAACCGGGAATCCGTCACCACCGGCACCCCCACCGCATCCGCCAGCGGGGCAGCGGTCGCAACACACCGATCCGGCTCCGCCGCAAACACCGCCGTCGGCCCATACGGCGCCAACATCGACGCCAACGCCTTCGCCTGCCGCACCCCCTTAGCGGTCAACGGCCGCTTCTCATCCGGCACCCCCTCAGGGCGGGCCGCTTTCGCATGCCGCACCAACAACACCCGCGACGTCACCGGCGCCGCAGTAAGCCGCTTTACTGCCTTCGCCAACACCAGCCGGTCCGTGTCATACGACAACAACTCCCGCGCCGTATCCGCCGACAACCACCGAACCTCATCCACCTCATCATTCGGCACAAACTGCCCACCAATAACCTCAGCAACCCAGTAATACACCACCTTCGTCCGAGGCCCCTTCCCCCCAGACATTGTATCGGGCAGCGGGTACGTCACATGGCCTATCAGCTTCCCTAACCGCACCGCAAAACCCGTCTCCTCACCAACCTCCCGCACCGCCGTCACCGGCAACGATTCCCCCGCATCTACCTTTCCTTTCGCTAACGACCAATCGTCATACCCCGGCCGGTGCACACACGCAAACACCTGCCTCCCACCAGCGGCATCCGCGGCGCCATCGGCACTCGCGGCCCACCGCCACAACACTGCCCCTGCCGCCAACACTGGGCGGGCAAACCCCGACCCCGGATCCGCCGGCACCACCTGAAACCGACCAACCACACCCTGCGGAAAACCCCGACCAGCCACAACAACCATCCTTCACTTTTACGCGGAAAAACAACAATGAACTACCCCTCACCGTAAAACGCCCACCACCAAAACCCCAACCCGGCCCCATACCAAACCCACCCCAACACCCAAACACCACTAGGCTAATCTTTTAAAGAAACCTTTCACCAACCCCACCACCAAAACGCAAAACCTCACAAACAACCAAGGACACAACCGTGCCACACACCACAAACCACCACACACCAGAACACATCGCAGTCATGGGCGCCGGCTCCTGGGGCACCACCCTCGCCAAAGTCTTCGCCGACGCCGGCAGCACCGTCACCATCTGGGCCCGCCGCCCCCAAATAGCCGACACCATCAACACCCACCACCACAACCCCGACTACCTCCCTGGAATCCAACTACCCACCACCCTCACCGCCACCACCAACCCCACCCACGCCCTGGCCGGCGCCACCATCGTCGTCCTCGCAGTACCTAGCCAAACCCTCAGAGACAACCTCGCCACCTGGGCACCCCACATCCCCACAGACGCCACCCTCGTCAGCCTCGCCAAAGGCATCGAAACCGACACTTTCCTCCGCATGAGCCAAGTCATCGCCGACGTCGCCGGCGCCGACCCCAGCCGCATCGCCGTCCTCTCCGGCCCCAACCTCGCTAAAGAAATCGCCCTCCAACAACCCGCGGCCACCGTTATCGCCTGCACCGACGAGCACCGCGCCAAACAAGTCCAAGCAGCCGTCGGCGCCCCCTACTTCCGCCCCTACACCAACACCGATGTTATCGGCGCCGAAATCGGCGGCGCCTGCAAAAACGTCATCGCCCTCGCCTGCGGCATGGCCTCCGGCAACGGACTCGGCGAAAACACCCTCGCCTCCCTCATCACCCGAGGCCTTGCCGAAATCACCCGCCTCGGCACCGCCATGGGCGCCGACCCCCGCACCTTCGCCGGCCTCGCCGGCCTCGGCGACCTCGTAGCCACCTGCTCCTCACCCCTCTCCAGAAACCGCACCTTCGGCTACCGACTCGGTCAAGGCGGCACCCTCAAAGAAGCCACCCAAGCAACCAACGGCCAAGTCGCCGAAGGCGTCACCTCCTCCGCCGCCATCAACGCCCTCGCCCACACCCACAACGTCGAAATGCCCATCACCCAGGCCGTCTACGGCGTATGCCACCAAGGGCTCGCCGTCATCGACATGGTGGCAGCACTCATGGGCCGCACCAAAAAATCCGAATAACCCCACAAGAAAACCCCAGGTAACCCAAACGGCAGGCCCTAGGCAACTGGTACAGTAAAATACCGTGAGTCTGACTACTAAACCGATTAAAATTGCAATCATCTACGGCGGCCGGAGTTCCGAACACTCCGTCTCCTGCATCTCAGCCGGCGCCATCATGAGCCACCTCGACCCGGAAAAATACGAGCTGTACCCCATCGGCATCACCCAACAAGGCACCTGGACAGTGGGGGAGTCCGACCCGGAGAAACTCCGCAGCACAAACGGGGCCATGCCAACCGTCACCCTCACCAAAGAAGTATCCCTCGCCGCCGACCCGGCGCGCCGGGGGCAGTTCCGGTTTGCGGACGGTTCGGAGCATGTGACGGTGGATGTGATTTTCCCCGTGTTGCATGGGTTGTATGGGGAAGACGGGACGATTCAGGGGTTGTTTGAATTGTCGGGGGTTCCGTATGTGGGCACGGGGGTGTTGTCGTCGGCGTGCGGCATGGATAAGGAGTACACGAAGAAGCTGTTGGCTGCTGAGGGGCTGCCGGTGGGGAAGGAAGTCATTTTGCGGGGGGAGGAGACACTCACCCAGGCTGATTGTCAGTTGTTGGGGTTGCCGGTGTATGTGAAGCCGGCTCGGGGTGGTTCGTCGATTGGGATTAGCCGGGTGACCCGGTGGGAGGACATGGATGCGGCGTTGCGTGAGGCTCGTCAGTATGACACGAAGGTGATTGTGGAGTCAGAGATCATCGGTGACGAGGTGGAGTGTGGGGTGTTGGAGTACCCGGATGGCACGGTGGTGGCGTCGGTGCCGGCGCAGTTGGTGAACACGTCGGTGGGCCATGAGGGGTTTTATGGGTTTGATGCGAAATATGTTGATGGTGATGTTTCGGCGATGATTCCGGCCCCGCTTGACGACGCGGCGACGCGGCTGATTCAGTCGCTTGCCCGGGAGGCGTTTCAGGCGTTGCAGTGTTCCGGGTTGGCCCGGGTGGATTTCTTTGTGACCCAGGCCGGGCCGGTGCTCAATGAGGTGAACACCATGCCTGGGTTCACGCCGATTTCGATGTATCCGCAGGTGTTTGCGGCATCGGGGGTGCCGTATGCCGAGTTGTTGGATACGCTGATTGCTCGGGCGTTGGCGTAGGGGAGTGTTTGGCTAGGTTTGTGATTTGGGGTTTTTAGGCCGGCCGCGTTTGGGGATTTCCCGGTGTCTTTGGGGAGGCGGCCGGCTTTGCGGAGGTTTTCGCGCAACATCACCTCTATTTGGGCATTGACGCTGCGCATTTCCTGGTTGGCCCAGGCGGCTATGGCGTTGTAGACGGCTGGGTCGATGCGAAGCGGCACGCTTTTTCGGGGCATGGTTTAGGTGTAGAGGGATCCGGTGTTGATGACGGGTTGGGCATTGTTGTCCGAACACAATACCACGAGCAGGTTAGAGACCATGGTGGCGCGGCGTTCCGGGTCGAGGTCGACGATGTCTCGTTCGTCGAGTTGGCTGAGGGCGGTTTCTACCATGGATACGGCGCCGTCAACAATGGTTTCGCGGGCGTCGACGATGGCGGCTGCTTGTTGGCGTTGCAGCATGGATTGGGCGATTTCGGGGGCGTAGGCCAAGCTGGAGATGCGGGTTTCGATGATTTCCAGGCCGGCGATGGTGGCGCGGGCTGCGACTTCCTCGGCAAGTTCGGCGGAAACAATGTCGGTGGACCCGGAGAGTGAGGGGATGGTGGTGGTGTCGGTGGAGTCGTAGGGGTGGGTGGTTGCGACGTGCCGGAGGGCGGATTCGGCTTGGGAGTGGATGAAGTCGTCGACGTTTTCTACGGCGAAGGTGGCTTTGGCGGTGTCGGCGACCTGCCAGACGACGATAGCGCCGATGTTGATGGGGTTGCCGTTGAGGTCGTTGACTTTGATGGTGTTGGTTTCAAAGTTGCGGACTTTGATGCTGACTTTGGTGGGGTTGCTGAGTGGGGGGATGGCTCGGAGTCCGGTGTGGCGGATGGTGCCGATGTAGCGTCCGAAGAATTGGATGACTCGGGTTTCGCCGGGGCTGATGATGCGTATGCTGGTGAGCCCGAGAAGGCTGAGGATGAAGCAGCAGGCGCCGGCCAGTATGAGCGCAACACCCAGGGGGACGCTGATGGTGCCTGCGTCGAGTTTGGGGGCGGTGGAGCCGATGAGGAAAATTGCGGGGGCGATGAGGATGATGCTGATGAGGATGATGATGGTGGCGAGTCCGCCTCCTCCGGACCAGGATTTGCGTTCGGTGATGTCGACAGCGGTGCCGCTGTGGCCAACCGGGGTGGCGGTGATGTCTGGTGTGGACATTGGGGGCTCCTAACAAGCGAAGAATTAATCTGATATCACATTATATTAATGTGATATCACTTTTTCAAGACCTTGCTCGTTTCGGCGTCGTCAAGCATGCGCAGGCTGCGACTAGAGTTTTGACCGGATTGCCGCACTCACCTGCACTAATGCGGACTGCGCGGCCGCCTGTGGGGCGGAGAGCACTACCACCGGGTGCGCATCCACCGCGTACCACACGGATGCGGTGGTCCCATTGCCTAATGTGGTGTCCTCAAACCAGGGTGTGTCATTGACTTGCGATAATCGGGCCCCCGCCTCATAGGTTGTTGGGAACTCCACACCGCACCGCACCACGATGGGTTCCGCCCCCGGCGCGGTCCACGCCGCTAACTTCGGCGCCCCGGACGGCTGTTTCGCCCGCGAATACTGGGTTCCGCCAGCATCAATCGTGGCCGGCAGGGTGGAGAGTAGCCCGTTGCATTTCGACGTGTCCTCCCCCTCGGCCGCGGGTAGCTCCGATAGGGGGATCGGTGACCGGTTCGCCGAACCCGCGGGGAGCGCTGCCAGCGCATCGGAAAATGTGGTGATTACTTCCGGCATGGAATGTGACTGCAGTGCTTCCCCGTCGGCCGTGACCGCCACCACTTTATCCCGATCTGTTGTGTACCATGTTTGCAGTGTTGAGCCGGGAGTGGTGTCTGCCACCTGTAACCATTTCGTTCCCGCAACCTCCTCAAGCTGCGACAGGTCCGTGAGTTGTGCGGGCGCCGCCACCCCGCACCGCACGGTGATTTGCCGGCTCGCGGTTTTCTGCCACACCGCCACCCCGGCCGGGGCGGGGTCGGCAATCACCGCCCGCCGCAGCCCGATCACCGTTGTGGGCATGGCCGCGATGAAATCCCCGCATTCCGACGAATCTGCCGCAGGAGAATCCACCTCGGCGATCGCTACCGGTGTTTGATGCGCCCGCTCCGCCACCACTCGTGCCCCCACGATTACCCCCACAACCAAAAGTATCGCCAATACTAGGGCGATAATAATAGGAACCTTATTGATACCCTCATTCGCATCATGCATGGAGATCAGTGTAATCTGCGGAAAAACTGGGCCCAAGGTACCCCAACAATATGTGATATTGAAGACTGCAAGGATGATGTTCGTGACACGCATCGTAAAAACCCCAACCCCACACTTGCCGACGTCGGTGAACAGGCAGTCATTACCGCTATTGTCGCCCACGCCCCCAGCACCCGGAATGGTGACGATGCGGCGGTCCTCGACCATGCCGCCCCGAACTCCCGCACCGTGATTACCACCGACACCCTGGTCGAAGGCCGCCATTTTCGCCGTGACTGGTCTCACCCTGCCGAGATTGGGCGGAAAGCCATCACCCAAAACTTCGCCGATGTGGAAGCCATGGGGGCCCGGCCCATCGCGGCCCTGCTCGCCCTCAGCGCCCCGGGGGACACCCCGCTGGAATTTGTCGCCGACCTGGCCCGCGGTATCAACGAACGGGTCACCGACTATGATGCGGAACTCGTGGGCGGTGACGTCACCGACAATGATCGGATCACCATTGCGGTCACCGGTATCGGCCAACTTGGTGGTTCCCTCCCGCCGCTCCGGCTCGACCAGGCCCGGCCCGGCCAAATCCTCGTCGCCTCCGGGCACATTGGATATTCCGCCGCTGGCTATGCGCTGCTGAAAGAATTCGGTCGCGCGGGTGTTCCGGCCGAATTCGACCCGATGCTTCGCGCCCACTGCTCCACCATTTTGACCCCCGGCCGCGGGTTCGTGGCCCGTTCCGCCGGGGTGACGGCCATGACCGACAATTCCGACGGGCTCGTCCACGACCTGTATGTTATGGCGAAAAAATCTGCCGTCACCATCAACCTGGATTCCGCCGCCCTGCAACCTGATGATCTGCTTGTGCGGGCCGCTGAGCTGGTAGGGGCCGACCCGTGGGAGTTCATTTTGTCTGGTGGGGAAGATCACACGTTTATTGGTACAACGTTCGGCCCACCACCCACCGGATTCGTAGAAATTGGTACAGTGGTTCGACATAACTCCATGGGTGCCGTCACCCTTGATAGGGCAGCACCCCCCTACACCTACGGATGGGAAAGCTACTGACCGATGACTAACCAGTTCAACCAGCAAGAAGACCTGTTTTCCAGTGCGCACCAACCACTGACCACCAATGGGGACTATTTCTCCACCCTCAACATTGACGACTCCTGGCGGCAAGTTCTCGCCCCCATCGCCCCCGACATTAATGCCATGGGAGACTTCCTCGCCGCCGAACAGGCCGCCGGCTACACCATTGCGCCCCCGGAGGAAGACCGGTGGCGGGCCTTCCGTTACCCCTTCGATAAAGTGACCGTCCTCATCGTCGGCCAAGACCCATACCCCACCCCGGGCCACGCCATGGGCCTATCGTTCTCCCTCCGCCCCGAGGTGAAACCCCTGGCCAAAAGCCTGGTGAATATTTTCGCCGAACTCCAATCCGATCTCGGCGTCGATCGGCCCAGAAACGGTGATCTCAGCGCCTGGAGCGACCAGGGCGTCATGCTGCTCAACCGAGTCCTCTCCGTCCGCGCCCAAACCGGCGGGGCCGGCTCTCACAGGAAAAAAGGGTGGGAAAAAATCACCGACCATGTCATCACCTCCCTCGTGAATCGGGGCACTCCACTCGTCGCCATCCTCTGGGGTAAAGACGCCCAATCCCTCAGCCCCCTTCTTTCCGGGCACCCCAATGTGAAACAGATAAAGTCCGTGCACCCGTCCCCATTGTCCGCCAGCCGGGGCTTTTTCGGCTCCCGCCCATTTACCACCGCAAACTATTACCTCGGAAAGCTGGGTGCTCCGCAAGTCAACTGGGCGTTGTAGACTACTTTTCTATGGTAAACGTTGAGTATTTGGACGGGCCCGCGTTGCATAGGTGGCTCACCCGGGCCGTCGCTGAACTGGTCGCCCGCCGCGCCGAAATCAACAAACTCAACGTTTTCCCCGTCCCCGACGCCGACACCGGCTCAAACATGGCCCACACCATGGAAGCCGCCCTCGCCGAGGTGAATAACCTCCCGGCAGCCCACCAATGCGATATCACCAAACTCACCGCGGCCATTGCCGTTGGTGCGGTGAAAGGCGCCCGCGGCAACTCCGGCATGGTGCTGAGCCAAGTCCTCCGCGGGCTCGCCCAATCCGCAGTCTCCGACCGCATCACCGGACGCACCGTGCAACAAGCACTCACCACGGCCAATAAATTCGTCCACCACGCCATTATCGAACCAGTCGAAGGCACCGTCGTCACCGTCCTGCGGGCTGCCGCCATCGCCGCGAACCAAGCCCCCACCGACTCGCTTATCGACGTGCTCACCGCCGCCACCACTGCCGCCGCCATCGCCCTGGCCAACACCCCCTCCCAACTCGCCGTCCTCCGCGACGCCGGAGTAGTCGACGCCGGCGCCCAAGGCCTCGTCCTCCTCCTCGAAACCATGCTCGACGAAGTAAGCGGCGGCACCATAGAAACCAGCACCAACCCCAGCTTCCAACCACCAAAACCGAAAGCACTTTCGATTAAAGTGGTGGGGACGGCAGCCCCCGGAAGCGTCGACATGTTCACCCAACTCCTCGGCGCCACCCGCATCACCGCCCCCACCAACACCAAATCCAACCCTACCGAGCAGCCACAACAGGGAAAAACCCCACCCAAACCCCGCAGTCCCTTCGGCCAACCCACCCAACTCGCCCGCCTTTGGAACCACCAACCACCCACCATCGACACCCCACCCACAACCAGCAAAAACCCCACACCACCACCAACGCTAACCCCACCGTCCCAACCGAAACTACCCGCCCCCGCGTCGACTACCTCGAAGTCATGTTCTTCATCCAAAACGCCGACCTCAACCACGTCCGCGACCAACTCCAACCCCTCGGCGACAGCTTCATCATCGCCCCCATCAGCCCCCACTCCGCCAGCGTCCACATCCACACCCACCAAGCCGGAACCGTCATCGAAACCGCCCACCACCTCGGAAAAATCACCAACCTCCACATCGAAGCCCTCCCCGAAGCCACCACCACCAACCACCGCATCATCCTCGCACTCACCCCCACCGGACTCATCACCCACCTCTACCAATCCGCCGGAGCACTCACCATCAACCCCGGCGACGACATTGTCCTCGACATCGCCGCAGCCGCCCGCGCCAGCGGCGCCACCGAAATCATCCTCCTGCCCAACGGCATGCTCACCACCCACCAACTCGCCAGCATCGAACGCTCCAGCCACGCCTTCGAACAAGCACTCACCATCGTCCCCACCGGCACCATCATCCGCGGACTCGCCGCCCTCGCCGCCTGCAACAACACCCAACCCCTCGCCGTCGACGCCTACACCATGGGCGAAGCCGCCCAAGCCACCCGCACCGCCCGAATCATCACCGACCCCACCACCACCGAAATCCACGCCATCACCAACGACAAAAACCGCCACCCCACCACCCTCTGCACCACCACCAGCCTCCACCAAGCAATATCCCACACCCTCACCACCCTCATCGACCCCACCACCCGCCGCATCACCATCCTCATCGACGAAACCGCCCCCGAATTCTCCGCCAGCGACCTACCCAAATTCCACGGCGTAGAAATCATCACCTACCGCACCCAAAACCTCGGATCCCTCGCCGAAATCGGAGTCGAATAACCATGCTCAACTGGGAAGACAACCGCAAACTCACAGACCTCCTCCCCGAAAAAGAAGCCAAAACTATTCGCACCACCCTCGGCTACACCACCGCCAAAGAACTCCTCACCCACTACCCCCGCGCCTACGCCACCCACAACGACACCCCCTTCCTTAACCAAGCAAACGACGGCGACATAGTAACCTGCATCGGCGAAATCATCCACACCGCCACCATCCACACCAAAAAAACCACCACCATCTACACCATCACCATCCAAACCACCAACGAACTCATCAAAGCCACCTTCTTCCACGCCAAACCCCACCAAGCCGCCTGGTGCGAACGCACCCTCACCCGCGGCACCACCGCCATCTTCACCGGAAAAATCAAAACCTACCGCGGCGCCCCCCAACTCCAACACCCCGACTTCCTCCTCCTCAACACCCCCCACCCCACCAGCACCGGCGCCCTCAAACAACTCACCGCCTACGGCAACGACACCGACATCAGCAACTTCCTCACCAGCCTACCCGCCATCCCCATCTACCCAGCCCGCCAACGCATCACCACCTGGCGCATCCTCGGCGCCATCCACCACATCCTTGACCACACCAACCCCATACCCGACCCCCTCGGCCCCTTCACGCCCCCCGACCTCCCCACCTTCGACCGCGCACTCCGCGGCATCCACCAAGACGGCACCAACGCCTACACCTACCGCCACCGCCTCGCCTACAACGAAGCCCTCGCCCTCGCCCTCGTCATGGAAATCCGCCGCCACGACACCACCACCCGCCACGCCACCCCACTAAGCCCCCACCCCACCGGCGCCCCCCACCACCGCGAAACCCTCATCAACAACCTCCCATACACCCTCACCACCGGCCAACAAACCATCATCAACACCATCGCCACCGACCTCAACTCCCCCCACCCCATGCAACGCCTCCTCCAAGGCGAAGTCGGCTCCGGCAAAACCATCATCGCCCTCATAGCCATGCTCCAAGCCGTCGAAAACGGCAAACAATGCGCCCTCCTCGCCCCCACCTCCGTCCTCGCCCACCAACACGGACACAGCCTCACCGAACTCCTCACCAACGCCGGCATCAACCTCACCATCACCACCCTCACCGGCGACATGACCCCCACCCAAAAAAACCACGCCCTCCTCGCCATCATCTCCGGCGACGCCAACATCATCATCGGCACCCACGCCCTCATCCAAGACACCGTCGAATTCTATGACCTCGGACTCGTCATCATCGACGAACAACACCGCTTCGGCGTCGAACAACGCGACAGCCTCCGCACCAAAGGCAAAAACCACACCACCCCCCACCTCCTCGTCATGACCGCCACCCCCATACCCCGCACCATCGCCATGACCTTCTTCGGCGACCTCAACCACTCCACCCTCAACGAACTCCCCGGCGGCCGCCGACCCATCAAAAGCTACGTCGTCCCCGAATACCTCCCCAAATACACCACCCGCGCCTACGAAGTCATGCGCGAACACATCCACCAAGGCCACCAAATCTACATCGTCTGCCCCCGAATCAACGGCCCCGGCGGCGTACTCGAAACCCACCAACACCTCAGCGAAACCGAATTCAAAAACTACCGCATCGGCCTCCTCCACGGCCAACTCAAAGACGCCGACAAAGACACCACCATGCGCCAATTCGCCAACGGCGACCTCGACATCCTCATAGCCACCACCGTCATCGAAGTCGGCATCGACGTCCCCAACGCCACCATCATCATGATCCGCGAATCCGAAAACCTCGGCGTCTCCCAACTCCACCAACTCCGCGGCCGCGTCGGACGCGGCGGATATGACTCCATCTGCTTCTTCCACCACACCGCCGAACGCGGCACCCCCGCCGACAAACGCATATGGCAAATGGCCGCCACCACCGACGGCTTCCAAGTCGCCGAAATCGACCTCATCCAACGCCACGAAGGCGACGTATTAGGCACCAGCCAATCCGGCACCAACCGCAAAATCGCCTTCCTCAACCTCGCCCGCGACATAGGCCTCATCAACCGGGCCAACCGCGACGCCAAAAACATTGTCGCCCACAACCTTGACCTAGCCCGCCAACTCATCGCCGGCATCGACGACATCACCCAAGACTACCTGGACAAATCCTAACCCATTACCGAAACCCCACCACCGGTTTGCTAGGGTAGTCCCCATGAAAATCTATGCCCCCTTCGCCGGCATTGTGCACTACCATGTCGCAGCCGGTGACACCGTTACCACCGGACAAAAACTCGCAAGCGTCGAAGCCACCAAACTCGAAGCTGCCGTGATCGCGCCGGGGCCGGGCGTGGTGGTGGAGTTGAGCGTCGCCGATTTCGGTGATGTGGTGGGCGGCCAGGCATTGGTGGAGCTCGCGGATGGTTCGGAGCCGGCAACGTTGGTGGGGGAGGGGAAGTAAATGGGGATGACGCGCATTATTTCCGGTGAGGCCCGGGGCAGGAAGCTGCAGGTGCCGTCGGAGGGGACCCGCCCGACGTCGGATCGGGCGAAGGAGGGGCTGTTTTCGTCGCTGCAGGTGCGGTTTGGGTTTCAGGACGCTGTGGTGTTGGATTTGTTTGCCGGTTCGGGAGCGTTGGGGTTAGAGGCGGCCTCCCGGGGCGCTGCCGAGGTGGTGCTGGTGGAGTCGGATCCGCACACGTGTGCGGTGATTCGGCGGAACGCCGAGGCGGTGGGGCACCCGAATGTGCAGGTGATGCAGATGGCGGCATCGGCGTATGTGGCGCAGGCGCCCCGGAAGTATTTCGATATGGTGTTGGCGGATCCACCCTACGATTTGGCCCCGGAGACGGTGGTGGAGATGCTTGAGGCGTTGCGGCCGTTGCTGGTCGATGGGGCCGCGGTGGTGGTGGAGCGGCATCGGGATTCGCCGCACACCGAGTGGCCGGCGGGGTATACGCCGACGCCGCAGAAGCTGAAAAAGCGCACGTTTGGTATTGCGCGCATGGACATGGCGGTGTTTTCGGCTGATGATGGGGGAGAGGAGTAACCGATGGTTCATCGTGCCGTGTGCCCGGGGTCGTTTGATCCGATCACGATGGGGCATGTCGATATTTTCCGCCGAGCCGCACAACAGTTCGACGAGATGGTGGTGTTGGTGACGGGGAATCCCAATAAGCCATCCGGGTTGTTTAGTATTTCCGAGCGGGTGGAATTGGCGGAAAAAGCGGTGGCCGATTTGCCCAATGTGACGGTGGATTGGTGGGGTGGCCTGTTGGTGGATTACACCACCAAGCATGATATTGGGGTGATCGTCAAGGGGCTGCGGTCGGCGCTGGATTATGAGTATGAGGTGCCGATGGCGCAGATGAATCGCAGTCTGTCGGGGGTGGACACCATGTTTTTCATGACCAATCCGAAATACGGCCACGTGTCGTCCACGCTGTGCAAAGAGGTCATTAAATACGGCGGCGATATCCATGATGTGCTGCCCCCCGATGTGGAGGAGGCAATTCAGAAGAAATTGAGTGGTTAACGCTTTACGACGCCCTGAAGTGGGCATTGCCTTATTCTTTAGCCGTCGAAAAGCTTCACAGCATTGCAAATTCAACACTTGTTGAATTATGGTGGTGGTATGAGTGCACGAACCACCGCCGCGGTGGAAGTCGCCGACCTCCATATCACCCGCGCCAAAAACCACATCCTTCACGGACTCACCTTCACCCTCGACAAAGGCAGCATTACCGGGCTGCTCGGCCCCTCCGGGTGCGGCAAAACCACCCTCATCCGCGCCATCGTGGGCAGCCAACGCATCACCAGCGGCACCATCACCATCCTGGGCCAACCCGCCGGCAGCGCACAACTACGCACCACCGTCGCCTACGCCACCCAAAACCTCAGCATCTACCGTGACCTCACCGTCATGGCCAACATCACCTACTTCGCCCGACTCTACGGCGCAACCGACTACGACAACGTGCTCGAAACCGTGGGCCTCACCGACTACCGCACCACCCTGGTAGAAAACCTATCCGGCGGCCAAGCCAGCCGCGTGAGCCTCGCCTGCGCCCTCGTCGCCCACCCACAAGTGCTCATCCTCGACGAACCCACCGTCGGCCTCGACCCCGTCACCCGCAAATCCCTATGGGAAGTATTCCGCCAACTCGCCGACACCGGCATCACCATCATGGTCTCCAGCCACGTCCTCGACGAAGCCAACCACTGCGACAACGTGATCCTCATGCGCCGCGGCCGCATCCTCGCCCACGCACCCATCGACACGATCCAACAAGAAACCCACACCACCAACCCGGAAGCCGCCTTCCTCGCTTACATTGCGAACAATTCATAACTGGGGTCATCATGAAACATTTCGCCACCACCATCCGAATCGCCCAACAACTCAAAGCAGACAAACGCACCATCGCCCTCATCCTCATCGTCCCAGTCGTCCTACTGAGCCTGCTCTACTACGAATTCCACGAAGTACCAGCATCCCCCTTCGACCGCATCGGGCCCACCATGCTCGCCATACTGCCACTGACCATGATGTTCCTCATCACCTCAGTTGCTATGCTCCGCGAACGCACCACCGGCACCCTCGAACGCATCCTCACCACCCCCATCAACACCATCAATCTCATGGTGTCCTACGCCATCGTCTTCGGCGTACTCGGGCTCATCCAGGCCGGCATCCTCTGCTTCATGGTGCTCGGCCCCTTCAACGTTGACATCACCGGCCCCTGGCCCATGCTGCTGGTTATCGCGCTTCTCGACGCCTTCCTCGGCGTATCCCTCGGCCTTTTCGCCAGCGCCCTCGCCCGCTCCGAATTCCAGGCCGTCCAATTCATGCCCGTCTTTATCGCACCCCAACTCCTGCTCTGCGGCCTCTTCATCCCCCTCGAAGCGATGCCCAACATCCTCGAAACCATCGCCCGAATCCTCCCCATGACCTGGGCGGTTGAAGTAGTCCGCACCATTACCACCACCGACACCCTCGATACCAGCGTATGGCGCTACATCGGCGGGCTCATCATCCTCATCATTGTGGCCTTGTACGCATCCTCATTGACGATGCGGCGGACCACCAAGTAATACTTGGGGTATGGCGAAAACAAGCAAAGGCGACCAAACCCGGGCCCGAATCATCCGAGCGGCGCGGGAACTCTTCGCCGCCGCCGCCTACGACCGAGTAAGCGTCCGCAAAATAGCTGCCGCCGCCGGCGTGGACGCAGCACTCATCAACCACTACTTCGGAGGCAAAGAAAAACTCTTCTACGCCGTTGTTACCTACACCATCAACATGGACGAAGTAACCACCATGCTCACCACCACCCCCCGGGAACAACTAGGGGAAAGCATCATCCGCTACGCCGAAATCCTCTGGACCTCCCCGGCGGGCCAATCCTACCTCGCCGCCCTCCGGCACGCCATCGCCAGCAACGCCACCGCCACCTGGTCCATCATCTCCGACGCTATCCTGCCGCTCTCAGAACACATCCTGGACCCAGACGACCCCCACCGGGAAACCCGCATCGCCCTCCTCGTTAGCCAAATCTCCGGTGTGGCCACCACCCGATACCTCATTGGCATGGAACCCATGGCCAGCCTCGACACCGAAACCCTCGTCAAAACAGTAGGCCCCACCCTCCAACGCTACATCGACGGCGACCTGACCTAACCCCACCGGGAGGGCGTCGACAAGCAACAAATCAGTGCACGTTCGACTTCCCCTTAATCTTCACCTTGCCATACACCACCGCGCTCCCGTGCACCTGCGCCCGATCCTTCACCCGCACCCGACCATACAACTCCGCATGCTCAAACACCTGCGCATCATCCTCAATACGACACGAACCCGAAATCAACGCTGAACCAAACACCTGCGCATTCCCCAAAAACTTCACCTTGCCGCTAATCTCCACATCATCACGCACCTGCGCATTATCCATAATTGTCACCGAACCATTCACCTTCGCCTTCCCCCGCACCTGTGACTGCCCCGAAACCACCGCGCTACCCGAAACCTTCGCACCATCGGTCACCTGGGCATTATCCGTCACCACCACCGAACCAGACACCTTGGCCTGCCCCGAAACCACCGCACTACCCGAAACCACCGCGGAATCCATGACCCGCGCATCCTGACACACCACAGCCTCACCCATGACCCAAGCAGAATCCGACACATTATCCTCCGACTCCACCCAACCCCCAACATCACCAGCTACAACATTAAGCTCCGGCAAATCGACAAGCGCGCGAATCCGGTGCACCGTCACCCCCTCAAACACACGCTCATCACCAGTAAATTCGAAATGCTTAGCCACGAGACTGCTCCCTACACAACGGATGCTGAACAAAACACCTTAAATAATACCGCCAACCAGCAGGCAGCTAATCTGATTAATGGGTGTTTTACTGCACAATCAGCGGGGGAGCGGCGTGAAATAAAAGAAGAACCCGGAATCTTTCTGCAACAATAATTCCGGTAACATTCATAATCATGGCTCAATCGCAACAAGAAACACACCCTGTCCTCGACATATTTGGCGTGGAAGTTGCCGAAACGCCATCGAAAAACAAATCACAACGCACCCAAGGAGGCGAAACCCGCAGCGATGTGATTTTCTCCTCCTACCGGTCAGGAAATAGTGACGTATTCCCCAACATCCTTGCGCTCCACGTCCCAGAAGGCGCCACCATTGCAGATGTCACCTATGGAAAAGGAGTGTTTTGGCGCAACGTTAACCTCGACAACTACACATTACTGGCCACAGATCTTGCTACCGGAGTAGATTGCCGTGATCTCCCCTATGATGATGCCTCCCTAGACGCAGTTGTTTTAGACCCGCCCTACATGGAAGGTTTACTGCGAGCCAATAAAACCAGCAGTGCCGGTACCGGAACACACGCAGGATTTCGTGACTACTACAGCAATGGCACCGAATCCACTCTTCCCGGAGATAATGGCACCCCACCACCCAAATGGCATGCGGCAGTCACCGACCTATATTTCCGCGCCGGGCGAGAAGCATGGCGAGTTCTTAAAGACAACGGTGTCCTTATCGTCAAATGTCAAGACGAAGTATCCGCAAATAAGCAATGGTTAACACATGTAGAAATCATCAATGAATACGCCAACTACGGTTTTTACGCCAAAGATCTCTTTGTCGTCACCCGAACCAATAAAGCTGGAATCTCCCGAGTGAAAAAACAAGTCCATGCCCGGAAAAACCATTCTTATTTCCTTGTATTCATCAAACCGCGGCCTAAGCGACGCCGTGGTGCCTCTTCAAAATAGGTGAATTACTTTATTTTCCATGCGCGATCCAGCACATCTTGAAAATCAGTAGTGAATATGCCATCTGCTTTTAAAGGCCAAGTAAGATATTGCATTGATTTGATGAGCTTGGATTGCTGCAACGGAGAATACTTTTTATAAGAACTACGTTCCAAATCCACATTGAGAGCAAAAGCAAAATCCCAATTATCGGTAAAAGGACGGCAGTTTACTGCAAGAATATCAAATTCACCAACAAGTAAACATGTTGTATCGAGTGAAGTCCCATCGGAAAAATCTACCCTACGTCTGTCAGAAGCATCCACTTGGGTGCCACCCCTGAGTAATCGTGGATTTTCTTGAAGTAACCTGACAGAATTGGTTTGGATGGATTTTACCTCAATAATAAGCTCTTTTTCCTGATACCAAAGTCGTCGATCTCCTTTCTTTTTTCGGTCATGATCATCATCTTTCACACTCATAATATCTGTACGAGCATCAAGATATTTCTTACAGAACATGAATTCAGCCGCATAC
Source organism: Corynebacterium matruchotii (assembly GCF_011612265.2). Taxonomy (NCBI): domain Bacteria; kingdom Bacillati; phylum Actinomycetota; class Actinomycetes; order Mycobacteriales; family Corynebacteriaceae; genus Corynebacterium; species Corynebacterium matruchotii. The sequence continues at coordinate 1,431,347 of NZ_CP050134.2, read as the reverse complement.
CCAAGCACAAGGCCCCGCATGGAAGGATTATCCAGAATCAATTTAGTAAAATCTATTTCATCCATATCCCAATCATCAAGCACACTGCGTAATCCAAGCATTCGAGTAACAATACGAAGTGGTGAAACCCCTAGACTTTGTGCAATTTGCGGCAATTCCTCAACGCGTAACGACCGTTCTCCACTTTCCAACTTCGAAATAAAAGACTGAGGTTTTCCCAGTCGTTGTGCAAGTTGGGATTGGGTGAGGGCTGCTTCCTCTCGGAATCCTGCAATGACATGAGCGATGGAATGCATAAAATAAACATCAGCCATCAACCAGCAATATCCCAAAATGGGATTTTTTAGATTATAACGACACTTTACTCATTATGTGATCTTTCTCCCCAGTTTAACAGCACAAACGCCGGCAACAGTGGGGGATAACAAGTGCCCCAGGTGAGATTTGAACTCGCACTGGACAGGTTTTGAATCCATTGCCTCTGCCAATTGGGCTACTGGGGCGCAAAAAATAATAGCCCAAAAGACCTCAGCCACAGCATCCCTAACCCGAGCAGTATTGAATAAGTCTCGTCATTACTTATTTAGGAAAATGATCTATCATGATGAGCATGGATTTTAGTCAGATTATGAACATTATCCTGGCGATCTTTGCCTTCGGAACATTAATCACCGCCATCTCGCCAAACGAAAGAATTCGAGAAGCAGCGAATCCGGCCCATGATGCAGGCCCATCTACGCATGGCCGAAGATCCCTTCTCTTGCGCAGAATTAGTAATCTCCAACCCAGGGCAAACAATTGCCCACAATGTAAAATTTGAATTTATTCCCGACCTTCCCAAACCACCACCAGAAAAAACCGCCGCCCCAACAAAAAACCCAGCATGGCACCAAAACCCACTCGACATCATCCGGCAACGACTCCTCGGCGAGCCAATCCAAACCTGGGTCCCAGGCTACGAAATAACAATGCTGTTCTGGTTCCCCAACGAAAACGGCAAATTCGATGTCTCCGCAGAAGGAATCCCCGCCAAAACCACAATCAAAATCAGCTACACCGACGGGTACAAAAAACCAACCCACTACAGCGACATCTTCGAACTCAACGCTGTACTACTCTTTGGCACCGCGAAACCCAAAACCCCAGTACACAGAATCCAAACAGACCTACAAAACATCCACCAAGAACTAAAATCACTACGCGAAGGCTGCGGCTTCCCCCAAACAGACATCAGCAACAAATACTAAAACCACACAACCCTCACCGGCTAAACTAAGCGGCGCGCCGGGTGGGGGTCCTATTTGTGTCCATGGCATCTAACAGTAAATCCTGCTACCAAAAGTGAGACAACACAAGAAACTAAAACAAAACCCCCACTTGCCAGCACAAACACCAGCAACAGTGGGGGATAACAAGTGCCCCAGGTGAGACTCGAACTCACACTGGACGGGTTTTGAATCCGTTGCCTCTGCCAATTGGGCTACTGGGGCGCAAAAGAAATAATAACCCAAAACACCCCAGCCACGAAATTTCCTGTTCACAGCCACCACCCGGCCGAAATGTCCCCACCGTCCGCTACACTGTGGCACTGTGACTGACGAGAAAAACCGCCTCATGCTCATCGACGGACATTCCATGGCCTTCCGCGCATTCTACGCCCTCCCCACCGAAAAATTCACCACCAGCACAGGCCAAGCAACCAACGCCATATACGGGTTCCTCTCCATGCTCGCCACCCTGCTTCACGACGAACAACCCACCCACGTAGCAGTCGCCTTCGACGTCGGACGCACCACCTTCCGCACCGAAATGTTCCCCGACTACAAAGCCCAACGCGACGAAACACCCCCCGAATTCATCAGCCAAATCCCCATCCTCAAAAACCTCCTCACCGCACTCGGCATCACCACCATAGAAAAACCCAACTACGAAGCCGACGACATCATCGCCACCCTCGCCACCACAGCCCAACCCCTAGGATTCGAAACCCTCATCGTCACCGGCGACCGCGACTCCCTCCAACTCGTCAACAACACCACCACCGTCCTCTACCCAATGAAAGGCGTATCCGTCATCCACCGCTTCACCCCCCAAGCGGTACAAGACAAATACGGACTCACACCAGAACAATACCCAGACTTCGCCGCCCTCCGCGGCGACCCATCCGACAACCTCCCCTCCATACCAAAAGTAGGCGAAAAAACCGCCACCAAATGGATCGTCCAACACGGAAACCTCACCAACCTCCTCAACAACGCCGACACCATCAAAGGCGTCGTCGGCACCAACCTCAGGGAACGCATCGACCAAGTAAAACTCAACCGGCAACTCACCGAAATGGTCAAAAACCTTGACCTCACCCACACACCCCCAGAACTCAAACTCCAACCCGTCAACACCAAAACCCTCACCGAAGACTTCAACAACCTCGAATTCGGTACCACCCTCCGCACCAAAATCCTCAAAGCTCGCGGCGTTACCGTGGACACCACCGCAACACCACCACAAACCCCCACCACCGTCGACACCATAGGCGTCGCAAAGTGGCTCAAACAACACCCAACCGAAGCCATGGCCGTCCACATCACCGGCCGCGGCACCCCCGCAACAGGCGACGCCGAATCCTTCGCCATCATCGACCAAAACCACCACGCCATCGCCGGCAACTTCGCCGACCTCAACCCCAAAGACGACAAAGCACTCGCCGACTACCTCCAATCCACCCAACCCAAATTCCTCCACGACGCTAAAACCACCTACCACATGCTCGCCGGCCGCGGCATCACCCTTGGTGGCATCGCCCACGACACCGCCCTCGCCGCCTACCTCCTCAACCCCGGCCAACGCACCTACGACCTCAAAACCACCTACCAACGCCACCTCCACCGAACCCTCGAAATCACCGAAACCGGCCAACTCTCACTCCTCGACATCACCAACACCAACACCCTCATCACCGCAGCCGCCGCCATCTTAGAACTCGCAGCCACCCTCCCCACCAAACTCGCCACCATCAACGAACTCGAACTCTACCTCGACCTCGAACTCCCCCTCACCACTATCCTCGCCGAAATGGAAGCCACCGGCATCGCCGTCGACATCCCCACCCTCGAAGAACAACTCGACACCTTCACCAACCTCGTCACCCAAGAAGAAACCGCAGCCCGCACCATCGCCGGTGACCCTAACCTCCTCCTCACCTCACCCAAACAACTCCAAGTCGTCCTCTTCGAAACCCTCGGCCTCCCCAAAACCAAAAAAATCAAAACCGGATACTCCACCGCCGCCAAAGAAATCGAAACCCTCGCCGCCAACCACCCCCACGAATTCCTCAACCACCTCCTCGCACACCGCGAATACCAAAAAATGAAAACCACCCTCGAAGGACTCATCAAAGCCGTAGGCGACGACGGCCGCATCCACACCACCTTCCAACAAACCATGACCTCCACCGGCCGACTCTCCTCCACCGACCCCAACCTCCAAAACATCCCCATCCGCACCCCAGCCGGCAAAAAAATCCGCTCCGCCTTCACCGTCGGCACCAACTACGAAACCCTCCTCACCGCCGACTACTCCCAAATCGAAATGCGCGTCATGGCCCACCTCTCCAACGACCCCGGCCTCATCACCGCCTACAACAACGGCGAAGACCTCCACAACTACGTCGGCGCAAAAGTCTTCGACGTCCCACCCAGCGGCGTCACCCCCGAACTCCGCCGCAAAGTCAAAGCCCTCTCCTACGGCCTCGTCTACGGCCTCTCCGCCTTCGGACTCTCCCAACAACTCAACATCCCAGCCGGAGAAGCCAAACAAATCATGGAAAACTACTTCCACCGATTCGGCGGCGTCAAACACTACCTCGACACCGTAGTCACCCAAGCCCGCAAAGACGGCTACACCGCCACCCTCTTCGACCGCCGCCGCTACCTCCCCGAACTCACCTCCACCAACCGCGCCACCCGCGAAAACGCCGAACGCGCCGCCCTCAACGCCCCCATCCAAGGCACCGCCGCCGACATCATCAAAATCGCCATGCTCCGCATCCACCACGAACTCAAAAAAACCAACGCCAAATCCCGCGTCCTCCTCCAAGTCCACGACGAACTCGTCGTCGAAATCGCCCCCGGCGAACTCACCACAGTCAAAAACTCATCGAACACGAAATGGACAACGCCATCACCCTCAAAGTCCCCCTCGAAGTCTCCACCGGCCACGGCCCCAACTGGGACGCCGCAGCCCACTAACCCACCAAACCCCCAAAAAGAAAACCACCAATCTATTTGCTCTAGCTGGGCAAACCCGGTAAAGTAGCAAAAGCATGTCGTTACTACGATGGAACCCCACTGCGGTAGGAGAGTGCGGCCCCCATCAAAGTGAGATTAAAACAACGAATCACCATTGCTTTTAAAAGACATGAACCACTGTCCATCAACAATTCCTACACACAATTTGGAGCACCTAACATATGCCCACCAATAAAGCCCCCCAGGTTGCCATTAACGACATTGGCAGCCCTGAGGAATTCCTCGCAGCCATCGACGCCACCATCAAATACTTCAACGACGGCGACATCGTTGAAGGCACCGTGGTGAAAGTCGATCACGACGAGGTCCTGCTCGACATCGGATACAAGACCGAAGGCGTCATCCCCGTACGCGAGCTCTCCATCAAACACGACGTCGACCCAGACGAAGTCGTCGAAGTGGGCGACCAGATCGACGCCCTCGTCCTCACCAAAGAAGACAAAGAAGGCCGACTGATCCTCTCCAAGAAGCGCGCACAATACGAACGCGCATGGGGCGCTATCGAAGAGCTGAAAGAAAAAGACGAAGCCGTCACCGGCACCGTCATCGAAGTCGTCAAAGGCGGCCTCATCCTCGACATCGGACTGCGCGGCTTCCTGCCCGCATCCCTCGTCGAAATGCGCCGCGTCCGCGACCTCGACCCCTACATCGGCCAGCAAATCGAAGCCAAAATCATCGAACTCGACAAACAACGCAACAACGTTGTCCTGTCGCGCCGGGCTTGGCTGGAGCAAACCCAGTCCGAGGTGCGTTCCGAATTCCTGCACCAGCTGCAAAAGGGCCAGGTGCGCAAGGGTGTGGTGTCCTCCATCGTCAACTTTGGTGCCTTCGTGGATCTGGGCGGGGTCGACGGCCTGGTTCACGTTTCCGAGCTGTCGTGGAAGCACATCGATCACCCGTCCGAGGTTGTTTCCGTCGGCGACGAAGTGACCGTCGAGGTGCTGGATGTGGATCTGGACCGCGAGCGGGTATCCCTGTCGCTCAAGGCAACCCAGGAAGATCCGTGGCGTGTTTTCGCCCGCACCCACGCTGTTGGCCAGATTGTGCCAGGCAAGGTCACCAAGCTGGTGCCGTTCGGCGCATTCGTGCGGGTCGAAGAAGGCATCGAGGGTCTGGTTCACATCTCCGAATTGGCTCAGCGCCACGTTGAGGTGCCGGATCAGGTTGTCAACGCCAACGAAGACGCCATGGTGAAGGTCATCGACATCGACCTGGAGCGCCGCCGGATCTCCCTGTCGCTGAAGCAGGCCGACGAGGACTACACCGAAGAGTTCGACCCGTCGAAGTACGGCATGGCCGACTCCTACGACGAGCAGGGCAACTACATCTTCCCCGAAGGTTTCGACCCCGAGACCAACGAGTGGCTTGAAGGCTTCGACGAGCAACGTCAGGCTTGGGAAGCCCGCTATGCTGAGTCGGAGCGCCGCTTCCAGCTGCACACCGCCCAGATTGAGCGGAACCGGATTGCCGCCGCCGAGGCAGCTGCCGCCGGCGAATCTGCCACCGGTGGTAACTACTCCTCCGAGACCGCCGGCGAGGCCGCCGCCGAGGTGACCTCCGGTAACTCCCTGGCCTCTGAAGAACAGCTGAAGGCCCTGCGGGAGAAGCTCACCGGCAAGGCTGAGTCGAACGAGAACAGCTAACCCAGCCACTACCAGGGCAGTAGTAACACATGCACATGCGGTGCGACGCTGCCTTGGGTAGCTAAGAGCGTGATGAATTATCACCCTCACCCATAACGGATAACCGCAAGTTAACCGATAGGGTGGGGGTGTTTCTGCTGTTGAAATCTGGTTTAATGTATACAATGCGCGGTATGAGAAAAACCATTATTTCCGGTCTGGTTGCTACCGTTGTTGCCATTGGGGTCATTGTTGTTGGGGGACTGTTCACACCCGCGATTATCTCCGCGACCCCCGCCGCGGCCTGACGTTTTTCGCCATTTGAGTGCTCGCTTTTACGGGCGTCGACTAGCTACCGCTAAGAACCTATCGCCGTGCGCCAGCCACATTCGCAGGTGCGTCGTACCAATGACCCCCACCCTTGGGGGTAAAACTTATCACTGTCATTCGATACTGAGTGTCAGGTGGGGGTGTGGGGCAGGAGGCGGTGGAACCTCAAGGTAGCACTTAGGGTTTCCCGCTGGCATGTCGGCGTCATGTATGGGATCAAATTTTCGAATCATTACCCCCGGTTCGATCTCAAGGATGGTGCCAGCGTGCTACCACAGGTAGGGTCGCACGTAGCATAAGCAACAATGTGGGATGGACCATGAGATTAATAGGACACAACTGGGATAAGTTTGTGGCGCTGAGCGCTATTGGCTTTGTTGCAGTCATGTATACCGCCATTCTCACTATCTATAATAACCCCTACGAGCAGGCCATTAATCCCATGTATCAGAAGCAGGAAACTGCCGGCTCGCTGGTCGATCAGGCGGTGGGTGAGGCGGTAGAGAAATACCTGAAAGTCCTCAACGCGGAATGGCTTGATAAGGATTGCACACTATCGCATTGCTCCGCGTCGAGTAAGGCAATCCCCGGTGTGCCAGATGAACGGTCGGTCTTCACCAAGCAGGAACGTGCAAACCTGGTGGGTCGGGACAGCGAGCGGGCATGTTTCGCCCCAATCATTGGGTTTGCGATTTATAGTGTGGCGGCGCAAAATCAGAATCCTGGCCGGGGTGCCTGGGCTTGGGCGGGAATCTCGGGGGTAGGGACGTCGGGGGCGGCTGATTCTACCGTGTCTGCCATTGTGTACGGCACTATTATTGAGCGAAACTCGGTGGGGGAGGCCGTGCGAAGCGTTCGCATTCCGCAGCGCATGACCCTCATCAAGGCTGCCGCCAGTGGTGATCAGGGCCCCTATGTGGTGATGGAAGACGAGCGGCTGCGAGCCTCAGAAGAAAACCTTCCGACCTCGTCGTTTGACCCGCTGGTGTTCCGTAAATTTGTAGATTACCCAAACGATGCCACCCGAACCGATGCTTGTGTGGGATAAGTGCATCAGTGGGTGGCGTGCGATTTTTAATTCTCCGGAATGATAGAGGCAGGTTACAAATAGAAGTTATAGGAATAGGAGGAATAGGAGCAGCTGGGCGCAGAGGATTTTCGCCACCATGGACATGGGGTAGACCGTGGTGTAGCCGTTGGCCGGCAGCTCGTTTTTGGTGTGATCCGACACGTACGTCAGGACCGCCGGGTGGGTTTGCATACCGGCGATCATGCCGGCAACCTGGCCGAATGGGATCTTCAGTATCTTGTAGCCAATGATGAGCGTCATCAGGCTGAAGAGAACGGTGACGATGGCACCAATGCCGATGACCGTGAGCGAGGTGGGGTCCTGCAGGGCTTTGGCGAAGCCGGCGCCGGCGGTCGTGCCGATGCCCGCCAGGAAAATGGTGATACCGAGTTGGCGTAGGGCCAGGTTAGCGCCGAAGGGGACTTGCCACACAAAAGGACCAGTGCGACCCACGGCCCCGAGAATAAGCGCGGCGAGCAGGGGACCGCCAGCGCTGCCGAGTTTCAGGCTGGCGCCACCCGGGAGGGGGATTTCGATCAGGCCGACAAGCAGGCCCAAGGTCATGCCGATCAGCAGGGGGAGCAGGTTGAAATCTGAGATGCCTTTGTAGGAATCACCGAACAGTTTCGTGGCAATGTCAATATGTTCGTGGTCGGCAACGACCCGTACGCGGTCGCCGAGCTGCAGCACGGTGTCGGGGTGGGCCACAAAGTCCATGTCGCCGCGGCGCACCCGGGTGATGAGCACGCCCTGCAGGCGGGGCTGGAGCTGCCGGATGGATTTACCGGCAATGGAGGAGGAAGAGACGAAGATGCGGCGGAAGTCGAGGTTTTCGTCGTGGACTGGGTGGTCGCCGGGTAAGGGTTCGCCGATGAGTTCGGCGGCCTTGTCCACTTCTTCGGCGGTGCCCACCACAGAGATGATATCGCCGGGTTCTACGGTGTCGTGCGGTTCGGGCAGGAAGAGTTTCCCGTTGTGTTCGATGCGGGACACGATAATTTCCAGGTTGAACCGGAACGGCATACTGGTGACAGACGGCAAGTTCTCTTTTGTCACCTTGATGCGGTGGGTTTCGAGTTTTTGCAGGGCCACGCCGGCATCTTCGGCCTCTTTATCATGGTCGATTTTGAAGATCTTCGACAGGATCGCCACGGAAAGAATCACCCCGAGCACACCGATGGGGTAGGTGAGGGAGTAGGCGACCACGGGCATTTCTAAGGTTGCTTTGTCTGCTTCGGGGAGGAAGGAGGGGAGGGCGTCGACCACTGCAGCCATGGCGGGGGTGTTTGTCATGGCACCGGTGAAGAGGCCCACGCCTTGTGGTTGGGCGATTCCCCACAACTTAATGAGGCCAAAGGACACGAAGGTGATGACCAAGATCATAATGAGGGCAAAAACATTCAGCCGCAGGCCGGTGGTTTTAATGGATTGGAAAAATCCGGGGGCGGCTTCCAACCCGATGGTATACACGAAGAGGCTGAGCCCTAGAATGTACAGCAGGGGCGGTAGGGTGATTTGCGGTTCAACGGTGGCGAAGGCTAGGCCAACGAAGAGTACGGCGGCAACACCCAGGCGGAAATTACCGATTTTTATTCGACCAATAACCAGGCCTATGGCCATGATCGTCACGAGCGCGAGAATTTGGTTGTCAACAAGGAGGTGTAGAAGGTCCACAGTACCAATAGTTCCACGCTTAAAATTAACTTTCAACTGCTTATCGTGCCTAACGGCGCGGTGTGGCGCGTGATTGTTAATGAAAACGAGTGGGGGAGTGCGTGGTAATCTCCCAGCGTGCGGGGCTGATTGCGACTTCCCCCATATGAGGTTAGGGGAGTGGGGAGCCACATAGTTGCCGTGGGGTGTGATGTGATCAAATCGTCAGTTTTGGCTTTTCGAAGCTTGGTTATGTGCAATCAATTTCTCACGTACTGGGGTATATGGGGGTAATACTCCATGTAGTTATTTCGGCCGGCGGGGGAGCCGCTCATAAAAATCTAAGCAGGAGCTTGGTTATTACCACTATTGTTAGGATGTGTGACAGATTACGGAAAAATACTTTGATGTGGGGTGGTTCATGTCCTAATGTTGTGTATATTGTTCCGGTTATGTTTCCGATTATGTCCAAACCACCATAATGTGTGGTTTTTCCAGTGAAAGGTACTTCATGGCTACAAATGTCAAAGAAGTCTCCGAGTTTATCCTTGATAAGGTCGGTGGCGCGGAAAACATTACATCCTTAACCCACTGTGCAACGCGCCTGCGGTTCCAATTGGCGGACCAGTCGAAGGCCGACCAGGATGCGCTTGACAATAACCCCTCCGTGTTGGGGGTGGTCCCGCAGGGTACCACCGGGTTGCAGGTTGTGATGGGTGGTGACGTCGCCGAATACTACAAGGGTATTAAAGCCCTGCCTGGCATGGGCGACGATGATACCAAGGCTGCTGCCGCTAGCAACAAGAAAGAATATGGCGGGGTGCGCGGTAAGTATGCCTTCGTCGACTATGCTTTCGAATTTTTGTCTGACACGTTCCGCCCTATCCTGTGGGCATTGCTTGGTGCCTCGCTGGTGATTACCCTCCTGGTGTTGTTTGACACCTTCGGAATTCAGGCGTTCCGGGATGATATTAAGACCCAGCCACCAGTGTTCCAGCTGTTGCACGCCACCTACCAGTCGGTGTTCTACTTCCTGCCGATCATGGTGGGTGCCTGCGCCGCTAGGAAACTTGGGGCGAACGAGTGGGTGGGTGCCGCTATTCCCGCGGCTTTCCTCACCCCTGAATTCCTCGCCATGGGTAGCCAGGGGGATACCGTGAACGTGGTGGGGTTGCCGCTGGTGATTAACACCTATTCCGGTCAGGTGTTCCCACCGCTCATTGCCGCCATTGGGTTGTTCTGGGTGGAAAAGGGCCTGAAGAAGATCATTCCGTCGTCCGTGCACATGGTGTTCGTCCCGTTCCTCTCCCTGCTCATCATGGTCCCGCTTACTGCGTTCCTGCTTGGCCCGTTCGGTATCGGCGTGGGTAATGGTATCGCCGCAGCGTTTGCCGCGGTCAATGATTTCAGCGCCTTCATCCTGGCCATCATCATCCCGCTGATCTACCCGTTCCTGGTGCCGTTGGGTCTGCACTGGCCGCTCAACGCCATCATGATTCAAAACATCGCCACCTATGGGGAAGACGTCATCCAAGGCCCCATGGGCTCCTGGAACTTTGCCTGCTTCGGCGTGATCACCGGTGTGTTGATTCTCTCCATCAAAGAACGCAACAAGAGCATGCAGCAGGTTGCACTTGGTGGCACTATGGCCGGCCTGCTGGGTGGTATTTCCGAACCGTCCCTGTACGGTGTGCTGTTGCGGTTCAAGAAGTCCTACTCCCGCCTGCTGCCAGGCTGTCTCGCCGGTGGTTTTGTGGCCGGGTTCTTCAGCATCAAGGCTCACGCATTCGTGTTCACCTCTCTGCTGACCATCCCCGCCATGGACCCCATGCTTGGCTATGCCCTGAGTATCGCCGTGGCCTTCGGCACCTCGCTTACTCTGGTGCTCATGTTTGACTACCGCACTCCGGAGGAAAAGGCTGAGGCCCTGGCGAAGATTGCTGCGGAACACGGTGAGGCGGCACCGCCAGCTGTGGCCCCCGTGGCTGATGATGCGCCCGCGGTCGCAGCATCGGATGCACCCGCCGACGGCAGTGGGGTAGCAACCCTGACGAAGCCGGTGAAAACCGCCCTCCAGTCGGGTGCAGTCACCGAAATCACCAGCCCGCTAGAGGGCGAGGCAGTGGCACTCAAAGACGTGCCTGACCCCATTTTCGCCGGCGCTAAGCTGGGCAAGGGTGTTGCTATCAAGCCCAGCGGGGATACGGTTTTCGCCCCCGCCGACGCCACCGTGCTCGCGGTACAAAAGTCCGGGCACGCCGTGGGGTTGCGTCTCGACAGTGGGGTAGAGCTGCTGGTTCACGTTGGTATCGACACCGTTCAGCTCGGTGGTGAAGGTTTCACCGTGCACGTCGAGGCCAAGCAACATGTGACCGCCGGCACCCCGCTCATCACGTTCGATACGAAGTTTATCGAATCCAAGGGCTATAACATGATTACCCCGGTGCTGGTCAGCAACACCAAGAAGTTCGCCGAGGTGGAGGGCTTCCCCACCGACCATGCGGACACCGATACCGTGGTGGTGAAGACCACCGCTAAGACAGCCGAATCATAAGCCGTCGCCTACTAGGCGCCACTACCAGTTTTGGTGGGGGCGCCTATAGTGTTTTTATGAAAAAAATTGGCCTCACCGGTGGCATCGGCTCCGGTAAATCCACGGTTGCCCGTATGCTGAGCGACCATAACATTCCCATCATTGACGCCGATCGGATCGCCCGCAGCATTGTCGAACCCGGCACTCCCGCACTCGCTGAGCTTGTCGACGCCTTCGGCAGCGATATCCTCCACCCTGATGGGAGTTTGCGTCGTGCCGAACTGGCCCGGCGCGCCTTCGCTACCCCCGAGGCCACCAGCCTGCTTAATACCATTACCCACCCCCGCATTCAGGCGGAAACCAGCCGCCAATTCGCCCAGGCCGAGGCTGCCGGGCAGCCCCGTGTCGTCTACGACATGCCCCTCCTCATTGACAATGGGTTGCACACCGGCATGGATCTTGTGATCGTCGTCCACGCTGATGAAGACATCCGCATCCGCCGCCTCATGCGCCACCGGGGCCTGGACGAGGCGGACATTAGGCGTCGTATAGCAAGCCAAATAGACGAAGCAACCCGGCTGCGGGCCGCCGACATCATCCTCGATAACAATGGCACGGAAGCCCACCTGCGCAACCAAGTGGCAAAACTTATAGGTAAAATATAGTGTGTGATTAATTCATTATTCTTTCTTCCCTTCATTATTGTGCCGTTGTGTATTATCACCACCGCCGTTCTCATCACCTACAACAACATTCGCCAAGTAAAAGAACAGGCCGAAAGCCGGAAACAAGCCGAGCAGGAACGGCAGCTTGAAACCCTCGACGCCCAGGCTGAAGCCCGCCGCTGGTTGGAACGCTTGGGGTCCGAAGTGCTCACCACCGACGGCATAGACCCCGACTCGAAAAACCTGATAGCCACCGCCACCGAACGCTACACCACCGCCCAAACCACCCTGGATGCCGCCCAAACCCGCAGGCAGGCGGAGATCGCCCGCGATATCGCCGTCGAGGGACTCCACCTCATGCGTGACGCCCGCATCATGATGGGGCAACCCGCCGGACCGGACATCCCCCCACTATGATGAAACACTATGTCTTCCGTTAACTCCCACCACCAACCCGACGACATAGCCCGCACCCCCGGCCGGTTCGAAGTCATCAGCGACTACCAGCCCGCCGGCGACCAACCCGCCGCCATTGCCGAACTCACTCAACGCATCAACCGGGGCGAGCGCGACATCATTCTTCTCGGGGCTACCGGCACCGGTAAGTCCGCCACCGCGGCCTGGCTTATCGAACAAGTCCAACGCCCCACCCTCATCATGGCGCCTAATAAAACCCTGGCCGCCCAACTCGCTAACGAACTCCGCCAACTTCTCCCCAATAATGCGGTCGAATACTTCGTCAGCTACTACGACTACTACCAGCCGGAAGCCTACATTGCTCAAACCGACACCTACATAGAAAAAGACTCCGCCATCAACGACGATGTGGAGCGGCTCCGCCACCGCGCCACCTCCAGCCTCCTCTCCCGCCGGGATGTTGTGGTTGTGAGCTCCGTGTCCTGCATCTACGGGCTTGGTAACCCCCAAACCTACCTGGATCGCTCCGTCCTCCTGAACACCGGTGACGAGATCGACCGGGATCATTTCCTCCGGCTCCTCGTCGATATCCAATACGAGCGCAACGACATCGGGTTCACCCGCGGCGCCTTCCGGGTGAAAGGCGACACCATTGACATCATCCCCGCCTACGAAGAAACCGCCGTCCGGGTTGAATTCTTCGGTGACGAAATCGACGCCCTCTACCACATCAACCCGCTCACCGGTGACATCATCAGTCAAGCCGATACCATCCGCATCTTCCCGGCTACCCACTATGTGGCCACCCCGGAGCGTATGCACCGCGCCACCTGCGACATCAAAGCCGAACTTGCCGACCGGCTCAAAGACCTGGAAAACCGGGGAAAACTTCTCGAAGCCCAACGACTTCGCATGCGCACCGAATACGATCTCGAAATGATCGAACAAGTCGGCTTCTGCTCCGGCATCGAAAACTACTCCCGCCACCTCGACGGCCGATCCGCCGGCAGCGCCCCCGCCACCCTCCTCGACTATTTTCCCGACGACTTCCTCACCATCATCGACGAATCCCACGTCACCGTCCCCCAAATCGGTGCCATGTTCGAAGGAGACATGTCCCGGAAACGCAACCTGGTGGAATTTGGCTTCCGCCTCCCCTCCGCCCTCGACAACCGGCCCCTTACCTGGGAAGAATTCGAAGAACGCGTCGGCCAAACCGTCTACATGTCCGCCACCCCCGGCCGCTACGAACTCACAGCCGCCGGCGGCGAATACGTCGAACAAGTCATCCGACCCACCGGCCTCGTCGACCCCAAAATCACCGTCAAACCCACCACCGGCCAAATCGACGACCTCATCGGCGAAATCCGCACCCGCACCGCCAAAAACGAACGCGTCCTCGTCACCACCCTCACCAAAAAAATGGCCGAAGATCTCACCGACTACCTCCTCGACACCGGCATTAAAGTCCGCTACCTCCACTCCGACGTCGACACCCTGCAACGCGTCGAACTCCTCCGCCAACTCCGCCTCGGCGAATACGATGTTCTCGTCGGCATCAACCTGCTCCGCGAAGGCCTCGACCTGCCCGAAGTCTCCCTCGTCGCTATCCTCGACGCCGACAAAGAAGGCTTCCTCCGATCCACCACCTCCCTCATCCAAACCATCGGCCGTGCCGCCCGCAATGTCTCCGGTGAAGTCATCATGTACGCCGACAAAATCACGGACTCCATGCAATACGCCATCGACGAAACCGAACGCCGCCGCAAAAAACAAATCGCCTACAACACCGAACACGGCATCGACCCCCAACCCCTCCGCAAAAAAATCGCCGACATTCTCGACCAACTCACCGACACCCCCCACGAAGACACCCCCGACGACCTGGTTGCCATCACCCACCAGCCCAATAGCACCACCGAAATCCAACAACTCATCACCACCCTCACCACCCACATGGGTGATGCCGCCCGCGACCTCAACTTCGAACTCGCGGCTCGCCTCCGCGACGAAATCGCCGACCTTAAAAAACAACTCCGCGGCATGAAAGACGCCGGCCTCTAAAAACCCCAATTCAGCTTCCACAACGTGATTTGTTACACTAAACGCTGTTCCTAACTACTTTCGACCCAAAGAAACCAGGTTACTCATGAGCGCCTACTCCACCATCGTCGTCGGCACTGACGGATCCAAATCCTCCATGCTAGCCGTAGAACGCGCCGCAAAAATCGCCGCGGCCTTCGACGCAACCCTCGTCATCGGCTGCGCCTACTACGAAACCAAAGAAGACGCCTCCAAAACCCTCCGGCAAGACTCCGTCACCGTCCTCGGCACCGACCCCGCCCAAGAAAACCTCGACAAAGCAACCGAACACGCCCGCGCCATGGGCGCCCCCAGCATCCAAACCGCCATCCGCCCCGGCACCCCCGTCGAAGCCCTCATGAGCATCGTTAACGAAACCAACGCCGACCTCCTCATCGTCGGCAACCGTGGCATCAACTCCCTCACCGGCCGACTCCTCGGATCCGTCCCCGCCGACGTCGCCCGCCAATCCGACTGCGACGTCATGATCGTCCACACCGTCAACTAACCCGGCAACTCACCAATCACCACCAGCGACCTTGTTGCCCGCGTCAACGCAACAAACAAATCCTGATACCCCTGCGGTGAATCATCAACAATCACCAACGGATCCACCACCACAACATCATCAAACTCCAAACCTTGACGTCACTCACCCCGAGAACGCCAGGGTTTCACCTTTCCGCGAATCCGCCACAATCACCACCCCCAACCGGCCCTCCTCCCGCGGCAACACCGCCCACGGATCCGTACCAGCCGCACAAAACCGCACCACACCATCATCCCCACCCCGCAACGCCACCCCCACCGGAGCATCAGGCGCAAACAACCCCAACACCCGCTCCGCCACCGCCATAATCCTCGCCGGCGTCCGATAATTCACCGACAACCGATGCGTCACAAAACCGGTCCCCCACAAACGGCCCCAACGTCTCGCCCAACTATCCACCCCAGCCGGCGACCCCGTCTGCGCCGTATCACCCACAATCGTCATCCACTTCGTCGGACACCGCCGCATCACCATCCGCCACTCCATCGCACTCAACTCCTGCGCCTCATCAATAATCACATGCCCATACGACCACCGAATATCCCCCCGCGCCCGATCAGCCACACTCCGATGCTCCCGCACCTCCTGACGCCGCGCCAAACCCCTCAGCATCCACCACATCAAACGCCGACAACACCTCAGCATCCGACACATCATCCAAATCCGAACTCGCCGACGAACTCAACACATCCAACACCCCTGCGCATCCGCCACCTGACGACGCCACCCATCACCAACCCCCTCATCAACCCCGAAAACCCCCCAATAAGCTCAGCCAACTCATCCACCAACGCCGCATCCGACGCCGACCACAAATCACCCACCTCACGAAACAACGCCCCCTGCGTCACCTCATCATAATCACCCGCCACCCGAGCAATCACCCCCGATCCGACAACAACTCCGCCAACACCACCCGAGGATCCAACACCGGCCACAACTCATCAACAAGCCCCACAAACCCCACATCCGAAACCACATCATCATACAACTCCGCCACATCACCCGCCGACAACAAATTCTCACCACCCAACGGATCCGCCCCAATCAACCCAGCCCACTGCCGCGCCAACCCAGACGCCAAAAAATCCGCAAACAACCCCCGCACCTCATTATGCGGCCGCCCCGACCGTCGCGCCGCAGCCCGCGCCGCCCGCACCAACCCAGGCGACACCTCAAGACCCACCCCATCAACCACCAACACCACCTGCTCATCAGGAACCACCTGATACCGACGCACCGCCCGCGCCAAAATCGTCACCATCTCCACCGACCCCTTCACCTCCCGGCCCACCACCGACTCCACCCCCACCGGAACCACACCCGGAAACAACTCACCCACCGTCGACAACACCACCCCCGTCTCACCCAACTCCGGCAACACCTGCGAAATATACTCCAAAAACGCCGAATTCGGCCCCAAAATCAAACACCCCCGTCCGCGACAAAAACTCCCGCCACACATACAACAAATACGCAGCCCGATGCAACGCCACCGCAGTCTTCCCCGTCCCCGGACCACCCTCAACCACCATCACCCCCCGACTCTCATCCCGAATAATCACATCCTGCTCCCGCTGAATCGTCGACACAATCGACCCCATACGCCCAGTCCGAGCCGCCCGCATCGCCCGAAACAACGCCGACTCACAACCACCCCCAAATCACCAACACCCCCCACATCCACACCAGACAACACCTCATCAGTCACCCCCACCACAACCCGACCCCGCATCCGAATATGCCGCCGCCGCCTCCACCCCCACGGCTGCGCCGTCGTCGCCACATAAAACGGCCGAGCCATCGGCGCCCGCCAATCCACCAACAACACCCGACCCCCATCATCAACCAACCCAACCCGGCCCACATACCGACACTCACCCCCAACCATATCCAACCGACCAAACACCAACCCCAACTCCGCCACCCGCAACTCATCCAACCGCCCAACCAACCCGTGATACTCCACCTCACGCTCCACCAACGCATCCACATCATCACCCTGCAACTGCACCGCAACCAACCGCTCCTGCGCCACCCGCACCCGCGCATCCAACACCCCAAACAACCCATCCACAAAACCCTGCTCCAACGCCACCACATCACACACCACAATCACTCCCAAAAAACTAAAAACCAGCGCCCCCCAGCGCTGGCACAACCAAAACCTTACAAGCTAAACCTTACCATCCAACCGCTCCTGCGCACGTCGCAAAGCACGCACCGCCCGAACCTGCAACCGATCCGCCTGCCGCACCGCCCGCCGAGCAGCCCGCCCCGACAACACCTGCGCATCCGCATACGCAGCCTGCGCCTGCTCCTGCGCCGCAACCGCAGCCCGAACCACCCGCTTACCAGCAACCCGCGAATTCGCCTGAGCCGCCTGCAACCAATCCTCCCGATTATCCCCCACATACTGAACCACCCGGCCCGAAGCATCCCCCAACCAATCCGCAGCCTGCGACACCATCGACTCCGACTCAGCCCGCGACGGCAACGCCTGACGCACCCGCCACCCCAAACCCGGCTTCCCCCCAGTATCCATACTCGTAATAACCAACCCACCCAACAACGCCACCGACGTCAAAAACCCCTGACGCCGCGCAACCTTCTCCTCTACATCCTGCGTCTCCCAAAACGCATGACGCGCCACAATAGTCGGCACACTCAACAACGCCAACACCCCAGCAGACAACCGCGGACACCGCCCCAACCCCAACAACGACCCCGCACCAACCTTCAACCCCCCAACAACCCGAACCAACAACTCCGGATCCTGCGGCAACTTCTGATACGTCGACCGCGACACAATCGACCGCACATGCCGCAACACCGCCTCAGCCCCCTCCACATGAGCCTGCGTATTCAACACCATATCCGCACCATCAGCAACATACACCGACGCCACCATCGGACGCGCAACCTTACGAATCACCACAAACACTCCCAACAAAAACGGAACAAAACTTACCCCCTACATGCTACCCAAAAACCCCACCTACCACTTACGCTCCCACCACGACCCCAAACTACCCCGCTCCGCCCCCAACGTCGTCGACGCCCCATGCCCAGGCCACACCACCGCATCATCCGAAAACCGATCAAACAACCGCGACGACACATCCGAAAACAACAACTCAAAATCCGCAACCGACCCAGTCTTCCCCAACCCACCCGGAAACAAACTATCCCCCACAAACAAATTCGGAACCCCACCCAACTCCGCCACCACACACACCCCACCAGCAGTATGACCCCGCAACACCACCACCGGCAACTCCACCCCGCAAAACTCAATCACATCCCCATCACTTAACTTCACATCCACCCCACACGGCAACTCCGGCGCATCCAACGCCGACGCATAATGCACCGCCCCTGTCGCCGCCAACACCTCACCCAACGCCCGCACATGATCCCAATGTGCATGCGTCGTCACCACCTTCGTAATCCGCACCCCACACTCCGCAGCCAACCCCAACAACCGCGGCGCATCATCCGCCGCATCAATAAGCAACCCCTCACCTTTGCAAAACAATAAGTAGCAATTATTATCCATATCCGACACTGAAACACGCTTCAAATCCATAACCCCAACCCTACAGAACAGGACCCAACGTGGCAGACCGGCTCATCGTCCGCGGCGCAAAAGAACACAACCTCAAAAACATCAACATCAACATCCCCCGCAACGCCCTCACCGTCTTCACCGGACTCTCCGGATCCGGAAAATCCTCCCTCGCCTTCGACACCATCTTCGCCGAAGGCCAACGCCGCTACGTTGAATCCCTCTCCTCCTACGCCCGCCAATTCCTCGGCCAAATGGACAAACCCGACGTCGAATTCATCGAAGGACTCTCACCCGCAGTCTCCATCGACCAAAAATCCACCAACCGCAACCCCCGATCCACCGTCGGAACCATCACCGAAATCTACGACTACCTCCGCCTCCTCTACGCCCGCGCCGGGACCCCGCACTGTCCCACATGCGACGCCATCATCGACCGGCAAACCCCCCAACAGATTGTCGACCAGGTGTTAGAAATGGAGGCTGGGTTGCGGTTCCAGGTGTTGGCGCCGGTGGTGCGCACCCGCAAGGGCGAATTCGTGGAACTGTTTGCCGACCTGGCCGCCCAAGGCTATGCGCGGGCCCGAGTCGATGGGAAAACCTACCAGCTTACCGACCCGCCAACCCTGAAAAAGCAGGTCAAGCACGACATTGATGTGATAGTGGATCGGCTGACCGTCAAACCCACCCAAAAGCAGCGTCTCACCGACTCCATTGAGACCGCCCTGCGGCTCGCCGATGGGGTAGTGGTGCTCGACTTTGTTTCACTTGCCGACGACCACCCGCACCGGGTGCGCCGTTTCAGCGAAAAACTCGCCTGCCCCAACGGCCACGCCCTCGGAATCGACGAGTTGGAACCCCGCTCGTTCTCCTTTAACTCTCCCTACGGGGCGTGCCCCACCTGCGATGGGTTGGGTATGCGCCAAGAAATCGACATTGACCTGGTGATCCCGGACCCCAGCGCCCCCGCGCTCACGTCGGTGCAGCCCTGGTATTCCAGCCCCAACTCCAAATATTTCTCCCAACTCATTGCCGGCCTGGGCGCCACCATGGGTTTCGACCCGCAAACCCCCTACAACCAGTTGCCTGAAGAAGCGCAACATGCGCTCATCCACGGCAGCGACGATGTGGTGACCGTCCACTACAAAAACCGGTACGGGCGGGTGCGGAACTGGTCGGCCCCCTTTGAAGGCGTGCTGGGGTACATGAACCGGAAGATCGAAACCTCGGAGTCCCAAACGCAGAAGGATCGCCTCTTGGGGTACACCCGGGAGGTGGCGTGCCCCGCCTGCCAGGGGGCCAGGCTCCGGCCGGAGATCCTGGCGGTGCGCATGGCATCTGAGCATCACGGGGATTTGTCCATCGCCGGCCTGGCCGAGCTGAGCGTTGCCGAGGCCGCGGAATTCTTAAGTGGCCTGGTATTAGGGCCGCGCGAACAGCTCATTGCTGGGGCGGTGCTGAAGGAGATTCAGGCCCGGCTGCAATTTTTAATTGATGTGGGGCTCACCTATTTGACGCTCAACCGGGCGGCCGGGACCCTGTCTGGTGGGGAGGCGCAGCGGATTCGGCTCGCCACCCAGATCGGCTCAGGTTTGGCGGGGGTGCTCTATGTGCTCGACGAACCATCCATTGGGCTGCACCAGCGGGATAACCAGCGGCTCATCGCCACCCTGGAACGGTTGCGGGACATTGGTAACACGCTGATCGTGGTGGAGCACGACGAAGACACCATTAAGGCGGCGGACTGGTTGGTCGACATTGGGCCGCAGGCCGGCGAATACGGTGGGGAAGTGGTGTACCAGGGGGAACCGGCAGGGATAGGGGAGTGCGAGAAGTCGCTCACCGGCGCGTATCTTGCGGGCCGTCGGAAATTGGGGGTGCCGAACCAGCGGCGCCCCATCGACCCGGATCGGAAACTCACGGTGGTGGGGGCCAGGGAAAATAACCTGAAGGGTATTGATGTGGACATTCCCCTGGGCGTGCTGGTGTGCGTGACCGGGGTGTCCGGGTCGGGCAAATCCACGGTGGTCAACCAGATTCTCGCGCGCACGCTGGCAAATAAGCTCAACCGGGCCCGGCAGGTGCCGGGTCGGGCGGTGCGGGTGGATGGGGTGGAACACCTCGACAAGTTGGTGCAGGTAGACCAGTCGCCGATTGGGCGGACCCCCCGGTCAAACCCCGCAACCTACACCGGGGTATTCGACAAGATTCGGGGACTGTTTGCGGAAACCACCGAGGCCAAAGTGCGGGGCTATAAGCCCGGCCGGTTCTCCTTCAACGTGAAGGGCGGCCGGTGCGAGGCCTGCCAAGGCGATGGAACCTTGAAGATAGAAATGAATTTCCTCCCCGACGTGTATGTGCCCTGCGAGGTGTGCCACGGGGCCCGATATAATCGGGAAACCCTGGAGGTGCGTTACAAGGGCAAAAATATTGCCGAAGTGTTGGAGATGCCGATTGCGGAGGCTGTGGAGTTTTTCCAACCCATCACTGCCATCCACCGGTATTTGCACACCCTGACCGAGGTGGGGTTGGGCTATGTGCGGTTGGGGCAGGCGGCCACCACCCTATCCGGTGGGGAGGCGCAGCGGGTCAAGCTGGCTGCGGAACTACAGAAACGCTCCAATGGTCGCACCATCTATATTTTGGACGAGCCGACAACCGGCCTGCATTTTGAAGACATTCGGAAGCTCATGCTGGTCATCCAGTCGCTGGTGGATAAGGGCAACTCCGTGATTATCATTGAGCACAATTTAGATGTGATTAAGGCGGCGGACTGGATTATCGACATGGGGCCCGAAGGCGGTGCCGGCGGTGGTGAGATCGTCGCCGCCGGCACGCCTGAAGAAGTAGCTCAAGTGGCCGGCTCATACACCGGCGCCTTCTTGGCCCCCTTACTGGCGTAGCCGACGGCGATACCGATCAAAATAATGCCGGAGAGGATAAACGCGGCGATGCGCGGCACCCCCTGGATTGCCTGCATGTCGAAAAAGATGAGTTTCGTAATCACGCCAATGCTTAAAAACATGCCGACGCTCAACGACGTGTGCCGCCAGATCGCCAACCAAGCAGCCAACAGCAACCATGCCACCGACACAATGGCATGGCCCGCATAAAACCCCACCTCGGAAGGCATGAGAGTGCTGGTGATGAGCAGCACTACAATCATCGAAAACGCCAGCCCGATAACGGCAAGCACTGCGGGTATGGGCCGCGGCAGCTGAAGAACCTGCTTATAGCGGTAGACGGTGACCCCCAACATAATGACGATCGCCCAACACACCATGGGGTGCGGACTCCCCAACACAATGGGCCGGTTGAGAATGGCCGCCACCAGCAGGCCGCGAACCAAATATAGGCCAATGAGGGTCCAAAGCCCCCACAGAATCTCGCGGTAGTCAATCCGGTGCAGGAACCAAATGGTGATGGCGAACGCCACGAAATAACCGGCCTGCACCAGGGAAAAATAGCTGTGGAAGGATAGGAAATTCACGGCAATAAGCCCCCATGGGACAGGGTTGGCGCGCTCCAGGCAGGCCCATAGGATGAAAATGCCGAAAACCAGCAGGAAATATATCTGATGGGTGCCCGGGAAAAACATCACCGGGTAAAGGCTGATGGTGATGAGCCAATGGCCACGCAGCACGATGGTGACAAGCATCGCCCCCAGCAGGAAGAAACACGAATTACCGGTGTCGCCGACGGCCGCACCAGCAAAGATCAGGATCCCGGCAACCGCTTGGGCGTTTGGCCAGGTTGGGCGTCGATAAGCGGTCAGAAGAAGCAGCAGACCCGGCAGGCTATACGGAAACACGTGAGGGGTAAGGCCAGCGCGGCTGATATGCCACCCGAGCAGAATGAAACTCACAATCGCAACGGTTATAGCGACACCCTCCTGCGCCAACCACCGGTTCCCCAGACCATACGCGGCGACGATCACCCCCAGCACCGCAGACGCAACAACCGGCGGGCACATATCAAAAATATAGCCAACGCTAATGGCGGTGGCGCCAAGAGTCAGAAGAGAGGTGACATATACCGAACCCACGGCGGCGGAATGCAACTGACGACGCCGCAAAACCGGGGTGGTCGCCAACAAAGCGATGCCCAACAAGGTTGCAAGCACAACCCGGATGGTGGGGGTGAGCCACCCATTTTTAATACCCCAAGCAACAAGGAACGCCACACCAATAAACGTGATGAGCGCTCCAAAACTGGCCCATAAGCGAATAATAATATTCTCATTAGTCCACCACGGTTCAGATTGAATTTGCGCTTGTTGCGTATCCGGCGGCTTCGACTCCATTGATGGTTGTAGGACGTCAGTCTCACTAAATTTGGGAAGATCCATCAGACTAGTCTGATGTTTATCAGAATTATCTTGGGTTATGCCCCTTATCTTAGCCGCAGACTTGTTTGGGGGTACCTACTGTGTTATAGTTAACCCACTACCGCCCAACGCAAGTGGAGATCTTCCCACCTCAAGCTTCGGTAAAGAGGTCAAGGTATCAGGTCTCCCGTTTGCTCTTGAAGAAGCAAACGGGTTTTTCGTATGTCACGGGAATCGCTAGCGAATAACGGTAGATCACATAATCCACTTTGCTACTTGAGGAGTTCCCATCAGCGCTGAAGCTCGCATTAATGAGCGAATCCGAGTACCCGAGGTTCGACTTGTTGGACCTAATGGGGAGCAGGTTGGCATCGTGCATATTGAAGATGCACGCAAACTTGCTTACGACGCCGACCTTGACCTCGTTGAGGTCGCCCCCAACGCCAAGCCGCCGGTTTGCAAGATCATGGACTATGGCAAGTTCAAATACGAACAGGCTCAAAAGGCTCGTGAAGCTCGCAAAAATCAGCAGCAAACTGTGGTCAAGGAGCAAAAATTCCGTCCCAAGATCGACGATCACGATTACGAGACAAAAAAGAGCAATGTGATCCGCTTCCTCGAAAAAGGGTCCAAAGTAAAAGTCACCATCATGTTCCGGGGCCGGGAGCAGTCCCGACCGGAGCTCGGTACCCGGCTTTTAGACCGACTGGCAGAGGATGTTGCCGATTACGGCATTGTGGAATCGAAGCCCAAACAAGATGGTCGCAATATGACCATGGTCTTCGGCCCAGTGCGCAAAGGCAAAAAGTAGAGACCTAAAAGTTAGAAGGACGTTTAATCCCATGAAGCAGAAAACCCACAAGGGCACCGCTAAGCGGATCAAGACCACTGGTTCCGGCAAACTACGCCGCGAGCGGGCTAATCGACGCCACCTCCTAGAAGGAAAGCCGTCGAAACGCACCCGTCGCCTGAAGGGAACGACGGATGTAGCCCCAGCCGACACCAAGCGCGTCAAGCGTCTCCTGGGCAAGGCTTAATCCACCACATAATCTATTGCTGTAAGGAAAGTTGTAAACAATGGCACGTGTTAAGCGCTCAGTAAACGCCAAGAAGAAACGTCGCGAGATTCTCAAGTCAGCCAAGGGCTACCGGGGACAGCGTTCCCGCCTATACCGCAAGGCCAAGGAACAATGGCTGCACTCCATGACCTACTCCTACCGTGACCGCCGGGCCCGTAAATCGGAATTCCGCAAACTGTGGATCACCCGCATCAACGCTGCCGCCCGCATGAACGGTATCACCTACAACCGGTTGATCCAAGGCCTGCGGCTGGCCGAAATTGAAGTAGACCGGAAGATCCTGGCCGACCTTGCGGTGAACGACTTCGCTGCGTTCTCCGTGATCTGCGAGGCCGCCAAGGCCGCGCTACCGGCAGACGTGAACGCCCCCAAGGCTGCCTAAAACATTCTGACTCCACCGCTTCCCAGAAGGAAAGTGGTGGAGTTTTTGCTACCTGCTACCATAATGTGAATGAGCAGCCTGGACTTCACTGAAGCGTTTACCGAACGCACCCCCCGCATCGTCAAAGCAGCAAAGCTACATCGGACAGCGGTCAGAAGAAAAGAGGGGAGATTCATCGTTGAAGGCTCCAACTCCGTGGAGGCCGCTGTTGCTACGGGTTCCGCCACCGATGTGTTTATAACCGCGGAGGCGGCAAAGCGGTTTGCGGATATTGTGGTGGCTGCGGGCCATATGCAGGTGTTTGTACACCCGATTACTACGGGGGCGGCCCGGTCGTTGGCGGATACTGCGACGGCGCCGGGGATTTTTGCGGTGTGCCGTCCGGTGTTGTGGCGGGTGGGGGAGGCGTTGGGTCGTAGTCCCCGGTTGGTAACTGTGGCGGTGGGGACGAATGATCCGGGGAATGCGGGGACGTTGGTGCGGGTTTCTGATGCTTTGGGGGCGGATGCGGTGATTTTTGCGGGGGATACGGTGGATCCGCAGTCTTCGAAGGCGGTGCGGGCTTCGGCGGGGTCGGTGTTTCATGTGCCGGTGGCGCGGTCGCGGGATGTGGGGGAGGTGCTGCGCCTGTTGAAAGGTCGGGGGTTGCAGTTGATGGCGACCGCGGCTGATGGTGAGGTGGATTTGGGCACGGCTAATGAGCTCCTGGCCCGACCTACTGCCTGGTTGTTTGGCAATGAGGCGCATGGGTTGGGGCCGGAGCTTATGGAGTTGGCCGATCACCGGGTAGCGATTCCCATTAAGGGTTCGGCGGAGTCGTTGAATTTGGCTACCGCGGCGTCTATTTGTTTGTGGGAGTCATCGAAATGAATCCGTAGTAGGCGAGTGCCCATTCCCGCATTCCTTTGCGGATGAGCGGGTTTTTATTGTGGTAGATGGGCCCGCCTCGGGTGAATTGCCAGCCGACTCGCCCGGTGGCGGGGTCTTTGATGGCGTGGCCGTTGTGCCAGTGTTTGGCGGGGTTGTCGTCGTTTTGGGCGTTGTGGGGGCCGCAGAGGGGCACACAGTTGGTGAGGGTGGTGGGCCCGCCATTGGTCCAAGCTTTGAGGTGGTGGCCCTGACTGGAGATTGCCGGATAGCTGCAATCGGGGTGCATGCAGCACAGGTATTCAGCGGTGCTGATGAATTTTTGCCAGGGGCTGAAGCTTCGTTGTTTGTCCCGGCCGCCACCGTCGGGGTTGCGGCGCCGGCAGAGGTAGGAGGTGGCGACGGTGGGGACGCCGTTTTCGTCTAGTGCGGTGACGATAACGTAGCCGTAGTCGCTGAGTTGTTCGTTGACTAGTTCTTTGAGGGGGCGGGTGGAGCCGTTGGTGAAGGCGACGGTGCCGTCCGCGAAGTAGGTGGCGTCCGCCTGGAGCGGGAAGAGGAAGCAGGGGGTGTTGGTGGGGCTGCTGTCGGCGCTGGGGGCGGTGACCCGGTTGATGAGCGCGTGGGTGAGGGCTTCCGCATAGCCGAGGTTGGGGTTGAGCCGCCGGAGTTTTTTGGCGTCTGTGTCGAGGATGGCGCTGACTTTTTTGGCTTCGTGGTAGGGCATGGCGGCGTGGATATGGCCCATGCCGTCAGCGTCGGCTTGTTTGGATATACCGGTTGCGGCTTTCCGTGGCGCGCGCCCACTGTTGACTTCGAGCACCCGGGTGTTGACGTAGAGGTGCAGCTCGTCGACGGTGCAGGTGGCGGCGTGGTGAATGAATTCTTGCCGCAGTGCCTGCTTGTCGACGAGGTTAGCGCTGGCCTTATTCGCGGCCTTGGCCACCACCTGGAGCTGGCTGACGGATAGCTGTTTCTCGGCAGCGAGCATGAGGAGTTTGGCGGTGAATTGGTGGCCCAACCAGATATAAAGGTCTGCTTCTTTTTGGGTGATGCGGAAATCCCGGGCGATTTGGTGCTTTTTCAGGCCTTGACGACGCACATGCGCAACAAGTGCGGCACCGCTGCGTTGTGCGGTGCAGTAGGCGTCGTAAAGCGTTTCCATGCTTTATACCCTAGTAAAGCCTGAAGAAAGAAGAAATGTGATTTTGATCAAAATCACCCCCATTTATGATCTTGGTGGTTTGCAAACTAGTCGCTATTATGGATGAGTTACATTTTTATCGATTTACCAAGGAGAATCCGTGTCCGAGCTGACCGAAGCTGTGGAGGCCGCGCGGCAAGCCTTTGCTGCTGCGACTAACCTCGAAGAATTGGCTGTCGCCCGCAGGGAACATTTGGGTGATGATGCGCCTATCTCACAGGCACGGCGTGCGTTGGGGTCGTTGCCGAAGAATGAGCGGAAGGATGCTGGACGGCTTGTCAATCAGGCGCGGGGCGAGGCGGAGAAGGCGTACGCCACCGCTAAGACCGCCCTGGAGGAGAAGCGGAACGCCGAGGTTTTGATTGCTGAGCGGGTGGATGTTACCGTGCCTACCACCCGACGGCAGGTGGGGGCGCTGCACCCGATCACGACGTTGTTGGAGACGATCACGGATATTTTTGTTTCCATGGGCTATGAGGTGGCGGATGGTCCAGAGGTGGAGGCGGAGTATTTCAATTTCGATTCCTTGAATTTTGTGCCGGATCACCCGGCGCGCACCTTGCAGGACACGTTCCATGTTTCTCACGAGGGGTCGCGGCAGGTGTTGCGGACACACACGTCGCCGGTGCAGATGCGCACTATGCTGTCGCAGGATCTGCCGATTTATGTGGTTGCCCCGGGTCGGGTATTCCGCACCGACGAGTTGGATGCCACGCACACGCCGGTGTTTCACCAGGTGGAGGGCCTAGCGGTGGCTGAGGGGTTGACGATGGCGCATTTGCGGGGCACGCTTGACCATTTAGCAAAAGCGTTGTTTGGTGCGGAGACTCGTACCCGGATGCGCGCTAATTATTTCCCGTTCACGGAGCCGTCTGCCGAGGTGGATGTGTGGTTCCCGCAGAAGAAAGGTGGGGCTGGCTGGATTGAATGGGGTGGTTGCGGCATGGTGAACCCGAATGTGCTGCGTGCTGCGGGCATTGATCCGGCGGTCTATACCGGGTTTGCGTTTGGTATTGGGGTGGATCGGACGTTGCAATTCCGCAATGGGCTGAATGACATGCGGGACATGGTGGAGGGCGATATTCGTTTCACTGCACCTTTCGGAATCCAGGCATAAAGGAGATATTGGGATAATGCTTATTACTCAGAGTTGGGTTCAGAGTTTGCTTCCGGATTTCGCTGGTGTGACTCCGGCGGAGTTGGATGCCATGTATGTGCAGGTGGGGTTTGAGACCGAAGGATACGAGTCGATTCCGGAAACCACCGGCCCACTGGTGTTGGGCCGGGTGGTCGCCATCGAGGAGTTGACGGAGTTTAAGAAGCCGATCCGCTACTGCCAGGTGTTGGTGGGGCCGGATCAGGTGCAGAATATTATTTGTGGCGCCCAGAATTTTTCGGTGGGCGACATTGTGGTGGTGGCGTTGCCGGGGACGGTGCTGCCTGGTGGTTTCGAGATTTCGGCGCGGCAGACGTATGGTCGCGTGTCGGAGGGCATGATTTGCTCCGCGGCGGAGTTGGGACTCACCACCAGGTCGTCAGGTATTCTCACGTTGGATTCGGGGGAGCCGGGTGCAGATGCCCGGGAGGTATTGGGCCTGGATGACACGGTTTTTGACGTGAATATCACCCCGGATCGTGGCTATGCGTTGTCGGCTCGGGGGTTGTCTCGGGAATTGGCGTCCGGGTTTGGGCTGTCGGCGGTCTACCAGGATCCGGCTTTGGCGGAGTTTCCGCAGGTGCCGCAGCCAACATCGAAGCTTATCGGCGTGGAGTTGCGACCGGAGACCAAGGCGAAGCGGTTTGGGTTGCGTCGGGTAAGTGGCATTGATCCTAAGGCCACGACGCCGTGGTGGTTGCAGCGGGAGTTGTTACTTTCCGGCCAGCAGCCGGTGAATCCGGCGACGGATGTGACGAATTATGTGATGTTGGCGTTGGGTCAGCCGATGCATGCGTTTGATGCCGAGAAGATCAGCGGTGATTTGGTGGTGCGGTTGGCCCGGCAAGGTGAGCAGCTGGAAACCCTGGACCATGTTGTGCGCAAGCTAGATCCTGAAGATGTGGTGATTTGCGACGATGCCGGCATCCAGTCGTTGGCGGCTGTGATGGGGGGCGTGTCGTCGGAGATTTCTGCTGATACCACGGAAGTGTATTTTGAGGCCGCTACGTGGGATCCTATTGTGACGGCCCGGTCGTCACGGCGTCATAAGTTGAGTTCGGAGGCGTCGCGGCGGTTTGAGCGGGGCGTGGATCCAGCATTGGTGGAGGTCGCCTTGGATATGGCCTGCGCCTTGTTGCAGGATATTGCGGGTGGCACCATTTCCACGGGCCGCACCGTGGTGGGGGAGGTGCCGGTGATGCCCACGATTCGGATGGCGGTGTCGCGTCCGGGCCAGATTGCCGGGGTGGATTATGCTCCGGAGACGGTGGTCGGTCGGCTGCGCGAGGTGGGGTGCAAGGTTACGGAGCATGATGGCATGTTGGATGTGGTTCCGCCGACGTGGCGCCCGGATTTGACCGAGGATGCGGACCTGGTGGAGGAGGTGCTGCGCCTGGAGGGGTTGGCGGATATTCCCGCGATTGTGCCGACCGTGTCGGCGGGTAAGGGGTTGACTCCGGCCCAGAAGCGGCGGCGGGCCATTGGGCATGCGTTGGCTTATGGCGGTTATGTGGAGATTTTGCCGACCCCGTTTATTCGGCAGGACACGTTTGATACGTGGGGGTTGGCAGCCGAGGATGAGCGTCGTAACGCGGTGGCGGTGCGCAACCCGTTGGATGCGGATTACGCCATTGTGGGCACAACGTTATTGCCGTCCATGCTGGAGGCCGTGGCGCGGAATGTGGCGCGGGGCATGACGAATTTGTCGTTGTTTGGCCAACAGCAGGTGTCGGTGGTGCAGGGCGCGGGAATGTCGCCGATGCTGTCGGTGGCGCAGCGGCCGTCGGATGCGGAGATCGCTGGGTTGTTGTCGACATTGCCGTACCAGCCGTTGCATGTGGCGACCGTGGGCACCGGTTTGATTGAGTTTTCAGGCCCGTGGGGTGAGGGCCGGGAGTATTCGTATGCGGATGCGATCGAGTCGGCGAAGCTGGTGGCGCGGGCTGCCGGGGTGTCGTTGACGGTGGAAAATGCGGAGTATTTGCCGTGGCATCCAGGCCGGTGTGCCGCATTGTTGGTGGATGGTGTCGTGGTGGGGCATGCCGGTGAGCTGCATCCGCAGGTTGTGGAGCGGTTGGGTCTGCCGAAGCGCACGTGCGCCATGGAGCTCAATGTGTCGGCGTTGCCGCTCACGCAGGTGTTGCCGGCGCCGGTGCTGTCGGCGTTTCCGGCGGTGAAGCAGGATTTGGCGTTGGTGGTGCCGGAGGATGTGCCGGCCGAGACGGTGCGGCAGACCATTATTGCTGGTGGCGGCGACCTGTTGGAAACCGTGGAGCTTTTCGACGTGTACCGCTCGGCAGGGTTGGGGGCCGACGTGAAATCGTTGGCCTTTGCCCTGGTGTTCCGGGCCCCAGATCGGACCTTGACAGATGAGGAGTGCTCGGTGGGCCGGCTAGCTGCCGCGGAGTTGGCAGCGAAACGGTTCGGCGCCCACATGCGTGCATAAATTGCAAGTTTCCGAATAATTGCTATGCTGGGTGCATGACAATTAACGTAGCCGTCGCCGGAGCCTCCGGCTATGCTGGCAGCGAAATTCTCCGCCTGATTTCCGCGCACCCAGACGTGGAGATCGGCGCGCTGACCGGCGCCACCACCGCGGGCCAGTCCGTGGCCGAGCTCATGCCGCATTTGGTGAGCTTGGCGGACCGCACGATTGAGCCCACCACCACGGATATTTTAGCCGGCCATGATGTGGTTTTCTTGGGGTTGCCGCACGGGCATTCCGCCGAAATCGCCCGAAATTTGGGTGATGATGTGCTGGTGATTGACTGTGCCGCCGATTTCCGGTTAACGGATTCCCATGATTGGGAAAAATTTTATGGCGGGGAACACGCCGGCAGCTGGCCTTATGGGTTGCCGGAACTTCCTGGTCAGCGCAGTAAACTACGGGGGGCGAACCGGATTGCGGTGCCTGGTTGTTTCCCTACCGGCGCGACCTTAGCCATGTTGCCGGCGGTGGTGCATGATTTGGTGCACCCGGATCTGCAATTTGTGTCCATTACGGGCACCTCGGGTGCGGGGAAGAAAGCCAGCGTGGGCCTATTGGGTTCGGAGGTGATGGGTAACCTGCGGGCCTATAATACCGCTGGTAAACACCGCCATAACCCGGAGATTCGCCAAAACCTGGGCGCGTATTCGACGGTGCCGGTGACGGTGAGTTTCACCCCGGTGCTGGCACCGCTGTCGCGGGGCATCCTGACCACGGCCACGGCGCCGTTGGTTGCCGGGGTGACCGCGGAACAGGCCTATGCCACCTATGCGGAATTTTATGCAGACGAGCAATTTGTATCGGTGTTGCCGGGGGATCAGCAGCCGCAAACCAAGAGCGTGGTGGGGGCGAACATGTGTCAGCTCCAGGTGGAGGTCGACGAAGCCGCCGGCCGCCTGGTGGTGGTGAGCGCCATCGACAACCTGGTCAAAGGTACTGCCGGCGCCGCGGTGCAGTGCATGAATATTGCGTTGGGGCTGGATGAGGCTGCCGGTTTGACCGTGAACGGGGTGGCACCATGATTCCAGGTTTCGTTGCCGCGGCGGTGACCGCGGGCATTAAACCATCGGGGAAGCCGGACATGGCGCTGGTGGTCAATACCGGACCGGAGTTTGTTGCGGCCGGCGTGTTTACCCGGAACCGGGTGGTGGCCTCACCGGTGAAGCTGACCCGGAAGGCCGTGGCTGATGGCCGGCTTGTGGCGGTGGTTTATAATTCCGGCAACGCCAACGCCTGCAACGGGGCGCAGGGGGATGCGGACGCCGCTGCCGTGGTGCGGCGGGTGGCGGATGCCATTGGTTGCGAGGCGGCGGATGTGGCCGCATGCTCCACCGGGCTCATCGGGGAGCAGCTGCCCCTGGACCTGATGCTCGATGCGGTCGACCCGCTGGTTGCCGGCCTGGGGGATCACGCTGATGCGGCGGCGGAAGCCATCATGACCACGGATACGGTGCGGAAAACCACCCTGGTGACGCACGCCGGCGGCTGGTCGTTGGCCGGCATGGGGAAGGGGGTAGGGATGATGGCCCCGTCACTCGCCACAATGCTGGTGTGCCTCACCACCGATGCGTCGATCACCCCGGACATGGCGGATGCCGCGCTGCGGCAGGCCACCGCGGTCACCTTTGACCGCCTGGACATTGACGGGTCTACCTCCACAAACGACACCGTGTTATTGCTGGCGTCGGGGGCGTCGGGGATCACCCCAACCCAGCAGGAATTAGACGAGGCGGTTCGGGAGGCCTGTGCGGATTTGGCGCAGCAGATGCAGGCGGATGCCGAGGGCGTGACCAAGCGGGTCGCCGTCACCGTTACCGGCACCACCACCGATGACATGGCGCTGAATGCTGCCCGGACGATCGCGCGGGATAATCTGTTTCAGTGCGCCATGTTCGGTTCGGATCCCAACTGGGGTCGCACCCTTGCCGCGGTGGGCATGGCTGATGCTGATATGGATCCGGAAAAAATCTCGGTGTATTTCAATAATCAAGCCGTGTGCATTGACTCGTGCGGAACCCCGGGGGCGCGGGACGTGGACCTGACCGGTGTGGATATTGATGTGGTGGTGGACCTAGGCACCGGCGGCCCCGGCCAAGCCACGATTCGAACGACTGATCTGTCATTAGGCTACGTCGAATTCAATTCCGCCTATTCTACCTAGGAAAGAAGCGATCATAATGAGGTATATGACCCCTCAAAAACGTGCACAAGTTCTGGTGGAAGCGTTGCCTTGGCTCCAGCATCTCAACAATAAGATCGTGGTAGTGAAGTACGGCGGCAATGCCATGATCGACAATGAGCTCAAGGCCGCCTTCGCCGCAGACATGGCGTTCCTGCGCACCGTCGGCGTGAAACCCGTGGTGGTGCACGGCGGCGGACCCCAAATCACCGCCATGCTGGACCGGTTAGGCCTCGAAGGGGAATTCAAGGGCGGTTTCCGGGTCACCACGCCGGAGGTCATGGAGGTTGTTCGCATGGTGCTATTCGGCCAGGTTGGCCGCGACCTGGTGGGGCTCATTAATAATCATGGCCCCTACGCGGTGGGCACCTCTGGGGAGGACGCCGGCCTGTTTCAGGCGGAAAAACGCCTGGTGGAGGTCGATGGGAAGCTCACCGACATCGGCCTGGTGGGCGAGATCGTAAATGTGGACGCCAGCAGCCTCATGGACATCATTGATGCCGGACGCATTCCCGTGGTCTCCACCATTGCCCCCGGCTTCGACGACGGCGAGGTGTATAACATCAACGCGGATACCGCCGCCGGTGCCCTGGCGGTTGCCCTGGGTGCCGAGCGGCTCCTGATCCTCACCGATGTTGAGGGGTTGTACGCCAATTGGCCGGACAGGACTTCGCTCATTTCCCAAACCTCCGTGAGCGAGCTGGCGGAGTTATTGCCACAGCTCGACACCGGAATGATTCCGAAAATGGAGTCCTGTCTGCGGGCGGTGGAGCATGGGGTTCGGGCGGCCCACGTGATTGACGGCCGGGTGGGTCATTCCGTGCTGCTGGAACTGCTTACCGCCGGCGGTATCGGCACCATGGTGGTGCCGGACGACGTGGTGGCCGACCCCGCCAGCCCCACGATTTATCGCAACGAAGGAGACGAATAATGCCAACCTGGCCTGACGTAATAATGAACACCTATGGCACCCCGGCCATCACCCTGGTCAGCGGTGCCGGTGCCGAGGTCACCGACTCCGAGGGGCGAACCCATATCGACCTGTTGGCGGGCATTGCGGTGAACGCCTTGGGGCACGGTCATCCGGCAGTAGTGCAGGCGGTATCCGAACAGATTGCCACCCTGGGGCATGTTTCCAACCTGTACGCCTCCCAGCCGGTCATTGATGTGGCTGCTGGTCTCATCGACCGGTTTGGCGACCCGGATGCCCGGGTGTTTTTCTGCAATTCCGGTACCGAGGCCAACGAGGCTGCGTTCAAAATCGCCCGTGCCACCGGCCGGAGTCGAATCCTTGCCGCTGAGCATGGGTTCCACGGTCGCACCATGGGGGCGCTGGCCCTCACTGGCCAGCCCGACAAGCGGAAAAAATTCGAGCCCATGCCCGCGGGCGTCGAATACTACACCTACGGCGACATTGAGAGCTTCCCACCGCTTGACGACGACGTGGCCGCCATCTTCCTGGAGCCCATTCAGGGCGAAACCGGCGTGGTACCCGCCCCCGATGGGTTCCTCGCCCAGGTGCGCCAGTTGTGCGACGAGCATGGCATCCTCATGATCTGCGACGAGGTGCAGACCGGGGTTGGTCGCACCGGTGAGTTCTTCGCTTTCCAACACGACAATGTTCGCCCCGACGTGGTCACCATGGCCAAGGGGCTCGGTGGTGGCCTCCCAATGGGGGCATGCATCGCCGCAGGCCAGGCCGCCAAGCTCTTCCAACCTGGGGACCACGGCTGTACCTTTGGTGGCAATCCGGTGACCTGTGCCGCTGCCCGAGTGGTCCTGGATGTCGTCGATAAGCAATTCCTGGCGGAGGTCACGCGCAAAGGGGAGCTGCTGCGTCAAGAACTACTCAAATTACCCCAGGTCGAGTCGGTGCGGGGTCGGGGATTGATGCTTGGGGTAGTGCTGCGGGAGCCCGTCGCAAAGCAAGCCGTGGCCGAGGCGCCGAATTACGGAATTCTCATGAATGCCCCGCAACCTCATGTAGTGCGACTCACACCACCGCTTATTATTAGTGATGACCAGATCACCCAAGCGGTAGCACGCTTCGCTGACCTTCTTAAAGGAGTTTCCCACGATGACTACTAATGTGCGGCATTTTCTCGCCGACGACCACCTCACCCCCGCCGAACAGGCCGAAGTGCTCACCATGGCCGCGGAGCTCAAGCATGCGCGATTTGCCTCACAGCCGTTGAAAGGGCCGCAATCTGTGGCGGTGCTCTTTGATAAAACCTCTACACGCACCCGATTTAGCTTTGCGACGGGCATCGCCGAGCTCGGCGGTAACGCCATCGTGGTCGAATCCGGCAAAACCCAAATGGGCAAAGGCGAGACCTACCAGGACACCGGGGCGCTCCTGTCGCGCATGGTATCGCTTATTGTGTGGCGCACCTTCGCCCATCAAAACCTGTGGGACATGGCCGAAACCTCGCAAGTGCCTATCATTAACGCGCTGTGCGATAGTTTCCACCCCTGTCAGGTGCTTGCCGACTTGCAAACTATTATCGAAAATTTATGCCCCAAACAGGGGCCTAGTGGGCTTCGGGGGCATAAAGCGGTATACCTGGGCGATGGTTGCAATAATATGGCCAATTCCTACATGTTGGGCTTCGCTACCGCGGGCCTGGACATCAGTATTATCGCTCCCGCCGATTTCCAACCGGAACCCTATTTTGTGGAACGAGCTCGCACTCGGGCCGCGGAAACCGGTGCTACCATTACCGTCACTAGTGACATTAACCAGGTAGCCGGTGCCGACGTGGTCATCACGGATACCTGGGTATCCATGGGCATGGAAAATGACGGTCTGGATCGGCGTACCCCATTCTTGCCCTACCAGGTAAACGATGAAATAATGAGTAAAGCTAATAAAAACGCCATCTTTATGCATTGTTTACCGGCATATCGTGGTAGTGAAGTCACTGCCTCGGTGATTGACGGCCCACAATCCGTAGTTTTCGACGAAGCCGAAAACCGGCTCCACGCCCAAAAGGCTTTGATGACGTGGCTACTGTGGAATCAGCCTAAACCAAATAAATAATCGAAGGAGCGCCCATGAGTCCCGTGAGCCCTGGACCAATCACTAGAACGGTCCGCCAAGCATTGATCTTGGAACTGCTCGAACAGAATCTAGTTTCCAGCCAAATGCAGCTCTCGGAACTGCTCAAAAACAAAGGCGTTGAAATCACCCAAGGAACCCTGTCTCGTGACCTCGACGAGCTCGGGGCCAAAAAAATTCGGCCGGACAGCGGCCGCGCATTCTATGCCGTCGGTAACACCGAAGAAACCCTTGCCCCCACCACCGTCGGCACCCGGGAAAAACTACGAAAAATGCTGGATGACCTGCTGGTATCCAGCGATCATTCCGGGAACATTGCGGTGTTGCGCACCCCGCCCGGGGCCGCGGCCTTCCTTGCTAGCTTTATTGATAGGGTCAGCATGGATGAAGTGGTGGGCACTATCGCCGGTGACGATACCGTGTTTGTCCTGGCCCGCGACCCATTGACGGGCAAGGAACTCGTCGACTTACTCAACGTTCGATAAGGAGAAAAATTACATTATGACCAACCGTGTAGTCCTCGCATATTCCGGTGGCCTCGACACCTCCGTTGCTATCCCATACCTGGCGAAAATGACCGGTGGTGAAGTCGTTGCTGTTTCCCTCGACCTGGGTCAGGGCGGCGAGGACATGGAATCCGTGCGCCAACGCGCCCTCGATTGTGGTGCCGTCGAAGCCGTCGTCATTGACGCCAAAGACGAATTCGCCAATAATTACTGCCTGCCCACTATTCGGGCCAACGGCATGTACATGAAGCAATACCCGCTGGTCTCCGCCATTTCCCGGCCGCTCATTGTGAAGCATTTGGTGCAGGCCGCCCAAGAGTTCGGCGGCACTCACGTCTCCCACGGCTGCACCGGCAAGGGCAACGATCAGGTCCGCTTCGAAGTCGGGTTCCGCAGCCTGGCCCCCGAGCTGGAAATCATTGCCCCCGCCCGCGACTACGCCTGGACCCGGGACAAGGCCATCGCCTTTGCTGAGGAAATCAACCTTCCTATCGAACAGTCGAAAAAGTCCCCATTTAGCATCGACCAAAACGTGTGGGGTCGTGCCGTGGAAACCGGTTTCCTCGAAGACCTGTGGAACCCGCCCACCAAGGACCTCTACGCATACACCGAGGACCCAGGGCTGGGCAATGCCCCCGACGAGCTCACGATTTCCTTTGAATCCGGCGTGCCCGTGGCCATCGACGGCCGGCCCGTCACCGTGCTCGAAGCCATCGAAGAGCTCAACCAGCGTGCCGGCGCTCAAGGCGTGGGCCGCCTCGACATGGTGGAAGACCGCCTGGTGGGCATTAAATCCCGCGAGGTGTACGAAGCCCCCGGGGCAATCACCCTGCTCATCGCCCATCAGGCCCTGGAAGACGTCACTGTGGAGCGCGAACTTGCCCGCTACAAGCGGCTTGTTGACGCCCGCTGGTCCGAAGAAGTCTACGATGGCCTGTGGTTCTCCCCGCTGAAACGCTCCCTGGACGCCTTCATCGACTCTACCCAAGAGCACGTGACCGGTGATATCCGCATGGTCCTCCATGCCGGTAGTGCGGTGGTAAACGGTCGGCGCTCCGATCACTCTCTCTATGACTTTAACCTGGCCACCTACGACACCGGTGACACCTTCGATCAAACCCTGGCCAAGGGCTTCGTGGAACTCCATGGCCTTTCCACCAAGATTTCGAACCGGCGGGACCGCGAAGCATAATCCTCATGGCACAGCAACACAAAACCAACCAAGGTGCATTATGGGGTGGCCGATTCGCCGGCGGCCCCAGCGACGCCATGTTCGCCCTGTCCGTATCCACCCATTTCGACTGGGTGCTTGCCCCCTACGATGTCCAGGCATCCAAGGCGCACGCCAAGGTCTTACACAAGGCGGGCCTGCTTTCCGACGCCGACCTGGACACCATGCTTGACGGCCTTGATCGTCTTGGTGAAAAAGTAGCCAGCGGCGATTTCGTCCCCCTGCCCACCGACGAAGACGTGCACGGTGCTTTGGAACGCGGCCTCATT
This sequence comes from Corynebacterium matruchotii, assembly GCF_011612265.2. Taxonomy (NCBI): domain Bacteria; kingdom Bacillati; phylum Actinomycetota; class Actinomycetes; order Mycobacteriales; family Corynebacteriaceae; genus Corynebacterium; species Corynebacterium matruchotii. The sequence goes on along the minus strand of NZ_CP050134.2, from coordinate 1,393,805 downwards.
GAGATTGTGGGCCCCGAGGTGGGCGGTCGGTTACGGGCCGGTCGTTCCCGAAACGACCAGGTGGCGACCCTTTTCCGCATGTGGGTGCGGGACGCTATCCGGGACATTGCGGTCGAGGTGACCGACCTGATTGCGGCCCTCAGCACTCAGGCTGCCAATCATCCGGGGGTTATCATGCCCGGGAAAACCCACTTTCAGGCGGCCCAGCCGATCCTGTTGGCCCATGCGTTGCTCGCGCACGCGCACCCGTTGTTGCGGGACATTGAACGGCTCCAAGACCTGGACAAACGCCTCGCGGTGAGCCCCTATGGGTCGGGGGCCTTGGCGGGATCCTCCCTGCACCTCGACCCGGAGGCAATCGCCGCCGAATTGGGGTTTGCCGAGGCTGCAGACAACTCCCTCGACGCCACCAGCTCCCGGGATTTCGCCGCCGAAACCGCATACGTGTTGGCCCAAATTGCGGTGGACATGTCTCGCCTCGCGGAAGAAATCATCGCCTGGTCCACCCCGGAATTTGGCTATGTGACCTTGGCAGATGCCTGGTCCACAGGATCATCAATCATGCCGCAAAAGAAAAACCCCGACGTGGCGGAACTCACCCGAGGCAAGACCGGTCGGCTCATCGGCAACCTGGCCGGGCTCATGGCCACCCTCAAGGCTATGCCATTGGCCTATAACCGGGACTTGCAGGAAGACAAAGAGCCCATCGTGGACTCGGTGACGCAGCTGCACCTGCTGTTGCCGGCCATGACCGGGTTGGTTGCCACTCTGGTGTTCCATCCGCGGCGAATGCTGGAACTGGCGCCGGCCGGCTACACGCTGGCCACGGACCTGGCCGAGTGGTTGGTTCGGGAAGGTGTGCCGTTCCGGGAAGCACACGAGGCGTCCGGTGCCTGTGTACGCATCGCTGAGGAACGCGGCGTGGGCCTTGACGAGCTCACGGACGAGGAACTGGCCAGCGCTCACAAGCAGCTGCATCCGGGGGTTCGGGAAGTGTTGACGGTTGCGGGTGCGGTGGCATCACGCACCACCCGGGGCGGGACCGCGCAGGTGCGAGTCGACGAGCAGCGGCACCGGGTAGACACGTTGACCGCTGACTATCGGGCATGGGCGCAAGGGGATTACGCATGAGCCTCGACCCCCAACTATTAGAAGTGCTGGCATGCCCCCAGGACCATGGGCCGCTCACTTATCTGGAAGACAAAAATGTGCTGGTCAACCCGCGACTCAAGATTGCCTACCCGATTATTGATGACATCCCCGTAATGCTTATCGACGAAGCTACCCCCTATTCCCTGGAGGACTAACACATGAATATCGTTGATGAACTACTGTGGCGGGGGCTTATCAATCAAGCCACCGATGTTGACGAGTTACGTGCCGCTTGCGAGCAACCCATCACCCTCTACTGCGGGTTCGACCCGACCGGGGCGTCGCTTCATGCGGGGCACCTTGTGCCCCTCATCATGCTGAAACGCTTCCAAAACGCGGGGCACCGGGTACTCACCTTGGCAGGTGGCGCCACCGGCATGATCGGTGACCCGCGGGATGTGGGGGAGCGGTCCATGCTGTCCGAGGAAGAAATCGCCCACAACATTGCGGCGATCCAAGACCAAATTCGGTCCTTTATCGACTATACGGATGGTAAAGCCATCATGGTCAATAACGCCGATTGGTTGGGGAAATTCTCGCTCATTGACTACCTGCGTGACCTGGGCAAAAACTTTTCGCTCAATACGATGCTGGATCGGGAAACCGTGAAACGACGACTAGGATCCGATGGGATTTCCTACACCGAATTCTCCTACATGCTGCTCCAATCCTACGATTATGTGCACCTCAATCGGGAATACGATTGTGTGCTGCAAATCGGTGGTGGTGACCAGTGGGGCAATATTGTTTCCGGCGTAGATCTCAACCGTCGCATGAACCAAACCAAGGTGCATGGCTTAACCGTGCCATTGGTTACGGATGCGCAAGGGCAAAAATTCGGCAAATCCACGGGTGGCGGCAAACTTTGGTTAGATCCTGAACTGACCAGCCCTTATTCGTGGTACCAGTACTTCCTCAACGCGGGAGACTCCGTGGTCATTGACTACCTGCGCTGGTTCACGTTCCTGTCCCAAGCGGAAATCGCCGAATACGAAGTGGCGGTGCAGGAACGACCGCATCTGCGGGAAGCGCAACGACGCTTGGCGCAAGAAATGACCACCCTGGTGCACGGTTCAGCGGCAACTGAAGCGGTAGAACTAGCAGCTCAAGCGCTATTCGGTCGGGCAGAATTGACCGAACTGGATGAAGCAACCCTGAGGGGGGCGCTCCAGGAAACCACGGTGGCAGAGATTGCGCCACAGGACCCACGCACAATCGTGGACCTATTGGTGGCCAGCGGTTTGGCAGCATCCAAAGGAGCTGCGCGTCGCACAATAAATGAAGGCGGCGCATACGTGAATAACCAGCGTATTTCCTCCGAGGACTGGGAACCAACAGCCGATGATTTGCTGTATGGCACATGGCTAGTGCTGCGGCGAGGCAAGAAAACCTTCGCAGGGGCAAAAATCCAATAGCGTAACCGGGATGGCATGAGAACCATCCTGGTTTTTGTTGTTGTGACGTGGTGGTTTGTGGTTTTGTGGTGGGGTTTGTATATTTGTGTGGTCGCTGTTTGCGGCCCTTGCCTGGTTTTGGGTGGGGTTGTGGGTGGTGGTGTTGTTTGAGAACTCGATAGTTGTGTCATTTGATGAAACGAATTATTGTTTGAACATGAACGCGAACGTGGGCACCAAATAGTTATTGATAGTTGTTGGTGTTTGTTGTTTGTTGTTGTTTTGTTGGTTTCTTTGTTTTTTGCCTGTAATTTTTTGTTTGTTTTTTTGGAGAGTTTGATCCTGGCTCAGGACGAACGCTGGCGGCGTGCTTAACACATGCAAGTCGAACGGAAAGGCCCCCACTTTTTTGGTGGGGGTGCTCGAGTGGCGAACGGGTGAGTAACACGTGGGTGATCTGCCCTGTACTTCGGGATAAGCTTGGGAAACTGGGTCTAATACCGGATAGGACCATGGTTTAGTGTCTCATGGTGGAAAGATTATTGTTTTGGTGCAGGATGAGCTCGCGGCCTATCAGCTTGTTGGTGGGGTAATGGCCTACCAAGGCGTCGACGGGTAGCCGGCCTGAGAGGGTGGACGGCCACATTGGGACTGAGATACGGCCCAGACTCCTACGGGAGGCAGCAGTGGGGAATATTGCACAATGGGCGCAAGCCTGATGCAGCGACGCCGCGTGGGGGATGACAGCCTTCGGGTTGTAAACTCCTTTCGTTAGGGACGAAGCCGCACCTGTTTTGGGTGTGGTGACGGTACCTTTGTTAAGAAGCACCGGCTAACTACGTGCCAGCAGCCGCGGTAATACGTAGGGTGCGAGCGTTGTCCGGAATTACTGGGCGTAAAGAGCTCGTAGGTGGTTTGTTGCGTCGTCTGTGAAATTCCGGGGCTTAACTTCGGGGTGGCAGGCGATACGGGCATAACTAGAGTGCTGTAGGGGAGACTGGAATTCCTGGTGTAGCGGTGGAATGCGCAGATATCAGGAGGAACACCGATGGCGAAGGCAGGTCTCTGGGCAGTAACTGACGCTGAGGAGCGAAAGCATGGGGAGCGAACAGGATTAGATACCCTGGTAGTCCATGCTGTAAACGGTGGGCGTTAGGTGTGGGGACCGGTTTGGTTTCTGTGCCGTAGCTAACGCATTAAGCGCCCCGCCTGGGGAGTACGGCCGCAAGGCTAAAACTCAAAGGAATTGACGGGGGCCCGCACAAGCGGCGGAGCATGTGGATTAATTCGATGCAACGCGAAGAACCTTACCTGGGTTTGACATGCACCAGACGGTTGTAGAGATACGTACCTCCCTTTGTGGTTGGTGTGCAGGTGGTGCATGGTTGTCGTCAGCTCGTGTCGTGAGATGTTGGGTTAAGTCCCGCAACGAGCGCAACCCTTGTCTTATGTTGCCAGCACTTTGGGTGGGGACTCATGAGAGACTGCCGGGGTTAACTCGGAGGAAGGTGGGGATGACGTCAAATCATCATGCCCTTTATGCCCAGGGCTTCACACATGCTACAATGGTTAGTACAACGCGCTGCGAACCTGTGAGGGTGAGCGAATCGCTGAAAGCTAATCTCAGTTCGGATTGGGGTCTGCAACTCGACCCCATGAAGTCGGAGTCGCTAGTAATCGCAGATCAGCAATGCTGCGGTGAATACGTTCCCGGGCCTTGTACACACCGCCCGTCACGTCATGAAAGTTGGTAACACCCGAAGCCCATGGCCTAACCACCATTTGGTGGGGGGAGTGGTCGAAGGTGGGATTGGCGATTGGGACGAAGTCGTAACAAGGTAGCCGTACCGGAAGGTGCGGCTGGATCACCTCCTTTCTAAGGAGAATAGAGTATTTGTTTTGTCGCCTGGGTGCTGGTTAGTACCTGGTGGTGACAAGTTTTTGTCATTGTTTGGTGTCTGGTTTGGGCGCCTGGTGGTGGCAAGTTTTTGTTTTCAGGTGAAGACAGGTATCGCACGCATTTCATGTGTGTGGTTTTGGGAGTTGATGAAACAAGAATTTTTTGCGGTCTTTCAGCCCTTGTTGGTTGTAAAGGGTTTTGCAGAGTAACAAGTGTGTTTGTGTTCGGGTTTGTTTTGTTTTGTGGCATGCTGTTGGGTGTCTAGAGCAGCACGAGTGTTGTTCTATGGATCACCCCTGGTGAGCAAGGCCTTTTTGCTGGTTGCGGCCCGTGTGTTTGGGTTGTGTCTGGTTGGGTGTTGTGTGTGGGGTGGTGTGTTGTGTGAGAACTGTATAGTGGACGCGAATGCGATAAAAAAAGCAACAATGAATGGTTGTTGTTTGTTTTTTCTTTTTTGTGGTTTTGTTCTTGGTATTTTTTGTTGTCTGTGCGTGAAAAATGTGTGTGTTTTTTGTTTTTTAGGCGCATGGTGGATGCCTGGGTATGCTAAGCCGATGAAGGACGTGATAGGCTGCGTTAAGCCTCGGGGAGTTGCCTGATGAGCGTTGATCCGAGGGTGTCCGAATGGGGAAACCCGGCCATGGTTATGTGTGGTCACCCGCCAGTGAATGAAATAGTTGGTTGGGGGGTTACGCGGGGAAGTGAAACATCTTAGTACCCGTAGGAGGAGAAAACAAGAGTGATTCTGCTAGTAGTGGCGAGCGAACGTGGATAAGGCTAAACCGTGTGCGTGTGATACCGGGTAGGGGTTACGCATGCGGGGTTAGAGGAGCACGGCGTATCAGTTCTACCTCGGCTGGTGCTGTTGTTGGTGTGTGTTAGTGGAAGTGGTGTGGAATCGCCTGCCAGAGACGGTGAGAGTCCGGTACACGAAAACACTCGCTTGCGGGGTTGTTGTGTTTCCTGAGTAGCGGCGGGCTCGTGGAATCTGTCGTGAATTTGCCGGGACCACCCGGTAAGCCTAAATACTTAGCATGACCGATAGTGGAGTAAGTACCGTGAGGGAATGGTGAAAAGTACCCCGGGAGGGGAGTGAAAGAGTACCTGAAACCATGTGCTGATAATCCGTCATAGCCCCCCCTTTTTTTTGGGTGGGGTGGTGGCGTGCCTTTTGAAGAATGAGCCTGCGAGTCAGTGGCATGTTGCGTGGTTAACCATGAGTGTGGGGAGCCGTAGCGAAAGCGAATCCTAATTAGGGTGTGTGTGGCATGTTCTGGACCCGAAGCGGGGTGATCTACCCATGGCCAGTGTGAAGCAGAGGTAAGACTTTGTGGAGGCGCGAACCCACTTAGGTTGAAAACTGAGGGGATGAGTTGTGGGTAGGGGTGAAAGGCCAATCAAACTCCGTGATAGCTGGTTCTCCCCGAAATGCATTTAGGTGCAGCGTCGCATAGTGTGCTTGTTGGAGGTAGAGCTACTGGTTGGTTGAGCGGGACGATAATCTTAGCAACATCAGCTAAACTCCGAATGCCAGCAATGTGGGTGCGGCAGTGAGACTGCGGGGGATAAGCTCCGTTGGTCGAGAGGGAAACAGCCCAGATCGTCGGTTAAGGCCCCTAAGGGTGTGCTCAGTGGGAAAGGATGTGGGATCGCGAAGACAGCCAGGAGGTTGGCTTAGAAGCAGCCATCCTTGAAAGAGTGCGTAATAGCTCACTGGTCGAGTGGTTCTGCGCCGATAATGTAGCGGGGCTTAAGTACACCGCCGAAACCGCGGCAACACACGTAAAGGTGTGTTGGGTAGGGGAGCGTCGTGCATGTGTTGAAGCTATTTGGTGACAGGTGGTGGAGTGTGTGCGAGTGAGAATGCAGGCATGAGTAACGATTGATGTGTGAGAAACATATCCGCCGGATGACTAAGGGTTCCTGGGTGAAGTTTGTCTTCCCAGGGTGAGTCGGGGCCTAAGGCGAGGCCGACAGGCGTAGTCGATGGATGACGGGTTGATATTCCCGTACCCGTGTGCGTGCGACAAGTGATGAATCTTATGGTACTAACCGCCCGCTTGTTTCCGCTGATCTTTTTGGTTGGTGGTTTCAGGTGCGTGGGATCTTCGTGGGTAGTAGTCAAGTGATGGGGTGACGCAGAGTGGTAGCTAGGCTTCCTTATTGGATTGGAGTGCAAGCGTGTGGCCTGTGGGGTTGGGAAATCCGCCCCGCATATGAGGTGAGGCGTGATGCGGACACCATGTTGTGGTGGTAGTTAGTGTGCCTGTGCTGTCTAGAAAAGCCTCTAGCGAGTGCGTGCATGGCCCGTACCGGAAACCGACACAGGTGGTCAGGTAGAGAATACTAAGGCGTTCGGGTGAACTGTGGTTAAGGAACTCGGCAAAATGCCCCCGTAACTTCGGGAGAAGGGGGACCATTACTGGTTGCTGACAGCGAATTGGCTGGTGGTGGTCGCAGAGGAGAGAGGGAAGCGACTGTTTATTAAAAACACAGGTCCGTGCGAAAACGTGGAAGTTGAGGTATACGGACTGACGCCTGCCCGGTGCTGGAAGGTTAAGAGGACCCGTGAGCACGCCTTATGTGTGTGCGAGGCGGAGAATTGAAGCCCCAGTAAACGGCGGTGGTAACTATAACCATCCTAAGGTAGCGAAATTCCTTGTCGGGTAAGTTCCGACCTGCACGAATGGCGTAACGACTTCCCTGCTGTCTCAACCACAGGCCCGGTGAAATTGCAGTACGAGTAAAGATGCTCGTTTCGCGCGGCAGGACGAAAAGACCCCGGGACCTTTACTATAGCTTGGTATTGGTGTTTGGTCATGCTTGTGTAGGATAGGTGGGAGACTGTGAAGCCGCAACGCTAGTTGTGGTGGAGTCGCAGGTGAAATACCACTCTGGTGTGATTGGGTACCTGAACCTTGGCCCGTGATCCGGGTTGGGGACAGTGCCTGGTGGGTAGTTTAACTGGGGCGGTTGCCTCCTAAATGGTAACGGAGGCGCCCAAAGGTTTCCTCAGTCTGGTTGGCAATCAGATGGTGAGTGTAAGTGTATAAGGGAGCTTGACTGTGACACTGACGGGTGGAGCAGGTGCGAAAGCAGGGACTAGTGATCCGGCACCTACGTGTGGTTGTGGTGTCGCTCAACGGATAAAAGGTACCCCGGGGATAACAGGCTGATCTTCCCCAAGAGTTCATATCGACGGGATGGTTTGGCACCTCGATGTCGGCTCGTCGCATCCTGGGGCTGGAGTAGGTCCCAAGGGTTGGGCTGTTCGCCCATTAAAGCGGCACGCGAGCTGGGTTTAGAACGTCGTGAGACAGTTCGGTCTCTATCCGCCGCGCGCGTTGAAACTTGAAGAAGGCTGTCCCTAGTACGAGAGGACCGGGATGGACGTACCTCTGGTATGCCAGTTGTCACGCCAGTGGCATGGCTGGTTAGCTACGTGCGGGAGGGATAACCGCTGAAAGCATCTAAGCGGGAAGCCTGTTTTGAGATGAGGTTTCTGTTGAGGTTCCCTGTAGATGATGGGGTTGATAGGCCAGGGCTGTGAGCATGGTGACGTGTTGGAGGTGACTGGTACTAATACACCGACACAAAAAAACACACCTAGAGTGTTTTTCACGTGTGTGGGCGATGAAAAATGAGCAGTTGATTGCGCCGAGAGCATGTGTTTGCCGCAAAAAGAAGAATGATTATTGTGTTTGTGTTTGTTGTACAGTGTTTGACGCAACACGCTGCCCGTACCCTGTTGGGGTGTGGGGGTGGTTTGTTTCAAATGGGTTTGTGTTGGTGGTTTTAGCGTCGAGGGTACGCCCGGTCCCGTTCCGATCCCGGTAGCTAAGCTTGACTGCGCTGATGGTACTGCAATCGTGGGGTTGTGGGAGAGTAAGACACCGCCAACACACCAAAAACTTAATAAAGAAAAAATAGTATAAGGAAAGCGTGGTGTATTATTGTTATTTTCCAATAATGCACCACGCTTTTTCTATATCCCCAAAGGACAGCATGACTGACGATCATAAATCCCCCGGTTCTTCCCGTCGGAAGCCGCAACGCAATAATAATCGCCGTCCAGATCGTTCCCGGGGACGTCGACACGCTAACCGGGCTGGGGCCAATAAAAAACAAAACGGGTTTCGTACTCAGCGCCCCAACTATCGAGAAGACCGCATGACGTCACGGCTGAATGAACCCGATTTACCCGATGATCTCGATATTCGAGACCTCGACCCGCTAGTATTACAAGATCTCCGGGTCCTATCGAAGGACAACGCTAACGCCGTCGCAAAGCATATCCTCATGGCTGCGCTCTTAATGGAGGAAGACCCCAAACTAGCACTCAGCCATGCGCGGGCGGCCAAAGAGCGGGCAGGGCGAGTATCAGTCGTGCGGGAAACCTGTGGGATTGCCGCCTATAAAGCCGGCGAATGGAAAGAAGCACTCTCCGAATTGCGTGCCGCCCGGCGCATCAGTGGTGGTCCGGGGCTCATTGCCGTCATGGCCGACTGCGAACGCGGTCTCGGCCGGCCCGAAAAAGCCATAGAACTTGCCGCCGAAGCTGATTCGAAAAACCTCGACATGCCCATGCGTATCGAATTAGCCATCGTCACCGCCGGCGCTCACCAAGACATGGGGCAATTCGACGCCGCTGTCGTTACCTTGCAGGACATGAATCCCGATCCCAGTCGCATCGAACCGGCATGGGCCCGGCTGTCCTACGCCTACGCCGACGCGCTGGCCGCCGCCGGGCAGATCGCGCAGGCCCGCACCTGGTTCACCCACGCCGTCGAGCAGGACGCGGAAGAATTCTTAGATGCACAAGAACGGCTAGCAGAGTTAGGTTAACCATGACCGAATCACTTCTCACCACATACGACAGTTTACTTTTCGACCTGGACGGCACAGTATGGGAAGGCGGCCGCCTCCTGCCGCACGCCCAAAAATACCTCACCACCGCTTCCATACCCGTCATGTACATCACCAATAATGCTTCGCGGGGCCCGGAAGTAGTGGCAGAAATACTCACCAAACTGGGGGTTCCCACAGATGAGCGCCATGTAGTGACCTCGGCGCAGGCGGCCGTGGAATTCGCTCAACAGCGACTGCAACCCGGTGACCCTGTCTATGTGCTTGGTTCCGAATCGTTCAAAAACCTGGCCCGCCACGGCGGTCTCCGCGTCGTTGACTCTGCCGACGACAACCCCAAGGCCGTACTTCATGGGCATAATCCCGAAACCGGTTGGGCGGAACTCTCCGAGGCTGCACTCAGCATCCGCAACGGGGCTTACTATTTCGCGTCCAACCTGGATACCACACTGCCCATGGAACGGGGACTCATGGTGGGTAACGGTTCCATGGTGGCTGCGGTCACCACCGCTACCGGCGTCACCCCGCTATCGGCAGGAAAACCCGAACCGGCAATGTTCCACTCCGCCGCCGCGAAAGTGCAATCCACCCGCCCCCTTGCCGTGGGCGATCGACTTAACACTGACATTGCCGGCGGCGTCGCCGCCAACATGGACACCTTCCACGTGCTCACCGGTGTCTCCCGCCATTGGGCGCTCGTCCACGCAGAACCAACCGAACGCCCCACCTATATCGCGGAAGACCTACGGGGACTCGACCTGCCGGCAGCCGAACTCACCCCACACGCACAAGCCGGATTCGCTGCCCGGCGCGCCGACGATAACACGATTGTGCTCACCAGCGGCGATGCTTCCGGTGGGGGTGCTGTGGAGGCGTTGCGTACCGTGTTGGCTGTTGCCTGGACTGATCCTTCCGCAGGGTTTACCGGTGAAGTTGTACCTGCGGATGCTGGGGCGGAGCGAGCGTTGGCGGGGTGGCAGTAGTTGTGGAGCCGGAGCAGGTGATTGAACGGCTTCATGCGGTGTTGGCGCAGCCGATGGACACGTTAGCGCAGGAGGCTGCGGTTTTGCACGAGGCGCATGAGATTTTGCATGAGGCATTGCAGTAATGTCGGATCGGAGGCGTCTTGACGCGGAGTTAGTGCGTCGGAAGATTGCGCGGTCGCGGGAGCAGGCCGTGGAGTTGATTCGGGGTGGGCAGGTGTTGGTGCAGGGTATGCCCGCTATTAAGCCTGCCACTCAGGTGTCGTCTGGGGTGTCTATTCAGGTGTTGGGGGGTGCGGTTGATGATTGGGCGTCGCGGGGTGCGCATAAGTTGTTGGGGGCGTTGGAGGCGTTTGAGCCTGCGGGTTTAAGCGTTGTGGGGAAGAAAGTGCTGGATGCGGGGGCGTCTACTGGGGGGTTTACGGATGTGTTGTTGCGTCGGGGGGCGCGGGAGGTTGTTGCGGTTGATGTGAGTTATGGTCAGCTGGTGTGGCGGTTGCAGAATGATGATCGGGTTCGGGTGGTGGATCGAACAAATATTCGTTATGTGACGGCGGATCAGTGTGGGGGGTTATGTGATGTGATGGTTGGGGATTTGTCGTTTATTTCGTTGACGTTGGTGTTGCCGGCGATTGTGTCGTGTGTGGTTGATGGTGGGGATGTGGTGCCCATGGTGAAACCGCAGTTTGAGGTGGGGAAGGATCGGTTGGGGTCCGGTGGGGTGGTGCGTAGTCCGCAGTTGCGGGCCGAGGTGACTACCGATGTTGCGGTTTCTGCCCAGGAGTTGGGGTTGAGTTTGCGGGGGGTGGTGGCGTCGCCGCTTCCGGGCCCGAAGGGTAATGTGGAATATTTTTTGTGGCTCGTGAAAGATGGTGGGGTGGCAAAGTTACCTCGGGGGGAGGTTGCCGCTATGGTTGATCGGGCAGTGAGGGAAGGACCGGAGTAATGTCTCAGCCCCGGAAAGTGTTATTGGTGTCGCATGCTGGGCGGAAGTCGAATATTGAGACTGCTGCGCTGGCGGCGGAGTTATTGCGTGATGCTGGTATTTCGGTGCGGGTGGTGGTGCCGAAGAATGATGGTGCGATTGCGGCGCATCCGGTGTTGAGTCGGTATGAGTTGGTGCCGCATTGTAGCGATGCGATTGTTGGTGTGGATTTTGTGTTAGTGATGGGGGGTGATGGGACGTTTTTGCGGGCGGCGGATTTGGCGTATATGGCGGATTTGCCGATGTTGGGTATTAATTTGGGCCATATTGGGTTTTTGGCGGAGTGGGAGCGTGATTCGTTGGATGAGGCTGTGAAGCGGGTGGTGTCTGGCGAGTTCAGTATTGAGGAGCGGATGACGATTGCGGTGCAGGGGATTGGTCGTAACGGTGAGTCGTTGGGTTCTGGGTGGGCGCTTAATGAGGTGAGTGTGGAGAATCAGAATCGGTCTGGGGTGTTGGATGCGATTTTGGAGGTTGATGGTCGGCCGGTGAGTTCGTTTGGGTGTGATGGGGTGATTATTTCGACGCCGACGGGTTCGACGGCGTATGCGTTTTCGGCTGGGGGGCCGGTGTTGTGGCCGGAGTTGGATGCGATTTTGGTGGTGCCGAATAATGCGCATGCGTTGTTTACGAAGCCGTTGGTGGTGAGTCCGCGGTCGGAGGTGGCGGTGGAGTCCCGGTCGGCGTCGTTTCCGGCGCATGTGGTGATGGATGGGTTTCGGAAGTTTGAGATGCCGCCTGGGAGTCGGGTTGAGGTGGTTCGGGGGGAGCGGAGCATTAAGTGGGTGCGGTTGGATGAGCGGCCGTTTACGGATCGGTTGGTGTCGAAGTTACGGTTGCCGGTTGAGGGTTGGCGGGGTCCGGGGCAGCGGCGGCATGAGTGCTAGGATGTCGGAATGCTCGCCGATATTGCTATTGAGAATTTAGGTGTTATTTCCCGGGCTGCTATGGAGTTGAGTCCGGGTTTGACGGTGTTAACTGGTGAGACTGGTGCTGGTAAGACCATGGTGGTGACTGGGTTGCGGTTGCTTGTGGGGGGTCGGGCTGATGCTAGTCGTGTGCGTTCCGGTGCTGCGCAGGCCGCGGTGGAGGGGCGGTTTGTGTTGGATGGGGTGGATTCCGAGGTGGCGGGGGCTGCTCGGGATGTGGTGGTGTCGGCTGGGGGCCGGTTGGATGAGGGGGGTGAGGTGATTGTGTCGCGGACGGTGTCTGTGGGGGGTCGTTCGAAGGCGCATTTGGGGGGCCGGTTGGTGCCAGCTGCGGCGTTGCAGGAGTTTAGTGCGGAGTTGTTGACGATTCATGGTCAGAACGATCAGTTGCGGTTGTTGGCGCCGGAGGAGCAGTTGGCAGCGGTGGATCGGTGTGATCCGAAGATTGCTGAGTTGTTGGTTGGTTATCGGGAGGCTTTTGGTCGGTGGCGTCGGTTGGTGCGGGATTTGCGGTCGCGGACGGAGTCTCGGCGGGAGTTGGCGCAGGAGGCTGATCGGCTCCAGTTTGCGATTTCGGAGATTCGGGGGGTGGATCCGCAGCCGGGTGAGGATGTGGAGTTGGTGTCGCTGATTCGCCGGTTGCAGGATGTGGATGAGCTGCGGCATCAGGCGTCGGTGGCGTTGGGTGTTATTGATGGTGATTTTGGTTCCGAGATGGCGGGGGCGTCTGATTTGGTGGGGCAGGCGGTGTCGGCGTTGCAGAAGAGTGGGGATGAGAAGTTGCAGGAGTTGGCTGTGCGGTTGGGGGCTGTGACCGCGGAGTTAGGGGAGGTTTCGGCTGAGTTGGGGAGTTTTTTGTCGAATTTGTCGGGGGATCCTGCGGAGTTGGAGGGGCTACTGTTGCGGCAGCAGGAGTTGAAGGGGTTGACGCGGAAATATGCGCCGGATGTTGATGGGGTGTTGGAGTGGCTGCGGAAGGCTGAGGTGAAGTTGGCGGGGATTGATACGTCGCCGGAGGCTGTGGAGCGGTTGCAGGCTGAGGTGAAGTCGGCTGAGGCTGAGGTGTGGCGGATTGCAGGAGAGTTGTCTGCGGCTCGGGGGCGGGCGGCTCGGCGGTTGGGGGAGTCGGTGACCGCGGAGTTGCGGGGACTGGCGATGGCGAAGGCGGTGTTTTCGGTGTCGGTGTCGCAGGTGGCGGTTCCGGGGAAGTTGGGGGTGGATGTGGTGGAGTTTTTGTTGTCGGTTGGTGCGTCGGGGAGGCGCGGCCGGTGGCGTCGTCGGCGTCGGGGGGTGAGTTGTCGCGGGTGATGTTGGCGTTGGAGGTGATTTTGTCGTCGAATAGTCGGGGGGTGACGTTGGTGTTTGATGAGGTTGATGCTGGTGTTGGGGGTCGGGCTGCGGTGGAGATTGGGCGGCGGTTGGCTCGGTTGGCGGTGCATAATCAGGTGATTGTGGTGACGCATTTGCCGCAGGTGGCGGCGTATGCGGATGCGCATTGGCATGTGTCGAAGGATGTGGGGGATTTGTCGGTGTCGTCGGGGGTGGTTGAGCTGACTGGTGGTGCTCGGGTTGCTGAGTTGTCGCGGATGTTGGCGGGGTTGGAGGATACGGAGACGGGTCGGGCGCATGCGCAGGAGTTGTTGGATAAGGCGCAGGCTGAGGTGGCGGATTTCCGGTAGGTTGTGTGCGTGGCGTTCCCCGGTTTGTGGGGGTGGTTGGGGAGAATGGGGGTATGAGTTTGTTTTCTCGGACTGTGGATTTGCCTGGTGTGCAGGCGGTAATGCGTGATCTTTCGGTGAGGGGTAAGAAGGGTTATAAGAAGTTGGGTGCGGGGGATATTGCGGTGATTGATGCGCCGGATGTGTCGCGGGCGGTGGCGCAGTGGTTGATTGATTCGCAGGTGGTTGCGGTGGTGAACACGGGGGAGTTTAGTACTGGTGCTATTCCTAATTTTGGGCCGCAGATGATGTTGGATGCGGGGATTATGTTGGTTGAGGATGTGGGGGATGGTGTGTTGGTGGGGTTGAAGGATGGGAAGAAGGGGAGGTTGACCGAGTCGGGTGAGTTATTTTGTGGGGATAAGTTGCTTGGTTCGGGGGTGGTGGTGACGCCGGCGGATGCTGAGGAGCGGTTTTTGGTGGCGCAGCAGCGGTTGGTTGATTATATGGAGGCGTTTTTTGGGAATACGATTCAGTTTATTCATTCCGAGTCGCCATTATTGATTGATGGGTTGGGGATTCCCGAGGTGGGGGATGCGCTACGGGATCGGAAGGTGTTGGTGGTGAGTCCGGGCCGGTATTTCCGGTCGGAGTTGAAGGAGTTACGGAATTTTATCCGGGAGTTTTCGCCGGTGATTATCGCGGTTGATGAGGCCGCGGATGCGCTGGTGGAGTTGGGGTATGGGGTGGATTTTATAGTGGGGGATCCTGGTGGTATTGGGGCTGCGGCGTTGCGTTCGGGGGCGCGGGTGGTGGTTCCTGCGGGCCCTGATGGGCATGTGGTGGGGTTGGAGCGGATCCAGGATTTGGGGGTGGGGGCGTTGACGTTTCCGTCGGCGGTGGAGAATGCGACGGATTTGGCGTTGTTTTTGGCTGATTTTCATCAGGCGGAGTTAGTGGTGAATGTGGGGGCGTCGGTGACGTTGGATTCGTTGTTTGCACAGTCGGGGTATGCGAGCCCGTCGGCGTTGTTGTCGCGGATGAAGTTGGGGCCGCGGTTGGTGGATGCGTCCGCGATAGCCACTTTGTATAATATACGGTCTGGTAAGAATATTGCGTTTTTGTGGGGGGTGATGGGCGTGTTGGTTGCGTTGGCTACGGTGATTATGGTTGCTGGTTTGGCTGGGGAGGGGTCGTTTATGGTGAATGTGGTGGATACGTGGAATAATATTATTGGTCGGGTGGCGTCGTGATGCGTGGCGGTGGGGTATTTAAGGCGGCAGTGGCGTTTGCTGTCGGTATTGTTGTGGGGTGTTTAGGCCTGGCGCCTAGCTTGGCGGGGAGCGCCGATTCGCGGGTTGCTGGCTTGTCGACGGCGGTAGCGCAGGCGCGGGGTGAGCTAGAGGCGGCGCGGGCGCAGTTGCGGTCGGCGGATTCGGTGGTTTTGGATGTGGGTCGGGAGACTTTGGCTGGGACGTTAGCGGAGCGGTCGGTGATGGTGGTGTATGCCGGTGGGGTTCGGGATGCGGATGTGACGAAGGTACGGGGGTTGCTTGCCGACGCTGGGGCGCGGGATGCCGGTAGCATGCGGCTTCGAGAGGAATTTTTCACCCCTGCCATGAAGAATATTGCGAGCAATGTTTTGCCGGCGGGGGCGACCTTATCTGAGGATAAGTTGGATGTGGGGACTCACGCGGGTGAGGTATTGGGGTCGCTGGTGTTTCACTCATCGGCCACCGATGAGGAGCGCGCCTCGGGGTTGGGGACACTGCGGAATGCTGGGTTTCTCACCTATGGTGATGGGGGTGTCAAGCCTGCGGATGCGGTGGTTCTCATAGTGGGGCCGGATGTTCCAACGGAATTCCTTACTCGGTTCGCCCCGGCATTGGGCTCACGAGGTGGGGGGTTAGTGGTTGCCGGCGACACGGGATCTGCGCAGCTTGCGGCGTTACAGGGGCGGGTTGTTACGGTGGATTCTATTGATCGGGCGACTGGGCAGTTCGCGGTTGTGCGGCAGGTAGCCCTCCTGGTGCCCCCGAACGACCCGGATTCGGTGGGGGATGCCGAATAGTCTGTGTAATCTGTACAGTTATGGCGTTTGAATATCAGGTTGTTGATTCTGAGCTGTTGGTTGACGGGGCCATTTTTGGGGTTCGTCGGGATACCCTCACCATGCCCGAGGGGGGCACCGCAACCCGGGATCTTGTGGAGCATTTTGGTGCGGTTGCTGTGGTGGCGTATGACGGTAGAAAGATTGCGCTGGTGCGACAGTATCGTAGGTCGGTGGATCGACGCCTGTGGGAATTACCTGCGGGTTTGCTGGATATTGCTGATGAGGATCCGCTTGATGCGGCGAAACGCGAACTATTGGAAGAAGCCGGCCTGGGGGCGACGAAATGGTCGGTGTTGGTGGACCTGGTTTCCAGCCCGGGGTTTAGCGACGAAGCCGTCCGGGTGTATTTGGCCACGGGCTTATATAAGCAGGATCGGCCCGCCGGCGAGGGGGAAGAAGCGGACTTGGAAAACCGGTGGGTGGCATTGAACTATGCCGTGGATATGGTGCTCAAAGGGGAGATCACCAATGGGATTGCCATTGCCGGCATCATGACGGCGGACGCTGTGGAGCGGAAAGTGCGCAGGCCTCGGTCGGCCCAAACTCCGTTTGAATTGCGGCCCACGGCGCTGACGCGGCGTCGTAAAGCGGCAGGCATGGTCGGAGACATGAAGAAACAACCCCATGCTTGACGATGTGGTCGCCGCGTGGTTGACGCACCTCAAGGTGGAAAAGGGGTATAGCAGCAACACCTTAAGCAATTATCGCCGCGACCTGTACCGCTACGTGACCTGGCTGCATGCCGTGGGGGTGACCGACCTCAACCAGGTCACGACCAGTCAGGTTGAGGCGTATGTCACCGAGCTGCGCCGCGGCGACCCCGATCGGAACATCAAACCCCTAGCTGTGAGCTCCGCGGCCCGGGCCCTCATCGTTGCCCGGGGCCTGCATAAATTCGCGTTATTGGAGGGCTTGGTCACCACGGATGTGGCGGCCGATGTGTCCCCACCCGCGACCGGAAGGCACCTGCCCGACGTACTCACCATTGCCGAAGTCACCCAGCTCATTGACGCCATCCCTACCGACGATACCGCCAGCCCCATAGACCTCCGCGACCGAGCCCTTATCGAACTCCTGTACGGAACCGGTGCGCGCATTAGCGAGATCACCGCCCTCACTGTCGATAATTTTCACGACAACGACGGCATGCTGCGCATCACCGGGAAAGGCAACAAACAACGCCTCGTCCCAGTGGGCAGCCAAGCCATGGCGGCCGTCGACCAATACCTGGTGCGGGCCCGACCCGTGTTCGCCACCGGGGCCTCGCACGCGCTCCTGCTCAACACCCGCGGCCGGACGTTATCGCGGCAAAGCGCCTGGGCTGTCCTGAAAACCGCCGCCGCTCGGGCACACATCACCAAAGACATTTCCCCCCACACACTCCGGCATAGTTTCGCCACCCACCTACTCGAAGGCGGCGCGGGAGAACGAGTAGTGCAAGAACTGTTAGGGCATTCATCGGTCACCACCACCCAGATCTACACTCACGTGTCCGCCGAGAATTTACGGCAAGCATGGGTCATGTCGCACCCGAGGGCCTAAAAAATACCGGTACTATAAAACGCGAACACTAGTGCGATCAAGGAAGATGGATTGACATGGTTCCCGAACTTGGCCTGACCGGCCGGCCCATCCGCGAATTCCCCGAACCCCAACCACTCACCCACCACGGCCCGGCGCGGATCATTGCCATGTGTAATCAGAAGGGTGGCGTGGGGAAAACGACGTCAGCGATTAATTTGGGGGCGTGTTTAGCGGAGGCGGGCCGGCGGGTGTTGTTGGTGGATTTGGATCCGCAGGCGGCGTTGTCCGCGGGGTTGGGGGTGCGGCCGGATGAGCAGGATTTCACTATTTATGATCTATTATTTGATGCGCAGTCAGGGGTGGAGTCGGCGACGGTGAAGACGAAGGTTCCGGGGTTGGATTTGGTGCCGGCGGGGATTGATTTGTCGGCGGCGGAGATTCGGTTGGTGAATGAGGTAGGGCGGGAGCAGGCGTTGGCTCGGGTGTTGCGGCCGGTGGTGGGAAAGTATGATTTTATTATTTTGGATTGTTTGCCGTCGTTGGGGTTGTTGACGGTGAATGCGTTGGCGTGTGCGCATGGGGTGATTGTGCCGATGGAGTGTGAGTATTTTGCGTCGCGGGGGTTGAATATTTTGATTGATACATTGAAGACGGTGCGGGATCGGGTGAATTTTGATTTGGAGTTGGTGGGGATTTTGGTGACGATGTTTGATCGTCGGACGGTGCATTCGCGGGAGGTGATTGCTAGTGTGGTGGCGGCGTATGGGGAGAAGGTGTTTGATACGGTGATTACCCGGACGGTGCGGTTCCCGGAGACGTCGTATCATCATGAGCCGATTATTACGTGGGCGTCGGGGTCGCAGGGGGCGGTGCAGTATCGGCAGTTGGCGCGGGAGGTGATTGGGCGGTTGGGGGGTTAGGATGTGTGGTTGTGGATAGTGATGTGCAGCAGCCGGAGATTACGGGGTTTCGTATTGTTTTGCATAATTTTGAGGGGCCGTTTGATTTATTGCTCCAGTTGATTTCGGCGCAGAAGTTGGATGTGACTGATGTGGCGTTGGCGCAGGTGACGGATGAGTTTGTGGGGTATGTGAAGCAGTTGGGGGTGTCGGCGCGGCTGGATGAGATTACGGAGTTTTTGGTGGTGGCGGCGACGTTGTTGGATTTGAAGGCGGCGCGGTTGGTGCCTCGGGGGGAGGTGGATGATGTGGCGGATTTGGCGTTGTTGGAGTCGCGGGATTTGTTGTTTGCGAGGTTGTTGCAGTATCGGGCGTATCGGCAGGTGGCGGATTTGTTTGCGGTGTGGCAGGCGTCGGCGCGGTTGCGGTATCCGCGGGTGGTGGGGTTGGAGGAGCGGTTTGTGGGGTTGTTGCCGCCGGTGGTGTTGGGGCATTCGGCGGAGAGTTTTGCGGAGTTTGCTGCGAGTGTGTTTCGGCCGCGGCCGCCGGAGGTGGTGGAGGTGGGGCATGTGCATAAGGTGGGGGTGTCGGTGCCGGAGCAGGCGGTGCGGATTTTGGATATGTTTCGGTTGGTGGGGCCGGATCGGTGGTTGGGGTTTGAGGCGTTGACGCGGGATTGTGGGGTGTCGTTAGAGGTGGTGGGGCGGTTTTTGGCGTTGTTGGAGTTGTATAAGGCTCAGGTGGTGGTGTTTGAGCAGGTAGAGTCGTTGGGGGAGTTGAAGGTGGCGTGGACTGGGGTGGATGTGGATCCGATGGTGGTGTTGGCGGGGCGGTGGGAGTAGGCCGTATTGTCGCCGGAAGATTGGTAACATAAATCACGAATTATTTTGGTGTTTTGGCCTGTTTTCCCCACTTTTGTGGGGGTCGGGTGGAAAGGATGTGATTTGTGTCGGTGATGATTTGGCTGTTTGGGTTATTGTTTGCCACGGTTGTGATGGTGGCGATTGGTGATCGGGTTGGGTTGCCGTGGCCGGTGTTGTTGACGATTGTGACTGCTGGTGTGATTTTTATTCCGGGGGTTCCGTCGGCGGGTTCGTTGTCGCAGTTTTCGCATTTGATGTTGCCGATTTTTATTCCGCCGTTGTTGTGGGCGTTGGCGCGGCGGGCGTCGTGGGCGCAGGTTAGACGGCAGTGGCGGTCGATCATTATGTTGTCGGTGTTGTTGGTGATTGCGACGGCGGTGGCTGTGGGGTTGACGGTTAGTTGGTTGGTGCCTACGTTGTCGGTGGCTGGGGCGATGATGATTGGGGCGGCGATTTCGCCGCCGGACCCGGTGGCTGTTGATGCGGTGGCGGAGCCGGCTGGGGTGCCGCGGCGGTTGATGAATACGTTGCAGACGGAGGGGATGTTTAATGATGCGGCTTCGATTTTGGTGTTTAATCTTGCGTTGGGGGTTTTGACTCAGGGGGAGACGGTGAAGTGGTGGGAGGCTATTTGGGAGTTTGGGTATTCCAGTGGTGCGGCTGTGTTGATTGGGTGGTTTATTGGTCGGGGGGCGGCGTTTTTGTCTAGTTGGATGACGTCGGCGACTGCCCGGAATGCGTTTACGTGGGTGATTCCGTTTATTACGTATTTGGTGGCGGAGGAGATTCACGCGTCTGGGGTGATTGCGGTGGTGATTGCTGCGATTGAGTATAACTCCCGGGTGGCGATTGGTGCGGAGGACCGGTTGTCGGGCACGGTGTTTTGGGAGATTGTGGAGTTGTTGTTTACTGGTGTGGCGTTTGGTCTGATTGGGATTATGGCGCGGGATGCGATTTTCACGGTTGGTTCGGATTGGGGGGAGGCCGTGATGTTGGGTGTGGTGTTGTCTGCGGTGGCTATTGTGGTGCGTGGCCTGTGGTTTTTGGGGATGTATGCGACGAATAAGTATACGAGGTATCGGGTGGGGGGTCCGTTGCGGTTGCAGGAGACGTTGTTGCTTACGTGGGCTGGTATGCGGGGGTTGGTGACGTTGGCGTTGATTTTGTCTATTCCTGATACTGGTGATTTTGGTTTGTATCAGGAGGCTCCGGTGGTTGCGTTGGTGGTGTTGTTGTTTACTATGGTGATTCCGGGGTTGACGTTGCCGGCGTTGATGAAGAAGCTGACGTTGGATAGTGATCCGGATGCGTTTGGTGACGTGTCGCGGGAGAAGTTGGTGAATCGGGCTCGGCGGGCTGCGCGGAATAAGATGCAGTCGTATGCTGGTGAGATTCCGCAGGAGCGGTTGGAGGCGCTTATGTCACGGTTTGATGAGGAGACGAATTTGGAGGAGGTGAATGAGGAGGGTATTACCCCGGAGGAGCGTCGGGAGAAGGCGAAGCATATTGAGGTGAAGTTGCAGCAGGCGCAGATTGAGGCGTTGCGGGCTGCCCAGTTGGAGTTGTTGCGGGCTCGGCGGGAGCGGGATATTGATCCGGCGATTTTGGATGAAGTGTTGTTTTTGATTGATCGGCAGATTTTGGGGGCGAAGGCCCGGAAGATGGATTAAACCGAATACACTGGGGCAATGACTGATTTTTCATTGCCGTCGGTGTCGTTGGTGCGTTCCCAGTTGGAGTCTGTGTTGCTTGTTGTTGATGCTCCGGTGTCGGTGTCGGCGTTGGCGGTGGGGTTGGCGGTGTCGGAGGATGTTGTGGTGGGGGAGTTATTGGAGTTGCGTCGGGAGTTGGATGAGCGGGGGAGCGGGTTTGAGTTGCGGGAGACTGAGGAGGGGTGGCGGCTGTATACTCGGCGGGAGAATGCGGAGGTGGTGGAACACTTCCTATTGAGTGGTGCGCAATCGAAATTGTCGCGGGCGGCGATGGAGACGTTGGCGATTATTGCGTATCGGCAGCCGGCGACGCGGGCACAGGTGTCGGCGGTGCGGGGGGTGAATGTTGATGGGGTGATCCGCACGTTGGTGTTACGGGGGCTGATTCGGGAGGTTGCGGGTGGTCATGCGCGGCGGTATGAGACGACGGAGTTGTTTTTGGAGTTATTGGGGATTGATTCGTTGGATCGGCTGCCGGATTTAGCGCCGCTCCTGCCGGATATTGATAGCATTGACGAATTCGACCTGTAGTAGTCGGATAGATTAAAGTAACCATGTTGAATAACCGCATATGGGATAGGACGTATTGTGAAAAAACCCGCTCGCCGTGATGGCACACCGGATTCAAAAAAGCAGCTTCTTTCTAACGCGAAACCTGCGCGGCGGCAGCATGTGTCGCCACGGAATGTTTCCTCCGACCCGAAAAGCTACACCGATGGGGTGCGGCTGCAAAAGGTGTTGGCGCAGGCTGGGGTGGCTTCCCGACGGAATGCCGAGATCATGATTGACTCGGGTCGGGTTGAGGTCAATGGTGCCGTGGTGATGCAGCAGGGGGTGCGCGTGAACCCGAAGGTTGATGTGATTCGGGTTGATGGGGTGCGTGTGAATGTGAACAACAACCACCAGTATTTTGTGTTGAATAAGCCGCGGGGAATTCATTCAACCATGAGTGATGATTTGGGGCGGCCTTGCATTGGTGACCTGGTGTCGGAGCGGATTAGTGCCGGCCAGGGCCTGTTTCATGTGGGCCGGCTGGATGCGGACACGGAAGGGCTGATTCTGCTCACCAACGACGGGGAGTTAGCGAATCGGCTGAGCCATCCGAAGTATGAGGTGTCGAAAACATATATTGCGGAGGTGCTGGGGGAAGCGGATCGGTCGCTTGTCACCACATTGAAAAATGGGGTGGAGCTGGATGACGGCCCGGCCGCCGCGGATTATGTGCAGATTGTTGACGTGCACCAGGGCCGGTCGCTGGTCCGGGTGCAACTCCATGAGGGGCGGAAACATATAGTGCGGCGGATGCTGAAAGCCGCGGGGTATCCCGTGCAGTATCTGGTCCGCACGAAGCTGCACACGGTGCAGCTAGGTGAACAAAAGCCTGGGACGATTCGGGCGTTAAACGATAATGAGCTGCGAAGCTTGTATAAAGCGGTGGAGATGTAAATGACTGCACAAAATTTGGTAAACACCCCCGACAATCGGCTGGTTGTGGCCGTGGATGGTCCCTCCGGGGTGGGGAAGTCGACGCTGTGTCGCGCCGTCGCAAAGCATTTCGGGGCACAGTATTTTGACACAGGCGCCATGTACCGTGCCGCCACACTTGCGGTGCTGCGGGCCGGCGTAAACCCGGCGGAGCGGGCGGCGGTCATTGCGGCGACGAATAATCTGAACATTACGCTCGACGACCAGACGGTGCTGCTGGACGGGGAGGACGTGTCCGAGGAAATCCGGTCGCAGGAAGTCACGCGCATGGTGTCAGCAGTGTCGGCGATCCCCGAGGTGCGGGCGACACTCATCGCCCAGCAGCGGGAGTGGGCAAGCACCGCCCCCAGGTGCATTTTCGACGGGCGGGACATGGGCACGAATGTGCTGCCGGATGCGCCGCTGAAAGTATTCCTCACCGCCTGCCACAAGGTGCGGGCGCAACGCCGGTATGAACAGATCATCGCTTCCGGCGGGCACACAATCTACGAAGTTGTGCTTGCCGACGTCATCCAGCGGGACACTGCGGATTCCATGCGGGCCGTGGACCCGCTCCACCCGGCGGATGACGCCATCATCCTTGACACCTCCGACCTGTCACTGCCGGAAGCCATCGATACGCTTATTTCCCTCGTGGAAGAATCAGCCGAAGGGGGCACCTCATAAATGAGTAGCGAAGAAAACGCCATGGGCATTCCTGACGAGTCGGAATTCCTCGACCCGCATTTTGGCGAGGATTTTTCCGAATCGGATTGGGAACAGTTAGAAAAAGAATTCGGGTTCGAACGTGAAACCCCGCACCTGGAAGAAAATCTGTGCACCGTGACCATCGTGGGCCGCCCTAATGTGGGCAAATCCACCCTGGTCAACCGGTTTTTAGGGCGGCGGGAAGCCGTCGTGGAGGATTTTCCTGGGGTGACCCGCGACCGGATTTCGTATATTGCGGACTGGGGTGGGCAACGATTCTGGGTGCAAGACACCGGTGGGTGGGACCCAAACGTGAAAGGCATCCACGGGGCGATCGCCCGGCAGGCTGAAACCGCCATGGAAACCGCGGACGTGATCGTCATGGTGGTAGACACCAAGGTGGGGATCACCGAAACCGATGCGGTCATGGCCCGGAAACTCCACGGCGCATCCGTGCCGGTCATCCTGGTGGCCAATAAATTCGACTCGGACATGCAGTACGCGGACATGGCCGAATTTTATGCCTTGGGCTTGGGCGACCCGTGGCCGGTGTCCGCCCAACACGGTCGGGGTGGCGCCGACGTGCTCGACGAGATTCTCCGCAGCTTTCCGGACCAGCCCCGGCAACCCTCGATCACTGAGGGGCCCCGCCGGGTGGCGCTGGTGGGGAAACCCAATGTGGGTAAATCCTCGCTGCTCAATAAGATTGCTGGTGAGGAACGCTCCGTCGTTGATGATGTGGCCGGCACAACCGTCGACCCGGTAGATTCCCTGGTGCAACTGGATGGGCACTTGTGGAAATTCATTGACACGGCCGGCCTGCGGAAGAAAGTGAAAAACGCCCAGGGGCACGAATATTATGCGTCACTACGCACCCGGGGGGTGATTGACGCGGCCGAAGTGTGCTTGTTCATGATTGATAGTTCCGAACCCGTATCTGAGCAGGATCAGCGGGTGCTGAGCATGATCTTAGATGCTGGTAAAGCCCTGGTGTTGGTTTTTAATAAATGGGACCTCATGACCGAGGACCGCCGGTGGGAGCTAGAGCGCGATATTGAACAGCAGCTAGCACACATCCCGTGGGTGCGGCGGGTCAATATTTCCGCGAAAACCGGTCGGGCGCTGCAAAAACTAGAACCCTACATGGAAGAGGCCCTGGAGAACTGGGATAAGCGGATCACAACCGGCCAGTTAAACACGTGGCTGCGGGCAACCATGGCGCAGAATCCTCCGCCAATGAAGGGCGGCCGGATCCCACGGGTGCTATTTGCCACGCAGGCATCCACCCAACCACCGGTGATTGTGCTGTTCACCACCGGGTTTTTAGACGCCGGCTACCGCCGATATTTGGAGCGGAAATTCCGGGAAGCCTTTGGGTTTGAGGGCACCCCGGTGCGCATAGCGGTGCGGGTGCGGGAACGCCGACAAAAATAACTGGGCAAGAGCAAAACCCCCTTTTACCACCACCAACATTGATGGTAAAAGGGGGTTTTCGTAGCATTCACACGCCAGCTGTTTGTTGGGGAAACAGCTAGTTATTGCGATTTAGCGGCCGGGGATGCCAGGGATGGCGGGGAGTTTCAGGCCGGGGATCTGCGGCAGGAAGGCGGCGATAGCACCACCGATAGCGGCGATCAAGGCAATGACACCGGCGAAGATAGCAACCTTATCCTTGCCGCCGAGCTTATTGGACAGGTCGTTCAGCTTATCCTTGCTGGAATCCTTGTCCTTGGGGGCGCTGGCGCTCGGGGTGACGGAGGTGGTCTTGGTCAGGCCAAGCTTGGAGGACAGGCCGTTCACATCTTCCTTGATCTTATCGCTGGACTTGTCGACCTGGTTCTTGATGTCGCTGCTGGGATCCTTGGTCTTGTCGTCAACCTTGGGGGCGCTGGGGCTCGGCTTCACTTCGCTGGTATTGCCACCCAGGCCGAGCTTGGAGGAAGCGCCGTTCAGATCTTCCTTGATCTTATCGCTGGACTGTTCAGCCTTGTGCTTGAGGTCGGCGCTGGGATCTTTGTCCCCGTCCTTCTTGGACTGGTCGTTGCTCTTATCTGCCGGCTTTTCTGCGGTTGCAGATGCAGAAGCGGAAGCGGGAGCAGATGTCTCCTGGGCGAAAGCCTGGGGGGCAGAAATGGCGGTAGCGGTAGCGGTTGCTACAGCAAGTGCGATTGCGATTGCGCGGTTACGCATAATCTCTCCTTGAAAGTTTTAAGTTTTTCCCTCTCCTCATGAGGAACAGTCCCCATCATAAATACTTTCTGAGAGTCTGGCTAATCCTTTACTCAAGTTTTATCCCCCATGGTCGTCGACCAAAACGTTACATAACGCACAGGTGATACTGAACACACGGGTGAATATAACTGGTAGAAGCAGCAAAAATGACAAATAACACCCTCACACATTTTGGGGGGATTTCAGTTATCAAATTGAGATCTTTGTGAGCCGCGCACGGGGGTAATTTTAAGGTAATTTCTGTGCTATTTTCGACAGCACAAACCCATCCAACCGATACGGTAACGTCACTATGTCATTGGGCCCATACCCCAGATGCTCGCCCAAGTACCAGGACAAATTAGCCGTCACCCGGGCGCGAATGCGCTCATTACTCCGCAGCCAATACGACCGGGTGTGAGTCAATTCGTGAACCTGAGCTGGTAATAATTCCTGCTCCCATCTGTCATGAACCTGATCGGTTATTATCCACGGCTTATATACCGAGGGAAGAAACCCCTGGGTGAGCATGTCACCCGAATGCATGATGCGGCTGAGCCTATGCACCCACGGCACACTCACGTCAAGAGTGTTCCACACCAACAACACCTGGGCGTCACGGGTGGTGATGCGGTCCAATTCCGCACTAGCCTGTTTCGTATCCACCCAATGCCAGGCTTGGGCGCACGTTACGGCGTCGAAAAGCTGCGCGGCGCAACCGGTATGCTCGGCGGTCGCCTGCCACGCCGGAACCGGCGCAAACCGCACCAGCGTGCGCAGCATGTCCATACTGGGGTCGAGGGCATAAACCTGGTCGAACCGTGGGCTTTCGCATAATAACTGCGTGAATTTTCCGGTCCCCGCCCCCACATCAAGCACCCGGCGCGCCGGCCGTAGCAGACGCAGGATGTCAGGCGGGTAACTGGGTCGCACATCGTGGTATGTGTTAGAACCGCTGGTAAACGCCCTGGCGCTGGTGAGTCGGTGCGAGTCGCTGGCGAATTTGGGGCTGTGGCGGCGAGAGACCGGAGGAATATTCACAATAATTCTAGGTTTTCTATCTTTTTCATGCTTATTATGCGTTTCTAGCTTTTCGACGCCCATGGTGCCGGTGCGTCAAGTTTTAGCTATCATGTTCTTGGACAACCCGTGACGAAAGGACGTATATATGGGTACCTTTGACAAAGCCAAGGATGCATTGAAATCTGAACTTATCACCGATGCGGTTTTGGATAAAGCCGCTGCCGCCGCCAAGAGCAAGCTTGGTCAGGACAAGGCGAGCCAGGTTGATATGGCTAGAGATTTTATTGACAAGAAGGTCGGCAGCGAATAATTGCAGAAATAAACCGGCTGGCACCACGTTGTCTATCTGGTGCCGGCCGGTTTGTCTTTGGTTTATAGCCCTAAGAGTTCGGGGTGTTCGTGCGTGTGGTCATCATGTGAGTGTTCGGCGTGGAGGAATTCATGGTCGTGATCGTGGCTGTTGGGGTCGGTGCCGGCAGCATGCGTGTGGGCGTGAACATGATGGTGGGTGTGCTCGTGATTATGGGTGATGATTCGGCCTCCTGAGATGTGGCTGTGGGGATGGGTGTGGGTGTGCCCGTGTTCATGGGTGTGTTGTAGGCCGATGGAGTCCTTTATCATGAGGTAGGTGGCTGCGGCCATGATTGCCAGTGCCAGCCAAAAGTTCCATGCCGGTAGTTCCCGCAGGAGCACCATGGAGAACAGCACGCCGAGGAAGGGGGCGATAGCGTAGTAGCCGGAGGTTTTTGCGGCCCCGAGGTCTTTTTGCGCCAGGATATAGAAGTTGATGCTGAGCCCGTAGGCGACGAAGCCGAGGATCATGGTGGCCAGGATGGTGGCGATTGGGGGGATGGGGTTGGCGATGATGAGGGCTACGGTGAGGCTGCCGAGGCCGGAGAAAATTCCTTTGACCATGACGATTTGTTCGCTGGATTTTGTGGCGAGCCGGTTGGTGCAGTTGTTTTCTATGCCCCAGCACACGCAGGCGCCGAGGACGAGGAGTGAGCCATAGTCGAGGTGGAAACCGCCGGTGATGTCGAGGCTGAGGATGATGCTGGCCGCGGTGACGAGTCCGATGGCTACCCAGAGGCGGGGGAAATGATTTCTTTGAACACCACGAGGGCGATGAGGGAGGTGGCGACGATTTCGAAGTTATTGAGTAGGGAGGCGTTGGCGGCGGTGGTGCGGGCGATGCCGAGCATGAGCAGGATGGGGGCGGCGATGTCCAGCACGATCATGGCGATGGTGTAGGGCAGGTCGGCGCGGGTGAGGCGGTCGGCTGGGTTGGGGGTGTGGGTGATGCGGTGGCCCAGGGTGATGAGGAGCATGCCGCTGCCGGCGCCGAGGTAGAGGAAGGCCGCCATCATGGTGGGGGTGGTGGTGGCCAGGATGTATTTTGAGGCGGGGGCGGAGAGCGCGTAGAACGCTGCCGCCAGGATGGCGAAGAGGATGGCGGTGTTTTTCTTGGATGTTAGAGGCATGCCGTATTCCTGCCTGGTTGGGGTTGTGAACAATGGAAATTGTAGATTGTGGGTGAGACTCACACAAGAATTGCTAGCCTGATCGGGTGGGAGCCTTTAGACTGGGAAATTAGTAACCAGGTAAGGAGCATGGGCCATGGTGAGTTGGAATCCTGCGTATTTTCCCAGGCGTGGGCGGAGTTTGGGGCGCAGCATTTTGATGTGTGTGTTATTGGTGGGGTTCCGTGGGGGCGGGTGCGGCGTTGGATGCCGCGAGTAGGGGGTTGAAAGTTGCGGTTGTGGAGGCGCGGGATTTTGCCTCTGGCACGAGTTCGCGGTCGTCGAAAATGTTTCATGGCGGGTTGCGGTATTTAGCGATGCTGGATTTTCGGCTGGTGGCGGAGTCGTTGCGGGAGCGGGAGCTTTCGATGTCGACGTTGGCGCCGCATTTGGTGAAACCGTTGCGGTTTATTTTCCCGTTGACGCATAGGGTGTGGGAGCGGCCGTATATGGCGTCGGGGTTTGCGCTGTATGACTTGATGGGTGGGGCGAAGTCTGTGCCCATGCAGAAGCATTTGTCGCGGGCGGGCACGTTGCGGTTGGCCCCCGGGTTGAAAGATGACGTGGTAGTTGGTGGGGTGCGGTATTTTGACACGCTTGTCGACGATGCCCGCCACACGTTGACGGTGTTGCGTACGGCCGCGGAGTTGGGGGCGGTTGTTCGGCCGTCGACGCAGGTGGTGGGGTTGACGAAGGTGGGGAGTCGGGTGGTGGGGGCAAGGCTGTTGGACACCGACACGGGTTCGGAGACCACACTATCGGCGGATGTGTTTATTAATGCTACGGGGGTGTGGACGGAGGAGATCCATAAGCTTGCCGGGGTGACGGGGCCGTTTACGGTGCGGGCGTCGAAGGGGGTGCATATTGTGGTGCCGCGTGATTGTTTGGATGCGGATGCTGCGTTGTGTTTTGTGACTGAGAAGTCGGTGTTGTTTGTGATCCCGTGGGGGGAGTATTGGATTATTGGTACGACTGATACTGATTGGGATAAGAATTTGGCGTATCCGGCGGCAACCCGGGCGGACATTGACTATATTTTGGCGCATGTGAATGAGAAGGTGCGGCACCCGATCACGGTGGCGGATATTGTGGGCGTGTATTCGGGGTTGCGGCCATTAGTGAGTGGGACGTCGGAGTCCACCACGAATTTGTCCCGTAACCATGCGGTGGCGCGGGTGACGCCCGGATTGGTGTCTGTGGCTGGTGGGAAGTACACCACCTACCGGGTTATTGGTCGGGATGCGGTTGCGGCGGCGGTACAAGATATTCGGGGCCGGATGGTACCAGAGTCGGTGACGGATGCCACGCCATTGTTGGGGGCGGAGCGGTATCAGGCTGTGGCGAATCACACCCCGGCGCTGGCTCACCAATATGGGTTGACGACGGCGCAGGTTGAGCATTTGTTGGGAAGGTACGGGTCGTTGGTGCGGGAGGTGCTGGCTTTGGGGGTGAGTGATCCTGCCCTGTTGGCCCCGATCCCGGGTGCGCCCCGGTATTTGCTGGTGGAGGCGGTGTATGCGGTCACCCATGAGGGGGCGCTGCATGTGGCGGATATTATTGAGCGGCGGTTGCGGATCGCTATGGAGTATGGGCATCGGGGGGTGGAGTGCGCCGCACCGATTGCGCAGGTGGTGGCACCATATTTGGGGTGGTCGGCTACGGAGGTGACTGCTGAGGTGGATGGTTATGCCGCAACGGTTGCGGCATTACTATCTGCGGAGCAGGAGGCAACCGATGCTGGGGCGAATGAGATGGTGGCTCGGGTGTCGGATCCCCGGAGTCGGATTGATGTGAGTCAGGATAGGTGAGACATGTTTATTGCTGCTATTGACCAGGGCACGACGTCGACTCGGTGCGTTATTTTTGATGCGGATTTTTCGGTGGTGGGGGTAGGCCAGTATGAGCATGAGCAGATTTTTCCGCATAAGGGGTGGGTGGAGCATGATCCGGTGGAGATTTGGGATAATGTGCGACTTAGTGTTGCGGCCGCATTGGCGGAGGCGAATGTGGCCCGGGAAGATATTGCTGCGGTGGGGATTACGAATCAGCGGGAAACGACGGTGGTGTGGAATCGGCATACGGGGAAGCCGGTGTGTCATGCGATTGTGTGGCAAGATACTCGGACGACGAAGTTGTGTGAGGAGTTGGCTGCCGCTGGTGGGGGCGCGGATCGGTGGCGGGAGACCACGGGGTTATTGGTGAATTCGTATTCGTCCGGCCCGAAGTTGCGGTGGATTTTAGATAATGTGCCGCACGCTAGGGAGCAGGCGGTGGCGGGGGATTTGCTGTTTGGGACGATGGACACCTGGTTGTTGTGGAATTTGACGGGTGGTGCGGCCGGCGACCAGGGGAAACCCGCAATGCATGTGACGGATGTGACGAATGCGTCGCGGACATTGCTGATGGATATCCGGTCGTTACAGTGGGATGCGGACATTTGTGCGGAGTTGGGGATTCCCATGAGCATGCTGCCGAAGATCTGCCCCAGTGTGGGGGAGTTCGGGCAGGTGCGGCAGCGGGGCGTGTTGGCCGGGGTGCCGATTGCGGGGGTGTTGGGGGATCAGCAGTCGGCAATGTTCGGGCAGGCGTGTTTTTCCCCGGGGGAGGCGAAAAACACGTACGGTACGGGCCTGTTTTTGTTGCTCAATACGGGAATGGAGCCGAAATGGAGTGAGAATGGGCTCATCACAACGGTGTGCTACCAGATTCGGGGGCAGCGGCCGGTGTATGCGTTGGAAGGGTCGGTGGCCATTGGTGGGGCGTTGGTGCAGTGGCTGCGGGATAACCTGGGGATTATTCGTGACGCCTCCGAGGTGGAGGAGTTAGCGTTGCAGGTGTCGGATAACGGTGGGGTGTATATTGTGCCGGCGTTTTCGGGGTTGTTTGCGCCTCGGTGGCGGCCGGATGCGCGGGGAGTGATTGTGGGATTGACGCGGTTTGCGAATAGGTGCCACTTGGCGCGGGCGGCGTTGGAGGCAACAGCGTTTCAAACGAAAGAGGTGGTGGATGCGATGGTGGCGGATTCCGGGGTGCCGCTTACCCAGTTGAAGGTTGATGGGGGAATGGTGCGGAATAATTTATTGATGCAGTTTCAGGCGGATGTGGTGTGCACGGATGTGGTGCGGCCGCGGCTGATTGAGACTACCGCATTGGGGGCGGCGTTCGCGGCCGGGTTGAGTGTGGGGTTGGTGCAGGATTTAACACAGTTACGGAATCAGATTCGGCCGGAAAAAACCTGGTCGCCCAGGCGGATGCCGCAAGAGGTTGCGATGTTATATTCGGAATGGAACCGAGCCGTGGAACGAACTTATGATTGGGAATGATGAAAAGGAGTGTTTTCTTATGGATAATAATCGGGAACAGTTGTATCGGGCGGTGCACCCGGAGGGGACGCATTTAGCGTCATCGAAAGATACGGAGGGCTCATATCGGGGGGTGCTGCTTGATAATGAAACAAACCGGGTGGTGGGCCAGGCGGAATTCGTGCTGGTTGAGCCGGAACCGGAACCAGAACCCGAGTCGGAGCCGCCGGTGGTGATGCCCCCACAGGTAGTGGTGCCGGTAGCGCAGCCGCAGGCGCAATCCGGTGGGATGCCGGCGTGGATGATTGCGTTGGCATCAATGCTGAGCACGCTTATTGCCATGAGATTGCTTTCGTGGCTGCGTAATTAAAAACGGCTCACACCATAATCAATATGGTGTGAGCCTTATCTTGTCGGACTGACAGGATTTGAACCTGCGACCCCTTAACCCCCAGTCAAGTGCGCTACCAAACTGCGCCACAGTCCGAGTGTCGCTTTTGGCGACTTGTTTAGGTTACATCATGAGGCCCTAAAGCGCCAACCGGGGGCGTTTATGCTGGTTGCACGTCCTCAATGATGATGCCGTGGGCGAGCATGGCCTGGATCTCATTATCGTTGGCTGCGGCGAGGAGTTCCATGCGGTCGGTGTCGGTGAGCTGGTCACCGATGAGGGCGATTTCGCGGCGCAGGTGAATGGTGGCGGATTCGGTAACAATGCGGGAAACCGTGACAGAAACATCATCCAACGTGGTGATGCGGGATTCGTTGGCGGCCACCCGAATGGCCTGGCTGGTGGCGGCGGCCAGCGCGGTGAGAATAAGCGAGGTGGGGGCCACACCTAGGTTTCGGCCGCCATGGGCTTTATCCCGGTCGGTGTACAGCGTGTGGGTGCCGGTGCGGACAACGTCGGTAAACCGGCCGGCCTTGGTGGTGCGGGAAATAGCCACTCCCTCGGGGATCACATCGGCAGCGGTAGGGGCAGTGTCCGGGATGAGGTACTGCTGTGACCAGGTGGCAATCATGCGGGCTGCCGCCGCGGCGGTACCCGGTTTGGTGAGGAGATGATCCGCCTTATTCAACGTGACAAGGGACTTGGGGTAGCGGGTGGTGCGGTAAATGTTTTGGGCGTTGTCGATACCCACGGTTTGGTCGATGGGGGAGTGCAGAATGAGCAAGGGTCTCCGCAGGCGGGGCAGGTAGGATTCGGGGTTGGTTTCGGCCAGGTCCTCTAGGAACTCCCGGGAAATCGTGATGTCGCGGCCCCCAAGGGTGAGCGTGACTGCTCCGGTGGCGTCCACCTCGCTGATCCGGTCGGCAAAATGCAGGACCGCGTGGGCCGGATCAAATGGGGCACCAATGGTCGCCACCGCCTTGAGATCCTTGATGCTGGTTGCGGCCTTAAGCGCGGCGGCGCCGCCGAGGGAATGGCCGATGAGCAGCTGGGGGGTGCGGTAATTGTCGGCAAGCCACTGGTGGGCGCTGATGATATCGGCCACGTTTTCACTGAAACAGGTTTCATGAAAATCACCTGTGGACTGGCCCAGGCCGGGAAAATCAAACCGGAGGCAGGCAATGGACTGCTCGGCGAGGGTTTTACTCACCCGGGCCGCCGCGGGGGTGAACCGAGAGCCAGTAAAACAGTGGGCAAAAAGGGCGTAGGCGACTGGTTCGGTGTCGGGCATGTCAATGGTGCCGGCCATGGTGTGGCCGGCGGAACTAGGCAGCTGAACACTCATCGAATGCATGAAGATTGTTCTCTTTCGTAGGCTAGGAAAAAACGCATCACTAGCTTAGGACATAATCGGGGGCGGATAAATTCTCTGGTGTTGTGATTACTATTAAGGATAAATTTAAGATGCGACGGTATGAGGAGGCATGTGGTGGCTGGTTTCGACTGGTTTTGGAAAGCAATGGGCGGCAAACAGGGCCGCAATCAAAAACGCAGCTTGGCCATTGTGGACCAGGCCGCAGCCCGGGTGGCGAAACTAAACGCCCGTTCAGATGAGGATCTGGTAGCTCGGGCCCGGGAGATCACCGCATCGGGTGAGGTTGCGGACGCGGCAGAATTTTTGGCCATATTATCCATAGCCGCCACCAGAACCCTGGGGATGACCCCGTTTCCCGTGCAACTCCAGGCGGTGCTGCGCCTGCTGGAAGGCGACGTGATCCAAATGGCCACCGGTGAGGGCAAAACCCTGGTGGGAGCCATGGCAAACACCGGGTTCGGGCTGATGGGCAAGCGGGTGCATTCGGTCACCGTGAACGACTACCTGGCGGCCCGGGATGCGGAATGGATGGGTCCGCTGGTGAAATTTTTCGGCCTGACGGTGGCGGCGGTCACGGAGTCGATGACCACGGATGAGCGTCGAAAAGCATACAAAGCAAACATTGTGTACGCGCCTGTCAACGAAATCGGCTTCGACGTGCTACGCGACCAGCTCATCACCGACCGGGCAGATGCGGTCCAACACGGGGCGGACGTGGCGCTTATCGACGAGGCCGACTCGGTGCTAGTCGACGAGGCCCTGGTGCCCCTGGTGCTGGCTGGCAACGAGCCCGGAACCGCACCCGGCGGCCGAATCACGGACCTGGTGCGCAGGCTAAAGAAAAACCAGCATTATGTGGTGGACGAGGACGGGCGGAACGCCTCACTCACCGACGTGGGGGCGCGGCTGCTGGAACGCCAACTCGGCATTGCCTCACTCTACGATGACGAACACGTGGGCAGCACATTAGTGCAGGTCAACCTGGCACTGCACGCGCACGCGCTCCTCACCCGGGACGTGCACTACATCGTGCGGGACGGCAAAGTGGCACTTATCGACGCCTCCAAAGGCCGGGTGGCGGACCTCCAGCGGTGGCCCGATGGGGTACAAGCCGCCGTGGAAGCCAAGGAAGGCCTGGCCGTGACGGAGGGGGGCCGCATTCTCGACACCATCACCTTACAGGCCCTCATGCACCGATACCCCATGGTGTGCGGCATGACCGGCACCGCGGTGGAAGCCACAGACCAGCTCCGCAGTTTCTACGACCTGCGGGTTAGCGTGATCGACCGGAACGAACCACTGCAACGCTTCGACGAGGCAGACCGGGTGTACGCCACAATCCGGGATAAAAACCGGGCCATCATCGACGAAATCAAAGCCATCCATGACACGGGCCAGCCGGTGCTGGTCGGCACCCAAGACGTGGCGGAATCCGAAGCATTGGCCGAAGCCCTGCGGGAATACGACATCGACGTGAACGTGCTCAACGCGAAAAACGACGCGGAGGAAGCCCGAATCATCGCCGAAGCCGGGGACATTGGTCGGGTCACCGTCTCCACGCAAATGGCCGGTCGGGGCACCGACATTAAACTCGGCGGGGCGGACGAAAACGACCACGACGCGGTAGTGAAACTCGGCGGGCTTGCCGTGATCGGCACCTCCCGGCACCGCACCGCCCGGCTGGATAACCAACTGCGGGGTCGGGCCGGCCGGCAGGGGGATCCTGGGCTTGCCCTATTCTTCGTCTCCCTGGAAGACGATGTGGTAGTCGTGGGCGGCGCTGGGGAAGAAGTCACTGCCCGACCCGCGGCGGACGGCAGTATCGAATCGAAACGGATTCGGGACTGGATCGAACACTGCCAGCGGGTTACCGAAGGCCAACTGCTGGAAATCCACTCCCAAACCTGGAAATATAATAAACTCCTCGCCGACCAACGCGATATCATTGACAAACGCCGGGCGGAACTGCTCGACACCGACCGGGCCTGGCAGGAAATCTTCGAACGCTCCGCCCGCGCCACCTTATTAGACAAGGAGCTACCCCGCGACACCCTGGTGCGGGCGGCTCGGGAAATCATGCTCTACCACCTAGACCTTGGGTGGAGCGACCACCTGGCGCTCATGGATGATGTGCGGGAATCCATCCACCTGCGGGCCATTGCCCGGGAAACCCCCATCGACGAATTCCACCGGATCGCGGTACGCGAATTCAAAGAATTAGCACAGCGGGCGGTGGATAACGCCGTGGATACGTTTAACGAAGTACCAATCGACGCCGACGGGGCACATCTTGAGGAGCAAGGACTCGCGCGGCCGTCCGCAACCTGGACCTATATGGTGTCGGACAACCCGCTAGCTGGCTCGGGGAATTCGCTGCTCCGCGGCATTGGTAATATCTTCCGGTGAGTTTTATGCGTCAGGTGAGATGAAATTACACAGCTGTTATTTGTGTTACGATAGCTTACAACGACGCCACAAGCTGGAGATAGCTTATGAGTTCTGCCCAAAAACAGAGTTCAGGCGCTATTATGTTTACATTGGTTGAAAATTATTATGCGGGTGGTTCCGATGTTTTCCTTGCATCACATTGTGAATGCATCCGGTAATTATAAACTTTGTTGATGGAGGGTTCACGCATGAGTGATAACAACGATAACCAGGATGTTCAGGTTGAGACCACATCCGTGTTTCGCGCTGATCTGCTGAAAGAAATGGAGAGCGGAGCGGCAGCACCCGCCACCGGTTCTGACATCACCCCACCAGCCGGCGCCGCCATTTTGATCGTGAAGCGGGGGCCGAACGCCGGCGCTAGGTTCTTACTGGATCAGGAAACCACCACCGCCGGCCGGCATCCCGAGTCGGACATTTTCCTCGACGACGTCACCGTGTCTCGCCGGCATGCTGAATTTCGGCTTAACGACGGAACTTTCGAAGTTGTGGATGTGGGATCCCTCAACGGCACCTATGTCAATAGGGAACCTCGCAACTCACAGGTGCTATCTATTGGTGATGAAATCCAAATCGGTAAGTTCCGACTAGTGTTCATTGCGGGTCCGGAAAACTGAGAATTTAACGTTAAAGTTGACGTTTAGCCCACCGCCGTGGTTTTTTCGGGCACAATCGGTAGGTAGCACTAGGGATGCGGTATTTCGGCATCCTTATAAAGTCAAAATAATTTTGTCGTTGTCCATCCCCCGAGCCGGAAACACTAGTCCATGAGCGCAATCCCACAACCTACTGGGCCCGATCCCAAACCGATTAATATCGGTGAGGTACTCAAGCTGCTAACACCAGAATTCCCTGACATTACCCTGTCGAAAATCCGGTATCTGGAGTCGGAGGGGCTGGTGTCTCCCCAACGAACCAGTTCCGGCTACCGCAAATACACCAACGCGGATGTGGAGCGGCTGCGTTATGTCCTCACCATCCAGCAAGAAACCTATATGCCCCTCAAAGAAATCAAAAAGCAGCTGGATGCCATGGATTCCCGTTCAGTCATTCCCATCACTAAAGCCGCAACGGCCCAAACCATTATCAGCCCCGAAAAATTTCGAAAACCGGCTATCACCCGCCTAAGTGATGTGGAAGTCGCCAAGAAAGCGGGGGTAGAACTGCAATTTGTTATTGATTTGGCTAACGTAGGAATTATCGGACCGGATCAGTCAGGATTTTTCACCGCTGATGACATCCAAGTGGTGAGTACCGCTAATGCCTTGAGCGAATTTGGTATTGACGCCCGCCATTTAAAATCGGTGAAAAATGCTGCAAGCCGGCAGGCTGGTTTGATTTCCCAGGTTGTTACCCCCCTAGCCAAGTCCAACAAGGATGTGGCTAGAGAACAGGCCGAAGAAATGAGTCGGCGAATGTCAGCACTTGTAGTTTCCTTGCATGCGGTTCTGGTGAAGAATGAATTGCGTAACCAATCAGGTTAAAGTTGGCTTTTTATGACCTACCATCTCGTTGAATACCTCCAAATTTCGGAATTCCCCGAAAACCAATATTGCATCGTGCTGCGGTGGATTGAGAAAAACCGAATACTACCCGTGTGGATCGACGCCGCCGATGCATTTGAACTGTTGCAACACGAGGCTGGGGTGCCAACGCGACGCCCACGCATGGTCAATGTTCTCATTGATTTGGCAGCTGCAACGGCGGGTGGGTTCAAGGAAGTTCACATCGATTCCTACTTTGCTGGTGACTACATTGCCAGCTTGGTTACCAATAATGGGGACGAACTTGAATGTCGCCCCAGCGACGCCATGGGGGTGGCATATTTACTAAATTTGCCGATCATGGCGAGTGAGGATGTGTTATCACATGCCAGCGTTTTTATTTCCGAAGCCGACCTGGAAACCTGGTTAGGCCTCTACCTCACCACGGATCCAGTCGAATCTCACCTTGAGGAGTCAGCATCCGGTGACGCGGCCGCCGATGCGGATTTTTCCAAGCTCATGGAGAGCATGGGAGTCAGCGAAGCGGATTTATTGGGTTCGGATGATAACCCCCCAAAAGATTCGAAAGAATAATAATGAAGATACTTTTGTCGCGGGTGAGTGACAAAGATCTAAAATAAGTTTAAACTTCAACCTGAGGTTTAAATTAGCGGCGTGTCGCAGGCCCTCACAGTGGAGCTTCGTTAACCTTGCCCTAACGCCCTAACAAAACCATGAAGTTCTTTAATGGAGCATAAGACCGCAAGGAGTGCGAACAATAATGACTAATGACCACCCCATTCAAGAATCACTCTTCGATATGGGAGGACCCGACGAAGCCCTCGGCTATCGAGTGCCCATAGCCTGCCAAGTCGCCGGCATCACCTACCGGCAACTCGACTACTGGGCCCGCACCAAACTCGTCGAACCTAGTATCCGCACCGCCCGCGGCTCCGGGTCGCAACGCCTCTACTCCTTTAAAGACATTTTGGTCCTAAAAATCGTCAAACGACTGTTAGACACCGGCATTTCCCTCCAAAACATTCGACAGGCCGTCGACAAGCTCCGGGACCTCGGCGTCGAAGACCTCGCCGAAATCACCCTCGTCTCTGACGGCACCACCGTTTACGAATGCCGCAGCGCCGAAGAAGTCATTGACCTGCTCGGCGGCGGACAAGGCGTGTTCGGCATTGCGGTGCCCGGCATCATGAAAGAACTCACCGGCACCATTTCCGCATTCCCCTCGGAACGAGTCGACCAACCCGCCACCACCGACACCACCCCAGAATCGGAGGTCGATGAACTCGCCGCTAGGCGTCGCAAAAGCTCCTAAAAAACCGACGTAACAGTCGGTTTCTCTTATTTCACCCCACTGAGCTTTTCTATCACATCCGCCACATTATCAGCGGTCGTCACCACCTCAGATGCCTGGGCTGCCTTCATTAACTCGCTGTCCTGCGTACCAGTACCCACATGCACCACCGATAGCTCCACTTTCGCAGCCTTCGCCGCGGACAGCGCCTGCGTCACCGCCGACATATCCCCCAAATCCGACGTGCCAGTAGTAACGAGCACCACCCGGGCAGGCTGACCAGACTCCTTCGCATACGACGTGGCATAATTCACCGCCGCCACCGTCGCCGCCCGAGTCTGCGGCACACCACCGGTAGTAAACCCAATCGCCGTATTACCAATCTGCTCATTCGTCATCGACGAGGCAAAACTCACATTCTCCCGCCACCCCTTTTTCACCCCCGGGTTCAGCGGTGACGAATAATTCCACAACGCCACCTGGTGCTGTGCCCCCACCATCGGCACCGCCTGCGCAATCGCATTCGAAACCACCTGGAACCAGGTTCGGCCATCATCCGACGCCTGCGCCATCGCCGCCGACGTATCAAACAGGAACAACGTATTCGCACTCGTCACAGCACTTGCCGCGGCCTGCGGCTGGGCCTCCGGGGCCGGAGCGGGAGCAGGAGATGCTGGCGCCGCCGAATTCGCTTCCGTATCAAACTGCTGCAACGCCTGCGTCGCCGCCAATGACGTCACCGACGTGGCCTGCTTTCCAGCATCCGCGTTGACCATGCTAGAACCAAGATCCGCCCCGGCTCGCACCGCATCCTCCGCGACCGTATCCGTGGCCGTCAACGACACCACCCGTACCGGCTGCACCACATCCTTGATCTCGGTAAATGTGTAATTCGCCGGCGCACTTGTTTCGTTGACAACAATGAATTTCTTGCCGTCCTGTACCGCAGACGCGACCGTCACCGATTTATCCTTTGTCAACGCCTGCTTCGTGGCGTCCACCGAATTATTATTCAAACTGGCCGCAACCAGCGCCGATGCCATCGCATTATCCTTGACCGGGTAGGTCACATCGGTGAGTTTCTCCCGGCTGACATCGTGTTCCGTCGACGCAATTCCCACCTTCATTACCTGCACGATCGGCCATTCAGCTGCGGCCTGCGCCGGCGCCCGCTGTGCCTGGGTCACCGCTTGCGCTGCCATACCGTCCGACTCGTCAGTAATATACGCACTCGCCTCCGCCAACGACTTGGTGGCCTCCGCAGTAATGCAATGATCCCGCACCACCGGTTTCTTCGCATTATATTGGTCGATAACGTTAGTGGCCAGCGACTCTGCCCCCGCCGACGACGCTATTTTCACCGTGAGATCACCAGCCAAGCACTTCGACTTATCCGTAGTCGAATCACCATGAATTGCCTTAACCCAAAACACAATAATGATGACGGCAACAACTAAACACGCGATAACCACATACACATGCGTGGAAAACTTGTAATTGGTGAGTCCATCGGAATGGCGCCCCATGGCAGAGATACCCTTTCTATCATGTTGCCGCGACAAAGATTTTCCGGCATATAACTTTTATTCAAAGGGCCGGCATTAATCTCCAATGTTACCGTTTAGTTATAGTTGAACGCGAATGCCTGCTCGATCGTGGTCAGGATCCGGTGCCGTAATAAATCCCCCGCATGAGCCAATAATCGTTGCCGATGTACATACTCGTGCTTCCCCTCGGGGGTCTCAATCGGGACCACCCCAAACCCTAAACTTCGGCAATCATACGGGGACGCTTCCATATCCAAAATACGGGCTTGCCATGCCAATTCAAACGTGTCCAACCATAAATCCCCGGGAATGAGCGGCCCCAATTTCGCCGCCCATTTATACAAATCCATCGTGGCGTGTAGGCACCCCCGTTGTTCCCCATGCTCCCGGTTTTCACGGGTTAAAACTGTGAGATTTAGGGGTTGGGCTTCGGGGGTGAAAAATCGGTAAGCATCGAAGTGGGTGCATTTGATGGTGTGCTGTTCTACGACCTGGTTGGTTTCCGCGGGGGTGAGCCGGAGGGGAAGATTGTGGCGGGGATGGTCGGTGCGGTAAACCATGGCCCATTCGTGCAGGCCAAAGCAGTCGAAACGGGTGGGGTTGGCGGTGGTGTTTGTGAGGATGGTGCGGATTTGGGTGATGGCAGGTTTATGCGCGGCGAGGAAGGCGGACACGTCTGTTGTGGTTACCCCATTGTGGTGGTAGTAGTACCGCCAGGCGCTGTGAGGGCTAGCACGGTGAGGGTCGGCGAGCCCAATGCCGATGCCGGGGTGCCAGCGGTGGAGGTGTGAGATTCGGATGGGGTAGTACTCGAACAGGAAATCGAAGATGGGGTGGGCGGTGCCGGCTTTACGACGGGCGAGGTGGTCGTCGGTGTAGCGGCGGGCACGGGTGATGTGGTTATTGTTGTGGGCGCGCCATTCGGTTTCGGTGAGGATGTTCATGCTGCTGGTGGTGTGGTGTTGCCGCCACGGTTATTGCTGTGGGTCCAGTCGTTGAAGGTGCCAAGGTATTCCTCGATAAGATCTTCGAGAGTGACGACGCCGACGACGCGGCCGTGGTCCCGGACTTGGGCCATGTGGGCGGATTTGTGGTGGAGGTCGTGGAGAGCCCGGTCGAGGGTTTCATTAACGTCGATATTGTGCAAGGGACGAATCTCGCTACGGTGAACAATAGCGTTGGGTGGGTAGGTTTTGCCGGCGTCAAACCGGTCGAGGACGTCTTTGACGTGGACATATCCCTGGAAGGTGCCGGGGGTGATTTCGACTGGGAAGCGGGAGAAACCGGTTTCTCTGACGGCTTGTTCGACGTCGGTGAGCAGGGGGCCGCGGGCACCGAAGGTGAGGGTGCGGACTTTGGTGAGAGGGATCATGACTTCGGCGAGGGTGCGACCGCTGCGGAGGGCCTTGCTGAGGCGGGCGTGTTCTTCCGCATCGAGGAGGCCCTCGGAGCGGGATTCGGTAATCATGGTTTTGAGCTGGTTTTCGTCGACGGTGGCATTGAGCTCATCGCGCTGTTCGATGCCAACGAGTTTGAGGGTGTGGCGGGCGACGGCGTTCATCATGCTGATGAGGGGACGAGAGAGTCGTGCCCAAAACAGTAGTGGGGGAGTGAGCCAGATGGCGAGGGTTTCCGGGTTGGTGAGGGAAATGTTTTTGGGCACCATTTCGCCAAGGAGGATATGGAGATAGGTAATGATGGCGAGGGCGAGAACGAAAGAAAGGGGATGCAGAAGCTGGTGGGGAATGCCGAGGTGTTCGAAGGGGATTGTTAGGTAGTGGGCGATGGCAGGTTCGGCGACTTTGCCGAGAATGAGGGAACAAATAGTGATGCCGAGTTGGCAGGCGGCGAGGTTGATAGAGAGGTGTGATATGGCGCCGAGAACTCGGTTTGCTCTGGTATTGCCGTTGGCAATGAGGTTTTCGATGCGGTCGCGGCGAGAAGAAATGAGGGCGAATTCGGCAGCAACGAAAAGGGCATTGCCGCCGAGGAGGGCGATAATGAGGGTGATGGTGGTGATGACTCCCATAGCTTATTCCTTAGTTTAGGTTGGTGGTGGGGGTGAGGAGTACTTTGTCGACGCGGCGGTCTTCCATGGCGAGGACAGTAGCATGCCAGGTGGTTGGCGGTGGGGTAATGTCGTCGGTCGGCTGGTTGGCGGTGGGTGGGAGTATGAGTTCGTCGCCGGTTTTGGGGATGCGTCCGAGGTTATACATGATGAGCCCGCCGAGGGTTTCGTAGGGGCCTTCGGGGGCGAGGTATCCGAGGTTTTCTTCCAGTTCATCGAGACGGACGAGACCGGAGATAGTCCAGGTGCTGGTGGTGTTTTGGTGAAATTCTTGCTGTTCTTCTTCGTTGTCGTGTTCATCGTAGACGTCGCCGAGGATTTCTTCGATGACGTCCTCAATAGTGATGAGGCCG
The DNA here is from genome assembly GCF_011612265.2 of Corynebacterium matruchotii. Lineage (NCBI taxonomy): Bacteria > Bacillati > Actinomycetota > Actinomycetes > Mycobacteriales > Corynebacteriaceae > Corynebacterium > Corynebacterium matruchotii. Next base: position 1,351,621 of record NZ_CP050134.2, on the reverse strand, counting down.
GCGGTGCCGCCGTATTCGTCCTTGACCAGGATGACTTGGGCGCCAGCGGCGCGGACAGTATTGAGGACAGCGTCACCATCGAGGGATTCGGGGACGGCGCGGACGGTGTGGGCGATGCTGCCTAAGGTGGTGGTGGCGCGCTGGTGGGTGGGGATAGCGAAGGCGTCTTTGTAATGGACGATACCGATGGTGTCGTCAAGGTCGCCGTTGACGACAGGGAAGCGGGAATAGCCGGTGGTGGCGGCCTTGGCGAGGAGGTCAAGGATGGTGTCGTCGTGGGAGAGGGTTTCGATAGTGGAGCGGGGGGTCATGAGCTCCTCGGCGGTGGTGGCGCCAAAAAGGAGGGAGCGGCCTAGGAAGTTGGCGATGGTTTCGTCGAAGCCGTCGTCGCCGACAGAATTGCGGACTAGGGTTGTGAGCTCTTGGGCGGACCGGGCGGTGGCGAGCTCGTCGGCAGGTTCGATACCTATGGCGCGGACGAGGGCATTGGCGGTTTTATTAAGGAGGGTGATGAATCCTTTAAAGATGAGGTTGAAGGCGTGGGCAGGTTGGATAGTAAACCGGGCGGTACGAATGGGGTTGGTGATAGCAATGTTTTTAGGGACAAGCTCGCCGAAGACCATGGAAAGGAAAGTGGCGATGATGAGAGCAAGGACGAGGGCCGTTGGGGTGGTCCAGGTTTCACTCAGTCCGGTGAGGCGAAGCAGAGGATTGAGGAATTTAGCGAGGATAGGTTCCGCGAGGTAACCGGTGGTGAGAGTGGTGATAGTAATGCCAAGTTGGGCGCCGGATAAAACAAAAGAAAGGTTATGGAAGGCGCGTTTGACTGCGTGGGCGCGGGAATCGTTATGGGTGTTAAGGTCTTGGTCGATGGTGGCGCGTTCGAGACCGGTGAGGGCGAATTCGACGGCAACGAAGAGGCCGGTGCTGGCGGTGAGGAGGATGAATCCTATGAGTGACAGTATGGAGAAGAGGAGATCCATGGTGGCTAGTTTCGGTGTCGACGATTGGTTGAGCGGACCTAGGAGAAAATCCTAGGTCCGCTGGTTGTGGTGTGGGTTAGGCTTCGATTTCGGTGCGGTTACCGGACCAAAGGGTGTGGTAGGTGCCGGGCTTATCGACGCGCTGGTAGGTGTGGGCGCCGAAATAGTCGCGTTGGCCCTGGATGAGAGCGGCGGGAAGCCGGTCGATGCGGAGACTGTCGTAGTAAGACAGGGAGGACGCGAATACGGGGATGGGCTGGCCGATTTGGGTGGCCAGGGTGACGACGCGACGCCACGAATCGATGAGACCAGCGAGCTCGGCCTTGAAATAGGGATCAAGCAGGAGGGTTGGTAGTTCGGGATTGGCGTTATAGGCCTCGACGATGCGGTTGAGGAATTTCGCGCGGATGATGCAGCCACCACGCCAGATGGTGGCAAGGTCGCGGGGGTCAACATTCCAATTGTGGTCGGCGGAGCCGGCGGTGATTTCGTCGAACCCTTGGGCGTAGGCCACAAGTTTGGATGCGTAGAGGGCGCGGCGGACGTCTTCGATGAAGGTGTCGCGGTCGACGCCGAGTTCGGCAAGGGTGGTGAGGGTGCCGGAGGGCAGGTTGCCGATGGTGGCTTGGCGTTGGTTCGTGGCCCCGGAGAGGGCGCGGGCGAAGACAGCTTCGCCGATGCCGGTGACGGGAATCCCAAGGTCGAGGGCGGCTTTGACGGTCCAGCGGCCAGTGCCTTTTTGACCGGCGGAGTCAACAATGAGGTCGATGAGAGGCTTGCCGGTTTCGGCATCCACCTGGGCGAGTACCTCGGCCGTGATGTCGATGAGGTAGGAGTCAAGGTCGCCGGCGTTCCAGGTGCGGAAAACCTCGGCGATTTCGGCGGGGGTCATACCGGCGCCGTAGCGGAGGAGCTGGTAGGCCTCGCCGATGACCTGCATGTCGGCGTATTCGATGCCGTTGTGCACCATTTTGACGAAGTGGCCGGCACCGTCGGGGCCGATGTGGGTGACGCAGGGGACACCGTCGACGTTGGCGGCGATGGATTCGAGGAGGGGGCCTAGGGCTTCCCAGGTTTTTTCCGGGCCGCCGGGCATGATGGCTGGCCCGTTGAGGGCGCCTTCCTCGCCGCCGGAGATGCCGGCGCCGACGAAGTTGAGGCCACGATCGGCTATTTCTTGTTCGCGTCGGATGGTGTCGGTGTACAAGGCATTGCCGCCGTCGATGATGATGTCGCCGTCGTCCATGGCGTCGGCGAGTTGGTGAATGACAGCGTCGGTGGCGTTCCCTGCCTGGACCATGATGATGGCGCGGCGGGGTTTTTCGAGGGATGCCACGAAATCAGTGATGGTTTCGGAGGGGATGAAGTCGCCTTCGGCGCCGTGGTTGGCCATAAAATTGCGGGTTTTTTCCGTGCTGCGGTTATAGACCGCGACGGTGTGGCCATTGCGTGCGAAGTTGCGTGCGAGGTTGGATCCCATGACGGCGAGTCCGACGACGCCGATTTGGGCGAGATTGCCTTGTTCAGTCATGGTTTCTTAGTCTAGCCCCCAATGGGGGAATAGGAAATATGCAGCGGTGTTGATGCAAGGTTGCGGCACGATTTTCCCGCCCATATTTTTATATTTGTCTTAATATATTATCGTCTACAATCATTTTATTTGCGTAGTATTCTTATTTTTAATTTCCATATTGATATCATGTTTTATATAAAAAGCAGTTAGTTTCTTCATCAAGATTACCGTACCAGGCGATGTATAATAATATCTTTATGTATAACGTAGTCGCAGGTAAAAGCATGTTTTAAAAATAGTGTTTCGCTAAAATTGCCCATTAGTTGGCATGTGTAGTGATGTGCGTGAAATGTATTTCCGTACAATAGAATTGAGGCATACTGACAACATTGCGAAAAGATGGGTGCTAATTTTTAAGAAATAATAGATATGATTGTGGGCAAAATGAGATAAAAACCACTCATAAAAAGTGACGACGGTCACTTATTTCATGGGTGACCGTCGTCAGGAATCTTTCGCATATTATATGTAAAACATGGACCATGTGAAAAAATATTTATACCGTTTAACCTGGTATTTTACCAATATCTTTCGTGGGTTTTTGGTCTGAAATACCGCAGAATGACCGCACCGCGTCGCGGACCTCGTCTTCCGCCCCCGGCCACAGGTGCGCATACACCCCAAGCGTTGTTGCCGGCGACGAATGTCCCAACACCCGTTGCACGACCGACACGCTCACCCCGGACTCGATCAGCTTAGAAGCGTAATAGTGACGTAAAGCGTGAAAGGTTGTGGTTACCCCAACTCGTTTCGTCAGGTTTTTAAATTGGGTTCCGATCGCTAGGGAATTATAGGGCTCGCCGCTTTTCGCCGCGAAAATGGTTTCCTCCCGGCCGCGGGGTCGTTCCCGCAGTTGCGTGTTCAATGCCGCCAGGGTTTCCTCCGTGAGTGGAACGGTTCGGGAGGCCCGCCGCGATTTCGGGGCGGTCGGCTCCGCACTATTCTGGCTCACCTGTTGGGAAACGTGCAGTTCCCGGCGGAAGAAATCCACGTCCTTGACCCGCAACCCCCCGATTTCGCCGCCGCGCAGCCCCGTGGTGGCCGCCACGATAATCATGCGGGCCAGTTGCGGGTTCGGCGACACTCCCCGGCCGGACGAGTAGGCCGCCCGAATCAGGGCCTGGATTTCCTCGGTATCTGGGATATCGTCGCGCTCTACCTGCTTTGACGCGGATGAAATCACCACACCCCGCATGGGGTGGCGTAAAATCACGTCGTCGTTGACCGCCTGGGTCAAAATCGCCCGCAGCTGGCCGGCGATCATGCTGATGGTGTTTGCCGCCAGCGGGCTGCGGTCCGACACCCACGGCCGCCCGGTTTCTAAAACGTGCAGCCAGGAGCGGACCATTGCCGGCCGCAGCGCCGTGATTGGGATGGGGGAGAGGTCACCAAGGTTTGCCAATAGGTAGTTCCGTGCCTGCTGGGTATTGGGTTTCGCCGACTGGGAGAGTTTCTTTTTCACCAGTTCATGCACGGTGATGGTGCTGGTTTGCGGGTCCAGCCACTCGCCGCGGCGGACGGCGCGGATCTGGTCGTCTTCCCACGCCTTCGCCTCCCGTTTGGTTCTAAATGTTTTACTGTGTTCCTTGCCGGAGGCATCGCGGTACCGCCCCTGCCAGCTGATCCCGGTGTTTCGTATCCGCTTTGTTGGCATAGTCCGCGCCCCTACGATAAAAATTTTCTCTTGGCTATCCCATATATGATAGTGAAAATTATGTGAGCCAGGAAGCTTATTATCCACGTGCTACTGAAAATAAGTAGGCTAATTACTATGACACATACAGAAATCCCCAATACTGCGGCTGACTTGTTGGAACTACTGCATAACATGGGGGAAAATGGGCTACACATTCGAGAACTAGCCCGTCTCAATGATCTTTCCGGCGGATTCTGCAATCAGCTCGGGTTGCGGTTCACCGAGGCGGATCGGGAACACATTGTGGCCGAATTGCATGTGACCCAGGAGCATTTGCAGATCACCGGCATCGTTAACGGTGGGGTGTGCTGCGCGATTGCGGAAACCGTGGGGTCGATCATGGGGATCACCGCCAGCAATGGGAAAGTGGTCGTGGGCATTAATAACAACACGAACTTCATTGCCCCGGTATCTGCCGGGGTTATTACCGCCGAGGCGAAAGTCATTCAGCCGGGGCGGCGGACCCAACTCATTTCCGTGGACATGTTCCACCGGGGCCACTTGGTGGCCACCTCGATAGTGCGAACCATGGTGATTGATGAAAAGAACTAAAGCCAATTGCGGCGTTTAAACGCCCACCATACTGCGATGACGATGACGACCATGAGGCCAAGGGCGCCGAAATAACCATACTTCCACGCCAGTTCCGGCATGTTTTGGAAGTTCATGCCGTAAATGCCGGCCACCAGTGTGGGCACGGCCGCCATGCCTACATAGGCGGAGATGGCACGCATGTCGGCGTTTTGTTGCAGGGAAATCTTCGCCACGGCGGCATCAATGAGGGCGGTGAGCCGCTCGTTGGAGCTATTGACCGAGTCTTTGGCCACGATCTCGTGGTCCAGCACATCCCGGAAATAGCTGCGCAGCTCCTCACCCTCCTTACGGGTTTTCAACAACTGGTTGAAGGTACTCAGCGCGGGTTCGAGGGGGTTAATAGCGTGCCGCATCTCTAGAACCTCGCGTTTGAGCAGATAGATTTGGTCAACGTTGAGTTCTGATTGGGGGGTGAAGACTTCTTCTTCCAACACGTCGACGTCTTCGGAAAGCTCGTTGGCAGCCCTGCGGTAGTCGTCGACAAGCGCGTCGGCAATGGCCCACGCTAACCCCAATGGTCCTTGCTTGGTGGCGGGCTCGTTGTCGGTGATGGTGATGCGGGATTTCAGGTCCGGCAGGGGAGTGTTGTGGCGGATAGTGATAATGAAATGCTTACCCAACACCATTTGTACCTCACCAACCTCAATAACCTGGCGGGATTGCTGCACCGAATCCTGTCGGTTATCAAAATCGGAGTATTTCACGGATTTCAGCACCATGAATATTTGGTCATCGTAGGTTTCCACCTTGGGGCGTTGGTGGGCAGCAACGATGTCATCAATGATGAGATCATGGACCTTAAATGAGTCTGCAACCGCGTGCATGTGGTTGGCGTTAGGTGCGTTGAGACTCAGCCACACAAACCCGTGCGGGTGCCCACCCTCCCGTTTCGCCTCGGCCAAATGACGATGCAGGGTTTCCAGGGCGCCAGCATGCTGCTTGAGTTCCCCGGGCATGCGGATGCCGTCGATGAAAATGCAACAATGATCGACCACGTCGGCGAACGAACGATGCGGGGCGGGAGGTTTCTGCGCCGCGGCGGTGGCTGAGGGGATGAGGTTTTTAGGGGTAAGGGGAAACCTGCGGCGAGACATATCACTCTCCTTAAATATTTTTAGTGTGGGGTTACTAGCAGCTAGACTGTAGCGCATGCCAACCTGGAACGAAATTGTAAAAAACAACCCTGCTCACTCTATCAACTATGCCAACCGATGGCAGATGTTGGCGGAGCAGGGGCATGACATTGTTGGTGAGGCGCGGCTTATCGACGCCATGGCGCAGCGGGGATCCCGCATTTTGGACGCCGGCTGTGGTCAGGGTCGACTCACGGGATTCCTCACCGATCGGGGGCACACCGTGGTGGGGTTTGACGTTGACCCGGTGCTGATCGACATAGCCAAGGAAGCGAATCCTGACGCCACCTTCTATGTGGGGGATTTAAGCACAGACGAAATCCCCGAATCCGACTTCGATCTCATCGTGTCCGCCGGCAACGTCATGGGGTTCCTCGCGCCGGAGGGTCGCCAACCAGCCCTTGACCACCTATACCGGGCGTTGAAAAACGGTGGGCGGGCCGTGATCGCTTATGGTAGTGGCCCCGGCCGGGCCTGGAGCTTCCCGGAGTTCTTTGCTAATGCGGAAACCGCCGGTTTCGTGGTGGAGCATAAATTCTCCTCCTGGGAGTTGGACCCGTACACGGACCGGTCGGAATTCTTGGTGGCAGTGCTGCGCCGCCCCAAGCCCTATGGCCTGGGGCAGTAGGGGATTAGTGTTCGGGTTTCTTCTCTACCTCGTGCATGGCGGCGCGGGCGTATAACTGTTGGCGGGTGGCTGCCAGGTTCCACCGGTTCCGAGACAGGGCATTAATGCCCCAAGAAACAATGGAGGTGATCCGGTTGCGGAACCCCACCAGGAACATGACGTGCACCACCAGCCACAACACCCAGCCGAAGAAACCGGTGATCTCCACATTGCCCATTTTCACCACGGCATTAAACCGGGAGATGGTGGCCATGGACCCCTTGTCGAAGTATTCGAAGGTGGGGCGTTCCATGTCGGAGCGGCCCTGGGCCTCGGCAGCGATTTGTTCCGCCACATATTCGCCAGCCTGGATGGCTACCTGGGCTACGCCGGGAAGATTCTGGTAGTTCATCATGTCCCCAATGACGAACACGTTTTTGTCACTACCAACGCTTAAATCATGGTTGACCAGCACCCGGCCGGAACGATCCACCTCGGCACCCAATTGGTCGGCAACCATCTTCCCCAGTGGGGAGGCGGCCACGCCGGCGGACCAGATCTTACAGAACGATTCAATGGTGTAAACCGTATCGTCGCCCTTCACCTGGTATTTCACCGTGCTGTCGGTGATGTCGGTGACCATGGCGTTCAGTTTGACGGTCACCCCGATTTTCTCCAATTGGCGTTGGGCGTTACGGCCGAGCCGTTTCCCGAACGGCGGCAACACCTGGGGTGCGGCGTCGAGCAGAATGATCTTCGCATTGGCGGGATTCGAACGCCGGAACGAACCCGCCAGGGTGCGGTGCGCCATTTCGGCAACCTGACCGGCTAATTCCACACCGGTGGGGCCGGCACCCACGATCACGAAAGTGAGCAGGCGTTCCCGTTCTAGGGGGTCCTCGGTGACTTCGGCGCGTTCAAACGCGCCCAGAATCCGGGCGCGAAGCTCTAGGGCGTCGTCAATGGTCTTCATGCCGGGGGCGAACTCGGCAAAATGGTCGTTACCGAAATAGGATTGGCCGGCGCCGGCGGAAATGATGAGGGAATCATAGGAAAACACCTTGGTGTATTCGGATAGTTCCGCGGTGACGGTTTTGTGTTTGGTATCAATGCCGGTGACTTCGGCCTTAAACACACTCACATTATCCTGGTTAGCGAGAATCTGCCGGGTGGAGGGCGCAATCTCGCCGTGAGAGAGGATGCCGGTCGCCACCTGATATAACAGGGGTTGGAATAAGTGGTGGTTTGTGCGGTCGATGAGGGTAATGTCCACATTTGCGTTTTTGAGGTTTTGGACGGCGAAAAGCCCGCCGAAGCCGGAACCAATAACGACAACGTGATGGCGACCACCCTCGGGACGATAGGGAGCGTCAGTCATGACAGTATAACTCCTGCAGTTAGGCAATGATAATGCTTCACCTATGGTAGTCGGCGTTTCAGCAAATAACACATTCGAATCGGGATCGGTGTGGCACCGCGGGGTGGGGAAGTGTGCGAATTACACTATTTGGGTTAGATACGTATGTGAGGAGGGTGCGTGCAAGCTCTGCAAGATACCGGCAGGTATCATCATTTAGCTGCGATAAATGCGGATGTGTGGCCGGGCATCGTCACGATTCCTACAGGAATGTTCGCAGCGTCAAAAGCCCGCCGGGCGGAAGCCGAGTTTGCTACCGCCTGCGAAAAGGCCGGGCTGGATCTTGACGGCCCTCAACCGGATCTGCGGGTGCTATACGAGGAGGTCTTTACCCGGATTGCGTACTCCGGTTGGCTGGGGCTGGCCGAAGGTTATATGGCCGGGGAGTGGGAAAGTGATAATCTGGTGCGGGTACTCACCGGCCTGCTGGAGGCGGGCTACCGTCCTAGGTGCGGCAAACTAGAGGTGGGCGGATTATATTTAGGGGAGGAAATCCCCGACAGTTTGGTGCGACTGTATTCCGGTGATGGGATGAGCACGCACGGTCCAGTATTTTCCTCTGGGGTGCCCACAACGGAACGGGTGTACATGAAAAGCTATGTGCCGGGAGCCGGGAAGAAAGACGAGCCGGGCCAGCATTTTGTGGACATCACCGAATTATCGCCCCCCACACTGGTGGAACGGGCGGATTTGGGGGACGCCCAGGTGCGGGCGGCCGTGGGGTTGTTAGACGCGGCGCATGTAGGCATAGGCACCCATGTGCTGGATTTTCCCAGTTCGGGTCCGACGATTCCCATTGCGGCGGCCCGGCGGTCGGCCACCGTGGATGTGTTAAGCAGTGACGCTCAGCAGGTGGCGGATGTGCAGGATGTGGTGGCGCTGGCGGATGTGGATTCGTCGGTGCAGGTGCGGCTGTTGGAGTCGCTTTTCCCTAATCCGCGCACGTGGCCAAGCCATTACGATGTGATTACCAGCGTCGAAAAGCTCGAAGTCATGGATACCCAAGCGCAGCGAGTGTATGCGCAATCGTTAAACCGGATGCTGGTGCATGGTGGGTTTTTAGCGATCCAAACGGTGGTGGCGACAGATAAGCTGTCGGTAACGCTTGACCGGTGTGCGGATGTGCTGCGGGCGTATATTTGGCCGGCATTGAACTATCTCACTATCGAGCAACTGCATCGTCTTTTCGACGTGAACACGGACCTGCGGATCATTGCGCAAACGCACATGGGGTCGCACTATGTTGAGGGGCTAGCGATGCAGCGGGAGACGTTTGAGGCGCAGTCCCGGGAGGCCGCCGCGAATGGTTATGATCGGGTGTATCGGAACCTGTGGGTGTTTCAGCTGGCGCTGCGGGAGGCATTATTCCGGGTGGGGGCGCTCGATGCGCTGCAGCTAGTGGTGACGTCTCGGTATCGACGCGCCTGGGGGTAACGCGCCGATAATGTACATTATGTCAAAACGGCTGTATTAGGCGCCCTACCCTGTTGCTGCATCCGCTAATAGTATAAAGGGATATGATCGTTTCATTGGCTCCAGCGCGCCCCCGGGGTGCCCTATCGCTCATATTTATAGTTGCCGGGATCCTCGCACTCGCCTCCTGCTCCAGCACGCCGTCGCAACAATCACCGTCCCCATCCACATCATCTGCGTCTGGGAACGATTCGGCCGCAAGCACGCCGATCCGGGTCACCATCAACGGTCAGGTGCTACATGCCCGCCTATGGGACAATGCTCCGGCGCGGGATCTGCTTGATCGGTTGCCGCTGACGGTAAGACTGCAGGATGTAGATAATCAGGAAAAGGTTGGGTATTTGCCGAAACCACCGTTGTCTGCGGATGGTATGCCCGAGGGTGATGATCCGCAGCCTGGTGATATTGGGTGGTTTCGGCCGTGGAATACTCTTGCTTTTTATTATGGTGATGTTAGTTATTCGGGTGGGATTGCCCGTATTGGCCGGTTTGATGATCCTATTGATCTTGTGAAGGCGCAGACGGGGTTCTTTCACGCCACTATTGAGCGTGCATCGTAAGTTTGAAATTATATCGCCGTATGATTGCAATGCTGCTACTGATGAACTACGTTTATAACCACACAATCAAATATGAACCCACAAGGTTCCACATTTTCTAACCCCGGATTCTCGCACCAACATGTCTCAACTGCAACAAACAGTCACCAAACCTACAGCCGCGCCCCGAGTTGACGCGGCCACTCGCCGGCGGATTATTATCGCGTCTATGGTGGGCACCACCATTGAGTTTTATGACTTCTACGTCTACGCCACTGCCGCCGTTGCTGTCTTCCCGTATTTGTTCTTCCCGAAAAACGACGACCCCACCATTGGGCTTTTAGCGTCTTTCGCTACGTTTGGCTTGGCATTCGTCGCCCGCCCTTTGGGTTCTATTGTTTTCGGTCACTTCGGTGATCGTATCGGCCGGAAAGCCACCCTGGTTGGTTCGTTGCTGACCATGGGTATTGCCACATTCCTCATTGGTCTGCTCCCCACCTATGGCCAGGTTGGTATTATCGCCCCTGCCCTATTGGCTCTCATGCGGTTCTGTCAGGGCCTTGGGCTGGGTGGCGAATGGTCCGGTGCCGCGTTGCTGGCGACGGAAACCGCCGACAAGGGGAAACGTGCCTGGGCCGCCATGTGGCCGCAGCTGGGTGCCCCGTTTGGTTTCCTGGTTGCTAACGGTTTCTTCCTGATCCTTGTCACCGTCTTAAACCACACTGATGGTGATTTTGAGGGGGCCTTTATGACCTGGGGTTGGCGGATTCCCTTCCTGCTCAGCGCCATCATGGTCATTGTTGGGTTGTATGTGCGGTTCCGGCTGGAGGAAACCCCGGTGTTTAAGAAGGCTGTGGAGTCCGGGAAGAAGGTGAAGACTCCCCTGGCCGAGGTGTTCCGTACCTCATGGAAGCCGTTAATTCTGGGCACGTTCATCATGGTGTCCTGCTATACCCTGTTTTACCTGGTCACCACCTGGGTGCTTTCCTATGGTATTGCCAAGAAGGGTGTTGGGTTGGGTATCCCCTACCTGGACTTTTTGAAGCTGCAGCTCGTCTCGATTTTCGCGTTCATCGTGAGCATTCCGGTTGCGGGGCGGCTTGCTGATTCCCGGGGCCGGAAGCGCACTCTTATAGCGGTTTCCGCCGTCATGATTGCGTTTGGTCTTACCTTCTCCTGGTTGCTGCGCCCGGATACCGCCACTGAGGGCACGGTTTTAGTGTTCCTCACGGTTGGTATGTTCATCATGGGCCTTATTTTCGGCCCCATGTCCGCGGTGCTGCCCGAGCTGTTCCCCACCAATGTGCGCTACACCGGTTCCGGGATTAGCTATAATGTGGCGTCCATCCTGGGTGCCGCTATCGCCCCGTTTGTTGCGACGGCGTTGGTGAAGTCCTATGGTGTGGGTGCCGTTGGTATTTATCTTATTGTTGTGTCCGTGCTTTCCCTCATCGCTATCTTGCTGATGAAGGAAACCAAGCATTTTGATATGTCTGACATTTAACACATGTTTCTGGGGGTTTGGCGTGCCATACTGGGGGTATGAAGCTTGCTGACCTCCGCGGCCGGAAACGCACCCTCGTTGTGGTGTCGGTTGTTATGATCGCGTTTGGTTGGTTCCTGCACCCTGATTCCGATGCCACTGTTGGGCAGTTCCGTTCTGTCGCCGGCCGGAAGGAATATGTCACGCACTATCGGGAGGCTATGCGACGCTTCCCCACCCCGCCTAGTGTTACGGCTGATGTTGACACGGATTTTGGGGCGGTCCGGGTGTACGAATGGCACACCCCAGAGACGAGGGACAGCATGCCGGTGGTGCTTATTCCCGGGAGGTCGTCTGGAGCCCCAATGTGGGCGGATAATCTTGCCGCGTTCAGTAGCCGCCACCGGGTGATAGCGTTCGACGCGTTGGGGGACGCTGGCCTGTCGGTCCAGGCCGCCCCCTTGGCGGATATGGCCGATCAGGCTGCGTGGATTCACCAGGTTTTAGTTAGGCAGGCGCCCCGCGGGGCGCATATTGTTGGGCATTCCTTCGGCGGCGCCACTGCCGCGGCCTATGCCCGCCACTACCCCACCGAGGTGCGATCACTCACGCTGCTGGAGCCGGTATTCACGTTCAGCTACCCGTCCGCCCGGCTCATGGCCTGGACCATGGTTGCCTCACTGCCGGGGCTTCCCACCGGTTGGCGGAACCACGCCTTGGGCCGCATTGGTGGTACCGACTATGATCCCACCGAACCCATGGCCCGCATGATTGACGCCGGCACCCACCACTATGACGCGCACCTGCCCACCCCCAGCCTGCTGTCCGACGATGATGCGCGTGCCCTCACCATGCCCTGCTATGTGGCGATAGCTAGCACGGATTCGCTCGCCGGCGGGGACAAAGCTCAGCACCGCGCAGGTGAGCTACTCCCCCACGCCCAGGTGGAGGTGTGGCCGGATACCACTCATTCGCTCCCCATGCAGGTTGCCGAACCGCTGGGGAAGAAACTCACCGACTTCTGGGAAACGTCATCGTGACGAATAGGCGTGGTAGATTTGATAGCCGGTGAGCAGCGTCAACACCACCCCTATGGCCGTGATGAGCCACATTTGTTGGATGGCCACGAAAATGGTGAACCCAATGACCACGACGAGCCGCAGCCATAGCATTGGAAGGATCATGACTTTTTGAAAGTCAAGAGCACATTCAGGTCACCCTCCTCGGACACTTTTGCCGCAATGAACTCGGGGGTTTTTACCCCGTAATCCAACCGGTTAAACCGCAGCACCGTACTCACCGTGAGCTTGTCCCCATCACGCACCGCCTGGAACTCGGGCTTTACCTCCCGGGTTTCCCCCTTGATAGTGAGCTTCCCCGGCACTGTAACCATGCCCACTGAACCGTCATCTGGCAACGCGGACAAATCCACCGGCTCGGTCACCTCAAAAGCCGCATCCGGGTAGTTGTCCGTGTCGAACAGCTTGGTGCGCACGTTCACGTCGCGCCGCTGCGTGTCCGTGTTAATCGACGTCATGTCCACCTCGATCCGGCCACCAGGCTGCAACGTTACGTCGTCGACAGTAATGGTTCCCCGCACCGCCTGGGTAGAGCCGGAGGTAGTGCGCTTATCCGACGGTAAAATCTCATCGAACGTAAACCCTACCGAGGAAATATTTGGCGCGTCACCGGTGACCACTTGCCATTCGCCCCCCACATCCGTTGATGCCGGCTTGGCGTTATCCGCATTCAACTCCGGGGTGTGCACCCCTGGAGTGCTTAATAACGACATCACCACCGTGCCCAGGGCGAATATCGCCAACAGCACAATAATGACAACACCGCCGATGATAATAGGTTTACGTCGAGTATCCATCGAAAATAGTTATTCCTTCATGCGAAACTTTTCAGTTTTATGCGCTAATGCTACAAACTCGTTGCATAATTGGGTAATCTCCGCTGAGGTAGCGCCCTCATTGACTGCTGTTTTCACGTCCTCGGCGGCACACCGCAATTCAAACAACGAATCCTGCAACCGTTGCGCCAACTCCGGCCGGAGTATAATCGCCTCCGCCGGAATCTGGGTACCCGCAATAGCGTTCCGCTGCTCATACGCTCGCTGCCGGCATGCTTGGCTGCAGTACTTCCGCGGCCGACCACGCCTCGAACTACGAAGCTCCGTACCACACCACTGACAGGTTGGGTGCCTCTTGGCTGCCATTCGCTTTAGTCTAGTCATATCCATCCCATCTCCAAGCATGAACCTACCCCCATTGTAAGTGCAACTTTGGCAGGTCATCACAAAGATGCACGGATGGAACTAACCCCATGGGGAACAAACCCCACCGAAATTACGTTATAATGTATGACCTTATGGGCCTAATACGAAAGGGTTGATGTATATGGCAGATCGTGTTCTCCGTGGTTCCCGTATGGGGGCGGTCAGCTACGAAACTGACCGGGACCACGATTTAGCACCCCGCCAAATGGTGCGCTACAAAACCGAAACCAACGAAGTATTCGAAGTCCCCTTCGCTCACGACGCCGAAATACCCGGCGAATGGTTGTGCAAAAACGGGCAAGTGGGCATTCTCATGGAGGGCGAAGGCATCGAAGCGAAACCCTCCAAACCCGCCCGCACCCACTGGGATATGCTCCGGGAACGCCGCAGCATCGAAGACCTCGACATTCTCCTGGAAGAACGCATCGAACAACTACGCAAGCGGCGCCGCAACGCCGCCCGCCTACTGAAACAACAACAGCAAGAGGAAGCAGCAGCGGCCGCAGCAGCAGAACAATAAACCTACTGATGAAGGTGCATTACCCCGCAGGTGGTGCACCTTTTTCTATATCATGTGTTTCTTCCGCCAATTCTGAATCCCCTTCGCCCCCAGCCGGCGCATCTCCCGCGCCAACCCCGTCACCTGCTGCTTCCGGTGCCGAATCCCCCACTTTGTGACCTCCAACAAGGAATCCTTCACGAACGAACCATCCAACTTCGATTCCCCAATCGCCCGCTCCGTGAACGTGATCGGCACCTCACGCACATCAAACCCCTCCTGCACGACCCGCCACGCCATATCCACCTGGAAAATATAGCCGGCATTCGACAACTCATCCAGGTCCACGGTCTCCAACACCTGACGGCGAAACGCCCGATAGCCGGCGGTCATATCTTTCAAACCCGCCCCCAACGCCACCGAAATATACACATTGCCGCCCTTCGACAACACCCACCGCTGCTTCGGCCAATTCACCACCTTGCCGCCCGGCACATACCGGGACCCGATCACTAAATCCGCCCCCAACGCAATCTGCTCCAACAGCCGATGCAACTCCTCCGGCGCATGCGACCCATCCGCATCCATCTCGCACAACACATCAAAATCCTGCTCCAACCCCCACCGGAACCCCGCCACATAGGCGCCACACAACCCGCCCTTACCGGCACGATGCAGCACATGAATCTTCGAATCCTCGGCCGCTAACTTATCCGCGGCCTCCCCCGTCCCATCCGGGCTATTATCATCAACCACTAAAATATCCACCTCCGGGGCGGCAGCCCGCACCCGGGACGTAATGAGCGGCAAATTCTGCAGCTCATTATAGGTGGGAATAATAACCAATGTCTTCATATTAAACCTTCTACATGTTCGATAATTACTTCCATGATAACCAAGCACACCCCAAATCAGGGAAACCCGCCACCACTTCGCCGAGCCCGAATTACCGCACCGGCCCCACCAGCCACCCGGCCAACACCAGCACATACTCGATCACAAACCCAAACCGCACCGCAACAGTCTGACTCTCCCGAAGCGGCAACGACTCCCGAAGCGTCGCCGCCGTGAAAATCCCCGTCTCCTGGCTCACACTCCCATCCGGGTGCACCATCGCCGACACCCCCGACGTCGCGGCAACCACCACCGCCCGATCCGTCTGAATCGCCAACATCCGGCTCATCGCCAACTGCTGATACGTCATATCCGAAAACCCAAACGTCGCATTATTCGTCGGCGTCGTTAAAATCTGCGCCCCCCGACGCACCGCCTCCCGGCCCGCATTATCAAACGC
Source organism: Corynebacterium matruchotii (assembly GCF_011612265.2). Classification (NCBI taxonomy): domain Bacteria; kingdom Bacillati; phylum Actinomycetota; class Actinomycetes; order Mycobacteriales; family Corynebacteriaceae; genus Corynebacterium; species Corynebacterium matruchotii. Next base: position 1,336,049 of record NZ_CP050134.2, on the reverse strand, counting down.
CACCTCATAACACGTCGCCACCCCCACCAACACATCCCCCATCCGCACCGGATCACTCGTCACACCAGGCTTAAAATCCCCAGCCCAATCCACCTTCTCGGAAAACAGCCGAAAAAAACTCCGCAACGGCATATACTCCCCAAACGGCTGCAAATACCGCTTATAGTGAAAATCCCCAGCCCCCGACCCGGATTAAACACCGACATAGTATTCCGCAACCCCACCTCATCCCGAGTAATCGTCCCCACCAACACCGGAGCACCTGCCGCAGCCACCGCCTCCGACACCATATCCGCCGCCTGGGCATCATAAAACGGGCTCACATCCGCCGAATTCTCCGGCCACACCACCATATCCACCGGCTCCGACCCCGCCAACTTCTTTGTCTCCGCCACATGATTCGCTAACACCGCCCGCCGCTGCGCATTAAACTCCAACCCCAACCTGGGCACATTCCCCTGAATCGCCGCCACCCGAACCGAACCAACATCCGCCGACCCCAACGACACCGAAGCACCCACCGCCAACAACACTACAACCCCAACAAGCCCGCAACCGGCAGCACCGGGCGTCGCAAAGCAACAGCACCCACACAACACCCCACCGCAACAACAACCCCACTCACCAACGCCGGACCCCCCACACTCGCCACATCCTGCAACGGCCACCCACCTGACCCCACCCCAACCGCACCCACGCGAACCCCCCAAACGGCACAGTCGACCGCAACCACTCCACAGCCATAAACACCAGCGGAAACACCAGCGGCCCAAACCGTAACCTGGCCACCGCCACCCCCAAAACCCCCAACAGCACGCTATACAGCGACAACCAGATCGCCAACGCCACATACGGCATCGTCCCCACAAACGACCCAATCCACGGCAACAACAACAAAAACAACACTAAACTATGCGCCACCGCAATCCCAGCCCCCAACCGCAACGACGGTCCCCCACCCCTAGGCCACGGCGCAAGCACCACAAACAACAACGCCACCCCCACTATGGCAGCCCACCACCACCCCACAGGCTGATACGACAAAAACACCAAACCCCCAGCAACCATCCCCCCACCAGCCGCACCAGCGCAAACTTCACAGACTAACTATCCTTTCACATCCTTACCCGAATCATTATCCGACGAACCCCGCGGACCAGCAAAATCCTCCGGCTTCACCGACTTCGACCACTCAACAATCTCCGACTCATCCACCACAATCGGCGCCGACTGGCCCCCAAAACTCCCATAACTCGTCCGCGGCCGCGACTGATACACCCGCGCAAAACTCCGGGCCCCCGCCACCGAAATCCGCTCCTGCAACCGCTTCGCCACCACTCGACGCACCACAGCCCGCGTCACCGGCACAATCAACACCAACCCCACCACACTCGACACAAACCCCGGCAACGCCACCCCCACCGTACCGGCGGCCACTAACCCCATATCACCAAGCAATCTCGACGAATCCCGCGGCGACAACCCCCGACGCTGCGCCAACCGACCCAACCGCGACATCTGCCACAACGCCACCAAAAATCCCCCAAAAAACACCCCCAAAAGCAGCAGCAGCGCAGTACCCACCCCCAGCCACTTCGCTACCGCATAAAACACCAACGTCTCAACAAGAACATAACCAAAAATCACAGAAGCTCGCATGCCCCTAACGATACCGACCACACCTGCGTAAAAGCTGTATGTTCGCTCAGGGCATGCCGAAAACTTATTACTACATTCGATCCTCCAACTCACCCTCCATAGCTAAATACGTCTCCCGCAGCGTCTCCAACGCCTCCTCAGACGGGCTCTCCCACAACTTCCGCTCCGCAGCCTCCAACAACCGCTCCGAAATATCCCGCAACGCCCACGGATTCGACTTCGCAAAAAAACTCCCGATTCACCTCATCCGCCACATACGTCTGCGTCAACGTCTCATACATCCAATCCTCCATCATGTTCGTCGTCGCATCATAACCAAACAAATAATCCACGGTCGCACTCATCTCAAACGCCCCCTTATACCCATGCTCCCGCATAGCAGCCAACCACCGAGGATTCACCACCCGAGCCCGGAACACCCGCCGCGACTCCTCATGCAACGTCCGCGTCTTCACCGTCTCCTGCCGCGTCGAATCCCCAATATAAGCCTCAGGATCCGACCCGGTCAGCGCCCGAACCGTCGCCACCATCCCCCCATGGAACTGGAAATAATCATCCGAATCCGCAATATCATGCTCCTTCGAATCCACATTCTTCGCCGCAACCTGAATTCGCTTATACGCCGTCCGCATATCATCGGCAGCCGCAACCCCCTCCAGGCCCCGACCATACGCATACCCACCCCACGTGGTATACACCTCAGCCAAATCCTTATCGTCACGCCAGTTCCCCGACTCAATCAACTGCAGCAACCCGGCACCATACGTCCCCGGCTTCGAACCGAAAATCCGCCGCACATGCTTATCGACGCCCGCCGCACCGCTATCAGCGAGCGCATGTGCCTTCACGAAATTCTGCTCCACCGGCTCATCCGCCTGCGCCACCAACTGCACCGCATCATCCAACAACGCCAACACGTGCGGGAACGCATCCCGGAAAAACCCGGAAATCCGCACCGTCGTATCAATCCGTGGCCGACCCAACTCCGCCAACGGAATCAGCTCCAAATCCACGACGCGCCGGGATGCCTCATCCCACACCGGCCGCACCCCCAGCAGGGCAAAGACCTCGGCAATGTCATCCCCGGAGGTGCGCATCGCCGACGTGCCCCACACGGACAAGCCCACTGACTTGGGATACTCGCCGTGCTCCTCCTTGTAGCGGGCGACCAGGGAATCCGCCAACAACTGGCCGGTCTCCCACGCCAGACGCGACGGCAACGACTTCGGGTCGACGGAATAAAAGTTCCGGCCGGTGGGCAGCACATTCACTAAACCGCGCATGGGGGAACCGGACGGGCCGGCCTCGATAAACCGCCCCTCCAAGGCGCGCAGAATCTGGTCGATCTCTCGTTCGGTTCGGGCCAGGCGGGGAATGATCTCGGTGCAGGCGAACACCAGCAGGGAACGCAGCTCATCCCGGCGGGCATCCTCCGGCAGGTACACCGCATTATCCTCGATCACCCGTTCGACCGCGTCGGTTTGCCATTCGGCGGCCTCCAAATCCGCCAGCAGGCCGTGGGCGATCCGCTCCACCTCATCCACCCGGGTGCGGGACTCATCGCCGGCCTCCGACAGGCCCAATGACTCCCGTAGCCCCGGCACGGCGGTCTCCCCGCCCCACAGCTGGCGGGCCCGAAGCATGGCGAGCACCAATTCCACCCGCATGTCACCGGTTACGGCCTCGGCCAGCACGTGCAAGCCACCTCGGATGGCCACGTCCTTGATCTCGCACAACCAACCGTCGATCTCCATGATCTTGTCGTCGAACGCATCCTCGTCGGGGCGTTCCGACCAACCCAAATCATGGTCCATCTTGGCGGCCTGCAGCAACGTCCAAATCTCCTGCCGGATGGCCGGCAGCTTCGCCGGGTCCATTGCCGCAATGGTGGCGTGCTCGTCAAGCAACTGTTCCAGGCGGGTAATATCCCCATACGACTCCGCCCGGGCCATGGGCGGAATCATGTGGTCGATCAGGGTGGCGTGGGCGCGCCGCTTCGCCTGGGTGCCCTCACCCGGGTCATTCACCAGGAACGGGTAGATGAGCGGCAGCTCATGAATCGCCTGATCCGGGTAGCACCCGTCGGACAGGCCGGCGTTCTTCCCCGGCAGCCACTCCATGTTGCCGTGCTTGCCCATGTGTACGATAGCGTCCGCCCCGAACACCTCACGCAACCAAAAATAGGTGCCCAAATAGTGGTGGTTCGCGGGCAAATCCGGGTCGTGGTAAATCCCCACCGGGTTATCGCCAAACCCGCGGGGCGGCTGCACCATCACCACCACATTGCCGAATTGCAGGCCGGCAATATAAATCTCCTGCGTGTCCGGGTTCACATAGTGCGTGCCGGGGGCCGCGCCCCAATGCTTCGTCATCTCCTCCTGCATGGTTGCGGGCAGGGTGGCGAAAAACCCCTTGTAGTCGTCGGCGGACAGTTTTAGCGGGTTCGTGGCCAACACTTCCTCGGTCAGCCACTCCGGGTCGTGCCCGCCGGCCTCAATGACTGCGTGCATGAGGGCGTCCCCATCCAAATCACCGTCAACGGTGAACCCGGGAATGTGTTCCACATCACCAAGGTCGTAGCCGGCCTGGTGCAGGGCCCGCAATACCCGCAAGGCCGACAGCGGGGTATCCAACCCCACCGCGTTACCGATGCGGGCATGCTTAGTCGGATACGCGGAGAACATCAGCACCAACTTCTTCTCCCCGTTCGGAATATGTCGCAGCCGGGCATGCCGGTAGGCGATACCGGCCAGGCGGGCGCACCGCTCAGGATCCGGCACATAGGTAATCAGCCCCTCGGCGTTATATTCCTTAAACGAGAATGGCACGGTAATCAGCCGGCCATCAAACTCGGGCACCGCAATTTGCGACGCCACATCCCGTGGGCTCAACCCCTCATCGGATTCTTCCCACTCGGCCCGGGAATTCGTCAAGGCCAACCCCTGGATAATCGGAATGTCCAATGCGGCGAGCTCCGCAACATCCCACGCCTCATCATCCCCGCCGGCCCCCACACTGGCGGGCTTCGTCCCGCCGGCCGCCAACACCGTGGTGATGAGCGCATCACACGTCGCAAGCTCCGCCAATAGCTCCGGCTCGGCCTGCCGCAACGAGGCGGCAAAAATCGGCACCGCGGTGGCGCCCCGGGCCACAAGCGCATCCGCTAACGCATGCACATAATTCGTGTTACCGGCCAAATGCTGCGCCCGGTAGTACACGATCCCCACCCGGGGCGCATCCGCGCCCGCATCCCACGTGCCGTCCTCCAGGTGGCCCCAGATCGGCATGTGGCTGGGCGCCTCAAACCCTAAACCGGTGAGCAGCACCGTGTCGGAAAGGAAATTATGCAGGTTAACAAGGTTCTGCTTGCCACCTTCCGCTAAATACGTGTGGGCGGTGGTGACCACACCGGCCGGCACCGTTGACAGGTCGGTGAGCTCCGCATCGACCGCCAACTCACCGGACACCACCACCAGGGGCTTTTTGCTGGCCAGCAGCGCATCAAGCCCCCACTCCCAGGCCCGTTTGCCGCCCAACAGGCGCACCACAAACACATCCGTGGTGTCCACCAGCTGGGCCAGGGTTTGTTCGGTGAGCAGGTTCGGATTGGCGTACTGGTAGTGCACATCCTCGGTGTGGGTGGCGGCCTGCGCCGACAACAAATCCGTGTCCGAAGTGGAAAGCAACGTAATCACGAGAAAAATAGTCCTTTCAAAAACTGGTTTAAGGTGACGCGCCTTTTAATCTAGGAGCGAAAGGCAATAACGCCTGGTCCAGGGTCTGACTATGACAGTGGCGCGACCGCCCAGAATTCCACTGGTTTCCAGGACCACAGCATAAAATCACATTAGCCTACTTGGTCGGATAATGAGATTTCGCACTAGGATGAGCACCATGACTTCCCTTATTTCAGCCCCAGACCGCACCCGAGGCGATATTTGCCCAGGTGCATTCAAACTCCACCACGCCACCGACGGCTCTATCGGGCGGGTCCGCTTCCCCGGCGGCCACGTGCGACCTCAACAATGGGCCGACATTGCCCGCATCGCCACCGAACTCGGCGACGGCAACATTCACGTCACCACCCGCGGTAATATGCAATTCCGCGGCGTCACCCAAGACCAAGAATTTGGGTGCGTGGTCACCCAAGCCGGTTTTGTCCCCTCCCAGCCCCACGACAAAATCCGCAACATCATCGCATCTCCCCTGTCCCCTGAACTTTGGCCGCTTGTCGACGCCCTGGATGCAGCCCTCCTGGCCACCGACGCAACCGCCGGCCTGTCCGGCCGCACCCTTTTCGGCATCGACGCTGGGGATGGGGCCATCATTAGCCAAGAACCCGACTTCGCAGCCCGCAAGGTTGGTGACCGCTACCAACTGGTGTTAGGCGGAGCCCCCCAACACGTCACCGTCTCCGAGTCGGATGTGCCGGAGGTGCTCGCCTTCGCTGCTGCCTGGTGGCAAGCCCACCGGGGTGATGCGTGGCGGTTGCACGAAACCCCCGAGGACATCTCCCTCATCCTGGCAGACATTGCCGAAGCGTTTGCCGTCGACAAGCTGGATGAGCTGCCCGCCGTGCCGGAAACCACCGCCGCACCCATCGGCTGGATCGATAACGATCACGGGCGCGTCACCTTGGGCGCCGGGCTGCGGTTCGGGTTCTTCCCCGCCGCCGTCGCCGCTATGCTCGCCACCTTGGGTGCGGAAACCACCATCACCCCGTGGGCGTCACTTGTCATCCACGACCTTGACGAATCCCATGCCGAAGCCGCCATTAAGGCGCTCGCCCCGCTCGGACTTATTTTCGACGCGGACTCCCCCTGGCTGCGCATCACCGCCTGCACCGGGCTCCCCGGGTGCGCGAAATCCAAGTCGCACACCCACGACGATGCTGTGGCCCTCATGAACAGTGATAATATTCCCGATGGCCTGGTGCATTTCTCCGGCTGTGATCGCCGGTGTGGGCATCCCCGGGTCGCCCACACCGAATATTTGGCCGTTGCCGAAGGCGAATACCTCATCACCCACCAACGATAGAAAACATGTTTGAATATCTCACCGACGGTAATGAAATCTACCGCCAGTCCTTTGCCCTCATCCGCGCCGAGGCCGACCTTGGCGCGTTCACCCCGGATCAGGCGCAAGTTGCCGTGCGCATGATCCACGCGGCGGGGCAAACCGACCTGGCGCGCGACATCGAGTTCTCCCCACACCTGGTGACGGCCGCCCGGATGGCGTTGGCCGTGGGCAAGCCCATCCTCACGGATGTGTTCATGGTGCACTCTGGCATCACCCGGACCCGACTCCCCCACAACAACGAGGCACTATGTTTCCTCCGCGACGATCGGGTTCCGGGATTGGCGAAACAGTTAGGGACCACCCGCACCGCCGCCGCCGTGGAGCTGTGGGAACCCCACCTCGATGGCGCGGTGGTGGCCATCGGCAACGCCCCCACCGCCCTGTTTCACCTCCTGAACTGGTTACTGGCGGACCCGGCCCGCCCCCGCCCTGCCGCTATCCTCGGCATCCCCGTGGGATTCGTTGGGGCGGCGGAATCGAAACAAGCACTCGCTTCCGCCGCCACGGCGGTCGGCACCGAATTCCTTACCGTCCACGGGCGTCGAGGCGGCTCGGCCATCACCTGCGCCGCCATCAACGCCCTCGCCACCGAAAAAGAGATCCTAGAACAATCATGACACAGCCACCTACCGGTACCCTCATCGGCGTTGGGGTTGGGCCCGGCGACCCCGAACTGCTCACTATCAAAGCGGTCAAGGCCATCCAAACCGCCGACGTGATCGCCTTCCACGCCCGACCCGGTGGAGTATCCGCCGCGAAAACCATCGCCACCAACTACCTCAGCGATAACCACGAGCTGGAACTGTTGGAATACCCCGTCACCACCGGCATTGTCGACCACCCCGGTGGCTACGCCGGCGCCATGGCGGACTTCTACCTGGAGGCCACCACCCGGCTTGCCGCCCACCTGGCGGCCGGCAAAACCGTGGCCGTCCTCACCCTGGGCGACCCCATGCTGTACAGCTCCTACCAGCACTTGCACCGGGTGCTGGCGGAACAATTCCCCAGCACCATCATCCCCGGCATTCCCTCCATCACCGCGGCCGCCGACGCGCTCGGCCAACCTTTGTGCGAGGAAGAAGAAATACTCACGGTGCTGCCAGGAACCCTGGACCAGGTGGTTTTGACCGCCCGGCTGCGGGACACCGACTGCGCCGTCATCATGAAGCTTGGGCGAACCTTCCCCAAGGTGAAACAGGCCCTCATCGACGCCGGTGTGGCCGACAAAGCCTACGTTGTGGTGCGGGCCAGTATGACCGACGAAACCATTATCCCGGTGCTAGCCGCCGACCCGGAAACCATCCCCTATTTCGCGGTGGCGGTCGTGCCCTCCACCGGGGGAATCGATGCCACCGACGCGATCCCCGCCGGCGATAAGCCACGCGGCGAAGTCGTGGTTGTGGGCCTGGGTCCGGGCTCCCCCCAATGGATCACGCCGGAAGCCACCATGGAACTCGCCCACGCCACCGACATTGTTGGCTACTCCACCTATGTCAACCGGGTGCCGCACCGGGCCGGCCAGAAACGGCATTCGTCGGACAACAAGGTGGAGGCGGAACGGGCCGCCATGGCCCTGGACCTGGCCAAACGTGGTCGGCGGGTGGCGGTGGTGTCCTCCGGGGACCCCGGGGTATTCGCCATGGCCGCGGCCGTGATCGAAACCGCCGACGACGACCAATGGCGGGATGTGCCGGTGCGGATCGTGCCGGGCATGACCGCGGCCCAGGCGGTGGCGTCCCGGGTGGGCGCCCCGCTCGGGCATGACTTCGGCATGATCTCCCTCTCGGACCGGCTAAAACCATTCGAAGTGGTGGAAAACCGGGTGCGGGCACTCGCCGGCGCCGACATGGCGTTCGCCGTGTACAATCCAGCGTCCAAAGAACGCCGCGATCAAGTGGCCATCCTCAAGAAAATCGTGGCGGAATATCAGGCTCCCACTACCCCCGTTATCGTGGCGCGGGCGGTGGGTAGCAACCACGAACAAGTCACCGTTACCACTCTTGCTGATTTCGATCCGTCCGTGGTTGACATGCAAACCATGCTCATCATCGGCGCCTCAACCACCCGCACATACCAAGCGGGTGTGGGCACTGATGAGGGGGGAGTGAAACGGGTCTTTACTTCTCGACGATATGGCTAGTGAACTAAGTTTGTATTAGTCTCATCCAATAACTTTCTTATTGAATTTTTTGTCCATCGAGGAGGACTCGTTTTGTTTCGCATGAAGATCACCCGCGCTCTCATCGTTGCAACCACCACTGCCCTGATTGCTACCGGTACTACCGCCGCCTACGCCGCCCCCAACACCGGCAGCGCTGACCAGGCAACCTCCGCTGAGCAATCACTCTCTTCCAAACCGGAAGAAGGCTCCGCCCAAGGGAACGGGTTATCGTCGGAAAACAACAACACGGACCTGCACCACACCGCCGGCGTGCCGGGTGTGACGAAGAATTCCTCAGGCTCCGCAGAGGTGAAAAAACTCAAAGTCGGCGACGGCAGCTCCAAATCCGAAGCTTGGTTTGAGCGGCAAAACCCCACCATCCAAACCGCGGTACTCATCCTCGGCGTCATGGGTGTCATCGGCCTGGTCATTGGGCCGCTGCGGGTAGCCGTGTACAACTTCTTCCACATCTAAACAGAATCTGACAGCATCTGCAGCACCTCCGCCGGGGTGTGCACCACCGTTTTCACCTTCGGCAACTGGGGGCGCTGCACCATAATCACCGTAATCCCCAACTCCCGGGCGGCGACCAACTTCGCACGAGTTAACTCGCCCCCGGAGTTTTTTGTCACCACACAATCAATCTGATTATCCCGCATCAGCTTCTTCTCATCCGCCACAGTAAACGGGCCACGGGACAAAATCACCCGATTCCGCTTCGGCAACACCACCTGCGGCGGCTCCACCGCCCGAATCACATATAAATTATGCGGATCATCAGCAAACGGAGCCAACTGTTGCCGGCCAATCGTCAAAAACACGTGATGAAACTGCTGGGCCGCAATCCGAGCCGCCTCCGCCATGGACTGCACCAGAATCCACTTATCCCGCGGCTCCGGCGTCCACGCCGGCCGGTGCAATGCTATCAGCGGCACCCCGGTAGCATTCGCGGCCTCCGCCGCGGAATACGAAATCCGCTCCGCAAACGGGTGAGTGGCATCAATAATCACATCAATCTGACTACCCATAAGCCACCGGGTCAAACCGGCAGGCCCACCAAAACCACCAACCCGCACCTCCCCCACCGGCAGGCGTGGCGCCGCAACCCGACCAGCAAGCGAACTAGTCACATACCACCCAGCGTCGACAAGCAACCGGGCTAACTCCCGGCCCTCATGAGTACCACCCAAAATTAATGCATGCACGGTATAGTACGCCCTTCATCATCACGCGGCCGATCATCGGAATACAAAAACGAATCCGGGAACTCCGTCGCCTGCAACACCCGACCCACAATAATCACCGCGGTGCGGGTAATCCCCGCCAACTCCACCTGCTCCGCAATATCCGCCAACGTGCCCCGCACAATCACCTCCGCCGGGCGGCTAGCAAACGCCACCACCGCCACCGGACAATCAGGTCCATAATTCGGCGTCAACTCCGCCACCACCCGGCGAATATCGTGCGCCGCTAAATGAATCACCATCGTGGCCCCCGACGCCCCCAACGTGGGTAAATCCTCCCCCTCCGGCATGGCTGACGCCCGACCCGACACTCTAGTCAAAATCACCGTCTGCCCCACCGTCGGCACCGTCAACTCATGGCCCAACGACGCCGCAGCCGCCGAAAACGCCGGCACCCCTGGCACAATCTCATAAGCTATCCCCGCCTCTGTCAGCCGCCGTATCTGCTCTGCGACAGCTGAATACAATGTGGGGTCGCCCGAGTGCAGGCGGGCAATATTCTTTCCTTCAGAATCCGCCCGAATAATCGTCGCTATAATCTCCTCCAACGGCATGCGAGCAGTATTGATCACCTCCGCCCCCTCCGGGGTATGCGCCAACACCTCATCCGGCACTATCGAACCCGCATACAAACACATGTCACACGTACGAATCAGCCGATCGGCCCGCAGCGTCAACAAATCCGCCGCGCCCGGGCCGGCACCAATAAAATACACGGTCATACTACGACCACTCTCCTTGACTTACGTCACAGTCGGTTGCTTCGTGGCCACCCACTGGGTGACCGGCAGCGCCGGCTGAAACGCGGCAAACGAACCAATCCGATGCTCCTTCGCCACACTCAACCGCACCAATTCACCACCATAGCGCTGTTTCAACTGCCATAGCTGCTGTTCCGACTCAATCGTGACCGCATTAATAACCATCCGGCCCCCAACCTTTAGGCGATTCCACGCATCCGCAAACACTCCCAGCATGGTCAACCCGCCACCAATGAAAATCACATCCGGATTATCTGGCACCGACGTGTAATTATCCGGCGCTGCACCCTGCACCGCCAGTCGGTGTGCCACTCCTAATTTTCGAGCATTCTTCAGGATCCGCCCCCGACGAATCTCATCCGCCTCAAAACACACCGCCTTGCCCGTATTCGTGGCCCGCAAACACTCAATCGCCACGCTGCCAGCCCCACCCCCAATATCCCACAAGGTTTCCCCCTCCCGCGGCGCCAAGGCCGCCACCGTCAACGCCCGAATATGCGACTTGGTCAACTGGCCATCATGCGAAAACGCGGAATCCGGCAACCCCGGGGTGCGGGCCCACCCCTGCCGCTGCGGCACCACCGCAATCACATTCAACACACTCACCACCTGGGGCGGCTGCGCCGCCGACCCCACCGAATGCGCCTCCACCTTCGACCCCAAGTCGTTCAGAATCTCCACCCGGGCATCCGGCTGCCCCATACTCACCAACAACTGGCAAATCTCCATCGGGGTCTTATCGTCCCGCCCCAACACCAAAAACGGCTGCCCCGCCTCAATCGGCAACACCAGCGACTCCACCACCTGATTCACCAACGAATACACCCCCGTGCGGTTCACAGCCCACCCCAAGCGGGCACACGCCAGCGACGCCGACGACACATGCGGATACACCACGATAGACATATGCGGAAACTTACGACGCAACGTCGAACCAATACCATGAAACATGGGATCCCCACTGGCCAACACCGCTATCTTCTTCCCCGACAATTCCCCAAAAATCCGGTTCAGCGCCGGCAGCATCGGCGACGGCCACGGCCGCCGCTCCGCCGTAATATCATCCGACAACAGATTCAACTGCCGCCACGACCCCAAAATGACATCCGCATCCCGCAACACAGCCACCGCGGTTGCCCCCAACTCGCTCATGCCCATCGCCGACAACCCCACTACGGATACAGCGTTATCGGTTACAGCGGAATCATCAACATCACTACGAATCTGGACATGTGGTTCGGTCATATCGAATGAGTTTAGCCGTAATCTCCCCACCGCATCGCACGCCAGACCGAACACGCCGCAATTTATAACAACTCCCGTGGCCGATTATTCATGAGCTCGCACCCATCCTCAGTCACCGCCACAATATCCTCAATCCGGGCCCCACACTTCCCCGGAATATAAATTCCCGGCTCGACAGAAAACGCCATCCCCGGCAACAACTCCATGGTGTTTCCCGCCACAATAAACGGCTCCTCATGCAGCGACAACCCAATCCCATGGCCCGTCCGGTGAATGAAAAACTCCCCAAAACCAGCCGCCGAAATCACCTCCCGGGCGGCAGCATCCACCGACTCAGCCGTCACCCCCGGGCGAACCGTCCGCACCGCGGCCGCCTGGGCGTCGTAAAGCACCCGATACATGCGCGGAACCGCGCCGGGGCCACCCACAACATACGTGCGCGTGCAATCCGAATGATAACCCGACTGCAACGAACCTCCAATATCAACCACCACCATATCCCCCAATCCAAGAATGCGATCCGAAAACTCGTGATGCGGATTCGCACCGTTTGGCCCAGAGCCCACGATGACGAAATCAACTTTTTCATGCTCTTCAAGGATAAGCCGGGAAAGATCCGCTGCAACCTTCCGCTCAGTGCGCCCCGGACGCAGCAACTGCGGGACCTGTGCATGCACGCGGTCGATTGCTTTGCCAGCTCGCCGTAATTCTTCAAGTTCTAGTTTCTCTTTACTCACAAATAATTCTGCGAGCACCTCCGTGGCCGACACCAACTCCCGCCCCGGCATCAGCCTTAGCACATGACTCGCAACCAATTCTGCCCCCACTCCTATGCGACCAGTCGGCACCAAATCATACGGCGACGAACCATCCACCCAGGTTTCTACCTTGATTTCCAACCTTTCTTCAGGCGTCACATCCCGATCCACCACCGGCAACACCAACCGGATCTCCCCCACGGCCGGAACCACCAGCGCCGAAAACCGCTCATGCGTATCAAACCGCAACCCGGTCAAATACGCCAACTGCTCCCCCGGGCCAAGCACCAACCCCGCCAACCCCCGGCGGGAACACAACTCCTGCGCCCGCCGCAACCTACCCGAATACGTCGATACCGAAACTGAATCACTCATGGCATTATCGTAACTATGTTGTCTTCTTTGGTACGGGTCCACACCCCAACCGGCTACTGCTCCGGCGTACTCATCGACCCCTACTTCATCCTGACCGCCCGCCACTTCCTCCGCCACCGCACTGCCGGTGACATGTTCGTCTTCGGCGACCACTGGAATCGTAAAGTTTCCGGCTGGATAGACCTCGCCACCACCGACATCAGCGTTCTCCGGCTCGCCCGCCCCATCATGGAAGCCGACCACCCCGCCATCACCCCCACTCCCTTACCCACAGCCGCATCACTACCCCCGCTCACCCGCGGCACCCCCACCATCAGCTACGGCATGGGCGGTGGAAAACCCCAACAACGCCCCGGAACCATATGGTTTAAATTCCCGCAGGTCATCGGGAAAAACTATCACACTAGAGTGCGGCACGCACTCGTAATCCGCCAACCCAATAACCCCGCAATCCCGGCGACTCCGGCGGACCAGTCATGGTCAACAACCAGCTAGTGGGGCTGCAATCGCTCATCCTCGACCCCTACGGCAAAAACCTGGGAGTGGCCACCATCTCGCTCATCAACCCGCACCTGGGCGAAATCCGGGCGGCTATGCACCGATTGCCACCACACCCCGGCGAATAGCATCAACCGCGTGCCGGGCCGCCCAAATCGTGTCCTCGTGATAGCCGGTCTTCCGCACCTGCTCCAGCAGGTCAACCACCTGCCGGGCCTGCCGCACAAAATCACCGGGGGTCAGCTCGGCACCACACTCCGCCGCGGCAGCCATGCAATACCCCAACGGCGCCCCGGCCGCCCACTGGTGAATCGCCAACGCAAACCCCGAATCCGGGTAGCGGGTCTCGGGAAGCTGATGCCGCCGCTCATCGCTGTGCAGCTCCTCCCACAGCCGGATCGTGTTATCCATAGCATCGGCCATGGCATCCGTCGCCCCAATAGGCTCCCCCGGGTCTCCCGCCGATTCTCAAACGTGCAGAGGCTCACCACCCCCGCCAGCTCCGCGGGGTCGAGACCATCCCAAATGCCGCGGCGCAAGCACTGGGCCACCAACAGATCGCATTCGTTGTGGATGAGCGCTAACCGCTCCCCTTCTTCAGACACGCGAGGGTTATTACGGTCACCGTCGACGTACTCCACATAGTCTAGCTCCGCCAATAACCCCAGGATACGGTCGAATTCCTTCCCCAACGTGTCAACTGACGCATCAACAGTTGCGTGCAATTTATCCACTTCGGTGCGTACCCGAATAATATCGTGCCCAATCTGGGTTAAATCATCCACCTGCTGCCAATACCGAACCGGGTGTCCCCGCACCGCCGCATGCAGCGCCAGGGCCTTCTTCGTGAGCTTATCCGTGGTGGCCGCCCGAAGCTTTTTCGGCCGGGAATGCGCGTACTTCTTCAGGTTTTTCACCACCTGCTTGGTGTCCATAGCCTTGTGGTAGCCACCCAACCGCATGTGGCTCACTACCTTCGGCGGCACCGCGAAGTCATCCACCTCCACGGTCCCCCGCCAGCCGGACTCCATGATGATGCCCACCCGGGGATCCGCCGGCCGGCCCGGGGCCTTCACTACCACCGCCAACACCGGCCGTTTCTTCGTGGACAGGGCGAGCACATCCCCCACCCGCACCTTCGACAGCACCGCGGTCACTGCTTCCCGGCGCTGGCGGATACGGAGCTTTTTCGCGTTCCGCTCCTCCAGGCTCAGGTCCCGCTGCAGTTGCATGTATTCCAGGAATTCCGCCAGTGGTTGTTCGCTGGGAACCTGCCGGGCTGCTAGCTCTTCTTCAAGCTGCTGTTCTAGTTCCTGCACCCGTTGTTCGGCCTTTTCGACCTGGTGGGCGTGCCCCACGATGCTTTTGTTGGCTTGGAACTGGGCGAATGACATTTCTAGCAGGTGGTGGGCTGCCGTAAATCCCATGGTTTTCAGCAGGTTCACGCTCATGTTGTAGCCGGGGGTGAATGTTGATACCAGTGGGTAGGTGCGGGTTGAGGCGAGGTTGGCGACTTGTTGGGGGTCCATTGCTGGTGACCATTGCACTACGGCGTTGCCGAGGACGTCGATGCCGCGCCGCCCGGCGCGTCCGGTGAGTTGGGTGTATTGGCCGGGTGTGAGGTCGACGTGTCCTTCGCCGTCGAATTTGACGAGTTTTTCCAGGATGACGGTGCGGGCGGGCATGTTGATGCCGAGGGCGAGGGTTTCGGTGGCGAAGACGACTTTGAGGAGGCCGTTGACGAAGAGTTCTTCGACGATGTGGCGGAAGGCGGGGAGCATGCCGGCGTGGTGGGCGGCGAAGCCGCGGGTGAGGGCGGTGCGCCAGTTGCGGTAGCCGAGGACTTTGAGGTCTTCTTCAGGGATGGTGGTGATGTTGGTGTCGATGATGTGTTTGATGCGGTTGGTTTCTTCTGGGGTGGTGAGGTTGATGCGGGAGCGGAGGCATTGGGCGAGGGCGCTGTCGCATCCGATGCGGGAGAAGATGAAGGTGATGGCTGGCAGCATGTTGTTGGCTGCGAGGATGGTGGTGACTTCGGGTCGGCCGAGGGGTCGGTAGTTGGGTTTTGGTGGTTGTGTGGTGTGGTTGGGGTTGGTGCTGCGGGTGCGGAAGGTGGGGTGGTTGTCTTGGTAGGTGTGTTCGAGTTTGTTGATGTGGCTGGCGAGTTGGTGGTTGAGGGTGGTGGTGTTGGGTTCGAAGAGTGGGTGGAGGGTGGTGCTTACGAGCATCCATTGGTTGAGGGGGACGGGTCGGTGGTCGGTGACGATGATGTCGGTGTTGCCGCGGACGGTGGTGAGCCAGTGGCCGAATTCTTCGGAGTTGCTGACTGTTGCGGAGAGTCCGATGATTTTGATGGAGTCGTGGAGGCCAAGGATGATTTCTTCCCAGACGCTGCCGCGGGTTTTGTCGGAGAGGTAGTGGATTTCGTCCATGACGACGTGGGTGAGGCGGTCGAAGGTGGGTGATTGCGCGTAGATCATGTTGCGCAGGACTTCGGTGGTCATGACGAGGATGTCGGCGTTGTGGTTGATGGTGGTGTCGCCGGTGAGGAGGCCGATGGTTTCTGGGCCGTGTGCTGCTACGAGGTCGTGGTATTTTTGGTTGCTGAGGGCTTTGATGGGGGTGGTGTAGAAGCATTTGGTGCCTCGGGAGAGGGCGAGGCTGACGGCGAATTCGCCGATGATGGTTTTGCCGGCGCCGGTGGGGGCGCAGACGAGGACGCCGTGGTCGTTTTCGACGGCTTGGCAGGCTTGGTGTTGGAATTCGTCGAGGGGGAATTTGAGGTGGGCGGCGAATTCGTCTAGGTGCATAATTTATAGGTTACTAGATGATGTCGTCGAAGTTTGTGGGGTTATTTATAGGTTGTTTTTGGGTGGGTTGTGGGTTGGGGGGTTTGGTTGGGGTGGTGAGGGGTGAGGCGTGTTCGTCGTCGGTGTTGAGCCAGTCGGGGCGGTTGCGTCCTCGGCGTTTGTCGTTGATGCGGGTGAATTGGAGGGAGAGTTCGACGAGGAGGGTGAGTGCTAGGGCGAGGGCTAGCATGGAGTATGGGTCTTGGCCGGGGGTCATGATGGCGGCGAAGATGAAGAGGATGACGATGATGAGTCGGCGTTTGTTTTTGACCATGTCGTATGGGAGGATGCCGACGATGTTGAGCATGGCGATGACGAGGGGGACTTCGAAGCTGACGCCGAAGATGATGAGGAGGGCGAGGAGGAAGTTGAAGTAGCGTTCGCCGGATAGGGCGGTGACTTGGAATTCGCCGCCGATGGTGAGGAGGAATTCTAGGCCGTAGTGGACGACGAAGTAGGCGAGGGTGGCGCCGGCGGTGAAGAGGGTGACGGCGATGGTGACGAATATGGTGGTGGTGCGTTTTTCGTTTTTGTGGAGGCCGGGGTGATGAAGGCCCAGAGTTGGTAGAGCCAGATGGGTGATGAGAGGACTGCGCCGGCGAGGGATCCGATTTTGAGTCGGAGGGAGAATGCTTCGAATGGCATGGTGGCGATGAGTCGGCATTCGCCGTCGAGGGTGAAGGCGGCGCGTTTGTCTGCTGGTAGTGAGCAGTAGGGGCCGCGGAGGATGTCGCCGAGTGTGGGGATGGGTGAGGGGGATGTTCCGTACCAGATGAACCCGATGATGGTGCCGATTGCGAAGGCGATGAGGGCGATGATGACGCGGCGGCGGAGTTCTTTGAGGTGTTCGACCAGGGTCATGTCGCCGGTTGGGTTCTGTGGTTTTTTTGTCATGGGGTTGGTGGTGGGGGTTGGTTAGGCTTGGTCTTTTTTGGGGGTGTCGGTGGTGTCAGGGGTGGTGGGGGTTTCGGTGTTGGTGGTTGTGGTGTTGTTTTCTTTGTTGAGTTCTTTGACTTCTGATTTGAATATGCGCATGGAGCGGCCTAGTGAGCGGGCGGCGTCGGGGAGTTTGTTGGCTCCGAAGAAGATGATGACGACGACGGCGATGATGACCCATTCCCATACTCCGGGCATGTTGTTGTCCTTTCGTTTTGGTTTTGGTTTGGCTTTGATGATACGCTGCCAAGCCCACCTTAGCCCGTTGGCGGATGGTATGTGCAATTGTGGCAGGTTCGGTGACGGTGATGTGGTCGGTGTGGCTGAGGGCGAATTGGGTGAGCCATTCTTGGGATACGAGGGGGAGGGTGGCGGTGATGGTGCCGTCTGGGTTGATGGTTTCGATGTCGCAGGGGATGGTGTCGACGAGCCAGTTGGCGTTGGGGTTGATGGTGATGGTGGCTTTTTCGGTGGCGTGGGTGAGGCTGAATGGGTCGTTGGTGTCGAAGTGGAGGGTGGTGGTGTGGGGTTCGGCTGGGGTGGTGGTGATGGTGATGTTGTGGATCATGTCGGTGCGGAAGATGCGGTGGTCGTTGATGTGGTGGTCGTAGGCGTGGAGGTAGGTTTGGCCGTCGGTGGAGAAGATTCGGGTTGGTGAGAGGGTGCGGTGGGTGATGTCGTCGCGGTTGCGGTGGTAGTAGTCGAGGGTTATTTGGTGTCCTTGTTCGAGGGCGGTGCGGAGGGTGGTGATGGTGTGGGGTTCGTCGGGGGTGTCGGTGATTGCTTCGGAGTCGAAGACGCCGCGGGTTTCGTTGTGCATGATGGTGCGGAGTTTGGTGGCGGCGGATCGTACGGCGTGCTTTTCGACGAGTCCGGGGATGGATTCGAGTGATTCGAGGGCGAGGAGGGGCGCCGGCTTCGGTGCGGGTGAGTCGGAGGGGTTTGTCCATGCCTTGGGCGTCGTATATTTGTACGGCTTGTCGTTGGGGTCGAGGTCGACGAGTTCGTCGGGCATGTCGCCGATGCCGCAGCAGAAAAGGCGGTTGAGGTCGTCCATAATGGTGGCGGGGTCGAGTCCGAGGTCGACTGCGGCTTCCATTGTGGAGCGGCCGGGGTTGTTGGAAGTATGGGAGGAGGTTGAGCATGCGGACGATGTCGGTGGTGCTTTGGTTTTTTAGGCCTGGCCATGGTGGGTTCCTTGTGGAGGAGGTTGATGATTTGGGTGACTATTTCTTGGGGTTCGGTGACGATTGCGGCTGGGGCTAGTGCGACGGCTTGTCGGATGAGCCAGTCGGCGTCGACGTCGATGAGTTTGTAGGTGCCGTCGGGTTTGGTGGGCGCGGCTGCGGAGGACGTCGGCTTTGCCGGGTTCGATGGTGAGGGTGGCGTCGACGAGGGTCATGCCTTGTCTGAGTTGGTTGATGACGAGTTGTTGGAGGTTGGTGTCTGGTGGTGGTTCGTGGAAGGGTCCGTAGGGTTCGAGGTCGGTGGTTTCGGGGTTGAGGATTTCGAGTTCGCTGATTCGGGTGATGCGGAAGCTGCGGGGGGCGTCGCGGTCGAGGTCGTGGCCGACGAGGTAGAGGCGGTCGCGGTTGGTGACGATTCCCCAGGGGTCCATCCAGCGTTCGGTGTAGTCGCTGGCGGAGGTGCGTTGGTAGTAGAAGCTGATGCGTTGTTTGGTGGCGCAGGCTTTGGTGATGAGGTCGAGGTCGTGGGCGCCGAGGGTGTCCAGTCGTTGATGGGGGTGAATATTGGTGTGGGTGTGAGGTGGGTGCCGGCGCCGCTGGCGGCGATTTTGGTCCAGCCGGAGCGGGAGAATGTGGCGAGTTGGTCGCCTTGTCCCATTTTGCCGGCGAGTCCGAGGATGGTTGCTTCTTCTGGGGTGAAGGATTTTCTGGGAGTTCGTAGTCGTCGGCGCGGAGTCGCCAGATTGTGTTGTCGCCGGATTTTACATTTCGAGGGGGACGCCGGCGCGGATGAGGCTGCCTAGGTCGCGGTAGACGAGTTTGTAGGTGGCTTCGGGGATCGGGGGTTGCCGTGGTTGTCTTTGGTGTAGCCGGTGATGTGGGTGCGTATGTAGTCGAGGGTGAGTTCGCCGCTGGAGGTTTTGGGCGGCGTTGAGGAAGGCGAAGGTGAGGTTGGTGAGGCGTTCGAGGTGGTAGTTGCGGCGGGGGGTGTTCATGGTTCTTGATAATAGTGGCTGTGGGTTTCGAGGTATTTGATGAGGTCGTCGACTCGGGGTCGGTGTTGGCGAAGGGGTCGGTGAGTTCGACGATTTGGGGTTCGGTTTGGTTGATTTTGAGTCGGAGCCAGTCGACGGCGAAGGGGGCGTGGTGGTAGGTGGCGTGGTGGAGGAAGGTGCCGCGGAGGGCGGCGGGTGGTTGTGGTGGGTTGGTGGTGGCGTGGGTGGTGACGGTTTCGGGGTGGTGATGCGGTTGATGCGGTTTTTGGTTTCGAGGAGTCGGTGGAGGCCGCGGCCGGGGGCGGATGTCGTGGTAGGCGAGGTTGAGTTGGTGGAGTTTGGGGTGGTTGTAGTTGTGGGGTTTGAGGCCGAGTGTGGGTGGTAGGTGGTGAGGAGGTTGAGTTTGATGGCCCAGTCGATGTCGTGGTCGATGGTGGTGATGTCGCCGGTTTTGATGGCGTTGAGGGTGGTGTGCCAGAGGTTGAGGGTGTGGGTGAGTTCGGTGTTGGTGGTGCCGCCGGTTTCTTCGCGGTGGGTGAGCCATTCGGTGGCGGCGTCGAGGTAGCGTTGTTGGAGTTCGAGGGCGGTTGTGGTGGTGCCGGTTGTGGTGGGGATGGGGGTTTGGCCGGTGAGGTCGCGGGATATGGTGCGGATGGCGGCCATGTTGTTGGCGAATTCGAGGTGGGGTAGGTTGGGGAACCCGGCTTCGATCATTTCGAGTATGAGGGTGGTGCTGCCGATTTTGAGGGCGAGGGTGGGTTCGGCGAGGTTGGAGTCGCCGACGATGATGTGGAGGCGGCGGTAGCGGTGGGTGTCGGCGTGGGCTTCGTCGCGGGTGTGATGATGGGTCGGGATCGGGTGGTGGCGGCGGAGGAGACGCCTTCCCATACGTGGTCGGCGCGTTGGGAGAATTGGTAGGTGCCGTCGGGGCTGATGTTGCCGGCGCCGCAGATGAGTTGGCGGGTGATGAGGAATGGGAGGAGGGTGTGTCCTAGGGTTTTGAGGACGATTTTCCGGTCGATGAGGTAGTTTTCGTGGCAGCCGTAGGAGTTGCCGGCGGAGTCGAGGTTGTTTTTGAAAAGGTAGACGTTGGTGTTGATGCCTTCGGTTTTGAGGGTTTGTTCGGCTTGGGTGGCGAGGTTGTTGATGATTTCGTCGCCTGCCCGGTCGTAGTAGGTGATGGTGGGTGAGGTTGTCGCATTCGGCGGTGGCGATTTCGGGGTGGGATCCGACGTCGAGGTAGAGGCGGGATGCGTTGTGGGTGAAGATGTTGGAGCTGCCCCATTGGTGGTGATGGGGCGGAAGAGGACGCGGGCGATTTCGTCGGGGCTGAGGGGGTGGTTGGCGGTGCCGGGGGGTGGTGCGGTGATGCCGTATTCGGTTTTCTATGCCCATGATGCGGCGGGTGTGGGTCATTTATTGGCCGCCTTTTTGGATGTAGGAGCGGACGAAGTCTTCGGCGTTGGTTTCGAGGAGGCCGTCGATTTCGTCGAGGAGGTCGTCGACGCCGGAGGTGTTGATGTGGGTTTGGCCACCGGTGGTGGTTCGGGAGTGGTGGGTGTCGTCGTCGTTGTTGTTGGGGGTGTTGATGTGGGTTTGTGGCATGTTAGTTCACCATTCCTTGTTGTTGAGGGTTGCTATGAATGCGGGGATGTTGTCTGGGAGGAGGTCGAGGAGGGGGTCGGTTTGTTGTTTGGTGTGGGTGGTGACTTCGGGCATGGGGATGGTATGGCCGAAGACGGTGACGGCTTCCCAGTTGGCGGCGTCGATGAGGTGGGGTATGTGGTGGATGAGTTTGCCGCGGAAGTAGGCGCGGGTGTCTTCTGGGGGGTTGGTGGCGGCCGCGAGGATTTCGGCTTCGGGGGCGATGGTTTCCATGCGGTGGTTGCGGACGAGGGCGTGGTAGAGGCTTTTTGCGGGGTCAATGTCGGAGTATGGAGGTCGATGAGTTGGATTTTGGGGTCGGTGATGGTAAGGCCCCGGTTGAGGTAGGAGGTGATGAGGGCGTATTTGGCGCACCAGTCGAGCCGGTTGGCGCAGGCTTGCCATCCGCCGGTTTTGAGGTCGGTCATGATGGTGTGCCAGAGGGGGTGGATGAGGTGGTCGGGGGTGACCCGGTTGTGGTATTCGGCGAGGATTTCCAGGGCGGTGAGGTGTCGGCCGTCGACAAGCGTGAGGGGGTGAGTGAGGGTGAGGTCGTAGGAAACGTTGCGGAATTCGGCGACGGGGTTTGCGAGTTGGAGGTCGCGGAAGTCGGTGCGGCTTCGATGGCGTCGATGATGAGGCCGGTCATGCCGAGTTTCAGGAGGGTGGAGTGGTGGGCCATGGTGGCGTCACCGTTGATGACGTGGAGGCGCCCGTAGGTAGTGGTGCGGGCGTGGGGTTCGTCGCGGGTATTGATGATGCCCCGGTTGAGGGTGGTTTCCAGGGAGATTTCTTGTTCGATGTAGTCGGCGCGTTGGGAGATTTGGTAGCCGGGGGTTTCGCCGTGCTCCCCTTTCCCGACGCGGCCGGCGCCGCAGATGATTTGGCGGGCGACGAAGAACGGTATGAGCGCCTGGGCGAGGGTGTCGAAGTCGGTGGTGCGGTGGTACAGGTAGTTTTCGTGGCTGCCGTAGCTGGCGCCTTTACCGTCCACATTATTTTTGTAGATTTTCAGGGGTGGGCAGGGGTCGTGGTGGTCGAGGATGGAGTGGTTACGGCTGGTGAATGCGGCCACTCGTTCGACGGCGGTGCGGAGAATATGGTCGCCGGCCGCATCATAGACCAGGGCTTGGTAGGGGTTGGTGGTTTCGGGGCTGGAGTATTCGGGGTGGGCGTGGTCAACATAAAACCGGCCCCCGTTTTCCAGTACCACGTTGGCAATGTTGAGGGCGTTGGGGTCGACGACGGGGACGGTGCGGTAGCGTTTCAGGTCGAAGCCACGGCTGTCCCGCAGGGGGTGTTCGGCGGAGAAGTCCCACCGGGCGCCTTGCCCTTGGCTGAAGGCCACAACGGCGTGGGTAGAGGTGATGATGGGGCTGAGTGTGGGGTGGGTGGGGGTGCTGATGCCGTATTCGGTTTCGGTGCCGAAGATCATGGTTAGTTCCCTCCTATGACGCGGGCGTGGGCGACCCGGATTCCAGTGCGATGAGTGATGCGGGACCATTCGTCCGGGTTTGCGGTGTTGGGCATGTCTTCGCTTTCCCGGTTTTCCGCGTCGATGGCTTGGCGCAGCTGGTCGGCGGTGATGCCCCGGGGGTCGCCGGCCAGGTGGGCTTTGATGGCGGATTTTTTAGCCCGGTCAACAATGTTGGCGATCATGGCGCCGGATATGAAATCCCGGTAGTGCAGGGTTTCCACTTCCCCGGTGACCAGGGTGAGTTCCACATAGGGCCGGTCCGCATACATGTATTCGCAGGCTACTTCGATGAGCTTGTCGACGCTGTCTGCCGTGGGCACGGACTGGTCCAGGTGGCGGGCGAAGATTTCTTTGGCGTTGTCTTTCGTGGGGCGGCCCACCCGGATTTTCACATCCAGCCGGCCGGGCCGCAGCACAGCCGGGTCGATAAGTTCTTCCCGGTTGGTGGCCCCAATAACAATAACGTTGGAGAGGGATTCCACCCCGTCGAGTTCGGTGAGGAGTTGGGGCACCACGGTGGTTTCCATGTCGGAGGACACCCCGGAGCCGCGGGTGCGGAAAATGGAATCCATTTCGTCGAAAAATATGATGACGGGCCGGCCGGCTTCGGCAAGTTCCCTAGCCCGCTCGAAAATGAGGCGGATCCGCCGCTCGGTCTCCCCCACGTATTTGTTGAGCAGTTCGGGGCCTTTCACGTTAATGAAATAGCTGGATTCCCCATCCCCCACCCGGCTGGCCAGGGAGTTCGCCACCGCCTTAGCGATGAGGGTTTTCCCGCAACCAGGCGGCCCATACAGCAGCACCCCTTTGGGTGGGTGCAGCTGGTAGTCGCGGTACAGCTGCGGGTGGGTGAAGGGCAGTTCCACCGCATCGTGGATTTGTTCTATCTGGGTGTCCAATCCCCCAATGTCGGCGTAGGTCGCGTCGGGGGTTTCTTCCAACACCAGGCGGGCCACCTCGGTTTTCGGAATGATTTCGAACACATAGCCGGCCTTGAGGTCCACCAGGACCGTGTCCCGGCGCGGGGGCGGCGGTTTATGGGGTTGGTGGGGTTTGCGAGTGGGTGGGCGAGGCGGGCGACGTGTTCTTCCCCCTGTTGGTCGACGATGAGGGCCCGGGTGGGGTCGATCATTTCGACGAGGATGGCGAGTTTCCCGGTGGTGGTGTAGGAGCAGGCTTCGACTATTTCGTGGGCTTCGCCGAGTCGGACTTGGATGCCGGGCACCAGGTCGTCTGGGTTGATGAGGGGGGAGATTGCGAGGCGCATGAGGCGGCCGGCGGTGAATACTTCGGCGGTTTTCCCGTTGGGGCTGGGTTCGAGGTAGGTGCCGTAGGTGGAGGGGGGTGCGGCGAGTTCTTCTAATTGTTGGTGGAGGACCTGGAGTTTATCGCGGGATGCTTTGAGTAGTTCGGCGAGTTTCGCGTTGCGGGTTTTCAGCTCGTCATTGGTCTTTTTTATCCAAGCAATGTCGGAAGAATGCATGGTTTTCACCTTAGCTTATGTGCGGGTGGGGTCGATAAGCGGTGGTGGGGGTTATTTTCGGGCGCGGCGCTGCGGCCTGGGGGGTGTGACTCCGTCGGCGAGGCGGCGGGCCCAGATGAGGAATGCGGTGTGGGCGTTCATGCGGTGTTCGGGTCGGGTGGCGAGTCCTTCGACGCGCCATTCGCGGACGAGGGATTCCCAGGCGCGGGGTTCGGTGAAGCATTGTTGTTCGCGGATGCCTTCCATGACGTTCATGAGTTGGGGCACGGTGGCGACGTAGGCCATGAGTACTCCGCCAGGGACGAGGAGTTGTTTGGCGACGGTGAGGCATTCCCAGGGTTCGAGCATGTCGAGGAGGACCCGGTCGACGGGTTGGCCGTCGAGGTCGTCGAGGGTGGTGGCGCGGAGGTCGCCGAGGCGGGGGTCCCAGTTGGGTGGGCGGGTGCCGAAGTATTGGTCGACGTTTTTTTCGGCGTATTCGAGGTGGTCGGGGCGGATTTCGTAGGAGATGACTTGGCCGGTGTCCCCTACTGCTCTGAGGAGGGAGATGGTGAGGGCGCCGGAGCCGGCGCCGGCTTCGAGGACACGGGCGCCGGGGAAGATGTCGCCTTCGGTGAGGATTTGGGCGGAGTCTTTGGGGTAGATGACGGCGGCGCCGCGGGGCATGGAGAGGATGTGGTCGACGAGGAGGTGCCGGAAGCAGAGGTATTCGGTGCCTTGTTCGCTTTTAACGATGGTTCCTTCGTCGGCGCCGATGATGTCGTTGTGGTTGATGATGCCTTTGTGGGTGGAGAGTTTGGCGTCTGGTTGGAGGGTGATGGTGAGGTGGCGGCGTTTGGGGTCGGTGAGTTGGACGCGGTCGCCGGGTTGGAAGGGTCCTGAGTATGCCATGGGGGTTTAACCTACCAGATAGTTGGTGAGTGCTTTGTGGAGTGCGGTGATGTCGTCGAGGTGGCAGAGTTCGCGGGCGGAGTGCATGCTGAGCAGGGGGATGCCGACGTCGACGGTGGGGATGCCGAGTCGGGTGGCGGTGATGGGGCCAATGGTGGTGCCGCAGGGGGTGTTGTTGTTGCTGACGAAGTGTTGGGATTCGGGGCAGTGTTTGAGCCAGTGGGCTTGGGTTTCGGCGGTGGAGGCGTAGCGGTGGTTGGCGTTGATTTTAAGGACGGGGCCGTGTCCTAGTTGTGGGTAGTTGTGGGGGTCGTGGTGGGTTGGGTAGTTGGGGTGGATGGAGTGGGCGGCGTCGGCGGAGACGCAGGTGGAGCGTTGGTAGGCGCGTTTGGTTTCGTCGAGGTTGAGGCCGAGGGCATAGGCGGTGCGTTCGAGGGTGTCTTGGAGGATGGGGCCGGCTGCGCCGGTGGTGGTGGCGGAGCCGATTTCTTCGTGGTCGAAGCAGGCGAGGATGAGGATGTCGGTGGCGGCGTCGGCGGCGTCGATGAGTGCGGTGATGGCTGGGTAGACGGAGCTGAGGTTGTCGAGTCTGCCGGCGGCGAGGAGTTTGTGGTCAGTGCCAAGGCGGCCGGGTGGTTGGGTGTCGACGGTGATGAGGTCGTGGGTGCAGGTGTTGGTGGGGAGGATGCTGGTTGGGTTGGTGGTGGTGCCGTAGATGGGGGTGGTGTGGTGTTGTCGGTCGACTGTAGGGTTGCGGTCGAGGTGGATGGCGAGGTTGGGGATGCGGAGCAGTGGTGGGGTTTCGTAGAGGTGGGTGGTGCCGTCAGTGTGGGTGATGATGCCGGCGAGTTTGAGGTCGCGGTCGAACCAGGAGGAGATGATGGGGCCACCGTAGATTTCGACTGCGGCTTGGTTGAAGCCGTAGGTGGTGTGGTCGGGGGTGTGTTTGAGTTTGAATCCGGGTGAGTCGGTGTGGGCGCCGATGATGCGGAATGCTGGGTTGGTGGGGAGTTGGGTGGGGATGTGCCAGGCGATGAGGGCGCCGCCGCGGATGAGGTAGTGGCCGCCGGGTTGGGCGTCCCAGGGGTCGGTTTCGGTGTGGTGGGTGAATCCGGCTTGGGCAAGGAGGTGGGCGCCGGTGTGGGCGGCGTGGTAGGAGCTGGGTGATGCGGTGAGGAAGTTGATGAAGTCGTCGGGCATGGTGTTCTAGTGTAGCTTGGGTGTGGTGAGTCTTGCCTTGTCTCCTTCTCGTGCGAATGATTATATGCAGTGCCCGTTGTTGTATCGGTTTCGGGCGATTGATAAGTTACCGGAGCCGAAGACTGTGGCCCAGGTTCGGGGCACGTTGGTGCATGCGTGTTTGGAGGATATGCATTTGTGGGAGCGACCTGAGCGGACGTATCCGGCGGTGGTGAAGCGGTTGCGGCCGAATTGGGCGGATATGTGTGGGGAGGATCCGTCGCTGCTGGAGTTAGTGCCGGAGGGGGAGGTGTATGAGTTTTTGGTGGGGTGCCGGTCGTTGTTGAAGGGCTATTTTTTGATGGAGAATCCGCAGGGTTTTGATGCGTTGGCGTGTGAGAAGTTTGTGGATGCGGTATTGCCGAATGGGGTGCCGGTGCGGGGGTTTATTGATCGGGTGGATGTGGCACCTACTGGTGAGGTGCGGGTGGTGGATTATAAGACTGGGAAGAAGCCATTGCCGCGGTATAGTGGGCAGGCTAAGTTTCAGATGCGGTTTTATGCGTTGGTGTGGTGGCGGACTCAGGGGGTGATTCCGCACCAGTTGCGGCTGATGTATTTGAAGGTGGCGGATTCGCTGTATCTTGCACCGTCGCGGGAGGAGTTGGAGTTTTTTGAGCGGGATTTGGGGGATTTGTGGGGGAAGATTTTGGGTGATATTTCCGCTGGGGTGTTTCGGGCGAAGACGTCGAAGTTGTGTGGGTGGTGCCCGCATCAACGGTTGTGCCCAATGTTTGGGGGTACTCCCCCACCGTTCCCTGGGGTGGAGTAAAGCCTAACCTACCTGGTGAAATTTGGGTGGGGTTTTTAAACTTTGGTGGTGTTAGGTTGTGTTTTGGCTAGGTTGGAGTTTTTGTTATGCCCGCAGCAGATCACCCGGTTCCGCGTCACCCCGGCCGGATTTTGTTGGAGGATTATTTAATCCCGATGAGGTTGAGTCAGTATGATGCGGCGAAGCGATTATATGCGCCGGAGTCGACCGTGAATGGGATGGTTGCGGGCACGGAGAAATTGACTTGGAGTCTTGCCAAGCGCATGTCTGCGGTTTTCGGCAAGACTCCAAAGTTTTGGATGGAATCCCAGCGGGCGTGGGATAAGTGGCAGTTAGAACAGTCCGGTGATCTTCCCGCCGTCTGAGACGGCGATGCCTTCAGCTGCGGGTTTCTTGGGAAGCCCGGGCATGGTCATAACGTTTCCGGTGAGTGCCACGATGAAGCCGGCCCCGATGCGGGGCAGGAGTTGCCGGACGTGGAGGACGTGGCCTTCGGCGGCGCCGAGGAGGGTGGGGTCGTCGCTGAATGAGTATTGGGTTTTGGAGATGCACACGGGGAGGGTGTCCCACCCGTTTTCGGCAAGGTAGGCCAGGTCGGTGCGGGCTTGTTTGGTGAATTCCACGCTGGTGGCGTGGTAGAGTTCCGGGCGATGGTGGTGATGTTGGCTTCCAGGCCGTCGGCGGGGTCGTAGAGGGGGTGGGTGGGGGTTGCGGCGTCGATGGTGGTAAGGACCGCGTCCGCCAGGTTGGTGGCTCCTGCCCCACCGTGGGCCCACACGTCGCACGGCACGAGGGTGATGTTATTGGTTTGTGCCCAGTCGGCGAGCCATTGCTTTTCGACGTCCGTGTCCGACGTGAAGGAGTTGAGCGCCACCACTGGTTCCGCCCCGAATTTGCGCACGTTTTCCACGTGGCGGGCCAGGTTAGCAACGCCTTGTTGGAGGGCGTCCAGGTTTTCGGTGGTGAGTTGGTCGCGGGCGAGTCCCCCGTTGTATTTCAGGGAGCGGATTGTTGCCACGATCACGACTGCGGATACGTCGAGATCACCGGCGCGGGCTTTGATGTCGAAGAATTTTTCCGCCCCCAGGTCGGAGCCGAAACCGCCTTCGGTGAGGACCACGTCGGCGTGCGCTAGTGCGGTGCGGGTGGCGATGAGGGAGTTGCAGCCGTGGGCGATGTTAGCGAACGGTCCGCCGTGGACGAAGGCGGGGGTGCCGCCCAGGGTTTGCACCAGGTTGGGGTTGATGGCGTCTTTGAGGAGGGCGGTGAGGGCGCCTTGGGCGTTGACGTCACCGGCGGTGACGGGTTTCCCATCGTAGGTTTGGGCGACCACCATGCGGCTGATGCGGTCCGCCAGGTCCGCCAGGTCGGTGGCGAGGCAGAGGACCGCCATGATTTCGCTGGCGGCGGTGATGGTGAACCCGGTTTCGGCCGGCACCCCGTGGGCTTTGCCGCCCAGGCCGGTGACCACGTGCCGGAGGCTGCGGTCGTTGACGTCGACGCACCGTTGCCACGAGACCCGGCGCGGGTCGATGCCGAGTTGGTTGCCTTGGTGGATGTGGTTGTCGATCATGGCCGCCAGGGTGTTGTTGGCGGCGGTGATTGCGTGGAAGTCCCCGGTAAAGTGCAGGTTGATGTCTTCCATGGGGACGATTTGGGAGTAGCCGCCGCCGGCGGCGCCGCCTTTGATGCCCATGACTGGGCCGAGGGAGGGTTCCCGGATGGCTACGATGGCGGAGCGGCCGGTGGACCGGATAGCGTCGGCAAGCCCGATGAGGACGGTGGATTTGCCTTCACCGGCTGGGGTGGGGGAAATGCCGGTGACGAGGACGAGTTTGCCGGTTGTTTCGGTGGGGGTGGTGGTGATGTCGATTTTGGCTTTGGTGGTGCCGTAGGGGATGAGGGATTGTTCTGGAATGCCGGCGCGGTCGGCGATGGTGGTGATGGGTTCGAGGGTGTGGGCTTGGGCGATTTCGACGTCGGTAGGCATGGGGTTTTCCTCCTTGGTGTTGTGGTGGGGTTAGTTGTCGAGGTAGAGGGTGCCGCGAAACATGGGGTGCATGAGGTTTTCGGTGGAGAGCACCTGGTTGAGGGTGGCTTCATCCATGAGGCCTTTTTCTAGGACCAGGTCGCGGACGGATTTGCCGGTGCGGGCGGCTTCTTTACCGATGAGGTCGCCGTTGTGGTGGCCGATGAATGGGTTGAGGTAGGTGACGATGCCGATGGAGTTTTCCACATATTTGCGGCATACGCCCGCGTTGGCGGTGATCCCGTTGACGCATTTTTCCCGGAGGGTGGTGGCGGCGTTGCCGAGGATTTCAATGGATTCGAATAGGGCTTGGCCGATGGCGGGTTCCATCACGTTGAGTTGGAGTTGGCCGGCTTCGGCGGCCATGAGGACGGTGAAGTCGTTGCCGAAGACTTTGAAGCATACTTGGTTGACGACTTCGGGGATGACCGGGTTGACTTTGGCCGGCATGATGGAGGATCCGGCTTGTCGTTCGGGAAGGTTGATTTCGTGCAGGCCGGCGGTCGGCCCGGATGCTAGGAGCCGCAGGTCGTTGCAGATTTTTGAGAGTTTCATGGCGGCGCGTTTCACCGCTGAGTGGGCGAGCACGTAGGCGCCGGTGTCGCTGGTGGCCTCGATGAGGTCGGCGGCGGATTTGATGGGCAGGTCGGTGACTTCGGCCAGGGTGGCGGTGACTTGGTGGCGGTAGCCGGCCGGGGTGTTGAGCCCGGTGCCGATGGCGGTGGCCCCCAGGTTGATTTCCAGGAGTCGGTCGGCGGCATCCCGGAGGATGGCTTGTTCTTCGGCCAGGTTGTGGGCGAATGCGTTGAATTCGTCGCCGAGGGTCATGGGGACCGCGTCTTGGAGTTGGGTGCGGCCCATTTTGAGGATGTCGACGAATTCGTCGGCTTTGCGGTGGAATGCGTGTTGCAGTTCGTCGATTCGTTCGATGAGTCGTTGCATGCAGGCGTAGACGCCGAGCCGGAAGCCGGTGGGGTAGGCGTCGTTGGTGGATTGGGACATGTTGACGTCATCGTTGGGGTTGATGATGTCGTAGGCCCCTTTGGGTTCGCCTAGGTGTTCGAGGGCGAGGTTGGCGATGACTTCGTTGGTGTTCATGTTGAGGCTGGTGCCGGCGCCGCCTTGGAACACGTCGATGGGGAATTGGTCCATGCACCTGCCGTGGTGGAGGATTTGGTCGCATGCCCACACGATGGCGTCGCATTTTTTCGCGGGCAGGGTGTGGAGTCGTCGGTTGGCGAGTGCTGCGGCTTTTTTCACTTGTACCATGCCGCGGATGAAGTCGGGTACGTCGTTGATGGTTTTCCCGGAGATGTGGAAGTTATCCATGGCCCGGAGGGTGTGGATGCCGTAGTAGTGCTCGTTGGATACTTCCATTTCCCCCAATAAATCCACTTCTTTCCGGGTGGGACTTGTGGGTTTTTGGGGGGCTTGAATGGGTTTTTCGTCCTTTTTGGGGGCAGACTTGGCCATTTTTACCTCGTTTTTTCACGCGGCGGTAACAGATACAGTTTTTTACTGTAGTCGACTTTAGAGGCGTGCGATGCGGATTTCGGTGGCGAGGATGGCTTGGGCCCCGAGGTGGGCGAGGCGGTCCATGATTGCGTTGGCTTCGGGTTTCGGCACCATGGCGCGGACGGCAACCCAATTGTCCAGGGCGAGTGGGGACACGGTGGGTCCGGATATGCCGGGGGTGATGGCTTTGGCTTGTTCCAGCAGGTGGTGTTCCACGTTGTAGTCGAGCATGAGGAAGTTATGGGCGTGGAGGATTCCTTCCATCCGCCGCAATAGCACCATCATTTCGGGGGTGATTTCGGCGCCGGTTCGGGCCACAACAATGGCTTCGGAGTTGATGAGGGGTTCCCCGAAGGGGGCGAGCCCGTGTTGGCGGAGGGTGCGGCCGGTGGATACTACATCGGCGATGACGTCGGCGACGCCGAGTTTGATGGAGATTTCCACGGCGCCGTCTAGCCGGATGACGGTGGCGTCGATGCCTCTGCGGGCCAGGTCGGCGCGCACCAGGTTGGGGTAGGAGGTGGCGACTCGTTTGCCGGCTATGTTGGGGATGGTCCAGGTTTCGGTGTCGGGGGCGGCGTAGCGGAATGTGGCGGCGCCGAACCCTAGGGTGAGTACTTCGGTCACGTCGGCGCGGGAGTCTGCGGCGAGGTCTCTGCCGGTGATGCCCATGTCGAGGTGTCCGCCGGCGACATAGATGGCGATGTCTTTGGGGCGGAGGAAGAAGAATTCCACGTTGTTGGTTTTGTCGAGGGTGGTGAGGGATTTTGTGTTGCTGCGGCTGGCGTAGCCGGCTTCGGACAATATGGTGAGGGCGGCTTCCGACAGGGAGCCTTTATTGGGTACGGCTACTTTTAGCATGGTTGTTTAGAGGTATTTGTAAACGTCAGCGGGGGTGAGTCCACGGGCGATCATGATGGTTTGGGCCCAGTAGAGGAGTTGGGATAGTTCTTCGGCGAGTTCATCGTCGGTTTGGTATTCGGCGGCGATCCACACTTCGCCGGCTTCTTCGATGACTTTTTTGCCTAAATGGTGGATGCCTTTGGCGATGGCCTGGTCGGTGCCGGATCCGGGTTTGCGGTGGGTGAGTTCGGTAAAGAGGGTGTCAAAATCTTTCACGCGCACCATTCTTCCATGGCGCCGGCATGCTTGTCGACGCCGTGACGTGGGTTGTGGGCCTAGTCGTAGGGGTGCCCGCCCACAACAAGGAAGTCAACGTGGAGGGACACCATGGTGTGGTTCCGGTCGTAGCCGGCGACGATTGGGTAGAACCCGGCATCATACCCCGACCTAGCCAGTATCATGTTTTCTTTGTGGTCTGGTAGGGGGGTTTGTGCGATACCGTTGTGGTCGCGGAGGAGGTTGAACCAGCCGTCGGGGGCGTCTGTGTGGATGTAGTCGGTGAAGCTGTCCAGGTCGGTGGAGGCGGTGAATGCTTCGGCTGCGGCGGCGTCGACCACGGCGGCGGCCCCGGAGTCGAGGGCTACACCGTCGGTGCGCATGGCGGATGGGATGGGGATTTCATCCGGGTTGCGGTGCGGGTAGGGCTGTTCGAAGGTAACAGGTTCGGTGTTGGAGAACACCACACTGAGGTAGGCGTTGACTGGGGTTTTCCCGGGAATGTTCGCAATGGTGACTTTGGTGGGGTGATCGCCGGCCGGCACATCATAGACCAGGCCGTGGGATAACCCGATGAACTGGGCGAACGGGTCGCACACCAGGAGTGTGCCGGAGGGGATGGTTATGGTTCCGGCGTCGGTCACAGTCAGGGAAAGGGTGGTGTCCCCCATGTATTCGGTGCCGGAGTTTTTCAGCGGGTAGAACAGTGCTGGGTCCATGAATCTGTTGGTCCTTTACTTGTCGAGAGTGGTTACACAATTATTAAAGCAATATTTTTATTGGTGTAGGAGATGTGTGAGATTATCAAGCCCATCAAAAGCACCCAGATGCTGGCTGCCGCCTAAGATGATGGCGGTCGCCACCAGGGTAATCACCCGGTTGATGACGCGTTTTACTGCCTTGAGCACTAACCAGACCACGCCCAATCCGATGAGGAATGGGACGAAAACATCCGGGGCGAGTAGTTCGTTGATATTCACAATCATTCACCTTAGTGCCTGGTAGCACGCCCGGCGGGTTCCGACGTCGCAAAGCTTAAACATTAAAATATTTCGCCTCAGGGTGGTAGAGCACGAATGCGTCCGTGGACTGTTCGGGGTGTAATTGGTATTCCTCGGACAGTGTCACCCCAATCCGCTCAGAGTGCAGCAAGTCCACTATAGCCTGTCGGTCGGTGAGGTTGGGGCAGGAACCATAGCCAAACGAGTAGCGGGCACCGGAATAGTCCAGGTCGAAGAACCGGCGGGTGTCATGAGCATCACTATCGCCCACGTGTGTGCCATCGGGGAGCCGCAGCTCGGCGCGGATGCGGGAATGCCAGTATTCGGCTAGGGCTTCCGTGAGCTGCACCCCAATGCCGTGCACTTCGAGGTAGTCCCGGTAGTTATTCATGGCGAATAGTTCGTTTGCGTAGCGGGCAATGGGATCCCCCATGGTCACCAGTTGCAGGGGCAGCACATCCACCTGGCCCGTTTCTTCGGCCAGGGTGCGGGAGCGCACATAGTCGGCGATGCACAGGAATTTGCCGCGCTGCTGCCGGGGGAATTTCAGCTCCCGAATCACCTCGGCGTCCGGCCGGGGTTCGGCGAGAATCAGGACCATGTCTTTCACGCTCACGGCCGGGAAATACCCGTACACGACCGCGGCATGGTCTAACACGCCGCGGCTTTTCAGCTGGTCGATCCAGGCCCGCAGCCGCGGCCGCCCCTCGGATTCCACCAGCGCCTCATAGTCCGGGCCATCACCCCGGGTGGATTTCAGCCCCCACTGCCCCATGAATAAGGCCCGCTCGTCCAGCATGAGCAGATAGTCGGACACGGACAGGCCCTTGATGATCCGGGTGCCCCAGAACGGTGGGGTGGCCACCGGGAAGTCCGCCGCCACCTCGGAACGCTCCGGCAGCTGCACCGGCTTCGCCTTGGCTTTCCGCTCCGCCGCGATCTTTTGGGACCGTTCCCGGCGCGCTTTGCGTTCGGCTTTTTTCCGCTGCTTGGTCACGTCTTCGGTGATGGTTTCGCCGCGTTTGCGGGCCATGATTTCGTCCATGAGGCTGAGCCCTTCGAACGCATCGCGGGCGTAGTGGACGTCGCCCGCGTAAATGTTGTCCAGGTCGTGCTCAACATAGCTGCGGGTGAGTGCCGCGCCGCCGAGGATGACGGGGATGTCGGAGGCGTTTTGGGCGTTCATTTCCTCCAGGTTTTCCTTCATCACCACGGTGGATTTCACCAGGAGCCCGGACATGCCCACCACGTCGGCGTTGTGTTCCCTGGCGGCGGAGATGATGGTGGCGATGGGTTGTTTGATGCCGATGTTGATGACGTTGTAGCCGTTGTTGCTGAGGATGATATCGACCAGGTTTTTACCGATGTCGTGGACGTCGCCTTTGACGGTGGCAATAACCATGGTGCCTTTGTTGCCGGAGTCGTCGGTTGCCTCCATGTAGTTTTCGAGGTAGGCGACGGCGTGTTTCATGGTTTCGGCGGATTGGAGGACGAAGGGGAGTTGCATTTGGCCGGAGCCGAAGAGTTCGCCCACGGTTTTCATGCCGCCGAGGAGGTCTTGGTTGATGATGTTGATGGGGGATTTTTCGGCCATGGCGGCATCAAGGTCGGTTTCGATGCCGGTTTTTTCCCCATCAATAATGCGTTGGGACAAGCGTTCGAATAGTGGGAGGGCGGCGAGGGCTTCGGCGCGGGCGTCTTTCGCTTCGGCGGCGGAGACGCCTTCGAAAAGGTCCATGAATGTTTGGAGGGGATCATAGCCGTCGCGGCGGCGATCGTAGATCATGTCGAGGGCGACTTCGCGTTGGCGGTCCTCAATACGGTTCATGGGGACGAGTTTTGAGGAGTGGGCGATAGCAGAGTCGAGGCCTGCGGCGACGCACTCGTTAAGGAAGACGGAGTTGAGTACCTGGCGGGCGGCCGGGTTCAGCCCGAAGGAAATATTCGACAGGCCGAGCGTGGTGTGTACCCGCGGATGGCGGGCTTTTAATTCACGGATGGCGTTGATGGTTTCTATGCCGTCGCGGCGGGTTTCCTCCTGCCCGGTGGAGATGGGGAAGGTGAGGGTGTCGACGATAATGTCGGATTCGTCCAGGCCCCAGTTTTCGGTGATGTCGGTGATGAGCCGTTCGGCGATGGCGAGTTTTTTCTCGGCGGTGCGGGCTTGGCCTTCTTCATCAATGGTGAGGGCGACCACGGCGGCACCGTGGGTTTTGACGAGCTGCATGATGCGCTGGTAGCGGGAGCCGGGGCCGTCGCCGTCTTCGAAGTTGACGGAGTTCACGGCGCAGCGCCCGCCCAGGTGTTCGAGCCCGGTTTGGATGACATTGGGTTCGGTGGAGTCGATCATGATCGGCAGGGTGGAGCTGGTGGCCAGGAGGGATGCGAGGGCGGCCATGTCGTCGCGGCCGTCGCGGCCCACGTAGTCGACGCACAGGTCGAGCATGTGGGCACCGTCGCGGGTTTGTTGTTTGGCGATATCCACGCAGGTTTCCAGGTCGCCGGCGAGCATGGCCTCACGGAAGGCTTTGGACCCGTTGGCGTTGGTGCGCTCCCCGATGATGGTAACGCCGGCGTCCTGGGTGAGGTTGACTGAGGTGTAGAGGGAAGACACCGCGTCCGAGTCGGGTGTTGTTCTTTCCGCCGGGGTGATGCCGCCGGTCACCATGGTGTGGACGGCGGTGATGTGTTCGGGGGTGGTGCCGCAGCAACCGCCCACCATGGCGAGACCATATTCCTCGATGAAGGTTTTCAGTGAGGCGGCAAGTTCAGCTGGTTTCAGCGGGTATTCGGCCCCGTTTTTCCCAAGGATGGGCAGGCCAGCGTTGGGCATGACAGAGACCGGGATGCGGGCGTTGCGCGACAGGTAGCGGAGGTGTTCGCTCATTTCGTCGGGGCCGGTGGCGCAGTTCAGGCCGATCATGTCGATGCCGAGCGGCTCCAGGGCGGTAAGCGCCGCCCCGATTTCCGACCCGAGCAGCATGGTGCCGGTGGTTTCCACGGTGACGTGGCAGACGATGGGCAGCCGGTAGCCAACCTCGGCGAAAGCCTCCTGGCAGCCGTGGATGGCGGCCTTGACCTGGAGGAGGTCTTGGGCGGTTTCGATGAGGATACCGTCCGCTCCCCCATCAACCATGCCCAGGGCGGCTTCCCGGTAGTAGGTTTTCAGATCCAGGTAGGGGGCGTGCCCAAGGGAGGGCAGTTTCGTGCCGGGCCCCATGGAGCCGAGCACAAAACGGCGCATGCCGTCCCTACCGGGGCCAAGCTCGTCGGCGACGGTGCGGGCGATGCGGGTGCCTTTGTAGGCAAGTTCCTGGCAGCGGTCGGCAATGTTGTAGTCGGCAAGGTTGGGGAGGTTACAGCCGAACGTGTTGGTTTCTACCAGGTCCGCCCCCGCGGTGAAATAGGCGCGGTGAATTTGGGCTACCACGTCCGGGCGGGTGTCGTTGAGGATTTCGTTGCAGCCTTCCAGGCCAAGGAAATCCGTTTCGACGTCAAGGTCGAAGCCTTGCAGTTGGGTGCCCATGGCGCCGTCGCCAATGAGGACACGACTGTGGAGGGCGTCGAGGAAGTCGGGGGTTTTTACTGGTAATACGGTGCTCATCGGCTAGTCAGCTTAGTACGGCCTACCGCGCGCCCCGTAATCTGCCACGCCATGCGCGTATTTTATTCGCTTGTCGACGCGTCCAGGTCGGCGAAGTCGGGCACGTGGTCCGCCGCATAATCGGGCCACATCATTCGGACCAGTTCGGTGATTTCGGCCTCTTCTTCAGGTTCGATGATGGCATCATTATGCCGGGCATTGAATTCCCGCAGTTGGGTGTAAAGGTCCAGCACATGGTCGCGGATGATGTCGGGGTTGGGCACGTCGAGCGGCACGGATTTGGCGTAGCCGATGAGCAGGGCCTCTAGTTCGGGGAGGGCATTAACGTCGAAAGGGGGTTCCCAGTATTGGCGTTCTTCCGGCCGGAGGTACGCCCCGGTGCCGAACTCACGCAACTGCTGAATGAATTCAGTGATGGCGGTCACGAAATTTTCACCCCCATGAGGGCGTCGACGGCGGTGGCCACAATGCTGCCAGCCGGGGTGATGGCGTCGCCGGGGTCGGTGGCGGGGGCGTTGCAACTGTCCGCCCATTCGTCGATGGCTTTGATCGCGGCCGGGGTGTTGAGGTCGTCGGCGAGCAGGGACCGGATTTGTTGCACCAAAGCCCGGGCGGCCGACTCATCGCTGGCGAGGGTGGTGGCCATCCGCCAATACACCAGGCGGTGCTCCGCCGCCCACAACACCTTGTCGGACCAGTCCCGATCCGACCGGTAGTGGCCCAGGTACACGCCCAGGCGGATCGCGGACGGGTCGTGGCCGGCCTCGGTGAGTTTCGACACAAACACCAGGTTGCCCAGGGATTTACTCATTTTCACCCCGTCGAGCGAAATCATGCCGGTGTGCACATAATGCTCCGCCATGCGGGGGGAGGCTAGGGCCGCCTCGGCGTGGGCGGCGGAGAACTCGTGGTGGGGGAAAATCAGATCCGATCCCCCACCCTGGATAGCGAAACTACTCCCTAGCCGGTTGGTGGCGATGGCGGAGCATTCCACATGCCAGCCGGGCCGGCCCGCCCCAAACGGGGCATCCCACGCGGGCTCCCCCTCCCGGGCCGCCCGCCACAGGAGGGCATCCAACGGGTCCCGCTTGCCGGGGCGATCCGGGTCGCCGCCGCGCTCGGCAAATAACTCCAGCATGCGCTGCCTGGGATAGTTCGACTCGTAGCCGAACCGGTCGGTGGCGGTGATGCTGGCATAAATATCCGGGTAGTCAGGGTCGTCAACAACATAGGCGGCACCAGCATCAAGCAGCTGCTGCACCATGGTAATAACCTCACCCACGGACTCCATCGCCCCCACATAATCGTGTGGGGGGATCACACTCAGGTCGGCCATATCCGACCTGAATAAGTCAATCTGGCTGGACCCCAACTCCCGCCAATCCACCCCATCCCGGGTGGCGCGCTCAAACAAGGGATCATCCACATCCGTGATGTTTTGCACATAGGTGACCTGCACCCCGGCGTCGATAAGCAAACGGTGAATCAAATCAAACGCCAAATATGTGGCGGCGTGCCCCAAATGCGTCGAATCATACGGGGTAATGCCGCACACATACATGCCGGCCTGGTTATGGGTCACACGAACCGGTTTCAGTGTTTCATCGGCGGTATCGTAAAGGCGCAGCGGCACGGCCGGGCCGGGGACGGTAGGGATATGCGGAGAGGGCCACGAATGCATGCGACAAGCTTAACAATTACACCGAAGCCGCCGCCAACGGGTTGATCTCCCCCGTGTACAGCAGCAGCATCACGAAAATACCCAACGGAATCCGGTACACGGCAAACCAGCTGAACGTGTTATTCGCCACGAACTTCAACAACCAGGCGATCGACGCATAACCCAACACGAACGCAATCAGGGTGCCCACAATAAGCTGCGTGCCCGATGCGGCAATACCCGCCTGGGGTTGGAACGCATCATCAAGGGAAAACAGGCCGGCGGCCAACACCGCGGGAATAGCCAACAAGAAACTAAACCGGGCCGCCACCTCACGGGTGAGCCCCAAAAACAGGCCGGCGGAAATCGTGCCGCCCGACCTCGACACCCCAGGAATCAACGCCAAACACTGGGCGAACCCCATCACAATGGCGTCCCGCATCGTCAACTCCTCATAGTCCCGGTTTTTCCTACCAAACCGTTCCGCAATGATAAACACGAACGAAAACAACACCAACACCGTGGCGGTAATCCACAGGTTCCGAAGATTCTCCCGAATCAAATCCTTCGTGAGAAACCCAATCGCCGACACGGGGATCGTACCCACAATCACCATCCAACCCATGCGGTAATTGAAATCCCGGGCGTCCTTATTCACCAGGCCCTTAAACCAGGACACGATGATACTGAAAATGTCTTTAGCGAAATACACCAGCACCGCCGCCTCGGTACCGAGCTGCACCACGGCGGTAAACGATGCGCCGGGATCATTATCGAAAAACAGTGTGGATGCGATACGCAGGTGGCCGGAGGAACTCACCGGCAGGAATTCCGTCAACCCCTGAATAATGGAAAGCACTATGACTTCCAACCATGGCATTTGTTCACTAACGCCCGTGGAAGCCTGGGCGAGGATACTGGTAGTAATCACATCACCACACCGTACACCGCGGGTTCTTCTCCCCTCACAGTAGATAATGTGCAGGGTGTATTTGAGGGTGTAGTGCACAATAATCCTAAGTTACGGGATCTACCTGCTAATCTGGGACCTTGTGAAACCGAAACCCACCCCGCTTTTTCCTCCCCCCTCCCCCCGCCCGGCGCGCCGACTTCCACTGGTCGCGTTAGGCATCATGATGGGGGTTGTGCTCACGGCCTGCACCCCACCATCGGTGCAGGAGAAACTACCCGCGGCCATGGGGAACGCCACCCCCGTACCTTCTCCGGCCATGGTTGATGAGCCGGCCGGTGAGGTGATATCGCTGCCGGAGCAGCTAGCGAAGGTGACGGAGTTGGATCATATTGGGGAAATCGTTGCGGTCCGCGCCGGGGCCGTAGTGGGTGTGGGCACGGTAGACCAGTTGCGCGCCGGGCGGCTGGTGACGGTGCCGGTGGATGCGGCTTGTGGGGATATCAGCGCGACGCCAGCGTCGAACGAATTCGTTTTGGGCTGCCCCGACGGGGTGTATGGCATTCCGACGAGCGTCGCCGATGCTGCCGACGACGCTGGGGGCGCGGGGGATGCGGCCGGCGAAGAAAGCGACGGGGGTAAGCCTGCTGAGCTGCCGACGGCCGAACCGGTGTTGCTTCAGGCCACCGACCAGCCGGTGACGGCGGCGGTCAAAACCACCAGTGGGATGATTTTCGCCGGCAGTTCGGATCGGGAAGACGTGGACGTGTACCAGGATGGGGAGAAAACCACCATTCGGGTGGAGGATCCCACGGACGCCATGATTGCGGTGCCGGTTTCTGGCGGTGAGGATTCGGTGTATCGGATCAATCGGCGGACCACGATCATCCAAAACATTAATGTGGCTGACAAGTCGGCGGGCGCGGTGCTGCGCGTGGGCTTGGGTGTGGGAACGATCACCCCGGGGGCCCAGGGGATGGCGTTGGCGACGGACACGATCGGGAAGCAGTTCGGGGTGTATCTGACCAATGATGTGATTCGGCTGCACCAAACCACCCCCACCACCGGTGCGCCGTGGGCTATCGCGTGGGATGATAAGCGGCAGCAGGTGTGGGTGGCCACCACGGATGATAATAAAATCCGGCGGTATCAGCTTGGTTCGGGCCAAGGCGAGGAGTTGGAAGCCTATAATTCTATTGAAAACACCCAATCACTTGTGGCGTTACCTGATGGCACGATCCTCGCGGCCTCCGCCACTGGAACTGATGTGCAGGTCATCACCCCGTAACTCCCCTATCAGCGATACTTAACTGGAAAGCACCCTATGACTTCTTATTCGATTACCCCGCACCCGTGGCGCACCAAGGCCTATGCCCTGGCGTTGAAAGGCATGTTCCGGCTGTCCCCGGAGCGGATCCATGGCATTATTTCCGCCGCCCTGCGGGTGTTGCAGGCCACTCCCCGACCGGTTAACCGGCTGGTGGGGAAGATTGTGCAGGTGAATGATCCGATCTTGTCGCAGGAAGTGTTTGGCACGGTGTTTCCGCAACCATTAGGGTTGGCTGCCGGTTTCGATAAAAACGGGCGGTTGGCTGATGTGTGGCACACGATCGGGTTTGGTTATGCGGAGTTGGGGACGGTGACGGCGGCCGGCCAGCCGGGGAATCCCGCCCCCAGGCTGTTTCGGCTGCCGAAGGATAAGGCGATTTTGAACCGCATGGGGTTCAATAATGAGGGGGCGGCGGATGTGGCGTTTCATCTGCGGCACCGGAAGACCCGCGCCGTGGTGGGGATTAATATTGGGAAAACCAAGGTGGTGGATGCGGCCGCGGCGGCGGATGATTACCGCCGGTCGGCATCACTGTTGGGGGATTTAGCGCAGTTCCTTGTGGTGAATGTTTCTTCCCCGAACACGCCCGGGTTGCGGGATTTGCAGGCGGTGGAGTCGCTGAGGCCCATTCTTCAGGCGGTGCAGGGGGCCACGAACACGCCGGTGTTGGTGAAGATCGCCCCGGATTTGTCCGATGAGGATGTGGATGCGGTGGCGGACCTGGCGTTGGAGTTGGGTTTGGATGGTATTGTGGCGACGAATACCACCATTTCCCGGGATGGCCTGGTCACCCCCGAGTCGCAGGTGGCGGCCATGGGGCCGGGCGGGATTTCCGGCCCGCCGGTGGCGGATCGGGCGTTGGAGGTGCTCAAACGGTTGCGGGGTCGGGTGGGTGATTCCCTGGTGCTCATTGGGGTGGGCGGGATTTCGACGCCGAAGGATGCGTGGGAGCGCATTGCGGCCGGCGCCACCTTGGTGCAGGGCTACACTGGCCTGATTTATGGTGGCCTGGATTGGATTCGGGATATTCACTTGGGCATTGCCGCCCAGTTGCGGGCCTACGGGCTGAATAATATTTCGGAGGCGGTGGGGTCGAACCTGCCGTGGACCCTGGACTAGCCCTCCCCCACCCCATTTATGACCCCGGGCCACGACTGGCCTGGGGTTTTGGGCATTTTTAGTTAGTCGTTGCGGTACCAGCCCCAGTACACGGCGCGGGCGAGGGAATGGTAGTACAGGTTAAAACCCAGCACGGTGGGGGTGGCGTCTGCGGGAATGTCGAGCCGGTCCACGTCGACCGCGTGGATGGCAAACAGGTAGCGGTGGGGGCCGTGGCCGGCGGGCGGGTTGGGCCCGTAGTAGCCGCGGATACCGGAGTCGCCCCGCAGGGTGACGGTTTCGTCAAGCCCCAGCAGCGGTTGGTCGGCCAGGCCCGCGCCGGTGGGAAGTTCCGTGACAGTTGCGGGAATGTTGAATGCGGCCCAGTGCCAGAACCCGCTGGCGGTGGGGGCGTCGGGGTCGAACATGGTCACAGCAATGGATTTGGTACCCTCCGGCAAGCCAGACCAGGCCAGTTGGGGGGACACGTTTGCCGGGGCAACATACGTGTCGGGGATGGCGTCGCCGTTAGCAAAGTCGGTGGAGGTGAGGGGGAAGTCCGGCAAGTCCCGCAGGGGCGCGTAGGGGTCTGGGCCGGGGAATCGGGGGTCTGATGCGTATGAACTCATAGGTTCATTCATACCCTACATGGTGTGATCTTGGCCGCTCCATCGGGCAAAGAGTTGCGCATATCTCCCGCCGGCGGCGACAAGGTCAGTGTGCCTGCCGTCTTCAATGATGCGCCCGGCGTCCATCACGATGATACGGTCGGCCACTACCGCCTGGTCCAGCCGGTGGGCAACCACGAGGGCGGTGCGCCCCCGGGTGACGAGTTGCGCAGCCACCTCCAGGGTGTGGGCTTGGTCGGATCCGGCTTCGGAGGTGGCCTCGTCGAGGATGAGAACGTGGGGGTTGCGGAGCAGCACCCGGGCGAGGGCGATTTGTTGCTGCACTTCCGGCATGAGTGGTACCGCGCCCGCCCCCACCTGGGTGTCGAGGCCGAGGGGGAAGGCCCGGCGGAAGGCGGTACCGTTCTCGGGCAGGCCCACGGCCGCAAGGGCGTCGAGAAGCTCCCCATCGGTGGCGGTGGGGGCCGCCATGCGGAGGTCATCACGCAGCGCGCCGGAGAATATGTGCACCTCCTGGCTGATGAGGGTGACGTTACGGGCGGTCCACACGTCGGAAACCTGGGCGATGTCCACGTCACCAACGGTGATGGTGCCGGCGGTGGGGCGCAGCAGGCCGGACATGAGGGCGGCGAGCGTGGATTTACCCGCCCCGGACGCGCCGACGAGGGCAGTGGTGGTGCCGGCCGCCAGCGTGAGGTCGAGGGCGGGGAGCACGGGTTCGGTGGTGTCAGGGTAGGAGAATTCCAGGCCACGAATGGTGACGTCGGCGGGTTTTTCCAGGTCGGGGGCAGTGTGTTGGCTGGTTGGGGTGTAGAGTTTCGCCAGGGCGACGGCGCGGCCGAGCCGGGTCATGCCTTCCTGAATGTCGTTGAGAAAGAACATTGTGTTGAAGATTTGGGTTTCGGCCCGGACGGCGAGGAATACCGCGGCGGAGGCGGCGCCGGCGGTGATATGGTTGTGGGCGGTCAGCCAGGCGCCGAGGCCGAGGGCGGCAATCACCCACACCCCGGAAATGGTTTGGGCGAGGTGGAGCAGCCGGTTGATGTAGGGGACGCGGGTGGCAGTGGCCTGGAGGGCCGCCCAACTTTTGGTTTGCATGCGGTCAAGCGCCCAGGCGCCATAGCGGA
This sequence comes from Corynebacterium matruchotii, assembly GCF_011612265.2. Taxonomy (NCBI): domain Bacteria; kingdom Bacillati; phylum Actinomycetota; class Actinomycetes; order Mycobacteriales; family Corynebacteriaceae; genus Corynebacterium; species Corynebacterium matruchotii. The sequence continues at coordinate 1,292,774 of NZ_CP050134.2, read as the reverse complement.
ATGCTTTGAAGGTAGCGAGCCCCGGAGGGTGTCGAGCAGGGTGGCGTTGCGTTCGGCCTCGATGGCGGACATGGCGTTGGTCACCGGGGGCAGCGCCCCGATCCAGCGTTTACTGATGGGGACGAAAATAACGGCGATGACCAGGGCGAGCACACCGAACCGGTAGTCGATGAGGGTCATGGCGCCGATACTGAAGGGGAACATCAGGAGCATGAACATGACCCGGGACCCAATCTGGCTGAACTGGGTGACCGGCTGGTCAATGTCGTGGGTCATGCGGGTGATGACGTTGCCAGTGCCGAGCGCCATGACATCGGGAATGGGTGCCTGCAGGGTGGAGTTGAGGCAGTCGCGTTTCAGGTCGACGCTCATGCGGCGCAGTTTTATACCAATAAGATAGTTAGCAAGCGAACGCAGGCAGTGGCCAACGAAGGTGGCGGCACAGGCCACGCCGACCAGGATCATGAGGGCACGCTCCCCCGTACCGACAATGGGGACGGCGACGCCGCGGAGGGCATCCACGCTGTAGCCCAGCACGTTGGCCTCCAGAATGGTGCAGGCAAGTAAGACACAGTGCAGCGCAATAAGGCCTACCCACCAGCGGCGGCTGAGTGCGTTACGGAAGCCACCAAGGTAGCGGAGGGTTTCGGCTACGGGGGCTGGCGCCAGCGGGTCATGGTGGGCGAGTTGGTGAGTCATCGGACGCGTTCCTCTCCGGCGGCGCGAGCCCAGGTTTTCCGCCCGGAGATGACAAGGGTAATGCTGGTGGCGCGCAACTGTTTTATGGCCTGCACCACGGCGTCGAGGGTGACCGCGTCCAGACCGGTGGTGGGTTCGTCAAACAGGAGCACGCGGGGGTTGCGGGCGAGAGCCCGGGCCAGGGCGACACGTTGCCGCTGCCCACCGGACAGGTTGAGGCCGGCCTCGCCGAGCGGCGTGGTGGGCAACTCCCCACCCGGACCGTACCCGCCCAAACGTTCGATAATGTCGGTGCAGGCGGCAGCATCGAGGGCTGCTATCACTTGTTCATGAGGGATATCCCCGGTGGGGTTGATATTTTCGGCAAGGGTCCCTTCGAACACACTCACGAGATGCGGGGTGGCAAGCACCTCGTCGAGCCCGGCGAGCACATGATAGTCGCGGTAATTATCCTCGGTGGGTTGCCACACGTGCAGCCCAGGCTCAAAGGCGGCGAGGAGTTCCTCCGCTTTGCGATGCTCCCCCGTGTCGTCCCCCGACTGCTCGGAGTCCGCCGCCGTGGCGTCAATGAGATCACTAATGCGGTCGCCGGCGGCGATGGCGCGCGCCCAGGTGCTCGATAACATGCCCATGGAGATACCCAACGCCTGGAGCGCCGGGCCGGCGATCATGGAGATGGACACCAATTCGCCCGGGGTAATCTCCCCCAGGTGGGCGAGCCAGGCGGCATAGCTGATGGTGAGAATGACCAGGAAGGTGGGCACGAGCTGGCGGAGGAAATCCATGCCGATGGACACCCGCATGTCCCGCTCCATGGCATCGAGAACCGTGTCGCTGGTGGCGTCGAACCGGTGCTGGGTGATTTCTACCGCCCCCAGACCTTTAACCACGCGAGAGCCTTGGGCGACGTCAGTAGCAAGACTAGCAAGCCCGGCCTCTGCCTGGCGGCGGGCTGCGGACACCCTGGTGATGGGCCTCGCGGTGAGTGCCGCGGCGCCGGCGGTCAGCAGCGCACCCACGGGCAGCAGCAGGGCGATCGTCAGGGATATGGGGGCGATACCGAAGGTCGCACCGATGAGATAGCCGATCATCATGACGGGAAATCCAGTGATTTCCCGCACATCGGCGCAGGTTTTCGTGTCCGTATCGACGGTGCTTAAGATCGTGCCCGGGCTGTGGCGAATATCCCGACTGCGCAGCAGCCTGGCGGTGAGGAAGAGCCGAGTGTTGTGCACCACCCGGGCGATCCCCACTTGACTCATGCCCATTGAGGTGGTTTCGCCTGCAATACCGAGGATCATCAGTGCGCACAATAATCCCAGCGGTAGGAGGATTTCCGCGACATGGCCCGTGCCGAACGTGACGTCGATAACGCGGCCCACAACGATTGTGGCGACGGCGCTCATGCCCGACCCCACACCCTGCATGGTGACCTGCCATGTCACCGCCCCGGGGTATGCCAACAGCATATTGCTCGCCACCCGCCTGCCACCATCCCACGTGTCGGGGCGGAGGCTGCGGTCGGTGGTGGGTGGTTGGTCTGGGGCGAACCATCGCCAGGCTATCCCCCGCCTGAGTGGTTTTGGTTGTGATTCTGATGGGTGTGCTGTCATCATTATTAACAGTAACAGCTTTGCCACCAACGGAATTTTGGGGAGTTTTACCTGCTGATTTGCCTTATTGTTGGTTTTTCGCTTAAAGTGTAGCGAGTGCCCAGCCGATATGGCTGAAACCACATCCTAAGCCCGGGTGGCGGAATGGCAGACGCGCTAGCTTGAGGTGCTAGTGTCCTACTAATGGACGTGGGGGTTCAAGTCCCCCCTCGGGCACACATGATGACCCCAACTGTTGCAGGTTGGGGTTTTGCTTTACGACGCCCACCCGTGCGCCAGCATGCGTACATACCTTTTATACCGACGCCGACATTACGCTCAGTAGCCTCTCACGCACTACCAGGAGGCATCAGGAAACCTGCACCACCGGCTGGCTGGACATAATAACATTGTGATTAGCCCCCCATCCTGGATCACGTGCTCTGGCCCAAGCATAGGAAGGGGCCATGCCAACACACGGCAAGTCACATGCTCCAGTGACCGAATAAACCCCGAGATCGCAAAAGAAAGTCTTGCTCAATGTATTCCAAATATATGTTTTGGCGAAGAATGCCTGACGAAAAACACATGCTCACAGCCCTGCGCCACCAGGTAGCGCAAGATACCAGCCTGCATTTGTATATTTTCTTCAAGTTCGAGACGCTGCAAAAATTTTCCGACATGACACGCCAATACGGTGGCGTACTGCTCTGGCATTGGGATTTTACAGACACACCGCTCGGGTTTCTGATGCGAAAGCCCATTGTAGGGTTGGTGGAATTTGACTGCTCTGACCCTAAAAGTGATCCCGCAGGCGCATTCTTTCACTCCCTCAATACCGCTCTTGGAAGCAGAGCAATGGTGAGCGATGACCCAACATTCCCAGACAAAGCGAAGCCTCTTCTAGCCTACGACTATTCTCCAGCAACGTTCATGGGGACCGAAGAAGAGAAACCCAAGACGTTTAACATCACTGACGAACTCATCAACGCCGGCGCGTTATTAACTTATAGGGTAGAGATTTACGATCAACCAGACGACAAAGAAGACTATTGGATGGAATTCCTATGCGTCAACGACTCCCGTGATGAGCTTTACTAGCCTTAAGGCAGAAGCGCTAGTGGATTCCCAGAAATGATGGACGGGCATACCGAGACGAATAATGAAACAATGTGGAACATCTTCCAAGGAATAGAATAAATTAATGGATTTTAAAAAGACCGGAATCCCCCAGTATTCCATTAATGATCCATTCCGTAAGTTCCAGGAATCATTAGAGAATGTCACAACCATTGGTTTTGGATCCATCCGAGGCTACCTGGTCTTAGACGGAAATAATTACCTTATCGGGGTGGATCAAAATGAAATCACTGGAGAAGTAGCATGTGTTGAGGTTGCCTCACTTTTTCATGGCGACACATTCGAAGGTATTGACCTTACTAATATGTCCGCTGAATCTTTCGCCCAAGAACTGGCAAAGATTGGTTCCACGCCTGTTGTGGAAATCGATAACGTCTGGTGGCCTAAGGAACGCATGGCATTTTATGTGTACAAGAACACCCCTCGCACAGTTTGCTGGTGGGGAAACACCACTGACATTGAAATACAGGAAATATTTTCCCAAAGACAAGAAGATTTCCCAGCATAACGAAGCTTATTCAGCTACTGGAAAACCCACCCACGCCAACAGATGACGAATCGAAAGGAACACGTCATCTATCTTGTTTTTCCTTACACTTTCAGGGAGTAGTGATGTGGGTTAATGCCTTAAGAAGCTGAACCATAATTTCCCAGCAACTGGATAAGCTGCCTTGTTTACGATAATGAACAACACAACCCAGGGTTACTATTAAGCGTAAGTGCCTGCAAATACTGACACTTGACAGGTAGTCTTATACCTAAAGAATTTCCTCAAGGTAGTGATGATAATGGCTAAAAGTTTGTCTCAGCGGGTTGCTGATGAAGCCCGTCCGCCTGCGGTGTTGGGGCGGTATCCAGGGATGCGTGATTATTATGCTGAGGTGCTTTTGGATGACTTAGTAGAGTCTGGTGCATGGCTTGACCTGGAACTTAAAAGGCCGTTTTTGGCTACATGGGTGAATGATGAGGATTTTGACAATCCTGATAGTTGGAGAGAACCTATTATTGGTCGCACTCAGAAGAATGTGCGGAAGTTCGCAGCAATGGCCCCGGTAGTTGATTTGGAATCATTACGAGGAATGCAGGTGAAGCTTTTTTATGATGATTAACAACACAATCAAAAGATCTAGGTGATGGTAATGGCTAAACGTTTGTTTCAGCAGGTAGCTGACGAAGCCCGTCCACCTGCAATATTGGGCCGGCCCGGGTGCGGACCACCCGACTATTTCACCGACGTACTTTTGGATGATTTAGTGGAGTCTGGTGCGTGGCTTGACCTGGAACTCAAAAAACCATTTTTAGCGTTATGGGTGAATAGTGAGGACTTCGATAATCCTGATTGGGAGGATCCCATCATTGGTCTTACTCAAAAGAATCTGCGCAAATTCGCAGCAATGGCCCCGGCAATCGACCTGGAATCGCTGCGGGGAATGAAGGTGTACCACAACCATATGTACGATGATACACACAGCCCAGGGTTACTATTAAGTGTCAGTGCCTATAAAATCTGACACTTGATAGGTAGTCTTATACTTAAAGAATTTCCTCCAGAGAACCCAGTCGGTGATGGTAATGGCTAAAGATATATTTCAGCGGGTTGCTGACGAAGCCCGGCCGCCTGCAATATTGGGCAGGTATGGGATGTATGAGAATGATGATCAAGTGCTTTTGGATGATTTGGTGGAGTCTGGTGCATGGCTTGACCTGGAGTTAAAGATACCGTTTTTGGCTTTGTGGGTCAATGATGAGGATTTTGACAATACTGATAATTGGAAAGATCCCATCACCGCTATTGACCAAGCAAATGTGCGCAAGTTCGCAGCAATGGACCCAGTAGTTGACCTAGAATCACTACGAGGAATGAAAGTGAAACTCTTTTACGATGATTAACACACCCCAGGGTTACCATTGAGTGTCAGTGCCTATAAAAACTGACACTTGACAGGTAGTCTTATATAAAGAATTTCCTCCAGAGAATCCAGTCGGTGATGGTAATGGCTAAAAGTTTGTTTCAGCGGGTAGCTGACGAAGCACGTCCCCCGGCAGTGTTGGGGCGGTATGGGTTGTATGAGGATTTTGAGCAGGTGCTTTTGGATGATTTAGTGGAGTCTGGTGCATGGCTTGACCTCGAACTTAAAAGGCCGTTTTTAGCGTTGTGGGTGAATGAGGAGGATTTCGATAACCCTGATTGGGCTGATCCTATTATTGCTATTGACCAGGAGAATGTGCGCAAATTCGCGGCAATGGACCCGGTAGTTGATTTGGAATCGCTACGAGGAATGCGGGTATACCATATTGAACCATATGTACGATGACGAACAACACTCAAAAGATCTAGGTGATGGTAATGGCTAAGGATTTATTCCATCGGGTTGCTGACGAAGCACGTCCCCCGGCAGTGTTGGGGCGGTATCCAGGGATAGCCGACTATTTTGTCGAGGTGCTTTTGAATGATTTAGTAGAGTCTGGTGCATGGCTTGACCTGGAACTAAAAAGGCCGTTTTTAGCGTTGTGGGTGAATGAGGAGGATTTCGATAATCCTGATTTAGATGATCCCATTGAGATTCTTACCAATTCAGACGCACACAAATTCGCAGCAATGGACCCAGTAGTCGACCTAGAATCACTACGAGGAATGAAGGTGAAACTCGTTTACGATGATTAACAACAAAACCAAAAGATCTAGGTGATGGTAATGGCTAAGGATTTGTTTGATCGGGTTGCTGATGAGGCGCGTCCCCCGGCAGTGTTAGGGCGGTATCCGGGGATATCTGATTATACTGGTGATTTGCTTTTAGATGATTTAGTGAATTCTGGTGCGTGGCTTGATCTGGAGTTAAAGAGGCCGTATTTAGCGTTGTGGGTCAATGATAAGGAATTTGATAATCCTGATTGGGATGATCCTATCATTGGTCTTACTCAGAGGAATGTGCGGAAATTCGCGGCCATGGACCCGGTAGTTGATTTGGAATCGCTACGAGGAATGAAGGTATACGTTATTGAACCATATATACGATGATGAACACAGCCCTAGGGTTGTGTGTGATAGTTAACGAAAATACTCCCTGTTAGTAATGAGTTTATGATTCAATGAGTCATGAACTAACAGGGAATATTATGATAATGATCAACTCATTGAACAACCCCCACAAAGCAATAGCTACAGCAAAACCCCCGGCCCCTGGGTGCGTAAACCAAGGGCCGAGGAAGTCTGTTACTCCCCCACTATTATGAGGATGAGCCATCCGTCGGCTGGTTCGTCTCACCACGACGACTACTACCAGTAAGAGCAGGCGCCCGCAGATCACCATTCTCCGGGGGCACCACACCAAGATCACTGCTACCACCAGCCCCAGGGCCACCAACCCCACCAGGACCAGGACCAAACCCACCCTGGGCGTTCTCCCCCGCCACCACCTCGGTCGTGGCCGAACCACTAGTCACCTTATAGGTTTGACCTTCTGTAATCTGCGGCATAGACACAAACAACGAGGTCGCGGCCTGCTCCGCCATCAACGACACCACCTCAGCATCATTACTATCAGTAACCTTCACCCGATCCTGGGCCTTCACCGTCACATTCTGCTGAACCCACCCCTGCCCAGCCGTGGGAGTCTGCGGCATACCACCACTACCGATACCGACCACCGTGCCACCAGTGATAGTAAACGTGCCGTCCGCGTCGAAACTACCGTTATCCACGGTGGTCGGGCCAATCACCGTGGTAGTGCCACCGGTGATAGTCAGATTACCGTTAGAATCCAGCCCATCAGCATCCGCATAAACCTTCACAGTGCCGCCGTTGATGGTGATCGAGGGGGTGGCGTTCTGGTCCGCCAGGCCGTCGTCAAGCGAAGCGTTCATCCCATCATCGGTGGAATGCGTAGTCACCGTGCCGTTATTGATAGTCACATTGAGCGCCTCCAGGGCCTCATTCGACTTGCTCACGTTAATAGTGCCCCCATCAATCGTGAGGTTCTTCACCGCCTTCAGGCCGTCGTCGCCCGCGGAAATCTCCAGGGTGCCGCCGGTGACGGTCAGGTTTTCGTCCGAATGGATGGCGTCCTTGTCTTTCGACGTGACGGTGAGCTTGCCGGACCCATCAATTGTGAGGTTACTCTTTGAATCCACCCCATGGCCGTCGGTGCTGCTAATACTGGAGTCCCCGGCCACATACAGCACCACATCCCCCGCCTGCTTGATGCTCACCGTGGAGTTTATGGTGGCCCCATCAAGCCGCAGCACCACGGCAGCATCCTTGGGGGCGTTGACGGTAATCGGCGTGGTGATATTCCCGCTCACCTTGTACACGCCCGCCTCGGTGATGGTGCCATCGCTGGGCAGCTGTTTCGCTTCCTGCTCGCTGTAGGCCACATTGCTTATCGACGCCGTGGGAAACGTCGCAGCATCAACAGTCTTACTACAGGCGGTGAGCGCCAGGGCGGTAGACAGGCCGGCAACAATCATGGTGAGAGATTTACGGTTCGACATGGGATTCTCCTTCAATTTCGCAGTTGGTCCGTTACAACATTGGTTCTCATTCTGCACAATGAAACTGGAGAATCACTTTCGCCCTCATGCTAGATTCCCACCAGCCTATTAGAGTTTTAGTGGCGAAAACCTGGCATATCCCTGATAGGAAGCCGTCGAAAAGCTCACAGCCGGTAGCGTCCGGCCACCCATGCCACGGTCGCAACAATGGTCACCGCCGTGATGCCATACAGCGACCCTAGGAGCCCATTGAGCCCATTCACGCGAATAATCACCCCGAGAATCAGCTCGACGGCCAGCAGCATGGCCAGGGGCAGGACCATCTTGGTGCGCCACGCCAACACCCCCATGCCTACCAGGATAATCACGGCCAACCCCACGCGGGCGAGTTGCAACGCGGGCGTCTTATCCATGTCGTTGACCAGCCACAACGGCCACCCCATACACCGGGTGTACGAGCCCGCGGCCGCGGTGAGAACCCCCAGGCCGTGCAAGACAAACAGCCCGCCCAGCACCCCATACGCCAACTGGGCTATTCGACGATTCTGTTCCAGCTCCACCCGGCGCGCCGCAACCAGGGTGATCACAATGGTCACCAGGGACATGAGTGCGCACCACAGGTCGGCCATGCCCTGGATGGGTGTCAACCCCGTCTTGATGGTGAACATGCCGAAAATGCCCGCGCCCAGGGCACCAGCCACCGCAAACCACGGTAGAACGCGCACCACCCGGAGTGGATGTTTCCGCGCCATAACCGCGGCGACGAGTAGCGCCGGCAGGGTTGACATGGCGAATACTCGGTGCGTGAATTCAATGATTGGGTTGAGTTCGCCCCGGGGCAGAATCTGCCCGAAGTAGCAGCCTGGCCAGTTTGGGCATGCCGCACTCGAATAGGTGGCGCACACCACCGCCCCCAGGGCAACCGTGCCGAATGTGATGAATGCGGCGATCTTCAAGCACCACAGGGTTGAGGCGCTAGTCTTCATGGTCGAACGCCGCCAGAATCTTTTCCGCCGCCAGGGTTGGGGTGATTTGTGCCTGCCGCAGTTGGGATTCTACCAGTTTGCGGGTCGCAACCACGTTCGGATTGGTGTTCAGTCGTTGCAATAGGGTTTCATGCACCATGGACCACATCCATTGCACTTGTTGTTCCCTGCGCGTGTGTTCGAAGGCGCCGGATTCTAGCATGGCCTTGTGGTGGTCTTGCACGTGTTTCCAGAATGTGTCGATGCCTTCGTGTTCGACGGCGGACATGGTCATTGTGGGTGGGTGCCATGAGGCGTTTTCGGGCCGGACCATGCGCATGGCTGCCGATAGTTCCCGGGCGGCTCGTTTTGCGTTCTTCAGGTTTGGGCCGTCGGCCTTGTTGATTGCCACCAGGTCCGCCATCTCTAGGATGCCTTTTTTGATGCCTTGTAGCTGGTCGCCGGCGCCTGCTAACGCCAGGAATGTGAAGCAGTCCACCATTTGCGAGACCGCTACCTCGGATTGGCCCACGCCCACAGTTTCCACCAGGATCACGTCGAACCCGGCTGCTTCGAATACCACCATGGATTCCCGGGTGGCTTTGGCCACGCCGCCTAGGGTGCCGGCGGACGGCGATGGGCGGATAAACGCATTGTCTTCCCGGGCTAGTTTGGCCATGCGGGTTTTGTCCCCCAGGATTGAGCCGCGGGTTTTTGTTGACGACGGGTCGATGGCCAGTACGGCAAGCTTGTGGCCATCGCCGATGAGTGTCATGCCTAGGGCCTCGATGAACGTGGATTTGCCCACGCCGGGCACCCCGGTGATGCCTACCCGTAACGCGTTGCCGGTGAAGGGCAAGAGTTTGACCAGGAGTTCTTGCGCTAGCACCCGGTGGGCGGGGGCGGTGGATTCCAGCAGGGTGATGGCCCGGGAAATGTGGGTGCGTTCGCCTGCGCGTACCCCGGTGAACAGCTCATCGACATCAATGCGGCGGCGGGCGCGGGTGACGATTTCTGGGGCCACGGCGGTCTGTTCGCCTAGGTCGGTGCCGGCGGTGGTCATGAGGGAGCCGAGGTGGTGTTCGAGGTATTCGTCGTCAATGGTCATGGTGGTTGGTGCTTTCCTTTGAAGATTTTTTGGCTCTGAATGTCAATGCCGGCCACATGATGGAACAGGTGGCCGGCATGTCATGAAACTAACCCGTGGTCAGGAGCCCGTGGTTATGAGGCGCTCGCGGTGTCGTCCGGGACGTCGAGGTCCAGGCCCAACTGCTTTGACAGCTTTGTCAGCATGTCAATGGCGGAGTCGGCGATGACTGTTCCGGGCGGGTAGATGGCTACGGCACCGTCGTCGTAGAGTTCCTGGAAGTCTCCTGGTGGGATGACGCCGCCCACGACGATCATGATGTCTTCCCGGCCGAGTTTGGCCAGTTCTTCCTTCAGGGCCGGCACCAGGGTGAGGTGGCCGGCTGCCAGCGAGGACACGCCCACGACGTGGACGTCGGAGTCCACTGCGGCCCGGGCGGCCTCGGCGGGGGTTTGGAACAGGGGTCCCACATCGACGTCCATGCCCAGGTCGGCGTAGGCGGAGGCTACCACCTTCTGTCCCCGGTCATGGCCATCCTGGCCCATCTTGGCGATGTAGATACGCGGCCGGCGGCCTTCTTCGGCTTCGAATGCGTCGGCCATGGCGATGGCTTTTTCGACGTTACCCACGGCACCTTCCTTCCCTACTTCATCCTTGTATACGCCGGACAGGGTGCGGATCTCCGCCTCATGGCGCCCGAACACCTTTTCGAGGGCGTAGGAGATTTCGCCGACGGTGGCCTTGGCGCGGGCGGCATCCACGGACAGCTTGAGCAGGTTTTCGTCCAGGTTACCGGGCTCTTTGTCTTCCTTGGCGGCGGCTGCGGTGAGCGCCTCCAGGGCGGCCTGCACGGCTGCTTCGTCACGCTCGGCGCGAAGTTGCTTCAGCTTGGCCAGCTGTTCGGCGCGCACCTTGGTGTTGTCCACCTTGAGCACTTCGATCTGCTCGTCTTCGGGCACCACATATTTGTTCACGCCGATGAGGGCTTGCCGGCCGGAGTCGATACGGGCCTGGGTGCGGGCGGCGGATTCCTCGATGCGGAGCTTCGGGATGCCCTCGATGGTGGCCTGGGCCATGCCGCCGGCGGCCTCCACTTCTTCGATATGGGCGCGGGCCCGCTCCGCCAACTGTTCGGTGAGCCACTCAATGTAGTAGGAGCCAGCCCATGGGTCGACGGGCCGCACCGTGCCGGATTCTTGCTGCAGCAGCAGCTGGGTGTTCCGGGCAATGCGGGCGGAGAAGTCGGTGGGCAGGGCCAGCGCCTCATCCAGCGCATTGGTGTGCAGCGACTGGGTGTGGCCCTGGGTTGCGGCCATGGCCTCAATGCAGGTGCGCGGCACGTTATTGAACACGTCTTGGGCGGTCAGCGACCAACCGGATGTTTGCGAGTGTGTGCGCAGCGACTGTGACTTGGGGTTCTTCGGCCCAAACTTGGCCACCAGCTCGCTCCACAGCAACCGCCCGGCGCGCAGCTTGGCAATCTCCATGAAGGTGTACATGGAGATGCCCCAGAAGAAGGAGAGGCGGGGGGCGAATTTGTCCACGTCAAGGCCGACATCTTTGCCGGCGCGAATGTATTCGACACCGTCGGCGAGGGTGTAAGCGAGTTCCAGGTCGGCGGTGGCACCGGCTTCTTGGATGTGGTAGCCGGAGATGGAGATGGAGTTGAAGCGCGGCATCTTCATGGAGGTGTATTCGAAGATGTTGGAGATGATGCGCATGGAGGGTTTTGGTGGGTAAATGTAGGTATTACGCACCATGAATTCTTTGAGGATGTCGTTTTGGATGGTGCCCGCGAGTTTTTCGGGGGGCACTCCTTGTTCCTCGGCGGCAACAATGTAGAGGGCGAGGACGGGGAGGACGGCGCCGTTCATGGTCATGGAGACGGAGACGTTGCCCAGGTCGATGCCTTCGAAGAGTTGCCGCATGTCCAGGATGGAGTCGATGGCCACGCCTGCCATGCCGACGTCGCCGAGGACGCGTTCGTTGTCGGAGTCGTAGCCGCGGTGGGTGGCGAGGTCGAATGCGACGGAGAGGCCTTTTTGGCCGGCTGCGAGGTTGCGCCGGTAGAAGGCGTTGGATTCGGCGGCGGTGGAGAAACCAGCGTATTGGCGGATGGTCCAGGGCTGGTTGGTGTACATGGTTGGGTAGGGGCCGCGCATGAAGGGGGGCATGCCGGGGAAGGAGTCGAGTTGGTCATCGGCGACGGCGTTGTTACGGTCGGCGCGGTCGAAGACTCGGGGGACGTCGATGCCTTCGGGGGTTTCCCATACTTGGTCGCGCAGGTAGGTGACGTCTGCCTCGGTGGGTGTGGCGTCGGATTGTGCGGGGTAGTTGGCAAAATTAGGGATGGTGCTCATGGCTTATGCTCCCAACTTCGTGAGCAGTTCGGCCAGGGTTGCCGCTGCGTCGATTTTCATATTGAGGTATCCGTCTGGTTCGAATTCGTGTCCTGGGGATCCGGCGAGCAGGATGGTGTCGACGCCGGCGGCACGGAGGGCTTCGTAGGCGTCTTTGCCGGTGGCGTCGTATTCCTGGTCGGTGCCGCAGATGACCGCGATGGGGGCGGATTTTGCTGCGGTGGTGAATTCTTCGGTTCCGGGGGTTACTTGGCCGGGGTTGAGGGCTTCGATGCCGCCGGAGGCGAGGAGGTTGGTGGCGAATCCGGTGCGGATGTTGTGTTTGGCGAGCGGCCCGAGGGGGATGAGTACCGCTGCGGGTCGGGTGCCACGGACTTCCATGTAGGCGTCGGAGCGGTTGCGGAGCGCTTCGAATTCGGCGGCCCAGCGGCGGACGCGGCTGGGTTCTACTCGCAGGTCGGCGGGCAGTGGTGCTTCGGCGAGGTTGGGGAATTCGTTGATGGCGGTGATTTTCTTGATGCGCCGGGCGATGTCTTTGCGTTGCGCCTCGTGTGCGTCGTCAAGCAGCTTTGCGACGGTGCCGGCTGCGATGGCTTGTTGTAGGCCGCCTTCGGCTTCGACGCTGGTGAAGACTTCCCAGGCTTTGTCAGCGAGTTGGGTGGTGAAGGCTTCGATGAAGTAGGAGCCGCCACCGGGGTCGATGACGTGGCTGAGGTGGGATTCTTCGAGAAGAAGCAGGTTGGTGTTGCGGGCGATGCGGCGGGCGAAGCTGCGTGAGGTTTTCGGCAATCCGCCGGGGATGGCCCAGTCGAAGGGGAGCACTTCCACGTCGGTGGCGCCGCCAACACCGGCGGCGAAGGCAGCGACGGTGGAGCGGAGCATGTTGACCCAGGGGTCGCGTTGGGTGAACATGACCGGGGCGGTGAGTGCGTGTTGGGGGCAGGTGCCGTGTTCGGGGGCGCCGACGATTTCGGCGACGCGGGCCCAGAGTTGGCGGGCTGCCCGGAATTTTGCGATTTGGGCGAATTGTTCGTCGGTGGTGGCGAACCGGAAGGAGATTTGATCGAGTGCTTGTTCGATGGTGAATCCGGCGTCGGTGAGGGCGCGGAGGTATTCGACTCCGGCGGCGAGGGCGAGGCCGATTTCTTCTGCATCAGTAGCACCCTGATTGGAGAAGGTGACGGCGTCGACCAGGATGGCGCGGGTGTTATCGCGTTGGGCGGCTTGTTTGGCTAGTTCGATGGTGTCATCGAGGCTGATGGTGGCGCCGCCGTTGACCATGGAGGTGAGGGGGGTGGCGCCGAGTTCGATGAGTTGGGGGGTTTCTTGTTGGCTGTCTGCGACGGCGAAGAGGGCTTTTGCCTGTTCGACGGTGCGGACTCCGGCGAAGAGTCGCACGGGGCACAGGGACAGGTAGACCCCGTTGAGCAGGGTGGCGATGTCGGCGCTGCCCTGGATGACGAGGTTGGTGGTGCCGTTGTAGAGCGAGTCAAGGACTTGTTGGTTGGTGGATTTTTCGTCGAAGGATTCGGCGACTCCCCAGCCTTGGTTTTCTTGGCCTACTCCGGCGGCGCCGCGCCGGTAGGGGAAGACGCCGGGCAGGGCGGCTTCTTCGAGTTCATCGGCTCGGTTGTAGAGCGGATTGATGGGGATGCCATCGTAGGTGGTTTTAATGAGTTTTTGCCAGATATCCAGGGGGATGTCGGCGACATCCTTTTTTTGGACGCGGGCGAACACTCCGGCAACGGCCTTGTACCAGGCTTGTTGCTTCTCGATCAAGGTGTTTGGTGCGTCAGTCACGAGTGGGTCCCACTCCCCTTTTGAGGTAGTTTCCGCGAAAGGTAAAAGGTGTGATGTGAGCAACAGCCTTGGTTTCAGGGAAACTACGCGGTGAACAGTTACTGATGTGCTGCGTTTATCACCCTATGTGGGGTGACGCGTACAGCCTTCACCTATTTTAACCCTATGCCACTGTGGTTTTGGGGGTTATTTGACTAGGATTTCGGTGTGCGAACCATTTGGGACTTTAGTGTTGGTGTTATACGTGATGCGGCTGCAAGTATCCGCAGCTGGCCGCTGTGGCGGAAGCTTGTTGTCGGGTTGCTTGTGGTCGGCATGATTATTATCACGTTTACTGTGAAGGTGCCGTCTTTGGCCACGATGAATGCGTGGGCTGCGGGGACGGGCAGGTGGTTTGTGATGGTGTTTGTGTTTGGTTATGTGGTGGTAACGCAGTTTCCGATTCCGCGGACGATTTTCACGTTGAGTTCGGGGGTGTTGTTTGGCCCATGGTTGGGGATTGTGGTGGCGCTGACGGCGACCACGGTTTCCGCCGCGGTTTCACTCAGCGTGGTGCGGTATTTGTTGGGGGATTGGATGGCGCCTAGGTTGGCGCATCCGGCGGTTTCGGGGATTAATGCCAGGTTGCGGGCCCGGGGATGGTTGGCGGTGACATCGCTGCGGATGATTGCTGGTGTGCCGTTTTCGGTGCTGAATTATGCGGCGGCGTTGACGTCGGTTCCGCTTGTGGGGTTTACGGTGGCCACATTGGTCGGGTCGGCCCCGGGTACTATTGCCACGGTTTTCCTTGGTAACACCTTAACGGGGAAGGCGGATCCCACCATTATGGTGATTACTGTGTGTTTGACCTGTGTGGGGGTTCTTGGGCTGGTTTTTGACCGGAAGCTGCCGGTTCGGGAAGGCTAATTGGGAAGTCGCACCGCCTCCTGGGGTTTCCAGGCAGGCGGTGGGTTGGTGGTTACCGACCTTGGGGTGGCATGCCGAACTCGCCGGGCGGGATTTGGTGTTGCGGCTGCTCAAAGCCACCATCTGATGGTGGCGGGTTATATGAGGGTTGGGGTTGCGGCTCCCCACTGTTCGTCGTGCCGGGTTGGGGTACTGCCGACGGCAGGTCGTCGACAGGCAGTTGGGCTGTGGCGTTAGCCGCGGCGACGACGGCTTTGATTTCCGGGTCGGAGGTGGTTTTGAACCATTCGTCGGTGTTGTCGTCGGCGTCTGCCGGCAGGGTGGGGGCTTGGGGTTCGTAGCGGAATACCCCATCATCATCCTTGTGGGCGAGGGCTTTGGCGAACTGTTCCAGGGAATCACCGAATTGGCTGGGGATCATCCACATGGTGGCGGCCTGGCCTTCGGCAAGCTTGGGGAGTTTCTCCAGGTACTGGTAGGCCAACAGTTCGGGGGTGACCTCAGAGTGGCTGATGGCGGAGTTGATTTTCTCGATCGCTCGGGCCTCGCCCTGGGCCTGGAGGTATTTGGCGGCGCGTTCACCCTCCGCACGGAGGATAGCTGCCTGCCGCTCGGCCTCGGCCCGGAGAATGGCCGCGTGTTTTTCACCCTCGGCGGTGAGGATGCGGGCCTGTTTCTGGCCCTCGGCGGTGCGAATGTCGGATTCGCGCTGACCTTCGGCGGTGAGAATCATGGCGCGTTTTTCGCGCTCCGCCTTCATTTGCATTTCCATGGATTGTTGGATTGATGGCGGCGGGTCGATTGCTTTGAGCTCCACCCGGGAGATCCGCAGCCCCCACTTGGTGGTGGCGCCGTCGAGTTCGCCGCGGAGCCGCCGGTTGATGATATCGCGGGAGGTGAGGGTTTCTTCCAAAGTCATGCCGCCCACCACGTCGCGGAGGGTGGCGACGGAGATTTGTTCCACACCGACGATATAGTTGTCCACCCCGTAGATTGCCCGGGCGGGGTCGTTGATTTGGAAGGTCACCACAATGTCAATGGCCACGGTGAGGTTGTCTTGGGTGATGACGGCTTGGGGCGGGAAGCTGACGACCCGTTCCCGGGTATCAACCCGGGCCCGCACCCGGTCGATGAAGGGGATAATCATGCCGGTGCCGTCGGATATAGTGCGGGTATAGCTACCCAGTCGTTCGATAACTGCCGCTTCACCCTGGGGCATCAGCACCACTGCTTTAGCGATGAATGTTGCTACCACCAGGATGACAACGGCAATGAGAATTAACGTTGCAATGTCCATGTTGTTGTACCCATCGTGCTATTTCGTTTCTTTCCACACAACCGCGGTTGTCCCATCAATCGTGACGACGCTGACGCGTTCGCCGACGGAAAAGTTATGAGCTGGGTCCAGGCTGCGGGCTGACCAGATACTCCCGTCAAGGCGTACCTGGCCGGCGTGAGCACCTACTGGTTCTAAAACTTCCGCGGTGGCCCCGGTGAGGGCGGCCGGGCTGGTATCGAGCGCCGGAGCGCGGGTGAGGTGGCGGCGTAGCAGTGGTTTTAAAAACAGGAGCAGCCCTAAGGACATGAGGGCAAAGATGATGAGTTCTATGCTCAGCGGTACATGGAACATCGCCACCCCGGCCGTGGCTAGCGCTGCTAGGCCCAGCATGAGGAAGGTGAGCTCTCCTGCTGCGAGTTCTAGGCCGATGAGCGCAATCCCGGCGATCAACCATATAAGTGCTCCCACGGCACCCAAGCTTACCGTAAATCCGCTTTCGTCAGTTCTGGGGTGGTAACGAAATCCACAAGCCGTTCCACCGCCCCTATCAGGGTGGAATCGATGTCTTTATAGGTGCTCACCGCCCGATAGACCCGGTTCCAGCCCTCCTTCGGGTTTGCCCACCCCAGGCGGGCACACACCCCGGTTTTCCAGTCTTCACCCCGGGGAATGTCGGGCCAGGCGCGGATGCCTAACCGTTCCGGTTTCACCGCCGCCCAAATGTCTATATAGGGGTGGCCGGTGACGAGAACGTGCTCCCCCACTCGGTCGGTGAGGCGGGTTTCCTTGGAGCCGGCCACGAGGTGGTCGGCGAGCACGCCTACCCGGCGACCCTGGGCGGGGCGGAATTCGGCAAGCCGGTGGGGCAGGTTGTCGAGCCCTTCAAGATATTCGACAACAACGCCTTCGACGCGAAGATCGTGGCCCCAGATTTTTTCGACAATGGCGGCGTCGTGCACGCCTTCCACCCAGATGCGGGATGGAGCGGCGACTTTTGCGGGGGCGTCTACTACCCGGGTGGAGCCGGAGTTGGAGCGTTGGGGCCGAGCTGCCGGTTGGGGTTTGGTGAGGGTGGTGCGGATGCCGTCGACGAGGAACGCGCCGGGCCGGAGTTTGAAAAGGCGGGTTTTTCCTTGGTTGTTTTCGAGCCGGATAAAGTCGCCGTCGTAGGTTTTTTCGTGACCAACAATGGCCCCCACATAGCCGTCGGCAAGCACTTCCACCACCTCACCGAGGGCGGCGGGCTGGGTTGGGTAGGTGGAGGCTGCGGGTTTGCGGGTGAATATGTCGCCGTAGTTTCTCATGCCGCATAACGGTACCGACCAGAAGCGGCAAGGTGGGGGTTACTCGCCGGGGTGTTATGCGGTGGCGGTGTGGAGGAGTCGGGTGGGCCTGGCCGGTCGGCAGCAGCTGGTTTCGCAGGGCTCGCCGTTTTTGATGCAGCCTTTGCTGACGATGGCACCCACGTGGCGGGGCGGGGCGATACCGAGGGATTCGTCGATGAGGTCGACAATGAGTGCGGCGAATTCGGTGGTGTGGCCGACGGTGGCGGCCCGGATGACGGTCATGCCGAGGTTTCGGGCTTCGTCTTGGAGCTCGTTGTCGAGGTCCCAAATGACCTCCATGTGGTCGGAAATGAATCCGATGGGGGCGACGAGGAGGTGGGTTTCGCCGCGCTGGTGGAGAAGCTGGGCGTGATCCAAGATGTCGGGTTCCAGCCAGGGGATTTTTCCATTACCGGAGGCGGACTGCCATACCACGTCGTAGTCGGCGACACCGAGGCGACCTGCGATGAGCCGGGCGGTTTCGTGAACTTGGCGGGAGTAGAGGGCGCCGTCGGCGTCGGTGCCGGAGCGTTGGTCGGCGACAACCGGGATGGAGTGGGCGGTGAAGACGAGCCGAATATCGTCGCGGCCTATCCCCTGATCGGCGTATTGCTGGTAGGCGTTGCGGATGGCGTGGGCGCCGGCTTCGATGAATGTGGGATGGTCGAAGAATTGCCGCAGCCGATAAAAATCAATGGGGGTTTTGTGATGCTCCGCCAGGTGGTGGCGCATTTTTTGGATGTCCTCCCCGTATTGGCGGCAGCCGGAATACCCACCCCAGGCGGAGGTGGCGAAAACAGCAACGTTGCGGTGCCCGTTTTCGGCGAGTTCGAGGGCAATGTCGTTAGCGTAGGGGTGCCAGTTGCGGTTGCCGAAGTAAACGGGCAGGGTGCTACCCCGGCGGCGGAGTTCGGCCTCGACGTTGGCGATGATTTCCCGATTGCAGTCGTTGAGGGGACTGTAGCCATCAAAATGGTGGTAGTGGACAGCAACCTCATCAAGGCGGGACGCCGGTATTCCCCGCCCCCTGGTGACGTTTTCCAGGAACGGGCGGACATCCTCGGGTTTTTCCGGTCCGCCGAAGCTTAAAACAAGGAGGGCATCGACAGGGGTGGGGGTGTTCATGAGTAGTAAGAGTAACAGGTCAAAAGATGTAAATAAAACCACCCCCAGAATTTAGGATTAACCTATAATCTAAGGATGGTTTTGCTTTTCGACGCCTAAAGCAGCCGAACCACCTGTGGGCTCATGCCACCCCACCTGACGGGGGAAACCACAACTTCCGAACCCGATTGGGGGGCTTCGATCATTTGGCCATCCCCCAAATAGATGGCCACGTGGTCCTCGGCGTTAGCCCCATAGAAGATGAGGTCACCGCGTTGCATTTCTTGCGGGCTCACCTTGGTGCCGAATTGGTACTGGTAGCCGGTGTAGTGCGGCAGCGCAATGCCCACGCCGGCGAATGCGTACAGGGTGAGACCGGAGCAGTCGAACCCTACCTTTTCGAAGTCGCCAAAGGAGTCGGCCACGCCACCGTCACGAATCCCCAGGGTGGGGCCGTTCGCGTCTCCCCCACCCCACGCATAGGGCACCCCCAATTGGGATTCCGCGCGGGCGATCACGGTCTCGATCTTGGAGGCCCGGTCCCCGTTGAGGTTGATATTGGCCTGGTCGGAGCCAGCCCCGCCGGCTTCGCTGAGCTTCTTCAGCAGATCGGCCACGGATCCGGGGCCATTGCTGCTGAGCGCGTGCATGTCGAGGGTCAATTCCCCATCTTTGACCTTATTGGCCTCCTGGGTGGGGTTGGTGCTACCCCCCTGCGACTGTGCCGGCGCCTGCGTTTGCGCCTGGTCCTGGGTGTCCTCATTCTCCTCCTCATCGTCGTCCTCGTCATCAACATCGTTTTCGGTGAGGGTGATGTTCTCGGCAACAGGCTTGAGGTTTAAAGAGGTGTGATCCGGCTGGGAGGAGCCCACGATCTTGGCGATGGAATCGGCAATGGCCGTGGCCTCGGTGGGCTTGGCCTCGGACTTCTGCTTGGCCGGCGTTGTTGGCGTTGGCGCAGCACTCGTGGTCGCCTTGGCGGTGGTGGTTTTCTGCTTCGCCTGGATGGTGTCGAGCTCTTTTTGGGCGGCGTCCCGGCTGGCGACCAATGCGGCATGCTCGGCCTGGTGTTGCTTGAGCTCGGCGGCCGCGTCGTCGATAGCCTTTTGGGCATCCTGCTTGGCCTTGTCGGTTTCCTGCTCGCGTTTTTCCGCCACGTCGCGGGCGGCCCGTAGGCCGGATTCCTCATTGGTCTGCTGGGTGCGGAGCTTATCGAGCTCCGTCATGGCGTCCCGCTGCTTGTCGGCATTGGTGCGCAACAGTGTGTGGCGATCTAAGGTGTCTTCCGCCTTGGGTTTGCTCACCACCCCGCTGATGGCAGACGAGGAACTGCCCCGATAGACAATATTGGATATGTCGTCGAGGACTTTTTGCGCCTTGGTTATTTGCCCCTGGGTGGTATCGAGTGCGGCGCGGGCCTGATCGGCCTCGGTCCTGGCCTTGGTGGCGTCGGCCTGGGCTGAGTGGAAATCAACCAAGGCCTTATTCACGGCCTCCCGGAGCCGCCCCATCTTTAATTCCAGGGCGGCAATGTCGGAGTTCGATTTTGACAACGCTGCGATAAGACCGTTGACATTATTGCGCGCCTGAACGACGTCGGCGTTGGGGGCGGCATGCACTACCGCGGGGGTCGATATGCCGAGACATACTGCGCTGATCCCTCCAGCTACTATGCGGCTTAGTCTTGTCACAGATGGCTCCTGGTGCACATTGATTTGGTCCGCCATATGCTTCCCCACATATGCGAACAAGTGGTTTCATGTTATAAATGTCGACTCTCGTGTCGACATCTGCAACACTAACGACTTAGGAAACATAACGCACTTTATTTCAATTTGGTTACAACTTTAACTCAAGTCACGATCGTAACATTAGCCCCAATGACCTCGTGATTAACACAAGTGAAAAACCGGGTGTGATAATAATCACAAATTCCCGGTTTTCGGCGTTTTATCTTAACTATGGCTTAAAACTACAACTTTTTTCGAAGAGTTCTCTAGGTATAGGCCTTGATTCGCATGAGGCTCGCCCCCACCGCGGCCGCAACCACCACCAGCAACAGTGCCGACAACAACCCCACCGGCAGCGGATGGGCCAAACTGTCGGCAAAGCCCCGCACCCCCACGCCGTAATCCGGCTGCACCACCAATGACTGTTGCGCCTTTTCCAAATCCGCCCGCGAATACCTGGTGCTCACCACCGCGGCCGTCCCCGGCACCTTAACCACCACGGTGGCAATCCCCGTGTCCCGCGCCAACTCCTGGGCAATGTCGCGCATATCCGCCAACCGGGCGGGCGGCGCCTCCAAAACCGCGATCCCCAACTCCCCCACCCCTCGGGATGCCGCATAGTCCCTCGCCGCCATCAGGTCTCGGTGGAGCGCATCATTATCCCGCTCCAACGCCACCCCGTCGACAAGCAATTGTTCGGACAAGTCAGAAAGATTGACGGACTCTGGAACCATAACGACTCACTCCTTGGAAATAGCACGGTGATACCTTTTATTTAATAGGGAGCGACACCAAACCGAAAGTCTCCCCCTGATGGGGGCAACCTTGATGGTCAAACCGGGCGGCGTAGACAAGCGGAAGCAAAAACTACCCAACAGAACGACCGTACTGTTAGAATGTGCGTCAGGCGACGTTCACCCCGATACTGTCGCACAAAGTCGCTGCGTACAAAGCCAGGTGGCGGCCACATACTGAACTCACTCATAGAATTGGAGCTCCCTCGTGACTGATAGCAAGAACTCCTTCAATGCCAAAAGTACATTGCGGGTTGGCGATAAATCTTACGACTATTTCGCCCTCAGCGCCGTACCCGGCATGGAGAAACTGCCTTATTCTTTGAAAGTGCTGGGGGAAAACCTCCTCCGCACCGAAGACGGTGCCAATATCACCGCAGACCACATCGAGGCCATCGCCGGCTGGGACCCCACCGCCGAACCCAGCATCGAAATCCAATTCACCCCCGCCCGCGTCCTCATGCAGGATTTCACCGGTGTGCCCTGCGTGGTCGACCTCGCCACCATGCGTGAGGCAGTGAAAACCCTCGGCGGCGACCCAGACAAGGTCAACCCCCTCAACCCCGCCGAAATGGTCATCGACCACTCCGTCATCATCGAGGCGTTCGGCACCGCCACCGCGTTAAAGCAAAACGTGGAGATCGAATACGAACGCAACGAGGAACGCTACCAATTCCTGCGCTGGGGTGCGGAAAACTTCTCCAACTTCCGCGTGGTGCCCCCCGGAACCGGCATCGTCCACCAGGTCAATATTGAATACCTGGCCCGCGTCGTGTTCGACAATGAGGGCCTCGCCTACCCCGACACCTGCATCGGCACCGACTCCCACACCACCATGGAAAACGGCCTCGGCATTCTCGGCTGGGGCGTGGGCGGCATCGAAGCGGAAGCCGCCATGCTCGGCCAGCCCGTCTCCATGCTGATCCCCAAAGTGGTGGGCTTCAAACTCACCGGCGAAATCCCCGCCGGCGCCACCGCCACCGACGTGGTGCTCACCATCACCGAAATGCTGCGCGAACACGGTGTGGTGCAAAAATTCGTGGAATTCTACGGCAACGGGGTCAAGTCCATTCCGCTGGCCAACCGGGCCACCATCGGCAACATGTCGCCGGAATTCGGCTCCACCTGCGCCATCTTCCCCATCGACGAAGAAACCATCAAATACCTGCACCTCACCGGCCGGCCGCAGGAACAAATCGACCTGGTGGAAGCCTACGCCAAAGCCCAAGGCCTGTGGCTTGAGCAAGACGCCCCCGAGGCCAAATACTCCGAATATTTAGAGCTCGACCTGTCCACCGTGGTGCCGTCCATCGCCGGCCCGAAACGCCCCCAGGACCGGATTCTCTTGTCCGAGGCCAAGGAAGCCTTCCGCCGCGACCTGCCGAACTACTGCAACGACACCGAAACCCTGCCCGCCACCACCCTCACCGACACGTTCGAGGCAAACTATAACTCCTCCCGCCCCGGTAGTGGGGAATCCGCCGCCGAGGGCGCGGAAGGCCGCCTGTCCCACCCGGTGACTATCGCCTCCCCGCAAGGCGGCGAATACACGGTGGACCACGGCATGGTGGCGATCGCCTCCATCACCTCCTGCACCAACACCTCCAACCCGTCGGTCATGGTGGGTGCCGGCCTGATCGCCCGGAAAGCCGCGGCGAAAGGCCTGAAAGCCAAGCCATGGGTGAAAACCATTTGCGCCCCCGGCTCCCAAGTGGTGGACGGCTACTATCAGCGCGCCGACCTGTGGAAAGACCTGGAGGCCCTGGGCTTCTACCTGTCCGGTTTCGGCTGCGCCTCCTGCATCGGCAACTCCGGCCCCCTCCCCGACGAGGTGTCGGCCGCCATCAACGAATACGATCTCACCGCCACCGCGGTACTGTCCGGCAACCGTAACTTCGAAGGCCGCATCTCCCCCGACGTGAAGATGAACTACCTGGCCTCCCCCATCATGGTGATCGCCTACGCCATTGCCGGCACCATGGACTTCGACTTCGCCACCCAGCCGCTCGGCCAAGACCAAGACGGCAACGATGTGTTCCTCACCGACATTTGGCCATCCACGGAAGAAATCGAAGCAACCATGGCATCCGCCATTTCCCGTGAACTCTACGAGGCCGACTACGCCGACGTGTTCAAGGGCGACAAGCAGTGGCAGGAACTCGACATTCCCACCGGGAAAACCTTCGCCTGGAACGAAGACTCCACCTACATCCGCAAAGCCCCCTACTTTGACGGCATGACCATGGAGCCCCAGCCGGTCACCGACATTCACGGCGCCCGGGTGCTGGCAAAACTGGGCGATTCGGTCACCACCGACCACATTTCCCCCGCATCCTCCATCAAACCGGGCACCCCGGCCGCCCAATACCTGGACGCGAACGGTGTGGCCCGCAAAGACTACAACTCGCTGGGCTCCCGGCGCGGCAACCATGAGGTCATGATGCGGGGCACGTTCGCTAACATTCGGTTGCAGAACCAGTTGGTGGATATTGCCGGTGGCTACACCCGGGACTTCACCCAGGAGGGTGGTCCGCAGGCGTTCGTGTTTGATGCGTGCGAGAACTATAAGGCCGCCGGTATCCCGTTGGTGGTGCTCGGTGGTAAGGAGTACGGTACGGGTTCGTCTCGTGACTGGGCTGCGAAGGGCACGAATTTGTTGGGTGTGAAGGCGGTGATTACCGAGTCGTTTGAGCGGATTCACCGGTCGAATTTGATTGGTATGGGGGTTATTCCGTTGCAGTTCCCGGCGGGTGAATCCCATGAGTCATTGGGGCTGGATGGGACGGAAACGTTCGACATTACCGGCATTGAGCAGCTGAATTCCGGTGTGACGCCGGAGACTGTGCATGTGACCGCGACGAAGGAGTCGGGTGATGTGGTGGAGTTTGATGCTGTGGTGCGGATTGATACTCCTGGTGAGGCGGATTATTACCGTAATGGCGGTATTTTGCAGTATGTGCTGCGTAATATGGCTAAGAGCTAGGTAAATGTTTGAGTTGGCCCGGGGTTCCCGGGCCAATAGTTTTTTAAGGAGTGGTTATGCCGGTGGTGAGTTCGTCGGAGTTGTCGCAGCGGCGGCAGGAGATTTTGGATGGGGCGCGGCGGTGTTTTGCGGAGCATGGTTATGAGGGGGCGACGGTGCGCCGGTTGGAGGAGACGATTGGGAAGTCGCGGGGGGCAATTTTTCATCATTTTGGGGATAAGGAGAATTTGTTTTTAGCGTTGGCACGGGAGGATGCGGCGCGGATGGCTGAGGTGGTGGCGGCGAATGGGTTGGTGGAGGTGATGCGGGATATGTTGAAGCATCCCGAGCGGCATGATTGGTTGGCCACCCGGTTGGAGATTACGAAGATGTTGCGGACGGATCCGACGTTTCGGATGCGGTGGCAGGAGCATCAGAAGGTGTTGGATGATGCGGTGCGGGCGCGGTTGACGGCGAATGCGCGGCGGGGTGGGTTGCGTAGCGATGTTGAGATTGGGGTGATTCACACGTATCTTGAAACGGTGCTTGATGGTTTTATCACTCGGTTGGCTTCGGGTGCGCCTACGGATGATTTGGAGGCCGTGTTGCATTTGGTGGAGTCGAGTGTGCGGAGCCAGTCGTCGGTTGAGTAAGGGAATGCGTGGGATGTTTTTGTTTGTGTCGTTGCGGCCGGCTGGTGAGTTGTATCATCAGGTGGCGGTGACGGAGTTTGCGGACTTTGTGCGGGCTACGGGCGTGGTTGATTGTGAGCATCGGATTATTGCGGGGGTGTCTGATGAGGTGGGGGATGTGTCAAGGTTTGCTGGGGTGATTGTGGGGGGTAGTTCGTTGAATGTGACGAATGATGCTTATGATGCGTATCAGGTGCATGTGCATCGGCAGTTGCGGTTGCTTGTCGACGCTGCTACGCCGGTGTTTTTCATTTGTTTCGGGGCCGGTTGGTTGGCGGATGCTACCGGGGGTCGGGTGGATCGGTCGCATGCGGAGTCGAGTGGGGGAAGTGTGGTGGAGTTATTGCCTGCCGCATTGTCGGATCCGGTGTGTGGGGGGTTGCCGGATCGGTTTATGGGGTTGACGGGGCATACGGAGTCGATTGCCGAAGTGGGGCCGGGGGTGACGGTGTTAGCGTCGGGACCGACGTGCCCGGTGCAGCTTTTCCGGTGGGGTGGGAATAAGTGGGCGTCGCAGTTTCATTGTGAGATGGATGCGGCGGCGATGGAGGCCCGCATGCGGTTTTTTATTGACTATGGTTATTTTTCCCGGGCGGATTTCGCGTCAATTGTGGCGTCGTTGGGTTCGGTTGATGTGCGGTGGGCGCATCGGGTGTTGCAGAATTTTATTTCGTATTGTTTGAGTGAAAGAGTCGCTGATGTTGCCGTTTTTGCTTCTTAGTCACCGGCCGGAGGATGAGGCTGCACATGCGGAGCATCATTCGTTTCGGCGGATCATGGGGTTGCGTTCCGAGGAATTGGTGCAGGTTCGGATGAACCTGGAGCAGCCGGAGCTTGATTTTGCGGATTATTCGGGCATTATTTTGGGTGGCGGGCCGTTTAATAACACGGATATGCGGAAGTCGGTGGTGCAGCGGCAGGTGGAGGCGTATGTGACTCCGATTGTGTCGCGGGTGGTTGCTGAGGATTTCCCGTTTTTGGGGGCGTGTTATGGGATTGGGGTGGTTGGTTCCGTGGTGGGGGCGACGATCAGTCGGGTGTTTGGGGAGAAGCCGGCGTGTATCACGGCGTCGTTGACGCCGGAGGGGGCGAGGGATCCTTTGTTGGCGGGGATGCCGGCACTATTTGACACGTTGGTGGGTCATGTGGAGGCGGTTGAGACATTGCCTAATGAGGCGACGTGTTTGGTGAATGGGACCGATTGTCCGGTGCAAATGTTTAAGGTGGGGTCGAATGTGTATGCGACCCAGTTTCACCCCGAGTTGGAGTTGCGGACGTTTATTCAACGGTTGCAGATTTATGCGGATAACGGGTATTACGAGCCGTATGAGTATGATGCGATCGTGGCGGGGGCGGCGGCCGCGAACCTGGAGACCGATAATCTGATTCTTCGTAATTTCCGGGATCTTTATGCCAGGTGAGGTATGGCGGCGTAGCATGTGACGCATGTTTGCGATCATGACTGTTACCGGCATTGACCATGTGGGTATTATTGCCGCCGTGTCCACGGCCTGCGCCGAACTCAATATTAATATTCATAATGTGTCCCAGACGCTGATGGATGATTATTTCACCATGATTCTGCACGTGGCGTTTGACGAGTCGGAGGTGGATATCACCACGATTCAGGAGAAAATGACCGAGGTGGGTGAGCGGGAGAAGCTGGTTATCCGCATTCAATCCCAGGCCATTTTTGATGCCATGAACATTATTTAGGGGGTGTGGCATGGATTTTCATCATTCATCAAACAATATTCTCGACACCATTGCGATGATCGAGAAGTATCGGCTGGATATTCGCACGGTCACCATGGGGATTTCCCTGCTGGGGTGCATGCGGTCTGCGACGAAGGACACTTGCACTGCGGTGTATGACACGATCACGCGCCGGGCGGAGCACCTGGTGTCGGAGTGTGAGAAGATTGAGCGGGAATTGGGGATTCCCATTGTGAATAAGCGGATTTCGGTGACCCCGGTGGCGTTGATAGCTTCCCGGGAGCATGAGTTGGTTGCCCACGCGTTGGATGAGGCGGCGAAGGCTGTGGGGGTGAATTTCATTGGTGGGTATTCCGCCCTGGTGGAGAAGGGCATGTCGGAGAGTGACAGCCGGTTGATTGCGTCCATTCCGGAGGCGTTGGCGTCGACGGATGTGGTGTGTTCGTCGGTGAATATTGGTTCGTCCCGGGCCGGTATCAATATGGATGCGGTGCGCACCATGGGGGAGGTTATTAAGCAGGCGGCCGAGTTGACGAAGGATCAGGGGGCGATTGGGTGCGCCAAGCTGGTGGTGTTCGCCAATGCGGTGGGCGATAACCCGTTTATGGCGGGGGCGTTCCATGGGGTGGAGGAGCCGGATTGTGTGGTGTCGGTGGGGGTTTCCGGCCCGGGCGTGGTGGATCGGGCGTTGGGGTCCCTGGCGGGGGCCAGCCTGGATGAGGTGGCGGAGGCGATCAAGAAGGCGGCGTTTAAGATTACGCGGGCCGGCCAGTTGGTGGGCACCATGGCGTCCCAGCGGCTTCAGGTGCCGTTTGGGATTGTGGATTTGTCCCTGGCGCCGACCGCCGAATTGGGGGATTCGGTGGCGCACATCATGGAGCACATGGGGTTGTCGCAGGTGGGGACGCATGGGACGACCGCGGCGTTGGCGCTGCTTAATGATGCGGTGAAGAAGGGCGGCATGATGGCGTGTTCCCGGGTTGGGGGTTTGTCGGGGTCGTTCATTCCGGTGTCGGAGGATAAAGGCATGATCGATGCGGTGCGGGCCGGCACTATGAGCGTCGATAAGCTAGAGGCCATGACCGCTATTTGTTCGGTGGGGTTAGACATGGTGGCCATACCTGGGGACACGTCGGCGGAGCTTATTGCGGGCATGATTGCGGACGAGGCTGCGATTGGGGTGATGAACCATAAAACCACGGCGGTGCGGGTCATTCCGGTTCCCGGCATGGGTCCGGGCGACCAGGTGGATTTCGGGGGGTTGCTCGGCTACGCCCCCATCATTCCGGTGTCCACTGTGGATAACTCGGAGTTTATTCGCCGCGGGGGGTTCATTCCTGCCCCGGTGCACGGTTTCCGCAACTAAGGAACCATAGTGGCCCGATGACCGGCACAAGTGTTGCTAGAAACCATGCGCGTTTGTGCCGGTTTGGCCGGTGGTAGAGGAAATGCCAGGCGGCGAGCTTGAGGGTGATGTCTGCTGCGATAATGATCTTTTTCACGATAGTTCCACGATCTCCATGTAGTCGTCGCTCCATAAGTCCTCATCCCCGTCCGGGAGGATAATCACCCGTTCCGGTTCGAGGGCCCGCACCGCGCCGGGGTCGTGGGTGACCAGGACGACTGCGCCAGTGTAGGTGCGGAGGGCTTGGAGTACTTGTTCCCGGGAGATGGGGTCGAGGTTGTTTGTGGGCTCGTCGAGCAGTAACACGTTTGCCCGGGATGATACCAGGGCGGCGAGTGCCAGGCGGGTTTTCTCCCCACCGGATAGGGTGCCGGCCGGTTGTTGGAGTTGTTCCCCGGAGAACAGGAATGCGCCCAGTAGACTCCGCAGGTCTTGTTCGACGGCGTCGGGGCAGGCGGCGATGGTGTTTTCCCACACGGTTTTGTTCGGGTCAATGGTGTTGTGTTCCTGGGCGAAATAGCCGATTTTCAGCCCGTGCCCGGTCACGATGCCGCCCGCCCCGTCGGTGTGCTCCTCCCCCGCCAGGAGTCGCAGCAGGGTGGTTTTTCCGGCACCGTTAAAGCCCAGCACTACCACGCGGGATTGCTTATCGACGGCTAAATCCACCCCGGCGAACACCTCCAGGGAGCCGTACGTTTTCGTCAACCCGGTGGCCTGCAAGGGGGTTTTCCCGCAGGGAGCGGGGGTGGGGAAAGAAATGTGGGCCACCCGGTCCTTTTGGCGGACCTTGTCCGCGGAGCCCACCAGCCGGTCGGCGCGGGCCAGCATTTGTTTAGCAGCCGCCGCTTTTGTGGCCTTCGCCCCGAACCGGGCCGCCTGTTCCTTCAGGGCGGCCGCTTTTTTCTCGGCGTTGGCGCGCTCCCGCCGGCGGCGGGCCTCATCGGCGGCGCGGGCCTCCAGGTAGCGTCGATAGCCCATGTTGTACACATCCACCTCGGCGCGCACCGCGTCCAGGAACCAAATCTTATTGCACACCGCGGCGAGCAGTTTCACGTCGTGGCTGATGAGGACCAGCCCGCCTTCATGTTTGGCTAAAAACTCCCGCAGCCACATGATGGAGTCCGCATCCAGGTGGTTTGTGGGCTCGTCCAGCAGGAGGGTGGTGGTGGATTTCCCGGAACCGGCGGAGGCTGCGAACAGGATTTGGGCCAGCTCCACCCGGCGCCGCTGGCCCCCGGATAGGGTTTTTAGCGGCTGGTCCAGCACCCGGGCCGGCAGTCCTAGGGTGTCGCAGATTTGGGCGGCTTCCGCGTTGCCTTCGTAGCCGCCGAGGGAATGGTAGCGTTCTTCCAGGCGGGCGTATTTTTTGATTGCCTGGTCGCGGCGGCGGGGGTCCTCGGTGGTTTCCATGATTTCCTGCTGCCGGTCCATGTTCCGCATGATGGTGTCTAGGCCGCGGGCGGAGAGAACTCGGTCCCGGGCGGTTTGTTCCAGGTTTCCTTCCCGGGAATCCTGGGGTAGGTAACCAATCTCCCCGGAGCGGGTGACCGAGCCGCCGTAGGGTTCGGTTTCGCCCGCCAGTATGCGCATGGTGGTGGTTTTTCCGGCGCCGTTGCGACCCACCAGGCCAATGCGGTCACCGGGTTGGACTCGGAGCTGTTGTTTAGGGGCGGTTAGGAGGGTCCTGGCGCCCACCCGAACTTCAAAGTCATTGGTCACGATCACAAGCGAAAATACTAGCACCCTGTGGTGACGGGCAGTTAATGATATACCTTTTAGGCAAAAAGTCAAGTGGTAGCAGAATAAAAAACCAGCCTGTGGATAACTTTGGCCAGTTTTCTGTGCCTGGGCTTAACAATCCACAGGTTTTCGTTGGGGTGGTTGCGTAGCCGGGATGCTTCGGCTTAGCTGGAGTTATGAGCCCCATACAGCAGATTTTGCAGCGCAGAGCGGCGGAAGACTCCGCCCTCCTGTTGCATATCGCTTCCGAGAAACCGTCGGCAAGCGACCTTGCCGCGTGGGGCCGTATCACCCTCAAGCGGGCCCGCCGCATGCTTTGGGTTGTGAAGGTGCTTGGCAGGGCGCTACTCACGAAGCTTACCAGCCGCCACCTCAGCTACGACGAAATCGACATCATTGCTTCCGGGCTGAATAAACTCACCGGCACCGACACAGACCGGGTGAAACTCGTGGATGATTTCTGCGAGCAGGCCGCCAAGGTGCTCCCCCACGAGCTGGAGCAGCACGTGAAGCAAACCGTGGCGACCCTCACCGCGCACCGGAACCATCCCCGGCTTGCCTTCAATAAGACCGCGGACGCCAACAACCACCTTTACTTCCAAGGTGCCGGCCCTGCCGAACTGGTGGCTGCGGTAGAAACTGAGCTGGTAGCCACCGCCAATGCGCTGCGCACCGACAACATGAAGTTCTCGGAAGCAATGTTCCACGCCCTGGTGCGGAAAGTCCTCCACCCTTCCGGGAAAACCACCGACCCATTCCTCCCCTACCGTAACTGCTATGTGATTGTGCTGGATCCCACCCTGCGCTACCATGCTGATGGCAAAGTCATGACCACCACGGGCGCGCTTGTCGACGTCAAAGACCTCGTCAACCAGGAGCTGCAACCCTACGGCTATGCGGTCGCCTACGCCCTGAGCACCGGGGGCGACTACGAGCACGTCGGTACCTATGGGGTGCAGCGCTTCTTCAACCAGCATCAGCGTTTCGTCGGTTCCCTGGAGCACCCCATTTGCGCCTATCCCGGGTGTGACCGTCCGGCAAAAACCTGCCAGGCCCACCATGTGCAGGCTGCGGCCCTGGGCGGGCCTACCCTCCTGTCGAATTATGCGCCACTATGCGCGGTGCATAATGGCCAGAACGATGACGACCCCAGCAAACCACCCAAAAACGGTCGGATCGAATTTGACCCAGCCACCCGAGTTCCGGGACTACGTAGGTTTCCCGGGGACCCATTGCGGTACAACCTCAACCCAGTCACGATAAAAGGAATCCGCAGATATTTAGCATATCTGCGGGGTGAAGGGTACGCGGCTTCCTTCCGGGACTAAACGTTGAAGCCGAGGGCGCGCAATTGTTCCCGCCCTTCCTCGGTGATCATGTTCGGCCCCCACGGGGGCATCCACACCCAGTCCAGTGTGAGGTTTTCCACCACGCCGCTGCCCACCACGGCTTCCTGCGCCTGCTCTTCCAGCACGTCGGTGAGCGGGCAAGCAGGGCTGGTCAGGGTCATCTCAATGTGCGCGTCCACACCGTTTTCGATCCAAATGCTGTAAACCAACCCCAGGTCTACGACGTTGATGCCTAATTCGGGGTCGATAACGTCCCGCATGCACTCCTCAACCTCGTCCCGCTTCCGCTTGTCTTCCGGGGTTTGTTCCGGAATGTCCGCCAGGTCGGTGCGGGTTGGGATGCCGTTTTCCTCTGTCATTCCTGTTCCTCCATCGATTCCGCCGCCGCTGCCTGGAATGCTTTCCAGCCCAGCAGGGCGCATTTCACACGTGCCGGGTATTGTGACACCCCACTGAAGGCGATGCCGTCCCCGATTATTTCGTCGTCACCCGCGTAGTGGCCGCGGGAGGTGATCATTTTTTCAAATTCCGCCAGCTTGTCCAGCGCTTCCGGCAGGGGCTTGCCGACGATTTCCTCCGCCATCACGGACACGGACGCTTGGGAGATGGAACAGCCGGTAGCTTCATAGGACACATCAACCACGGTCTGTTTATCGTCGGAAAGCTTCACCCGGAGGGTGAGTTCGTCGCCGCAGGAAGGGTTCACATGGTGCACTTCGGCATCAAAGGGAGCCTTCAGCCCTGCGTGCGTGGGATTCTTGTAGTGGTCCAGGATGACTTCCTGGTACATGGATTCAAGGTTCACGTTCAGACCAATCCTAATGCACTCCGAAAAATTCCCGGGCGGCCCGCACCGCCGACGCTAACGCATCCACTTCCGGGAAAGTGTTGTAGAAGTAGAACGATGCACGGGCGGTGGATTGCACTCCTAGACTCCGGTGGATGGGCCAGGCACAATGGTGCCCTACCCGGATGCTCACGCCGTGGTCGTCGAGGACCTGGCCGAGGTCGTGCGGGTGGATGCCGTCGACAAGGAAGCTAATGGCGGCACCCCGCGCGTCGGCGGTGGTGGGGCCCACGATCGTCACTCCGGGAATTTCCTGGAGCTTTTCCAACGCGTAGGCGGTCAGTCGGTGTTCGTGCTCGGCAATGTTCGCCATGCCGATTTCCCGGAGGAACCCGACTGCCGCGCCCAAGCCCACAACCTGGCTGGTCATTTGGGTGCCGGCCTCAAAACGTTGCGGTGGGGGCGCGAAGGTGCTTTTGTCCATTGTCACGATTTCGATCATGGATCCGCCGGTCAAAAACGGGGGCAGTTGCGCCAGCCGCTCCGCCTTCCCGTAGAGCGCCCCCACCCCGGTGGGTCCGCACATTTTATGGCCGGAGAATGCCGCGAAGTCCACATCCAGGGCGTGGAAATCCACCGGCATGTGCGGTACGGACTGGCAGGCGTCCAACACCACCAGGGCGCCTACCGCGCGGGCTCGTGCCACCAGGGTTGGCACATCCGTAACCGCCCCGGTCACATTCGACTGGTGGGTGAACGCTACCACTTTCACAGTGTCGTCCAATTCCAGGGAATCCATGTCGATACGGCCGTCTTCGGTGGTGGTATACCATTTCAGTGTCGCACCGGTGCGGCGGCATAGCTCCTGCCACGGCACCAGGTTTGCGTGGTGCTCCAGCTCCGTGACCACAACGGTGTCCCCCGCCGTGAGCTGATCACCCAGCGTGTACGCCACCAGGTTCAGTGCTTCGGTGGCATTTTTGGTGAACGCGATCTCCTCGTCGGCCGCACCCACAAACGCTGCAATGTCGGCGCGGGCCTGTTCGTAGGCGTCGGTGGCTTCTTCCGCCAACTGGTATGCGCCCCGATGCACTGGGGCGTTATGGCCGAGTACGAAGTCTTCCTCCGCCCGCCACACCCGCAGTGGCCGCTGGCTGGTCGCCCCGGAATCGAGGTACACCAGGGGTTTATTCCCCCGGACGGTGCGGGACAGGATGGGGAATTCCGCGCGGATGGCTGCCTCGTTGAGTGTGCCATCTGGGTTATGAAAACTAGTCATAATTTCTCGGAAGGGTTAGGCAAGGAACCGGTCGTATCCGTGCTCTTCCAGCTCGTCGGCCAATTCGGCACCGCCGGAGGTCACAATCTTGCCGTCGGCGAACACGTGCACGAAGTCGGGTTTCACATAGTTGAGGATCCGCTTGTAGTGGGTAATCATGATGATCCCACCACCGGTTTCTTTCTGATAGTTGTTAATGCCTTCGGAAACAATGCGGAGCGCATCCACGTCCAGCCCGGAGTCGGTCTCATCCATGACCGCAAATTTTGGTTTCAGCAAATCCAGCTGCAGCACTTCGTGCCGTTTCTTCTCACCCCCGGAGAAGCCTTCGTTGACGGACCGTTCCGAGAATGCTTTGTCAATGTGCAGCCGGTTTTGGGCTTCTTTTACTTCTTTCACCCATTCCCGGAGTTTCGGGGCTTCTCCCCGCACCGCGGTGGCGGCGCTACGCAGGAAGTTCGCCATTGACACTCCGGGGATTTCGGTGGGGTATTGCATTGCCAGGAACAGCCCGGCGCGGGCGCGCTCGTCAACATCCATTTCGAGCAGGTTTTCGCCGTCGAGGAGGACTTCCCCGTCGGTGATTTCGTAGCGGGGGTGGCCGGCCAGGGTGTAGGCGAGGGTGGATTTCCCGGAACCATTGGGGCCCATGATGGCGTGGATTTCCCCGGATTTGATGGTGAGGTCCACGCCTTTCAGGATGGGTTTCGGTTCGGAGTTTTCGTCGTTGGGGATGACTTGGGCGTGAAGGTTACGGATTTCAAGTGTGCTCATGTGTGTTCCTATGTGTGCTGTTGGAGGGCTTCTAGTTCGGCGGCAACCCGGTTTTCCAGGTCTTCCCGGATGGCGGCCACGGGGATGCGGCCGATGACTTCGGAGAAGAATCCGCGGACGATGAGTCGTCGGGCTTCTTCCGGGGGGATGCCGCGGGCCCGCAGGTAGAATTCTTGTTCATCGTCGAAGCGGCCGACGGTGGCGGCATGGCCGGCGCCGATGATTTCGCCGGTTTCGATTTCTAGATTGGGTACGGCGTCGGCGCGGGCGCCTTCGGTGAGTACGAGGTTACGGTTTGCTTCGTACGTGTCGGTGCCTTGCGCGTTGGCGCGGATGAGCACGTCCCCCACCCAGGCGGTGCGGGCTTCTGGTTTCTTGGAAGAGGGGTCGGCTTGGAGGGCGCCTTTGTAGAGTACGTTGCTGCGGCAGTTGGGTACCGCATGGTCGACGAGGAGGCGTTGTTCGAAGAATTGGCCGTCGTCGGCGAAGTACACGCCGAGGAGTTCCGCGTCGCCGCCGGGGCCGGTGAATCGGACTCGGGGGATGATGCGTACCACGTTGCCGCCGAAGAGGGCTACCGAGTGCCGGAGGGTGCTGTCGCGCCCGAGGATGGCGGTGTGCCCGGAAAGGTGGATGGCGTCGTCGTCCCAGGAGGCGTCGGTGATAACGGTGAGTTTCGCGTTGTCGCCGATGACGAATTCCACATTGTCGGCGTGGGTGCCGTTGCCTTGGTAGTGCAGGTTAACGACGGCCTCGGCACCTTCTTCTACTTCAACGACGATGTGGGCGAAGGTGGTGTGGCCTGCGCCCGCCCCGGTGGTGGTGATTTGTACCGGTTCGTTGGTGACCGTGCCGGCGGCAAATTTCACATAGTGGGCTTCCTGGGCGGAGGTGAAGGCTTGGGCCCCTACCCGGTCGACGGGGGCGGCGCTGCGGCCCACCCGAGGGTCGGTTTTGGAAATTTTCTCGGAAGAGGTTCCGGTGATTTCCACGTTTTCTGCTGTTTGGGCCGGGAAGGTGCCGTTGTGGAGCCCGTTCAGGCGTCGTAAAGGCACGAAGCGCCAGACTTCGTCTTTGCCGTGGGGAATGTCGAAGTCGTCCACGTTGAAGGAGGTGAATAGGTCGCCTTTGGTGTTGTGGACTGTTGCGTTTTTTACAGTTTCAGCCATGGTGGTTACCCCACCGATCCTTCCATTTGCAGTTCGATCAGCCGGTTGAGTTCTAGGGCGTATTCCATGGGGAGTTCTTTGGCGATGGGTTCGACGAATCCGCGGACGATCATGGCCATGGCTTCGTCTTCTTTAATGCCGCGGGACATGAGGTAGAACAGTTGTTCTTCCGAGACTTGGGAGACGGTGGCTTCGTGCCCGAGGGACACGTGGTCGTTACGGATGTCGTTGTAGGGGTAGGTGTCGGTGCGGGAAATGCTGTCGACGAGGAGGGCGTCGCATTCCACGTTGGAGGTGGAGTGGTGGGCGTTTGCGTTGATGCGCACCAAGCCCCGGTAGGCGGCGCGGCCCCCGCCGCGGGCCACGGATTTCGACACAATGTTGGAGGAGGTGTGGGGGGCCATGTGCACCATTTTTGCCCCAGTGTCTTGGAATTGGCCTTCGCCAGCAAACGCCACGGAAAGCACTTCGCCTTTGGCGTGGGGGCCGGTCATCCACACGGCGGGGTATTTCATGCTGACTTTGGAGCCGATATTGCCGTCCACCCATTCCATGGTGGCGCCTTCTTCGCATTTGGTGCGTTTCGTCACCAGGTTGTAGACGTTGTTAGACCAGTTTTGGATGGTGGTGTAGCGGCACCGGCCGCCTTTTTTCACAATGATTTCCACCACTGCGGAGTGGAGGGAGTCGGTTTTGTAGATGGGGGCGGTGCAGCCTTCCACATAGTGGACGTAGGCGTCTTCGTCCACGATGATGAGGGTGCGTTCGAATTGGCCCATGTTTTCCGTGTTGATGCGGAAGTACGCCTGGAGGGGGATTTCCACGTGGACGCCTTTGGGGACGTAGACGAAGGATCCGCCGGACCACACTGCGGTGTTGAGGGCGGCGAATTTGTTGTCCCCGGGTGGGATGATGGTGCCGAAGTATTCCTGGACCAGGTCTGGGTGTTCTTTCAGCGCAGTGTCGGTGTCGAGAAAGATGACGCCTTGCCGTTCGAGGTCTTCCCGGATTTGGTGGTAGACGACTTCGGATTCGTATTGGGCTGCAACACCGGCGACGAGGCGTTGTTTTTCCGCCTCGGGGATGCCGAGCCGATCGTAGGTGTGTTTAATGTCTTCCGGGAGTTCTTCCCAGCTTTCGGCTTGTTTTTCGGTGGATCGGACGAAGTATTTAATGTTGTCGAAGTCGATTTCGGAAAGGTCGGCTCCCCAGGTGGGTAGGGGTTTTTTCTCAAAGAGGCTTAAGGCTTTGAGCCGGTGTTCGAGCATCCATTCGGGCTCGTTTTTTTTGGCGGAGATGTCGCGGACGACTTCTTCGCTGAGGCCGCGGCGGGCTTTTTGGCCGGCTTCATCGGAGTCGTGCCAACCGTAGTTGTAGGGGCCAATTGATTCGATGATCTCGTCGTCGGTTGCCGGTTGAGTCATGAATCGCTCCTTTCGTTGGGGGTGAGAGGAATGTTGGTGGTGCACACGTCGTTGCCGTTGGCAATGGATGCGAGCGGTTGGACGTGTTGGCCTAAGAGTGCGGCGATTACTTCGTGTTCGGCCTCGCATAATTCGGGGAATTGTGCGGCGACTTCCGCTATGGGGCAGTGATGTTGGCAGATTTGCAGGCTGTGGTTGGCGCTGGCGATGGTGGCCGCGTATCCGTTGCGGCTGAGTGCGTCGACAAGCGCGTGGGCGGCGTGCTCTATGGTGTCGTCGTCTCGCTTGTCGACGTCGGACACCAGGTCGCGGGCTCGTTTGCGGGCGAATGCTTTGACCGCCTCGTCGCCCCCGGTTTCCCGGAGAGTTGCTAGTGCTTGTGCTGCCAGGGAATCGTAGTCGTGGCCGAAGAGGGCTCGCCCTTGGGGGGTGAGCCGAAACGCCTTGGCCGGCCGGCCGCGACCGCCGCTGGGTTTTTTCGTTGTTACCAGCTCCGCGTATTCGTCGTCGATCAAGGCGTCGAGGTGGCGGCGGATACCGGCGGCTGATAGTCCAAGAGTGTGGGCCAGTTGTGTGGCGGTTATGGTGCCCGCCCGCAGCATGGTCAGCATGATGAGGCGCCGAGTTTCCCCTTCCGTGGATCGGTGGGTCATGGAACGTACACCTCCTTCAAAACTCTTTAAGACAACACTAGTGTTCCCTAAATCGGCACTAGTTACAAGCTGCATTTTTCATCACTGCCACTAGCAGGATTATTTAGGACACCCTTTGCACGTGATGTGTGGGGAAGCCATTACAATCGGCTGCTATGACGAGTCGACGCGTAGCCTGGTGGAATCATTTCCGGACGATCTTTCCCCGTTTCGGCAAGGCCGGGTCGCGTTCGGCATTATTACATAACCCGGATGCGGAGTATCGGCACGCATCGCTGCTGGTGACGACCGCCACCGGGGTGGATTTGATTTCCCCGAACCGGGATGGGAGTGTGCGGGTTTCGGGCCCGGACCGGTCCCGCAGTAACCCGTACCAGCTGCCCACGCTCACGTTTTCGGAGCTGCGGCGGTTTGCGTTTTTACGGTGGTTGGGCACGTTGGGGGCGTTGTTGTTGGGGTTTGGTGGGTTGGGGGCCGGGGCGATGCCGGTGATGAATAACCCGTATGAGGATTTTCCCGGAGGGGCGCTTATCACCCGGATGCTGCAAACATCTACGGCATTGTGTTTCATTGGTATTGGCCTGATTGTGGTGGCGTGGCTGGTCATGGCCCCGTTTACGGGGGTGACGTTGCGGCATGGGCGGCCGCACACCGGGGTGTTGAGCATGTCGATGATTCGGCGGACATTTGTGGCGTGGACGTTGCCGATTGTGGTGGGTGCGCCGCTGTTTACGCAGGATATTTATTCGTATTTGGCGAATGGGTCGATTGTGGTGCAGGGGTTGGACCCGTATTCGGCGGGGCCTATTGATTTATTGGGGACGGAGAATCTGCTGGCCCGGTCGGTGCCGTTGATTTGGGCGCATTCGCCTAGCCCGTATGGGCCGGTGGCGTTGGGGGCGGCGGCGGCGATTAGTTGGGTGACGAACGACAGTGTGGTGGCTGGGGTGTTTGCGCACCGGCTGTTGGCGTTGGGGTGTGTGGCGCTCATTGGGTGGGCGGTGGTGCAGTTGGCCCGCCGGTGCGGGGTGATTCCGCAGGCAGCGGTGTGGTTGGGGGTGCTGAACCCGTTGACGATTCTGCATTTGGTGGGTGGGATCCATAATGAGGCGATTTTGTTGGGGTTGCTGCTGGTGGGGGTGGAGTTGGGGTTGCGGGGGGCGGATCGGGTGCGGCTGGATTTGGTGGGCCAGGGGGTGTGGTTGATTGCGGCGAGCGGGTTTTTGATGAGTTGCGCGGGCATGGTGAAGGTGACGGGGTTTGTGGGGTTGGGGTTTACCGGCATGGCGGTGGCCCGGGTGATTCGGCAGCCCCGGCTGGTGGCGATCGGGTTGGCGGTGGCGGCGCAGGTGCTGGTGTTGGTGTTGTCGGTGGTGGTGGTGACGTGGGTGACGGGCATTGGGGTGGGGTGGATTAGTGGCCAGGGTGGGGCGACGACGATTCGGAGCTGGCTGAGTTTCACCACGGCGATTGGGGTGTCGTTCGGGTGGATTGGGCAAATGTTGAAGTTGGGGGATCACACTGAGGCGATTTTGTTGGTGACCCGGTCGGTGGGGGTGCTCATTGCGGGCTGGTTGATGGTGCGCATGTTGTTGGCCACCTATTTGGGCCGGATTTCCCCGGTGGGGGCGTTGGGGGTGTCAACGTTTGTGATGGTGTGTTTTTTCCGGTGGTGCACCCGTGGTATGCGCTGTGGGCGATTTTGCCGTTGTCAGCCTGGGCGAATCGGCCGTTTTTCCGCACCACGGTGGTGGTGTACAGCACAATTTTGTCGTTTTTCGTGCTGCCACGGGGGTTGGGGTTGGTGCCGGGCACAGTAGTGTGGATTTATGTGGCCGCGGTGATAGGTTTCGCCACGATTCTGGGGGTTTCTTATGTCATTTTGAAGCGGCGTGGGGTCATTGGCCTAAACTAGGTCTTCGTGAGTTTTCCCTACGCACTTGAGCTTGTCGACGTCGTCAAGCGGTTTGGCGACCATACTGCTGTCGATAATGTGAGTTTCACGGTGGAAACCGGCACGATCATGGCCTTGTTGGGGCCGAATGGTGCCGGGAAGACCACCACGATTGAAATGTGTGAGGGGTTTCAGCGCCCGGATTCCGGGAAGATTTCGGTGTTGGGCATGAGCCCGGCCACCGAACCGGATAAGGTGCGCGCCCAGGTGGGGATCATGCTGCAGGATTCGGGGTCGTATTCGGGGATTCGGGTGCGGGAAATGCTGGAGCTCACGGCAAGCTACAGCCGGGACCCGCTAGCACCCGACTGGTTGCTGGAATTATTCGGGTTGCAGAATGTGCAACGCACCACCTACCGGCGGTTGTCTGGGGGTCAGAAGCAGCGGCTGAATTTGGCGGTGGCGCTGATTTCCCGGCCCCGCCTGGTGTTTGTGGATGAGCCAACCGCGGGCATGGACGCCCAGTCCCGGCTTCTGGTGTGGGACCTGCTGCGGGCCCTACGGTCGGATGGGGTGACGGTGATTTTGACCACCCATTTGATGGATGAGGCCCAGGCGTTGGCGGATCGGGTGACCATTGTGGACCGCGGCCGGGTGGTGGCCCAGGGCACCCCAGCGGAGTTGCAGGCGGCCACCGCCACCACGATCCATTTCGAAACCGATGGGGATGTGGACTTGTCCCGGGGCGAGTGGCAGAAGTTGGGGGTGTCGGCCACGAAACCCCGCACCTACGTGTTGCACACCACACCCCGGCCGGAGGTCGTCGCAAAGCTGGCGCAACAGGCGGCGGCGGATGGGGTGCTCATCACCCACCTTGACACGCATGCCCGCAGCCTGGAAGATGCATTTTTGGACATTACCGGCCGTACTTTAAGGAGCTAACATGACGTTTCCCGCCGGCACTTTCCGCCCCGACCCGCACCGCGCTA
This sequence comes from Corynebacterium matruchotii, assembly GCF_011612265.2. Taxonomy (NCBI): domain Bacteria; kingdom Bacillati; phylum Actinomycetota; class Actinomycetes; order Mycobacteriales; family Corynebacteriaceae; genus Corynebacterium; species Corynebacterium matruchotii. The sequence goes on along the minus strand of NZ_CP050134.2, from coordinate 1,252,669 downwards.
GCACCCGCACCATGCTGCGCGCCCAGGCCATCATTGAGGCGAAACTGTTTCTCCGCCATGGCGAGCAGCTGCTGCTGAGTTTCATTATCCCGGTGTGCATGCTGGTGGCGATCACGCTCCTGCCGGTCATAGAGCAGGACGATCCCATGCGGGTGGGGTTCCCCATTGTGCTGGCGGTGGCCGCCATGAGTTCGGGGTTTACCGGGGAGGCGATTTCGCTCGCGTTCGACCGCCGCTATGGGGCGCTGAAACGCACCGGCGCTTCCGGGGTGCCGGCGGGCATTATCATTGTGGGGAAAATCCTCGGGCTGGTGGCGGTGGCCATCATCCAAATCATTGTGCTCACCACCATTGCCCTGCTGCTGGGCTGGTCCCCCACCCCGGAAGGGATTCTCACCGGCGTGCTAGTGTTCCTCACCGGCATTACCGCGTTCACTTCGCTAGGCATGCTCATGGGCGGCACACTGTCGTCAGAGCTCGTCCTCGGGTTTGCGAACCTCATATGGGTGCTGCTGGCCGGCGGGGCCAGCTACCTGCTGGTGAACCACGACACGTTCCCCCCGATCCTCACCGCGGTGCCGTCCGTCGCCCTGGCCAGTGGCCTGCTGGATAGTTTCGACGGGATTTTTCCCGGAATGGCCCTCATATCGCTCGCCGGGTGGACCATCATTGGGGTGACGGCGGCCACCCGGTGGTTTAAATTCGCCGACTGATGGCCTGGCTTCTTCACCCCCGGGGTGGGAAGGTACTATAAGTGCCGTGCCAACCAAGTTACTTTCTAAATTTACGCTGGTGCCGACCGTGGCATTGCAGCGAAGGCTTGCTCTTTTACTTCTCGTATCGCAGGGCGGCATCACCGTCACCGGGTCAATTGTTCGGGTAACCGGCTCTGGTTTGGGCTGCTCCACCTGGCCGAACTGTCAGGAGGGGTCGCTGGTGCCGGTGCAGGGGGCGGCGCCGGCGGTACACCAGGCAATCGAGTTCGGCAACCGGCTGCTCACGTTTGTGCTGGTCGCGTTCGTGGTGGCGGTGTATGTGGCGGTGCGTGCGGCACACCGGCGGCGGGAAATCATCATGCACGCCCTCATCCAAGGGTTGGGTATTGTGGCGCAGGCGGTCATTGGCGGCATTTCGGTGTGGCTGCAATTGGCCTGGTGGTCGGTGGCATTGCATTTCCTGCCGTCCATGCTGCTGGTGTGGTTGGCGGCCATCCTGTATTTACGGATTGGGGAGCCGGACGATGCCGTCCCCGCCCGCACCTACAGTTCCGGGCTGCGCCTGCTGGGGGCGGTATTTGCCGCGGGCATCGCCCTGGTGCTCACCACGGGTACCCTGGTGACGGGCGCGGGCCAGCATTCGGGCGACGCGGCTGTCGGGGAGGACAGTCGACTGCAGGTGCCCCTGGAATTGATTGCGCACGTTCATGCGTGGGTGTTGTATGCCTCGCTGGCGATCCTGGTGGTGTTGGTGGTGCTGCTGCGCCGGTCGGGGGCGCCGGCGGCGGTGCAGAAAACCGGTTGGGCCCTAGTCGGCATCATTGTGGTGCAAGCCCTGGTGGGGATCGCCCAGTTCCGGCTGGGGGTGCCCAGGTGGTCGATTCCGATCCACGTGTGTTTGAGCTCGGTGATTGTGGCAGTGTCGTCGCTGCTGTACGCCCAGGGTTGGGCGCGGCCTGCCTTGGATCAGGATCCGCGGCACACCACCGGGTCGCCGTCGGGGGACGGCATGTATGGGTTCGCCTGAGTTTCGGGCAGCAGCCCGGCAAGCTGGTGCGGTGTGGGCGGGGTTTTTCGCCATGGCGCTCGGCTTGGGCATTGTCGTGGTGCAGGCCGGTCTGCCCTGGTGGGTGGCGCCCATGCTGTCCGGGTTGGTGTATGCGGGCAGCATGGAGTTCATTATGATCGGCCTGCTCACCGGCGGGGCGTCGTGGGGAACGATCGCGGTCACCACGTTTTTCACGAATTCGCGCCACATATTTTACGGGCTCACCTATCCCCTGCACGCGGTTCGGGGCTGGTGGGCGCGGGCGTACGCGGTATTCACGCTTGCCGACGAAACATATGCGCTGGTGTCGGCATTGCCTGCCGACGCCCGAACCTCCCGGCGGATCCTCACCATCACGGCGGGACTGCACCTGCACTGGTTGGCGGGCTCAACCGTGGGGGCGGTGTTCGCCTCCCACATGTTAGGCACCATTCCCGGGCTGGACTTCATCCTAGTGGGATTATTCGCGGTGCTCGCCATGGATGTGCTGGCCCAATCCCGGGATGTTAGCACCGCGGGGTTGGCTGCCGCATGCGCGGCGGTGGGGTTGGTGGCGGCACCCCACCACATGCTGCTCGTCGCCATGACCCTCTTCGCGGTGCTGTTGGGAATCAGGTACCGGCTATGAGCACGTGGTATGTGGTTGGGGGAATCATCGTGGCCATGGTGGTGACGTTTTTCACCCGGGTGATCCCGTTCCCGCTGCAAACCCGCCTGGCCAATAGTGGGTTTCTGCGGGAGTTTTCCCGGTGGATGCCGCTGGGGGCAATGGTGATCCTCTTCGTCTACGCCTGTAGCACCATCCCCGCGGGCCGGTGGCTACCATACGTGGTGGCGCTGGCGGTGACCATGATTATGCACTGGTGGCGGCGAAATGTGCTGCTGTCGATCATGGTCGGCACCGGGGTGTGCGTGGGATTGTCACTGCTACAAGTAGGCGCCTAGGGTGGGTAATCCCATCACGGCGTCAATGGATAGGCCAACAAACAGCAACGCCAGGTAGTTATTGGAGAGAATAAACAGTTTCAGGGGTTTCACCTTGCCGCCGTTTTTCACCCCCCGGTGCAGCACAATGGCCGTGGTGAGAAACCACACACCGGTGACCACGGCGGTAACCGCGTACACCATGCCGGCGGCCGGTATCAGAAACAGGGGGGTGATGACCGTGGCGACGGTGTACCACACGATTTGGCGAGTGACCTGCACCGGGGTGCGAACCACTGGCAGCATGGGCACACCGGCGGCCGCATAGTCCTCCTTGTACTTCATGGCCAGCGCCCACGTGTGCGGCGGAGTCCAGAAGAAAATAATGAGGAATAACACCACGGCCTGCCACCACTGGTGGGGCATATCCGGGGGAAGATTATCGGTGATGACCGCCCATCCCACGACCACGGGCATGCAGCCCGCCAGCCCACCCCACACAATGTTCATGTGGGTGCGGCGCTTCAAAAACTTTGTGTACACCCGGATATAAAACACGATGGTGAGCATGACAAACCCGGCGGCCAGCAGGGAATGGCACAACAGCCACAACCAGAGGAAACTTACAACGGTGCACACCCACGCAAAAATGGTGGCGTCCCGATTGCTGACGGTGTGTCGAACCAGGGGGCGGGCGCGGGTGCGCCCCATTTTCTGGTCAATATCGGAGTCGGCCACCATGTTGAACGTGTTCGCGGCCGCCGCCCCCAGCCACCCACCAAGCAACGTGAGGAGGATCAGCAAAATGTTGTTTTCCCCACGCTCGGCCTGAAGCATGGCGGGGATGGTGGCAACAAGGAGAAGTTCAATGACCCGCGGTTTTGTCAACGCGATATAGGCCTTGATCGTCTCCACGATGTCCTCCAGCTCAAATAACGGGTGATAAGTAACCTCATTATGGTAGCCGCACCGCCGGGTTTTGCCATAGTCGGGCTTGTTCTGCGCAGTTCAGCACCACATATTTTCGCCGTTACCGCCCGCGACTCCCCCTAAGAGGGTTAAAGTAGAATAGTAATTTTGGTAACTCCACACGTGAAAAAGGACGGAACGTTATAGTGTCTTCCCCCCAGCATTTATCCCCGGAGCTTCAGGCCGCCACCACCCGTGACTACCCCGCCGACTGGTCAGACGCCGACACTAGGGCGGTAGACACCGCCCGCGTCCTGGCCGCCGAAGCGGTCCAAAAATGCGGTTCCGGCCACCCCGGCACCGCCATGTCATTGGCGCCACTGGCCTACACCCTGTTCCAGCGGGTCATGAATGTGGACCCGAACGATACCGAATGGGCAGGCCGCGACCGGTTTGTGCTCTCCCCCGGACACACCTCCCTCACCCTATACGTGCAGCTCTTCCTCGGCGGGTTCGGCCTCACCATGGATGACCTGAAGGCACTGCGCACCTGGGGGTCGCTCACCCCCGGCCACCCAGAATACCGGCACACCAAGGGCATTGAAATCACCACCGGCCCCCTGGGCCAGGGGCTAGCATCCGCGGTGGGCATGGCCATGGCCGCCCGTCGGGAACGGCACCTGTTCGACCCCGACACCCCCGCCGGGGAATCCCCCTTCGACCACTACATTTACGTCATCGCCTCCGACGGTGACATGGAGGAAGGCGTCACCTCCGAAGCATCATCCCTCGCCGGCACGCAACAGCTCGGCAACCTCATCGTGTTCTGGGACGACAACCGGATTTCCATCGAAGAAAACACCCGCATCGCCTTCACCGAAGACGTGATGGCCCGCTACCGGGCCTACGGGTGGCAGGTGCTGGACGTACCCGCCGGGGAAAACGTGACCGCCATCGAACAGGCCGTCGCCGAGGCACAGGCCGACACCACCCGCCCCTCCTTCATCCGGGTGCGGACTGTCATCGGGTTCCCTGCCCCCACCAAGATGAACACCGGTTCGGTGCACGGCGCCGCCCTGGGCGCCGATGAGGTGAAAGCCACCAAGGAAGCACTCGAGTTCGACCCCGAGGTCGACTTCTTCATCGACGACGCGGTGCTCGCCCACACCCGGAAACTCGCCGACCGTGGTGCGGAAAAACATGCGGCATGGCAGAAAAAGGTCGACCAGTGGGCCGCCACCAACCCGGACGGCAAGGCCCTGTTTGACCGGCTCGCCGCCCGGAAACTGCCGGAAGGGTTCGACGCCAACCTGCCCACCTGGGAGGTGGGCGAATCCGTGGCCACCCGGAAAGCCTCCGAAGCCACCCTGCAGGCCCTGGGGAAGACCCTGCCGGAACTGTGGGGCGGCTCCGCCGACCTGGCCGGATCCAACAACACCTTCATCAAGGGCGACCCCTCCTTCGGGCCGGAAGACATCACCACCGAAACCTGGACCACCACCCCAGGCGGCCGCAACCTGCACTTCGGCATTCGGGAACACGCCATGGGCGCCATCATGAACGGCATTGCCCTCCACGGCGGCACCCGCCCCTACGGTGGCACCTTCCTTATCTTCTCCGACTACATGCGGCCAGCAGTCCGGTTGGCCGCCCTCATGCGCACCGATGCCTACTACGTGTGGACCCACGACTCCATCGGCCTGGGCGAAGACGGCCCCACCCACCAGCCGGTCGAACAGCTAGCCGCCCTGCGGGCCATTCCCGGAGTATCAATCATCCGGCCGGCTGACGCCAATGAAACCGCCGCCGCCTGGCGGGCCGCCCTGCTCTACCCCGAATCCCCCAAGGGGTTGGCGCTCAGCCGCCAAAACCTGCCGGTCCTGCCCGGCACCAAAGAACACGCCACCGAAGGGGTGGCCCGTGGTGCCTACGTGCTGGTCGCCGGGTCGAAGCCCGTCCCGGATGTGATTTTGTTGGGCACCGGCTCCGAAGTACAGCTCGCCGTTGAAGCCGCCGAACGCCTGGAACAGGAAGGCATCGCCGCCCGCGTCGTCTCCGTGCCCTGCCTGGACTGGTTCGCCGAACAAGACGCCGACTACCAGGAAGCCGTGCTGCCGCAGGCCGTCACCGCCCGGGTGTCTGTCGAAGCCGGCCTGGCCCTGTCCTGGTGGCGGCTCCTCGGCTCCCACGGCCGCGCCGTGTCCCTGGAACACTTCGGGGCGTCCGCACCGTACCAGAAACTGTTCGAAGAATTCGGCATCACCACCGACGCAGTGGTTGCTGCCGCCCATGACTCCCTCGCCGCGTCGAAAAGCTAGGAAAACACCATGAACGCTATTGATTCCCTCGCCCAAGCAGGTACCGTCACCTGGCTGGATGATCTTTCCCGCGACCGCATCGAAACCGGAAACCTGGCGGACATCATCGCCACCAAATCCGTGGTGGGCGTGACCACAAACCCGGCAATCTTTGCCGCCGCCATGTCCCACGGCACCGCCTACGATGCCCAAATCGCCGAGCTGAAAGCCGCCGGCACCAGCGCCGATCACGCCGTCTACGCCATGAGCATCGCCGATGTGCAGGCCGCCTGCGATCTGTTCGCCGACATTTACGCCGCATCAGGCGGCAAAGACGGGCGGGTCTCCATCGAGGTCGACCCCCGCATCTCGGAAGACACCGACGCCACCCTCGCCCAGGCGAAAGAACTGTGGCGCACCGTCAACCGGCCGAATGTCATGATTAAAATCCCCGCCACCCCCGGCTCCCTGCCCGCGGTGACGGCAGCCCTGGCCGAAGGCATCAGCGTCAACGTCACCCTGATTTTCTCGGTGGTCCGCTACCGGGAAGTCATCAACGCCTTCATCGACGGCATCAACCAGGCGAAAGCCAACGGCAAAGACGTGTCCACCATTCACTCGGTGGCCTCGTTCTTCGTGTCCCGCCTCGACACCGAGGTCGACAAGCGCCTGGCCGCGATCGGCACCGAGGAAGCCCTCGCCCTCCAGGGCAAGGCCGGGGTGGCAAATACCCGCCTCGCCTACGCCGCTTTCCTCGAACACCTGGCCGACGGCACGAAACTGCCGGCCGGCGCCAATGTGCAGCGCCCCCTGTGGGCCTCCACCGGTGTGAAGAACCCAGACTACTCCCCCACCCTGTACGTCACCGAACTCGCCGGGCCGAACACGGTCAACACCATGCCGGAAGCCACCATTGACGCGGTACTGGCGGCAGATAATGTGCACGGCGATACCCTCACCGGCACGAAAGCGGAATCGGAAGCCACCATGGCCGCCCTCACCGCCGCCGGCATTAATTTCGATGATGTGTTCGATACCCTGGAGCGGGAAGGGGTGGAAAAGTTCGTGGCAGCCTGGCAAGACCTGCTCGATTCCATGAACGCCCGCCTCGCCTAACCACATTGCGCCCAGCGCGCAGAAGACCGTCACCAGCCAGGTCTTCTGCGCGCTAAAAAATGTGCTGTTTCTAACTCAGGTTCGCCACCAACCCCATCCATGGGTAGACTTGGCGAACGTGAGCGACCACGAAGCAACAAATGTATCACCAGTAACACCGTGGGTGAATCCCCTGCGCAGCCCCCAAGATAAACGTCTCCCCCGGATTGCCGGCCCGTGCGGCATGGTTATTTTCGGTGTCACCGGCGACCTGGCCCGGAAGAAACTTTTGCCCGCAATTTATGATCTCGCTAACCGTGGACTGTTGCCGGCAGGTTTCACCCTGGTAGGTTATGGGCGTCGTGACTGGTCCAAGGCCGATTTTGAGGACTATATTAAGGAGGCAGTCAAGGCTGGGGCCCGCACTCCATTCCGGGATAATGTGTGGGAGCGACTAGCCGAGGGCATGGTGTTTGTGAGCGGCAATTTTGATGACGATGCCGCCTTCGATCAGCTTGCCGCCACCTTGTCCGAATTGGATCAAACTCGTGGCACCGCCGGGAACTGGGCGTTTTACCTGTCGGTTCCACCCGCCTATTTTTCGAACGTGTGCCATCAATTGCAGCGTTCCGGCATGGCCAAGGTTGCGGCGCCGGCGTGGCGGCGGGTGATTGTGGAGAAGCCGTTTGGCCGGGATCAGCAGACCGCAAAAGAATTGAATGAGGTTATTAACTCGGTGTTCCCGGAAAAGTCGGTGTTCCGCATCGACCACTATTTGGGGAAGGAAACCGTGCAGAATATTATGGCATTGCGGTTTGCTAACCAGTTGTTTGATCCGTTGTGGAATAGTCACTATATCGACCATGTGCAGATCACCATGGCTGAGGATATTGGGTTGGGGGGTCGCGCCGGGTATTACGATGGGATTGGGGCGGCCCGGGATGTGATTCAGAATCATTTGATTCAGTTGTTGGCGTTGGTGGCTATGGAGGAGCCGATTGATTTTACGCCGGCGGAGTTGCAGGCGGAGAAGATGAAAGTGTTGCGGGCAACGCATGCGGTGGAGCCGTTGAGTAAGACGACGGCGCGGGGGCAGTATACGTCTGGTTGGCAGGGGTCGGAGTATGTGAAGGGGTTGCGGGAGGAGACCGGGTTTGATCCGGATTCGACGACGGAAACGTATGCGGCGTGCACGTTGGAGATTAATTCGCGCCGGTGGGCGGGGGTGCCGTTTTATTTGCGGACGGGGAAGCGGTTGGGCCGCCGGGTGACGGAGATTGCGTTGGTGTTTAAGGATGCGCCGCATCATCCGTTCCCGGAGGGGACGCGGCATGCGCAGGGGCCGAATGTGGTGGTGATTCGGGTGCAGCCGGATGAGGGTGTGCTGATGCGGTTTGGGTCGAAGGTGCCTGGTTCGGCCATGGAGGTGCGGGATGTGAATATGGATTTCGGGTATTCGGAGGCGTTTACGGAGGAGTCCCCGGAGGCGTATGAGAGGTTGATTTTGGATGCGTTGTTGGATGAGGCCAGCTTGTTCCCCACGAATGAAGAGGTGGAATTGAGTTGGAAGATTTTGGATCCGGTGTTGGAGTATTGGGCGAAGCATGGTAAGCCGGAGGATTATGTTGCTGGTACGTGGGGTCCGGAGTCGGCGAATAAGATGCTGGAGCGTTCGGGTCGGGCGTGGCGGCGGCCATAAAGGTTTTCTCGTTAAGGAGTTGTAGCGATCATGATTTTTACGCTTTCTGATACTGATACGCATGAGATTGCTCGGACGTTGGTGGAGATTCGTGACGATGGTAGTCAGGGTACGACGTCGCGGGTGTTGACGTTGATTGCGGTGGCGAAGGATACGGATAATATTCGGAGTGTGATTTCGGCGTCGAAGGATGCGTCGCGGGAGCATCCGTGTCGGGTGATTGTGTTGGTGACGGGGGACCCGGATCGGAATACCCGGATTGATGCGGAGGTTCGTATTGGTGGGGATGCGGGTGCTTCGGAGATTATTGTGATTGATTTGGAGGGGGAGGTGACGCGGCATTTGGTGCATGTGGTGACTCCCCTATTGTTGCCGGATACGCCGATTGTGGTGTGGTGGCCGTATACGGCACCGGTGAATCCGGCTGAGGATCCGTTGGGACGTATTGCGCAGCGGCGGATTACGGATTCGCAGAAGGATCCGTTGGTGGATGCATTATATAATCGGCGGAATTCGTATACCGATGGGGATTCGGATTTGGCGTGGGCGCGGATTACGCCGTGGCGGGGGGTGGTGGCGTCGGCGTTGGATCAGCCGCCGTTTGAGCCGGTGATTGAGGCGAAGGTGTATGGGGCGACGAATTGTCCGAGTGTGGATTTAGCTGCGGGGTGGTTGGCGGCGCGGTTGGGGGTGCCGGTGACGCGGATTGCGGTGGATGATCCGAGTGTGAAAAAGCAGGCAAGTTTGAATGTGACGCCGGTGGAGCGGGTGGAGTTGGTTCGCCCGTCGGGGGCGACGGTGTTGGAGGCGTTGGATGGTCAGACGATTGGGGTGTCGGTGCCGAATCGGGAGCCGGCCCGGGTGGCGGTGAATTTGCGTACTGATGCGGATTGTTTGGCTGAGGAGTTGCGGCATTTGGACCCGGATCATGCTTATGATGAGGTACTTCGGGGTCTGAATCAGGTGTCGTATCCGGTAGTGTAAGGACGTTATTATGGTGAATGTAGTGCGGGTTGCAACGGTTGATGAGGTGTGTCGGGCTGCCGCGGCGGAGTTTGTGCGGGTGGTTCGGGAGGTCAGTAAGACCGGTGGGAAGCATGGTGATGGGTGCGCCCGGGTGGTGTTGACCGGTGGGGGTGCCGGTATTGGCATGTTGCGGTTGCTTGTCGACGCTGACATCAACTGGGAGTTGGTGCATGTGTTTTTCGGGGATGAGCGGAATGTGGCGGTGACGCATCCGGATTCGAATGAGGGTCAGGCCCGGGAAGCATTGCTGGATCATGTGAATATTCCTGAGGCGAATATTCATGGTTATGGGTTGGGGAATGGTGTGGCGCTTGCTGATGCGGTTGATGCGTATCGGCTGGTGGTGCAGGATTTCGCCCCCGAGGGTTTTGATGTGCATTTGTTGGGCATGGGGGGTGAGGGGCATGTGAATTCGCTGTTTCCGCATTCGGCGGCAACCCGGGAGGAGTCGGCGTTGGTGATGGCGGTGACGGATTCCCCGAAGCCACCGGCGGAGCGGGCGACGTTGACGTTTCCGGCGATTGCGCGGGCGGATCGGGTGTGGCTGCTGGTTGCTGGCGCGGAGAAAGCTGAGGCGGCGGCGCAGGTGGTTGCTGGTGCGGATCGGGATGAGTGGCCGGCCGCCGGCGCCCGCGGGATAGTGGATACCGTGCTGTTTTTAGCTGATGATGCTGCCGGCTTGTTATAGGTTTGGGTAGCGAAATGGGCCCTGCCGCATGTGCGGTGGGGCCCACTTTTTGGGTTTGGTTTAGCTGTAGACCTGCATGAGGTTGAGGGCGACGATGCAGGCGAGCCAGACGATGCCGGTGATGATGGTGAACCGGTCGAGGTTTTTTTCTACCACGGTGGAGCCGGACAGGTTGGATTGCACGCCACCGCCGAAGAGGCTGGAGAGGCCGCCGCCTTTGCCTCGGTGGAGTAACACAAAAAGTGTCATGAGCACGCAAGATAATACGAGGATGATCTGGAGTGCGAGTGTCATGTACGTCAATCCTTATGGTCGTGGTTGTTGCAGCCTCGGAGCGAGGATTCTCACCAAATCATACACGATGCGGCGATTAACCCGAATTGCGGAGGGCGGTGGCAAGACCGTTCATGGTGAGCCGGATGCCGTGGCCGACGAGCGGATCGTCGGTGCCTTCCCGGTAGCGGCGTAATAGTTCTAGTTGGATGACGTTAAGCGGCAGCAGGTATGGGTAGCGGCGACGCACGGAGCGGGCGAGGCTGGGGTTGTCCGCGAGGAGGCTGTCTACCCCCGTGATGGTGAAGAACATGCGGGTGGTGAGATCGAATTCTTCGCGGATGTTGTGGTAGATCCGGTGGGCGGCTTCTTTGTCGGCCACCAGGTCGGCGTAGAGGCCGGCGAGGGTGATTTCGGCTTTGCTCATCACTTGCGCCATGTTGGAGAGTACCGAGTTGAAGAAGGGCCAGGTTTCGTAGAGTTCTCGGAGGCGGGCCAGGCGGTCGTCGGGGTTTTCTCCGGGGGCGTGGACCCATTGGTGGAGGGCGGTGCCCATGCCATACCAGCCGGGGAGCATGACGCGGGATTGGGACCAGGAGAGGACCCAGGGGATGGCCCGCAGGTCGGAGATGGCGGTGGTTTGTTTGCGGGATGCTGGTCGGGATCCGATGTTGAGGTCGCCGATTTCGGCCAGGGGGGTGGAGGAGGTGAAGTATTCGATGAAGCCGGGGTCGTTGTGGACCAGGTCGGCGTATTTGGTTTGGCTGAGTTCGGAGATTTCCCGCATGATGGCGTAGGCCTGCTCCGGATCGGTTTGCCATTGTTCGACTTTGAGGAGGGACGCTTCGATGGTGGCAGCGACGAGGGCTTCGAGGTTGCGGCGGGCGGTTTCGGGGGTGCCGTATTTCGCGGAGATGATTTCGCCTTGTTCGGTGATGCGGACTGCCCCGTGGACGGCGCCTTCGGGTTGGGCGAGGATGGCGTCGTAGGAGGGGCCGCCGCCGCGGCCGACGGTGCCGCCCCGGCCGTGGAAGAGGCGGAGGGCGATGTTGTGGTTTTGGGCGGTGGCTACGAGGTCGAGTTCGGCGTCGTAGAGGGCCCAGTTGGCGGCGAAGTAGCCGCCGTCTTTGTTGGAGTCGGAGTAGCCGAGCATGATTTCTTGCACATCGCCGCGTTGTTTCAAATAGTTACGGTAGAGGGGGATGGCCCAGAGTTGTTCGATGATGTGGGCGCCGGCTTGGAGGTCTTCGATGGTTTCGAAGAGGGGGATGACGTCGACGGTGCCGGTGGGGTGGTCGCCGTCGGCGTGGATGAGGCCGAATTCTTTGAGGAGCACCATGGCTTCGAGCAGGTCGGAGACGGATTGGGCCATGGAGATGATGGAGTGGGGTACCATGCGGGGCCCGAAGTCGTCGACTGCTTGTTTTGCGGCGGCGATGAGGTCGAGTTCGCGTTGGGTGGCTTCGCTGAAGGGGGCGGCGTCGTGGGCGATGAGCGGCCGGGGGCTGGTGAGTTCGGCGGTGAGGAGGGCGACTTTTTCGGCTTCGTCGAGGCTGCGGTAGTCGGGGTGGACGTGGGCGTGGGCGAAGATTTCGGTGAGGAAGTCTTCGTAGCTTTCGGAGTTTTGCCGCAGGTCCATGGAGTAGAGGTGGAAGCCGAAGGTGATGAGAGCGGTGCGGATGCGGCGAAGCCGGTCGTCGGCGATGATGTGGTCGTGGTTGGCCCGGAGGGATTCGTCGATGATGGCAAGGTCGGCGAGTACCTGGTCGGGGGTTTGGTAGGGGGCGTGGTTGGTGTACCAGGTTCCTTCTACCGCGTCGTCGCCGATGAGGGCGGCGAGGGTGGCGATGATGCGGCCGCGGATGCCGTGGACGGCACGCCGGTAGGGTTCATCGACGCGGGCGGGAATGTTGTTGTGGCCTTGTTCCGCGAGTTCACGCAGTTCGTCGGTGACGTGGGCGAGCCGGTCGGAGAGGGAGAGTTCGTGTTCGAGTTGGTGGAGTTCTTGTTCGTAGTATTTGAGGACGGTTTCCGCGGCCCTGGAGGTGGCATATTCTAGGGTGCTGGCGGTGACGTAGGGGTTGCCGTCGTGGTCGCCGCCGATCCAGGATCCGGGTTGAATGATGGCGGTTTGGGTGTTGGTGTCGAAGGTGTCGGCGAGTACTTGGGAGACGGTTTGGTTGATGTCGGGGATGGCTTTCAGGAGTGAGAGTTTGTAGTAGCGGAGGCCGACTTCGATTTCGTCTTCGATGCGGGGTCGGGCGACCCGGATGAGGGCGGTTTGCCATAGGGTGGTGAGCCACCTGGTGATTTGTTGGTCAATGTTGTCGAGGCGGGTTTTGGTGAGCGCGTTTTCGGGGGCGTTGAGGATACGGTGCCGGTCAACCAGGAGCGCGGTGATGTGTTCTTGGGCGTCGAAGACGGTGCGGCGTCGGGTTTCGGTGGGGTGCGCGGTGAGCACGGGGGCGACCTGCGCGTTTTTCAGCAGTTGGGTTATGTTGTCGGGGCTGATTTCGGCCTTGGCGGCGGAGAGTTTCGCGGCGGTGGCTTCCAGGGTGGAGTCGGGGGCAGGCAGACCGGCTTCCCGGTCAGCAATGTAGTTGGCGTTGTCGTGGAGGTCTTCGACAAGGTTGGCGAGGAGGGCAAAGTGGTTGAAGGCCCGGGCTATGGGGAGGAAGTCGCGGGTGGTGTTGTTGCGGAATAGGTCGACGAGTGCGGAAATGTCGCTGGTGCCGCGGGCTATGTCGAAGGAGAGGGCGCGGGCGGCTTCTACTTGGCGGTACACTTCGTCGCCTTCTTGTTCGGCAATGACTTTGCCGAGGAGTTTCCCGAGGTGGCGGATGTCTTTTTTGAGCTGGTTTTTCATGGTTGTTGGGGGACCTTTCGGATAAGAATGAACAGGACCGCTGTCGTAATCAACAGCGGTCAGTTCTTCATGGTTTGAGGTTAGAAGGGCCCACCTGCGGCGTTGGCGGCAAGTTTGGCGAATTCTTCCCCATTGAGGGAGGCACCACCGACGAGGCCGCCATCAACGTCGGGCTGGCCGACGATTTCGGCGACGGTTTCGGTCTTGACGGAGCCGCCGTAGAGGATGCGGACGGTGTCGGCAACGTCGGAGCCGGCGAGTTCGACGAGGAGTTGCCGGATGGCGTGGCAGACTTCTTGCGCGTCGGCGGCGGAGGCGACTTTACCGGTGCCGATGGCCCACACGGGCTCGTAGGCGATGACGGTGTTACGGAGGTCGTCGGCGCTGAGCCCGGCGAGGGAGTTGCGGGTTTGTTCGACCACATAGTCGACGTGGGTGCCGGCTTCGCGGATTTCCAAAGGTTCGCCCACGCACACGATGGGGTGCAGGTTGTGGGCCAGCGCGATGGCGGCTTTCGCGGCGACGAGCGCGTCGGTTTCGCCGTGGTATTCGCGGCGTTCGGAGTGCCCGACCACAACCCAGGTGACGCCGAGTTTGCTGAGCATTTCGGCGGATACTTCACCGGTGTAGGCGCCGGATTCGTGTTGGGAGACGTCTTGGGCGCCGTAGGTGATTTCGAGTTTGTCGCCTTCGACGAGGGTTTGCACGGAGCGCAGGTCGGTGAATGGTACGGTGACGGCAACGTCGACTTTTTCGTAGTATTCCTTCGGCAGGGCGAATGCGAGTTTCTGCACCGTGCTGATGGCCTCAAGGTGGTTGAGGTTCATTTTCCAGTTGCCGGCGATGAGTGGTTTACGTGCCATGGGCAGTCTTTCTGTGTGCGAGGCCGCCGCTTGTCGACGGCCAATGGTGGGTGGGTTAGCTTTCTAGTACTGCAACGCCGGGGAGGGTTTTGCCTTCCAGGTATTCCAGGGAGGCACCGCCACCGGTAGAGATGTGGCTGAAGCCGGCTTCATCGAGGCCGAGTTGCCGCACTGCTGCGGCGGAGTCGCCGCCGCCGACCACGGAGAATGCGCCGGCCTTGGTGGCATTAATGATGGCTTCGGCTACGCCGCGGGTGCCGTTGGCGAAGGCGGCGAATTCGAAGACGCCCATGGGGCCGTTCCAGAACACGGTTTTGGCGGTGGCCAGCACTTCGGCGTATTTCTTCACGGTTTCCGGGCCCACATCAAGCGACATCCAGCCTTCGGGGATGTCGGTGAGGGGCACGATCTTGTTGTCGGCGTCGGCGGCGAAGCTGGCTGCTGCCACCAGGTCGACGGGGAGCACGAGTTTGCTGCCGAATTCTTCCAGCAATTCCTTGCACTTGTCGATTTGTTCTTCTTGCAGCAGGGATTGTTGCACGTTAATGCCCTGGGCTGCCAGGAAGGTGTAGCACATGCCGCCGCCGATGATGACCTTGTCGGCTTTTTGAGCGAGCGCCTGGATGACGCCGAGCTTGTCGGATACCTTGGCACCGCCGAGCACCACCACGTAGGGGCGTTCGGGGGCTTCGGCTACCTTTTTGAGCACGTCGATTTCTTTTTGCACGAGGCCACCGGCATAGTGCGGGAGGCGCTGGGCCACATCATAGACGGAGGCCTGGGCGCGGTGGACCACGCCAAACCCGTCGGACACGAAGGCGCCGTTGTCGGCGGCGAGGGCGACCAGCTGGTCGGCGAAGGCACCGCGTTCGGCTTCGTCTTTGGAGGTTTCGCGGGGGTCGAAGCGCACGTTTTCCAGCAGGAGCACGTCGCCGTCGGTCAGGCCGTTGGCGCGCTCGTGGGCGTCTTCGCCCACGACATCACCGGCGAGGGCCACGTATTGGCCGAGGGCATCGGTGAGGGCTGTGGCGACGGGTGCAAGGGAGAATTTGGGGTTGACCTGCCCTTTGGGGCGGCCTAGGTGGGCCATGAGGATGACTTTAGCGCCGGCCTCAGAGAGGGCTTTAATGGTGGGCAGGGATGCGGTGATCCGGCCGGCATCGGTGATTTCCCCCGCCTCGTTCAGGGGAACGTTGAAGTCGGAACGGACGAGAATGTGGCGGCCTGCCACTCCTTCGGAGATGAGATCCTGCAACGTTTTGACTGCCATCGAGTTATGTACCTTTCGGTGTGATTATTTAAAGGTGTTTGTGGAAAATCCCCGAGGTGGTTTTGCGCTACCTCGGGGACTGTTATTCAAAAGTGTTGGCGCCTTGCCGCACCAACTCATGATGGGTCTTAGAGGCGCTCACCAACGTATTCGGTGAGGGTCACCAGCTGGTTGGAGTAGCCCCATTCGTTGTCGTACCAGGACACAACCTTCACCTGGTCACCAATGACCTTGGTCAGGCCGGAGTCCACGATGGAGGGGTGCGGGTCGGTCACGATGTCGGAGGACACGAGGGGTTCCTCGGAGTAGGCCAGGATGCCCTTGAGCGGGCCTTCCGTGGCGGCCTTCTTCAGGATCTCGTTGACTTCTTCCACGGTGGTTTCGCGGGAGGCGGTGAAGGTCAGGTCGGTTGCGGACCCGGTGGGGACGGGGGCGCGCATAGCATAGCCGTCCAGCTTGCCCTTGAGCTCGGGGAGGACGAGGGCCACGGCCTTGGCGGCACCGGTGGAGGTGGGCACCAGGTTAATGGCGGCGGCGCGGGCGCGACGCAGGTCCTTGTGCGGGGCGTCGACGAGGCGCTGGTCACCGGTGTAGGCGTGCACGGTGGTCATGAGGCCACGCTCGATGCCGAGGGCATCGTTGAGTGCCTTGGCCATGGGGGCGAGGCAGTTGGTGGTGCAGGATGCGTTGGAGATGATGTTGTGCTTGGCCGGATCGTAGTCGGTGTGGTTCACACCCACGACGAAGGTGGCGTCTTCGTTCTTTGCCGGTGCGGAAATAATGACCTTCTTGGCGCCAGCATCAATGTGGGCCTTAGCGGCGTTAGCATCGGTGAAGAAGCCGGTGGACTCCACAACGATGTCTACATCCAGGTCACCCCAGGTGAGGTTCTTGGGGTCACGCTCAGCAAATACCTTGATGCGGTGGCCATCGACGGTAATGGAATCCTCGTCGTAGGAAACATCCTTTTTCAGGTTACCCAGAACGGAGTCATGCTTGAGCAGGTGAGCCAGGGTCTTGTTGTCGGTCAGGTCGTTGACTGCCACGACCTCAATGTCGGAACCACGTTCCGTCAGTGCGCGGAAGAAGTTACGGCCAATGCGGCCGAAGCCGTTGATACCTACGCGAATCGTCACTGTGATGTCTCCTAAATGTAGAGTGATCGTTGCCAAGGCAAGTCGCTGGAAAGTTCATCCGACTTTAATTACCGGCTCGCCTTCGGTTTTCCAGTGTAGCGACGCATCCCCCAACCTGCACTAGTTACAAAAAATAAAATTTTCCCGGTTCCTAACATCATGGTCCAAACGGGGGCAAAAGAAGCTTGTCGACGGGGGCTAAAAGCGGGTTTATATGCGGAAATTCGGGATCATCAACCATTTATCACCCCAATCTGGGGGCAATAAACCAATATATTACAGATTGTTTCTTTTTGATTCCTTGCACCCGTCACAGTGATTTGTGAATATAATCACAACCACATTTCTATGGCTCTATGTCCGCCGCTTTCCGACTTTCGTGCGAGAAAACCACATTTCATTCGGAGAAACTCACATAAAATAACAAAAACCCACACGAACCATTGGCCACCACTCCCCCACGCATCAATCTCACTTTCCCCCAAAACCCACCCAATAAATTTCACTATTTCCCCAACCAACATATCCGATAGCAGGAAAAACCTCCCAGGGCAAACATCCAGCTAGCACCATGGGAGGGAAATGAATCACGCCTCATTATCGGCCAATAATTGCTCCGTAACCTCAGCATGCGTGTCAGCGATGCCTAATTCCTTGGCCCGCTTATCCGCCATGGATAATAGTCGGCGGATCCGGCCGGCCACCGCATCCTTCGTGAGTTGCGGCTCCGCCAGCCGGCCCAGCTCCTCTAGCGAGGCCTGCTGGTATTTGACCCGCAACTGCCCCGCCTCCGCCAAATGGTCCGGAACATCGTCGCCAAGAATTTCCATGGCCCGATTCACCCGCGCCGCAGCTGTCACCGCCGCCCGCGCCGAGCGTCGTAAGTTAGCATCATCAAAATTCGCCAACCGGTTATTTGCGGGCCGCGTCTCCCGCCGCAACCGCTTCTCATCCCACTTCATGCGGGTCACATGCGCCCCCATGCGCGCCAGCAACGCCCCCACATCCTGCCCGTCACGAATCGTCACTTTCTCCACCCCCCGCGACTCTTTGGTTTTTGCGCTAATCCCCAACCGGCGCGCACACCCCACCAGTGCCAATGAGGTTTCCTGCCCCGGGCAATTCACCTCCAAACCGCTGCTTCGCATCGGATCCCCCAGCTGGCCCGACGCTAAAAACGCCCCCCGCCACGCCGCCTCCGCATGGTCGACCGTGCCGCTGACCACCTGGGGCGGCAACCCCCGCACCTGCTGCCCCGACCTGGTCACCAACCCCACCCGGCGGATCACCATCTCCACATCATCGGTGATCCGTAGCAAATACCGCGCCGCCTTTCTGGATGATGTGGCACCTAACTCTAAGAGCGATACCCTGATGTCGAAAAGTTCCATCATGGCCCGCCGTAAGCGCTCGGCCGCGGCCCGCACCTCCAGCTCCACCTCTAGCACCGGCTTGTTTGCCACAATGCTTAACTCGCCGGCAAACCGGATCATTGCCGCGATTTCGGCGATGCGAACATTCTGTGACTTCACCTCCACCCGGCATAGCTCTTCCTTCACGCTTGTTGTTAAATCGTCGGCCATCGCACGCTTCCCATCGTCATACATTCAGTAATGTGAGCTATCTATCATACGCAGCTTCTCGCGCCGACAAAGACCACGACACGCCGAACACGCTGCACAAATGCTGCTGCTATCCCGGCGCGGCCGGCCGGAATTGGGTTATTGGCCGCGGGCCGCCAGGTATTCTGCCCCTAGTGCGGCTGCGAGTTTTTTCGGGTCGTGCCGGGACTTGTAGTAGCCGGAGGAGTCTTCTTCCCGAACGTCGTGGAATGCGAGTTTGGCCCCGATATTTGCGGCGGCCCGCGCCAGGTATGTGCGGTCGGCTTCGTTCGGCACGGAATGCTCATCCACGATGACGACGTCGGCGGTGAATGATGCCGCATGTTGTTGCAGTATGTGCAGGTATCGTTCGGCCGTGAATCCTGCGGTCTCCCCCGGTTCTGCGTCGAGGTTGACGACCACGATTTTCATGCCAGTGCAGCGTTCTAGCACATCGGTGACGCCGGGCACGAGGAGGTGGGGTACGACGGAGGTGAACCAGGAGCCGGGGCCTAGGGTGATGAGGTCGGCGTCTTGGAGTGCGGTCATGGCTTCTTCGCAGGCTACGGCGTTTTCTGGTACGAGGCGGGCGCGGCGTACCGATCCGACGGTTGTGGCGACTGCGACTTGGCCGCGGACTTGCCGCACGATGCGGGGGTCGGCGTCGAGGCCGCCTACTTCGGCTTCGATTTCTAGGGGTTGTTCGCAGACCGGTAAGACGCGGCCTTCGGCGCGGATGAGTTTTGCTACCACGTCGAGGGCGGCAACTTCGGATTGGAGTATGTCATAGAGCCCGGCAATGAGCATGTTTCCTACCGCGTGGCCGGCGAGTGCGCCTGAGCCGCCGAATCGGTGCTGGAGGGTGGCTTCCCACATGCGGCCTTCGTCATCGCGGGGGGCGAGTGCGGAGAGTGCCATGCGGAGGTCTCCTGGGGGGATTTGTCCGAGTTCTCTGCGGATTCGGCCGGAGGATCCGCCGTCGTCGGCGACGGTGACGATGGCGGTGATGGTGTCGGGGTGGAGGAGGCGGACTGCGGTGAGGGTTTGGAACAGGCCATGGCCGCCACCTAGGCTGGCGACTTTGGTGCCTTGGGGGAATGTGGGGAAAGTACCAGTTGTTGTGTCCATGCTGTTGTCACCTTTGGTTCCGTGTTCCGTGTGAGTGCCGGAGGTTTATTGCGCCATGGCTGCTTCGGTTAGTGACGGTTAATGTCGCGGTGAGAAACTGTCACGTCAAGGTCATCGTTGACGGCAAGCCTGCGTGCTAGTTCTTCTGCGATGGCTACTGAGCGATGATGTCCACCGGTGCAACCAATAGACACAGTAATAAACTTTTTGCCTTCATGTTTGAAGCCTTCACGCATGTCCATGAGCATTTTATAGAAATTGTCAAGAAATTCTTGGGCTGCGGCGGCGCTGAGCACGTAGTCGGAGACGGGTTTGTCGACTCCACGGAATGGTCGCAGTTCTGGTATCCAGAATGGGTTGGGGAGGAATCGGACGTCGACCATGATGTCGGTGTCGCGGGGGGTGCCGTGTTTGAAGCCGAATGATTGGACGGTGACGTGTTGTTTGTTGGATGCGAGGTATTCGAAGTTGGGTTCGATTGCTCGGCGGAGGTCGTGGATTGATAGGTCGGAGGTGTCGATGACCACGTCGGCGGATTCTTTGAGGTTTGCGACGAGGGCGCGTTCTCGTTCGATGCCGACGAGTAGGGTGCCGGATCCTTGGAGTGGGTGGGTGCGGCGGAGATTGTCGAAGCGTTTAATGAGGACGTCGTCGCGGGCATCCATGAAGAGGACGAGTGGTTTGAGTCCTTCGGTGTCGAGTTGGGATATGACGACGTCGAGGCCGAAGGAGAAGTCGAGTGACCTCACGTCGGATACGAGTGCTACTTTGTCGACTGGTGAGGTGTCGGCTGCGCAAAATTCAAAAAATTGCACCACGAGTTGCGGGGGGAGGTTTTGGGAGACGTACCATCCCATGTCTTCGAGTACTCGGGCGGCCGAGCTGAGGCCCGCCCCGGACATGCCGGTGATGATGACTGGTGGTATTTCGGTTACTGGTTCTATATTGCGCGGGGCTTCGGCGATCATACCGCCATTTTAGCCCCCAGGGCCGGCTTTTCGACGGTTGGGCACGCTACAGTTGCCCGCCTTATTCTGGGGGGTGGAGGGCGTCGTAGACGTTTTGGGCGAGTTGGGGGCCGAATCCTTTGACTGCGGTGATGTCCGCTACTGATGCTTGTCTCAGCTGCTTCACACTCCCGAAGTGTTTGACCAGTTCGGTGCGTCGAGCTGCGCCGAGTCCTTTGATGTTGTCGAGTTCGCTGCGTCGCATTCGGGCGGATCGTTGTTGCCTGTGGAAGGTGATGGCGAATCGGTGTGCTTCGTCGCGGATGTGTTGGATCAGAAAGAGCGCCTGGGAGTGTCGGGGGAGGATGAGGGGGTACTTCTCCCCCGCTACCCAGATTTCTTCTAGTCGTTTGGCGATGCCTATGACCGGCACATCGGTTATTCCTAGTTCGTCGAGCACTTGTTGGGCTGCCGCTACTTGTGGTGCGCCGCCGTCGACGATAAACAACTGGGGCGAGTACGCAAATTTGTTCGATGTTTGGGGTTTTTCGTCTTCGAATTGGGACCCGTCTAGTTCCGGTACGGTGCGACTGTCAAGGTGGTGTCGAAGGAACCTGCGGCGGGTGACTTCGGCGATGCTTGCCACGTCATCGGAGTGCCCGTCGCCGGCGGCGTCGGTGATTTTGTACCGCCGGTAGTCGGATTTTTTCGGCAGCCCGTCTTCGAAGACCACGAGGGATGCCACCACGTCGGTGCCTTGGATGTGGGAGATGTCCGTGCATTCGATCCGTAGTGGGGCTTCGGGGAGGAAGAGGGAGTTTTGCAGTTCCTGGAGGGCTGCGGATCGAGCGGTGAGGTCCCCGACTCGTTTGAGTTTGTGTTGTTTCAGGGCTTCCGTGGCGTTGCGGTGCACGGTGGTCATGAGGGTTTTCTTGTCGCCGCGTTTGGGGGTTTTGATCCGCACGGGGCCGCCCCGGAGCTGGGATAATGCGGCCTCGGTGTGGGGGATGTCAGCTGGTGGTATTTCCACGAGGATATCGTGGGGAACCACGCTTGTTGCGGTGGTGTCGATGGGAACATAGTTGTCGACGCCCCGGCGTTTGATGGCTTTTTCTTCCGAGTCCCGGACGGTTTGTTCTTGGTCTGCCGCGTCCGAGTAGAACCGGATGAGGAAGTCTTGCATGAGTTGTTCGCTGCCGCCGTCGTGGTCGTCGGTGCGTTCGACCACCCACCCGCGTTGGCCTTTCACCCGGCCGGCGCGGATGTGAAAGAGTTGGATGGCGGCTTCGAGTTCGTCGGTGTCGATGGCGATGACGTCGGCGTCGGTGCCGTCGGGTAGGACGATGGCTTGTTGTTCGGTGAGGGCGATGATGGCGGCAAGATTGTCGCGGATGCGGGCGGCGCGTTCGAAGTCGAGTTCGGCCGCGGCGGCCTGCATTTCGGTTTCAAGCTTGGTGGTGATGGGGCTGGTGCGGCCGGCGAGGAAGGCGCAGAGGTCGTCGACAATGCGGCGGTGGTCGGTTTCGGTGATGCGGCCCACACAGGGGGCGGAGCATTTGTCGATGTAGCCAAGCAGGCAGGGGCGTCCAAGTTTTTCGTGCCGGTTGTAGACGCCTTTGGTGCAGGTGCGGACGGGGAAGATTCGGATGAGAAGGTCGAGGGTTTCGCGGACGGCCCAGGCGTGGGAGTAGGGGCCGAAGTAGCGGATACCCGCCTTGCGGGGGCCGCGGTGGAAGAAGGCGCGGGGTATGGGTTCGCCAATGCTGATGGCGAGGGAGGGGTAGGTTTTATCGTCGCGGTATTTGACGTTGAAGTGGGGGTCGTATTTTTTAATCCACGTGTATTCGAGTTGGAGTGCCTCGACTTCGCTGCCGACCACAGTCCATTCAACCTGGTTGGCGGTGGTAACCATGTGGCGGGTGCGGGGGTGAAGTTGCGTGAGGTCGTGGAAGTAGGTGGCGAGGCGAGCGCGAAGGTTTTTGGCCTTGCCCACGTAGATGACCCGGCCGGTGGGGTCGCGGAATTTATAGACGCCGGGGTCGGTGGGAACGTTCGTGGGGCGGTATGTCGTCGGGTCAGTCACGGATGCAGCGAGGTTTCCTTAACAGAGGGCTAGTCTTCGGGCATGTATTGGGCTTCGAGTTCCCGGAATTTTTCGACGGCGGTAACGCAATCGGCACCGTCGGCGGCGAGGAACGCCCACATGGGCACGTATTCGAATTCGGGGAGTTCAAGGCGGGCCACGCGAGCAGTTTCGGGAAAGCTGAGGCCGTAGATGACGGCCCAGGGGTAGAAGCGAGAACCGATGAAGTTACGGACGTCGACGCCGTCTTCGTTGGCGCGGACGCGGGGCCGGTGCAGCCCGATGAAAATGACGGTGGCGAAAAGCACACCGACGAGGAAATATCCCCATTGGTCGATGACGGTGACCGCGGTGCCGGTGTTCCCGACCGCAACAACGATGGCGAGGAAAATATGGATGGCGAGGGTGACACCGGCGGCGAGGAAAGCGTAAAGCTTCATGCGTCGTGATGTGACTTCAAGCTTCCAGGGTTTGGTGGTGGTGAGAGCGGCGTCAGCGGCAACATAGGCTTGGATTTCGGCGTCGCTGAGGGGCTGGTTGTTGTCCATGGGGTTCCTTCTAGTGTGCGAGGAGCTTTTCGACGTGTTTAGCGAGGATGTCTGCCTCTAGGTTGACGGAGTCGCCAGGTTGGAGGGTGCCGAGATTGGTGTGGGTGAGGGTGGTGGGGATGAGGGACACTTCGAAATAGTCGTCGCCTATGGCGGAGACCGTGAGGGAGGTGCCGTTGATGGCGATGCTGCCTTTTTCTACCACATATTTGGCGAGCTGCGGCGGCAGGTGGAAACGGAGCGTGTGCCAATGCTCACCGATTTCCCGGTGGATGAGCGTGGTGGTGGTATCGACATGCCCCTGGACGATGTGGCCGCCGAGGCGGCCGGTGACGGGGAGGGCGCGCTCCAGGTTGACTGGGTCGCCGACGTGGCCGAGAACACTGCGGTCGAGGGTTTCTTTCATGACGTCGGCGGTGAACCCGGTGGGGTCATGGTCGACAACGGTGAGGCAGATGCCGTTGACAGCGATGGAGTCACCGGGGTGGATGTCGGTGGTGACGGTTGCCGCGGTGATGTGGAGTTTACAGGAGTCACCGCGGGGGGTGATGGTGGTGATGGTGCCGATTTCTTCGATGATTCCGCTGAACATGAGATTTTGTGGTGGGGTTAGAGGGTGGCCAGGGTGCGGAGGTTAGTGACGGCTGCCGCCGGGTCGTCGTTGGTGAAAATGGCGGAGCCGGCGACGAAGGCGTCACAGCCGGCCTCGGCAGCCTGGGCGATGGTGTCGGCGCTGATGCCGCCGTCGATCTCGATGAGGGTGGCAAGGCCACGGGTGGTGATTTCGTGCCGGAGGGCACGAACCTTGTCGAGCTGGTCGGGCATGAATTTTTGGCCACCGAACCCGGGTTCGACGCTCATGATGAGCACCAAATCAAATTCATCGAGTGTGGGAAGGTAGGGCTCGATGGGGGTACCGGGGCGGAGGGAGAAGCCGGCCTGAACGCCGGCGGCCCGGATGTGGCGGGCGAGGGAAACCGGATCGTCGGTGGCCTCCACGTGGAAGATAATGTGGTCCGCGCCGGCCTTGATGTAGTTATCCACCCAGCGTTCGGGGTTGTCGATCATAAGGTGCACGTCGAGAGGCTGGGTGGTGGCGCGCCGGGCGGCGGCGGTAATGTCGGCGCCGAACGAAAGGTTCGGGACGAAATGCCCATCCATGATGTCGACGTGAATCCAGTCGGCGTTGGCAACGGCCTGGATGTCGGCGCCCAGGTTGGTAAAGTCGGCGGACAGGATGGAGGGGGAAATGATGGGGGTTGTCATGATTGTTATCCTAGTTTCTCGGGGGTTTTCTTCAAGACGGCGAAAAACATGGCGTCGGTGTGGTGGCGGTGGGGCCACATTTGTACGGATTTTTCTTCCCCTGTGTTCTCCATGTTGGGGACGAGCGGGTGGGCGTCGAGTTCGACAACCGGGTGGTTTTCCAGGGCTTTATTGACGACGCCGCGGGTTTCCCGAAGATCGGGCGAGCAGGTGGAGTAGACGATGATGCCACCTGGGCGGGTGAGGTTAATGGCGGAGGCAAGGAGTTCGTATTGGAGTTGCGCCAATTGGGCAATGTCGGATTCTTGTTTGCGCCAGCGGGCCTCGGGGCGGCGCCGGAGGGCGCCGAGGCCGGAGCAGGGGGCATCCACCAACACCCGGTCGAATTGGTATTCGAAGCTGGGGTTACGGCCGTCCATGGTGTGCACCGTGACGGGGAGGTCGCGGACGGTTTGTTGGACGAGTTTCGCGCGGTGGGGTTGGACCTCCACGGCGTCGACGGTGGCGGATTCGATGCGGGCAATGGCCCCCAGGAGCGCGGCCTTGCCGCCGGGGCCGGCACACAGGTCAAGCCAGTGCCCACCGTCGGGCCCGTCGAGGGGGGCTTCGGTGAGGGCGCGGGCAATGAGCTGGGACCCTTCGTCCTGCACCGCGGCCAGCCCGTCGCGGACGGCGTCGATGCGGCCGGGGTCACCGCCGGGCAGGTAGACGGCGTAGGGCGAGTAGGTTCCTTCATCACCACCGGTCATGAGGGCGAGTTCCTCGGCGGTGATCTCCCCGGGGCGAGCCACGAGGTGCACGATGGGGCGCTCGGAATCGGCGGCGAGGGCGGCGTCTAGTTCGTCACGACCCCCCAGGGCCTGTTCGAAACTTTTAGCGACCCATTCGGGGTGGGCGTGGCGGAAGGCAATGGCGGCGAGTTCGTCGGCGGGTTGGAGCTTCTCCCACCAGGCTTCGGGCGTGGTGCGGGATATTTTCCGCAGGATGCCGTTGGCGAAGCCTTTGGCCTGTTCGTTTCCGGTGGCGGCGACGATTTTCACGGCGGAGTCCACGGCCGCGTGCGGTTCCACCCGGGTGTAGAGCAGCTGGTAGGCGCCCAGCCGGATGGCACCAAGCACCGCCGGATCAATGCTGTCGAGCGGCCGGGAGGAACAGTGGGCTATGACGATATCGAGTATGCCTTGGACCCGCAGGGTGCCGTAGGTGATTTCGGTGGCGAAGGCGGCGTCGCGGCGTTTGAGCCGGTATTCGGTCAGCGCTTTGGGGAGGGCCAGGTTGGCGTACGTGCCCTCGACGTTGACGCGGTAGAGCACGTCAAAGGCGACGGCCCGGGCCAAGTCCACATCCCCCAGGGCGCGCGGATCCCCACCGGGCTGGTAGCGGGTCGGCCGCGGCGCCATGGGACGGTTCCCGAAGGCGGGCGCCCGTTTTTCGCCTTTGGCGCGGGAACGGAACCCGCCGGGTTTTTTCTCTAGACTCATTCGAATCGTTTCCCTTCAATCATGGTGCCGCGGGCCCAGTCGGCGGCGGGCATGGGTTTCTTCCCCGATGGTTGCACCCGGCCCAGGCTCACCGGGGTGGTGCCGGTGCCCACCAGGATGCGGTTTTTTGCCACATGGATGTCACCGGGCCGCATGTGCGGGTCGGTGGTGTGGGTGACCGGTCCCAGTTTGATGCGCTGCTCCCCTATCGTGCTCCAGGCACCGGGGCTGCTGGTGACGGCGCGGATGGCGCGGTCAATGCTTTCGGCGGGTTGGGTCCAGTCCACGCGGGCGTCAGCGACCGTGATCTTGTGGGCGTGGGTGGCTACGCCGTCCTGGGGCCGGTATTCGGCGGTGCCGTCGGCGATCATGTCCATGGTGCGGGTCAATAGGTTGGCGCCCCGGTGGGCGAGCCGCTCCAGGAGGCTGTCGGCGGTGTCGGCGGGGTCGATGGGCTCGGTGAGCTGCCCAATGATGTCCCCGGTGTCAAGTCCGGGGTCGATGCGGAAGGTGGTGGCCCCGGTGACGGCGTCGCCGGCGTGGATGGCCGCCTGCACGGGGGCCGCCCCCCGCCACCGCGGCAGGAGGCTAAAGTGCAGGTTAATAAACCCGCAAGGGACCAAATTCAGCACATCTTGGGGGATGAGATTGCCGTAGGCCACAACTGGCACGCAATCCGGTTTCAGCCGGCGTAGTTCGGAGCGGAACTCGTCATTGTCGCGCAGGCTGGTGGGGGTGAGCACTGGAATGTCATGGCTGGTGGCGAGCTCTTTCACCGGTGAAGGGTAGTAGGTGCGGCCCCGACCCTTCCGGGCGTCGGGTCGGGTAATGACCGCAATAACGTCGTGGTTGCTGGCCAGCAGGGCGGTGAGGGCACAGGCTGCCGGTTCGGGGGTTCCCGCGAAAATGATGCGCATGATTATTTATTAAACCAGTCTGCTTGGCGGATGTAGGCCATGGCTTCTTTGCGACGCTCCGGGGTGAGGCGTCGGAGGAACAGCACCCCATCCAAATGGTCGGTTTCGTGTTGGATGCACCGGGCCATGAGCCCGGAGGCCGTGATGGTCAGGGGGTTACCGTCGTAGTCGTAGCCGGTGACCCGCACGGTTTGGTAGCGTTCGGTGTCGGCGAGCACCTCGGGAATGGAGAGGCACCCTTCGGGCCCAAGCTGGGTCTCCTCCCCCACTGGCTCCCACTGGGGGTTGATGATATGCCCCCGCATCCCGTCTTCCTCGGTGGTGCAGTCGAAGACGAAAACCCGGCGCAGCACCCCGATTTGGTTGGCGGCGAGGCCGACGCCACCAGCGGCGTCCATGGTGTCGAGCATGTCTTCGACCAGATGTTTCAGGGAGTCGTCAAAGGCGGTGATTTCGTCGGCGCGGCTGGTGAGCACGGGATCGCCGAAGATTCGAATGTCGTGGCTAGTCATGTGAATAAGTGCCTC
The DNA here is from genome assembly GCF_011612265.2 of Corynebacterium matruchotii. NCBI lineage: Bacteria > Bacillati > Actinomycetota > Actinomycetes > Mycobacteriales > Corynebacteriaceae > Corynebacterium > Corynebacterium matruchotii. Next base: position 1,225,361 of record NZ_CP050134.2, on the reverse strand, counting down.
CTTCAAGGATTTAAGCGTTAGCCGATATGGATGGGGTCTACCTGGATGCGGACCGGGGTGTCATTTTTATGCAGGGTCCGCACCGCAGTGTATGCGGCTTTGAGTACCATGCCTAATTGGTTTCGGGGCCCCAGTGGGGCGCGGACGAGGATGCGTTGGACCGGTTCGTTGTAGTCTTTCATGGCGGTGCTTCCCGGGAGTTTTTCCCCGGGTGGCAGGTCGACCGGGCCGAGTATTTCTGCGGTTTCCGGCAGGTCGAGTTGGTCGATGAAGTGGTGGAGCGCGGTCACGGTGCCGTCGATGGCGGCCATGTGGACGGTTGGGGGGAATTCGACGTCGCGGCGTTCGTCGAGTTCGCGGCGGGCGGCGGAAACCATGTCCCACCGGATGAGGTTTTGGACGATGGGTATTCCCGGGTCGGCGGCGACCACAACTTCCCCCTGGTGGGCGCGGCTGGCGACCAGGCTGGTGGCGTGCGCCCATTTGGTGAGGGTTTCTTCGGTGGCGCGGAGGTCTTGCCGGTTGAGGAGCGCCCACGCATCGAGCAGCACGGCGGCACCGTAGTTGCCGTCTGTGACTTGGGGTTCGGCGCCGGGGGTGGCGATGACGATGGTTGGTTCGGCGGGGATGGTGTCGATGATTTTATTGCCGCCGGACACGATGATTGTGGTTTGGGGGAAGGCCCGGCCGAATTCTTCGGCGGTGCGGTCGTGCCCTAGCACCACGGCCCGCACCCCGGTGCCACCGCAGTTGGTGCACCGGTAGTTGGGGTCTTGGCGGCCGCACCAGCCGCAGCTGGGTGTCGCGTAATCATCGCCGGAGGGGATGCCGAGGGGGCCGTTGCAATGGCGACAGCGGGCGTGGGTTCGGCAGTGGCGGCAGGCGAGGATGGGCACGTAGCCTTTGCGCGGCACCTGCACCAGGGCGGGGGCGCCGCGGTCGAGGGCGGCCCGGATAGCCTGGTAGGCGCTGCTGGGCAGGCGGGAGCCGCGGGCGTGGCGGTCGCGTTCTAAGGCGGCATCGGTGTCACCGGATGCGTGGATGTGGGGCATGCGGGTGCGGATGGTGTCGCGGCCGGCAACCAGGTCGTGTGCCCACCCGGAGTCGACCAGGAGTTGGGTTTCGGCGGTGCGGGCATGCCCGGCGATGATGAGGGAGCATTGTTCCTGGGCGGAGCGGGTGGTGAGTACTTCCCGGGCGTGAAAGTAGGGGGCGCGGGTTTCTACCAGGCTGGGGTCACCGTCGTCTTTGATGATGGCGAGTGTGAGGTTAGCGATGGGGGCGAACACCGCGGATCGGGTGCCAATCACCAGCCGGCCTTGGCCGTGCAGGATGCTCAGGAATCGACTGTAGCGGGCTTGCGGGCCTTGGGATGCGGTGAGGATCGTGATTTGTTTCGGGGAGACGAGGTTCCGCAGGGCTCGTTCCATGTGGTCTATGTCCCGCTGGTCGGGAAGGATGATGAGGGCGCCGCCGCCGTCTTTGACTACTTTCACGGCGAGGGCCGCGAGTGCCGCCGCCCAGTCGTCGCCGGGGAGGATTTGCCAGGCGGCCCGGGCGGTTTGGCCCCGTAGGACCGCATCTACGAAGGATTCCCCGTGGGTGTAGCTGGACCAGTGCGACAGGTCGGGTTCCCCTACCTTGCCGAGTTCTTCCCACGCGGTGGTGGTGTCGGTGGTTTCCGCACCCGCGTGGCGGGAGGGTATGGCGAGGCGGATGAGGTCGCTGGTGGTGCCGGCGTAGCGGTTGACGATGGCTTCGACGAGTTTCCGGGTGCTGGGCGGGTATACGATTTCCGGGGACACTACGCGGTCGAGCCAGCTGAGTTCCCCACCAAATTCGGATTCGGCAACCCGGTCGAGGAGGATGCCGTCGACCATTCGGTTATGAAACCGGACCCGGACCCGCACCCCCGGTTGGGCGGCATCGGATAACTTGGTGTCGATGCGGTAGTCGAAGTAACGGTCGATGACGCTCAAACCGAGTAGGGGTAAAACCCGCGCTACCGGCGCGTATGTGGCAGGTTCCCGGGTTTTTGGCATTCGCCTATTGTAGCATCAACCCTGGATATGGAGGGCGTCCCGAAGTTGGGTGACCCGGTTGGTTTGTTCCCAAGGCAGGTCAAGGTCGTCGCGGCCGAAATGGCCGTATGCGGCGGTGCGAGCGTACATGGGTCGCAGCAGGTCGAGTTCCCGAATGATCGCAGCCGGCCGCAGGTCGAATACTTGCGTGACTGCTTGTTGGATGTGGGCGTCGGTCAGGCCATGGTGGGCGGTGCCGAAGGTTTCCACATAGAGGCCGACGGGTTTTGCCCGGCCAATAGCGTAGGCGACCTGGACTTCGGCCCGGTCGGCGAGGCCGGCGGCAACAATGTTTTTCGCCACCCACCGCATGGCGTACGCCCCGGATCGGTCCACCTTGCTGGGGTCTTTCCCGGAGAATGCGCCACCCCCGTGGCGGGCCATGCCGCCGTAGGTGTCAACAATGATTTTTCGGCCGGTCAGGCCGGCATCCCCCATGGGACCGCCGAGGATGAACGAGCCGGAGGGGTTGACGAGCAGGGTGTAACTGGTGGTGTCGATGCCGTCGAGGTTAGCGTCGTCAAGCACCCAGTCGACCACGTGGGTTTGGAGTTGCTGCCGCAGCCATTCTTGGGTCACGTCGGGGTCGTGTTGGGCGGACACCACCACGGTATCGAGTCGTACCGGCCGGCCCACATCATCGTACCCCAAGGTGACCTGCGTTTTTCCGTCGGGGCGGAGGTGCGGGACAATGCCTTCCTTGCGGACCTGGGTGAGCCGGCGGGATAGCCGGTGGGCGAGCGAAATCGGCAGCGGCAGGTATTCGGGGGTTTCGTTGGAGGCGTAGCCGAACATGAGGCCCTGGTCGCCGGCGCCGGCTTGGTCGTCGGCGTCCGTGTCATGCCCGTCGCGGACCTCTTGGGAGACGGAAACGGAGTCGCCGATTTCGGCGGATTGTTCACCAATAGCAATGTTCACGCCGCAGGTGCGGCCGTCAAACCCCACGTCAGAGGACACGAACCCGATATCGACCAGGGTTTGGCGCACCAGGGTGGCGATATCCACATAGGAGGTGGTGCGCACCTCCCCTACCACGTGCACCTGCCCGGTGGTGACCAGGGTTTCTACCGCTACCCGGCCGGTGGGATCCTGGGCCAAAATCGCGTCAAGTATGCTGTCGGAGATGGCGTCACAGATTTTATCGGGATGCCCTTCGGTGACGGATTCGCTGGTGAACAAGCGCAAGGTGTTATGAGGCATAAAATGATTCTTTCGGTTTGAGCATGCGCCTGAATAGGCGCCCGAGCACAACCAAATATAGACTAAGCTGTCTAATCCGGCAAGTCTGCTTGGTTTAAAGCCTCGATGACGTCAAGGATTTGTGCAGCTACCACGTGTTTACTTCCGTCAGCAATATTAATAATGGCACCGTTGCGGGCGAGCAGGAACCCTCGATTATTGGCCTGCCCGAACACCTTACCGCCGGAAACATCGTTGCACATCAGCAGGTCACAACCCTTTTTCGCCAGTTTGGCCCGGGCGTAATCAAGCACGGTGCCCACATCATCCCCGGTTTCCGCGGCGAACCCCACGATGATTGCGTGCTCCGACAACTCCCGCAACTCTCGCTTGTCGACGACCGACCGCAGGACGTCCGGGTTCTCCACCAAATGAATCGTGCTCAATGCATCCGTGTGGGTGCCCTTCTTCAACTTGGATTCGGCCACATGTTCGGGGCGGAAATCCGCCACCGCGGCCGCCATAACGATAATGTCCGCGCCGCCCGAGAGACGTTCCACCTCGTCCCGCATCTCCCGGGCCGACTCCACCCGCACCACGGTCGCCCCGGAGGGAATGTCGGATTCGGTATGGCCGGCAACCACAAAAACCGTCGCCCCCCGCTGCACCGCAATATCCGCAATGGCCAGCCCCTGCCGGCCGGAAGAACGATTGCCAATATACCGCACCGGGTCGATGGGTTCCCTGGTGCCACCGGCCGTGACCAGCAGGGTCTTCCCCACCAGGGTGGGTTGGAGAGATTCCCCATCGTAGACGGTGCGGGCCAGCTCAACAATATGGTTTGGTTCCAGCATCCGGCCGGGGCCAATGTCCGCCCCGGTGAGCCGCCCATGGTCGGGCTCTAGCACCACAATGTTTCGGCTGCGCAGAATATGCACATTGGCCTGGGTAGCAGGGTTCAGCCACATTTCGGTGTGCATGGCGGGGGCAAACACCACGGGGCAGGTGGCCACGAGAATCGTCGCGGTGAGCAGATCATCGGCCCGGCCGGCGGCAACCCGGGCCATGAAGTCGGCGGTGGCTGGCGCCACCACAATGAGATCGGCCTGCTTCCCAACCGCCACATGCTGCACCTCATCTACCGCGTCGAAGACGGTGGTGGATACGGGATTGCCGCTCAGGGCCTCAAAGGTGGCTTTCCCCACAAACCGCAGGGCCATCTCCGTGGGCACAACGGTAACGTCGTCGCCTGCTTCTTTGAATGCCCGCACTATATGGCAGGCCTTATAGGCGGCAATGCCACCGGTGACGCCAACAACTATTTTCTTCTGATTCTCCACCAAATCAGTCTATCAATTCCGACGTATTTCACCGGGAGGGCGTCGACAAGCTAAAAAATAACAACCCACCCACAAGAGTCGTGGGCGGGTCAATATTTCAGAAGAAATTAGCCTTCTTCGTGATCCAGCATGCCTTCTTGGATTTCCAGTAGGGCGGTCGAGAGGGGTTTCTGCTCGGTCGGTGGATCCACCAACGGACCCACGAATTCGAACACACCTTCGTCTTGCTGCCGGTAGTAGGAGTTAATTTGCCGGGCGCGCTTAGCTGCAAAGATCACCAGCGCATACTTCGAGGATACGTGGTCCAGTAGCTCATCAATTGGCGGATCAGTGATACCGATCGGCTTATCGTAGACGCGCTGATTGCTTTCCGACACTTTGCTCACGAGATATTGATACCTTTACTTGAACGTTTATACTGCGGTTTCTAGCTTAGTCCCTCAAATATGCGGGACCCAATCGGCTCACTTGACGCCTAACAAAATATTCCGCAATTGGGCTACCGCCCGCTCCACATCATCGTTGACAATGACGTGCCGGAATTCGTTCTGCGCCGCAAGTTCTACCCGAGCGGTTTCTAACCGACGCTGAATAGTAGCATCAGATTCCGTACCACGCCCAGTGAGCCGTTCCACCAGCACTTCCCATGAAGGGGGCGCTAAAAACACAGTCTCCGCCTCGGGTTTTATGGCGGCGATCGCACGAGCCCCCACCAGATCTACCTCCACCAACACTGGGCGGCCGGCCGAAAGCGCCTGGTCGACGGGGCCCGCGGGAGTTCCCGAACGTTGCAGCCCGCCGTGAATATCCGCCCATTCGAGCATTTCACCGGCGTCAATTCGACGTTGGAACTCCTCGGGAGTCACGAAGAAATAGTGCACACCATCTACCTCCCCAGGGCGGGGAGCACGGGTGGTCATAGAGACCGAAAAATACATGGTGGGCAATTCTTCGCGGAGGCGATGAACCACCGTGGACTTTCCCACGGCAGACGGGCCAAGTAATACCACTAACCGGCCCTGATGAGGGTTATCGCCAACCACGTTTTAGTCCTCAGAGAAACCGAAACGCTCCAGCAGGGCGCGACGCTGACGGTCACCCAAGCCCCGCAACCGGCGAGTCTGGGCGATCTCCAGCTCGTCCATGATTTCCTTAGCCTTCACCTTGCCAACCTTGGGCAAGGATTCCAAAAGAGCCGAGACCTTGGTCTTACCAATGATTTCGTCGCTGGAGGCCTTTGCCAAAACCTCCTTCAGGGAAATGTCACCGCGCTTGAGCTGCTCTTTGAGCTCTGCACGTGCCTTACGCGCCTCGGCAGCCTTAGCGAGGGCTTCTTTGCGCTGCTCATCGGTCAACTGTGGAAGGGCCACGGGATTCCTCCGATTCAATAAGTTCGATAAATGTCTATAGGTTGCAGTGAAAATCAGTAAATGATTCCACCTGCGGAAATCTACCATACACGCAGGAAACATGCACTGGGAATATCCCGGTAGATTTCGCCCCAGTGTAGCACCTAATCACAAAAGATCAGGTAATCACCAATTTCAATTGGAAAGTCGCAGGTCAATAGGCGTCCATTTCGCCCCTATCGTGTGACGCGAACTGGCGAAATGGTCAAATATTAAATTTCTTTCACCACATTGTCTACGGCTTTTTTCAGAGTAGAAACTTTCGGCCCGACCGAAAGGATACCCCGCGATACGCTGGGAAAACTCAACCCCACCAATTCTTTTGTGATCCGCTTAACATCTTTGGCGGTTGCCCCCTGTGCCCCCACTCCGGGGAGCAGCACCGGACCATGGAGTTTCCGCAAATCTGGTGGCGTAGCCAAGGTGGCACCCACCACCACTCCGACGCTTCCAACCGCCGGCTGGTAGGCCGAGTTTTCCTGCGCGCATGCGTCGACGATCTGCTGTGATATGGTGACCCCGTGCTCCGTGTGGCAACCCTGCACGGTGGCAGCTTCTGGGTTACTGGTGGCCGCCAACACAAACACCCCTTTACCGAATTTTTGTGCGATGTCAAGTGCGGGGCGGAGCGATTCGAACCCCAGGTAGGGTGATAACGTCACAGCATCCGCCTCCAGGGGCGATCCTGGCGTCAACCATGCCTCGGCGTAGCCCGCCATGGTGGAGCCAATATCACCTCGTTTTGCGTCCGCCACCACCAGCGTTCCAGCCGAACGCAGCGCGGCCATGGTGGTTTCTAGCACGGCAAACCCGGCTGAACCGAAGGCCTCGTAAAACGCCACTTGGGGTTTCACTAACGCTACATGGCCAGCGAAGGCATCTACACAGATGGCGCTGAACGCGGCCAGCCCCTCGATGGTGTTTTCGAATCCCCAGGATTCGAGCAGGGATTTGTGTGGGTCGATGCCCACGCAGAGGCGGCCGTGCCGCTCTCCCGCCGCCCGGAGTTTCTCCCCAAAGGTGCTACCAGAGTCAGTGTTGCCCGAGTCGTGCATGGACCCTACTCCCCTTTCCCCGTTGAGTCTTCGGCGGCGGTTTTGGCGGCCACGTAGGCGGCGTGTTTCGGCGAGTGGTCGAGTTCTTGCAGCGCACGCACCCCCAACCCGCCTCGTTGCAGTGCTTCAATGCCCTGCACCGCAGCCGTCACCCCCTGCACGGTGGTAATCAGGGGCACGCCCACGTTCACGGCGGCCGCCCGAATGCCATAGCCATCATGGCGTGCGCCCGCCGACCCGGCCGGCGTGTTCAAAATCAGGTCCACTTCCCCGGCGCGGATCAAATCCACAATGGATTTCCGGGTATCGCCGGGTTGGGCGACGTCGGAGTGTTTGAGGACGGTTTCGCATTGCACACCGTTGCGGCGCAGCATGGCGGCGGTGCCGGTGGTGGCGAGCATGGTGAATCCGAGGGAGGCGAGGCGTTGGATGGGGAAAATGAGGGTGCGTTTGTCCCGGTTGGCTACCGAGACGAAGACGGTGCCGGTGGTGGGGAGGGCGCCGAAGGCTGCCTGTTCGGCTTTGGCGTAGGCGGCGCCGAAGTTGTCGGCGAGGCCCATGACTTCGCCGGTGGATTTCATTTCCGGGGAGAGGAGGGTGTCGAGGGAGGTGCCGTCGGGGCGACGGAACCGGTTGAAGGGGAGGACGGCTTCTTTCACGGCGATGGGGGCGTCGAGGGGCAGGGAGCCGCCGTCGTAGTCGGTGGGGATGAGTCCTTCGGCTTTGAGCTGGGCGATGGTGGTGCCGGTCATGATGCGGGCGGCGGCTTTGGCGAGGTGGACGCCGGTGGCTTTGGAGACAAAGGGGACGGTGCGGGAGGCGCGGGGGTTGGCTTCAATAACGTAGAGGATGTCGTCTTTGAGGGCGAATTGGACGTTCATGAGGCCGTGGACGCCGATGCCGTGGGCGAGGGCGACGGTGGAGGCGCGGACTTTGTCGATGTCTTCGGGGCCGAGGGTCATGGGTGGGAGGGCGCAGGCGGAGTCGCCGGAGTGGATGCCGGCTTCTTCGATGTGTTCCATGACGCCGGCGAGGTAGACGTCGGTGCCGTCGCAGAGGGCGTCGACGTCGATTTCGATGGCGTTGTCGAGGAAGCGGTCGACGAGGACGGGGTGGTCGGAGGTGATTTCGGTGGCTCGTTGGATGTAGTCGGCGAGGGAGGGTTCGTCGTAGACGATTTCCATGCCGCGGCCGCCGAGGACATAGGAGGGGCGGACGAGGACGGGGTAGCCGATGTGGTTGGCGACGTTTTTGGCTTCGGCGAAGCTGGTGGCGGTGCCGAAGGCGGGTGCGGGGAGGTTGGCGGCGTGGAGTACTTCGCCGAATTCGCCGCGGTCTTCGGCGAGGTTGATGGCTTCGGGGGTGGTGCCGATGACTGGGACGCCGGCGTCGCGGAGTTTTTCGGCGAGTCCGAGGGGGGTTTGGCCGCCGAGTTGGACGATGACGCCGGCGACGGTGCCGGATTGGGTTTCGGCGTGGTAGACCTCCATGACGTCTTCGAAGGTGAGGGGTTCGAAGTAGAGGCGGTCGGCGGTGTCATAGTCGGTGGAGACGGTTTCGGGGTTGCAGTTGACCATGACGGTTTCGTATCCGACGCGGGAGAGTTCTAGGGCTGCGTGGACGCAGGAGTAGTCGAATTCGATGCCTTGGCCGATGCGGTTGGGGCCGGAGCCGAGGATGATGATTTTTTCTTTGGTGGTTTGGGGGGTGACTTCGGTTTCGGCGGCGGGGTCGAGTTCGTAGCTGGAGTAGTAGTAGGGGGTGGTGGCTTCGAATTCGGCGGCGCAGGTGTCGACGGTTTTGAAGACGGGTCGGATGCCGAGGGACCAGCGGAGTCGGCGGACGCCGTCTTCGCCGGCGAATTCTGGTCGGAGGGCGGCGATTTGGCGGTCGGAGAGTCCGTAGTATTTGGCGCGGCGGAGGAGGTGTTCGTCGAGGACTCGGGCGGTGACGAGTTCGTCGCGGAATTGGACGAGGTTGCTTAGTTCGGCGAGGAACCAGGGGTCGATGCCGGAGGCTTGGTGGACTTGGTCGATGGTGGCGCCGAGTCGGAGGGCGAGTTCGACGTCGTACATGCGGCCTTCGGTGGGTCGGTTGAGGTCGGCGAGGATGGCGTCGATGTTGGTGGCTCGGTCGCCGGCGAAGGTTTCGTCGGGGATGGTCCAGAAGCCGGCTTGTTTGTTTTCGAGGGAGCGCATGACTTTGCCGAGGGCGGCGATGTAGTTGCGTCCTAGGGCCATGGCTTCGCCGACGGATTTCATGGTGGTGGTGAGGGTGTCGTCGGCGCCGACGAATTTTTCGAAGGCGAAGCGGGGGGCTTTGACGACTACGTAGTCGAGTGTGGGTTCGAATGCGGCGGGGGTGATGCCGGTGATGTCGTTGGTGATTTCGTCGAGGGTGTAGCCGATGGCGAGTTTGGCGGCGATTTTTGCGATGGGGAATCCGGTGGCTTTGGATGCGAGGGCGGAGGAGCGGGAGACTCGGGGGTTCATTTCGATGGTGATGAGTCGGCCGGTTGTGGGGTTGAGGGCGAATTGGATGTTGCAGCCGCCGGTGTCGACGCCGACTTCGCGGATGATGGCGATGCCTTGGTCGCGCATTTTTTGGTATTCGCGGTCGGTGAGGGTCATGGCTGGTGCGACGGTTACGGAGTCGCCGGTGTGGACGCCGAGGGCGTCGACGTTTTCGATGGAGCAGATGACGACGACGTTGTCGGCGCCGTCGCGCATGAGTTCGAGTTCGTATTCTTTCCAGCCGAGGATGGATTCTTCGATGAGGACGTTGGCTTCGGGGGAGGCTGCGAGGCCGCCGCCGGCGATGCGTTCGAGGTCTTCGGGGGTGAAGGCGAGGCCGGAGCCGAGGCCGCCCATGGTGAAGGAGGGTCGGACGACGACGGGGAGGCCGAGTTCGGCGACGGTTTCGTGGACTTCGTCCATGGTGTGGCAGACGCGGGAGCGGGCGGATTCGCCGCCGATTTTTGCGACAATGTCTTTGAATTTTTGGCGGTCTTCGCCGCGTTCGATGGCGTCGATGTCGGCGCCGATGAGTTCGACGTTGTAGTTTTTGAGGGAGCCGCGGCGGTCGAGTTGGATGGCGGCGTTGAGGGCGGTTTGGCCGCCGAGGGTGGCGAGTACCGCGTCGATGGGGTGCCCTTGCGCGATTTCTTTTTCAAATATGCGTTCGATGTATTCGGCTTCGATGGGTTCCACGTAGGTGTGGTCGGCGAATTCGGGGTCGGTCATGATGGTGGCCGGGTTGGAGTTGATGAGGGTGACTCGCATGCCTTCTTCTTTGAGTACTCGGCAGGCTTGGGTGCCGGAGTAGTCGAATTCGCAGGCTTGGCCGATGACGATGGGGCCGGAGCCGATGACCAGGACGTGGTTGATGTCGTTACGCTTGGGCATGAGTTATTGCTTCCTAGTTGTTGTGGGGTGGTTTGTGGTGGTTATCGGCGGTTTGTCCGGGTTAGTGGGTTTTGTGGTTGGCCATGAGGGTGACGAATTGGTCGAAGAGTGGGTTGGCGTCGTGGGGGCCGGCAGCGGATTCGGGGTGGTATTGCACCGAGTAGGCGAGTCCTGAGGTGAGGGCGACGCCTTCCACGGTCCCGTCGTTCAAACAGGTGTGTGTGACTTGGGCGTCGCCGTAGGGGGTGGTGAAGGTGGTGCCGGCGGTGCCTTCGAGGGCAAAGCCGTGGTTTTGTGAGGTGATGTCGATGGTTCCGGTGAGGTGGTTGAGGACGGGAACGTTGATGCCGCGGTGCCCGAATTTCATTTTGTAGGTGTTGAGTCCTAGGGCGCGTCCGAGGATTTGGTTGCCGAAGCAGATGCCGAAGAAGGGGATTTTTGCGGCGAGGATGTCGCGGACGATGCCGACCATGGTGTCGGCGGTGGCGGGGTCGCCGGGCCCGTTGGAGACGAATACGCCGTCGGGATTATATGCGGCGATGTCGGCGTATGGGGTGTTGGCAGGGACGATGATGGTGCGGATGCCACGGTGGGCGAAGTTGCGTGGGGTGTTGGTTTTGATGCCCATGTCGTAGGCGATGACTGTGAATTTGTGTTCGCCGATGGGTTCGACGATGTAGGGTTCGGTGGTGCTGACTTGTTCGGCGAGGTCGAGTCCGGCCATGGCGGGTTGTGATCGCACAGTTTCGATGAGCTTTTCGACGGGCTGATCTGCCGCCTCCCCGGAGAAGATGCCGGCGGAGATGGACCCAAAATTCCGCAGGTGACGAACAATTGTTCGAGTGTCGACGCCGGCAATGCCGATGATGTTTTGGGCGATCATTTCGTCTTCGAGGCTGCGGGTGGCCCGCCAGCTGGAGACCTGGGCGGAGAGGTCCCGGATGACTAAGCCCGCCACCCAGATGCGGGAGCCGCGGGATTCGTCGTCTTCATCGTTCCAGCCGGTGTTGCCGATTTGGGGTGCGGTGGCGACAACGATTTGCCGGTGGTAGGAGGGGTCGGTCATGGTTTCTTGGTAGCCGGTCATGGCGGTGGTGAACACGGCTTCCCCAAGGGTGGTGCCGGTGGCGCCGAAGCTGGTGCCGGTGAAGACTTTCCCGTCGGCAAGCACGAGGCGTGCGGTGGTGCGGTGGTGTGTCACGGTGGGACCTTTCGTTGTGTCTAGTTTCGGGGGGCTTGGGCTTCACCGTTGACGCAGGTCAGTCGGCCGCGGAGGATGGTGGTGGTGACTTTGGTGGTGAATTCCATGTTTTCATAAGGGGTGTTGTCCGCCTTGGATGCCAGGTCGTCGGCGGCAACGGTCCAGGTTTTGCCCGGGTCGACGATGGTGAGGTTGGCGGGTTCGCCGGCGGCGATGGGGCGGCCGTGGCCGGGGAGTTGGACGATTTCGGCGGGCCGTTCGCTCATGACTTTCGCCACGAACCGCCAGTCGGCCAGGCCGGATTTGACGAAGAGTTCCGCGACGATGGCCAGGGAGGTTTCCAGGCCGAGCATGCCGGGGCGGGCGTGTTCGAATTCGCAGCATTTTTCTTCCGACCCGTGGGGGGCGTGGTCGGTGGACACGCAGTCCACGGTGCCGTCGAGGAGGGCGTCCCGGAGGGCAATGGTGTCGTCGGCTTCCCGGAGGGGCGGGTTGACCCGGTTGACGCCGTCGTACGTCGTCAAGCGTTCGTCGGTAAGCAGCAGGTGGTGGGGGGTGACTTCGGCGGTGAGTGGGATGCCTTGGTCTTTGGCCCACCGCACGAGTTCAACCGTGCCGCGGGTCGATGCGTGGCAGATGTGCATGCGGTTGCCGTAGTCGCGGCACAGGAGGGCGTCCCGGGCCACGACGGCTTCCTCGGCGACCCGCGGCCAGCCACGCAACCCCAGCTTGGCGGCGATTTCACCTTCGTGCGCGACCGCGCCTTCGGTCAACCGGGGGTCTTCGCAGTGCTGGGCCAGGAGCACGTCGAAGCCTTTGGCGTATTCGATGGCCCGCCGCATGATTAGGGGGTTGTCGACGCATTTGCCATCGTCGGAGAAGAGCCGCACTTTCGCATCGGAGTGCACCATCATGCCGAATTCGGTGAGTTCTTTACCCGCCAGGCCTTTGGTGATGGATCCCACCGGGTGCACGTCGCACAGGCCGATAGCTTGGCCCTTGTACCACACGGATTCGGCGATGACCGGCTGGTCCATGACCGGGTTGGTGTTTGCCATGGTGAACACCGCGGTGAACCCGCCTTTCGCGGCGGCCGCGGACCCCGTGGCGATGGTTTCGGTGTCTTCCCGGCCGGGTTCCCGCAGGTGCACGTGGATGTCCACCAGGCCGGGCAGGAGCACATTATTTTCCCCGTCGATCACCCGGTCAGCCGTGGTGGCGGCGGTGCCGACCTCGGTGATGACCCCGTCGGTAATAAGCACGCTTACGGGTTCGCCTTCCCCGTAGGGGCGAACGTTGGTGATGAGGAGGGTGCCGGGTTCGGCGTCGGCAAGTTCCCCGGTTGCTGGATAGTTCATGGTTGTACTCATTATGGAAAGTTTTCTCCTAGAAGCCGGGGCTGTCGGTGCTGGCGATGAGGGTGAACAGGACCGCCATGCGCACGTGCACCCCATTGGATACCTGCTGCAACACTGCTGTGCGGGGGGCGTCGGCGACCGTGTAGTTGATTTCCATGCCGCGCAGCATGGGGCCGGGGTGCATGATGATTGCGGAGTCTTTCATCCGGGATTCGCGCTCCTTGCTCATGCCGTACAGGGTCGAGTATTCCCGGTGGGAGGGGAAGAATCCGCCCTGCATGCGTTCCTGCTGGACCCGCAGCATCATCACCACGTCGGCATCGGCGATCTCGGGGTCCATGGTGTAGCTGACCCGGACCGGCCAGTTTTCTACTCCGGTGGGCATGAGGGTGGGTGGGGCCACCAGCACCACCTCGGCGCCTAAGGTGCTGAGCAGATCCACGTTGGAGCGCACCACCCGCGAATGCAGGCAGTCCCCCACGATCACGATTTTTTTGCCGGAAATTTCCCCGATTCGTTGCCGCATGGTGACCGCGTCGAGAAGCGCCTGGGTGGGGTGTTGGTGGGCGCCGTCCCCGGCGTTAATCACCGACGGGCCGTTCCCGCCCGGCGCCACCCACTGCGCCAACTGCTGGGCGGCCCCGGAGGAGGAGTGGCGGATGATGAGGGCGTCTGCCCCAATGGCGCTAAGCGTGAGCCCGGTGTCTTGGAGGGATTCGCCCTTGCGTACCGAGGAGGAGGATGCGGAAATGTTAATCACATCCGCGCTCATCCATTTTCCGGCGGTCTCAAACGAGGAGCGGGTGCGGGTGGAGTTTTCGTAGAAGAGGGTGAAAATGGTGCGGCCGCGCAGGGTGGGGAGTTTTTTCAGCTCCCGCCCCTCCAGGGCCTCGCGGAACCGATCGGCCTCGTCCATTAACCCGATGATGTCGTCTTTGCCCAGGTCGCCGATGCTGAGTAGGTGTTTCATGGCTATGCTTTCCTCACTGTTCTCCCCCACCGGCGGGCCCAGCCTGGTGGGCCGATTCCGGGGATCGGGTAAGCAACACACCGTCACGGCCGTCGATGTCCGCTAGCAGCACCGTCACGTCCTCGCTTCGGGCGGTGGGGAGGTTTTTGCCCACATAGTCGGCGCGGATGGGGAGCTGCCGATGCCCCCGGTCGACCAGCACCGCCAGCTGCACCGTGTCGGGCCGGCCCAGGTCGCGGAGGGCGTCTAAGGCGGCCCGGATGGAACGGCCGGAAAACAGCACGTCGTCTACCAGGATGATATTGGTGCCGTCGATCTTGTCGATGGGAATGTTGGTTTTCTGTAATGCCCGGTGGGGTTTATTGCGCAGGTCATCACGATACAGGGTGATATCGAGGCTGCCCACGGGGACGGTCACCCCGGTGAATTGGTGAATTTTTTCCGCCAGTCGGCGTGCTAAGGGTACGCCACCAGAGGGAATACCGAGGAGTAGCAACGGCTGAGCATTGGTGGAGTCGACTGCGGTTTTTTCAATAATCTGGTGCGCGATGCGTGCGATGGTGCGCGACACGTCTTCGCTGCTGAGCAGTTCGATGGTGTCGGCGGCTGGGTCGCTCATCGTGACCTCCTTTCCCGCCTCACTGTGCGGTCCGTTAAAGGATTGGTCGGTGGTTATGAAGTTATCAGAAAGTGACTTTATCATTGTTTTTACCCAAGTTTCCACTCCCAAGCCCACCCCTATCAGCACCCCCGTTTCGGGTGTTTTGATACGGTTTTTCGCACCACGAGGGGGTAATTTCCGGTGGTGAGCGTCGCTCACCCGCTACTGCCATGCCGCTCACCTGCTGGGATCGTGCCTATATTTTCCAGCCACGAAAACCGGAAAATATGTATCTGTGGGGAACTATCGACCGGGGCTGTTCGTTAATTACAAGTGTGGGTGCTTTCTGCGCCCACCAGTTGCGTTATTTTTGCCCGAACTATTATCTGCGCAGTTTCCTGCGTCGTCGCCACGTCACCGCCCCGTTCATTCCCACTACCATAAGGATAATTTTATGAGCTTAAATACCAGCCATATTGTGCCGGCCCGTCGGGAAGAGGTATGGGCGTGGCATTCCCGGCCTGGTGCGGTGGCGCGGCTGAATCCCCCGTTTTATCCCTTCACCCCGATAACGCAAACCACGGATCTCGCCAAGGGCACCACGGTTTTTGCACTGCCCGCGGGATTAAAGTGGGAGGCCCGCCATGATTTATCCGGCTATGTCAAGGGGTTTCGCTTTACCGATGTGTGTGTTTCCGCCCCGATTCGGGCGTTAGCCACCTGGCGGCATAGCCACAGTTTCATGTCGATTGAGGTCAATGGAGTGCCGGCGACGAAAGTCACGGATGAGGTGCATACGCGGCTCCCCCAGTCGTCGCTCGCACCCATGTTCGCCTACCGGCAGCAGCAGCTCATTCATGATATGTCGGCCATGCAGCGGTTTCAGCAGTTTTCGGACCATCCCTTCACCGTGGCGATCACTGGTTCGCGGGGGCTGGTGGGTCGGGCGCTCGCCGCCCAGCTGACCACGTTGGGGCATAAGGTGATCCAATTGGTGCGCACCACGCCGAAGAAACGACAGCGCCGGTGGGACCCCCAATCGCCGGCTGCGGATTTACTGGCCGGGGTGGATGTGTTGGTGCATTTGGCGGGCGAACCGATCATGGGTCGGTTTACTGATGCCCACAAGCAGGCATTGTGGGATTCCCGGGTGGGGCCGACGGCGAAGCTGGCGGAGTTGGTGGCCAAGTCACCGCAGTGTGACACGATGATTTCGGCGTCGGCCATTGGCGTGTACAGCTTTAACCGGGGGGATGAGATTTTAACGGAGTCGTCCGAGGCGGGCGAGGGGTTTTTAGCGGAATTATCCCAGGCGTGGGAGGCGGATTGCGAGGCCGCGGTTTCGGCCGGTAAGCGCGTGGTGAATCTGCGTACCGGCGTGGTGATGAGCGGCCGGGGCGGCATGCTGCCACTGTTGCGCACCTTGTTTTCCACCGGTTTGGGCGGGCAGTTTCATGATGGTACGGCGTGGTTTTCGTGGATTGCCCTGGATGATTTAACGGATATTATCATTACCGCCGCGGTGGATTCTTCCCTGTCTGGGCCGATTAATGCGGTGTCCCCGAATCCGATTCATAATAGCGAAATGGTCCGCACTTTGGGGAAGCAACTGCATCGCCCGGCGCGGTTTCCGATTCCGAATTTGGGGCCGCGGATCCTTTTGGGCAGTCAGGGGGCGGAGGAGTTTGTGTTGGCGGATCAGCGCGTGTTGCCGGCCACGTTATTGAAGCGGGGGCATGTGTTTCGGTATCGGCAGTTTGCGGCAGCAGTGGCGCACGAGTTGGGGTATGAGCAATTATTTGATGCGCCGGAGGTGGATATTGCCGCGATGCCACTGCCGGAGGTGGAGTCGGAGTCAGCACCGAGTCGGTGGTGGCGGTTTCCGGGATTTGGCCGGGACTAGGTTTATTCGGTTGGGACGAAGAGGGTGGTTTGGGCTTCGCGGCTGAGTTGTGGGTCGACGACGGCGAGTGTAGTTTTTATGCCTTCCGGGGTGGTGTGGGTGATGGTGATGTTTTTCAGGTCGGCTTCTCTGACGTTGATGGCGAGGACGGGGGTGGTGCTGGTTGGGGTGAAGTCGGCGAGTTTTTTGCCGCCTATGGTGCCGAACCAGCGGCCGTCGGTGATGGGGGTGAGGCTGCCGTCGGTGTTGCGTAGGTAGCTGAAGGCGACTTGGTGGATTGATTCGGGGTCGCCGGTGATTTTGGGGAAGTTGGCGGCGAGGAAGTATGGGGTGGTTGGGGTGGTGGCTTGGGGTGCTGGCGGGTTGGGGTCGGGGGTTTCGTCGGCGGCAGTGTTGGTGATGGTGTCGATGAGGGTCTGGATGCTGGTGATGAGGTCGGTTGTTGCTGAGCTTGTCGACGTCGCGGCGTGGGCGGGGGTTGTGGTGGCAATGGCGAGTACCAGGCCCAAGGCGATGGTGGCCGCAAGAGTGCGGATGGGTTGGGGTGGGTTGGGGGTTGGCATCGTCTGGTGCTTTCGTGTTAGCAGGATCAATTTTCAGATAGGAATCATGAATAACTTATCTCTATTTTAGTCACATTAGCCCCATTCGCAACATATGTATCAATTGTTGCAGAAGGAAATAGCAGAAATAGTAGAAGACCGGCATGCCCCCACGGCATGCCGGTCTTCATCACCACCAACACTAATTATTCGCTGATTCTGCTGGTTTGTCTAATCCGCCCGGTTGGGTGGTGTAATGATAACCCCCGTCGCCACCACCGTCGCCACGACCACCAGGACTCACCGGGGTCGGTGAACTGGAGGAACTTGGCGCGGTGAGGTTAATCCTTATCGGTATCGGTGGAGTGGACGGGTTACTCGGTAGTTTCAGTCGACTCCCCGGTAGGCTCGGTGGGCTCTGTCGAGGCATCGGCCACCTCACCTGGTCCTTCACCCCCAACGGCCTGAGCGGACTCACCACCCGGCTCATCTGACACGTCGGGGTCGGCGGACTCAGCGGCGCTCTCCCCCAGCGTATCGGGTTGGCCAGCCTCGGTAGGTTCAGCCGAAACATCAGGTGCCTCGGCCTTGGCTGGTTCTTCAGGGCCAGCAACCTTGGCGGGCTGATTATCCGGCTTCGGCTCATCAGATTCGGCGGACTCAGCGGTAGGCGATTTCGGGGATTCGTCCCATTCGTCCGAGTCGAAATGCTCGCCCAGATCGGCACCTGCATCATCGGGCTCCTCCCCCGCCTGCGCCAGGGCGTCGGCAAAGCTCACCTCGTCCGTATCATCCACCTCGGACACGCCCACGGGAAGCCGGCGCAGGTCATCAATGTTTTTCACCACCGAATCCAGGACGGCGTTAATGTAGGCAGGTGCACTCGCCCCCGAATACTGGGAAGCTAACTCCACGGCCTCGGAAAGCGCGGTTTTCACCGGCACGTCTGGGTTGAAAATCATCTCCCATACCGCGACCCGTAAAATAGCGCGGTCCACCGCGGAGATCCGGCTTAGTTCCCAGTTTTCGGCCAAGTATTCGGCAATGACGTCATCAATCCGGTTCAGTTCTTCCGCCACACCGGCAATGATTTCGCTGGTGTATGCCGCGATGGGCGCCACCAGGGTGATGTCCACCCGGGCCAGATTAATGCGGTCCTCAACAATGGCGACCGGGTCCACGTCCCGGGCCTCTGCCTCATAGAGCACATCGACTGCCCGACGACGGGCCCGATACCGGGCGCCATGCCGCCGATAGTTTTTCCCCGATGCTTTTGCCGCCGGGTGTTCTGCGGGGTTTCCTGAGTCCGACACGATTAGTTATTCACGCGAGACAGGTACGAGCCGTCACGGGTATCAACCTTCACCACGTTACCGGTCTCAATGAACAAGGGGACCTGAATCTCGGCGCCGGTCTCCAAGGTGGCGGGTTTCGTGCCGCCGCTGGAGCGGTCGCCTTGGAGCCCGGGTTCGGTGTGCGACACCGTAAGATCCAGGGAGATCGGCAGTTCGGCGAACAGTGGCTCGCCCTCGTGGAACGACACCTGCACGGTGGTGTTTTCCAGCAGGAACTTAGCAGAGTTGCCGAAAATGTGTTCGGCTAGCTCTAATTGTTCGTAGGTTTTTTCGTCCATGACCACATAGGAAGAACCATCGTGGTACAGGTAGGTCATGTCCCGACGATCCACGGTGGCAGTCTCAACCTTAACCCCGGCGTTGAAGGTTTTGTCGGTCACCTTGCCGGTCACAACATCCTTCAACTTGGTGCGCACGAAAGCGGGCCCCTTACCCGGCTTCACATGCTGGAATTCCACAATTTGCTGGAGTTTATTGTCGATCTTGAGCACAAGACCATTCTTAAAATCAGCGGTTGTTGCCACGCTGGGTACTTCCTTCATGGTTGAGTTATTGATAGAACGCATAAAAACCGATACACGGTTTTCCAACGTAGCAAGGGTACACCACCGCCGACAGTTGGTGCCAACTACACGACCGTAAGGTCTTTCACCAAATGCGTCAGATTCTCGGGTTGACCTGCGGTAATAATGAGGGTGTCTTCGATGCGCACCCCGCCTTTGCCGGGCACGTAAATGCCGGGTTCCACGGTAAGCGTCATGCCCTCGACAAGTTCGCCTTGCCCCGAGGTGGCGGCGTAGGGAGCTTCGTGCAGGTCCAGGCCCACGCCATGGCCGGTGGAGTGCACGAAGTATTCGCCGTAGCCGGCGTCGGTAATGATGTCACGGCAGGCCTTGTCCACGTCGGAAAGTTTCGCGCCGGGAATAGCGGCGGCCACACCTGCGAGCTGGGCTTTTAGCACAATGTTGTAGATTTCCGTGGCGAATTCGTCGGCGTCACTGATGATGACGGTGCGGGTGGTATCAGAATTGTAGCCGGCGGCGTGGGCCCCGAAGTCAACGGTGACGATATCGCCTTCTTCAAGCACTCGGGCGCCGGGTTCGTGGTGGGGCATGGCGGAGTTCGGCCCAGAGGCAACGATGGTTTCAAAGCTGGTGCGTTCCGCACCGTGAAGGCGCATTTTGTATTCCAGGTCGGCAGCCACCTCCGTTTCAGTGCGGCCGGCCCGAATGAGGTTTTCGTCGATAAGCTCCTGGAATGCGGTATTGGCGATCACCGCAACCTCGCGGAGTCGCTCCAGCTCATAGGGTTCTTTGACGAGTCGGATGTCTTCGATGACGCCACTGATGGGCACGAGGGTGACGTCTTCGCCGGCGGCTTTTTCCAGGCGTTGCAGCTGCGACACGGACACGAAGTCTGCTTCAAACCCGACGCGTTTCGGCCCGGTGACGGTGGCGAGCAGGTCGGGGCCCACCGCGCGGGCGTCGAGGGCCTCAATGTCGGGCACCTCGGCGGCAATTTGGGTGAGATACCGGCCGTCCGTGGCGATCTGCGCCTCTAGGTCCTTGTGCAGCAATAATGCGCCATTGGATCCCGAGAACCCCGACAGGTAGCGCACATGCGTCAGGTGAGTGACGAGCATGGCGTCAACGCGTTGCGCTGCGAGTTTTGCGGATAGGGCGCGGCGGCGGGACAGGAATCGGGTGTCGGATAAAGGCATAATGTCACTCCTAATGAAAAACTTATTTTTCAGCTAAGAAGCACATTACACCGCTTATCGACGCGCGAAATAATCTATTGCCAACCGGTAGCCTTCAACCCCTAAACCTGCGATAACACCCACCGCAATGGGGGAAAGTAGGCTTTTCTGCCGGAAGGGTTCCCGGGCGTGCACGTTGGAGATGTGCACCTCCACAAACCCGGACGTGTCCGCCACTTCGGCGAGGGCATCCCGTAATGCTACCGACGTGTGGGTGAACCCGCCCGGGTTGATAATCACCGGCCACCCGTTGTCGGCCGCCTCATGCACCCAGTCGATGAGTTCGCCTTCGTGGTTGGATTGCCGGCACGTCACCTCGATGCCGTGCTGGGCCGCGTGGGTGGTCACCATGTCGGTCACGTCCGCCAAGGTGGTGTGCCCGTACACGTCGGGTTGCCGTTTGCCTAACCGGTTGAGGTTCGGGCCGTTTAACACCATGATATGCATCGCGCTCTTCCCCTTATTTCCCGGAAATCCGCTGGTAGGCGGCCTCAAGTTCGGCTTTGGTGGCGTCGGTGATGCGGGTACACTCCCCCACCTTGGTGAGGGCCACAAACCGGATCTTACCGTCCCGGTTTTTCTTATCCCGCGTCATGCCTCGATACAGCCGATCAAATTCGCCGGGCTTATAGCTGGTGGGCAGGCCAACGCTCGACAAAATATTGGCGTGGCGCGCCACCAGCTCCGCATCGATCAGCCCCCGAGCGTGGCTGAGGTTAGCGATGAACATCATGCCCACCGCCACCGCGTTACCGTGCCGCCAGACGAACTGCTCGTTGAGTTCAACCGCGTGCCCGAAGGTGTGCCCATAGTTGAGGATTTCCCGCAGCCCGGATTCTTTCAGGTCCTCCCCCACCACGGATGCTTTCACCGCCACCGACCGGCGGATGAGTTCCGGCAGATAGCCGCCATCGGCAACCCGCAGGCAAGCAGCCGGGTCAGTTTCGTAGCGTTGCAGGATCACCGGGTCGGCAATGAACCCGGTCTTGATGATCTCCGCGGAGCCCGCCACGATTTCCCCCTCGGGGAGGGTAGCCAGCATGTCCAGGTCGATAAAGACCGCCGCCGGCTCGTGGAAGGCGCCCACCAGGTTTTTGCCCGCAGCAGTGTTCACCCCGGTTTTCCCGCCCACCGCGGCATCGACCATGGCCAGCAGGGTTGTGGGCACCTGGATCACCCGCACGCCCCGCATCCAGGATGCGGCAACGAAACCAGCCAGGTCGGTGGCGGCTCCCCCACCGATGCCGATCACCACGTCCCGGCGGCCGAATGCTTTCTCCCCCAGCTCGTTCCAGCAGTTTTCCGCCACCGCGAGAGTTTTGCCGGATTCGGCGTCGGGAATCTCCATGATGGTTGGGGTGATGCCGCGGGTTTTGGCGGCCTCGGCCAGGGCGGTGGCGTAGTCGGCCAGGGCCGGTTGGGTGATAATGGCGATCTGGGTGGGGTGAAGTTCGGCAGCAAAATCGGTGATGACGCCAGCAAGATCATGCCCAATGGTGACGGTGTACGGGTTGGGTCCGGTCACCTCAACGGTGGTGACGGCTGCGGTAGCGGGATTATCGGGGGTGCTCATGCCTGGTTCCTTCCATGCCATGGGGCTTGAGATAAATGAACAATGTGCAGTGGCGCCTCGCCTGGCTGGATTCGCCGGCATGTCGCCGATAGTTCTCTAACAGGCGGTGGTCTCAAGATATGCCATTATATCGGCCACGAGTTGCTGCGGGGTGCGTTTGTCGGTGGATACGTGCAGATCCGCCACCTGGGAGTAGAAGGGGCGCCGGGTTGCCAGCAGCTTCGTGAAATGCGCCAGGGGGTCTTCGGCCGCTAATATCGGGCGGCTGTCGTCGCCTTGGGTGCGGCGCACGCCTTCTTCCGCACTCATGTCGATCCACACCACCGGGTGATCCACAAGCAGGTTCCGATTCGATTCAGTAAGCACCGCACCGCCGCCCAGGCTGATGACACCCCGTTGTTGCAGGGCTACCGCCACCTGTTCGGCCTCTAATCTACGGAATTCCGGCTCGCCTAGCTCGCTGAATACCGCGCCGCAGGTTTTGCCGGTCGCTTCCTCGATCATGTGGTCCGTATCGATGAGTACCGTGTTGAGGGTGTGCGCCAGCCGGCGGCCAATGGTTGTTTTACCGGCACCCGGTGGGCCGACCAACACCACGTGCGGTTTTAAGTGTTGCACTTACTCATCAACTCCTCTTGTGTAGGTTTTTATGCTCGCTGGGTTTCAGTTCACGTCGTCTGGAAACTGCACCCGGCGGGCCACATGTTCTTGATAAGCCGCAATATTACGCTTTGTTTCCCCCAACGAGTCGCCGCCGAATTTTTGCAAGACTGCCCGGGCCACCACCAGGGCCACCATGGCTTCTGCTACCACCCCGGCTGCCGGTACCGCACACACGTCCGAACGCTGGTGGATTCCGGTTGCGGGTTTTCCGGTGGCCATGTCCACGGATTTCAAGGCGCGCGGCACGGTGGAAATTGGTTTCATAGCGGCGCGCACCCGGAGGGTTTCCCCGTTGGTCATGCCCCCTTCCAGCCCGCCGGCCCGGTTGGTGGTGCGGGTCAGAGTGTGACCAGAGCGGATGATTTCATCGTGGGCTTCGGAGCCACGGCGGCGGGCTTCGGCGAACCCGTCACCGATTTCTACGCCCTTGATGGCCTGGATACTCATGAGGGCGGCCGCGAGCTGGGCGTCGAGCCGGTCGTCGCCGCTGACGTGCGACCCCAATCCGATGGGGAGCCCGGAAACGATGACTTCCACGATGCCGCCCAGGGTGTCGCCGGCTTTCTTGGCTGCTTCGATTTCGGCGATCATGGATGCTTCGGCGGCTTGGCCTTCCGGCGTGGCCGTGTTCGCGCGAACCGGGGAGGCATCAATAGCACCAAGATCATCGAACGTGGGTTCGGGACCATCGTAAGGGTTCGAACGCCCAATCGAGACAACGTGTGAGAACACTTCCACCCCCAGGGTTGCACGCAATAGGTTTCGGGCGGCGGTGGCGGCAGCGACCCGGGCGGCGGTTTCGCGGGCGGAGGCGCGCTCTAGGATGGGCCGAGCCTCATCGAAGTCGTATTTGAGCATGCCGGCGAAATCGGCGTGTCCGGGGCGGGGTCGGGTAAGTTTCGCGCCCCGACCGGAGTCGAGTGCCGAGGCGGCCTCGGGGTCGGTCGGGTCGATGGGGTCGGCGGACATGAGGGTGGTCCATTTGGGCCATTCGCTATTGCCGATCATGATGGCGATGGGACTACCGAGGGTTTCGCCGTGGCGCACACCGCCGAGTATTGTCACCGCGTCGGCTTCGAATTTCATGCGGGCGCCCCGACCATAGCCGAGTCGGCGGCGAGCCAATTGGGTGGCTATGTCCGTCGTGGTGAGTGGCACTCCGCTTGGCATGTGTTCCACCATGGCGATGAGTGCTTGTCCGTGGGATTCTCCTGATGTTGACCAGCGCAGCATGAAGGCAATTATGACATGTGCTGGTGGATTTTCGTGCTTTTACCCCCTATCGAAGTGGATAAAAGTGCTTGACGCCGGGTGGCAAGCAAGAACGATGATGCATCCTAGAATCATGGCGGGCCCGTGGGGTATTTTGGTTCGTCTGAAAACCATCGCCCCCACCAGAGTGAACATTTGTGCAAGGAAAATGGCGGTAAACACGGGCCAAATGCCGTCGGCCCCAATGATGATCCCCAGGCTGGGGGCGAGTTTGATATCGCCGCCACCGATACCGCCGACAAGCAGGGCGATCATGAAATAGAGGAAGAACCAGACCAGCCCACCAAAAAGCGCAACATAGTTCATGCGGGCGGCAATAATAATGAGGCAGCATAAAACCGGCATGGTGAGGTTGTCGGGAAGGCGCTGGTATTTCATGTCGTACCAGCACAATGCCAGGGCCCAAGCTGCGCCGATGACTATTGTGACAGCGGGCCACATGATGTGAGTGCCGCCCACATGGCTTCGCGGGGGGCGGGGTATCCGGTGAATTGTTCGAATTGGCCGTAGGCTTGGTGCGCAAGCATGACGTGCCCACCAACCGCGGGCAGGTGCCTGTTGCGTGCCGCAGCCACGAGGGGGGTGGGCCAAGGGTCGTAAATGACGTCAAGAAGCGGCGCCTGCGCTAGCTTATCGACGTGCTCCGCGATCCCCGCAGCAGGCACTGTGGAAATGATCACGTCCGCGGTTGCGCAGGCGGTGGATATAGTGTCGTCATAGGGGACGAAATCAACCTGGAGGCCAATGGCGGCAATGAGATCGGCCAGCTCCCGGCTGCGGTCGCTGCGGTTAATGATGGTGACGTGGGATACCCCAAGTTCCGCAAGCGCCCACAGGGCGGGGCGGGCGGTGCCGCCGGCACCAATGATGACGGCGGTTCCGAGTTGCGGGCTGGGGGCGTCGAAAAGCGTGCGGATGGCGCCGGTGACGCCATCGCAATCGGTGTTGTCGGCACGCCAACCATCACCACTGCGCACCAGGGTATTGGCCGAGCCTATGAGTCGGGCGCGGTCGGTGCGGTCAGTTGCGACGGCAAGCGCCGCAAACTTTCCGGGCATGGTCACAGAAAAACCCCGAAATGATGCGTCGGCACCGGCTACCACTTGGGGTAGTTCGTGCTCGTCACATTCAATTCGGGTGTATTCCCATTGTGTTAACCCCAACGCCCGGTAGCCCGCATTGTGCAGGAGTGGGGAGAGGGAATGGGCGATGGGTTTACCTAGAACCGCGGCTTGATGGCGTGCCATGAAAAGTCCTTGTGGAAAATCTTATAGGAGGAGGTTTTCTTCAGAACTTTAGCGCACCGTCAGCGCCACGGTTACTTTTTTGCCGCGCGCCGCTATATCAAGGTGTTAGCTGCTGCGGGAGAACAGGCCGCCACCGGTGGAGCCGCCCTGGGAGTGGGAGTTGCCGTTCCCGCCGCCAGCGCCGGAGCTGTTGCCGGTGGAGCCACCGGTAATGCGCTGGAACAGGTTGGACACTACCTTGACGATGCCACCCAGGCCGATGACTGCGGCAACGACGCCGAGCAGGCCACCAGAGCCGGCCAGGGAGCCTTGGGCTTGGGACTTGCCGTTGCTGTTGCCATTGCCACCACCAATGGAGCCGCTGTTGCCGCCGCCAATGGAGCCATTATTGCCATTGTTGCTGCCGCACTTGCCGTCGCTCTTGCCCTTGTCACACTTCGGGGGCTGCTCAGAGTCAGACGTCTTCGGGGTGTCGGTAACAGTTGGTGGGGTGCTAGTCGACGTGGACGGAGTATCAGTCTTGGTCGGAGGCGTATCCGTGGACGTCTTCGGGGTATCCGTCTTGGTAGGCGGGGTGCTAGTCGACGTCGGAGGTGTATCCGTGGACGTTGGTGGCGTGTCCGTCTTGGTCGGCGGAACACTCGTGGACGTCTTCGGGGTGTCCGTAGAAGTTGGTGGGGTGTCCGTCTTCGACGGCGGGGTGCTGGTCGACGTCGGAGGTGTATCCGTGGACGTTGGTGGGGTGTCCGTCTTGGTCGGCGGGGTGCTGGTCGACGTCGGTGGGGTATCTGTCTTGGTCGGAGGCGTATCCGTCTTGGTCGGCGGAGTGTCGGTCTTCGTCGGAGGCGTATCCGTGGACGTTGGTGGGGTATCCGTCTTAGTAGGTGGAGTGTTAGTCGACGTTGACGGGGTGTCGGTCTTCGATGGTGGAGTCTTGGTTTCGTCACCACCGGAACGACGGATGGAACCATCGTCGATGTGGATGAAGTCGGTAGGCATATCGGGGCCGCGAGTAATGATCTTGCGAACTACCATGCCCTCCCGCTGGCTGTCCCAGGTCACTTCGATAGAACCGTCGGTGTTGACCTTCTCAACAACACCAACATGGCCTTCGTTATGGCCCCAGTAGGTAGCGGTCCATTGTTGGTTCCAGTAGGCCACGGCCCCCACGGTGGGAGTCTTATCCTTGTGGCCGGGTGCCCGTTGAATCCATTGCGAAGCGTCGCCCCAGCTTGCTTGTTCGCGCATGCCGCCTTTCGCCAGACGATAAGCAACGTAGCGGGAGCAGCTGTGATTGCCGTTGTTTCCTGGGTAGCGAGTATCCGCCCAGGTACCAGTGCGCTCACCATAGCCGCTGAAGGTCAAGCAGCTATAGCTACCCTTGACCTGACACAAAGTACGTGGCTCAGCGGTGGCAACCTGTGCTTGCTGGGCCACCAGCATAATGCCAGCAGCCGCAGCCAAGACCCGGCGAGCGGTGCGATATTGAGAGTTTTTCCCCATTGAAAAAGCCCTTCTTTCTGAAGATGAATGACACATCCGAATGACAGTGGATGAAGTTTTGTTGGCCAACGACCCGATAGTCGCATAGGAGAAAAGTGTTTTTCAACGGGTGCTTTCACATACGGGGGTGCCCAAAAACACCAGGTAAACATAAACTTTATCAATACTTGTGCAGTTGGTAAGTATGGAAGAAGGAGAGCCTGAAACGTCGAAAAGCAAAAAGTGCTATTTATATAATGTAGTTCTTATACTGATTCATATAATTAAATCTTTATTTGTGACAAATCCGCTATTCGTTAAGTTTTCCTCACGGTAAATGGGAACTAGTCCGATAACAAGATGAAAAAAATTTCACTTATTTATAGGTAGCTGGAAAAATATTTTTCTAAAAAGTTAGACATAACAGATACATACGCTATAAGAATAATTAGCACTTTTGCCACATTAATCCCAGGTGATTCCGCCCCAGTGCTGGTCACGACCTTGCCGATTTCTAACCACCAGCTAAATGTACGATAATAAAATCCATTATTGGCCCTTATAGGGCACATACCCCCATTCCCCCGCCATCCCCGGGCCCCCTAGGGCAGAAACCGCGAAACAAGGACCGTACCGGAGCAAACCGGCACGGTCCTCATCACCATAATAACTGGTCAGACCACCTACGGGCTATTGGCGCCTGGAGTTCAGCACATCGCCTTTTTGCGCTTCCTCCACCGCGGCCAGGTGCTGCTCATACGTGTCAGAGAACACCGTCCGACCATTCTTGTCAACCGTCACGAAGAAGAGCCACTTACCTTCCTCTGGGTTTTCCATTGCCTCAATCGCCTTGATTGATGCTGACGCAATGGGAGTTTCCGGCAAGCCTTCCTTCGCGTACGTGTTCCATGGGGTCTGCCGATTCCGGTCCGCATCGGTGGTGGCAACCTCAACCTCGGGCAGATCATAGTTCACTGTGGAGTCGAACTCTAGTTTCATTGGTTTGTGCAACCGATTGAGGATTACGCGGGCGACCTTACCGAAGTCATTTGCCGGCGCTTCCCGCTCCACAAGCGATGCTGCCGTCAATAACTCGTAGGGACTCAACCCAATTACCTGGGCTCGACTCTCAATATTGGTCTTCTGATATTCCTGGGCGGACTTAGTAATGAGGTCTTTGAGGATCGCCTTAGCGTCACTCTTGGGATCAATCGTGTACTCCCCCGGCGCGATCAAACCTTCCAAGCGTTTCGGGTCAGCCCCGCGGCGGGTCACTGGTTCAATTGCCCAGGCTGGGACCCCTAATTCTTGCAGATTAGCTGTCGAGGCTTCTTGTTGTAGTGCTTCGATAGTGATGCAATGGTCGGAGTTTTCGAAGCACGTTACTTTGGAGATCTTGGAGAAGATGCCGTAGCGTACATCGTTTTCGCCGCCGCCGACGCCTTTGACGTCCATGAGTCCGTCGCCGCCGTTGACCGCGAGTGCTTCAATTTTGTTCTTGGGATCAAGGAGTGCCGCGAGGGCGGCTTTCACGCTCATTTCGTGTTGCAGCCGGTACACCCCGGGTTTGAAATTGCTCGCATTAGGGTTGTTATATGTCGCAGTTTGGAACACAGATTCGTTTGCGATAATGCCCCGTTGTTTCAGTTCTGGCCCTAGCTCGGAGAGGGTTTGGCCGTCTTTCACTGTGATGAGTTCGTATTGGCCGTTACCGCTCCCCTTATAGTCACGCGTCGAGGTGGTAGCTAACTGTGTGCCTATGTATATTGCAGCTCCGAGAAGAAGAATCAAGGAGGCGAGCAGGACTGCTGCGCCACGTTGACGTCGCTTGACGTATTTCACCTTGCGCATAAGTATTCGAGGCTCTCCTTGTGTTTGATAACTTTTCCGTTACGATTTTACTGTTCTTGGTGTTATGGTGCCGACAGGGGTGGTGTCCTGTGCAGATAATTCGTTCGTCCGTCGAGCCAAGATTGGAGAATCTCCACGGCAGCGGCCTGATCTATGATTTTTCGGCCGGATTTTTCACTAACCCCACTCGCGCGTAGTGCCTGATGTGCTACTACGGTTGATAGCCGTTCATCGGCCATTCGGACGGGGATTGATAACTCTAGTCCTTGGAGGCGACGGTTGATGCGGAAGGCGATTTCTTTGGCGTGTTTGACGCTTTTGGAGCCGTTGCCTTTGAGGTCGCGGGGTAAGCCGACGATGACTTCGACAACGTTGTTGTCTGTGATGAGGGTGATGAGTCGGTCAATGTCGGACTTGTCGCGGTCTTTGAATCCGGTTTCGCGTTTGATGGTTTCTAGGGGCATGGCGAGGGTGGCGTCGGTTCCAGAGAGTGCGACACCGATGCGCACGGTTCCTACGTCAACGCCGAGGCGGCGTCCGGGCCCGGGGTCATGAACGCCGGGTTGGTCTGGTGTTATCGGTGCCATGCGTAGCCTTTCGTGGTGGGTGGGGGTAAAAGGTTATGAGCCGATAGTTAACCGTACTCGAATATTGTGACTGTGGAGTACATTATGGGCGAATTGGGGAAAACCCGTGGTGCGGCGGTAGTAATGCACGCCGCCTATAACCTTAGGCTCTTAGTCTAACGGCGGGGCACTGTTGCGGAAAATCGACGGTGGTGTTTGTGCCTCCCGTACCCCCTGTGTAGCGGGTTTTCATAAGGAAAACGGGTGTCCTCCCGTGTGGGAGAAGCACCCGTTTTGTGCCGTGGGGTTAGAGGGTGGCGATGTGGTCCGAGGCGGCTTTCAGGCCTTCAGGTAGGCCGTCGGGGTTACTGCCGGAGCCTTGGGCCATGTCGGGTTTTCCGCCGCCACGGCCATCGATATAGGGATTGAGGGTTTTCACGATGGTGCCGGCGTTTGCGCCGCGGGCGATGGCTTCTTTAGTTGCGGCCACGACGAATGGTACTTTGCCGTCGCTTGTCGACGACGCGAGGAGCACCACTCCGGCTTCCCCGGCAAGGTGGTTTTTCACATCTGCCGCTAGGGTGCGTAGGTCACCGGCGGTGGTGCCGTCGGGGAGTACCGCGGATGCCACGGTGATGCCGTTGGGCAGGTGGGCGCGGGCCACCAGGCGACTGCCTTGGGCGAGGAGTTCGGCTTTGCGGAGGTTTTCGATGGTTTTTTCCGCTTCTTTGAGTTTTGTTGTGAGTTGGGCGATACGGTCTGGTACTTCCGCGGATGGTGCTTTGAGTGCGGAGGCCAGGCCGGCCACGAGGGTGCGTTCCTTGCTGAGGTATTTGAAGGAGTCCAGGCCGGAGTAGGCTTCGATGCGGCGGGCCCCGGAGCCGATGGAGGATTCACCCAGGATGGATACGGGCCCGATTTGGGAGGAATGGGCGACGTGGGTGCCGCCGCAGAGTTCCATGCTGAAGGGGCCGCCGATTTCGACGACGCGCACAATGTTGCCGTAGTTTTCGCCGAAGAGGGCCATTGCGCCCATGGTTTTGGCTTCGTCCAGGGTGGTTTCGATGGTGTTGACTTGCCAGTCGGCGTCTACTGCCTGGTTGGTGATGAGTTCGATGTGTTCCAACTGTTCCGGGGTGAGTTGTTCCGTGTAGTTGAAGTCAAACCGTAGGTAGCCGGGTTTGTTCATGGAGCCGGCCTGGACTGCGGTGGGGCCTAGGACTTCGCGGAGGGCGGCGTGAATCAGGTGGGTGGCGGAGTGTGCCTGGCGGGCGGCGTGCCGCCAGGCGGGGTCGACGGCTGCGGTGACGGTGTCACCGAGGGCAAAGCCGCCGGTTTCCACGGTGGCCCGGTGAACCCAGAGTTTTTTGCCGATTTTTTGCACGTCGTTGACTCGGAGCAGACTATCACCCAGGGTCATGGTGCCGCGGTCGCCGATTTGGCCGCCGGCTTCGGCGTAGAAGGTGGAGGCGTCGAGGATGACTTCAACATCGTGACCGGCCGATACTTCGGATACTTTTTTGCCGTCGCTGAGCAGGCCGATCACGTGGGATTGGGCGGTGAGTTCGTCGTAGCCGATGAATTCGGTGGGGTGGTTGTCTACCCAGTCGCGGTAGATAGACAGGTCTGTGTGCCCGTGTTTTTTCGCCTGGGAGTCGGCTTTGGCCCGGGCCCGTTGTTCGGCCATGAGTTTGTCGAAGCCTTCGGTATCGACTTGGAGCCCGGCTTCGGCAGCCATTTCCAGGGTGAGGTCGATGGGGAACCCGTAAGTGTCGTGCAGGGCGAAGGCGTCCGCGCCGGCAACGGTGGTTTTGCCTTCTTGTTTGATTTTTGCTGCCGTGGTTTCGAAGAGTTCGGTGCCGGATTCGAGGGTTTTTAGGAAAGCGGTTTCTTCGGTGATGGCGACACGTTGGATGCGTTCCCGGTTGTCAGCAATCTCCGGGTAGGAGGGGGTCATGGTGTCCATGATGGTGTTCATGAAGCTTTCCATGGTTTTGCCGGTGGCGCCGAGGAGCCGGGCGGATCGGATGATGCGGCGGAGGAGTCGGCGCAGGATGTAGCCGCGGCCTTCGTTGCCGGGGGTGACGCCGTCGAGGATGATCATCATGGCGGTGCGGGAGTGGTCGGCGATGACCCGGAACCTGATGTCGTCTTCGTGGTTGGCGCCGTAGGTGGCGCCGGTGAGGCGTTGGGCTTCGTCGATGACGGGCCGCAGGAGGTCGGTTTCGTAGACGTTGTCGACGCCTTGGAGGAGGCAGGCGATTCGTTCCACGCCCATGCCGGTGTCGATGTTTTTCTTCGGCAGGGGGCCGAGGATTTCGAAGTTGTCTTTGCCGGTGCCGGCGCCGCGTTCTTTCTCCATGAACACGAGGTTCCAGATTTCCAGGTAGCGGGAGTCGTCGGCGGCGGGGCCGCCTTCGTTGCCGTATTCGGGGCCGCGGTCGTAGTAGATTTCGGAGGAGGGCCCGCAGGGGCCGGGGATGCCCATGGACCAGAAGTTGTCGGCCATTCCGAGGCGTTGGATGCGTTCGGCGGGGATGCCGACTACGTTTTCCCAAATGTTGGCGGCTTCGTCGTCGTCAAGGTACACGGTGACCCAAATTTTTTCGGGGTCGAAACCGTATCCGCCTTCGTCGATGGGGCTAGTCAGGAGCGACCAGGCGTGGGTGATGGCGCCTTCTTTGAAGTATTGGCCGAAGGAGAAGTTGCCGGCCATTTGGAAGAATGTGTTGTGGCGGGTGGTAATGCCAACTTCCTCAATATCCAAAGTTCGAACACACTTTTGGATGCTTGTGGCGGTGCCGTTAGGAAACGGCGGCGTCTGCTGACCCAAGAAATACGGCTTAAACGGCACCATGCCCGCATTGACAAACAACAGGTTGGGGTCGTCAAGAATCAACGACGCGCTGGGCACCGCCTCATGCCCAGCCTTAACAAAATGATGAGTAAAACGTTCCCGAATCTCGTGGGTCTGCACAGTGGTTAAAGTCCTTACACTATTGTCCAGTTTCGCCCCCACACCCATGGTCTGGAGGCACATAATTTGGTTACTTTAGCACTTCGCCTCGAATTAATGCTCGTAGCTTTTCGACGACCCCAGCCAGGCGGCCCTCGTTTCCCCGCATCGTCGGCTGGTAATATGTCACCCCAGCTAAACTGTCGGGTAAATACTGTTGCGCCACCACCCCGTGGGGATCGTCGTGCGGATACACATACCCCACCGCATTCCCTAAATCCTGGGCACCGGCGTAATGCCCATCCCGCAAGTGCGGCGGCACCACCCCGGACTTTGCCGCCCGCACATCCCCCATCGCTTGGTCAATCGCCACATACGCCGCATTCGACTTCGGTGCGGTGGCTAAATAGATTGTGGCCTCCGCCAGGGGAATCCGCGCCTCCGGCATGCCGATAAGCTGCACCGCCTCCGCCGCGGCCACCGCCACCGATAATGCTTGCGGGTCTGCCAACCCCACATCCTCCGCGGCCGCGATCACCAGCCTGCGGGCCACAAACCGGGGGTCCTCCCCCGCCACCAGCATTCGGGCTAGATAGTGCACCGCCGCATCCACATCCGAGCCCCGGATCGACTTAATGAATGCGCTCGCCACATCGTAGTGCTGGTCCCCATCCTGGTCGTAGCGGACCACCGCCCGGTCAATATTCGCAGCCACCACGTCCACCGACAGCTCGCCCCCGTCCGGCACCGACTCCGCGGCCGCCTCCAGGTACGTGAGGCTGCGCCGCGCATCGCCCCCAGACAATGCCACCAGCTGGTCAATCGCCGCATCCGATGCGGTAATCCGACCCCCGAGGCCCCGCTCATCCACCAGCGCCCGCCGCAGCACCGCCCGTACCGACGCATCATCGAGCGACTCCAGCTTCACAATCAGCGACCGCGATAATAGCGGCGCCACCACGGAAAAGCTCGGGTTTTCCGTGGTCGCCGCGACCAGCAACACCACCCGGTTTTCCACCGCCGCCAACAGTGCATCCTGTTGGGTTTTGGAAAACCTGTGCACCTCGTCGATAAACAGCACCGTCGACATGCCCTGGATCAGGTCGCGCCGGGCCTGGTCGATGACGGCCCGTACTTCTTTCACCCCGGAGTTCAGTGCGGAAAGGCCCACGAATTTTCGGGCGGTGGCCTGCGAAATGAGGGAGGCTATGGTGGTTTTGCCCGTGCCGGGCGGCCCGTAGAGGATCACGCTGGCGTCACCGGAGCCCTCGATGAGGCGGCGCAGCGGTTTCCCGGCAGCCAGCACGTGGTCTTGGCCTGCCACTTCGTCCAGGCTGCGGGGCCGCATGCGGGCGGCCAGGGGCGCGGTGGGGCTCACCGCGAAATAGTCCCCGCCCGAAGACCCGGTCCCACCTGTGGGGGCGTCGAAAAGCGCGCCGTCGGTCATGACTCCAGTCGTTTCAGCACGTCGCGGGCGAATTCCCTTACCACCGCAAACCGGGGGTCGGTGCTGCAGGCCGCGAACCGTTCCAGGGATTCAAACGTGTCATACAGGTCGAGGCGAATCAGCCGCATGTCGTCCTCATCCGGCGGCAGGGCCTCACCGGAGAGTACCTCGGTGGCCCAGGGCGCACTGGACTCCACTAACCCCGCGATCAGGTCCTCGCTATCTTTTCCGATTAACTGTTCGAATTGTTCGTTATCCATGTCAAAATGCATAAACGCCATCGAGGAAAAACACCAGGCGATCATCGCCGCCAGAATGCGGGCATTCAACCGCTGCCGATTCTTCACATTCGGCCAGATTCCCTCCACTTCCTGCACCCACGACTCGATGAACACGTCGGATTCGTTATCGGAGATGGGTCTAGTCGCCAGGTTTTGGGGGAAGCCCGACACCACGCAGGCCACGTCGAACGCCGCGTCGCGGAATCCCGCCCACTCATAGTCAAGAAAGTATGTTCGATCGGAAACGATGATGTTTTCTGGTGCTAAGTCAAACGGGGTGAACGCCCGATGCTGCCCCGACACCAGCCGGCGAATCGCCTCGGCCGCAAACTCGTGCACCACGTCCGGCACCGGCACACCCGCCGCCGCAACCAACCGCTCCCCCACCGTGATTGCCGCAGTCAACATGTGCTCCCGGTACTTATTGAAGCTGCGCAGGTGGGAATGTTTTGACAGCATGCGGGTCAATAGCACCCGAAAGTCCGATTCTTTATCGGCCGTACCTGCGTGCATTTTTCCGATCGCCCTCCCCAACGAACGCAGTAATTCCACCCGGTGCTTCGGCGTGGATCCCATGAGCAGTTCCGCGAACGTGTCACCATCGCCAGCATCGGTAATGACCAGGATTTTCTTCTCCACATCGTGGGCGAGCAGCACCGGGCCAGGCCGATTATCCTCGTTCATGCTGGTCGTGAACTGGTAGGCCACTATTTCCCGAATCAGATTGACCTGCTCCGAAATGTTCCCCACCCCCGGCACGTATTTTAAGACCACGGATCGTTGTTGCAGGAAGGGCGACGGCATCACCCTGGCACGTAAAACCACTGCGTTACCGGAACCGGACAGCACTTTCACCTCGGTGAGTACTTGGTTACCACCAAACCGTTGCGACAATAATGCCTCACCGGTTGCGACAATGTCGTGGATTAGTGTGTCATGGACGAATCCCCGACCAGGGCTAGCATTCATCAGGTTGCGACCTTTTATTGTAAAAATTGGATGTTTAGGAAAGTATCAATATTTTGAGCAGCCCAGTGCGGAAGCCAAACATGTTTGGCACCCAACGAGGCTGCAGCCAAAACCGTAACCAGCGTAAGCGGGCCAATAATAAACGAGCCTACTTGAAGGTTTCCTCCCAAAGTAGGCTCGTTACTTAAGACCAAGCGAAGAATCTCTTACCCAAAACTCAAAAACCCGGCAAATCGTACCGGCCAATACCGCCACCGCCGATGCCGATGCCAGCACCACCGCCCCAATAATGCAGGTCATCATGGTGATATTGGCGCTGGCGACGGTGGCGCCGCCGCGGCTAGTTCTTAGGATTTCTTGGGCTTAAAATCCACGCCGGTCTCTTTACGCTGCTGCGCCGAGATGGGTGCCGGGGCGTCCGTCAATGGGTCCACGCCGCCACCCGACTTGGGGAACGCGATCACGTCCCGGATGGAATCGAACCCGCCAAGCAGAGAGACAATGCGGTCCCAGCCCAGGGCCACACCACCGTGCGGCGGGGCCCCGAACGCAAACGCATCGAGCAGGAACCCAAACTTTTCCTGCGCCTCTTCCTCGGTGATACCCATCACCTTAAACACGCGTTCCTGCACGTCACGGCGGTGAATACGGATCGAACCGCCGCCGATTTCGTTGCCGTTGCACACAATGTCGTAGGCGTTCGACAGGGCACTGCCCGGATCGGTGTCGAAGGTGTCGAGGCATTCGTCCGTGGGGGCGGTAAACGCATGGTGCACCGCCGTCCAGGCGGAATGGCCCAGGGCCACATCGCCGGAAGCCTTGGCCTCGGCGGAGGGTTCGAACATGGGTGCGTCAACCACCCAGGTGAACGCCCAATCCCCCTCCTTGATGAGACCAAGCTTGCGGGCGATCTCGCCCCGGGCGGCCCCCAGGAGGGCGCGGGACGCCTTGGTTTCGCCGGCGGCGAAGAAAATGCAGTCACCCGGCTGCGCCCCCACGTGGGCGGCAATGCCGTTCCGTTCCGCATCGGACAGGTTTTTCGCCACCGGGCCGCTGGCCTCGCCGTCTTCCCCAATCAGAATGTAGGCCAGGCCTTTTGCACCCCGCTGTTTCGCCCATTCCTGCCAGGCATCCAACTGCCGGCGCGGCTGAGATGCGCCACCGGCCATGACTACGGCACCCACGTATTCGTTTTGGAACACTCGGAACGGGGTGTTGCTAAAGAACTCGGTGCACTCCACCAGTTTGATATCGAACCGCAGGTCGGGCTTATCGGAACCATAGTCCCGCATGGCCTCCGCATAGGTCATGCGGGGAATCGGGGTGGGGATGGTGTAACCGATCAGCTGCCACAGCGCGACCAGGATTTCTTCCACAATGGCGATGATGTCCTCTTGGTCGACAAAGCTCATTTCCATGTCGAGCTGCATGAATTCGGGTTGCCGGTCGGCCCGGAAGTCCTCATCCCGGTAGCAGCGGGCCAACTGGTAGTAGCGTTCCATGCCGGCCACCATGAGCAGCTGTTTAAACAGCTGGGGGGATTGCGGCAGGGCGTACCAGGAGCCGGGCTTGAGCCGGGCCGGCACCACAAAGTCGCGGGCTCCCTCCGGGGTGGAGCGGGTCAGGGTGGGGGTTTCGATCTCCACAAAATCATGCTTTTCCAGCACCCGGCGCGCCGCCTTATTAGCTTCCGAACGCAGCCGGAGGGCACCGCCTTGGGCGGGTCGGCGCAGGTCCAGGTAGCGGTATTTGAGGCGGGTTTCTTCGCCCACTTCGCCGCCTTTGGCGGTGTCGTCGATTTGGAATGGGAGGGCGGCTGCTTCGTTGAGGACGTCGAGTTCGGTCACGTTGACTTCGATGTCGCCGGAGGCCAGGTTGGGGTTTTCCGAGCCTGCGGGGCGGGCTTCAACCACCCCGGTGACTTTGATGCAGAATTCGCTGCGGAGGTGGTGGGCGGTTTCCGCGACGGCGGGGTCGCGGAAGACGACTTGGGCGATGCCGGAGGAGTCCCGAAGGTCGATGAAGATCACACCGCCGTGATCTCGTCGGCGGGCCACCCACCCGGTTAAGGTTACGGTTTGGCCAGCGGTTTCCTTGCGGAGGTCCCCTGCGAGATGAGTGCGCAGCACGGCACCAAATCCTTTCAGTCGTGAAATCGTTCTTTTGTGTTGAGTGCACTGTTGGAATGCTGGGTAAAGATACTACCCTGTGTTGGTGCTGAATCACAGATAGTATCGAGTTGTTTATGGTTAGTGGATTGGTAAGGTTGGGGTTTTTGGTTGGGTTGGATTGGGGTGAAGGTTGGGGAAAAATACGGCCGGAGCGGGGGTGATTCGCGGGTGTGGTGGGGGTAAAACCCGGAAGGCAACATTAAGCAGGTTTGATAGGTGGTGTTTGGGGTGGTGGGCATGGAAAAATAGAGTCCATGACTTTTAAACCTGATGTGCCTCTAGAAGAAGATCGAGTAAAAACTTCGGGCAACCGGGGGTTGGTGATTGGGGGTAGTAGCATTGGCGCGCTGATTCTGGCGGGCATTTTGTGGTATTTGGGGGTGGATCCGAGCCAGTTGCAGGATGTGTTGGGGACGGGTGATGCGTCGACGAGCCAGTCGACGTCGGGACTGGCACATTGTAAGACGACCAATGAAGCGAACAAATATGCAGAGTGTCGAATAAAGGCTACGGCACAATCGCTGGATAGGGTGTGGGGTCAACAGCTGCCAGAGCAGGCAAAGCTGCAGTACAAGAGGCCAGAGGTGATCGTTTTCACTAACTCCACTAGGTCGGGGTGTGGGGTGGCGTCGTCGGCGACGGGCCCGTTTTATTGCCCCACGGATCAAACGGCGTATTTCGATGTGTCGTTTTTTGACCAGTTAAAGAATTATGGCGCGACAAATACGCCGTTTGCGCAGGAATATATTGTGGCGCACGAGTTTGGGCATCATATCCAGAAACTGCAAAACACGTTGGGCATGTCGAATTATAACGAGCCTGGCCCGGAGTCGAATGCGGTGAAGATCGAGTTGCAGGCGGACTGCTACGCCGGGGTGTGGGCTTACCACGCGGAGCGGGATCCCGAGGACAATAAGGTGTCGTTGCAGTCGATTACTGAAGAGCAGCTGGCGGGGGCGATTAATGCGGCCCGGGCGGTCGGTGACGATAACATTCAGCAGCGTTCCGGCGGCGAGGTGCGCCCGGACACGTTTACGCATGGCACGTCTGAGCAGCGGCAGGAGGCGTTTTTGGCCGGGTACCACACGGGCCAGATGTCGAGCTGTCCCCTGTAGCTGCCCACCGCTGCTTTGCGACGGGCGCCGCTGGTGGTTATTCGGACTAGAGGGAGACTTCGGGGCGGAAGTCTTTCATTTGCCAGCGGCGGTCCCGGTAGGCGGAGAGTATGGATGCGGTGAGAAACAGGGTGAAAATAATGATGAGGGCCAAAAGTGCTTGGGGGGCGCGGTGGTCGTAGAGGGCTTCGGTGCCGAAGATCATGCGGCGGAGCAGGTTGACGGAGTAGGTCATGGGGTCGATGGTGTGAAACCAGCGTAGTGGTGCCGGTTGGGTTTCGGGCGGGTAGAGGCCGCCTGAGGAGACGATTTGCAGGGTCATGAGGGCGAGGCACAGGACCCGGCCCACGGTGACGCCGAAAATGTTGTTGAGGCCTTGGGTGATGGTGATGAAGGTGACGGCGATGAGGCACATGCTGGCCCAGAGCCCGAGTTCGTTGATGGCGTGCAGGCCTAAGGCGAAGCGTTGGACGAGGAACATGATGGTGGCTTGGGTGATGCCCACGATGGCGGCGGGCAGGTAGGCGGCGAGGACGGCGCGGAGGGGGATGGCCCCGGAGTCGATGGCGCGGCGGTTGCGGGGGTGCAGCAGCATGAAGGTGACGGTGGCGCCGAGGAAGAGGCCGATGGAGATGAACATGGGGGTGAGCCCCATGCCGAATATGCCGAGGCTGTCCTTGGGGGTGTTTTCCGCGACGGGGGTGGAGAAGTTTTTTGCGGCGCCGTCGGCGAAGGCGGGGACTTTTTGGGCGCTTTCGTTGAGTTTGAGGGCGAGTTCCCCCATGCCGTCGTCGAGGGTGACGAGCCCGTCGGCGAGTTGGCGGGCTCCGGAGGTGAGTTGTTCGGATCCTTCGGCGAGTTTGGAGGTGCCGTCGGCAAGTTTTTTGGTGCCGAGGACGAGGCGTTGGGAGCCGTCGGAGAGTTTGTGGAGGCCTTCGGAGAGTTGGCCGGCGCCGTCTGCAGCCTTGTTGATGCCACCCCGGTATTCGGCGTTGGGGTCGGTGAGTTGGCGGTGGAGTTCGCTGGCGCCGTTGGCGAGTTTGGTGAGTTGGCTGAGCGGGTCGGTGCCGTCGGGGTTGGGGGTGGCGGGGATGCCGTTGGTTTGGATGGTGGTGATGGTGGCGTCGATTTGGTCGGCGAATTGGTTGGTTTGGGGCAGGTTGAGGCCCCGCACCTGGCCGGAAAGGTTAATGAGGAGGGTGAGGAGTTGTTGTTGGGTTTGGGCGAGCGTTTGGGCGGGGCCGACCACCTGGTTGACGCCGTTGCTGATTTGGCCGGCGCCGGCGCCGAGTTTGTCGGTGGCGTCGGTGAGTTTGGTGAGCCCGTCGGCGAGTTGGCTGGCAGCATCATCGGCGGTGCCGAGGTTGGTGGCGAGCGTTTGGGCGCCCTGGTCGAGTTCGGCTGCGCCGTCTTTGGCGGTTTTGAGGTTGTCGCCTAGTTGTTTGCTGCCGTCGGCGAGTTTGCCGGAGGCGTCGCGGGCTTTGCCTGAGCCTTCCTTAAGTTTGGCGGCACCATCCCCGGCCTTGTGGAGGCCCTGGTCGATGGTGCCGAAACCGACGAGCAACTGGTTGACCATTTGGCTGCCCAGGTTTTCGTTGATGGTGGCAAGCACCCGGGTGACGACCTGGTTGCCGAGGGCGGTGCCGAGCAAGCCGTTGGTGTTATTGAATACGGCGTTGAGGGTGGCTTGGTGCGGGGTGGGGGTGTTGGCGCTGGCCACGGCCTCGGAGAAGTCGGTGGGGAGT
The DNA here is from genome assembly GCF_011612265.2 of Corynebacterium matruchotii. Lineage (NCBI taxonomy): Bacteria > Bacillati > Actinomycetota > Actinomycetes > Mycobacteriales > Corynebacteriaceae > Corynebacterium > Corynebacterium matruchotii. Next base: position 1,185,866 of record NZ_CP050134.2, on the reverse strand, counting down.
TCGATGGCGAAATAGTAGGTGCCGTTGGCGATGCCTTCGCGGGCGTCGTCGGGGGTGACTTGGTAAAAGTCGACGGCTTTGGATTCTATGAGCTTGTCGACGATTTGGTCGCCGGCTACCGTGTGTTTGCCCTTTATCATGGCGCCCTTGTCGGAGTTGACGAGGGCGACGGGAAGCTTATTGAGGTGCCCGATGGGATCCCAGTAGCTCCACACAAAGAGCCCGCCGAAGAGGAGCGGCAGAAGCATGACGACGCTGAGGGCGATGGGTGGGAGTTTACCGCGACCGAAGCGGCGAAGTTCAGTACCGATGTGGAGGAGGCTCATTGGTTCACCGCCGTGATCTGGTAGGTGTCGGTTGTCAGGGTCACATGGTTGTGGCACAGGTAGGTGAAGTCGGGGTTGACGCTGGTGGCGATGACCGGTTTGAGCTGGGAGTAGTCGCGGAGTTTCACGAGGAGTTTATTGCGGAGCTCCATGCTACGCAGCTGGTCGATGTCGTCCACGATGAGCAGGTCGGCGTCGGGGCGGGCCATGATGGCGAGCAGGATGCGAAGCACCAGGCGGCTCAAGGTGTCGAGTTCCCCAACCAGGGTGGTGGCGTCGTCGTTGGTCATGGTGAAGCCGAGAAGTTCGGCGGCCTGGGTGTAGGAGGGGATGTTGTCGATGCTGCGGGGGGTGGGTTTCCACCAAGGTTGGTGCCAGGCGGCTTGTTCCCGGATAACCGCCCGGACGGTGACGAGGCGTTCTAGACTGTCGATTTCGGGCACCCCGGCCAGGGCGATGTGCTGGAAACGGCGGCGATCATCACGATAGGCGCGCCCATCAGGGGCGGTGATCGTGATGCGGCCGCGGCGAGGCCGCATGCGCCCGGCGAGGGTCATGCTTAATGTGGTGGATGCTTGTTCTCGCCCGGTGTGGATGAGGGTGAGCCCGGCCGCTGGAATGGTGAAGTCGGTGAATTTTGTGCCGGAGATGACTTCAAGGTTGGTGACGGTCATAATGTCCGGGATTTCTGTGTCGGTTTCCAATACGATCACCTGTTGCCTGATGTTTGTGCGCTCATGTGCCACCTATTGTTCACTCCACGTTGAATTTTGTCACGTTTTGCATTACCCGCCTCAAGAATGCAAAAGAATATGCTGGGGTGGGTGATAGATTCTCGCACACATCAGCATCGGGCATTCCCGTTTTTAGCAGCGTTTAACGAGATTGAGGAGTATTTACGCCGGGCATTAGACGCGCACCACCACACGTCGTTTAGCACCATGGTGCGGCAGGCGGAACGGGATGAGATTATCACTGCCGACCAGGCGGATGATCTTTTAGAGCTGGCGGACCTGCGGAACGCGATCAGCCATGGCCGGTATGGGAGGCAAAACCAGCCGATTGCGGAGCCGAACCCTGACACGGTGCTCACCATCACCAAGATTCGGGACGAGCTGCTTCAGCCGGTGTCGGCGTTGCAGCTGGTGCGGGCCGGGCGGGTGACGATTTACCGGCCGAATGCCACCATTGGGGAGCTGGTGGCGGCGTCGCATGGGAAATACCCGGTGTATTCGGAGGGAAAATTTGTAGCGCTACTTACCAACGGTGACATTGTGGCGTGGCTTGCCGCGCGGCGACCCCAGAATGGTCGGCAGATGACGATTGACCTCCGCACCCCCATATCGAGGCTGCTCTCTGAGGTGGGTGCGGCAACCCAGTGCGTGTTTGTTGCCAAAACCGCGGCGCCGCAGGTGGTGATTCGCGCCATGACTACCCCGGTCGGCGGGCATCTGCCGCGGGCCGTGATTATCACCGAGTCGGGGCGGCCGCATCAAAAACCTTTGCGGATCATTACGGGAACGGAATTGGCTTTGCTTATTGAAAAGCGCAGTTAGAATAAGAATTATGACCATTAGTATCGTGGACTTATTTAGTGTGGGCATTGGGCCGTCATCGTCGCACACGGTGGGCCCGATGCGGGCGGCAACAACGTTCATGGCCGACGTGCGCGCGGGCATTGGCGGGTCCGATCCGCACACAGTAACGGTGATTTTGCACGGGTCGCTGGCGGCAACCGGACGGGGCCACGGCACGGACCGGGCCGTACTGTTGGGGCTACAAGGGTGCGACCCGGCGACGGTGAGTCCCACACACCCGCCGGTGCCGGGGACGATCATTCCCCCGGTGGGGGAAATCGGCGGAATCGAATACGAAATTGTTTTCGACCCCACCGCCCTGCCGGAGCACCCCAACGGCATGACCTTTATCAGCGGCGACTATCGGCGCCGCTATTTTTCGGTAGGAGGCGGGTTTGTGCTCACCAGCAAGGAACTGGCAGCACGGGACGCAAACGCCGCCGGTGCAGCCGCCGCCGCGCAGAACATCACACTCCCCTACCCGTTTCAAACCTGCGGGGAATTATTGGCCCAATGCCGGGCGCACGACATGAGCATTCCCGACATCATGGCAGCAAACGAAACCGTCATCCACGGCACCGATGAAACACACATTCGACACATAGACACGGTATGGGAGACCATGCAGGGGTGCGTGACCGCCGGCATTAACACCCCCGGCATGCTCCCGGGTGGGTTGCAGGTGACCCGCCGGGCGCCCCGACTGTACCAGCGGCTTTTGGCCGCCCAATTCAGCTACGCGGGGGATGCATTGTCCGCGATGGAATGGGTGAATTTGTTTGCCCTGGCGGTGAACGAGGAAAACGCGGCTGGCGGCCGGGTAGTGACCGCGCCCACCAATGGGGCCGCCGGGGTGATACCGGCGGTGATGCACTACGTGCGGGACTTTCGGCCCCCATTCACCCCGGACCGGGTACGCGAATTCCTGCTGGCCGCGGGGGCAATCGGCATGCTCATCAAAGAAAACGCGAGCATCTCCGGCGCAGAGGTGGGCTGCCAAGGCGAGGTCGGGTCGGCGGCAGCCATGGCGGCGGCCGGCCTGTGCCAGGTGCTGGGCGGCACCCCAGAGCAGGTGGAAAACGCGGCGGAAATCGCCCTGGAACACAACCTGGGGCTAACCTGCGACCCGGTGGGCGGGCTCGTGCAAATCCCCTGCATCGAACGCAACGCCATCGCCGCGGTGCAGGCGGTGAACGCTGCCCGCCTGGCCTGCCTGGAAACCGGCATCCACCGGGTGAGCCTTGACGAGGCGATCCTCACCATGGCCGCCACCGGCCGGGACATGATGAGTAACTATAAGGAAACCGCCATGGGCGGGCTGGCGGTCATTTTAGGGCTGCCGGTAACCGTCACGGAGTGTTAAGCGCTTTTCGACGCCCACCTATCGGTTACACTGGCCGGTAGTTATGAATCAACAGTACCGTAACCAGTTCCGTCCCAGCTTCGGCATGTCACCCCTCTACCTTGCCGGCCGGGACGAATGGATTCGCTCGTTCCACCTCGGACTTTTCGAACCAGGCAACCCCATCCGCGCCTCCCTGGTGTGGGGACCACGTGGCATTGGGAAAACCGTGCTCCTCAACGAATTCGAAGACATTGCCGCACAATATGGGTGGATTGTGTTGCGGGCCGACCCGCGACAAGACATGATCCACCACCTCATGCACACCGTCATTCCCCGAGCGGTGACGGACCCGGCGTCGAAAAGCAGCCGCAAAATCACCGGCATCACCATCGCCGGCCTGGGCGGCGTCAACATGACGGTCGAGCACGCAACCAGGCCGGAGCCGACCCTCAACACCATGCTGCGAGACCTACTCCGCGCCGTCGACGGGGTGCTCATCACCATTGACGAGGTGCAGTCGGTGCCCATTGAGGAAATGCGGGAACTCGCCACCACCATCCAGGATCTACGCCGCGACGACCTCAATATTGCGTTCAGCGGCGCCGGCCTGGTGCAGGGAATCAACGACCTCATGAACCATCCCGGCATGACGTTTCTGCGCCGCGCCGAAACCATCCAACTCGACATGGTCACCGACAGGGACGTGGCCACCACGCTGCGGGAAACCATGGATGAGGGCGGCAAACAATTCGACGAGGCCGGGTTGGTGGCAGCGACGGCGCTCACCCGCGGCTACCCGTACCTGATCCAGGCGGTCGGATCGCTGCTGTGGGCGCAGGCCGAAATCGACCACCACAACCAGGTCACCGCCGACACCGTGGCCAAGATCCACGACGACGTCATCTACCGCATGGGCCACCAAGTACACCGCCCCGCCCTCGCACACTTGAGCGAACGGGAGCTTGATTTTCTGCACCACATGGCGGCCCTCGGGCCCGAACCCGCCAGCACCAGCAAAATCGCCGACCGCATGGGGCTCAAAGCCAACGTGGCATCGCAAACCCGTGCGAAACTACTCAATCGGGAACTCATCGCCGTGCCCGCCCGTGGCAAGGTGGAATTCACCCTCCCCTACCTGCGCGAATACCTTCTAGAGGGGAGAATCCTATGATGAACACCCCCATGCTGCGGCCCCCCTTCGAATGGCCCATCCCCACCCCGGAGCTCAAAGACGAGCACGTGATTCTCCGCGACGTGTCACTGGCGGACGTCGACGAGATCGTAGCCAACGCGGTCGACCCGGAAACCACAAAATACCTGCACATCCCCAGCGCCTACACCCGGGCCGACGCCGAAGAATTCGTGAAAAAATCCGAGGTACGGTGGGCGTATGAAGACCCAACGGAGGTCGGCCGGATGGCCGGGATCATCACGCTCCGACCGCACCACCTGGGATCCCACAGCATATCCATGAGCTACAACACCCACCCGTGGGCGCGCGGCCGGGGCCTCACAACCCGGGCGGTCCGGCTCGCCGCCACCTGCGCCATTAACGCCGGGGTAGATCGGATTGTGGTGCTCACTCGGGCCACCAACACGGCATCGCGCCGGGTGGCGGAGCAGTCAGGGTTCGTGTTCGAAGGGATCGCCCGGGGGGCCGAACTGCACCGGGATGCCCGCTACGACGTGGCCCAGTATGGGCTACTGGCCACGGACGTGGTGCCCTAGGGTTTCCGCCACCTGGCCCAGGGGCACATCGGTTTGGGTGTGGTCGACCAGGTTTTTGACGGCCACGATACCGGCGTCGAGTTCCCGATCCCCGAGCACCAGGGCGAACCGGGCCCCGGCCCGGTCGGCGCCCTTCATGGCCCCCTTGAGGCCCCGATCCCCGTAGCTCATGTCGGCGCGAATGCCGGCGGCCCGAAGCTCATTGATGAGGGTGAGCAGCCGCCGCTTGGCCGGGGCGCCCAGGGCAACACCGTACACATCAACCCGGGCCGGGTCCGCCACCTGGGTGTGTTCGGCCTCCAGCGCCAGCAGAGCCCGGTCGACGCCCAGGCCGAACCCGATGCCGGACAGTTCCTGGCCACCGAGCTGGGCCATGAGCCCGTCGTAGCGGCCGCCACCGCCGATGCCGGATTGGGCCCCCAACCCATCGTGGACGAATTCGAAACAGGTCTTGGTGTAGTAGTCGAGGCCCCGAACCATGCGCGGGTTAATAACATAGGTGACGCCCAAATCGTCGAGGCAGCCGGTCACCGCTTCGAAGTGCTCCCGGGCCTGGGGGGACAGATAGTCCAACATGAGGGGGGCGTCCGCGGTGAGTTCTTGAACCTCGGGGCGTTTGTCGTCGAGGACCCGCAGCGGATTGATTTCGGCGCGGTGGCGGGTGGCGTCGTCGAGGGGCAGCTTCAGGAGGAATTCCTGCAGTTTTTCCCGGTAGGCGGGCCGGCAGGTGGCATCGCCCAGGCTGGTGAGCTCCAAGCGGTAGTCTTTCAACCCAATGCTGCTGAAGCACCGGTCGGCCAGGGCAATCACCTCGGCGTCGAGGGTGGGATCGTCCACGCCAATGGCCTCCACTCCCACCTGTTGGAGTTGCCGGTATCGGCCGGCCTGGGGCCGTTCGTAGCGGAAAAACGGCCCATAATATCCGAGTTTGACGGGCAGCTGGCCCCGATCAAGATTGTGTTCGATGACCGCGCGCATGACGCCGGCGGTGCCTTCCGGCCGGAGGGTCACGGAGCGGCCACCCCGGTCAGCGAAGGTGTACATTTCTTTGGACACCACGTCGGTGGATTCCCCAACCCCGCGGGCAAACAGGGTGGTGTCTTCGAAAATGGGCAGCTCAATGTGTTCGTAGCCGGCTAGCCGGATGTGATGCGCAAAGGTGTCGCGCACGGCGATGAATTGCGCGGAGGCTGGCGGAACATAGTCGGGTACCCCCTTGGGGGCGGAAATCTTATTGAGCTTCTTATCGGTCACAAATGACTACTTTAACATTGCCCGGCATCGGGCTATGCGTAGTCGGCGAGGAATGGATTGCTGCGTTTTTCGGCCCGCACGGTGGTGGTGGCCCCATGCCCGGGAAGAACCTGGAGGTCGTCGGAAAGCCCCATGACCTGTTTGCTGAGGGTGTTATCCATGTCGGCGGGGGAAGAATCGGCCAGGTCGGTGCGACCAATGCTGCCTTTGAAGAGGACGTCACCGGTGAAGGCCACGGCGTCACCAACCAGCATGACGCTGCCAGGCGAATGGCCGGGGGCGTGTTTGATGACCAGGCGCATTTCCCCAATGTCAAGTGTGTCTTCATGTTGGTAGAACCGAAGATCCGCGATGGGGGTCATGTTTTTGGTGTCGAATAATATGAGGGACTCCGGGGACACGCCGGAACCGTCGGTGAGCATGAAGGCGTCCGCCTCGTGAATATAAACGGGGATGCGGTACCGGGCGGCCAGGATGCCGGCATCCCGGGTGTGGTCGATATGCCCGTGGGTCAAGAGGATGCGTTCGGGCTCAATGTGGTGTTCAGTGAAATAGTCAATGAGGTGGGTGGCGGCGTGCATGCCTGGGTCGATAATGGTGGCATGTTCGCCGTCAACCAGCACATAACAATTGGTTTTATAGGGGCCGGTGGCAAAACCTAGGATTTCCATGCGGTTTAGCCTAACAGTGCCACCGGCAGGGTTGTTAGTAGCGCAATGCCACCATCAAGAACACCGCCGCGTTACTTCAGGGCGGCGATAGCTGCCTCGTAGTCGGGTTCCGAACCGATCTCTTCAACGAGTTGGGTGTACACAATCTTTCCGGTGGCGTCGACCACAATGATGGCACGGGCCAGCAGGCCAGCCAAAGGCGTGTCGGTGAGGGTCAGACCGAAGTCGGCACCAAACGAGGAACGGAAGGCAGAGCCGACAACAACATTATTGATGCCTTCGGCACCGCAGAACCGGCCCAGGGCGAACGGCAGATCGTGGGAAACACACACCACGGTGGTGTTGTCCAAGCCGGCGGCTTCCTCATTGAAGCGGCGCACGGAGGTGGCACACACGCCCGTGTCGATGGAGGGAAAAACGTTGAAGATCACCCGGGTTCCGGCAATGGTGTCGTTGGTAATGTCGGCCAGAGTGGCGTCGACAAGCGAAATGTTAGGAAGGGTAGTGCCCAATGCGGGCAGGTCACCAATAGTATGGGCGGGTTCGCCATGAAAATGAACTGTAGCCATGCGACCACCTTACATGAGACCGTTGCATTTGGTTTTTTGCTTGGGTTAAGGTTGATAGCTGTACTATTTCTCGCGTGTAAGGATAAGTGTAAGGGTGAGCGATAATAATCAACGCCGCAAAGCTGCGATGCAAAGCCTGGATAAGGAAATCAAGTCCCGCGACCGGGCGGAGAAAATGAAGCCACTGGGTGTGGTAACAGCCGCCGCCGTGGCAATTGTGGTCATCGTGGGCGGCATAATTTTTGCCACCAAATACACCGGGAATGAGCATAAGCAAGACCAGGCGGCGTCGCAAAGCACAACCGCAGCTACGCCGGAGGTGCGACCGCTCACCATGAAGCGGGCAAAGGCATTGGGCGACACCGTAACCTGCAAATATGACAAGAACGGCGAGGCCGCGAAGGAAGTATCGCTGCCGAAAACCGAACAGGTGTCGGCAAAGGGCACGGCCAAGGTCAAGCTGACCACCAACGAGGGCGAGGTAGACATGGAGCTCGATCGGGCGGCATCACCGTGCACGGTCAATGCGATCACGCACCTGGCAGAATCGGGCTATTACAACAATACGGTATGCCACCGTCTCACCACCGCCGGCATTAAGGTGCTGCAATGCGGCGACCCGACCGGTACCGGCTCCGGCGGCCCCGGATTCAAATTCGCCGACGAATACCCGGTGGATGAGGCATCAGGTGCCGCGGCCAATCAGCCGGTGAATTATCCGCGAGGCTCCATCGCCATGGCGAACTCGGGCGAGGGTACGAATGGTTCGCAGTTCTTCCTCAACTGGGGCGAATCGCCGCTGCCGCCGAAGTATACGTATTTCGGCAAGGTGTCAGACAAGGGCCTGGAAGTCTTGGACAAGATCGCCAAGAATGGCGTCGAGGGCGGCCAAGGTGACGGCAAACCGGCAAAGGAAGTCAAGATCGAATCGGCTACCGTGACCGGCTAGCGTATCGACGACCGGGCGGCCACTCCCACTATCGGGGTGGCCGCCCGGTTTTTTCGTCGCCCCCGTCCACCCCCATGGTGTGCCAAGTTGCAGTGGTTCTTTGCACACGTCAACACCATAAAATCAGCGGAAAATCCCAAAAATATAATGGTTTCTTAATATATTAACTGGTGATATTCACCAAGTTTTTCTTGCTACTCGTACCCGAACGACATATCTTGTTGGTAGCGATCTTTCATGCATCAATTCGCTAACAATCCGTGTGAAAGGTTGACATCCTCATACTCTTCAAACTTGGAAAGTAGGCATTCACATGAAGCGTTTTATCCGCACGTCTATTGCTGCCGCCGCCGCAACAAGTCTCCTGATTTCAGCAGCACCAGCAATGGCTCAAGAGAGCAGCACTGCCACCTCTCTATCCAAGGAAACGACAACCTCCACGGCCACCACCAGTGAACACAAGTCGGAAGAACCGACTACCGAAAAAGACAAGGAAAAAGGCAGCGGGTTGCTGGAGGGCTTGACCGCTCTCTCCCGGGATGACAACGGTCTTTTGAACGCAAAGAAGGTCAAGGAGTGGTTGGATTTGATCAGCACCATCTTCAAGACCCTCACCAACGTTTTCAATATCACCAACAAATTCTAAAAATTGGCTAAACGGCGTGCGATAGTTGGGAATCGCACGCCCTCGACCACACTAGCGTAAAAGCACCCGAATTGGGGTAATAATTCGCTGGTGAAACACCATAATCAACCAGGGCATATCCTGAATTTCAGAACAAATGTACCAGTAGTTTAACCTGAGAATTCCCTTGCCCGCGTTGGTGAACTTCGCTAAACTTACCGAAGATTCATTCGCAAGACAGACTCCACACTGAAGGAATAACTCCAATGAAACTTTTCTCTCGTAAGGCTCTCCTGGCCGTTGCCACCGCTACCGCTGTCACCACCGGAGCCATGACCGCCCCCACCGCAATGGCCGAGCAGTCCAGCACCGCCGCTACCACCCAGTCCCAGGCCGCAGTCGCATCCACATCCCCTAGCGAAAGCGAAGATGCTAACTCCGGCAGTGGTGAGCTCCGCGGCATGTCCCGGGATGAGAAGACCGGCAAAATCTCCGCTAAGAAGATTGGTGAATGGATTGGTGTTATTGGCACCATCCTGACCGTCATCACCTCGGTCATCACCTTCATGGGCAAGATCCCGAACTTCAACTTCGGCCGGTAACCCCCAGCCCCAGCCGAGAGGTTCACGTCGAAAAGCCCCACCCGTAAGAGCAAGATCGGGTGGGGTTTTCTGCTGCCTACTATGCTTTTAACCGCCGGATGTCACCCGGTACACATCGAACACACCTTCGGTATTACGCAATTGAGTCATGAGCGACCCCAGCTGCTTCGTGTCCGACACCGTAAACGTAAACCGAATCATGGCAACCCGATCCTCCGAAGCGTGGGAATTCATGGCCACCACCGACACCCGCTGCTCATTAATCACCCGGGTGAGCTCCATCAACAACCCGGCGCGATCCAAAGCCTCAAGCTGCAATGTTGCCTGAAACACAGACTTGCCTTCCGACGCCCACGCCACCGACACCAACCGTTGCGGCTCCTGGCGGAGCTTTTCCGCATTAGTGCAGTCCGTTCGGTGCACCGACACCCCACCGCCGCGGGTCACAAACCCGAAAATGGAATCCCCCGGCACCGGCATACAGCACCTGGCTAACTTCGCCATGACATCCGGGCTGCCCTCTACCAGGATGCCGGAGCCGTTTTCTGACGCCTGCGATTTCGCCGTCACAAGCTCGCTGAAGGGGGTGCGGGCCACCAGGGTGTCGACCGCATCGTCGGCGTCCCCGAATGCCGCCATCAGCCGATTGGCCACGTGCTGAGCGGAAATGCCGCCCGCCCCGATCGCGGTGTAGAGCGCATCCACGTCCGCATAGTGCAATTCCGTGGCCACCGCCTTCATTGATTGGGCGGTAAAGAGTCGGTGGATTGGCAGCCCGCCGCGTTGCACCTCTGCGGCCAGCGCGTCCCGACCAGCTTCAAGAAATTCTTCCCGGCGTTCTTTGGCGAACCATTGGCGGATTTTTGCCTTGGCCCGGGGGGAAATCACGAATTCTTGCCAGTCGCGCGAGGGTCCCGCCTTGGGGTCTTTGGAGGTGAAAATTTCCACCCGGTCGCCCGATTTGAGTTTTGATTCCAATGCCACGAGTTTGCCGTTGATTTTCGCCCCGATGCATCGATGCCCTACCTCTGTGTGGACCGTGTAGGCGAAGTCGACTGGTGTGGCATCGACGGGCAGGTTCACCACATCCCCTTTGGGGGTGAACACAAAGATTTGTTTGCTGCTTAGGTCGTAGCGGAGGGAGTCGAGGAATTCGTTGGGGTCTGCTGCTTCTTTCTGCCAATCCAAGAGTTGGCGCATCCACGCCATTTGGTCGATTTCTGCTTGTTCCCCGGAGTGGCTTCCTTTGGTTTCTTTGTACCGCCAGTGGGCGGCAATGCCGTATTCCGCGTTGACGTGCATTTCGTGGGTGCGGACCTGTACTTCTAGTGGTTTGCCGCCGTCACCCATGACTGTGGTGTGGAGCGATTGGTACACCCCGAATTTTGGGGAGGAAATGTAGTCTTTGAATCGGCCGGGCATGGCTGCGAATAGGGAGTGCACCACCCCGATGGCTGCGTAGCAGTTGTTGAGATTATCGACGAGGATTCGTATGCCCACCAGGTCAAAGATTTCGTCGAAGTCTTTGCCGCGCATGACCATTTTTTGGTAGATCGACCAGTAGTGTTTTGGTCGGCCTTTGACCTCGGCATCAATGTTGTTTTCTTTGAGTCCTTGTTGGAGGATCGATATGATTTCTTGAAGGTAGCGGTCGCGTGAGGGGGCTCGGTCGGCGACGAGTCGCACCACTTCGTCGTATTTTTTGGGGTAGAGGATGGCGAAGGAGAGATCTTCGAGTTCCCATTTGACGCTGGACATTCCCAGGCGGTGTGCGAGGGGGGCAATGACGTCGAGGGTTTGGCGGGCTTTTTTGGCCTGTTTTTCTGGGGGGAGGAACCGCATAGTGCGCATGTTGTGCAGCCGGTCGGCTACTTTAATGACGAGCACCCGTGGGTCTTGGGCCATGGCCATGACCATTTTTCGGATAGTTTCCGCTTCCGCCGCCGCCCCTAGCGCTACCTTGTCGAGTTTGGTGACCCCGTCAACGAGGCGGGCTACTTCTTCGCCGAAGTCGTTGGTGAGGTCGTCGAGGGAGTATTCGGTGTCTTCGACGGTGTCGTGAAGCAGTGAGGCGATGATGGTGGTGGTGTCCATGCCGATTTCGGCGGCGATGGTGGCCACGGCCAGGGGGTGGGTGATGTAGGGGTCCCCGGATTTGCGGAATACGCCTTCGTGGAGGCGTTCTGCGGTGTCGTAGGCGCGGGAGAGAAGTTCCACGTCGGCTTTGGGGTGGAATTCCCGGTGGATGCTCAGGAGTGGTTCGAGGACGGGGTTGACTTTCACCCGGTTTCCGGTGAGGCTGCGGGCTAGGCGTGCCGACATGCTTCGCATCGTGTTGGAGGACTGTTTGGTGGTTTTGGTAGCCCGCGATGAGGTCATGGTGCTGTTCGCCTTTCTTGCCCGTGTATCTGGTTATTGTACTGCTTTGTTGGGTGTGTCAAGGAGTGCGGAACGCGAACCCATGAGGGGAGCGTTGTTGTGCTCTCTTCCGGGTTCGCGTTGCTGTGTGTTTGGGGCGCGGGTGGGCAGGTTGTTTTTAGGGTTCGCTGACGACGTAGAGTGGGGCGTCTGGGAGCCGGTCGCGCCCGTTGAGGCCTGTGACTTCGAGGACGACGGCGTAGCCGGCTACTATGCCGCCCATGTCGGTGATGAGGTCGTGGGCTGCGAGGAGGGTGCCGCCGGTTGCGAGCACGTCGTCGATGAGGACAATTTTTTTGCCGGTGAGGTCGAGGCCGTTGCGGGGGAGTTCTAGTGCGGCGCTGCCGTATTCGAGGGCGTATTCTTTGGTGATGACTGGCGGTGGGAGTTTGCCTTTTTTCCGGATGGCGAGCAGCCCTAACCCTAGTTTGTAGGCGACAGCTGATGCGAGGAGGAAACCGCGGGCGTCGAGGCCGCTGATGAGTTCCGCCCTCATGGTTGTGGCGGCGGCGGCCAGGTCGTCGACGAGGAGTTGGAGTGCTTCCGCGTCGGCGAGTACGGGGGTGAGGTCTTCGAATATTACGCCGGGTGCCGGGAAGTTGGGCACGGATCGGGTTTTTTGTCGAAGAGCTTCTTGGACCTGGGTGCGACGGGTGGTGTGGTGGTCAGTCATATTTTGCCTTAGGGGATTCCTTACACGTTTGAGGTTCAGTACTAACCTAAGGGTTTGACTATCCGTGCCACAAATTTTTTGGTTTCCAATGAGGTTCCAATGAGGTTTCCGTGGGTTGATTGGTGGGTTGGTTTTGGTATTGGTTGTTGTCGGGTGGTGTGCACGTTATTCTTTCCACCGGTCCATGTTCCAACCCACTCCGAACAGGTCGGTGTTTTCGGCGATGCCTTCCACGGATTTGTTGAGCACGAGCACGCGGGGTTGGACGGCGAGCGGTATGGTGCGGGTGTAGTCCCAGCTGAGGTTTTCTTCGCGGCGGGCCACTTCAATGTCGGATGCTGGGTTTGCCACGTAAGGGAAGCTGAATTGGGGGTCGAGTGCTTGGAGTACGGCGTCTGCTTTGCCGTCGGTTGCTTGGTCTACCCCATCTTCGTCTTGGTAGCTGAAGGGGAGGTTGCTGACTGATGCGGCTTCGTTGGAGACATCGAGGATGGTGATGCCGGCGGGTTCGCAGGAGGCTTTGATGGCCGCCACCATGGCCATTTTGCGTTTGTCGGGGGCGAAGTAGCCGATGCGGATGGTTTTGCCGGTGAGTTTTTTGGCTTGGTCGATATTAACCCCTAAGTGTTGGTCGGAGATTTCTTTGAGGTGGGTGGCGATGCTGTCGCCGGGGCGGATGGTGCGCAGCGCTACGGGTTGCACTTCTACCCCGGATTCTTTTGATGAGGCCTGGGCGACAGCGGCCTGGTCGACGCAGGCGGCAAATGCTTGGCGGTCGGCTTGGTCGGCGAGTACGCCGGCGCTGGCGAGGATGAGATGTTCGGCGAGGACTCCGGGGTTGGCTTTGACAATGTAGGGGTTTTTGTTGTCGTTCCGGTCGATCCAGTTGGTGTCGGTTTTGCTGTCGGCTTCGGCGATATGGAGGTTGCCGGCGTCGGCGAGTTTGTGCAGGTCAGTGCCTTTGGGGTAGACGATGAGTTTATCTAGCACGGCGGGTTCCCCATAGTATTTGTCGTTGCGCACCAGGGTGACGGCGCCGTCGGGGGCTACGGATTGCACGAGGAATGGCCCGGAGCTTACTTGCAGTGCGGGGTCGAATTTTCCGAGGTCGAAGCCGCTGTTCCAGACTTGTGCGACTTGTTGGAGGCGGGGTAGGTCCCGGTTGTGGAGGGCGGTGTTGAGGTCGGCTAAGCTCATGTTGGCTTTGGCGGCGATGGCGTGGGCGGGCAGGAGGGTGCCGCCGCTGAAGAGGTAGCGCCAGCGGGGCCCGAAGTTGCCTTTGAAGACAACGGTGGCGGTTTTGTTTCCGGGTTGGCAGTTGATGGTGTCAATTTGGTCCATCAGGGGGTTGTAGGAGTCGAAAAGGGGCCGGGAGGTGGCGGCGACTTGGGCGAGCAGGAATGAATCGCAGGTGACGGGTTGCCCGTCGGAGTAGACGGCTTTGTCGGTGATTTGGTATTCCACCCGCATGGGGGCACCTGGTAGTGCACGTGCTTCTACTAGGTCGGTGTTGGGGATGCGTTGTCCTTCGGGCCCGTTGACGAATGCGCCGGGGTAGATTCGCCCCACAAGTTGGTGGATGTTGCTGGAAAAACCGATGCCGGTAGTGACGTTGGTGTTAATAAGGTAGTCATCAAGCACGTAACCGAATGAGTGTTCTGCTTTGGTTTCTTCGGTTTTACTGTTACTGCACCCGGTAACAAGCAAGATTGTTGCCATGATGAGGGCGAGTGAACGGGTTGTGGTCTGCGATGCCATGGCTAAATGGTACCCTGTCCCCCGCTTGTCGACGCCCTTACAGTGGCGGATTCGGCATCGGGGCACAAAAAATCGCCGCCCACCCATGAATGTTGGGTGGGTGGCGATGGTGTTGGTCGCCTAGTTGTTATGGCCGGGGCGCCAACTTGTGCCGGATCCCGAGGGACCGGCGGGTCGCTCCGTGCCGGTCCCCCGCCGCTGTGCGGCAGCGGCTTCGGCGCGGGAGCGTTCCTTTTCGATTTCTTCAGCTTCGGCTTCCTCGGCGGTTTCGCCGCTGGCCAGCCGGGCTCGGAATTCCGCGACCTCGGCGTTATGTTCCTTGCATTCCTTGGTGCGGTTCTTGATGCTCACCAGGAAGGGGGTGGCCAGGAAGATTGAGGAGACGGTACCCCAGATCACGCCGATGAGCTGGATTAATGCCAGGTCTTTGAGGGTGCCCACGCCCATGAGCCACACGGCCACGATCATGAGTGCCAGGATGGGCAGCACGGAAATCACCGTGGTGGAGATTGACCGCATCACCGTTTGGTTGATGGCAAGGTTGGCGTGTTCGCCGTAGGTCATTCGTTTATTGCCCAGGTAGCCGGCGGTGTTTTCCCGCACCTTGTCGAACACGATCACGGTGTCGTAGAGGGAGAACGCCAGCACAGTCAATAGGCCGATCACGGTGGCCGGGGTGACTTCGAAGCCAGCAATGGCGTACAGGCCGGTAATGGTGATGAGGTCCACAAACAGGGCCAGGATGGCGGCGACAGCCATTTCGCGTTGCAGCCGGATGGCGATGTAGGCGAATGCAGCGATGAGGAACACACCCATGGACATGAGCATGCGGTTGGTGATGGTGCTGCCCCAGGATTCGCTCACGGTGGAGTCACCAATGGCATCGGGGGTTTGCTGGCCTGCGCTATTGACCGGCTTGTAGGCGTCGAAAAGCGCCTGCCGGGCCGCATCAATCTGGCCTTGGGTGAGCCGTTTGGAGTTGATTTCCAGGATTCGGGTGTCCCCGCTGCCCACGATCTGCACCTGTTCGGGGTCTACCCCGGTGGCCTTTGTGAAGGTCTCTTCCACCTGGGAGGTTTCCAGGTTTGCGGCCGGCATATTCATTTTCGTGCCGCCCTCAAAGTCGATACCCAGGTTGAAGCCGCGGAGAGTGATGCCAAGTAGGCAGACCACGATGATGGCAAGGGTGGCCCAATATGCGGTGCGGCGCTTATCGACGAAGTCAATATTGCCGTCACCGGTAAAGATTTGGGTGGCTGTGCTTGGTGAAGACATGGTTACTTCTTCTCCTCTTGATCATCGTCTTGGGCAACAAGATGCGCGCTGGTGCGAATGATTCGCTCCTCCACGCTCTCTGCCGGCTCCGCTGACTCCTTGGTGGGGTTGGTCGCCGCCGACCCGGATTGCCCATTGGCACCCGGTTTGACCGTGCCCCGCTGTTTCACGACCTCGAACACCTTCCCCAACCCGTTGAATGCGGGTTTGGCGGCCCATGGCTTTCGGGATGCCAAAATCACCAGTGGTGCGGTGAGTAAGTAGGTCACAACCAGGTCGAACACCGTGGTCAGGCCCAGGGTGAAGGCGAAACCTTTCACCTCGCCCACGGCCAGGAAATACACCACAACGGAAGCGATGAGGGTCACAAAGTTGCCGGTCACAATGGTTTGCTTGGCGCGATCCCATGCATGCGGCACCGCCGAACGGAAGGTACGCCCGTGGCGAATCTCGTCCTTAATGCGCTCATACAGCACCACGAACGAGTCGGCGGTCGCACCGATACCGATGATCAAACCGGCGATACCGGCCAGGTCCAGGGAGTAGCCAATGAGCCGGCCGAGCAGCACCAGGGCACCGTACACCAGCACTTCGGCCAGCACCAGCGACACCAGGGAGACCAGGCCGAAAATCCGGTAGAAAAACAGGGAGAACAGTGCCACCAGTGCGAAACCGACCAGGCCCGCGAACAGGCCGGCCTTGAGTGATGCCAACCCCAGCGACGCGGGTACCGTGATTGCCGTGCCGCCGGATTCGCCGTTTTCGCCGGCGAAGCTAAGTGGCAGGGCGCCGTAGCGTAGGTTATTCGCCAACTCGGTGGCCTCATCCTGGGTGAATTTGCCGGTGATGGCCGTGGCTGACCCCACCGGGGTGGGTGATTGGATCTGCGGGGCCGAAATAATCTTCGAGTCCAGGGTGATGGCAACCTGCTGCTGTAAATATTTCTGGGTGAGGTCCGCCCAAGTTTCCGAGCCCTTTTCATTATCGCCGGCCTTGAAGGCGAAGCTGATTTCCATTTGGCCGGTTTGGCTGTTCAAGCCACCGGTGATGGGCCGGTTGGAATCGATCTCGTTACCGGTGAGCCGTTTGCCGTGCACCGGGTCGGTTTGCCCAACCAGCAGCGGCACCTCACCTAAAATATACGGCTGGTTGGTGCTGGCGTCGCAGGCCACCAGGGGTAGCGCCGGGTCGTCAGAGCCCTGCAACGGGTCAGGGGCGCTGCTGCACACCATGAGGGTGGATGCGGCCAGCTGTTTCGCGGCATCCTTCGACTGCCGATCGTCTTTAAGCACCTTCAGTTGTTCGGTGCGTTGCTTGTTGGCGGCGATGGAGTCGGCGGCTTTCGCCGGAGCTTTGGCGGTAACCTTCAGGTCCGGGACCTTAACCTCCGGGAGCTGTTGATTTTCATTGCCCTGCTTTTTGGCCTGCTCTTCCTGGGCCGCCTTCTGCTTTTCAACGTTTTTCCGCAGCTCGTCGAATTTCTTCTGCACCTGGTCGGCAGGCATCACACCGGCGGTCACCCACCTGTTGCCCATTTCTTCAATGGCCTTGATGATGCTGTCGTTATCCACCGAGGCATCCGGTTGCACCACCGGTCGGAACAGCAGCTGTGAGGTTTGTCCCACGGCACGCGCCTGGGAAGTGTCTTCCCCGGGCACGGTAATCACCAGTGAGGTGCCGTCGACAATCACATTGGCGCCGGACACGCCCATGCCATTGACGCGGTTTTCTAGAATATTTTTCGCCTGTTGCAGCTGGTCCTGGGTGGGGGTGGCGCCCTGCGGCACCAGGGTGATACGGGTACCACCCCGCAGGTCAATGCCAAGTTTTGGGGTGGCACTGCGGTCGCCGGTTAAGAAAATAACAGCATAAATAGCAATGATAAACAGGCCAAAGACCGCGATTGCTTTCTTCGGCCATGTTTCCCATCGTGACCCGCCGCTTCGTCGTTTCGAAGCCAATGAACTATCTCCTTGAATTTACGTGTTTACTGGCCGGTAACCGCCGACTCCTCGTGATTTCATGAGGGAAATCAGCTGTGCCGTATTTTAGAGTATTACCAGGCAAACATAGCTACAACCAGGGGTTTTCACCTCATTGCCTTAGTAAAACCTGTGCTTGAAAAAATTTTCCACGCACACACACCGAAATATGCTACGGCATGTGGCATACGAAAAGCGATTGGCCGCCCCACACGCCGCACCCACGTTCAGGCAACAACCCACATTTTCGGCCAAAGCCCCGTGACTTTCCCCACCATGCGGCTTCCTCCCCAAGCTTTACGACGCCCTATCGGGATCATCCGCCGGCTTTTCGGCTGCCGGCTGCTCCCCTTCCGGCAACTCCCCCACAGGTTGTTGCTCTGGCTCCGCATCCGCCGCTGGTTGGGTCTTTTTCTCTTGGGTGAGGTTCTTAATCACGACGTGTTTCTCCCACGTCGAAACCACGCCCGGCGAGGTTTCCAACTCCACGGTGGTATCCGTGATACCACGGATGATGGCATGCAACCCAGCAGTGGTGATAATCACATCGCCGATTATGAGGTTTTCTTGAAGCTGGCGGATGGTATCGAGGTGGCGACGCTGTTTGCGTTGGATGATGAGGCTGGGGATCATCAGCACGAGGAGAATGAGTATCAACAAAATGATTGAGAAATCCATACTGCACAACTATTCCAGAAATGTGGGTGGGTGAGAAGCCAATCCATGGTGGGTGAGCCCCCGCGTTCCCCCACCACTGCCCGTAGCTAACTTCCTATGGTGCCTTCGGGTGGTTCGAGCCCAAGATGCCGCCAGGCGGCGGCGGTGGCGACCCGGCCCCGGCCGGTGCGAGTTATCATACCGGCCCGCACCAGGTAGGGTTCGCAAACCTCTTCCACGGTGGAGGCTTCTTCGCCGACAGCGATGGCGAGGGTGGATACTCCGACTGGGCCGCCGCCGTGGCCTTTGATGAGGGCGGTGAGGACGGCGCGGTCGAGCCGGTCGAGGCCCATGGCGTCCACGTCGAACACGATGAGGGCGGCGCGGACGGCCTGGAGGTCGATGTGGCCGGTGCCGTGAACGTCGGCGTAGTCGCGGACGCGGCGGAGCAGCCGGTTGGCGATGCGGGGTGTGCCTCGGGAGCGAGAGGCGATTTCGACGGCGGCATCAGGGTCGATACCCACCCCAATGATTTTGGCGGCACGGCTCACAACCTGGGTGAGGTCGGGGGTGTCATAGAATTCCATTTGGGCGGTGAAGCCGAACCGGTCACGGAGGGGGCCGGTGAGCATACCGGATCGGGTGGTGGCGCCGACCAGGGTGAAGGGGGCGAGTTCGAGGGGGATAGAGGTGGCGCCGGGTCCCTTGCCAACGATGACGTCGATGCGGAAGTCTTCCATGGCCATGTAGAGCATTTCTTCGGCGGGGCGGGCCATGCGGTGGATTTCGTCGATGAACAGGACATCGCCTTCCATGAGGTTAGAGAGCATGGCGGCAAGGTCACCGGTGCGTTCGAGGGCGGGCCCGGAGGTCATGCGGAGGCTGGTGCCCATTTCGTAGGCGATAATCATGGCCATGGTGGTTTTGCCGAGTCCGGGTGGCCCGGAGAGGAGCACATGGTCGGGGGTGACGTTGCGGTTTTTCGCCCCCGTGAGAACCAGGTTGAGTTGGTCGCGCACTTTGGGTTGGCCAATGAATTCGGCGAGGCTGCGAGGCCGGAGGGTGGTTTCGATGTCGGTTTCGGTGTTGAGGGCGTGGGGGTTGATGGTGCCCCTACGGGCGGTGGCAGGGTCGGTGGGGGGCGTGCCGCCAGTGGGTCCGGAGGGGCCGGCCAGGTTGAATTCGGTTTTTTCTACGTTTGCCATGGGTGTGCTCCGTTGTGGTTTGGGGGTGGATCGTTATTGTTTGCCGAGGAGGTTCAGGCTGGCGCGTAGGGCGGCCGGGGTGGTGAGGGTGGGGTCGGCGGCAAGAACGGTGGTGAGAACGGGTTCGGCGGTTTTTTCGGCGAATCCGAGGCTGGCGAGGGCTTCGAGCACTTGTTCGTAGGTGTCGGTGTGCGGGACGGCGGCGGTGGTGGGGGTTTCCGGGGCGGCGTAGGTGGCGACTTTGTCTTTGAGGTCAACGACCATTCTTTCGGCCATGCGTTTGCCTACCCCGGGGATTTTTTGGAGGGTTTTGGTGTCGCCGTGGGTGATGGCGTGGGCGAGTTCCGGGGTGGTGTAGACGGATTGGGCGGCGAGGGCGAGCTTGGGACCCAACCCGGAGACGGTTTGGAGGGTGGCGAACATGTCGCGGGTGGCAGCGTCGAGGAATCCGTAGAGGGTTTGGGATTCTTCCCTGACGATCATGGTGATGAGGATGAAGGTTTCGGCGCCGCGGGTGAGGTGCCCGAGGGTGGTGGGGGTGGCGAGGACTTGGTAGCCGACGCCGGCGCATTCGATGACGGCATGGTGGGCGGTGATGTCGATGACGGTTCCGCGTAGTGAGACGATCATGGGGTTCCTTGCAGCTTATCGACGCCAGGCGCCGCGGGGGTTGAGGTGTTGTGTTTGGAGTTGGGCTCGGAGTTCTTCCGGGGTGGTGGGGTGTTTGCTGTGGTGGGCTTGTTTTGCTTGGCCCAGGATTCCGCGTTGGTGGCGGGATTGGGCCTGGGCGCGGGCCTCGGCTTCCCGGTTGGTGATGAGGAGTGGAGCCCGCCAGCAGTGGCAGACGGCGAGCGCCAGGGCGTCGGCGGCGTCGGCAGGTTTGGGGGCTTCGGTAAGCCCAAGGATGCGGGTAATCATGGCGGTCATTTGTTTCTTGTCCGCCCGGCCGTTTCCGCTGATGGCTTTTTTGACTTCGCTGGGGGTGTAGAGGTGGACGTCGATGCCGCGTTGGGCGGCGGCGAGCATGAGGACACCCACGCCGTGGGCGGTGTTCATGACGGTGGACACATTACCGCGTTCAAATATGCGTTCGATTGCTACGACGTCGGGTTGGTATTGGTCAAGCCAGTCGTTGGCGGCTTCGCTGAGTTCTAGGAGCCGGTGGGCGATATCGGAGTCGGAGGGGGTGCGGACCACGCCGACGGCCACGGGAATGACAGAGCGGCCTCTGCCGGCTTGGACGACGGAGAGGCCGCAACGGGTCAGTCCGGGGTCGATCCCCATGACGCGCATTCCTTCGATAGAGACCACTGGCATGGTTTCCCCCTGGTATGACCGGTTTTCACGTACCACCCGAAGGTAGCATATGGGTCGGACAGGTTTGGGGGCGACACCACAATTATTCGGCGTCGAGGGCTGCTAGCACTTCGGCGGAAAGATCCATGTTGGTGTAGACGTTTTGCACATCGTCGGATTCTTCGAGGGCGTCGATGAGTCGGAAGATTTTTTTCGCGTCGGCGAGTTCCAGGGGAACTTCGACGGAGGCGCGGAAGTCTTGTTCGGAGTCGTCGACCTCGATGCTGGCGTCGACAAGCGCCGCCTTGATCGCGGCAAGGTCGCTTGGAGCGGACACGATTTCGAACCGGTCGCCTATTTCGTTGACTTCTTCGGCACCGGCCTCTAGGACGGCGAGGAGCACGTCGTCTTCGCTGAGGTCCCCTTTAAGCACAGAAACCACGCCCTTGCGGGTGAACATGTAGCTCACGGCACCAGATTCGGCCATGTTACCGCCGTTCTTCGTCATGGCGGTGCGCACTTCGGTGGCAGCCCGGTTGCGGTTGTCGGTAAGACATTCAATGAGAATGGCCACCCCGTTGGGACCATAGCCTTCGTACATGATGGTTTGCCAGTCGGCGCCGCCGGCCTCTTCACCGGAGCCACGTTTGCGGGCGCGTTCAATATTGTCATTGGGGACGGAGGCTTTTTTGGCTTTGCGGATCATGTCATCCAGCGTGGGGTTGGCCGCTGGATCCCCACCGCCGGTTCGGGCCGCAACCTCAATGTTTTTAATCAGCCGGGCAAATTCTTTGCCACGCTTGGCATCATTTGCGGCTTTTTTGTGTTTTGTGGTTGCCCATTTTGAATGGCCTGACATGTGTCTGTTCCCTTTACAATTTCGGCTACGGATTCTTTTACGATGTGCAAATTATACGGCATGAATGCGAGTTCGTCCCGCCGACCTAGATGCCGGGCACGGGGCCGACCTCGCGTATCCTGCGGGTTTATTGCTGCCCTGGGGCGAGGTTTTTCAGCGGCACCGACTGCTGTCCGGTGCGCAAATCCCGGGTTAATCCTTCCTGGGTGACGCTGGCCACCAGGTCACCGGCCTGGTTGAAAACTCGACCGTGGGTGAGCGCCCGGCCGGCGTGGGCGGAGGGAGAAATTTGGTCGTACAGTAACCATTCGTCAGCCCGGAACGGCCGCAGAAACCATATGGCATGGTCGAGGGAAGCTAATTGGACCGGATGGTTGGGGTGAGGCACCAGGGCGGTGTGCAACAGAGTCATGTCGGACATGTAGGTCAGGGTGCACAGGTGGGTGGTTTCATCGTCAGGAAGCCGGTTTTTCGTTTTGAACCACACGAGCTGTTGGCTGTTGGTATAAGGGTTGTGGTCGTAGCGGTCGGCGGGAACCCGACGGATCTCCCAGTCGGTCCATTCAGCAAGCAAAGCGCGGGAACTGGGCGGCAACGCGGCAGTGTCGGTGGGAGGAATATCGTCGGGGTTCGGGACGGCCCGCATGTCATCCGAGTGTTCGATTCCGGTGTCTGCGCGGCGGTGGAAAGAGCATTGCATGCTGAAAATGGGGATACCATCCTGGATGGCGGTAACGTGCCGGGAGGTGAACGACCCACCTTCCTTAATGGGGTCGATCTGGAATATGACCGGTGTGGTGGCGTCACCAGGGCGCACAAAATATGCGTGAAGGGAGTGGACACTCCTGTCGGCTGTGGTGGTACGGATGGCGGCGGCGAGGGCCTGGGCCGCAACCTGGCCACCGAAGGTGCGGATAAAGGTAGTAGGGATGACGGGGCCGCGGAAAATATAGCGGTCGAGTTGTTCAATGTCGAGAATGGCCGCAATTTTCGGCTGGTGGGTTTCCTGATGGCCGGCGGGATGATCGGTGGGATGGGTCATGGTTTCCTTCACACTTGGGGATGAGGGTTATGCATGGGGCTATGCGGGCTTAAGGATATAATGCGGTGAGGTTGAGCACCTCATAATGTTGATAACGCACGTGTTAGCAACAATGATTAAGTGATAATTATCACCAATCGGGGGTGGTGTGGGTTGCTAATCACCATGATGAGCAACAAGACTGCAATAAACAGCATCATATGCACCATAAGTTCTACCAAGGATCGATTGATAAGGGCTCGTTAGATTTCACCATGACTCCTGCTGCTACCCCACCACCATCATCGCTAGCATTCTCCCAGTCGCAGTTACGCCCCGCCGACCGGGTGGGACTGTGGGTGTGGTGGTTCGCCTGCCACCTCATTCTCCTGGGGGTTCTCGCCACCACTGAAATACCCGAGGGGGACATCCGCTACTATTTTTCATCGCTCAGAGGCGAGTTTCCCGACGGTCTGACGGAGTACCCAGCAATAGGCACCTGGCCGGCGCATGTGGTGTTTTGGTTTAGCCACCG
Source organism: Corynebacterium matruchotii (assembly GCF_011612265.2). Taxonomy (NCBI): domain Bacteria; kingdom Bacillati; phylum Actinomycetota; class Actinomycetes; order Mycobacteriales; family Corynebacteriaceae; genus Corynebacterium; species Corynebacterium matruchotii. Next base: position 1,162,541 of record NZ_CP050134.2, on the reverse strand, counting down.
CAGCACCGAACACTATCTTGCAATGTTCGGCGGATTTTGCATGGTTATTGATGGCCTGTTTTTCGTGCTGCTACTCAACAGTGGTGCGGCCAGATCCCGGAAATCCCAAATCCTGGCTGCCGGGTTTTGGGCGGTGTTCGCGGTATGCACCGGGCACGTTTCGGTGCAACGACTCGACCTGGTTCCCGCAGTGCTGGTGGGGGTGGCCGCCCTGTTGTTGTTCTACTATCCGCGAATCAGCTCGGCGCTACTGGGAACAGCAACCATGATTAAGCTGTGGCCGGGGGTACTGGCCATCGGCCTGGTGCGCGGCTACAAACGAAAAGCAACCTATTGGTGCATTGCGGTATTCGTGGGCACAATCATCGGATTGTCAGCCCTCGTAGCAATGATCAGCGGGGTGCAACGCCTACTATCACCCTTCACCTATCAGGGAGTGCGAGGGCTACAAATCGAGTCGATTGCCGCAACCCCCATGATTGTTCGAGGCGCATTCGGGGCGGCCGCCGAATATTCGGTGACATATGCGGCGTCGAAAAGCTACGAGATTACCGGGCCTGGGGTGGATGCCGCAATCATGGTGACCAATGTGCTCATGTTCGCCACCCTAGTGTTCGCCGTGGCGTGGGCGCTGCGAGGGTTTGTGAAAGACACGTGGTCGCCGGACGGGTCGCTGATCATGTGGGTGACGTTGATTTTCATGCTGCTCGTGGCCAATAAGGTGTTTTCGCCACAATATATTCTGTGGCTAGGACCCATCATGGCGGTGGTGTTACTGCGGACGAACGGGTCGAAATACCCGCTGGCGCTGGCCTGGTTGATGCTGCTCATGGCGGTGCTAGGGCAGATCGTGTATCCCTATTATTACGACGACGTGGTGCACCCGGGCACGGGGACGCTAGGGGTCATTGGGTTGGCGATTCGGAACGGGTTGATGGTGGTGTCCATGATTGTGTCACTCATGTGGGCCATCAGCCACCGGCCGGCAGCCAATGCCCAAGCCAACGCCTAGGTGGTGAGTTCGAAATATTCCGGCAGCCGGGCGGTCCCACCCAACCGAAGAATTCGAACAAGTGGTTGCACCCGTAACGCCCGCGTGTCAGACACCGCATCATTATAGAACCGGTGTGCGAGCTGTACCCGGGCTTCCGCATCCACAATGCTTCCCGGGGTGGGATCCGTGAGACCGGCAATGGCCACGGAAATCTGCCGTTCCTTCTCGGCCCGCTGGGCAAACGTCTCATACTGCAGCGGAATCGACTCGGTACTGTGCGCCAACGCCGTAAACTGCGGCTCACATGCGGCTAACACCGCGGCCCGCCGGTCCAAAGAAGCCTGAAGCGACTGCCGGGCCGCATCGGTACGCACGTGCAACCGGTGCAGCCGATTGGCGGTACTCGACGCCCAATACAGGGCAATGGTGATAATGACCGCAATGATAATGGCAATAATCGTGGTGGGGTCCATGTCCGAATCCTTTTTCGACTAGTCAACGGTGACCGTGGTTCCATCGGCCACTGTTTCGTACACTCGTACTACCTCGGCGGCCACATGATCCCAGTCATAGAGTGTGGCGCGCCGAGATCCGGCTTCGACCAGTTTCGCCCGCTGACCGGGGTCGTCGATGAGCTGCCGGAGTTTCGCCCGCAAATCATCAACATCACCGGTGCGGAAGAGTAGGCCGGCGGGATTATCGGATTCCACATCGCACACGGCGGCAAAAGCCTCCAAGTCACTGGCCACAACGGCACAGCGGGCGGCCATGGCCTCCACAAGCACAATGCCGAAGCTTTCGCCCCCGGTGTTAGGGGCAATATAGATGTCGGCACGGTCTAAAATGGCAATCTTTTCGTCATCGCTCACGCGGCCCACAAAATTCACGCCGGGCGCGTTTCGGGGACTGCCACCACCCATGACGGTGACCGTCACCCCACGATCCAACCCGCTCAGGGCGGCCAATAAAATATCCAACCCTTTGCGGGGCTCGTCCAGCCGGCCCAGAAACACCAACTCCGGGGGCCGCCCCGGCACCGGCGGGACCACGCCCCGGGCAAACGCCTGGGTATCAACGCCATTGGGGATGAGCACCGGGTCACCGCCTAACTGTTCGACCTGCCACCGGCGGGCCATTTCGCTCACGGCAATGCCGCCCCGGATTTTCTCCAGGCGGGGACGCAGCAGCGGCAAAACCAGTTTCAGCAGTTTCGAACCGGTCGCCGATGCATGATAGGTGGCCACGATCGGCCCCTCCGCCACTTGGAGGGCGGCGAGGGAAAAACTGGGCGAATTCGGTTCGTGAATGTGCAGCACATCAAAATGCCCGGCGATGATAAATTCCCGGATCTTCGTAAAGGTCCGGGGACCAAACGAAAGGCGGGCGACAGAGCCGTTATAGGAGATGGGAACACTCGTGCCGCCACGGACCACAAAGTCGGGGACCTCGGTGTCATCGCCGCAGGGGCCAATGACGCGCACAAAATGGCCTTGGCCAATGAGGTGGGTGGCTAGGTCCAGAATGTGGGCCTGGACTCCCCCGGGTTCATCGAAGGAGTAGGGACACACCAAACCTATGCGCATGGTCGCCTTTCGAATGCGTGAGGGTGATTATAGCTATCTTGACAGTGTAGCGATTTTTTTACGCAGGTTTGCGATCGGCCGACCAGAAGGGTTGCAAAAGATGCCAATCGGCGGGGTGCGCCGCAATGTTCCGCTCCATGATTGCCGCCTGCGCGCGAACGGTTGCGACAATGTCGCCGGTGGGCAGGGGGGCGGAAACGCTCAGCCCCCATTCCGGGTGAGCGGTGGTGCCCTCGAACCAGGAATGCACCACGTGCAACGACGCCCCGGTCTCCTGGGCGAGCCGGGCCGCACCGGTAGGCATGGTGGTTTCCTCGCCGAAGAACGTGACGGGCACGCCAGTGCCTTTCAGATCCCTGTCCCCCAGCAAACAAATGGTGCCGCCGGCGGTGAGCACGTCGGCGAGCTGCTCCATGACGGGCGGGGAACCCGGCGCGGGAATGTGGGGGATGACCCTAAACCCTAAGGTGGTGCGGAAATCCACGAAAGCGTCGAACAGGATTTCGGGTTTGAGTCGTTCCGCCACGGTAGTGAAGGTGCCGTAAGTGGCGGCGAAATACATGCCGGCCATGTCCCAGTTTCCGCTGTGCGGGAGCACCAAGATGGTTCCGGTGGGGGCGGCCACCGCGGCATCGAGGTGGGTTTTGCCCACCAGGCGGTCGTCGATGCGCTTGACGACGCCCGGGTCGCCGGCGATTTGGGGCAGCCGGAAGGCCTCCAGCCAATAACGGGCGTAGGAGCGCATGGCGTCCCGCACCAGGGTGCGGGTGACGTTTTCGGGGCCAACAACCCGGCTCAGGTTTTTGCGAAGCTGGTTCATTCCCTTGCCGTCATCGCTGGCGTAGTCGGCGACGCGGGTGCAGAGGGCGGCGGTGAGTGGGAGCGGGAGTCGCCCCACTATTTTCCAGCCCATGAGATAGGCTTGGGCGGATAACCATTCGGTGGTGAAAACATTGGGCATGGTTTTTAAGCTTAGCTGTGGGGGAATTCTCGCGCCCCGGCGGGCGGTTTGCTTGGTTGTGTCGCCTCTTGGCTGTGGGCGGCCATGAGAAGCCGTTGGATCACGGTGTACACGCTGCCCACGGCGAGTACCCATAGGGCTATATCGATAGCGTAGGGCACCCCCAGGCCGGTGAGGCCGATGCCGCCCAGGGCGAGGATGAGTCGTTCGGGGCGTTCGATGAGCCCGCCGACCATGGTGAAGCCGGAGGCTTCGCCGCGGGCCTTCACGTAGGAAATCACTTGGGAGGTCACTAGGACCACGAAGCTGGCGATGATCAAGCTGGGGTGGGCGTGGTAGGTGTAGATCAGCCACCAGGTGATTGCCCCGAAGAGGGCACCGTCGGTGAGTCGGTCGCAGGTAGCGTCGAGGGTGGCGCCGAATTGGGTGCCGGCACCCCGCATGCGGGCCATGGTGCCGTCCACCATGTCGAGGGCGCTGAATATTGCGGAGAAGATGGCCGCCCACACCAGGTGGTTGAGCGGTATCAATGTCACCACAATGGCGATGGTGATGCAGGTGCCGGCCACGGTCACGGTGTTGGGGCTGAGCCCTAATCGGGTGAGGGTTCGGGCGATGGGTTCGATCACTACGGAGGCTGGTTTTCGGCCGCTGACGCTAAGCATGAGCATCTCCCGTGGTGGCTGCACCGGGGAAGGAATCGTCGGCGGCGGCCAGCTCGGCCCAGGTTCGGGCGAGGAGGTTGCGGGTGTCCCGCAGGAGTTGTGGCAGCACTTTTGTGCCGCTGATGACGGTCATGAAGTTGCTGTCGCCGTTCCACCGGGGCACGATGTGCAGGTGGAGATGTTGGGCGACGGAGCCGCCGGCGGAGCGACCCAGGTTGAATCCGACGTTGCAGGCGTCGGGCCGGGAGGCGGTTTTCAGCACCCGGATGGCGGCCTGGGCAAAGGCCATGAGTTCGGCGGATTCCGCCGGGGTGAGGTTTTCTAGGTTGGGTTCTTCCCGGTAGGGCACCACCATCATGTGGCCGGAATTGTAGGGGAAGAGATTGAGTACGCAGTACACGTAGGTGCCGCGGGCGACGATGAGTCCGTCTTCGTCGCTGAGTGTGGGGATCACGACGAAGGGGTTGGTGTGGGTGTTTCCCGAACCATTGGTGTCGCTTTTGTCCACGATGTAGTTCATGCGGTAGGGCGCCCAGAGGCGTTCTAAGCGGTCGAGATCGCCCGCTCCTCTATCGACATATTCCTCATTTGATGTGCTGCTCATGGCTGCTTCACCCCTGAATCATTTGTTTTGCGGCTCGATGCTGTTCTCAACTCTACTAAGAAGCTCCACCCCAATTGGTGATTTTGGGTGTGGAGCCATAGAGATGTGTCGCAGATTTGTTACTTATAGTTTTTCTGCCACATTGTCGTGATTGGGTTGCTCGTTGGTGCGTGACCGAACCCATTCGTCGATGAGCGAGATTGCCTGCGCCACCGGCACCCCGTTGAGCTGGGATCCGTCGAGGAACCGGAAGCTCACCGCCTGCGCTTCAACGTCGCGGGCGCCGGCTAGCAGCATGAACGGTACTTTTGCCTGCGTGTAGGTGCGGATTTTTTTCTGCATGCGATCATCTGAGGTGTCCACGCTTGCCCGCACCCCGCGTGCTTGGAGTTCGTTGATGACGGATTCCAGGTGGGGAATAAACGTGTCCGCCACCGGGATGCCCATGACCTGTTGGGGTGCTAACCAGGCGGGGAACGCCCCGGCGTAGTGTTCTAGCAGCACCCCGAAGAATCGTTCGATTGAGCCGAAGAGGGCCCGGTGGATCATGATTGGTTGTTTCTTGGTGCCGTCCGGGGCCGTGTATTCCAGGTGGAAGCGGTCCGGCAGGTTGAAGTCTAGTTGCACGGTCGACATTTGCCAGGTGCGGCCGATGGCGTCCCGGGCTTGCACGGAAATTTTCGGGCCGTAGAATGCTGCCCCGCCAGGGTCGGGCACGAGGTCGAGGCCGGATTTGTCGGCTACTCGCTGCAGGATGGCGGTTGATTTCTCCCAAATTTCGTCCGACCCAACAAATTTTTCCGGGTCTTTCGTGGACAATTCCAGGTAGAAATCATCCAAGCCGTAGTCGCGCAGCAGCGAGATCACAAAGTCCAGCACGGACGTGAGTTCTGCCTCTAGCTGGTCTTCCGTGCAGTAGATGTGGGCGTCGTCTTGGGTGAAGCCGCGGGCCCGGGTCAGGCCGTGGATGACCCCGGATTTTTCGTAGCGGTATACGGTGCCGAATTCGAAGAGTCGGAGCGGGAGTTCCCGGTAGGAACGGCCCCGGGATGCAAAAATGAGATTATGCATGGGGCAGTTCATGGGTTTGGTGTAGTAGTCCACAGCGGGTTTGGTCACGTTGCCGTCGGCGTCGACTTCCCCGTCGAGTTTCATGGGTGGAAACATGCCGTCGGCGTAGAAGTCCAGGTGCCCGGATTTTTCGAACAGTTCACCCTTGGTCAGGTGTGGGGTGTTAACGAAGGAGTAGCCTGCCGCGATGTGGCGGCGTCGGGAGTGTTCTTCCATTTCGAGGCGCACAATGCCGCCGTTCGGGTGGAATACGGGGAATCCGGAGCCGATTTCGTCGGGGAAGGAGAACAGGTCGAGTTCTTGGCCGAGCCGCCGGTGGTCGCGTTTTTCCGCTTCGGCCATCTTGTGCTGGTATTCCGCCAGGGCGTCTGGGGATTCCCAGGCGGTACCGTAGATGCGTTGCAGCCCCGCGTTGGCTTGGTCGCCCCGCCAGTATGCCGCCGATGAGCGGGTGAGGGCGAATGCGGGAATGTATTTCGTGGTGGGCACGTGCGGGCCGCGGCACAGGTCGTACCATTCCACGGCTTTGGTGCGGGGGTTAAGGTTGTAGTAGCCCGTGAGTTCCCCGGCGCCCACTTCGGTGGCCTCGTCGGATTGGGGGTCGACGGAGCCTTTGTCCGCAATGAGTTCCAGCTTGTAGGGTTCGTTTTTTAATGCTTCGGCGGCTTCGGCCTGGTCGGCGTAGACGCGACGTTCGAATTTTTGCCCCTGTTTGATGATTTTCTTCATGCGTTTTTCGATACGCTGCAAGTCTTCGGGGGTGAAGGGTTCCGCGACGTCGAAGTCGTAGTAGAACCCGTTGTCGATGGCCGGACCGATGCCCAACTTCGTGCCTGGGAATTCCTGCTGCACTGCCTGCGCGAGCACGTGGGTGCAGGAGTGGCGGATCACGGCGCGTCCTTCCGCGGTGTTGGCGGGGATGGGCAGGAATTCTGCGTCCGTCTCGGGAACGTGTGACAGGTCTTTGAGGTGGCCTTCGGTGTCTTTGACGACGACGATGGCTTCCGGCCCGGTGTTGGGCAGGTTCAGCTCACGCATTGCCACACCAACGGGGGTCCCGGCCGGGACGAGAAACGGGTGGTGCGGGTTTGCTTGGGCGTCGGTCAGCTGTGCCATGAATGTGCGCTCCTTACTGCGCTCGGGCGTTGTCGTCATACCTGGACGCAACGCAAAAACCAAAACGGGTGAAACGACAAATGCAAATGATCGCCACAATGCAGCATGCTTTGCGACGACCTATAAGCACCATCAAGCTGTTTCGGGGTTTTATCCTACCTCACGTTGGGCCTGGGGTTGTAACTACTGCGAGGAATCGTATCGCTAGGATTCCAGCAGGGATGCCCCCCAATATTGGTCTTTACCAGCACCGACTTCGCTGGTTCCGGGTGGTACAGCAAACACGGCCGAGCCGATGTGGGTGATCCAGGTGTTGAGCCGGTCGTTGTCGTTGAGCCGCTGTTGGATTGCGGTGAATTGGGTGACCGGGTTTTGTTGGAAGCAGATGAATACTAATCCCACGTTTGTGGTGTGATCGGAGCCCGGGATGTGGGATTCTAGGTAGTTGTAGGCACGGCGGCGCATTTTTTCTTTGGGGTTGTCGGTGGGTGGCGCCGCCAATGCCATGTGGCTGCGGGGGTCGATGACTGGCAGACCGAATTGGTCTTTCGCCTTGAAGTCGGCAGTGTCGAATTCTTCTTTACCGGTGAGTGGGGCGCCGGATTCGAGGTAGCGGCCCATGGCTACTTCCCGGGAGGTGCGGTCTAGTTCTTCCCACGTGTCGAGGTTCATTGCGATGCGGCGCACCACCATGCAGGTGCCGCCCCGCACCCATTGTGGGTCGGAGGAGTTCTCGTCGATCCACACGTAGTCGTCGTATTCGGCTGTTGATTGTGGGTTCACGGTGCCGTCTTTTTGCCCGAAGAGGTTTCGGGGGGTGGTTCCCGGGTCGGTGGCGCCGCGGGCGTTGAGGAATCCTTGTTGCATCCACCGGGTTTCGAGCAGTTTGCCGCCGGCGCGGGTCATGTGGCGGGTGGCAAATGCGAGCGTAAGCGGGTCGTCGCAGCAGATTTGGAGAGCCAGGTCGGCTTCGCCCCAGGTGTCTTCGAGTTTGTCTTTGGAGAACACGGGAATGGGTTTGAGCCATTCGGGGCGTTGGTCGGTTTTGCCGATGATGTCGAAGAATCGGGGGCCGAACCCGCAGGTGATGGTGAGGTTGGCGGGGATGGTGGCGAGTTCTGGTTCGAGGCTGCCGATGGGGTTGTGGCCGCGGGTGAGTTGTCGGGCGTCTTCGGTCCAGACGGTCATGAGTCGGCGCACATCATCAATGGTGGTGCCGGCGCGGAGGGTGAACGCAATGATATTGAGGTGGGCTTGGCCGGGGGTGTCGATACCTGCCTGGTGGACTCCATCGAAGGGGACGATATCGTCGGCGAGGAAAGCCTGCGTGGGGTCATCATCGTCGGCTGCTTCGGTGGTGCGGTTGATGTTTCCGCAGGCGGCAAGACCGGTGGTGCCAGCGGCAGCGGCCGCCGTGGCTGCCCCCAGGATAAAGCCACGGCGGGAAACCTGTGGTGGTAACGTACGCGGCTGGTCGGTGGTCTTGGCGGGGGTGTCGGGTTGCTGGACTGTGGGGTCAACACCGTTGTCGGGGGTCATGGGACCAAGCACCTTTCGCAAAGCTATAGAATGTCTGCGCGAATTATTGATGAATGCATTATACCCCGCCCAGGCTGCTAATGCGGCATGGGCGGGGTATGAACACGATAGCCTTCAAAACCGGCCTTCTCGTGGGAAGGCTGATTATGGACTACCAGATGAATTGTGGGGATTAGCCGCGGATACCTGCGGACTGCTCGGCACCAGCAGCACCTGCACCAGCACCGGCGCCAGCGCCGCCAGCACCCTGTTCGCCGTGCTTACCGCCGTGCTTGCTGTCGCCCTTGGCGTCACCACCCTTAGCAGCGTCGCCGCCCTTGGCGTCACCGGCTTTGGCATCGCCCTGGCCGGCGCCAGCAGCACCAGCACCGGCGGCACCGGCAGCAGCGCCTGCCTTGCTATCACCGGACTTAGTGTCACCGCTCTTGGTGTCACCGGACTTAGCGTCACCATCCTTGCCAGGAACCTTGATGCCGCCCTTGGTGGAGCCGGAAGCATCATTCTTGGTGTCACCGGACTTAGCATCGCCGGCGATACCGCTGCCCTGGCCATGGCTATTGTTGCTATCGCCGGAGTAGTCTTCGGCACCGGCAGCAACCTGACGGCCGGGGATTTCGCCTAGATCAATGGTGGTACCGTCGGAAAGCTCAGCCTTCACGCTTACCTTTTCGCCCGCCTTCACGGGGCTCTTCAGGCCCACGAGCATGAAGTGCTCGTGGCCGGGTTCCAGCTTCAAGGTGCCGTTGGCGGGAATAACGAAGCCGCCTTCCTTCTGACGCATTTGGCCGTCAACCACCTCGTGCAGTTCGAAGCTGTCAGCATCGGCACTGGAAGAGAACCCGGTAATGGTGATGTCTTTGTCGGTGGTGTTCTTTAAGGTGCCGAAGATGGCGGTCTTATCGGAGCCTTCGTCGGCTGCGCGAACGTAAGCGCTAGTGAAGGCAATGGGGGTGTCGCTGTTGCTGCTGGTTTCGCTAGTGCTTGCGGCTGCGGCAGCGGCGGAAGCAGAAGCCGATGCGGAAGCCTTGGCGGACCGGGTGGTCTTGGTGGCTGCCCGCTCAGAGTTAGCGCAGCCGCTCAAGGCCAGCGCAGAAACGGCGAGAATACAAATTCCGGTTCCAATACGACGACGCAAGTTCATAACAGTTAATCACTTTCTTGAGATTTTTTACCCATGCGATTGCGGGCAAGGATCATGACGATCATGGCAAGGACAAGGAGAATCCCCACCCCACCGGCTACTTTGCCCCAAGGCCCAGCCATAAGCTCTGCGGTGGGATCGGTGGGGGCATCAGTTGCGGGGGTGGTATCAGACGTCGCGGAGCTAGCAACACGCTCCCCGGCGATGGTGAAGGTGGTTTTTCCCCGAGTGGAATGTCCATCAGAGGAGGTAATTTGAAAACCTATGGTGTACTCGTCTGGGGTAAGCGTAGTGTTTTCGGGAATAGCAAGTGTCACGTTTCGGCCGTCGACAGTGGGCTCACCGGTTACTAGCACATCACCTTTGCTATTGCTTATGGCCATGGTGTTGAACCCCTGTTTGGGCTCACCGGAAAACTCTAGAGTGACGGTTGTCGGCGCGCTGGCTAGCACTTCGCCATCAGCGGGCGACCCCCCAACTACCGCATCATGGGCATGCGCAACCGTGGTGGTAATAGCACAAAAGCATCCTAGCAAAACTGCTGCTAGTCGACGTTTTATGTTTGTCGACGCGACACTTGTGCCCATCCCTTTGGTTTGTCCTTTCCACTCATCAATGCGAAGTACAGTATTCAACCAACTTCGCGCATCTAAGCTTAACGTGAATCCCTGACACAATAGTCGTTACCGGGAAGAAAAAGGGAGATCTTCATGGCAAAAACCCCACAAAAACCCGGTATTTATGCAGGTAAAACCGCATTATAACAATTACACCACAAAGTGTTTGAGAACAGTCACAATTTCCCATAATGTGGTGAATCTGTGCTAGTAGTCAAACATCTACCTATCAAAAAATGCCAGCATCATTCAATGAAGAATAACACTGGCATATAGAGCGGATGACGAGACTCGAACTCGCGACCCTCACCTTGGCAAGGTGATGCGCTACCAACTGCGCTACATCCGCACAGTGCGCGATACTGGGATTGAACCAGTGACCTCTTCCGTGTCAGGGAAGCGCTCTCCCGCTGAGCTAAACGCGCAATATTTTTTTACTAGAGGTGGAAACGGGAATTGAACCCGTGTACACGGTTTTGCAGACCGTTGCCTCACCACTCGGCCATTCCACCTTAAAACGGGAAACCCGCTTACATTTAAGGTACCAAATGTAATACCAGAGCGGATGACGAGACTCGAACTCGCGACCCTCACCTTGGCAAGGTGATGCGCTACCAACTGCGCTACATCCGCACAGTGCGCGATACTGGGATTGAACCAGTGACCTCTTCCGTGTCAGGGAAGCGCTCTCCCGCTGAGCTAAACGCGCCGAGAGCGGATGACGAGACTCGAACTCGCGACCCTCACCTTGGCAAGGTGATGCGCTACCAACTGCGCTACATCCGCACACGCCACTTTCGTGGTGCGAGAAAAAACATTAGCCGCTCCCACCCCACAAACACAAATCTGCATGTAAGCAACCGAATCACCTACAGCTGCCCCACTGTCTTCCCAGCAACTGCCCACCACCTGCAACCCGGCGCGCCGCCTCACCAATCAACCCAAGGTAAAAGTGCTGTTCTACCACCCCATTAGGTGACTGGCGATAACTCATGCTAGGTTAGTTGCGGTGACAAGCACTGCATGTTTGTTCCGTATTTTGGTCCTATGGCTCAGTGGAAGAGCGTTCCGTTCACACCGGAAAGGTCGCTGGTTCGATCCCAGCTAGGACCACCACCCACCCCGATCGATACCCTAACCGGTCGGGGTTTTGAGTTGTTGGCGGCGCCTTGCCCGAAGCCGCAGGACTATCCAGCCCGCAGCTAACCCCAGCACCAGCAGCAGCGATAGGTACACGAGGATGAATTTCGTCATTGTTGCTATTGTGGCGCTGGTGACCAGCAGCTGGCTCGCGGGGGTGGGGAATTGGAGGATCATGCGGGCAAAGGATATGTTTTCCCACCAATCGCAGGCGGCCGCCACCATGGGGAGCAGTATCACCCAGCGAACACGTTTCCATTCCCATCGTTCCGGCGCGATCCGCCGGAGGAAAAACGCCATAGTGCAGGCATAAAACACCGCATATATGACCGCGTAGCAGGCGTCGATAAGCAAATAGACGTGCAGGTAGGCATCTCTGCCGGAACCGCCCAGCGCAAAGAGGGTGTTGTGGATGTAGGTGGCTTCGTTGCCGAAATTAAGGTCGAGAATTTCTGCGCCGCCGGACACCAGCGACACATAACTGGCGGCAAGCCGCATCGCAGTCATGCCGAGAAGGAAAAGCACCAATAATCCCCCGATATGCCGGGGCCGCATCGTCCGCATACTTAAGGATTTTACCCCCAAAATTTTTGGGTTTATTGGGTGATTTGTCACCCATGGCCGTCACCTGTTTCCGGCCTGCGCTACGGTATAACTAATTAAATTCTCCCAATAGAATGTGAGATATACACCCATGGCCTCACGATTCCCCCGCCTCGCCGCTGTTCAATCCGCCTGGGCAGCCTGGGCCGAGCCCACCCAAAAACCCGCCCAGCCTGCCTCCTCCCCCAGTGAATGGCCGGTCGCATCACATGTGCCACCATCTCGGCATGATGCTATATTTCGGCTTATTTTATGGCCCATTGCGGCGCTCATCGTTGCACATCGGGTGTGCGTGCTGGCCGCGAATGGCCACATCACCGACGACTACACCACGGTGTTTTTGGCGCTGCGGCGGTTTTGGGACGGCATCCCGGTGTATAGCGAAAATTATTCGTTCGTGGACCCGCACTATCTCTATAACCCGGGCGCGACCATGATTTTGTCCCCCCTGGCGTTGGTGGAGCATGTGGCGGTGGCCCGGATGGTGTTTATTTGCGGCAATGCTGCGGCGATCATTGCGGCGATGGCGATTTTAATGCGCATGTTTGGGTTTCGGCTGCGCGGCTGGGGGTTTCCGCTGGTTGTTGCGGTGGCGTTCGTGACGGAGGCGGTGCAGAACACGCTGATTTTCGCCAATATTAATGGGGTTTTATTATTGGCGTTGGTGGGGTTTTTGTGGGCGCTGCTGGGGGGCCGCCAGTGGTGGGCGGGGGTGATTCTTGGGTTGGCGATCGTGATTAAGCCGGTGTTTTTGCCACTGCTGGTTTTGCCGTTGGTGAAGTTTCAGTGGCGGACAATGCTGGCGGGTGTGGGGTTGCCGGCCGCTCTTAATGCGGTGGCGTGGTTGGTGGTGCCGGGTGCCGGCGAGTACGTGTCCCGAACAATGCCGTATCTCAAGCAGGTGCGGGATTATGCGAATAGTTCGCTGCCCGGGTTGGTGACGTATTTTGGGCTGCCGGGCTGGGTGGGGACGGTGTTGTTCCTGGTGTTGGCCGCGGTGGTTGTTGCGGGCGTGTGGTTTTTGCTGCGGTTGCGGCACAGCGACCCGTTGCTGTGGGCGTGCGCAACGTCGGGGCTGTTACTGTCTGGGGCGTTTCTGTTGTCATCGCTGGGGCAAATGTATTACTCGATGATGCTGTTTCCGCTGGTGGCGACGGTGGTGCTGCGGCGATCCCCGATGCATTCGGCCGCGGGTGCGATAGGCATGGTGCTATGTTTATCGCCGTTGGAGTGGGAGTTCGCCCGATGGCCGGTGTATGGCCAGTGGTTGGACACGTTTTTACCCACCGTGGGCTGGTTGTGCGTGGTGGTGGCCACAGCCATGTTTGGATTTCAGGCTTTTCGACGCCCGCCCGGCGGGGAATAATCCGCCCCGAATGGTTGTTACCGCTTGATATGACGGATTTTCAACTTTTCACCGATGCACAGTGGCGGGAACGCCTCAGTTCCGAGGAGTATCGGGTGTTACGGCAGGCGGGTACGGAAGCGCCGCATGTGGGGGAATATGTGGACACGAAAACGCAGGGGGTGTATTCATGTCGGGCGTGCGGGACGGAATTATTCCGGTCGACAGAGAAGTTTGACTCCCACTGTGGTTGGCCGTCATTTTTCTCGCCGCTGGCCGGCGACCGGGTGATTGAGCGGGAGGATCGGTCGCATGGGATGGTGCGCACCGAGGTGGTGTGCGCGAACTGCGGATCACATTTAGGGCATGTGTTTGCCGGTGAGGGCTATGACACCCCCACCGACTTGCGGTATTGCATTAATTCGATCAGCCTGCGGCTGGTGCCGCAGCAGGTAACCGAGGATTAGGGCAGGACCTTGATGAGGTCGGCAACGTCGGTGACCCGGTGGCCGGTAAAGAAGGGGATTTCCTTACGCACGTGCAACCGCGCATCAGTGTAGCGCATTTGGTGCATAAGGTCGACGATGCGTTGGAGTTCCTTGGCTTCGAAGGCGAGCATCCATTCGTAGTCGCCCAACGCGAAGGCCTCGACGGTGTTGGCCCGGACGTCGGGGAAGGGGCGGGCGGTACGGCCGTGTTCGGCGAGGATGCGACGGCGTTCGGCCGGGTCCATGACGTACCAGTCGTAGGACCGGACGAAGGGGTAGACGGCAATCCAGTCGCCGGGTTCTTCACCCATGATGAAGCTGGGAAGGTGACTCTTATTGAATTCGCTGGGCCGGTGAAGGCCGTTGCCAAGCCAGAACACTTCGGAGGATTGGCCGAGGATAAGGTCGCGGCGGAAACGGTTGTAGGCGTCTTTGATGTCGGAAAATTCTTCGGCATGCCACCAGAACATGAAGTCGGCTTCGGCGCGGCCACCGGTAATATCGTAGATGCCGCGGACGGTAACGTTGCCTTCGGCTTCGAGTGCGGCGAAGAATTCTTGGGCTTGGGTAATGGCTTGAGCCCGGTCGGTGCCGAGCGCGCCGGGGATGGCTTTGAAGGTGGCCCACTGGCAGTAGCACTGAACGTTGTTGAGTTTTTCGTAGTCGATTTTGTTGACCATGTGGGGGTGGGTTCCTTCCCATAATCTTTGGTTTATGTTTTGCTTCCACCGTTTGGTGGGGCATCCGTTGCGAGTTTACCCCTTGTGTGTGGTTGACAAATAGCAAGTTTGGTAACTAACCGATAACAAGCAGGTAACAGGCCTATAACAGTTCCATGGTCGGGGTTCGCCTGGGCCTGCTGCAACGGCGTGGCGCTGTGCTTTTGGCGAAATCTTTCGCTAATTTGGCGGGTGTGACTAACACCCCTACATCTCCCAAGAAATCTCCGGTTACGGACACCGATACCCCAGTGGATTTTTCCCGCGCAATGGCGTCTATGCATGAAGCTGTGTTACGACCAGAGATTACGTTAGGAATTATTCGACCACCGCAACGGTTAGCGCCGTTTAGCCATGCCATTGGTTTGGAGGTTACCCGACCGGAAAGCATCAAGCCGATGAGTACCGACGCCGAAGGTGACGCCTTCGGTCGACTTATTTTATTGCACGATCCGGGTGCGGATGATGTGTGGGAAGGCCCATTACGGTTAGTAGCTTATATTCAGGCGGATATGGATCATTCACTGGCTGGAGATCCGTTATTGCCGGAGGTTGCCTGGGATTGGTTGACCGAAGGTTTGAGCGAAGGCGGCGCCGAGTATTCGAATCTGGGGGGTACGGTGACGTCTACTGCGTCGGTTAGGTTCGGGGAGATTACCGGCCCACCAAGCGCTTATCAGATTAAGATGCGGGCCTCGTGGACGGCGGCATCGGTAGAGTTGGCACCCCACGTGGTGGCGTTTTCGAAAGTACTTGCGCATGTGGCTGGGTTACCGCCGGAGGGCGTGACCGCGCTGAATAATGGCGTTAATGTCTGAATTCGTGACCGCACCGCCGGAGGGCACACCACAGCTTATTGCCGGCGCCGCGGCGATCAGGCAGGCTGCCGACCGGTTGGCGCAGGGCACGGGTTGGTGCGCAGTTGACACCGAGCGGGTATCCGGGTTTCGGTATCACAACCGGGTGTGTTTGCTTCAGATTCGGCGGGCCGGTGCGGGCACGATGCTCATAGATGTGGAATCCGACCCCCAGGCCACCACGGATTTCATGGGTAGAGTTTTGACCGACACCGGCTGGGTGGTGCATGCCGCGACGTCGGATTTGCCATACCTGGAACAGTTACGGCTGCGACCAGCGCAGCTTTTCGACACCGAGTTAGCCGGCCGGTTTTTAGGGTTTCACCGGGTGAATTTGGCGGCAATGGTGGAGCATTACCTTGGGGTGCGGTTGCGGAAGAATCACGGCGGGGAGGATTGGTCCCGGCGGCCGATACCGTCCGAGTGGTTAGACTATGCGGCATTAGATGTGGAATATTTATTGCCGCTTGCCGACGCCATGCGCAGCGAGCTCACACAACAATCTCCGAAAGACGAATGGGTGGCGGAGGAATGCGACTATTTAACCCGGGTCTATAGGGGCTACTCCCCCACCCCGAAATCCTGGGAGGACCTCAAGGGGGTACGCAGATTACGAACCAGCAAGCAGCTTCAGGTGGCGCGCTGGTTATGGCAGGTGCGGGAAAAGTTGGCCCAGGCCTCGGACACGGCGGTTTCGCGGCTGCTGCCGGACAAAACATTGGTGGCGTTAGCCACGGAGTTGCCGACAACCGTGCCGAAGGTCATGAAAACCACGGGCTACCCGCCGAGACTGCGTCGCAAAGCTCGCTATTGGGCAAACCAGGTGGATAAAGCGTTGCGCACCTCGCGGGAGCGGTGGCCGGAGCCGTTTCCGATACCAACCTACCGCGACAAGCCACCATCTCGATACACGTGGTCACGGTATTACCCGGAGTCGTTCCCGACGTTAACGATGGTGCGGGAAGAGTTGGCGCACGTTGCTGCCCAGGTGGGTATTCCGGTGGAAAATATGATCCAGTCATCCGATACGAACGAAATCGTGTGGCGCAGCCAGGAACTCAAAGAGGTGACGGACGCCACGGAATTGCTGGAATTATTGCGAAGGTTACAGGTTCGGCCGTGGCAGCAAAAATTATGCCTGCCGATTTTTACTTCTATCCTATTGCCGTAGTCCCGCTACCTCATAATGAGGGGTTCTGAAGCTCGCCCGGCTTCATACTTTTTGCCTGCTTAACCTGAGGCAGAAATTCAGCTACCGCTGGGCGACTCTTTTAAAGCTCCTATCTTCCTTTAAGATAATGCTGAATGTTTATCTTCGGTTTAGCTTGGAGCTTACTCACATGCATCATGAATCACTGTATGAACACGTATCCTTTGATTTCCCGGGTTTTGTTATTCAGGTGTATTACCTCCATGCCACGAATTTTGCGTTAGCACATAATAAGATTCCCCTGGTCCATTATGTGGAGGTTACTATCGACGCCTCCACGCCGGCGCTCCTGGCCGTCCTCAAAGATAAAAATACCATTAACATTTCTGCTAAATATAACGGGCATGACCTCTTCACCCCGCTGACCGCACCCATACCGCGGCTAGAGAAACTCACGTCAAAAACCCTCGTCAATGACGTTTCCGCGCAGACCCGCATCAACCCCACGCTACTGCAATACCACGACGAATCCACCTTCGGCGATCTCACCATCAGCGTGACGGTGGGCGGACAAACCCGCACAAAAACCGCCAAACTGCGGATTTTAGCGCCAAACGAATGGTTTAATGCCCCCGCCTACTACCAATCCTTAGCAGCTTTTGTGCAGCCCAATTCTGAGGTTATCGAACCCCTCAAACGAGACACAGCAGAGATTCTAGGTGCGGCAACAGGCTCTACCGCCCTCAATGGCTACCAGGCCGGCAGCGAACGTGCCCTAGAGATCGCCGCCGCGGCATTTCAGGCCCTCCAAGACCGGAACTTAATATATTCTGAGCCACCCGCATCATTCGAACATACCGGCCAACGAGTTCGAACCAGCACCCAGGTGCTTCACAACCGCAATGGCACCTGCATTGACCTGGCAATAACGTACGCAGCCCTACTGGAACAGGTTGGCCTGCATCCGGTGATCGTTATCATCCATGGGCATGCCCTAGCAGGGCTATTAGCCAGCAAGAAGCCCCTCGCACACCCCGTCATCTATAACTCGGTAACCATTCGAAACTATATTCAATCGGGCGAATTGGTTCCCATTGAAACGGTGTTAATGACCACCCCGAACGCAACCTTCCACGATGCGGTTATGGAGGCCAAAAATACCCTCCAACAGCACCCCGGTTTGGGGCTAGTCAGTGTGCACGATGCCCGACTGGATGGGATGCGTCCCCTGCCGAACCCCACCGCCGGCACCGGTGAATTCCCGGCATACCCGGCCACCGGCACCATGCGGAAAGTGCCATCATCATTATCAGACGAGTTCGCCCTCCCCACCGACCTACAATCGGACAACATGAATGTGAGTGCCATCCGCATTGCCGGCGGCATGACAAGCACTCTTCCTCGTACTCTCGCCAACATGGAATCGCATAATCCACCAACCGGCAGCATTCCCGCCGGACCCGGGCGTCGACAAGCACGACCGCAAAACGTACCGGCCCGGATCGCCGCCTGGCAGCGGGAACTGCTCGACCTGTCGCTCCGTAACCGGCTGCTCAACATGCGCGCCAGCCGGGAAGTTTTGCCGCTACAGCTCCGGCCCGGCATGCTGTCGGAACTCGATGACATCATTCACCAGGGCCAGCCGCTCACCGTGTTTGCCCACAATGACGTGACCGAAAATCGCCGCCTCCAGGGCATTCAATCCGTCAAGGAATTATCCGCCGACTACCTGCTCACCGCGCTCACCGACATGTCCCGGGTGTATGCGGACATTACCCAGCAGCAATACAAGAGCTACTTCAATAATCTGCGGCGCACCGTGCGCACCCTCAAGGAGGAAACCGGGTCGGCAAACCTTTACCTCACCCTCGGCGGGCTGGTGTATGAGCGCAACGACCGCGTGGTGGAGGCCCCTCTCTTCCTCATCCCCATCACCCTACTGGCCACGCGCGGCAACGATCATGTGCACATCAAAGTGGACTCCACCCACGAGGCCAGCCCCAATTACTGCCTGGTGGAATGGTTAAAACAGGCCCACAACCTGGACATTCCGGCGCTCTCTACGCCACGATTCGACGAATCCGGGCTGGACATCAGCTACACCGTTGCGGAGATTTCCCGGCAGCTTCTGGCCGCCAACCTGCCGTTCACGGTCACCGAAACCGCAAACATTATTATCGCTAAATTCTCCACCTATGGCATGTGGAAAGATATCCACTCGCACTGGGCGGAATTCCTCTCCTCCCCCATCTTCCGCCACATTGCCCTGCAATCCGGGGAAAGCTTCATCGAACCCGCGCCCTTGGACAACTCCGACATTCGAGACATCGACGTTTCCGAGGAAACCCTGGCGCTGCCCATCCCCGCCGACGGGGCACAGCTGAAAGCCATCGTGGCCGCCGGCCAGGGCCGCAGCTTTGTGTTGGAAGGCCCACCCGGCACCGGCAAGTCTCAAACCATTACCAACATGATCGCCCACTGCCTCGACCTGGGCAAAACCGTGTTGTTCGTGGCGGAGAAACAAGCGGCCCTCGACGTGGTAAAAACCCGGCTCAATTCGGTGGGCCTCGGCCCCTTCGTGCTCGACCTGCATGGTGAGGACCAAAACCCCACCAGCATCCGCCACCAGCTCAAATCCACCATCGACGCCGAAATCGAATACGACCTGCAAAGCTTCGCTGCGCTCCAGGCCAACCTCAAGGCCCGGCTGCAACCATTCCTGGAATACCCCGAGGCAATCCACGCGAAAAACGCCCTGGACCATTCCCTCTGGTCCGCCACCAGCCTGCTCAGCAACCTCAACGACGTGATCGCCGCACCAGTGCCGGTTTCGTTCGTGAAAAACCCCACCGACAGCCTCGAATACATCGAAGACGTGGTCTATAACGCCGCCGCCTACGCCCAAGGTTTGGATGCTAAACACGTAGCGCTCTGGCAGCTGCTTGGCCCCTCCGCCAGCCTCACCACCGACGAAGCCTTCACCGACGCTTGGGAGCAGGTTACCGAGGCCTACACCATTCTGCGTAAGCACCGCGACATCATCTCCTCGGTCATTGACCTGCCAATTCTAGAAGTCGAAGAGGCCGTCACCGCCATCGGATCCATCCCCAAGCGCGACCATATTCCGCCCACGCTGCGGGAATCCGCCGCCAAGGCCGAACCGCACATTGCGGCGGTAGAAATGGAGGCCCAACAGCTCCTCAACCAGGCCGAAGGCCTCCTGGAAATCTTCTCCCCTGCTTTCTTAAGCAACGGCGATATTGATGCGCTGCTGGCGGAAGCGAACGCCGTCAACAAGGGATTTTTGGGTCGGAAGAAGCGACTGGCAGGGTTCGCCGCCGCCGTGAAAGCTGCCTCCCCCGACCCGCATAACGCAGTCATCGACGTCACCGGCGAGCACGCCCCAGAACAGCTCATCCCGGTGCTACGCAGCATCCCCCTGCTCCGCACCAGCGCCGAAGAGCTCAAAGCAAAACTCAAAGAATCCGAATGGACTGACGGGCTTTCCACGCTCAGCCCGTTCATGCCGGAGCTGGTCAACCAGCTCAACATGCGCAAGCAGCAGATCCAATTCCAATTGGCTGCGGCGCAACGCTGGCCCGAGCTTATCGACGCCGACGAGGCCGAGCTCAAAGAACTCCCCCACTACATTTCGGTCATCGGCGACGCCTGGACCGCCTGGCTGGACTGCCTCGGCACCACCCCCGAGCAGGAAAAATCCTTCATGTACCTCTACAACAGCAATCACTTAGACGTGCTGTTGCTGGAATACCCCCGGTGGCAGGCCTCCCTCAAAGCCGGTGGGTTCACCGCGCTACGCACCATCGCCCGATTCAACGCCTACGCGCAGGTGCTCAAGGACGCGGGCTTCGACGACCTGGTGGAGCAGCTGCTTCGCCACAAGATCGGTCTCAGTGACGTCAACACCGCCCTGCTGCGGGGCGTTGCCGAGGCCAGCATCAAGGAACGCATCGAAACGTTCCAACTCGATGGTTTCCGACCGGACATTAAGGCCGACCAGCTCACCAAACTCCAGTCAGCCATGCAGCGCATTCACGACGAGGCCCGCCTCGCGCTGCCGGCCCGGCTGCTACAACGCCGCCCCTACAAGCCGGGGCGGATCACCGGCAGTGTGGCCAAGCTCCGCCGCTTGCTGGACGCCAAGCGCAGCGCCCGCTCCTTCCGGTCCTTGCTGGAGGAGTTCCCGCGCGAAATCACCACGGTGGCGCCCTGCTTCATGGTCAACCCGGCCTCCCTGGCCACCTTTGTGGCCCCCGGGTCGGTGCATTTCGACGTGGTGATCTTCGACGAGGCATCCCAGGTCACGGTGGATCAGGCCATGGGGGCCCTGGGCCGCGGCACCAGCGCCGTCATCGTGGGCGACAGCAAACAAATGCCCCCCACCCGTATCGGCAAAACCATCCTGGACTCCCCCAACGACAATGAACTTGTTGGGGACGACGACATGGCGGACGTGGAAGACCTGGAATCAATCCTCACGGAGGCTGTCGAATCCGGCCTGCCACAACTGTGGTTGACCTGGCATTACCGTTCCCAGGACGAGTCGTTGATCGCGTTTTCCAACGAACGCTACTACGAGGGGAAACTCGCCAGCCTCCCCTCCCCCGGCGGCCATGTTGCCGCCGGCGTGAGCCTGAAACGAGTCGACGGCCAATTCAACCGGCAGCCGGGACGCCTGCACCGCACCAACGAGGTGGAGGCGCACGCCATCGTCGCCGAAATCAGCGAACGCCTCAATAACCCCATCACGGCGCAGGAATCCCTGGGCGTGGTCACCTTCAACACCCAGCAGCGCAACCTCATCCTGGACCTATTGGAGGCCAGCGATGATCCGCTCATCCACCAAAAACTCCACCAGGAAACCGACGCGCTCTTCGTGAAAAACCTGGAAAATGTGCAGGGCGACGAGCGGGACACGATCCTGTTCTCCGTGGCGTTTTCGAAACAGCCTTCGGGCGGTCCGCTGCCACTCAACTTCGGGCCGATCACCCGAACCGGTGGCGAGAAACGCCTGAATGTGGCGATCACCCGGGCCCGCCGATCAGTGGTGATGTTCGCCAGCTTCGACGCCGTAGACATTGATCTTTCCCGGACAAAGTCGCAGGGTATGGCGGATTTGCGCGGCTATATGCTTGCCGCCACCGCCGTCGATAGTCTCACCACCACCCTCACCACGGCCGGGGCACCAGCCAGTGATGACACCCATGGGGAACAGTTAGCACTGCCGCAGGTCACCCAGAAAACCATCAATCAAAACCATGTTCGAGACGATGTGGCGCAGCGGCTGCGGGATCGCGGCTGGGTGGTCGAAACCGACTATGGCATGTCTAGCTTCACCTTGGACCTGGTGATCCGCCCGCAGGACGATGACCGGTGGCACGTGGGGGTGCTCCTGGATGGGCCGAAGTGGTATCACCTGCCCACGGTGAGCGACCGGGATCTGGTGCCGGAATTATTGAAACCGATCATGCAGTGGGCTTCGGTGACCCGGGTGTGGCTCCCGGAGTGGGCAATCAACCCGGATGGGGTGGTTGACAAGCTGGAAAACGAGCTGGCAGCAGCACAGAAAGAACTCGCAGCCCGCGACGCTCGATTCCAGCACCAGCTGGAGGAGATTAAGAACCGGCTGGACCAGCAACGGGAAGCCGCAACGGAACAGCTCAACGAGGAAGCCAAGCCCGAGTTGGCGGTGGAGCCGCTGGAGTTGGAAGCCCCCACCACCCCGCCAGCGACCGCAGCTGGGGCGACTGCCCAGGCCGGGAACAAGGGAATTTCCAAGATCACGGGCTATTCACCGGTGAAGCTACCCAAGCTGGGCGAACGAGACGAATTGGAGAAACGATTAAGCTCCGCCCGGCGCGCCGAATTAGGCAGCATCATCGAGGATGCGGTGAATGCGGCGGGCCCCATTAGCCTTAATGATCTCCGGGTTCTTATCATTAAGGGCTTTAATCGGTCGCGTGGGTCAAAGCATATTAATGGCCGGATTTTGGGTCTTATTCCCAAGGATCTGCGCCATAAGGAGGGCCGGAGTAATACCGAGTTTGTGTGGCCCCGGGGAGTGGTACCGCACGAATGGCGGGGGGTGCGTGCTTCGCAGGGGAAACGCACAGCGAACCAGATTTCCCTGTGGGAGGTGCGGAACGCCATGGCTCAGTTGGATTTCATCGAGGAAATTCCTGCCGATCCCTCGGAACCCGAACTGGATAGGGTGATTCGGGCCACAATGACGGTGTTTGGTTTGAAGCAAAAGAGCAGTTCGGTCACTGCGCACTTTACGGAGGCGCTTAAACTGCTGAAGACGCAGAATAAGCCGCAACCGATCAGTGTGTCTTCTACTACGCCGACACAGCTGCCGGTTGCCTTGGACGTGCGAAACAGTAAGGTGGGCCAGATTACTTCGCAGTATCATCCGGGTACGTATGCGGTGGTGGATGTGGAGACCACCGGGTTTTCCACCGCGGATCGGATTGTTGAATTGGCGATCGTGGTGTTGGATGACGATGGCGAGAATCTTTACGAGTGGTCGACACTGATTAATCCGATGCGGGATATTTCCAATGGGGCAATACATGGGATTACCGCGAAGGATGTTGCGGTGGCGCCGACGTTTGACCAGGTTGCCGATGACGTGGCGGCGTTATTGGAGGGGAAGATTTTTGTGGCCCATAATGCGATTTTTGATGTCCGGATGTTGAAGTCGGAGTTTGATCGGGTCGGGTTGAAGATGGCCGGGTTAGCGGATGGGCATATTGATACGTTGCGGTTGGCGCAGAATTCGTTGCCGATATCTTCGCGGTCGTTGGACTCGTGTTTGGCGTTCATGGGTATTACGAATGAGCAGGCGCATAGTGCGTTGTCGGATGCTCGGGCCACGGGTCGGTTGTTGACCCGGTTCTTGTTGGATGAATTGCCGAATTCCGCCCAGTCGGTGTCTGTCACGGGTGATGCTATGCAGCCGTCTCGGGAGGTGTATCCGTTGGGTACGGAGACGATGGAGCGCGGGAATTCGTATATGAATGATGACTGGTTGAGTGCCGCTATTGATGAGATGCCGTCGTCCGGGAATGTGGATACTGATAGTTATTTGGAGTTACTGGATTTCGCCATGCTGGATTTTGAGTTGTCGGTGCATGAGCGGCGGGAGTTGACGGCGCATGCCCGGAATTTGGGTATGAGTCAGGCTGATGCCGATCGGGTGCACATGCAGTATATTCGCCAGTTGGTGCGGGTGGTGATGAGTGATGGTGTGGTGACGCAGCAGGAGCGTGATGGGTTGTGGCTGGCTGCGGACACGTTGGGGATTTCCCGCGAAGTGGTGGAGGAAATTTTGAACACTGGTTCGACTGGTGATGATGCCACCCAGGTGTCGACGTTGACGTTGCAGCCGGGTGATCGGGTGGCGTTTACGGGCACACGTGCTGGTGAGGATGCTGCGGTGGCGGCCGGGTTGATTGTTGGTGGGGTGACGAAGGCCACGGTGGTGTTGGTGGCGGCTGATCCCGATTCGATGAGTGGTAAGGCGAAGAAGGCTCGGCAGTATCATATTCCGATCATTACGGAGCACCGCTTCAACCAGCTTGTAGCCGATTTGATGCGAATAGAGTAGGTGAGTTTGGTAGGTTGGTCTTCATGGCCACGATACCTTTGCGTTTTTCTCATTCGGATCCTCTGCTTGTGCGGGTGCGCGAGTTGGCGTTGCAGCTGCCTGGCGCGCAGGAAAAGGTGTCGGTGGGGTTTCCGGCATTTTATACCCGGAAGGTTTTTGCGTGGTATGGGATGGCGGTGAAGGATGCTGCGGGGGTGTGGCAGCATCCGCCGTCGGTGTCGTTGTTATTGCCGAGGGAGGAGCGGCAGGCGGTGTTGGCGATGCCGGATTCGTTTGTGCCTGGCTATATTGGTCCGCGTGGTTGGGTGGGGTTGCGGTTGACGGATGACACGGATTGGGTGGAGGTGGGGGAGCTGATTGAGGAGTCGTTTCGCGCCACGGCGTCGAAGCGGCTGGTACGGATGTTGGGGTCAGGGGATTTCGGGGAGCAGTAGGTCGAGGGCTACTTGGGCTTGGGGGCTGAGGCCCTTGCGGATTTCTTGGTCGAGTTGGTGCGCGATGGTAGTGCATTCGTGCAATAGTTGCGAGCCGGCGGGGGTGAGTTGCACGATTTGGATGCGGCGGTCGGTGGTGCTGCGGGCGCGGGTGATTGCGCCGCGTTCGACGAGTTGGTCGGCGAGGGCAACGACGAGGCTGGGGGCTATGCCGAGTTGGGTGGCGATGTCGCGTTGGGAGTTGGCGAGTCCGGCGTCCACTATGGCGAGAAGTCCTACTTGTTTGTGGCTGAGGCCGAGTTTTTCGATTCTAGTGCTGAATTCTTGGGTGATGTGGGTGCCGAAGACACCAAGTTTGAAGCTGGCTGTGGTGATGAGTGGTTGGTTGTTCATAGGGTTGATGCTAACATCAGAATTAATTCAAAATTGAACGATTATAGGAGTGAATGATCTTGATTTGGTGGGCCGCCCTCATCAATAGCATTGCCGCCGGGGGTGCCGTGGGGTTTGCCGGCCTCGCCCTCATGAACCCCACTGTGTTATGCAGCAATGCCACCACACATCGGTATTATCCGGCCATGTACGCCAGCCGTTCCATCCCGCTCAATATTATGGTGGGCATTCTTGGCTGGTTGAGCGCAAATCCGGCCGTGGTGGTTCCCCTCGTGGGTGTCGCCCTTGTCACCCAGCTTTTCGACGCCGCTATCGGCGGAATTTACCGCATCCCCGGAATGATCGCAGGCGGCCTTATCGCTGCTCTCTGCCACGGTGTAGCCCTCATGACGGTGCTCTGACCACCCACACACCCACCTTGGCGGCGTCGACAAGCTCCGTGTTACTGCTCTAGCTGGTCTTCGTCACTGGCCGCGGGTGGGAACAGCTCATCCACCCAGGCCACCGCCGATTGCACGCAACCGGCATCATCCAGGCCCACCTCGGCCAGGAGCTCGTCGCGGGTCGCGTGGTGGGGGAAGATCTGCGGAAACGCCAGGTGCCGGATCGGGGTGAACACCCCCGCATCGGACATAGCCGTGGCGATCATGGAGCCGATGCCACCAGTAATAATCCCGTCCTCAATGGTGATGACGAGATCGTGGGCATCCGCCAGGGTCACCAGGGTCGGGGCCACCGGCACCACCCACCGGGGATCGACCACGGTCACCGCCACCCCGGCCTCGCTCAGGGCGTCCGCAACGGCTAACGCCTGACCGATAAATGCGCCTATGGCGACGATCAGCACCACCGGCACGTTGTCCTCGTCCGCGCTGGCGTCCGTGTAGCGAATGATGTCCACCCCATCGTCGAGGGTTTCCACCGCCGGGATCACCGGCGGCAGGGTGCCCTTCGGGAACCGCACCACCGTGGGGGTGTCCATGGCGATGGCCTCATGAAATAGCGCTTTGAGCTGGTCGCCGTCCCGCGGCGCCGCCACGTGAATGCCCGGCACCATGCCGGTGATCGCATAATCCCACACCCCATTGTGGCTGGCGCCATCCGAACCAGTCACCCCGGCGCGATCCAATATCACCGTCACCGGTAGGTTGAGCAGGCCCACATCCATGAGGAGCTGATCGAACGCCCGGTTGAGGAATGTGGCGTACACGGCAACAACCGGGTGCATGCCGCCCAGGGCCAGGCCGGCGGCGGAGGCGATGGCGTGCTGTTCGGCGATACCCACATCGAAGAATCGGCGCGGGAATTCTTCCTGGAATGGGGTGAGCCCGGTGGGTCCGGGCATGGCTGCGGTGATGGCTACGATGTCGTCTCTGCTGCGGGCCACGGCAAGGAGTTCTTCGCTGAACACGCCGGTCCAGTCGGGTTTTTTCACCTGGAGTGGCAGACCGGTTTCGGGGTTGATTTGCCCAGTGGAGTGCATGAGCTCCGCCACGTCGTTTTCGGCAGGTGCGTAGCCGCGGCCTTTTTCCGTCACCACGTGGACGAGCAGGGGGCCGTCGTGGTCGCGGGCGTATGCCATGGCGGCGTCGAGGGCTTTTTGGTGGTGTCCGTTGACTGGGCCCACATATTTGAGCCCCAGGTCGGAGAACATTTCGGTGGGGATGACGCTGGATTTCACGCCTTCTTTAAAGGCGTGGAGCGCTTCGAATGTGCGCTCCCCCACCCAGCCGAGGGATTTCAGGGTGGCTTTGCCTTGCTCCATGACCTGGTCATAGCGGTTGTGAATGCGGAGGTTAGCGAGGTTTTCGGCCAGGCCACCAATGGTGGGCGAGTAGCTGCGGCCATTGTCGTTGATAATGATGACGACTTTACGGTCGTGACAGGCAGCAATGTTATTGAGCGCTTCCCAGCACATGCCGCCGGTGAGGGCCCCGTCGCCGACGACGGCGATGATAGTGCGGTCGGATTGGCCGGTGAGTTGGAAGGCTTTGGCCAGGCCATCAGCGTAGCTGAGCGCCGCGGAGGCGTGGGATGATTCTGTCCAGTCGTGTTCGCTTTCGGCCCGGTTGGTGTAGCCACTTAATCCGTCTTTTTGCCGGAGGGTGTCGAATTGGTTGGCCCGGCCGGTGAGGATTTTGTGCACATAGGATTGGTGGCTGGTATCGAAGATGATGGGGTCGTGGGGGGAATTGAAGATGCGGTGAATCGCAATGGTCAATTCAACCACCCCCAGATTGGGGCCTAGGTGGCCGCCGGTGGCAGATACTTTGGCCACGAGAAAGTCCCGGATTTCTTGCGCTAATTGGGTAAGTTCGGGGTAGTCCAGGCGCTTCACATCGGCTGGGGTGGAAATTGTGGGAAGGATATTCATCAGCCTAAAAATGCGCCCTTTCACTGCAACGGACGATGACAACAACGAAACGAACATCTGTTTTAGGTGGCGTGTTTTTCATTTCCGCACCGATCCAGATGCTGAGATTATCCTACCCTGTTGGGCCACAACTTTTAAGAAAATCAAGGTTGTAGCAATCCTAGGGTCTCGAAATGGTGGGTTCCGGGAAATGCGTTGACGACAACGATGTCGCTGAGGTGGTAGCCGGCTTGGGACCAGGCCCGAATGTCGGTGGCGAAGGTGGCTGGGTCGCAGCCAATATGTATGACACGCTGGGGTTTTCGTGCGGCAATGCGGGTTACCACGTCGGCGCCGGCGCCGACACGTGGCGGGTCGAGCACGACAACGTCGGGTTGGGGCAGGGTGTCTACCAGGTTGCCGACTAGTCCGATGTGGAAGTGCACGTCATCCCCGAAGGTGACTTGGCCGCTGGTGGCCATAATCCGGGCGGATTCCACCGAATGGATGTGCGAATTATTTCCTAGGGCGTGGTGCAGGGCGGGCACGAGGGCGCCCACGCCACCGTAGAGATCCCAGCCGACTGGTTCCACGCCGTATTGGCCGCCGGTCACCCACTGGGTAATCAGGTCCGAGTAGGTGGATAATGCCTGGTGGTGGGCTTGCCAAAAGGCGGTGGGGGGCAGGGTGAATGTGTACTCCCCCACTTTCTGTACAACGTCGCCGGTGCCGGAAATGACCTTGGTGATGATTTCGCTGCGGCGCCCCCGGGCGGGTTTGCGGACTTCCACCACGTGCCGGGTGCCGTCGTCATCGAGGACCGCAATAACTTCCGCACCGGGGGTGAAACGATGATTCGAGTCTGCCCCCACGATACTGTCGGGGCCGTCGCCGAGCAGACCAGGCATGGGCTGAATGCAGCGGTGGTCGGTGACCAGGTCATGGGAGTGGGCTTTGCGGAACCCGGCACGCCCTGCCCGGTCGACGCCGAGGCGGATGCGGCTGCGCCACCCGGTGGTGGGGAGCAGCTCTTGGGCGGTGATCGACGGCAAAGCAGCCAATTTGCCAAGCTTGGTGAGCTGCCCGGTGAGGATGGTGGTTTTGAGTTCTAGTTCGGCTTCGGGTTTCAAGTCGGCGAAGTCGCAGCAGCCGGCGCCGTGGGCGGCGGCGGGACACCGGTTGGGAACCCGCAGTGGTGAGGGGGTCACTATGTCGACGAGTGTGGCCTTGGCGTAGTTCTTTTTCACCTGGGTGATGCGGGCTTCCACCACGTCGCCGGGGTAGGTGCCGCGGACGAAAACGACGCGCCCGTCAAGGTCGCCGATGCCCACGCCGCCGTGGGCGGGTCTGGTGATGGTGGTGGTGATGTGGTCGCCGTGCGTGAGGTTAGTGGTCACGTGTGGGTTCCTTCCGAAGTGTCGGCTTCGAGCTTGTCGACGCCGGATCGGGGGCGGCATCGGTGGTGTCTGTTTCATCTGAGTCGTCGTCGGTTTCGTAGCCAGCGTCGATCATGGCGGTGCGGGCGCAGCGCACCATCCATACGGTGAAGATGGTGACCAGGCCGGTGAGCGGCCAGCCCATGAGGATGCTGACGACCCCAAGCCCGGTAACGTTATCGGCCTGGTAGAAGAGTTGTTTCACGAGGAATCGGGCGAGGAAGACCACCGCCCACCCTAGGGTGGCCCAGGTGTAGGCCCAGCGGGCGCCTGGAACTTTTTGCCAGGTCATGCCGTCGCCGTTGATGCCTTTCCAAATGATGCCGACCATGGGCCACCGCACCAGGATGGAAATGAAGAACACGATGGCGAGGAGGAGCGACATCCAGATGCCGTAGGCGAAGTATCCTTTGGCGGAGCCGGTGTACCAGGCGATAGCGGCGCCAATCCCAACCCCCATGAACCCGGAAATCGCGGGTTGCAGGTTTTCCTTGCGGATGAGTCGCCACACGAGGATGAGGGTGGCCATGCTCAGGGCGGCGATGAGAGCGGGGTTGAGTCCCCATTTGTTGTTGACTGGCACAAACACCAGGATGGGGAGGGTGGAGGACACCAGCCCGCTGAGTCCGCCCATTTGTTCCAGTAGGGTAGGCGGTGGCCCGTCGGGGATATCGTCGCCGGGGTCATTAGGGTCGCCGTCGATAAGCTTTTCGCTGGTCAACTATGTTATTCCTTCGTATCATTGTCGGCCGCCTGGGCTGCTTCCTGGGCGGCTTTTTGGCGGCGTTCCATTTCTTTTTGCACTTGGGCGGCGAGCGGGCCGGGGAGCGCAACCGGCAGGGATGAGCCGGCCAGGATGGGGTCTTTGCCGCGCATGACAAAGGTTCGGGCGGTGATTTCCCGGCCGAGTGTTGCCATTTCGTCCGCGTGGTCGATCGGGGCGGCGAGGGTCATGCGTAGCATCCAGCGGGGGCCATCCACCCCGATGATGCGAACAATGCCGCCGCCACCGGGGGCGGAGCCGACGACTTCGCGGCCCCAGGGCCCGTATTCGACTACCACATCCAGGCCATCGTTGCGCATGCCTTGGGTGATTTCTTTCACGGTTTCTCGCCATTGGCCGGCCCGGGCGGGGGCGGCGAACGCCACTGGGGTGCACCGGCCGTGTTCGGTCAAAATGTGCAGCATTTTCGGGCCGTCGGCGCCCATCTCTACCTGCACTTCGGATTTGAACGGTAGGGGGATGAGCATGGATCCCAGGTTGAGTATTCCGGTGGAAAAATCGGAGAAGTCGAAGTCATCGATGTTCACCGAGTCGCCATCGAAGGGGCCGGAGTCGCCGTCAATAGCGTCGTGGACAGGGTCCGGGGTTTCGTCGTATTCGTCCCCCAGGATGGCACCAGAGGTTGAGGTAGCAGGGGCAGTATCCGGGGCAGAATCAGTTGGCTCCGCCGGCGCATCACCACTATTGTTGTAGCTGCGGCCTGCGGTAGCGTGGTGACTGTGCCGAGTGCTGCCGCCCCGGCTGGTATTGCTGGTGGTGTTGAGGTCTTCGTCTACTATGTCTTCTTCAAAGTCATCATCGTAGCTATCGTCGTAGTCGTAGTTGTTATCCTCGGCTTTTTTCTTAGAGAACGGCCACAGTGGCATGTTTCTCACCCTTTCGTTTTCCCCTGACCATATGCGTGGTGAATATTAGTCAAGAAATGTCATGGTTGGTTAGTCAATTCCCGTGGACCCGTAGCCCTGGTCGCCGCGAAGCGTATCGTCTAATTCGTCTACTTCGGCAAAGTCGAAGAGTTCCACTTTTTGGACTACTAGTTGTGCGATGCGTTCTCCCCGATTGATCTGGATTGGGGTGCGGGGATCGAGGTTGATAAGGCAGACTTTTAATTCGCCCCGGTAACCGGCATCAATGGTGCCTGGGGCATTGACCATGCCTAATCCTTCCCGGAGTGCTCGGCCCGACCGGGGGTGGATAAGCCCCACTGTACCAAGAGGTAGAGCAATGGCTATGCCGGTACCTATAAGGGCGCGTTCGCCCGGGTGAATAACGCAGGTTTCGGTGGAGTATAGGTCCACGCCAGCGTCACCGGTATGGACCCGTACCGGGATGGGGAGTTCTTTATCTATTCGTTTGATACGAATGTGATTGATGACGTTATTATTCACGGCGAGGTTACTCCTTGACATGGTGGTTATACAGTTGTGAATCGAGTGTAGTCAAGAAATCGCTCTTACTCCCCCGCCCCCACCCTCGACTACTAGTGTCGCCACCTATGGTTGGGCATCGTCAAGCATGCAGATATATGGGTTTCAAAGTGGATTAAAGACCTGGGGTGTTGAAGTACACTTGGCTACTGTGAGTAACAAGCAAGCACAGCCGAACACCGCAGAACCTAAGGTTTTGTATTCAGAGCGTCAATGGGTGCCCTGGTATTGGTGGTTAATCGCCGCATTTATTGTTGCGCTCATCTCTGCCCAGTTTGCTTTGAATCGGGCGGCGTTATGGCTTTATATTCCCGCGGTTGTGCTCAGCGTGCTTGCGGTGTGGGTGTTGGTGTGGTTGTCGTCCACGAGTGTTGTGGTCGAGGAAGACCCCGATGGTACCCGCTGGTTAGTGACGGGGCAGGCGAATCTGCCGCACACGGTGGTGTCGCGGTCGTTGGCGGTGCCGGCAACAGCTAAACGGAATGCTATGGGCCGGCAATTGGATCCGGCGGCGTTCGTGGTGTCGCATGGGTGGGTGCCGGAGATGGTAATGCTGGTGCTCGACGACCCGGAGGATCCCACACCGTATTGGTTGGTGGCATCTAAGCACCCAGAACAGTTATTGGCCGCGTTTTTGCCAGAGCAACAGTCCGACGCCGACCAGGCTGCGGTCACCACCCGTAACGCATAACCGCCTTCATCACCTTATCCTCATGTAGGGTTCCTCAAGGTTCCCTCGCGCCGCATCAGGTTTGCGCAACTGCGGGGGCAGGTGGTGAAGGCGTGAGCGGTGAACGCGAGTTAGGCGCAGTCCTTACATACGATGGAGCCATCGGGCTCGGTGTGGTCGATGCGGCTATTATTCTGCACGAGGAAGCACACCGAGCAGGTAAATTCGTTCTCCCTGCGGGGAATCACTGTGACGTTGAGTTCTTCGCCAGCAACATCAACGCTGGGCAGGTCGAAGGGTTCAACGATTTCTCCGTCGTCGTCCATGTCGTTGGTGACGTTTTCTGCCGCCTTGAGACCTTCGAGGGAATCAGTTTCGATCTCGTCCTCAGCGCGACGACGTGGTGCATCATAGTCGGTTGCCATAAGACTTTTGCTTCCTATTCAGATTAATAATGGATACGATAAATTAAGCCTTGCGACCCAGCTGGTAGCACCGTCGCGCAACACGTCGTGCGGTGCCACTACCGTTATTGGTCAGGTTGCCGATAGTTTTACACGCTTTTTATCACTGATGCGGCTAAATGTGCTCAGTGTCGCTCACAATGGTATGTGATGTAGGAGTGGTGACTACCCCCACCCCATACCATCGTCGGATCATTATCCGTCGCCGACGACCTATGAGTCATTCAATCCCACAGTACAAAACCGGTATCACTCCCGTTTTTACTGGCTTCGTGGCGCATCTTAAGGCACAACATGCCATGTTGTCATATTTCCCCACCCAGCGCCGCTCATGACGCTTCCGCAAAACCGGCAACTAGCTGCGATTATGATAGTAAATTCACACGGGGTGGAAAATGCGTATTATCCCCGGTTAACCGTATTGATTGTCGGGAAGCGCCGTGGGAATTTTTCGCATGACGGTCGCAAACTGGCGGGCAATCCCCGGCGCGCACGCCCACACCAGATTCTTGTCGGTCTCATGATGGTGAGGGCTGCCATATCGGGGGGTTTCCACCACGGCCCCGGCCTCCAACGCGACCAGCGCCCCCGCGGCGTAGTCCCATACGTTCGTGGCGTGTTCGTAATAGGCTTCTACCTGACCGTCGGCAACGGCGCACAGGTCGAGGGCGGCGCTTCCCCGGCGGCGAATGTCCCGAATGGTGCCGATAAGTTCCCCCAGGATTTCGACTTGTTTTTTGCGCCGGGCGGCGGAGTATGAGAATCCGGTGGCCACCAGGCTGAGGGTCAGGCTGGTTTCGGTGGATGTGGTAATCAGCCGCGGCGGGGTGTGCGGCCCCAGGGTGATGGCGCCCCCATTTTTACTGGCAACCCAGAGTTGTCCGGTGGCAACATTGAGGACAACACCGGCGACGGGGGTGTGGTCGATTTCGGCGGCGAGCGAGACCGCGTATTGGGGTTGGTTATACAAGAAGTTGACGGTGCCGTCGATGGGGTCGACGATCCAGGTGACGCCGGTGGTGGCGGTGGTGGCGGTGCCCTCCTCCCCGATCATGCCGTCGCCGGGACGGAGCTCGGTGAGCATGGTGCGGATGACTTCTTCGGCCGCGGTGTCGACAATGGTCACGGGGTCGACATCGGAGGATTTGGTGGTGGTGACGGCCTGGAGGTTTTCGATGGCGGCACGGCGTTCGGCGATGACCTTGGCCGCGGCGGCGGCGATGGTGACGGCGGTGCGGGCAAGTTCGGCGTAGCGTTGTTCCTCAGAGTGCTCTGCGAACCCTTCGGTGAGGAAGCTGGTATCGTACTGGTAGTCGAACATTTCCGCTTGTCGACGCCCGCCCCAATGGTGGGCGGCCTGGGTGATTGCGGAAACCCGGAGATCGTGATAATTCATGTCGGTTAAGGGCATAGAACCCATTATGCCGATGGACCCCACGCCATTGCGAACGTGATAAATATCACTTATCAAGCATTTCTTCGGTTGAGTCATAGGAATTTTGTATTATGCGCTGCCGGTTTTCAGTAAACTAGCCCTTATGACCCGGATTGGATTTGGTATTGATGTTGGCGGCTCTGGTATCAAGGGCGCCCGAGTTGATCTTGACACTGGTGAATTTATTGGTGAACGCATCAAAATATTCACCCCTCAGCCAGCAACCCCTGATGCGGTTGCTGCCACCTGCGCCGAAATTGTAAAGATTGCCGAATGGCCGGATGCGGTGGGTATCACATTGCCGAGCGTGATTAAGAATAAGGTGGTGTTGTCGGCGGCAAATATTGATCCCAGTTGGGTGGGGATTGATTCGCATGAGTTGTTCGCCAAGCATCTGCCGGGAACGGATGTGCATGTGCTCAATGATGCGGATGCGGCCGGGGTGGCGGAGGCCCATTTCGGGGATCCGTTGGCGAAGTCGGGTGCGGTCATGATGTTGACGTTTGGTACAGGCATTGGTTCGGCACTGCTGATAGATGGTGTGGTGTTCCCGAACACAGAATTGGGCCATATGATCGTTGACGGCCAGGACGCGGAGAATATTGCGTCATCCCGCATCAAGGATGTGGAGGAGTTGAGCTACAAGAAGTGGGCCGCCCGGGTGGATAAGGTGATGCACGAGTATGAGCGGCTGTTTAACCCAACAGTGTTTGTGGTGGGGGGCGGGATTTCCCGGAAGGCGGATAAGTGGGTGCCACTGTTGACGATTGAGACTCCGGTGGTGCCGGCCCAGCTTCGGAATCGGGCGGGCATTGTGGGCGCCGCAATGGCGGTGGAAGCCGGTTTGCACCCATAGCATTGGGAAATCTTCCTCACCGAAGGCGCTACCCTGATGGGCCACCCCGGCCCATCAGTAAGTTTGTGATGTAATCCACCTTTCGGCCCGTCGTAAAGCAAAAGTGCCACTTGGGTGGTGGGTGGAGAACTAATCAAGTCAGCATTTTTTGTGCACTTGTTTTATAATGGCATGTTGTCCATGACAGGGAAGCACGGTTTCAGCGCCTTTTGTAGTTTTCAATCAAAATTTTTACCAATTGGTTGGGAATCTTTTTGTGGCTGCTGAGGTGTACACAACCCATCTAGTAGTTCTAGTTTCATCCACAGTCAATGATTTTTCCAGGCGAAAGGGCGTACGTGGCAGCCACTGAGAATTCAGATACTTCCGCAACCGCACGCATTGGCGGCAGCTCCACCGAGGGGGCGGCTTCAAGCGGCACTCCACAACCGGCAACCAAGAAGGTTGCAAAGAAAACCGCCCGAAAGGCAACTGCCCGCAAGGCAGCACCGCGTACCGCTACCCCGGCCACGCCGGAGGCACCAGCTGCTGGTGTTAGTGCGGGAGAGTCCACCACGACTGCTCCTGCTGCGCGTCGGTCAGCGGCGAAGAAGACCACCACCAAGAAAACCGCGGCGAAGAAAAGTGTAGCGAAAAAAACCACGGCAAAAAAGACCACTCGGAAAGCTGCCCCCAAAAAGGCGGCTGCAACTGATGCTACCGAGGTGACGGCGGTGGCTGATGTCGCAGCTACTGCCGATACGCCGACGGCACCAGCCAAGAAAACTGCGAAAAAGGTCACAAAGAAGACCGCGAAGAAAACTACCAAGAAGGCGACGAAGAAAACCACGCGGAAAACCGCGGCCAAGAAGACCACGGCAAAAAAGACTGCCGCGAAAAAGACCGCGGCCAAGAAAACCGCTGCGAAGAAAACTACCCGCAAGGCTGCGGTGACCGCCGCGAAGAAGCAAGCCGTGGCGCCGAAGTCGATCAAGATGGATGATGACCTCATTGAGGATGAGGATTCATTGCTGGAGCCGGATTCCGACTTTGATTTGACCAATGGGTTGAGCAATTCCGATGTGGACGGCTATGAGGATGATCAGGATGCGGTCATAGATCCGCACCTCAGCGACGATGACGACGCCATGCCACCCGTGGACGAGGAAGATGAAGATAGTTCCTCGGTGTGGGATGAGGACGAGTCGGCTGCGCTGCGGCAGGCCCGGAAGGATGCGGAGCTTACCGCGTCGGCGGATTCGGTGCGCGCCTACCTCAAGCAGATCGGCAAGGTTGCGTTGCTCAATGCGGAGCAGGAGGTGTCGCTGGCGAAACGCATCGAGGCGGGCCTGTATGCGGACTACCGCATGAAGCAGATGGAGAAGGCCTACAGCAATGGCGATAAGGAGGCAAAGCTGACGCCCGCGGTGAAGCGGGATTTGCGGGCCATCGCCCGAGATGGCCGGAAGGCGAAGAATCACCTGTTGGAGGCCAACCTACGACTGGTGGTGTCGTTGGCGAAGCGGTACACGGGTCGCGGCATGGCGTTTCTGGATTTGATTCAGGAGGGCAACCTGGGGTTGATTCGTGCGGTAGAGAAGTTCGACTACACCAAGGGTTATAAGTTTTCCACCTATGCGACGTGGTGGATCCGCCAGGCCATCACGCGCGCCATGGCGGATCAGGCGCGGACGATCCGTATCCCGGTGCACATGGTGGAGGTTATTAATAAGCTCGGCCGGATTCAGCGGGAACTGTTGCAGGATTTAGGCCGGGAGCCCACACCGTATGAGCTGTCAAAGGAAATGGACATCACCGAGGATAAGGTATTGGAAATCCAGCAATACGCCAGGGAGCCAATTTCGCTGGACCAGACCATTGGTGACGAGGGAGATTCCCAGCTGGGCGACTTCATTGAGGATTCCGAGGCTGTGATTGCGGTGGATGCGGTGTCGTTCACCCTGCTGCAGGACCAGTTGCAGGACGTGTTGCACACCTTATCCGAGCGGGAGGCCGGCGTGGTGAAGCTGCGATTCGGGTTGACGGATGGCATGCCCCGCACCCTGGACGAGATCGGTCAGGTGTATGGGGTGACTCGGGAGCGGATTCGGCAGATCGAGTCGAAGACCATGTCGAAGCTGCGGCACCCGTCGCGGTCGCAGGTACTGCGGGATTACCTCGACTAGCCGCCAGACTATTAGCGGGAAAATTTTCACCCCCACCGGTTGCGGTTTCCAACTGGTGGGGGTGATTTTATGCTATTGCTCATTCGCCTTTGTGCTAGGCGTCTTCGAGGCTGTTGTCGGGGAGGTAGCTGCGGTAATTATCATAATTATCATAGGTGTTACTATCGGTTGCTTCTACCACCGCATAGATTAAAAATCCGACAGCGATAATGGCGATGCACACGCTGGAAAGCACCAGGCCGGTAATGGCGAAGCCGGTCATACGGTTTTGCTCCACATAGTTTTTGCGGCGCACGAATGCCACAATGGAAACCGCCAGGGTCACTATTGCAATAGTGGGCGGCCACCACCCTATGAATATCAGCGAGGGAACACATAGCACCCCCATAATCATGGCAACCAGCCCCAGGTAGTTCTTGTTCTGCGGATCCACCGCCACCGGCGCGGGCGCATAGGGGTTGGCGGTATACGGGACCTGCTGCGGCGGCTGCATGTTTGGCCCGTAAGCCATGGGATTTGGTTGCGCAGGTTGCGCACCTATGCTGCCGCTTTGCGACGCCCCTTGCGGTGGCATGGGCGGCCCCTGCCAGGGGGCTTGCTGCTGGTTCTGCTGCCACTGTTGAGGCTGTTGTTGTGGCTGCGGTTGCTGCACCTGCTGTGGAGGTTGCTGTTGTTGCGCCTGTTGCGGTTCGGATTCGAAGGGGGATACTGGGTAAGCTTTGTCGTAAGGATTACTATGTGGTTGTTGCGGATTGTCGGGATACGTCATTAGTTATGTTTCTCCTATTGGTCACTTATATTTTGGCATATCCACCAGACATGGCAGAAGATATCCACCCAGCAAATCTTCACATATTACCCACACCCGCATGTTTTTAGCGCCTATCAGCTTGCGGAATCCTAGGGATGCCGCCCCAACCACTCCCCCACATTCATGGGGAGAGCATCATTGGGGCGTGGACACTGGTGGTTACGAAGCTGGTGCTAGTTGCGGGGTTTCACCATACACCCGATTCTTTTTGTATCCAATGCTCCGGTGGGCAATCTCTAATGGTCCGCGGTTACCTGTGAGTGACCACAGGTAGGCGAAGACAAGAGTGACCAGCCAAATACCGGTCGCGGTCACCGCCACTATGGCCACGGACTGCCCGGAACCGATGCCCAGGAACCAGGGGGTCATGATGAAGATGAATATGACCGATTGCAGCACGTAACCAGTCATGGACATGCGCCCCAAGGCGGTGAGCATGCGGATGGGCAGCGTATCAGTGAACTTGCGACGTTCCACCCAACCGGCAATCCACGAAATCCACACCACGGTTCCCGGCCCCGAGGCCATGCCCACAAGCGAGTTGAGGATATAGAAGAACTTTTCATGCCCAAGAATCCCAAGGCTGGCCAACCCTACCGGCAAACCAACCGCGATCACAATAATCACGGTGATGGCGGCGGCAATCCGCATGGGGGTGCGGAACTGTTCAGGATGCTCTAGCACCCCATTGCGGCCGGCGACGAATCCAATGAGGATCACCGATCCTACCAGGGGGAGGATATACGGGAACTGGAGAAAATTATACATAAAGGCCAAGGATGCGCCCCGGACCAATTGGTCCTGCACATAGCCGTGACCATAGCCGTGCAATAGTACTGCGTTCATGTCCAGGTAGGACCACAGGGCACTATTCATCACCATGGCTAAGACGAATAACACCCCGGCGGTGATGAGCAGGGTTTTATTCTTGGCGTTGCGCATGGGGATAACCAACACCAATATGATGAGGCCATAATTGAACATGATGTCCCCGTAGAAGAGAAAGACCATGTGCAGGAGACCAAAAAGGATCAACGCCCCATAGCGGCGCAGCAGGATTGCGCGGCATTGTTTCTTGGTGGCGCCCTTGCGTTGTTCCCGAACCAGGATCATGCCCACCCCGTAGCCTAACAGGGTGGCGAACATGGGCAGGCCCCTGGTGTGCACAAACATGTCTGCCAAGATGATGGTGAGCTTGTCCCACAGCGAATTATTGACGATGATCCCGGAGAGCGTCCTGTGGTATCCCTGTGGGGCATCGCCGCTCCTTAAGCTCCACGCGGTAATACCGTTAGCGATAGCAATCCCTAGAAGGGCCGCGCCACGAGCAAGATCCGGGGTAAGAATACGAACGGATGATGATGATTTCATGACATAAACCCGATTTCATTACGAGAAAACAGTGGTCAAACTCAAGCATATGATGTCTTTTCGTCACATCCCATGACATATCACATTATCTGTGTTTTGGCGTTGGGTAGCCTCCCATATCCGAGGGTGCGGTGCAGAATCTCTAGTGGTCCTCGCCTGCCGGTGCGTGACCACAGGTAGGCGAAGATCACTGTTATCCCCCAAATCCCGGTGGCAATGAGGGTAACGGTGGCGGCCCCGCGGCCGGCACCGATTGCGAAACCCCACGGCACCATGATGATGGTAAATAATACTGATTGCAGCACGTAACCTGTCATCGACATGCGCCCCAAGGCGGCAAGCATGCGGATCGGTAGCCTATTCGACAGGTGGTGTTGCTGCAACCATCGAGCGCCCCAGAAAATCCACACCACAAACCCGGGCCCACTCCACAGGCCGGCCACCCGATTGATCCCATGCCAGAATGGTTCCGCCGGCAACACTCCTAGGGCGGATAGCCCCCATGGGATTCCGACCCCCACAATAACCAGCACCGTGATGCTGGCAACAATCCGCATGGCTATGACGTACCGATCGGGATGTTCCAGCACACCCCTTCTGCCTGCGATAAAGCCGAGAAGGATGAGCGGCCCCAAGGTCACCAGGTCGATGAAGAATTGTCCGGGCATCCGCAATAGAATGCCGAACCCCACATAGAGCTGGTCAATAAGATAACCGGATCCCCCATCCTGGTTGACGGGGGTTGTGGGGGCCACGGCGTCGAAAGGGCTGTACCCCCACGGGGCTATGAGCGCGGCCCCAATAACTGCGGAAACGCCAACAAGACTCATCAATATCCGGTCAGGGAACGTACATATGAGCACCACAACCAGGGCGATGAGCGAATAGGTGAGCATGATATCGCCGTAAAACAGAAACACCGTGTGCAGGGCACCGATGATCGTCAGTGCCCCGTACCTGCGGGCCAGAATGATGCGCGCATTCCGGGGGGTGGCACCTCTGTGTTGTTCCCGCACGAGGATCATGCCAATGCCATAGCCTAAGAGGGTGGCGAACATAGGCAGCCCTCTCACATGCACAAATAACGTGCCTATGACCACCATGATTTTGTCCCATAGGGAATCATTCACGATAATCCCGGCGTAAGTTTCCAGCTCATTTGCGGCGGCAGGCAACCCGGTTACGCTCCACGCGGTAATGCCGTTGGCGACGGCGATGCCCAGCAGAGCGGCGCCGCGGGCAAGATCCGGGGCAAGAATGCGGTGGGTTGGTAATGGTGATGTCATGATTCTTAGTTTCGTGTTGTGTGCTTGTCGACGCCCCCAGGCAGCCCACCCCCATAAAAAATGGCAAAACCCCTTGGCTTACCGGTGCGGGCCAAGGAGTAGTAAGCAACGCCGACGCGGAGCACGTCGACAAGCGATTATAGGAGGGTTCAATTATTTAGTGACGGCTTCCAGCTTTTCTTGCACGCATTGCGCCTTCGCCGTTGGGTCAGCAATGGTAAAGCACTCTGATGCCACCGAAGCCACATAAACCATGCTGATGGTAACGAAGAGGCCAACCAACACGCCTATAACCGAGATGACCAGCGCGGCAATGCTCATTCCTTTCCCGGCGGTTACCGGCGGATAGTTTTTCACTTTCACCAACGCAATGATCGACAGGATAACACCAATAATCGACAGCAAGAAACCTAGGATTGCCACCCAGCAGGTAACCAACCCGATGATCGCCAACACCAACGCCACCACGGCCATGGTGTTTTTACCCGAGGGCGGCATCATGCCGTCATTGGGAAACGCGCCTGGCATATTTGGGTCACTATACGATGAGTAATTAGGGATAGACAATTTTCACTCCATTTCGTGATACTTGTTACCCCTACCACCCTACCGAAGATTACCCCTGGTTCTACCGGCAATATGTCATACAGCTGCCGTGATCTACGAGCTAGTTCGCTTTGAGCTTTTGCTCAAGACACTGCCGACGCGCCAGGGAATCGGAGATATCGGCGCATTCGGGGGCGACCGAGTAGACGTAATACAGCAGGAAACTAATCACCAGGTTCAGAATGAGCGCCAGCACCGCGATGATAAGCGCGGTAATGCTCATCCCCCTACGGGCCGTCAGCTGGGGATAGTTCTTCGCCTTCACCAGGGCGATAATGGCAATAGTCAGCGCGCCGAGCAGCAAGGCGGTACCAAACAGCGGCACCCAGCACAGTAGCAGCCCAATGATGGCCAGCACCAGGGCAACAACCGCCATGGTGTTCTTCTTTAACCCGGCCAAGGAGGCATCATCCATACCCATCATTGGGCCAGATGGCACCACAGGACCAGACGGCATCGCATCATAGTTCGGCAACCCACCGGGCTGGCCTGCGTCGCCGGAATCGCCGGATGATGGGAAATTAGGTAACGTCATTCTTTACTCCATTCTTGTGTGTTCGTGCTGAAAGTCATGCGGTCGCACCCACCATATCTCAGGCCTCGGACATGCTACCGGCATGAAAATTCATGGGCGGCATCAAGGTCGCTTCACAACTTTCTGAATGCATTTGGCTTTCTCGCTGCTGGTCCCTTGCTGGCATTCCGGGTGCTTTTCTAAAAGGAGGTAGATATTCACCAGATAGAAGACGAGGATCGCCAGACTCGTCACGGCACATGCCAAACCTACAATGGAAAACCAGGTGCGACGATTTTCTGGGGCATATTTCTTCCGTTGTATCAGCGCTATGATGGCGACAATGATGCAAACCAGCGTCAGGATAATGCCGGACCGCGGGTCGAAAATCATCGAAATAATAGCGAGAACGCCAAAGACTAGGGCCGTGATTTCCAGATAGTTTTTCTTATCCCGGATCAGACCATCACCTGGTTCCGGTGTCATAGCAAACGCAGCTCCGGTGTCATAGTTAGGGAGTTCACCATTGCCACCCTGAGGATCGCTAGGATCATTCGGATTGGGGTTCTGGGTCGTCATAACCTACTACTCCTTTAGATTGTCGTTTTTGACACCTCACCACCCTACCGCAGGCATCGGACACCCTTCGTTCACTTAGCAAAAAATTACTAATATGTGACGATATTTTAATACGTGCAGGCCATGAACCTTGCCGTTAAACCCAGACCGGAAAACCCGCAAGTCGGCCCTGAACTGGGCAAACACCCATAACGGCAGGTCAAATCCCACCGGCCTCACCCCACTTTTACCGCACTACCCCCATTTTCAGTATCCCTAAGAACCCCATGGGCACTAAGATTAATTTTTCTTAATATATTATGTGGGTTCCCCATGGGTTCTTCTTGCCTCCCGCTTCATCAGCATTACAACAACCCTGTGCTGACGTGACATCAGCGGTTGACGGTAGCGGTGCCACGATCCCCCGACCACGATGCCGCCACCGCCCCGGCCAACCCGCGGACGCTACCAGCGTCGCAAGTAATTAATGCGCTCCCGCAGCTGCTCCGCGGAACACATTGCGGTCGGCGGGCCACCGCACTTTTGGCGCGCCTCGGTGTGGATCGACCCGTGCGGCCGGCCGGTCCGGGACGCGGTGATCGCCACCAGGGCATTGAGCTCCTTACGCAGCTGGGGGATTTCCTGGCTGGCCAGCCGCTCCTCCGCATCCTTACGGCCCTGGGAGCTGCGAGCCTCCTGCTCCCGCTTCGCCGCCTCTTTCGCCTCACGCTCCCGCACGTTCAGCTGCTCCTCCTGGCGTTTCCGCAACAGTTGACGCATCTGTTCCGCATCCAGCAAGCCCGGCAACCCCAGGTAGTCGGCCTCCTCGCTCGAACCGGCCACGGTGGCGGTCCCATAGGAGGAACCGTCGTAGATCAACGTGTCCAGTTCGGCCTCGGCGCCTAGGGACTCGTAGGTTTTGAGTTGGTCCGCCTCGGTCTCCCGCTTATTCGCCTCGGCAAGCAGCTCGTCATCCCAACCGCCCGTTTCCCGGTGGGGTTTACCCAACACATGGTCCCGCGACACCTCCAGTTTTGCCGCTAAGTCCAGGAGAACCGGCACCGAGGGCAGAAATACGCTGGCGGTTTCCCCGGGGCGTCTAGAGCGAACAAACCGGCCGATGGCCTGGGCGAAAAACAGTGGGGTCGACGCCGACGTGGCATACACGCCCACCGCCAGCCGGGGCACATCCACGCCCTCGGACACCATGCGCACCGCAACCATCCACTCGTCGGTGCTGCCCGCGAATTTTTCGATCCGCTCCGAGGCACCGGCCTCATCCGACAACACCACCGACACCGGGGTGGTGGCGAGCTTCGCTAGGATCTTGGCGTAAGCACGCGCGGTGGTTTTATCCGTGGCAATCACCAGGCCCCCGGCATCGGGAATGGTTTTCCGCAACTG
This sequence comes from Corynebacterium matruchotii, assembly GCF_011612265.2. Lineage (NCBI taxonomy): Bacteria > Bacillati > Actinomycetota > Actinomycetes > Mycobacteriales > Corynebacteriaceae > Corynebacterium > Corynebacterium matruchotii. The sequence goes on along the minus strand of NZ_CP050134.2, from coordinate 1,119,351 downwards.
GTGCAGCCGGGTGTGCGCGGCCCGCAACACCGCCGGAATCCAATCGCCTTGCGGGTCCAGGGCGGTCTTCCATGCCCTGGCGGTCTGCTCGGCGTTCAGCGGCTCCCCCAGGCGGGCGGCGAACTCCTCACCCGCACTGGTACGCCACCGGGCCTCACCCGAGTAGGCGAGAAACACCACCGGCCGCACCACACCATCCGCAAGCGCGTCCGAATACCCGTAGGTGTGGTCCGCCTGCGACACTAAATGCCCCTCACCATCCTCGGCATACCGCACAAATGGAATGGTGGAATCGTCCGACCGAAACGGCGTACCCGTGAGCGCCAGGCGGCGCGTCGCATCCTGGTAGGCCTCCCTGATGCCATCACCCCAGCTTTTCGCATCGCCACCGTGGTGAATCTCGTCGAGAATCACCAGGGAGCGTTTGGCCGTAGTGATCGCATAATGCTTATACGGGTGCATCGCCACCTGCGCATAGGTCACCACCACCCCGTCGTATTGTGGGTTGATGGCATCGGTGTTTTTAAACGCCGGATCCAGGCTCAACCCCACCCGGGCGGCGGCCTCCGACCATTGCACCTTCAGATGCTCCGTGGGGACCACAACGATAATGCGATCCACGGTACGCCGAGTTTTCAGCTCCGTCGCTACCTTTAGGGCAAAGGTGGTTTTACCGGCGCCGGGGGTGGCGACGGCCAGGAAGTCGTGCGGCTTGGTGTCCAGATATTTCGTCAGCGCCTGCTGCTGCCATACCCGAAGATCGCTGCTCACTTCTTGCGCAGGCTCCGATACACTCGCTCACAGTCGGGGCACACTGGTGAGCCGGGTTTGGCTTGTTTGGTCACCGGAAAGGTTTCCCCACAGAGCGCGACAACCATTTTTCCGGAAACAGCTGATTCAACGATTTGGTCTTTTTTGACGTAGTGGAAGAACTTCGGGGTGTCATCATCAGTGCTGATGTCCTCCCGAATGTCTGGCCGTTCGATGGTTTTGGTACTTGTAGTCACCCCTCTATATTGCCCGACGTTCGCTCATCATGCTAAGCCGGATTCATTTGTTAAATTGTTAAATATGGCACACGGCAATCGGGATTCCCTCTTTACCACTCATTCCCCCACCAATCGGGGTGACTCGCCCCACGATCATTCTTTCCGACGCGACGAGGATCATGCCGATTCTTCTTCGAAATTTTCCTATCACTCTGATCGGGATTTTTCCCCGTTTCAACAGCGGTATTCCGGCAAAGAACCCCCGGAGGACGCCGAGAAACAGTTCGAATACATTGACATGGTCGAACAGACCGATACCACGAGTACCGCATCGCGTCAACAAGCACCCCGGCGGAAAGTGGGTTTAAGGCGTAAGCTACATCGCTTGCGGCGCAGCAATGTTCCGTTGGTCACCACCGCCTCCTACTCCCCCACCCAGAACCGTAAGAAGCGCGAAAAACAGTACATGTGGATTCAGGGGTCGCGGTTGCCGTTTTTACTCCTGGCGATGGTGACCTACATGTCGATGCATAACGTGTGGCTGTCCGCCCTGCTATTTATCATTTCGGTGCCACTGCCGTGGATCGCGGTGGTGCTAGCAAACGGTATTGGCGAGCCGCGTGACGCCCGGGCCCCGGCGGTATATAAGCCGGCGGCGTTACGGGAGCAAGCAGCGGCCCAAAGCCAGCAACGGGCGCAGATGAGTCGGGGAACTAAGGTGCCGCCCAGGCAGCTACCGGCCGGCTCCGATTCTGCTTGACGACGGCAACCGCCCACAGACTATTCCGCTTCCCGGATCAACCGCATGCTGGTGATGCCGCTTTGGCTTAATAGCCCCAAACACATGCGATTGAGGATCACCCGTTTCTCGTTCACGCTGGAATCCAGCGGGAGCCGGGCCGACACCAACTGTGGGTGGGTAATGAAACTGTCGTGGTCGACGGGGAGAAACTCACCCAGGTACCGGTTGCCGGATTCGTGAATGGTCATGCGCCGAATGGCCACGGGCTCGTCCTCGCGGCGGCGGGCCAGCCCAACCCAAAGATCGTAGTCGCTGTTAAAACACCGCTCCTGGAGGGAAAGCACGCTGGCGAAGGTTTCGAGCAGCGTCAGCTCCAGCTCAACATGGGAGACGTGTGCGGGACCCACCGCTGAAAAAACCTCGGGCTGATGATACGGGCCAAGGTATGCAACATCCGCGTCGTCGGGAGACTCCTCCCCGCCTAGTTGAATCGCGAAGCGGATAATGCCGGTCGTGGTGATTTCGCACCGGCTAGAGGCCCAAGAACCAGTCTCGGTTTCATCCTGATACCGCAGGGTGGCGTTGTCGACGTGGATGGGATCGTCACCGAAATGGAAGACAATGAGGTTTTGGTCATAGCCCTTCTCCAGGTAGTCGGTGGTGTAAAAATCATAGAAGGTCCGCTCGATTTTCTGGGTGGTGATTTCGGGCAGCAGCCGGTGGGTGGGGACGGCCACAAACACAAAGGTGGTGCCACCATAGATAGGGCCAAGGCGCTGGTATTCGTCGATGAGGGCGGGAATGATGTGAGCACGCCTGGCGGAAAAGTTTCGGACCTCAAGGCGAAGCTGATGCTGCTCCGCATCGGTGAGGTATTCGAGTGTGGTGCCGCGGCGGATGGGAGCTGTGCCATCGGCCAGGTGGTAGGGCGCCTGGTCGTCGTAAGGCACCTCGATGGCGTAGACGATGCCAGTCGGGGCGACAGGGATGTGGTGCACAGCAACGTCGACAAGCGGCGGGGTGACAAGGTCGCGGGCCACCTGAGTGACCGTGTGGTCAATGTCGGCGATCGGCTGGCAGGGTGCGAGGTTTTCAACAACCCCATCGGGGGCGCGAATGCCGTAGAAAATCCATCCGCCGCCCCGGTTGGCGAGGGCGCACAGGTCACGGGCCAGGGCGGCGGCGATAGCGTGCGGTGTTTCGTAAAACATGAGGTCGCCTTGTTCGCGCGCCCCAACCCGAATTGCTTCCCTGAGGAGATACTGGTCGAGGGGCGTCATGGCCAACAGTTCGAGTTCCCGGTGCAAGGGGGTAAACACCATGTTTCATCCTTCACGGTTGGCGTGGTGGGGGGTTCACGCGAACGCAATCACCACCACAATCAGCAGTCGCCCACATGCTACCTACCGGGTTGGACACAGTACTATGTAGTACTTGAGCTTATGGCGTCTCGGCCAGGTTTCCCATCGTCAAGGAGTATTATTATGCGTTCACCATTGGGTGTGGTTGCCCCACGTCTCCAGGAAGTTTTCCGTGGTCTCGGTTTCGATTCCGCCGGGGTCGAGGAGTATTTAGGCAACGCAACCATGGCGGCATTACGGCGGGGCGAACCCGAAGCGGTGGCGGTGGCATTGCGACCCAGATTGTCCGAACCGTTAGCCGTAGCGATCACCGTGTTCTTGCTGCACGAGGAGCTACCCCGCCCGGTGGTGGAGCAGGTTTTGGGGGCGGATCTGGTTGCGGACCTGATTACGGCCGGGGTGTTGGGGCGGCGGCAGGTGATCGGCTCCCCGCAGCAGGATGCCGACAACGCGGAGGTTGCGGGGGCGGATTTACGGTTCCTGACCGCGATATTGGATGTACAGCCACATGTGATTGCGGGGGAATCACGGCTGGTGTTTTCGGATGTGGCCGCCGGGTTGGTGCCGCATTACGCACCGGGGCGAGATCATGTGGTGGGCGTGGGGGCGGCGAGTTTGTCGCTGCTGCGGATGACCTGCCGGACCCCAGTGGATTCGGCGTTGGACCTGGGTGCGGGTTCCGGGGTGCAGGCGCTAGCCCAGTTGGGTTGCGCGTCGCAGGTGACGTTGACGGATGTGCATCCGCGGGCATTGGACATGGCAGAGGCCACTTTGGCGGCGGCGGGAGCGCTGCCACAGGCGGAGCTGTTGGAAGGGTCATGGTTCGAACCGGTGGCAGGTCGAACATTTGATCGGATTGTTGCGAATCCGCCATTCGTGGTGGGTCCGCCGGACATTGGCCACGTATATCGGGATTCGGGGCTGGATTTGGATGGGGCAACCCAATTGGTGGTGGCCACGGCGCCGGAGCACTTGACCGAGGGCGGCGTTGCGCAGCTCTTGGGGGCGTGGGCGCATGTTCGTGGTGAGGACTGGCGGTCGCGGATCGCCGAGTGGCTGCCGGACCATGGGGTGCGGGCATGGGTGTTGCAGCGGGACATGGTGGACCCGGCGCTGTATGTGGGGACGTGGTTGCGGGACGAGTCGATTGATCCGCGGTCCCCGGAGGGCCGGAGTAAGACGCAACGCTGGTTAACGCATTTCGCGGATTCCCAGGTGACGGCGATCGGGTTTGGGTTTATTGCGCTCCAAAAGATCGCGGCGGATGCGCCCACTGACGTGCTCGTCGAGGAGTTGACGCATAACACCGATGCGGACCTGGGTTCGGAGGTGGCCGAGTATTTCGCTCGGGCCGAGTGGTTGTCGCAGGTGGCTGCGGCGGACATGTTGGCGAGCCGGTTTGTGGTGCGGCCGTCGGTGGCGAAGGAGGAGGTGAGCGTGGCGGATGCAGATGCTGGCGTGGGGTTTGCGCCGGCAGCGCTGCGGTTGGTGCGCATGGATGGGCCCCGGTGGTCGCACGAGGTGGATGGCCCATTGGCAGCAATTGTGGGTGGGTTGCATCCGCAGGGGTTGACTTTGGGCGAGACGGTGGAGCTGTATGCGGTGGCGCATGGGGTGGATGGGGCAGAATTATGTGAGGCGGTGATTTCGCCCATGGTGGATTTGGTTCGGCATGGGTTGGTGTTGCCTGCGCAGCTTATCGACGACTCAAGGTGAGGTGATGGTCATGAAGGCAGTATTGACTCGGGTGTCTGAGGCGAGTGTCACGGTTGACGACGAGGTGGTGGGGTCGATCACCAACGGGGTGTTGGCCCTGGTGGGGATTGGTCGGGATGATGCCCCGGATGCGTGGCAGACGATGGTGCGGAAGATTGCGGAGTTACGGATTCTTCCCGAGGAGCGGAGCGTGTCGGAGATGGGGGCACCGGTGTTGTTGGTGAGCCAATTCACGCTTTTGGGGCGAACGGCGAAGGGGCGGCGGCCGTCGTGGTCGGACGCGGCCCGGGGGAGGTGGCCAAGATCGTCATGGAGAAGATTGCGGCCGGGCTGCGGGAGCGTGGGATTGTGGTTGAGGAGGGCCGGTTTGGGGCGATGATGAGTGTGGCTTCTGTGAACGAGGGGCCGGTGACGTTATTGGTGGAATGTTAACCGCTTGCGAACGTCGCAAAGTCGTTATAAAGCAGGTTTGCTGTGTTATTTTTTTGTTACCTTTGAGCTGTAGGAATACCCGATTTTTACGATAGTTTTTGTCCGCCAGGAACTTTTTGGGAATTCACGTCGTTAACTTAAGTAGAAGCGTCGCGGAATATAAGGAGGCCATAGCCATGACTAGCTCTGCCCTTAAAGAATTCGACAATGAAGAAGATCTTGATGTTGTTATGGGGGATGAGCCCACAGACCTCGTAGATGATGATCCGGGGGCGGATGACATTCTGGACCCCACTGATGAAGAGTCCGCTTTTGATCTTGCGGTAGATCGTGGTTCACGTCGTGGCCAAAACAACGACAACCCTTCGGCCGATCTGGTTCGCGTGTATTTGAATGGGATCGGGAAAACCGCCCTCTTGACGGCCGAGGATGAGGTACATTTGGCGCAAACCATCGAGGTGGGGCTTTATGCAGAGTATCTACTGACGGATTCGGATGAGCCCTTGACCCGGGCGAAGAAACGGGATTTGAAGGTGCTTGTCAAGGAGGGCCGGAAGGCTCGGTCACATCTGCTGGAGGCGAACCTGCGGTTGGTGGTATCACTGGCGAAGCGGTACACGGGCAGGGGCATGCCACTTTTGGACCTGATTCAGGAGGGAAATTTGGGTCTGATTCGGGCAATGGAAAAATTCGACTACGCCAAGGGGTTCAAGTTCTCTACCTATGCCACATGGTGGATTCGGCAGGCCATTACGCGCGGAATGGCAGATCAGTCGCGCACGATTCGATTGCCGGTTCATTTGGTGGAGCAGGTGAATAAGCTGTCGCGGATCAAGCGGGAAATGTACCAGCAGTTGGGCCGAGAAGCCACCAATGAGGAGCTGGCCGAGGAATCCGGCATTGACGAGTCCAAGATTGAGTTGTTGCTGCGTCAATCGCGTGACCCGGTGAGCTTGGACATGCCGGTGGGCGCCGATGAGGAGGCTCCCCTGGGTGATTTCATTGAGGATTCCGAGGCTGCGGATGCCGAGTCCGCGGTGGTGGCATCGTTGCGGCACTCCGACATTCGGGATGTTATTGGCACCCTGGAGGATCGGGAGCAGGATGTTATCCGCATGCGCTATGGGCTTGACGACGGTGTGCCCCGCACCTTGGACCAAATCGGCCGGCAGTTTGGCCTGTCCCGGGAGCGGGTGCGCCAGATCGAACGGGAGGTCATGCGTAAGCTGCGGGATGGCCAGCGCGCGGAAAAGCTCCGCGAATACGCCATGTAGGATTCGCGTAATTCGACGATAGCCGCAACCTATACACCTGGCCCCCATTGGTGGGGCCGGGTGATTTTTCATGGAATCTTTAAAAACCACTACCCATGGTCAGCCGTTTGTCATCTGACGCGCCGATGGGTTTTGCAGTTAGGCTATACTTGCGGTGGATGGTTAGGCAATACACGCCAAACAGTGAAAACATATCTTTCAAGGTATTCCGGCGGGCCAGATGGGCGGCATTCTATAGGCATGCGAAGCTGCCTGGAATATTTTGGTTGAGTATCGACTTGAACCTAAATGTTCTCGGATTTTCTTAAGAAACCGGCGGGAACAATGGTTTGGGTCGAAAAGTATATCACTGACACATACACATGGACAGAAAGGTATAAGCAACTGTGAAGGACCTGGTTGATACCACCGAAATGTATCTGCGCACCATTTATGAATTGGAGGAAGAAGGCATAACTCCGATTAGGGCCCGCATCGCGGAGCGGTTAGAACAGTCCGGCCCCACCGTGAGCCAAACCGTCGGCCGGATGGAGCGCGATGGTCTCGTCGTGGTCACCGGGGACCGGAGTCTTCGCATGACCCCTGAGGGCCGGAGCCTAGCCATTGCTGTCATGCGGAAACACCGGTTAGCGGAGCGGCTCCTCACCGATATTATTGGCCTGGATATCCGCAAGGTTCACGACGAGGCCTGCCGGTGGGAGCATGTGATGAGCGACGAAGTGGAACGCCGCCTCGTAGAGGTGCTCGACACCTATGACCGTTCCCCCTTTGGGAACCCGATCCCCGGATTGCAAGCATTGGGCGTGGATCAGGCCGACTTCGTAGACCCGGGACTCCGCACCATTGACACCGAGGAAAGCGATATTCCCCGCCGGGTGCGGATCACACAAATCAACGAGATTTTGCAGGTGGATTCGGAACAGTTCAAGGAGATGTTGGACGCGGGTATGACCGTGGGCGCCGAGGTGGATTTCGAACACATTAACGGGCAGATCCGGTTAATAAATGGCGATAAAGTTGTTGACCTGGTGGATGATCTAGCGCACGCGGTGCGGGTCCAGGAAATCTAGCGGACCCTAGGCCACCGCTCCCCTACCGACGCCCAGCCGCGCCAAACTAGCTACTGCCGCCTCGACTAGGCTATTGAGGGTATGTTGCTTACCAACCATCCCAGAAAGGCCAAGACTATTATGAAGCTGCTTGTCACAGGTGGTGCCGGCTATGTGGGCAGTGTGTGCGCCACAGTGCTGTTGGAACAAGGCCACGACATCACGATCGTGGATAACTTTTCTACCGGCAACCGGGATGCGGTGCCCGCCAACGCTACCCTGATCGAGGGCGACATTCGGGACGTCGCAGGCGATGTGCTTGCGGGGGGCAATTTTGATGGTGTGGTGCATTTTGCCGCCCGTTCCCTGGTGGGGGAATCCATGGAACGGCCCGAAGACTATTGGCACCATAACTTCGTCACCACGCTCACGCTTCTCGACGCCATGCGCAACCATGGCGTGACGAACCTGGTGTTCTCCTCCACCGCAGCCACCTATGGGGAGCCCGACCGGGTACCTATCACTGAGGATATGCCCACCGCCCCCACCAACCCCTATGGGGCCAGCAAGCTTGCGATCGACTATGCCATCACCTCCTACGCACACGCCCACGGGTTGGGTGCCACCAGCCTGCGCTATTTCAATGTGGCCGGCGCCTACGGTTCGGTGGGCGAAAACCGTGAGGTGGAAACCCACCTCATTCCCCTGGTGTTGCAGGTGGCGTTGGGGCATCGGGACGAGATCTTCATCTTTGGTGACGACTACCCCACCAAGGATGGCACGTGTATCCGTGACTATATTCACATCAAAGACCTGGCCGACGCCCACGTGCTCGCCCTGGAATCAAATACGCCCGGCACGCACCGGATTTTCAACCTGGGCTCGGGCGATGGCTACTCGGTGAAGGAAGTTATCGACAAATGCCGGGAGGTCACCGGCCACCCCATCCCCGTCACCATGGCTGACCGGCGCGCCGGCGACCCGGCCGTGTTGATTGCCTCGTCGGCGCGGGCGAAGGCCGAGTTGGGGTGGCGGCCGTCCCGCACCGATTTGGACACGATTATCGCCGATGCGTGGGCATTTACCGCAGCGTTGGGGGATCATGCCCACAGCGCCCACCGGAAGCCCTAGGTTGCGGTGATGGTGTTGTCGGCATTTGGGCCGGTGGTTGCGGTCTGGCGGGGAATGCTCAGCCCATAGTAGGCGGCTGCCGCGGTGCTGCCGTCTCGGACCTTTTCGATCAGGTTTTCGGTGAGTTCGTGCTGGTAGGCGAGCAATAGGTAGCGGGTGAGCGTGTGGCTGGGTTGTTCCGCGCGGGCCACCATGAGGGCGTGGAGTGCCTTGGGGGTGTTGTGTCGGATAAGGGCACACAGGGCGAAAACACAGAGGGCTTCGGTGCGGATGGGGGCATCGAAGTGTCGGGCGACTTCGAGCGCTAGGGTGCGGGCGGCATGGTCGTGGTCAAGGAGGAGGTTGATGGCGGCATCACGGATCCGGGTGATGCTGAGCATGGCGGCGCAGGTGTCGATGATGTCAGCCCCTGGCCCTGGTGGGGTGGGGAGGGGTTGTTCGAGTCGGATGAGTTCCGTTTCCAGGGTGGTGAACCAGGCTTGGAATTGGCTGGGGCAGCATTGGGCGTCGACGGCTAACTGGGCGGCCAGGTTGGCGACGTTGCTGGCCCGGTCACGCCATATGGTTGGGTCGGTGGCGGCTTTGTCGAAGGCGGTGAAGCAGTCGTCGCGGGTGAGTTCGGGAAGGTCACCGTCGGCGAGGAGTTGTTGGGTGGCTTGGGCTGTGGGGATGTCGGCGATGCGACCGTGACACCAGCCGGCGGTGGGGAGTCCGCGGTCGGTGAGGGAGGGGGTTTGTTCGAATCGGAGCTGGTAGGTCCCGTTATTGGTGATGGTGGTGGCGTGCCAGCAGGCGTCGATGGGCACGATGTGTGTGTCGGCGGCTTGGGCCAGGGTGGTGGTTATTTCGTCGAGGGTGGTGCCGTCTTGGGTGGGAAATCGGCCGATGACGAAGGCGAGGACCACATCAGCGTGTTCCGCGGTGAGGACTTCGCCGACCTCGGGGAGTGCGTCGAGACTGTCAATGTCGATGCGGAGGGTTGGGCCTAGCGCCCACCGGCTGTGAGTATCGTCGCGGTGGTGGCGGAAGGTGACAAAGATGATGGATTGGTGGGGGTAGTAGCCTAAAACTCCGGGAATGTTAGCGAGCGTTTGGGCGGGGAGCGAGTTCATGGTTTTATCCCAGCATGTGGGTTTCGGCTAGGGCTAATTTTGCGCTTGGGTGCAAAATTTTGGTGGGGATGGTGGCGCCACCTGGGGCGAGTTATGCACAGGGCAATAAATTATGGGCTTTCCTTGATTTTAGGGTTGGTGGGATTACATAATTAAGGGTTAAGGGTGGGAAAAATAGTTGATATAGCCCAAAGATTCGATTGCACACCAATTATTGTTGTGGTGTTGAGCGCCGACGGAACGCGTCGAAAAGCTGAACGGAATAATACAACCCCGATCATTGTTTAAGTTAAGGTATAGTTAAGAACTTTTAAAGGAGAACCAATGGAAGACAATAACCGGAAGATGTACGAATTGGAGTTTCCGGTGCCAGCGGTATCGCAGCCAGGCAAGGAAGGCCCCACGATGGTGGTGGCGCTACAAGGCTATGCCGATGCGGGACATGCGGTGGATCAAAGCTCCGCGTATTTGCTTGCTGCTCTCGATCATCGGCCGGTGGCGTCGTTTAATAATGATGAGTTTATTGACTACCGGTCACGCCGGCCCATGACCACTATTGATCATAATTCGGTGGCCGATGTGGAGGAGATTAACCTGGGTATTCAGGTGGTCCTCGACGCGAACGATAAACCGTTTCTGCTGCTTACCGGGCCGGAGCCGGATTTGCGGTGGGAAGCGTTTAGCCAGGCGGTTGCTGATCTTATTGAACGGCTTGGAGTGACGCAAACCATTTGTTTGTATTCCGCACCCATGACGGTGCCCCATACCCGGCCGATGGTTATTAGCGCACACGGCAACTCGTTAGAACTATTGGAGCCCTATTTTAAGATGGACACCAGGTTCAGTATTCCGGGTTCGGCATCGTTGCAGTTGGAGTATTTGCTCAATAAGCAGGGCCGTAATGTGGCGGGCTATACGGCACATGTGCCGCATTATTTGGCTGCTTCCCCCTACCCGCAGGCAACGTTGAAGCTGCTGGAGGCGGTGTCGCAGGCTGCCGGACTCGCCATTCCGCTGGGGGCATTGGAGGAGGATTCCCGGCGGATGGCGGCACAGATCGCGGAGCAGATTCAGGGCACCGCCGAGATTCAGCAGGTGGTGGACTTATTGGAGCAGCAATACGATGAGAACCTGGAGCAATACCATGAGGATCACCCGCACATGGCACTGCCAGGCCATAGTGCCGAACCCATGCCAAGCGGTGACGAGCTAGGGGAAGAGTTTGAGCGGTTCCTCGCCGCCTTGGACACCCCGGATGATTCCGCCGACGATGAGGACGATAACTAGGCAGCTTTTCGACGCCACCCCAGGGCCAACCATCGGCTGCGGGGTGGCGTCGTTGCTTGGTAAATTCGATTAGGGTTAATGGGTGTGAATCTAACACTTGCCCAAATGCTGCCCGACTTGGAAGAAGTGCCCGAATCCCTCATCGACGAATCCATTTTTGATTCGTTCCTCGCCTGGGCGAAAGACAAGGGGATCACCCTGTATCCGGCGCAGGAAGAGGCCGCATTAGGCATCCTCGCCGGCGATAATGTTATTTTGGCCACACCCACTGGTTCGGGGAAATCCATGGTTGCCATCGCCGCCCATTTCATTGCCATGGCCCGCGGCCAACGGAGTTTCTACACCGCCCCGATTAAAGCATTGGTGAGCGAAAAGTTTTTTGCGCTCTGCGATATTTTCGGCCCGGAATCCGTGGGCATGATGACGGGAGACGCCACCGTCAACTCCCAGGCCCCGATCATTTGTGCGACTGCCGAAATTGTGGCGAACATGGCGTTACGCGGTGGGGAGCGTGCCGAAATCGACCAAGTTGTCATGGACGAATTCCACTACTATTCGGACCCGAGTCGGGGGTGGGCGTGGCAGGTTCCGCTCCTGGAAATGCCGAACACGCAATTCCTATTGATGTCCGCCACGTTGGGGAACACCAGCATGCTTCAGGAGGATTTGACCAGGCGCACCGGCCGGGTTACTTCGCTAGTCGGTGCGGACGCCGATAGGCCAGTGCCACTTGATTTCGAATTTGTTTACACCCCAATACATGAAACCATTGAGCGACTCCTAAAGGAGGACAAGGCACCGGTTTATGTTGTGCATTTCACCCAGCGGGAGGCCGTTGAGCGGGCACAATCACTCACCAGCCTGAAAATCATCGACAAGGAGACGAAGGAGAAAATCGCCGAAGAGATCGGTGATTTTCGGTTCACTACTACCTTCGGGCACACATTGTCGAAGCTGTTACGGCGTGGGATTGCGGTGCATCACGGTGGCATGTTGCCGAAGTATCGGCGGCTTGTGGAACGGTTGTCACAGACTGGTTTATTGAAGGTTATTTGCGGCACGGACACATTGGGGGTGGGCATTAATGTGCCGATCCGTACCGTGTTGTTTACCGGATTGGCGAAGTTTGATGGCAGCCGGCGCCGGATTTTAGCGGCGCGGGAATTCCACCAGATTGCCGGGCGGGCGGGCCGCGCCGGGTTTGATACGGTGGGTTATGTTGTCATCGAGGCAACCGAACATGAGATCGAAAACTGGCGGTTGCGTCAGCGAGCAGGGACGGATCCGGCGAAGCTGAAGAAGCTTCGGAAGAAAACGGTTCGGGACGGTGAAGTAGTGTGGTCGGAGAAGACCTATCAGCGGCTTGTGGCCGCGCAGCCGGAGGGGTTGGTGAGCCAGTTTCGGGTGTCGAGTTCCATGTTGTTAAACGTGGTGTGCCGGCCGGGTGATGGGTTTGCCCACATGAGGCATTTGTTGCGGGATAATCATGATTCCCGAGAAAAGCAGAATAAAGATATTTTGCGGGCGATAGAGCTACTGCGGGGGCTGGTGACGGCGGGGATTGTGGTGAAGCTAGACGAGCCGGACCCGACCGGCCGGGAGTATCAGCTCACGGCGGAGTTGCAGCCGGATTTCGCGTTAAACCAGCCGTTGGGGCCGTTTGCGCTGGCGGCGTTGGAGCTTTTGGACAAGGATTCGGACACGTACACGTTGGATGTGATCAGCGTGTTCGAGTCGGTGTTGGAGGATCCGACGCCCCTGTTGATTGCGCAGCAGAAGCAGGCGCGGGGGGAGGAAATCGCCGCGTTAAAGGCCGAGGGTGTGGATTATAACGAACGCATGGCGATTGTGGAGGAAATCACATGGCCGATGCCGTTGGCCGACGAACTGGAAGAAGCGTACGGCATTTACTGCAAGGGGCACCCGTGGGCACGAGAATTCGACATTAGCCCCAAATCGGTGGTGCGGGACATGATCGAACACGGCATGACATTTTCGGATTTGATCGCCACCTATGGGTTAGCGCGGGCGGAGGGGGTGGTGTTGCACTATCTCACGGATGCGTGGCGGACACTGCAGCATTCGGTGCCGCAGGAGTATCTCACCGATGACCTGGAGGACATCATTGTGTGGCTGGGTGAATTGGTGCGGCAGGTGGACTCGTCCCTGGTGGACGAATGGGCCCAATTAGCGGACCCAGATGCCCCTATCTCCCGCGATACGCTGGCCCGGGAGCTGGCGTTTGGCGTGGAGGATCCGACGGCGCTGACGGCCAATCAGCGGGCTTTTGGCATTATGGTGCGAAATATCATGTTCCGGCTGGTGCAGTTGTTTGCCTACGAGCAGGAGGACACATTGACGCAGATGACCGAGTATTTGGATGATGCGCCGGATTTTGGGGCGGCGATGGACGCGTATTTCGAGGACTACGCCGATGTTGATGTGTCGCCGGCGGCCCGGGGCCCGGAGTTCTTCCTGCTGAAAAAGACGGGCCGGTCATGGGAGGTGCGGCAGATCATCAAAGACCCTGAGGGGGATAATGCGTTCAGCTTCGCGGGGGTAATTGATTTGGATGCTTCGGATGCCGCGGGGGAGGTGAGGTTCGCAGACTTGCGAATTGATTTTTAGCGTTAAGTGATAGATATTTGGATAATTAATGATGTGGGAATGTGATACCGTGGGTGCCCGGATTTTCCGGTTTCTCACCCCCAATTTCACCCCTGTTGGGCCTTCGAACTGGCGTTTAACCGGCCATTTCTTAGATAATTTTAATTTATTTTAAGTTTTTACTTTAAGTTTGACTATACTGCACTCATTGCAGCCTTTACGCCAGCTTGGTGGTTTCACATCATAAGAATCACCTACCCGCGGGGGTAAATTTATTGCATACCGCTATCCATTGCATTTAAGATTGACATAAATCAAACCAAACTTTGCAAATAGGCGAAGAAAATGAGTAATAAAGAGTATCGACCAACACTTGCACAACTGCGTACCTTCGTAACAATTGCCGAAAACAAGCACTTCGGCACCGCTGCCACCAAGCTCAACATTTCACAGCCTTCACTGTCGCAGGCTCTTGTTGCGCTGGAGACGGGTCTTAACGTTCAACTTATTGAACGTTCCACCCGGCGCGTCATCGTCACCCCAGCTGGCGAAAAGCTTCTCCCCCTGGCGAAAGCAACTCTCGACGCTGCAGAAAACTTCCTCTCCCACGCGCATGGCGCCACCGGCACCTTGTCTGGCCCCTTGTCTATCGGCATCATCCCCACCATCGCCCCCTACATTCTGCCGACACTGATTGAACTGGTGCGGGACAAATATCCGGATTTGGAGCTGCACATCATCGAGGACCAAACCAAGCACTTGGTCCAAATGCTGCGCGACGGCGGTATCGACTGCGCCATCCTGGCCGTTCCCACCAACACTGCTGGCTTGCAGGAGATCCCCCTGTACGAGGAGCGGTTCCGCATGGTGGTGCCGGCGCATCACCCGTTTGCGGGCCGGAAAGATTTGAAGCTGAAGGACTTAAAGGAAGTCTCCCTGCTGCTGCTTGACGACGGCCACTGCTTGCGGGACCAAATCGTTGACTTGTGCCGCAAGGCAGAGTTCAACCCCATGCCCCCGAATCACGCCGAAACCCGGGCTGCTAGCCTCACCACGGTCCTGCAATTGGTGTCTGCCGACATGGGGGCCACCTTGATCCCAGAATCGGCGGTACAGACCGAATGCGTGCGTCCTGCCGTAGAGACGGCCCGGTTCCACGATGCCGCGTCCGCCTACCGGAAGGTGGGTATCGTGTTCCGTGGCTCGTCAACCCGATATGACGATTTCTCCCTGTTGGGCGATTTGGTGACCAGGTCCTTTAATCAGGTTATTTCCCAACTGCCCCGCTAATGGGTTAGTAGTGGGTTAAATAAAGACTGCTGATTCGCAAGCGTAACCGGGTGGGGATTTCCTCAAGAATGGAAGGATCCCCACCCGTTGCGCTGTCTCGATAGAAATAAAAACTGGTTCAGGAAGAAGATCCTCTTCCTGAACCAAAGGGAATTTGCCTCCTACATTTGTGGGTAGGGGGCACCAGACATCTGGCGGTATGCATGTCCCATGGAATTGACGAGCACTGGAGCAATAAACATCACAAGGATGGCGCTAGTAATCACACCGATGATTCCGCCAAAGGAGACGATAAGAGACGCTACAACGAAGATAACCCCCCAGAGCAGCAGCAAGCCGAGGAACGGGAAATATGCCTTTTTCATTGCGGTAAAATTAGCGACAATCGAGTTCAACCCGGACGCCCGAGACTCAGATGCAAACCCCGGGGCGAGACCAAACAATGGTAATGTAAAGAACACTGCCAATGACACCAACAAACCCACGATACTTGCCACCATCAAAGACGATAAATACTTTGATGCCAACCCGGAAATCCCAGAGAAAACAATCAACACTAAAGCAACTAGCGCTGCCGAGATGAGCGTCTGTACATAATTCATCCGGGCTTTCACGGTTTCCATCGTCACTTTCTCCCCGTCCAGCTGCGTGAGAATCGCAGCACACAGGATAGGAGAAATCAAAATAACCACAAGCACCAAGACTAGATACACGATCATCATGGTAGGCGTCATAACCGTTACATTGGCGCTGGTGCTAGAGCCCGCCATAATGTTTTGCATTTGTTCCTGAATCTGTGCCTGCAGCTGACGCTGATTCAAATAATTCACAACAGCCATGATCACACCAACCACGGCTCCAATGGCCAACCAGAGTACCGGGTTTTTCATGATGGCCTTGTAACCATAGGTAAACGTCATACCAATGCTGAGCCCAGATTCCCGTTTCAGCATGTTGGTTTCGTACAGTGCGTTCTGACCCACTACCTCGACGCCCGCCACGGGTGCAGGTAACTGCGGACCGCTCTGCTGTTGCGGTGCATACTGGCCTGCCGCCGGGTCGAAACCACCCTGGGGTGGTTGCTGACCATACTGGTTCGCGCCAGGAGCTTGGGGCTGAAACCCACCACCAAAATTAGGCTGCCCATAACCGCCGGAGTTCGGTGATGCTTGTTGCACATAGCCACCGCCCTGGGGACCCTGCGGACCCTGGGGCTGCCCATAACCGCCCTGCGGCTGGCCATAACCACCAGAACTGGTAGGAGCCTGACCACCGTAACCGCCCCCCTGAGGCTGACCGTAGGGGGCGCCTCCCGGCATTTGTTGCGGAGATTGGCCGTAACCACCAGCGGGCTGGCCGTAACCACCGGCAGGCTGCCCATAGCCGCCTGATTGCTGACCGTAGGGGGTGCCGGCCGCCGAGGGGCTGCCGTAGGGGGCGGCATTATTGGCGGGTGGTTGCTGACCACCACTGCCATAGCCACCGGATTGTTGACTGTATCCACCGCCGGATTGCGGGGATTGCCCATAGCCCGTCGGCCCACCGTAGGGACTCCCCGACTGAGGTTGGCGAGGCTGCTCGTAGCCACCGGTTGGACGGTTGTAGCTGCCCGAATCGCTTTGCTGCGGCCGCTCATAGCTACCAGTGTTTTGCTGCGGACGTTCGTAATTACCAGTGTCGTTTTGTTGTGGGCGCTCGTAACTTACGGTTTCTTGCGGTTGGCTATAGCTACCGGAATCGTTTTGCCGTGATTGCTGCCCGTAGCTTGACGAGGAATTCTGCCCGTAGGGGCTACTACTCCCCTGCTGCGATTGGCCATATATCCCGGTAGGACGGTTATAGCTACCACTATCCTGGGATTGATCTGACGAGTTAGACGACTGACCATAGCTGCTATACGCGGAACCGGACTGTCCGGTCTCGGAGCCAGAGGTGGAAGAATGCGGGCTCCCATAGGGGCTATTGCTTCGAGATGGTTGCCCATAACCACCCTGCTGGCCGTAACCACCGGTAGGCTGCCCATAGCCGCTCGAATTGCTCCCATAAGGGCTGCTACTCCCCTGCTGCGATTGCCCATAGCTGGAAGAGCTTTGGCCGTAGGGGTTACTGCCAGAGCCGGAATAGGGGTTGCTCGATTGTGATGGTTGCCCATAGCCGCCGTAAGAACTGCTTCCAGAGCCCGAACCGGTGAGCCCATCACTATAATTGCCGGACTGTGGTGAATAAGGATTCTTCTGCCGCGGATCTGTGGGCTTGCCCGACCCCTCCCGATCTGACTTATCCCGCGGCTCCTTGCCGTCATCATTGTTGTGGTTGTCTGTCACAACGTAAATCCTTTCGTTACTTCTCTCATCCGTATGAGGAAAATCCGTGAGGAGTGAGTTTCCTCCCCCACTTTGATTGTGATCTCACAACGGCGCAGATGGGCCGAATGCACCCATATCGGGCTGAAATACCTTTGGAAAGCCCTTATTGCTGACGGTCCCAACACAACGTGTAATCAGCAAGGAATTTCTTTTTGTATTTTTAGACAATCAGCCAAGTTATCATTTTATGCCGTTGCGACAGCAAAAGGTAGGCATCCCACCCACACCCACTAACCTTCATAGAGGATTTACGACCATGCAGGCGGGTGATGTGGGGCAAATACTCACCTCACATCGGCCGTGGAAAACTGGTTTATTGCTGCTAGAAGTATCGCCAACATTGAACGATAGATCTTTCACACCACAATTCTATTCAGTTTACTTAAACGCCACTTCAGGTACCCCTTTTTACCCCATTCTTAGAACACACATACCAAGCAAACTATGGTTGAGATGCATGTTTCCTACCGCAATTATTGGGTACAATGTCACGCCTGGCACGCAGTAACTACATCCATTGATCACACCATTCACCACTATTGATAATGGTAACCGTGGTGTGGCACGCTTACGGCCAGCTGGCAATCTCAGTAGAAAATTAGCCCCGCCAGCTACCCCCTCTACCTGTGGCCGCCCTGTCATCAATGCTCGCCATCTGGTTGCCGCTTGCCTAGTAAAGCTCTGCGGGGGTAATCCTTGCCATAATAATGGCGGCAGCTGCAAAGAGGTAAACCTTTGATGAGGATACCGAGCGGGAATAACGGGCGGGGACCATTGCCCACCGATCCGAGAAAACCCGCGTGATATTGCTAGAATCATTGTCCGCAGCAACAGAACTTATATTCATGACCGTAGAAAACACATATATATGCCTAGTAAACAACAATTAGAAGACGAACTTTCCCAACTGAGTATTGCTGATGAGCGCAGGTTCCGGCGTCGATTAGCGAAGGCCCGCTCTCCTAAAGCATTATCAGCCATTGCGGCGGACATGATGACCGCCCGAGAAAGCGTCGACAAGCGGGCTCGTAGCATTCCAACTATCACCTACCCGGAGCAGTTACCGGTATCCGCACGTAAAGACGATATCGCGGATGCTATTAGGGACCATCAGGTAGTAATCATTGCTGGTGAAACCGGGTCAGGCAAAACCACGCAGATTCCGAAAATTTGTTTGGATATTGGTCGGGGTCGACGGGGACTCATTGGGCACACCCAGCCGCGCCGGTTAGCCGCTCGGACCGTGGCGGAGCGCATTGCCGACGAATTAGGGCAGCGCATCGGCGAAAGCGTCGGCTATGCCATCCGGTTTGACGATCAGGTGGGCCCGCAAACCGCGGTAAAACTTATGACCGATGGCATTTTGCTCGCAGAAATGCAGCATGACCGCTACCTTAATGCTTACGACACCATTATCATTGACGAGGCCCATGAGCGAAGCCTCAATATTGATTTTTTGCTCGGCTATCTCAAACAATTACTGCCTAAACGGCCAGACCTCAAGGTTATTATCACCTCTGCAACAATCGACCCGGAGCGGTTTGCGGCACATTTCGCAGATCAAGACGGCAACCCGGCGCCGATCATTGAGGTATCGGGCCGCACCTACCCCGTCGAAGTGCTCTACCGCCCGCTCCAGGTGGAGTCCGGGGGTAAACTCATCGACATCGACCCACTGGACGGGTTACTTTCCGCCATCGAAGAACTCATGGAATATGGCGATGGTGACATTTTATGCTTTTTCCCGGGGGAGGCGGACATTCGTGACGCCATGGAAGCCATCGCCGGGAAACGGTGGCGCAATGTTGATGTGGTTCCGCTTTTCGGTCGGCTATCCAACCAGGAACAGCATCGCGTTTTTAGCCCCCACGCCCACCGGCGCATTGTGTTATCCACCAACATTGCCGAAACGTCGCTGACCGTGCCGGGCATTCATTTCGTGGTCGATACCGGCACCGCAAGAATCTCCCGCTATTCCACAAAAACCAAAGTTCAGCGCCTCCCTATTGAAGATATTTCGCAGGCCAGCGCGAATCAACGGTCGGGTCGATGCGGTCGGGTTGCCGATGGTATCGCCATCCGACTCTATTCCGAGGAGGATTATTTAAGCCGCCCCAAGTTTACGGACCCAGAGATTCTGCGCACCAATTTAGCCAGTGTTATCCTGCAAATGGCGGCGCTCAAACTGGGCAATATTGAAGACTTTCCCTTCGTTCAGGCCCCCGACACCCGCGCCATCCGGGATGGCATAATATTACTGAAAGAATTAGGCGCCCTAGAGGACTCGGATAATAACACGAATCTGCCTAAACTTACTCCCATTGGTCGGGATATTGCGCGGCTGCCGGTAGACCCGCGCATGGCACGAATGATCATTGAGGCCCGACGGCTGGGCTGTCTTCGGGAAGTCCAGGTCATTGTTGCCGCGCTGTCGATCCAGGATGTGCGCGAACGTCCGCTCGAATACCAGGCGCAGGCAGATCAATTACATGCCCGTTTTAAAAACAAAACCTCGGATTTTCTTGGTTATCTAAAACTGTGGGACTACATTGCTCGGAGCCGGGAAGAACTCAGCGGCAATGCCTTCCGTAACCGAATGCGGAAGGAATTCCTCCATTACCTGCGCATCCGGGAATGGTTCGATTTGGTGCGGCAATTAAAATCCGTGTGTGGGCAGCTCGGTTGGACCACCGACGATGCCGCCCTCGACCGGTACGTGCCCGAGGCGAAACAGCTGCACAGTTCCCAGCCTGGCAACCGCGGTAACCACCAGGGACAACGGGGTAGTGTGCAATCCCCCACCAGCCAGGCAGATGCAGACGAGGTGATAGGCGCTGAACAGGCCGATGCGGTCCACCAGTCTCTGTTGTCCGGGTTGCTGTCGCATATTGGTATTCGGAATGTTGACACCCGGGAATACCAGGGTGCCCGCAACACTAAATTCATGGTCTTCCCCGGCTCCGCGCTGGCGAAGACCAACCCGCAGTACGTCATGGCCGCGGAGTTGGTGGAGACCTCAAGGCTGTGGGCCCGCGACGTGGCCAGCATCGACCCCCGCTGGGTGGAACGGCTTGCGGCAAACCTGCTGAAAAGCACGTATTCCGAACCGCATTGGTCCAGCAAACGGGCCGCCGCCATGGCATACCAACGCTCCACACTCTATGGGGTGCCGGTCGTGGCCGACCGGCTGGTCCCCTACCACACGATTGACCCGGTGGCGGCCCGGGACATGTTTATCCGGGAGGCGTTGATCGCCGGGGATTGGCGCACCCACCACAAGTTTTTCCACCGCAATGCGGAAAAACTTCAAGCTGCCACCGAGTTAGAGGAGCGCGCCCGGCGGCGTGACATTGTGGTCGACGAGGACACCCTGTTTGACTTCTATGATTCCCGACTGCCGGAGCACATCACCACCGGCACCCGGTTTGACCAGTGGTGGAAGAAGACGCAGCGCACCCAACCGAACCTGCTGGATTTCGATCCGGCAGCCCTAGTACATCATGCCGCAGATTCCGTGACCGAAACGGATTTTCCCACCACCTGGGTGTATACCGCCGGTGGTGAAACGTTGCATTTTGATTTGACATATCGCTTCGTCCCAGGCGAGCCCGACGATGGGGTAACTGTGCACGTGCCGGTGCCATTATTGGCGGGGTTGCAGCCGACCGGTTTTGAGTGGTTGGTCCCGGGCATGCGGGAGGATTTGGTGACCGAACTGATTCGGTCCTTGCCCAAGCAGGTGCGGCGGCATGTGGTGCCCGCGCCGGATTATGCCCGGCGGGTAGTGCCGCTGTTGGATTCGCGCCGAACCGAATCATTGCGGGCGCAGTTGGCAGCTGCGTTGACCGAGGTGAGCGGCCATGTGATCAGCCCGGAGGAGTTCCGGTTCGATTCCCTGCCTGCCCATTTACGCATGCTGTTTGCCGCGGTGGATCGGCGGGGGAAGATCATTGATTCCGATAAAGATCTTTCGGCCCTCAAGCACCGGCGGGCGACACAAATCCAATCATCGGTGTCGCAGGCGGGACGCCGGGTGGAGCAGGATTCCGTGTCTGAGTGGACGGCGGACACCCTGGGGGCGATCCCGTCGGAGATTTTCACGAAGGTAGATGGGCAGCGGGTAGCGGCATACCCGGCCCTGATGGCAACCCCGGAAGGGGTGGCGGTAAAGGTGTTTGGGACGCGCGCGGAGGCGGATGCGTCAATGATGACGGCAACGCTCACGCTCCTGCTGCGGAAGATTCCGGTCCCAGCACAGAAAATGGTGAATGGCCTGCCGCTACGGCAGCGGGTGGGGGTGGAGAATTATCCACACGGGGGTGTTAGTGGCCTGGTGGCGGATGCTCGGGTAGCAGCCACCCGGGACCTTTTGGTGCGGCATGGGGGTCCGGTGCGGGATCCCGGCGAGTTTGCCGAGTTGCTGGCCAAAATCCGCCCAGAAGTGCCGGGGTTGGTACGGCAAATGATTGTGGAGTTAGCGCCGGCCTTGATGGAGTTTGTGGCGCTGCGGCAGGAGTTGGCGAATTGGACGGGTGAGGCGATCACGGACATGCAGGCGCAGCTGGAGTTTTTGGTGCCGAAAAACGCCTTGGCGGTGCATGGGATTGGCCGGCTGAAGCATTTAGGCCGGTACGTCAAGGCAATGCGCATGCGCCTGGATGACATGGGGGTGCAGCCGGATCGGGACGCGCGCCGGCAGGCTGTGATCCATGGATTGGAGGCCGCATTGGCTGCCCGGCTTGCAAAGATGCCGGCCGCTCGGGCCAAGTCCGCTGCGGTGAAGGATATTTATTGGTTGTTACAGGAATTACGGGTCAGTCTGTTTGCGCAAACATTAGGGACCGCACAGAAGGTGTCGGAGTCGAAGATTTCCAAGGCGATTGCGGCCCTGCGGTAGGCGTCGACAAGCCCAAACCGGCTAGCCTCATAGTCCTCGGTCACGCCGCCGCATCTGCCGTATCTCGGCTTCGAAATCGGCGGCGGACTCGAAGGATTTATAGACGGAGGCAAAACGTAGGTACGCAACTTCGTCGAGTTCGCGGAGTGGGTCAAGTATGGCTCGGCCGATAAAGTTCGCGTGAATCTGCGAACTTCCGTGGCTCCGCACCACTTCTTCTACTTCTTGTGCGAGTCGCTTGAGCGCGTCTTCGGAAACATTCCGCCCCTGGCAAGCACGCCGCACACCGGTTATAACCTTCTCGCGGCTAAAGGGTTCGGTCAGCCCATTGCGTTTTATAACCAGCAATTGGGCCTTTTCTATAGTGGTGAATCGGCCATTGCAAGCGCTGCATTCCCGACGCCGCCGAATGGCGGTACCACCGTCGATAACACGAGAGTCGATGACTTTAGATTGTTTATTTTGGCAGAAGGGACAGTGCATATCGCTCTCCGTAGGGCTTATTTGGGCAGGTTATCAGACGGCG
Organism: Corynebacterium matruchotii; assembly: GCF_011612265.2. Lineage (NCBI taxonomy): Bacteria > Bacillati > Actinomycetota > Actinomycetes > Mycobacteriales > Corynebacteriaceae > Corynebacterium > Corynebacterium matruchotii. The sequence continues at coordinate 1,096,572 of NZ_CP050134.2, read as the reverse complement.
TTTTGACCGAATCATCACTGATAATAACGGACAAAACCACTGTTCTCTTCCGATTTATCCCAGGCATGATCCGTGTTGATATCGGTTTGATTTAAACAAGATAACGTCACGCTTACAGCACGCTTGACGACGCAGGGCTCGGCGTAACGAAGAAGAACCGATAATTCATACTAACTAAATGAATTTTTTGGGGAGCTATTGCCAATGCGGTTGCCAACACCTAATGTTACGAGGTCGTTAATCTGTTCGAATTTTTTTGCCATTTTTGAATAATATAGAACCAAGAAAACACCCTAAGATGTTATCAAAAAGTTTCGAACAGGCATGTTTTATTAGAACACTTTCCGCTATGCTGTAAAGGACAAACTGTTATACCTTCGAACAGGCTTCGGCCACCACGGAATGGTCTCAACATTCTAAAAATGTTTATCAAATTGCAACATGGTTTCGAGGGGAACACCGAATTTTCTACCCCTGATATAAGGAGCACTCTACATGGCGCGTAAACCTAAAAAGGTCAGCGTTGTTTCGAATTCAAAACCTGAAGCCGAACAACTCAGCGACCGGCAACGTCGCATCCTGCAAGTTATTCGTGATGCAGTAGTCCTCCGGGGCTATCCGCCTAGTATTCGGGAAATTGGTGACGCCGCAGGATTGCAATCTACCTCATCAGTAGCCTATCAATTAAAAGAGCTAGAGCGTAAGGGATTTTTACGCCGCGACCCCAATAAGCCACGGGCGGTCGACGTCCGCGCGATCCCTGGCGAAGAGTTAAAAAAGACCGCTACAGCAGGCAAAGGTCGGAAGGCACCTACGGCCACCGTCACCGGCCAGTCAACTGTAGAAGCCGCTAACACTAGTTATGTGCCGTTGGTGGGGTCAATTGCCGCAGGTAATCCCATTTTGGCGGAACAAAATATTTCTCTGTATTACCCACTCCCCCAAGAAATTGTGGGTGATGGAGAGCTATTCATGCTACAGGTTGTGGGCGAATCCATGCGGGACGCTGGTATTTTCGACGGTGACTGGGTGGTGCTGCGATCACAAAAGGTTGTTGACAAAGGCGATTTTGTGGCGGCCATGATTGACGGTGAGGCAACTGTGAAGGAATTCCATCAAGACCAAAGCGGCATGTGGTTATTACCACATAATGATAGTTTCGATCCGATCGCGGTTTCCCCCGAAACAGAGATTATCGGCAAGGTGGTTTCCGTAATGCGGAAGCTCTGACTCGCCGAATATAACGTAGACATAACCGCATACCTCCTGCCCCTAATAATAATGGCCCCTTATCACCTGGTTGAGGCGATAAGGGGCCTAATTTCGTCACGGCATTTCCGTCAGATACGCAGATAGCCATAGGGGCCATTCACCGCCATCTGGTACTACCCAGTACTCAAGTGAGATTCACCCGGTATGCGTGGAGAATGACAACAAATCCTGTACATTTATATCGCCAAACCTGAAAAAATCACCCCCATTTAAGGGGTGTTGTGGAAATCACAGCGCAAGCTGGTAATGTCGCAAAAATGTTGGTTTTTGCAGCTGAAAATTGAGAGTTTGGTCAAAAACGCCCCCAATAATGGCTAAATATCCACAATTTGCTTTTTGAAATCTGTGATTTGTTGGGGTTCAGCATGCAAGAATAGACTGCATACGTCCATTGCTACACCTAACTAAAACGGACACTCGACAGGTATAGCGTCTTTGTTCCACTCACTGCAGATAGAAAGCCGAGGAGTCATGTATTCGGAGGAGCGCCGTCGTCAAATCGCCTCCCTCACAGCCGTGGAGGGACGGGTTAATGTCACAGAATTAGCTGCGCGATTCGATGTCACCGCAGAAACCATCCGGCGTGACTTAGCGGTCCTCGACCGTGAAGGCGTGGTGCACCGGGTACATGGTGGTGCGGTGGCGAATCAAACATTCCAAACTACGGAATACAGTGTGGATGCACGTCTTCGCTCCGCATCGGGAGCAAAAAGCTCCATTGCACATGCCGCCCTGCAATTCCTCCCCGAAGCCCCAGGCGGCGGCATATTTCTCGACGCCGGCACAACCACCGCGGCCTTCGCCGAGCTCATCACGATGCAGCCCGCCGCAAAACAGTGGTCGATCGTGACCAATAGCCTATCCATTGCCCTTACCTTAGCTAATTCAGGGTTGGATGAAATACAGCTTCTTGGCGGGTCCGTGCGCGGCATTACCCAAGCAGTCGTGGGAAACGCGGCGCTCCGCACCCTGGCACTCATGCGCGCCGAGGTGGCATTCATCGGCACCAATGCGCTCACGGTTGACCATGGCTTATCGACGGCCGACTCGCAGGAAGCCGCCATTAAATCCGCGATGATCACCAATGCCCGCAAGGTCGTGGTTTTATGCGACTCCACCAAAATGGGCACCGATTACCTGGTGAGCTTTGGTTCCGTCGACGATATTGACGTGATTATCACGGACGCTAATGCGCCCGAGTCGTTCGTCAAGGCGCTCCGCGACCGCAATGTAGAAGTCATCATCGCCAGCTAGCGCAGGCTAGGTCGCGGGCGACTAGCAGCCAGCGCAAAGCCACCCTGCCGCATCGCAATCAGGGTGGCTTTTCGGCAATTATTTAGGCCTTATCGCCCAACAGCAGTTCCCGAACCAGGGCGCGAGCGTTCGTTGCCCCTTCAGCATTCAGGGCCACTTCGGCGGCCTTCTGACAGGTCTCCAGGTCGACAGCGGCAAGCTGAGCACCCACACCAGCAATGGCGGTGGAAGCGGCAGACAGGGAGTTCACGCCTAAACCAGTCAAGACGCAGGCCAGCAGCGGGTCGGCGGCTGCCTCACCGCACACGCCCACGGCGGTATTGAACTTCTTGCCTTCCTTACAAGTGTGATCGATGAGTCGCAGCACTGCCGGCTGCCACGGGTCGGTCAGGTAGGCCAGCTGCGGGGACATGCGGTCCGCAGCCATGGTGTACTGGGTCAGGTCATTGGTACCGATCGACACAAACCGCAGGTGCGGCATAATCTTATCGGCCATCAGGGAGGCAGCCGGCACCTCAATCATGGCGCCGGCAGTCAAGCCCCGATCCCCGCACAAGCCGGCAAACCACTGGGCCTCCCGGGCGGTAGCCACCATGGGGGCCATGACCCAGGTTGGGGCGGTCTCTTCGGTACGGCCCAACTCGGAAGCGGCCTTAGCAATGGCATCGAGCTGGCGGGTCAGAAGCGCCTCGTTGGCGCGGGCCACACGCAGACCGCGCACACCCAAGGCCGGGTTCATTTCGTCGGCCATGGAGGCAAAGGCCACCGGCTTATCCGAACCAGCATCCAGGGAGCGAACCACAACCTTGGAGTTCGGGAACTGCTCCAGCACCTTCTTATAGACCTCGGCCTGCTCCTTGACTGACGGTTCGGTGGTGGCGTTCAAGAAGCACAGCTCGGTGCGGAACAACCCAATGCCTTCTGCCTGGGATTCCGTGGCAGCAATGCGGGCGGCCTTGCCGTCTTGCACATTGGCCAGCAATTGCACATGGTGCCCATCCTTGGTCTTGGCTGGACCTCGCCACTGGGCGACCCGCTCGGCCTGCATCTTGGACTCTTGCTCGGCCTGAACTGCGGTTTCCGGATCTGCGCCAAGAGAGATCGTCCCCAGGGAGCCGTCGACAAGCACCGGGGTGCCTGCGACAACGCTATGAATCTGAGAACCGGCTGCCACGATACAGGGAACATTCAATTGGCGGGCAATGATGGCGGTGTGCGACGTCGGACCACCCAGTTCCGTGACCAAGCCCACGAACAAATCCACGTTGAGGGCGGCGGTATCGGCCGGGGACAGGTCGTCGGCGAAGAGCACTACTCGCTCGGTCACGTCCGGCAAACCTGGCTCCGGCTCGCCACGCAGCTGCGCAATGACCCGGTCGCGGATATCCCGAAGGTCTGTAGTGCGTTCTGCCATCACGCCGCCGGCGGCTTCGAACATTGTCACGAATTTAGTGGTGGCTGCAACAACAGCATACTCTGCCGGGTGACCACCGGTAATACCCTTCCGCACCGCCTTACGCCAACCACGGTCATTGACCATACCGGCGGTTGCCTTGAGCACCTCGGCTGCTGCGCCCTTGGCGTGTGCTGAACGCTGAAGAAGCCGCTCGGCCACAACGTCTGCCGCATCATTAAACCTGCTGAGCTCAGCTTCCCGCTGGTTTTCCGCCACAACTTGACCAGCCTTGGGTAGTTTCGGGCGAGGGCTGATCCATACTGCCGGCGCATAACGCACCCCGGGGACCACAGCAGTACCTTTTAATACAGTGTCAACGCTCACGTTCTTCAACGTATGCCACCTATCTTCACATTGGAGTTCCTGTTAGAACTAGGACACCATAAAATCCACACTTCCGCAATAGAAACAAAATCAAAGTCACAAATTTTGTTGTGATTTATCGCATTTCACGCCAATATTTCGAGAGTTTTTCTGAATATGATTGACAATCAAAAATAACCGGGCATAAACTAAGCATGGATTCCCACATTTTCGGGTGATTATGGGTCGGTAGCTGAACTACAACCGGAAATTCGGGGAAAACGTCCCCGCAAAAATTTTTAGTATGTTGTTTCCCACATTTAAACCCACACCATAGGTTGCACGCTCTACATTAATAATAGGAGTGCTTATAGAAATCATTTCAATCCCCATATTGGTAACTATGATTTGCAGAGTGGTTCCTAGGTTTTTACTAAAATTTTCACCCCTACCACTAACCCCATAAACCCACTTCAATGTGAGTTTTCACCATTCCGCACTTCAGCGGCATATCAACATCGCTACAACGTCAGGAGGTAGCCAACACGTGGCAACAGTCGCGCAGATCAACGGGCGCCAATCGACAATTGTCGCAATCACCAATGACACCGGCCGCTGCTCCGTCGCGGATCTTGCCGAGCGCTTCTGTGTCACTGCCGAAACTATTCGACGTGATCTGAAGTCTTTAGAGGCCAAGGGCCTGCTCCGTCGAGTACATGGCGGCGCCGTCGCCGGCGCTCTCACCCCGCAATCAGACCTTGTTGCCACCGACGATGATGATGAGCTGCCCATTCAACAATCCCAGCGGCGGAAAAACCTCATCGCCCAAAAAGCAATCGAACTCATCCCCAGCCCCACCGCGGCCATTTTCATTGATGCCGGCTCCACCACCGAGGCCTTCGCCAGTACCCTGGCGCATAATTATCGGGGACAAAACTGGAGCATTGTTACCAACTCTCCCAATGTTGCCCACACCGTTGCCGCCGTCGGTGTTCCTCAAGTCACTATTCTGGGCGGCACCATTAAGGCCCGCACCCAAGCCGTCGTCGGGCCAAATGCTGTGGAAACCCTACGCAGTCTCCGTGCAGATATCGCTTTCATGGGGACCACCGCTCTCAGTCTTACCCACGGGCTCACTACCTCCGACCCGCGGGAGGCGGCCGTGAAAGAAACCATGATTTCCCAATCAAATCACGTGGTAGTGCTCTGCGACTCCACCAAGCTGGGTCGGGAATCGAATGTCCAATTCGCCAAGCTTTCCGACATTGACGTCGTGGTTTCTGACCGCAATGTGCCGCCCGATTTTACGTCCAAACTCCACCCCTACGACACAAGTATGGTGATTCCGTGATACTCACACTAACCCCCAATCCCAGCATTGACGCCACTTTCCAATTGACCGGCACCCTCATCCCCGGCGGAGTCAACCGGCTATCATCGGCTACTTCCGTTGCCGGTGGTAAGGGCATCAATGTTTCCCACGCCATCTACAAGGCACAACACAGCACTCTTGCTGTGTTCCCAGCCGCAGCCGGGGACCCGTTCTTGAGCCTGTTGGATAACACCAAGGTTCCCTACCAGTGCACCCCAGTCAGCGATCCGGTGCGGGTCAACACCACGCTTGCCGACCCGGCCGGAGAGACCACCAAGGTCAATGGTGTGGGCGCGGTGCTCACCGAATCCGACATCACCGCTATGGAAAAAACCCTGGTGGAGCATGCTCAACAGGCTGATTGGGTAGTCATGGCTGGCTCCCTACCGCCCGGGGTGCCCGAGAATTGGTACTCCCACCTGGTGGACCTCTTGCGGGCCCAAGCCCCCAACGTCAAGATCGCCATCGACACCTCGGATGCACCCCTATTAGCGGTTGCCCATGACCTGGAGAAGCATCATGCCGACATCATGACCCCCAACAGCCTAGAGCTGGGGCAGATCGTGGGGGTTTCGGGCACCTCGCTAGAGGCGGAAGCCCTGGCCGGTAACTATGAGCCGGTCATTATTGCCGCCACCAAGCTGGTCAAACGCGGCCTCCCCATGGCGCTCATCACCTTAGGGGCCGCCGGCGCCGTGCTGGTGACTGACAACGGGGTGTGGTTGGCTACCTCGCCACCGGTGACACCACTGTCGACTGTTGGCGCCGGTGACTGCACCTTGGCTGGTTTCGTCATGGGCATTTCCGATGGGCTGAGTCCCGAACGAGCTTTGGCGTTGGGTGTTGCTTATGGTTCTACCGCAGTGACCCTGCCTGGTACTACTATTCCCACCCCAAACCAGGTTGATGCCGACCGGATCACCATCCGGGCATTGGTCTAAAGCTACTCACTTCCTATCCCTTCTAGTTCATTCATCCAATTAATCGAGCCCCGGTCCTGGTTTGTGGTTGGGGTTGGGGCTTGACTGTAAGGAATAATCCCTATGTCTGATTCGTCAATAATTTCGACAGATCTTGTCGAACTTGATGTTGATTTCGGCTCCGACACAACTGAGGTGATTACGAATCTCGCCAAGGTTGTTGCCGATGCCGGTCGGGCCACAGACGCCGAAGGCCTTGCCAAAGATGTGCTGGCCCGGGAGTCGAAGGCCGCCACCGGCGTCCCAGGCGGGGTCGCAATCCCCCACTGCCGGTCCGCCTCCGTCACGGAGCCGACCTTAGCGTTCGCCCGATTAAAAAACCCCGTAGACTTTGGTGGTCCCGACGGGGCTGCGAACTTAGTGTTCATGATCGCCGCCCCCGATGGTGCCGGCAAAGCCCACCTCAAGATCTTATCCAAATTGGCCCGTAACCTGGTGCGCAAGGAATTCATTGAGGCATTACGTGGTGCAGCCACCAAGGAAGAACTCGTGGAATTGGTCACCGATGTGGTGGCCGGCGCCCCGAAGAAAGCCCCGGCGGACGAGCCTGAAGGCGCCAGCGCCAAGGACGACGACGGCCTGACGCTCGTCGCCATCACCGCCTGCCCCACCGGCATTGCCCACACCTACATGGCTGCCGACGCCCTAGCCATCGCCGCAAAAGAAATGCCCGGCGTGACCCTGCATGTGGAAACCCAGGGTTCTTCCTCTATCACACCGCTGCCGGAAGACATTGTGAAGAAGGCGGATGCCGTGATCTTCGCCACCGACATTGGGGTGAAGGATCGGCAACGGTTCGCTGGAAAGCCAGTGATTGAATCCGGCGTGAAGCGCGCCATTAACGAACCGGTGAAGATGTTGGAAGAGGCCGTCGCGGCCACGAAAAACCCCAATGCCCCAAAGGTGGCAGGTGGTGGCAGCTCATCATCCTCCGACAGCAGCGAGGCTGCCGAAGGTGGGTTAAGCGTCGGCAAGCGCATGCAACAAGCCGTGATGACCGGCGTGTCCTACATGGTGCCGTTCGTCGCGGCCGGTGGTCTGTTGCTTGCGCTGGGTTTCCTCGTTGGCGGCTATCAGATCGGCGAACAAGTCAATGGTATCGATCCGTGGAAGCAATTCGTCACCGAGTACTCCCTGACCAATTTGCCGCCCACCACCGTTGATTTCGATGGTAAGGAAGTAGCATTCGCATACCCAGCCTTTGCGCTGTACCTGGGTTCGGTGCTCTTTGCCACGGGCCAGGCCGCCATGGGCTTCGTCGTGGCCGCCCTGTCTGGTTATATTTCCTACGCTATGGCTGGTCGCCCGGGTATCGCCCCAGGTTTCGTCGGTGGTGCTATCTCCGTGACCTTGGGTGCTGGTTTCATTGGTGGCCTGGTCACCGGTCTGCTGTCTGGTGCTGTTGCCATGTGGTTGGGCAACCAAAAAGTGCCGAAGGTGCTGCAATCCCTCATGCCGGTGGTCATTATCCCGCTGGGCACCTCGCTGGTCGTTGGTCTGGTAATGTTCCTGCTCTTGGGTCGGCCACTGGCCGCAATTCTCAGTGGTCTGCAAAACTGGCTGACCTCCATGTCCGGCAGCTCCGCCTTGCTGTTGGGTGTGATTCTCGGCCTGATGATGTGCTTCGACCTGGGTGGTCCGGTGAACAAGGCAGCCTACCTGTTTGCCACCGCCGGCCTGTCTACCGGCGATGAAGCATCGTTGAAGATCATGGCCGCCGTCATGGGTGCCGGCATGATCCCACCGATCGCCTTGTCGATCGCCACCATGCTGCGCAAGAACCTGTTCACCGCCGCCGAGCAGGAAAACGGCAAGTCCGCCTGGTTGTTAGGCCTGTCGTTCATCTCCGAGGGCGCCATCCCGTTCGCCGCCTCCGACCCGCTTCGGGTGATTCCGGCAACCATGGCTGGTGGTGCGGTCACCGGCGCTATCTCCATGGTGTTGGGTGTGGGCTCACGCGCCCCGCACGGTGGTATCTTCGTGTTCTTCGCCATCAGCCCGCTGCTTGGCTGGATCATTGCCCTGGTCGCCGGCATTGCGGTCTCCACGGTACTGATTATTGCCCTGAAGCAATTCTGGCCGAATAAGACCCTCATGGCCCAGGCTGCCAAGGATACCGCCCAGGCAGTCGCTGCATAGGAGCTGCATCATAATACGGATTTTCCCAGTTCATCACTCATTTTGTGCCGATGCCGGAAAATCCGTATGTGTGAAATATCAAATACTTTGCCCATTTTGTGGCGGTTGCCTCTAAAACCTCATAGAATCGGGCACAGACGTTGGGAAGAAAAACTTCCTACGTAAACGAAAAATAATCCCGTCTGCATCACATGAGTCAGACACTACGAAAGGACCATCTATGGCCTCCAAGACTGTTGTCGTCGGTTCCCAGGTTGGGCTGCATGCTCGTCCCGCTTCCATCATCGCCGAAGCAGCTGGCGAATATGATGAGGAGATCTTCCTGTTCCTCGAAGGCGAAGAGGATGATGAAACCGATGCTGCTTCCTCGCTGATGATTATGGCGCTTGGTGCCGAAAAGGGCGACAAGGTCACCGTCAAGTCTGATAATGCTGAGGCAGTGGAGAAGATCGCCGCTCTCATCGAGCAGGACCTCGACGCCCAGTAGTCGAACCTTCACGCACTAAAACCCCACCGGTGGTTCATGTTATTTTTGAACCTCCGGTGGGGTTTTAGCTATTTTTTAGCTACCGCACTGACTCGGTGCTATCACGCCGATGGGACGCGATCACACCGACACGGCATCATCGCACAGGCACAGCATCGATGAATGTGCCCCAGGTCAGCGGCATTCCCGGGCGGTAGGCCAAATCAATTGCATGATTCGTGTTTAATACATGCAGGTTACAGCGTGCCCCTACCGCCAGTGTGCCCACCGCCGGCCGGCCCTGCGGGTCCACTCCCCCACCCACATCATGTCGGCGTAATGCCTTCGCCCCGCCACGGGTGGCCGCGGTAATGGCCTCGTCCAGGCTGAGCCTCATTTGCAACACTGCGGTGGCCACGCAGAAATTCATCGACGACGTGTATGAGGTGCCCGGGTTGAGATTCGATGCGATAGCCACATGCGCCCCGGCGTCGAGCAGCTGCCGGGCCGGGGCGAACGGTTCCCGGGTAGAAAGATCACAGGCTGGAAGCACCGTTGCCACGGTGTCGCTGACCGCCAGGCGTTCCACGTCCTCACTGTCTAAGTAATTCACGTGATCCACGCTGGCCGCCCCCAACTCGCAGGCCAACCGCACACCGGGGCCTGCGCCCAATTGATTGCCGTGCACCCGCAACCCCAGGCCGCGCGCCCGACCGGCTTGCAGCACCTTCCGGGACTGGGACTCGTCGAACGCTCCCTGCTCACAGAACACGTCAATCCAGTGGACGTAGGGGGCAACCGCATCCAGCATGTCCCCGCACACCAGGTCCACATAGTCGTCCGGGTCTGCCCCGACCGGCGTCACGTGGGCCCCCAGGAATGTCACGTCATCTACCCCGGTGGCGGCAATGCGGGCAGCTCGGCGTTCCGATTCCACATCCAACCCATAACCGGTTTTGGTTTCCAGGGTGGTAGTTCCCCCGGCGCGGGCGGCATTGATCCGGTCGTGTAGTAGTTGTTCTAATCGGGTGTCGGTGGCGGCCCGGGTAGCCGTCACTGTGACGTTAATTCCGCCTGCCGCGTAGCTTTGTCCGGCCATGCGGGCTTCGAATTCTGCCGCGCGGTTGCCGTCGAAAAGCATGTGGGTGTGGGAATCGACCCAGCCGGGGAGTACGGCGCGTCCGCCCAGGTTGATGCGGGTATCAGCGGCAGGTGCTTGGGTGGTGGGGCCGATCCAGGCGATACGGCCGTCATCGGCGACGATTGCTGCGTTAGCGAGGGTGCCGAGCGCCGACACGGTGCGTAGTTCGCTAATGTTTTCGAATAGGACTGCGGTCACGCTGTTATCCTTGGGTTTCTCGGCTGTGGAATTCCATGGGCATGGTGATGCCGCGTTCGGCTGCGACTTCGGCGGCCCGGTTGTAGCCGGCGTCGAAGTGTCGTACCACGCCCATGCCGGGGTCGTTGGTGAGTACTCGTTCGAGTTTTTGTGCGGCTAGTTCGGTGCCGTCGGCGACGCATACTTGGCCGGCGTGGATGCTGCGGCCGATGCCGACGCCGCCGCCGTGGTGGATGGATACCCAGGTTGCTCCGGAGCTTACGGCGGTGAGGGCGTTGAGGAGGGGCCAGTCGGCGATGGCGTCGGAGCCGTCGAGCATGGCTTCGGTTTCGCGGTAGGGTGAGGCGACGGAGCCGGAGTCGAGGTGGTCGCGGCCGATGACGATGGGTGCCGAGATTTTTCCTTCGGCAACGAGTTGGTTGAAGAGCAGCCCGGCTTTATGTCGTTCACCGTAGCCTAGCCAGCAGATGCGCGCTGGTAGGCCTTCGAATTCTACGTATTCTTCGGCCGCGTCGAGCCACCGGTGAAGGTGCTCGTTTTCGGGGAAGAGTTCTTTGAGCGCTTGGTCGGTGACGCGGATGTCTTCAGGGTCGCCGGAGAGGGCAGCCCAGCGGAAGGGGCCGAGGCCTTCGCAGAAGAGGGGTCGGATGTAGGCGGGCACAAATCCGGGGAATTCGAATGCGCGTGCGTATCCGGCGTGGCGGGCTTCGTCGCGGATGGAGTTGCCGTAGTCGAATACTTCAGCGCCGGCGTCTTGGAATTCCACCATTGCTTGGACTTGTGCGGCCATGGATTCCCGGGATTTTTTCGTGAATGTTACGGGGTCTTCGGCGGCTTCGGTGTGCCAGGCTTCGAAGGGGACATCCCGGGGGAGGTAGCTGAGGGGGTCGTGGGCGGAGGTTTGGTCGGTCACGATGTCGATGGTGATGTCACCGGCGCGTTGTCGGGCGAGCAGTTCCGGGAATACGTCGGCGGCGTTGGCGACGACCCCGATGCTGAGCGCGCGTTTGTCGGCTTTTGCCTGGTTGGCCTGGGTGATGGCGTCGTCGAGGTCGGTGGCGATGGTGTCGAGGTAGCGTTTTGCGTGGCGGCGTTCTAAGCGGGTTTTGTCGACGTCGGCGATGATGCAGACACCACCGTTGAGGGTGACGGCGAGTGGTTGGGCGCCGCCCATGCCGCCACAGCCACCGGTGAGGGTGATGGTGCCGGCGAGGCTGCCGCCAAATCGTTTGCGGGCGATGGCGCCGAAGGTTTCGAAGGTGCCTTGGAGGATTCCTTGGGTGGCGATGTAGATCCAGGAGCCGGCGGTCATTTGGCCGTACATGATGAGGCCTTCGGCTTCGAGTTTGCGGAATTCGGGCCAGGTGGCCCAGTCGCCGACAAGGTTGGAGTTGGCAATGAGGACGCGGGGTGCCCAGGGGTTGGTTTTCCAAACGGCGACGGGTTTGCCGGATTGAATGAGGAGGGTTTCGTCGGTGTTGAGGTCTTTGAGGGCGGCGATGATGGCGTCGAAGGCGTCCCAGTTGCGGGCGGCTTTGCCGGTGCCGCCGTAGACGACCAGGTCGTTAGGGCGTTCGGCTACCTCGGGGTCAAGGTTGTTCATGAGCATGCGCATGGGCGCTTCGGTTTGCCAGGATTTGGCGGTGAGGGTAGTGCCGCGGGGGGCGCGGACTTCCCGGGGGCCGGCGGTCATGGGTTCTCCTTGGGGTTTTCGTCGTTGGGGTCAGGCCGGGCCGGCTCGGGGTCCAGCGGTGGTGGCGCTGGGGCTATCACCTCGATGCCGACGGGCTGATTCTCCCCACTTTATCGCGTGGCATGGGGGTGAGGGTAGCGGTTTTGGGGGTGGTTTGTCCGAGATACCGGACGTTTTAGGGCTGGTGTTTGCTTGACGACGCCCACATGGGTGGTTAGCCCTTGACGCAGAGGAGGGTCGTGAGGTTGGTTTCGACAGTCACCAGGTCTTGTTCATAGGCGAGGACCTGGTCGAGGTTTTTGTAGGCGCCCGGGATTTCGTCGAGCACGCCTGGGTCTTTACGGCATTCCACCCCGGCGGTTTGGTGGGCAAGGTCGTCGAGGGTGAAGCTGCGGCGGGCCTCGCTGCGGCTCATGATTCGGCCGGCGCCGTGAGATGCGGAGCAGTAGGCTGCCGGGTTGCCGAGGCCGCGCACGATGGCGGCCCCGGTGCCCATGGATCCGGGGATGATTCCCCACTCACCACTGGTGGCGCTGATGGCACCTTTGCGGGTGATGGCCAATTCCACCCCGTCGTGGTGTTCTATGGCAACGTAGTTATGGTGGCAGTCGATTTCCGTGGTGTAGCGCACTTGGGGCAGGAGGTTATGGAGTGCGGTTTTGATGGTGGCCATCATGATGGTTCGGTTGAGAGCGGCATAGTTTTGGGCCCAGGTGAGGTCGTGAAGGTAGTCCGCCCATTCGGTTTGTTCCGCCCCGGTGGCGTCTTTGCGGAGGATGACGGGGAGGTTATGGTTGGGGCCGTGGCGGTTCCAGTCCAGGGTTTTTGCCCGCCCAATGTGGCGGTGGGCGATTTCTTTGCCAATGTTTCGGGAGCCGGAGTGCAGTGTGAGCCAAATGGTTTCGGTGGTGTCAGCACAGAGTTCGATGAAGTGGTTGCCGCCGCCCAGGGTGCCGCATTGGCGGATAGCGGTTTGTTCGCTTGCGGACACGTCGACGCTGAGGTCGGTGAAGCGCCGGAAGTGGCGGGTGAGTCGTTGGCGGATGAGCCCGTGGGTTTTCAGAATGGGGGCACGGGTGGTGTGGTGGTTGGGGCCGACCGGTATCGCGGCTTCCCATGCGGCCCGGAGTGGGGCAAGGTTGTTGGGAAGATCGCTGGTGGTGAGGTTGGTGCGGACGGCCATCATGCCGCAGCCAATGTCGCCGCCGACGGCTGCGGGGGATACTGCGTCGCGCATGGCGATGACGCTGCCAATGGTGACGGCGGCGCCCACATGCACGTCGGGCATGATGGCCACCCCGTGGGTCCAGGGCAGGTCGGCGACCGCCCGGATTTGGCGTTGTGCCGCATGATCGACGTCGACGAGTGGCGCCCAAATGCGGGCGGGCGCGTGGGTACCAGGGAGGGTTTCGGGCAGGCCGAAGGGATGATGCATGATGAGACTCCTTGTGTGGGAACGACACGACTGGTGCGCGCACCACCGGCAGGGGTGGGGCGCGCTGGTGGGGTGGTCAGTCGGTCAATTACACGGGAGTCTCCTTACATGTCTGCTTGTTACTGTTGCAGTTCGGCGCGGCGAATGCAACTTGGTGGTGTTAGTGCAGCTCCCCCACCGCGTGTTTAGCAGCGGCGACCAGGCTGCCGTCCATGACGAGCGCCACGACTTCGGCGATTTCGGGGGCCAGGTAGCGGTCCGTGCCGGGGCCGGCCACGGTTTCCCGCAGGCGCGCCACGACTGCCCCGGTGCCCGGCGCGGGGGTGTTCGTGTCGTCGGTGGTGCGGAGGTCGATGGCGCGGGCGGCGGTGAGGATTTCGATGGCGAGAACGCGGGCGAGCCCGTCGATGCTGCGGCGGAGTTTCCGGCCTGCGGACCACCCCATGGAGACGTGGTCTTCTTGCATAGCGGAGGAGGGGATGGAGTCGACGCTGGCTGGGGCGGCGTTGCGTTTGAGTTCGGAGACGATGCCGGCTTGGGTGTATTGGGCGATCATGTGGCCGGAGTCGACACCGGGGTCGTCGGCGAGGAAGGCGTTGAGGCCCCGGTTGCGGGCGACGTCGAGGAACCGGTCGGTGCGGCGTTCGGAGATGCTTGCCAGGTCGGCGACGGCGATGGCGAGGAAATCGAGGACGTAGGCGATGGGGGCGCCGTGGAAGTTGCCATTGCTGACGACTCGCCCATCGAGGGTGACCACCGGGTTGTCGATGGCGGCGGCGAGTTCCCGGTTAGCGACGGTGGTGGCGTAGTCGGCGGTGTCGCGGACCGCCCCGGTGACCTGCGGGGAGCAGCGGATGGAGTAGGCGTCTTGGACGTGGTTGCGTTGGAATTCAGTGTGGGCGGCGGCGAGGATGCCGGAGTCGGCGACGAGGGTGCGAATGTTGGCGGCGCAGCGGGCCTGCCCGGGGTGGGGCCGGAGTTGTTGCAGGTCGTCGGCGAAAACCGTGGGGGTGCCGCGGAGGCCTTCGAGGGTCATGGCGGTGGCAATGTCGGCGGTGGTGATAAGGTTTGCCAGGTCCGCGAGGGTGAGGCAAAGCATGCCGAGCATGCCGTCGGTACCGTTGATGAGGGCGAGGCCTTCTTTTTCGGCGAGGATGAGGGGGGTGATGCCGGCGGCGGCCAGGGCGTCGGCGGCGGGGGTTTTCGTGCCGTCGGCAAGCCGAACGTCGCCTTCGCCCATGAGTGCGAGGGCGCAGTGCGCGAGGGGGGCAAGGTCCCCGGAGCAGCCGAGGGATCCGTACTCGTAAACGATGGGGGTGATGCCGGCGTTGAGGAGGGCGGCATAGGTTTCCACCACCACGGGGCGAACACCTGTTCGGCCAGTCATGAGGGTGGAAAGCCGGAGCAGCATGAGGGCGCGAATGACGTCGCGTTCTACCTCCGGACCGGATCCGGCGGCGTGGGAGCGCACCAGGCTGCGTTGCAATTGGGTGCGGAGCTCCTGGGGAATATGGCGGCGGGCGAGGGCGCCAAAGCCGGTGGAGACCCCGTAGACCGGGGTGGGTTCCGTGGCGAGTTCTTCAATGTGCTGCCGGGTTTTCGCCACCTCCGCCAGGGCGGCGGGGTCAAGGATGATGGGCGTATCGTGTCGGGCCACATTCACCACGTCGGTGATGGTCAGTGCGCCGATGCCAACGGTAATGGTCATGGTGTTCTCCTGATTATGCTATCGCTTACAATAAGGTGCGGCGGTTACCTCACCTTTTGTCCCCTCATGCGATAGCCAGGCATAAGGTGTGACCACCGCCGAGACTAGCATGGGTTTCTAGGCGGCACCAAACAATGTGGTGTGCACTTGCTGCGCCCGTCGACAAGTTTCCGCCACCAACTCGGCATGCTTATCGACGCCCACCCCTGGGGTAAACGTCACGGCCAGGGCCGCGGCCGGCCGCCCGGTGTGGTCCAGCACCGCCGCGGCAATGGAGCTCTGCCCCACCGACACTTCCTCGGTTTCTTCGGCCCACCCCCGCAACCGCACCTGCTGCACCATGGTGTGAATTTTTTGCCACTGCCGGCCCAAACCGGCGGCATCGACCCGGGCCTTCAGCTCCGCGTCGGGCAGAGCCGCCAGCATCGCCCGCCCCGACGCGGTGCGTTCCGCCGCTAACCGCACCCCCACATCCGTGATGAGGGATACCGCCGCCGTGGAGCGTTCCTCCAGCACATACAGCACCTCCATCCCGGAGGAGAGCCGGGACACGTGGGCGCTGCCGCCCGCCAGTTTCGCCAGCGCCTGGGCGTGCCGCGTGCTGGCCCGCACCAGTGGTTGTTGGGTGGAATACGCTTGGGCCAGGGAGTATGCGGCCGCCCCCAAACCATAGGTGCGGTGAGATTTCAGGTGCATGACAAACCCCGCATCAACCATGACTTTCAACAACTGGTAGGTGGTGGATCGGGGTAGCCGTAGTTGGGTGGCGATCCGGGCCGCCGAAATCGGCGCATCGGTGGTCATGAGCAGACGCAGTATGGCAAGCGTGTGGGTGGCTGCGGGCACCTTGGACATGAAGATCTATCCTAGAGCACATGACCGAATATTTTCATTGGCACGGCCGCGACGATAGGCCGGGCGACGAACATGCCCGCTGGTTCACCACCATCATTGATGCCGAGGCCGAGCCCGTGCCGCCGAACGCCATCACCCTGGTGGGGTTCGCCTCAGACACCGGGGTGGCGCGCAATCACGGCCGGGTGGGAGCCGCGACCGGGCCCACCGCTATTAGAGAGGCCCTGGCGTCACTGGCTATCCACGACGATAGGGTTCGGGCCGACGCCCACACCATTACCTACACCAACACCTCGGACCTGGAGGCAGGGCAGCAGCAGCTGAGCGACACCGTGGCCGCCCTGCTTGATAATGGTTCCGGCACCGTGGTGACGCTCGGCGGCGGGCACGAAACATCTTGGGCCTCCCACCGGGGCTTGCGGCAGTCCCACCATGGTGACGGCAAATCCATTGCCATCATCAACCTCGACGCCCATTTTGACCTGCGCACCAGCGATATTGCCACCTCCGGCACCCCGTTCAAACAGATCGCCGACGCCTGGCCGCATGACTTCCACTACACGGTACTGGGTATTTCCGAACCGAATAACACCCGCATCCTGTTTCAGACCGCCGACCAGTTAGGCGTCACCTATGTCACCGACGATGCGTTGGCGGACCTGACCGCAGCCGAGGCCGCGGAACTCGTCACCAAAGCGGCCGCCACCGCGGACATCCTGCACCTCAGCATTGATCTTGATGTGCTTCCCGCCCACGTCGCCCCCGGGGTGTCCGCCCCGGCCACCCTGGGAGTGGCCCTCCCCCAGGTTCGCGCAATGTGCTTGGCTGCCGCCCACACCGGCAAACTCCGACTCGTCGACGTGGTGGAGCTCAACCCCACCTATGATGTGGATGGTCGGACCGCGAAGGTAGCCGCCCGACTCATCCACGACATCACCACCGTGCTCCCCCACCCCTAGAATCGTGCGGTTTTCCCCTCACCCATGGTGGTATAAAGCCACCGTAACAGGGGATAACCAGCGATAATCCCCACCGACCCCCAGGCAATACCCTCCAGGTGAATGCCAAACACCACAAGTGTCAGGTTGCCGATACCCGCCACCAACGCCACAGCAGCAGCTATCAAATTCACCGGATTGTTAAAGTTCACCTTATTGTCCTGCCAGATTCGCACCCCCAGCATGCCAATCAAACCATAAAGCACCAGGGCCGCACCGCCTAACACCCCGGCCGGAATCGTGAAAATCAGCGCCCCAAACTTCGGCACAAACGCCAACCCCACCGCCGTGAGCGCCGCCACCCAATAGGCCGCGGTGGAATACACCCGGGTTGCCGCCATCACCCCAATGTTCTCCGCATAGGTTGTCGTCCCCGAACCCCCGAAACCACCAGCCAGCACGGTCCCTAAACCATCGGCGATGAGCGCATTTCCAGCCTGGGCATCCAAATTCCGGCCCGTCATCTCCGACACCGCCTTCACATGCCCCACATTTTCCGCAATCAAAACAATCACCACCGGCAGCGACACCATCACCGCCGACAAATGAAACTCCGGCGTGTGAAACTGCGGCAACCCCACCCAGGGGGCAGCCGCGATTGCCGCCGACGCCCCCTCCGAAAGATTCCCGGTGACCGCGGCAAACACCCATCCGGTGATGACCCCCAACAAAATCCCCAACCGGGCCACCATGCCCCGGCCAGCCACGGTGAACACCATGATCGCCCCTAACGTCACGGTTGCCACCATGGGTTGCGTCGCAAAGTTCTTCGTTGCCGACGCCGACAAATTAAACCCAATCAGCGCCACAATCGCCCCCGTTACCGCGGGCGGCATCACCGTATCAATAATCCCCTTCCCCAGGCGTTTCACCACCAACCCCACCGCCATGAGCGCCAGGCCCGCAGCCACCACCCCACCCAGCTGCGCCCCAAACCCTAGGCTTTTCGACGCCAACAACGGGGCAATAAACGCAAACGACGACCCCAAATACGACGGCAGCTGGTTCCGGGTTATCACCAAAAACACCATCGTCCCCACCCCGGAGAATAATAATGTCGTATTCACCGGGAACCCCGTCAAGGTGGGAACCAGCAGCGTCGCCCCAAACATGGCAATCACATGCTGCATACCAATGCCAATAGTGCGACCCCACGACAGCCGCTCATCCGGGGCCACCACCGCACCAGGTTGAATGGTCTTGCCATCACCATGGATCGACCACCGAAACAAACCAAAAGAAGATGTGCTCACGAACCTTTATTATTACTGGCCCACCACAACCTAACCAAACATGCTACGTAACCGGGCTTAGCTGGCGGTATCTGTCGACACCTGAAACTCGGCAAGCTCCGCCGCCAGCTCCGCGGCCAGGCGCACATCAATCCGGGTGCCGGCCTCCGTGTACTCCTCACGCAACACCGTCCCATACTGATGCACCCGCGACACCACATCCCCCCGGGTAAAGGGAACCAGCAGCTCAACATGCGAATCCAAGCTGTTTAAAAACAACTCAATCCGCGCCTCTAACTCGCTAATCCCCTCACCAGTATGCGCCGACACAAACACCACATCATCCACAGCATGCCGCAGCTCCACTAATACCAGTGGGTCGGCCGCATCAATCTTATTCACCACAATGATCTCCGGGGGCGCAGTCTCCCCGTATTCCTGCACGATCTCACCAATGACCTTATTCACCGCGGCAATCTGCTTCAGAGGGAACGGGTCGGAACCATCCACCACGTGCAACACCAGGTCCGCACCAACCACCTCCTCCAGCGTGGACCGAAACGCCTCCACCAACTGGGTTGGCAGGTGACGCACAAACCCCACCGTGTCGGTAAACACCACCGTTCGGCCATCCGCCAATTCGGCGCGCCGGGTGGTGGGGTCCAGGGTGGCGAATAAGGCGTCTTCTACCAGCACGCCGGCACCGGTGATGGCGTTAATGAGGGAGGATTTTCCGGCATTCGTGTAGCCGGCAATGGCAATCTGCGGAATGGTCGACGCCCGCCGGCGGGAACGCTTGATCTCCCGCGCGGTCTGCATGCCGGCAATCTCTTTCCGCAGCTTAGCCATGTCGGAGCGCAGCCGGCGCCGATCCGCCTCAATTTTGGTTTCGCCGGGGCCCCGCAACCCCACGCCGCCGTTCGAACCCCCGGCGCGGCCACCAGCCTGGCGGGATAGCGCACCACCCCAGCCGCGAACCCGGGTAATCAGGTATTCCATTTGGGCAAGCGATACCTGGGCTTTGCCTTCCTTGCTTTTGGCGTGTTGGGCAAAAATGTCGAGGATGAGCATGGTGCGGTCAATGACCTTGACGTCAAGGGCCTTTTCCAGGGCAATCATTTGGCCGGGGGAAAGCTCACCATCGCAGATCACGGTATCAATATTGGTGGCCTGAACGATGTCTTTGAGTTCTTGGACTTTACCGGACCCAATGTAGGTGCCGGGGTCGGGCCGGTCGCGTTTTTGGTAGAGCATATCAACGACTTCGGATCCGGCGGTTTGGGCGAGGGCCGCAAGTTCACGCATGGTGGCTTCAATTTCGGCGGTGGTGCCTTCGGTCCACACGCCCACCAAAATGACCCGTTCGAGGCGGAGTTTTCGGTATTCGACGTCGTATCCGTCGTCTTGGTCGGTGGCGTAGATGTCGGAGCTGCCGGAGATGCGGCGGAAAGAAGACCGTTCTTCGAGGTCAAGCTCACCGGTCGTGGGCACGCCGACCATGGGCATGCTTGCTGTAAGCACGCCAGTTGCGGCTGTATCAGCAGACATGCCGGAAACTGCGCCGGTTGCGGCTACGGAAACCCCATGATTCTCAACTACGTCATCGGTGGTTACCATTGCAATGTTGGCAGGTGGTGTGGTGGCATCGGTCGATACCGTGGTGAGGGTGTGGTCTTTGAAGGCTTCCTTGATGAGTTCTTCGTGTGTATTGGTGTGGGTTGTCTGGGTATAGGGTTGATGGGAAGTGTTTTTTGGCATACTTTCAGTCTTTTATTGCGTCTTTTTGTAGAATTTTATGGTTTACCAGCAAGCACATGAAGTGCTACAGCCCCCGATAGGCCTAAAATTGTTCTCGGAATTCTATGAGTAGCTAATTATTGACCCTCTTTGTGGGGGGTGGATTCCGGGATACTTGGCCAAAAAATGGCGGAAATCACAACAGGTGTAACAATAGCATCTCAACCATCAATACGATGACTATTTCTTAGACTTCAGCACGTACAATGTTGTGCTATGAGCAATGATCTTGTGGCTTTAGGCATGAAATTCGACAAATGGCAGGATGCCGTCGAAGCTGCCATTAGCACTAATAAGCTTAGCGTCACTGGTGAAGTTAGGGGCGGCCAATTAATTCAGTATGCGGATTCTTCTGGTGCACAGATCAATATTCTAGCAGTGGAACCGTTTGCCACATATGCCGGGTTCGATTCGGTTGCCATGAGTTTTGCACACGTGACCATGTTGAACGATGTTCTAGCATTATGCGACATCATTGACTATAACGGCCAGGCTGTTACTTCGTTAACATGCAATCTGGCGCAAGGCCCACTCTTGGTGGACGAACCAGAACAGCGGTGGCAACAGGTCGCTATTACCGCTCTCGCTTCGGCGGAAGATTTGCGATACTACCCCACCGTTGACGACTATGTTGCCGAGACCGGAAACCAGCCCGGATTTTTGGATTCTGATGGGATTTCGGTGGTTGCTGATGGTAATGGTGCAGCTCACCCGGATGCTGGGGCGTCGTTTAGCGCACGGGTGCTCGATGCGGATTACCGCACCAATGCACTCACGGGGCAGCGATTCATTCACGCCACGGTTGACGGATCGTTCGCCTATGATGTATGCCTTCCCGACTCCTTAAATATTACTGAATTGCCTAAGAAAAACAGTGTGATTGCCGGGCGGGCGGTCATGGTTGGTTCGCTCTTGGCACCACAGGGGTGCGGTTCTGGTGGTTGCGGATCCGGCAGCTGCGGTTGTGGTGGTCACTAAGGCTTCAGTAGCGAAGTTGAGCGTAAGGTTTGCGTTAAGTGGGTGAGCTACAAGTGCAAGAGATAGAGGCAATTGACGATTACGACTCCTCGGGCATCGCCTGGCCGTGGGTTGCGATCGCTGGTGCCTGCTTGTTATTGGTTGCGTTGCTGCAAATTGAGGGGGCAGCACTATCCTGCCTCATTTTGGTCGCGTCGTTTTTATTGTCGCGTTATCATCCATATTCGCAGGAAACGGCTGCGCTGAAGGCATCTATTGTGCTTTCTCGGGAGGATATTGAGGATACCCTACGGAAGTACGAGGATTTTTTATACAAAAACGATACGGAATCTATTGCGGATCGCACACTACACCGGCCAGCATTGGCCGATGAGAACTGTACCGATCCCGATATTTCTTCGTTTCATTTTCTGGCGAGCACTTCCCGACGGTTTGTGCCTAGGCTCAACGATCGGCTCAGTCGAAACCTCAGCATCCAGCAGTTGGAGTCGCTGCTCAAACTCACCGATGTGCGGGCGCTAGAGCTCAAGGAGGCTTGGTTACAGGCGCGACAATCTGCCCAGCGTCTGGGGAAGAACTACCAGGCTAGCTAAGCTTGTCGACGAACATCCACACCGTCTCAGCTATCTTCTGTACCGCATCCGCCGGATCAGAAACCGTAGGAGGCGTGGAGGTGTCGGCTTCCATGCCCCTCACTTCACCGGCCACATCCCCATCGGCGGCTGCCGTAGCTGCATCATTGCCAGAGTGCAGGGCGGGCACGTGCATGAATAAGGTGGGGAACGGTGAGCTGTAAAGATGATAGGCCAAATGGTTGCAGACAAAGCCACCAGGGTTGGCGCTTAATTCCATGGGCCAGGGGGTTTGCCGCAAACTAGCCACCACTGCCTTGGGCCAAATAGGAAAGTTCGTGGCAATGGTGGGAATACCCCCAGGAATGATGGCCTTGCCCTTGGGTTGGAAACCATCATTGTCGGGAATGGTGGCTTGCTGTTGGTTATAGGCCTGGGTTTCCACATTGATGCTGTTACGGGTGGCGTCTTCACCGAAGCTGAGGATAATGTCGGGGCGAAATTGTTTAGCGGTAGAAATGGCAACCTTATGGGAGTTGGCGAAGGCCACCGGCAATTCCAATACTTGGGTTTTATGGTTAGGCAAGAGTTCCGCGAGATTCGTGACAACGGCCAAACTAGTGTTTTCCGTTGCGCCATTAAAAGGACTGAAAGCCGTCAATAGGATTCTCATGAGATACCTCCAGGTGTCACAACATAGAATATGGGCTAGAAATAAATAATGCTGTGTTCAGTCTATTCAAATAAAAAATCAAAAGAGCAAACGCCATCTAGAATAGTGTTATTGAAGCGAGATTGGGACGATTCATGGCATAAGTTTTTCGACAGCAACCGAAAGTTTATGTACCACAATTGCAGCAAATTATGCATGTCATGGCGGCTTAACATAAAATATGGCCACCCTGATATGGCCCCTCACTAAGGGGCAAGCTGAGAATACTACTCGAATGTGAAAACATCTTCATCTTTGCAGATAATCACCCAGAATTATGGCAGCAGACCTAAGTTTGGGCTAAGGAAAGGGTGTTAGCGCTATTATCAAATTTAAATATCTTTGGTATTCTCAAGATGAAATCTTTTGTGGACTCATCATGGTTTACATTATGCACTAAATATCACCAGCAAAGGTGCAGCAAAAAACTCTAATTTGTGAGTTTTGACACAACTTTTTATATTCGGCTAGACAGGAGAAGACGACTTGAGCAAGCGCACCCGCGCATCGCATCGTTGGGCAGCGTGCCTCAGCACCGCTGTGCTAACTGGTTGCACCTTGTTTGCCACAGCCGCTCCCGCCGCAGCCCAAATCGAACTTGGGGTGGAGGTGTCTCCCGTAGCCGTGGTACCCGTGGTGATAGCCCCAGGAGTGCCGGTCCCTATCGTGGGCCCCAGCATTCCGCTGAATAATGAACCGGCCCCCGCCGCACCCCAGGTGCCGGCGCCAGCCGTGCCACAGATCCCAAATAATTCGGGCAGTGGTCAGGCCGCAACACCTAACGGTGATTCGCATCAACAAAACCCACCACAGTACCCGGAGGCCACCGTGCCCCGGGGGGCGCAGCATCCCACTTCCGAAACTCCACACTCGTCGACGGAACCATCAACGTCTTCTTCGGCCACGAGTTCCACATCGACGTCATCAACAAGCACCTCATCAAACGGTAGTGAATCCGCCACCGCTGCGACGGCTGCAGAGTCGGCAAAAGAAAAATCCCTGCGAGAGAATTTCATTAGCAGCAATCCTGATGCATTTGTGTTTACGGTTGACACTCGCCTGACTGGGGACTCGTCGAAAAGCTTTTCGATGTCGGCGCCAGGGGTAGGGGATGCCGAACCGCATTTCAAAGTCACGTGTGACATCGCTAACCCGAGCAATTCCTTCAAGGTAGATAAGCCAAACGATAGTGCAGCGTGTAATTACGACAATCCCGGCGAATACACCATAGGCATCCAGGGCGCAATCCCCCGGCTGCAGCTGGGGTTTTCTGGGGGTCGGCCGCAAACCACCGATGCGTTATTGCGGGTGGATTCCTGGGGCACGAATCAGTGGCGCAGCATGGAGGGTATGTTCCAACGGGCAACCAATGTGCAGTTCACGCCATACGCAGGCGCTCCGGACCTCAATAAGGTGCGTTCAACCGCTTACATGTTCGATGGGGCAACCCGCTTTGATAGCGATATTGCGGCATGGAATACCAATAGTGTGACCTCCATGGCGGGGATGTTCAATAAAGCCCAGGCATTTAATGGTGATATCTCCGGCTGGGATACCTCCAATGTGACTGAGATGCATTCCATGTTTGCGCACGCGAAAACGTTCAGCGCCGACATTAGCAGTTGGGACACCTCCAAGGTGCAGGACATGACAGCCATGTTCGATGGGGCCACGGATTTCGACATCAACTTGCGTACTTGGAATGTAGGGTCGTTGACTAAGGCCAATAACATTTTTGACCATTCCGGCCTATCCCCCATTAATTATTCCTCCACGCTCGACGGTTGGGTACGGAGCGAAAAGGCGCCTAGAAACCTCACCATCGGCGCGGAAGGCGTGTATTGGTGCCCGCATCCCAGTTTCGATGAGGCGAAAACGCTCATGAACGAGCGTGGTTGGGTGCGTAATGATGCCGGTGCCGCCTCGGAATACCAGGGGCCGGTTATTTCGGTGGTGAATAAGCAGGATCTTGATTCGGAGAAGAAGGGTCCGGTCACCATTGTCATCACCACGGACGAGCCGCTGCGTGGTATTTCTTCCGAATGGAAGGAAGTGGCGGGCAAGAAGAACACCTACTCCCGGGTATTCGACAAGGATGAAACGACCACGGTCAAGGCTTGGGATAATTTCGGTAACCCCTCGCTTGCCATGATTACGGTGTCGGGTTTCGACATTGCCCCAACATCATTGGCCGACGATAATACCGCAGAATCCCGTTCCCTGCGCTACGCCACGATTTCCGCGTTCTCGCTGCTGGTGCTGCTGCTTGGGGTGTTCGCAGCCTACGTGGTGCACGATCGGCGCCGCACCCGTAAAGACGCCGCTTATCGACGCCTGAAAGAGCTGCAATCCTCAGCCACCAACAACACCCCTTAGTTCAGCGCCGCACAATGCAGCTCCCCGGTGGCCACCAGAGCGGACGGGCCACGCAGGGTAGAGGTATCGCCATCAATGGTGACTTCCACCTGCCCGCCGGGAATCTGCACCATGACGGTGCCATTGACGAAGCCCGCATAGGCTAGGGCCGCCCGGGCCGCGGCCACGGTGCCGGTGCCGCAGGAACGGGTCTCCCCTACCCCACGCTCATAAACCCGCATGTGTGTGCGATAACCCTCTGGGCTGTGCGCAAGTTCGGTCAGTACCTCCACATTGACCCCCTCGGGGAAGAATTCGGCATCAAACTCGGGCCGATCCAGGGTGAGGTCGGCCAGGGCTTCCGCGGTAAGCCCTGGAACCACACAGGCTAAATGCGGATTACCCATGTCCACTCCCATACCGGCATACATGCGGCCGCCCATGGAGCAAGTGGACTCCCCTAATGATGTGGCCGGCCCCATGGCAACAGACACCACGGCGTTATCGTCATCGAATGAATGTACGGTGACCGGTTTCGCCCCGGCGCGGGTACCGATGGTGAATTGGTCAGTGGTGACCAGCCCCCGGGATCGAACATAGTGGGCGAAGACGCGGGTGCCATTGCCGCACATTTCCGCGACGCTACCGTCGGCATTGTAGTAGTCCATAAACCAGTCATCATCACTGATGGCTTCGAGGCTGGTGGGGTTATTGGTCAGGAGCCCGGCGCGGCGGAGGGCGCCGGTGGTGGCGACCCGAAGGATTCCGTCGGCGCCGATGCCGCGTTGCCTATCGCACAGGGTGGCAATGAGTTGTGGGGTGAGGGAGAGTTGGGCTTCGGGATCGGGCAGGATGATGAAGTCGTTTTGGGTGCCGTGGCCTTTCGTGAAGGCGATGGTGGTTGGGTGGGAGTTGAGTGTGTGCGGTGCGGTCATCGGCATGACTCTTTCTGATTTTTGAAATATTTAGCTTTTGTTAATTGAATTCTTTTATTACTAACGTATGGTACCCACGGATGATGTTCCTGTCATGCGGTTTCACCTGGTGTTACCCACAAGATACCCCCTCGGCTATAAGAATGTTGCGCATTTGTTCGTATGGTGGGTTTTCGGTGTCGGTGGCGTCAATCCAGTGGATGCGGGGGTCCCGGTTGAACCAGCTGCGTTGCCGGCGGACGTATCGTCGGGTACTAATAATGGTTCGTTCCAGCACATCGTCCCAGGCCAATTGTCCGGCGCGGGCGGCGAGGATTTGGGCGTAGCCGATGGCTCGGCCGGCGGTAGAGTCGGCTATGAGGCCGCGATTGGCGACAAGGTCGGCCACTTCGTCAATGAATCCCTGGGCAAACATTTGTTCGGTTCGCTGGGTGATGCGGGGGTTCAGCCAGTCGCTGGTGGTGCGCAACCCAATGATGATGGTGTCCCATCGGGGCGGGGCGGTTTTCGGGGGCTGGGATGCGGTGAAAGGCCGGCCGGTGAGTTCGATGACTTCGAGTGCCCGGACGGTGCGGCGAGGATCGTTGGCTTCGATAATGGCGGCGGCCTCGGGGTCGAGGGTTTTCAGGTGGTCGTGGAGGGCTGCGATGCCTATGTCGACAAGTTTTTTCTCCCAGTTCTTTCGCACCTGTGGGTCGGTGGGGGGAAATTGCCAGTCGTCGATGAGGGATTGCACGTAGAGCATGGAGCCGCCGACGAGGATGGGGAGTTTCCCGCGGGCCATGATGTCTGTGACGGTGGCGATGGCGAGGTTTTGGTAGTGGGCGACGGAGGCGGTTTCGGTGACGTCCCAGATGTCGAGCAGGTGGTGGGGAATGCCGGCGCGTTCGGGGATGGTGAGTTTGGCGGTGCCGATGTCCATGCCTTGGTAGAGCTGCATGGAGTCAACGTTGACGATTTCGCCGTTGCAGGCGTGGGCGAGGCTGATGCCGAGGGCGGATTTTCCGGAGGCGGTGGGCCCAACAATGGCAACCGGCCGGATGGGCGACGTATGCGTTGTGGTTGTTGGCGGGGTCATGGGATTCTCGTGCAGGTCATGTGCGGGTTTACTGCTGGTGTGGTGTGGTTCAAATGACATTGCTCGCGTCTTCAAGGTATGTTTGGTGAGGAGTGTTTTCTTGTGCTAGCTGGCATGGGCGTGGCTTCATGGCTTGTGCTCCTAGATCCCGGATGCTTCATTGAGGTTTGTTGGGAAGACTACTCTCTTGTCATTTTCGTTTCGGCAGCCGCGTCGCGCGGCACAATTACTGTAAGGAAATTTTGCCATGACTACTCCCCACCCCCCTAAGCCAGGCCCTCGTCCCGGTGTTGTTGCCGGCGGAGTTTCGCGTCCCACGGCCCCCACTCCTACGGCGCAGCCTGCGGCCCGCCCAGCTGTTACCATTCCGGCGGCGTCTGATCCGGCAGAGTGGGGTCGGGTTGACGAGTCGGGGAATGCGTATGTGAAGACGACCGATGGGGAGCGTCTGATTGGTTCCTGGCAGGCGGGTACGCCGGCGGAGGGGTTGGCACATTATGGGGCCCGGTTTGATGATCTGGTGGTTGAGGTTATCAATTTGGAGACCCGGTTGCAGAGTCATCCCACGGAGTCGGCGCATTTGCGAGGCAAGGCCGAGCAGTTGCGGGATTCGTTGGATGAGGCCGCGGTGATTGGGGATGTGGAGTCACTGCGGTCACGGCTGACGAAGTTCATGGATGAGGCGATTGTTGCCGGTGAGCGGGCCAAGGAGGAGAAGCAGGCTCGTCGGCAAGCGGCGATTGCCCGCAAGGAGGAGTTGGCCGCGGAGGCCGAGGATATTGCGGAGAATTCCACGGAGTGGAAGCAGGCCGGCGACCGGATTCGGGCCATTTTGGATGAGTGGCGGACGATTCGGGGGGTGGATCGGAAAACCGATGATGCGCTGTGGAAGCGGTATTCGCGGGCGCGGGATTCGTTTAATCGGCGTCGGGGGGCGCATTTTGCGGAGTTGGATCGGGGTCGGGCTTCGGCGCAGCGCGTCAAGGAGGGGTTGGTGGCGCAGGCTGAGGCTATCAAGGATTCCACCGATTGGAATGAGACCGCCCGGGCGTTTCGTGAGTTGATGGATCGGTGGCGTCAGGCTGGCCGGGCGCCGCGGGACATGGATGATAAGTTGTGGAATGCGTTCAAGGCGGCCCAGGACCATTTCTTTGATGCACGCAATGCGGAGCATGAGAAGCGGGATCAGGAGTTTGCCGCGAATGCGGCGGCAAAGGAGGCGTTGCTGGCCGAGTATGGTCCGGCGATTGAGTCGGCAAGCTCGGCTGATGTGGCACGGGCAAAGCTGCGCGAGCTGCAGGAGAAGTGGGAAGAGATCGGGTTTGTGCCGCGGGGCCGGGTGCGGGAGTTTGAAGACAAGATCTTCAAGCTGGAGTCGTTGGTGAGCCGAGCGGTGGAGGACCAGTGGCGGCGTACGGATCCAGAGGCGCAGGCCCGGGCGGCACAGTTTACGGCGAAGGTGAAAGAGTTCACGGCCGCGGCGGAGGCTGCAGAGGCGAAGGGTAAGACGAAGGATGCCCAGAAGTTCCGGGAGCAGGCCGCCCAGTGGCAGGAGTGGGCGGATGCTGCTATTCATGCGGTAGAGTCGCGGTAGGCTGCCGGTAGGTGAGACAGTTATGGTTAAGCCATGACTGTCTTTTTTCAATTTGCGCCCCCTGAAACCGACGTGACGCCTGCGGACTATAGTGATGCGTTGGTGAATTTTGTGTTTGCCACCAATGTTGCGCATCAGGATGTGAGTGGTGACGTGGCTGATTCGGCGTCGGCAGAGGTGGTGTGCGAGTCGCTGCGGCCCACCCCGGTGCGGGAGTCGGTGGTGTTGGTTGCGGTTTCGGGTGAGCCGGATCTTTCCGCTTTTCGACGCTCACCGCTGGGGTATCCGCTGATTGCCGCTGATGCGGGCTCGGCTCACCCGGGCCTGCCGGATGACGTTGAGGTGTTGGGGTATGTGGATGCGACTATGACGCCGGGCGCCCAAGGGGTGGACGCGGACTTGGTGTTGGGAGTTGATTTTCTCCCAGAGACCCCGGGCGGACCGGCCACCGGGTCGGAGCTGACGGCGTGGCGGGAACTCATTGCGGGGATTGAGGAGTTCACACAGGCCGTGGGGCGAACCCTTATTCGAATATGGCATGGGGTACCGCTGTCGGGTGGCGAGGGGGATTTCGAGTGGGAGCTATTAGACTGTGGCTATTATCTGGGGATGGTGGAGTTGTGTGGGGTGATTCCCACATCATCGGAGTCGCAGTGGGAAGGACCGGTGTTGCCGCCCGGATATGATTTTGTGGTGTATGAGGACCATCGGTCACCGGAGCAACACAGAGAGCCGCTACTACAGCTTTACACAGAGGCCGAAGCGGACATGCCAGTTGGTGGGTTGACTCGGGATGTAGTGCCGTGGACGAGGAAACGGTGGGATCACCAGCTGCGCGATGGCGAACAATCGCTGATGGTGGTGTTGGTGTATTTCGGTGTGGTTGCGGGCCTGTCCGAGGTGCGGCGGATGCGGGGGTCGGATTGCGCCGAGCAGCAGATAACGGTGGTGAACCGCCGGCATCGGGGACTGAACCTGTCTTCTGCGCTCAAGTATCGACTGCGCAAGGAAGTGCAGGAGCGGTGGCCTGAGGTGCGGTCGATCTACACGGCTGTGGCTGAGGATAATGAGCCCATGTTGGTGGCTAATTATTCGGTGGATTTCCGGGAAACCTCCCGCACACAGTGTTTCGAAAAGGTTTTCTAGTTTTTGGTTTTCTTGGTGTGGTGGCGTTCGGCGGCACGCTTGCGTCGGTCGTCGACAAGCAAGGGATTGGTTTCGGGCGTGTTCTGCTGTTGGCTCACAAGCGCGGCGCGCTGCGCATACCCAACCTCGTCCAGGTCTTCGCTTGCTGCCCGCTGCTGCGCGATTGCTTTCTGTTCGTCGCTGCGGCGCAGAATCATGACGGACAGCGCATAGGTGGTGATGATGACTGCTAGGACCTGCAGTAAGAACCCCAAGCCCAGGCCGGGGCCGCCGGTGGTTTCTTTGTCTTGCAGGCGCATCCACATACCGAACAGCGATGCGAGAAGCGCCATGCCAGTGAGCAGGTAGGTAATATTGGCGAAGATTGTGCGTTTGGTGATGAGCAGTAGTCCCCCACTGATCACGAGACCCAGGGTACCCAACCACACGAACACAGATTCGACAATGCCGATGTGTATGCCGTCGATGGTTTTGTGCCACATGAGCACCTGCCAGCCGCTGAGCGACCCGGCGTGCGGCAGCAGTAGGCCTATGGTGAAGAGCGCCCAGGCCACAATGAGATAGCCACGGCCGGATTTCAGCGAAATGGTGCCGGCGGCCTGTTTTTCTAGGGTTGCGAGATCAGGTTTGGGTTCCGACATGGGGCATATCCTTAAGAACGCGGTGAGTGGGATAATGCCTTTTATCCTAGCAACCGCAACCGGTGGAATCGCAGTTGCTTGTCGACGCGCTGACTGCCGGAGCGGGCGCACCAATCTTCGGCATGCCCAACCCCACCCCAATGGGCGCGGTGGTGGGAACCTTGCCGGCCTCACTCATGTCGCCGGCCACCGTGCGGCGATGCGTGAGCACCCCGGCATCGGCGATGAGGAAGTGCGGCTTCGCCTCTGTCACTGTTGTGGTGATGATGTCGCCGGGGCGAATGCTCTGGTCGATGCTGCCGACCGGATGAAAGTGCACCAACCTGCCGTCGCGGGCCCGGCCGGTCATGCGATGCGTCTTGGCGTTCTTCTTCCCACCATCGGCCTGGACGAGAAGTTCTACCTCTGTGTTCACAAGTTTCTGGTTTTCTTCCAGGCACACACGCTCCTGCAGGGCGATGAGCCGCTCGTAGCGTTCCTGCACCACTTCCTTGGGGACCTGCTGCTCGTATTCGGCGGCGGGCGTGCCGGGACGCGGCGAATATTGGAAGGTGAAGGCGCTAGTAAAGCGGGCCTTTTCCACCACGTCGAGGGTGGCCTGAAAGTCTTCCTCAGTCTCGCCGGGGAAGCCCACGATAATGTCCGTGGTGATGGCCGCGTGCGGGATTTTCTGCCGCACTTCGTCAAGGATGGCCAGGAATTTCTTGGTCCGGTATGACCTGCGCATTTCCTTGAGCACCTTGTCCGAACCGGATTGCAGTGGCATGTGCAATTGGGGGCACACGGTGGGGGTTTCCGCCATGGCGTCGATCACGTCGGAGGTGAATTCCGCCGGGTGAGGGGACGTGAACCGCACCCGCTCCAGGCCGGTAATCTCACCGCAGGCGCGCAACAGCCGGGAGAAAGCCGAACGGTCCCGCGGCAGGTCGGGGTCCGCAAAGTTCACACCATAAGCGTTCACGTTCTGCCCCAATAGAGTGACTTCTACCACACCTTGATCGACGAGGGCCTGCACCTCGGCGAGGATATCACCAGGACGGCGATCAATTTCTTTGCCCCGCAAGGATGGCACGATGCAGAAGGTGCAGGTGTTATTGCAGCCCACGGACACCGACACCCAGCCGGCGTAGGCGGATTCCCGTTTGGCGGGCAGCACCGACGGGAATTGCTCCAGGGCGTCGACGATCTCCACCTCGGCCTGGTGGTTATGGGATGCGCGCTTGAGCAGCGCCGGCAGTGATCCAATGTTGTGGGTGCCGAACACCACATCGACCCAGGGTGCCTTCTTCACCACGGCATCCTTGTCTTTTTGCGCCAGGCACCCGCCGACGGCGATCTGCATGCCGGGATGCCGTTCCTTGACGCTGCGGAGCGACCCTAGGGTGCCGTAGAGTCGCATGTCGGCGTTTTCCCGCACCGCGCATGTATTAAACACAATGAGATCCGGGGTGTTGCCCGCAACCACGGGCTGGTAACCGGCATCCTCCAGCAGCCCAGAGAGTCGTTCCGAGTCATGCACGTTCATTTGACAGCCAAAGGTACGCACCTCATAGGTGCGGCCTGCCACAGAATCCGGGGTGGTAGCTGTGGGGGTGGTGTAATCGGCAAGATTGGCTTCGTTTTTCATGATCGGTGCTGACACGGGTTGCAATTCTAATCGGGGCCGACCGGAAAGCCCAAAGTCAGACCCCACTTCGCCACGCTTTACCACGTCAAGGCGCTGGGCGCTAGCGGTTTCGTCAGGATAATTCGGCGATGCGCTGCTCTAACGCTTCCTTGGCGATGGCGAAGCTCATTCCCGACGCGAAACCCCGACGGGCCAACACGCCGACGATCCGCCGCAGGTATTTCTCCTGCTCCGCATAGTCGGCGGGTGGCTTCGTGATCTGCCGGGCTTTTTTGGCGGCAAGCTCCCTGGCACAGTGATACTCGGCGTCATCATCGACTTGTTCCAGGGCCGCGGCACGGTGCTCCGGGCTAATGCCTTTACGCTGGAGTTCCTGGTCGAGTACGCTGCGGGATTTGCCGCGGAGTTCGTGGCGTTGTCTCACCCACTCCATGGCAAAATCATGGTCGTTCACGAGCCGGGACTGTTCCAACTCGTCAAGCACGTCCGCAATAACCCGGGTGTCGAAGTCGAGCGCGACAAGGCGTTCCTGAAGTTCGTGGCGGGACCTGGCCCGCTGATCGAGCAGCAAGAGGGCGCGGTGCCGCACTTGCCGTTTGGCGTCCTCGGCCTGGTGGTCGAAGAGATCACTGCCG
This sequence comes from Corynebacterium matruchotii, assembly GCF_011612265.2. Classification (NCBI taxonomy): domain Bacteria; kingdom Bacillati; phylum Actinomycetota; class Actinomycetes; order Mycobacteriales; family Corynebacteriaceae; genus Corynebacterium; species Corynebacterium matruchotii. Next base: position 1,064,000 of record NZ_CP050134.2, on the reverse strand, counting down.
TGGCGCTCGTAGTGGGCTAGTGCGGCCCGAAGCTGCTCAAGCTTGCGCTCTTTCGCATTATTCGGCTTGCTGCTCATCAGCATTGTCGTCGAAGTCGACATCCGGCACGGAATCTACGGAATCGTTGGTGGTTTCCTCGTCCGGCAGGTTGGCGTATTTGCCGACCTTCAGTTTTTTGAGGATTTTCTCTTCGATTTCGTCGGCCAGTTCGGGAGTGTTCTTCAACAGCATGCGAACCTTCTCCTTGCCTTGGCCTAATTGGTCGCCCTCGTAGGTGAACCAGGAGCCGGACTTTTTAATGATGCCATTGTCGACGCCCATATCGATGAGGGTGGATTCCCGGGAAATGCCCTCACCGTACACGATGTCAAATTCGGCGATCTTGAACGGCGGCGATACCTTGTTTTTCACGACCTTGAGTTTGGTGCGGTTACCAATGGCATCCTGGCCATCCTTCAGGGTTTGGGTGCGCCGCACATCGCACCGCACCGTGGCATAGAATTTCAGGGCCTTACCACCGGTCGTGGTTTCGGGGGAACCAAACATGACGCCGATTTTCTCGCGCAATTGGTTGATGAAAATGGCGGTGGTGCCGGAGTTGTGCAGGGCACCGGTCATTTTCCGAAGCGCCTGGCTCATGAGGCGAGCCTGCAAGCCCACGTGGCTATCCCCCATGTCGCCTTCTATTTCGGCCTTCGGGGTGAGGGCGGCCACGGAGTCAACGACGATGAGGTCGATGGCGCCGGAGCGGATCAGCATGTCGGCGATCTCTAGGGCCTGCTCACCATGGTCGGGCTGGGAGACCAGCAGCGCATCGGTGTCGACCCCTAGCTTCCGGGCGTATTCCGGATCCAGGGCATGTTCGGCGTCAATAAAGGCAGCTATGCCCCCTTCACGTTGGGCGCTGGCAATGGCGTGGAGCGCCACGGTGGTTTTACCGGATGATTCCGGACCGTAGATTTCCACGATGCGGCCCCGGGGGAACCCGCCGATGCCTAACGCCACGTCGATAGCGGTGTTACCGGAGGAAATGGCGCTGATGGGCGGCCGGTTGTCGTCCCCCAGCCGCATGACCGCACCCTTACCGAAATCTTTTTCGATTTGTTCCAGGGCGGTATCGAGTGCTTTTTGCCGATCGTTGACGGCGGCTTTGGTTGTTTTGGTGCTCTTTTTAGTAGCCATGATTCCTTCTAGAATAGACCTAGGTGCATGCCTAGGGCGGGTCGATGGGGCCGGTCATGCGGGCCACTGCAACAAGTGAGTGAGACCTAAGCAGTAACCTACATGAAGGGCCATATGGTTGGACTGATCGAAGAACAGTTTCGGCTCTCGATTGTGACATTTCTCTCCCCCACATTCCGAAACCACCAGCATTTTACTGTGGTGCCGGTTTGTGATGGCGAGTATTACGCTAAAGCACGTACCGGACACGCATCATAATGCAGGCGCATGATTGTTCGAAGTGTTGATTATTTGCGGTTTTCTTGACCATGCACCGACATTCGATCACCGCTGCACCTATTCGTCTTTTCCTAATTGCCGTTCCGGTGGGATTCGAAAATCTTCGCACAACGCCCACCATATGTCGCGGGGATCGGTGCCAGCATCTATGAGTTCTTCGGCAGTTCCACCCAGCGCGACAATCATGTGCGAGTGAACAATCCACGCCCCACGCGTATCACCAAATTCGTCGGTTATGAGTTTGTGAAATTCCGTTAGCCGCATGCCGTCATTGTATCGACGTTAGAGGCATCATGATGGGCTCACATAATCAGAAACATCTAGGCCAAAATCGGCAGGCGGTAATTATTCACCCCCAGTTATGGCCCCAAATATCGATGCCCTCACCAAGGTGTCCCCGAAAAAGCACACCCCTATAGGTACCGTCATTCTGGGGTCACCATAGGAGTGTACCCGCATGAGTATCCCCATAACGGGACACCCATGTTGGTACCCTCAGCCGCTCACCGCCCTCAACCAAACAAGTAAATCTCGAAATAGTCGTACCACACTCCTGAAAATTACCCCTTTTTGTGGGTATTTTTAGGTCTTCATCATGGTTTGAACAGTGTTTAACTGTAGGGTGTGAAGCTATGACTGCATCACAGGATAACCAATCCGCAACCACTGCCGATAGCCCACATCGGCAGGAATCCGCACCTACCCCCGCAGGTAACCCACTCTTAGATGTGGCCTACATTGCGGTCTTCGCCGCCTTAATCATTGCGCTAGCATTCGTCGCCATCCCCGTCGGCGCCGCCGGCGTGCCTATTGTGCTGCAAAACGCCGCCGTCATTCTTGCCGGCCTCATATTGGGTCGCACCCGCGGTTTCCTCACTGCACTCCTATTCCTCGGCCTTGGCCTCATCGGCCTGCCCGTGCTCGCCGGCGGCAAAACCACGCTCGCGGCCCTGGGCGGCCCCACCATTGGCTATCTTGTCGGCTACCTTGTATCCGCCACGGTTGCTGGCAGTATCGCCTACCTCGCCCCTCGGGGAAACCGCAAGGCACTCACCATATATCTTGCCCTTGGCGCTATCGCCGCCCTGGCCTGCCAATACCTCTGCGGTTCGGTCGGCATGATGTTTCGGGCCGACATGTCCTTTGGCCAAGCGCTCGCCGTCAATGTTCCCTTCCTCATCCCCGATCTCATTAAGGCCACCTGCGCTGTTGCCATCGCCTCCGGTGTGCACCTGTCCCTCCCCGACATCCGCAGGAAAGCATTCTTAAAGTAATATCTCCGGAAATGACATCCCCAATCCCTGGGGCAACGTCGAAAAGCATAAGTAACCACCAGTTTTGCCCAAAGCGCCACACTTTGGGCTTTTTTATTCACCACGAGGAGCACACCGGTGTCCACCATCGAATTCACCAATGTCAGCGTGCACTATGACGACCGATTAGTGCTCAACGACATTAACCTCACCCTCACCGAAAACCGCATCGGCATCATTGGCGCCAACGGCGGCGGAAAATCCACCCTCATCCGCCTCATCAATGGGTTAGGAACGGCAACAACCGGAACGGTCACCGTCGACGGCCTCGACGTGGCAAAAAATGGCAAACAAGTTCGGCGAAAAGTCGGGTTTGTGTTCTCCGACGCGGAAAACCAGATCGTCATGCCCACCGTGGAGGACGATATCGCGTTCTCGCTACGGCGTTTAAAACTCAGCAAGACGGAACGCACCGACCGGACCCGCACCATGCTAGAAAGATTTGGGCTAGAGCATCACGCCCAGCACTCGCCGCATCTCCTCTCTGGTGGGCAAAAGCAACTGCTGGCGCTAGCGGCCGTGTTAGTCATCGAACCCGACGTGATTATTGCCGACGAACCGACCACGCTTCTCGACATGCGTAATCGATTAAAGATTCGAAAAGTATTCGATACACTGGAACAGCAACTCATTGTGGTCAGCCACGATCTGGATTTCCTCACCGGATTCGACCGAGTGTTATGCATTGATAATCATCGCATCGCCGCCGATGGTTCCCCCACGGACGTCATTGATTTTTACACCACGCTCATGAATCGGAGTGCCCTATGATCCGCAGTATTCCCCTGGGCACCTATGTTCCCGGCGCGAGCATGATTCACCGCACGCCCCCCATGGTGAAGTTTTGCACGCTTATCCTTGCGATTATTGGCACAAGCATATGGGTGAAATCGCTGTATCCTGCGCTGATTTTTCTCGCCATAGCAGTTATTCTCTACGGTATTGCCCGCATTCCGCCGCGCATCATGTGGGCACAGCTCTGGCCACCAATTCCGCTGCTGCTGTTTCTGGGGGCGTTCCAATGGTGGCAGTTGGGGTGGGAACGGGCCGCCGCCATTATGATCGTGCTGTTTGGTTCGGTCATGCTTGCCGTGTTGCTCACGCTCACCACCACCATTGAGGAAATGATGGATGCCCTGGAACGGGCACTACGCCCCACCGCTCGCCTGGGTGTGCCCGTGGATACGATCGTTTTAACGATTTCGCTCACCATTCGACTCATTCCGCTCATGTTGAACACTATTAATGAGGTGTTGGATGCACGTAAGGCTCGCGGCGCCACGTTTTCTATTACCGCATTTGGCACCCCGGTCATCATCAGGTCGATTCGCCGCGCGCATCATATTGCTGATGCGCTATGGGCTCGCGGCGCCGGTGATGGTTAAATGGTAATGACCCAACTTTTTATCGAAAGGATTCTCTTATGCCTCGTGATCTTCCGTTAGCCAATAATGCCAGTATTCCCGAGCTTGATGTGGTGCAGATTCCGCACGAAATCCGACATGGTGCGATTCATGGCGCATTGAGCACGCGCGATATCGGGCAGGCCATGATTATTATTGCGCCGCATAATCCATTGCCGTTGCTGCGGGAGATTGCGGCACGTGATGAGGAGTTCGCGGTCGAATATTTGAGTGAAGGCCCTGACGCTTGGCGGATTCAATTCACCCGTACCGCATAAATTAATGCTTGTCGACGCCCGGCCGAACCGGTTGGGCAGGATGAGCGGTGCTCCCCACCATGCAGAGGGCGGACAGCACCACAAAGAATGTGATGATGCTGGTCATGGCGTATGGTGTGTCCGAGACAAACAGCGCCAGCAGGAGCGACGAGATAATGCCGCTGCCGTATTGCAGCGACCCCAAGAGTGCAGCTGCTGCCCCAGTCATGGTGGGTGGCACTGCATTCAGGGCGGCAGCATTGGTGCAGGAAGCGATGATCCCATTCATGCTGAACATGACGAACATGGGAATGACTATTCCCCACAGACCACCAATGCCGGTGATAGAAAATATCGTTAGGATCACTACCGATATGACTGCTACCACGAGAGAGCGCCGAAGCAGGGTATCCATGGTGTAGCTCATGACTAGTCGACGGTTCAGCGCGCTAACCAGGGTGAGCCCAATGATATTGCAGCCAAAGAACAGACCATAATACTGTTCTGGCACACCAAAATACGTGATGTATACCTTGGGTGAGCCGGTGATAAAAGCGTAGGCGGCCACATAGAATGCGGTGACGCATAGCACATAGCGCATGAATGTTCTGGTTTTCAGTAAGGTCCAGTAGTTAGCGAAGGTTTCCCATAGCAACTGGTGGGTGCGCGATGCTGACGGTAGGGTTTCCGGCAAGAAAAATATCGTTCCGAAGAAGATTACGCCCACACCGGCCATGACCCAGAAAATGAGTTTCCACGTCCCTATCGTCAACAGTGCACCACCGAGCAGTGGGCCGGCGATGGGGGCCACGGCCATAATCATTGCTAGGGTGGATAATGTTCGGGCGGCTTCGGTGACCCCATAGCTGTCTCGGATCATTGCCCGTGACAGCATTGGTCCCACGCAGGCACCCAGTGCTTGGAATACCCGCCAGAAGACCACCATTGTCATACTGGTTGATGTGGCACAACCAATGCTGCCAATGATGAAGAGAATGATGCCGATAATCAGGGGGATTTTTCGGCCAATCCGATCGCTAATTGGGCCCCATAATAATTGGGCAAGCGAAAACCCGATGAGGAAACCGGTAATTGTGAGCTCTGAGTCACCGCCCAATGCGGCTTCCATGGTGGGAAGCGCTGGAAGATAAATGTCGGTCGATAGTGAGGTGATCGACATCAGGGCACCCAAAATAATTAGGAAAGAAATACGTGTTTTTGATGCGGCCATGATCGTCAATACCTCCGGAATACCCTAAACTCAATAAAAGACCAGTGTTCTTTTATTGCACTATAGTCTGCCCCACTGACACAAACAAAAATGCCCCGGGCATCCCTGGGGCATTTTTGTGATGACGAGTTTAAAGCAGTTTATAGATCACCACGCAGCTCCCGCATCCGCCGGGCAACCGCATCATCGGCAACCGAAGCCTGGGGCTTAGCCGCTTCAATGGACTGCTGCGGACTTGCGGATGTGCCAGGGCTCAATTCGCCCGCCATTTGGGCGCGAATCTGCTCTAGACGGGAATGCCCAGCCATCTGTACCCCAGCCTGCTCGATTTCTGCCATGCGGCCCTGCACCGTATTCTCCGCCAGCTCGGCCGAGCCCAAAGCGTTGGCATAACGCCGCTCGATCTTTTCCCGCACCTGATCCAAATTTGGCGTATCCCGAGCGGTGATGGAATTCATGGACTGGATAGACTCGGCCACCTTCTCCTGCATCTTGGCCTGCTCCAGCTGGCTAAGAAGCTTGGTGCGCTCTGCAACTTTCTGCTGCAACGCCATGGAGTTGCGTTCCACTGCTTTCTTCGCAGCCGAAGCCTGCTGCAAAGCCTGATCGTGCAGTTTCTTGGTGTCCTCCACCGACTGCTCCGCAGTTACCAATTGGGCGGCAAACGCCTCGGCGGCGTTTTCATACTCGGTAGCTTTCTGGATGTCCCCCGAAGCCCGAGCCTTATCCGCCAATTGGATGGCCTGCCGAGTATTGGCCTGCAGCTTCTCAATATCCGCTAACCTGCGGTTCAACTGCATCTCCAACTGCCGTTGGTTACCAATAACCGCCGCTGCCTGCTGGGACAATTCCTGATGCTGCCGTTGGGCCTCTTCGATGGCCTGCTGGATCTGCACTTTGGGATCCGCATGCTCGTCGATCTTGCTATCGAAGAGGGCCATAAAATATTTCCATGCCTTCACGAAGGGGTTTGCCATCGCTTAAAGCACCTTTCTACTCATGATATTCATTTGAACCGGTGCCCATCTTAGTGGAGAGACCGACATCTTAGTTAGTAAATATGTCGACTCTTCGCCAAAAGCCGACACAGATGGGGCTGCTACACCCGAACTAGTTCCTTTTCCACATTCTGCATGGCCATGGAACCAGCAGCTTCGATGAGAACATCAGACACACTCGTCCCCAATGCGTGACAGACACTAGCTAGCAATTCGGAAGACACTTCTTTGCGACCCCGCTCCAACTCGGACAAATAGCCGGGCGACACGCGAGAAATTTCGGCCAATTCCCTCAGCGTAATTCCCTTGTCAGCGCGAAACGAGCGCAGCGCTGCACCAAGAGCTTGCCGCAGTAACGGCTCTGGAGTTTTCGGGGTACGTTTTGTTACTGGCTTATCTAGAACTGCGGTATATTTCATCATCATTTACTCCAACGAATGATACCGGAAATTTGTTCCCGCTTTTCCAATTTTTCTCCAACCTTCTTGAGTCAGGGTAACTCAACCTATGTGACCAGCCCGAACCCGCACCATAACCGCCAATGCTGCCGTCACCGCCTGGCGCCGGATTGCGGCCCGATCGCCCACCAATAAGTCTGTCGATCCGAGAACGGTTCCGGCCAGTTCGGCCACCCCAGTATGCACCACCCCAGTGCCCTCCGGGCCGGCAACACCCACCCACACCTCCCCCACCGGGTGGCCATCCTGCGGATCCGGGCCAGCCACCCCGGTCAACGACACTCCCCAATCGGCGCCGCACACATCCCGCACCCCACGGGCCATGGCAATGGCGGTTTCCCGCGCCACCGGGCCATGCGCCACCAGTACTTCCTGCGGCACGCGCGCCAGCGTGTGCTTGAGGTCCGTCGCATAGGTGACCAGACCACCGCGAAGCGCGGCGCTAGCGCCGGGAACGTCGGCAAGCGTGGCGGCCAGCAACCCGGCGGTGAGGGATTCACAAGTAGCAACGGTCTGACCTGCGTCGATAAGCGAAGTGATGACTTCCCGCGCCGTAACCGTGCTACTCACCGGTCACCGTCTTTTTCAGTTTCATGGAGTCCACAATATACTGGCAGCCTGTAACCGTGGTCACCACCACTGCGATAAGCATGACCACCAGTGCCGGGTAGTGGAATATGTGCGCCGGTGGTATTAAAAATAGTGTGACCGCAATGGTTTGCAGGACGGTTTTCAGCTTTCCACCCTTCGATGCGGGTACCACATTGCCTTTACGCAGCTCAAACATCCGCCAAATTGTGATGCCGATCTCCCGCACTAGGATCACGATGGTCACCCACACGGGCAGGCTGCCGTTAATATTCAGACAGATGAGTGCCGTAGAAATCAGGGCCTTGTCGGCGATGGGGTCGGCGATTTTCCCAAAGTCGGTCACAAGGTTTTTCGCACGCGCAATATCACCATCAAGTTTGTCGGTAATCATCAACGCCACGAAGCAGCCCAACGACCATAACATCCAGGACATGTGTTGGCCTTCGCTGCGGAGCACTAACCAGGCAAAGAGGGGAATAGCCAAGATCCGTATGCTGGTCAGGATGTTAGGAACATTCAGATTCGACGGCTTGGCTGGGGTTGGTGCGCTAGAGACGGCATCATTCATAAATAACAACACTACAACGATGGACTGGGAATCACCCCATGCGGAACCTCATCACCGACTAGCATCAAAATCATGACTGTTTTTGCTATTGAATACCACTACCCCGCCGACAGCCCGCAGATCATCGAACTGCGCCCCGCCCACCGGGAATTTCTCGGAAAGCTGAAAGAGGAAGGCAAACTCATTGGTTCCGGCCCCTATACCGATGGGGATGGTGACGCTCTCATTGTGATTCAACTTGACGATTCCGCCACGATTGCCGACGCTGAGGCACTTATGGCCGATGATCCATTCCACACCAATAATGCGCTCACCGGGCGGGTGTTTCACACCTGGAACCCGGTACTGAACATCTTTGGTGTCTAGGTTTCCCGCGGGTTTCCGTCCGCCGAAGCGTTACTTGTCGAAGGGTTTTTCGGCCTCGCTGGGGTGCCGTCTGCTTCCGCGCCATTCATGGGAATATCGTCGTAGTCCTTATTCCATTTCAGGGCAATGGCACCCTGCGCTTCGTCGCGTTTCACCTTAATCAACGAGGCAACCACCGCAATGGTTAAAATGCCCACAATGGTTACGAGCGACCATACGGTGGGAATTTCCGGCACCGGTACCGACTCGCCACCGTTGATAAACCCTAGTTTGTTTTCGTGCAGCGCGTGCAGGATGAGTTTGACGCTAATGAACCCCAGCACACCGCCCAGGCCATAGGGCAGGAACACCAACCGGTCCAATAACCCATCGAGCAGGAAGTACATTTGCCGTAGTCCCAGCAGCGAGAACGCATTCGTGGTGAACACAATATAGGGTTCCACCGTAATACCGTAGATCGCCGGAATGGAATCCAGCGCAAACATCACGTCAATCATGCCGATAGCGATCAACGCCACAAGCAGCGTGGTCACGGCAAACTGGCCCTTTTTGTGGATAAACAGGTGATCGCTCTCATAACCGTGGGCCACCGGAATGATCCGACGCAAGGTTTTAATCAACCACATGTCGTTCGGATTTATTTCCGGCACGTGCCGAATTTCGTCAATGACCAGCTTCACCGCGGTATACAGCAGGAACAGACCAAACAGGTAAAACACATCAGACCAGGCGTCGATGGCGACTTTGCCCAGCAGAATAAACACGAGCCGGAAGGCAAGCGCCAGCATAATTCCGATGAGCAGTACCTTCTGCTGATATTTCCGTGGCACCTGGAAACTGCCCATGATGAGGGCAAACACAAACAGGTTGTCGACGCTAAGTGCTTTTTCCACAATATAGCCGTGGAAGAATTCCAACCCATGCTGATGTGGGTTACCGGGCTCGGACCATGTAAACCACAGGAAAATGCCGAAGAGGCAGGCCAGGGTCACATAAACCAGCGACCAAATGGCAGATTCTTTGAGGGTAGGTTCGTGCGGTGTACGCACATGGGAATAGAAGTCGAAAATGAACAGGCCGATTACTAATGCAATAGTGATCGCCCAGGTCATCAGGTTTACTTCCATAAAAAGACCTCCGGTCTTATTCGTATTACGTACAAATAGAGCCGGAGGTCTCCCCCACCCACTAGTGCGTATTTCCTGCTTGACGACGCCAGGTGGTGCGGGCCAGCGAGACCGGATCGTCTTCAAAAAAGCGTCACGTGTTGACGGTCTACGCTGATTATGGGGTACTCCCCTCCAACGATGTCATCCTATGCTAGCACGTTTTAGAACGCATTCTGAGTGGGGTTATATGTGGCTGCAGCAACCTTGGTACCACCATCATTGGCCGACACAGCACCACCACCATCAGGGGCGTCACTACCAGGGTTTTCCTTCGGGGCATTCTTCGGGTCCGCGCCTTGAAGCAGCCACAAAACCGTGTCTAATTCCTCCGGTTTCACGAGCACCTCCCGGGCCTTGGAGCCCTCCGAGGGACCCACGATCTCCCGGGATTCCATGAGGTCCATGAGGCGGCCGGCCTTGGCGAACCCGATGCGCATTTTGCGCTGCAACATTGATGTTGACCCGAGTTGTGAGGTCACCACCAGCTCCACCGCCTGGAGGAGGTTCTCTAAATCGTCGCCGATATCGTCATCGATTTCTCGCTTATTTTCCGCGGACTTGTCCTCGGTAACGCCCTCGGTGTACACCGGTTCGCCCTGTTCCCGGGCGGCATCGACCACTGCTTGGATTTCCTCATCGGTGACGAATGCGCCCTGGATGCGTTGCGGCCGCCCGCCCTGCGGGATGAACAGCCCATCGCCCATGCCAATGAGTTTTTCCGCACCCGCCTGGTCCAAGATCACGCGCGAGTCGGTCAGCGATGAGGTGGCGAACGCTAGCCGGGACGGCACGTTGGTCTTAATCAGCCCGGTCACCACATCCACCGATGGGCGTTGCGTGGCCAAAACCAGGTGAATACCTGCCGCCCGGGCCTTCTGGGTGATGCGCACGATGGAGTCTTCGATCTCCTTCGGGGCGGTCATCATGAGGTCCGCTAACTCGTCCACGATACACACGATGTAGGGGTAGGCCTGGTATTCGCGTTGGGAGCCGGCAGGGGTTTCGATCTCGCCGGCGCGGATTTTCCGATTGAAATCTTTGATGTGCCGCACCCGGGCCGATTTCATGTCCAGGTAGCGTTGTTCCATTTCTTCCACCAACCATTGCAATGCGGCGGCAGCTTTTTTCGGCTGGGTGATGATCGGCGTAATCAGGTGTGGGATTCCCTCGTATGGTGTGAGCTCCACCATTTTCGGATCCACGAGAATCAGTCGCACATCCTCAGGGGTAGCGCGGGTGAGCAGCGATACCAGTAGCGAATTCACAAACGCTGACTTACCGGAGCCGGTGGAGCCCGCGACAAGCAGGTGCGGCATTTTCTGCACCGAATGGGCCACAAAATGCCCCTCGATGTCTTTACCTAACCCAATGAGCATGGGGTCCGCGTCTTCGTGAATGGCTGGGTTATTGAGCACATCCGCCAACCGCACCATTTCCCGGTCGGTGTTGGGAACCTCAATGCCCACCAACGATTTTCCTGGAATGGGGGTGAGCAATCGCACGTTATCCGTGGCAACGGCGTAAGCCAAATTCGACTGCAAATTCGTGATTTTTGATACTTTCACGCCGGGGCCTAGCTGCACCTCGTAACGGGTTACTGTTGGGCCGCGGCTGAATCCCACCACGTGGGCATCCACTTTGAACTCCGTGAACACGTCGGTGATGGCCTCAATCATGCGATCATTAGCCGCGGTTTGAGTCTTTGGAGGAGCCCCCGGGGTGAGCAGGGATGTGCTGGGGATTTGATAGTCGGGTCCCTCCACCAAATGGTGCTTCCCCATCGCCTGCGAAGCCGTGTCGGCCGCCCCGTCTTCTGCCGACGAGTCAGCGGCGGCCGTATCGGCCAGGTCCACGGCATGTTTTCCAGCATTAGCTGCCCCCTGGGTTGGGCGCATAGCAATGGGTTCGGTGTCCGCTTCCGCATTGCCTGCTGTAATTTCGGCATTGTTGTGCCGACCTTGGGCCTGCCGGAGGTTCTTTTGCGACCGGGCCACGGCATCAGCCACACCAGCTGCCCCGGAAAGCGCAGCGGTACCGAGTTTTTCCGCGGACTTTACTGTTTGGGAGGCAACGTCCGCGGCGGCATCGGTCACCGCGTCAGCGACGGCACCGGTGGTGTTGGCTTTCGCCGCGGCGGCACCGGTTACTGCCGTGGATGCTGCGGTTGCCGCGGTGCCGGCGGCTTTGGCCACATCCGACACGGCTTTTGCCGCCGCCTGGGCTGCCCCTTGGGCGGGTCGCATGGTTTGGCGGGAACGCGGCCGGCGGGATCGAGCCGCCCGGGATGCGGTGACCGGCGGGAATTCATCGGTGTCGGTCGTTAACTTCTTGCGTTCCTCGGTGTTCTGCCGCGGAAAGGCAGAGGTTTCCGCATCGGAATAGCTGTAGTCGTCATAGTCGTCGTAATCATCGTACGGTTCCTCGTCGTAACGCTCTTGCTGTCGCCGCGGGGTTCGTCGGGGCCGGCGGGTTGGCACCGGGCGCCCCTCTGCGCGTGCCGCTATTTCCTGGTCAACATAGTCGTAGTCGTCTTCGTAATAATCGTCATAATCCTCGTCATCACGATGGCGTTCTATAAAATTACGAATAATAATGAATAGTTCCCGCACGCTAATGCCGGTCGCCTGCAACGCCCCGAAAACTATCAACAGCAGCAATAACGGGATGGCCAGGTATTCGGTAAAACCTGCGGCCAGCGGGCCACCAATCACAAACCCAATGACGCCACCGGCTTGCATGCGATCGCTCCACGCTTCGGGATTCCCCGCCATGATCTGCAATAGGCCCAACATGGCGGCAATGATGAGCGCCGAACCACCAATGGTGCGCATGCGATTTTGTGGATGCGGCTGGTAGCCCAGCATAAGTGCGACCGCCAACACGACGAGCGCGATGGGCAGTATCAACGCACCAGCCCCCATCAGCAGGTAGGTCATTGTGGCGATTGCCGAACCAATGGGGCCGGCGACTTCGAACCACACGGAGGCGCCCAGCACCACCGCCAACGCAATAAGGGCCAGCCCAACACTATCCGCATCGGGCTTTGTTTTTGCTGGTTCACCCTTGCCCGCGGGTTTTTTGCTGGCGGTCTTCTTTGCGGCCGTCTTTTTACTCGTCGATTTTTTGCCGGCCACCTCATTAAGCTCCTCAGTATCTGACGTATCATGTGACGCACGCGATGCCTTACGGTTCTTTACCAGTCGGGTGACATTGCCTAAGCCACGAGCGGTCACGCCAAAGGCCGCGGTCAAGCCCGCCCCAACCGCGGAAACCGCAGACCCGGTTCGTTCGCCAGAGGTTGCTGCGGCCCGTCGAGAAGCATAGCCCGTATCCTGACCGGAAGTAGAACTTACCGTATCCGACATGTCACATCATCTCCCGTCAAGCTGTTAGCGGAGCTGGATTCACCGGTGTCGGGGTGGGGCGTGCGGCTACCTTGCGCATCGCCCGTCGAAGAAGTGCTTCTGACAGTCATGCATCACAGTGTAACCGCTTATGTCACTACTTTCACTCACGCAACACTGAAAGACAACAATAAATTTTTGTCACATTATCTTGGGATGATAGCGAAAAACCTAGGCGAAATTCGCCCCTCCCCTACGCCAACTCACCGGAGGTTTCCGCACCACACCCGCCCGCGTGAGGCTACGCCTGCGAACGACGAATACCCGCCGATACATCATCCACCGTTACTTGTGCAACATCACGACCAAATAGCCATAAAACGATCTCCCCCACCGGGCCACTGACGGTCGCCACGCCGCTGCCATTGTGCGCCACCCCACGCGTATCGTGTACCACTACCCGCGGCCACCCATCGGGCTGCACCACCACCGGCACCGTCGAAGAACGAAGCAGCATTTTCGACATGGACTTCAGGCCACGCAATAACGCCTGTTCATCTGCCCGATCCACATGCTGCGGCTGGTCCGCCTTCCCCGGCTGAGCCCGGGAAACATCCTCATAGTGCACAAAATGTTCGACCGTGTTCAACCACCGATCCGCCTTCGCCACCGGCCACAATCGTGACCCCCGCTCCCACCGATCCACCAATTCGGTATACGGCACGGTGGCCTTCAGCTGCTGGGTTTGGGCCGCTAATTTAGCCGATAGTTGCGGCACCATCATTCCGGCGGCAGCCAACGGGTAATTTTCCCGAATGACCAAATGTATGATCAGATCCAGTGTCGTCCACCCTTCGCAGAGTGTGGGCGCATCCGGGCCAACCTCGCGCAGCAAGTGAACGAGTTTGTGGCGTTGCACATCAGAAAAAGTCATGTCACACAGTGTAATCATCAGGCGACATGACTTTAATTAGCTCCTAGGCTACCTTCCGGTTACAACCGGCTGGGGCGGCTTAGAGGCTGGGGCGGCTGCGTTTCACCTCATCATCATCGATGGGCGAATGCACGTCCGAGCTCATGGGAACAACGGTGGGCATAATCATGGGGTTACGCCGCCACGTCTGTTCCACATACCGTGACACTTTCCGACGCAGGTGCTGCACCATGCGGTAGGGATCGTTTTCGCCCTCAGCGGCCAAATCATTCATGGTGTTCTCCACCAGGTTTTGGACCTCCGGCATCATGGTTTTCGCATCGTCGGAGAAGCCCTTCGCATGCACCGTTGGGTGCTCCAACAGGCGGCCGGTGCGGTTGTCAATCACAGCGGTGATCGAAATCAGACCCCCTTCACCCATCGAGGTGCGATCGTCAAGCACCTCCTGGTCGATATCACCCATGGTCACGCCGTCCACATACAGGTTGCCCACGGGTATCTGGCCGGCGACGGAAATCTTACCGTTCACCATGTCCACCACAACACCGTTTTGGGCCAACACCACCTGGTTTCGGTCCACACCGGTGGCAATGGCTAGCTCCTTATTGGCCCGCAAATGCCGCCATTCACCATGCACCGGCATGGCATTCCTCGGCCGCGCCGCATTATAGAGGAACAGCAACTCCCCGGAATAGCCGTGGCCCGAAGTGTGCACGTTGGCGTCCTTATTGGTAATCACCGTGGCACCAATCTGGGCCAGCATGTTGATCACACCAAACACCGCTTCCTCATTGCCTGGCACCAACGACGAGCTCAGCACAATCACATCCCCATCACGCACCGTGATCTGCCGATGCTCCCGGCGCGCCATGCGCGACAGGGCAGCCATGGGTTCACCCTGCGTACCGGTGGTGATGAGCATAACCTTATGGGGCGCCATCTTGGTGGCGTCATCCATGCTGACAATGGTGCCACGAGGAACCCGAAGGTAGCCGAGTTTTTCGGCGATTTCCATGTTGCGGATCATGGAGCGACCATTAAAGGCCACCTTGCGGCCGGCAGCGACAGCCGCATCCACCGCGGCCTGCACCCGGTACACGTTGGAGGCGAAGCAAGCGAGGATGACGCGTTGTTTCGCATCCGCCACGATGCGTTTAAGGGTTGGGGCGATGGCGGATTCGGAGCCGGAGATTCCAGGGGTGGTGGCGTTGGTGGAGTCGCACAGGAACAGGTCGATACCTTCGTCGCCGAGGCGGGACAGGGCCGGCAGGTCGGTGGGTCGACCGTCTGGTGGGGTTTGGTCAAGTTTAATGTCACCGGTCATGACGACAAGGCCCGCCTTGGTCTTAATGGCGATGCCGAGGCAGTCGGGTATAGAGTGGTTGACCGCCCAGAAGCGAAGGTTGAATGGCCCTCGGTTCTCCACGGAGGTGTTACCCACCTCAATGAGTTTGGGGCGCTGGTGGTGTTCCCGGCATTTGGCGGCGATCAGGGCCAGGGTGAATTTGGAGGCAATGATCGGCAGGTCGGGCCGGAGTTTCAGCAGCCAGGGGATGGCACCAATATGGTCTTCATGCCCGTGAGTAATGACGAGGGCGTCAACATTGCCGATTTTGTCTTCGATGGGGCCAAAGTCGGGCAGGATAAGGTCGACCCCGGGTTCGCCGGAGGAGGGAAAAAGCACGCCGCAATCCACGATGAGAAGACGGTTATTATATTCGAAAACGGTCATGTTGCGGCCGATTTCGGATATACCACCGAGGGCGTAGATGCGCAGCCCGTTTTTGGGTGGGTTTTTCGGAAGGGGCAGCCGCCCGGTCAGGTCGGCGCCTTGCATGGATTTGACCACATTGCGCCGGTTACGGTTGTCTCGCCCGACGGGTCCCGAACCCCGACCGGTGGTTTTTTTCGGGGTTTTAGAGCCGCCGGTTTTTTGGGATGTGGTGGTTTTCGTGGCGGTTTTTGCCGCACCAGTTTTGGTTGTGGTGGTTTTCGGCGCACCAGTTTTTGAGTTTTTGGGCGTGGTTTTTGCTGCGGTTTTCGCAGCGGTGGGTGCCTGGAATACCGGCGATTCAGCAGCCTCCGGGGGTCCCGCTTTACGGGTAACCTTTCGGGAACGACTACGGGGTTCAGTCATATTATAAAACTCCAGATTTTTCCATGTTATGGCGTAGCGCTTCGATCTCCTCCGTGGTTGCCGCCATCACCGGTAGGCGAGGAGTCCCCATATCGAGGCCTTGGAGTTTGAGGCCGGCCTTGGCCATGGTGACTCCGCCTAGTTTTCCTTGGGCTGCTACCAGTGGGTTGAGTGAAGCGTTGATCTTGCGCGCTTGGGCAAGGTCGCCATTATTAAACGATTGATGTAATTGGACAAGTTGTGCCGGTGCGAGATGACCGATAACTGAAATGAATCCGGTGGCGCCTACACTTAACCAGGGAAGGTTGAGAGGATCGTCACCGGAGTACCAGGCCAAACCGGTTTCCGCAATGAGGGCGGTTGCCTCGGCAATGTTGCCTTTGGCATCTTTAACGGCTTGGATGGTGGGTAGTTCAGCTAATCGACGCATGGTGTCGGCGGCTATGGGCACTACTGACCTAGGCGGAATGTCGTATAAGCATACAGGCAGGTCAGTTGCCTGCGCAACTGTCGCAAAGTGATGGTAGATGCCTTCCTGGCTTGGTTTGGAATAATAGGGTGTTACTACCAGGAGGGCGTCGGCCCCGGCTTGGGCTGAGGCGCGTGCTAATTCTACCGACGTGACGGTGTTATTGGTGCCGGCGCCGGCAATAATTTTGATGCTGTCGCCGACTTCGCGGCGGACAGCGGTGAGCAGGTCGAGTTTTTCCGACAGCGTGGTAGTGGGTGATTCTCCGGTAGTGCCTGCTAGCACTAGCGAGTCGACGCCGTGGTCGACAAGGTGACGTGCCAACTGGGTGGCTTTGTCAAGATCCACATTATTTGTGGTAGTGAAGGGGGTAACCATTGCGACGGAAATTGTGCCGAATACGTCGGCACCCGTCTTCGCTGCCAAACCTGTGCTCATGAACAACAAGGTTACCCCGTTTGTGTGGATTACTTGTAACTTAGCAGATAAATTTCTGCTGAGTGTGTCTAAAAGTCGGTGACGTATGGGCTGGTTGCCATTTCTGTTCCGTCAGCAAGGGCAGCTATTTCGAAGTCGCTGAAGACTGTGGGGGCGGCGGTTTTGAGGAGTTTCAGGCAGGCCACGGCGAGTTCCCGGATTTCCACGTCGGCGTGTTCGGTGGCGCGCATGCCGATGAAATGCCGCCAGGTGCGGAAGTTACCGGTGACCACGATGCGGGACTCAGTGGCGCGCGGCAGGATAGCTTGGGCTGCCTGGTGTGCTTGTTTGCGTCGGAGTACCGCGTTAGGTTCGTCACGTAGTTTGAGTTCCAGGGCGGCGAGAAGTTCATCGTAGGCCAACCGGGTGTTGTCGATGGCGCGGAAAAATACTTGGGATAGTTCCGCATCGTCGGCAATGAGTTTCGGCACGGCAACTTCGGATTCTTCGGGGTGGACGAAGCGTTGGGAGAGTTGTGAGAAGCTGAAATGCCGGTGGCGGGTGAGTTCGTGGGTTGCCCCGCGGGAAATACCGCGCACATAGATGGTAGCGGTGGGGTGTTCCAGCAGGGCAAGGTGCCCGACTTCCATGATGTGGCGGATGTAGGCGTCGTTGCTTCGGGTTCGGGGGTTGGGTTTGTTGAAGGTTTCGTAGCAGGCACGACCTGCGAATTCAACGAGCGCTTCTGGGTCAGTAGCTGCGTCGGTTTCCCAACCGATATCGGTTGGGGGGTGGAATTGGCTGTGTGCTACTAGTTGCACGTGAAGGTGTGATGCCCGCGCCATGGTTTAGATTCCCAGGTAGTGTTCCAGGCCGACGGTAAGCCCTGGGTGGGTGCCCACGTTGCGTACACCGAGGAGGACACCGGGGATAAAGGACATGCGGTCGTAAGAGTCTTGGCGGATGATGAGTGTTTGCCCTTGGGAGCCGAAGATAACTTCTTCGTGGGCGACCATGCCGGTCATGCGTACGGCGTGGACGGGGACGCCGTCAACATTGGCGCCGCGGGCGCCGTCGAGGGCTTGGGTGGTGGCGTCGGGCATGGCAGGCAGGTGGGCGGCGTGCCGGGCGGCGGCGATGCCTTCGGCGGTGTGGATGGCGGTGCCGCTGGGGGCGTCGAGTTTGTTGGGGTGGTGGTATTCGACGACTTCGGCGGAGTCGAAGAAGCGGGCGGCCTGTTTTGCGAATTGCATGGTGAGGACCGCGGAGATGGCGAAGTTGGGGGCGATGAGGCAGTTGGTGTTGTTGCTGGTGGCCCAGGCTTCGACTTGGGTGAGGCGTTCGGGGGTGAATCCGGTGGTGCCGACCACGCAGTGAATGCCATGGGTGAGACAGAATTCGAGGTTGTCCATGACAACGTTGGGGGTGGTGAAGTCGACGATGACGTCCGCCTGGGCGTCGATAAGCGTTTGGAGGGTGTCGTCGCGGTCGATTTGGGCGACGAGTTCCAGGTCGTCGGCGGCGGTAACGCCAGCAACTACGGCTTGTCCGACTCGGCCTTGTGCTCCTAGGACGCCTACTTTGATGGTCATGGTGTTCTCCTTAGCATGCTTTTCGACGATATTTGTTTCGCAATAGCAGTCTAGTGCAGAAAGAAACTCGCCATCAGAATAAGCCCACCACCTGGTGGGTGATGGGCTCGTGTTGTGCGGTGTTACAGATTAGATGCTGTCGCCGCTGAGTCCGAGGGAGATTTTGCCACGGTTGTCGATGTCGAGGATTTCCACCTCGATCTTGTCGCCAACATTGACAACGTCTTCGACTTTTTCGACACGTTTACCGCCGCCTAATTTGGAGATGTGCACCAGGCCGTCGCGGCCGGGCAGCAGGGAGACGAACGCGCCGAATGGGGTGGTTTTGACGACGCTGCCCAGGAACCGCTCCCCTACTTTCGGTAGTTGGGGGTTGGCAATGGCGTTGATTTTTTCGATCGCAGCGTCGGCGGCCTCACCGGAGGTTGCGGAGATGTATACGGTGCCGTCTTCTTCGATGGACACCTCGGCGCCGGTTTCTTCGGTGATTTGGTTGATGGTTTTACCCTTCGGGCCGATGACCTCACCGATCTTCGATACTGGCACTTTCACAGAGGTGATGCGGGGCGCGAATTGGCTCATTTCGTCGGGGATGTCGATGACTTCAGCCATGGTGTCGAGAATGGTGAGCCGGGCATCCCGGGCTTGCGCTAACGCGTCGGCCAGCACTTTGGAGGGGATGCCGTCGAGTTTCGTGTCGAGTTGCAGGGCGGTGATGAAGTCGGCGGTGCCCGCCACTTTGAAGTCCATGTCGCCGAATGCGTCTTCGGCGCCGAGGATGTCGGTGAGCGCCACATAGCGTTCCTTGCCGTTGACCACATCGGACACGAGGCCCATGGCGATGCCGGCGACAGGGGCTTTGAGCGGCACACCGGCGTTGTAGAGAGACAGGGTGGAGGCGCACACGGATCCCATGGAGGTGGAACCGTTCGAGCCAAGCGCTTCGGAAACTTGCCGGATGGCGTAGGGGAATTCCTCCCGGGAGGGGATGACGGGCACGAGGGCGCGTTCCGCTAAGGCGCCATGACCGATTTCACGACGTTTCGGGGAACCAACCCGGCCGGTTTCCCCAGTGGAATAGGGCGGAAAGTTGTAGTGGTGAATATAGCGTTTGGTGGTGGTGGGCGTGAGCGAGTCGATTTGTTGTTCCATCTTCAACATGTCGAGTGTGGTCACACCCATGATTTGGGTTTCGCCGCGTTCGAAAAGGGAAGAGCCATGGGCGCGGGGAATCAGATCAACTTCTACCCCCAGATCCCGGATGTCAGTCACGCCCCGGCCGTCGATGCGGAAATGCTCCGTCAAAATCATATGGCGCACAATTTTCTTCATGACGGCGCTGTAGGCGGCCCGGATTTCTTTTTCGGCGTCGGCTTCGCCCAGATCCTCGGCGAATTTACCGATGAGGCCATCCATCACCTGTTCGAGGTAAGCGTTGGTGGCGTCGTCGCGTTCTTGCTTGTCTTTGATAGTCAGCAGGTCACGGAGTTTTTTGGTGGCTTTGCGTTCTACTGCTTGGTAGATGTTATCGCTGTATGGTGGGAAGAGCGGGAATTCTTGAGGTTCTTTGGCCACTCGGTCGGCGAGGCCACGTTGGGCGAGACAGAGGAGTTCGATGACGGGTTTCGCAGCTTCCAGGCCTTCGGCGACTACTTCTTCGGTGGGGGCGGGTTTTCCTTCGGAGATTTTATCAATGACCCCTTCGGTGGCGCCGGCCTCGACCATCATAATGGCAACATCATTGAAGACTTTCTTGCCGACTTTTTTCTCCACAATGCGACCGGCAACAACGAGTTCGAAAATGGCTTCCTCGTGTTGCGCGTGGGTGGGGAATGCCACCCATTGCCCTTTCGGATGTTTCTTGTCCGCAATCAATGCCATGCGCACGCCCCCCACCGGGCCGGATACTGGCAGGCCAGAGAGTTGGGTTGCGGCGGATGCGCCGTTAATGGCAACCACATCGTACATGTCTTTAGGGTCGATGGATAAAACCGTCACCACAACTTGCACTTCGTTCCGCAGCCCTTTGACAAAGGTTGGACGCAATGGACGGTCGATAAGTCGGCAGGCGAGAATGGCTTCGGTCGACGGTCGTCCTTCCCGCCGGAAGAATGATCCAGGAATCCGCCCTGCGGCGTACATGCGTTCTTCCACATCTACGGTCAATGGGAAAAAATCGAAGCCTTCCCGGGGTTGTTTCGAAGCCGTGACGGTGGACAGCAACATGGTGTCTTCGTCTAGGTAAGTGGTGACGGAACCGCCTGCTTGGCGGGCTAATTGTCCCGTTTCAAACCGGATAGTGCGGGAACCAAAGTCACCATTGTCGACGGTGACGGTGGCTTCGGTAATACCAAATTCGGTATCCTCGTTATAAGAAATTGCTTTCCTGGTGTTTTTATTGCTCATAGCGCACGTCTCCTCTGTATTGTCGTGGCTGCGACGGTCATCGGTGCCGTCTGTCAAGATTGATTTCGATTCTTTGGAAAAACACAACGATGAAAATCATAACATAGCCACAACTGCTATGGAATTTGCTTTTATGCTTTTGCCTGCGGGTTCAAGAAATAACAAAAACGCCCTTCACCACTTGTGAGCGGTAAAGGGCGCAAGGCACGGTTAATGCTTAGCGACGCAACCCCAGGCGGGAAATCAGGTCACGGTACCGGTCCACATTATTGGCGGCCAGGTACTTCAGCAACCCACGGCGGCGACCCACCAGCAACAGCAGGCCACGACGGGAGTGGTGGTCATGCTTGTGGAATTTCAGGTGTTCGGTCAGGGCGTTGATCCGGGAGGTCAACAATGCCACCTGTGCTTCGGGGGAACCGGTGTCGGTCTCGTGGAGACCATACTCGGCTAGGATTGCTTTCTTCTGCTCGGCGGTCAACGCCATAGGAACTACTCCTTGATACTATTTCAGTCCACACTACATACTACTAGCAGCCACATAAGCTGCTGTTTCCCAACTGTTGTGAACCCCAGTACGGGAAACCTCAAGCATCGTAGCACATATTACAAACCTGCGGCGACTTTCCCTACCCGGGCCATAAACTCGGTCAGGAATCGGGGCGCATCCACTGCAACCGCCACCCGAGTAGTTGCAGACTCGCCCATCCGGTTTTCGTCCCCAATGGTGCGGCCTCTGGTGGGGCCTTCTAGATCCACCTTCAGATTGATGGGCAGAAGTGTCACTAATGTTGGATCGATGGCAACACCTACCGCAAGCGGGTCGTGCAGACCACAACCACCCAGTTCAGGAGCTGTGGTCTCGTAGGCCTTGATGTAATAGTCGGTAGCATCGGCTAAAAGCTGACCTGCCGGCGTCCCATATTCCCGCCACTTGCGGGTTTCCTCATAGGTCAAAAGGGTTTGCAGAGTGACGTCCAAACCAATCATGGTCACATCCTTGCCATGCCGCACCATGATGTCCGCAGCCTCTGGATCCTGGCTGATATTTGCCTCCACGCACGCGTTCACATTGCCTGGCACTGCGAGTGCCCCACCCATGAACACGATATGGGCCCGCTCCGCGAATTCCGGCGACCTACGCATGGCGGTAGCAATGTTCGTCATGGCGCCGGTGGGGACGATCACCAGGTCATCACCGTACTTAGCAACACTATCGATAAGGAAGTCCACCGCCGATTGTTTCTGACAGCAAGCAGCAGCGTCCGGTACAGTCACATCCCCGATACCGTTGGATCCGTGAATGAATTCCGAGATGGGCAACACTTCGAAACCATCCTTAGCCAGGGCATGCGATTCCCCCACAAACACCGGAATGTCCGGCCTGCCGAAGAGCTCCAACAAGGCAAGATCGTTACGCACCCCGTCTTGCACGAGCACATTCCCGTAAGTGGCGGTGATCCCAATGAGCTCCAATTCGGGGGATCCCAGCGCATAAGCCAGGGCCAGGGCATCATCAATACCCATGTCTAAATCTAAAATAATCTTTGTCATTTTTACTTCTCCACCTCTAGGATTCGTAGCGTTTCAGCAACATCCTGGTGAATAGCAGCCAATAGTTCGGGAACACCGGTGAACTTTTCCATGCTTCGCACCCAGTCCACGAACTCCACCACGACCGTGTGCCCATAAAGATCGGCGTTTTTACCAATCACATAACTTTCTACGCTGCGGCGTTTATCGCCAAATGTAGGATTGTGCCCAACCGAGATTGCGGCTGGGTACCGTACTCCCTGCTTCATGTCACCGTCGATAGGTGCCTGCGATATCACCATTAACCACCCAGCGTACACAGCGTCCTGGGGCAACGCTACCAAATCGGAGAAATATAAATTGGCTGTTGGGAACCCCAATTCCCGCCCTCCACGGCCGGCACCTCGCACCACTTCACCGGCAACAGAAAATTCCCGCCCCAACGCGGCATTTGCCTCCCGCACCTTACCTTCACCCAGCAAACGCCGAATCAGCGTGGAGCAAATCACCGCATCATCCTCCACTAACAAATCAATGACATGCACCTCAATACCATACTTGTGGCCGAGTTCCCTCAATACTTCCGTGGTACCTGCGGCTTTTTTGCCGAACGTAAAATTCGAGCCCACCACCACGGCCCGGGCTTTGAGCGTATCCCGAACAATCTGGAGGAAAAATTCTTCCGGGCTTAGCTGCGCCACCGCAACATTAAAACTCATCGCCAAAATATGGTCGATCCCCTGGGCAGCAGCTAACGACGCTCGCTGCGTCACCGTCCCCAACAACGGTGGCATCCGATCCGGGCGCAACACCGCCAATGGATGCGGGTCAAAAGTAAGCAATATGCTGGGTAGACCCAATTCATGCGCCCTGGTTGTTGCGGCCGCCAACAATCGACTATGCCCCCGGTGCATGCCATCGAAAACCCCAATGGTCACAACGGAACCGGTCAAATCCTTCGGTACTTCAGTAATCCCATGCCAAATATCCACGGGATTAAGACTACGTGATGAACGGCAAACCACATAGACTAAACTGTCATGACACAAGCCTCCCCAGATCCATTAGCCACCTCCGGCCTTGTGGTCGTCGACAAGCCAGCAGGAATGACCTCACACGATGTCATTGGGCGGCTGCGTCGCATCTTCCACACCCGACGCGTTGGGCATGCCGGAACCCTTGATCCGCTCGCCACCGGGGTGCTCATTGTTGGCATAAACCGGGGCACAAAATTCCTCACGCACCTTGTTGCCGCCACAAAATCGTACCAAGCCACCATCCGGCTCGGCATGGCCACCACCACCGATGACGCCGAAGGCGCCGAAATAAGCCGTGCCGACACAACCCACCTCACCGACGACGATATCACCGCCGCACTTTCCCAATTTATTGGACGCATTATGCAACGACCCGCCGCGGTCAGCGCCATCAAAATCGACGGCAAACGCGCCCACGAACGGGTGCGCGCCGGCGAATCCATCACCATCCCCGCCCGGGAAGTCACCATCAGCCAACTCACCCCCACCGGTTTCGACCACCACGATGAGTTCATCGACATGAATATCACTGTTGACTGCTCTTCGGGGACATATATTCGATCTATTGCCCGGGACTTGGGCGAAGTCCTCCACGTTGGTGGGCACATCACCGCCCTCCGCCGCACCGCAGTCGGAAACTTCACTCTCGCCGACACCCGCACCCTCACGCAATTAGAAACCAACCCCCACCTATCACTCAGCCTCGACCAAACACTCACCCGCTGCTACCCCACCCTTGCCATCACCGAAGCCGAAGCCACCGC
Organism: Corynebacterium matruchotii; assembly: GCF_011612265.2. Lineage (NCBI taxonomy): Bacteria > Bacillati > Actinomycetota > Actinomycetes > Mycobacteriales > Corynebacteriaceae > Corynebacterium > Corynebacterium matruchotii. Next base: position 1,039,552 of record NZ_CP050134.2, on the reverse strand, counting down.
ACTCAGCCTGGGACAGTGGTTGCCCGCACGTGGTCTTGACGGCACCCACGCCGCCGTATCCCCCGACGGACGCAGTATCGCCCTCGTCAAAGAAACCGGAAATCGCCTGGCCACCGTGTTCGTGGCCCGACCCGCAACCCTCACGTAACCTTATGTCACATAGGTGGCCACCACAATATACCCATTGGTAATCTGCCACCGCCCCTCAATCAACGGCACCGGGGTGGGGCGCACCAGCAAATACGACGTGCATGTACCATCATCCCGTACATCAATCTCAGCCTGCTCAAACCCTAACCACCTATGTGTAAGCGGAAACCACGCCTTATAGGTTGCCTCCTTCACACAAAACAACAGTTTTGTGGCACAATCCACCCCCCGACTTTGCAATCGCTCCAACTGGGCGATTTCGGTCGGCAAGGCAACAGAATGAATCACCCCCTCCGGTAATGGTTCCGCCACCTCCACGTCCAACCCCATCGACCGCACCAACAACCGGGGCGCCACGACCGCCGCCCGAAACCCATTCGTGTGCGTCAACGACCCCGACACCGCCGACGGCCACAATGGCATACCCCGCTCACCACGCAAAATCGGCTGCGATGAATCCCTACCTAGATCCGCCAACGCCTGGTGCGCACACCACCGGGCATCACCAAACTCTGCTTTGCGAATATCAACCGCATGCGCCACCAATGCGCGCTCCAACGGGTGCAACATATTAAACCGAGTCAGATCAGTCGAATGATTCGCCACATTCATCGTGCAAAATTTTGCCGACTCGGGAAACAACGATGGATCAACCATTTTCCCCATCCACCTCCATAACCGGATACGGCCACAAACCCAAATGGCCAGGCATCCGCCACTCCCGCGGATACCCCAACGACACTTCCACATGCCGAACCCCTTCCACAACCATCTCCCCCGGCATGTGCAAATGACCATAAATCACAACCTGGGCATCATAACGCCGCGCCCACGAACGGGTGTGCCGAGTACCGCACCACAACCCAATCTCCGTAAACCGAACCTGATTCACCGGCTCCACCACTAACGGCCAATGATTCACCAAAATCGTTGGCCCAGTGGTACGAGACAACCGTTTAATGGAATACGCCAGCCGATCCCAACACCAGCCACGCACATCCACGAACGGGGCAATAGCGAACTCGTCGGTGAGCATAATGCCCTTATCCCGGGCCGACTGCACCGCCTCTTCCACCCCCAAACCCGGCTGGCGGAACGAATAATCATACAGCGTAAACAACGGTACAATAGTCACCCCATGAAACATGGGGTAAGGATCCTCCGGGGTCAACACATCAATCCTGCGGCATAAATCCACAAGTTCGTTATATTTATCTCGACCTCGAAACCGGTCCGATGTGCGAGAAAACAACTCATGGTTTCCCGGAACCCAAATCACCTTAGCGAACCGGCTACGCAACATGGCCAAAACATCAATAATGACATTATTACGTTCCGCCACATCGCCAGCAACAATAAGCCAATCAGACGGATCAGCGGGATGAATACTCATGATGTGCTGGGAATTATCACGCACCGCGGCATGCAAATCGGACACCGCCCATAAAGTGTGCGTCATGGTGTCCTCCTTGGATGAACCTTCATCACTTCCGTCACGCTACAACCGTGCGTTACCAACATGCCATATCGCCCACCACCTGCAACAATAACCACATGGTGACTACTGGGCACAACAACCCTAAGGTGTGATGCGGCAGACAACCACATAATCTTAACCCGAAACTGCCCCATCACCCACTTGGCCGCCTCCGGCGATTCCGCGCATCATCCTAATCACCCTATCGCCCTGTCGGCAGCATCACCCATCACTGCCTTCACCGGTGTGAATACCATTCGCCACCCATTTCATGGAATAAAACCGGTACACGACCGCCACTAGCCGAATCATAATGAAGCCTAAAAGCCCCCACCACACCCCCACTAATCCGGTGTGCCACCACCATGCCACCGCAACTCCAGGCAGGAAACCACCAATCACCGCACAAATCGTAATATTCCGCAGATAGCTGGCATCGGCAGCCCCCAACAACACCCCATCCAGGGCAAACACCACCCCACCTATGAGAATCATGGCCACCAACTGCCACCAAGGCCCAGACAGCGCAGCTAACGTAGCTGCATCAGTGGTGAAAATCCGGGGAATGACCGCGAACCCGGCACCAAACACAGCGGCCAGCACCAGCGCAAACCCCGTGGAGTAGGCCAAAATCCGCTGCCCCACCTGTTTCGCCGCCATGACAGAGCCGGCCCCAACCGCCGCACCGATGAGAGTTTGCGCCGCAATCGCCAAAGAATCCAGCACCAAAGTCAGAAAATTCCACAATTGCAGCAGGATTTGGTGCGCTGCCAACGCCTGCGGCCCAATCCGACCCGCCACGGCAGCGGCAGACATAAACGCAACCTGGAAAGCCAAAGAACGCAAAATCAGGTCGCGCCCCAACACGATCTGCTGTTTCATCATGATTGGGTTAGGCCGCCAATCCCCGCCATGGACGGTGCGGGCCCGCACAAGCGCCCCTAAAAACAGGGTGGCTGTGATCGCGGTACCCACCAAGGTTGCCCACGCCGACCCCACAATCCCCAACCGGAGCACCAACACTGGGATAAGAATCGCGCCAGGAACCAACCCAGACAACGTGAAAACCAGGGGTAGCCTGGTATTTTGGATACCCCGAAGCCACCCATTTCCAGCCATGTCAATGAGCACCAACGGAATAGCAAAACTAGTGATGCGCAACCATTGGGTTGCAAGCTGCGCCACCGTAGGATCCTGCGACAACCACAGGGTGAACTGTGGGGCACCAACCCACATGATGAGGGTGAGAACAGCACCCACCACCACAGCCATCCACGTGGCCTGCACCCCCTCACTGATCGCCCCACGAGTATCCCCGGCACCATACTGATGCGAAGACCGGATGGTGGTGCCATAGCTTAAAAACGTGAGCTGCGTTGTCACCTGCGCATACAGGGTGGTACCAGTAGCGAGAGCCGCTAAAAGCACCTTACCGCCATAACGGCCCACCACAGCGGTATCAAGCAACAGAAACAAGGGAGTGATAATGAGCACCCCCAGGGCGGGTAGCGCCAACCCCAAAATACGGGCTGCCGACACCTCCTGGACCAACACTTTTTGAACCGGCTGGTCCGAATTTTTCTGATTCACATTTCCCTGATCTCCCGCACCGGCACCCACGTCACCGGCAGCACCGGCACCCGCCGCACTAAGCGGCACCTCGCCAGGAACCACCGTACCAGCATCAGATTCCGAATCCATCATTATCGAATGGGTGCCTCTTGATTCTGATGTAATACTGGACAGGACTTATTGGCGGCAGAAATTATATTGGCAGTAATCTCCGCAATCGTGCCGGAACAGGTAAAACCCGCAGCCCGCAAATGCCCCCCACCGCCAAGATAATGAGCCAGTTCGGACACATCAATCGTGTCCGACCGTAAACTCACCCCCGCAAAACCCGGCTGGTATTCCTTAATCACCACCGATATATCAATGTTTTTCATCCCCCGCACATAGTCGGCAATGGACTCCACCGCATGCAAACTATGGCCGGCAATCACATCATGGGTAGCGAACGCAAAAGCAATCTCATGACAATCCGACCGGTGTATCTCCAGCGACGACAAGACCTTCCCAATCATTGTGAGATCAGAAAAACTCAACCCATCAAACATTTGATTACCAATGGTGCGGATATCCAACCCAGTATTCACAAGTTCCTGAGCCAACGCATGCATGACCGGCCGCCCCCACCGAAACCCGCCAGTATCCGTCAACAACCCAACATAGAGGCAATGGGCAATATCCTGGGTGAGCTCTACGCCTAAATAATCAAACCATTGTCTAATGATGGTCGTGGATGATTCCGCGGTGTAATCAATGAGATTAATACCCCGACATCCCAGGTTAGAGGCATGATGATCGATTAAAATCACATCCGATTCCCGCCGCATCACAGCCTCCTCCAACGCGCCCATACGGGCAGAAGAACCACAATCCACCACAATGATAGCGTCACAAGGTGGTAGTTCATCCGTCACAAGAATGTCCTCGGCCCCGGGAATGGTGAGCAGCGAATCGTCGAGAGGCAGACTCTGCCCAATAAGCCCCACCGCTTCTTTCCCCAGTTGGTGCAGGCCGGCAATCATGGCACACATGGAACCCACATCGTCCGCATCGGGGGTGATATGCCCGATAACCGCAAACCGATGATTCTCATGCACCCAGGCAGTGGCATCATCCCACTGCGGTTCGCTTGTCACCGATGCGGCCACCGCGGATTGATCTTGCATAACGAACTCCCCTCATTGGTGTTAACTGTATTACTCTTCTGGGTCGGTTTTATACGGGTTCGCGTCCCCAGCCGGAGTAGCGGTTTCCCGCAGTTTTGCCAGCTCGGCATCCCGCTTCCGGGCACGCGCCAATAATTCCTCCATCCGTGCAGACGATTCCGGCATTGTATCCAATTCGAAAGTAAGCGTTGGAGTAAACCGAACGCTTAACTGGTCACCAACAATTTTGCGTAACTGTCCCTTCGCCCGAGTCAGTGCCTGAGCGGCAGCCTCAGTATCGGGTTCATCCGCAATATTCTTACCCCGCACCGTATAAAACACGGTTGCGTCATGGAGATCACCAGTAACCCGAGTATCCGTGATAGTGATATACGCCAAACCAGGGTCTTTAATTTCCCGCTCGATAGCGGACGCAACGATATGCAAAATCCGTTTCGCTAATCGGTGCGCACGTGCTGAATCAGCCACGATTATTCTCCTTATTACCTTCAAATTTTTACTTTTCGACGAGTTTTCATCCGCCAATAGTATAAAAACCCACGGCCCCACCTTCTCTAGCGTATGCCAAAAGTAGAGCCGTGATAGTCATTTTCCAGCCGCAGGCCGTAACCTGGAACAAACCCAAGCATCCCACGGCCCGCGGCTGGACATTATTACACTTACCGTGTTTTAGGTACGGGGCACCTCAACCTGTTCAAAGACCTCGATGATATCGCCCACCTGAATATCTGGGTATGACAACACCATACCGCATTCGTAACCGGCGGAAACCTCAGTCACATCATCCTTTTCTCGCCGCAACGAGGTGATCGTGGCATCGGCGGCAATCACATTGCCATCCCGAACCAACCGCACGGATGCGCCGCGACGCGCCTTGCCTTCCTCAACCTTACAGCCGGCAATCAAGCCCACCGCAGAAGCCTTAAAGATGGCCCGGATCTCTGCCTTACCAACCTCACGCTCCTCATAAACCGGCTTCAGCATGCCACGCAGGGCAGCCTCCACCTCTTCGATAGCGCGGTAAATAACGGTGTAGTAGCGCACATCCACGCCCTCCGAGTTGGCTTCCTCGGTGGCTTTGCCCTCGGCACGCACGTTGAAGGCAATAATGACAGCGTCGGAAGCAGCAGCCAACGTGACGTTCGTCTGAGTCACAGCACCCACACCACGGTCAATGATGTTCAGCTGTACCTCATCATCCACATCAATCTTCAGCAACGCCTCTTCCAAGGCTTCTACAGAACCAGCATTGTCGCCCTTGAGAATCAGGTTCAAGGTGGATTGTTCCTTCAGCACCGCATCCAGGTCCTCCAGGGACACGCGCTTCCGGGTCCGCGCCGCCAAAGCATTACGCTTGCGGGCATTCCGCTGGTTGGCAATCTGCCGGGCAACCCGGTCATCCTCTACCACCAGCAAATTGTCGCCGGCGCCAGGAACCCCATTCAGACCCTGCACCTGAACGGGTCGGGACGGACCTGCTTCTTCCACATCATTACTGTATTCATCCACCATGCGCCGCACCCGACCATAGGTGTCACCAGCAACAATGGAATCACCAACCCGCAACGTGCCACGCTGCACAATGACGGTCGCCACGGGACCACGACCACGATCCAGGTGGGCTTCGATAGCCACACCCTGAGCATCCATGTCCGGGTTAGCCCGCAGATCCAAAGAAGCATCGGCGGTCAGCAAGACGGCCTCCAACAACCCATCCACATTGATGTTCTGCTTAGCAGAAATATCGACAAACATGGTGTCACCACCATATTCTTCTGGCACCAAACCATACTCGGTCAATTGGCCACGGATCTTCTCCGGGGACGCGCCGGGCTTATCAATCTTATTGACCGCAACCACGATCGGCACGTCGGCAGCCTTGGCATGGTTGATGGCTTCCACGGTTTGCGGCATCACACCATCGTCGGCGGCAACCACCAACACCGCAATGTCGGTGGATTTTGCACCACGAGCACGCATGGCGGTAAATGCCTCGTGACCCGGGGTATCCAAGAAAGTAATTTGACGTTCTGCGTCGTCAACGTTCACCTTCACCTGATATGCGCCAATACCCTGAGTGATGCCACCGGCCTCGCCGGAACCAACATTGGTTTTACGGATGGTGTCCAAAAGGCGGGTTTTACCGTGGTCGACGTGACCCATGACGGTCACCACCGGCGGGCGGGACGCCAGGTCTTCTTCTGTACCGGTGTCTTCACCGAATTGCAGGTCGAAGGATTCCAGCAGTTCCCGGTCCTCATCCTCAGGGGAAACGACCTCAACCACGTAGTTCATTTCCTCACCGAGCAACATGAGGGTTTCTTCCGACACGGAGGCCGTTGCGGTCACCATTTCACCCAGGTTAAACAGAGCCTGCACCAGTGCAGCAGCCTCGGCATTGATTTTTTCCGCAAAATCAGACAGAGAAGCACCCCGCGCCAATCGGACTGTTGCGCCTTTACCGTCGGGTAACCGCACGCCACCAATAACGTTGGGAGCCTGCATTGCCTCGTATTCGTTGCGCTTCTGCCGCTTGGACTTCCGGCCTTTCCGTGGGGCACCACCAGGGCGACCAAACGCACCCGCGGTACCGCCACGCCGGCCACCACGCCCACCGGTGCCGCCACCAGGGCGACCACCAAAGTTAGAGCCCTGATTATCGGAGCGACCGCGGGGCCCGCCGGCACCACCCGAAGCCGAACGAGACGGCATCTGCCCAGGGCTGGGCTGGCTGGGCATCATGGCCGGCGAAGGCCGACGTCCTTGACCAGTGCCCTGCCCACCAGGACGAGGAGTGCGCTGATCTGATTGGTTAGCGCCGCGCCCGCCTCGATTATTGGAGCGTTGATTAGCACGATCGTTAGCGCCACCGCCCTGGCCGGGGCGACGGTTGCCGCCGGCATTACGCCCACCGGGGCGGGGGGCTTGCCGGTCTCCACCAGTGGAGAAGGGATTATTGGCAACCCGCGGAGCACGAGCACCTGGTTTTGGACCAGGTTTGGCTTGCGGCCGGGGCATGGTTCCTGGCGTCGGCATCCCAGGCTTGGGAGTCGGCTTCGGAGTACCGGATTTCGTTGGCTCCGTGAAGGTCGGAGTCGCGGCCTTAGCCGGCGTGGCAGTACCGCCCGGTTTCGGCATGCCGGGTTTCGCGGCGGTCCCAGCACCCGGTTTCGGGGCACCAGGCTTCACAGCACCAGGTTTCGCGGTAGCACCTGGTTTCGGAGCACCAGGCTTGACGGCGCCCGGTTTCGGCATACCGGGTTTCGCGGTAGCACCCGGTTTCGGAGCACCGGGTTTCGCGGCAGGTCCAGGTTTGACAGCACTCTTGGCACCGCCCGCACCTGGCTTCGGCGCACCAGGCTTCACGGCGCCGGGTTTCGCGGTAGCACCTGGTTTCGGAGCACCGGGTTTCGCGGCAGGTCCAGGTTTGACAGCACTCTTGGCACCGCCCGCACCTGGCTTCGGCGCACCAGGCTTAGCCGCTGGGGTTGATTGCGTAGATTTTGCCGCCGGCGCCTCATGATTCGTGGTTATGCCGAGGCTGGCATAATGTTCTTTCATCTTCTTCACCACGGGAGGTTCGATGGTAGAAGATGCGGTTTTAACAAATTCACCCTTTTCTTTCAGGGTGGCAAGCAGCTCTTTGCTGGTTACGCCAAGCTGCTTGGCTAGCTCGTGTACACGTAGCTTTCCGGGCACTTTTCTCCTTGTTCTTTTCAGCGAAAAGGCACATGCCCGGATTGGGGCCGGACTTATCTGTGGCTTTTCGCCCGTAGTTTGTGGACGTTCATCGCTGATGCTTCATCGTGTGCTCATCAGTGTTCGGTCTTCTTTCTTAAATTTCTTGATCCGGTCATGTGTTAAGGCTCGTCGCCAAGTTTTGCGAGATACTTTCGTACCGGACCAGTGTCTACTGGCGCAGACACCCGTAACGCGCGGCCTATGGCATTGCGTTTTTCGGCCAACTCTAAAGCGGCTAATGTTGGGGTGATCCAACAACCCCGACCTGGCATACTGCGCTGTGGGTCGGGCACAATAACTGGTGGTATTACATGTTGCGCCACCAGCCGTAACAGTTGGGTATCTGGTTGTCGTTGACGACTCGCAATACAGGTGCGTATGCGGATGACACGTTTCCCGTTGTCGCCTGTCGACGACTCACGTAACGTCTTAATCGTCATCCAACTCCTCACACCAATAATTCCACCACAACCCTAATTTCTTTAGAGCCTTTGCCAAGCTTAGTCGATGAACACTTAAAAGTTAATTCAACCAAGCCGATTACTTCCCCGCTAAAGAATTTTTAGGGTGTCATGCCGCATCTGAGCGGATGTCGATCTTCCAACCAGTCAATCGGGCTGCAAGCCGGGCATTTTGCCCCTCTTTACCAATAGCAAGCGACAACTGGTAGTGGGGTACCGTAACCCGTGCGGTTTGGGCAGTCGCGTCAATAATTTCCACGTCAACCACTTTCGACGGCGCTAAAGCGTTACCCACATATTCCGCCGGGTTGTCGGAATAGTCGATGATGTCGATCTTTTCCCCGTTGAGCTCTTTCATGATATTGGTAACCCGCTGACCCCGTGGCCCAATGCATGCCCCCTTGGCATTCAGTCCTTTCACCCTGGCCCGAACTGCCACCTTAGAACGATGCCCCGCCTCCCGAGCGATGGACACAATTTCCACGGAACCGTCCGCCACCTCTGGAATCTCCAATTCGAAAAGGCGTCGCACTAATTCCGGATGGGTGCGGGATAGGTTAATGCTCAGCGAATGGGAATTATGGTTTACTCCTACCACGAATGATTTCACCCGATCACCATGTTTGAGTTGTTCACCAGGGATCTGTTCGGCTGGCAGAAGAATGCCGTCTTGACCATCAGCTTCGGTGCCTAAATGCACTACCACAATGCCACGCTCGTTGGCGTGAATATCGGCCTGCACCACACCGGAAACCACCCGACCCTCATATTCGGAATACGCATCATAGGCTTGACGGGTTTCGGCTTCCCGTAGGCGCTTTACAATGGCATCACGAACAGCCACAGTGCCGATGCGTTCAAAATTAGCGGGGGTATCATCGTGCTCCTGCACCACATTGCCCTCATCATCAAGCTCGCTGATGATGACGGCTACCGCACCGGTGGCGATATCGATGTCCACGCGGGCTTGAGTATTGGGCGCAGGAGGGGCATCCTTGTATTCACGATAGGCATGCATCAAGGCACTGGCAATTGTTTCCAGGAGCACCTGAACCGAAATACCTTTCTCGGTTTCGATGGCCTTCAACGCTTGAACATCAATATTCACTTGTTTACTTAAATCCTCTCACCGTGTTGGAATATCACGGCATCGTCGTAATTGCTAGCAACTAACTCCAACTCGTTATCTGTTGGAGTGGCGAACTCAACTTCTACCACCACCGAAGGATAATCCGCTAATTGAATCGGGGCAACCACAAATTTTTTACCAACACGCTCAATGGTGATGACGGACGTTTCGTCGTCGTTCAGCGCCCCGATTCGGACCTGGCGTTTCTTGCCGTCGTCGACAAGCGTGACAAGCCGACCACGGTTACGGCGCCAATGTCGTGGTTTCGTCAATGGTGTGCTTACCCCCGGGGTGCTTACCTCCAACGTATATCCTGGACCGAAATTCAGCACGCCAGCGGTTTCTTGTTCATCAAAAAGCTCGGAAATTTCCTGTGTGATTGCTTCCAAAACGTCGGAATCGGGCCGGTTATCTGCATCAACGGCAATGGCGACCACGCTTTTCTTGCCGGCGCGGGAAATTTTAATATATTCGATATCCATGCCGTATTGGTCTGCTACTGGTTGCACCAGGGGGAAAAGTATCTCCGATGTAGGGAAAGCCATGGCTGCCATGCTAGTACAATGACACCTCATGAAGCGTTTCCTCACCATCCTCATGGCGGCCGTAATGGCAGCATTTACCCTCGCAGCCTGCGCGAACCCCTCCCCTAATGAGGCGTTGAGTAAACTACTGGCGGTAGCACCTGAGTCAGAAAAACCGGCCTTAACAGCCGAGATCGTTAGATTGTGCGGCCACCACAAAAATTCGGAGATACCGAAATCTTGTGATCCCGCGGCAGCGACGGCAAATATAGACCTTCCCGATGCTGGCAGCAGTGGTGTGTTGCAGGTGTTGGCGGATGTCCCCCAGGAGTCTCTACCTGTTGTGGTGAACCTTTACCTTTCATACGTGGCGAGCGAACAAACCACCCCGGACCTGCCCAATGTGACGCTGGACCCGGCGCGGAGTGAGGGGGATGCCCGCGCCGCTGCTATCACTGCCGCCAAGGCTGCTTTGGAGGCCGAATACGCATTCGACTATGCGGTGGGGATTATTGAGGCGTTTGGGGATGAGCAGGTGGATAATGCGGCCGATGGGGTTGATGATCGCCATGAGGCTGTTGCGGAGAAACTGCGGGAGGCGTTGGGGGATCAAGCCCCGGCACGGTTACCTGCGTATACGTTTAATCAGCCGCTGCCAACCGATTCGGCGACTGCCCAGAGTTTCCTCACGGAGTTGACGAAGGAGTTGGATGCGTTGCATGTTCATGATGCGGAAGCCGCCACGACTCCGGCATGGCGGCTGTTGTCGCTGAGCATCGCAGGGTATCTTCGGGCTAAGTAGCCCGGAAAGCACCTGTGGACGCCTGGTTATCGGGTTATTTGTGGATGAGTTTCGTCACCGTGTCGACGATGTCTGCTGCCGGTACTTCCAGGGTTTCGCCGCCTCGGATTCGTAGTTCCACGATGCCGTTGCTGAAGCTGCGGCCGAGTACCACGATGTAGGGCATTCCTAAAAGTTCCGAGTCTTTAAATTTCACGCCTGGGCTTACTTTGGGCCGGTCGTCGAAGAGTACTTCTACGCCTGTGGCATCGAGTTGCGCCACAATGTCGTCGCCGGCGGCGAGTGCTGCTTTGTCTTTATTGGCCACCACCACATGCACCTGGTATGGGGCGACCTCGACGGGCCAGTTTAGGCCGTTGTCATCGTGGTGTTGTTCGGCGATGACTCCCACGAGCCGGGAGATACCAATGCCATAGGAACCCATGGTGGGGATAGTTCGTTTGCCGTGTTCGTCGAGGATTTGGACGTCAAAAACTTCGGTGTATTTTCGCCCTAGTTGGAAAATGTGCCCGATTTCGATGCCGCGTTCGAGGGTCAGCACGCCTTGGCCGTCGGGTGCGGGGTCGCCTTCTCGGATTTCGGCGACTTCCACGTATTCGTCGATGGTGAAGTCTCGGCCGCATACCAGACCGACGACGTGTCGTTGGTCAGCATCGGCGCCGGTGATCCATGAGGTACCGGATACCACTCGGGGGTCGGCGTAGATTGGCACTTCGTTATTGCGTAGTGCGATGGGGCCAACATAGCCTTTGACGAGGAAGGGATTGTTTTTGAAATCTTCTTCATCGGCGAGCATGACCTCAGCAGGTTCGAAGGATGCTGCTAGTCGTTTTTCGTCGGCTTCCCGATCGCCGGGCAGGAGGACTGCGGCGATTTGCCAGTCTTCACCTGGTTTGCGGATTTTCACGACGAGGCATTTGAGGGTGTCTGCGGCGGTAACGTTCCGCCCGTCGATGGTGATACCGGCACCGTTTGCCCAATCAACCAAAGCTGCGATGGTCGTGGACTCGGGGGTTTCGTGTACGACTGCTTCAGGAAGGTTGGTGAAGTCTCGGGTTGTACCGGGTTGGGTGGTGACGGCTTCGACGTTTGCGGCATAGTCGCCTTCGGTTGCACGCACGAATGTGTCTTCGCCGTTGGGGGAAATGGCGAGGAATTCTTCTGATGCGGAACCCCCCATTGCACCGGAGGTGGCTTTGCAGATGGCGTATTCTAGGTTGAGCCGGTCAAATATTGCCTGGTAGGCGGCGCGATGCGCTAGGTAAGATTGTTCCAATCCTGCATCGGTCATGTCGAAGGAATAGGAGTCTTTCATAACGAATTCTCGACCGCGGAGGATACCGGCCCTGGGGCGTTCTTCGTCACGGTATTTGGTTTGGATTTGGTAGAGGGTGACGGGGAAATCCTTGTAGGAGGTGAACATGTCCTTGACTTGGCGGGCGAACATTTCCTCATGGGTGGGCCCTAAGAGCATGTCGTTGCCTTTTCGGTCTTTGAGCCGGAAAAGGTTGTCCCCGTATTCGGTCCATCGGCGGGTTTGTTCGTAGGGTTCGCGGGATAGGAGGGCTGGGAAGAGGAGTTCTTGGGCACCGATGTTGTCCATTTCTTCCCGTACGACTTTCTCAATTTTGCGTAGGGTGCGGAGGCCTAGGGGCAGCCAGGTGTATACCCCTGGTGCGGCGCGGCGAATGTAGCCGGCCCGCACGAGAAGTTTATGGCTGGGTACTTCGGCGTCGGCCGGATCTTCCCGTAGTGTGCGCAGGAATAGTGAAGAAAGTCTGGTAATCATGGTTGGTAATACTAGCAGCACGCCCCTCGACGAGGGGGCGCTTCTTATGCCTGTTATTTGCTGCGCATTATTCTTTTGTGTGCAACCATGGAAGCTGTCCTTATTACGTTCATGAGTGCCCTTGAGTGAGGAGATTATGAGTAACCCATTTAACGTAGAGTCTGGGGTTTTGGGCTCTAATGGTGGGGAGAGCAGTGATGTGTCGGCATCGGGGGTGGTGCCTCGGCGACGATTGCGTGTGAGCAAGCCTGTGTTGCTGGCAGTTGGCGTGGTTTTGGTTGTGGTGGCGGGTGTTGTTGGTTATTTGGTGTTTGGCTATAAGTCCACGGTGACGGAGGTGAATACCACGGCGAAGAATGCGGAGATTCCGTTGCTTGAACGTTATAGTACTGCGAATCAGTTTTTGCCGGAGAAGTTACTTGCAGTAATGCAAAAGTGTAATGGTAAGGCTGATGAATATAATAAGCAGATCACGGTGCCTGTTTATAAGTGTTCTGTGGCCTATGATGAGAAGCAAATATTGTCTGGGGCGCAGATCCGGTGGGTGCCGGGTGCGGATGCGGAGACTGCCCGGAATGAGTTGGAGTCGGGTAAGGCTACTCGCGCCACGGATGCGCCGAAGATCTCCCGGAAGACAATCCGGAAGGCCAGTGGTTCTCAGCCGGAGGTTGGCATGAGTTCGGCAAAGGGGAGTATGGGTTTTGTGTATTTTTATTATCCGCGGGATGAGTTTACGGTGTATCTTCAGTTTTCTTCGAAAATGCCAAGTGAGGATGAGGTGTATTCGTATGTGAATTCTTTAGGTATCGAGGCAAAGAAATAATGATGGGGAGGGCCAAGGATGGCCCTGGTGTGTGGGTGTTTAGGGTGTGGACCAGTTTTGGGGAATGAGGGGGGCATCGTTGTCTACACCGTTGAGGTTTTTGGGGTAGGCGATGTATCGCACTGGTGGTTGTGGTAGCCACAGCACTGGTTGTCGTTCGTTGATGAAGTTACTGTAGGTGGCTAACGAATCGGGGGTGGCCGATTGGTAGGTTTTGGCAATGAGTTCGTCGGCTTGGGGGTTGGAGAATCCCCCGAAGTTGGCGGCGCTGTTTGTGGCTAATATGTGTTCGCCCGATGGGTATGTGGGAAACACCCAGGATAGTGGGGTTGTTGCCAGGCCCAGGTCCCATTCGCATTGCCGTGCGGTTCGTGCACAGTCTGACATGACAGCCACGGCGTCTGGTACTTGGTTGATGGTTAGTGTGATTCCGGCCTGGGCGAATTCGTCGCGTAGTTGTTCAAGTTCCCGGATGGCCGGGCTGTTTTTCGTGGCGACCACGGTGAATGTGAGTTTGGTGTTGGGTGCTATTCCTTCGCCGCATTTGGCAGATTCGGTGCACACCATGTCGGCGCCGTGTTGCTGCCAACCGTGTTGTGCTAGTTCTTGTTTGGCTGCTTGTAGATCATAGGCAACGGTTGGGGGGCAGGGGTTATCCGACGCGTTGGGTGCTGTTGGCAGGACATCGCATCCTTTGCGTGCTTCACCGGACCAGGAGTTTTTTATCAGGTTATCTTGGTTGATGAGCCGTTGCAGACTTTTCCGTATATAGGTTTGTTCCAGCAATGGCAGGGATGTTTTGTTGTTGAAGTTGAAGCTGAGGTAGCTGATTCCCCAATCGTATTGGGGCGCCACCGTAAACCCACTGTCTTGTAGTTTTTTCACCTGGTCCGCTGTGGTGGCTGATGGCAGCATGGCAACATCGAGTTTTTTGGTTGTGAGGCTAGTGCCCAGGTCATTGTCGGGTGTTGGTTGGAGTTTTATGGTGCCTATGCGGGGCTTGTCAAGGCCGTCATATTTGTCTACCGCGGTGAGGGTGACTGTGCCATTTTTCAGGTTGTCGAGTTTGTACGGGCCGGACACCGCGGTGAGGAATTTATTTTTAGCATCCGGGGCGGCGGCTGTAAGGTCCGCATAGAGACGGGCGGCACCAGCTGGGGTGTTGGCGATATTGTCCGGGTCCCATATGTGTTGTGGTAGTGGAATGACGTGGGCGAGTTCGTTACCTACGAACCAGTTGGGATCGTAGGGTTTATCGGTGGTGACGGTAAACGTCATGGGATCAGTAATGGTGAGCGAGGTTATAGTATCTGGGATTCGGCCCTGATGATATCCCCGCCAGTTTTCTTTATTGGCGAGAATGAGCCGCCACCATAATTCGATGTCGTAGGTGGTGATGGGTATACCGTCAGACCAGCTGCGGTTCCTTAGGGCAATGGTGTAGGTGAGCCCGTCTTCGCTCACATTGGTGACTTCAGCAAGGGAGCGTAGGGTGTCGAGGCTGTATTTTGTTGGTGTTTTGTGCTGGTAGCTGAATAAGGGTTGGTAGAGGATGCCCGTGAGCAGCCGGTCACCAGCAGAGGTGGCACCAGGAGCGGTTATGGGCAAAAAATTAGTGATTGTGCTGGTCCCTATGACCGCGGTGCCAGGGGTGGCGGTGCCAGCTGTTGGTGTTTCCCCTGACGTGCATGCGGCCAACGTAAATAGCATGGCCAATACCAGATAACGGATTCGCATTATTTCTAATTTTTCGCCTGTCGACGCTCGCTGCTCTACGATCACCGATTCAGATTACACATTCTATACGCCGCACTGGGTAACCGGGCGCTTACGGTGGTTAGCCCACTGGTGGAATGCATCATCAATGCTGTTCGTATATTGGCGGACGCCTTCCGGGCTGGGGTGAATCAAATCCGTGTGAAGCAGAGTTTTATCGGCCCTGGCTCGTTGACACCAATCCGCCACAAAAAGATTGGGGTAGGTGTTTTGAGCTTCGGCAATGACCGCCTGGGATTGCGGAATCCATTGCCGATCCCCATAGGGCATTATCATAATGACCATGCGTTCTGGCCCTACAAGCTGCATCATTTCTTCGAGTTTTTCGGGTTCCAACTGGTCATTGGTGCCGAATCCTAGTATTACAAATGGGTCGAGCCTGCCCGCATCTTTGAGCTCTCGAACAATTTCGATGCCTTTAATGAGAGCACGGGATACTTGGGCGTCAACATAGATCCCGGGGAATCGTTGTTCCAGCGCGGGAAGGCTGCCCAGCATGACAGAGTCACCAATGGCGGTGATCCTATCGCCGGGTGGGGTGAGCTGCGGCCCAAAAGTGGGCGCCATAACATCAGTGTTTTCCGCGGCTGGGATGGCGGTAATTTCGTGATGTTTAGGCGTTTGCTCTTCCGCGATAGCGGTAAGTTGCTGCTCTAGACTAGTTTTTGTTGGTGATGTGGCAACAGCAATTGTGGTGGAAATCATAATTCCTGCTACTGCGAGTGCGACAATGCCGCGACCCCACCATGCGGTTCCTCCCCAAATATTGCCCAGTACGGCCCGATAGCCACGACGGCGGATGGGGGTTTCGATCCACATATAGCTGTAGTGGGCGATGGGAATGGAGAGCGCGAAGGCGATAGCGCCGATAGTCCATTGGGATACTGCCATACGGTTGTTCATGAATAGCTGTTTGATCAGCATCACAATGGGCCAGTGCCAAAGGTAGAGGGAGAACGACCGCTCCCCTAACCAGCGGAGTGCTGGGTGCGACATAATGGTGTGCACTGGGCCGATTTCCGCCAGCAGGGTGGTAAGCACGATGGCGGTGAGGATGCTTGCAAGCAGCAGGCCGCCCCGGTAGGTGATGGGGGCTGTGTCGGCAACGGTAAACACCATAATCAGCAGCGCTATGAATGCGATTGCGGCGATGATTTGGGTGAGGAGCGGGTGGTTACGCAAGGCGGTAACCGGCCAGGAGTCGCTCGCTGATTCGGGGTTGATGCTGGTGGTGAGGTAGGCAACCAACACACCGATGAGGAGACCAAAGGAGTGGGTGTCTGTTCCGTAGTAAACCCGGGTGGGGTCGGCGGTGGGATCATAGAATCGCAGCATGAGGACAAATGACACGATGATGAGCACGCCAATAGCGAATTTAGCAATTCGTGGCCGAAGTCGAGCAAGGACTAAAAATAATAGTGGGAAGATGACATAGAATTGTTCTTCCACTGCTAGTGACCAGTAGTGGGCAAATATTTGCACCCCGGAATCGGCGAAATAACTTTCGCTTCCGGCTATTTGCACCCAGTTATTAGCGAAGAAAACAGTACCAATAAATTGGTTGACAAGCCCTACCGCAACATCACCACCGATAAGCCCGGCAAGTGCGGTAACTATGAATAGCACGGCGAAGGCGGCGGGGAAAATGCGTCGCACCCGGCGTTTCCAGAATTGGAGCAGGTTAACGGTACCGGTAACTGCTCGCTCTCGTAGCAGTAATGAGGTAATAAGAAAGCCGGAGAGCACAAAGAACATGTCCACACCCATGAACCCACCGGGAGTAACATTGCGGAAGAAGTGATAGATCACCACAACAAGCACCGCTAGACCACGTAACCCATCAATGGCGGGTACTCTACGAATCCGGTATTTGGCTTTTTTGGTGGGAGCCGGCTGGGCGGCGTCCACGAGTTCAGACAGTTCCGTGTCGGTGGGTGGACCAATGTTAAGTATTCGACGCACCACCTGCCCCCGCTGGTTATTGGGGATGAGCTGAAAACTGCTCACTCTAGTGTTACTGGCGTAAAATGGCGCCACTTTAGGCTGGTTGGTTACAACCTGGCCTGCTGAAGGTACCGTCGATTCATCATCTGGTTTCACCATGCTCAGCGTTTTTGCCACCATAGGCTCCACATCTTTATCGTATTAATGATTGACTGAAGTGCGTAACCAAGGCTAGTCGCTTCTCATCAATAACGTCTAGTTTTGGTGGGGATTTTTCCCCACCATCCATAGTTATTCCACTTGATATTTCGTAGGATGGTTTGACAGAATTTTCCACGTTTGTTGCGGCAATACCCCAGCTAGTAGGTTTATTTCCATGCTCATTATCTTGCCGCCGTCTGAGACCAAAGCCGCAGGTGGTGACGGATCCCCCCTTGACTTCGCCACCTTGTCGTTTCCGATGCTGAACCCCACACGGGAGAATATTGCCTCTGACCTTATTCGTTTGCACTTGTCTGAGGCGTTGGGGGTATTGGGGGTCTCTAGGAAACAACAAAGGCTAGTTGAATACAACAAGGTGTTGTTGTCCAGCCCTACTCTACCGGCACTACTTCGATTCACTGGTGTGCTTTACGACGCCCTGTCGGCCCCTTCCCTGTCACCTGCCGCGTGGCGGCGTCTTGCTGTTGGGGATGCACTGTTCGGGCTGCTTATGGCGTCTGATCGTATCCCCATGTATCGGCTATCGGGAAATACTAAGCTACCGCGACCAAATGGGGAGACTCCCACGATGAAGAGTCGCTGGGGGCAGGAAATTTCTGCCGCACTAGCCACGGTTGACGAGTTCATTGTCGATCTGCGATCTGGCGTGTACCAGCAGCTTGGTAAGGTGTCAAGGGCGGCGACATTGCGCGTGGAAAAGCGGCAACCGGATGGGAAGCTTAAGGTAGTGAGTCACTTCAATAAGCACTATAAGGGGGTGGCCGCCCGGATGTTGGCGGAGCACGATGGGGATATCACGTCCGCCCGCGATGTTGCTGATGTGCTTCGCAACGCGGGGATGGAAATTCAGCTGGATGCTGGTTCTTCTGAGCTGAGGCTCATTGTGGAAAGCCCGGCCACATCTCCAATGACATAAACAGCTGGGGGTTGAATGTTGTGCGTCTTCATAGTCTCGGCAAGGGTGCCTAAGGTACAACGATAACCACGCTGGTTGGTGGTGGCGCCTTCTTGAATCACGATTGCTGGGGTTTCTGGTGCACGACCAGCAGCAATGATGGCTGCGGCAATTTTTGGTGCGTTCTTCACCCCCATGATGACCGCCAGCGTGCCGCCGGTGTGGGCAAGGGCCTCCCAATTGTTACGGGAGTCTTTGTGTCCTGGTGGTAGATGTCCTGAGATCACGGTGAAGCTATGGACAACACTGCGGTGGGTAATAGGTACCCCGGCAAGTGCCGGGACGGAAATTGCGCTGGTCACGCCTGGGATAACCTCACAGGCTACACCATGGCTGGCTAGAAATTGCAGTTCTTCAAATCCGCGGCCAAAAACATAAGGGTCACCGCCTTTGAGGCGGGCTACTTTCTTACCGGATTGGGCGTGGGTGAGTAAGAGATTATTGATTTTTTCTTGCGCAACCTGATGCCCATAAGGCAACTTTGAGACGTCGATAAGTTTTTTACTATCAACGCTGCATAACTGGTGCAGCTCACTGGTGGGGCCGAGATGGTCAGCCAAAATCACGTCGGCGTCCTGCAATCTGCGCATTCCGCGCACAGTAATAAGGTCCCAGGCACCAGGGCCACCACCGATTAATGAAACGAGAGGTTGAAAAGTCATGATTAGTAAGCTTAGGTCAGAGACTCATCGGGTTTCCAGCTCAAGAAGTTCTTGCTTAATGTCCACACCGTAACGAAATCCTCCCAGTTTTCCACCGGCAGACACCACCCGGTGGCAGGGCACGAACAGGACCGCCGCATTTGCGGCACAGGCACCGGCAGCGGCCCGAATTGCCCGCGGGTTTCCGGCTTGTACCGCGAATTCACCGTAGGTGAGTGTTGCTCCTGCCGGGATTTTCCGTAGCGTTTCCCACGCCCGCATTCGAAATGGTCCCGACTGTTGCCGCACAGCGAGCTTTCCGACAGCCGAAAAGTCTCCCTTATAGAATGCCTGCACCGCGGATATGGCTGCGGCACACCGATCATCATTCTGGGTTATTGTTTCCGGTCGGATGTCTGGATGAACAAGCACCAATAATTCGGCCGCATCAGAGGTCCACCCGGCGGCCAGCACTGTTTCGGACTCACACACCACCGTAAATTTGCCATGGGGAGTGTCACATGTGGAATATTCCGCTGATTTTGTCATGTCATCACGCTACCAATCGGAGATTATTTAGGTTATCTGCGGCTGGCCTCGCTGGCCGCAACAAACCGCTGCACCGCCATTGGTGTTGCGGCCGGGTGGCAGTGCAAATATGAGGCGAGCACGGTACCCCCCACAAATCCTTCGAACACTTTATCCCCTGACCAAGACCGCCATCCCCATGCCGGTTCAAACCCTGGTGCCTGTGGTTGCCGCAGGCGTGTGTGGTGAAACTCGTGACCGATAACCCGCTCCCCTGTTTGATACATGATGGAATCAGTCATCGCCACCGCGGTGCGGTATCCCAATGTGAGCCTGTGCCCCATGTCGGCACCTGTGCCAATGACCCCCAACATTGGATGATCATTGAGCGTTTCTAACAACCATAGCATCCCCGCGCATTCACCATAAATGGGCTTATTTTCGGCCACCATGTGGGCTATTGCCGACCGAAGGTCCTGGCGGGTGGCGAGTTCCACCACGTGTTCTTCGGGAAAACCACCGGGAATGATAAGCCCATCACAGGCAGGCAAGGCGTCTTGAAGCGGGTCGAAAACTACCACTGTGGCCCCTGCCGCCTCTAATAGTTCACGGTGTTCCGCATAACCGAAGGTGAACGCTGGCCCGCCAGCCATGGCGATGGTGGGTTGTCCAACTTTATCCACCACAGTGGTCGGGTCCCACATCGGACCGGTGTAGGAGCAGTCGGCGAGTGCGCTAATACGATCAACATCACAAGTTTGTTCGATGAGTTTTTCCATGCTTTGAATGGCTTTGAGCGCCGCTTCACCATGCTCTATGGCTGTCACCAGCCCCAGATGCCGGGATGGCACCACAATGTCATGTTGACGTGGGATGCTACCCACCACGGGAATCCCCTCGGCTTCTACTGCTTCCCGGCACACGGCCGCGTGACGATCGCTTCCCACTTTATTGAGAATGACCCCGGCGATACGCACATCACTACGAGCTGTTGCGAATCCACGAACCACCGCCCCTACAGATTGGCTCATGCCCCGCGCATCAACGATGAGCAGGATGGGAATGCCCAGTTTAGCGGCTATATCTGCAGTGGATCCGGCACCATCGGATATGCGACCGTCGAAAAGCCCCATGACGCCTTCAACCACCGCAATGTCAGCATGTTGCGAACCATAATGGTAAAGGGGACCGATGAGGTCGTTACCGCATAAGACAGAATCAAGATTTCGACCCACACAACCCGATGCAATGCTGTGGTACCCAGGGTCAATATAGTCGGGGCCTACCTTAAACGGCGCCACTTTCATTCGACTGGCCAGAGCCGCAATAAGGCCTGTGGCAATGGTAGTTTTGCCTGACCCAGAAGCAGTGGCGGCAATACACACTCCGGGGGTGGCTGTGGACGATGAAGCGGATGGCGAATGACTAGTCATGATTCTTTCATCATAATCACACTAATCACACCCGCTTTACCCCAAGCTCCGGCAATTACCTACCCCCAAACCACCCCTCAATAAGTTTATAAGACTAAACCTAAAACCCCAGGAAAATGGCAACTAGCACATCTACCTGTGGATAACTAATGTGCAGCCCTAACGCATTTCCCCAGGATAGCAAACTAGTTATCCACAGGCTAAATTATTTTCGGTTTTTTCTGGACTTTTCTTAATAAGTGTCTTTACTGTGGAGTCAAGAGGAAAAACTTCCCCCACCAAAAATATCATTTCTTCTATGTTCGAGAGGATCATTGCCATGTCCGCCGCCCGTAAAACCCGTCGAAATCGCCGGAATCGCCCGGGCCGCTGCGTAGGTTCCACTACGACCCAGCCCGCAACAATATCAGCCACCAATCAGGAACCAGGCTTCAAAGCTGTGACACAAGAATATAATCGAAAGGTCTTTGCTTTCCTCCTTGGCGTCGCACATGATCCAGGATATAAACCTGTCGAGCTGCGAAAAATCATCATGGAATCATTGGGGGTGAGCAGAATCCATGCAAACTATCTCATTATAGCTGTTCGGGCGCTCAGTCGGATCGCTAATCTTTGTAAAAACATCACCACGACGGGCACCATGGATATCACCCGACTCACCATCATTGGCAAGCATTTACGTGGGCTCAACCATAAACAACTGTCACAAATCCAGTCTGAGTTGCGGCACTTGTGTGATTCTCCGGAATGGATCACCCCTACAACAATGCGGAAACTACTCATGCAAGCCCGTATCACCGTTGACGATGATGCCCGGCGTAAAGCACAAGAGGCAGCACGACGCCGAGAACAGTCGCAGGCCAATAAGAGTAAACCAGCAGTTATGATCCCAATGCCCAACGGGATGGTAGAGGTTGTATTACGACTACAACCGGAGCCTGCGAAAGTTTTTCACCAACAACTCACACTCACAGCGCAAAAAGCCCATGTTTCGGCGGAAGAATATCTTTGCGCTCGTGTGGCTGATTTATGTGCAACGTTGGTATCTGGCGGAATACTATCCCAAGGCCGGAATCCTGAAGTATCCGCCGTGACCAATGCAGTCAAAACTAGGCCTGTCACGAAAGACAACGGAATCCCGGCGATGAACCCACCTACCGCCGGACCTCCTGATACTGCGGTGGCATGAGCATTTGTTGCCTGACTAATACCCATGGACCGACGATCGAGGGATAATTACCATTCAATGCCTGCTTGACCCTTACGACCAGCATCCATGGGGTGTTTGACCTTGGTCATTTCGGTCACGAGGTCGGCTATTTCAATGAGTTTAGGGTCTGCATTACGGCCGGTCATGATGACGTGTTGGGTTCCTGGGCGATTTTGGAGAGTCTCTACAACATCATCAATGTCGATCCATCCCCATGTGATGGGGTAGGTGAATTCGTCAAGGACGTACATGTCGTGTGTCTCGGCTTGAAGGCGTCGTTTAATCTCCTGCCAACCCTCATTGGCGTGTTGAGCGAGCTCTTCCTCACTGCTTGTCTTCCGCAACCAAGACCAGCCTTCTCCTAGCTTCTGCCATTCGACGGAGCCACCAACCCCGGTTTCGTCGTGTAGTTGTCCTAGGCGTTTGAAAACGGCTTCTTCACCAGAGTTCCAGGTTTTTGATTTGACGAATTGAAACACCCCAATGTTGAAACCATTATTCCAGCCTCGGAGTGCCATGCCGAAGGCCGCTGTGGATTTCCCTTTGCCCGGTCCGGTATGAATTGCGGTAATAGGAAGCGAGCGGCGTTGCTTGGTAGTCAAGCCGTCGTCGGGAATGTTTGCCGGATCAATTTTACCTTTAGGCATGAGTGTTTTACTCCTTTGGAATTGATAACACAAAATGTGTGAGTGTGGGATGTGTTGAATTATAAATAGTTAGATTGCATTGATGACCCCGGTAACGGATTCCGCGTTAAGCTCGGTCATGCTGATGCAAGGCGCACCTAGGTTTTTCGCCAGTTCGAGCGCGAGACCAAGCCGAATCCGGGATTGATTTTCACAATCAATGACGACGCTACCTGCCAAGCCACGTTGCGCAATGTCGTGGGCTACCATCCGAAGGTTGGTTAACCCGTTTGCGCCTGTGGCTTTACCATCAGAGAGGATGACCAAGATGGCCCGCCGACCGGGTTCTCGCCGGTGTTCTCGTTCGATAAGGTCTGCAGCTAATTTCAATCCTTCGGGAAGCGGAGTTCGCCCACCTGTTTTTACATCCTCTAACCGACGCCGCGCAACATCAATACTGCCGGTTGGTGGCAATAATATTTCAGGTTGGCGTCCCCTGACGCTGATGACAGCAACCCGATCCCGGCGCTGGTAAGCATCTCCAAGGAGGGAGTGCACTGCACCAGTGACTGCTGCGAGTCGATCCCGGGCAGCCATGGATCCTGAAGCATCAACAACAAAAACAATCAGGTTGGATTCTTTCCCTCGTCGTTTCGCTCCCCGCAGGTCTTCCGGCTGGAATTCCACCCGACCATTTTCCAATCGGACACCCCGGTCGGCTGCCGCCCACAGGGTGCCAATGATGTGCAGGCCATGACCCGTGTTGCTGGCGTAGGCGGTAGAACCGACTCGGGTGTAGGCGGGGGCTCGGCGCCCTGGCGCGGCTTCGATGCTGTTATTTGCGGCGTAGCGGAGTTGTTTAACGGCGAAAGGGGGCGCCTTGTTCGGCGCTTGTTACCTCCTCGTTTGAAGTTTGGTTATCAGTGTTGGTGGACTCTGGGGGTGTTTCCGGGGTTTCGTCGGAGTTTTCACCGGTGTTGGGGTTGGGTTGTTCTTCTGGCTCGGGTTCTGGGTGTTGTTGTTGGGCTTCCTCCATGATGTCGTCGAGTTGGTCGCTGTCGATGCCGGGTTCGTCGAAGGGGTTGCGGCGTCGGCGGTGCGGGAGGGCTAGTTCAGCTGCAACTCGGATGTCCTCGTCGGTCACTTGGGTGCGGTTTTCCCAGGCGGCATGAGCGCAGGCGGTGCGGGCGATAACAAGATCGGCCCGCATTCCGTCAACGTCGAAGGCGGCACAGAGGTGCGCGATGCGTTCTAGGTTGGTTTGGGTGAGGCTGATGGTGGGGAGAAGGTTTTTAGCGTTGTGGATGCGGTCGGCAATGGTGGTGTCGTGATCGTGCCAGCGGGCGACGAAGGTTTCGGGTTGGTCTTCGAATGCGAGGCGTCGTTTGATGATTTCGGTTCGGACGGTGACGTCACGGGATGCCGCGACATCGACGGAGAGGCCGAAGCGGTCGAGGAGTTGGGGGCGGAGTTCGCCTTCTTCGGGGTTCATGGTTCCGACGAGCACGAAATTTGCTGGTGCGGAATGTGATATGCCGTCGCGTTCAATGGTGACAGTGCCGGTGGCGGCGGCGTCGAGGAGGGCGTCAACAATGTGGTCGGCGAGGAGGTTGACTTCATCGACGTAGAGGACACCGTTGTTGGCTTCGGCAAGGAGTCCTGGACGATAGGTGGCTTTGCCTTGGGTGAGGATGGTTTCCAGGTCGAGGGCACCGACAACACGGTCTTCGGTGGCACCGATGGGAAGGTTGACGAGTGGGGCATCACCAAGGAGGGCTGCGAAGGCTCGAACGGTTGTGGTTTTGGCTGTGCCTTTTTCCCCACGGATGACAACGCCGCCAATTCGGGGGGCGATGGCGGTGAGGATGAGGGAGAGCTGTAATTGGTCTTGGCCTACGACAGCGGAAAATGGGTATTTAGCAGCTATTATATCAGACATGTAGAACCTTGTTAGATGGTTATGGTTGGGTGTGGGCATGGCAATAAGCCACACGCTGGTGGTTACCGACAGCTGGTGATGACTGCTAGTAACTCGTCTGGTAAATCTAAGATACCTGATGAGCGTGTGGCTTATTGAAAACAGGAGCTGGTAGTGGGTTAGTTGTCCAGTTTGAGGGTTGCTTGGGTATAGTCCCACATGTCGTTGAACATGTCTTTGTTGGCTGCGAGCTTCACGCCATAGGATGGGACCATTTCCTTGATCTTGTCGCCCCACTCAACCATGTGGTCACCGAAGCAGCGTTCCAAAACCTCAAGCATTGCTGCCGGGGCGATGGAGGCTCCGGGGGATGCGCCGAGGAGACCTGCGATAGAACCATCCAGGTGGGAGACCAAATTGGTGCCGAATTCCAGCTTGCCGAAGGAAGGACCGACAACAGGTTTAATTACTTGGACGCGCTGGCCTGCGGTAACAAGTTCCCAATCTTCTTCTTGGGCATTGGGCATGTATTCGCGGAGGGCTTCAAGCTTGGCTTCTTTGTCTTTGAGCAGCTCAGTGATGAGGTATTTGGTGAGGCCAAATTCTTTAAAGCCGACGGAAAGCATTGAGGCAACGTTGGTGATTTTGAGGGATTTCGGCAGGTCGAACCAGGATCCTTGCTTGAGGAATTTCGGGGTCCAGCCAGCATAGGGGCCGAAGAGGAGGCCTTTTTCCCCATCAATGACACGGGTGTCGAGGTGGGGGACGGACATTGGTGGGGCGCCAACGGATGCTTTGCCGTAAACCTTGGCGGAGTGTTGGGCAATGATTTCCGGATTGGTACAACGAAGCCATTGGCCGGATACCGGGAATCCACCATAACCACGGATTTCGGGGATTCGGGATTTTTGCAGAAGGGGCAACGCCATACCGCCAGCGCCAACGAAGACGAAGTTAGCTCGGACAACGGATACGTCGCCGGTGTGGCGGTTTTTTACGATGACTTTCCATTTGTCACCGTCGCGGCGGAGGTTTTCTACGACATGCCCGTAGCGGATTTCGGTCCCGTGGGTTTGGGCTGCGGCAAGGAATTGTTTGGTAAGGGCGCCGTAGTTGATGTCAGTGCCAGCATCGGTCCAGGAGATTGCTACTTTGTCGGTTTCAGGACGGCCTTCCGCCATGAGTGGTAGCATTTCCTCAAATTTTTGCCGATCATCGGCAAACCGCATATTAGGGAAAAGCGGGTGGTTAGCTAGCTTTTCATATCGTTTCCGCAGGTAGTTTACTTGTTCTTCGCCACGTCCGAAAGAGACGTGAGGGACGGGGTTGATCCATTCCCGTGGATCAGGGAGCACGCCTTGGTTTACTTGGTAGGACCAGAATTGCCGGGAGACTTGGAATTTTTCGTTGACGGCAACGGCTTTGGAAATTTCGACTCGGCCGCGGACTTCGGGAGTGTAGTTGAGTTCGCAGAGTGCGGAGTGCCCGGTGCCGGCGTTATTCCAAGGGGAGGAGGATTCCTCAGCGGGAGCGTCTAGGCGTTCAAAAACTATTTGGGACCATTGTGGTTCGAGTGTGCGTAGGAATGCGCCTAGGGTGGCACTCATAATTCCAGCGCCGATGAGCGCGACGTCGACTTCGGCGGCAGCTGTTGCACTGATGGCAGAATCTGACATTTCGATTTCCCTTATTTTCTTCTGATCGTGTGTGGGTCTGTTAAGCAACCGTTAGTCCGAGGAACCTTATTTTTCCGGTGGTTGCGACGGATAAATATAGGTTTTGGGTTGTGACGCGAAGGAATCCTCACCCATTGGGGTTATAGTGTACGCCCGATTCAATCGGGGGTATTGAAAATACTGAATATCTCTCGTATCCCCTGACGTTTTTTGGAAATATCCCCAAAATACCCCCAGTAAGCTACCCCCATAAGAAGTAAATAGTACGTATATCGCCCCCATACCACTGCGAAAGACTCCGAGGTTCTTCTTTCGCAAACCACCCCCAATATCCCACCCAACACCACGGGAGATCAATAATGAAATTTAGAGTATTTATTTCCCACTTTATACGATGAAGTTATTTTAAATAATAGGTTTAATTGCAATAATTGGGTTACCTGAAAACCTGAGATTTTATGTCAACATCGCCCGAGAAACCAACGATACCCCTCATCAGCCGAAAATCTGCGATGCCTGAAAGCAATGATTCGCTACCCCATGGGTATGAAACTGATACCTCAAATCGGGAAGCTTATTCAGCTTTCCCACGCATAACTTGGTTTCCGAAAGTAGGCAAAAGCAAGTTAGATGCCATGTTCTTTCTGATTTTCCACTTGTTGGTGTAGATGGGTTTTCCAAGCAGTTGAATAAGCTGTTCGAAAAAATCTATTCGCTCCTGCCCAAAACCCACTCAAACGCAATGAATATCATCATCAACCTAACTGTCTGACGAAATTGCTAATAGAGTAAAAGCATGGCGAATTCTTCTGTTTCCCCCACTCCCCCAACCAATGAGCCCGACCATACTGGTCATTCCACGGACTCCCATCACCTCGATCACTTCCACAACGCATTGTCTTCAACCACACCTAATGCTCATTGGCAGCCTGACATGTTGGGACCCGATTATGAGAGCATGTCTTTTGCTCTCGGAACAGACCCGGATGGGGAAACCGATATTTATACGACATTGGTTCGCTACACTCCAAGTGTTCAAGGAGCCCAAAGCAACCAGGGTGTTCAAAAAGCCGAAACCTCTGAAAGCACCCCGACCGGGAACAACAATCCTGCCCCTGATGGTCACAATCAACCCGCCATCCTCCTTATCCATGGGATGTCAGATTATTTTTTCCAGACCCATGTCGCTGAGTTTTTCGCCAACCAAGGGTATGCTTTTTATGCCATCGACCTGCGTAAATGCGGGAGATCATACCGACCTGGCCAATCATGGCATTACATCACCAGTATCACCGAATATTTCACTGACCTCACCACGGTGATGGAATATCTCGCAACAATCCACCAGCAAATCATTATCATTGCTCATTCCACTGGTGGCCTGATCGCCCCCCTATGGTTGGATAACATCAAAACTCATAATCCCCAGTTGCACCAGCACATGACAGCTTTGGTCCTGAATAGTCCCTGGTTGGACATGATGGTGCCTGCATGGATGTCGCTGGGACTCACCCCGGTGGTGAATGTGATTGGTAAACGCCGACCTCACACGGCTATCCCCGGCGTAACTTTGAGCACCTACGGCAAAACCATTCACGCATCCGTAGGTGGGGAATGGGAATTCGATACCACAATGAAACCGCTATACGGGCATAGGAAATATGTGGGGTGGCTACGGGCAATCAAACAGGGTCAACAACAGATCCATTCTGGCCAAGTCGATGCGGGCATCCCCACGCTGGTTTTAAGCTCACACGAGTCAATTTTAGGAAAGTCTTATTCACCGGAAAGGTCGCATAGCGCAGACACGCTATTAGACGTAGAGCAAATCCATAAATGGGCGCCGCGGGTAGCAGCCCAAGTCACAGCCATTCGGGTTTATGGCGCGATCCATGATGTGTTTTTATCCCGAAAACCCATACGACAACAAGCATTTGCCATGTGTGCGGCATGGTTAGATTCGGTCGTGCACCCACCAATTATGGAATCGGACGATGCTGAATAACTAGCCAAAACGCATCCTTACGCAACCCGTATCCCAGCATGCCAGCACAATAATAGAAGACGGTAACGAACCCGCTTAAGAGTTTGAAGCACACACCCACAGCCGCCAACGCGCTATGCAACATGTGTGATGGAACATACCACAGGGCAGACACACAAACACAACACATATGTGACACATGTGGCTGCCGTGGGAATGTTTTTCTACCATGGCGCGTTGGGGTGATCGTAAGATTTTCTCCACCACACAATAAAGTGAGTGTTTCTATGACAAATATTCGGGTCGATAAGCACTACGATCTCATCATCATCGGTGCTGGATCAGGCAATTCCATCCCCGGACCAGAATTTGACGATAAATCCATCGCTATCATTGAAAAAGGAAAATTCGGCGGCACCTGCCTCAATGTTGGCTGCATCCCCACCAAAATGTTCGTTTACACCTCGGAGGTGGCCGAAACCATTCGCACTTCCGGCAAATACAACATTTCCGCGCAACTCACCGATGTGGCATGGTCAGAAATTGTCAAGCGAGTTTTCTCGGATCGCATCGACCCCATAGCGGCAGGTGGCGAAGCCTATCGTCGTGGCCCCGAAACCCCCAACATCGATGTTTATGACCACCATGCGGTCTTTGTTGGTCCTAAAATATTAAGCACTGGTCAAGGCGCAGAAAAGCGCATTATTTCGGGTGACATCATCGTCATTGCAACTGGATCCCGGCCGGCCATTCCTGAAGTAATCACCAAATCAGGCATTACCTACTACACCAACGAAAACATCATGCGGCTTCCGAAGCTGCCCAAATCCATGATTGTCATGGGTGGTAGCTTTATTGCGCTGGAAATGAGCCACATGTTTAAGGCTCTGGGCGTCGACGTGACCCTGGTGAATCGGTCGAATCGACTGTTGAAACGATTCGATACGGACATTTCCGACCGAATCACCCGGGCGACGAGTGAGGCCATGACCACACATTTGGGCGTCACATTCACTGACCTTACAGAAGATGAGTCAGGTATTACCGCCACGCTGTCGAATGGTTCCACAATTCACGGCGAGGTCATGCTGATTGCTACCGGACGGATTCCCAATGGCGATCTCATGGATCTTGACAAGGCTGGCATTGACATGGTTGGGGATCGCATCAAGGTGAATAAATATGGGGAGACCACCGCGCCAGGCGTATGGGCATTGGGGGATGTTTCCTCGCCTTACCAGCTGAAACATGTTGCTAACGCGGAAATGCGTACCATTCGCCACAACATCTTGCACCCTGATGAATTGCGGGAATTGCCGCATGAGAATGTTCCTGCGGCAGTGTTCACGCATCCACAGATTGGTGTCGTAGGGTTGACCGAAAAAGAAGCGCGGGATCAGGGCATCAACGTTACGGTGAAGGTGCAAAAATATGGTGATGTGGCCTATGGCTGGGCGATGAACGATACGGAGAATTTCGCCAAGCTCATTGCCGACAAAGACACGGGCAAATTAGTGGGAGCGCATATCATTGGGCCGCAGGCGGCAACATTAGTACAGCAATTGGTGACGATCATGTCCTTCGGGTTGGATGTGCGTGCAGCCGCCCGGGATCAGTATTGGATTCATCCGGCGTTGCCGGAATTGATTGAGAATGCGCTGCTTGGGCTAGAATTTTAGCTTATAAAATCGACACACTATAACTCCACAGATCACCATGCCAACCGGGAATCTGTGGGGTTTTCTTGGAATTCTATGGGAATTTTATGAGAGTTTTGTGACAGGCGGCGCGTTTGTGACAGATGTGGTTATTGTGGTGTCGTAGCCTTAAGTGCACCCCGTCACCGAGCCGTTAAGTTATCGCCATGTCATTATCCACATCCATCACCCGCTTATACGCCCCACATGTTGCCACGAACCCACTAGCAGACGCACCATCACTCACCCACACTGTGGCTTCGCCCATCGACACGGCAACCAGCGCAACCACCGATGTTCTCGGTGTCCACACTGTCACTAATCGGTCCGCCGCGGCAAGTATTGTCACGGGTATTGCCGTGATGCTTGCCGTGTTTGCTGCAAATTTCTATCTCCAGAACCCGGTATCAGCGGTGTTATTAGCGGCCGGAATCACATTTGGGGCCGCAGCCACTGTATGGAGGCTGCAATTTCATCTTCGTAGTGTTGGCGCCTGGCTGGCGGCCGTAGGCGGCGTTATCATGTTGCTTGTTGGCATGGTTTTAGCAGTGGCTCATCATAGTGGGGTCACGCGGCTTCACACTGCGATGATGAACGCATGGACTATAGCGGTTCCGGTTGCGGCAACAGTCATTCTTATTGGCGGGTTCCTCCAATTGCCCCGCATACTAACCCCGTGGATTGCGCTTATCACCGGCGGTCTTATCGTCGCCACCTGGGCGACAATAGACTTCAGGTTTGACCCGGTGGTTATTTGGGTTGGTGCACTGGCTGCACTTTGCGGCTCGGCGCAGTGCCTAGCTCAGCTTTCTCGCTGGCTTCCACATCGTGGTCGCCACCAGAATGGTCAGCAGCGTCACCAGCATGGTAGCTGCCTGGCCTGTTACGCTGCCCAGGCAGCTTTGATTCTGGTCATAGTAGTCGCCATCAGCGAGATCATGGTGTCGATCAATGTGGGCGAGTTCAAACCCGCACTCTTGCTGTGGGAATTGACCACCATTACCCTGTTAGGGACGGTTGCCGCGTGGACCACTCCCACAACAACAGCTGCTGCTGAAACCAATAAGATTATTGCTGTTGAAGATCTGCCAGTAACCCGTCGATATCCCAGTGTGCTTCGATCACGTCGGCGATGGTTTCTAACTGGTTCAACCGTTCAGTAGCAAAACTGGTGGTTTCTGACACGACGAAACCGGTCTTCCCCAAGGCTGCCGCGCAATCCCGCAGCCATGCCCGTCGAAAAGCATCGTTTTCCATCATCCCATGGATATGGGTGCCAAACAGGTTGCCCCGCACGCAATCGTTGTCAATCCACACGGTTTCCGCGGAGCGAACCACCTGCCCATGGTGCACCTCGTAAGCCCCGGTGTCCGCATGCCGGATCAGGGTTTTTGTCGGCGAGAACACAATGTCAGCGTCGAAAATCCCCAACCCGGCTATGGGCTCATCGGTGTGGGCTTCCACCGGGTCAGTAATGTGCTGGCACATCATTTGGAATCCTCCACAAAACCCCACCACATGCCGACCTGCGGCAGCCCGCTCCACAATAACGTCAGCAATCCCCTGCCGCCGTAGCCATGCGAGATCGCTCACCGTCGCCTTCGAACCGGGCAGCACCACCACATCTGCCTCGGCAATATAGTCAGGGTCCACCGTCCAGGTCACGCTCACCCCGGGTTCGCACGCCAACGCCTCCACATCGGTGGTGTTAGAGATTCGGGGCAGCCGCACCGCGGCAATGCGAAGCCGCTGCGTGCCTAACGCCGGGCGTTGCGGCCCAATCGTCGCCCCCACCTGCGCCTGAAGCGAATCTTCCGCGTCCACCCACAACCCGTGAATGTAGGGCAGCACCGCTACCGTCGGCACCCCGGTGCGGTTTTCCAACTCCGCCAACCCTGGGTCCAGGATCGACTGGTCCCCCCGGAATTTATTCACCACAAACCCCCGAATCAACGCCCGGTCGGCCGCGTCTACGATGTGGTAGGTGCCAAAAAAGTGCGCCAATACCCCACCACGGTCAATATCGCCCACCACATACACCGGCAACTGGGCCGCCGCAGCTAGCCCAAAGTTGGCGATGTCGGTTTCGCGGAGATTAATTTCCGCCGGTGACCCGGCCCCTTCGCACACCACAATGTCATAATCAGCCTCCAGGTCCCGCAACGCCTGGGCCGCTACCTCCCGCAGGTAAATTCGATGCTCAATATATGATGCGGCGCTCACATCACCCTGGGCTTGACCGTGCACCACTAGTTGCGAAGTTTTATCCGACCCGGGTTTCAACAGGATCGGGTTAAACAGTGTGCTAGGTTCCAGTTCGCAGGCCACCGCCTGGAGCGCCTGGGCCCGCCCGATTTCCCCACCATCAGGAGTCACCACGGAATTATTCGACATGTTTTGGGCTTTAAACGGCGCCACACGGTAACCACGCCGCCGCAATGCTCGACACAGCCCGGCCACCACCACGGATTTTCCCGCATCCGAGGTGCAACCAGCCACTAAAAACGCAACCATGTTCGAAATTTACTTCGCGTAGAAGCTATCAAGACCATCAAAATAGTGGGCATCCGGCACCGTCAGAATTTCGTTGCCGTCGTCGGTAATCACAATGGTGTGCTCAAACTGGGCAGAGAATCGGTAATCCGTGTTTTGTACCGTCCACCCGTTATCCCAAATCCGATAGTCCAGCCCACCCAGGTTAATCATCGGCTCGATCGTTAGGGTCATGCCGGGTTGTAACAGGTTCGTGTAGGTGTCGGAATCGTAGTGCAGCACCACTAGCCCATTGTGGAAGGTGGGCCCCACCCCGTGACCGGTGAAGTCCCGCACCACGGTGTATCCGAAACGCTTAGCGTAGGATTCGATCACCCGACCGATGACGTTAATTTCCCGACCGGGCTTGGCTGCCTTAATACCCCGCATCATGGCAACCTTGGTGCGCTCCACCAGTAACCGGTGCTCTTCCGACACGTTACCGGCGAGAAACGTGGCGTTTGTGTCCCCATGCACCCCATTTTTAAACGCCGTGACATCAATATTGACAATATCGCCGTCCTCAATCACCGTGGTGTCGGGAATGCCATGGCACACAATCTCATTGAGCGACACGCAACAAGACTTCGGAAAGTCTAAATACCCCAACGTTGATGGATATGCCCCATGATCGAGCATGTATTCGTGAGCTATCTGATCCAATTCATCGGTGGTGACTCCCGGCGCCACCGCTTTGCCTGCCTCGTAGAGCGCGTTGGCCGCAATCTTTGATGCTTCACGCATGGCCTCAATGGTTTCCGGGGTTTGTACCCATGGTTCCCCACAGTTTTCTTGGACTTCGTCCCGCCACGCATATTCCGGACGGGGAATATTGTCGGGGACTGTGCGGATGGGGGTGGATTTTTCTTGCACCAATGGCTTGCGGTTAGTCATGTGTCTATCGTAAACCAGGCCATAAAATTCGGTATGTTTTTACTCATCGACGCCGCACAGCGATCCGCACTATGCACACTGCGCGCGCTTGTCAGGGGGTTGTGTCTTGCTGTTGTGGTGCCGAACGCAGCTCATCGAGTCGGGTGAAGAATTTGTCCGTCACTGCCACCGACGATTCCGAGCCGCCGCCCATCACTATGAGGGTGGCGAATGCGATATCGTCCCGGTAGCCGGTGAACCAGGCGTGGGACCCACCGGTGATTTCCGCTTCACCGGTTTTGCCGTAAATTTTGCCGCCGGCCCGGATACCGCTCGCGGTGCCGCCGGCTTCGGTGACTGCTCCCATGAGGGAGCGTAATTGTTCAATGGTTTCCGGCGCTGGCTGCGACACTTTTTCGTTGGTTTTGGTTTCGAAACCGCTCACGAGTCGAGGGGTGGGTGTGGAACCGTGAGCCGTGGTGGCGGACACGAGGGCCAAACCGAAGGGGCTGACAAGGGTGAGACCTTGCCCGTAGCCGGCTTCGGTTTTTTCCAGTTCGGTTTTGCCTTCCGGAATGGAGCCGGTGATGGTGGTCAGCCCAGGAATGTCGTAGTCGACACCCAGGCCGAATTGTTTGCCCATGTCTCGCAGCTGCCCTTGTTGCAGCTGGGTGGATATGTTAGCGAAGGTGGTGTTGCAGGAGCGGGCGAAGGCTTTTTGCAGCGGCACGTTTCCCAGGCTGAACATGTTGTAGTTGGTGACCTGGCGGCCGTAAAGGTTCATGGCGCCGGGGCAGGGCACGATGGATTCGGGGGTGAGGTGTTGGTCTTGGAGTCCCGCGGCTGCGGTGATGATTTTAAAGGTTGAGCCTGGTGGGAATTGACCGCTGAGCGCTACTGCCCCGTCTTCGTCTGCTTTGTCGGTTTGGGCTACCGCCAGGATTTCGCCCGAGCTGGGCCGGATTGCCACGATCATGGCTTTCATTTCTTTGCGCTGGTTAACAGCCTCTTCTGCCGCTAGTTGCACTTTGCGGTCGAGGCTGACCTGTACGGCTGGGGCAACTTTGGGTTCGTGGTGTTCCAGGTCTTCGATGGGGGCGCCGTCGTGGGTGACGATGGCTATTCGCCATCCGTTGGAGCCGTCGAGTTGGTTATTTACCAAGCCTGCTACCCGGGCAATGATGTCGGGGGCGAATCCGGGGTCTTTGCTGACCATGGCGGCTTCTTCGTGGAAGATGATGGCGGGGTCATCCTGGAGTTGGTCGCGGATGGTGGGCGCAATGGTCTTGGGGATTGTGGTGACGGAGTAGTTTCCGGTGGTTGCGGCGAGTTTTTTAGCCAGGTCGGCCGGGTCGATGGTGACAAGGGTGTGGTCGGTTGCTTTCGCCGTCGTCAGGGCTGCGGCGATGGTGCGGGCGGTGCGGGTGGCGTCGGTCACTTTGTGGGTGTCGACGAGGATGCGTTCCACCGATCCGGG
Organism: Corynebacterium matruchotii; assembly: GCF_011612265.2. Lineage (NCBI taxonomy): Bacteria > Bacillati > Actinomycetota > Actinomycetes > Mycobacteriales > Corynebacteriaceae > Corynebacterium > Corynebacterium matruchotii. The sequence continues at coordinate 1,004,429 of NZ_CP050134.2, read as the reverse complement.
CACGAGGATGTCGGAGCCGTCGGAGGAGACTACGCTGGCGCGTTGCGCATTGATTGCCTGGAGTTCTAGGTGCTGGTTGGCGCCGAGTTTGGGGTGGAGCACGGTGGGTTGCCACCGAATGACCCATTGGTCGTTGATCCTATTGAGGGTCATGGCGGTGTCATAGGTGAATTTTCGGTCGCGGGGCAGCTGCCAGGTCATGGTGTAGGCGGCGGTTGCGACGGAGTCGCGGATGGTGATGTCGTGAACATCCACGTGTAATGCTTCTGCTTGCAGCCCATTCCAGGTGGTTTCCCACACTTGGGTTACCGTGTCGGGTTGATCGGTGAGGTGAGCCGCCGCGGCGAAGTCGGTGGCACTCATGTGCCGCATGAATTCGTCGATGACCGGCTGGGCGGATAGTGGTTTGGGGGTGCATCCGGTAAGCCACATTGTGGCCATGATAGTTGTTGTGACTATGGCTATGACCTGCGCGGAAGCTCTATTCATGCGGCACACTTTAGCACGGGTTTTCGGGGGTGTTTCGCCACCACACCGAGGTGACCGGCATGAGTTAGTGCACGATTATCACCGGTAACTGTGTGCGGTTGATCTGCGTCGGGTTACCGCACCACATGGTACCACCGTCCGGCGGTTATTTTGTGATGGATATTTTTGCTGCTCCGCCTTCTTTGATTTCCAGGCCTTGTTCTTCGGCAAGTTTGATGGCTTCTTCGATGAGGGTCTCAACAATTTGGGATTCTGGCACGGTTTTAATCACTTCGCCTTTGACGAAGATTTGGCCTTTACCATTGCCGGAGGCGACCCCCAGGTCGGCGTCGCGGGCCTCGCCTGGGCCGTTCACCACGCAGCCCATGACGGCCACGCGGAATGGGATGTCCATGCCGTCGAGTGCCGCGGTGACTTCTTCAGCGAGTGTGTAAACGTCCACTTGGGCCCGGCCGCAGGAGGGGCAAGATACGATTTCCAGTCCGCGTTCGCGCAGGTTGAGGGATTGGAGGATCTGGTCACCGACTTTTACTTCTTCTTTGGGGTCGGCGGATAGGGAAACCCTAATGGTGTCGCCGATGCCCTCGCTGAGGAGAGCGCCGAAGGCCACGGCGGATTTGATGGTGCCTTGGAAGGCTGGGCCGGCCTCGGTCACCCCAAGGTGGAGGGGATAGTCGCATTGTTCCGCGAGTTGCCGGTAGGCGGACACCATGATGACCGGGTCGTTGTGCTTCACGGAGATTTTTATGTCACCAAAGCCGTGCTCTTCAAACAGTGACGCCTCCCATAGGGCCGATTCGACCAGGGCTTCGGGAGTGGCTTTGCCGTATTTTGCTAGTAGTCGCTTGTCGAGGGATCCGGCGTTGACCCCAATGCGGATGGGGATTCCGGCGTCCCGAGCAGCGTGGGCGACCTCTTTCACCCGGCCGTCGAATTCTTTAATGTTGCCGGGGTTGACGCGCACAGCAGCGCAGCCGGCGTCAATGGCGGCAAAAATGTATTTTGGTTGGAAGTGAATGTCGGCGATCACCGGGATGGGGGATTTTTTGGCGATGGTTGGCAACGCATCGGCGTCGATAGGCTTAGGGCAGGCGACACGCACAATATCGCAGCCGCTGGCGGTGAGCTGTGCGATTTGCTGCAGGGTGGCGTTGATATCGTGGGTTTTGGTGGTGGTCATGGATTGGACAGACACCGGATAGTCGGAGCCAACACCTACGCTGCCCACCATGAGTTGGCGGGTTTTACGCCGTGGGGCCAAAACAGGCACTTCTTCCGCCTGTGTGGGAAGTCCGAGGCCGACAGGGGTAGACACGAAAATGCTCCTTGGTAAATATGATGTGAGGATTATTCATGCAGCGCATGAGGGTTGTGTGCGGAGTTCTGCAAAAAGTTTAGCACCATGGCCATGACTGGATTAGTTTTCCCATCTAACCTGCCATGCCCACTCCCCCACTGATTGTTGTCCTCACCGTTGTTACCCCAAAACTCCGTGGTGCGGCCAGTTTCGCACTGCGACACACACTGGATTACACATAGGAGCGCACTTTGGCGAAAATCTCCGGGTAATGATTATCAAGGTAGCGGATGGCATAGCGCATCACCAGCAGATACGCCGCTATGGGAACCGCAAGAATGAGAATGACACCGATGATTTCAACTGCGATCATGTCATTGTTGTAACCATAGGTAAGGCCAAGGATTCCGGGCAGCATGGGAATCCACGCTAAAAAGATGCCGGCAAATGCGGAAATGAAGGCGCTGACGGAGAACCCCGATCGGTCTTGCCACGGGTTGGTGCCGGGTTTTGCTGTGGGATAGGGGTTCCGTACCGAGAGGAACAGCGAAATGCCGCATGCGGTGATGGCCGCCCCCATTCCGGCAATGACGCAAAGCACCATGACGTGGGAAAAATTGAGGACCAAAACCAGGATGTAGCTGACCAGGTTAATGAGAATGGCCGGGGTGATGGAGGCCCAATGTCGTCCCCGCACCACATCCTTGGCCGCCACCCCACTGCTGAGATGGAGCCAGTTTGATGGCCCGTCGAAACCGTAGTCGTTGACCGCGTTCGTGCCGGACAGCAGCCCAATGATAATAGGGAGCACATAGAACATAAACGGGTTATCCCGGAAGCCCATGACTGCGAAATAAAACAGCAGCACTAGCGGCATAACCATCATGATGGTTTGCCGAGCATCGCGGATCAGGTAGCGGAGTGCGCGGGAATACACCGCGACTAACGGCGTGTACGGCAAACCCGGTAGCAGCAACGATTGTTGGCCTGCCGCCCGAGCTTTGCGACGCCGCCCCGCGCCGGCTACCCCACCTGTGCCCAGGGGCGCGACGAGTCGTTTGTGGGTGAAATGCCACCACACATATCCGCCAGCCGCAATAGTTGCCACGGTGATGAGCAGGCAGATCAGGGCTGAAAGCCATTGCCCGGCGGCAGCGAATGCGGCAAAACCGGCCGCGGACGCTAACGGCGTCCACTGGAGGATATTGCCGTAGCGCACCAGGTCGAGGGAGTTGTCTGAGCCGTTGAAGATTGAGGAATAGGCCAACCAGGCCACGATGAAGGCACCAAAGGCCACATAGATTTGTTTGTTTTTGCTGCTACTGCTCTGGTTGGCGCTGCCGGACATCGCCATTGCTAAGGATTCCGCCACCACAATAACCAATAGCAGGCTCAGCACCATGGCCACCACCAACACCACGACCGCTATTATCCCGGCGCTTCCGGCAATAGCAACGGCCGCAATGATTGCGGTGACAGTGGTGCACAGCACAGCCATGAAGCCGCGAATTTGCAGCACTTGGACGAGGAAGAAACTGGGCATGAGTTGCCGGACGGTCAGCGGCAGGGCGGAGAATGATTCGGGGGAAAGCTGGCCTTCACCGGAGGGAATCATGATGGCGATCATGATGTAGGCGGCGGCGCCAATTCCTACCGCTCCGGCCAGGGATGCGTAGCGCCCCGCGGAGAGATCCACGCCCATGGTGATGCCGAAGACTGTGAGCCCGATGAGGGCGTAGAGGGCGATGAAGATGTTCATAATCATCGCGCTTTTGTTGCTCTTGAGGGAGCGGGTCCACAGCAGGTAGTGGAGTTTTAACAGAACCCGGGTGATGTTCGGGGCGGGCGCCGACGAGGGGGCCGGTGCTGGTGCCGCCGGCATTGGTGATGGTGGTGGGGTTGATGGCATGGGGTTTGTCATGGTGGGTCACCGCCAGGTTTCTGGGCCGTTGAAGTAGGGGTTATTGAAGCGGGGTTTTTGTTGTTCGGCTTGGTTGTCTTCTGGTTTTTCGTGCTCCGATGATTCCGGTTGCGCAGGTTTTGGCGATTGTGGTGGCTGGTTTTGTGTGGGTTGCCTGTGTTGCCCCGCGTAGGGTTGTTGGGTTGGGGTGGGGTCCGGGGTTTCCGCGGCAGGCGGGTAGGAGTTGATTTGTTGGAATTGGTCGGTGTAGGGATTCCCGGAGTAGGGCTGGTCGGGGTAGGATTGCCCAGGTCCAGCCGCTGTCCCCGTTCCTGCCGTCGTCCCGGCTCCGGTTCCGGTCGGTGTGGGGTTGGTGGAATATGGTCGTGGTTGCTGCCCGTATTGGGGTGGGTTGGGATAGTTTTGGCGTGGGTTTGGTTGCGGGTTGGGTGGTGACGAGTAGGGGTATCCCGAAGGCGTGGGGATGGTGCGTCCTGGCTGTTTTGCCCCTGGTTGCTCCGCTTGGGGCGGCGAGCTGTATGGTTGCTGCCCGGCCCGTGGTGGTGAGGGCGGCGAGGTGGGTGGGTAGGCCTCTGGTTGCGCAGGCGGCACAACTGGTTTGTCGGCAGTGTCGGCGGGTGGGGTGTTTCGGGGCATCCGCAGGGGGTAGGGTGGACTGGTTCGTGGCGGTTCAACGCTGCGGAGTGCGCTGACGTCGAATTGTTCGGTTGGTTCCGATCCCAGGTCGTCCGGCTCACCCATGCGGGCGGTGGAGGCTGGTTGGGGTGGTTCTTGCCGCCCGAATCGCCTTGGTTGGTTGGGTTGTTCGGGTTGCATACCACGCTGATCTGGCTGCCCTGGTGGGTATGGTTGCCCAAGAGGTTGCTCGGGCTGGTTGTGCTGTAACCATTGCAATTGGCCTTCGGTGAGTTCACCACCGCCCACAATGGAAACAAACAGGTCGGTGAGTGAGGTTTGGGCGGCAAGTTCTTTCACATCGCCTTCCAACCGCACGGTACCGTGGTGAATAATGGCCACCCGGTCGCACAAACCTTCGACAAGTTCCATGACGTGGGAGCTTAAAATAACGGTTCCACCTGCCGCAGCATAGGCGCGGAGGATTTGTTGGATGACGCGGCTGGAAACCGGGTCGACGGCTTCGAGGGGCTCGTCGAGAATGAGCACGTCGGGATTGTGAATGAGGGCGCCGGCGAGCAGGATTTTTTTCGTCATGCCCGCGGAGTAATCGGCGATGTATTTGTCGGTGGCTTCTTCCAGACCGAGCGCGTGAAGGAGTTCGCTAATGCGGGGGGCGAGGTCGGCTTCGGGGATGCCGCGGAGGGCACCAAGGTATTGAAGATATTCTTCCCCGGTGAGGCGGTCGAAGACTGGGAGCCCGTCGGCAAGCAACCCCATGGCGGCTTTGGCGGGGATGGGGTCATGCCACATGTCAAAACCGCAGATTATTGCCTGGCCGGCGTCGGGGCGCAGAAGCCCGGTGGCCATGTTGAGCATGGTGGTTTTACCTGCGCCGTTGGGGCCAACGATGCCGAAGATGCTGCCGCGGGGAACGGTGAGGTTGAGGTTATTGACGGCTATTTTGTCCCCAAATTTTTTGTAGAGGCCGGTGACCATCATTGCGGGATAGTTTTGTTGTGTCATGTGCTTCTCTTGAGGTTGTTTGTGTTCTCGCCGAAATTACAACCCCAGAGTACTGGAACTCGTCTCACCTCTCAGAGATTTTTATGATTTAGGTCACCTTATTGGTATTGGGGCAGGCAGTAGCAGTACGTCACGTCCGCATTATCCCCTCGAATTGGTGTGCTAAAAGCGGTGGTTTTGACCATTTTCATCAGTGAAAACAGGTGAACCCCGACCCGATTTGTACGATTTTGCATTCGCGTACCACCACAACGAATTGGTTCTGCCGACAAAATATGACACTTGAAAACCGGAAACATATTCAATAAGGTCATGTTCGTCATAGACGAGCCTATTTTCATTAACTGACCTTTGTCCCTGTGTACCACCATATAACCGGTAAGGAGAGAATCATTAGCGCCCCCACTGCCGCTGCTCCATTGTGTCATTTCCACGATGTTGAGTTGAAATATGGTGAGACCACCGCGGTGATTGTGCCAGAGCTCACCATCAACCCTGGCACGTTGACCGCGGTCATTGGCCCTTCCGGGTCCGGGAAAACCACCCTCACCCACGCCATTGGCGATATCCCAGTAGAAACGCTCCATTGTGTGGGCACGGTGGAGCGCCGGGGCAAGGTGGGGGTTATCAGCCAGGATTCCTTTGGGGCCTTGAACCCACTTCAGCGCGTCGATAAGCAGGTGGCACTCACGGCCGGCAGTATCGAAAACGCCCATGAGCTGCTGGCCCAGGTATCGCTGACGCCGGAGTTATTTTCCCGCTATCCGTTGGAGCTTTCCGGGGGGCAGCGGCAGCGGGCCGCGATTGCGTTTGCGTTGGGGGCCCGGCCGCAACTGTTGCTGTGCGATGAGGTCACGTCCGCGCTGGATCCGATCGCCACCGCAGAAGTCGTGCGCACACTACGGAAGCTGGTCACAGATTCCCGCGACGGCATGTCCATTGTGTTTATTTCTCACGATCTTGGCGCGGCCAAAGCCTTGTGCCCAGATGTCATTACCTTAGAGCCAGCCGACCCAAACACTGACCTGACCGCCGCCACCGCGATTTTCCGAAAGAACTGGGATGATTATTCTTAAAAACGCCGCAGTATCCCCCTATTTGAAGCCGTGCACCGTCACCATTGACACCGGTGAGAAAGTGGCTTTGCTGGGTGCCTCCGGGGCGGGGAAAACCACGTTGATGCGGCTCATGTGCGGCTGGCTCACCCCCACCTCCGGTGATGTTATCGCCCCACCGGTCGGCGAGTTCGCCTATGTGCCACAGGATCTTGACGCGAGCCTCAACCCTGCCATGCGGGTGGGCGACATTATCACCGAGCCGGTCGCTATCGCCAACGGTGATGTGGCTGCCGCGGTGGCACGAATCCCGGAATTATTGCGCACGCTCGATCTGCCGGCGGATGCTGCCGGCCGATTCCCTCGGGAACTATCGGGTGGGCAGCGGCAACGTGTCGGTATAGCCCGGGCGCTTATCGCCGAACCCATTGTTGTGTACGCCGACGAAGCATTGAGCGCCTTGGACCATACGGCGCGGGAGCTGGTCATTGAACTGTTTCAGGCCCCCGGCATGACCACTATTTTGGTGTCCCACGATCTTCCCGCCGCCGAAAAGCTCAGCGACCGCTGCATCATTATGGCCGATGGCGGCATCGTGGAGGATATTTCCAGCTCTGAGCTGTGGGACCGCACCAATGCCAGCCCGGCGCGCGCGAAGCTTATCGACGCCTTCGAGTTGCTTCACGCATCCTCAATGCCTTGATTGAAGGATCCTACCTTGACTTCTCAAACTCGTATCGGCAGGTCAGCGCTCACCACCCAGCTTCGTAGTTTTCGCCGCCTCCCCTTGGCGGTGCGGTTGCTGTTGTTCACCGAAATGATGTTCAACATTGGTTTTTACCTGGTGGTGCCGTTTTTGGCTACATATATGTCGGAGTCATTGGCCGCCACCGGCACCATGATTGGTTTGGTGCTGGGACTACGCACGTTCAGCCAGCAGGGGCTGTTTTTCCTGGGCGGGGCGCTGACCGATAGGTTTGGGGTGAAGAGAATCCTGCTGATTGGTATCACCATACGCATTATTGGTTTCGTCGCCGCCGGCCTGTCGCACACCACGATGCAGCTCATGGTTGCGGTCATCCTCATTGGGTTCGCCGCGGCGCTCTTCTCTCCCGCCGCCGAGGCATCGTTCGCGGTTGCCGGCCGGGAGGCGGAGGATGAAGGCATTATTACCCGGTCTGATTTATTTGCCCTCGACGCCTTGTTTTTGCGCATTGGGGCGCTCATCGGCCCGGTGTTGGGTGCTTTGCTGTTAAGCAGTGGTTTTGATGTCATGTGTTTCATTGCGGCCGGGATTTTTGGGATTCTGCTTGTCAGCCATGCGATTATCATCCCCGCCGTGGATACGCCCGCCGGTGAACCGCTCTTGGCCAGCCTCACCACGGTTTTGCGTAACCCGCTGTTTCTGGTGTTTGCCTTGTTTTATAGCACGGGGCTGGTTACCTATAACCAGCAGTATCTGCTGCTCCCCATCGAGTTGGAGCGGGCCACCGGCTCCCAGTCCGCCTTGGGGTGGATGTTCGTGTTTGCCAGTGTTTTGGTGTTGACGCTGCAAATGCCGCTTGCCGCCTGGGCGCAGCGGCGTTCCACAGCCACCTCGCTCATGGTGGGGTTTGGGGCCATGGCCTTGTGTTTCGCCATTGTGGCGGTGGCCGCTCCGTTCCCGCCATTTTCGGGGGTTGGGGCGCTTATCCCGGCGCTCATGATGTTGGTTTTCCTGCACGTGGGGCAGATGATTGCCCTGCCCATCGCCCGGGATCTGGTGGGGATTATTGCCGCGGAGAAGCATGTGGGCACCTATTTTGGGTTCCTTAACTCGTTTGGCGGGTTGGCGGTGCTCATTAGTTCCCTGGTGTTGGGCAGGTTGGAGGATTGGGCGAAGACCCCGCAGCCGCCGGCAACTGTCCCATGGTTGCTGCTCACCGCGGCATTATTGTTGTCTACGGTCGCATTGCCGAAAATTGCGGTCATTGCGACGAGGCGTCGTAAAGCATTGGTGGAATCGGTGACCGACTGATTTCGCCGCAACTATCACTACATCGTAAGGAGTATTCATGTTTTTGTCTGTGAATCGTCGGATCGTGGCGCTCACGGCGGCTGTCATGTGCACGCTGCCGCTCACTGCCTGCTTCACTGAGGATAATTCCGTGACCGGCAATAACATCAAGGTGTCGTGGCCGTTTAAGCCGGTTGCGTCGCTGTCCCCGTTTTCCGATGATGCGCTTTTGAACACCCGCCTGGGTATCGCGGAAACGCTTGTCACCTTGGATTCGGAGGGGAAGCCGGCGCCTGGGCTGGCCGAGTCGTGGGAAACCCCTGATGCGAAAACCGTGGTGTTTAAGCTGCGTGAGGGGGTGAAGTTCCATGATGGCACGGAGCTTACGGCGAAGACGGTGGCGAACTCGATCACCAAGGCGCTGGAGGCGGCGTCGCGGCCCAAGGGGTTGGGCAAGGCGAACCTAACCGTGACGGAGAAAGGCGACCTGGAGGTGGAGGTTACCTCGGATAAGGATGATCCGATTCTGCCGCAGCGTTTCACCGATTCAGGCACGGTGATTCTGGCCGAGTCCGCCTACGAGGGGGATAATCCGTCTCTTGTGGGCACCGGCACCGGCCCGTTTAAGGTAACCTCGGCGACCAATGATGAGGTAAAGACCGAGGCGTTTGCCGACTATTGGGGTGGTAAACCGCAGCTTGATGGGGTGACCACTACGTTCAGCGAGGATGGTTCGGCTCGGGCTCGGGCGATCCAATCCGGTGAGGTGTCGCTTACCCAGGGCATTCCCATTTCGCAGGTGGCTGGGTTGGGCGATGGTGTGAAAACCGATTTTGTTCCTATCCCCCGCGGCACCTACCTGCATTTGAACACGAAGAAGGGGGTGTTCGCGGATCCGGGGTTACGGGCCCGCGTCGCAGAGGTGGTTGACCCGGGCACCGTGGTGAAGGATATTTACGAGGACCATGCGGAAAATCCCAAGGGGGCGCTTTTCGCACAAACCAGCGAGTGGGCGAAGAGCGTGGTGTCGAAGAATTCCCTGGCTGGCACCACCGAGCCGGAACCAAACACGAAGATTAGGCTGGCAACCTGGAATTCCCGACCGGAGTTGCCGGAGGCCGCCACGGTTATTGCGGACCAGCTTCGCACCGCCGGTTTTGATGTGGAGGTTGTGGTCAAACCGTATAATGCTATCGAAAGCGCCATCTTGGGGGGAGATTTCGACGTGGTGTTAGGCAACCGCGGCTATGGGCTGGGGGCTGCGGACCCGGTGTCTTTCCTCATGAGCGACTATGGGTGTGATGGTAGCTATAACCTGTCGCAGTACTGCAACGCAGACATTGATACGGAATTGCAGTCAGCTTCCGAGATCACCGACCTTGACGAACGGTATACCAAGGCGGCGGAGATCAGCGCGAAAATTGTTGCCGATAATGCGGTGATCCCCATTGCCCACGAAAATTCGGTGATTTCCACGAAGAACCTCGATGGTATCGCCATGGATACCTATGAGCGGAAACTACTCACCAAAGACACCAAAATAGCCCAATAATATCCACCCAAGAACCCACGAAGCCCAAGGGCTCAAAAGGCATTGGGGGTAGTGGAGAAGGAGCGGCCGACCGTGGCCCAGACGCACCAATCATCACAAACTCATCATCAGGCGGATTCGGAGCCACGCCCGAATCCGGTTGTGCGGTTCCTCCGACAGCTGGTATTCCCGGCATTGCTGCTTCTTGGCAGTGCTTTTGTCACCGCGATCCTGCCGTTTTTAGACGGCAGTGACCTGGCACATGCGGTGTTTCGGGCCCGCGAGGCCGAGCGGGAACCCGACCCGGAGGTGTTGGATGCTATTCGCACCGAGCTTGATTTGCCCGACACCGCGGCCGACGGTGTGGCGTCTTGGTTCGGCAAGGCACTCCACGGGGATTTCGGGGTGAGCTGGGTGGATCCGTCGCAGCCGGCGGCACAGGTAGCGCTTTCAGGTTTCGGGGTGTCGATCACCATTGCGGCAACCTCCACGATTGTGGCAACGCTCATCGCCTTGCTGTTGGTGTGGCCGCGGATTCGGGCCGTGGTGGCGGGCAAGAAATCCCGCACCTCCCATATTTTAGGCATGGCGATTCTTGGGGCCCTCCCGGAATTTGTGCTGGCGGTCACCTTGCTGGTTGTGGTTGCGGTGCAGTGGAAACTGCTGCCAATTAGTGGGTTTTCCTCCCCCCGGCACATGATTTTGCCGGTGTTGTCCCTGGCTCTCCCGTCGTCGGGTCTGCTGGGTCGTATTTTGCTTATCACCATCGACCAGGTGGCACAGGAGGAGTGGGTGCGGGCGTGGCGGCTCAATGGGGTGGAGAAGCGCACTATATCTTTGGCGTTGGTGCAGCGAAGCATGGCGGTACTGATGCCGCAGATTGTGCTGTTTTTCGCCGGCACGTTGGTGGCAACCTCGTTGGTGGAAACCACGTTTAACATTCCGGGTCTGGGGCTTACCGGGGTGCAGGCGGCCCGGGATCGGGACATTCCGGTGTTGCAGGTGATTGTGCTGGTGGCTGTGGTGATTGGTCTTATAGCTGGTGGGGTGTCGCAGTGGCTGCGCCGCCGACTATTGGCGCCACTGCTTCATTCCGCCACGAGTTATTCCTCCCAATTATCGCCGCAGCATAAACCGCGGGGTGGTTGGCTGCTTATTGCGGTGCTTGTCCCGTTTGTCCTGCTGTTGATAATGGCGGTCGTCACCCCGGGTACCACGATTGATTCGGCCCATAAGTTGCTGCCGCCGTCCATGGAGCACCCCTTGGGCACGGATCAGGTGGGGCGGGATTTGGTGACCCGCATTGCTCTGGGCATGGTGGTGAGCCTGGGGGTGGCGGTGCTGGTGACCGCCATCTGTGCAATCATTGGGTGCGCGTTGGGGTTGGCGGGCGCCTGGGTGGCCAAGTTGGGGGACGCACTGAATGCGCTACCAGCGGTGTTCATTGGGGTGATTCTGGCCGGCGTGTTTGGGTCGTCGCAGACCACCGCCGCCATTGCGGTGATGTGCGTGGGGTGGATTCCCTTGGCGGCACACACCGCAGCCGTGGTGGAGGAGGCGAAGACCACCGGGTTTTACCGGTGGGCGGAGCTGCAGGGTGCCGATCGGTGGCGACTGTTGCGGGTGCACACGTGGCCGACCTTGTGGCCGGCGGTGGTGCGGCATGCCGCATCCCGGATCGCGCATAATGCGTTGGCGCTGGTCAGCCTGGGGTTCTTGGGGCTTGGTGCCGCGCATGATTCCCCGAACTGGGGCAAGATTTTATCCGAGTCGGTGAATTATGTGGACCGCGCCCCGTGGATGATGCTCGCCCCCACCATCCTCCTGATCCTGCTGGGGGTGGCGTCGGCCCTGACGACCGACACGAATCTCGCTTTGCGACGTCGTAACACGGCCTAGCCGAATAGTTGGACTGGGCTCACGATATCCGCCACGATCACGATGATGCCCACCCCGGCCAACAGTGCCGCCACGGCAACCGTCAATGGGATCAGTTTGTCGTAATTGACCGGTCCCATTGGCGCCAACCCCCGAAGCTTTCGAACAAAGTCACGCACACGCTCGTAGAGGACGACGGCAATATGCCCACCGTCCAACGGCGGCAATGGCACCAGGTTGAAGAATGCCAGGAAGAAATTCAGGCTGGCCAGCAGCAGGAAGAACATGGGCCAGGCGGAGTGCTCCGCCAATACCCCACCAACGTGGGAGGCTCCCACCACGCTGATCGGGCCGTCGGCCTCCCGCTCGGCGCCGAAGATTGATGCGACAACGCCGGGAAGCTTCGCCGGGAACGACGCCAAACCATCCAGGGTTGCCGTCACCAGGGAGCCGGCAAACCCAGCAGTGGCCCCAATGGCCGTGACCGGCCCGTAGGAGACGAAGAGTTCCACTGGTTTACTGGTCACGCCAATAGCGCCCACGGTGTGTTCCCGCCCGGTTTCGTCAAGCCGGCTCGCGGACTCCACGGCAACGGGCAGATCAAGTTTCTGGTCGCCGCGCTCCACATGCAGCGTGATTGTTTGATTCGGACGGGTCTTCACATATTCGCGTAACTGTTCGAACGATTGCAGGGAGGTGCTGTCCACCCCCACGATCCGGTCGCCCGCCTTCACTCCACCGGCGGCTGCCGGGCCACTACCGGTGCAGGGGGCCAGATTTTTAGCATCTAATTGCCGGGGGGCGACACACCCCACCTCCCCCACCACCGCCGTGGTGTCCGGGTTTTGGTTCGGCAGCCCCGATGTGACCGCCAACCCATAGAGGATGATGAGCGCTATCAATAGGTTCATGATAATGCCACCCAACAGCACAATAATGCGCTGCCACCAGGGTTTATTCCGCATGGCCCGGGGTTCGTCTTCGGGATCGACCTCGTCCTGGTTGGTCATGCCCACAATGTCACAGAACCCGCCGAGTGGAATGGCTTTCAGCCCGTAAACGGTTTCACCCCGCTGAAACGAGAACACCTCGGGCCCGAACCCCACAAAAAACCGGCGCACTTTCATGCCGTAATATCGGGCGGCGGTAAAGTGCCCCCATTCGTGCAAAGCAATGGTGAAGGCGATCCCCAGGGCAAAGAGAAGTACGCCGGTGAAATACGACATCATAACAGGTAGTGGTGATCCTTATCTTGTCTTGGTGTGGTCATGTCGGTACGGTCAGGTAGCCATGCGGGTCCCGCCTCCTAACGCATGATGGTGGCCAGGTAGCGGTCGGCCAGGCTCCGTGCCTCTTTCTCACACTCTAGAACCTCCATGATCGATTCCGGAGTTCTGGCGAAGGCCTCGGCGTGGCTTAATATTTCTGACACGGTATCAACGATTTGGGGGAAGGCAATCCGGCCAGCAAGGAATTGGGCGGCGGCCTGCTCATTGGCTGCATTGTACACTGCCGGCAGCATGCCCCCATAGGTGGCAACCTGGCGGGCCAATTGCACTGCGGGAAACGCCTCATTATCAACGGGCATGAATTCCCAATTTGTGGTGGTGGCGGCGCTGAAATCCAGGGCGGGTTGGGCGCCGGGCACCCGGTACGGCCAGTGGAGGGCCAGGGCAATGGGAAGTTTCATTGATGGCGGGGATGCCTGGGCGATGGTGGCGCCATCGGTGAAGGTCACCATGGAGTGCACAATGGATTGGGGGTGCACGGTGACATCAATCCGTTCGGCAGGCACGTCGAAAAGCAGGCTGGCTTCGATAAGTTCCAACCCCTTATTCACTAGGGTGGCGGAGTTGAGGGTGTTCATCTGCCCCATGGACCAGGTGGGGTGGGCGGCGGCCTGCTCGGGGGTCACATCCCACATTTGTTGCCGAGTCCAGCCGCGGAACGGGCCGCCGGAGGCGGTGAGCACAATGCGATCAACCTCGGTTCTCGACCCGGCACGCAGGCATTGGGCCATGGCGGAGTGCTCGGAGTCGACGGGAATGATTTGGCCGGGGGCGGCGGATTCGGTGACAAGCGTGCCCCCGGCGACGAGGGATTCTTTATTGGCAAGGGCGAGGGTAGCGCCGACTTCGATGGTGGCCATGGTGGCGGCGAGCCCGAGGGATCCGACCAGCGCGTTGAGGACGGTATCGCAGGGGATGGCTTTCACCAGGTCAGCGGCGGCGGTGGCGCCGGTGCGGACGGCACCGCCGAGGGCGGCGGCGATAGTTTCGGCCGCTTGGGGGTTGGCGACAGCAATGTGGTCGGGGTTGAGCCGCAGGGCTTGGGCTTGGTCGATGATGAGCTGGGGGTTTCGGCCGGCGGCCGCGATTCCGACGACGTGGAATTTGTCGGGGTTGTCGGCGATGACTTGGAGTGCTTGGGTGCCAATGGATCCGGTGCTGCCGAGGATAATTACGTGTTTGACCATATTTCCTATTGTTTCACTTTTGTTTTGCTTGTGGTTTTTATTTGTTGCTGTTTGGTTATTGCTGATGGGTGGGGTGATTATGGATGAAGCCTGGTGGCCACGTTAGCGACACTAGCAGGCACTAGTTGGTGTAATAGTCAACTAAGGGTTACCCCCTATCGTGTACCTACTTTAGGTTGATTATTTTTCTTCCGGGGGTGATTTTGCGTGTTTACACTGGTCGTCTTTGCTGGGTGGGGTGCTGTAATCATAATATGTGCTGCATTAATGTCGCTTTATGCCGGTAGTTGTGTAAAAATTAGGGGGAAATCTAGTTCATCACACATTCTCGCGTAGCTATGTTTTTTTCATTTAGTTGTGTTGATTCCCCTACACCATCAGCTTGCGCCGGATTGAGATAAGGAGAAGAACGTGGCCGGTTCTCATCATGAGATTGCCCCCGAAGTTCATAATGGTGTTTCCACCTTAGATGAGCCTTCCGCCGCTTGGGGTTGGCATCACATTGGTCAAAATGCGGTGCAGATTGCCGGTTGGATCAGCGTGTTTGTGTTGCTTGGGTATAATTTTGGCAACCATAAGGGGCATGTTGAGACCATTTTCTTGTTTGTGTTTGCGGCGTTGATTGCGGTTGGGCTGCTTATTCAGTTGTTTGAGCCGAAGGGGACACAGGCACGGACGTTGACGGCCCATAATAAGCCGATTGGCCATGTAGAGCCGGATTGGACGTATTTGCAGGCTACCTGCACTGGCCCTTATGCGGAGTTGACGGATAAGGAATTGCGGGCGCTGAATATTGAGCCGTCGCGGGTTGCGCATCTTCGGTCGTTAGAGAAGTGATGTTATAGCTGACCGTCGTGGTTTCGCTGTTTATCGTGGTACTGCTCCCCTTATTGGGGGGCAGTTTTTATTAGGTAATTGGTTAAGAATTGATAACATAATTCCGGCAACAAGCAGGATAATCGCTTGGCTAATTGGGCTGGTAAATGGGCATTTTAGAATCCGAAGGGGGTATTTACCAGGGGTTTTTTAGAGTTTTAAATAAATACTAAATATTAATTTTAGGGTTATTTTGGTCTAGACTTAAGGCCATCCCGAAGAGGGCTTCGGATTAGATACATTCGTCGAGGAGAGGTCTCATGTCCCATCATTCCCTACCAAAAAAGTGGCGGCGCAGTGCCGTCACAGTTGTCCTTGTTCCCAGCCTCATGTGCGGTGGTCACGCGGTTATTACCCCCACCGCATCGGCCGCACCGGGGAGCTCCGCGGGGAGCAGCAACGTAGGCAGCACCGGCAGCGCAGCATTGCCGGGGATTCCCGATAACATCATCCGGGTGTTGGGCCCGGCATTGCCGATCGTGGCTTTCCTTGCGACGGTCTTTGCTGCGGCAACCGCATTCTCCCGATCCGGCTCCCACACCTCACACATCTCCAGCACCAGCACGAATCCCTCCCCCAGCGCCTCGGCTGAGGCCACCACCAGCGGGTCGCAGCAGCCAACAACCCCCAGCACCAGTGTTGAGGCCCCCGCACCTGCCGCGTCGGAGCATCCGACCGTGACTGCCGAGGCGGCACGCCCCGTCCAGACGAATGGGACCGTAAACCAGGGGTCGAAGACTGGTTCTTCCAGCCCTAATAATCGGGGTGCCGGCACCACCGGTGGGGCGTCGACAAGCACAGCCCCGTGGAAACCGGAGGCCGGGACGGAAGACACGAGCCAGCAAATCCAGCGGCTGCTTGATGCAATCAACAAACCCCGGATAGCAAAGCATCTACAGCCGGTGACGTTGGATACCGCGTTGAGCGCGAAGCAACAGGCCCGGGCCGACGAGTTTTTAAAGAGCGGCGGTCGGGTGTTTGACGATTCGGGTTCCGTTGTGATTGTCAGCGGCCCGGACCCGGTGGAGTCCTACCAGAAAACCCTGAAAGAGCAGGATTATTTCCGTCAACTGGCGGAACGGCCGGATGTCACCAAGGTGGGTATTGGTCTGGCCGGCAATGAGGATGGCTCCTGGTGGGGTGGCTTTGTGCACTTCCAGTCGGAGGGCGAGGCCCTGTCAACCAATGAGCAGCGCATGACGAAGCTGGTGGAAAAGCTCAATGCGGCACGGGCCGCCCGGGGTGCCGGCGCGTTGCAGTTGGCTCCCTCGTTCAACCCGGAGGAACAGCAGTGGGCTCAGCACATGAAGGACCAAAATAAGGCCTACTACCAGGGTTATTTCCGGGCTGTGGGCCGTAACCGCGACCCGCTGGCCGTGGTGGATTCGTGGGACACCCCTGGTTTCCGGGAAATTCTCACCGGGAAGAAATACACGCATGTGGCGATCGGCCTGGTGCAAAGCGGCAACGAATGGTTCGTGTCGGCGCGGCCGCTCACTTCCGGCCAAATAGCCAGCGACCAGCAGCGTATCGACACCATTGTGCGGCAGATCAATGCGGAGCGGGCGAAGAAAAACCTCGCCGCGCTCACCCTTGATGCTAAGTTGAGCGCTAGCATGCAAAGCGATGCCGAGAAGTTCAGCCGAACTGAACGTGTGGAGTTCCCCATGCCGCGGCGGGTGGTGTTTGATCTGACAGCTGACCCCACCGAGTCCGTGGCCACATGGTTGGGAGACAAAGACAGCCGCGACGTCATCATGAATCCGAAGGCCACCAAGGTGGGGGTGGCGCTGGCGCAGAATAATGGGCTGTTCGGCGTCGCAGGAATCATCAACTAGGCGGTAGCGCGGTTTTCGGCGGCGAGCTGCCCGCAGGCGGCGGCGATTTCCTGCCCCTTCGTGTCCCGAACGGTGCAGGTCACCCCCTGGGCAATGACCCGGCGCACGAACTCCGCCTGCTGCTCCCGCGGCGAGGCATCCCACTTCGAGCCCGGGGTCGGGTTCAGCGGAATGAGATTCACATGGGCTTTCGACCCCAGGGCCTTGTGCAGCTTTTTGCCCAACAGATCGGCCCGCCACCCCTGGTCATTAATGTCCCGGATGAGGGCGTATTCAATGGAGACCCGCCGACCAGACCGATCCGCGTAATAGGCAGCGGCATCCAGCACTTCGGCCACGGACCAGCGATTATTCACCGGAACCAGGGTGTCCCGAAGCTCATCGTCAGGGGTGTGCAGAGAAACCGCCAAGGTGACCGAGAGGTTTTCGTCGGCAAGCTTGCGGATCATCGGGGCCATCCCCACCGTCGATACGGTCACATTGCGCTGCGATATCCCAAACCCTTGGGGCACGGGGGCGGTGATTTGCCGCACCGCGGACACCACCCGCTTATAGTTCGCCAACGGCTCCCCCATACCCATGAACACAATGTTCGAGAGCCGACTTCCCTCGGCCACCATGGTGCGGGCCGCCGACCGAACCTGGTCGATGATTTCCCCGGTGGAAAGGTTACGGTCCAACCCCGCCTGGCCGGTAGCGCAGAACGGGCAGGCCATGCCGCACCCCGCCTGGGAGGAAATGCACAGGGTGGCGCGGTTGGGGTAGCGCATGAGCACGGATTCCAGCAGGGTTCCATCATGCAACCGCCACAGGGTTTTGTGGGTTTCCCCATCATCCGCTGTCACCTGCCGCACCGGGGTCATGAGCGTGGGAAATAATGCTTCGGCAACAGCATCTCGAACCGCGGCGGGCAGGTCCGTCATGGTACGCGGATCGGCCTCTAGCCGGCCATAATAGTGTTTGGCCAGCTGGTTTGCCCGAAATTTCGGCAGGCCTAAATCCGCCAGGGCCGCAATCCGCTGGTCTGGGGTGAGGTCGGCGAAATGTTTCGGCGGCATGGCGCGCCGGGGTGTGGAGAAATTCAAGGGGATGGGTGTAGGCATAACCCACACATCATGCCATGTTTTCTTCCCCACGTCGATTTGACGTATCATCACTGATCCCATTGCGGTTCTCCGGCGCGGCTTTGCGACGGCCACGGTATCGGATGTGCAGACACATAGAAAATCATATACTTGTACTATGAAGAACCTATATCCCAGAAAAATCCCGGAAAAATTGCGTTCCTGCGGTAACTAAAGTTGAATAAAGTTATGGCTAAAGACCCCATGAACAATCCCACACATTCTGATGTGCCATCTGAGCCGCTTCAAAACTCAACAAAATCAGGCGCCTCGAACTCTGCAAAACAGTCGCCTGCCGCCGCCGGAACCCCAACTTTCCCGACTTCTGTGGAATCCCAGGAGTCCGCTCCAACGCACCCGACTGCGGACACGGCATCCCACACGGCAGCTAAGAAATCGGCTAAGAAATCGGCCGAACCCCTGGCAAAACCAACTTACCCGGCAATGGAAGCCAAGCAGCCGTCCGGGGTGCAAGGATCCTTCGCCGGCGGCACCTGGATTGCCCTGATCGCCGGCGCCCTACTGCTCATTATGCTACTGGTATTTATCATGCAAAACCAGGATCAAGTAGATCTAGTACTGTTTGCCTGGAATTTCCGGTTCCCGGCCGGGATCGGTTTCTTGTTGGCCGCCATCAGCGGGGCGCTCATTATGGCATTGGTGGGTGGTGTGCGGATGTTCCAGCTGCGCCGCCAAATCATTAAAACCGACAAGCACCTTGTCGAAACCGTCAATAGCATCCGTGCCACCGGCGGGGAGCCAGGTAAGGAAACCACCCGATAGGCTGTGGCGATACCGCGGCACTCCGTGGGCACCGGGTTGGCAGGAAATGGTTTATATTGCGGCCAACAGGTCACCCATGCTGGTACGAGCCGAGGGGCCACCGATAGAAAGCATAGTTGGCACCCACCCCGCCATGAATTGTCCACCCCCGCTTATATTGCAATGACCGAAAGCACTAGCCAGGTCACCATGGCTGAGGGCAACATGCCGTCGAGCCGATCCATGACTCCCCCATGCCCGGGGACCATGCCGGACATGTCTTTGATCCCTAATTCACGTTTGAACTGGGACTCCAATAGGTCACCCAGGGTGGCGCACACCGCCAGCCCGAACCCTAGGAGTATCCCCCACCACCAGTCGTAATACAGGAGGTTGCTCACCATAAGCGCCCCCACCACGGCGCTGGAAATGGTGGATCCGGCGAAACCTTCCCAGGATTTTTTGGGGCTGACCGTGGGCGCCATGGGGTGGGATCCGAACATTACCCCGGCAATGTATCCGCCGGTGTCGGAGGCGATGACGCACAGCATGAATGTGATGATGAACATGGATCCGGGCACGTCGTCATGCCCGCGCAGCAAACTCATCATGGCGGCGAAACTGCCGAACAGGGGAATCCATGTCAGTATAAACACTCCCATGGAAGTGTCACGCACATAATTTTTCGGCCCCTGCCGTTCCGGCTTCCCCTGCTCTTCCGACTGACTTAGCTGGGCAGGTGTCCCAGGGTCGGTGCCGCCCTGCTGTGGCTGCGGGTTGCGTTGTTCTGCGACTGGCCCGGCATAAAACAGTCGGGAAAACATGAGCAGCAGCACGGCGGCAACAAAACCAGACACCAACCCGGTCGTGCCGAACGGCCACGAAAGCCACAGCATCAATTGCCCGCCGAAGAGTAGGCACCAGCGTTGCACCACATAGCCGGCCTCGGTGACTCGGGTGATTACTTCCCACTGCCCGGAAAATATGGCGAGCGCCACAAGCGGGTACCAGCCGAAGGGGATGACGAAGATAGCGAGAAGCACAATGGTAAACAGACCAATGCCCACAGGAATGGCGACCTTCAAATCACGGCCGGCCGAATTTTTGGGCTTGGGTATATGGGGTGGGGTTTTCTTCATCGTGCTCCACGTCTATCGGGGTTTGGCGTTGGTGCCATGTGGCGGCAGCCGCCACGAGCAAGGGGTTTCTAGCAAAGAATCCCCAGGATTATGTGCTCATCCCTGGGGATCACTCATGCAATAATTATGCAGCAATCATGCGGTAACACGTGGTTACGGCAGGTAAGCGTAAGCAATTCTTGGCGCGTATCCGTGCTTACACTTCCATGAGTTCTGCTTCTTTTTTCTGCACCACTTCATCGACGGCGGCCACATATTTTTGGGTGACCTTATCAAGTTCCTTTTCGGCTGCCTGCACTTCGTCTTCGCCAGCATCGCCATCCTTGTGGATTTTCTTCAGCTGGTCCATGCCCTTGCGGCGCACGTTGCGGATGGCGATTTTACCGTCCTCGCCTTTGGACTTAGCGAGCTTCACCATGTCGCGGCGGCGTTCCTCGGTCAGCTGGGGGATGGTCACGCGCAGCACCTGACCGTCGTTGGTGGGGTTCACGCCCAGGTCCGAGTTGCGGATGGCATTTTCGATCACGCCCATCATGGACATTTCGTAGGGTTTGATGAGCATCATGCGGGCTTCTGGCACCGACACTGTGGCCATTTGGGTGATGGGGGTGGGCACGCCATAATAATCGGCGACCACCCCGTTGAACATGGCGGGATTGGCTCGGCCGGTGCGAATGGTGGTGAGTTCTTCGCGGGTGCGGTCCACGGTGGTGCTCATGTGTTCTTCGCATTCCAGCAAAATTTCGTCGATCATGGTGAATTCCTTTATATGAGGCAGGTTGAAATGGGCAGGTTGACGTGTGTCTTCCTTCATTTAGGCTAGCAACAAGCGGTAGGCAAGCAGAAATTATCACAGCCCACCCAGGGCATAAGATTTGCTACAGCTTTGAGCTTGTCGACGCCTACCGGTCGGCTAGGATTGCACCAGTGTGCCGATCTGCGCCCCCGAGCAGGCGCGGGCAATATTGCCCTCTTCTAAAAGGTTGAACACGAGAATCGGCATGTTATTGTCCATACACAGCGAAAATGCCGTGGCGTCGGCCACCCGCAGGCCTCGTTCGATGACTTCCCGCGGTGTGATGTCGGAGAAAAATTCCGCATCCGGGTTGGTGCGGGGATCATCGGAGTACACGCCATCGACTGCTTTGGCCATGAGCAGCACTTCGCAGTCGATTTCCAGGGCGCGTTGCGCCGCGGTGGTGTCGGTGGAAAAGTACGGCATGCCCATGCCGGCGCCGAAAATGACCACGCGCCCCTTTTCCAGGTGGCGTTTCGCCCGCAGCGGCAGATAGGGTTCAGCCACTTGGGCCATGTTGATGGCGGTTTGGACCCGGCAGTCTATGCCTTCTTGTTCCAAGAAATCCTGCAGCGCCAAACAGTTCATGACTGTGCCGAGCATGCCCATGTAGTCGGATCGGTTCCGATCCAACCCGCGTTGTTGCAGTTGTGCGCCGCGGAAGAAGTTACCGCCACCAATAACAACCGCCACCTGCACCCCATCACGGGCCACACTGGCTATCTGCCGTGCCACATTAGAAACCACATCGGGATCAATACCTACCGACCCGCCGCCGAACATTTCACCTCCCAGTTTCAGCATTACACGTTGGTAACCACCGGAGCGTTTGGTGAGATTATCGGTCATTGGTGTATCTATACCTTCCCATTGCTATGAGCTTGTCGACGACCCCAAAGTCTACCTGTTATAGGGGCACATTACCCACACGCTGTGCCGGCTTGAGTCGTCGAAAAGCGAAAAAATGCCCCCATGTAGTGCATGGGGGTGGTGATGTCGGCGCCTAGTTTTGGCCGACTTCAAACCGAACGAACCCGGTCAGGGTTGCGCCGGCGGCATCCATGAGCTGCTTCACGGACTTCTTGTTGTCGGCAACCGACGGCTGTTCCAGCAGCACAACGTCCTTGTAGAAGCCGTTCAGGCGACCCTCAACGATCTTCGGAATGGCCTGCTCGGGCTTGCCTTCCTGGCGGGTGATTTCTTCCGCAATGGCGCGCTCCTTGTCCACGACCTCGGCCGGAACGTCTTCGCGGGTCAGGTAGCGGGCCTTCAGGGCAGCAACCTGCAGTGCGGCATTGTGGGCGGCAGCCTCGGCGTCGGCACCGTCACCCTTGTAGGCTACGAGCACGCCCACTGCGGGGGGCAGGCCTGCGGCACGCTGGTGCAGGTACACGGACACGTGATCGCCTTCGAGGGTGGCGACACGGCGCAGCTGCATTTTCTCGCCAATCTTGGCGGACAGTTCCAGGATGGCTTCGCCGGCGGGCTTGCCATCAACCTCAACAGCAGCCAGCTCTTCCGGGGTGTTGGCCTTGGCTGCTGCGGCGGCGTCGGCAACTTTCTGGGCGAATTCAATGAATTCGGCGCTCTTAGCCACGAAGTCGGTTTCGGCATTGACCTCAACCAGGGTGGTGCCGGACACGGCAATCAAACCTTCTAGGGCGTTGCGCTCGGCGCGCTTGCCCACGTCTTTAGCGCCTTTGATGCGCAGGATTTCGACGGCCTTGTCAAAGTCACCATCGGTCTCGACCAGTGCTTTCTTGCAGTCGCTCATGCCAGCGCCGGTGACCTCGCGGAGCTTCTTAACATCTGCTGCGGTGAAATTCGCCATGGTAGGGGCGATCCTCCTCGGTAAATGGGGATGGGAAAATAATGGGGTATGGGCATTGAAGCCCTCAACAACAAATGTTGTGATGAGGGCTTCGCGGCTTATTTTACCGAATATTATTCGGCGGGGGTTGCCTTGTCCTCGGCGGCTTTGGCTTCGGCGGCGACCTCAGCGGAGGCCTCAACCTTAGCTGCGACCTCGGCGGGTGCCTCAACCTTGGCGGCTACCTCGGTAGGGGCCTCGACCTTGGCGGCGACCTCAACGGCTTCTTCCCGCTGCGAATCGCCGGCAGCGTCCTTGGCGGCGGCCAAAGCGCGCTCTTCCCGAGCCTTCTTGCCTTCAATCACGGCTGCGGAGATCACGCGGGTCAGCACGGCAATGGAACGAATAGCATCGTCGTTGCCGGGAACCGGGTAGTTGACTACATCGGGGTCGCAGTTGGTGTCAAGAATGGCCACCACGGGAATGTTCAGCTTGTGTGCCTCATTGACGGCAATGTGTTCCTTGTTGGTGTCGACAACCCACAGGGCAGACGGAACCTTATGCATCTCGGCAATGCCGCCGAGCACCCGCTCCAGCTTGGTGCGTTCCCGGGTCAGCATGAGGATTTCCTTCTTGGTGCGACCCTCAAAACCGCCCTCAGACTCCATTGCCTGCAATTCCTTCATGCGGTGCAGACGCTTCGACACGGTCTGGAAGTTGGTGAGCATACCGCCCAACCACCGGTGGTTCACATAAGGCATGCCAATACGCTTAGCCTCTTCCTGGATGGGTTCCTGGGCCTGTTTCTTGGTGCCAACATACAAAATGGTGCCGCCGTGGGCGACGGTTTCCTTGACGAACTCGAAAGCCTCATCAATGTAGGTGAGGGTTTGTTGCAGGTCAATGATGTAGATGCCGTTGCGTTCGGTGAAGATGAAGCGGCGCATCTTCGGGTTCCAACGGCGGGTCTGATGGCCGAAGTGCACACCAGAGTCCAGAAGCTCGCGCATGGTAACGACTGCCATGATGATGCTTCCTTTCTATAATTTTAAGAGTTTTGGTTATGGAAATTGTGTGGGTTTTGCCCACACCCTAGCGACCAGCACCGCCTGAAACACCACAATGATATGGACCATGTTTCGAGGATTTCGGCACCTGCAACCCCCACCGCAATTCCCCCGAGGGAAGATGAGGGCGCGGGTTCGTGATCGCGCGTATTTTTCTTGGTACATGCGTCGGGGTTGCCCCGGGGGTACCGCGGCCACGAATGACACACCACCAGCGAGTCATCGTAGTCTTTTCTCCCCACGAAAACAAATGTGTACCGCCAGCTATATTGAGCTTTACGACGCCCCGGCGCCGCACACCTTCATACCCCACCGTAAAGTTATCCACAGGTCCACGCCACAGGCGCACCAGAAGCATGTTTCTGCACCACCTGTACCGGTTTCCACAGGCGGTTTTCCGGCCGCTGGCGGTGGCACCAAAGCCGGGGTGAGCCTGGAGGCATGACCTTACAACAAACCTCACAACACATGGCCTTTGATGGGACGCACCAGGCTGTGACAAGCTGCTACAGGTTTCGCCCACCGCTCCTCTTCCTGCTGTTCATGGTCGTGCTCATGATGGTATCCACTCCCCCACCTGCCACCGCTAACCCCAGCCAGCCACAAATTACACGATCCACGCATCCTGCCTCACCACACACCGGCCACCCCACAGGATTCACCAATCCAGTCACCCGCCTGCCTCGGCCCAATCGTGTGCTGCGCACCTTTAACAAACCGGCGAAAAACTGGCTACCCGGACACCGTGGCGTGGACCTGGAGGCCGCCCCCACCGACCCGATTTATGCCGCGGGTGACGGGACCGTCATCTACGCCGGGATACTGGCCGGCATCCCCACCGTGTCAATCGAACACCCAGGCGGATTGCGTACCACGTATCAGCCGGTGCTGCCCCTCGTCGCGGTGGGTGATACCGTGACTGGACAGCAACCTATTGGCACGCTCGCGCCGGGCGGCACTCACGGCTACCCAGGATTGCAGTGGGGCGCCAAATTCGGGGCGGACGACTACATCAACCCGCTAACCCTGCTGCCGGCACCAGTGATTCGCCTCAAGCCCCCACCGAGCGCTTAGGCCCGGGGGTGCGCCTGGTTATATGCCTGCTTTAACCGGGTGGTACTCACGTGGGTATAGATCTGGGTGGTTTGCAGCGAGGAATGGCCGAGGAGTTCCTGCACGACCCGCAGGTCGGCGCCACCATCGAGCATGTGTGTTGCCGCGCTGTGCCGCAGGGAGTGCGGGCCCAGACCGTCAACGCCGAGTTGTTCACCGGCCCGCGCCACCACGGTGCGCACCATCCGAGGATCAATCCGCCCACCCCGGGCCCCGAGAAACAGGGCGTTGTGAGCCGGTTTTTTCGGATTAAGCAGGTGGGGGCGGCCATGGTCGCGCCACGCCTTGAGCGCGGAAGCGGCAGGGTCCCCAAAGGGGACGACACGTTGTTTATTCCCCTTCCCGGTGACTTTGACGGTGTTTCGGGAATAGTTCACGTCCGCAAGATCAATGCCGCAGAGTTCGGACACCCGGATGCCGGTCGCATACAGAAGTTCCAGCATGGCGGTGTCTCGTAAATATTCCGGTTCCGTGGTCGCTTGTGACGACACCATCAGGGTTTCGGCTGCGGTGGGCGTGACCACCGTGGGCAGCGACCGCCCCGACTTGGGCACCGCCAGGCGCGCCGCCACATTGGTGTCGAGGTAGCCTTGGCGCTCACACCAGCTGCTGAAGCTCCGGGCCGCGGCCGCCCGGCGCGCGATGGTAGCACGGGATTTACCGGCATCGACAGCGGCACCGAGCCAGGCCCGAAGATTCACCAGAGTGAAGTCTTCGAATGTGTGTGCGTGTCGGCAGAAGTCGATAAGGTCGCTGCGGTAACCGGCGACGGTGGCCGGGGAACGTCCCACAACAAGGTGAAGGTGTTCGGCGAAATCGGCGATGGCCTCCTGTAACTGCGTCGATGCTACCGGTTCCGACGCGGCGGCCGATGTTGCTTGGCTTTGTGTTGGAAACGACGAAAACGGAGCACCCGTGTGTGGTTGCTCCGTTTTCGTATCTGACTCACCCATAGTGCATAACCCTAGTGCCTGGGATGCCTCGTTGAGGGGATCACCGCGGCTTTTCTCGTCTTAAAGAACCAGCCCTGAACTTCAAGAAGAGATTTACTTAGGCTTGCCTATCCCACTTTAAAGTGCGTCGTTCGTTTATGCAACCCTTACTTCAAACTTTTTATGGATTTGGGTGCCGTGGGATGCGCCCGAAACCGCAAGCATTAAGGAAAACCGGCGATGACCAGCAGCACAACAATCACCACGCCAATATATGACTTATGACACAACCAAGGTATTGCGGTGTCTCCCCGCCGGACCAGGCCGGCTGCTGTTTTGGTTACCCGACCCCCGCATGTACCTCGCGGGGATCGGGAGAAACCGCACGCTGCCAGGCGTTTCCGTTTCGCTCCACCAGTCCTTGCTGCGCCAGTGACAGGAGCAGGTGCACGGTGAGCCCAATGGTCAGGCCGGCGTCGTGCGCAAGCTGGTCGGTGGGGATGGGCCGGGGACCGGTGGCGTCGTAAATGCGCATCTCATTCCGCGATAATTTCTGCACGGGGGTGGCGGCGAATTGCATTTCGTACTGTTCGCCCACGTCAATGTCGCCGATTTTGGCGAGGAGTTGGCGGACCTCGTCGGCGGAGCACACCATGGCCGCGTCGCCGTTTCGGATGCGCTCGTGGCAGCCCAGGGACTGGGCAGTGGTGATGGGGCCGGGCACGGCCATGGTGATTTTTCCGAAGGCGGCGGCCCAGCTTAGGGTGTTGAGCGCGCCGGAACGCCAGGCGGCTTCGATGATGACGGTGCCGGAGCTGAGGGCGGCAATGAGTCGGTTTCGGGTGAGGAACCGGTGCCGTTGCGGGGTGGCGCCGGGCGGGTATTCGCTGACCAGGGCCCCATTATGTTGGGCAATGGTGGTGAGCATGTCGTGGTTGCGGCGGGGGTATGGCCGGTCGAGTCCGCAGGCTTGCACGGCGATGGTTGTTCCGCCGCGGGCCAGCACCTCGGTGTGGGCGGCGCTGTCGATGCCGAAGGCGCCCCCGGAAATGATGGTCCAGTGGTGGTCGATGAGGCCGGCGCTGATGAGTCGGGCCGCGTGGGAACCATAGTTGCTGGCGGCGCGGGATCCCACGATGGATACGGCCTGGGCGCAGAGTTGCCGCAGGTTGCTGCCGCGTACCCATAGGGCGTGGGGTGGTACGGCGTCTTCCTGGTAGCTGCGTAGGGTGTCGCTTTTGCCGCTGGCGGCGAATCTGAAGGCGGCGTCGAGGGGTTCGGCGGGCCATTCGGGGTCGTCAGGGGTGACGAGTCTGCCGCCGATGGCGGCCATGGTTGTGAGGTCGGCTTTGGCCCGATCGTCCTGGTAGCGGGTGTGGGTGCGGGCGAGAATGTCGCCGAGCCAGGATTCGCGGCGGCGAATGCCCTGGGCGATGGCCTCGGGGTCGCGTCGGTTGTTAAGCAGGTTGGTGAGTTCCCGGCTGGGGCCTTCGAATACGCGCGATAGGTACGCCCACGCTTGTCGACGCTCATCTATAGGCGGTTGCGGGTTGGTCATAGTAGGTCTTCTCCTCTCAGGTCTAGTGCCTGTGCTATGTGGTCCAGAGTGGGGGTGGGATCGCCGGCCAGGTCGGCCAGGGTCCAGGCGAGTTTCAGCACCCGGTCAACCCCACGTTGGGTGATGTTTCCCATCATCAGGTAGCTGGCGAGCATGGCCATGCCGGCCTCGTCGGCGGGGAATTCTCGGCGCAGGACGCAGGGGTCCAGGGCGGCGGTGGTGATTTCGCCGTATCCGGCCTGCTGCCAGCGCCATCGGGCGCGGGCCCGGGCTTGGGCGACTCGTTCGGCTATGCGGCGGGAGGGTTCGCAGGTGGCGCCGCCGGTGACTAATGGCCCTTTGGTGTGGGTGTGGCTGAAAATATCGATGCGGTCCCGGAGTGGGCCGGAAAGGTTGGTGAGGTATTTGGCCCGCACGGTTGCGGGGCAGGTGCAGGCTTCTGGGGTTTCGGCGGCGCACCGGCAGGGGTTGGCGGCCATCACCAGTTGGAACCTGGCCGGAAACGTGAAGGTGCGGTGGGCCCGGTGGATTCGCACTTGGCCGTTTTCCATGGGTATGCGCAGTGAGTCTAGGATTTTTGCCGGTATTTCCGATACTTCGTCGAGGAAGAGCACGCCGTTGTGTGCCAGGCTGACGGCGCCTGGTTTGGGGGTTCCGGACCCGCCGCCGAGGAGGGCGGCCGCGCTAATGGAGTGGTGGGGCGCTATGTAGGGGGCGGTGGTGACGACGTGGTCGGTGGTGGTTCCGGCTATGGAGTGCACGACGGTGGATTCCACCTGTTCCGCCTGGGTCAGTGGCGGGAGCAGGGTGGGGATGCGTTCGGCGATCATGGATTTGCCGGAGCCGCGGGGGCCGATGAGTAGGAGGTTGTGGCCACCGGCGGCGGCTACTTCCGCGGCGAATTTTGCCTCGTGTTGGCCGGCCACCTGGTTCATGTCGAGATGCCTGTTGGTGTGGGGCGGATCGGACGGCTTGCCTGGGGTGATGTGGGCGAGTTCCGCCCGCCCATAGGTCCAGTCGATGATGTGGGTGATGGAGGTGGCGGTGAACACATCAATTCCGGGGCAGAGGAGGGCTTCGTGGGCGTTTCCTTCCGGGATGATGACGGTTTCTACCCCGGCGGCGCTGGCCGCCAGGACGGCGGGCAGGATGCCGGGCACGGCCCGGAGGCGACCGTCGAATCCGATTTCGCCAAGCACCATGGTGTTGGCGAGGCTGGCGCGCACCCGGGCATCGGGGTGGGTTGCGGAGAGAATGGCGACGGCGATGGCGGCGTCGAAGTGGGAGCCGGTTTTGGGAACATCGCTGGGGAGGAGGCTCACCATGATCTTGGTTTTGGGCCAGGTGAGTTTTGAATTTTGGGCGGCGATTTTAATGCGATCCCGGGCCTGGTTGACCGCCGCGGAGGCGAGGCCCACAATGTGGGTTCCGGGGAGGCCGGCACCGATGTTGGCTTCTACTTCAACGAGTTGGGCGGCCACACCGTTGAGGGTCACGCTGAGGGTTTTAGCGAGCGCCATCGTCAACCCCGATGTAGCGTTGCACGCTGGCCAGGCCGGTGGGGTCTAAGTATATGGCCACCACGTCGAACCGCACCTCGGACCATGGGACGTGGCGTTCGGTAAGCCACCGGTAGGCGGCCCGGTGCATGCGGTGGAGTTTGCGTGGGGTCACGGCCTCGGCAATGCCGAAGTCTAGGGTGGTTCGGGTTTTCACTTCGATGAAAACGATGGTGCTGTTGGGGTCGGGGGCGCGGGCGATGACGTCGAGTTCACCCACGGGATAGCGCACATTGCGGGCGAGAATCCGGTAGCCTTCGTCACGGTAAAACTGGGCGGCGGTGGCTTCGCCGAGTTCGCCAACCCGGTGGGCAAGATGGCTGCGATATGCCCGATTGGTGCTTCTGGGTTGCCGCCGGGGTCGGGGTTTCGGTGGCGTGGCGGATGGTTCCGGGGTTTGTTGGAGGGGCTGGTTCATGGGGCACCGCTGCTTTCTTGGGGGTGGGGATGGCTAATCCCCACCCTGCTCGCCCTGTAGCGGTGTGTCGAGGAATTGGCGAAAAAATCGTGCCCCTGTGGATAACTTTTTTCAGCAGGTGTGCCGAGCTGGGGTTTTCATGGCGATTGCGGAAACCAGGGGCATCTATTTTACTCCGGTATGATGAGGTCCGGCTTGTCGAGTTCTTCGATATTCACATCCTTGTAGGTGATGACTCGCACATAGCGGACAAACCGGACCGAACGATACATGTCCCACACCCATGCATCGGACATGCGCACTTCATAGTAGACGTCGTTTCCTTGGGTGTGGGGTATGAGCTCTACGGCGTTTGCCAGGTAGAAGCGACGTTCGGTTTCTACCACATACGAGAATTGGCTTACCACATCCCGATATTCCCGGTAGAGGGAGAGTTCTACTTCTGCTTCGTAGTTTTCGAGTTCCTCGGCGCTCATTGCTGGTTATCCCACCTTGTTTTTTAGAATAAAAACTGTTCGCCACCCGCGGTGGTGTGTGCCTCACCTGGGGTTGGTTTTTGGGTGTGTGTTGGTGTCTGCCCTAACCACTCCGAATGTGCGGCGGCTACATTTGCATAACTATAACGATGAACCGGGCTTGCCCCGTAACGGCGCACCGCAGTCATGTGCACCTTCGTGCCGTACCCCTTGTGGCTAGCGAATTCGTAGCGGGGGTAGGTTTCGGCGAGTTCCGCCATGACCAGATCGCGGGCGTGTTTGGCCAACACGGAGGCGGCGGAAATACAGCGGGCTGCGGCGTCGCCGCCGATGATGGGCAGGTAGCTGCAGGCGAAACCGTCGACTTTGAGGGCGTCGGTGAGCACATACCCGGGTTGTACATCCAATAATGCCACCACCCGCCGCATGCCGAACACATTGGCGTGTTGGATGCCATATTGGTCAATGTCGGCCGCGGAAATGTGAAGAATGGACCAGGCCACCGCGTGGTGTTGAATAAGCGGGAAAAGCGCGGCCCGGGTGGCCGCCGATAGTTTTTTCGAATCCGTGAGCCGGGAAAGCGCGGCCAATGGTTGCGGCGGCAAAATGCAGGCGGCGATGGTGATGGGTCCGGCGCAGGCCCCGCGGCCGGCCTCGTCCACGCCGGCAACCGGGCCAAGCCCGGCTTGGTGCAGCGCTACTTCGAAGGTGCGGTGGTGTTTGAGAACACGCATGGTGGTTCGTGGTTACTCTGATCCGTCATACCTTGGGGCATCGACAAGCGACACGACATCAGCCTTGAATGTTCGGGTCGGCGACGCTACCAATGTGGTTGAACGGCAGAATGATCCACTGTACTTTGCCTTTCACGTTTTCCAGCGGGATGGTGCCCTGGTATTCGTCACCCAGGTGGTAGCGGGAGTCGGAGGAGTTGGTGCGGTTATCACCCATCATAAAGAGCCGACCCTGGGGCACGGTGATGGGCCCGAAATAATTGCCGCCACACGCATCGGAGCCCACCCTATGGTCGATGGGGTTTTGCGGCGGGTTCAGAATGTAGGAGTCGTCTACCTTCTTACCGTTCACCATGATTCCGGGGTCGCCCTGTAAGCATTGAACGGTTTGACCACCCGTGGCGATCACCCGTTTGACCAGGTTATTCTCCCCGGCGCCGCGAATCCCAGCCAGGTGCCCACGGTTTCGAGGCCCCGCATGATGGGGTTGGTGGCGTAGTGAGGGACGAAGCTGGCGTTCCAGGAGGGGGTGCCTTCGAACACAATGACGTCTCCGGGTTTGGGGTCGCTGAATCGGTAGGTGATTTTCTCTACGACGATTCGGTCGCCGACGCAGCCGGTACAGCCGTGCAGTGTGGGTTCCATGGAGGAGCTGGGAATCAAGTAGAGTCGCCCGACGAAGGTTTGGAGCAGCGACATGAAGATGACGGTAATGAGTATTACCACGGGGATTTCGATATACCAGGGGGTGGGTTTTTTCTCTGGTTTTTCCGCGGTTTTATCCCTGGGTTTTTCGCGGTTTCGCGCTGATTTCCGGCCAGATTTTGCGCCGGTTTCTTCACTGGTTTCCACAGCATGTGACGGGGAAGCGTCAGTGGTTTCTTCGTTGTTATCGGAGCTTTCCTGCTGATTCACAAGGACTGAGCTTAGCAGGGTTAAGCGCTAAGCTGCGAGTTCGTTATGTATTCCTACCCACGGTTGTCAGCAGCGGTATGGGTGGGGGTTTATCACCAAAGTTTTATAGAACACACAGTCACATCATGGGTGCTGCCCATACACTGAGAGGATAGTAAATTTGGTATCAGCTGAGCGATATTTTTTCCGTAGAAGGGCTATGTATGCTGGAGTTTGTTGAGGTGCCGCAGCGGTATGTTGTGGGGGTGCGGCGTCAGGTTTCCGCCGAGGAGTTATCCGATTTGCACGAACATGCGTTCAATGAGACTGCGGAGGTGTTGGCGCAGGCTCAGGCCCAACCTGGCACGTCGTGTTGCTATTTTTTTGCGGCTACCCCTCAGGTGGATCTGTTGGCCGGTTTTGAGGTTCCGGTGGAGCAGGTGGCGCAGGTGCAGGAGGCTGCTACGGCGCGGGGGTTGGCGATTCACCGGTTTCCGCCGAGCGCTGCGGCGAAGGCTGTGCATAATGATTCTTATGAGTCGTTGCCGGATGCGCGGCAGGCGTTTACGGCGGAGGTTGCGCAGGTGCCGAGCGAGCACCCGGATGGGGCGTTGGCGCCGATTTCGTGGGAGGAGTATGTGAGCGCACCCTCCGATGATGACCCGTCGGCAGGCTATGTGACGGAGTTATACCGATCATTGCCATAGGGGAAAACAAAAAACCCCACCACCATTGAGAGCCCAAGGTGATGGGGTGGCGCCGTGAAACTTAGCGCTTTTCCTTGATCTTGGCTGCCTTGCCGCGCAGGTCACGCAGGTAGTACAGCTTGGCGCGCCGGACTTTACCGCGAGACACGACCTCGATCTTGTCGATATTGGGGCTGTGTACCGGGAAGGTACGTTCCACGCCGATGCCGAAGGAGATTTTCCGGACGGTGAAGGTTTCCCGAACACCACTGCCCTGACGGCGAATGACAACGCCCTTGAAAACCTGGATACGCGACTTGGTGCCTTCGATCACTTTGACGTGCACGTTGAGGGTGTCGCCCGGGTGGAATGTGGGAATATCGTCGCGCAATGAGGCTGCATCAACTTTGTCAAGAATGTTCATGTTTGGAAATACCTTTTCTTTCTGGGACAGAGGATTCTAGCGGCGCTTTTCACTCGGCCGATTCGTGTCCGCGACATGGCGTGATGGCTGGTGAAACCAGACAACTGGCCCATTATGACATATGCATGCTGTTGGTGCCAAACTTGCTTTGCGACGCCCTCACGTCGGCGGCACCTGGGGTTATGGGAATGCTAATCCGTATGGCAGGGTGGCGAATACGAGGAGACTGTAGCCGATTTCCGGCATGCCGATGTTGCGGGGCCGCCAGGGGACGCCGCGATGTTTCGCTAGCAGCGGCATGGCGACGGCCCGGCCGGTGAGTAGCGCCCACACCAGCACGTGGGTCCAGTAGTTGTAGCCTTGTACCGCCAGTGCCGCCATGGCGAGGGTTGCGATCACGTGGACGGTGATGGAGCCGACGAACCAGGGGGTGGAGTTGCGTTCTCTGATGACGGTTTTCACGAAGGGGACGGTGGTGGCGAAGTAGGTGGTGAGCAGGGCGCACAAATACCAGCCCTTGGGTGCGATAGCGTCGGCCGCGAACCAGGGGTGAGGCATGTCCACGTTGATGGCGAGGGGAAGCACGAGGCAAGCAGCGGCGATAGCGACGAGTCGGGCGAGGAGCGAGCGCTCTTTTTTGGCCCAGGACAGGTAGAACGATGCGACGATGAGGGGAAGGTAGACGAGCCCCCACCACAGTAGGTGGGGTGCGCCGATGATGAGTATGAGGCTAAAGATCGCGGCGATGGCGCCGTAGGTGATGAGCGCCGGCCGGTAGCGGGGCTTGTACCGGAATTTGAGCCATTTTTCCGCCACTGCGAAGAAGAAAAATCCGCTGGTCCAGGCGATGACAAGCATGCCATGAAGCCAGGTGAGGGTGGGGGCGGACCAGAGTCCGAGGATGAGTGGGACGAATCCCATGGCCCAGGAGCCGTGTTGGTCAGTGACCCACCCGTTTTTAACTATGTTGTGAGAGCGGCGGCGCGAAGTCATACCTATGAACTATAGCCAACCACCACCAAAAGTATGAAGTGGCTTACCGCCCGAAGCCGGCCTTCTTCAGGGCGTCGGCCATGGCGCCTTGCGGGGCAGCTTTATTGCCGCCCCGACGATCGCCACGGCGGTCACCCTGACGATCGGTGCGGCGACGACCGTGCCCACTCCCCCGCTGGTCGCCGCTGCGTTTCCGGGTGGCGGGTTGGCCGGGTTCGTCGTCAAGCCGCATGGAGAGGCCGATGCGGTGGCGTTCCACATCAACATCCATGACTTTCACTTTCACCACCTGCCCGGAGCGAACAATGTCGTGCGGGTCGGACACGTACTTGTTGGCCAGGGCGGACACATGCACCAGGCCGTCGTGGTGCACCCCCACGTCGACGAACGCGCCGAATGCGGCCACATTGGTGACGGTTCCCTCCAGGATCATGCCGGGGGTGAGGTCGGAGAGCTTTTCGACGCCTTCCTTGAAGGTGGCGGTGGTGAATTCGGGACGGGGGTCGCGCCCGGGTTTGTCCAGTTCGGCGAGAATGTCGGTGACGGTGGGGATGCCGAAGGTGTCGTCGGCAAAGTCCGTGGGCTTGAGCCGGGACAGGACCGCGGTGTTGCCGATCAGGTCGGCCACGCCCAGGCCGGTGGATTCGGCGATGCGGCGCACCACCGGGTAGGCCTCGGGGTGGACCGCGGAAGCGTCGAGCGGGTCGCTGCCGCCGGTGATGCGGAGGAACCCAGCGCACTGTTCGAAGGCCTTTGGTCCCAGGCGGGGCACATGTTTCAGGCCGGCCCGGTTGGCGAACACCCCATTAGTGTCCCGGTAGGTGACAATGTTGTGGGCGATGGTGTTGGTGATGCCGGCAACCCGGGCCAGGAGGGGCACGGAGGCGGTGTTGAGGTCCACACCCACGGCGTTGACGGCGTCTTCGACCACGGCATCGAGGGTTTTCGCCAGGGCGGTTTGGTTCACGTCGTGCTGGTATTGGCCCACCCCAATGGCCTTGGGGTCGATTTTCACCAGCTCGGCGAGGGGGTCTTGGAGGCGGCGGGCGATAGAGACCGCACCCCGGAGAGACACATCCATGTCGGGGAATTCGGCGGCCGCGATCTCGGATGCGGAGTACACGGAGGCCCCGGATTCGCTGACCACGACGGGCGTGGGTCGGGTGCCGCCGGCCTTGGCAATGAGGTTGGCGACCTCGCCGGCGAGCTTTTCGGTTTCCCGACTGGCGGTACCATTGCCAATGGCGATGAGGTCCACATGGTGGGTGGCGCATTCGTGGGCGAGAGCCTGCACCGCATGAGACCACTGGTTTTGGGGCTGGTGGGGGTACACGATAAGGGTGCTGAGCACCTTGCCGGTGCCGTCGACCGTGGCGCACTTGACGCCGTTGCGGTAGCCGGGATCCAACCCCAGGGTGGCGCGTTGGCCGGCGGGGGCGGCGAGCAGCACATCCTTCAAGTTGCGGGCGAAAACTTCGAGGGCGGCCTCCTCGGCGGTTTCCTTCAGCCGCATGCGAATGTCCAGGCCGGAGGAAATATAGAGCTTGGTTTTCCACCCCCACCGGATGGCGTCCGCCAGCCACGAAGACGACGTATCCAGCTCGAACTGGTTGGCGATTATGCCGCAATAATGGTCGTCGTCACCAGCATTGAGATTGAGGTGTAAAACGCCTTCTTTCTCGCCCCGGAACAAAGCGAGAATCCGGTGAGACGGCAGAGAGGTAAAGGGCTCGACGAAGCTGAAATAGTCGGTGAACTTCGCCCCGTCCTGCTCCTTGCCCTGAACGACCTGGCTTTCCATGCTGCCGGTGCTGTACATGGTTTCCCGGAGCTCCCCCACCAGGTTGGCGTCGAGGGCAAACCGGTCGATGAGAATAGCGCGGGCACCGTCGAGGGCCTTCTTGGGGTCCTCAAACCCATCACACACATAGGCTTCGGCCGCCGCCACGGGATCGCCATGGGGTTCGGCGATGAGCCTGTCGAGCAGCGGCTCCAGGCCGGCCTCCCGGGCCGCATCGGCCTTAGTCTTGCGGCGCTTCTTGTAGGGAAGATACAGGTCCTCCAGGCGGGCCTTAGTGTCGCAGGCCAGAATGAGGGCCTTCAGGTCGTCGGTGAGCTTGCCCTGCTCCTCGATGGCGGCCAGAATGGTTTGCTTCCGGTCCGCCAGCTCAGTGAGATACGTGGCACGCTCCTCAATGGTGCGCAGTTGGGTGTCATCAAGACCACCGGTGGCTTCTTTCCGATACCTGGCAATGAAGGGGACGGTGTTTCCCTCGGCGATAAGCCCAAGGGCCGCAAGAACATTGGCTTCGGGTACGTGTAATTCGGTGGCAATATGCGCGGCAATGTGGGGTGCGGTACTCGCTGAACTCATTGCTCGAAGTTTAGTAGATGTTCGACCACCATGGCGGCAGGCGGTATCGTGCCGGAGGTTGACGTCGTCAAGCTTGGCGTGAAGCTTAAGCGGTGGAAAGATGTGGCGGAAAAGACTTTAGGTATTATTTCACTAAGTCACAGTTGTTCACCGTTGTGCTTTCACATTCAATTGGGGGATTTTAAGACAGAAATCCCACAAATCATGGCACTATGTAAACCATGAGCATTGTTGCGCGTACTATCAGCAATCGTCGTTTAGAAGAAAAATCAGCAATCCTTAAGCTGCTTCGTAGCCCACTTATGCCCGTTGTACTGGGGTTTGTTGCTGAACACTTTCCTCCTAGCACGAAGGCCCGGTCGGCCATTGAAATCTATGACCTCCTCGATGCCGACCTCAAAATGCTTCGCGCAGAAGGCTTGGAATTACCGCACGACCCCCAAACCTACATTACAGACTGGGTAAAGGCCGGCTGGCTGGTACGCCGCCCCGGCAATGCAGTCACGGGGGAAACCATCGAGCCCAGCGCGACCACGCTCAACGCCCTAGACTCGGTAGAGAGCTGGCAGCACCCACATTCGGCGGTGTCGGCGGCCCGAATCCATTCGATCGCGGACTCGTTGGAAAACCTCTCGCGGGAATCCGACCCGGACATCAACACCCGATTGGCGCAGTTGGCGGAGGAAAAAGAGGCGTTGGAGCAACTCATAGCCGACACCGAACGGGGGTATTTTGAGGTGCTGTCGGCGGACCAAATCTCCGAACGGGTCCTCGACGTGCTGGAGTTGGCGGGCACGATCCCCGCCGATTTCGCCCAGGTGCGCACCGAGCTGGAAGAAATCAACCGCACGCTGCGGCGCCAGCTGTTAGAGCCGGAAGATAGCCGCGGGCAGATTTTGGACGATATTTTCCGCGGGGTGGACGTCATCGCCGAATCCGATGCGGGCCGTAGATTCCGCGACTTTTATACCGCACTGTTAGAGCACAAAAAATCGACGCCTATCGACGAGTGGATCACCAACATCCTCAACCGGGAAAGCGCCAAAGACCTCGACGCCACCATTGCCGACCATCTTCGCAGGCTCTTCCAAGACCTGGAGTCGGAGGGCTACCAGGTGAACATGCTCATGACGGAACTCTCCCGATCGCTCCGCGACTATGTGCGCACCCAAGACTTCACTGAAAACCGCCGCATGCTTGAACTGCTCCGCGAAACCCGGGCGCTGGCGGGACGCACCATCGAACACCAACACTTGGGTCCCCTGGTGCAGCTACATACCCCACTGACGCAGATCGGCATGAACATTCATTCCATCGACTCCCTGGAAATGAAGAACCTGGGCGAAGAAATGGTCGAAACCCTGCCCGTGCCGCTCGAAGAAGCCCACATTGATACCGAAGCTTTGTTCGAATCGGTGCGTGCCAGCGAGATTGATTTCGAAGAGCTACGCAGCCATATCACCGGCAGTGTGGATAAACGCGGCCAGGCTACCATCGGTGATGTGTTACAGGATTATCCGGCAACTCAAGGTTTAGCCAGCGTTGTTGGGCTATTGTATTTTGCCATGGCCAATGGTATCGCCTTGGAATCGTTGGAAACCGTCACCTGGGATGATAACGGCACCCCCATGCAAGCGGTCATCACCGGTTGGTTGTTCACCCACGACAATAATCTCTAACCTTAATCGAGGAAACCAGCAATAATTACAACCGGTTATTATGCGCAGCACACCACTCACCCAGACCAGCACCCGACCACAGAAAACACGGCACTATGACTAACAACACTCCCATAAACCACAACGACCAGAACGAGGAAGGCGAAGGCAAACACCGCAACTCTGGGGAACACAACTCCTTCCCGTTCATTGCCCCACGAGAAATCGAATCCCCCGCCCCCACACGTCACCGGGCGGAATTGGCGTACACAGACCGGTATTTCGGGGGAAGAAACGCCACCGGCCGTAATGATGCGGGCATAGTCAAGGCAGACATAGTGGAGGCGGAAATCATCGACGCCGAGGTACTCGACGTGCAATTCGACGACGACACCGACGCACCCCAAACCACCCATGGGTCGCGCCGGGCGTTGCATTACTCCGCCCACTCCCCTGCCGACGCTGATGTCGACACCGCCGATACTGCTGATGCCGCAGGTAACGTTGTTGACGATGCCGAGGTAGAGACCACGGCGGAATCCGAACCGGGCCGCACTGTTACGGCGCCGGAATCGCCCGCAGGTCGACGTTTCACCGGGGCCGGAGCTACCGAGGCATCGGAACCACAACTTGAAGTGTCGCCTGAGGAAACCTCGGATGATGCGGCGGCTGCCGATAAGCCGTGGGACCGGGCGGCACAACCCGATGCCCACCGCACCACCTCCGAGGTTGATGCTCACACCGACACCGACGATGACCTGGATCAGGAGGCTGCTGCGACCGACCCGGAGGGTAGCCCCGCCACCCTGCCGACGACAGATGCCGGCGAGAATACCGCACCCACCACCGGGTTGCGGAATCCCGGGTATGCCGGATTTGCCGGGGCAGGCCTTGAAAACCGGACGACTGACGAATATGCCGTCGATGGTGACACCGATGATGCCGGCGAATTGACCGACAACGACGACCCCCACGGTGAGTCAGATCATGGCGATTTGGGTGTCGACACCACCATTCCAGTCCGGGAAGCCCGCCACACTCCCCTGGAGATCCAAGAGGAGGCCCGAAAATTGGTGAACTCCATCAATGCCGCCGCCTCGTATGAAGACTTCGACGCCTACCCAACCCAAGGTGACAATCCCCAAGAAGAATTCCTCGATGATGACGCGGCTGACCTGAGCGACGAAGACATAGTCGATGAGGTCCTCACCAGCGCCGACGCCACCGCCCCCACAACAGAGCCTGAAGCTGCCGAAGTTGCCGAAGATGTCACGGAGGCAGAGGAGTCACAGGCCAGCGAGCCAGCTTCGGCAGCGGTATCCGCGGTGGCGGAAACGCTAGCGGAAGCCAACGACGAGCCCGAGGATCTGACCCACACAAACCTGGCCGAGGAATCCGAAGAATCCGAGGAGGAAGAGGCGGAGACAGCTGAGGCGCCGACGGAAACGCCTGTGGAAGTTGACGACAAGCCCGAACCTGGCCAACCAACGCCGGAGCAACCCGCCACGCTCGTGACTCCCCCGGCCCAGCCCGCTGCCCCGACCGCAGCCCACGCCACCGCAAGCGCAGTAACCACAAACGCCGCCCCCGTCGAAACCGAAGATACTTTCGATTGGATGGAGGACGATTATGTCCACACCAGCATTGGCGGCGACAACCTGTGGGACTCCGACGCCGGCACGCTCAGCTTCGACTCCCGGCGCGCCCTCGTCCAGCTGCTCCAGGGACCCCTTGTGCGGGCCGAACAGCATCCCCCCATTTGGAAGGCCATCCTGAGTGACGAAACCGCACTACGGCAGCGCCTGGCCGACATGTTCCTCGATCTTGTCGTTGACGAGGATGCCGGCATTGCGTTTACCCGCATCGCCAACTCCGGCAACCCCATTCGGGTGGGCAAGGAGCATTATGTGGACATGCCCCACGTCCTGCGGGTGAAAACCCTCACCATTATCGACACGATTGTGCTGCTGGATCTCCGCACCCGGCTGGGGCTGGCGGTACCGGGCGAACGGGTCATTGTTGACCAGGAAGAACTGCGGGAAAATGCGTCACAATTCCGCGCATTGGACGACCGGGATGAGGCGACTTTTAATCGGCGGTTTGATGCATCTTTAGACCGGATGCGCCGCG
This sequence comes from Corynebacterium matruchotii, assembly GCF_011612265.2. Taxonomy (NCBI): domain Bacteria; kingdom Bacillati; phylum Actinomycetota; class Actinomycetes; order Mycobacteriales; family Corynebacteriaceae; genus Corynebacterium; species Corynebacterium matruchotii. Next base: position 964,784 of record NZ_CP050134.2, on the reverse strand, counting down.
ACTATAGTTTGCTGGGGGACACCGAAACCGAGGGTCGCTATGAAGTGTCACCAGCACTCAAACATATTTTCGACGCCCAGACAGTGGCGGGAATCAAAGCAGAGTTCGAAGAGCTCTTAGCCAGGGAGGAATCCAAGTGATAACGCAACCAACATACGATCGAGAAATAGTTCACGCCGATCAATGGCGGTTATCCCGGATTCAATTAGTGAACTGGGGCACGTTTGACGGCATTGTGGATATCCCGGTGTCGCGTCGGGGATTCCTCGTCACCGGTGGTTCTGGTAGTGGTAAGTCCACGCTCATTGACGCGATTTCGGCGGTGTTGGTGCCGTCGGATCGGCTGCGGTTTAATGCGGCGGCCCAGCACGAGGCGCGCCGCGGCAAGGGCAGAGACCTGGTGTCGTATATTCGGGGCGCGTGGCGGACCACGGAGGACCCGGATTTGGGCATGGTGGTGGCGCAGTACCTGCGACCCAAGGCGACGTTTTCGATTATTGTGCTCACCTATTCAAATGGGATGGGCTTGTGCCGCAGCCTCACCGGCCTGTTTTATTTGAAGTCGGGTGATAATAATCCGGCGAATGTGGTGCGGCTGTTTGGGGTGTTCCCTGAGCAGGTTGTTGAGGCCCAGGCGTTTATTCCGTTTTTGGCGAAGGGCCTGGATAAGCGGGGTATTAAAAAGGAATTTTCTTCCGCAAGTTTTTTCGAGGATCACGCGCCGTTTGCGGAAATGTTCCGGCCACTATTGGGGATTTCCAGCATGGAGGCCCAGCTGCTGCTGCAACGCACCCAGTCAGCGAAATCGTTGGATAACTTGGATCATTTATTCCGGGAGTTCATGTTGGTGGAGCCGGACACGTTCGCGTATGCGCGGACCGCGGTGGAACAGTTCGCCGACTTGGAGTCCGCATACGAGCGGGTGCAGGATGTGAAGGCGCAGGTTGAGGCGCTGAGTCCCCTGGAGCAATTGCACAAGCAGGTGCTGACGGCGCAAGCGGAGATTGCCTCCACCACATCGTTGCAGCGGGCGCTGCCGTCGGTGGCGAATCAGCTGAAGATTGCGGAGTTGGAGGACGCGCAGGTTGCTGCGGAGATCACCCTGGAGCAGGCGCAGGTCGCCAACACGAAGGCGACGGAAAAATACCGGTATGCGCTGGAGGAGTTTTCCCAGGCCAACCAGGCGATGAATAGTGCCGATGGGGGCCGGGTGGAGAACCTGCAAATGCTGGTGGGCCACCATAAGCAGCAGCTGGCGGAGCGCCGCAAGGCGTATGCGAACCTGCAGAAACGCATCGAGTCGCATGGTGGGGTGATGCCCACGACGGTGTCGGAGTTTAACGACCTGATTAATTCGGCGAAGGTGAGCATTGCGGAGCACCCGGCGAATATGGAGCGGCTGAATCGGGACTTGGCGCAGTCGTTCGTGAGTTTGGACCAGGCCACCAATGAGGTGTCCACGTTGCAGCAGGAGTTGGAGGTTGTCGCCGCCAATAACAGCAATATTGATGCGAGGTTTTTGGCCCGCCGGGAGGCGATCTGTGACGAGTTCAATATTAAGGAATCCGAACTCCCGTTCGCCGGTGAATTGATCGATATTGTGCCGTCCGAAAGCGAGTGGGAGCCGGTGATTCAACGGTTGTTGGCGGATTTCGCCCACGAGCTTTTGGTGCCGGTCCGGTATTATCCGGCGGTGCAAAACTACATTAACCGCACCCATTGGGGCGTGAGGCTCCGGTTTAGCAGCATTGATTCGTCCCATAGTTATCCGAATCCGCGGGTGCACCCGCAGAGCCTGGTTCGTAAGGTTGACGTGGTTGACCACGAGTTTAGCGCCTGGGTGAGCCACGAGCTTGCCACCCGCTACAGCTATGTGTGCGTAAATAATCCGGGTGATTTGGATCGGCTCGACCCACACGAAAAGGGTGTGACGCGCAGTGGTTTGGTGCGGCAAGCTTTTCGACGTTCGGATCCGACAAGCCGGCTACAGAAAAACGATGTGCACGCCCTAGGAGACCGAGTCTACTACCGACTGGGATCGAACAATCAAGCGAAAGTGGAGTTGCTGCGGAAGCATTTGTCGGATGCGCAAACCACCCTGAAGGCCCGGCAGAACGAGAATCAGCTGATTCATTCCCGCATCGCCCAGGAGAACGCCCAGGTGCAGTTCGCACTCAGCATTGTGGACGAGGAGTGGGAGAACCTCGACACCGCGATCATTGACGAGCACATCGAATCCCTCAACCAGCAGTTGGAGCAGTTGACGGAAAACCCGGATGTGAAGACGCTCACGGAGAACGCACAGCAGGCGGAGCAGAAACTGCAGGACGCCCAGGAGCAAATGCAGTTGTGTAACCGTAATGTGGGTGCGGCGCAGCACACCCTGGATGGGATTCAAGCATCCCTGGCGGAGGCGAACGCCGAGGCCACGATTGATGTGGATGATGCCACGTTCACCACGGTGCATAAGCTGTTCCTACGGCATACCCGCCGGGTGACGTCGAAGAATGTGGACAAGCTGATGACCATTTTGACGAATGAGTTTTCGGCGAACCTCAAGAAGAATAATGAGACGTTAAACACGGCGAATAATAAGATCACTATCCGGTTGACGTCGTATATTGAGCGGTGGCCGGCGGAGCGGGCCGACCTGGAGGCCACGCCGGACTTCATCACCGAGGCGTTAGCGAAACTGCAGCAGCTCAAGGGTGAGCGGTTAGCGGAGTTCACGAACCAGTTCCGGGCGCTCATTAATGACATGTCGACCCGGAATTTGGCGGACATTTCCCACCGGCTGCGGCAAGCGCAGAACGAGATTCGGGAGCGGATCGCCCCGGTGAATCATTCGCTCGCCAGTTCGGAGTTTTCGGAGGGCCGGTTCCTGCGCATTGATGTGCGGGATGCCCGCGGCGAGGTGGTGACCACATTCCAACGCCAGCTTGATGAGGCTGTCAGCGGCGGCATGAACGAGCAAAACGATGCCGAGGCGGAGCAGCGCTACCACAACATTGCCACGCTAATTAAGCGCCTGGGATCGAAGGAAGCGGGCGATGTGCGCTGGCAGAAAGCCGTGCTTGATACGCGTCGGCACGTGAGTTTCGTCGGTGTCGAGGTGGATGAGGACGGCACAGTGCTCAACACCTATGTGGACTCGTCGGTGCTGTCCGGCGGGCAGGCCCAAAAGCTGGTGTTCTTCTGCCTGGCTGCCGCCCTGCGCTACCAGTTGGCCAAGCCGGACGCCCAATACCCCAGCTACGCCACGGTGGTGCTCGATGAGGCGTTCGACCGGGCGGACCCCACCTACACGCAGCGGGCCATGAACGTGTTTGATGCGTTCGGGTTCCACATGATTTTGGCAACCCCCCTGAAGCTGATCCAGACGCTCAGCCAATATGTGGGGAACACGGTGGTGGTGAGCTACGACGAGTCCCCGAACGAGTTGGGTCAGGTGCGGGGCCGGTCGTCGATTTCCCGCATTGATTTCGGTAAGGCTACCGGCTAGGTTTCCGCTTGACGACGCCCCAAGGTGGGTACACTGGGGCGTCATGCATGAGAAAACCGATCTCCCCCAGCCCGGGGTGTGGCACATTCCCGGCTCGGGCCAAACCAAGATCACCATAGATTTGGTGCACGAATATAATAAGATCACCCCCTCGGACCGGGGCGCCCTGGACCGGTTGTTGCGGCGGATTATTCACCCGGCGAGCGGGCCATGCCGAGTGCAGCCCCCTATGATGATTGAATACGGGGTGAACACCACCATTGGGCCGAACACGTTCATTAATTTTGGGGTCACCATCCTGGACACCACCACAGTCACCATTGGTGAGTGGGTGCAGATTGGGCCGAACTGTAACCTGATTACGGTCACCCACCCGGTGGATGATTACGAGATGCGCCGGGAGGGTTGGGAGATTGCCCACCCGATTACGATCGGCAATGGTGTGTGGCTTGGGGCTAACGTCACGGTGCTGCCCGGGGTGACCATTGGGGATAACGCGGTAATCGGGGCAGGCAGCGTGGTAACGAAAGACATTCCCGCCAACGCGATTGCCGTGGGTGTGCCGGCGCGGGTGACCCGGTTTGTCGACCCGCAACGTTCAGAGCGGGACCAGCTTCGGGAGCAATAACCGCCGCCGCGTTTTTCGGGGTATCGGTAAGGAACATGGCTCGGCTTGTCAGATATTTTGTTTCCACAAAGGTGCCCGGATAGCCATCACCTGGGACCAGGATGGACACGTCGGCGGCGACTATTGACGGCAAAGCGTATTCGTCTGGTTTCCGAATTGGGGTTTGTTTGACAAGTTCGGCTGTGATGGTGTGCGGGTGGTAGAGACGCGACCACCATACCCCGAGGAGGACTAATCTCCATACATGCCAGCCCAAACCCCACCAATGAATCCTAATATCTGAGAGGATGGGTTGCTGTGGCTTTTTATGATCGTGTGTTTTCTTCCGAGCTGATTGCGGTGATTCATGCAGCATCAGCCCAGATGGGCCCGTTTGAGTTAACAAGGCAGCTTTTGTATTTCTACATGTCGCAACGGGGGATTTTTGATGACGAAATGTGGGAGTGCGTGCATGAGTTATCGGAATCATCGTTTAGTGATGCCAACTATAGTGATCGGTTAGATCAGTTATATGAGAAGTATGCTCCTGAATTTTATTCGGAAGATAGGGCGATTGACCTTCGGAAAGAACCCGAGCGGTGGAACGAAGCAGACGTAGCGGTGACGGTTGCTGACGGCTTGTCTTATGGGCTACGGGATCCTGTGAGGTATCTCCCGTTTCATATTTGCTATAACGCGAAAGACTATCAGTGGGGATTTGATCAGATCCAGGAAACTATCGAAAACCTCGCTTATGCGTCCAGGTTCCAGCATGGTCTCCCACCGGAGTTGGTGGCCGAAATTGATGCTGCAACCGCGAAATTTGGCCCGTTGGGGTTTACAAAGAAATTCCTTTTCAGCCATTTGCTGGATCATGGGATACGCAGTGGTGAGGTATGGGATTGTGTAGCGGAGTTGTCCGAATCCTCCTACAGGGATTCCTCGTATATCGGCCGGCTTGAACGGTTGTCCGAAAAATATGATGAGGATTATTGCTCGGGCATCGACTACGAGCCAGAACAGCTGAAAACGCTTGTTGCACGCATGTCCATGATAGATGGCATCCTGCGCGACCTCGGCAGCCCAATAGCGGAACTCCCTTATCACGCCTGCTACGCCATGTTGGATTCCCGCTGGGACTTCGACAAGCTGCTCGAAAAAGTGAAAAGTTTGGAATGAGTTTCGAGCAACTGGAATGCGATGCACATCGAAAAGATAGAAGGGATCCTGGCCGTAGTAACATCCAGGCTATTAATTACAGTGCACAGGATAATGTTCGACCAGTTATTCTCAAACATTATTTTTCCAATGGCTAAATGACCTTTATGGTAGAAAGTTGTTGATTATGCGTGTTGGTTTTCCTTCCGAGCTGAATGCTGCTATTGATGCTGGGGTAGCTAAGTATGGCCCAGTAGAATTAGCGAAGCGGTTTATGTTTCACTATATGCGGAAAAATGGTGTGACTTATGGTGACGCTTGGCAGTGTGTAATAGAGTTGTCGGAATCTTCTTTCGAGGATCCTACATATATTCGTAAGGTTGAGCAGTTTTATGCGAAGTACGCGGAAATCATGGACGAAGAGTCAGCAGCTACCGTAGAGGAGGACATCAGGTTCACGGCAAAGAACGATGTATTAAGTAGTATTGTAAATGGCTCAGAGTTTCCTATTTCACAATTGCCTTATGGTATTTGCAACACTGCGAAAGGGTTTTGTTGGGATTATGAGCGGATACAAAACAGCTTCGCAGAGCTAGACCATGAAACGGGGATACCGGATTTTCACCCGCCGGTAATCACGTTTTCTACCCCTATTGCGTCGTTAGATGATGCCCGTAAAGCCGTGGCCGCCAGGAAGGATTTGGATCGCCCGTTAGCATTATTTGATACGTGGGGGTTTGAGTCGCCTACACAGTTTTTGGTGGTAGCAATACCCTTTCAGGATTATTCAGGAACAGGGGAATACACGGTACCGAATCAACCATTCTATAACTGCATTGTTGATAAAACCGATGGCAAGGCATACACAACCGATCTGAAAAACACAGATATATTCGCGCATTTCGGGAAAAACGGTGTACGGGTAGTGAGCATGACGGGCAAAGATAAGGTTTTATGGCATGAGTGGTCCCGTATGATGCTGGAAATGTTGCCACCGTATCCAGGAGAAAGCTACTAAAATCTATAATCATAGAAATATTGAAGCTTATTCAATGTCCTCAAACATGATTAGTGTTTGTAAGTAAGGAAGACCAAGCTAGATAGCATGTTCTTTCCGATCTTCCACCTGTTGGCGTAGATAGATTTTCCCAACGACTGAATAAGCTTCATTGTTGACTGAATAGTTTGAAGCCAAAATAATCTTCAAGGTAGTGGTAATAATGACTAAACTTTTGTTTCAGCGGGTTGCTGACGAAGCCCGCCCTCCTGCAATATTAGGCCGACCTGGGTGTGGACCACCCGACTATTTCACCGAAGTGCTTCTGCATGATCTAGTAGAATCTGGTGCGTGGCTTGACCTGGAACTCAAAAGGCCGTTTTTAGCGTTATGGGTCAATGATGAGGATTTCGATAATCCTGATGTAGATGACCCCATTGAGATTCTTACCAATGCAGACGCCCACAAATTCGCAGCCATGGACCCAGTGGTTGATTTGGAATCGCTACGAGGAATGCGGGTGTACCATGACAAACCATATTTCCGATGATGAACAGCCCAGTGCTGTGTATGAAGGTTAATGAACTGCTCCATGTTCGTTATAGGTGCTAGCTGATGTGGGAGCGTTTTAAAGCGTATCGAAATTACTAGACGCACACTGTCAAGCCTGCATCTTAGCTCTTACCAGTCGTCTAAGAACAACCAACAGACACCATACCTTCGGAACTCAGAACCACGTTTTCCCATTAATGGAAAGATTCAAAGGATTCTGTTTTGAATAATGATGTTCTAGGATTGGTGACTCATGATGTATTTTACTTCCAATGCCGATATTATCCCCAGCAAGTCGCTGGGCGGGATAACACTACTGGAGCCCGTCTCAAAATATTGGAGTTCCATAGTTCAATGCCAACCCACACGAGAAAAAATACTCTACGAAATGGCCGGCTACCACACAGTCATCTACGAACTCACGGACTACTTCATCGAATTTCGTGTTAACATGTCCTCAGGATTAATTTACCGAATATCCGCACTACCTGGCTATACGGGAAAATTCCACAATAATATCACCATAGGAATGCCCATGGCCGAAGTCCATGACATGAACCTTGGCTTCGAATACAGCGACCTCACCGAAGACTTCTCCTCACCCTTATTCCCCGGACTCCTCCTCGAACCCGACCTAGACGACCCCTGGCCAGAAGAACTCCCCCACGTCAAAGTCGAACGCATCGTAGTATTCGATAGGGAATACATTAATAAAGTCAATGGATCCACCGGGTTAAGCTACATGCCATGGTAGCTTTTCCTAGAGGGTTATCCAGGAAACCAATTCAACTAGTGAGAAACACAATCCCGCCCCTACCCCTGCCAGGCGCAAAAGGCTGTGACCTCGGGGTCCAAGGTTCCCTCCAGGGAGGTCCCATACCAATAGGTCCCCTTCGGCAGGGCTTGGGTCACGGCTTTAGTGGCGTCGACAAGCGGAAGGGCGGTAACCCCATGGATGATGACGCGGTGCAGAATCTCACTCACCGGCGGGTGGCCTTCGGCCTGCTCATACTCGGAAACCAGCATGTTATCCGGCTCGCAGCTTAAATTGATTTCCTCCGCATGGATCGCCGACACCCGATAACCGTTCTTCGAAAGCTTCTTCGGCAACTTGGGGGCAATCTTTTGCCATTCGGACCTAGTGACCAGGATATTCATATCAGTACTGATGGGTCGACCGTGCAGCGTCATGGTGTCATCCTCATCTAAAACCACCCGATCCAGCAACTCGGGGCGAACCTGTTTGGTGCGCAGCAAGGACTGGTCGCGGCGCCACCGGTCGATCCGCTTATGGTCGCCGGAAAATAGCACCTCGGGAACCTCCAGGTCCCGCCACACCCGCGGCTTCGTGTAGCACGGGCCCTCCAACAGGCCATCGGAAAAACTATCCTCCTGGTGGCTGCGCTTATTACCCAACACCCCGGGAATCAACCGCACCACGGCCTCGGCGATCACGAGCACCGCCACTTCCCCACCGATGAGCACATAGTCGCCAATGGACACCTCCCGCACCCGGTAACGCTTCGCCGCATCCTCGATGACCCGCTGGTCGATGCCCTCGTAACGGCCGCAAGCAAACACAATGTGGGGCTCCTTGGCCCAGGCCTGCGCGTCCGCCTGGGTGAACGGGGTGCCGGCGGGCGTGGGCACCAACAGCAACGGCAGGTCCGCGGCATCATCCACCTCGCCGATGTAGGTACGGGTATCACGGTGCAGTGCGGCCGAATCCAACTCTTTCCCGGCAATAGCACCCAAGGCAATATCATCCAACGCGGGACCCCACACCGTGGGTTTCATCACCATGCCGGGGCCACCGCCGCAGGGAGTGTCGTCCACCGACTTATGCGCATCCTGCGCCCAATCCCGCAGGTCATGAACGCCAACGGACAGGATGCCCTGCTCCAATGCCTTCCCCAACAGGGCATGCCGCAGGGGCTCTACATACTCGGGAAAAATCGTAACGATATCAATGCGCATATTCTTATATGTCCAATAATCCGTCCGGCGGAGTGATCGTGCACGTGCCGGCCTCAAGATCGACTTCGGGAACAATGTCAAACACGAACGGCACCAATGCCTGCTTGCCGCCGGCAAGCTCCACCTCCAGAATAGTGCCAGCCGGGCCGGACATCACCCCGGTCACCGTGCCGATCTCCGCACCTTCGTGAATGACCCGCAGCCCCGTCAGGTCATGGTCGTAGAAGCCTTCCTCATCGTCATCAATGTCTAACTGTTCCGCCCAAAACTGGGTGCCGCGCAATGATTCCGCGGCTGTGCGGTCCGGCACCTCGTCGAAGGTCACCAATAATCGCCCCTGGTGGGGGCGGGCGTGGGCCACGGTGAGCGTGTGTTCCCGTTTGCCCTGCTTGCCGTGCAGGACCGTCCCCGGCGCGTAGCGGATGTCCGGTTCGTCGGTGGTGGGGTCGACCACGACTTCCCCCCGTATGCCGTGCGCCTTGATGACGCGCCCAATCATTAGCTCCATGAGCATTGAGCTTAGCAACCGGTCGCCATGGTGAGGAAACCATCGGACAATCTGTTTTACACTAGGTGCCATGACGAATATTCCAGTGAATTCCCCTGAAACCTTTGGCGACGCCGAGCAGTCGGGCACCGCCGCAACGATTGACCTGGTGGCGCAGGCCCCTGAGCCGCAGCCCGGGAAGCAGCGGCCGGCGGTGAAGCGGGTGCTTCAGGGAAATCGGGCGAATCTGATTCTTTTTACGTTTCTGCCCGGCCAGGTGTTGCCGGATCATGAGGCGGCCCACCCGATTTTTGTGCAGGCGATCACGGGGCGTGTGACGTTTACGGTTGGGGATGAGGTGACCACGTTGACGCCGGGCACGATTATGCATGTGGATCAGCATGTGCGGCATCGGGTGGATTGCCCGGAGGATGCGGACCCGGCGGGCAGCGTGTTTCTGCTCACCATGTTGACTGGCGAGGACCGTTAGGTCACCCATGGTCGACCTGGATCGGATTCCTCCCAAGATAGCCGCATTTGTTGATGCGGTGAATGCGCAGGACATGGCGGGGATCGTTGAGTGTTTTCATCCTGATGCTCGGCTCACCAGTGTCCCGTATTATGGTGAGGGTTTGGCGACGGTTCGGTATTGGGCCAATTGTCTCGTCAATGGGAGGATGACGATCCGCAACTATTTTTATGCTTGCGGGTCTCATAACCTGAATCTGTGGCTGGAGTTTCACCCGCCCGGGAAGGTTCGGGCCACAAGGGTGATGTATTGTTTCGAGTTGGCTGATGATGGCCGCATCGCGGTGCTTCATAGCAATGCGTTAATGATCTCTTTGGAAATAGATAACAGGTTTTCCAGCATGTTTTCGCTGCGGTGTGCCCAAGGGAAGCGGCATAGTTGAGCCGCCCCCGTTGGAACCGACGTCGAAAAGCCCCCGCTTGATAGTGGACGGGGGCTTGTGCGCTCAAACTAAAGCGTGTCGATAAGGTTATTCGGAGGCTTCTTCGGCTGCGGCGATTTCGGCGGCGGCCTTCACTGCCTTTTCTTCCTTCGACTTGCGGGCCTTTTCTACCACGTCTTGGAGGCTGGGGCCTTCGTTGGCCTCGGCCAGTGCCTTGTTGAAGAGTTCTTGCTTGGAGGGCTTTTCCGGGGCGACCCGGAGTTTACCTTCGGCACCGGGCAGGCCCTTGAACTTCTGCCAGTCGCCGGTGATCTTCAGCAGTGCCAGTACCGGGTCGGTCGGCTGTGCGCCCACGCCCAACCAGTATTGGGCCCGCTCGGAGTCGATGCGGATCAGCGAGGGGTTTTCTTTGGGCTGGTAGATGCCGATGTTTTCGATGACCTTGCCGTCGCGGCGGGTGCGGGCGTCGGCGATCACGACACGGTATTGGGGGTTGCGGATTTTGCCTAGCCGCTGGAGTTTAATTTTGACTGCCATAATGGTTCCTTTATGTCACTGGGTAGTACAGGCGCCGCACGGGTTGCGCGGCCGGTTCAGCCCTTTTGGGTTTTATCTGCGATGTGACAGACCGGCTGACCGGGGTCAGGGGCGGTGTAATCGCAGGAACCTGAACACTGTATGCTATTTTCACTGTCCGCGTCAACTTTTATGCGCTTTGCGACGCCGCGGCCGGGGCGGTGTCTGCGACCGGTTTTGCCAGTTGGCGGCGCACCAGCTTCGATAGTTCTTCCGCCCACAGCACGATGGATGCCATGCCGATGGCAACCGCCCAGTGGAGTGGGTCGAGTGCCGTGGTACCGAATGCTGTTTGGAGGAATGGCACGTGCACCACCATGATTTGCAGCACCACACCCAACCCGATGGCGTACCACAGCCACCGGTTGCTGGTCATGTGGTGGAATGCGCTTTGGGTTTCGGAGCGGGAGTTGAGGGCGTTGAAGAGTTGGGCCAGCACGAGCGTGGTGAATCCCACGGTCCGGGCGGTGTCCAAGCTGTCCGAGCCGGCTATTAGACCGCCCGGATAGAACATGTCGATGCTGAGCAGGGTGACCAGGCCCATGATGACCCCGATGTAGATGACTCGCCACCACATGGCTTTGTTGATGATCCGGTCGGCCATGTTGCGGGGTGGGCGGTTCATGACGGATTCGTCGGTGGGGTCCACGCCCATTGCGAGGGCCGGGCCGGAGTCGGTGATGAGGTTGATCCACAAAATTTGGGTTGCCAGTAGCGGCAGCACTACCCCACCTTCGCCGGTGGTGAGCCCCAGCAGGGCGGCCAGTACTACCCCACCGAACACGGTGGCGACTTCACCCATGTTCGAACTCAATAGGTACCGCAAGAATTTTCGAATGTTGTCGAAGGTGGCGCGGCCCTGTTCCACCGCGGACACGATGGTGGCGTAGTTGTCGTCGGTGAGGATCATGGTGGCGGCTTCTTTTGTCACCTCCGTGCCGGTGATGCCCATGGCCACCCCAATGTCGGCGCTTTTCAGCGCGGGGGCGTCGTTCACTCCGTCGCCGGTCATGGACACAATATTGCCCTCGTCTTGCAGGGCGTCCACGATCCGTAGTTTGTGGGCGGGCGCCACCCGGGCGTACACGTTGGTGGTGGCTACTGCCGCCCGGAATTCTTCCTCGCTCATGGCGTCGATCTCCCGGCCGGTGACGGCCTTCCCCACGCTGGTCCCCCCGGTGTCGCCCGCGGCCATGCTGCCGCCGGGTCCGGCATCAATGCCCAGGCTGTGGGCGATGCTGGCCGCCGTCACCGGGTGGTCGCCGGTAATCATGATGGTGCGGATCCCCGCCCGATGGGCCTCGGCGATGGCGTCCCGGGCTTCGCTGCGCGGCGGGTCCATGATCCCCGCCACCCCCAGGAACGTCAGGTTTTCTTCCGCCGGATCGTTGCCGTCGCGGCGGGCTACCCCGAGGGTGCGGAAGCCCTGGGCGGACAGCCCGGTGATGGTCTCCTGGATGCTGGTGCGCCGCTCGTCGGTGAGTGGTTCCGCCGCTCCCCCACGCAGTTCGGTGGTGCACAGTTCGAGCAGGATGTCCGGTGCGCCCTTCGCATACAGGCGGTCTGTCGTGGTGACGGACATCATTTTCCGCTCCGAGGAGAACGGGTTTTCGCTCACCCGTTCGTCCCTTCCGGGGGTGTTTTCGGCGACGTCCGCACCAAACTTGGGGAGGGCCACGAGGAAGGCCGCCTCGGTGGGGTCGCCCACGATCTCCCAGGTGCCGTCCTCGGCGCGGTCGAGCTGGGCGTTATTGGCGACCGCGCCGGCCATCACCGCCTGGCAGGCCTCGTCGCGGGCCACGTCACTGGTGGTGTCCGTGACCGTGCCGGTGGGATCATAGCCGGCCCCGCCAAGCAGCGTGGTGCCGGAGGCCGTGACCACCCGCTGCAACGTCATTTCGTTCTTGGTGAGAGTACCGGTCTTATCGGAACAAATCACGCTGGCCGACCCCAGGGTCTCCACCGAGGGCAGGTTCTTCATCACCGCATTATGTTTGGCAAGCTTCTGCACCCCAATGGCCAGCACCAGCGACAGGATTGCCGGCAGCCCCTCGGGGACGGCGGCAACAGCCAGGGATACACCCAGGATGAGGATCTGCACCATTTCCTCCGGGGTGCGCGCCCCATTAATGAGGATCAGTGCCGCCATGACCACAATGGCGATCCCCACCACCAGCAGGCCAAGCATTTTCGACACTTCGGTGATTTCCTTATTGAGCGGGGTTTGGTCCTGCTCGGTATCCGCCAGCATGGTGGCGATGGAACCCATTTGCGTGTCCATGCCGGTGTGCTGCACCTCGGCGACCCCCACGCCGCGCACCACCGCGGTGCCCTTAAACACGGTGTTGGTGCGCTCCCCCAGGGGCGCGTCGTCGGCCACCGGCTCGGGGGTTTTATGGACGGCCTCGGATTCGCCGGTGAGCGCCGCCTCCTGAATATACAGGTCGGTGGCCTCAATGAGGGTTGCGTCCGCGCCCACGGCGTCGCCCTCGGCCAGGAGAAGCACGTCGCCGGGAACCAGGTTATGGGAGGGGATGGTTTGTTGTTTACCGTCACGCATCACGGTGGAATTCGCGGCGGTCATTTTCGCCAAAGCAGCCACCGCGTCGGCGGCTTTCGCCTCCTGGGTGTACCCCAAAATAGCGTTAGCGATCACGATGATGGCGATGACAATAACATCAATGGGCGCGCCAGTGGCCCCCTCCACGATCCAGGCACCCAGGGAAATTCCCATGGCGATAAACAGCAGGTAGACGAGGGGGTCTTGGAATTGGCGGAGAAATTTACGCCACTGCGGCTCGGTTTTTTGCGCGCGTAGCTGATTGGGCCCGAAGCGCTCCAGCCGGTCGGCAGCCTCGGCGGAGGTGAGCCCGGTTAGGTGTGTGCTCATACAGGCCTTTTTACACTAAAAAGCTTTTCGACGCCGCACCTCCCGGCGTCGAAAAGCGTCACTAACGTGGCCGTTTCTTCTTCTTATCCACCTGGCTGAAATCGAGATTATTTAAGTCAACGCCCTCAAGCCCCTTGGGCATCGGGGGCATACCGCCGCCACCAAGCTGTTCCTGCATTTTCTGCAACTCCGCCATGCTTGGCATGCCACCACCCATGCCCGGCATGCCCCCCATGTTCGGCATACCGCCGCCCCGGGACTGCTTTGGGGGCCGACGCTTACCGTTCTTACCCTTCCGGCCCTTGGGCTTCTTCTTCGTGGCGCTCCGGCCACCGCCGAGACCCATCTGGTTCGCCATCTGCCCCATCATCTTCTTCGCCTCGAAGAACCGTTCGATGAGTTGGTTGACCTCCGTCACCGTCACCCCGGAACCGTTAGCGATCCGCCGCCGACGCGACGCATTCAAAATCTTCGGATTGTTGCGCTCCAGCGGCGTCATGCCCCGAATAATCGCCTGCACCCGATCCAACTGCTTCTCATCTATCATGTCCGCCATCGCAGACATTTGCGAACCCCCCGGCAGCATCTTCAGCAGGTTAGCGATGGGCCCCATCTTCCGAATCATCAACATCTGATTCAGGAAATCCTCCAGGGTGAGCTCACCGGTGGACAGCTTCGACGCGGTCTCTAACGCCTGCTCCTGGTCGAGGGACTTCTCCGCCTGCTCAATCAGGGTAAGCACATCCCCCATACCTAAAATCCGGTTCGCCATCCGATCCGGGTGGAACACATCAAAATCGGTCATCTTTTCGCCGGTAGAGGCGAACATGATGGGCTTACCGGTCACCTCCCGGATCGACAACGCGGCACCACCACGGGCATCACCGTCAAGCTTGGTCAATACCACACCGGTGAAATCCACACCATCACGGAACGCCTCGGCGGTGGTCACCGCATCCTGGCCGATCATGGCGTCAATGACGAAAAACACCTCATCCGGCTGAATGGCATCCCGAATATTCCGGGCCTGGGTCATGAGGGTTTCATCAATACCCAACCGACCGGCGGTGTCCACAATAACGTAGTCGTGTTTTTTCTGGCGGGCCTCCGCAACGCCTGCCCTAGCAACCGCGACCGGATCCCCATGGGAGGTGCCCATCTCGTGCTCCAGGGTGTCCAGCGAGGTTCCCGGATCCGGGGCGAAGGTCGGCACGCCCGCGCGCTCACCAACGATCTGCAACTGTTGGACCGCGCCAGGGCGCTGCAGGTCGCAGGCCACCAGGATGGGGGTGTGCCCTTGTTCCTTCAGCGAGTAGGCCAGTTTGCCGGCGAGGGTGGTTTTACCCGCGCCTTGCAGGCCGGCAAGCATGATGACTGTCGGCGGTTTTTTGGACACATTCATGCGCCGGGTTTCGCCACCAAGAATGGTGGTGAGCTCTTCGTTGACGATTTTGATGACCTGTTCGGCCGGGTTGAGTGCCTTAGAAACCTCCACGCCGAGGGCGCGTTCTTTAATGCGTTTAATAAAGCCGCGGACAACGGGCAGGGAGACGTCGGCTTCGAGCAGCGCTAACCGGATTTCCCGGGAAACCGTATTCACATCGGCTTCAGTAACCTTGCCTTTCGACCGGAGTCCAGATAAGGCGGCACTGAGGCGATCGGACAGGGATTCGAACACGGTGGGATCACTCCTTAAAAAAATTTAGCTAGCTAACCCATTCATACTAGCTGGTTGTCAGCACTCGGGTCACGTCACGTTCCACGGCCGCCCGGTCGAAGCCGGGGCGAAGACTGCATTGCACGATCATGGTTGCCCCGGGGTTGCTCATGGTAAGCCAGTGGAGTTCCGGTAACACTTCCATGAGTGTACCCAAGGCGGCCTGCCGGTCGGTGGTGCGGATTTCCAGGATATTGCCAAACCAAAAGGTGGCGGTGGTGGCGGCGATGGTGGGGGTGGTGTCCGGGAGGGCAGAGTAAACCCCGGACTTATACGCTTGGGCGAATTCTGCCTGATCGAAACCGGTTCCCAACGTGTTGTACACCGTGAATCGGGCCCGGGTGTGATCGGGTTCAACAATGAATTCGGCGGAATTAATATTCCAACCCTTAGCCGCTATGAGGGCCAGGACGCGAATACTTTCACGCAGGTAGTGTCCCACCCACCGGACGGTAGCGTTATTGGCTTCGGGCCCGGGGATGAGGTCGAGGGGCAACCCGGCGCGGGAAGTAAAGTCGTGGGGAAAGTCGAGACGTGGCGGTCGGGGTTGACTGCCGGTGAGTCGGGCGCGGGCCCGGTCGCACAGTATGGCGGTCCCGGCCCGGAGGGTGGGGGTCCAGGTGCCGGTAGCGAGGGCGTCGGCCTGGACGAGGACTCGCATGAGTTCGACGGTGAGCAGGTCGTAGCCCACGGCGTCGAGCAGTTCGGTGACCGCGTCGTCGGATTCGACGTCCCGGTGAGCCACGAGGTTGGGGATGAGGGTGTGGTGGCGGACCAGGGTGGTGACCACGGATGCGTCATGATGGTTCAGCCTGAGGGTCGCGGCCATGACGGCAACGCGGGTGGCGCCGAGTTCGGCGTGGGGGACGCCTTGTCCTTTGCCTATGTCGTGGAAGAGGGCGGCCAGGTAGAGCAGGTCGGGTCGGGCGGCGGCAACATGGTGGGCAGCACAGTTTTGGGTGACTTGGAGGCAGTGCTGGTCGATGGTTTGGGTGTGGATAGGTTCGCGCGGGATGAGGCCGCGAATGTTGTCCCAGGCGGGGACGAGGGGGGACCATAGTCCATGGTTGTCGAGTTCGGTAATGACCCGGGCGGTGTGGTGTGGGGAGGAAAGGAGGGCGAGGAAATCGCTGGCCGCGGCCGCAGGCCAGCGGTCGGGCATGGGCGGTAGGGCGGCCAGGCGGGACCAGGTGGCGGGGTGGATGGGCAATCCGGTGCGGGCGCTGGCCGCCGCGACGCGCAGCAGGAGGGCGGGGTCGGTGAGGTTGGGGTTGCGGGATAGTGAGACGCTGCCGCCGGCATCGACAACATCAATGTCGAGGGGGCGGCGTCGCTCGGGTTTTAGACTCGTTGGGGTGGTGGGCCGGAGGAGATTTCGGGCGGTGGTGAGCCCGCTGGTGAGGGCGTCGTCAATGGCACGGGCGGCTTCGGCGATAGCGCGGGAGAGCGCGTATCGATCGCGGAACCCAAGGTCAATGGCGATATCGGCGGCAAATTCCGGGTCGAGAACATCCCGAGATCTGCGGGCATGCTGGTGGAGCATGGTGCGGGTATCAAGCAGGAGGGTGCGCTGGTCGGTGAGGTCGGGGGCGTCGCACAGGTTTCCGAATGCGAGGGCGGTGAGGAGCTCATGATCCCGGAGACCGCCCCGGCCGTGTTTCAGGTCGGGGTGGGTCATGCTGACGACCGGCCCGGAGCGCCGCCACCGGGCGATGGCGATGTCGATGATGTTATCGAAGTTGCGGGACAGGGCTATCCGCCAGGTGCGTAGCACGAGTTTTCGAGTCTGCTCGGTGAGGCTGGGGTTGCCGGCAACGTGCGTGAGGTCCAGCAGCGACAGGCCGGCGACGGCGTTGTCGGCAATGATGTTGGCGCATTCCTCCGGGGTGCGCACGGCATAGTCGAGGCGAATCTTGGCGTCCCAAATGGGATACCACAGATTCTCCACCTGGTGTTTCACCGCGCTATCCAAGGCTTGATCGGGTGGGCAGATGAGGAGCAGGTCCAGGTCGGAGTGGGCGGTTAATTCCCGGCGGGCGTAGGATCCGGTGGCGGCCAGGGCGGTGCCATGCGGGAGGTGAAGGGCCGCCACCAGTTCGGTGGCGCGTCGAAAAGCTGTGCGACGAATATCCGCGGCAGGTTGCGGCATGCTTTACAGGCCTATGGTTGCGCCGTCGGCGGCGAGAACGGTGTGGGGGAAGATTGCTTGGGCGCCGGCCAGCAGTTCGGCAAGCTTCTCATCGGTGTCGTAGCGGGCGCTGAAATGGGTGAGCACGAGTTTTTTCACCCCAGCCTGGCGGGCAAGTTCGGCGGCCTGCGTGGTGGTGGAGTGAAAATATTTCTGTGCTTTATCGGGATATTCGGGACCGTAGGTGGCTTCGTGCACCATGAGGTCGGCGCCAGCGGCAAAGTCGGCGTGGCCGGGCACGAACCGAGTGTCGCCGAAGAGCACAATATCGGGGCCGGATTGGGGTGGGCCCACAAAGTCGGCGCTACGGAGCACCGTGCCGTTGTCGAGGGTGATGTCTTCGCCGCGTTTCAGCTGCCCATAGCAGGGCCCGGGCTGAACCCCATGGTCGATGAGCTTATCCACCTGCAACTCCCCTGGCTGGTCGGCCTCGGTGATGCGGTAGGCGTACGACTGTACGCCATGGTCAAGCGTGGTGTAGCGTACGGTGACGGTATCATCCCGACCCAGGGGGACTTCCCCGGCGTGGTCGAGCTCCACCACCTCCAGGGGATAGCGAATATGCGACGCCGAGGTGTTCAGGGTGACTGACACGAATTCTGCAATGCCGGGCGGCCCGTAGATCGTGAGCGGATCCCCCGGGGTGCGGAACGCCCGGCTGGAGATGAAACCCGGCAGCCCGAATGTGTGGTCGCCATGCATATGGGTGATAAAGACCCGGCTGACTTTATTCATGTTGATGCCGTGGCGAAGCATTTGGTGTTGGGTAGCCTCGCCGCAGTCGAAAAGCCAGAATTCGCTACGGTCAGGTCGGGCGTAGATCGTGGCCGCGGTATTGCGGGTACGAGTTGGGGTGCCGGAGCCGGTACCCAAAAACGTCAAGCACATAATTCATTCCTTATGGGTAGTGTCGCTGATTTTTGTCACCATTATCCCCCCACCCCCAAATAATCTGACGTGGCCTTAAATGGCGGCCACACCCCGCTCACCAGTACGAACCCGTACTAGCTCCTGGATTTCTGTCACCCATACTTTACCGTCGCCGATTTTTCCGGTGTAGGCGGCTTCCACAATGGCTGCGATGGTGTCCTCCACAATGGGGTCGTCCACAACGATTTCGATCTTAAGCTTGGGAACAAAATCAATGGCGTATTCCGCCCCACGGTACACCTCGTTGTGCCCCTTTTGCTGCCCGAAACCTTGGGCCTCGGTCACGGTCATGGCGTGCACGCCCACTTGTTCTAACGCATCCTTGATGTCGCTGAGTGTGAAAGGTTTAACGATTGCGGTCACAAGTTTCATGGCGGTCTCGGTTTCTTGAAACAGTTTCAGGTATTTAATGTATGGCCTTAGTGTAGTCACACCAAACCCCACCACAAGCGATTACTGCTCATGATGGGGTGGAATTTTGTACTTGCTCTGTAATTATAGGGGAGGACGCGCCTACCCCCACACACGTGGTGGACTATCCCAGTAGGGCGTCCACGAATCCTTCCACTTCGAAGGGTGCGAGATCGTCGGCGCCTTCGCCCAGACCCACGAGTTTCACCGGTACTCCGAGGTCTTCCTGCACCTGGAACACGATGCCGCCCTTGGCCGTGCCGTCGAGTTTGGTGAGCACCACACCGGTGATATTGACCACGTCGCCGAAGGTTTTTGCCTGCACCAAACCGTTTTGGCCGGTGGTGGCGTCGAGGACGAGAAGTACCTCATCCACCACGGCTTTTTTCTCAACAACCCGCTTGACCTTGCGTAATTGGTCCATGAGGTTGGTGGAATTGTGGAGCCGGCCGGCGGTGTCGATGAGGACCACGTCGGCGTGGGTTTCCACCCCCTTGCTCACGGCGTCAAACGCAACGGATGCGGGGTCGGCGGCCTCGGCACCGCGGACGGTGGTGGCGCCAACGCGACGCCCCCAAGCCTCCAGCTGATCGGCGGCGGCGGCACGGAAGGTGTCGGCCGCCCCGAGCAGCACCTTATGTCCCATGGACACCAGGACGCGGGCGAGCTTACCAGTGGTGGTGGTTTTCCCAGTGCCGTTGACTCCCACGATGAGAACGACCGCGGGTTTGCCATTGTAAGGCATGGCCTTGATCGAGCGATCCAGTTCGGGCTTGCAGGCTGCAATCAGGCATTCCCGCAGCATGGCGCGGGCTTCGTCCTCGCTCGACACGCCGCGTTCAGCAATCATTTCCCGCAGCTCATCCACAACATTTGTGGTGATTTTCACACCAAGGTCGGCTTGGATGAGTTGCGTTTCGATATCTTCCCACGCATCGTCGTCGAGATCGCCGGCAGACAGCATGCCCAGCACCGATCGGCCAAACACGTTTTGCGATTTCGACAGTCGACCACGCAACTTACCGATGCGCCCCACCGCGGGTTCGATCGTGTCCTGCGGTTTCGGCTCGGCATCGGCGGGTTTTGGCTTCTCCGTGGGTGCGGGGGTTTCCGCGCGGGCCTTGTCGGCGGCCTCGACGACCGCGGACGCGGCGGCGGCAGCCTCTAGCGCATCCTGCTTGTCGACGTCCTCCGGCTCGGCTTGTTCCACCACCGGGATTTCTTCGGAATCCGGCAATTCCTCGACAAGCTCGTGGAACTCATCGAGTTTTTCAAACGAGCCCTCAAGCTCCGTGTCTGCCACGTCTTTGGTCTGCTCGTCACGATCGCTTTGGGCGTTCTGGGGTGCGGGTTCTTCCTTATGGTCTTTGGTGGTGTCACTGTCGGATTTTTGCGGTTTCTCCGAAGCCTCGTCGGCGGCCACAGCCTCTTCCGGTTTTTCCTGGGCGGCGGCACGTGATTGTTGTTTCTTCCCGCGCTGCTTCTGGCGTTTCTGTGGCTTGTTCCGCTTTTGCCGACCCGGTTTCGACGGCTCCGGCTGTTCTTCCGGCTGGGGTGCCTTCGCTACCTCTTCCTTCTCCGGCTCGTCCTCTGCCGCAGGCTTCTTCGCTGGCTGAACCTCGTCGGTTTCCACAGGCTTTTTCGCCGACCGATCCTCAACGGTTTCAGCGTTCATTCCGGCGGCGTCGGCCTCCGGTTCTTCTACGGCCGATTGGTTTTCGACGGGCTCATCGTCGACCGGCTCAACCTCCGGCTGTTCCTCATTCTCCACCGTTTCCAGCTTCTCGTCTTCTGGCTCTTCGGGCTTAGTCTCCGGTTCCTCAGTCTCTGGATCCTCAGGCTTGGTGTCCTGCTCAGAATCTTCGGCAGTCTCCGTCACCGCGGCGACGGGTTCGTCTTCTTTTTCCGTTTCCCTCTCAGGCTTCTTCGTGACTACGGCCGGATCCTCGGGCTTTGCCTCGGCCTCAACCGTTAAAGTCTCGGGCTCTGCTACCGCTGCTTCCGCAACCGGTTCCGGATCCTCGTGCGGTTTCTCGCTCGCGGCGGAAGCGCTCGGGGCATCAATATTAGCCGTAGGTTGAGATGCCGGCTGGGCCGCCGTCGGGATGGCCGCAGTAGCCGATGTCTTTAACTCTTGACCAGGCAGGACGGCTTCTTCCTTCTTCGCGGGGGCGAAATTGAACCCGCCTTGGGCTTGATAATTTCCCGACTTTTCCTGTTGTGTTAATTGCTTTGGCTCATCAGTGGTCTTTGATTCAAAACTAATGGTTTTCGAGTCTTTACGACGCGAACCAAGAGCGATGATCATCATCACGACCAAAATGGCAAAGACGACAACCAGCACAACGATAATTGCAGCTTCCATGATTTCTATCTTGGCAAAAATCGCCAATCAACACACGTCACTAACTAACGACGCAGGATATGCAATTATCACGGGGGCAATCCCTCGGACTATAGACGTCGAAAAGTAAACATGGAACTACCCCCATATAGAAATAATGCTATTTAAATCATTGTGGACATGAGAAAAAAGAACGGACTAATAATGGTCCATAGGGCAATGCTAAAACCTAAACTCACCACCATCTTCGACCGAAGCGCTAACCCACTCAACGCCACTATGGAGCCGCTGAAAAAACAAAACGGGGTATACGCCGAAAACGCCACATGCATGGTAAACGGCAATATGATTATACTGGCGCTAATGAGAACAGCCAGCGCAATTCCAAGTTTATGAGCGTTAGTTTTAGTCTGTATTGAAGCCATAGCCACTGATGCTATCACCCAAATTCCCCAACGAGCTGGTAGCTTCCTGGGAATCTAATAACAGCCGGCTTGAAACAAGCAGTCAACGACCATTTTTAGCAGATAAGCAGCGACGATGCCACACCACGCCACAATAAATCAGAAATGCTACCAAGTGGGCGTGTCGTTATGTAAGCTTCATAGTCGCACGCTTATAAGAATTTCTGCACACCTTATATGGCTTCAATCCTTGAGGTAGTCCTAGGTTCACGGTAACATAAACTCAGCATTTTAATATTGTTGGCAAGCCAACAGTAAGGATTATTTATTAATGAATAACTCACACACTTATTCGCCACATATGGTCTGGATCATCGCGGGGCTTTTACTGGCAGCCGTTGGCCAACTTACCGTCTGGTGTCTTAATAATCCCAGCCTACAGGGGGTTGGTTGGGTGGCCACCGTCATTGGTGGCGTGATTGCGGTCATATCACGAACGGTTTTTACCGCCATGATTCCCGCCACAACCACCCGTGACTATTAGGCCACAACCACCCGCCATGGATATGTAATCACCGATATCTGGCAATAAATTCATTGACAGTATTATGGATTTCCACATCATGACCAACGATTAAATGCCCCCCATTTTCAAAGGGAACAAACACCTTATTAGGAAACCTACGAATCACCTTTTCCACATCTGTGAATTTAATTAGCCTATCATCCATAGCGCTGAAAATGAGGACTGGAACCGTGAGGGATTCAATCCGATAATCATCAAAATTTTTGGCCATATCCGGGTTACTAATTACCGAATCAATATAGGCGCCCGCCTTCCGTTTTTCGATGGGAAGTATCGACATAACCGAGTGCAATGGTGTGGAAGTCATCATTGCCACCACCGGGCTCAGTAAATACATAGCAATATCGTTACAGATGAATTTTGGGGGACCCATGTATTTATATTGCATTGGTTTTGTCGGACGTTTCGGCAGCGGCATTCTCGAACTATAAAGGATCACGCCTTTCACCCGCTCAGGAAAGTCCAATGCCAAACGGATAGCGTGTGTGCCACCTGCGGAGCCGCCTATCACGAAGGTTTTATCCACACCGGAATAGTCCAATAATTCCACCAATGCCCGGGCCTGTTCCTTAGGTGTCCCCTGCCCCGACACATCGCTGCCCAGATACCCAAACCGCGATGGGGCGATGACCCTACCGGGAAAACCGCAGTTCACCCCAAGCTCATAGCCTTGATCGTAACCACCAAAGATCCCGTGCAACGCCAGGAGGGTTTCCCCGCTCCCCTGATCCACGTACGTCATTCTGCCGTAACTCAAATCAGCGGTTTTCACCTGATAACGTTCCAATTGTTTATAACTTTGTTTAATTATTTTTACACCCCTTACTATCGGAATTACTCCCATAGCGGATAATGTCATCAATAATGCGCTTAACCGCCTGGTATTCATACGTATATCGTACGCTCGTTACCAGTGATGGTTATTAATAATATGGAAATAATTACTGAGATAAAACCGGGATATAGTCATCACGAGACACAAAATAATCACTGGTACGGCGCGATCCTCCAGCACCTCTCAGCGATTCTATGTCTTTCTACATGCCGTGATAGCAGTAAACGTTCATTGAAATAGTTGAAAACAACCAACATTAATTGGAATAACCAATATAATTATGCCTATCGAACTGTTTGTACTCCACTCATGGGTTTGGGCGCGTTACGACGACCAGGGCACGGACGGCGGCCTACTACCTACTTGGCGTGCCAGGCGGCTAAGCGCTCCTTCAGCAGCGTTCGGGATTGCAGCGTCGCCTCCCGGTTGCCTTCCACTGTTCCCCCCAGCATGGTTTTCCACGAATTCCCCAGCTTGGTAGCGTCCTCGGTAAACACGTGGCCGGCGTTTGGGTAGACCACAGCCTCCAGGTTTTTATTGCGCTCGCTCAGCTCCCGCACCGCCGCTTCCCCCTGCCACATGGCATCCTGGTCACCCGCAAACAATAGGCCCCGACCAGCAAACTCCTCAATCTTAATCCGAGCAGCCTCCCGATCGGGTGCCTCGGCGAGCGAAAGCTCATAGGTTTCCCGATACGACACCGGCAGGGCCAGGATGGAACGGATCGTGGTGCGAAGCGGCATGCGCAGCGGCACATAAGGTACCGGCTCGCCCTTCCATGTGAAACTCGATGACGCCCCATTGCGATAGTCGCCCAACCCCTGATAGGTGTAGGCCGAAGGGGTAAACACCACGATATTGTCGATCTCTGGGTAGCGAACCGCCAGGTTTGCCACCAGTTCGGCGCCC
Source organism: Corynebacterium matruchotii (assembly GCF_011612265.2). NCBI lineage: Bacteria > Bacillati > Actinomycetota > Actinomycetes > Mycobacteriales > Corynebacteriaceae > Corynebacterium > Corynebacterium matruchotii. The sequence continues at coordinate 940,803 of NZ_CP050134.2, read as the reverse complement.
TTCGACACCCCCAATACCGTCAGCGGACCCTGGTGTTGATGCTGCTTCAGCCAGTCTAATGCCTCCTGGAAAAAGTCAAGCGGTACCTTCACTAATTCTGCCTGTTGGCCCGGTTGGCCGAAGAAATACAACCCCAAGACGTTATATCCTTGGTGCTGGAGTGCGCGGGCCGCATCATTATTATTGCTGCCCTCCGAACCGCCGAATACCACTATGGTTCCTGGGCGGGCTGTGCCATGAGCCGGGTAGTAGAACCCGCGTAAGTAGTTGCCTGTCACAGACTCCACGTCACCTTGTTGAGCTACGACACTACTATCACGCGGGTTCTCCCCCGGCATTTTGTAGCGATTGTGGTTATATGCGATCACCCCTGCCAGTACCAGGCACAACGCCACGACAACGCTGACGCAACGCAGTAAAATCCTCAGGAGTTTTCGCATAATAAGCACCTACTTATCTCACCACAGTTTTCATGATAACTGCCCGGATCTCACCAGGAAATGCAATTTGTCACGATTATATAATTGCGAAAATAACGCCAAGGTCAATTGTGAACATAAAAACTTTTTTATGGATAACGTTGGCAATTCGTCGCAATCAGGATTCGGGTTGTAGGACGGGTACACGCTTATCGGTGCCAGGTTTGTAGCCGCTGGAAGAGTAAGGCGTCCGATTGGGTTTTCGCCATTCGGTTGCCTTCGATAGAACCGCCAAACATCGTTGGCCATATTGGCCCATAGTGGGTGATGTCCTCATCAAACAAATGCCCCGCACCGTGGTACACCACGCCTTCCAGGTTTTTATTGCGGCTGCTTAGTTCCCGCACTGCCGTATCGGCCGGCCACATAGCATCCTGATCGCCCGCAAACAACAGACCGTGCCCGGAGAATTGTTCGATCGGGATGCGGGCAGCCTCTAGGTTGGTGGCCTCGGCTAACGCCTGTTCACTAGTTTTCCGGTACGACACTGGTAGGTTCATCACTGACCTCACCATGCTTGAGGGGAGAAATCGTAGCCGCACATAGTCGACCGGCTCGCCCCGCCAGGTGAAACTGGGCGATGGCTCCCACTGGTAATTTATCCCCTGATAGTTATAGGCCGTAGGGGTGTAGAGCACAATATTGTCGATCTCTGGGTAGCGAATCGCCAAGTTAGCCACCAGTTCCGCCCCTTTAGACACTCCCATGACAGTGATAGGTTCCTGCACATCGCCATGGTCATTAATCCACGCCAATACTTCGTCGAAAAATTCCAGCGGCACATTCGCTAAATACTGTTGCTGACCTGGTTGGCCGAAGAAATACAAACCCAGCACGTTATAGCCCTGATCCCTGACCTGTCGGGCTAATTCATCATTATTGCTCCCATCGGATCCCTTGAACACCACAACCGTTCCCGGGTGCGCGGCACCATGGGCCGGGTAGTAGAAACCACGCATATAGGTGCCAGACACTGGGGTCACGCCACCCCGGGCCGCGACGACACTACTATCGCGGGGATCGGGACCGCGGCGCTTATAGTGGTGGTAGTTATAGGCAGAAACCCCCACCGCGGTGAAGACCAGCACTGTGATGACACCCAGGACCCGCAGGAGATTCTTAGTAATTTTCCGCATGGCATGGACATTACGGCGCTGACGCCACGTCAGGGCCTAATCGGGCAGGTCACGCCAAACTAGTGAGACGCTGCTTGGTTAGGCAATGCCGGGTTTGGCGATCGCTAACGCAATGGCGTCGGCGGCAACAATGTCGGAGATCACCAGGTCCGGCACCACCTCAGCGAGCCGCGCCCATCCAGCGGTGGCGGCGTCCAAGGTCTTGTTGGAGGTGATGAGCCCGTGGGCAGACACACGAGATGCCAGGGCCAGCACCAGGGACACGACGGGGGCTAGAGCCCACAGGTTTTCTTTCGCATTCGTGTCCACCCCGTCAAGCTTGTCAAACCGGATTCGGGCCAGCGCGTACAGGGATTTATTGCTGCTCCGCAGGGTGCGCAGGAGTGTCACCGCCGACGCGATCAGGTTTTCGGAGCCCAGGAGTTCCCGCAGTTTGTCCCGCTGATTGAAGGTTTCAAATACCGCCAGTAGTCGGCTGGAATCGTCTAGCACGGCGCCCGGCACAATGTGTTCCCCGAACACCTGGTTCAGTAAGAATCGTTGTTGGGCTGGGTCCATGCCGGCCAGCATGACGGTGGTTTTGTCGATGCAGGCGGAATCCAGTGTGGTGTCGCGGGCGGTTTTTAGGGTTTCTAAAATGTTGTCACCCGCTAATGCCGCTAGTTGTTTCTTCACTTCTTCCACCTGGGGTTTGGCCGCATCCGGGTAGCCTTCAGCGCCGAACAAGTGATCGAGTTGCCCGAGTAGTTCCAGGGTGCCTATCCACGCCGCAAGGTGCAGATCCGCGTCCATGGCTTCGCTGCCCGGCGTCCCGGTGAAGCGGCAACGCACCAGACCGGTTTCGATAAATCGGCCGGGTTGCTGGGCGGATTTGACCAGTGATTGGGAAAGGCCGCGCAAGGACGCATCCGGGTTGGCTTGGAACACGGTGCGTACCGCTTTGATGGTTTCGGGCCGATGTCCGCCACTGGCCAACATGTCCCACAGCACCGGCATCACCTGGGGATCGGTGGGGATGGTGTCGTGGCTTCCCGAGATGAACGCCGAGAGAGTGCCGAGCACGCCGTCGTCGGTTCCGAAGAATCCTTCCTGCTCTAGCACGGTGGCCTCCGGGCCAGGGCTCACCGGGGTGTGGAGCACGGTGAAGGGGTCACGCACGTGTACCTGCACTATGAGGTTGCCGGCGTCAACATATTCTTCCGGTAATGCTACGGCGCCATCGACCACCGGGAAGGTGTCGGCCGGATGCCAGGGGGCGGTTTCTGGCCATACCCACACGCCTAGGTTTTGTTGTTCGGTGCCGGTGACGGTGAGGGTTCCACCGTCCAGGGTCACGGCCACAGGTTCGGTGGTTTCCACATCGGCGAGGGTGACGGAGATGCGTTTGTTGTTGCTGGGGTCGGTCCATTCCAGGTCGATGCGTCCCCGCGACAATACCGTGGTTGTCGAAACTAGTTTCGATACGGGTACCACATAGGTTATGCCCCCGTCTCGGCTTGTGAGTTTCGTGGTTTTCACGGGTTGCCCGTGGTGGTTGCGCACCGAGATTTTCGGGTCTTCCAGTTCGCCGGCGCCCCGCACCCGGATGGTGCCCTCCGTGTCGATCATGCGTGGGTGCAGCAGCATGCGGCTGGCCCGCCACATGGGCGGCTCGGTGAGCAGCGGTAGTTCGAAAATTAGGCGTGGGGGGTTGAAGCGTAGCGGCAGGGAGTCGCCTTCTTCGGTACTCACCACGAAGTCGGCGCCAGCTTCCTGGGAGGAGACATGCACCTTGTCCGGTTGGACGGTAAAGGGTTTGTTGCCGGGTTTCACGATGAGGGTGGCTTCGCTGAGTCCCCCACCGGCGGGAATGCGGCAGGATCCGCTGGAGCCGGCGTAGGTGGTGACGGCCAGCATGCCTTCCACGATGGCAAATTCGTGGCGGAAGGATTCGTTGCGAGGACCACGCATACGCACCAGATATTCCCCCACCCATGGCGCGTCATAGGCGTCCGGGTCGAGGACGTGGAATACGCCTCCTTCGGCCGGGACTTCTAGGGGTTCCGGTTGGGTGATTTCTTCACCTGCGAGACCGGCGCCGCCGAACGCGGAGATGGAGAGGTGCCAGATTTCGGTGTCGCCCGAGGGCGTGGGGGGAAATTCGGCGACGAGGGATTGGGAGTGAACTTTGAGCCCACCCAGGGTGGTGACGTGTTTGATGGCCTCGTCGGGGGTGCGGAAAGTGACTCGTTGCCGTGGGTCAACGACGCGCAGGAGTTTCAGGTCGGATTGGGTGGCGGTAGCCGCAGCATCGAGGCTGGCTAGCGAGTCCACTCCATCGAGGATCACATTGTGACAGACCCAACCGTCCCAGCCGTCAATGGTGAAGGAGCTGACGGGCTGAATGTCCATGTCATGTACCACGTCGACAAGTCGGTTTTCGGCGGGGATGAGGGCACGAATCCGCTGGTGGTGGAGAGATTTCTTGTCAGTGACAGAGCCGCCGCGTTTGTTGAACAGCAGTATGGGGTCGTTGGTATTGACCACCGGCACGTTCCAAGTGATGTGGTTGGATAGGTCTTCGACGGTGACTTCCCGCACGGGGCGGGGCAAGGTGATGTCGAGGGATTCGGCGTAGCCGGTGACGTCCCCCCAGGCGCGACCGGTGCGGTAGACGGTGGTGGAGCCTTCGAGACTGACCCGCCAAGTGATTTCGCCGCGGGCCGGGACGCGTTGTTCCGGCAGGCGGAGGCATACTTTTTTACGGACGGGGTCGAGAATGAGCCGGGGCCGGAGTTCCCGGTTGGCGACCCCCACGGCGGCGGCCCGGTCTTCGGTGCCAACGGGTCGTTCGCGGAGTTCGGCGGCCACGGCATCGGCGATGGCGATGGGGAGTTGCGGTTCTAGGTGTTTGCGGTCGCGGTCGAACCAGGATTGGGGGTGGGTGATAGTGAAGTCGCGTAACGCCATGACGCCTTGGTATAGGGTCGCGGCATGGGGGCTGACCTGGTGGAATCCCGAAAAATAGTGTGGGAGCTCCAGGTCGTCGATGGTAGGGTTGTCGTGCTTGGCGGCCACGGTGTCGATGGTTTCGAGCAGTTGCGGTATTTCGGTGTTGACGAATCCAGCATGCCAGCAGAGGACGGTGACGGGGTCGGTATCGAAGGCGCTGACCTGCATATTGGTGAGGTATTCGGCGAGTTTGTCGGCGAGAATGCTGTCGATTTGTGATTCCGACACCAGGTCGTTGAGGCCAATGCCGCCGAGGTATTCCCGGCTGAAAGTGTCTGCCGCCACGAGTTTTTTGGCGCGGGCAGTGAGCGTGACCAGGAAGAGAGCAGGACTGAGCGCGGTGAGTTCGGCGAGGTTACCGCCGGCGGCGAGTTGGCGGGCGAGGAAGATGCCGTAGAGTTTTTCAATTCTTTCCACCTCGTCGCTGGCAAGATCCAGGTCGCCGATGATTGTGACGTTCGGGTGGTTGAGTCGTTGGGCGAGTTCCAATTCGGCCTGGGTCGCCCACCCCAAGAGGGAATCGGTGACGTCCTTGATGGGGTGCTCAAACTCGCTCATGAACTGCGAAATCCTTCCTATATGAAAAAGTATTAATCAGCATTATAGTGTTTAGCTTTGCGACGACTGGGGCGCAGGCGGGTTGGCAAGGTCGCCGGGCGTCATGCGCTGGGAGATTACCCTAGTGATGCCGTCGCCCCGCATCGTCACACCATACAGCACGTTTGCCACATCCATGGTGGGTTTTTGGTGGGTGATGACGATGAGCTGGGAGTCTTTGCGTAATTCCACGAATAGGGCGATGAGTCGCCGGAGGTTCACGTCGTCAAGCGCAGCCTCTACTTCGTCCATGACGTAGAAGGGTGAGGGGCGTGCCCGGAAAATGGCCACGAGCATGGCCAGGGCGGTGAGGGATTTTTCGCCGCCGGAGAGGAGCGAGAGGCGTTTGACTTTCTTTCCTGGTGGGCGGGCCTCGACCTCGATGCCGGTGGTGAGCATGCTGCCGGGTTCGGTGAGGACGAGTCGGCCTTCGCCGCCCGGGAAGAGTGTGGCGAACACTTTGGGAAATTCGGCTTGGACATCGAGCCAGGCGTCGGTGAAGAGTTGCAGAATCTTGGCGTCGACGTCTTCGATCACGTCGGTGAGGTCTTTGCGCGCCTGCTCCACATCGTCGAGTTGGGTGGAAAGAAACTCATAACGTTCTTCTAATGCTTTGTATTCTTCCAGCGCAAGGGGGTTGACCTTACCCAGTGACGATAAATCTTTCTCCGCCTGCTTCAGGCGTGCCTTCTCGTGTTTGAGGTCGAATTCCGGCCCGGGCGTGTAGTCGCGCATGATGTCGGTGACGGGCACCCCGAGTTGTTCCACGAGTTTGGTTTGGGCTTCCTCCATGCGCACCTGGGCTTGGCTGCGGGCGATTTCCATGTTGTGGGCGTTGTCGGTGAGCCGGGTTTGTTGCGTTCGCAGCGCGGTTACCTGATCCTTGGCCGTGGCCAGTCGGGTTTGCACCTGGTTGCGGCGGGTGATGGCGGCGTCCCGGTCGGAGGTGGCGCGTTCGGTGGCGTCGGTGGCGCGAGCCAGGAGGTCCCGGGCGGCGTCGGCCACGACCCGAGCCAGGGCCGCTTGGGCACGGCGGCGCGCCATGGCCTGCTCGTGGCGGGCCTTGGCCTGGCGTTCCTGTTCCGCCTGCCGAAACAGGTTGGTGCTCTTGCCGCGGACGGATTCGGCGCGTTCCTCCGCGGTGCGAAGCGCCAATTGAGCCTCCAGTTCCATGGCTTTGACCTGGGCGAGCGCCTGGGCGGCGGCGTCGCGGGCCTGGGTGGTGGGTTCCTCCAGGTCGGTATCTTCTTCCACCCGGGCGAGCCGGTCGGTGGTGTCGGCGAGTTTGTGTTGCAGTTCCGCCAGTCGGGTCGCAGCCTGCATGGCGTGCCCGGTGGTGCGTTCGTATTCCTTACGGTTGGCTGTCACCTGGGATTCCAGGCGTTTGAGGTCCCGGGTGAGTTCGGCGACCCGGGTTTCCTGCTCTTGTAACGCGCTGGTAGCGCCGGCGGCCCGGATGCGGGCGTCTTCGGCCGCTTGTTTCGCGCCGGCGAAGGTGCCGGCGAGTTGGTTCAGATCGGCGTGGGCGTCGGCGAGTTCGGCTTGGGCCGTGGCGATTTGGGCGGTGATTTCCACAGCGCCGCGGGTGCCCCGACCGGCAATGAACCAGCCATCACCCACAAGCACGCCGGTGGGGGTGACGGCCTTGAGGCGGGCGTCGGCGTCGACGATGGCACAGGCGCTGTCGAGAGTTTCGGCCCACACGACGTCGGCAAGCAGGCGGGAAACGGTGGCGGCGTAGTCGGCGTCGACGTCGATGTGGTCGATGAGCCAGGCGGCGTCGGCCGGCAGGTCGGCGTCGAGGTGCCAGATGCCGCCGGTGCCGGGCAGGATGACCGCGGTGCGGGGCACGGATTCGGGAATGGTAGCCAGCGCATTCCTGGTAGTCGCGTCGAGGCGGGTGGTGCCGGTGACCGCTTCGCTGAGTGCCCCGAGTGCCAGGGCCAGGGCACCGTCGACGCCGGCGGGGGCGGTGGGGCGGATCGTGATGTGCTGGGCGAGTGGGGTGAATTCGTGGGTGACGCCGCTGGCTTTGGTGAGGGAGTCGCTGAGGGCACCGTGCGTCACCGGCACGGTTGCCCGCAATGTTTCGATGCGGGATTCCAGGCGGGACACGTGCCGTTCCAGGTTTTGTTGTTGGGATCGCACTTGTTCTAGGCGTTGTTCGGCTGCCTTTGCCTCGGCATCGGCCCGCACATGGGTTTCACGCAATGGTTCAGTGTCGAGGGTGAGCCGGGCAAGGGTTTCGCCGAGTTCTTGGTGCTGCGCCTCGGCTTCCTGCAGCCGGGTGAGGGTTTCGGCCACGAGTTCGTCGTGGCGGGTGATTTCTTCCTCTAGCGCCGTGACCTGGGCGCGTTGGGATTCTTCCTGCGCCAGCAGCCGGACGATTCCCTCGCGTCGGTCGGCCAATGCCCGCACCTGGGCCAGGTGTTCCCGATCGGCTTGGTCGGCGGCCTCCTGGCGAATGGCCACCTCGTCCCTCATATTGTCGAGGCGTTCGGCGGCAATCTCGACGTGGGTGGCGAGCTCCTGATATTCGGCGGCGGCCCGCTGGGCACGTCGTTCTAATTGGTCCGGGTCCTGGCCGGCGTAGGGGGTTTCTTGGAAGCTTCCCACCCGGTCGTCGGCAATGCGTTTCGTGGCGGATATGCGTTCGACCAGGGAAGAAAGGTCGAACCAGAGTTGTTGCGCGGCGTCGGCGGCAGGGGCGGCGACGGCGAGTTCGGCTTCTAGGTTGGTGTGGATTTCGGTGGCCACATCGAGTTGGGTGGTGACCTCTTCGACTTGGGCGAGCAGCATGGCCGTTTGCTCCTCGGCGCTGCCGAGTTTTTCTTGCAGTTGGGTGAGTTCATACCCAGCAAGTCTGAGTCGGGCTTCGCGCAGGTCGGCCTGGACGGTAGCGGCCCGGCGCGCGGCTTCGGCTTGGCGTGCGAGGGGTTTGAGTTGGCGGCGGAGTTCGCCGGTGAGGTCGGTGAGCCGGTCGAGGTTGGCTTGCATGCTGACCAGTTTGCGTTGGGCTTTTTCTTTACGACGGCGGTGTTTGAGCACGCCCGCGGCTTCTTCGATGAAGGCTCGGCGTTCTTCTGGTCGGGATTCGAGTATTTGGGAGAGTCGGCCTTGGCCCACGATGACGTGCATTTCTCTGCCGATGCCGGAGTCGGAGAGGAGTTCTTGGATGTCCATGAGGCGGGCTTTGCTGCCGTTGATTTCGTATTCGGAGGCGCCGTCGCGGAACATGCGGCGGGTGACGGAGACTTCGGTGTAGTCGATGTCGAGGGCGCCGTCGGAGTTGTCGATGGTGAGGGTGACTTCGGCTCTGCCTAAGGGTTTGCGGCCGCCGGCGCCGGCGAAGATGACGTCTTCCATTTTGCCGCCACGGAGGGTTTTGGCGCCTTGTTCGCCCATGACCCAGGCGAGGGCGTCGACGACGTTGGATTTGCCGGAGCCGTTGGGTCCTACTACTACGCAGATGCCGGGTTCGAATTTTAGGGTGGTGGCGGATGCGAAGGATTTGAATCCTCGTAGGGTCAACGACTTCAAATACACTTCAGTCACCTTAGCAGACAGGGCGGGCGTGGGGGTTGGTGGTGCGAGGCAAATCCCCCACACTCACAACTTACCCCCATAACAAACTATCAGCATTACTGCTTTCTGGTTTTATATCCTAATTTACCCCCAATCACCCCCATTCACGTTATATAAGAACACGCCACAAATAATATTAATTTTCCATTATTTTAGCAGGCAATCTCCATCATTTCCATTATTCACACCCGTTTTTACCAAAGATATTGCTCCATAATGTGAACATAGGTATCATAGGTTCTAATGTCGCATAAATTCATACCCAGGAGTCATTATGACGCACCTCCCGCTCAACCGCCGCCTTATTTTCGTTGACATCGAGAACATCAATGGCCGAAGCATCGGCAGTGTTCAGGAAGCAAATTGGTGCCGCTGCGCACTCAACCAATGGCTAAACATCACCAACCGGGATCTCATTGTGGTTGCCGCCGACAAGTCCGGTATCCCCCACCTGCACGAATCGTGGGGTACCTGCCAGATACTCGACGCGGTAGGAAAATCCGGGGCGGATAAACGCCTGATCGCCGCCATCGCCGCGGAGCACAATCTTGCGAGCCGATTCAAGGAAGTCATCATTGTGTCCGGTGATGGCATTTTTGTTGATTCGGTGTTGTACCTCATGAGCGTGGGAATTCCCACGACCGTGTGTTCGTATAAGAGTGCCTTGAACGCCACGCTTGCCGCCTGTGCGGATAATATTTTGATACTTGGCACGCGGGCCACCCGCACCCATAAGGTTTCATCGGCGCGGCCGCTGCGCATCCCGAAGCATGCCGCCGCCCACCCCATCCCCAAACCGGGCCCCGTTCATGCGAACACCAGTACAATGAAGCCGTCCACTACCCCAGTGTCGGCTCCTGTTGTTCGAAAGGTTGACCCACCGTCACCATGCCCTACCCCACCGGTTATCTCACGCTCAAAGATATCGCCCATCTCGCTGACGTCTCTCGATCAGCGGTCAGCAATTGGCGAGCACGGCATTCCGACTTCCCCTGCCCAGTCAACGAGCCAGCAACTCGCCGACCGTTGTTCCGAATTCCTGAAGTCCTGCATTGGCTTCGTGAAAAAGGTCTGCTCCGTGATGGCAAAAGCAACGAATTAGTTGCTACGGCCCTTGTCAATGGCCTCATCCAGGTTTTTCCCGACCAGTTGCAGGCCACCCTGGCTGGGCTGACGCTGTTGGCCGACCCGGACCAGGGTGCGGATCTCGTGCGCCAAGCTGGGGCGTCACCCGCCCAGGTTGCCGACCTGCTTGATAATAGTGTGACGGCCGCCGCGACTCCCGGGGTGGCAACGCTCATTGTTGACATGTTGTTGGGGGTTGGGGGCCGGGGGTTTTATAGCCAGTTTGGGACGACGCAGTCCGCTTCATCGCGGCTTTTGGCCGAGGCCGCGGGCACCACGGTTACCGATACTGTGTTCGATCCCGCGTGTGGCATTGGGGGGACGTTGCTGGCGTTGGCGCGGGCGCATGATGTGGCGATTGTGGGTGCAGACATTGCTCCCACCGCGGTGGACGTCGCAAAGCTTCAGGCGCGATTATTGGGTGTGACTGCGGATTTTCGGTGCCGAGATTCGTTAGCCCATGCGGCATCGTCGTCACGGCGGCAGTATCGCACCGTGGTTGTGGAGGCGCCGCTGAATCAGCAGGCCGACACCGGACACTGCCAGAATTTAGCACGAAGTTTCGATGAGAATATAATGGTTCCGGCGCGGGCGCATGAGGCGTTTTTATTGTGTACCTTGCGTCATCTCACGTCTGATGGTTATGGGTATGTGTTGACCAGTTTCAGCCCGGGGGTGTCGCATCAATCGGCGGAATTGCGGCGGTTGTTGCTGCGCCGACGCCAGGTGGAGGCGATCATACAGTTACCGGAGAAGTTTTTGGCGTATTCGCATGTGAACACGTTGCTGTGGGTGCTGCGCGGCTCCCCCACCGCTGCGACAGCGGTCATAGACGCGAGCAACATACCGAAGTCGAAGCTTCACGTTGCCGACTGGTTGACCACGCTTCGCGCCGGCCAACCGCTGAGGGTGCCGCATGCCGTGCTCACGCCCGCCACGTTATTGTCGGATCATGACGTGCTCTTGCCTCGCGTGGTGATGCAGACCTTGCGGATGATGAAGCCGGACAGCGTGATTACCACGCCACAGGCTGCGGAGCATGAGCTGACGATTCCCGCGGCAAAGGTACACACCACGATCGGGAGGCTCATCAGCGAGGGCGGGTTGACGTATTCCGACCATAAGCCCCTGACCGGCGAGTACCTTGCTGTTCTCAACGATAGGCATGCGATCTACCCGCCGGATGTTTTCGGTCAGGCGAAGTATTTGCGCATCGTGGATCCGTACCGGTTCAACCCCCAGTTCCTGGCCATGTGTATCAATAATTCCCGGGAGTTGCGCCGGCATGATTTTCGGCAGGCCACTGTGCCGCTTTGCGGCCTTGCGGAGCAGCGGCGGATCATACGGTCGGTGCACAGTATGACCAGGCGGCTGCTAGGCGCCGGCGAGTAACCGCAGCACCGAGGCGATGTCCGCCTGCACGACGGTGCTGCGCTCGCTTATCTGCTTCGGTGCGACGGCGTCCAGGCTGACCGTCGCGTAATGTGCCCGGGGGTTGTGATACGTCATCCGCCAAAACGGGTATTTAATGATCGCCGGGGTGTTCATGCCTACCCCTAGCTCCAGCAGGAGGATTCGGGATTGGGCTGCCTCGGAGACAAAATTCTGGTAGCGTTTCGCGGCCGTGTACCAGCCGGGGTCCTGCACAAAGGTGTCGTCGGCCCGCAGGTTTGTGGTCATCCGCCCGCCGCAGCGGGGGCAGCGGGGCACGAGTTCGGCCGGGATGTGCCGGTCGTGTTGCTGGGCGACCATGGCCACCACCTGGTCGTGATTGTCGTAGGTGGCCTGGTGGCAGGGGGTGGCGCACTGCCATAGTCCATAATCACCCTGGGTGTAGAACAGTCGCTGCTTGTCGAAGTGGGCGCGTTGGAAACAGTGGTCGACGTTAGTGGTAAGCACGAAGTAGTCTTTGTCGCGCACCAGGGTCAATAGGTCCTGGTATACCGACCCGGGTTCTTTGAGGTAGCGGTTGTGGTTGATGTAGCGGCTCCAGTACGCCCATTTTTCGGTTTCGTCCGGGAAGGGGTAAAAGCCGGCGGTGTAGGCGTCGGTCAAGCCGTAGGCGGCGGCGAAGTCCCCGAAGTGTTCCTGGAACCAGGCACCGCCGTATTCGAAACCGTCGGCGGCGGACAGGCCCGCCCCGGCGCCGATGAGCACCTTGTCGGCTTGTTCCAGCTCGTTAGCGATCGTTTCGATAAGGTTGCGGGTTGAGGAGTTGCGCGTAGCGATCATAATCGTTCTGGGTGAATACTGTGAAGATGATGGTGAAGTCCGAGTCTTTCGGTAGCCCAGCCAGGAAGGCGCGGGCTGCGGCAACAGCGATGCGGGCGGCATGTGATGGTGGGAAACCGAACACCCCGGTGGAAATGCAGCAGAAGGCGAGGGACTCCAGCCCAGAACTGTGGGCGAGGTTCAGGCATGAGATATAGCTGGCAGATAGCTCAGCCACCTGCTGCCGGTTCGCCTCCCTCCCTGCGACGATGGGGCCCACGGTGTGCAGCACATATCGGGCCGGCAGGTTGAAGCCGGGGGTGATGCGGGCACTGCCGGTGGGTTCCTCGTAGTCGGGGGATGGAACAAGATCGGCGCAGGCCTGGCGGAGTTGCAGGCCGGCGGCGGAGTGGATGGCGTTATCCACGCAGGTGTGCCCGGGCCGAAAGCAGCCAAGCAGCTTATTGTTGGCGGCATTGACGATGCCGTCCACGTCAAGGCGGGTGATGTCACCCCGCCACAAGCGGATTCGGGAGTCCTCGGCCGCGGCCTGCGTGTCTGGGATGGTGACGATGCCGCGTTCGTCACGCTCGGCTTGCAGAAGCGCGTCTTGGCGCCGGAGGAAATCCGCATCAAGTGGCCCGGGTTGCCACAGGTTCATGAGTGCCCGAAGCAGCGCCCGCAGGTCATTGGGTGCGAGTCGGCCCAGTTCCGCTTCGCTCACGGTGAGCTGCGAGGTCGGCAAGAGGTCGGCGATCAGGGAGGAAATGAGTTCCGTGCGGGTGGTGGTCATGCTCTTGAGCTCCTTGTGTATTGCGGGTCGCCTCACCAGGTGGTGTTAGAACACACCATTGGTGTGGGGCATGGCGTCGTCAGCTGGGATGGGGGCAATCACATCCCAGTGTTCCACGATTTTGCCGTCGGCGATGCGCCACAGATCGTTGTAGGCCACGGGCTCCCCGAAGGTGCCTTCGGACCGGGTGAACACGAAATCGTCCTGGGCAATAATCTGGTGCAGCTTCTTGTAGACGAGGTTTTTGCCGTCCGCCGCCCAGGCTTCGGCGGCAGCACCGAAGCCGGAGAGGCCATCGGCAGCCTCGGGGTTGTGTTGGGCGTAACTGTCCGTGGAAATGAACCGGGTGAGCTGGGAGTAGTCACCGCCGATAAGCACCTGGTCGACGAAATCGGCGATGAGCTGCCGGTTGGCATCGGTGTTGGCGGCAGCGTCGGTGGTTGCTGCCCCATCGACCTGGCTGCGGCCGCTGGCGGTTTCTGCAACTTCGGGGGTGAAGGCGTCCCAGTGTTCAACGATTTTGCCGTCAGCGACCCGGAAAATATCGAAGGCAACAAGCGGGGTGTCGCCGAAGCCATGGTAGGTGCCGTGCAGAACCACGAACCGGTCATCGGCGATGATGCGCGCCCCGTCGTAGCGGAACCCATCGGGCAGGTTGGCGACCAGGGTCTTCAGCCCGTCGATGCCGTCGGCGGCCAGGGTGGAGTGTTGGATGTAGGTGGGGGCGAAGTAGTCGTCGGCCGCCGCAATGTTGCGGTCGGTGAACAGCTTGCCGATGGCGGTGGTGACAAGATCAAAAGCGGTCATGAGAATCCTTCCGATTTCCTGTGTTAGTAACTAATTGATACTATAAGCGTGATAGTAATTAGGAACCTAATGGTAACTTGGTACCTTTTTAGTTACTGCGGCTATCCAGGCCTTAACCCAACTTGCGGAAGGAAATTATCATGGATACACCCGAACTAGACGTCACACGTTGGAACCCCTACGACCGAAATTGCCCCACCAGGAAACTCCTCGACCGCATCGGCGACCGGTGGACCGTGCTCATCATCGGCACGCTGCAACACGGCCCCCAACGATTCGGCGAGCTTAAAACCCGGGTGGATGGGATTTCGCAAAAAATGCTCACCCAAACCCTCCGTGGGCTGGAAGAAGACGGCCTGGTCACCCGCACCGTCACACCGCAAATCCCCCCACGGGTCGATTACGAACTCACCGACCTGGGCCGCACCCTCATCGCGCCGCTCGCAGGGTTAGAGGAATGGGCCCGCACCCATATGCAGCAGATTCTCGACGCCCGCGGGACGATACCCCCGAGCCGCCGCTAACCGCATCGCGGAATCCGGCCATCATCGCTGGCGTAGAGGGCATCGAACGGCTGAAATTGCGGCAGGTCATGGTTCTTGGGATTGAGCACATCGTCCGCCGACACCACATATTCATCCCCGGATGTCTCATCGGGGGCAAGCGTCATCTCGTGTGGGTTGGAATCATCATCTTGCATCCCACCACATCCCAGGCGCGAAACATACACAATTGCGGTCACGGCACCATCGCCGTTGACCGTTGTGCTATAAATCCTGACTCTACCGACGCTGGAATCCGCCGAATCTAAATATTTTTCCATCGCGGCGCCCACCGCACGGTTCACCATGGGGCCAGCGGTCTTCTGCTCCTGGTAGACGGGGTTAAAGGCACGTCCTTCCTCCTTGATACCAACATAGGCACCGACAGCCATAACCGTTACCAACAAAAAGAGACAACCGAGAACCACAGATTTTTCCCAGGGCACTATTAGCTTATTCATAGTAGATCCATTATCAACGAAACAAGAATGGTTGATAACACGACCCTACTCGCATCTTTGGCCACTGGGTATATTCAACACGATACGAACAACCGATAAAAAGATGATATTGTTCACGCGCAAAAAATCGGCCCAACCATCACCCGGCCAGGCCGATCGTCACGTCGCAGTCAAGGTTTTAGCGGAACTTGCCTTTGAGCTCCTCCCATCGCTTTTCGACGGCGGCCTTGCGGTCTTCAAGTGCCTCCTTATACTCGGCCTTCTTCCGTTCCCGCACGACGCGCCGAGCCTCAGCCTGGGCTGCCTCCGCGGCGGCCTCGGCGGCCTCCAATTCGGCAACAACCTCGGACACCGGCCGCCGCACAATCGTGCCACCCAGCTTGGATACCACATCATCAAGCGGCAGTTCGGAAGGCTCTACTACCTCTGCAATCACCGCCGTGGAATCCACCGGCAGGGCCCGACTGAACTCACCGAGGACCTCATTGGTGGCCGATGCGCGGCCCACATCTAATGCTCCACCAATGAGGGCACCACTCCCCCAACCCAGCAGCATTCCCAGCGGGCCACCTAAAATACCGACGAGCATGCCGATCAGGCCGCCACCGGCAAACCCAGTGCCGGTCACCTGATCCACCCCGTCCGGGAATGACAGCTTTCCTTCCGTATCCCGCACCACAATGGCCCCGCTCTTTAATTGCAGCGCGCCAGCGGTGGAAAGATTCTT
Source organism: Corynebacterium matruchotii (assembly GCF_011612265.2). Taxonomy (NCBI): domain Bacteria; kingdom Bacillati; phylum Actinomycetota; class Actinomycetes; order Mycobacteriales; family Corynebacteriaceae; genus Corynebacterium; species Corynebacterium matruchotii. The sequence continues at coordinate 925,349 of NZ_CP050134.2, read as the reverse complement.
GATTTCGGTGAATGCCTGGTAGGCCTTGCTGGAGTCAGCAAAAGCAATAGAAACCACATTTTCTTCAGCCATATGTCCCACTCTTTCGCAATAGTCGTTGATGAATAATCCCCACCGTATAGACGCATTACCACCACGGCAACAAATAAGAAAAACAAATATATCCCTGGTGGGGTGAGATATACCACTCCACCAGGGATTATCCACACCATTGGGCGTCGACAAGCATGCAGCTAACACATGCGGAAATCCGTCACGCCCCGTGGCTCGGACCACCGATCAATCACCGACCGCACACTCCCCGGCCGGCGATACGACCGCACCGCATCGGGAATCTTCAACCGGTGCAGCAGGGTTTCGCAGGCATCCCGCGGTCCCTCGGCGATGACGCACACCCGACCGTCATTCAGGTTCGTGGCGCTGCCGGACAGCCCCAGCTCGTTGGCCTGGCCATACACCCACCACCGAAACCCGACCCCCTGCACATAGCCATGCACCCACGCCGTCAACCGCACCACGTCACCGCTCATGCCTCCAGTCTAGCCACACCTGCCTGCTATACCTCACGCACGATCTCGCCGTGACGACGGCACACCGCATCCGAGCCATCCCACACCTCAACGTTTTTCGCCTCGGGCAGCATATCGCGGTGGAAAATCGGGTCAAGGCCCTTCGCCTTTTGCCGCTCATAGTTGGCCAGCAACTTCACCGCAATCCCACCCAGCGGCACAATACCAATCAGGTTAATAAACACCATGATCGCCGCGAACGTGTCACCCAGCGACCACACCAACCCGATCGAACCGACGCTACCGCCGAGAACGAAGAGCAACACGATGACCCGGAAGCCCAACAACACCAACTTGTTCTGGCTGAAATACTCAATATTCGCCTGCGCAAGATAATAATTACCAATCACCGAACTAAACGCCAGGAAGAACAAAATAATGGTAACGAAGTGAATGCCCCAATCGCCCACCTGGCTGGCCAACGCGGTCTGCGTCATCGACGCCCCGCTCACCCCCTCGCCGACGGTCGGATCGCCCAACAGAATAATGAACGCCGTGATCGAGCACACCAACAACGTATCGAAATACACGCCCAAGGTTTGCACCAACCCCTGCTTCACCGGGTGCGACACCGTAGCGACCGCCGCCGCATTCGGGGCGGACCCCTCACCGGCCTCATTGGAGAACAGGCCCCGGCGCATACCATTCATGAACGCCATACCCATGGTCGCCCCCGCAACCTCTTTCACCCCTAGCGCATGGGTAATAATCGTCTCAAACATTTCCGGCACCTTATTGAGGTTGATCAGCACCACAAACAGGCCCACAACCAGGTACAACACCGCCATGAACGGCACCAGATACTGGGTAACATTAGCGATGCGCTGTACGCCGCCGAAAATAATCAGCGCGGTAATAATCACCAAGACCACGCCCACCATAAACTTGAACAGGAATGTGTCATTACCCACCGAGGTGGCAAACGACTCGGCAATGGAGTTTGCTTGAATTGCGTTATACACAAACCCGAATGTGATTGTGATGGCCACTGCAAAGATCGACGCTAACTTGGGAGCATTCAGCCCCTTGGTCAAGTAGTAGGCCGGGCCACCCCGGTAGGCATCAGCGTCTTCATCCCGCACCTTCCACAATTGCGCCAGCGTGGCCTCCACAAACGCAGTGGCGCCACCCAATATGGCCACAATCCACATCCAAAACACTGCGCCGGGGCCGCCTGTGGTAATCGCCACGGCAACCCCGGCCACGTTTCCGGTCCCCACCCGGGAGGCTGCGGAAATTGTGAATGCTTTGAAGGAAGATATTCCCTCGGCGTCGTTTTCTTCTTGTGTTGCCGGGCGTTCCATCACCGCTCGGAACATTTCCGGCAGCATGCGCACCTGCACCACAATGGTTCTGACCGCAAAATAAAGGCCAGCGGCAATGAGCAGCCACGGAATAACCGTCCAAATATTATTATTGATCGTGTTAGTGACAAAATCCTCTAACACAGCCATAGGGGAATCATTTTCCATGGGGGTCATATTACCGTGTCTGCTTCACCCCCGCCTAACTTATTACCAAACTCATAGACCCATGATTTAACCAATTATTACCACCCCCGTTCTGGTAATAATATTCCTTTAGGCTGATAACTCCCCCTGACCATTGGTGGCATTACGGAACCAATGGCTGGCAGTGAGGGCAGTAGTGGCTCGACCGGTTGGTAAATTTTTCTTTCACCAGAATTGTGCCGCACCGATCGCATGGCCGGCCATCCTGACCATAGGCGTGAAGCTCCACATCGAAATATCCGGATTCCCCGTTCACGTTCACATAGAGGTCGTCAAAACTGGTGCCGCCCCGGGCCACGGCAGCCCGCATCACAGTGCGACCGGCCATCAATAGGTTTTTCAAGGCGGCAGGATCAAGGGTATTGGCCGGCTGGTTCGGGTTGATTGCGGCAAACCACAGCATTTCGTCGGCGTAAATATTGCCAATGCCGGCAATGATTTCCTGATTGAGCAAGAGCTTTTTTACCGCCAGGGTTTTCGAATGCATCGTCGCCGCCACCTCCGATAATTTCAGCTCCGGGTCGAGGAGATCCCGGGCAATATGGTCGGCGGTTTCTGGGACGAGGCCCAGACCGGCATCGACGAGCTGGGTGGGCAGCCAGTAACCGAAGGTGCGTTGATCCACGAACCATAGTTGGGTGTCGTCATCGAACCGGACCTGGATGCGGCAGTGCTTAAATTTGGGGTCATCCGAGTTTGCGTTCGAATCCTTGATGAGCATTTGGCCGCTCATTCCGAGGTGTACCACCACGACCTGATCGCCCGCCTGGGGTGTGGCCTGGGGTGTAGGTTGTGACGTGGGCACCGACGATGCGGAAGCCGTCGCGGCAGCTGGATCTGCCAGGTTTAACCAGAGGAATTTTCCGCGACGCCCCAACCCAATAATGGTGCGACCGAGAATCTCGGACCGGAATTCCCCCTCCCCACCCAGAACATGGCGGATCGCACGCGGATGGTGCACCGCCACATCGGTGATGGTGCGACCGCACACGTGTTCGGCAAGGCCGCGGCGAATGGTTTCTACTTCTGGGAGTTCTGGCATTGGATGAGTTCGGCGCGAGCCTTCGGGTCGTTGAGGAGTTCCAGGGCCTGATGGGCCCCGGCCTGTTCCGCAAGTTTCTTGTTAGTACCAGTACCTTCGCCTATGATCCTGCCCAAAACATTCACCGATGCGGTAAACACCTGCTCGTGTTCGGGACCAACCGATGTCGCCTCGTAGACGGGCATGGGTAGCTTGTATTCGGCCAGCCGCTCCTGCAAACTGGTTTTCCAATCCTGATGCAGGGCGGTGGCCTGCGCATGGCTGATCTTATGGGCGAACAGCCGGAGCACAACATCGCGGGCAATGTCGAAGCCGTGAATTCGATAGATGGCGCCGAGGAGGGCTTCGGTGGTGTCGGCCAGGATGGAGTCCTTATTGCGCCCGTCGGTCAACAGTTCACCCTTGCCCAGGAGAATGTATTGGCCAAGCCCGATTTCGCGGGCGATATCGGCAAGCCCATACCGGGACACGATACTCGCACGCATTTTCGATATATCGGATTCGGGTCGGGTGGGGTATTGCTCGAATAGTTTTCCCGCCACCGACAGCCCTAGCACCGCGTCGCCTAGGAATTCCAGGCGCTCATTATTGGGGAGCATACCGTTTTCGTTAGCGAACGATCGGTGGGTGAGCGCCAGGGTGAGTATGTCGTGGGGCAGGTCGACTCCCAGGGCGGCCAGCAGGGGGGCATGGTCCACCTTGGCAAATTCTTGTTCGAGGGCTTCGATGCCGGTGAGACGGCTGCGTTTACGGCTCATAGGAATTTCTCCAAACCCGACCAACGTGGATCAATGGAGCGAGCCGCCCCACTATCGGAATCGTCGGAGTCGTCGGAATCGGCGGACCCGTCATCGAGGTGGTCGAGGCCGGGTACCTCCGCGTCGTCGGCACACCCGTCGGGGCATACCGGGTTGAACGGTAAGGTGATGCCGGCCTCGTCGATGACGCTTTGCAATAGGTCAACCATGTCGTGTTGGATCAGCGGCACCGCCTCGGTTTCCTCCTCATCATCGGGGTCGCCCACCACAAAATCGGGGGTGGTGGCAAACACCTGGGAGACGGTGAGGGTGGTGTCGGGGGTAATAGTTTTCAGGCAGCGCACACACTCGCCCTGAAGGCGGGCCTGAATAGTGGCGTCAACCATAATGGCCTCACCGAGGGGGGTGAGGGTGGCATCGACGGTAACGTCGTAACCTTCGGGTATGGCAATCATTTCGGGCCCGATGCGGGTAGGGCTCGGGCCGGTTTGGGTGCGATGCTCCACCATGCCGCTGCGCATGGGGTCAGAGACATCAAATACAAACGGGGAGTTTGAGGTGTTTTTCATCGTGGTTAAGCATACTACTTAAGCAGTTGTGCTATATCCACCCGGTGTGGTGGAAACCGACCGGCAGGCCACACATAGGCTACCGAGCCCGGCCGAGGGGTCACCAACATAGAGGTCGCCGGAAATTAGCCGCGGTCGCTGCTGTAACTGGTGGAGCGATCGCTGGTTCGGCCTCGCCCAGTTTCGTCCCTGCGTCCACCAACACCGGCGCCTTTGCGGAGGGCACTGCGGTCGCGGGAAACCGCACGCAGGGTGGTGGAAAGCACTTCCTCAAACTCGGCAAGTTTCGCGTCGACAAATTCGTCGCACTCGTTCCGCAGCCGGTTGGAATCGGCATGGGCGGCGTCGACAATGCGGTGGGCTTCCTCATTGGCCCGCCGCACCACCTCGGCTTCACTGACCAACCGGTGCTGCTCGGCAAGGCCTTCGTCGATGCTGCGCTGGTATTGTTCATTACCCGAATCGATCATGCGTTGGGCCTCAGATTGGGCCCGGGCTAGATGATCGTCGGCGTCCCGCTGGGCGTTATCAACAATGCGATCAGCCTCGTCTTGGGCTTTGGCCACGGTGGTTTTGGCCCGGGTTTCCGCATCGGAGATCATGTTTTCCGCGTCGTGTCGGGCCTGGCTGACGGTAGAGTTCGCTTCGTTCGTTGCGTCGTCGACAAGCTGGGTGGCACGATCCTGGGCTTCACTTAAAATATGTTCTTGCTGGTCGAGGACGTCTTGCGCATCATCTATCTCGACGGGAAGCGCGTTGCGTAAATCGTCAAGCAACGCCAGCATTTCATTGCGGGGCACCATGCAATTCGAGGTCATGGGCACCCCATATGCTTGTTCTACATTGCGGACTAATTCGTCTAGGCACTCAAATACGCGATACATGACGTTAAGCATAATGAGAATTAGGTAATAGCGGTGGTAGTGCCTGGTTACGGCGTGGCATTTTTTGCTTATCGACGCCTTATGCAGCGAAAACCCCGCACTATCGGGGAATGATAATGCGGGGTATCGGTTAGGCCGAATAGGCGTTAGATAATGCCTTGGGCCAGCATGGCGTCGGCAACCTTCTTAAAGCCGGCAATGTTAGCACCAATAACATAGTCGTGCTCGTGACCATATTCCCGGGCGGTTTCTTCACAGTTACGGAAGATATTGCGCATGATTTCGTGCAGGCGCTGGTCGGTGTATTCAAACGACCAAGAGTCACGACAGGCGTTCTGCTGCATTTCCAGTGCGGAGGTGGCGACACCACCGGCGTTAGCAGCCTTGCCAGGACCGAAGTTGATCTTCTTCTCGCGGAACACCTCGATGGCCTCGGCGGTGGACGGCATGTTGGCACCTTCCGCCACGTATTTGCAGCCGTTTTCGGCCAGGGCGCGGGCGTGCTCACCATGGAGTTCGTTTTGGGTGGCGCAGGGCAGGGCCACGTCGCACGGGAGGAACCAGAGGGAACCCTCATCGTGGAAGGTAGCGCCGTCCACTTCCTTGGCATAGTCGGAGACCCGACCGCGACGGACTTCCTTGATTTCCTTGAGCTTGGCCACATCCACGCCGTCCGGGGTGTGAACCCAACCGGAGGAATCAGAGAACCCGATGACGGTGGCGCCCAGCTCTTGGGCTTTTTCGATGGCGTAGATAGCCACATTACCGGAGCCGGAAACTGCTACCTTGGCGCCATCAAACGAGTCACCATGGGACTTCATCATTTCTTGGGTGAAATAGACACAGCCATACCCGGTGGCTTCGGTGCGCACCAGGGAACCACCCCAGGTGAGCCCCTTACCGGTGAGCACGCCGGCTTCGTGTTGGTTGGAAAGGCGGCGATACATACCGAACAGGTAGCCGATTTCCCGGCCGCCGACGCCAATATCGCCGGCGGGAACGTCCCGATATTCACCAATATGGTGGTGGAGTTCGGTCATGAAGGACTGACAGAACCGCATGATTTCGGCATCGGACTTGCCTTTGGGGTCGAAGTCAGCGCCGCCCTTGCCGCCGCCGATGGGCAAACCGGTAAGAGAGTTCTTGAAGATTTGTTCGAAACCAAGGAATTTGATGATGCCAAGGTTGACGGAAGGGTGGAAGCGGAGCCCACCCTTATAGGGGCCAAGCGCAGAGTTGAACTGCACCCGGAAGCCGCGGTTAACCTGAACAACACCTTGATCGTCCACCCAGGGAACACGGAACATAAACTGTCGCTCTGGTTCGCACAGCCGCTGAATGAGACCATAGTCCGCGTAGTGGGGATCCTTGTCTAAAACAATCTTCAGGGAAGCCAGAACTTCGGCCACCGCCTGATGGAATTCTGGTTCACCGGCATTACGACGTACCAGCAGTTCATAGTATTCCGAAACCCGCTCTTCAGCAGTTGTCATAGTAATCCTCCCAATAGGATGTGCTTGGTCTGCCACGTTGTGGTGACTACAGCACGTAATTCTACACATTGATAGAAATATTACCTATTCATTGACAGAATTTCGCGGTAGATATCACAACTTTTGCAGTTCGCGTCGGTTATATTCATCCCAATAATTTCTATAGTGTGCTAGATTTTTGCCGATTTTTAAGGCGCTAAATACAATTTTGGCGCACATTCCTATGTGTCACCCCCACCTTCAGCCAAAAATCGGTTAGGTTTTTAATGGCTGATTCCAACAGCTTTCTGTACTACCGTTAGTACGTTTCTTCACCTTATCCAAGCTTAAAAATGCACGCTAGACTTACCCACATGCGAATAGTGATAGCCCCCGACTCATTTAAAACCTCAGCATCCGCCCACGATGTTGCCCACCATATCGCCACCGGAATCCGCGAAGTTCTCAGTAACGACACGGAAATCATCCTCCATCCCATGTCGGATGGTGGCGAAGGAACCTCCGCGTTATTTGCTGGTGAACGCATTACGCTTCCCACCACAGACGCATTAGGGCGCATTACCGAAGCCACCTATACTTACGACGCTCGGAATGAAATTGCCTATATTGATGTCGCCGCAGCATCCGGCCTAAAAGAAGTGGGCGATCATCTTTCCCCACTCACCGCTGATACTTTTGGAACAGGTGCGCTCATTGCCGACGCCGCGAGTCGAGGCGCGAAACGCCTCATTTTGGGGCTCGGGGGTTCCGCCACCACAGATGGTGGCACCGGCATTCTCACCGCCTTAGGCGCCAACTTCCTCGACGCCAATGGCCACTCACTCCCACCTGGTGGCGCAGCATTAAAACGCCTGGCCAGCGTTGATATTTCCCGACTCAATCTTCAAGCTGCCGCCATGGACATGCTCATGCTTGCCGACGTTGTCACCCCTGCTACCGGACCCGACGGCACCTCTGCCGTGTACGCCCCCCGAAAGGGTGCGTCTGCGGAGGATGTGAATGAACTTGAAGCCGGCATTTCCCAATTATGTAAGGTGCTCAATGTTAATCCGGAAATTCCCGGCATGGGTGCCGCCGGTGGCGTCCCAATTTGCCTCACATGGATTTCCACCACCCTGCACGGTGGCACCGATAATATCCGGCTCGTTCCCGGCGCGCGTGTCATTGTTGATGTCACCGGATTAAAAGATGAGATTGCTGATGCCGATGTTGTTATCACCGGCGAGGGCTGCTACGACAGCGACACCGACATGGGTAAGGTCGTGAGCGTGGTGTTGGGGCTGAACCCACAGGCGAAGCAGTTTGTGGTTGCCGGCCGGATTGATGGCCCCCTCCCCGAGGGTGTGCGGGGAATCACACTTATCAATTCTAACGATGTTAAGAAACAGTTGGTGCGAGCCGGAAACAAGATTGCGGAGCAACTTATCCGAGACTAAGAACATGAAAATCCGCACGGAAAAGTCGTCGTAAAGTTTGCTACCAGCTTGAGGGGATGATCTGGACCGTCCAGGGATAGCGGGCGGGGATTTCGCATTCGTTTTCGTTTTCTGCCGCTACGGCATTATGGGGGAGGTTCGCTGGGGGTGTGAGGAGCCGGGCATAGAGCATAGCCACCTGGTTAAGGGATCCGGTTACTACCGTAAGATGCACCACATATCGATGCATGGTGACGTGTGTTGGTGGGTGGTGTTCTTGGTGTAGTTGGGCACGTAGTTGGGTGATGATTTCGGTGGGAACGGTGGGGTTGGCATTGTGAGTAACCTGGGCGGTTTCGGCCTTGCCATCGCGGGTAATGAGATGGGATAGCTGGGTGAATCGCTGGGCGAGTGCCTCGGTGTCGCTATCCGGCATTAAGCAGTCGAATTGAATAATAGCCATAGTATCTTAAGGATAACCTTATTTAGTCTGAGTGGCTTGGGGCTATTAGATTGGGAAGCATGAGCTCACCATTAGCTGCCCGGATCTCGCCCATTCAAGTTATGGCCGACGGGACTGTCAAACAAATCAATCCCTTCTCTGGCACGGAGGTGTGGACGGTTGTTGGCCGGGGGAATCGGCCGCTGACCACACCACCGGCCGATACGACTCCCTTAACGCCAGGGGATCGGAATGATTTTTGTGCGTTTTGTCAGAATCGTCAGTTGGATACCCCGCCGGAAAAGTCGCGGCTGGTGGCCGGTAAAAGTGGCTATGAGATAGTTTCCGGCCTGGAGGCGGAGGCGCTCAGCAGCAATGAGGCCGTGTTTCGGCGGGTGCCGAACCTGTTTGAGATTGTCACCTATGAGTATTGGAAAGCCAACTATGGTTTTGAGATGGATGCCATGACCCGGGAGCGCATGGATAACTATATTTCCACGGATTTGGGCCGGGAGCATGTGCTGCGCACTATTCGCACGAAGCGAACCGCGGCTGGGCTGAGCTCGGAGGATATGTCGGATGAGGAGTTGTTGAAGCAGGCGGAGTGTTTCTTTGCTGGGGGGCATGACCTGATTATTGGGCGGCGGCATTTCACGGATTCGGCGACGAATCGGTCGGATTTTGCGGCTTCGGGCGATTTGAGCATAACGGAGCATTTCGGGTTTATTAAGTTCACGGTGGAAACCATCAAGGATTTGTATGAGCGGAATCGGTATGCGAAGTATGTGGCGGTGTTCCAGAACTGGTTGAAGCCGGCCGGGGCGTCTTTCGATCATTTGCATAAGCAATTGGTGTCTATTGATGAGCGGGGGTTGAGCGCCCAGCAGGAGATTGAGAAGCTGCGGAGTCACCCCAATATGTATAACGAGTGGGCAGTAGATTATGCGGCGTCGCAGAATCTGGTGATTGCGGAGAACACTCATGCGATTTGTTTCGCCGGGTTTGGCCACCGCTACCCCACCTTGGAGGTGTTTTCAAAGTCGGCGACGCCGGAGCCGTGGTTGCAAACGGACGCGGAGATCCAGGATATGAGTGATTTGTTGCATGCATGTCATGCGGCGGCGGGTCATAATGTGCCATGTAATGAGGAGTGGCATTATAAGCCGATTGATTTGGATATTGCTATGCCGTGGCGGGTGTCGATTAAGTGGCGGGTGTCAACGTTGGCTGGGTTTGAGGGGGGCACGAAGATTTATCTGAATACGATTTCGCCGTGGGATTTGCGGGATAAGGTGGTCAGTGCCATGTATCGGCTTCGGGATGAGGGGAAGATCGCTAAGACCATGAACATAGCAACGGAGTGTGATATGAAGCGCAATAGCCTGAAATATAATCCGGTGCTTAAATAGGTGGGGTGAGTACCAGTATTGAGGCTATTGTCGATTCCACTGATTTGTCCTGGCAGTGGGATTTTTACCGCGGGTTGCATGGGCATCCCGAGCTGTCAGGGCAGGAAGAATGGACTGCGGCGCAGATTGTCGCCCAGTTGGCTGCATATGATGCGACCGTGATAGATCACATTGGTGGGCATGGCATTGTGGCGATTTTCACCAATGGGGATCCGAAAGATTCCGACGCGACGGTGTTACTGCGAGCGGATATTGATGCATTGCCGGTGGTTGAGACCACGGGGGCGGATTATGCGTCGAAGAATGGGAATATGCATGCGTGTGGGCATGATATGCACGCCACCGCCCTGCTTGGGTTGTGTGCAATTTTAGATGCGAATCGGGATAAGTGGCGGGGGACGGTTATCGCGTTGTTCCAGCCGGCGGAGGAAAACGGTTCCGGTGCGCTTGCAATGCTTGACGACGGGCTTGTGGGGCGTATCCCCCGCCCGGATGTGTTCTTGGCTCAGCATATTATCCCGGGGCCGGCCGGCACGGTGTTCAGTAAGGAGGGGCCCACCCTGGCCGGTAGTGATTCCATTGAGATTATTGTGCATGGTCGGTCGGCTCATGGTTCGATGCCGCATACCGCGATTGATCCCACCTATGTGGCGGCGATGATTGTGGTGCGGCTTCAGGGGATTGTGGGCCGGGAGATCCCGCCGAGCGAGTTCGCTGTGGCGTCGGTGGGCACCTTGGAGGCGGGCCATTCGAATAATATTATTCCTGGTGAGGCCCGGATTGTGGTGAATTGTCGGACCTATGATGAGTCGGTTCGGGAGCGGCTGAATGCGGCGATTGAGCGGGTGGTGCGAGCCGAGTGCGCGGCATCTGGGGTGACGGCCGAGCCGACGATTCGGTATTTCGCCCACACACCGATCACAAATAATTCGGCCGAGGTTTTCGCCAGGGTGCGTCCCGAGTTTGATTCAGTGTTTGGGGCGGGCTCGCAGGATGCGCGGGAGTGGACGGCGTCGGAGGATTTCACGAATATTCCCCGCGCCTATGGTGATGCGGGTCGGGATTCTTCCCTGTATTGGTTTGTGGGGTGCACGCCGGTGGATCAGTGGGAGGCCGCGGCTGCGGCCGGCACGCTGGAGCGCACAATCCCAGTGAATCATTCGGGCGAGTTTCTGCCGGACTTCTCCCCCACCGTGCGGGCCTGCACCATAGCGGCCGCGAGTGCGGTGTTTGCGTATGTGGGAACGGAGGGCTCATGACCGTTCCAGATCGGAGCCGGGATATTCCGGTGCAGCGGCATACGATTTTCCAGTCATCGCTCATGACCGCGTTATTGGATGGAATCTATGATGGAGAGCTCACCATTGGGGAGTTATTAGGCCACGGCAATTTTGGTATTGGCACGTTTGATGCCCTCGATGGGGAGATGATTATTGTCGATGGGGTTTGCTACCAGGTGCGGGGTGATGGGTCGGCCACGGTGGCTGATTTGGAGCAGCATAGCCCGTTTGCGGTGGCCACGAATTTTGTGCCGCGGATTGTGCGGGAGGCGCCGCCAGGCATGTGCCGTAAAGAGTTGAGCGAGTTCATTTCGGGCATATTGCCCAGCGAGAACTACATGTATGCGGTGCGGATCACGGGTATGTTTGAGTCGGTGCGGGTGCGGACGGTGACGAAGCAGCAGCGCCCCTATCGCCCCATGTTGGAGGCCACCGGCGATGATGCGGAGTTAGTGTTTTCCCACACCGCGGGGATCATTGCGGGGTTCCGCACCCCGATCTATGAGAAGGGCATTGGCATCCCGGGGTGCCATGTGCATTTCATAGATAATGCCCGCACCCACGGCGGCCATGTGTTGGATTTCACATTATCGAGTGGGTTGATTGAGGTGTGTCCGGGCACGGATTTGCAGCTGCGGCTACCGTTGAATCATGAGTTCAGCACGGCACGGTTAGCCCCGGAGGACTTGGATCAGCAGATCCACGCCACCGAGGTCAAGGAGTAACTATGCGCCCGGACTATTTTTGGCGTTTGAGTTTTTTCAACGCCAGATTTTTGAGCATGCCACCTAGCCGGCCTTTGTTGTCGATCACGTAATAGTAGGCGCGGAGGAATACCGGTTCTAAGGCGCGGGTGGCCAACAGTTTGCCGGCCAACCGCAGCAGGGTGTTTCTGCCATACACACGTAGCGCATTGCCTACGGCCGGCACCCCGTAGCTATAGCGGCCGGCGATTCGGGCCACCACCTGGTTGGCAATGTCGTCCGTGACCTGTTTGGGTAGTGGGCTGCTTGTGGTGGCGCCTTCAATGGTGAGCCCGTTGGCGACAAGGGTTTTAAGGAATTGGGTGCTGACTTTGCTGACTTGACTGTCTTGGTTGTAGTAAAAAATATCCGTTGCTGTGGTGTCCATCGCGTAAAGTTTCCTTTCCGGTAGGCGTCGTTAAGCGACCATAGTAGGTTCTAAAATTGTCAGTATAATCACATTTCCCCGGGTTTTTTGTAGGTAAACTGACATTCCAATGCAGCTTTTTTATTCATAAGCGTTAAGCTATGGTGCAGACACTTCCCGATTCCGTTCTACAGGAGCAATTTTTCATGAGCGATTCGCATCATCTTCCTGAGCTCAAAGATGCCGTCCGCAGCCACGTGCGCGCGGTGGCCGGCATGAGCCCCACATCCGCCACTAATTGGAAATTCTGGTATGGGCTTTCCGACGCGGTCATGGAGCAATTGGCCGACAAATGGGAGGCAACCACCAAGGCCTATAACGCAACCCGGCAACAGCATTATTTCTCTGCCGAGTTTTTGATGGGCCGGGCATTGCTCAATAACCTCACCAATCTTGGATTGGTGGAGCAGGCCGAGCAGGCGGTGCGTGACAATGGGCATGAGCTATCCGATGTTCTTGACGCCGAAAATGACGCTGCTCTGGGCAATGGTGGCTTGGGCCGCCTGGCAGCATGCTTCTTGGATTCTGCCGTCACCCAGGACTATCCGGTCACCGGCTATGGCATCCTCTACCGCTACGGCCTCTTCAAACAAATTTTCGATAATGGGTTCCAGACGGAGCAGCCCGACGCCTGGCGGGAAAACGGCTACCCGTTCGTGGTGCGCCGCGAACACCAGCAGCGCATCGTCACCTTCGACGACATGGTGGTGCGCGCCACCCCCTACGACATGCCCATCACCGGCTACGGCACCGACAATGTGGGCACGCTGCGGCTGTGGAAGGCTGAGCCCCTGGCCGAATTCGACTACGACGCCTTTAACTCGCAACGGTTCACCGACGCCATCGTCGAACGCGAAGCCGTCATGGACCTGTGTCGCGTGCTCTACCCCAACGACACCACCTACGCCGGCAAGGTGCTGCGGGTGCGGCAACAATACTTCTTCGTGTCCGCCTCATTGCAGGCAATGATTGCCAACTATGTCGAACAGCACGGTGATGATCTGCGCGACTTCGGCAAATATAATTGTATCCAATTAAACGACACCCACCCGGTGTTGGCCATCCCGGAGCTCATGCGCCTGCTGCTCGACGAGCACCACATGGGTTGGGAGGATGCCTGGAACGTGGTCACGCAAACCTTCGCCTACACCAACCACACGGTGCTGGCCGAGGCCCTGGAGCAGTGGAATTGCTCCATTTTCCAGCAGCTGTTCCACCGCGTGTACGAAATCACCGTGGAAATCGACCGCCGCTTCCGGCAAGAAATGTGGGCCATGGGCCTGGATGAGGCACAGATCAACTACATGGCGCCGATCAGCAACGGTGTAGTGCACATGGCCTGGTTGGCCTGCTATGCCTCCTATTCCATCAACGGCGTGGCGGCGCTACACACCGATATCATTAAGGCGGACACACTCAAGGAGTGGCACGCCATTTGGCCAGAAAAGTTCAATAACAAAACCAATGGTGTGACCCCGCGCCGGTGGTTGAAGATGTGCAACCCGCGGCTTTCCAACCTGCTCACCCGCCTGCTGGGTTCGGATGCGTGGGTAACGAACCTGGATGAGCTACACAAGCTGCGCCACTACAGCGACGATGATGCCGTCATGCAGGAACTGTTGGATATCAAGGACGCCAATAAGGTGGACTTCGCCGCCTGGATCAAGGACCGCCAGGGCATTGAAGTGGATCATTCCTCCATCTTCGACGTGCAAATCAAACGCCTCCACGAGTACAAGCGGCAGCTCATGAATGCGCTTTATGTGCTGGACCTGTATTTCCGCATCAAGGAGGATGGGGAACGCGACGTGCCGCCGCGCACCATCATTTTCGGTGCCAAGGCCGCCCCCGGCTATGTGCGGGCCAAGGCGATCATCAAGCTGATTAATGAGATCGCTAACCTGGTCAATAACGACCCAGATGTCAACCAGATCCTGCGGGTGGTGTTCGTGGAAAACTATAACGTTTCCCCCGCCGAGCACATCATTCCGGCCGCGGATGTTTCCGAGCAGATTTCCACCGCCGGCAAGGAAGCATCCGGCACCTCAAACATGAAGTTCATGATGAACGGTGCGGTAACCCTGGGCACGCTTGATGGCGCCAATGTGGAAATCCTGGAGGCCGTGGGCGATGAGAACGCCTACATTTTTGGCGCCAAGGTGGAGGAACTACCCGAGCTGCGCACCACTTATAATCCGTGGGATGCGTACGGTTCGGTGCCCGGTTTAAAGCGTGCCCTCGATTCGCTTATCGACGGTCACCTCTCGGATAATAACTCCGGCTGGTTCCACGACCTGCGGGTATCCCTGCTGGACCGGGGTGGTTGGGAATCCCCCGACATGTACTATGTGTTGGGCGATTTCGCCGCCTACCGGGAGGCCCGGGACAAGATGGCCGCCGACTATTATGCAGATCGGCTGCATTGGGCCCGCATGTGCTGGGTGAATATTTGTGAATCCGGCCGGTTCTCCTCCGACCGGACGATCAGCGACTATGCCCGTGAGGTGTGGAAGATTAGCCCCACCAAAATCTAGCGGTCAATGACGAATCCCCCTCATGAAACCATGAGGGGGATTATTTGTATCTGGCCTAGCTAGTGGTTACTTCTCTTCTTCGGCTTTTTCTGCCTCCGCCCTGGCGCGTTGCAGGTTGGCCTCGGCCTCTTCCAGG
Source organism: Corynebacterium matruchotii (assembly GCF_011612265.2). Classification (NCBI taxonomy): domain Bacteria; kingdom Bacillati; phylum Actinomycetota; class Actinomycetes; order Mycobacteriales; family Corynebacteriaceae; genus Corynebacterium; species Corynebacterium matruchotii. The sequence goes on along the minus strand of NZ_CP050134.2, from coordinate 910,137 downwards.
CTCTTGGCGTGTTCCGCAGCAGCCAGCACCTCCGGCGGGGCGGTGGTTTCTTCACCCAAGAGGTGAACGTGAATCATGTTGGTGTTGCCGGAGATTCCGGGCGGGGTACCGGCCACAACCACCATCATGTCCTCCCGATTGTATTGCTCCATAGCCAATAGTTGATCGTCAATCTCGGCGAGCATATCGTCGGTGGATGGCATGGTCGGGGTGAGGAAGGTTTGGGCGCCCCACGTCAATGCAAGCTGGCTACGAACCGCCTGGTAGGGGGTGAACACCAAGAGTGGCAGCCGAGAACGCAGGCGGGCCACCCGCTTGGCGGTGTCGCCGGAGGAGGTGAAGGCCACCAGAGCCTTGGCATTGAGCCGCTCAGCAATGTCACGGGCGGAATAGGAGATCACGCCCCGCTTGGTGCGCGGAATATGCGCCAGCTCTGGGACCTTACCGTCGGTTTCGGCGAAGGTCACAATGCGGGACATGGTGCGCACCACGTTATGCGGGTCCACACCGACGGAAGTTTCCCCGGACAGCATGACCGCGTCCGCACCGTCGAGGACGGCGTTGGCCACGTCGGAAGCCTCGGCCCGGGTGGGACGGGAATTTTCGATCATGGAATCCAGCATTTGGGTGGCCACAATCACCGGCTTGGCGTTTTCCCGGGCGATTTGGATGGCGCGTTTTTGCACCAACGGCACCTGCTCCAATGGGCATTCCACACCCAGGTCACCGCGGGCCACCATGATGCCGTCGAAGGCAAGAATGATGGATTCCAGGGCCTCGACAGCCTCCGGCTTTTCCAGCTTGGCGATCACCGGAACCCGGCGACCCTCCTCATCCATGATCTGGTGCACCAGCTCCACGTCCTGCGGGGAGCGGACGAAAGACAGGGCGATGAAGTCCACACCTAGTTTCAGACCGAAGCGTAGGTCTTCGATGTCTTTTTCGCTCAGGGCTGGCACGGAAATATCCATGCCGGGCAGGGACACACCCTTGTTGTTAGAAACCGGGCCGCCCTCCACAACTTCACACACCACATCGTTGCCGTCGACTTCTTTGCAGACGAGCGCCACCTTGCCATCGTCAACCAGCAACCGGTCGCCGGGCTTGGCATCCTTGGCAAGATGCTTGTAGGTGGTAGACACACGATCATGGGTGCCTTCAACATCATCGACGGTGATACGGACCTCTTCTCCATCGGCCCAGAAGGTAGCGCCCTCGACGAACCGGCCGAGGCGAATCTTGGGGCCTTGTAGGTCGCCCAACACACCCACGGCGCGGCCAGTGGCATCGGTTGCTTCCCGCACCCATCGATAGTTCTGCTCGTGATCGGCGTGATCCCCGTGGGAGAAATTCATTCGGGCAACATCCATGCCATCTTGCACCAGGCGCAGAATGCCTTCCTGGCTGGCGACGGCCGGCCCCAATGTACAAACAATTTTTGTGCGACGTTCCATGCCTTAAACAGTAATCTTCTACTCGCAGTTCTGCGAGTACAACTAGGGAAAAACCCGGGTTTTTTGTTGTGTTTCACACTGTTAAACAATCGAGCTGCACGAAACAGGCCAACCAAACAGACATGACCAGGCATATCCCAACATAATCAGTTGAACGCGATTTGTGTCACACTCTCGCTATTTTTCGGCCGATTCCGGCTCTGAGCTCGTCGACAAGCTCACGCCACGCACCTCATCTTGCGTTTCTCGGCCGCGCTTCAGCAGGAAAAACACCACAACCGCAATGATAAACACCACAATCGACACAATGAAGTTAATGCGCAGCCCAAACACCATGGTCGCCGGGTCGGTCCGCATCGACTCGATGACCGTACGCCCCAGCGTGTAACCGGCCACATACAGGGCAAATACCCGACCGTGACCCAAAGTAAACTTGCGATCTACAAGAATCAGGAACCCAAAAACCAGCACATTCCACAGCAACTCATATAAGAATGTGGGGTGCACCACCTGCAATACCTCGCCGGTCGAGTGCCCAGTCACCGGGGCGTAATTCCCCAGCTCATCCACCCGATTGAAAATCTTCAGCCCCCACGGAACCGTGGTTTCCGCACCGAATAACTCTTGGTTAAACCAGTTACCCAACCGGCCGATCGCCTGCGCCAACACCACGGCCGGCGCCAGCGCGTCTGCAAACGGGGCAAAGGGAATCTTCTTAAACCGCAGGTAGGCATACACGCTCACGGTACCCAACACCACCGCACCCCAAATACCCAAACCGCCGTTGGTGATCTTCAACGCATCTACCGGATCACAGGTGCTGCAAAAATATTTATCGTAATCGGTCATCACATGGTAGAGTCGGCCACCAATAATGCCCGTGGGTACCGCCACAATGGCCGCATCCAACACGATTTCCCGCTCCCCACCGCGGGCCGCATATCGTTTCTGGCCGATCCACAACGCCACGATAATGCCCGCAATGATGCACAGCGCATAGGCACGAATGGGAACCGGGCCGAGGTGCCACACGCCTTGTGGCGGCGAGGGAATGAGGGCAAGAATTGTTTCAGTCACAAACAGCTCCTTCACTTGTTAACAACCACAATGATGGTAACAAGTGCCCAAAAACTGAAAAACCGCCGCTAACGCCGAGGACAGGCGGGGTGCTGTGCTGCGGCAGCCAACGACCGTGTGACAGATCGCACGGATTCGCCGGTCATCAATGGTTGCCCAACCACCACCGCATCAGCCCCACGGGCGGCAAACTCGTACAGCTCCGACGCATATCGCACCCCCGAAAGTGCGATCTTGACGACGGTGGCCGGCAGCCCCGGCGCGATTTCCGAAAACGCGATCCTGCCCTGGGCAACGGTCTGAAAATCCCGGGAGTTGACCCCAATGATGGTGGCGCCGGCCTGCATGGCCCGATCCGCCTCCTCGGGGTTGCGAATCTCGACCAGGGCCTGCATTCCTAGAGATTCCACCCTGTCGAGTAGGGATTCCAATTGGGCCTGGCCTAGGGTGTCTACCCGGAGGGGAATCATGTCGGCGCCGAAATAGCGGGCCTCGTGGATTTGGTAGGGTTCGACGATGAGATCCCGACAGAGTATGGGAACACCTACCGCGTGTCTCACGGCGGCCATTTCGGCAAGTGAACTGTGGAACCGTAACTGTTCGGTGTGGCAGGCGATGAGTGCAGCGCCACTTTGTTCAAAGGCCTGTGCGAGACGCACGGGATCGAGGGGGGTGGTGTGTATATGGAGTTCGGGCGTGGGATGTTTGACCTCGGCTATGAGTTTGCACCCGGGTTGCAGTAGCGCGGAACGCGCATCGCGGGGCGGCTCACAGTCGTGGGATTGTGCCTTGATGGCGCGGAAAGGCACAACTGATTCTCGTGCGGCAACGTTTTCCCGCACGCCCGCGATGATGGCATCGAAAACCGTAGTCACGAAAGAACCCACCAATCTTGTTTGTCGGCTGTGTCTGGTGTTCCAACAGTTTTAGGCTAACGCGTCAAAGTGCCAGTTCTAAAATTCGGTGGGTGCACCTCAAGAACCAATGAAAGATGGAAGAAAATAGTAATCTTGTCGTGCATTTGGGTGTTTACCCAGGTGGTGAGTGATTGTTATTGTGGCTTGTGATGCATTTGTGACTTATTGGCAGATTCGTCGGTGGGATCGTCGCCGGGGTCGTTGTTAGGGTCGGCTGTGGCGGCATCGTCGGTGGGGTCGATGTCGGCGTCGATGGCGTCCCAGAGCACCCGACCGGAATCCGGCTCCGCCGCCAGTTCCGCGGCGATATGTGCGGTCCGGCGCTGTTTGCGCTCGTATTGCGTGCGTTTGGGGCCGTCGACACCGGGATACGCTGCGAGGATTATCCCGCCGACCAGCCCGATGGCCGCACCAATGAGCGCCAGGACGACGGGGGGCGTGTTCACGTCGATCGCGGTGATCTGTGCCCAGGAGGTGAGTTGTGCCCCCTTGGTGGCGCTGGTGGTGTTGTTAGTACTGAGGATCGCCAGGGCCCGCTGCGCGTCAGGGGTTCCACCCACGAGGACTTGGAGGATAAACCAGCCACCAGCAGCCGCTACGACCGCCGCAAGCCCGCCGACGATGCGACGGCCTGCCTTGCGGAGGATGAGCCCGGCAATCGCGGCGGCAGCAAGCATAATGGCGGCGGCAATGAGCTCGGTGGACCACGATGCGCCATGGATGGTGACGGTTTTCGTCCCAGCTTTATCGTCGTCGGCGGTTACGGTCAGCCATGCCAGACGGGACGATACCCAGAGCACCACCGCACCGCCCGCTAACATCAGACTTGCTAATACTGATTTTTTCATATTTACCTTAGTGTCTCTGTGTGCTGTTTCCGACTGGGGTCATGCGAGTCGGTCTGCATCAAAACAAGTGCGGTCCCCGGTATGGCATGCGCCGCCTCGTTGGTACACCCGCAACAGGACGGTATCGCCATCACAGTCGAGCGATACGGACTCTACTTGTTGGGTGTGGCCACTAGTGGCACCCTTGATCCAATATTCTTGGCGGGAGCGCGAATAGTAGGTGCCGCGCCTGGTGGCGAGGGTGTAGGCCAGCGCGTGGTCATCCATCCAGGCGAGCATGAGTACCTCGCCGGTGTCGGCAGCCTGAGCGATGGCCGGCACGAGTCCCTGGTCGTTGAAGCGCACGCGGGCGGCGATGGCGGGATCGAGCTGGTAGGTTTCTGGGCTGTTTTGGTTCATAGACGGGTTCATCGACGCACCTCGTATCCGGCCTGGGCGAGGGAGGTTTTGACGTCCTCGATGGTTACTTCGCCGAAGTGGAAAATGGATGCGGCGAGGACAGCGTCGGCCCCGGCATTGATGGCTGGTGGGAAGTGGTCGGGTCGGCCGGCGCCCCCCGAGGCGATGATGGGGATAGTGACCGCGTCCCGGACTTTTGCGATGAGTTCCAGGTCGAAGCCGGCTTTGGTGCCGTCGCCGTCCATGGAGTTCAACAGGATTTCGCCCGCCCCTAATTCGGCGCCGCGGCGCGCCCAGTCGATGGCGTCAATGCCTGCCGATTTGCTGCCACCGTGGGTGGTGACTTCGAAGCCGGATGGTTGGCCTTGGGCGCGGCGGGCGTCGACGCTGAGCACAATGCATTGGGAGCCGAATCGGGCGGCGAGTTCCCGCAAAAGTTCGGGGCGGGCGATGGCGGAGGTATTGATGCTTACTTTGTCGGCACCGGCGCGAAGCAGCTGGTCGACATCGTCGACGCTGCGCACTCCCCCGCCGACGGTGAGTGGGATGAAGACCTGTTCGGCGGTGCGGCGCACCACATCAAGCATGGTGCCGCGGCCGGCGACGGAGGCGGACACGTCGAGGAAGGTGAGTTCGTCGGCCCCCTCCCGGTCGTAGCGGGCGGCGAGCTCCACTGGGTCGCCGGCGTCTTTCAGGCCGGTGAAATTGACTCCCTTGACCACGCGCCCGTTATCGACGTCGAGGCAGGGAATGACTCTGATTGCTACCGCCATGGTGGTTAGTGTCCTCCGGTTCGGATTGTGGTGAGTGTGGTCAAAATCGTTTCATGCGCCCGGGCGGTTCCCACGATTGCGCCGCGGCTGGTGTGGTCCCAGGGGTTGCCGTAGAGGTCGGTGACGGTGGCGCCGGCGGCCTGGCAGAGGAAGATGCCGGCGGCGTTGTCCCAAATGTTGGGGCTGAAGCTCACGGCGCCGCCGAAGATGCCGGCGGCGGTGTAGGCCAGGTCGATGCCGACGGACCCGGTGATGCGTGGGCGTAAATATGTTCGGGTTAATTCGACGAGGAGTCCGTGGCGCATGAGGTCGGGGAATTGGGCTTCGTTGCTTTCTGACGACCCAGAGATGGAGGAGAATCCCACGTGGGCGGCGACCTCGGGGCGCTCCGTGAGGGGCGGCTGCGGCACCCCGTTCTGGAAGAGTGGTGATCCGGCGTAGGCGCCGAATCGTTGGTTGATCATGGGCACGCTGGTGATGGCGAGCACCGGCATGCCGTCGGCAAGCAGGCTGATGAGGATGCAGCTCATGGGGTTGCCGGCGGCGAAATTAGCGGTCCCGTCAATGGGGTCGACCACCCAGGTGAGTTTCCCGCAGTCACCGCCGTATTCCTCCCCCAGCACTGGTATGCCGGTTTCGTGGATGAGTCGGCGGCGGAGGTATTGTTCGATGGCAAGGTCGACATCCGTGGCGAACTGGCCGGCGGCCTTCATGTGGGTGGGGTCGGCCCCCAACCCATCAATGAACATGCGTTCGATGTCGGTGAGGATGGTGAGCGCGATGCGGTAGAGCTCCCTGGCATCGGTCATAGTAGCGCCAACGCCTCGGGGAGGGTGAACCGGCCTTCGTAGAGGGCTTTGCCAATGATGGCGGAGTCGATGCCTTCGTCTTCGTATTTCGCCAGTTCGGTGATGTCCGAGAGTTGGGCGATGCCCCCGGATGCGACGATTTTCGCGTCAGTGGCCTGGGCCACTTCCCGAAGTAGGTCGATGTTGGGGCCGGCCAGGGTGCCGTCTTTAGACACGTCGGTGACGACGAAGCGTTGGCATCCTTGGGAGTCAAGGCGTTCCAGTATTTCCCACAGGTCGCCGCCGTCGCCCACCCAGCCGCGGCTGCGGGCCCGCCATTCGCCGTCGACAAGCAGTGCGGCGATATCGACCGCGATTTTGTCACCGTGGGTGGCTATTGCTTGGGCGATCCATTCGGGGTTTTCCAGGGCGGCGGTGCCAATGTTGACCCGCCGGGCGCCGGTGGCGAGGGCGCGCTCCAAGGTGGCGTCGTCGCGGATTCCGCCGGTGAGTTCCACATGAATGTCGAGTTGGGCGATGATGTCCGCCATGAGTTCGTGGTTGGATCCGCGGCCGAAGGCGGCATCAAGGTCAACGAAATGAAGCCAGGTCGCGCCGGCATTTTGCCAGGTTTTTGCGGCGTCGAGGGGGGAACCGTAGGACTTTTCGGTACCCGCCGCTCCTTGGTTGAGTCGCACCGCTTGACCGTCAACTACATCAACAGCGGGGAGGAGAGTAAAAGTCATAGCTTTAAAGTGTAGCGGGTGGGAACCGCTGGGTCAGAGTTGCGCTAACCAATTTTTGAGCAGTTCGGCGCCGGCATCACCGGATTTCTCGGGATGAAATTGGGTTGCCCACAATGGACCGTTTTCGACCGCGGCGACAAACCGGGCGGTTTGATGGGTGGCCCAGCTGACGAGCGGCGGCGTGGTGATGCCTTCCTCGGGAAACTCCCAGCGTTGAACGCCGTAGGAGTGCACGAAGTAAAAGCGGGTGCTTTCATCTATGCCCGCAAACATGGCGGAGCCGGGGGCGGCGTCAATGGTGTTCCATCCCATGTGGGGCAGAATGTCGGCGTCGAGGCGTTCGACCACGCCCGGCCATTCGCCGCAGCCGGCAGCGTCCTCCCCATGCTCGACCCCGTGTTCGAAAAGTATTTGCATTCCGACGCAAATCCCCATGACCGGCCTGGAGCCGGCGAGGCGTTCGCCAATAAGCCTGGGGCCGTTGATGGCCGTAAGGCCCCGCATGCAGGCAGCGAATGCGCCCACACCGGGGACGAGGAGCCCGTCGGCGGCGAGGACTTCGCGGGGGTCGTTGGTGATGGTGGCATCGGCGCCGACGCGGGCGAGGGCGCGGTGGGCGGATCGGAGATTACCGAAGCCGTAATCGAGGATGGCTACTGTGGTGGGCATAGACGGAGTTTCCTGGGTAATTTGTAGGTTTGCTTGTCGACGCCGCAACATGGGCGCGGGACGTTATCCACATAACCATTACCAAAGGACCAAGGTCAAAACACACTTTTCCCGCCGCGTGACAACGCCCGCCGGCGTCCCCGGCGGTCACCGATCTCGGCGATAACCCCAACGATGACCACAAGCGCGGACACCAGGAAAATCGCGGTATAGCCCTGCCATGCGGCAACCAGCCCCAAGAGGATCGCGCCGCTACCCGTGCCGGTGTCGAAGGCGGCGTTCCACACGGTGGAGGCCTGGCCGATTCGGCCCCGCGGTACTCGCATGAACATTTCCAGCATTGCCTCGGTAGACACAAACCCGAAACCACACCCGAACAAAGTTGCGAAAACAAGCAGCCAGCCGAGCGGTAATCCCCCCGATATAATCCCCACCATTCCCACGAGCGATGCTATGACTAACCCTTGGCCCACGAACATGAGCGACCCGGGTTTTCCCACCCGATCGGCCCACACCCCACACACATAGCGCGCAATCATTTGCGCGCCGCCAACCACCGCGAGCAGCAGACCCGCAAATGAGGCTCCCTGCACGGGATCTACATCCTTTACTGTTGCTGGCAAAAATGACGACAGTGCCCCATACCCCATCGCAACCGTGGTCATGGCGACGGCGGGGGCTGCCAGCACCCATACTGTCCCGCCCCGCAGTTTCTCCCTCATCCGCAATTGTTTTCGACCATGTTCTAGCGGTGGTTCGGGGCGGGAAATCACGGGTTCCGGGGCGGGGTTATGGATGAGCACCGCCAGCCCGGCGGCCACCAAGGCCACCAAGGCTCCGGCGATAAACACCACCGAATTGCCCACATGTTCGGACAGCCACAGGCCGGCCGGCAGCCCCACCATTTGGGCGGCACCGGTAAACAACCCGATGATTCCCGACGCCTTCCCCAGGGCTCCCGGCGGGGCGATGTGCGCCACCAGGGCAAACTGCGCCACGCAGAGGGAACCGAACCCCATGCCCCGCACCGCCGCCACCAGCAATAACGACGCGGTGTCCATGCTGACCAGATACCACAGGGTCGGCACTCCCAGCAAAAACGCGGCCGCCAACATGACACGCCGATAACCGTAGCGCCGAATGATGCGATTGGTCACCAATTGGGTGGCCACGGTCACAGCCATGAACACCATGGTGGTGGCGCCAGCCAAGGTGTCGCTGCCGGTAGTCAGGATCACAGCCAGGGGGATCACCGGCAGCATGAGCGAGAATGCCCCAAACGCAGCGGCGGTGGCGAAACTCAAGGCGGTGAACCCGGGAACCTCGGTAAACAGCTGCATCGTCGAGGTCACTGGATCAGCGGTACCAGCTAGGCCATCAGTGGTAGCGACGGTTTTCTTGGTATTATTCTCGACCGTCATCAGGCACGCATTTCCCCCACCATCCACAAGATGCCGGCGGCGGCCGCGATCCCGGCCAACACACCCAACACCACGGCAAACCCCCGAGAGCCGTTCTTATACACGGACCAAGTGCCGCCCGCCAACACACCGGCGATGAGGAACATGAGGTACACCAACCAATAGTTATTCCCCGAAGCGGCTTGCGCTACATACATAATCGTCACGGTTTCAACTGTGACACATTTCCCCGGAAATACCTAACGGCGTTCCCAAACCGGAAAACCCCACGAAACCACCGGTTTTCACCAGGGTTTCCGGCCGATTACGCTAGTCGATTATTGCTATAGGGCACCCTTGGTGGAGGGAATGCCGGTCACCTGCGGGTCTATATCGACCGCCGCCCGAATGGCCCGGGCCACCGCCTTGAACTCCGCCTCGGTGATATGGTGCGGGTCACGACCATAATGGCAGATCACATGCAGGGTGACGCGCGCATTCGTCGCCAATGATTCGAAAAAATGTTCGTTGATAACGGTGGCGTAGTGGCCGCCGATCACGGAGGTGAGCATGTGCTCCGGCTCGCCGCGCATCACATAATAGGGGCGGCCGGAAAAATCCACCACGGCCTCACACAGGGCCTCATCCATGGGGACGCTAAACGACCCGAAACGGCGAATCCCCTGTTTATCCCCAACAGCCTCGGCGAGCGCCTGCCCTAAGACAATGGCAACATCCTCCACCGTGTGATGCGCATCAATGTGCGTGTCCCCCTGGGCGTGCACCTTCAGATCGAAGGCGCCGTGGACACAGAATGCCGTGAGCATGTGGTCGAAGAAGGGAACACCTGTGTTAATGTTGCTTTTCCCGGAACCATCCAGGTTAATGGTGACGGTGATGTCGGATTCGCTGGTGGTTCGGGACACGGTGGCCGTGCGGGCGGCCGGGGTGGGGCCGGTGAGTGTCGTGGTGTCTGTCATGGTGTTAGTGTCCTTTCGGTAGGAGATGTGTTGCGGCATTGCGTGCGGCGGCGAGGAACGCATCGTTTTCGTTGGGCAGGCCGATCGTTACCCGCAGGTAGCCGGGCACGCCCACGTCACGGATGAGCACGCCCTGATCCAGGAACTGCTGCCACACGACGTGTTGGTCGGCGAACGTGCCAAAGAACAGGAAGTTTGATTCGCTCGGCACCACGAAAAACCCTAGATCCTGCAGTGCGGCCTGCACGCGCTTGCGTTCGTCGATAAGCGCGGCAACTGTGGCCAGGGTGTCGGCGCTGTGCCGTAGTGCCACCCGGGCAACCGCCTGCGACAGCGTGGACAGGTGGTATGGCAACCGCACCAGCATGACCGCATCCACGAACGCGGGGTCGGCCACGAAATAGCCCAATCGGCCGCCGGCGAAATCGAACGCCTTACTCATTGTGCGCGATACCACCAGCTTAGCGGGGTAATCCGCCAGGAGCGTGACCGCGGACGGCGAGTCGGAAAACTCCGCATACGCCTCGTCTACAATCACAATGCCCGGCGCGGCGTCGAGAATCCGGGTGATGGTGTCGAGGGGAGTAACGTCTCCGGTGGGATTGTTGGGGGTGGCGATGAAAACGATGTCGGGTTGATGGTCGGCGATGGCCGTCAGGGCCGCCTGGGGGTCGATGCGGAAGTCGGCGCCGCGGGGGCAGTCGACGAAGGTGGTGCCGGTGCCGTGCGCCAATATGGGGTGCATGGAGTAGCTGGGTTGGAAGCCCAAGGCGGTGCGACCTGGCCCACCGAAGATTTGCAGGAGCTGCTGGAGGACCTCGTTGGAGCCGTTGGCGGCCCACAGGTTAGCGCAGGTGACGGTGACACCGGTGCGGTCGGTGATGTAGGCAGCGAGGTCGGTGCGCAGCGCGGTGCAGTCCCGGTCGGGGTAGCGGTTGAGGTCGGCGGCGTGCGTTTCGACGTGGCGGAGCAGGTCGGCGATGAGCGCTGGGGAGGGTGAATAGGGGTTTTCGTTGGTGTTGAGTCGGACGGGTACGTTTAGTTGGGGCGCGCCGTAGGGGGTTTCGGTGCGGAATTCGGGTCGGATGGGGAGGTTGAGATAGTTCATGCGAGGTCCTCGAAGCGGGCGCGGATGGCTTCGCCATGGGCGGGGAGGTCTTCCGCGTCGGCGAAGGTGATGACGGTGGTGGAGATTTCCTTGAGGGCGGGTTCGTCATATTCGATGAGGTTGACGGGCCGGAGGAAGGTGTGGGTGGACAGGCCGGCACTGAACCGGGCGGTGCCACTGGTGGGGAGCACATGGTTGGAGCCGGCGGAGTAGTCGCCGAGTGGCACGGGGCTGAAGCCGCCGACGAAGATGGCACCAGCGTTGGTGATGTGGGCGGCGACGGCGCGGGCGTTGATGGTGTGAATTTCTAGGTGTTCGGCGGCGTAGGCGTTGGCCACGGTGATGGCGGCGTTGAGGTCGTCGACGAGCACAATGCCGGATTGGGGTCCGGTGAGGGCTTGGGCTACCCGGTCGGCGTTGCGGGTGACGCGGTAGCGGGCGGCGACCTCGCGGTTGACGGCCTCGGCGAGCGTGGCGGAGGGGGTGATGAGCACGCTGGCGGCCATGATATCGTGTTCGGCCTGGCTGATGAGGTCGTAGGCGACCCAGACTGGGTCGGCGGTGTCGTCGGCGAGGATGGCGATTTCGGTGGGGCCGGCTTCGGAGTCGATGCCGACCACGCCACGGACGAGGCGTTTCGCGGCGGTGACGTAGATATTGCCGGGGCCGGTAATCATGTCGACGGGTTCGAGGTTGGTGTCACCATAGGCCATGAGCGCGACGGCTTGGGCGCCGCCGATGGCCCACACCTCGGTGACGCCGAGGAGGCCGCAGGCGGCGAGGATGGTGGGGTGGGGCCAACCGTTGTGGTCGGCCTGGGGTGGGGATGCCACGACGAGGGAGGTGACGCCGGCTTCTTGGGCGGGCACCACGTTCATGATGACGGAGGATGGGTAGACGGCATTGCCGCCGGGAACGTAGAGGCCGACGCGGGCGATGGGTTGGAAGATTTCGGTGACGGTGCCGCCGGCGGTGAGTTCGGTGGTGTGGGGTTGGGGTTTTTGGTCAGCGTGGACGGCGCGAACGCGGGCGATGGATTCTTCCAAGGCGGCCCGCAGGTCGGGGTCGAGATCGGCGACGGCTTGGTCGATAACGGTGCTGGGAACCTGGAGGCTCTCGGGTCGTACGTGGTCGAATTGTTCCCCGTAGTCGAGTGCCGCCGACACGCCGTGGTCCCGAATGGCGGTGACCACGGGGGTGACTGTGGGTAGGACCGCGTCCACGTCTACCCCGCCTCGGGGTAGGGTACGGCGTAATTCACTGGTGGTGAGGGGTTTTTGTTGGAGGTTGATGAGGTTGAGCACTGGTGACCTTCCCGTGGATGTTTGGGGCCGCATGGGGCATAAATTTAGCAGTTCGTTAGCTAGTTTAGGCATATTGTGGTGGTAGGGACAATATCCACCGTTTGTAAATAATGTACCGGTTTGAATTATATGAACTGGTTGGTGGTTTGGTGGAAAAATGGGAAAAGCCCTGTTGGCGCCGTTATAAAAAACGAAAGAAATTTCACACCGTTTGTCGGCGAAAGTTAGCTGTTCAGCTCTTAGTCGGAGGGTATTATGTGACGTACTTCCTGATGAGACGCATAATGCAAGCGTATCGCTCACTTATCACAACATTACATCACGATATATAGGGTAGCCATGACAGATTATAAAGCAGACTTCAACGTTCAACCGCTTGTGGTTAACGATGAGCTCGTGTTAGAAGCCATCGAGGAATTGGGCTACCGTTTTATTGCCGAAACCGGTTCCGAGCTGGCCATCGCCACACTGCATTGGCCGTATCACACATTGCAGTTGGAGTTTAGCGACGACCAATTCCGCATGTTATATGCGGAGGTGTCGTTTACTGGGAGTTCCAGCTTGTCGCGGATTAATGAGATTTCTCATGCGGTCGATGCGTGGAATTCGGAGCGGGTGAGTCCGGCGGCATATTTATCCATAGCGGACGATGCCCGTATTAATGTGTTTTTCCGCACGGGGTTGGCGATTGCTAGGCGCGCGTCGCTGGACCAGATAAAGGCGTTTATTCGGGTGGCCGCGGAATCCACGGTGGTGGCGTGTGAAACGTTTGTGGAGCAGTTCCCCGAGTTGGGGCAGCGCTCCGGGCAGGCGTCGAATAGTTTTGGGGATTTGGATTTTTCGCTTACCGACGATTCCCAGTTGCCGACGGAGCTGTCGATACCGAGGGTTCGGTCGGTGTTGCGGGATTTGGGTATAGAGAAAACCCATGGTGACGACGCCATGGTGTTGGCGTGGATCAACGATATTTTGGTGGGGTTTTTCTTGGAGTCCGGCCCAAGTCTGCTGGTAAAGGGACATTGGGATCCGGGCTTGGATCCCGACCGGGAGTATATGAAGGCCGCCTTGGTGTGCAATAAGTGGAATGAGGATAATCCCACCACGAAGGCGTTTTGCGTGACCGATGAGGACGGGTTGCAAGTACGGGTGGAGTTCGTGGCGGATTCCGGCGCCGGCTTAAACACGTCCCAGTTGATACTGAACGTGCAGATGGCGATTCATTTCATTTTGTCGGCCATTGATCGCATCAGCACGGAAATTCAGGGTCATTGCGCGGTGGCGTGGCCGGAGGACACCAACTAGCGTAACCCAGCCCCAGCTAGTCGGGGTCGGGGTCCGCCAGTGGATAGGGGACGAAGAATTCCAGGATCCAATAGTAGGCGGCGGCCAGGCAGGGGGCGACCGCATACCCGGAAATGCCGGCGTTCATGAGCGGCACGAACGGCACCACATCGCCGACGTTGAAATCGCTGGTGGCGGTAGGAATGTGATAGACGGTGATGGTGGTGAGATCCCCAAGCTTGGCAAAGAGTATCGAGCCCACGAGCGACCAGAGGGTGACCCACAGGAGCATACTGAGCCCCCGGTAGGCGAGGGTTTTCTGGTGGATGCGGGCGCTGAGGATAATAGCAAGGATGCCCGTGGTGAAGACGAACCAGAAGAATCCGGTGAATTCCACATTGTCGACCATGTTGAGTTCCAGACCACCCTGGTCGTCGATGATGGTTGCTTGATAGCGGGGCCGCAAAAGCCCCCAGATAATACTGGCCGCGGTGAAGCTACCGAGGATGGCTAAGACCACGCCGGCATAGGCACCATTGCGGGCCCGGGACTCGATGGTGGGCATCGTTATCTTTCTATGACTGCTATAGGTTATGTGGAAACGCCGAAAGGGCTATCGCTAAAGAAATCTAGCGATAGCCCACTTATGGCTTCTCTTGCCTAGGCGAGACGGTATGTCACGACAGACTAGTTACAGAACACCCACTTGCCGTTTTCCTTAGCGAAACGCTGGGTAGCAACGGTCTGGCCGTCGGCTTCGGTGCTTGCGGTAACCTGTGCGGATGCGGTCTCACCAGCAACCTTGATGTCGGTCACAGAATCAATGGTGGGCTTAGCCTTCTTGAAGTCCGGGTAGGAGTCCAGCGGCACATCCGGGATTTGGCCGAGGTCGAGTGACTTCTCGCCACCGTTTTCGTCCAGCACCTTCTTGCAGGTGTGCTGCGGGATGTAGCCCATGTAGCTGCGGAGGGTGGTTTCGGCGGTGATACCACGCACCACACCTTCGATGCTCTTGGCGTCTTCAGGCGAGGCAGGCTGGCCACCCTCCACCGGCTGGTGAGTGGTGGTGGGCAGTGCAGGCGGAGTGACGTTCTCGGGTAGTGGCGGGGCGTCGGAAGAAGCACCTTCGGCGGGCTTTGCTTCGCCAGAGGATGTGGCAGCACCAGAGGCTGCGGCGCCGCTAGCGGAGGTCGATGCCCCGCCGCTGCTGCCCTTGGAGGAGGCGGACTTATCGCTTGATGCCGCGGAGGTACCGCCGCTTGCGGTGTTGCCGGAATCGCCGGAATCACTACACGATGCGAGTACTAGAGCACTAGCAGCAATGGCGGCCACAGCCACCTTTTTCATGTTGCTCACTCGAATACGATTCTGCACTTTGAAAGTTCTCCTTAAACAAATGAGCTGTAGTCAAACCACAGCATTGGATTGCGATTCCCACCCTAACAAACACTTTTAGGATTTTTGCCAGTTCACAGCCTATTGGCAGAAACCTCCCAGTTTTTTTCGAAATCTCGAACGAAAGAACTAGGTCTCACAGGGAACCGTGAGGTTTCTTTCGTCGTAAAGCAAGCTACACTATTGGTCGTGCAGTTAAGCAAGGATTCCATCATTGCTGCCAGTCTTACCATTTTAGGAACGTTTGGTCTGGCCGACATGACCATGCGGCGGGTTGCCGCATCGCTTGGGGTGGCACCCGGCGCGCTCTATTGGCATTTTAAGAATAAACAAGCACTTATTGATGCCACCGCGCGCACGCTCTTAGCCGATTTTCTCACCTCACGCTACGACGATTTTCCCACGGCCTGCCGGGCGCTGCGGAATGCCATGCTCGCCACCCGGGATGGTGCCGAGTTAATCAGTGCGGCATTGATAGACCCAACCCTGCGGGCGGAGGTTACCAAGGTGCTGTCTGTGGCGGTGCCGGAGTCGGGGGCAGTGACCGCACTGCATTTTGTCATGGGCGCAACTGTGTTGGAACAATCCGAATATTTGCGACTGGAAACTACGGGATCGGGCGGTTCACAGTCAAATTCTTCCGGCGTGTCGGACCCAATTCTGGGGTTAGAAAATGCCCGTCAAGCTGCACGTATTCAAGCCGATAATCAATTTCAAGAAGGTTTAGGAATCATAACTCGGGGCTTGAATGAAAATCAGCGCTAAAATGGCGGCATGACTTCTGCACCGACATCTGAGCCCCGTAAGATTTGGCCCGGCGATGCTTACCCGTTGGGATCGAAATATGATGGTGCTGGAACCAATTTTGCGATATTTTCCGACATCGCGGAAAAGGTCGAACTGTGTTTAATTGACGACGATGGCAACGAAGAACGCATCAACCTCGAAGAGGTAGACAACCACACCTGGCACTGCTATCTGCCTGGGGTTTCCCACGGGCAACGATACGGTTACCGGGTACATGGCCCCTACGATCCCGCCAATGGGCACAGGTGCGATGCGAGTAAACTGCTAGTGGACCCCTACGCCCGTGCGTTTGATGGGGAATTCGATGGTCACCCGTCACTGTTCAGCTATGACATCACCAAACCATACGACATGTACTCCCGTAACACGGAGGACTCCCTTGGACACACCATGCTATCCGTGGTGGTCAACCCATTTTTTGACTGGGGTGGCGAAAAACCCCCAAACGTCCCCTACCACGAAACAATCATTTATGAGGCCCATGTAAAGGGCATGACCATGACCCACCCGGAGGTGCCGGAGGATTTACGCGGCACCTACGCCGGCATGGCCCATCCGGAGGTCATAAAATATTTCAAAGAACTAGGCGTCACCACGATTGAGCTCATGCCGGTTCACCAATTCCTGCAAGATGATAGGCTTCGGGAATTAGGATTACGGAACTATTGGGGGTATAACACCTTCGGGTTCTTCGCCCCCCACCAGGATTATGCGGCCAGCATTGAGGTGGGTGGCGCCGTCAACGAATTCAAGAGCATGGTGCGGACGTTCCATGAGGCCGGCCTTGAGGTGATTTTGGATGTGGTGTACAACCACACTGCCGAAGGCAACCATCTGGGCCCTACCATTGCGTTCCGCGGCATCGACAACGACTCCTACTACCGGCTTGTCGACGATTCGAAAGCCCACTACATGGACTACACGGGCACCGGCAACTCTCTCAATGTGCGGGACCCTCACTCGTTGCAGATGATTATGGATTCGCTGCGCTACTGGGTGGAGGAAATGCATGTGGATGGGTTCCGCTTCGACCTGGCCTCCACCCTGGCCCGGGAGCTGCACGATGTGGACCGGCTGGCCACCTTCTTCGACCTGGTGCAACAAGACCCAGTGGTGTCCCGCGTGAAGCTCATTGCCGAGCCGTGGGATGTGGGCGAAGGTGGTTATCAGGTTGGTAACTTCCCCACCTTGTGGGCGGAATGGAACGGTAAATACCGGGACACGGTGCGAGACTTTTGGCGGGGCGAACCCTCCACCCTGGGCGAATTCGCCTCCCGACTCACCGGGTCCTCCGACCTGTACGCCCATAATGGGCGCCGACCCACGGCCTCCATTAACTTTGTGACCGCCCACGACGGGTTCACCCTCAACGACCTGGTCAGCTACAATTCCAAGCATAACCTGGCCAATGGGGAAGACGATCGGGATGGGGAATCCCATAACCGGTCGTGGAACTGTGGCGTGGAAGGCCCCACTGATGACCCGGCCATCAACCAGCTGCGGGACCAGCAGCGCCGCAACTTCCTCACCACCCTCCTGTTGTCGCAGGGCACCCCCATGATTGCCCACGGTGACGAAATAGCCCGCACCCAGCAGGGCAATAATAATGTTTACTGTCAGGACAATGAACTGTCCTGGATCAACTGGGATTTCGTGAACACCAACGCGGACCTGCTGGAATTCACCAAGCGGCTCATTCGGATTCGGAAAAACCACCCAGTGTTTAGACGGCGTCGATTCCTCGCCGGCGACCCATTTGGTTTTGATGCTGCCGACCGGGATATTGCCTGGCTGGTGCCCTCCGGCAGGCTCATGACCCAAGGCGACTGGGAATTCGCCTTCGGCAAGTCCCTCATGGTGTATTTGAATGGGCGCAGCATTGTTGAGCCCGACCGGCGGGGCCAAAAGGTTGAAGACGACTCATTCCTGTTGATGTTCAACGCCCACTACGACAGCATTGACTTCACCATCCCCGGGAAACAGTTCGGGGTGAGTTGGAAGCTTATTGTTGACACCACCGAGGCCACCGGCTATCCCGCCGAGGCGAAGCATGTGTCCGCTAACGGGTCGATCACGGTACCCGCCCGGTCCATCATTATTCTGCAGCAGATCGAACTGCCCACCGCGGAAGCGGATGCGGAAGATCACGGCACCGTGGATCAGAAATCCGTGGGCGAGGTGTCGGCACCGCTCAACCTCACGGTCATGCAGCCAACTCAGGAGCCCGTGGCAGAGCCGGAGCCGGCCGTGGATACGGAAGAGCAGCAAGAGCCCAAGGCAGAGGCGGAGCCGGAAGTGAAAGCGGAAGCAGAAACAGAGGCAGCACCGCAACAACCGGAGTCGGAGGAACCCAAGCCTGCGAAACCGGCGAAACCAGCAAAATCGACGAAATCGGCAAAACCGGCGAAGCCTGCTAAGCCCACGGAACCTGCCACTGAGCCAGCCGTCGACAAGCAGGAAACCCCGGACCCGGCCACCACCGTCGACAAACCCGACGATTATTCCGCCAAGAATAATTACGGCGACGAGTCCTAACAGATAACATCTTCCGCCCCGGCACGTCAAATGATTGCGTGTCGGGGTTTATGTGTAAGCTCATATGCGGCCAACTAAATTTTGGAAGGACTTTAAGCCCATGTCTTCTATCAGCGCGTACGGTGCCACCATCGAGGTAACGCAGGCAGGCGTGTATATTACTCCATCCCGGTTGGCCCAAGCGTTGGAGCACGTCCCCCACCTGGTTCCCATCGACCGCATCACGGGCGCCACCGAACTGTCCCCACCCACCGCCTACAGTCTGGGCGAGGTAGAGCTCACCGGAACAACCGAGGTTATTCGATTCGCGCCGGGGCAGGCGGCGAACATGACGACGCTTATCGACGCCGTAACCGACGCGGTGCAGGGCAATGCCCCCGCCCTGGTGCCGGGCCTGCATTTCGTGGGGGTGGATGTGGAGACCGCCAACGCGGATTGGGGGTCGATCTGCCAGATTGGGGTGGTGCGGGTTACAGATGGCATGCAGGTGGACTCTCACGAGTGGCTGTGCCGACCCCCGGCCGGCATTGACCATTTTGATGAGGGGAACATAAGGATCCATGGGATTACCCCGGACATGGTGACCGACGCCCCCGACTTTGCGGCTGTGTTTCCCGAGGTGGTTGCCTATGTTGCGGACCAGGTGTTGGTGGCACATAACGCCCAATTCGATTTGACGGCGTTTTCCCGAGCCTGCCATGCGACGGGCACCCCGGTTCCCCACTGGAAGTTCGCCTGCTCCCTGGCGGCGTCACGGGCGGCAAAACTAGGGATCACCAGCCATCGGCTGCCGGTAGTTGCCCAGCATTTAGGCGTGGAATTGGATAACCACCATGATGCGGTGGCGGATGCGCGGGCGTGCGCTGGGATTTTCGTGCAGTTGGCGTTGCGGGCCCACGCCACCGGCGATATCGAAACCGTGTTCACCACCTTGGGGTTTAGCCTGGGAGATTTGAATACCGAGCGTATCTACCCGGTTTTGAGCAACCCACCAACCGTTACGGTTGCTGGTGGCCGGGGCCATGCCGACGGTGCGGCCGCGCCGACCCCGGCGAGGTCGGCGCCGAAATCCGCCCGGTGGGCCAAAGCCGCCACCCCCACCACGATTCCGGACCCTAACCCCGACGCGGACCCCAACCATCCGCTGTTTGGGCATGTTATTACCCTCACTGGCGATTTCGAACCCTACGACAAGGGTGAGTTGTGGGAAAAAATGGCGGCGGTGGGCGCCACCGTCGCCAAGAATGTGACGAAGAAAACAACCATGTTGGTCATGGGGCCGTGGGATAGTGTCACTTCGAAACAGAAACGTGCGGAAGAACTTATAAGCAAAGGCCAGAATATAGAAATGTGGCAGTCGATGCGGCTGTTCACCGCCCTGGGGTTGGACCCCACCGCGGATGATGCTGCCGACGATGACGAGCCGCCATTCTAGACTCAGCTCGTTCGTGGGGTTTTTGGTGATTGGTGGCCAAAACCGCGGGGATTGTAGTCCTATTTCACGACCTACATATCACCTCGTCTTTAGGGGAGTTCACCATGACAACCACCTTCCGCACCAGATCCCGCCGCCACAACGATACCTATTCCCCCACCCACTCAACATCCCCAACGGGTCCGACGCTCCCGGATGCCTCGTCGCCGCTGCTGGGGCCGGCCGCGCTTCCCGAACTTCGGCTGAGGCTGCTGGTCGCCTCCCCCGCCACCCCGGTTCGACGCACCAACGATGGGTTTTATGCCGCCCCGGCCGAGGTGGCGCTTTCCGGGAATCTTCGTGCCGGGTTTTGCTGCGGCAATCATGTGCTCAGCCACGAGTTTTTGGGCGGCCTGGAGTTGGGGATTCGGGACGCCTGGAACCGTGCCGCCGCGAACATGCTGGACGCAGAGTCCGACCATCAGGGTGTTGCCGTGCAAACCCGGCCGCTGAGCTGCCTGACCGGTAGGCACCTGCCTGGTATCCAAATCAGGTTTGCCCACTCCTCCCCCACCGCCTGGCTGGCCCATCCCCAACTGTTCGCCACCTTGTTTCATCACCTCAGTCGGGTTCTTGGGGAGGAAGCTTGTTTCTATGCCCCCAGCGATGGGCTGCTCATTGCCGCAGGCCTGAGCGACGACCGGATCGGGGTGGAATCCTGGCTGGTTGAGGAGCTACAGCCCCGGCTTGCGTGTCGGATCTACTATCGACGTGGGTTTCCCACCACCCGTGGCGGCAGCGGTGGTCTGCCACACGAGGGGCTGCTCAGTTCCGATTACCTGGCGGAACTGCGTGATCGGCGGCGCGCCCACCGCCGCACCAGGTGGGATGTTTATGCTGGTGACGGCACCTGTGGGGAGTATGTCATCCAGGCGGATTATGATGGGCAGGATCACCAACACGCGGCATGATGATGGGTTCATGAGGTGCAGCGTGTTTTTGTATGGTGTTTGAGTTATCGACGGATTTATACCAAGGATTGTCACCGGTGACTAATTTACAGCAGCTACACCAGCGATATCAGGAGTTTTGCACCAGGTATCCGAATGCCGCGGCGGATTTCTTAGGCGCCATCGAGGATGTGCTTTCCGATGCTGGCCTCACCTACGATCATGTGACCGCCAGGGTGAAGGAATGGCGATCCTTGCGCAGCAAGTCCCGGAAGCGCCGGCCCGATGGCACACCCATGTATCCGCACCCGTGGCAGGACATTCACGATCTCATTGGGGTGCGGGTGACCACCTACCATTCCACTGAGATTCCCCGAATCATTGAGGCCCTCACCGAGGTGTTTGAGGTACGGCGTAGCGTGGACAAGACCGCCCAAACCCGCGTGTCTGGTTCGTTTGGTTACGGCTCGCATCATCTCATTTTGCGGGTGCCCCCTGCCCGGGTTGCCCCGGTGCTTCAGGCGTATGCGGGGCGGGAATTCGAGGTGCAGATCCGCACCGTGCTGCAACACGCCTGGGCCGAATTCGAACACGACATCAGGTATAAGCGCCACGGCAACACCGGAAAGCTCGCCCCGGAGGTGGACCGGGCGTTTACGCTGGCGGCGGGCCTGATCGAGCTGGCGGATCAACAGTTTGACCTGATTGCCGCGCAACAAAGCGCTACCGACACCACGGCACCCATTGATCTTGATGTGAAGTTCACCGCCGAAACCCTCCCGGGCATTATTGCGCTGCTTCACGGCAATACCATCCCCCAGTCACGCCTGGAGCATTACCATTGGCTTGAGGAGCTGCTGCACGCCCACGGGCTCACCACTGTGGCGCAGTTGACGGAGCTCATGAGCCCGGCCAATCTTGAGCGGGTGAAAACGGCCCTCCACTACACGTTCCAGCCCGGGCAGGTACGGATCATCGACGACCTGCTGCTTGCCGCTTTCGGGGAGGAGCATATCGCCAAGACGGGAACGACCGGTAATTTTCCGGCGCAGCGGCCAGCCCGGCTCCGGCATCGGCTCGCGCTCATCAACGCTGCCCAGGCCGGCGAGGGCCGGTTCAAGTGAGCTTGTGAATACACCCCCCGCCATGTGGGCATGCGTGGTCGGGCCACCCCCAACTACCCGGCTACCCGGTTACCTGCGACCCCGCAGCCGGTCGAGTTCGCGCCGTTCCTTCTTTGTGGGCCGGCCGGCACCCCGGTCGCGGCGCGGCATGGACATGAGGAGTTCCTTCGGCGGTGGCGGCGGGGAATGGTCAATGTAGCAGGTGCGGGCAATGGGGGCGCCAACACGTTTGGAGATGGTGGCCACGACTTCCACCTTCATGTTCCGGTGATCGTGCCACAGGGTGATGATGTCGCCGGGAACTACCTGCTGGGAGGGTTTCACGGTGGTGCCGTTGAGTTTCACATGCCCGGCTTTGCATTCGGCGGCGGATTGGGACCGGGTTTTTATCAGTCGCACCGCCCACACCCAGGAGTCGATGCGTACTGGTTGGGTAAACAGTGAGGTATCGAACTCTGCCATGACGCCTTTCGTTGCTGGTAAATGCTGATTAGTAATTATCTTTGTGGTTGATGATTTCTTGGATCTTGCGGTATTCGAAATAGCCGAGCAGGATGCCGAGGGCAGAGAAGAATATGAGGGTGGTCAAAAAGGTGGTAATGGAACCGCCGAGCACCCCGAGAACCAGGCCACCACCAACCCCGCCGACGACGGAGATGACGCCCCGGCGGGCGTGGCGGCGAACTTCGAGTTTCCGCTGTTCTATAGGGTTTCTTGGTCGTGGTTGTAACGTCATAAGCCCCTATTCTATTCGACCCAATCGGTGCCCGCCGCGACGAGTGTGGCCTGCCCGGCGGTGAGCGCGCTCATGGTGCCATTGAGCTGCTCTGATGTTTCGGGGTCGGTGGCGAGGGTGAGGGTGACGCCGGCGGCGGTGTAGTCGGCGGCAATGACGGTGATGTCGGTGGTAGTGCGGAGGGTCGCCTCCACCCGGCCAGCGATATCGAATGGGAGTTCGACAAGATAGAGTTCTTTACGACTGCGGGTGACGGTGGGCACGTGGGTGAGGCAGGTGAGCACGGAATCGGAGTAGGCGTGGACGAGACCGCCAGCGCCGAGTTTAATGCCGCCGAAATAGCGGACGGTAACGGCCGCGATATCGAGCAGCCCGGATCCGCGGAGGGCATCGAGCATGGGGGTGCCGGCGGTACCGGAGGGTTCCCCGTCGTCGCTGGAGCGTTCGACCGGGTTGGCGCCATCGACGTGATAAATGTAGGCGGAGCAGTGGTGACGGGCATCCGGGTAGCGGTTTTTGAGGTCGCTTATGAAGTCACGGGCCTGGGCTTCGGTTTCGATGCGGGTGATGAAGGTGATGAATTTTGAGCGTTTGATTTCCAAGGTGTGGGTGGTTTCGTGGCGGGCCGCCGGCCGCCGGTAACTATTCGCGGGGTTGGTCGCATCGGTGGGCATGAGACTAACTCACGACGAATTCGTATTCGGGGGTGCCGGGCTTGAGGTGGCGACAGTCAATGCGGGATGCGTTCATGCGTTCGACGAGCCCGTCGAAGTCGCTGGCGCGGCCGAGCTGCAGGCCGATGAGGGCGGTGCCGGTTTCCCGGTTGTTGCGCTTGAGGTATTCGAAGAGGGTGATGTCGTCGTCGGGGCCGAGAATGTCGCTGAGAAAAGACCGGAGCTGGCCGGGTTCCTGGGGGAAATTGACGAGGAAGTAGTGCTTCAGGCCGCGGTGGACGAGAGAGCGTTCCACCACCTCGGCGTAGCGGAGGAGATCGTTATTGCCGCCGGAGATGATACAAACCACAATGTCATCGGTGCCGAGTTTCAGCTCGGACAGGGCGGTGACGGAGAGGGCACCGGCGGGCTCGGCGATGATGCCCTCGTTTTGGTATAGCTCAATCATTTCGGTGCAGACGGCCCCCTCAGATACGACGAGGGGGTGAAGCCGGCCCAGGTTTTTCTCGATGATCTGATAGTTGATGTCGCCGATGCGTTTCACGGCGGCACCATCGACGAAGGGGTCTACTGCGTCGAGGGTGACGGGTTTTTCCGCCTTCAGGGCGGCGTTGAGACTGGGCGCGCCGGCGGGCTCAACTCCAACGACTGCGGTGCGGGGGGACATGTCGGCAAGATAGCTGAGAATACCGGAGATGAGCCCGCCCCCGCCGACCGGCACGACAATGGTGTCGGGGGATTTGCCCATGGCGGAAAGCTGAGAGAGGATTTCTGCGGCAACGGTGCCCTGGCCGACAATGGTGTCGCGGGCGGCAAAAGGCTCGATGATGGTGGCGCCAGTCTCCTCGGCATAGTCGTGGGCGGCGGCGGATGCCTCGTCAAAGTTGGCGCCGGTCACGACGAGTTCCACCATGTTTCCGCCGTGGACTTTGATGCGGTCGCGTTTCTGTTTGGGGGTGGCGGCGGGCACGTAGATGCGGCCGGGAATGCCCATGCTGCGGCAGGCGAAGGCCACCCCTTGGGCGTGGTTGCCTGCGGAAGCGGCGACAATACCGGCTGCGCGTTGGGCGTCGGAAAGCTGCGATATAGCGTTGACGGCGCCCCGGATTTTATAGGAGCGGACGTCTTGGAGGTCTTCGCGTTTCAGATAGATTTCGGCGCCGGTGAGGTGCGAAAGTCGGGGGCAGTATTGCAGTGGGGTGGGGGCAATGGTTGCGGAAATTCGCGCTTGTGCTAGTTGGACGTCAGCTGCGTGGATTTCGGTGGTCACTGCGGTTTGATTCATAGGCATACAGCTTAGCCCGTTGGTTTTCTGCATTGGTAACCAGCTTGCTTATCGACGCCCGAACCGCCAGATAGGTCACATTCAGGGGTGGACTTGGGGGATTATCACATAATAAAAGCCTGTAACTGATACGCTACAATCCGTGAGCTGAAAGCCTGTTGCGCTGGGCTTTCACCAGATTATGGAGAAGGAGAATTCCCTTGATGAACTTCCGCACAGCTTTGGGCGTGGCCGTGACTATTGTCATGACATCGGCGTCGCTGCTTGTTCCCGCCACCGCGGGCGCCCAGGAAACCACCACCACCGAGGCTTCTACCGAGGCTTCCGCTGGGCAAACCGCGACGGAAACCCCGGAAAAATCTACAGAGGCCACCACCGCCATCTCAACCCCCGACGCGCAGGATCCGAACTCAGATAGCAAGTCGGATCCGAACAAAGATCTCCAGGATCTATCTAACGACTTATCGAATAATAAGGATAAGGACAAGGATGGTTCGTCGATCACCTACGACGATAAGGGGGCCATTGAATCGGTAGGTTCAGTCACAACTGATACACTTAAATTCATCGGTGCAATCATCAAGGTTTTAGCTGGTGTTGCCGGTCTTATGGTGTTGTTAGGTAAGGCATTCCCGGCCGTGAAAGACCTGATTCACAACATAGCCCGGGGTGGGCATCTTTAAGCCCAGTTTTACCCCTAGGTAGCAGAATCTATCCTTAAGACGTAATCTGTTGGTTATTCAAGAACTTTCAGCTTTGGAGAATCATGAAACGAACCTTTATTGCGCTTGCTACCGCTCTAGCAGTCGGGGCTGGCTCTCTATCCCCGGTGTACGCGGATGTAAGAGTTCCAAACTCGCCAAGTGAGACCCAGACCCCTTCCGACAATAAGCTTTCGGGCGATGTGAAGGATAAGTCTTCGGGTGTGATTGATTCTAAGAAGATGGAAAAATCCACCCAGGATCTGCTGGATAAGCAGGACGGCAGCATGAAGTCCAGCGCCGGCCAGGATGGCAAGAATTCCAGCGAGGGCACATCGTCAAAGAACAAGAAGGGTTCCTCGCCGACCGGCAGCAGCCCCATAGATTTACTGCTGATTAGCGGGGTTGTGGGCCTCTTGGTGGTCAAGGGGTTGCAGACGCTGCGACTGGATCCGGCCACGTTCCCGCCAGAGTTGCAGGGCCTTATCCGGTTCATTAACTCCGGGGATCCGGTGCATCTGCACAGCTCTTAGGGGCTGTAGGTTTCAAAGGCGTGGCATATTTGGCCACGCCTTTTTAGGTTTTTTCTGTGGCTCGCTGCCCGAGCTGTTGCCGCAGTCCGGCGATAATGAATTCGACCTTGGCATCCAAAAATCCCCGCTGGGGGTTCCAACGGTCCCTATTATCCAGGAGGGTTTCGGCACTGAGTTCGGTGATGGTTCGCGCGACAATGTCCATACCCTCCGGGGAATGCTGCATGGCGGACATGCCGATGTGGGTGGCGAGCACGGTGTCACCAATGAAATCCAGGGCAAAAAGCGCCTCTGACCTGGCGAAACCCTGCGCCATGAGGATGCCCATGGCATGTTGAGTGAACCCCTGCACGTGGGAGAACGATTGCGTGTATTGGAATATGGTGATGTCCAGACCCGGGTATTTTTCACAAATATTCCAGGTGGTTTCCGCCCAATTGCGCAGGAGCTCCGGCCAGGGGAGCTCGTCGTCAAGCATGATCATGCTGATCTCCGCGGCGGCCTGGGCGAGGCACGCATCGACTAATGCATCGCGGCTCTCAAAGAGCCGGTACATGGCGGATGTGGCGATGCCAAGTTTGGCCGCAACAGCACCTAAAGTGAACCGGTCGATCCCCAATTCCACGGCAGCGTTAATAACATCTTCCCTGGTAAATCGGGGTTTCGGCCCGGTTTTCCGGCCAGCGCGGCGGATTCGAGTGCTGCTCATGAGCTTATTATAATTGCCAGCCCTGAGCGGCCGCCCGATGGTCCCAGAACGACCGATACGTGCCGCCACGGGCGAATAATTCCTCATGGGTGCCGATGTCCTCCACCGTGCCATCGGCCCGCAGCTGCACGATGGCGTCCGCCTTGCGAATGGTGTCCAGCTTGTGCGCAATGACAAGAATGGTCGCGGTTTCCCGCAGCTTATCGACGGCCGCCACCACGTTCTCCTCGTTCTCTGGGTCCAGGGCGGAGGTGGCCTCGTCCAGGAGCACGATCGGGGCCTGCTTCAGCAGGGCGCGGGCGATGGCCACACGCTGCCGCTCCCCGCCGGAGAGCGCCCGACCCCCCTCCCCCACCGGGGTGTCCCAGCCGCGCGGCAGCCGATTGACGATTTCCGTCACCCCGGCGAGCCGCGCCGCCTCGTGGAATTCCGCCATGGTGGCGTCCTCCCGGCCGATACGAATATTCGCTTCTAGGGTGTCATCGAACAGGTACACGTCCTGGAACACCATGGACAGGCTGGCCATGAGCTGTTTCGTGGTTTGCTCCCGCACGTCCACGCCACCAACCTTGACCGAGCCGGCGGTCACATCGTAGAACCGGCTAATCAGCCGGGCGATGGTGGTTTTGCCGCAGCCGGAGGGACCGACCAGGGCCACCATGGTTTTCGCCGGCACCGCAAACGTGATGTCCCGCAGCACCGGGGTGCCGTCCTCGTAGGAGAACGCCACATGGTCCAGGCTGATGGTACCCGGGGTGGGTTCAGGCGTGGCCGTGTCCGGCTCCGGCAGCGGCTTGGCTGTGACAACCTCATCGATGGCGTCGAGCACCGGGCGGCGATCCTCCAGGGCGGCGGCGGTGTCGGTAATGCCGGTCAGCACCTGGGTGTACCTGAGGCACAGGCCGATAAACGCAATGGCCTCCACCGGCTGCAGGGTGCCGCCCACGGCAAACTGGGCGGACATGAACATGAGAGTGACCACGATGCCCTGGGAGAAGGAGTTCCCCACCACATTGCCGGCAAGATTGAGCCACAGTTCTTTCCGTTTTGCCCGCAACCATTCCCGGTTGGCGGTAGTTAGCTCCGAATAGTTGGCGCTGCGGCCACAGGAGCGCAGGGCCGCCTGGCAGTGGGCGAATTCCACAATGCGGTTACTTAATTCCACTTCGGCGGGCTCGGAAATATCCTTCGCTTTCTTATTGAGTTTCGTCGACAACGCCACAAACAGCAGGAAGAAGGGGGTAGCCACGGTCAGCGTAATACCGAGGCGCACATCCCACGTGTAGGTGAGGACGAGCACGACGAGGCTGACCACCAGGTTACTGATGAAGGGGCTCACAAAGTGAGCGATGATTTCTCCGGCCATCATGAGTTCGGTCGACACCATTCGGGATAGCTTCCCAGCCAACGGCTTATTGAACCAGCCGAGCGGAAGCGTGGCCACCCGGTTGCCAATCATGTCGTGGGCAACCCGAATGAAGAACATGGCCACGGAGTAGCCCCGGCTGAGCTGGAAATAATTCGCCACCCCGCCGAGGACGGCTAGGCATGCCAGCACCACGATCCAGCCGGTCACCCCTAATCCCAGCACCGGCTGACCGGTCACCAGGGAGGTGATGGCCGGGAGCAGGGCGAAGATGGAGACGCCTTCGAATAATCCATAGATGGTGCTGAACACGATCACTCGGTTGAGGATGGTGCCGTCCCCCAGCATCCGGCGACACCGGGGAATAAAGTTCATTACTGCCATGTTCATTATCATGAGAGTTCCTCCGTGTTGTGCCCGCTGCTGATACGTGCGAGCCCGGTAAACAGTGGGTGGTCGATCACATCGTTGGGGGCGCCGCAGGCAACCAGGTTGCCGTGGTCTAGGACGGCGATTTGGTCCACCCCAAGGATGGATTCGGGCCGGTGGGCGATCACCAAAACGGTGCGGCCCCGAACCAGGGTGGTGAGGGCTTTCTGGATTTCGGCCTCGGATTCGGGGTCGGTGAAAGCGGTCGCCTCATCCAGGATGAGGACGGGGGCGTCCACAAGCAGGGCGCGGGCGATAGCGACGCGCTGCTGTTCGCCGCCGGACAGGTTAATCCCGCTGCCGAACATGGTGTCGAAACCGTCGGGGAGGGCGTCGATTCGGTCGGCGATGCAGGCGGCTACCGCGGCGGCCCGCACCTCCGCGTTGGTGGCGTCGGGGCGGCCCAGGGCAATATTGTCCCGGATCGACATGCGCAGCAGCTGCGGGTCCTGGAGCACAAACCCAATGTTTCGGTACAGCTGCCCGGTGGGAATGTTCCGCAGATCAACTCCCCCAAGCGTGATCGACCCGGAATCGGGGTCGTTGAAGCGGGCCAGCAGGGTGGCGAGGGTAGACTTTCCCGACCCGGAAGGCCCCACCAGGGCGGTCACGGTGCCTTCCGAAAGAGTGAGCGACACGTTCCGCAGCGCCTGGGTGTCGTCGTAAGCGAAGGACACCTTGTCGAACACCACCTGGGAACCGTGAATATCCTGCTCCGCCTCGGTTTTCTGCTCCAGGACGGGGGTTTTCAGGGTGGTTGTCACCCGCAGCGCCGCCGCCCCGGCAATCTGGTAGGCCCAGGTGGAATTGCCGAGCAGCTCAATGCCGTAGGGCAGTGCTAGGGCGATCAGGGTGGTGGAAAGCACGTCGGTGGCGGACACCCAACCAGCGTTCACCATGAGCGACCCACCGCCCACGTTGACCAGCAATAACACCGGCACGGAAATGGACACATTGGCCAGGGCAGAGCCCTTAATCATCGAGCCGGTCCAGTCGTTATAGAAGACGGCGAACTCGTCGGCCGCCTGCTGGTAGTTTCCGTGTGCCTGCCCCACCTTGCCGAAAGCCTTCACCACCGTGATGCCGGTGACCAGCTCCACCATGGTGGCGGACACGCGGGCAAGTTTGGCATCCATTTCCACGGTTTTCGGCCCCATATTGCTCATCATCCAGGCCATAAACAGGCCATAGAGCGGGAGTGTGGCAATGGACAGTAGTCCCAAGCGCCAATCCACGTAAAAGGCATAGATGAGGAGGGTGACCGGCATAATCATGGCCTGGGTCATTTCCACCGGCTGGTGCGCCACCATGGTGTGAATCTGGGCCACGTCGTCATGCAGCGCCTTACGGATCCGCCCGGAATTTGTGCTGGTAAACCACCCCAGTGGCGCGTTGCCCACCCGTTCGATAGTGCGGGCCCGCACATACGACACGAATCGAGCATCGGCGAAGTGGGTTACCCCCAGTGCGATGAAAAGCAGGAGGATCCGCAGACAGAACGTGCTAATCAGAATCTGCACGATCAGCATGGCCCGGTCGGCGTCGACGGGTTGCCCGGTGGCGTAGGCCGTGGCGAACAGGCCACCCAACTGGACCAAGGCAATGTAGGGGGCGATCGCCAGCACCCCGGACAGGCCGGCTAATATTCGGCCGATCATGAGGCTGCCTTGGACAGGTTTCAGCAGCTCCTTGAGCGCCTTCCTGCCTTCCTCCCGCTCATTGACGTAGTCGGGGGCCGCTTGGGTGGCCGCGGTTTCTGTGGTGAGCGAATCACTCATAAACGTTCTCCTTAGGATGAGATAACCTAATTATGAATCTCGTTCATAATTTAAAGCGGCGAATCCCAAAGGACAATAGAACGACCAATAGCCACCCCTATTCGGGGTGGCCATTCCCACATTTGGGCGTCGAAAAGCAAACTAGCCGAGGATTCCCGGCCCCATGGTCGCCTTTAAATCCCCCATCAGGCTCGCCGACCGATTCACCCGCAAATGCTCCCCCAAAATCATCATCTTCGACTCCGTGCCGCACACCACGTTCAGATACACGTCCGAATCCCCCTTATTAGCCACCAGCACCTGCTTCAACCGGGAAATATTGCCCATGGTGCACTGATCCGTCCGCAACGTCAACCGCAACGGCAACCCGGCGCCACCGCCCGGCCCCAACTCCGGCACCTTCATGTCGTCGCAGAACACCCCAAACCGGTCGTCCCGAATCGACACGTGCGCCTTGGCCACCACAATGTTGTCCTCCACAATCTGCGGACCCACCAGCGCATACACCTTATTGAACACCAACATTTCCACCTGCACCCCATGCTGGTCCTCGATGGTAACAATCGCCCACGGCGAGCCGTCCTTTTTGGACACGCGCCGATCCACCGCCGAAATAATGCCGCCGATTTGCACCTCCGCACCGTTTTTCAGCTCCTCCGACGCCACCACCGACAGGGAGGTGTCCACCTGCGCATCCAGGGCCTCTTCGAACCCGTCCAGCGGGTGGCCCGACACGTATAGCCCCAGCATGTCCCGCTCCAACGCCAGCTGGTGTTTCCGATCCCACGTGTCATCCGGCACCGAAATGCTGAACACGTTTTCGGTCACCTCGCTTTCGCCCCCCAGCGCCGAAAACAGGTCAAACTGGCCCTTGTCCATGGCTTTCTTCGGCCCGATCGCCGCATCCACCGCGTCTTCGAAAACCATCATGAGCCCCTTGCGGGAATACCCCATGGAGTCGAACGCGCCGGCCTTAATCAGGGATTCGGTCACCCGCTTATTGCAGGCCGTGAGGTCGATTTTTTCCAGGTAGTCGGTGAAGTCCTTATACAACCCCTTCGCTTTTCGCTCGCGCACAATTGACGCCACGACGTCTTCGCCCACGTTGCGCACCGCACCCAACCCAAATCGGATATCTTGGCCCACCGGCAGGAAGTTATACGCCGACTCGTTCACGTCCGGGGAGAGCACGGCGATGCCGAGGTGTCGGCAGTTCGCCAGGTAGATTGCCGACTTGTCCTTCTTGTCGGACACCGACGTGAGCAGGGCCGCCATGTATTCGGCGGTGTAGTTGGCCTTCAGGTAGGCCGTCCAGTACGATACCAGCCCGTAGCCGGCCGCGTGGGACTTATTGAACGCATAGGATGCGAACGGTTCGATCGTGCCCCACAGGGCGTCCACCGCGTCTTTGCTGTACCCGTTGCTGAACATGCCGGCCGAGAATTTTTCGTATTCGGCCGCCAGTACTTCGGGTTTTTTCTTGCCCATGGCTTTGCGGAACCCGTCGGCTTCACCGGCCGTGTAGTTGGCGACGCGCCGGGAGATTTCCATGATCTGCTCTTGGTAGACGATGAGGCCGTAGGTTTCGTCCAGGATGTCTTTGAGCGCTTCTTCCAGTTCGGGGTGGATGGGGGTGATGGGTTTGCGCCCGTTTTTCCGGTCCGCGTAGTCCAGGTGGGCGTTAACGCCCATGGGTCCGGGCCGGTAGAGGGCGAGGGCGGCCACGATGTCGTTGAATTCGGTGGGTTGCATGCGTTTGAGGAGTTCTTGCATGCCGCCGGAGTCCAGCTGGAACACGCCGAGGGTGTCGCCCCGGGCCAGGAGTTTGTACACGTTGGGGTCGGTGATGGCGAGGTTTTCCAGGTCGATGGTTTCGTCCCGGTTGATTTTGATGTTTTCCAGGGCGTCGCCGATGACGGTGAGGTTTCGCAGGCCCAGGAAGTCCATTTTGAGCAGGCCGATGGCTTCGCAGGCTGGGTAGGGCCAGCCGGTGATGAGTGCTCCGTCGGCGGCGCGTTTCCACATGGGGATGCAGTCGAGGAGCGGCACGGAGGCCATGATGACGGCGCAAGCGTGCACGCCGGCTTGGCGGACCACGCCTTCCAGCCCGCGGGCGGTGTCGTAGATTTGCCGCACATCGGGGTCGGTTTCGATGAGTTGCCGCACTTCGCCGGCTTCGGTATAGCGGTCGTGTTCGGGGTCCATGATGCCGGCCAGGGAGATGTCTTTGGCCATGATGGGGGGCGGCAGCACTTTGGTGATGCGGTCGGCGATTTGGTAGCCGGGTTGGCCGTAGAGGGCCCGGGCGGAGTCTTTGATTGCTTGTTTGGTTTTCACCGTGCCGAAGGTAATCACCTGGGCGATTTTGTCTTCGCCCCAGCGTTCCGAGGCGTAGCGGATCATTTCGCCGCGGCGCCGGTCGTCGAAGTCGATATCGATGTCGGGGGCGGAGGGGCGTTCCGGGTTGAGGAACCGTTCGAAGAGGAGCCCGTGGTGGATGGGGTCGATGTTGGTGATGGTGAGGGCGTAGGCGACGAGGGAGCCGGCCGCCGAGCCACGGCCTGGGCCTACCCGAATGCCGATGGAGCGGGCGTGCTTGATGAGTTCGGCCACGATGAGGAAGTAGGAGGGGTAGCCTTTCATGTCGATGACGCCGATTTCGTATTCGGCCCGTTCGATGTAGTTGGCGGGCACTTCCGCCCCGTCGAAGCGGTCGCGCAGCCCGTCGAGGACTTGGTGGCGGAGCCAGGTGGTGGGGGTGTGGCCTTCGGGCACGTCGGCGATGGGCATGCGGTCGTAGGGGTGGGCTTCCCAAATGCTGGAGTAGTCTTGGACGCGCTCGGCAATCCAGAGGGTGTTGTCGCAGGCGTCGGGGACCAGGTCGTCCCAGAGTTCGCGCATTTGTTCGGCGCTTTTGACGAAGTAGCCGGTGCCGTCGAATTTGAACCGGTCGGGGTCGCTCATGGTTTTGCCGGTTTGGACGCAGAGCATCACTTCGTGGGCGTGGGCTTGGGATTCCAGCACGTAGTGGCAGTCGTTGGTGACCAGGGGTGGCAGGTCGAGTTTCCGGCCGATTTCTAGCAGTTCGCTGCGGACCCGGTTTTCGATGTTGAGGCCGTGGTCCATGAGTTCGAGGAAGAAATTGTCCCGGCCGTAAATGTCTTGCCACATGGCGGCGGTTTCGAGGGCTTTGTCGAATTGGCCGAGTCGG
Source organism: Corynebacterium matruchotii (assembly GCF_011612265.2). Classification (NCBI taxonomy): domain Bacteria; kingdom Bacillati; phylum Actinomycetota; class Actinomycetes; order Mycobacteriales; family Corynebacteriaceae; genus Corynebacterium; species Corynebacterium matruchotii. The sequence goes on along the minus strand of NZ_CP050134.2, from coordinate 876,746 downwards.
AGTCGGGTTTGGATGTCCCCGGAGGGGCAGCCGGTGGTGCCGATGATGCCGGTGGCGTGTTCGGCGATGAGTTCGGCGTCCATGCGGGGCCATTTGCCGAGTTGGCCTTCGTAGCTGGCCATGGAGGAAAGGTAGAACAGGTTGTGGAGGCCTTCGGCGGTTTCGGCGATCATGGTTTGGTGCAGGTAGGCGCCGGAGGCGGACACGTCGTCGGATTTTTGCGATTCGTCGCCCCAGCGTTGCCGCTTCATGTCGAATCGGGAGCCGGGCGCCAGGTAGGCTTCGATACCGATGATGGGTTTAATTCCGGCTTTGGTCATGGCGCGGTAGAACGAGTCGGATCCGAACATATTGCCGTGGTCGGTCATGCCCACGGCGGACATGCCTAGCCGGGTTGCTTCTTCAGCCAACATGTCGATCTTCGCCATGCCGTCCAGCATGGAGTATTCCGTGTGATTATGCAGGTGTACGAACGAAGATTTTTTGGCCATGCTTGCCATCATAACGAGGCTGGGGCGGGCAAGACCATTCCCACGGCGCATGCTTTTCGACGCCCGCCCGGGTAGCGGGCCGCATACGGTAAAGGTATAGAATATCCCCCATGCCTTTTGCCATTGCTGCTTACGTGCTATGGGGGATATTTCCAGCGTTTTTCCCACTACTCACCCCGGCCGCCCCTCTGGAGATTATTGGGCATCGTATCGTGTGGACCGCGGTGGTGATGTCGATCATTATGAGCTGTACCAAGACCGGGTGGTTGGAGCTGCGGCGGGCGTCGGTGCGCACCTGGGGGTGGTTGGGTTTGGCGTCGGTGCTGGTTGCCACGAACTGGTTGGTGTATGTGATTGCCGTGAATTCGAATCATGTGGCGGATGCCGCCCTGGGCTATTACATTAATCCCCTGGTGAATGTGCTGCTTGGGCTGGTGTTTTTGTCGGAGCGACTCCGACCTTTACAGAAAACTAGTATCACGGTGGCAGCGACTGCTGTGGTGATGTTGACGATTATTGCGGGTCAGCCGCCGGTGCAGGCCCTCATGTTGGCGTTTTCGTTTGGGTTTTATGGCCTGGTGAAAAAGCGGGTGGACATGTCGGCCATGGCATCGTTGACGGCGGAAACCCTGATTTTGGCCCCGGTTGCGGCCGGCTATCTGCTGGTGTTGGAGGCGCGCGGCACCGGCACGTTCGGGCACGTCAGCGTGGGGCATAGCCTGCTGCTCATGACGGCGGGCCTGGTCACCGCCGTGCCACTGTTGTTGTTTGGGATCGCGGCGCGGCGGATCCAATTATCCACCATTGGCATGCTGCAATATTTAACCCCCACGATGCAAATGCTGTGGGCGGTGTTTGTCACCCGGGAGGAGATCGCGCCACTGCGTTGGGTTGCGTTTGGGATTATTTGGGTGGCAGTGGCCCTCTATTTCCTCGATATCCTGCGGTTTCGCAGCACCAATGGGCGTCGAAAAGCGTCGACCGGCTAGAAGTTAGTCGGGCACTGGTCGCCGCCAAGGAGGCACTTGGCGGGGCAGAAACCCACGGCGCCGGAGACACCCAAAACGGTGCCCAGCAGCCGGAAGATAATCTTCAGCGGGGACTTGGAGACGATAAACGAAAGAATCCACAGCACTACGGCTGCGGCGACACGGGTAAGACGATTGGAATCACTGAGGTTTTTCTTCATACCTAACGACAATAGCCAAAGCCGGCGCAAAATATCGGCCATACCCCCATCATTTTTATGACACGTTGACTGGCCGCACCGCGAAGCTGCCCCACGTGGCATCCGGCGGCAATACCTCAATCGCTAACACTTTCGAATTTTTCGCTAGGACGTGCAGCTTTTCGACGCTGTCATGCACCACCAGCCCGCGCACATCCAATGGATTCATCTGCTTCAAAGTGATGTGATGGACCAAACTATCACCGCGATTTACCCCCTTCACCGGTTCGGGAATCCCCACCACGGGTGCGAAACCCACTTCGAACGCATTGACCCTTGCGATATTCTGCACCACCGCGCCCGCAGCCTGCGCCGTCAATGGCTGTCGAAACGTGACCAACGCATACACCTCATCGCCCGGCGCCGCGGCGGAAAAACCGTGTTGTGCCCGCTGCACATAATCCGTCAGGGTTTCGTCATTATCCCGCCCCAACTCGTCCCCCACCAGCCTGGGCGGTGGCGTATGGTGCTGCCCGGCAGTGGCGGTGATCAACACGACCAGCGCCGCCACGCTCATAGCCGCGATGATAAACCGCCACCGGTCGATCACATCCAAGTCACGAAAAAACCACACAGACAAAATTGTAAGACAGTTTCCCTGCCGGTTCTTATTGCTCGGCGCGCAGCACTTCCAGGGCATGCCGCAGGTCTGGCGGGTATGGTGATTCGATCTCTAGCCACCGGCCGTCCGCCGGGTGGTAAAACCCCAGCTTCACCGCGTGCAGCCATTGCCGGTTGAGGCCCAGCCGGGCGGATAGTTGCGGGTCCGCGCCATACATGGGATCTCCGCAGCACGGATGGTGCAGCGCCGACATGTGCACCCGAATCTGATGCGTGCGGCCGGTTTCTAAATGCACCTCTAGCAGGGATGCGGCAACAAACGCCTCCAGGGTTTCGTAATGCGTCACCGCATGCTTGCCGTCGCTGGTCACGGCAAACTTCCAGCCGGAAGACGGGTGCCGGCCGATATTTGCCTCGATTGTGCCGGCCAGCGGATCCATGTGCCCCTGCACCAGCGCATGGTAAGTTTTCGACACTGTGCGTTCCTTAAACGCCCGCTTGAGCACGGAATAGCCGCGTTCGGAGGCGGCCACCACCATCACGCCTGATGTGCCCACGTCGAGCCGCTGCACGATACCGTTGCGCTCTGGGGGGCCGGATGTGGAGATGCGGTAGCCGGCCGCGGCCAGCCCGCCCACCACGGTGGGACCGTCCCAGCCCACGGTGGGGTGCGCCGCAACCCCGACGGGTTTGTCCACCGCGATGAGATCCTCGTCGGCGTAGAGGATTTCCAGCCCATCCACCAGTTCTTCCGTGGGCACCAGGGGTTTCTGCGGTTCGGGCAGCAGCACCTCCAGCCAGGCCCCGTCAGTGATTTTGTCGGATTTGGTGGCGGGTTTGCCATCAATGAGCACGTCACCCTTGGTGGCCAGGTCGGCGGAAACGGTGCGCGAAAGCCCAAACAGTTTCGATAATGCCACGTCAACGCGCATGTCGGCGAGTCCCTCCGGGACCGGCAGCGACCGAGTTTCCCGACTCATCGCTGCTGCTCCTCCACCGGCGTGGCCGGCTGCGCACCCTGGCTGCTATTGGCGGCGTCGTCGAGGGATTTTTCAGGGGGTGTTTTTTGGCCTTGTCCCCGGCCTTCCAGCAGCGTGGCGATGAGGAATACCGCAACCCCGCAGGTGATGGCGGAATCGGCGATGTTGAACACGGCGAAATCCCCCACGGAAATGAAATCCACCACATGACCTAGGAAGAATTGGGGGGCACGAAACAGTCGATCGCCCAGGTTGCCTAGGGCCCCGCCGCCGATCAGCGCCAACCCCAGGGCGATCCACCGGTCCCGCACTTTCGGCGAGTACCACAGCACGCCAATGAGAAACGCCAGTTGGAAGCAGGTAAACAGCCAGGTTGATCCCTGCCCCATGCTGAAGGCGGCACCCGGGTTGAAGAGGAGACGGAAGCGAAACCAGTCGCCGATAATGTAAATAATCTTATTATCGGCAAGCATGTTCACCATGAGCGTCTTCGTTACTTGGTCAATAACGCCAACAATGACGATGATGGTCACCATAAAAGCGACAAATCTGGTTCCCCTATCCGTTGCAATCACATGGTCTATCTTTTCAAACAACCGCCTCGATGCGCCACCTGGCCATACCTACCAGTACAATGTGCTCCGTGATTGCCTCCCCCACCACCCGTCTCTTGCTCGCCACCGTGGCCTGCCTGTCGCTGCTTCTCGCCGCCTGCGGTTCGACAACGAATGACCCTGCTGTGCCCGTCGATAAGCCGGTCGGGGTGCAGATCGAAGCCCCCCGCGTCACGCTTGTCGACGCTGGTAGCGCGCCACACACCACGCTGCGCTACCGCGATATTGACACCGGCGACCACAAGGTGAACGTCACCATCACCGACGCCTTCACCCCCACGGTCGGCACCGCCGCCGACACCAATGACACCCCGGCACTCGAACCCCAATCCCCCACCACGTTCACCTCCGCCCTCGTCACCCGCACCCGCAAGGCCGAAAACAGCGAAACCTCCTCCCGCAGTGTCACCGCCGAATTGGACCACCCGAAACTGACCGGTGATGGGGCCAAGGATGACCTGGCGTCCGCCCACGGTTTCGCCTTCGGCTGGTTCGGTAACGATGCCGGCACCATATCCTCCGTGAACTTCACCGCCCCCACAGCGGCAAACGACCAAACCCGGGCCCTCACCGAACAATTCCTCACCGCCATGGTGGGGCTGCCGATCGTGTTCCCCACCGAGCCGGTGGGCGTGGGCGGGTCCTGGACGGTAGAGTCCCGCATCACCGGCCAAACCCCCCTGCTGCAAACCATCACCTACACGGTGACCGGCATGGCAGGCGACAAGGTTGACCTGAAAACATCCGTCGAACAACGGCCCACGCTGGGGTCCCTGGACATGGACGACGGGGCGAAACTTGCGGTACTCAGCAGCAAAACCGTCAGCGAGGGCTCCCTCACCATGGACCTGACCCGGCCGCTCCCCACGGCAGGGTCGGTGGCACTCACCACCCGCATCGTCTACGGCACGGAGGATAGCGAGCACCGGGTCATCCAGGACACCTCCACTAAGGTGGCGTTCGATGCCCAATAGCTTCCGTTATTCGGACACGACGGCCTTATCGATGCGCACCTCCGTCGACGGCTGGCCGTCGGGCACGCCCCCTTTCGTGCCCTTCTTGGCGATCGCCTGCACCGTCTTCATCCCCGCCTCGGAAACGCTGCCGAAAATGGTGTAGTAGGCCGGCAGCGGCGAATCCGCATAGGTGACGAAAAACTGGGAACCATTCGTGTTCTGCCCGGCATTCGCCATCGCTACCACCCCGGGCTTGTACAGGTTCGACTGGTCCGTACCCACCGGGTATTCGTCTTTGAATACGAACCCTGGGCCGCCTTCTCCCGTCCCATCCGGGTCGCCGCATTGCAGCACGTAAATTTCTTCCGTGGTGATCCGGTGGCACACGGTTTTATTGTAGAATCCCTGCTTGGCCAGGGACGCGATGGTGGAGGCGGCGCAGGGGGTTTTTGACGCCGTGAGCTTCATGGGAATGTCCCCGGCAGTGGTTTTGAGCGTGAGCGTCACATCCTTGGTGAGGAATTGTTCTGGCACCATGGCGGTCTCCCCCGAATCCTTCGCCGCGGAATCGGCCTGGGAGGACTTTGCTGCTGTCTTACTCCCGGAGGCTTTCGGCTGCTCGCTCGCGCCGCCCTCGGCCTTCCCCTCTTCCTTCTTGGCCTGCTCCTTCTCGGACGAGATCGGCTTCACCTGGCATTTTTCCACAAATTCGGGGATTTCCTGCGCCATGGTTGTCGTGGCCGCGGTCGAGGCGGCACCCTCCGTGGACGATTGGGTGCTACACGCCGACACCCCCACCACAAGTGGTATCGCAAGTGCACAAAACAAACCAGTGGCAAAACGTTTCATGGGCACAAGTGTACCCATTTACGATTCGCCACCCGAAAGCCATCACTAGTGAGTTTGGCCCTCCTGCGGCATCAGGAGCCCCTCATTGTTGTTGTTATTATTCCCAACCAGCGCCTGGTCCGGGGCCGGATTCTGAACGTTATTCGCCGGGGCCTCGGGAGCTGCGGGCGCTGCCGGGGCGGGGGCGTTATTATTCGCGGCGGGTGCCGCTGGGGCTGCGGGCGCTGCCGGAGCCGGCGCATTATTATTGTTCCCACCAGCCGGAGCTGCCGGGGCCGGAGCATTACTCTCAGCCGGTGCCGGGGCGGCCGGTGCTGGGGCCGGTGCTGCCGACCCCTTATCCTTCGAACACATCGGCGGAGCCTGATCTGGCACCGTGTACTCAATCAACGTACACGCCCATGACTGGGCCAGCTTCCACTTTCCATTCTCATACACAAACTCCACATTGTCGGCCGCCTGCGGCTCCTTATCCGGCAACACCAAATTCACCTTAGCCAAAACCGAATTAGGACTATAGCCAGGCAAAATCGGGTTCACAACCTGGAATTGTGCGTGCGACTCATCCCGCAGCTTCGTCATCACCGGAAACAGGTCTGACGCCGACTCCCCATTCTGCACCGTCTGGGTTCGCTGCTCGATCGGCGCATTGGGATCGGCAGCAAGATTTAAGACTGCGTTAAGGTCCTCCGGGGTCGGCATTGCGATTTTTGCCGCCTGAGACCCCGCCTGGCTCGTGGCGGAAGCCGACTTGCCAGTAGATGCATCATCACCGCTGGAGCATGCGGTAAGGGCGCAACTCATCGCCACAGCCATGACCGAAACCGCAGACAGCCGAGAGAACTTCACAGAAAACTCCTTCGAAAAGTGCATCATCTTAAATACACCTAAAATGGTAACCCGCCAATCGCGGTTTCGGGAAAACCATCACCACCATAACCCCAGTCAGAAACTCCCAGAAAACCCGAAAATATGGCACAGTTTAAGCCATGACTGACCAAAACCACCCGAATAAAGCTCAGCCCAAAGTAATCATCATCACCACTGGCGGCACGATCTCCTGCACCACCGACCCCACCGGGGCGCTGGTGCCCACCGTGGCAGGCACCACCCTCGTGCAACCCGTCGCCGACCGATTTGCCGGAAACCTCACCATCGAGGTGCGGGAACTCACCCGCCTGGATTCCTCCTCCCTCACCTTCGCCGACCTGGACACCATCATTGCCGCCTGCCACGACGCCTTGACCGACCCCACCGTCGTGGGGGTCGTCGTCACGCACGGCACCGACTCCATGGAAGAAACCGCCGTCGCGCTCGACACCTTCCACACCGACCCCCGCCCCATCGTGCTCACCGGCTCCCAAAAACCCTACGACCATCCCGAATCCGATGGGTTCGCTAATCTATTCGAAGCCGTCATGATTGCCTCAGACACGTCCGCCCGCGACATTGGGGTGCTCGTCGTCTTCGGGCATGCGGTGCTCCCCGCCCGCGGCGTGTGCAAATGGCACACCAGCGACGAGCTTGCCTTCGCCACCAACGCCCCCGAGGAACCCACCCGGGCCGACCCCATCCCCCTGGTGCCCCTCAAAGACACGCAGGTCGCCATCATTTCCGCCTATCCCGGCGCGCCGGGCACATTGGTGGAGGCGGCGATAGCTGCCGGGGTTCAGGGCCTGGTGGTGGAGGCCATGGGTTCGGGAAACGTGGGTGTGGAGATGGGTCGCACCCTGGGGGCAGCATTGGATCGGGGGATTCCGGTGGTGATCACGACTCGGGTGCCGCGGGGTGAGGTGTCCGGTAAATATGGTGGCGCCGGTGGGGGCGCCACGTTGGCAGCAAAGGGGGCGGTGGGGTCGACGTATTTTCGGGCCGGTCAGGCCCGGGTGTTGTTGGCGGCCGCGATTGCGAGTGGGGTAAGCCCGTTCACGCTGTTCTAGCTGCGGGGGTTCTGGCGGCTAGTCAAGGATTCTTACGGTGACGTCGGTGCGGAAATCGTCGGCGTTATCGGCCTGCTCCAGGTTGTACACGTCTATGGTTTTCATGTCGAAGGCCCCGCGGAGAACGCTGCAATTGCTCAGGGCGTGGGCGCCGTAGCAGGCGATTTGCCACCGGGGGCCGATGAGGACCGCGGCCGCAACATTGCGTTCTTCGGCTTGAGCGCGGGCGGTCATGGTGATGGTGCCGGCCCGGGGTTGGGTGGTTGCGGGGTCCAGGTCAGCCGGGTCGATGGTGAAGAGGTAGGTTTGTTGGTCGCCTTCGGCGCAGCTGCCAATGCCTTCGGTATCGGTGTAGGCGGCGCAGCCACCGGTTAAGGTGCGGATGGTGTCTTTTATGTCGGTGATGGTGTGCCAGTCACGGGGGCGAAGATAGCCGAGTTCGGTGGGAGCGGTGGTCTCGCTGCCGCATGCTGTGAGCAGCGCGAGGGCTGTGAGGGCGGTCAGCATGGTGGTGATATGGCGCGTGGTGGAATGCGGTTTCATAGTGTATTTTTCTTTGTCATTGGTGTTCTGCCAGCCAATCATCCCAGTCGAGGCTGGTGAGGGGGTCGGCCGGTTGGAGGTCGGGGTTGGTGGTGGCAAAGGTGCAGGTGTGGCCGCGGGGCGTGGTGCGGGTTTCAAATCGGACGGTGAGTTTGCCGTGGCCGATGCCCTGAATCCAGCCGTGGCCGTGATCGGGGTGGGTGACGTCTTGGGTGGGGTACCAGCCGTCGGTGGTAATGAGATTGGCGGCAGGGTTTGTGGCGTCTTCGTCGGGCGGGTTATTGCCCCGCACCCCGGCCTCCCAGTCAACGCTGTGGGTAGGAGCGGTGGTGGGTGTGGCGGGGTGCAGGTCGGGGAACAGCATTTCTTGGCTGGGGTGGTCAAGGTTGCTGAAGGAGACACCGACGAGTCGGATAGGTCCGACCTCGTGGGGGTAGCGGACGAGGAGGTTGGTGGCGTTTCGGAGGATGGCAGGGTCATCTATGGCGTAGGGGAAGGATTGGGCGCGGGTGAGGGTGTGAAAGTCGGCGAGCTTGAGTTTGACGTTCACGGTACGGGCGCCGCGACCATCGGTGCGGAGCCGGCGGAGGGCGGCTTCGAACGCCCGGTCGATGGCGGCGTCCACTTCGGGTCGGGTGGTGAGGTCGTGGGGGTAGGTATATTCGGCACCAACGGATTTCGCCTCGGCGCGGGGTTCAACGGGGGCGGTGTCGATGCCGCGGGCGCGGTGCCAGAGGCCAAGGCCCACGGTTTTTCCGAGGCTGGCCTCGACTTCGGTTTGGGGCAGGTTGGCGAGGTCGGCGATGGTTTTGACGCCCATGCGCTGGAGTTTGATTTCGGAGACCGGGCCGACTCCCCAGAGTTTACGCACCGGCAGGGGGCCGAGGATGTCGGCTTCCTGATCTTTGGGGATGATATAAAGCCCGTTGGGTTTGGCCATGCTGGAGGCGATTTTGGCGCTTTGTTTGCCGGGGCCCGCACCAATGGAAGACGGCAAGCCGGTCTCCTGGCGAATTTGTGTTCGAAGATTATTGGCCCAGGTTGCTACGTCGTCAGGCGTAGCCCCGCGCAGGCCTATGGGTTCGAGGAAAGCTTCGTCGACGCTGATTTGTTCGATAGTGCCAACGTTGCGGGCCACCAGGTCGAAGACACGTCGTGAAGCTACCCGGTAGAGGCCGATGCGGGGCTGGACAGTAATGGCCGAAAACCCCACGAGCGCCCGGGCTTGGTGCATGGGCATGGCGGAATGGGCGCCAAAGCGGCGGGCCTCGTAGGAGGCGCCGGCGACCACACCGCGACCGGAGGTGCCGCCGACGAGCACGGGGCGGCCGCGGAGTGTGGGGCGGGTGAGTTGTTCCACCGACGCGAAGAACGCATCCATGTCGATGTGGAGAACCCAACGTTGATACATATCCCATAGCCTAACCGAGACGTCGTGAGATATTGTTAACCGCATGAGGAGAATCTTGAAGAAAAGCCGCAGTTTAGCGGCAAAAATAGTCGCATTGCTTACCGTGACGACGGCCGCTGTTATGGTGCCCACACCGGCGGTGGCGCAGAGCAAACTGCGGGAGACCGTGAGCAATCCAGGAGCGTACGATCCAGTGCCAAATGGCGGGTCGGAGTATGTGGCGTTCGGGGACTCGTTTGCGGCGAATCCCACCTATTGGGACCAGGTAGAGCCGCGGGAGGATAATGCGCTGTGCCGGTGGAGCAAGAATTCGTATCCGGTGCAGTTGAAGCCGAATTTTTCGTCGACGTTCATTGCCACCTGCGCTGGTTCGGTGATTGAGAAGGATGCCGGCCCAGAACAGAAGTCGAATTTGATTGATCGGGTGCGGTATGCGGAGCGCGCCGGGGCGTTGGGCCCGGGCACGAAGATTGTGACGATCACTGCAGGTGCGAACGAAGCCTGGGATGGGATCATTCGGGACTATGGGGTGTTGCAATCGTGGCGGCGGATTACGCCGGCGGAGTATGGGCGGCGGATTGGGCCGTCGGTGCGCCGGATTCATGAGTTGGCACCGAATGCGCGGGTGCTATTGGTGGGGTACCCGCATGTGGTGGATTCGGATCGGCGGTTGTGTGCGATTAATATGCCGAAAGAGCGGATAGGCGTTCCGGTTCGGGTTGTGGTGCCGGATCGGGTGATGGTTGATTACCTGGGGACGATAAACGAGTCGATGCGCGAGTTGGGTGCGGAGTTGCACACCGAGTTTGTGGATATCGCCGCGGGTTTTGAGGGGCATGGTTCGTGTCAGCCACTGGAGCAGCGGTGGGTGAAGAACATCATTGATGACCAGGCGCAGGATCAGATCATGGCGTGGCATTTGACCGAACGCGGGGTGGCGGCGCAGGCCAGCATGATTATGGAGCGGGTGCATCGCCGCTAGGCTTGTCGACGCCCAAAGGGGGGAAATGACCAATGGCCTCAACCGGGGTGTGGTTGAGGCCATTGGCCTGCAATTCAAGTAGAAAGGCGGTTTAAATTATACCACTCTTAGTTCTTGGTGATTGCCGCGGTCACGTCGGATACAATGCTCAAACCGTCGGGGATGTCGCCCACGATGATGTCGAGGCTGGTGGCCAGGACTTCCCCGGCGATGGTGTCGGCGTGGCGGAGCGCCCACTGTTCTTTTTCAGCCGGCACACCCAGGGTGACGGTGATGCGGTCGGATACCTCCAGGTCCATGAGTTTACGGGCGTCTTGCAGCCCACGGATCACGTCGGCGGCCCACCCTTCGGCCTCTAGCTCCTCGGTGACGTGGGTGTCGAGCAGCACCAGGCCGTCCACGCCGTCGATTTGGGCGGTAGCGGTCGGGTCGGCGGCGACGAGGCGTTCCGTGAATTCATCAGGCTGGAGCTCTACCCCATCGGCGATGACGGTGCCGTGGTCGGTGCGCTCATAGTTGCCGGCCTTGACCGCCTTGATGGCTTTCTGCACGTCTTTGCCCAGTCGGGGGCCGGCAATCTTGGCGTTGACGACGACTTCGAAGGTGCCGATGCTGTCCACGTCGTCGGTGAGGCTGAGTTCTTTCACATTGACTTCGCTGCGGATGATGTCGGCAAAGGTGGCCAATTGTTGGGAGTTGGCCATGGCGACGGTGAGTTTGGGCAGCGGGAGCCGGTTGCGCAGCTTGTGGGCTTTCCGGATCGAATTGGTGGCCGAGCACACGCCCCGCATGGAGTCCATGGCGGTCACCAGGTCGTTGTCGGCCGGGAAGTCGTCGGCCGCCGGGAAGTCTGCCAGGTGCACGGAGCGTTCGCCGGTGAGGCCTCGCCAGATGACTTCGGACAGCATTGGTAGCAGGGGCGCGGTCACCCGGGTGAGGGCCTCTAGCACCGTGTAGAGGGTGTTGAAGGCCTCGGGGTGGGCTTCGTCGCCTTCCCAGAAGCGTTGGCGGGAGCGGCGCACATACCAGTTGGTGAGCACGTCGCAGAACCACCGCACTTCGTCGCAGGCCCTGGCGATGTCGGTGTCGTCGAGGGCGTCGGTGACGCCCGCCACCAGGTTGTGCAGTTTAGCCAGGATGTACCGGTCAAGGATGTCGGTGGAGTCGGTGGCAATGCGAGCCGGGGTGGCGGAGTACAGTTTGAGGAAGCTGTAGGCGTTCCACATGGGCAGCAGGGCCTGCCGCACGCCTTCCCTGATACCCTGCTCGGTGACGATGAGGTTGCCGCCGCGCAGGATGGGGCTGGACATGAGGAACCAGCGCATGGCGTCGGATCCGTCCCGGTCAAACACCTCGTTGACGTTGGGGTAGTTTCCCTTGGACTTGCTCATTTTGAGCCCGTCGTCGCCAAGCACGATGCCGTGGGCCACAACCTTTTTGAACGCCGGGCGGTCGAACAGGGCGGTGGCGAGCACGTGCAGGGTATAGAACCAGCCACGGGATTGGCCGGAGTATTCCACGATGAAATCCGCCGGGGAGTGGTCGTCGAACCATTCTTTGTTTTCGAACGGGTAGTGTTTTTGGGCGAACGGCATGGAGCCGGATTCGAACCAGCAGTCGAGGACTTCCGGCACCCGCCGCATGGTGGATTTCCCGGTGGGATCGTCGGGGTTGGGCCGGGTGAGTTCGTCGATGTATGGCCGGTGCAGGGATGCGGGGCGCACCCCGAAATCACGTTCGAGCTCGTCCAGGGAGCCGTACACGTCGACCCGCGGGTATTCCTCGGAGTCGGACACCCACACGGGGATGGGCGAGCCCCAGTAGCGGTTGCGGGAGATGTTCCAGTCGCGGGCGCCTTCGAGCCATTTGCCGAATTGGCCGTCCCGGATGTGTTCGGGCATCCATTCGATCAGGTCGTGGTTGAGTTCGACCATGCGGTCCCGGAATTTGGTGACCGCCACGAACCAGGAGGGCAGCGCCATGTAGATGAGTGGCTGCCCGGACCGCCACGAGTGCGGGTAGGAGTGTTCGATGGTTTGGTGGCGGAGGATTCGGCCGGCCGCCTTGAGGTCCCGGATGATGTCTTTGTTGGCGTCGAACACCAGCATGCCCTCGTAGGGGGGCACGAGGGAGGTGAATTTGCCGTCCATGTCCACCGGAATGACCACGCCGATGCCGGCCTGCTGGCAGGTGAGCATGTCGTCTTCACCGAATGCGGGGGCTTGGTGGACCACGCCGGTGCCGTCCTCGGTGGTCACATAGTCGGCGACGAGGATGCGGAACGCCTTCGGCTCATCCAGGAAGAAGTCGTAGGGGGGTTGGTATCCCAGCCCCGCCAACTCCTGGCCGGCGTATGTGTGTTCGATTTCATAGTCGCCGAGTTCTTTGGCGTATCCGGCAACCAGGTTGTCGGCCAGCAGGTAGCGTTCCCCGTCGGCGGCCCGCACCACGGCATAGGTGACGTCCGGATTGACGGCGATGGCCAGGTTGGAGGGCAGGGTCCACGGCGTGGTCGTCCAGATGAGAGCATTGACGCCGGCGAGCGCGGCCCCGAGCGGATGGCCTGGGGTGTCCACCAGCGGCATGGTGACGGTGACCGCGGGATCTTGCCGCATTTTGTAGGAGTCGTCCAGGCGGGTTTCCTGATTGGAGAGGGGTGTGTGTTCGGCCCAGGAATAGGGCAGCACCCGGAAGCCCTGGTAGATCAGGCCGTTATCGTAGAGGGTTTTGAACGCCCACATGACGGATTCCATGAAATCCAGGTCCATGGTTTTGTAGCCGTTATCGAAATCGACCCACCGGGCCTGCCGGGTGACGTAGGCTTTCCATTCCTCCGTGTATTGCAGCACGCTTTGGGCGCAGTACTCGTTGAATTTTTCCAGGCCCATGGCCTCGATTTGGCCTTTGTCTTTGATACCCAGCTGTTTTTCGGCCTCCAGTTCGGCGGGCAGGCCGTGGCAGTCCCAACCGAATACGCGCGCCACCTTGTAGCCGCGCATGGTTTTGTACCTGGGGATGATGTCTTTGACGTAGCCGGTCAGCAGGTGCCCATAGTGCGGTAGCCCGTTGGCAAACGGCGGCCCATCATAGAACACATATTCGGGGCTGGTTTCCCGGTTGTCGCAGGAGGCTTGGAAGGTTTGATCAAGGTCCCAGTAGCGCAGGACCTGTTGTTCCATGTCGGAAAAGCGCTGGGAACCCCCGGTCATGTCCACACGAGGGTATACATTGCCGACTTTGGTCACGGTATGGTCTCCTTCAAAGAGTCAGTGGGAATCCAGGGACGCTTGCACGCGGTACCACCCTGGTTGGGCCGCATGGGCCCCGCTTCGTTTGAAGGAGATGTCGGTCTTACCCGTCTGGTTCTACTGAGGCAGTCGCTGCCGGTTCTTCCAGATGGCTCCCCGGTGATTGCCGGATCATAGCCGTTTAAACCAGCACAGCTTACCACATATGATGAAACCATGCGCGCTTTACGACGCTTCGCCCACGGCCACCTGGCCGTTTTTCTCATGGCTGCCTTATTTCTCGTATCGTGCACCACCTCAGAGTCGCCGCCGGCACCACCACCGCGGCAGCTCACCACCCCGCTGCGGGGCATCACCCTCGAATCTCTAGATGACCTGGGCCGGAGCCTGGACCTCATGGCGGCAAGCCCCACCCCGCTCACGGTGCGGGTGGTCATGGACACTGCGATGCAACCCGAGGAGTACCGGGATGCGGTGGCCCGAATCCACGACCGGGCGCAGGTCATGGTGCAGGTGGTGGACTCCGAACAGCTTACGGAGTTGTCGACCACCGAGGTGGCCGACCGCACCAAGGCGGCGCTGCGTGACCTGGGGGAATGGGTGGATGTGTGGGAGATCGGTAACGAGCCCAATGGGGAGTGGGCGGGGTCCGGCCCCGGGGAGATCAACGCCAAGGTGGCCGCGGCGCACGACGTCGTAGCCCAGGCCGGTCGGCCGACCGCGCTCACCCTCAACTATTGGTCGTCGCCGGACTGCTACGAACACGCATGGGAGGACACAATGCGGTTCGCCCACACCGTCAGCAGGCAACCGGACTATGTATTTTTATCTATCTATGAGACGGCGTGCGATCCGCCGCAGCACCCCACCGCGGCCGACATAGCACACACGCTCACTGCCCTGGGAACGGTGTTTCCCCACGCGCGCCTGGGCATTGGGGAGGTTGGGGCGCAGAACCGCAGCGATGGTCGGTCCCAGGATCCGGGGTTAGCGGAAAAACAACAAATAGCCCAATGCTATTACGGCATGCATAATGAGTTACGGGCACAGGTGGGGCCGCGGTTCGTGGGAGGCTATTTTTGGTGGTATTTTCATGCGGATGCGGTGCGCGGCGGATTGTGGCCCACGCTGCGTCAACTTATTTCGGGTCTTGGCGACGATGATGCGAGTGAGAGCTGCGCCGATTCGGCATGCGGGGCGGCTCCGGCTCCTCCTCCGGCTCACGGCTAGCACCCCGGTAGCGAATGTGGTCAACGATAAGTAGCACCAGGCCGATGAGCGCGCAGCCGATTGCGGGCCACTGCCAGATTTGGCTACTGCCGACGATGGCCGCAATGAGAAATCCTAAGCTGGCCACGCCCAATCCCAGTGCCGCTATGAACATTCACTACCTCCTCAGGGAAAAGCCCTCAATGCGTGGTCTACATTGAGGGCTTAAACTTATCAGTTCACAGCAACACTGGGCTATTTGTTGTTGCTTTGGGGGCCGGGTTGGGCCGAACCCCGAGCATCCAATTCCTCCAATTGGGTTTGCAGCATGGTGCGCAACCGGGTGCGGTATTCGCGTTCGAAAGTACGCAGCTCAGCAATCCTGGTTTCCAGGGCGTTCTTCTGCTGCGTGACCGTGGCCATGATTTCGGTGTGGCGGCGTTCGGCGTCGGCCTGGAGGGCATTGGCCTTGTCTTCGGCCGCCTTGATCTGGGCTTCGGCACGAGCATTCGCCTCGGAAATGGTTTTTTCGGCCTGGATACGTGCCTCATTGACGAGGCGTTCCGCGGTGGCGGTGGCTTCGTTCACTTGCTTCTCGGCGCGCATGCGTGCGTCGTCAAGAGTAGCGCGGGCAGTCGCTTCAGCGGAGGAGATCTGCTTTTCGGCAGCGGTGCGGGCATCTTCCAGCATGGACCGCGATTCGGCCTGTGCCTCGGTGGTCATGCGATCCGCCATCTCCTGCGCCAGCCCCAGCACCTTTGCGGCTTGCATGTGGGTTTCTGGGTGTGCAGTCTCCCCGGAGGGAACCATGGCGCCTTCGGCAGCCTTCTTCGCGGCCTCGGCTTCGGCCTTTGCTGCGCGTGCTTCTTCTTTAGCTCGTTCAGTTTCTGCCTTAGCTGCCGCAAGTTCGGCGTTGAATTGCTGCTTGAGCTGGGCTTCCACCCGGGCACGGATGGCCGCTTCGTCAGCTCCACCGCCGCCGCCCCCACCGGCACGGGCTTGTTCCAGTTCCGACTTCAATTCGTCTGTTTGTTGGCGTAGATCGTCGTTCTCCTCTTGAATCTCGGCAAGAGTATCTTCAACCAAGTCTAAGAACTGATCAACCTCGTCCTCGTTATAGCCGCGCTTGCCAATTGGCGGCTTGCTGAATGCGACGTTATGCACATCGGCTGGAGTCAGCGGCATGGAACTATTCCCTTCGAGATTCATAAAATATCAACGATGATCGTCCATCATTGATATAGCTTTTATAACGTTCCTGTTAACCATAACGCACATTCAAGTCTAAATGTTAAGTATAAAGATGAAATCTAACCGTTATGTACCCGTTATTTTAGCGCTATGCATCAAAAAATACACCCGTCAGCGGGGTTTTTAGGGCCAAACGTGGTCTAGGGAAATTTTTTCCAATTTCTCACCAAATGTGACGAAGTTACTGCAAATCTGAGGGTTCTTAGACCCCCAGCCGTGGGTAATGGGCTACCCCTGGAATATAACCCAGGTAATTTTTAAGATAAGTAGGGGTTAATCTTAACAAAACCGCAGCTAATTCCTGTATTACTCTCACATTTATGGCGATAATTGGGTAGTTTTCCACCCCTACACCAGCCCGTCAAACCACACCCACATGACGGTATATAGCAAGTTTGCAGCCTATGACTGTAGTCGATTTTGCTACCCGACAACATTGAGGTCACGCATTAGCCAGGAAGATAGTTAGCAACGAGGACGTATAAGAATTGCAACCCGATATAGAGCACTAAAACCGATAAATCGAGGGAAACATTATTCATCCGAAGCGGCGGAATGATTCGTCGTAGTGCTTTTACTGCCGGATCAGTGACAACAAAAAGCAGCTCTGCGCAGCGGGTAAACCAGCTGGGGGCGCGAAAATTTCTAGAGAACGAGACAATCATCTCTATGAGAATGCGTCCTATAAGTGCCAGGATGAATAGGTTGATCGCTAAAAGCAGGATGGTTTTCACGAGAGCCACGTGCTGCGGTCGCCTTTCCGTGGGTAGTAAACGTTAGATAATCATGACAAAAGCCCTTTGTCTATTTACGTTAACTCATAAACCCGATATTTGGTTCCCGAGCTTCGTAATAGCAAAAGGCTCCGTAGGGAATTTCCGACACCCGCCCGATAATCCGATACTATGTTCGGTTTTCAGACGGGCTAGTATATCTTTGCCGCTCGCCGGAGATCGTCAAAGCTCACGGTGGCATCCTCCGGTATAAGGCCGAAAACCCGATGTTCATCAACCAGTCGTTTGATCTTGCCGTGCAGGGCAAAGGCGAGGCCGCCCGAGAAGTCCAAAACCCGCTTAGCTATATCGTTAGGCATGTCGGAAAGATCGAAGATGACCGCCTCACCGTCCCGGAATGCGGAACCAATTTTTGCCGCCTCGTTATAGCTGAAGACGTCGACCGACACAATAGAAGTTTCGAACGGTAGTTCTACTGATTCCCTCTGGTATTCGTAGTCTGGCTCGGGGGCATAGGCGAGGTTGCCATTGTAGCGGGGCGCCGGTGGCTCGTCGTTATAATAGGCGTCTTCACGCACCCCATCCATTTCGTAGGGGCCCAGGCCGAAAAAATTCTTGGTTTTCGTCAGGATAGACATAAGGTGGCTCCTTCGCCGGTTGATGCTGTCTGGCTGTGACTGATGTGATTTTTGTAATTTATAGTGGCTGCTGTAAAGCCGACTATTAGTTATAAAGTAGTGGCCAAATCGTGATTATTGAATTATGACACGCGGTGAATGTTGAAAGTTTTGTAATTTGCTAGCAGATTTTCTATTCTCCCCAGATGATTCCGGCTTGCCGGCCGGTTTTCCCGTCGCGTCGATACGAAAATAGATTCGAATCCTCGATGGTGCATCGTGGGTCCATAACGATATTTCCCACCCCAAGCGTGGTGAGTTGCCGGGCCAACCCGGCCCGCACATCACTCCCCCAGGTACCCTGATCCGTTCGAGTCAACGATCCCGGCAAATGCTCCTCAACATCCTCCGCCATTTCCCGGGGCAATTCATAGCGTCGCCCACTGGCCGCCGGCCCCAAATGCGCCGTCATATTATCCGGGTTTGCCCCCAATTCCACCATGGTGGCCACGGTGTTAGACACCACCCCATTTCGAGCACCTGTTCGACCCGCATGGGCGGCGGCGATGACGCCCGCGTCGGCGTCGTAAAGCAAGACGGGAACGCAATCGGCAACCATGACGGTGAGCACCACGGTCGGATCGGTGGTCACCACGGCGTCGGTGGCGGAAATCGGCGCCCCTAAATCTGCGGCATTCACAACCTGGACGGTGGCGGAATGCACCTGGTCCATCCAAATGAACCGCGCAGGATCTAG
The DNA here is from genome assembly GCF_011612265.2 of Corynebacterium matruchotii. NCBI lineage: Bacteria > Bacillati > Actinomycetota > Actinomycetes > Mycobacteriales > Corynebacteriaceae > Corynebacterium > Corynebacterium matruchotii. The sequence goes on along the minus strand of NZ_CP050134.2, from coordinate 858,375 downwards.
ATTCAGTTGAGTAGCCACCCGGGCCCGGTTCTCCCGCACCGCATCTGGGTCATCGCCCACATGCGCCCCCAGGTTCAAACTGTCGTATGGTGGCTGCGACACACCGCCGAGCCGGGTAGTGAAATGCGTGTGAACCAGCATGGTCATGGGGCTACCTTCATTCAGAATTATCGCAGGAAATCGGGGAGATCGAGATCATCAATGTCGTCCATCCCGCTCTCCTGCTGCCCGGATTTCCGATGCGCACCCCGGTTGGTGAACAACCCATTATTGCTGCCCCGGTCATCACGGTAATTCGGCTGATAGTCGTTGCTGCGTCGGCGACGAGAATCGTAATCCTCATCGCTGCTGCGGGTAGCCACGGCGGACTCGCGGACCGAATACTCCGCATTCCGATCCTTCTGCCCAAACAGGGAGGTGGGTTCCGGCGCGGGGGTAGCGGTTGCGGTGGTTGCCGGGGCGGGAGTCACAGGTTCAGCAGGGGACGACACTGTGGCCTTGGCAGATGACTCCGCCGACTCCCGATTGACAGTGGTGGTATTCGGGTTTTCGTTCAGGCCCTCGAAACCGGTGGCGATCACGGTCACCCGCACCTCATCGCCGAGATTATCGTCAAAAATGGTGCCGAAAATCAGGTTGACGTCAGCATCTGCTTTCTCCTGCACCATCGTAGCTGCCTCATGCACTTCCTGCAGGCCCAGGTCGGAGCCGCCAGCAATGGACAGCAGCACACCCTGGGCGCCCTCCATGGTGGATTCCAACAGCGGCGAATTAATGGCCTGTTCGGCGGCATTCATCACCCGATTGTCGCCCCGGGCCGAGCCCACACCCATGAGCGCGGAACCGGCATCCGCCATGACGGAACGCACGTCGGCGAAGTCTACGTTGATGAGACCAGGTATAGTAATCAGGTCCGTGATGCCCTGCACACCATTGTGCAGCACCTGGTCCGCGGCCCGGAAGGCCTCCATCATGGTGAGGTTGGACGAATCAAGCTGCAACAGCCGATCGTTGGGGATGACGATGAGCGTGTCGCACACCTCCCGCAAGGCCTCGATGCCCTGCAGCGCCTGCCTGGTGCGCTTCTTCCCCTCAAAATTAAACGGCCGCGTGACGACGCCCACGGTGAGCGCACCCATCTTCTTGGCGATGGATGCCACCACGGGGGCGGCACCGGTGCCGGTACCACCGCCCTCACCAGCGGTGACGAACACCATGTCGGCACCCTTGAGGGTTTCTTCTATTTCGCTTTTGTGGTCCTCCGCAGACTGCCGACCTACCTCGGGGTTGGCACCGGCGCCGAGGCCACGAGTGGCCTCCCGACCAATATCGAGTTTGACGTCAGCGTCGGAGAACATGAGAGCTTGCGAATCGGTGTTCACGGCAATGAACTCGACGCCTTTCAAGCCCTCTTCAATCATGCGGTTCACCGCGTTGACGCCACCACCGCCAACACCGACAACTTTAAGTACGGCGAGGAAGTTATCCTGGGCGTTCATAAATACGACTCATCTTTCCGTCTAGATTTCCGTTAAGGGAATTGACCGACACTTTTACCACGTCGTGATGGGTAAAGATTACGGCCACCACTACCCGCCAACCTGTGCGGTTTCTGCTACTACATATTGACTGAATTTGGATCAAGAATCATGGACATTTGCAGCGGCGTGTCTCCACCTTCAACTAGAGGGTTAGACTTTTGACATGCGGTTTTACCGGTAACTTATCCCCTCAGCCCCACCCATGGAAGAAGCAGATAAGTAACAAAGCAGCGGCGGAAAATCACAGAAAACTCACTGGATAACCCTAATAATCACCATTCTCGTTCACGGATTTTTCACACGCATACCCCAAGAAAAACCATCACTGGGATATGCGCATCCTCACGCTTTGGATTCGGTGATTGTGATAAAAAATTTTTTAAAAATTTTTACTCCTGCACCGAAATCGTTGGCGCGCCCGTGATATCGATCGTCGACTCCGACCGCTGTAACGCCACCGAAAACGCCCGCGCCTTCTCTCCGTTGTTCTCTGCCGCCCCCCACACAATCGTCTTATCACCAGCAATAATGTCAAAAGAATACGGTGTGACAGCCTTGATCTCGGTGATTTTTCCGCGCTCCGACTCGGCTATTGACGCAATAATACCCGCGGCCGCCTGAAACGTCTCCTGATTATCCCCCTTGGTATTCGTGATTGGCACCGTGTAATCCAACCTGTGGGCAACCACAAACACCTTACCGTTAGCATCAATGAGATGATCGCCATCCTCCCGCTCGGCCACCAATACCGCCCGGTGCTCCACCAGGGACACGTCAATGGTGTCGGGGAATTTCTTCGCCACCCGGGCCTCTGCCACCCACGGCAGGGCCGAGAGCGCTGATGCAACAGCAGTGGTGTCAACCCGGAGAATGTTCTGCCCCTGCAGCCCATCGGTGATGGCGGCGATATCCGCCTCCGAGGTTTGGTCCCGCTGGCTTATCACCACGTTACCGACCTTCAAAATCGGGAAAAACCACAGGCAGGCGACAACAATCCCGGTCACCACCACTAGTGCTATTGCAATCAAGAGTTTTTTCATTTAGTCATCCGTACGGAGCTGGAACAAGATCTCGTCGGCAAGCACCGTCACGTCCCCCGCCCCCATCGTAATGACCATGTCACCGGGGTGGGCTAGCTCAGCCACCGTTTGCGGCACCAGCGAGAAATTCGGTTGGTGCACCACCTTATTGGTCATGCGGTCAATAATCAACTGCGAGGTAATACCGTCGTGCGGCTGCTCCCGGGCACCATAAATGTCCAACACCACCGCGGCGTCCGCCAGCGACAACGCTTCGGCGAACTCGGCCGCAAACTCCTGCGTGCGGGAATACATGTGCGGTTGAAACACCACAATCACCTGCCCCGATCCCCGGGCCGCCAACTTCTCTCGGGCCGCGGTCAGCACCGCCCGCACCTCGGTCGGGTGGTGGGCGTAATCGTCGTACACCTCCACGCCCCGATAATCCCCGCCGGCGACGGCACCGTGGAATTCGAACCGGCGGCGCACCCCGGAAAACTCGGAAATTCCCTGGGCCAAAGCGGCCACATCCCCACCGGCCAACACCCCGGCAGTGAGCGCCGCCGCTGCGTTCAGCACCATGTGGGTGCCCGGAATCTGCATGGCTACCTCAACCTCGCGTTCCCCCACTCGCATGTGGGCGTGTGAAATCTGGTCCGCCACGGCCACGGATTCCACCACCGTGTAGGCAATATCCGGGTGGCGCTCGGCGGCGGCCGCGCTACCATAGCCGCGCACGGTCACCTTCGTCTTCTGCCGCTCCCCCAACGCCGCGGCATGCTCATCATCGAGACAAACCACCAACACGCCAGTATCGGTCAACCGGGAAGCGAAATCGTCGAAAACCTGGAAATACGCCTCCGGGGTGTGAAAGAAATCCAGGTGGTCCGGCTCAATATTGGTCACCACCGCAATGTCCGGGCTATACCGCAGCAGGGAAGCATCCGACTCGTCGGCCTCGGCAACAAAGCAGTGGCCGCTGCCCTGGTGCGCGTTCGTGCCCGCCTTGTTTAATTGCCCGCCGATGGCAAAGCTGGGGTCCATACCAGCAGCCTGCATGGCCACCACCGCCATGGAGGTGGTGGAGGTTTTCCCGTGCGTGCCGGCGATAAGCACCTGGGTGGAGCCTGTCATGAGCTCACCAAGCAGGTCGGAGCGGCGAATGACCGGAATGTTCTGTTCCCGCGCCGCCACCAGCTCGGGGTTGTCCTGCGGGATTGCCGCAAACGAAGTAACCACCACCGTCGGCAATTGCCCGCTCAGGGTCAGGTTTTCGGCCTTATGCCCCACCGCCACGTGCGCCCCCATGGACTGCAAGGCCAGCACAGGGCGGGATTCTTTCACGTCGGAGCCAGACACCACCTTTCCACGGGAGAGGAGGATACGGGCCACACCGGACATGCCGGCCCCGCCAATGCCAATGAGGTGGACTCGGGACAAATCAATATCAGACATGGCTCACACTTTACCTTTCGAATAAGTTTTCGGATCCCCTTGGGTATGCGCGAGATCCGCGCTATAGGTCGTCGTAAAGCTTAGTCGCGCCGGGCCGTTTTCTCGGCAATATCCGCAATGACCTCGGCGGCGGTTGCCACATTCGACTTCAGGGCCGCCGCCCGCATCGTTGCCAGCGTGTCCGGGTCCGCCAGCAGACTGGTCACGATGTGGCTGAACCGTGCCTCGATGTCCGAATCCTGGATGAGTTGGGCAGCACCGTTACGCACCACCTCCTGGGCATTTAGCCCCTGCTCCCCATTGCCGTGCGGCAGTGGCACATAGACGGCAGGCACCCCGGCGGCGGTCACCTCGGCGACGGTCATGGCCCCGGACCGGCACACGATCACGTCCGCCACCGAATAGGCCATGGCCATGTCCTCGATGTAGGGGACGCTCACGTAGTGCTCCCTCGGGGCGGGCGGGGCGTTCTTGGCCCCATAGGCGTGCAGCACCTGGTAGCCGGCGTCACACAGCTCGTCCAGGGCGTTTTTCACCGCCGAATTCAGCGACGCCGCCCCCTGCGACCCGCCGGTGATAAACACCGTGCGCCGATCGGGGCTCAATCCCCAGGCTTTCAGGCCGGCGGCCCGGGTTTCGGCCGCCCTGGCCCGCGTGCTCATTTCCGCCCGCACCGGAATGCCCACAACCTGGCCGCCCATGCCCGAACCGGGGACCGCGTTCAGCCCCAGGCCACCCAGCTTCACGCCCAGCTTGTTGGCCAACCCGGCGCGGGCGTTGGCTTCATGGACGATGAAGGGGATGCCAGCGAGTTTGGCGGCAATGTAGCCGGGGGCGGTGACGTAGCCGCCGAAGCCGATGAGGACGTCTGCCTTGTGTTTTTTGAGGATTTTTCGGGTTTGAGCGATTGATTTTACGAGTTTGAAGGGGACTTCTAAGAGTTCGATGCTGGGTTTGCGGGGGATGGGGACGGGTTCGATGAGTTTCAGGTCGAAGCCGCGGGCGGGCACGAGTCGGGTTTCTAGGCCCCGGTTGGTGCCGATGGCGATAACGTTGGCGCCGCGTTCTTTGAGGACAGTTGCTACAGCTAGTGCGGGTTCCACGTGGCCGGCCGTGCCGCCGCCGGCCACGACAACGTTGAGGGCCTTGTGGCTGGATTTGTGTGTGGTGGGATTATCGCTGTCGTGTGATTCTGTCATTTCTTTCCCTAGATTCCCTTAAACGGTACTTCAATCGTACTAATTTGAAATTGATCTGGTGTTGGTGCTTGGATTAATTCTTTTTTAGGTTTTCTTGCTGTGAGATTCAGTGACAAAAGTACCATGTCGTGGGCTGGGTATTGGGTTTTTGTGGGTCGGCGGCGGGGGAGGATGAGGGGTGAACGGTGGCGGTTGGGTGGTGTGGTGGCTTAGCGACGGCCGGTGGTGCGGTAGCGGCCGGAGCGGGGGTCGTGGCGTTCGTAAGATGTGCGGGTTCGGGCTGGTCCGAGGCTTGTTGTTGGACTGGTGCGGCGGCCGGTGGTGCGGGTGACTTCGTGGCTGACCTCACGGTTGGCGGGGTTGGGATCCCGGCTGGTATCTCGGGCGGTGGTGCGGGCGGGGAGCGGCCGGCGGACGGGTTGGGAGGTACGGCTGCGACCGGGGAAGAAGCCAGTTTTTTTGGGGGTAGGGGCGGATGCGGCGCGGCTTCGTGCGGCACCCCCGGCGGCACCCTGGCCACGGCTCTCCCCCGTTTTGGGGCCGCTGGGGTGCTGCACCGTGGGGTTGGGGTTGTCGCGGGTGGTGCGGGTGTCGAGGCTGGTTTGTGGGGTGCGGCGGTCGCCGCGGCGCCGGCCGGCCGGGTATCGGTCGAGTCCGTTGAGGGTGGGTTCGGGGAGGAAGAGTACCCGGTCGAAGGCGGGTTTTCCGAAGTTTGCCATGGCGGCTATGGTGTCGGGTTCGTGGCGAGCGCAGTTGGCGAGTATGCCCATGGCGCCAAGGGTGATGACGGCACTGGTGCCGCCGGCGGAGATCATGGGGAGGTTGATGCCGGTGACTGGGAGGAGGCCGACGACGTAGCCCATGTTGATGAAGGCCTGGGCGACGACACCGGCGGTGAGGGTGGCGGCAGTGAGGGCGAGGAATTGGTGGGCGGAGCGGGCGGCGATGCGGAATCCGATGTAGGCGAGCCAGCTGAACAGGCAGATGACGAGGGCGCCGCCCATGAGTCCCATTTCTTCGCCGATGATGGCGAAGATGAAGTCGTTTTTGGCTTCGGGGAGGTAGAACCATTTGGCGCGGGATTGGCCGAGTCCTACCCCGGTGAGGGAGCCGTCGGCGAGGGAGAGGAATCCTTGGTAGGACTGGAAGGCGGAGGATTTGGTGTCGGCGAAGTTGCCGAAGAGTGCGCTGATGAAGGTGTCGAAGCGTTTGCCGCGGAGGCCACCGGCGAGAAAAACGATGGTGAATCCGACGGCGACGAAGACGCCGAGGCCGGCTATGTAGCGCATGTTGATGCCGGCGAAGAAGAGGAGGGCGACGACGACGAGAAGGAAGGTCATGGCCATGCCGAGGTCGCGTTCGGCGAGGATGAGCGTGAACATGGTGCCGGCAACGGCGAGGAATTTCACGAAGGGGGCGTTGATGCTGTTGAAGCGGGGTTTGTGGCCGGCGAGGATGTTGGCACCCCAGAGGGCGATGGCGACGCGGGCGATTTCGGAGGGTTGGAGCCGGAAGGAGCCGAGGGAGATCCAGGATTGGGAGCCTTTTTCGGCAAGTCCGGTGCCGATGCCGGGGATGAGGACGAGGATGAGGAGGAGGATGGTGCCCCAGAGGAGGATGCTAGAGAGACGTCGTAGGGTATTGATGGGGAGTCGCATGGCGAGCCACATGACGGTGACGCCGCCGAGGACGTAGAGTAATTGGTTCCCTGCAACATGCCAGGCTTTGCCGTTGTTATCGACAACGGAGGTGGTCATGGATGCGGAGGTGACCATGACGATGCCGATGGCGGCGAGGAGCGCGACGACCAGCATGACATTGAGGTAGTCGAAGTAGGGCCTGCGGAAGGTGTCTTGTCGTCGTTGTTTGAGGTTTTCCCATACTGACTGGGAAGCTACCGTGTGGGATTCCGGTGTTGCGTTTGCCGCGGTCATGCTGGGTCACGTCCGTTCTACTGTTACTGGTGTTTATGGTGTGAAGAATGTGCGGCACTCGTCGCGCATCCTTCACCATAAAGTTAAGGTTTAATCAGTTCCACAGTAGACAGAAAACTGCGATTATTTCGGTGCGACACCACCTAAGTGGGCAGAAACCGATTCCGCAAAGAGGACGCCCCGCTGCCCCATGCCGGTGTACATGTCGAGCGATGCCGCCGCAGGGGCGAGCACGATGGCATCCCCGCTGCTGGCTTGGGTAACAGCCCATGCACACACCGCGTCCATGGCCGATTGCGGGTCGGTGTCGTCGGTAACAAAGATGGGCACACCCGGCGCATGCTTTTCGACGCTTTCCCGAATGATATTTCGGTCCACTCCCATGAGCGCAACCGCCTTCAGCCGGTGCGCATGGTGGGCGACCAGGTCGTCCACCTCGGCACCTTTGAGTTGGCCGCCGGCCACCCAGATCACGCTGTCGTGCCCGGCCAAGGCCGAGTCGGCCGCGTGCGGGTTGGTGGCTTTGGAGTTGTCGATGGCGACGATGCCCCGGGCTTCGGCCACCTGTTGTCCCCGGTGGCCGGCCACCTTGAAGGATTGCAGCGCCTGGGCGATGACTGATGGTTGCAGGTCCGGCACCAAGGCCACCGCCGCGGCGGTGGCGGCCAGGGCGTCGTAGATGCCGGCCGGGCCGGGCGGTTCCAGGCCGGCCACGGGCACAATGTTCCGGGTGGTACCGTGAAGATTGTCCACGATCGTGCCGTTGGTCACCCCGACCTGCCCCGCCTGTGGGGGGTGCATGGTAAAGCCCATGACCGGGGTGGTGACGTATTGCTGTACCAGGGCATCGTCAAGCCCAGCGATGGCTAGCGGCGCGGCTAACACTTTTGCTTTCGCCGCAGCGTATGCCGCCATAGACCCATGCCAGTCGATGTGGTCTTCCGCCAGGTTGAGGAGCACGCCCACGTCGGGCACTAGTTGACTGGACCAGTGGAGTTGGAAACTGGAGAGCTCCGCCACCAGCACGTCGATGCGTTGAGGGGCGGAGATGGCCTCGGCCACGCTCACCCCAATATTGCCGACCGCCTCCGCCTGGTAGCCAGCGTGCTGCATGATGCTGGCCAGCATGGAGGTGGTGGTGGTTTTTCCATTGGTGCCGGTGACAACCATCCAGGTGCGGGGCGGCCCGAACACCGAGGCCCGATCCAACCGGTAGCAGAGTTCCACGTCGCCGAGCACTTCCAGGCCGGCCGCCTGGGCCGCCCGCAACAAGGGTGTGTCGGGCCGCCACCCGGGTGAGGTGACCACGCAGCTGAATCGGGAGAGTTCCGCCAGGGCCTGGTCGGGGTGGATGCCGGCCACGTCGGCGACCTCCATGGCCCGGTCACGGGCGGTTTCGTTGGTATCGGCGATGAGCACATCCACGTTGAGGTCGGCCAGGAGGCGGGCGATGCCCACCCCGGAAATGCCGGCCCCGGTCACGAGGACGGTGCCGGAGAGGATTTCGGGGAGGTTGGGGGTTTTGTTCAGAGTGGAGGTCATGGTTTGATGCCTCCTAGGTTCAACCATTCACCGTAGAACATGGCCGCCCCCGCCAGGGATGCCATGGCTGCGATCAGCCAGAACCGCACCACCACCGTGGTTTCCGCCCAACCCCCGTTTTCGAAGTGGTGGTGGAATGGGGCCATGCGGAAGATTCGGATCCCTCGGGTGCGAAAGCCTATCACCTGAATCACGACAGAGAGGGCTTCGACCACGAAGAGGGCGCCCACGATCACCATGAGCAGTTCGGTGCGGGATGCCACGGACAGGCCGGCCACCAGGCCGCCGAGAGCCAGGGAGCCGGTGTCGCCCATGAAGATTTTTGCGGGTGCCGCATTCCACCAGAGGAAGCCAATGCAGGCACCCAAGCCTGCGGCAGCCAATACGGCCAGGTCCAGGGGGTCCCGAACGTTGTAGCATCCCGGCTGGGGGGTGCCGGCGCAGGAGTTACGGAACTGCCAAAACGTCAGTGCCGCGTAGGCGCCCATGACGAAGGCGGTGGCCCCGGAGGCGAGCCCGTCGAGGCCGTCGGTCAGGTTGACCGCGTTACTCCACGCAGAGATGAGCAGGTACATGAAGAGCAAGAAAAACACCATGCCGAAGATTCCACCGCCGAACGCCAGGTCCACGGTGTCTAAATCCCGCAGGAAGCTCAGGTGGGTGGACCCAGGGGTGAGCCCCACTTCGTTGGGAAACAACCGAATCATAATCCCGAACGCCAGTGCGATGACGAATTGGCCGATGAGCTTGGCTTTTTTATTCAAACCCAGATTCCGGTGTTTGACCAGTTTGATGTAGTCATCGACAAAGCCAAGGCCACCCAATGAGAGGGTGAGCCCCAGCACTAACAGCCCAGACACGGTAAACCCGCCCACGTTGGCGATTTCCCCATACACGTCTACCGTCACATAGGCGACGGTAATACCAATGAGGATGGCGATACCACCCATGGTGGGGGTTCCGCGTTTCCGAAGGTGTGACTTAGGGCCTTCTTCTCGGATTTCCTGGCCTATCCCTACCGCGCTGAATTTCCTAATCAGCCACGGAGTAATAAAGATAGACACTAGTAACCCAATGGCCCCGGCTATTATCATCTGGGTCATTGTTTAGTTCTCCTGCTTTCCATTCTGTGCCACCACTGCCTCAGCAACCTGCCACAGCCGGTATGCGTTGGATGCTTTCACGAGAATCACATCCCCACGACCTAATACCTTGAGCACTTCCGTTGCCGCCTGGGTGGTGTCGGCGGTGGGGATTGCGCGCAATCCCATAGCCGCTGCGGCATTAATCATGGCACGGGCGTTCTCGTCAGTGCCAACCACCACCACCAAATCGATCCCTTGCTCCGCAACCGTGCGCATCAACTCGACGTGGTCCGCGGTGGCGTCCTGCCCCAATTCCGCCATAGGCCCTAGAACCGCAATCGACCGGGCACCAGGGCCATTTTTCGCCGCTGCCAGCGCCAATGCCCGCAAACCTGCCCGCATGGATTCAGGGTTGGCGTTGTAGGCGTCGTCAATAACGATCACGTCGTTGCCGGCGTGATGCACATCCATGCGGTGCGCGGACCGGACAGTGTGGGCGCGCAACCCCTGGGCGACAGTAGCGAAATCCACCCCCGCCGCCAGAGCCGCCGTCGCGGCCGCGAGGGCATTGGCCACCTGGTGTTCGCCGAAGATTTGCAAGGTGACCTGAGCGGTGTGGGTGACTTTTTGACTGTCGGTACCGATGAGAGTGAAGGTAGGCCGCGAAAGATTATCCAGCCGAATATCGGTCGCGGCGACCCGAACCGGCTTGTGAAGCGTGCTGAAACTCCACACAGTGGCCGACGTGCGATCCGCCATGGCGGCAACATAATCATCGTCGGCGTTGAGCACAGCAATACCGTCTGCTGGCAGGGCCTCAACGAGTTCCCCCTTAGTCCGGGCAATGTTATCCCTAGAACCGAATTCGCCCATGTGTGCGGTCCCCACATTAAGGACCACGCCAATGTGTGGTGGGGCGATGGCCGCCAGGTGCGCAATATTACCGATACTGCGGGCGGACATTTCCGACACCAAATACTTGGTGGCTTCGGTGCAACGCAACGCGGTATACGGGTGCCCGATCTCGTTATTGAACGACCCGGGCGGCGCCACGGTGTCGCCGGCAAGCTCCAATATGGTGTGCACAATGTCCTTGGTGGAGGTTTTCCCGGCGGAACCGGTGATCCCAATGACGGTCAGCCCCCGCGCACTCAGCTTATCGACGACGTACCGTGCCAGCTTCGCCATACCCTCCAACACGGCGGCAACCGAACCATCGGTATCATGCTCGGTGGCATAGGAATGATGATCCACCTCGGTTGCGGGCGGCACAATCACGGCCGGCACCCCCACCGGGCGGGCGGCCAGCACACCGGCCGCCCCCCGATCCATGGCAGCGGCCGCATAGTCGTGGCCATCAACCTTCACCCCGGACAGGGCGACAAACAAGTCCCCGGACGCGACCTTCCGGGAATCAAACTCCACGTTTCCGGTAATCACCTCCGCGCCCGTGGCGTCGGCAAGCCGGCCGCCCACAATGGCGGCGATCTCATCCAACCTCAGCGTTATCATTGGTCCCTTCCTTCCAGTGCGGCGCGTAATTCTTCCCGGTCGTCGAAGTGGTGCATTACGCCGTCGATAAGCTGCCCCACCTCATGACCCTTGCCGGCAATAATCACCGCATCACCCGGCTTGGCCCACGCCACCACCTGGCGGATTGCCGCACGCCGATCGCCGATCTCTACCACCTCGGCGGACCCGGCTGCGGTGCCCGCCAACACTTGGGCGCGAATCGCCGCCGGATCCTCGTTGCGGGGATTATCGTCCGTCACCACCACATAGTCCGCCCCCGCCGCAGCCTCGGCACCCATGATCGGCCGTTTGGAATGATCCCGGTCCCCACCGGCCCCCACCACCAGGCCAATCCGGCCCGTGATCTGGCCCCGCACGGTTGCCAACACCGCCTTAATGGCCGCCGGCTTATGGGCGTAATCCACCACCGCCAAGAAATCCTGACCGCAGTCGACCACCTCCATCCGACCCGGCACCCCCACGCCCGCCAGCCCCGGCAGCAAAGCGGTCATGTCCACCCCCACGGTGTCCGCCAACGCCAACGCCAACGCGGCATTCGCCACATTAAACCTGCCCGGCAACGGCACGGTCGCAGCCACCACCGCCCCCGACGGCGCCGCAAGCCGGAACTCCTGCCCGCCCCGCTCTACGGTCTGTACCGCCGACACCGTATAGTCCCCCGCCTGGCCGCGGGTCGCCAAAGTACGTACCCCCGAACCGAACACACTTGCCATTTTCTCCCCCCATTCGTCATCAACACACACCACCGCCCGGGCGGCCCGCGTCGGCGACCCGGGGCGGAAAAACAGCGCCTTGGCATCAAAATACTCCGCCATGGTGGCATGAAAATCCAGATGATCCTGCGACAGGTTCGTAAACCCGGCAACATCAAACTTCACGCCCAACACCCGACCCAGCATCAACGCATGCGACGACACCTCCATCACCACATGCGTCACCCCTTCCGCCAGCATTTGCACAAACAACGCCTGCAACGTGGGCGCCTCCGGCGTGGTGAGCGACGTCGGCACCGGGCGACCATTAATCTGCGTGCCGGTCGTACCGATCAATCCCACCCGATAGCCGGCCGCCAACAACCCGGCCTCCAGCATGTAACTCGTGGTAGTCTTCCCCGACGTGCCGGTAATCCCAATCACCGTGAGCTGCGACGACGGGTCCCCATAGACGGCCGCGGCCGCAACCCCCAACACCGACCGCACATCATCAACCACCAACACCGGACGGGTCTCCCCCGCCGCCGACAACAGCCCCCACCCGGCCTCATCCGTGAGAATCGCCGCCGCCGCAGTATCCGCGGCAAACCGCGCCCCATGCACCCGCGTGCCCGGCACCGCCGCAAACAACGCCCCCGCCGGCAACTCGGCGGAATTCAACCCCACCTCAGTAATCGGCACCTGAGCCTGTTCCGCCGTACCGCCCTGCATCCGCGCACCTATAAGCTGCGCCACATCCAAAACCGTAACAGCCATAATCGTAAATCAAGCTCCTTCAACCTCTATAAAAACCTCATCTATGCCTTCTTCTGAAAAGCATAAATAGCCACCTATGAAGTTAGTACACCTGTGACCACCATTCGTGGTGAGGGGTAACCGATCGAGGGTAACCCGGACATCACACCCCATGACCGAATCACCACTCCGCCGCTACTGCATCTGCAGCACCAACTGGCCCTCCATCGGCGGCGACGGCGGCACATTATCCCGATTCAACAGCCACGACGCAATATCATGAAATAGCGGCGCCGCCGACTGGCCCCCCTCACCATGTACCCCCCGTTGGGGATTATCCAACATCAACGCCACCACAAACCGGGGATCATCCGCCGGCGCAATACCCGCAAACGTGATCCAATATTTCGAATGGGAATATGCCCCCGTCGCCGCATCCACCTGCTGCGCCGTGCCGGTCTTCCCTGCAATCTGATACCCCTTCACCGCCGCCTGCGACCCGGTACCCTGCTGCAACCCGCTCGAATCCGACTGGGTGACCGCCCGGAACATATTCACCACCGTCCGGGCCGTCTCCTCACTCACTACCCGGGTGCGCTCCGGCTCCGGCTGGGCCACCACCGCACCGTGACCATCCCGCACCTCGGAAATAATCCGCGGCGCAATCCGCTCACCCCCATTCGCTATGGCCTGGTAGATCCCTGCCATCTGCAACAATGTCACACTCATGCCCTGCCCAATCGGCAGATTCGCAAACGTGCCCCCGGACCACTGCGCCCGCTGCGGCAGCAGCCCCTCCGACTCGCTCGGCAACTCGATCCCCGTGGCCCGACCCACCCCAAAACCAGTCAAGAGCTGGTCGAACTTGTCCTCCCCCAGCTTCTCCGCCAGCATAAGCGTCCCCACATTGGAGGACTTACCAAAAATCCCCGTCGTGGTGTACTGCGCCGGACCATGATCCCACGCATCCTTCACATTCACCCCCGCCATGTCGATACTGCCCGGCACCGTATGCACCTCGTCCGGGCTGGTCACCCCGTTTTCAATCGCACCCGCCGCCGTAATAATCTTCGCCACCGACCCCGGCTCAAACGGTGCCGAAATCGTGCTATTACCAAACTCTTTCCCCTGCTCCAGCTGCTTTTTAATATCCCCCATCGGATCAATTGAATCACTCGTCGCCATGGCCATCACCTGCGCCGTCTTCGCATCCAGCACCACCGCCGACGCGCTCTTCGCCCCCGAATTTGCTTTCGCCTGCTCCAGCTGCTGCTGCACATATGTTTGCAGATCCAAATCCAGGGTGAGCGTCACATTCGCCCCATTCGTCGCCGGCACATCGTCCGTCACAGTGCCCGGGATCGCCTGCCCATCGGTCGACACCTCAATCGACTTCCGGCCATTAATCCCCGACAGCAATGAATCATTCGCCGACTCAAACCCAAATTGGCCCTGCCCATCCTGGCTGATCTTGCCGATCACATTCGACGCCACCGCCCCATTGGGATACTGGCGCACATCCTGCAAATCCGCGGCAATACCATAATATTTCTCCGAAATACCGGCCGCCACATCCGGATCAACATTGCGCACCAACACCTCATAATTCGAATCGGCCTTCAGCTTCGCCACAATATCTTCCGGCTTCACCTCACTCTTCTTGGCCGCATCCTTGAGGCCCTTCGTGCTGCCCGTCACGGTTTTCGTGGCCTTAGCGGCCTGTTTTTCCGTCCGAGCCTTCTCAATAATCTTGGGGATTTCTTCCGAATACTCCGTCATGATGTCCGCAACCTTCGCCTCAATCATTTGGTTGCGGGTTTCTTCGGACCCTTGAACATAATTCTCGTCCGACGCCAGCTGTTGTTTCGCCACATATGGCAATTCGCGCCGCAGCACATTCGGTGACACAGTCAGTGATCTGGCCTGCATGGTGTAGGCCAGCTGTTGGCCGGAGCGGTCGGTGATCGCCCCCCGGCGCGCCGGGTCGGTGTAGATGCGGGTGCGTTGTTCCGCCGCCAGGCTGCTGAGGTCGGGCCCCCACACGAGTTGTACCCAGGCCATGCGGGCAATGACCATGAGGCAGAGCAGGAATACGCCGGCGCTGAGGATTCGTAGCCGGCCGAGCATGATTCGGCGTTGTCCGCCGCCTGGCCCGGTGGTGGATCCGCCGGCAGGTCCGGTTGCGGGTTTGTCGGCTATCCGGTTGAGCCCATTCTTCGGGTCCGCGGTATCGTTGTGGAATTGCGTGTTACTGCTAGCTTTTCGACGTATGCGAGACGCGCGTGAGTTCGACTGATTCACAAATGACACCTTGGAATATTGTGGAATGTTGACAGATACGGTTCTACCGTTCGAAATTAATTTCGATTAGAAATGTATGGTGCAACATTGGAGGTCCGGGGTGTAATCCGGGGAGCCTCATTCAGCCGTTGGGAGACTTCGTTTGTGGCCTTGGGATCACTGGATGCCACCTGTGGCCGAACTTGCTGACCATTGACATCAACTATAGGACGCGTCACGGTGCCTGGCGCGCGTTGCTCGTGTATGTCGCCCGATTCATTTTTTGCCAGAATGCCGGGCTGGTCGGGGATCACCATGCCTAGGTCTTTGGCTTGGCGGGCGATCTCTGCGGTGGCGGAGGCGTTTTGCAGGTCACGGTTGAGGGTTTCCACCTGGTTTTGCAGGGTGGATTCGTGGTGCTGCAACTCCTGCATCTCGAAACTTTGTTCGGTCGATATTTTCGAGAGCATCATGGCTATAAACACGCCGGCGCCGAGCAGGAGCGTGAGTGCTAGCACGAAGCGGATACGGCTCGGGTCGACGCGTTGGCGCACGATCCGTTTGCCCCGGTTGGAAAACACCTGTTGGGATCCGGCTTTGCGCTGCATACGCCGTCGGGGTGGCGCCTGGGTAGGGACGGTGGGGATTGCCCGGCCTGATGTGCCGGTGCGGCTGGGCCGATCTTCGACGAGGAGGGCAGTGTCGTTTCGACTGTGGTCTTGGGATTGTTGGGTACGCACAAGCGACCGTGCCGAACGGGTCGGCCGGTAGGGGGTGTAGGTGTTGATGGGGCGGCCGCTGCGGATACGGGTGTCACGGATTCGGTAATTGGTTGTCATTTTGAGGTCTCCTTTCTGTTGGTGCTGGTGGCAAGTTTTTCAATTGCGCGAACCCGGACGGGGGCGGCTCGGGAATTGTCGGCGATTTCTGCGGGGGTGGCTTTTTCGGCACCCCGGGTCACCAGCCGGAATTTGGCCGCGTATTCGGGGAGTTCCATGGGAAGTCCCCGGGGGGTTTTGGAAGTAGTGATTTCGGCGAAGTATTTTTTAATGATTTTGTCTTCTAAAGATTGGTAGGCCATGAAGACGGCCCGGCCACCGGGGATGAGGGCGTCGGCGATGCGAGGTAGCACATTGGTGATGGCGGCGAGTTCTTGGTTGACCTCGATTCGGAGTGCCTGGAATGTGCGCTTGGCGGGGTGGCCGCCGGTGCGTCGGGTGGCGGCGGGGATGGTGTTATAGAGCAGTTCGACGAGCCGCGCGGAGGTGGTGAAGGGGGCGTGTTCGCGTTCGCGGATGATGGCGGTGGCGATTTTGCTGGCGAATCGTTCGTCCCCGTAGGTTTTGAGGATGCGGGTGAGGTCGCCGTGGGGGTAGGTATTGAGGATTTCCGCCGCGGTAATGCCTTCGGAGTTGTTCATCCGCATGTCGAGCGGTGCATCAACCCGATAGGCAAAACCGCGGTTCACCTGGTCAAGCTGCATTGATGACACACCCAGGTCGAAGAGTGCCCCGGATATACCTTCTGTGAGTGCAGCTTGGCATGTTGCATTGCCGGCGTCGGCGGCGGCCTGGATGGCTGTGGGAAAATCGTCGAAGCGCGTGTGGAGTGTGGTGATCCGGTCGCCGAAGTCGGCCAGGCGGGTGGCGGCTTGGGCCAGTGCGGTGGTGTCGCGGTCGAGTCCTATTATGTGTACCTGCGGGAATGTGGTGAGGAAGTATTCGCTGTGCCCACCGGCGCCTAAAGTGGCGTCGAGGATGATGGGTGGGTTTGTGATGGTGTTACAGAGGGCTGGGGCGAGGAGTTCGGTGACTCGTTCGCGCAGCACGGGGACGTGACCATGGTTGTTAGTGTTTTCCATATGAAAGCCCCCAGTATGCCGTGGTGTGCCGAAGTTGTACCGCAGAAACCGCAGTGTGCATAGAGCTCCACCTAAAGTGCCGCTTCTGACATCGGGGAAGTACACCAGAAGTTAAGCCCCTTCAAGTGGAGTTCTTACGCACACTCCATGCTGTGCTGCTTGCAACGTTTTAGATTGGTGCCGGGGTTACAGCAGGCCGTCTAAAAAGTCGTCGCTAGCATCCGCGAATGCCGATTCTGTGTCCGCTTGGTAGCGGGCCCAGGCTTCGGCATCCCATATTTCCAGGAAGTCCATGGCGCCAATGACCACGCACTCTTTTGTCAGACCTGCATATTTACGGTGGTCTGGAGTGATTGTGATGCGTCCTTGACCGTCTGGACGTTGTTCATCTGCGCTGGCGGTGAGGTTTCGAATAAATGCCCGGGCTGCTGGGTTGCTACGCGGTAGCTGAGCAGCTTTTCGTGCAATCCGAACAAATTCCTCTTTGGGGTATACCGCTAAGGAATGGTCCTGACCTTTAGTGACCATCAACCCACCTGCTAGTTCCTCTCGGAATTTCGCCGGCAATGTCAGACGGCCCTTATCGTCCAACTTTGGTGTGTAAGTGCCAAGAAACATCTTTGAAGGCTCCTACACTTTCAAAGCCACACGACCCAAGATAAACAACTCCTGTCGCTCCGGTTCCGTGGTGCCTCCGTGGTGTGCGGTGACATATCCACATTCCCTTCACTTCTCCCCACAATACCCCACAATCCCCCACTTTCAACACCTCAAGTCACAACAATCTCAAATTTTACCACCAGAAACGCCTGTAACCTGCAAGTTTGATAGCTTCGAAAAATAAACACGCCGTGGTAACAAAAGCCGAACTTTAATGTAATTCAGCCACTTCTGTCACTTTTACAACTTCTGTAACATAAGCATCAGTAATAAACTAGTTTCAATATTCTCAACATTTCACCTGGAGTTTCTCCCAACGTTATTTTATAGCACTCTCGATAATATTTCGGATGACCTACCAATGGTTCACGACCATTCCAGTCAATCCACCCCCAAATGCCGGCTATTGATAGTGATTACATAATTGATGACATAACATATATCACCCAAATAGTGGGGTTTTCGCCGCTGATTTTTACCCCCATCCACTCTCTGCGAACCGGATTATTTCCTATGACTCCCGCATACCTTCCCCTATTTCACCTGCTTATCGCGCAGTACCCTCGTCGAAAAGTAGCATGCATGAAGCATAGAAACTTATAAAGAATCGACGTTTTCCGCCGCAAGTCTGAACCAGATTTTTTACACGGTATTCACAATGAGCACATGAGCTACCAACCGCGCTCGCATGGAAAATCACGAACAGATAACGCTTCTATATCTGCATATTTATATTCATTACCAGCAGTTTTCATTTACGCCCTCACCCCACCACTTAAGCAAAACCGCTACCTTCTCCCCTATGACTTACTCGTCTCTCAGTTTTCTGGTGGCATAAAAAATCTGACCTCCGCAGTGGTCAGTTGTGGTCGATACGGAGGCCAGAAGTCTGTGTCAAGTCACATTATAGCTAGTTTTCAAAACGACGGCGAAAATTATCCTCCATCCGATCCCCCAATCCCCCAGATTTCTGTGGTCGCCGCCGTCCAGCGGAGCTATGATATCCGTCACTAAGATTGAAAGTGGACTTACCACCACCTCGCAGCATCCACATGCCGCCGGCAACCATCACTAAAAATCCCAGGATGCTTAATGACAACCACCACAGGGACATTTGGGACAGTGCCACGCCAGTAACCAGCAGCACCAACCCAATAACCACGATGGCAATGCCCCGTAGCGTCACCGTGCCCTTTGACTGGGCAAAATCACCATCGGTGACTACAGCACCAAATTTCGGGTCTTCCGAAAGTAAGGACTGTTCGATTTCCTTGAGCATTTGCTGCTCATGTTCGGAAAGTGCCACTGTTCCTCCCATTGGCGTTCTATGTTAATTAGCCTGTATTGAAGTGAAAACCGCTATGCGTGCAGTGCGCGCGGCGAAGTTAGTTATCTGTGATAATTAACGCCTACCCTACTAGGAAAGTTCCCGGTAGGGATAACACGACTACGCAGCTGCGGGGGTATCGTCATTATCAAATTCTACCGAGTTTAGAAATTTGCTGACTAAATCGACCATAGTATCGACTGTTTCCACCGACACCGTGGCCTCGATACCACTACCCACCCGCGACCGCAGCCGGGAATACTGTTCCAAGGCATCCGCCCACCCCGCAGCATCGGCACCTACCAGGCGTAACTGGGCCCACGCACTGGTGGGCTTCCGAACCCGATGTGCCACCGGGCTTGCGGCAATTCGGGCAGCCGCGGTACGCAATCCCGCCTGGTAAGCATATTCCAACGCCAGGTCATGGCGCTGCTGATTCCGGTAGGTTATCGCTGTTGCTAACAGCTGATGCGCCTTATGGAGAAACTCCGCGCCCTTCCTCGGCTGGGTGAATGGTGCAACGCTCATGATTTTCACTCCTTCCTCACTTATTTACAACGCTCAAAGCAGGCATTTTATTGCACTTATTGGGAGATTTTTTTGCTTTACGACGACTAAAGTTGCCGCGATCATCCCAGGATAATTCCCACCCCGG
The DNA here is from genome assembly GCF_011612265.2 of Corynebacterium matruchotii. Classification (NCBI taxonomy): domain Bacteria; kingdom Bacillati; phylum Actinomycetota; class Actinomycetes; order Mycobacteriales; family Corynebacteriaceae; genus Corynebacterium; species Corynebacterium matruchotii. The sequence continues at coordinate 838,836 of NZ_CP050134.2, read as the reverse complement.
ACATCACCCCCGAAAATATAGAACATATTTTCTATATCAGGTCGCGGTATCCCCTTGCACCGTTCGGGTGTAATCATCGGGGGCAGCGTTCGGATAGGATTCCGACACGCAGGTTTTGGATGGTGACTTTCGGATACACCCAAAAAATGGTTCGATAAGGATTGTGACCATCAAGATTCAACTGCTCAGCGCCCTAGAGTTCAGCAGTATCGCCCCCCTCTTGGTCAACATCTATCTCGAAGCCATGGGATACACCACCGTCATCCGCGATTCCCGCATTAAGGCGTGGCGTCAGGCCATCCAGGAAAAAAACTTCCAGGCGGTCTGCGCCCACGACGGCACGCACGTCCTAGGAGTCGCCTACGGCTACCATGGGCACCGCGAACAATGGTGGGATCAAGAAGTCCGCCGCGGCCTCCGCGAACGCGGTGGCGCCACCACCGACCAGCTATTCATGCTCAACGATTATTTTTCCGTCACCGAAATCCACGTCACCCCCACTTACCAGGGCCAGGGCATAGGCCACCAATTACTCACCATGCTGTTAGAGAACGCCCATGCCTCCTACGCCCTGCTTTCCACCCCCGAGGTGATTGCCGAAAATAATAACGCTTTTCACCTCTATCGCTCCCTGGGGTTTACCGACCTCATCCGGCAGTTTTATTTCCGGGGTGACACCCGCCCCTTTGCCATCATGGCGAAGCCGCTCCCCTAGCCCCCAACGAACTTACCGCACCGCATCGTGGCCGTGTTCCCGGCCCCACGCCGGCGCCATCCCCAGGTTGTGCAGCACCTCCTGGGTTGCCCGAGCGAAGTTCATAGTCATGAAGTGCAGATCCGGCACGCCCTCCGCGATGAGCCGCTCCGCCATGAGCGTTGATTCCTCAATCCCAACCTTGCGAATCTCGTCTCGATTCGCCTCCTCGTCCCCCGCAGCGGCCGCCACCAACCGTTCCTCCAACCGGGCCGGTAATTTCGCCCCCGACAGCTGTAATTGGCGCCGCACCGACTTCAGCGAGGTGATCGGCATAATACCCGGAATGATCGGCCGTGACCCTAATTCCGCATCCGCCGACGCCAGCCGGTCCCGCAACCGCAGGTAATAGTCCACATCAAAGAACATTTGGGTGATCGAAAACTCCGCCCCCGCCCGAAGCTTCGCCAACGTGTACTTGGTGTCCGCCGCCAATGACTCCGACTGATGATGGCCTTCCGGGAATGCAGCAATTCCCACCTGGAAATGCTTGGTTGCCTCCAAGCGTTTCGTTAACCAAATCAGTTCTTCCGCGTAGCGGTAGCCGCCCGGCACCGGCGTCCACTCCCCCAATGGGTCCGCCCCCGGCGGATCGCCCCGGAGCGCCAAAAGATTCGACAAACCTAATGACGCATAGTCGGAAAGAATCTCCACCAGCTCGGCCTCGGTGTGCCCCACCAGGGTCAAATGCACCAGGGTGGTGAGCGGCATCCGGGCCAGGTCTTGGGCGATCCGCATCGTCCGATCCCGGGAGCTGCCCCCCGCTCCATAGGTGACGGACACAAACGCCACCCCCAGATCATGGAAGATTTCCGCCGCGGTCCGCAGCCGAGTCTCTGCCTCATCGTTTCTCGGCGGCATGAATTCCACCGAGAACGGAATCCGCCCCGGCGCGGGACTGGAAATCACGTCGGTAATCGACCGTTGGTACCTGGCGGGAGTCGGCTCGGGAAGTGGTTGCTGTGTCATGGCTTAGAATGATACCGGTTTACCCCCGGATCACCCATTAGAAAGGGCCGCCATGACCGAAACACCGAAAACCCCGGATCTTGCCCAGGTTCCCGGCATTGTGACCACGCACCTGGCGGAGTTTTTTGCCGCCCAGCGTCCCGCCATTGCCCCGTTGGGTGATGCCGTGGGGTCAGCTGTCACATTGCTGGAGAACTATGTGCTCACGGGCGGGAAACGCATCCGCCCGTGCTATGTGTGGGCGGGATTTGTGGCCGGCGGGGGCCTGCGGAATCGGGGGGAGGATCCGGCGGCGGTGTTGCGGGCGGCAAGTGCTTTGGAGTTGATTCAGGCGTGCGCGTTGATTCATGACGACATTATTGATTCGTCGGATACTCGTCGGGGGAATCCGACGGTGCACCGGAGTGCGCAACGGCGGCACGAGGAGGGGCGGTGGCATGGTGATGCGGATCATTTTGGGTGTTCTGTTGCTATTTTGGTGGGGGATTTAGCGTTTGCCTGGGCGGATGACATGGTGCGGGCTGCGGGGCTCAGCCATGCGGCGTTGGATCGGATACAGCCGGCGTGGCGGGGGATGCGCACCGAAGTGATTGGGGGCCAGCTACTCGACATTATTCATGAGGCCTCGGGTGATGAGGATATTGCTACCGCCCAGGTGGTGAATCGGTTTAAGACGGCGGCGTATACGATTGAGCGGCCGTTGCACCTGGGGGCGGCCCTGGCGGGGGCGGATGCGGCGACGATTGCGGCGCTGCGGGCCTATGGGACGGATATTGGGGTGGCGTTTCAGCTGCGGGACGACCAGTTGGGGGTGTTTGGTGATCCCGGCGTGACTGGCAAGCCTGCCGGTGACGATTTGCGGGAGGGGAAACGCACGGTGCTCATCGCCACGGCGTTGCAGTTGGCGGATGCGGCAACCGCCGACTATATCCGGGGGCGGCTGGGCCGGGTGTCCGATCCCGATGAGATTGCCGAATTGACGGCGGCCATTGCGGCGACCGGGGCGGCGGAGCGCGTCGAAAAGCTCATTGGGGAGCTGACGGCGAGCGGGCTGGCGCGGATAGCAGGGCTGGGGTTGCCGGATGGGAGCGAGGAGGCGTTGCGGGGCTTGGCAATGCAGGCCACGGCGCGGCGAACCTAGTAAGCTATCAGCCATGATTGCCCTTGTCAGCACATTGACTTCCCCCATGGTGCGCAAGCTTGGTCTTGTGGCTTCGCTGCTGATTCTGTTGGGGTCGTTTGGTGGGGGGTCGCTGCAGAAGCGCAATAGTTTGCTTTCCGCGGCGAACCTGGATTTTTTGAGTTTTGGGCATGGTGCCGCGTTTTCGAATGTAACCTTGTGGCTGGGCACGGTGTTGTTCGTGGTGGCCTGGGTGTTGATGGGGAAGTTGGTGATCGACAAGGTTGTCGACGCCGACTATGTTCGCCGCACATTGTGCATGTGGCTCGTCCCGCTGGCGGGGGCGGCACCGATCATGTCGCGGGATGTGTATTCCTACCTGATGCAGGGCACGTTGCTGCGCGATGGGCTGAATGCCTACACGCAGGGGCCGGCGAGTAATCCGAATCAGATTTTGTTTGAGGTTTCCCACGATTGGCGGAACACCACCACCCCGTATGGGCCGCTGCATTTGTGGCTTGGCGAGGCCGTGACCACCGTGTTTGGCGATAATGTGACAGCCGGGGTGTATGCGTTTAAGGCGCTGGCGGTGGTGGGGTTTGTGGCGATCATGTGGTTTGTGCCGAAGATTGCCCAGCGGTTGGGGGCGGATCCGGCGTTTGCATTGTGGTTGGGGGTGGCTAACCCGGTGATGGTGTTTCACTTGGTGGGGGGCATGCATAACGAGGCGATGATGGTGGGGCTCGTCACCGTTGGCCTGTATTTGGTGGTGCGTCAGGCAACGTACCCGGCGGTATTGGGTGGGTTTTTCGCCGGGGTGGCGCTCATTGCGGTGGCGATGGCGTTGAAAGCGTCGGCGGCGTTGTGTTTGCCGTTTGTGGTGTGGTTGGTGGTCAACCGGGCCGGAGAATCGGTGGGTGCGAGGGTGCGGGCATTTCTGCTGGCCGGTGTGGGGGGTGCAGTGGAAACTGTTGCGATTCTGGCGGTCATCACGTGGGCGTCGGGAACCACCTGGGAGTGGATTGCGGCGTTGGCGGGGAACACAAAGGTGGTGAATCCGCTGTCGTTTCCGTCGCTGGTGTCGGGGGTGATTGGGGAGGCCGGCCGGATTGGGAATCCCCAATTCCCGTTCAATGATGTGATGGTGGTGGCGCGAGCCGTATCACTTGTGATTATGGCTGTGGGGTTTGTGGCCTGTTGGTGGTTTCTGCGCCGCAAGCCGATCACTGGGGCGATGTGGGCGTATTTGATTGTGTTTAGTTTTAATGCGGTGACCCTGCCCTGGTATTACGCTTCGGTGTTGCCGCTGGTTGGGGTGGTGAATTGCTCACGGCGGATTAACCAGTTCTTTATCATTGGGTCGATCGCGGTGGCATTGGCGTTCACAGGTTCGGGGAATCATCAGCTGTATAACCCCATGTGGATGGGGATTTTAGCGGTGTCCGGGTGGGTGGCTTCCCGCTGGTTATTCGCCGAAACCACCCTGGTAGCTTATCGACGCCCAGGGCTAGAGGGCCATCGCCTGGGCGCGGCGCATCACCTCCCGGGCCAGGTGCCCGTGTAGGGCCGCAATGGGCTGGCCGGGGAGAGAGGGGTCGTCGGTAAACAGGTAGCGGAAGATTTCGGCATCGCTGTAACCGCCGTCGATAAGCAGGGCAATGACACCGGGAACGAACTTATTGAGGGTCCCTTTGTCGGTGAGGAATGCGGCAGGCAGGTGCCGAACCCCGTTTTTGTAGACGCAAATCAGCTTCCGCTCACCGATCAGGTCACGGACGTGGGTGGTCTTTACCCCCAACCGGTCGGCGAACTCCGCTAGGGTGAAAAGTAGGGTATCAGGTGGCAAAATAGACGCATCTGGCGATTGATTACTCACAGTCCTTAATGTAGCAAGAGATCTTGAACACGTCGCTTTTACCCTACGCTTAGATTTCAGCCATACTAGAACGCATGCAGTTGAATTTGGGCGATCTCCTCGAAGGCCGCTACCGCATCGAAGCACCCATCGCTCGCGGTGGCATGTCTACGGTTTACCGCTGCGTTGATACCAGGCTGGGACGCAATGTGGCAGCCAAGGTCATGCACGAAGAATATGCCGGCGACCCGATTTTTGCCCAACGCTTCCGGCGGGAAGCCCGCTCCATGGCGCACCTATCCCACCCCAATTTGGTGGGGGTGTATGATTTTAATTCCGATGGGGACCATGTGTTTCTCATTATGGAGCTCATTACCGGTGGTACCCTGCGGGAACTCTTGGCCGAACGCGGCGCCATGCCAGATTATGCTGCATCGGCGGTCATGCGTTCCGTCCTCACCGGGTTGGCGGCGGTGCATAACGCCGGCATGGTTCACCGGGATTTAAAGCCGGATAATATTTTGATCGACGGCAACCACCAGGTGAAGCTTTCCGATTTTGGCCTGGTGCGGGCCGCATCCGCATCCCAGGGCAAGTCAAACCAGATTGTGGGTACTGTCGCCTACCTGTCCCCGGAGCAGGTGTCGGGCGATGATATCACCACCGCCTCCGACGTGTACTCCGCTGGCATCGTCCTATTCGAACTCTTGACCGGTACCACCCCGTTTAACGGCGACACGCCCCTCAAGCACGCCTACGCCCGCCTGGACGCGGATGTGCCCAAGCCCAGCAGCCGGATCGACGGCGTGCCCAAACTCATGGACGAGTTGGTGGCCACCGCCACCGCCCGTGATCCCAAGGATCGGTTCAAGAACGCCGACGAATTCCTCACCGCACTGAACGATGTCGCCAGCGAGCTGCAATTTCCCGCATTCACGGTGCCTGTCCCCCAAAACGCGGCGGCCCACCGGGCGGCCGCCAACATGGACGATTCGAAACTCACAGGCATGGTCACCACCGATCTGCCCCGATCCGAACAGCCCATGGCCGACGAAGCTGACGACGCCGACAACGACAAAACCGCCATTGTCCCGCCCACGCCGCCAGCACCGGTGAAGCCGGCGGAAACCGCCATCCTCAACGAAACCTCCGTTCTCGACCCGTTCGCCGCCGACCCGTTTGCGGACCCCACCCCCTACCAGCAGCCGGGAGCCCAACCCCAGGCGCAACTCCACAACCCGCCCCCGGGGCAATCACCGTGGGCCAAACCCAGCCAGCCACAACAATCGCCGTGGCCCGACCCCAGTCAGCCGCAGCAACAGGGCCAGCCGCCCGCGCCGCGGCCGCAGCCCCGGCAGCCGGCCAGGCCGTCCGTGCTGCCACCAGCGGTCACTAACCGTAGCCGCACCATGTTCGCCGCCTGGTGGGTCATAGTCATCATGCTCACCCTGGCGATCGCCATCGGCGCCTGGTGGTTCGGATCCGGCCGCTACGGGGAGGTGCCGCAGGTCATCGGTATGGACCAAACCACCGCCACCCAAACACTGAAAACCGCGGGTTTTGAATCAAAGGTGGCCACAGTCTACGACGATAATGTGGCCATAGACATGGTGGCGGGCACCGACCCCACCACCGGGGAAAAAGCAGTCAAGGGTGATGCGGTCACCCTTTTGGTTTCCCTCGGCAAGCCCACCGTACCCAGCCTCGACGGGCTCACCAACCCCGACGACTACAATAAGGCGCTTTCGGAACGGTCACTCGTGGGGGAAGAAGGCGAAACCGTGTACTCCGACACCGTGCCCCAAGGCCAAATCGCATCGGTAACCCCCTCCCCCCACACCATGGTCAATGTGAACAGCACCGTCACCTACCATCTCTCCCAGGGTCCCGCACCGGTCAATGTGCCCAATGTGCACAACACCAAGGCGGACGAGGCTAAACAACAATTGCAACAACTAGGCTTCAACGTCAAAGTCGAAAACAAGTTCGATGATTCGGTGAAGGGGAATTACGCCATTGGCACCAGCCCCGACGCCGGCAGCCAGGCAACCCGCGGCAGCGACATCACCCTCTACGTATCCACCGCGGTCGAAATCCCCGACCTCGCCGGCGTGAGCGAGGAAGCGGCCCGCGACCAACTGGCCAAGGCCGGGATTCGGGTGGAATCCGTCACCCGCTCCGGCGACTCCGACGCAGTAGGCAAGTCCGCAAACGACGTGTATATCACCAACCCGCAGGCCGGCACCCTCATCGACAGCTCCCAAACCACGGTCACAATCGAGCTGGTCAACAAGGTTGAGGTGCCCAATGTGATTGGTAAGCGGCTCTCCGAGGCGCGAACCATCCTGCAGGACGCGGGCTTTAAGGTGAAGGCCCCATCGTCGGCAAACAGCAATAGCCGCGTCATCTACCAAAGCCCCTCATTCCTCAGCGAGGAATCCCCCGAAACCCGAGTCGAGCTCCGGACCCTCAACTGATGATTGCCGTCGCAGCCGCCCCCGGTGATCGCCCACTGATGCGGGAAGCCATTGGCGAGGTGTTCCGCACCACCCGTCACCACCGATCCGAACGTATTAGCGATGTGGCCCGCCGGGCGAATGTGTCGCCCCAATACCTTTCCGAGGTGGAGCGGGGCGTCAAGGACCCATCATCGGAGATTGTGGAATCCATCAGCACCGCCCTCGACCTACCGGTGTCGGATGTGCTGCGCCAGGCAGCCCGCCGCATCGACACGCACCAGGTTTGCAACTTCCTCCCCGTCGCCGCATAACCACCGGCAGTTTCTGGTCCATGAATATCATTGGGCCGCGCTGCCCACAGCAGCACACCACGAAATCCGCCCCGAGCCAGGCCCACACCTGGCATGGTAGACATCATGAATATCCTCATTCTGGGCGGCACCGCCTGGCTCAGCTCCACTATCGCCCGCACCGCCACAGGCCGCGGCCATCACGTGACCTGCGCAGCTCGCGGCACCGACACCCCACCCCAAGGATGCGCCTTCATCCCGCTCGACCGTAACCAGCCCGACGCCTACGCCACGCTTCCCAACATCACCTGGGATGCGGTGGTTGATGTCACCACCAGCCGCGACTTCGCCGCCGACGCCATAACGAATATTTGCACCAACCAGTGGGTGTATGTGTCCTCAGCCAGCGTCTATGCCGACATGTCCGACCCCAACCGGGATGAAACCACCCCCCTGGTTTCCCCCGAGGGCGCGGACACGCCCGGCAATTTTCCGGCCGCCAAGGTGGCGTGCGAACAACAATTTCCCCCAGAAACCACCTGTATCATCCGGCCCGGCCTCATCGGCGGCGCCGGCGACCCCACCGGCCGCAGCGGCTACTATCCATGGCGGTTTACCCACCCCACCGGCCCGGAGGTACTCGCCCCAGACCGCCGCATGCCGGTGGCCCTGATTGATGTTACCGATCTTGCTGCCTGGATCGTCCACTGCATGGAACACCAGGTGATGGGTGTGTTCAACGCGGTCGGCCCCGCCCACACGCTCAACGACGTGTATGAGCTCTCCCCCATCCCCGTCCGGGAGGTTCCCACCGATGCTCTGCTGTCGGCCGGCATTAACCAATGGTTCGGGCCCACATCCCTCCCCTTGTGGCTTGCCGACCCCAACCTCCAATACGCCATGGTGTTCGACAGCACGGCGGCACGAAACCATGGGCTCACCACCCGCCCCCTGGCGGAAACCCTCCAGGCGGCGGCCCAAACCTTCCAGCCGGGCACCAGCGGCCTCACCGACGAGGAGGAACGCGAGCTACGCGCCTACCTCACGGCGTCGACAAGCGAATAAGCACACAGCGAACGACTAGTTGCGCAGCATTTCCGCAACCAGGAACGCCAGCTCCAGGGACTGCTGCGTATTGAGCCGCGGGTCGCACGCGGACTCATAGCGGCCGGGCAGATCCACGTCCGTGATGTCCTCCGCGCCACCCAAGCATTCCGTCACGTTCTCGCCGGTCAGTTCGATGTGGATGCCGCCCGGATGGGTGCCCAACGCGCGGTGCACCTCGAAAAAGCCCTGCACCTCGTCAATCACCTTGTCAAAATGGCGGGTCTTATAGCCATTCGAAGCGGTGAACGTATTGCCGTGCATCGGGTCCGACTGCCAAATCACCTTGTGCCCAGAATCTTCCACCGCCCGAACCACGCCGGGCAACACCTGCCGCACCTTATCGTGCCCCATGCGGGCCACCATGGTCAGCCGGCCCGGCACCCGGTCAGGATCCAGCTTCTCCGCGTACGCCACCGCTTCCTCGGGGGTGACCGTTGGGCCGATCTTAATGCCAATCGGATTGGCGATGAGCGCGGCGAAATTCACATGGAAGTCGTCAATACCCCGGGTGCGCTCCCCGATCCACAGCTGATGTGCGGACAGGTCATAAAGCTTGGTTTCACCGTTCTCATCCTTGGCCAGCCGCAGCATGGCACGCTCGTAATCCACAAGCAACGCCTCGTGGGATGCAAAAATATCTGCGGAACGCAAGCTATCGTCCGCCACACCGCACGCATTCATGAACCGCAGGCCGCGTTCGATCTCTTGTGCTAATGCTTCGTAGCGGGCGCCAGCGGGTGACTGCGACACGAATTCCCGGTTCCATTCCGTTAGCCGATACAGATCTGCGGTACCCGACTTGGTGAGCGACCGCACTAAATTCATGGCCGCCGCGGCGTTAGCATACGCTCGAACCATGCGCGCCGGATCATGTTTCCGCAGTTCAGCATCGGCTTCTACCGCGTTCACAATATCACCCCGGTAGCTGGGCAGCCCGTGCTCGTCCGTGTCCGAGCTCCGCGGCTTGGCGTACTGCCCCGCGATACGCGCTAGCTTTACGACGGGGGTTGAGGCGCCATACGTTAACACCACAGCCATCTGCAACAAGGTCTTTACATTCGCACGAATGTGCGGTTCAGTGTTGGACTCAAAGGTTTCCGCACAGTCGCCACCCTGTAGCAAGAAGGCCTCGCCATTGGCCACCGCGGCAAGCTGCCGCTCTAATTCCCGAACCTCGGGGGCCACCACAATCGGTGGGACAGACTCTAAAATCTTGCGCACGTTCTGCGCAAGCAGCGTATCCCACGAGGGCTGCTGCTTGGCATCCCGAGATATAACATCTTCAAACTGCTGACGAATTCCATCAGGCAGCGGGGGTAGATCTGGGAGGGCTTCTTTGGGGATATCAACTGTCCAACTCACATCACTATTCTTAGCATGGAAAGCGATAAACCCCACATTTACCGGATTTTATTATCCTTCCGCAGCGGCAACGCCTGGTGGCAAATCCGAAACCGCCGCAGGTTTTGCCGCGCATCTACTAACGCATCGTGGTTTCCCCGCGACTGGACGGGCAGGGCCGGCCGACCGGCAAACTCCCAATACTGCCGGAGCTCCCGTGTGTACCGGGGCATATCGGACGGCAGTGAGCTCATGTCCCCCCACAGCTGCGCCAACACCACATGGTCGTAGGCACCAATCCACGCCCATAATTCCGGCCGACCAGGGGACGCGGTGAGAAACTCATACACCTCGGTGCGAATCTGCTCCCGGCTGCGCCACAGCGGGCTCGACGGGTTAGGAAGCTTATCGAGCACATGCTCCCGCACCCACTTATTGGCCTTGGTGTGGTCGGCGTCGGTAGAAACCGCGTAATACTCCCGACCGTCTTCGGCGACGATGCCTATAGATACCAGGTCGATGGTGGAGCCGTTTTCGATGAATTCCGTGTCGTAGAAATAGCGCATTGCCTTATACCGAAGGGAGGAAAAGAACCAAGGAAGTGTGGGGAATCATTATTGCGGGATCACTTTTTGCGCCGGGCTGGCCAGAAAAGCACGGCGGCGATAGCGGCGCACATGACCGGGGCCATCACCTGCTGGTTGACGCGGAAAATGGCCATGATGAGGTAGGCCACGATGAGGGCCAGTGTGACTAGTACTTTGGTTTTCATCGGTGCTGCTACCTCATCGAGTTATCCGGTCGTGGAGGCTGGCGCGCTTTGGGTAATCCCTTGAGCTGTTCCGTGGGTTTTCACGCCACGACGCAGAATGTCGGGAATGTGAGGCCAGTGGGGTACGGTGACCTTTGGCAGTTTAATTGCTGGTGGGTGTACTGTCCACCCCAAAAGCTTGGTTTTTGAAATCCCGTACATGGCGATAGTTCCGATGGCGCAGAAGCCCATATTGATAATGACCCAGCACAAGGGAGTATCAATAAAATTCGTGGCCTCGGGGTTGAAACCATTGTCCCGGTTGACGAAAAAGAAACCAAAAAACACAATGAGCGCGATGGGATGACCAAGGTATGCGACCAGCGTATGCCGACCAATGCGTTTCAGGCCTTCGCCAACCATGGGAACCTTGGACAGCAGGATCGCAACGGTTACCCCAAAGGGAAGATAAACGAGGCTCACAATAACGTTGAGAGCCGGCCGCCATGGGCCGTCGAATGGGAGGGCATAAAGCTGGAACGACACCAAGGCCAGCATGGTAGAGGTGATGGCAACCCACGGATGGAGGGCGTTGTCGGCAAACTTAGTGATATGCGGCCTGAGGTAAGCCCCCAATAGGAATAGCGGCAGGTAGGCAATGATGCGAGGCATTACCAGGTTGCCGGCAAGCAGCAGCCACGGTGAGGCGGCGATAACGATCGCGGGAATGAGCAGCTGAACGATCCACGGAAGCCATTTCGTCGCCCACAAAATAATGGTGAACAGCATGAGCGACCACAGGAACCAATACATGTTTTGGGCGTAGTACACGGAGTCCACATAAAACATTGGTTCCGGCAACGGGATTTCCTGAACTACCCAGGCCTTATGACGGTCGAGGATCATTTCCACTGGTGCCCAAAACAGGTAGGGCACGAGGAGGAACCACAGGCGTTTCCGGAATAATTCCCAGAAGGAAAACTTGAAAATTTTTACGGAGAAAAAACCTGCCACCATGAAAAACAGTGGCATACGCAGAGTAGCAATGAATTCATTGACTTTGGCGATGGGAGTGTCTAGTCCTCCGGGCACCTCCAGGGTGGCATGAAGGGTCATTACTCCTAGGATTGAAACACCCCGGGCGACATCAGGCCACGCCATGCGCACCTTTTTAGCCCCAGTGGGTTGAGTCATGAATTATCCTTTTCGCTGTACAAATAATGAGAATGGCGGGGTGAGCAGGGATCTCACGCCGCACCGGTCATTCACATTTCTACCATTAAGCATGACATAGATGCTATCTGATGGGGGTGGTAGGTATCGTCAGATAAGCCGCACCAAGGCCGTGGCGGGATCATTACGAGACTGCGATAGGATCACAGCGATAACGTGCTATGGGACGGGTGGGTAACCATTACCAGCAGCCAGGGATTTTTTCACGTCAGCAGCATAAAGATCGACATAAGGTTGGCCGCTGAGTTCGCTCAGCGTGGCCATAATATGATCGGTGAGCGCTCGGGCCCCCTCGTATTCACCCAAGCCACGTTCGCGGAGAAATTCGCGGGGGTAAATGGGTGCCCCAACCCGAATCCGGACCTTCGCGGGGCGAAGCACCCAGGAGCCAATGGGGTTGGCGTTGCGGCTGCCGATCATGGCAATGGGAATGATCGGCACATCGGTAGCAATAGCCACACGGGCGGCCCCGGTCTTACCCCGATAAATCCGGCCGTCGGGCGAGCGGGTGCCCTCGGGGTAAATGCCGAAAAGCTCCCCTCTGTCCAAAATATTCCGGGCGGCGGTGAGCAGTACCTCACCAGCCTTGGCAGAACTCCGGTCAAGCGGAACCTGACCAACCGAGGTGTAGAACCATTTTTGCAGCCTGCCGACGATACCCGGGGTGGTGAAGTATTCGCTCTTGGCCGGGAAGGTAATTTGCCGGGGGCACAGCAGCGGCAGGTAAAAGGAATCCATGACGGATTGATGGTTGGATGCGAGGATAGCGGCCCCAATGGTAGGAATATTGGAGCCCCCATCAATGGTGGGACGGTTATACACCCGCAAAAACGGCCCCAATAACACATTTTTAAATGCCCAATACCAGTTATTTGTCACTCTGTGATCCCCTCATTTTTGTTGGTTCTTGTCTATGAATAGTTGTCGGGCTAGATCGGCAACACCAATCATACCGGCATTACCACCAAGTTTAGCGGTAGAGACCGTGGGGACAGGCCGGTATCCCGAACCAACAATATTCGCCGCCATAATCTCGGTGGCCTGCGGCAAGTACACATCATGGTCGGCGGACATACCCCCGCCGATAAGGATCATGCCGGGGTCAAGAATGTCAACCACCATGGAGAGGGCCAACCCGAGCCATTCGGCAATGCTGGTGACGGCGGCGGTAGCGATGGGGTCGGATTGGCGGGCCGCATCCATGACGGTTTTCCCGGTAAGTTCCGGGTGGTCGGACAGTATGGAGGTGGTGATGGGGTTATCGGCCAAGAGCTCCCGGGCAGTTTGTTCCAAGGCAGTGCCGGAGCAGTAGCGTTCCAAACAGCCCCGCTTCCCGCAGGCACAGGGCCTACCATGCGGAACCACTTGTATGTGGCCGAATTCCGGAGCAGTGCCAAAGGCACCACGGTATATATTCCCGTCCTGCATAAGGGTGGCGCCGATGCCGGTTCCCAAGGCGAAAAGCACCCAATTGTCGTGGCCTTGGGCCCCGCCGAATTTGTATTCACCCCAGGCCGCGGCATTGGCGTCGTGTTCGAGGCGCACCGGAACCCCCAACGCAGCCTGCAATTCAGCACGGGCGTGGCGGTCACGCCATGGCAGGTGTGGGGCGAATCGAACGATTTCACAGTCGGGGTCCAAGAAGCCAGCAATGGCCAACCCCACAGCGCCGATACAGTGGTCAGCACGGAACTTATTGACAATGCGGACAATGCCCTCTTGCAGCTCGTCAGCGTCATGGGGCGCCTCGGTGGCGGTGGAATCAATAATGTTTCCGGCTTCGGTGATTGCCCCAGCCCGCATGTTGGTTCCGCCGATATCAAAACCAATTGTGACTGGAGTAGACATAAAACCCGCCTTGTGATTAATAAGATAGAAGAATCAAGGGCTGATTATACCGATCAATGCCTCAAACTTCCTATTCGCCACCACATTCCCTATCGGGTCTCCCACTAGGTTTCCGACCCAGCCAGAATGCGCCGAAGCCGGGCCTCCATGCGTTCCCAGGTCCAGGATCGTTCCACAAAGCTGCGCCCCCGCCAACCCATGTCACGGCGGCGCTTCGGGTCGGACAACAAGGCTATGAGGGCGGCCAGGATGTCTTGCTGGCTGCGGCCATCAACCACAATGCCGGATTCCGGGATGACGGTTTCCGGCGCCCCACCGGAGCGGCCAGCGATCACGGGAATGCCAGCGGCCTGGGCTTCGAGGTACACGATGCCCAGACCCTCAACATCGAGGCCGCCGCCGCGGGTGCGGCAGGGCATGGCAAATACATCGGCGGCATGCAGCATGTGGGACATGCACTCCTCCCCCACCCGGCCGGTGAAAACGATGCGGTCGTCGGCGAGGTTTCCGGCGAGTCGCCGAAGCCGGGCGGTGAAGCGACGGGAGCCACCACCAACAATGACGAGGGTGGCGTCGGGAAAGTGGGTGAGCACATCCGGCCAGAGTCGCACGAGTTGATCCTGGCCTTTACGGGGCACCAGGCGGGAAATGCACACCACATAGTGCCCACTAGTCCGCCAACCCAATTGGGAACGCACAGCCTGACGCTGGGCGGCAGAAAGCGGGCTAAATCGGTGACTGTCCACCCCGGAAGGCAACCATTCGAAGGTAGGCTCACCAAAAGCGGCCCGGAACCGGCTGAGGGTGTAGTCGGAAATGTAGGTGACCACATCGCAGTGGCTGCCAATAACGCGCAGCACTTGGCGGGCGCCGGGCAGCATGGACCAACCCACCTCATGCCCGTGGGTGGATGCGATAACGCGGCGGGCGCCGGCGGCGCGGGCGGCCCGGGCCATGAGGGCGAGGGGGGCAGCGGCACCGAACCACACCACATCAATGTTTTCGGCACGAATGATCTGCCGCATGCGGCGGACGGTGGCCGGGGTGGGCAACATGATGCGACGCGGCCACCGATACACCCGGTATGCCGCCTGACCGTCCCAGTTGGCGGCCGCGGCGGTGTCCTGGGTAGAGGCAAACACCACAACATCCTGCGGTGGGAGGGTACTAATGAAATCGCGGAGATACGACTGGATACCGCCGATGGTAGGCGGAAAATCGTTGGTGACCAGTAGGACTCGCATGGGTTACCTACCGCAGGTTAGTAGCGGCGGGCACCGTAGTAGGGCATGGAATCCATGTTCACCACCTGCACGGGGATGCCGTAGTCGGAGGCGTGCAGGATCTTATTGTCGCCGGCATAGATACCGACGTGGGTGGCACCCGGATAGAAGCCAACCACGTCACCGGGTTGCAGTTCTTCGCGGCTGACGGGGGTGCCGCCGGCCATTTGGGCCTGGGAGGTGCGGGGCACGGTGATGCCCTGTTGTGCGTAGGACCAGAGCACTAAACCGGAGCAGTCAAATACGTCAGGTCCGGCGGCGCCCCAACCGTAGGGAGCACCGATCTTGGTCATGCCGATCTCTAGGGCTTTCATACCAATGGGGTTGGCGCCCACCAGTCCGGCAATGCTGTAGTCGATGGGACCGTTTTTCGCCACCCACTTGGCCCGGTCGGCGGGGCTGAGGCCGTTGACCTTGTCCATGAGCTCTTTCATTTTGCCTTTGAGCTCTTCCTGCTCCCGGGTGAGGTTGTCGCGTTCGCCCTCTAGGTTGGCCTTGTGCTGCTTGGCGTCTTCGACAGCCTTAGCGGCGGCGTCGCGGGCGTCTTTCGCCACCTTGGTGGCGTCGACAAGCTTTGCGACGGCCTCTTCGGTTTGGGCCGTAATGGTTGCCATATAGGCCGTCTGGTCGATCGCAATCTGCGGATTATGGGCCCCGAAAATCTTCGACATGGGGTCGATGGCCACACCCCGATATTTGGCGCCGGCAATGCGGTTCACTTCGGCTTGGAAGGCCTTTTCGGACTCCTCGGCGGTTCTAGCAACAGCCTCAGTATCTTGGGCCACACCGGTGAGCCGGTTCACCTCGTCCTCGGCGGCCTTTACCTCGTCCTCCTTGTGTTTTACCGCTTCGTTTTTGTCGTTGGTTTGATGGGAAAGCTCATCCATGGTGCGGATAAGCTGGTCAACGTCTTCTGCCTGGGCCGCGATGGGAAGGACGGAAAGGGTAATGATGGTGCCTAAGGCAGCAAGGAACGCACGCACAAGAAACCTCGACAATTATAAAAACTGGATAAAATCTGAAGTAGTATATAGTAAAACACCTGGTTACGGTGTTTTCCCAGGTGAATTGTTACGAGAGTGGCTGGTGGGGTAATTGAATAGATAAAAGCTGCCTCCCGATGCTCATGGTTGGGGGGCAGCTTTTACGTCGCACTAAGTTGAGTTAGAAACGCACTGCGGAATGGAATGGCATGTTGTCCATCGGTGCTTCCTGCAAGGGGGTGCCCTGCGTGACCGCGTGCACGACCTTGCCATTGCCGGCATAAATGCCGACGTGAGAGGCGCCAGAATAAAAGACCACAATGTCACCAGGTTGCAGGTTTTCCCGCGAAACCTTTTGTCCTTCAGCTGCTTGCCCATACGAGGTACGAGGAATCTTCTTGCCCACTTGGTTATATGCCCAGGTGGTCAGGCCCGAGCAGTCGAATGCGTTCGGCCCCGTTGCGCCCCAAACATAAGGGGAGCCTATCTTGGAACGAGCTGCTGCCAAGATCGACTCTCCTACAGACTGGGTTTGGAAGGGCTGTGCCTGAGGGTTAGCAATCGCTGCCGCAAAGTCCGTGCCACCTTGCCCCTTGAGGGAGGGAACATAATTGTCCACCCCGGGGACGTTAGCAAGACCCTGAACGCTTTCTAACCCCTGGACATCCATACGGAAATCGGTACCAGGAACCACTACCTCTGCTGCATGAGCAGCCATGGGTGTCAGCGTAGCGACAGCAGCAGTTGCAGTGACTGCTGCGGTGTTACGTACCACTTTCTTGCCTTGACGACGGTGCTTAGCCACGGATGAATCTCCAATACTGTTTATGTTGCCTACCAATGCCGGGATTCTTGGTGTACCGGTATATGGTCCGGAACCAGAGTTTGTCTAACACGAACCCTGTTAACCAGTTCGGCTTTTCTCTGGCTGAATTTGTCTCAAATAGGTTACGAAATTTTTTTAACCTATGTCCATTCATTTTGGCCGTTTTGACCGTTATCAAGTCGTTACTAAAGTAATTTAATATAAACCTTAACGATTATTAAACAATTAGTGCCACCAATATACATTGCTGAAAATGACATGAAAATGGGCAATAACCTGCTCGAATAATAAAAGTCATCAGACCCCTAGGGGTTTGCCCCGTATGAAAATAGTCACCCCAGGGGCTCAAAACTTAATTAATGTAATCTATGTCACAGGGGGTTTTCTTTGACCCAAATAGGGGCGATTTTTCCCCACCATACCCCCGCCCTACCCCTAAGGGATTACCCGGAAAAGTCTTTATCACCAGTCACTTTAGCAACTTTAGTAACACTAGAAACAGATTCTGTGAGTCTGAACCCTGGTCCCCCACCGCAGCGCCTAGCTCATGACCACGACAAAGCAATGGCACCCGCAGGTCCAGAATATCTACAAAATTCACCGAAAATCCGCAGGTAATTCCCGCTTTAGGCGTCGAAAGGCTAGCATCTGGGCTGCCACGACACCCGATCAAAGTCATTATTTGCGGATTCTTAAGTTATTAGGTCTGCTAAAACGGCCCAAAACCGGGACAGCAAAATAGCCACCACCATCGAAGGCAGTGGCTATTTTCTTAAGCGCTAATTGGCTATTTTAGGATTTCTTGTTCTCCTCATCGGCCTCCCGATTAGCCTCATTTAAGGCCTGGAGCATCTCGTACTCCTCCTGATGATTCTCATGCTCGATCTCGGCGGCCTTCCGGGCCACATCCTCAGGATCCGGCGTCAAGACACCCCGACCCGGATGGCCGGAGAAGCCCAATTGGTTCATCTGCTTCGGCACCGGCGCACCAGCGTACGACAACGGCACCGGGTGGCCGTGCTCATCCACCTCGCCCAGCGGCTGGTGGATCTCCACGAACGCACCGTTCGGCATCATCTTAATCACGCCGGTCTCAATGCCGTGCTCCAGCACCTCACGGTCGGAGCGCTGCAACCCAATGCAGATCCGGTAGGTCACAAAGTAGGCCAACGGCGGCAGCACAATGAGCCCAATGCGACCCACCCAGGTCATGGCGTTCAGCGACACCCCGAAGTGGTAGGCGAACAGGTCGTTGCCGCCCGAGAGGGTCACCAGGAAGTAGAAGGCGATCCCCATCATGCCCAGCGAGGTCCGCACCGGCACGTCCCGCGGCCGCTGCAACAGGTTATGGTGGGCCGTGTCCCCGGTAATCTTCGCCTCAATGAATGGATAGGCGATGAGCAACACCACCATGAGGCCGGCCAGCATTGCCACCCAGAACGCCCCAGGCACAGTGTAATGACCCAAATACAGCTCCCATGCCGGCATGACCCGGGCTAAACCGTCCGTCCACAGCATGTAAATGTCGGGCTGCGAACCGGCAGACACCTGCGCCGGATTATAGGGACCCAGCAGCCAAATCGCGTTGATCGTGGTCAACCCGGCCATGAGTGCCAACACGCCGGCGGTAATCAACCCGAACGCGGCGGCCTTGATGCCGAACAGCGGCAGAATCCGCACGCCCACCACATTATTTTCGGCGCGACCCGGCCCGGGGAATTGGGTGTGCTTCTGGTACCACACCAACGCCAGGTGAGCGGCGATCAGGCCCAAGATAATGCCCGGGATAATCAGCACGTGGGCGATATAGAAACGGTCCAACATCAGTTCGGAGGGGAAATCCCCGCCGAAGATGAGCCAGTGCATCCAGGTGCCGATGATCGGCAGGCCCACGATAATGGCGGACATGATGCGCAGGCCCACGCCGGACAGCAAGTCGTCCGGCAGGGAGTAGCCCATGAAGCCCTCGGCCATGCCCAGCAGCAACAGCACGCAACCGATAATCCAGTTGGCCTCACGCGGGCGCCGGAACGCCCCGGTGAAGAAGATGCGCAGCATGTGCACGGTCATGGACACCATGAACATGAGCGCAGCCCAGTGGTGCATTTGGCGGATAAAGAGCCCGCCGCGCACCTCGAAGGACAGGTTCAAGGCCGTCTCATACGCCCGGGACATCTCCACGCCATTCAGCGGAAGATACGCACCATCGTAGATGACCTTGGTGATAGACGGGTCGAAGAAGAGTGTGAGGTAGACACCGGTCAGCAGCAGGATGAGAAAGCTATAGAGCGCAATCTCACCGAGCATAAACGACCAGTGGGTGGGAAATACCTTGTTAATCTGGCGGCGAATACCCGCAGCAGCGGTGTACCGCGAATCAATATTATTGCCGATTTCGGCTAATTTGGTGCTCATTATGACTTACGCTCCCAGAATGCGGGGCCAACGGGTTCCACAAAGTTACCCGCGGCGACGAGGTAACCGTCTTCATCAACGGTAATCGGCAGCTGTGGCAAAGCACGGGCGGCGGGGCCGAACACCGGCTTGCCGTAATGCAATGCGTCGAACTGCGACTGGTGGCAGGGGCACAGGATCCGGTTGGTTTGCGCCTCATACAGCGAGGTGGGGCAACCGATGTGCGTACAAATCTTCGAATAGGCGTAGTAATCACCGAAGTGGAAATCTTCCTGCCCCACGCGTTCAACCACCTTAGCGGCGTCCGAGGAACGGAGACGAATCAACATGACGGCGTTACGGGGACCATGAATGGAATGCATGTGTGTTTCGTATACGTCGCGGGTGGGATCGTAGAGATCCCCATCGTTCACGTCCTCTTCTGGCAGGGGGAACACGGTCTCCATGGCGGCGGCGGCCAGGTCCTCCGGCCGCATCCGCACCAGGCGGGTAACACCCTGGGTGCTGTAGTGCTCGCCGGCATCCGTTTCATGCTTGACGGCCAGCGCGCCGGTGTCTCGACCCAGGTACAGTTTGACGCCTTTTTCCGTCAGGGTCCAACCGGAGGTCCACAGCGTACCATCCCCCTGAATGCCCAGCTTACCGGCCTTCCACGGGTTTTTAATCATGCCACCAAGCGGCGCGGCAATAACCAGGCCCACCAGCACCGCCGACATGCCCAACAGCCCCTGGAGCACTTTACGACGCCCCAAGGTGGAGGTTTCCCACGAATCATTGAGCAACGCCACGATGGTACGACGATCTACCTCGGACGAGGGACCATCGTGCCGCCGCTGTACCGCTATTTCCTCCGGGATAATGGTCTTCACATACAAGACCACCGCAAAGCCCAGGGACAATATGGCAAGACCAGCGGTAATACCCAACAACGGGGTGTAGAAGGTGTAGAGGGTCACCCCCTCATCACCCAGGCCCTTATACTGCCACGGCCAGGCGATATAGACACCCAAGAACGCGATGGCGGACAGTACACCAATGCCCAACCAGAGGGCCACCGCCCGAGACGCCCGCTTTTCCGCCGGGTCATTATCAATCGGGAAGCGTTCTTTCCGATAGGCAACGGTCACGTCGTCAAGCTCGGTGCCCAGGCGCGCCAGCTCACCGTTTGACATGCCATTTAAGTCTTTGTCGCTATAGTTTTTTTCATTTTTACTCATGAGCGCGATCCAATCCACAGAGCGGCGGCCACGAGGACCACGATTCCGACAAGCCACATAAACATGCCTTCAGCCACCGGGCCGATACCGCCAAGGTCCCAGCCGCTTGGGGAGGGATTTTCCTTCGAATACTTAATGAAGGCGATAATGTCCTTCTTCTCGTCGGCGGACAGTTGCCGGTCCGAGAACTTCGGCATGTTCTGGGGGCCACTCAACATGGCCTGGTAAATTTCCTGTTCATTGGCCGGATCCAGGTAGGGGGCGTATTTACCGGAGGATAATGCGCCACCCCGACCAGTGAAGTTGTGGCACGAAGCGCAGTTCAGGCGGAACAGATCGGATCCGCGGGCCACATCCGCGGGGTTGATCTTGCCATCATAATTTGCACCCCGTAGCGATTCTTGGGCTACGGTGCCGTCCTCGTTATACACGATTTCCGGGCCGCCACCATTGGCCGCCACATAGGCGGCTATGGCAAGGGTCTGGGCTTCGGTGTAGCGAGGGGTTTTACGAGCGGCCTGCGCTTCATTGCGCAGCATAGGCATGCGGCCGGAGTGCACCTGGAAGTACACGGCACCGGAACCCACGCCGATGAGTGAGGGACCGCGGCCCTCAATACCTTGAAGATTGGTGCCATGGCAGGTGACGCAGGCAACATCGTACAGGTCCTTGCCCTGTTGGATCAGTGCTTGCTCGTCAGGCTGCGCGGTAGCGACCTGTGCGGTGGGAGTTAAGGCATTAACTAAAACGCCAGTGGCAGTCAGACCTATGGCGAGTGCCAAGGCGCTGGCAAGAATGCGGCGCAGTTTCCGACGCGACTTCGCCTTCTTTGCCTTCTTAGCGGTCTGGGGGTTGGTATCCATCATTTTCCTTATGTCTCGATCATGGAAAGTGAAGGGCTGATAGGCCATGATCCGAAAATTGCTTTTCGTTGTGGCCGATACGGCCTACTGAATGAAGTAAATGGTGATAAACAAGCCGATCCACACGACATCCACGAAGTGCCAGTAGTAGGACACCACCATGGCTGCCGTTGCCTGCGCCGGGGTGAATTTCGCCTTTGCGATCCGCAGCATCACCACCACGAAGGCCAGCACACCGGCCAGCACGTGTGCCGCGTGGAAGCCAGTAGTGATGTAGAAGGCAGAGCCGTACACGCTGCTGGGGATGGTGAGACCATGTTCAATGAGGTGGTAATACTCATATCCCTGCCCCACCAGGAAGGTGGCGCCTAACACAATGGTCAAAAGATACCAACGGCGAAGACCAAATACATCGCCACGTTCTGCTGCAAAGACACCAAGCTGCGCGGTCACGGAGGAAGAAATCAGGATGGCGGTAATCACCATTGCATAGGGCACATTCAGGTGTGCCGCCCCTTCTTTCCACGATCCGTTCCCTATGCCATTGGCCCGCGAGGTGAAGTACATCGCAAATAGACCGGCAAAGAACATTAATTCCTGGGACAGGAACACGATCGTGCCGACACTGACGATATTCGGTCGATTCAGTGCCGCGACACGGGGTGCAGCTGCCCCCTCTGGGTTTCCAATTGCGCTCGTCACGCTCTCTAGTATGTCTGGTTACGCTCCCAGAGTCATTTTTTGCCCCCGCCTATTCTGGTCGAATTTTTGTATTCATTAATCAGATTATTTGACTCTCCCCCCGTTTTGTCGTTTCAAAATTGACGGGAACTTTTTCACCATTCGATACGACGCAAAGTTTTTGCAGGTCACAACGGTAGCACATGAGCGCTAGGCGACAGGGACAATCATAGTTCGGGGGATATTTCTAGATATTCGACGCAAATTTAATGTGATTCATCTCATATCCAGGTGGAGGGTAAAAACCCAAGAATCAAACTTTTGTTTGCCCCTTTCCTACCTCGGGTTTTTGCATTTTTCTCCCCCCTAAAATCCCCCCAAAATCCGCCCAAAAGTGTAATGGGAACTTTTTCGTCCCCCCATCCGACGCGACCTTATACAAACCGAGTCGGTGAATATGCCGCAACCGCCTGTAGCATTCTTGCTAGTCAGGCGGTTGTGAGGCAGTTACGATAGAAGACGTGAGTTAGTGTTTTTCCTTAGGCAACCCGTATTGCAGGTTGAGCATGACGGTGGTGTAGATCAAAAATATCGCGCCCAAGGCAATGAGCCAATAGTGCATAAAGACAATGCCGAAACCCAAAACTGCCACGGCCATCGACATGGCGAATGGCCAAATGGAATGCGGTGAGAAGAAGCCCAGGGTACCAGAACCGTCGGCAATTTCGGCCTCCTCCCAGTCTTCGGGGAGCACGTCGATACGCTTTTCCGTAAAGTGCAAGTACCCGCCCAACATCAATGCCAGGGCGCCGGCCAGAACGATAGAGACGCCACCAGCCCATTCGTAGTTGTAGCTGCCGCCACCGGCCCGATACAGGTTACCGGAGTCGTTAATGTACATCGTGCCCAAGAAGTAGAGCACAGAGACGATCACTAAGAAGACCGCCATTGAATACATGATCTTTGCGCCACCACGCATAATTAATTCTCCTTAGCTAGCGGTATTCTCGACGAAGTTATCGCCATTGCGGGTATCGCGGTTGGAGTTAAACGGCTCGGTGCTTGTGGCATAGCCGGGCTCGCCGATGGACTCCAGGGCATCCGCATTGGAAGCGTTGGGGTTTTGCTTGCGGTATTCCAGGTATTGGGTGAACTTCTCCGGGGATACAACCCGCAGTTCGAAGTTCATCATGGCGTGATAGGTGCCGCACATTTCAGCACACCGCCCCACAAAGGCGCCTTCCTTTTCGATCTTTTCCACCTGGAAGCGACGTTCCTGCTTATTTTCTTCGGGGTGGTTATAGGTGTCTCGCTTGAACAAGAACTCCGGCACCCAGAAGGAGTGGCTCACATCGGCGGAGGCCAATTGGAACTCGATGGGTGTATTCGAGGGAAGCACCAACACCGGCACTTCCTGGGTGGTGCCCAGGGTTTCGATCTTATTGAAGTGCAGGTAGGACACATCAGACTTGGACCGGCCATTGATGGGGTTCTTGCCGTTGGGGTCGACCTTGCTTTCCTCGGCGAGCTTCTGCCGTTCCTCATCGGTACCCACATATTCCTGACCGTCAGCGGTAAGCTCCGGGGCAACTTTCTGGTAACCGAACTTCCAGTTCCACTGGTAGGCGGTCACGTCCACGGTCACCTTGGGATCTTTGTCCAGGGCGGTGACTTTCTCCTGGGTTTGGACGGTGAAGAAGAACAGGCCCATCACGATGATGATCGGGAAGATGGTCAGCACCAGTTCCAGGGGAATATTATATTGGGTTTGGCGGGGGAATTCGTCTTTGCCGGCTTTCTTGGCTCGCTTGGCGGACCAGGCGAACATGCCATAGATAAACAGGCCCCACATGATAAAGCCGATAGTCCAGGCGACTACCCACACCCATTCCCAAAAGTTGTACATGGCTGTTGCTTCGGGGGTAATGCCTTTGGGCCAGCCCATTCCCAGGAACCACCCCAATGCCCCACCCGGAGCATCGACATCACAACCGGCCAGCATCAGGCCACCAAGCCCGAGCAAGCCACCTAGCACTGCCTTACGCTTGTGCTGCTGTTCCACGCGCGTCTGCCTTCCTATAGTCAGTCTTTAACCACGTCTCTTATCGCAGAATACTGCATTGTCACGGGTTTTCAGGAACTTTGAATTTATTGGCAAGACACCTAAAAGGGGTAACTATAGCCACATTATGCGTTTTCTAGGTGTTTTGAGTAGGTTTCCCCTTTCCCCTCCACCCGAACCCCACCCAGTTGTAATTCAAATCACAGGCGATTTTTGCTTTATCAACCTTTTGTATGCCCACAATCTTGCCCGGATATTACCCCCGTCGCAAAGTTGCTAGCAGCAAAATTAGCATGAAGCTCACCGCAATCATAGCAAAACTGCTTTTATAAAACTACCCGAATAAGTGCCCCCGTCGACCATATTGGTCGCAATATAGGAGTACCCTTATGCGGATACCTTAATAACCCTCATTACTTATAAAGGAGGATTCCGCTTTTTATGTGTGGACTTCTTGGCATGCTTACCGCAAACAGTAATGCCGCCCAGTTTGTGGATGCAATCGAAACGGCCTTGCCATGCATGCGCCACCGCGGACCGGATGAAGCAGGCACCTGGCATGATGACGACGCAGTGTTTGGTTTTAACCGCCTTTCCATCATCGACCTAGAGCATTCCCACCAGCCGCTTCGATGGGGACCAGCGGACCAACCCGATCGCTACGCCATGACTTTCAATGGCGAGATTTACAACTACATTGAGCTGCGCAAAGAACTCACCGAACTCGGCTATGCCTTCAATACCGAAGGCGACGGGGAGCCCATAGTCGTGGGCTACCATCACTGGGGTGCCGACGTGGTTCGACACCTGCGTGGCATGTTCGGCATTGCCATTTGGGACAGTGTGGAAAGGCAGCTCTTCCTCGCGCGTGACCCCTTTGGCATTAAGCCCCTGTACTACGCCACCACGGACAAGGGCACGGTTTTCGCCTCGGAAAAGAAATGCATCCTGGAGATGGCCGACGATATCGGCCTGTTGTTGGAACTCGACAAGCACGCCGTCGAACACTATATCGACCTGCAATATGTGCCTGAACCAGAGAGTCTGCATAAGGGCATTCGTCGCCTGGAATCCGGTTGCACCGCGATCGTTCAACCGGGTGGCGAATTGAAACAAACGCGCTATTTCCGGCCGCAATTCCCGGCCCAGTTTGTGCCGAAATCCAAGGAACAGGATTTATTCGACCGCATTGCCCGAGCCTTAGAAGACAGCGTCGAAAAGCATATGCGGGCCGATGTGACCGTCGGATCATTCCTTTCTGGTGGCATCGACTCGACCGCCATCGCTGCACTGGCGAAGCGTCATAACCCGAACCTGCTCACGTTCACCACCGGTTTCGAACGCGAGGGCTATTCCGAGGTGGATGTTGCCGCCGAGTCGGCCAAGGCAATCGGCGTGGAGCACATCGTGAAGATCGTGTCGCCGGAGGAATACGTCAATGCAATTCCGAAGATCATGTGGTACCTTGACGACCCCGTGGCGGACCCGTCGCTCGTGCCCCTCTATTTCGTGGCCCAGGAGGCCCGCAAGCACGTCAAGGTGGTGCTCTCCGGCGAGGGCGCGGACGAGCTGTTCGGTGGCTACACGATCTACAAGGAACCGTTGTCGCTCAAACCGTTCGAATATATGCCCTCCCCGCTGCGGAAAGGCATGCACTACCTGTCCGAAATGCTGCCGCACGGTGTGAAGGGGAAGTCGCTGCTAGAACGCGGATCCATGACCATGGAGGAACGCTATTACGGCAATGCCCGCTCGTTCAATTTCGAGCAAATGCAGCGGGTCATTCCGTGGGCCACCCGCGAATGGGATCACCGCGAGGTCACCGCCCCAATCTATGCCCAATCCACCCACATGGATCCGGTGGCCCGCATGCAACACCTGGACTTGTTCACGTGGATGCGGGGCGATATTTTGGTCAAGGCCGACAAGATCAATATGGCCCACTCGTTGGAGCTGCGCGTGCCGTTCCTCGACAAGGTGGTCTTTGAGGTTGCGGAAACCATCCCCTATGACCTGAAGGTTTCCCACGGCACCACCAAATATGCGTTGCGGAAGGCCATGGAACAGATTGTGCCGGCCCACGTGCTCAACCGCCGCAAGCTGGGCTTCCCGGTGCCAATGCGGCATTGGTTGGCCAGCGATGAACTCTTCGGCTGGGCGTTGGATACCATCAACGATTCCCAGACCGACGATATCTTCAATAAGAAGGCACTCGTGGAGATGATGCAGGAGCACCGCAACGAGGTGATCGACCATTCCCGCCGCCTGTGGACCGTGTTGGCGTTCATGATCTGGTACGGCATTTTCGTGGAAAAGCGGATCGACCCCGGCATTGAGGAAAAAGAATACCCGGTCTACCTCTAGGTTTCCTAAGCTAACGCATAGGGTGGGCGCGATAAAGCTTATCGACGAAGCTTGCCGACGCCCACCCAAGGCCGAACCCGTCGTAATTACATCAAATCTGCTACATCTTTGCAGAAAAAATCCGGTGTCCCAATGTGGCACCGGATTCCTTTTTGCCTTAGTTAAAGGAATCCCCGCAAGAGCATGAACCACCGGCATTGGGGTTCTCGATGGTAAAGCCTTGGGATTCAATGGTGTCAGCGAAATCGATGCGAGCCCCGTTCAGGTAAGGAATGCTCATCTTGTCGACCACCAGGGAAACACCACCAATCAAGTCGATCTTGTCCCCGTCCAGTTCTCGATCATCGAAAAACAGCTGGTAGCGAAGGCCGGCGCAGCCCCCGGGTTGGACGGCAATGCGCAAGGCTAGGTCATTTCGTCCTTCTTGCTCCAGCAAAGCCTTGGCCTTGGCGGCAGCAGCTTCGGTTAAGATAACACCAGTATTTGATGTAGGTGCTGTCATGGTTACTCCTCATAATTAAAGCAAAAAGTTTCTTGCGCCCCATTATGCCCCCTTTCTGGAAATTGTCCAGAGGACCATGGCCAGATTTTCCCCCCAACTCCCCTCCTTTTTACCCCCGTAACTAATTTTCTCGGAAATATTGCCATTAAAAATGGGGTCATATTCACTGGTAATGACCACCTTGCACGATTTCGTAAGTTGTGATGTGATTGCTAAAATCACACTGCCGTTTTATTCACATTTTCGGAATGTGAAAATTCTCTCTTGCCGCCGTCGTTGTCGTTTGTACCCCATTTCTGGGTACGCTATGTTGGTGAATTCTTCTCAACCATCCAAGGCATACACCCCAAAAAAAGGACATGCCACCCCCAAACGCAACGCCGCCCAGCGCAAAGAGGGAAGCTTTGAGGCTCGGTTCACACCGGCAGAGTCGTATTCCGAGGCGCGGAAGAAACGCAAAGAGCTCAAGGCCTCCATGTCCAAGGAGGAATGGAAACAGTATAAGGCCGACGCAAAAGCCGCCCAGAAGGCGCGCCGACAGGCTGCCCAGCGGGGCATGGACGAGGGTGACCCCCGCTACCTGTTAGAGCGCGACAAGGGCCCAGAGCGGGCTTTTGTGCGCGATTTGGTGGACTCGGGTCGGTACCTGAACACCATGGTCATGCCGTTTGCGCTCATCCTCTTGATCCTTTTGACGATCGCCACCCGATACCCAACGGTGTCGCCTATCCTCTCACTCACCTCAATGGTGATAATGCTCATATTTTTTATCGAGGCCGTCATTCTGGGCCGCAAGGCTCACCGATTGGTCAAGGAGAAGTTCCCCAACACCACAGAACGTGGTACAAGCATTGGGTTTTATGCCTTTGGCCGTGCCTCCCAACCCCGGCGCTGGCGCACCCCTAAGCCCCGGGTAAAGGTTGGCGATCAGGTGGCATAGGAATGCGGACTCTTATTCTAGGCGGTGCCCGATCGGGCAAATCTGCCTTCGCCGAACAACTGGTTATAACCACTGATTGTCTGTATGTGGCTACCGCCCGCCCCTGGTCGAACGATGCTGACTTCGCCGAGCGAATCCACCAACATCAAAACCGCAGACCACCCGCATGGCGCACCGAAGACCAAAAAGATGTAATTGAAGTGCTACATGCTACTACCCCCGAAGCAACCATTCTGGTTGACGATTTGGGTACTTGGGTCACGCACACGATCGACGCCCATCATGCCTGGGACTGCCCCCGCGGCACCATGGCGGCCCACTACGCCGACCTTGTCAAAGGCATTGCGGCATTCCCTCCACACCGGGATTTGATTATTGTTAGCCCAGAGGTGGGCATGGGAATCATTCCCGAGCACCGGGCGGGTCGACTCTTCCGGGACGAGCTGGGGTTTCTCAACGCCCAGGTCGCCCAGGCCTGCGACCAGGTGTTTTTTGTTGTGGCCGGGCTGCCGCTCCAGCTAAAGCCCAGCCGGTAGGCAACTGGTAAGCAGCTGGTATTCGGCCGGTTGACCAGCCGGTTCATCGGCAGGTGATCGGTGGTTCATCGACCCAGAGCCGCTGGTTATAGCCTTATAGCCGCCGCTCCCGGGTCCCTCACCTCAAACCTTCAGCTATCAATAATTCCCACAACTATATTGCATCATTAGTTGTTATCAATGAAAGAAAGGTCGTTTCTCATGCAACCAGCCGAGTTTTTCCCCAAGGTCACCCCGCCGAGCCTCAAGGCCGCCGACGCCGCCCGGGAATTTCAGCTCACCCTCACCAAACCCACGGGATCGTTGGCACGCCTGGAGGATTTAGGTGTGTGGCTTGCTTCCTGCCAAGACCAGGTGCCGCCGAAAAAGCTCACCCAGCCACGCATGGTGATATTCGCCGGCGACCATGGGGTTGCCACGAAAAAGGTATCCCCCTACCCGAAGGAAGTATCGATCCAAATGGCGGCCAACATTAAGGCTGGTGGCGGCGGCATTAATGCGATTGCCAACGAGTCCGGCATTGGGATTCGGGTGGTGGACATTTCCCTCGACCACGATGAAGATGTGGATGTGGTTGGGCTCCAGGAGCGGGTGCGTCGTTCCTGCGGCAGCATTGATATCGAGGATGCCATGACCGAGGCGGAATTGGTGGCGGCTATTAACGTCGGAAAGCGAATCGCCGATGAAGAGGTCGACAATGGTGCGGACCTGCTCATGGCCGGTGACCTGGGAATCGGGAACACCTCCCCATCGGCGGTGATTATTGGGCTGTTGACCGGGCAGGAGCCGGTGGTAGTGACCGGTCGGGGTTCGGGTGTAAACGATGAGGGGTGGAAACGCAAGGTTGCGGTGGTGCGGGACGCCATGTTTAGGGCCCGGAAGGACAAGGGGGACGTGCTCACACTCATGCGCAAGGTGACCTCCCCGGAGCTGGCCGCCATGGCCGCGTTCCTGGCGCAGTCGGCGGTGCGCCGCACCCCCATTGTGTTGGACGGTGTGGTGGTGACGGCGGCGGCCCTGCTGGCGGAGCGGTTGGCCCCCGGCGCGCGGGCGTGGATGCAGGCGGGGCATCGGTCGGCGGAGCCGGCTCACACGTTTGCGTTGGAGTCACTCAAGTTGGAGCCGCTGTTGGATTTGGGGTTGCGCCTGGGTGAGGGCTCGGGGGCTGCGGCAGCGTTTCCGCTGGTGCGCATGGCCACAAATATCATGAATGATATGGCCACGTTTGAGTCGGCGCAGGTGTCGAATAAGGAATGAGTGGTCGGTGAGCGGTAAGGCCAAGTTGCAGGCTGGCACCCATGGTCCGGCGGTGATTGAGGGGCCGGCGACCGCGTTGTCGTGGTTGACGGTGCTTCCGGTTCGTGGGAGCGCCCAGGCGTTTGATCGGATAACGGGGGCGCGGGTTATAGCGAATTTGCCGGTGGTGGGGTTGGTGGTGGGGGGTGTTGCCGCTGGGGTGCGGTGGGGGTTGGATGCCTTGGGGACGAATGGCATGCTCGCTGGGGTGCTGGTGGTTATCGCCTGCCAGTTGGTGACCCGGTTTATGCATATGGATGGGTTGGCTGATGTGGCGGATGCGTTGGGTTCGTATGCTGCCCCGGAGAAGGCTCGGGAGATTTTGGCGGATCCGCATGCGGGGTTGATCGGGATGGGGTCGGCCTTGTTGGCGTTGTTGGCACAGGCAGCGGCGATGGCGGATCTGCCTTGGCAGTTGGTGTTTTTTGTGCCGGTGGCGGGTCGGATATGTGGGATTGTGGTGGCGTGGCGGGGGTTTCAGCCGATGCGGCCAAATGGGTTTGGCGCAATGATTATTGGGACGGCGTCGGCGTGGTGGGTCGTGGCGTGGTGGGTGGTGGTTGTGCCGTTGATGCTGCTTGTCGACGTCCCGTGGTGGCGGCCGGTATCGGGGCTATTGGTGGCGATTGTGGTGGCTGTGGTGTTGGCCCGGCATTGTCATCGCCGGTTTGCTGGCCTGAATGGGGACACGTGCGGTTTTGTGATAGAGGTTACGGCCACGGTGTTTGCGTGTTGGATGGTGCTGTAGGGCGTCGTCACGCGCCGTGGCAGAATAAATGCCGCGGGGAGACAGCATGTGGGGTTTGCTGCCCGCCTGCGGCGTTGTGGATTGTGGTGGTTATGAGGCTGGGACCAGGGTGTGCATCCAGTTGTGGGTGTCTGGGGTGGTGCCGTGTTGGATGCCGGTGAGGTGTTCGCGTAGTTGCATGGTGATTGCTCCGGCCTCGTTGTTGTTGATGATGAAATCCCCGTGGGCGGATTTCACTTCGCCGACTGGGGTGATGACGGCGGCGGTGCCGCAGGCGAAGCTTTCGATGATGTCGCCGGTTTCGACTCCGGTGCGCCAGTCATCGGTGGAGATGGTGCGTTCTTCGGAGTTGTAGCCCAGGTCGATGGCGACTTGGAGGAGGGATTTGCGGGTTATGCCGGACAGGAGGGATCCCGATAGTTTGGGGGTGACAATGGTGGGGGCGGCCCCATTGGTGCCGGCGTAGACGAACATGAGGTTCATGCCGCCCATTTCTTCAATGTATTTGTGTTCGTGGGCGTCGAGCCAGACAACCTGGTCGCAGCCTTTTTCGGCAGCTTGGGCTTGGGCGGCGAGGGAGGCAGCGTAGTTGCCGGCGAATTTAGCGGCGCCGGTGCCACCGGGGGCGGCCCGGACGTAGTCTTCGCATAGCCACACGGAGACGGGTTTCACGCCACCGGTGAAGTAGGCGCCGGCGGGGGCGGCGATGACGGCGTAGGTGTAGGTGGTGGAGGGGCTGACCCCTAGGGTGGGTTGGGTGGCGATCATGAAGGGGCGCAGGTAGAGGGCTGCTTCCCCGCCGGCGGCCGGTACCCAGCGCTGGTCGATGTCGACGATTTGGCGGAGGGATTCGATGAAGAGGTCGGCGGGGAGTTCCGGCATGGCGAGCCGGTTGGCGGAGCGTTGGAAACGGACGGCGTTTTCTTCGGGCCGGAAGGTTTTGATGCTGCCGTCGGGTTGGCGATAGGCTTTGATGCCTTCGAAGATGGCCTGCCCGTAGTGGAGAACGCTGGTGGCGGGCGGAAGCTCTAGGTTGTGGTGGGCGGTGACTTGGGCGTTGTGCCAACCGTGTTCCTGGTCCCAGTCAATGGTGACCATGTGGTCGGTGAAATATTTGCCGAATCCGGGGTTGGCGAGGTGTTCGGCGACTTGTTCGTCTGGGACAGGATTGGGGTTGGGGGTGCGCGTGAAAGTAATCATGGTAGAAAAACTTACTCCTGTTGGCTGGGCATGCAAGTGGTTGTGTCGAGATTTTGGGCGACGGTTGTGGTGGGATGCGGGTAGGGTGGGTTTCAGTTTTGCGTAAGTAGTTTTGGTTTGGAGGTTTTTATGGCTGGTCCGTCTGCAATTGGTTGTCGGGTGTTGCCGGCGTCGGGTGCGCACACCAAGGTGACGGTTACTTCAAAGTTCTCGAAGCATTATGAGGCGCTGGTGGTGCCGTTTTTCACGGATTACGATGAGGAATGGGCGGAGCGGATGCCTCATGCGGATAGGCTGCGGCCGATGCTTCTGGCTATGGGGGCTACTGGTCGGTATGGCGAGGTGGTACGAATACCGATTTCGGAGGGGGATGATTCGTATTTCGCGGTTGCGGTGGGGTTGGGGAGTTTCCACGATTGCACTGCGGAAACGGTGCGTCGGGCTTGTGGTCTGATGGCCAGGTCGCTCACCGGGATGGATACGGCATTCATGGTGGATTTTGAGACGCTTGATCCGACCGCCGCGGTGGCGGGGGCATTGTTGGGGTCGTATAAGTATTTTGGGTTCAAGCATGATGTGCCGGCGGCGACTCAACCGGTGAAGCGCATCGAGGTGCTTTGTCGGAAGGAGGATAAGGCGGCATGCCAGCGGGCGCTGGTGGTGGCCGAGTCGGTGAATTTTGCTCGGGATTTGGTGAATACACCGTCGTCGCATTTGTATCCCGAAACATATGCTACGGCGTTGAGCACTATTGCCCAGAACTATGATCTGGGCTTTCAGTGCTGGGATGAGACGAAGTTGAAGGAGCAGGGGTTTGGGGGGATTCTGGCCGTGGGGTCGGGGTCGGCGCGGAAGCCACGGTTGGTGCAGTTGCGGTATTGGCCGGCGGATGCGAAGAAGCATGTGTCGCTTGTCGGCAAGGGAATCACGTTTGATACGGGCGGGATTTCGATGAAGCCGGCGGCCAACATGGAGAACATGATTTCGGATATGGGTGGGTCTGCTGCGGTGGTGGCGACGGTGGTGGCTGCGGCACGGTTGCAGTTGCCGGTCGCGGTGACGGCGACGGTGGCGTTGGCGGAGAATATGCCAGGTGGTGCGGCTTACCGGCCGGGGGATGTCATCACCCATTATGGCGAGAAGACCACGGAAATTCTCAATACTGATGCGGAGGGGCGGCTGGTGTTGGCGGATGCGCTGGCGTTTGCGAGCGAGAAGGAGCCGGATGTGTTGATTGATGTGGCGACGTTGACTGGCGCGCAGATTGTGGCGTTGGGGGATCGGACGTCCGGGGTGATGGGTGATGCGGAGTTAGCGGAGCAGTTGGCGCATATTGGCCGTGAGGTTGATGAGCCGGCGTGGGCGATGCCGCTGCCGGAGGAGTTGGCGGAGGCGGTGAAGTCACCGGTGGCGGATTTGCGGAATGCGACGCCGAAGCGGCACGGCGGCATGTTGTCGGCCGCGTGTTTCTTGCGGGAGTTCGTAAAGCCCCCCATCCAGTGGGCGCATGTGGACATTGCTGGGCCGGCGTTTAACACATCCACCCCCCATGGCTTTACCCCCGCACGGGGGACTGGGGTGCCGGTTCGCACGCTTGTCGAATTCTTGTCCAGCATCTAGGGGCTTTTCGACGTTAGGTTTCGCCGCGTTCGAATTTTTCGCGGCGTTTCCGCTGTTCTTCCCGCTTTTTGAGGAGTCGATCGCGTTCAATTTTTTGCCGCATTCGGGGTGGGTAGCCGGTTTCTTCCACGTCATATATTGGCACATCTAGCTCTTTCGCTATGACGTCGATGCCTTTGGGGCCGCCAATGTTGCGGCGGGTAAAATCCCCGGTGACGTCGACAAGCACGACGGACATTTCGTTCACTAGGGTTTCCGGTTCCACAAAGGCTTCGATCATGGCCCGGTCGTTGGCCCATTGTTTGAGGTATTCCAGGTCGGCCTTGCGGATAGTTTCACCGGGGCCGCGAACTGGTTTGTTGCTGGAGTTGGTACGTTTTCTGCGAAAGAGATTGAACACGATAGACAATTGTAGGGGGAATTATTTTTCAGTGGCTGATGGTAAAAGTCACATGACGCGTGTAAAAAAGGTACTCTCATAGGGGTATTAAGAGTCTATACAACAAGCTTTTCTAGGAGTCATAACAACAATGGCACACTCCGTTGTGATGCCCGAGCTGGGCGAATCAGTTACTGAAGGCACGATCACACAGTGGTTGAAGGCTGTAGGGGACACGGTTTCGGTTGATGAACCGTTGCTTGAGGTTTCTACCGACAAGGTGGATACGGAGGTGCCGTCCCCGGTCGCCGGTGTTTTGCTGGAGATCCGCGCCGAGGAAGACGACACCATTGAGGTCGGTGATGTGATTGCGATCATCGGTGACGCTGGTGAGGCCCCGGCCACCACGCCGGCAGCCCCGGCCGCACCTGCTGAACCGGAGCCGGCCCCGGCCGCCGCCGCACCTGCAACACCCGCCGCACCGGCTGCGCCTGCCACCTCGGGCGCCGTCGATGTGGTGATGCCGGAGTTGGGCGAGTCGGTCACCGAGGGCGTCATTACCCAGTGGTTGAAGTCGGTGGGAGACACCGTCGCGGTGGATGAGGCGCTGCTTGAGGTGTCGACGGACAAGGTCGACACGGAGGTCCCCTCCCCCATCGCCGGCACCATCGTAGAAATTTTGTTCGAAGAGGATGACACGGTTGAGGTGGGTGATGTTATTGCCCGCATCGGCGACAAGAACGCCGCCCCCGCTCCCGCCGCACCGGCACCGACCCCGGAGCCACAACCCGAACCCACCCCGGCCCCGGCAGCACCGGCCCCAGCACCCAAGCCAGAGCCCACACCTGCTCCGACACCAGCGCCGACCACCCCAGCAGCACCGGCGGCAAAGGTAAATGCCGGCAAGAAGCTGCCGTATGTGACACCGCTCGTGCGCAAGCTGGCCGACAAGCATGGCATTGATCTGACCACGGTGACCGGCACCGGCATTGGTGGGCGGATCCGTAAGCAGGATGTGTTGGCTGCTGCGGCTGCGGCACAGGCACCCGCCGCCGCGGAGGCACCGGCTGCCCAGGCACCTGCCGAGCCGACCGGTCCGCGGGCAAACTGGTCCACCAAGTCCGTGGATCCGGCCAAGGCAGAGCTGATTGGCACCACCAAGAAGGTGAACCGGATTCGGGAGATCACCGCCGCCAAGATGGTGGAGGCACTCCAGCTGTCTGCCCAGCTCACGCACCTGCAAGAGGTGGATATGACCCGGATTGCCGAACTGCGGAAGCAGTCCAAGCCACAGTTCCAGGCGAAGCATGGGGTGAACCTGACGTACCTGCCGTTCTTCGTGAAGGCCGTGGTGGAGGCTTTGGTCAGCCATCCGAACGTGAATGCGTCGTATAACGCCGAGACCAAGGAAATGACCTACCACGAGGATGTGAATGTGGCCATTGCCGTGGATACTCCGCGGGGCCTGCTCACCCCGGTAATCCACAAGGCCCAGGAGCTGACGTTGCCGCAGATCGCCCAGGCCATTGCCGACCTGGCGGATCGGGCCCGGAATAATAAGCTCAAGCCCACCGAATTGTTCGGCGCCACCTTCACGATCACCAATATTGGTTCCGAGGGCGCGCTGTCGGACACCCCGATCCTGGTGCCGCCGCAGGCCGGTATCTTGGGCACGGCTGCTATTCAGAAGCGGCCGGTGGTGGTTTCGGTGGATGGCGCCGACGCCATCGCCATCCGCCAGATGTGCTATATGCCGTTTACGTATGACCACCAGGTGGTTGATGGTGCCGACGCCGGCCGGTTCACCGCCACCATTAAGGATCGGCTTGAGACCGGCAATTTCGCCGCTGATCTTGACCTGTAAGATTTCGAATTGACGAAACCGGCACCTGGCGTGACCCGCTGCGGCGCCGGTTTTTATTGCGTAGCCGCCGGCGGTAATTCGAGGATGTCCCGCAGCATGTCGGCCGCTACCTGGCAGGTGCGTTTCTTTTCGGTGGGGATGTCCGGGTTGGCGCCGAAGGTGAAGCTCACCCGGCCGCGGCTGGTGGCTACTGCCGCGGAGCAGAAGAATTCGTTTTCGTCCTTGCTGAATTTATACAGGTAGAAGCCATCGGGGGCGGTGACCTTCACATCGGTGATGAGCAGGCCTTGCTGGTCGAGTTGCCGCTGGTCTAGCACATCGGATTCAGCGAAGCCAGTTACCCATTCGGGCCGGTCGGTGGCGGGGATGAAGGTGCAGAATTTGCGGTCCGCATCGGACCGGACTTGTTGGCCGGGCAGTGGTTTCCACCCGAGTTTTTCCCATTGTTCGGTGGTGATTTCGGCGCAGGGGTCGAAGAGGTGAAAGCCGTCCACCGTGGGGTCGAAGGTGCCGTCGCCCACTCCCAGGGCTTCCCCGAGGGTGGTGGGGTTGGCTGCCATGGTTGTGGTGTCGTCGGGTGCTGGGGTTTCGGCGTCTATGGGGTCGGGGCTGGCGGCTGTGGGTTGCTCGTCGATAAGCGACGGCGGTACAGCGGCGGATCCGCTGAGGAAAAGCACGCAACACAACACGATAGAACTCATGGCTGTGGTGGTGTAAACAACAGATTCGGACAAGCGCATACCCAAAATAGTGCTATATCTGTGGGAACATGGCTAGTCTTGTCCCCCTGTGCGAGTGCCTCGGGAAATCAGACAGTCATCCAGAAACCAGATATTGACTACATTATGACGGTATAATGATGTAAATCACTATAAATTTGGTCTTTTTGAAGGGAGTCCGTCACGTTATGACGCCCGCCAGTTATTCTGATCGCCATATCGGCCCCGACAGCAAGGAAACGGCCGAGATGCTCGGCAGTGTTGGTTACCCCACACTAGCAGCGCTTATCGACGCCGCGGTCCCGGAGGATATTCGCACCACCACGCTCGCCCTCGGACCGGCCCTCACCGAAGAAGAAGCACTACGGAAGCTCCGCAGTTATGCGCAGCAGAACGTGGTGCTTCAATCATTTTATGGCCAAGGCTATTTTGACACGATCACCCCGCCGGTTATCCGTAGGAATGTAGTGGAGGATCCAGGCTGGTACACGGCCTACACCCCATATCAGCCGGAAATCTCCCAGGGACGGCTGGAAGCATTATTGAACTTCCAAACCATGGTGCAGGAACTCACCGGCCTGCCCATCGCTAATGCGTCGCTGCTCGATGAGGCCACCGCGGTGGCTGAGGCTGTGGGGCTCATGGCCCGCACCAATAAGAAGGGTAATCGGGTTATTTTGGATCGCCGCCTGCACCCGCAGGTTGTGGCGGTAACCACCGAACGGGCCCGCACCCTGGGCTTGGAGGTAGAAATCGCCGACGTTTCCAGCGGTGTGGTGGGCGAGTCACTGATTGGCGTGGTGTTGGCCTACCCCGGCACCGAGGGGGATATTGTCGATGTTCGCGGCGCCATTGAGGATATTCATTCCCGGGGTGGCCTGGCCGCGATCGCCACGGATCTTCTGGCCCTGCAATTGTTGGAGTCCCCCGGCACCTTGGGGGCGGATATTGCGGTGGGTTCGTCGCAACGGTTTGGTGTGCCCCTGTTTTTCGGCGGCCCGCACGCCGCGTTCATGGCGGTCACTGACAAGTTGAAGCGCCAGTTGGCCGGCCGGATTGTTGGCGTGTCGAAGGATGCCGAAGGCCGCCCCGCCTACCGCCTGGCCCTGCAAACCCGGGAGCAGCATATTCGCCGGGAGCGAGCCACCAGTAATATTTGTACCGCCCAGGCGCTGTTGGCGGTGTGCGCCGCCATGTACGCCATTTGGCATGGCCCGGCCGGTTTGCGGGCGATTGCCGAGCGGGTGCACCAGTATGCTTCCGATTTTGCCCAGGCCGTGGGCGATAAGGTGGTGCACGAAAACTTTTTCGACACGGTGACGGTGGAGTGTGATGCCCCGGCGATTGTGGCTGCCGCGGCGGAGGCCGGCTACCTGGTGCGTTCCCTGGGGGATTCGAAGGTTTCGGTGTCGTTTGGCGAGGGCGCCACCCGGGAGGACGTCGAAAAGCTCGCACAGTTGTTCGGTGCCACCGCAACCGAGTCGGAGGCCCGCCCGCTGCCGCTGCCGCGCACCACGGAAACCTTGACGCACCCCATTTTCTCGTCGGTGCATTCGGAGACCCAAATGCTGCGCTACCTGCGGGAGTTGAAGGACAAGGATTTGGCGTTGGATCGCACCATGATCCCGCTGGGGTCGTGCACCATGAAGCTGAACCCGACCACCGGTATGGAGCCGATCACCTGGCCGGAGTTCGCCAACGTGCACCCGTATGCGCCCGATTCGCAGACCGCCGGGTGGCGGGCGCTGCTCGACGAAATGGAGGAGTGGCTCGCGGAGATCACTGGGTATGCGAAAGTTTCGGTGCAACCGAACGCAGGTTCGCAGGGTGAGCTTGCCGGCCTGCTCGCTATTCGACGCTATCACCAGGCCAATGGTGAGCATCAGCGAGACATCATTCTCATTCCGCAATCCGCCCACGGCACCAATGCCGCCTCGGCAACCCTGGCGAAGCTTCGGGTTGTGGTGGTGGCCACCGCCCCGGACGGCTCCATTGACCTGGGCGATTTGGACGCCAAGCTGGAAAAGCATGCGGACAACATTGCCGGCATTATGATTACCTACCCGTCCACCCACGGGGTGTTTGAGGACACGGTACGGGAGGTGTGCCAAAAGGTGCACGCCGTCGGCGGTCAGGTGTATATCGACGGTGCTAACCTGAACGCCCTGACCGGTATCGCACGCCCGGGCGAATTCGGGGGCGATGTTTCCCACCTGAATCTGCACAAGACGTTCAGCATTCCACACGGTGGCGGCGGCCCAGGCGTGGGACCGGTGGCGGTGGCAGAGCATTTGGTGCCGTTCCTGCCTACCGACGCCAATGCGGTCGATCTCACCAAGGAAACCCCCATCAATATTGGGGTGCCGACCTCGGGGGCCCGCTATGGTTCGGCCGGCGTGGTGCCCATCGCCTGGGCGTATGTCGCCATGATGGGCGCCGAGGGCCTGGAGCGGGCCTCTGCAACCGCCGTGTTAAACGCCAACTATCTGGCAAAGGAATTGTCCGACTCCTTCCCGGTGCTCTACACCGGCAAGAACGACCTGGTGGGCCACGAATGCATCTTCGACCTGCGCGGCCTGGAGCACGACACCGGCGTGTCCGCCACGGATGTGGCAAAACGCCTGGTGGATTATGGTTTCCACGCCCCCACCCTTTCGTTCCCGGTGGCGGGCACGCTCATGGTGGAGCCCACCGAGTCGGAGGATAAGGCCGAGTTGGATCGGTTTATTGCCGCCATGCGCAGCATCCGCGCCGAGATCGAGGAGATCGCCCAGGGAAGCATCACATTCGAAGAGTCCGTGCTGCATCACGCCCCATTCACCGCCGAGTCGGTGTCCGACGACGAGTGGGGCTATGCATTCAGCCGGCGGCAGGCCGCCTACCCGGTGACGTCCCTGCGGCAGGGCGTGAAGTATTTCCCGCCGGTGCGCCGCATTGATGAGGCGTTCGGCGACCGGCACTTCGTGTGCTCCTGCCCGCCACCCGAAGCGTTCAACATCGACGACTAGCCGCCGCTGGTCTTTCGCTGGTTCCGGCCGCTGGGCCCATCCGGCGAGTAGCCCAGTGCCTGGCGGCCGGAACCTGCACCACATGAAAACTTTTCCCAAGAAGAAAGAATTAAGAAACCCATGACCGAACTTCGTCAGTCCCCCCTCCATGCCGAGCACGAGAAGCTGGGCGCTTCCTTCACCGCCTTTGGCCCGTGGAACATGCCGCTCAAATACGGTAACGAGCTGGAAGAGCACCAGGCTGTTCGCACCGCCTGTGGCCTGTTCGACCTCTCCCACATGGGCGAAATCCGGGTGACCGGCCCCGACGCCGGCGCGTTCTTGGATTACGCGCTGATCTCTCACCTGTCCATTATTAAGGTGGGCAAGGCCAAGTATTCGATGATCGTCAACGAGGATGGGCATATCATCGACGATCTCATCACCTACCGCCTGGGCGAGAACGAATTCCTGGTGGTGCCCAATGCGGGGAACGCCGAAACCGTGTTCCAGGCGTTTGTGGATCGGGCAGCCAAGTTTGATGTGGAGCTCGTCAATGAATCCACCGACACCGCCCTGATCGCGGTGCAGGGACCCAATGCGGAAGCATTATTGGTTACGCTCACCAACGAAGCGGATGGCCAGATTGTCAAAGAAATGAAATATTATTCCGCCGCACCGGTCACGGTGGCCGGCCACGAGGTGCTGCTGGCCCGCACTGGCTACACCGGGGAAGACGGGTTCGAATTATTCCTCCCCAACGCGGGTGCCGCGGATCTGTGGGAACGGATCCTGCAGGCCGGTGACGAGTTCGGCCTGAAGCCAGCCGGCCTGGCCGCCCGGGATTCGTTGCGCCTGGAGGCGGGCATGCCGCTCTACGGCAACGAGCTGAACCTGACGCTCACCCCGATCGACGCCGGCCTGGGCGTCCTGGTGGGCAAGAAGAAGGAGGGGGATTTCGTGGCCAAGGAGAAACTGCTGTCCGGCACCCCGCCAACCCGGATCCTGGTGGGGTTGACCTCCACCGGCCGGCGGGCAGCCCGCGCCCACGCCGAACTGTTCGACGCGGACGGCACCGTGGTAGGCGAGGTCACCTCCGGGCAACCCTCCCCCACGCTTGGTCACCCGATCGCCTTGGCCTATGTGGATACGGCACTCGCGGAACCCGGCACCAAGCTGGAGGCGGACATTCGGGGAAAGAAATACCCGTTTGAGGTGGTAAAACTCCCATTTTACTCCCGGGCCAAGTAACGACCAGCTAGAATCCCAACCAGAATCATCTACTTTTGAAAGGCTCCCCCTATGTCATTGCCTGAGAATTATTCCTACTCCGACGATCACGAATGGATCGACACCACCGCCGACAAGGCCGTGGGCGCCAAGGTGAAGGTGGGCATCACGTCCGTCGCCACCGACCGGCTGGGCGAGATCGTATTCGCCGACCTGCCGCAGGTGGGCGACTCCGTGGAGGCCGGCGAAACCTGCGGTGAGGTGGAATCCACCAAGTCCGTGTCCGACCTGTATTCCCCGGTCACGGGCACGGTCACCGCGGTGAACCAGGAGGTCTTGGACGACTGCGCCATCATCAATGGTGACCCGTTCACCGCCGGCTGGCTGTTCGAGGTTGAGGTCACTGAGGTGGGCCCGCTGCTCACCGCCGCCGAATACGCCGAAAAGAACGGCATCTAACCTCAAACCCCCAACCATAAACCTTAAATATAAGGTTTCACTAATGCATTGCGCCTTAAGCACCCCTCCCCTGCGGGTCTTAAGGCGCTTCGCCATGGGAATCCGTCGAAAAGCCCTGCCCAGCACCACCGCACCACCCGACCACAAGGAGTCACACATGACCGCGCCCCGCCAACCATTTTTCCCCGCCGACCAATCCATTCGCCAGGACAACGACTCCCCCATCGCGGTCCAGCTGCTGGGCACGGTGGATTATCTCGCGGCGTGGGACATGCAGGCCGACCTGGCGGCACAGCGGGCGCGCGGCGACATCGGCGACACCATCATCGTGCTGGAACACCCCAGCATCTACACGGCCGGCAAACGCACCCAGCCGGAAGATCGACCCACGAACGGGCTGCCGGTCATCGACGTGGACCGGGGCGGCCGCATCACCTGGCACGGCCCCGGCCAATTGGTGGCATACCCCATCATCAAGCTGGCGGACCCCATCGACGTGGTGGATTACGTGCGCCGCGTCGAAGAAGCCCTCATCCAAGTGGTCCGCCAGGCCGGAGTGACCACCGCGGGCCGCATCGACGGACGCTCCGGCGTGTGGGTGCCCGGCGCGACCCCGGCGGAGCACCGGAAGATTGCCGCCCTGGGGATTCGGATCACGCACGGGGTGACCATGCACGGGTTGGCGCTCAACTGCGACAACACCCTAGAGTTCTACGAGCACATTATTCCATGCGGCATTTCCGACGCGGGCGTGACCACGCTCAGCCGCGAACTCGACCGGGATGTTTCGGTGGCGGAAATGATCCAACCCACATTGCAGGCACTTGACGACGCCTTTTCGGGCCGGCTAGTGGTTGCGGATCACACATTTGATTCGGCACCCGACCCAACCAAGGGGCTGCCGCGCCGGTAACCAACGATGGGCCACCAGCCAATTATTGGCAACATTATAAGGATTTTGTTTATTTCGACACATTTCGCAATTGGTAGTAGGGTGTGGGGCGTGACTACAGCAGCCCCCAATGGACGCAAATTACTCCGAGTAGAAGTACGAAATTCTGAAACCCCCATTGAAAACAAGCCACGGTGGATCCGCACCACGGTCAAAACCGGCCCGGAATACCAGGACATTAAAAAACGAGTGTCGGGTTCGAGCCTGCACACCGTGTGCCAGGAGGCGGGGTGCCCCAATATTCACGAGTGTTGGGAATCCCGGGAGGCCACGTTTTTAATCGGTGGGGCGAATTGTTCCCGCCGGTGCGATTTCTGCCAGATTAATTCGGCGAAGCCGGAACCGTTAGACCGGGATGAGCCGCGCCGGGTGGCGGAGTCGGTCAAGGAAATGGGCCTGAATTATTCCACGATTACCGGCGTGACCCGGGATGATTTAGACGATGAGGGCGCTTGGCTCTATGCCGAGGTGGTGCGGCAGATTCATGCGCTGAATCCGAATACTGGCGTGGAGAACCTCACCCCGGATTTTTCGGGCAAGCCGGATTTATTGCATGAGGTGTTTGAGGCACGCCCGGAGGTGTTTGCCCATAATCTAGAGACGGTACCACGGATTTTTAAGCGGATCCGGCCGGCGTTCCGGTATGACCGTTCCCTGGATGTGATTCGGCAGGCTAGGGATTTTGGTCTTATTACTAAGTCGAATCTGATTTTGGGCATGGGTGAGACCCCGGAGGAGATTCGGGATGCGCTCATGGATTTGCATTCGGCCGGGTGCGACATTTTGACGATTACCCAGTATTTGCGGCCGGGCCCAAGGTTCCACCCGATTGACCGGTGGGTGAAGCCGGAGGAGTTTATTGAGCATCGGGATTTCGCATTAGAGCTTGGTTTCGGCGCGGTGATGTCGGGCCCGTTGGTGCGGTCGTCGTATCGGGCGGGCAAGTTGTATGCGCAGGCGATGGAGGCCCGGGGGTTGCCGCTGCCGGAGAATTTGCGGCATTTAGCAAAGAACGCGCATGTGTCGACGGCGCAGGAGGCTTCCACGTTGCTGGAACGCTATGGTGCGTCCCAGGACACACCGGTGTCGACGTCGCGGTAGGTTTTTCCGCGGCGTGAGCCGGGTCGGCCCCGCTGGGTGTGCCGGCGTGAACCAGCCAGTCGTGGTGCTGGCTGGTTTTTTCGTGCCGTCCCCGATCGGGCCTTGGTGTTTGGGGTGCCAATCCTA
This sequence comes from Corynebacterium matruchotii, assembly GCF_011612265.2. Classification (NCBI taxonomy): domain Bacteria; kingdom Bacillati; phylum Actinomycetota; class Actinomycetes; order Mycobacteriales; family Corynebacteriaceae; genus Corynebacterium; species Corynebacterium matruchotii. Next base: position 795,756 of record NZ_CP050134.2, on the reverse strand, counting down.
GCTCGTCCGATTCACATTTTGCCGTTGTCGGACCTGCCGCACCGGTTGGGCGGGTGGCGGATGTTTGACGTGGCCGACCCAGTGGCGCGCAGGTTTGCTGCATTATTCTGACCTAGGGTTTTTCATAGGCTATTGTATTGACCATGGCTGAGGATAAAAACGCGAAGAAGGAAGAGCGCGCGGCGAAGCGGGCGCGGCGGAAAGAAAATTGGGCGCAATTGTGGCAGGCGTTCCAAATGCAGCGGAAGCAGGACTCTAAGCTTGTGCCGCTCATGCTGCTGGCCGTTATTGGCACAGGGGTGCTATTTTTCCTGATTGGGTTGCTGTGGAGGGGCCAGTGGCTCATGCTGGTCACCGGCCTGCTTTTAGGTGTTGCGATAGCGTTGTGGATTTTCAGCCGTCGGTTGCAGAATAATGTGTACAACCAGGCGGCCGGCCAGCCGGGTGCCGCGGGCTGGGCACTGGAGAACATGCGGGAAGGGGTGGGCATGGCCTGGCGCACCAAGTCGGCCGTGGCCTATAACACGCAGATGGATATTGTGCACCGGGTGATTGGTGTGGGCGGCATTGTGCTGGTTGGCGAGGGCGAACCGCACCGGCTGCGCCCGCTCTTCCAGCAGCAGCAGAAGCGGTTGCGTAGGTTGGCGCCCGGGGTGCCGATCAACACGATTATTGTGGGCGATGGCGAGGACCAGGTGCCATTGCGGAAGTTGCAGAGCCGGTTGATGAGGATGGAGCGCAAGTACAAGAAAGAGGACGTGCACGAGATTGCGGCCCGCATTGAGGCCATGGATGCGGCGGACCAGAACCGTCAGGGCCTGCCCCGCGGCCCGCTGCCCAAGGGGGCGCAGGCAAAGATGTCGGGCATGAACCGGCGGGCGCGTCGGCACGCGGAACGGCAGAACAAGGGCAAGTAGGCTTGCCGACGCCCTCCCGAGGGACCCGCCTGTAAGCGCCGATCACCCGAGGATGACCGCGGTGCCGGTGGCACGGTCGTGCATGCCGCGCCCGTCGGTGTCGACCATGGCGGCGGGGAGCACAAAAATGGTGAGCAGGGTGCGGGCCGCGGCCCGGGCGAGACCAACCCGCTGGTCACGCTGGTCGACGCGGGCCACCCCCATGCCGAGCAGCGCCTGGCCGGGGGTGCGGGCGAATAGGGCAACGCTGATAATGCCGAGGATCACAAACAGCATGAGGGTTAAGGTGGCGGTGTCACCAAGGTAGGTGGTGAACATGTGGAGGAATCCGGCGACGATCCAGCAGATTACCCAGTCGATGGCCACTCCCCCGGCGCGGCGGGCGACGGATGCGAGGGCGCCGGGTCCGGTTTGGGGAAGGCCGAGTTTTTCGCCGGGCCATTTGGCGGGCGTGTCGTCGTCGTAGGGAGCGGGGATTGTTGGGCCGTCGAGCCAGGTGCGGCCAGTGCTGCGGTCACGTTTTGCCATGGTTAATAATGTAGCTGTTTTGGGGATTATTCTTTAACTGGCGGCGATAAGGCCAAATATTTTATTGGTCGCACTATAGAAAGTAGGTTACCATGGGGTGGTACTGCCAGAATTTTTTGAGGAGTAATCGTGGCCTTTCATTCCGCCGATGAGGCGCTGAAGTTTATTCAAGACGAGAATGTCGAGTTCATTGACATTCGATTCACTGATGTGCCTGGCACGGAACAGCATTTCACTATCCCGGCCCATATTCTTGATGCAGACGCGTTGACTGATGGTTTAGCTTTTGATGGTTCGTCTATTCGCGGGTTTACCAGCATTGACGAGTCGGACATGAATCTGATTGCGGATTTAGCGACGGCGCAGGTGGATCCGTTCCGGGCGGCGAAAACGTTGAATATCAAGTTTTTTGTGGTGGATCCGTTTACGCAGGAGCCGTTTAGCCGGGATCCGCGGACGGTGGCGTTGAAGGCTGAGGAGTATTTGGCGTCGACGGGTATTGCGGACACGTGTTTCTTTGGTGCGGAGGCCGAGTTTTACCTGTTTGATTCGGTGCGGTATTCCACGGATGCGCATGCCGGGTTCTATGAGGTGGATTCGGTTGAGGGCTGGTGGAATCGGGGGAAGAAACACGAGCTCAATGGGGAGCCGAATCTGGGCTATAAGACCCGGATGAAGGGTGGGTATTTCCCGTTGCCGCCGTACGATAAGGCGGAAGATGTGCGGGATAATATGGTCCAGGTGTTGTTGGAGTGTGGGTTTGATTTAGAGCGGTTCCACCATGAGGTTGGTGGGGGCCAGCAGGAGATCAACTATAAGTTCAATACGCTGCTGCATGCTGCGGATGATTTGCAGACGTTTAAATACATTATTAAGAATGTGGCGTTCCGGCATGGGAAGACGGCAACGTTTATGCCGAAGCCGCTGGCTGGCGATAATGGTTCGGGCATGCATGCGCACCAGTCGTTGTGGAAGGACGGCAAACCGTTGTTCCATGACGAGTCGGGCTATGCGGGGCTGTCGGATATCGCCCGTTATTATATTGGTGGCATTTTGCACCATGCGGCGGCGGTGTTGGCGTTTACGAACCCGACATTGAATTCGTATCACCGGTTGGTGCCGGGGTTTGAGGCACCGATTAATTTGGTGTATTCGCAACGGAACCGGTCGGCGGCGGTGCGGATTCCGATCACGGGTTCGAATCCGAAGGCGAAGCGGATTGAGTTCCGAGCGCCGGACCCGTCGGGGAACCCGTATTTCGGGTTTGCGGCGATGATGTTGGCTGGTTTGGACGGTATTAAGAACCGGATTGAGCCGCACGCACCGGTGGATAAGGATTTGTATGAGTTGCCACCGGAGGAGGCTGCGTCGATTCCGCAGGCCCCGGGTTCGTTGGAGGAGTCACTGAAAGCGTTGGCGGATAACCATGACTTCTTGACTGATAATGGGGTGTTTACCGAGGATCTGATCGATACGTATATCAAGTTGAAGTACGATCACGAGATTGATCCGGTGCGGTTGCGCCCCACACCACAGGAGTTCGAACTGTATTTCGACTGCTAGTTTGCTTGTCGACGCGGTGACCAACGGTGGCGAACCTGCCATCGTTGGTTTTTCCGTGCCTTTCCGACGACCGACCGGATAGGCGCACCCGCGCGTTGGGGTGGTCGGATGCGGCGTATCGTTTGGGCATGGTCAGTGATCGGAGTTATGTCACCACGATAGCCACGTGGGTTTTTGTGCTGGTTTATGCGTCGAGGCCGCTGCTGGGGTCGGTTCTCCCAAGCGTGGTCATGCCTGGCGTGTATGCTGTGGTGGTTATTGCCGCCCTGGTGGCCTACCGCCGGGTGCTGGCCGATGCCGCCCGTCGGGCGTGGCAGCATCGGGCCCGATCGTTCGCCATGGTAGTTGGTGGCTACCTGGGGATCCTGGCCCTGACCGTGGCGGTCGGGTATCTCACCCAATACCTTTTCGACTATTTCGGTGTTGCTCTCGCCGACCCACAAAACACCGGCGAGCTGTCCCAACCCCGGGCAAGCCTGGTTCAGCTGATTCTGTCCATGGTGTATATCGGGATTGCGGCGCCGATAGTGGAGGAGTTGTTTTTCCGCCAGTTCCTCATTGGTTCCCTTGGGAAGCACGCCCCTACCTGGATGTCGCTGGTGGTGTCGAGCGTGCTGTTTGGCATGTTCCACGTATATTCGTTGGTGGCATCCGAATGGATTAACGCCGTAAGTTTCACCGCCACCGGCCTGGGGCTTGGCCTGGTCTATGTGTTGTCCGGCCGTAATGTTGTGTTGTCGAGCCTGCTGCATATTGCCAATAACCTGCCCATAGTCATCATGACCCTGCTTGTCTAGTGTGTGGAGTCTATTCAACACTAGACTAACCACATAACGGCACAGCGGGAAAGGAGTTTGAGCAATGGCAAATGTTTACGACGTGGGTCAATACATCACGGAGTTAGTTCCAACCGTGGACACAATGAAGCTCTATAAACTCTGCTATTTTTCCCAAGGGTGGAAGCTCGCTTGGACCGGTTGCCTATTGTTCCAGGAACCATTACAGGCATGGGCGAACGGTCCTGTCCCTGTTGCTCTGCGCGATCGAAGCAAGCCAGGCGGCGATTCCACAAACTTGACGGACACCGAGCTGCACACTGTAGAAAGTGTGGTCGATTTCTACGGGGATAAAGATTCTATCGAACTGTCTCGACTCAGCCGAGGTAAAGCGTGGAAAGAGGCACGGCGGAACCTGCCCGATAACGCACACTTCCAGGAAGTATTGAGCGTGACGACAATGCGGGAGGAATTCACCGACCTGCTTCATTCCACACCGAATGTGCCTTCCTGCCCACCAGGAGTTCTCATTCCCGAGAATTATTCTCTCGAAACAGCATTAGCTGCCATAGCCAAAATAGAAAAGACGTGGGGTGGCACATTGGCGTTGCTCGCTACGCGTTAGCAATTATCCCGAAAGGTGACCAACCAGCTACAACAGCCACATCATCACCACCGCAACACCAAGGATAAGGCTGGCTGCCGCATAGTATCGGGCGGTTCGCCGAGCTGCCTGCTCCCACCGCTGGGCTTGGAGCCTGCGGGTTTCGCTTTCCTTGAGCGCCAGCGCATGGTCCGCGTCCGCGGCACGGATGGTGCGGGCCAGCACGTCGATAGTGGCTGAATGCTGGGACATGAGCCGGCTCATTTCCGAGCGGTCATGCGGGGTGCGCAGGTTACGGATGTCGGCGCGCAGCTGACCGACCAGGTCCAGGACTGATGTGTCGGGAGCTGTGACCGGGACCGCCACCTGGCGGCCGGGTGGGCGCACGGGCACCTGATCCCGGAGGCGAAACCGGCCCATAGTGGTGGCAACCCTGGTGAGCAGCGCGGTGACCTCGCGGTGCACCGTCGTAAAACGTTGCGGGTCAAGGGCTTGAAGGGGGTGCTGCGGGTCGGAGTGCGCGGCAATGATATCCCCAACCGTCGCACGCCAATACACATCATCTATCGTTTCGAACAGGTTATCGGATTCCGTCATATCTACCATGATTTCACTATATCCACGGCGACACCTGTGGGTAGCTCATGGTCTAGCCCTGGCTATTTGGTTACTCTGGTATCAGTATGAGTGCTACGTCCCATCACCGTAATTCCCGTAATTCGTCATCTAGGTCGAATGTTGGCCCCGCCGTTAGACAGCAGGGCCCGCCCGCCGTCAAGGCGCTTATTGCGCTGCTGTCTGCCATCATGCTGGTGGTGGCCGGGGTGGGGTATTTCCTCATACCAAAAATAGATTCGCCATCAATACCGCTTAATGCCGGATCCCCCGACGGCGCCATGGATGTTTTGCTCGTGGGCAATGATTCTCGCACGGATGCGCAGGGCAACCCCCTCACCCCGGAGGAAATAGCAATGCTCCACGCCGGCGACGAGGAGGCGGACAACACGGACACCATCATGGTGATCCGCATCCCCAACGACGGGTCATCGGCAACTGCGATCTCTATCCCCCGCGACACCTATATTCACGACGATGACATCGGGAACACCAAAATCAACGGCGTATACTCCGGCCACAAGGCCATCGAAAAGGAGCGACTCCTCGCCGAGGGGGAGAAAGAGGGCCCCAGCCTGGAGCGCAAGGCCAAGGCCGCGGGCCAGCGCGGGCTCATCAATGCCATCTCCGACCTGACTGGCATTAGCGTGGACCACTACGCAGAGGTCGGCCTGGTAGGGTTCGTGCTGCTTACCGACGCCGTGGGCGGGGTCGAGGTATGCCTCAACGCCCCGGTCAACGACGAGTTTTCGGGGGCGAATTTCCCCGCCGGCAGGCAGGTCCTCAACGGGGCGCAGGGGTTGGCGTTCGTGCGGCAACGGCATGGTTTACCGCGCGGCGACCTGGATCGTATCGTGCGGCAGCAGGCCTACATGGCCTCCCTGGTTTCGAAGATACTTTCGACCAACATGTTGCAGGGCGGCACGCTGCTGAAGCTCCAGGACGCCGCCAAGCGGTCACTCACCCTCGACAGCAACTGGGACCTCTCCCAACTGGCGGTACAAATGTCTAACCTGACCGGCGGCAATGTGAAATTCAATACCATCCCCGTGACCTCTATTGACGGCACGGGCGACAATGGTGAATCTGTGGTGACGGTGGATCCCCGCCAGGTGCATAAATTCTTTGACCAGCTCCTGGGCGGCAACGAGAACCTGGGCAGCTCCACCGCGGCCGCCACCACGTCGGCACAACCCGCAGCAACCTCGACAGTGACGGTACTCAACGCCTCGGGGACCACCGGGCTGGCCACCACCGTGGCAAGCGTCCTCAAGAGCGCGGGCTACACGGTCGGCGATACCGGCAACGCCGAGGTGGGCACCTACAGCCAGTCGCAAGTCTTGGCGCCGCAAGAAACCAACGAGGAAGCGGCAGCGATCGCCCAAGAATTAGGCGGACTCCCGGTTGTTGCCGACGCCACGCTCACCAATGGCACCATCACTGTCGTTCTCGCCGCAGACTATGCTGGCCCCACCAGCGCCGACGACAGTAGTGGCTCCGGGGCGGGCGTGGTCGGTCAGGAGGGCACTGCCATGGATAAAAACAGCGCCTCCCCCACCATTGATGCCGGCGGCAACGGACCACGCTGCATCAACTAGAGATCAACTAAAGCACCATGGCTGCCACCCACCCGGACACGATCAGCGGCAGGTTATAGTGCAGGAAGGTGGGAATCACCGAGTCGCGGATATGGTCGTGCTGGCCGTCGGCGTTCAACCCGGCGGTGGGCCCTAGGGTGGAGTCGGATGCGGGCGACCCGGCGTCGCCAAGCGCGCCGGCGGCACCCACAATGGCAACCGTGGCGGCGGGGCTGAAGCCCAAGGCCAGGCACAGGGGCACATAGATCGTGGCAATGATCGGCAGCGTTGAAAACGATGACCCGATACCCATCGTCACAATCAAGCCCACGATGAGCATCACCAACGCCCCCATCGCCTTATTGCTGCCGAACAGCGCCGCAGAGGCGTCGACAAGCGTCTCCACCTGACCGGTGGCGGTCATGACGGCGGCGAAGCCCTGGGCGGTAATCATAATGAACCCAATGAGCGCCATCATTTTCATGCCGGAAGTAAACACGTCATCCGCTTCCTTCCAGTTCACAGCGCCGGTCACCAGGAACACCGCCAGGCCGGTGAGCGCACCAATGAGCAGGGAGTCCGCCTCCGAATCCGCCAACTGCATCACCACCTGCACGATAAACGTGGCCAAGATCGCAATGATCGCCACAATGACCTTGTAGCGCGTAACCTCCTCCACCGAGTGGGCGGCCTCCAGGGGGCGGTTTTCGTAGTCGCGGGGCTTCCGGTAGGAGAACCCCACGGCGATAATCAACCCCGCGATCATGCCCAACGCCGGAATTGACATGACCTGCATAATATTAATTCCGGTGGTGTCCAGGCCGGCCTTGCGAATATTGCCCAAGAGAATTTCATTAAGGAAGATCGAACCGAACCCCACCGGGATCCACATGTAGGTGGTGACCAAGCCGAAAGTGAGCACACAGGCAATCAGGCGCCGGTCGATACGGAGTTTATTCATCACCCCGAGCAGCGGCGGAATAATGAGCGGGATGAAGGCAATGTGGACGGGAATCAGGTTTTGGCTCATAATGGCCATTGCCAACACGCCCGCCACCATCAGCCATTTTGTTACCAGAACCGCGCGACGATTCGCGGATTCCTCGGTGTTGCCAATCTTGGACATGATCCATCTGGCCAACAGCGTGGGCAGGCCGGAACTGGCGACCGCCATGGCAAACGCCCCCAACAGCGCGTAACTCAGGGCGATTTTCGCCCCACCGGCTAGGCCATCCTGGAACGCCACCATGGTGGGCCCGAGGCCAATACCGCTGATGAGACCACCAACCAGCGCCCCGATAAACAGGGAAATAACAACATGCACCCGGGCGACGGACAAGATGAGCATCACGAGGACGGCAATGAGGACAGCATTCATACCGCATAATATTAACGGAAACTGTTAGTGCCACACCAATTGGGCGCCAGAGTGACCTGCGCCAAATGTAATAATCAGTGCGACCACCGCCATAATGACCGCTGCGATCTGCGTCACCACGGTCTCCTTGTACCACAGTGCTATGGCCGCGGCCGCCAGAAAAATACTCGCCACCACCAGCGCGTTCCCCCACATCATGTGGGGTGCGACATCACCCGGATTCTGCGGACTGCGACCAATATCCTTCAGCAACTCCGCCCCCGTGGTGTTGGACCAGGCAGTCCCAATGACCCCCAACACGCCGCCGCCCACCAGCCAGGACCGGACCTTCGCCCCAAGGCTGGGCACCAGCACCCAGGCCAATAATCCCAAGGCGGTGAGCGGAATAATGACGACGGGAAGATGCACCGCCAGGGGATGTAAGGGCATGTCATTAAATGTAACAGCGAACCAACCGGCGACAAATCACAGCCACGGTCGCCGCCTCGCCGCCGGTTCTAGCATGCCGGAATCACATCGAGCACGTAGCGTGGCACCAGCACGGTGTCGGGCACGCCCTGCCAGAACTGTTCCGTCTTGGTGCACCTGGTGCGCGCCTTCAGCTCCGCACCGCTGGCCACCGGAATGGTGACGCCACCAATCTGAATCTGCTGCGCCCCGGCCACCAGGCCATCCGTGTGCACGGCACGACGCACATCGTCGGTGTGTACCTGCGCCGAACCGAACGTGTGGGCGGCCACCACAAACCCCGGGCCGAAGCTCACGGTGGCGTGCACATCGCGCTTATCCGACCACCCAAACTTGGTGCCCTCAATACCGGGCAGGGTGGCGGTACCAAAATTCTGGGGATAACCGTCGGCGGCCACGGCGGCCGGGTTCCGCATGCCGTCGATCAGCGGCCGGGCCGCCGGATCGGTGCGAACTGCCCACACAAATGCTGCCATGTCGTGAACACTGGTGGTGGTATCACCCCACCTGCCCCGATAGTTGGTTTCGGTGAGCCGGAACCGACCAATGGTGTCGGGGATGGCTTGGCGATATTTCCGATCCAGGTTCGAAGCAATCCCATCATGGGAGCTGCGGATCATCTCATACACCAGGGCTTTATCCTCAGGGGCGCCATGTTGCAACACCCAATGGCCCAAATACAGTTTGACGATGGACAGTGAGGCGCGGGATTCGTGGGCACCGGGGGTTTCGATCACTTCCCCGTTGTCTTTCATCATGATGATTTGGGTGCGCGCGGGTGCGGCGGCAACGTCAACGGTGGCAGCGGCCGCGGGAATCATGCTCGTGGCCAGCACGATAAGGCCGGACATGGCGGCGGCCACGGTTTTGGTGGCGCGGGCAGCGCAGATGGTGCCTCTACGGCCGCCGGAACCGGTGGCTCTGCCAAATCGCTGAATGATGCACAAAGGTCGTCTCATACAAGAAAACCCTACAACTGGTTTGCACAGTTGTCTGCACCTGTGAGGAATTACTTTTCCCAGTTCAACCCTATTAGCGGGTAATTTTCGGGTTTAGCGCGTGCGATCCCGCTTCACATACCCCATTCGAGGGCGAAATCCCTCAGGCCGACGCAGTTGTGCTACCGCATCGCCGACGATGAGCCGGAACCTGGGATTCATGGGCGGCATGTGCATGATGGAGAACCAGGCGGCCTCGGTGTTTTCGTCGTCGCTGATGACGGGTTCGTCACTGTCGCCAACCACGCTGCATCGCACCGCGGTGTCCATATAGCGGGTGACATCCCCATTGGGGTAGGTGACCGGCCCGACCGCGCCGACACCCAGCAGCGCCTCCACCTGAATGTCCAGGCCGACCTCCTCCTTGGCCTCCCGGACAGCGGTCTGGTGCGGTTCCTCCCCCGGGTCGGCAATGCCGGTGACCGGGGTCCATTGGCCGTTGTCGGCGCGTTTGACCAGCAGCACTTCCGGCACGGCGGTGATGGGGGCACCTTCGGGCACATCACGGATGATGACGGCGGTCACGCCCGGCAGCCACAGTTCATCGGTGCCGATTTTCTCCCGCAACGCCCGCACAAAATCGGGGATGGGCATTACTCCCCTTCCGATTTCGCCTGGGCTTCCGCTTCGGCGGCTTTCTTGGCGGCTAGTTGTTCTGCCAGCTGTTTCGCCATTTTTTCGGGGTCAAAATCGTTGAAATATTCAGCGGGGGCGGTGCGTTCTTGGGCCATAATGGTTGTCCTTTCTGACTATGCTTGTCGACGCCTAAAGTTTAGTCGTTTGCCGCAATGAAATCTTTCACCACATCCACATCGTTGGGCAAGTCCGTGACGTGCCGTTCGGCCTGCATGATGGTGGTGAACCGGTCGGGCAGGTCCGGTTCCCGGCCGGTGGCTTCCTTGATGGTGTGGGCGAATTTCACGGGCAGGGCGGTCTCCAGGCAAACAATGGGAGTGTCGACCTGATTCCGCAGTTCGCGGGCGACTTTCACGCCGTCGGCGGTGTGGGGGTCGATCATGACGCCCAACCGCTCGTAGCAGTCCCGAATGGTGGCCACCCGGTCGGCGTGGGTGGAGGACCCGGATAGGAAACCGTACTGGGTGCCAACCTTCAAGAATGCGGGGTCATCCGCGAGAGTGAACCCACCCTGGGGAACCTGGGTGCCAAACAGGTCGGCGACCCGAACGGCGTCCCGACCCAGAAGATCATAGATGAATCGTTCGAAATTGGATGCGCGGGAAATATCCATGGACGGCGACGAGGTTTCGAACGTATCTGCGGAGGACCGCACCCGGTACACACCGGTGCGGAAGAATTCGTCCAACACATCATTCTCGTTGGTGGCCACGATGAGCTTGTCGATCGGCACCCCCATTTGCTTGGCGATATGGCCAGCGCAAATGTCCCCAAAGTTGCCGGTGGGCACGCTGAACGATACTTTTTGCTCGTTAGAGGTGGCAACATGCAGGTAGCAGGAAATGTAATACACCACCTGGGCGACGAGCCGGGCCCAGTTAATGGAGTTCACGGCACCGATGCGGTGGGCGCGTTTAAAGTCGGCATCGGCGGACACGGCCTTGACCACATCCTGGCAATCGTCGAATACGCCTTCGAGGGCAATGTTGAAGATGTTGGGGTCGTTGAGACCGAACATTTGTGCCTGCTGGAATGGGGTCATGCGGCCGGCCGGGGTGAGCATGAAGACCTTAATGCCGTCCCGACCGCTCATGGCGTATTCGGCGGCGGACCCGGTGTCACCCGAAGTTGCCCCAACAATGGTGAGGGTTTCGCCCCGTCGGCGCAGCTCGTATTCGAAGAATTCCCCGAGCAATTGCATGGCGATGTCTTTAAAGGCGGCGGTGGGTCCCTCGGAAAGATGGCCGATATACATGCCGTCTTCCAGCTTGGTCACCGGCACGATTTCGGCGTGCGCAAACTTCGGGAAGGTGTAGGCGCGGTAGGCGATGTCCGTAAGATCATCGGCGGGAATGTCGTCGATAAATAATTGCAGGACTTCGGCGGCGAGGGCGGGATAACCCTGCGTGTTGAGCAGTTTCCGCCACCTGTCGAGCATATCACCGGTGACCTGCGGATATTCGGCGGGCAGATAGAGGCCACCGTCGGGGGCGAGCCCGCCGAGAAGGATGTCACTAAACGGGATTTCGGTGCGGGACTCATCGCGGGTGGAGATATAACGCATGGAATCTACCATAGCGTTTCCCACCCGTATTACACTTATCGACGGTTTTTCCTACCGGCCGCGGCGATACTTCAGGGCCTCGATGAGGGAGTCCAGGGCGGCATCCCCAAACTTCATAAAATCAAGGTTGCCGGTACCTGGGAAGGCATCGGGATAGACGGTTTGACGTGGGGTTGCGGTGGACCGGCGGGTATCGCTGACCTGGCCGCCGGTGGGCTCAACCGTGGCAACCAATTGTGTGCCATCAAGCGTGAGGGTGTCGTGGTCTTTCATGCCCGCGGTCTTCAGGGATTCGACAAAAGTGGCAAGCTCATCAAAGGTGGCGCCTTCGAGATCGAGGGAAAATTTTAGGGCCATGGGAAATTCCTTTCTTCATATTGTGTGATGTGTGATACCTAGCTTAGAGCGGTGATAGTGATACGGCATCGGGGTATCCCCCGGTTTTTTCCCTGAGTTCCTGGCCTGGGGAGTCATCATGACGAAAATCCCAATCTTGTGTCTGCCATTTCTGCTTGCCGGCTGCGCATTATCCCCCACCCAACAGGCGGAACCGGCAGCGGAATCGTCGCAAAGCGAGTAGCGAAGAGCGAAAAGTTTCGGCGTCGATGCGACACAATGGCTGACTCAGAGGCGCCGGTAGCAGTGAAAAGATCTTCCAAAAATATTGTTGAGTTCGCCGCTCACGACGAAAAAGCATGAGGGCAGGAAGCTCACCCGTTCAGCCTATCCCCAATACCAACAGCACTCTGCGCGATTTCCGCAGCATGATCCCCATCGGGATGGGCCGAGAGTGCCGAGAGAAGCTCAATGGCTTCCCGGTCTTCCGCGGCCCGTTTACGATTCAAGAAATCAACAAACAGCTTGACGGAAATATCAATTGCATGCGGCAAACACACCAGCTCTAGTAAATAATTGTCACACAGAGCAATCACCACATCCATCGGCGTTGACGGCGGAAGCAACGGGACAATGCGTTGAACAAACGCAGAACATTCCTCGGCGTTTTCCTCACCCCATCCATAAAAACTGCCATACCAATCACCTAAAGCAATCAGGCGCTGGAACGCGTCAAGAAGCTTGGCATCGTCACCGGCACGGAAGCATTCTTTGACTTCTTCAATATGGGGAAGAACTATTAATCTCCACTGATGCTTCTCGTTTATCCTGTCGGCAATATCAACAGCATTCTTCGCATTTTCTGCAATACACGCGCTATCAAGTTTCCTCATTAAAAGCGAAAAGTAAATCACCATGCTTTCTTCTTCTCCTAAACGTTTGCGATTCCAAAATTTAACGATCGTCTGGGCTGCGCAATCGGGTGCTGCTGGAAGATACGCTAATGCACGAGCGTAGTTTTCGCATAAAGTCAACACATCTCCCATGGATGTATATTCTGATGGCAGTATCGAAATAACGTGTTGGAGAAAATCGGAAAACTCTTGGGCATGTTTTCTTTTCCACTCATTGCATTCTGTTACCCAATCATGGAGATCGAAACGTTGGAATGCGTCTAACAGCTTGCTATTATCACCCGCATGGTAGTACCCCATGATCTCAACTAGGTCCGACTCGGTCAGCATGATTTCGTATCTTTAATTAATACCAAGCTGCTCAGTAAGACCACCGGTGGCCCTTTGAATTGTCTCCACCACATGCTCACCATCAGGGTGCATCAGAAAGGCAGAGAGCATACGTACCATTGATTCGTCTTCCACAGCACGTTTACGATTCCAAAAATCGACAAGTACCTTTACTCCAATGTCAATCGAATTCGGCAAATACACTAACTCCAACAAATAGTCCTCACATAAAATCAAGACCACCTCCATCGGCGTTGACGGCGGCAACAGTGGAACAATGTGTTGGATGAATGCGGAATATTCTTCCGCGTTTTCTTCTCCCCACTCATAACATTTGGTAGGCCATTCATCCGAAGAAATGAAACGCTGGAATACGTCCAGCAGTTTAGCGTCGTCACCCGCGCGGAAACATTCTTGAACCTCTGTGATATCTGGAAAAATCATCAGCTTCTCTTTCTGTCAATGGTTTGGGTTTGCGCTTAGATGACCATCGCCTTGTAACTTATTGGCAATACCAATAGCACCTTGCGCAATTTCTGCAACGCGTTCGCCATCGGGATTTTTTATCAAAAGTGCCAAATAACTTGCAACATCCTCCTCTTCTGCTGCACGTTTACGATTCCAAAAATCGACAATCATCTGAATAGCAAGATCAGGGGCAGCTGGAACGTGCGCTAATAGGTCAATATAGTTATCGCATAGGGCCAAGACGTTTATCATGGGCGTGGATGTTGTTGGCAGTATTGCCATAACGTATTGAATGAAATCAGAGAACTCCTGGGCATGGTGCTTTTTCCACTCATTGCATTCAGGTGTTTCCCAATCATAGAAATCAAAACGTTGGAATAATTCCAGCAGCTTATCATCGTCACCTGCACGGTAGTAGTTGATAGCCTCGATCATATCTGCTTCGGTCAGCATGATTTTGTGTCCTTAGCTTTATCAATGCCCAGCTGGTCGGCAAGCCCCACCGCATTGCGTGCGGTTTCGGCAACGTAATCCCCGTCGGGGTGGGTCAGCATAACCGAGAGGAAACTAACCGCATTGTCGTCTTCTTCCGCACGTTTACGATTCCAGAAATCGACAAATACTTTTGCGGTAATATCAATCGACTGCGGTACCTGCGCAAGGCCTAGCATATAGTTTCGGCATAGCTCCCCTACCACATCCACGGGAGTGGAAACCGGCAGCAGCGGCACAATGTGTTGGATAAATGCGGAAAGTTCTTCGGCGTTTTCCTCACCCCACTTGTGGCAACTGGTGGGCCACTTATCCGAAGCGATGAAACGCTGGAACGCATCAAGAAGTTTAGCGTCGTCACTTGCACGAAAGCATTCTTTGACTTCTGTGATGTCTGGGCTGTCTGTCATGAGATAATCCACCTACTCAAGGCCCTTCCCTATGAGAGGAAGGAACCCGATAACATTACGGCATAATACACAACCCTACGTTAGGCTTTCTCCCTAGTAAACCCTAGGATTAACAATATAATGTGATTCGAAAACCCAGGCGAATCACATCAAGGTCCCTTTTTACGGAAATGTATGACGCTACCAGGTGCCCTCATTTCACTATTATTCGGGTCTCAGTCGCACACAATATTGATAGGTTTGCGACTGCTATAGACGTCGTAACGCACCATGGCTCCTGGCCCCAAGCGTAATACGTGGGGCATCCCTTTTTACCCTGCGGAATGTCGGGATTTTCGCGGCAATTCTTTCATGCCCGTTTTCGCGGCTTCGAGGGCCTGGTGTGCCTCCGCAAACAGGGAATCGTCACGGTATTCTTGCTCAGGAATGTTCATGACCGTAGCAAACAGATCCCGAATACGCTGGGCATCCGCCAACCACGAGCCGTTGGCGGCCCAGGTGTCAAAATAGAGACTGATATTGTCGTTCTCTGTGAAGATTTCCAACTTAGGGCCCAAGCCATCTTGCTCCCGGAACCGCACATAGCGCACATCAGCGAGCGGATACATTTTGTCGATAATGCCTTCCCGACTCATCTTGTTTTTCCCGGAAACAAAGAACCGGGTCAGCGTGATGCCCAGGTACACGTCACTATCGAAAAATGAATCATAGCTTTTCGCCTCAGCGAGGGCCAAGAGCGGCTCATCCTCGGGCAGTAAATATTGCAGCAGCACCAAGACATCATCGGGAACGCGACCATAAAATGCTGTCACCTTCGGGTCGGGTTTCTCCGGGATAGCATGCACTTGGTTACGCATCTCTGACACCGTTTTTGCCAGGGTTGCCGCCATTCGCGCAACCTCGTCATCGTTACGAGTATTATTGCTCCCAAAAAACGACATGCTACGTTTCCCCGGCAATATCGCAATGAGGCTACACATGCGCTCCAGCTCCAATGTGATACGGGAAACCTCGTCCATGACCTGAGAGTATTCCTGCTGGGCCTGCTCCACCATGTGCGCAAGCTGTTTTTCCTTCAACGCCGGATCCATCGTTGTGTCGCAACTGATGTGTGCCGTGCGCAATAGGTGGAAACACCGCCAGGTTTCCTCCGCCACCATCACCGCCTGCACGTCGGCAAGAATCTGGTTGCTATTCTCCCGAATGTAGTCGAGCTGCTGTTTCCGATCGGTGTTGAGAGCAGCAACATGCTGCCGGAGGTTATTCCGGAACGATCCCCGTTTGCCCTCCAAATTCGACAGGTCGGCAGCAACCAGGCTGAAAGTATGCTGGTTGACGACCCCCAATTCTTGCGCCTCCCGAAACGCCCGCACAGCGTTCTTATATAATCCCATGAGGTCATACCAGCGGTTACCGTAAATCGTATGGGCTATGCTCTGAGTTTCCTTCAGGTTTTTATCAAGCTTTTTTGAAACAGACGCCAACTGTGCCTGCAACGCCAGTGCTGCCGCGGCGGGCCCCAACGCAGCGAGAACACTGGTGGCCGCGACTCCGGTGGCTGGTACCCAGCGGATCTGGTGAGCGATTTTTCCGCCCTTGCCCACCAAAACCCCCAGGTTTTTACCCCCGGACGTGAGCGGCTGTAACCCAGACTTCATGGCTTTCATGGTTTCGGGGGCTAACCGCACCAGCCCTCGGGCGGAAACCATCCCCTGCGCCCCCTGAGCCGCCAGGTTCAAACCACCGGTGGCCAGGGAAATTTTATCCGCCAGATTCTGTATATCCCCAGGCGGCATGAGTTGGAATGGGGTGACCTCGCAGTCAAATTCCGCAGGTAGACCCATAGATTCCAGTGGTCGATCCCCCATCACGACCGCCACACCGGGCTCAATCTCCACCAGGCTCACGCCCGGGCCGTTCTCGTTACCATAGTCAGAAGCGGAATATGGGGGGAACATAAGAAATACCTTTCCCTCAAAACAGGTGGATTGTGGTGTTTTCTTATCATACCCCCAGTTACCGTTTAGGGTTTTGTTACTCCCCCAAATCGGTGAGCAGCCGCAACCGTCGGGCGTCGTCAAGCTACAACAAGTCGAACCTTGCCTAGTATGGGGTTTCAGCTTATCGACGCCTTAATAATCGTCGTGCTCGGAAATGACCTCACCCCAAAACACCTCATCCACCACCTTCCGAGCCCGGCGCGTCACCCGAAGATAATGTTCTAGAAACTCTTGGGAATCCTCCGGGTTCCAGCCAGCAGCACCCGCCACCTGCGCGAGTTGCGGTCCGGGTTGTGGGAGTTGGTCGACTCGTTTGCCCCGCACCAGCACTATTGCGTTGCGGGCCAGGGTGGCCATGATCCAGGCGTCGATGAGCGTTTGGACTTTTTCCGGGTCCACTAGTTTGTGTTCCGCAACCACCTGTAGTGCGGTGAGTGTGGCGGGGGTTCGGAGTTCGGGGATGGCGTCGGCGTGCATGAGGATGAGGAGTTGGGTGGTCCATTCGATGTCGGTGAGGGCGCCCCGGCCGAGTTTGGTGTGGGTGTTGCGGTCGGCGCCGCGGGGCAGGCGTTCGTTGTCGACCCGTGCTTTCATTCGGCGGACTTCCCGGATGGTTTTCTCTCCCACCCCGCCGTCGGGGTAGCGGAAGTGGTCGATCATGGCGATGAATCGTTCCCCGAGTTGTTGGGAGCCGGCGATCCATACGGCCCGGAGGAGGGCTTGGATTTCCCAGGTTTCTCCCCATTGTTGGTAGTAGCGGCGGTAGGATTCCAGGGTGCGCACGACTGGGCCGGATCGGCCTTCGGGGCGGAGTCCCAGGTCGACGTCGAGGGGTGGGTCGCCGGAGGGTTTCGCTAGTCGTTTCCGCATTCGATCACATATTCCAATGGACCAGCGGACCGCGTCGGTGTCGGAGACGCCTTCGGCGGGTTGGCAGACGAACATGACGTCGGCGTCGGAGCCGTAGCCGAGTTCCGCACCGCCGAGGCGGCCCATGCCGATGACGGCGATTTCAGCGGGGGCGGTGGTGAGGTTTTCGGCCCTGAGGGCGGCGCTGATTTCGGCCCGGAGGGCGGCTTCGAGGACGGCATCCCACACGAGGGAGAGGCTGCGGCAGACTTCCTGCACGGTCATGAGGTCGAGGAGGTCGGCGGCGGCGATGCGGGCGAGTTCGGTGCGGCGGAGGGACCGGGCGACGGCGATGGCTTTGTCGGGGTCGTCGTGGCGGGAGGCGGCCCGCACTAGGGAGGTGGATACGGTGTCGGGTTTGGTTTCGAGGAGTTTGGGGCCGGTGGCGCCGTCGCCAAGCTGTTTGACAATGTCGGGGGCGGCGATGATGAGGGAGGCTGCGAAGGGTGAGTTGCCGAGGATGCGCATGAGGCGTTTGCCTACGATACCTTCGTCGCGGAGGAGTCGGAGGAACCAGATGCGGTCGAATGCGGCATCGGAGAGTTTCCGGTAGTTGAGCAGGCCGGCGTCGGGGTCGGCGGTGGTGGAGAGCCATTCCATGAGGGTGGGCAGCAGCATTGCTTGGATTTTGGCTTTGCGGTTTGCCCCGGCGGCGAGTGCGGTGAGGTGTTCGAATGCACGGTCGGGGTAGAGGTAGCCGAGGGCCCGGAGTTGTTCTTTTGCCGCGGTTGCGGAGAGTTTGATGGTGTCGACGCTGAGGTTGACCACCGAATCCAGGAGGGGCCGGTAGAACAGTTTGTGGTGGAGTGAGGAGATGCTGAGTCGGACTTTCCGCAGTTCGTCGAGCATTTTTTCGACGCTGGATTGGGTCATGTGTCCGCGGAAGCCGGCGGCGTGGGCGAGCCAGCGGAGGGTTTGGTAGTCGGATTCCGCGGGGAGGGTGTGGGTGCGTTTGACTTTTTGTAGTTGGAGTCGGTGTTCGAGTGATCGGAGGAATTCGTAGCATTCGATGAGGTTTGCGCCGTCTTCGCGGCCTACGTAGCCGGATTCGATGAGTGCGGCGAGGGCGTCGATGGTGGCTGGGGTGCGGAGGGTTTCGTCGTAGCGGCCGTGGACGAGTTGGAGGAGTTGTACGGCGAATTCGACGTCGCGGAGGCCGCCTTCGCCGAGTTTGAGTTCTCGGTGTTTCATGGCTTCGGGCACGTTTTCCAGGACGCGGCGGCGCATGGCTTGGACGTCGGCGACGAAGGAGTTGCGTTGGCTGGCTTGCCATACCAGGGGGGAGATGACGTCGCTGTAGGCGCGCCCTAGCGGCAGGTAGCCGGTCATGGGTCGGTGTTTGAGGAGGGCTTGGAATTCCCAGGTTTCTGCCCACCGGCGGTAGTAGGTGACGTGGGATTCGAGGGTGCGGACCAGGGCGCCGTGTTTTCCTTCGGGGCGGAGGGCGGCGTCGACTTCGAAGAAGCAGTGGGAGCCGAGGCGGATGAGTTCGCTGGCGACCCTGGTGGCTGCTGCGTCTGCTGGTTCTGCTACGAAGACGACGTCGACGTCGGAAATGTAGTTGAGTTCCCGGGCGCCGCATTTGCCCATGGCGATGACGGCGAGTTGGGATTCGACGGGGTTGTCGCCGTAGACGTGTCGTATGGCCACGGCGAGGGCGGCGGTGAGGGCGGCGTCGGCTAGGTCGGCGAGTTGGGCGGTGACGGTGCCGAGTGGTACTTCGGGTTGGCCGACTCGGCGGGAGTTTTCGGGGTAGGTGCCGGCCAGGTCGATGGCGGCGATGCGCATGAGGAGGGTGCGGTAGGTTTGTTTGAGCGTGGTTTCGATGGTGGTGCAGGTGGTGCCGGTGCCGGCGGCCCGGTAGGTGCCTACGTTGTCGAGGGTGTCGGTGGCGGTGTCGCCGACCAGGCCGGCGGGGGCGGCGCCGATGCAGCCGAGGAGTTCGCGGAGCATATCGCGTCGGGTGGGGGCGTCGTGGCGGAGGAGCTGCCAGGTGGTGGGGTTGGCGATGAGGTGGTCGCCAAGGACGCTGGATGCGCCGAGGAGAGCGAAGAGTCGGACGCGGAATACGGGGTCGGTGCGGATGGCGTGGTCGATGTCGTCGTGGTTGCCTTGGTGGTCGTCGAGAGCGACCATAAGTCGGTAGAGGGAGTTGAGGGCCAGGTCGGCGTCAGCCGCTCCAGAGAGCGCCCAGAGGACTTCCACGCTGGCACTATTCCACCAGCCAAGCCAGGTGAGGTCGCTGACGGCTCTGGGACTGGTGAGGCTGAGGGCTCCGGGGGTGGGGATGTGGCTGCGGGTGGTGCGCGGGGTGGTCATGCTTTCTCATTTTAGAAGCTGAGGTTGTTTTGGAGTTCCCAGGGCGTGATTTGTTTTTGGTAGTCGTGCCATTCGCGCCATTTATTGCGAAGGAAGAACTCGAAAACGTGTTCGCCCAGGATATCGGCGACGAAGTCGGATTTTTCCATTTCTCTCAGGGCCTGGTCGAGGCTGGCGGGCAGGTCGACGTATCCGAGAGCGCGGCGTTCGCGGCGGGTGAGGGCGGCAATGTCGTCTTCGGCTGGTTCGTTGAGTTCGTAGCCGTCGCGGATGCCGCGCAGGCCGGCAGCGAGGAGGACGGCGAGGGCAAGGTAGGGGTTGCAGGCGGAGTCGGGGGATCGGACCTCGACGCGGCGGGATTCGGCTTTGCCCAGCCGGTAGGTGGGGACGCGGACCATGGCGGAGCGGTTGGACACACCCCAGGTGGCGGCGGTGGGGGCCTCGCTGCCGAAGAGGATGCGTTTATAGGAGTTGGTCCATTGGTTGGTGACGGCGGAGATTTCGTTGGCGTGGGTGAGGATGCCGGCGATGAATTGTTGGCCGGTGCGGGAGAGGCTGAATTCGGCGTCGGGGTCGTGGAATGCGTTGATGTCGCCTTCGAAGAGGGACATGTGGGTGTGCATGGCGGAGCCGGCGTAGTCGGTGAAGGGTTTGGGCATGAAGGTGGCGGCCACGTTATTGCGGTGGGCAATGAGTTTGGTGATGTACCGGAAGGTCATGATGGAGTCGCCCATGGTGAGAATGTCGGCGTGGCGCAGGTCGATTTCTTGCTGGCCGGGGGCGGTTTCGTGGTGGGAGAATTCCACGGGAATGCCCATGTCTTCCAGGGCGAGCATGGCGTCGCGGCGGAAGTAGGGGGCGAGGCTGCGGTTGGCCTGGTCGAAGTAGCTGCCGTCATCGGTGGGTTTGGGGGGCCGGCCGTCGGTTTCTTGGTCTTCGACGAGATAGAATTCGATTTCGGGGCTGACTTTGCAGGTGAAGCCTTCGTCGGCGGCAGTCTGGACTTGGCGGCGCAGCACTTGGCGGGGGTCGGAGTAGAAGGCCTGGCCGTCGGGGTTGAGGATGTCGCAGAACATGCGGGCGGATTTAATGCCGCCGTCGCCGACGCCGAGGGGAAGCAGTTGGAAGGTGGAGGGGTCGGGCATGGCGATGGTGTCGGATTCGGAGATGCGAGAAAACCCCTCGATGGCAGAACCGTCAAACCCGATGCCTTCGGCGAACGCGCTTTCTAATTCGGCGGGGGCGATGGCAACGGATTTGAGGGTGCCGAGAATGTCGCTGAACCAGAGTCGCACGATCCGAATATCGCGCTCTTCCACGGCGCGTAGCACATATTCTTGTTGGGAATCCATGGGTTTAACCATAGTTGCCTTTTCGCTTTTCGACGTCCTCCCGGCACCCACCCATGGTGGTTTTGCTGGTAAAATCTGGTTATGGAGCTGAAGAGTCAGGTGGAAGTTGAGGCAAAGTTTTCCGTCACATCCGACACTGTGGTGCCGGATCTCACCACGATCATGGGGGTGGAGCAGATCGTGTCGACAAAGGTGCATCACCTGTCAGCGGTGTATTACGACACCGAAGATCTGCGGCTTACCCGCTCGAAGATAACCCTGCGGCGGCGCACCGGGGGCACGGATGACGGGTGGCACATTAAGTTCCCGGGGAAAACTGGGCGGTTGGAAATACATCACCCCATTGATCGGGGCACAAAAATACCCGAGGAAATTCGTTCGATGGTGCGTTCGATTGTGCGTGATGAGCCCTTGTCCCCCATCGCCCAGGTAGACAATGAGCGGCATGAAACACTGTTGGGGGATGCGGCGGGCACCGTTGTTGCGGAGTTTTGCGACGACCACGTGTCGGCCACATCACTGAAGTCGAATACCGCCACGAGCTGGCGGGAGTGGGAGGTTGAGGTGACCCCAGCCGCCCCGTCGACCCTCATCGCGGCCGCCACTGAGGTCTTGACCCGGGCGGGCGCCGCGGCGTCGAAAAGCCCGTCGAAACTAGCGATGGCGTTAGGGCCGGACCTGCCAACCGAACCCATGGTCGATAATAACCTTGACCCGAACTCCCCCACCGCCGGGGTAATAGCAGCGTTGAAGCGTAACCGGGATAAGTTATTGGCATACGACCCGCGGGTGCGGCGGGACGAGTGGGATTCCGTCCACCAAATGCGGGTCGCCACCCGGGAGCTACGCAGCCACCTGCAAAGCTTTGCCAGCATTCTTGCAGGCACCCACCACAAAGATGTGTCCGAAGAACTCAAGCATCTGGCCGCTACTCTCGGGGTGGCACGCGACGCCGAGGTCATCGCCGAGCGGTTCAAGGACCTGTGCGACCAGCACCCCAGCGGAATCATTGATGCCGCGAGCGGCAAGCAGTTGCACGACGACATGCTGGCGGAATACGCTGCCGCGCACCAAAAAGTAGTGGCGGCACTCAACGACGACCGGTACCTGCGGCTGCTGGACGAATTGGATGAGCTCATCGCCCACCCGCAGGAACTGGCTGACCCCGACCCCACCCCAGCCTCAACACACGTGCTGCTCGAACAGTTGCGGAAGAGCTATAAGCGTCTCATGAAGCTGCATAACAAGGCCATGAGCGATTGGGATGGACGTTCGTCGCTCCGACCCCAGCAGGAACAAAAATTCCACAATGTGCGCAAAGCCGCGAAGAAACTCCGGTACACCACGGAAGCCGTGGGGGATGCCACCGACATTCCCACAGGTCAGCTGTATCGTGCCTGCAAACAGCTTCAAGAGGTGCTGGGGAATTTCCAGGACAGCATCACCTCCCGGAAGAAGCTGCTGGCCAAGTCGCACGAGGCCTTTAAACGCGGCGAAAACATCTTCATCTATGGTGTATTGTACGAAACCGAAGTGGAATTAAGCCGGAACATCATGCAAGACTATCCGGCCGCCATGGCTGCGGTCACCCAGGCATATCAGCGTCTTTAACCCACCGGGAATGTTGTCCTAAGGATATCAATCACGCCACCGATCGTCTTGCTCATCATAGGCGTCGGCGACCTGGTTGCGTTCCTTGGCTATCTCCAGAGCATGCTCCGCTTCCTCGCGGGTGTCATACGGGCCAATACGATTATCGTAGGAGGAAATTTTTCCCTGCTCCACCTGGTGGGTTTCCAGATTATAGTAATATTTCAAATCTTCGTTGTGCATCATGCTACTTTCTGTCAACGACCAACGAACTGGCGTCTGGTCATTTTAACATCTGCGGTAATCGACCGGTTGCCGCTACATTGGATGTATACAACCCCAGGAATATCCTCAAGGAATAGAAAGTCAACAGTCATGCCGGTGTGGCCCACCAATACTGATTCGCAAGCCGACAATAATGATCTCATAGCTGCCGTGGTGGAATACCACACCACGGCAGCAGGGCGAGCCCCCGAAGCTCTCGCCACGGCACCCGCCACCTGGTCGCTTATCGGCGAGCACACCGACCACGCCGGCGGCATTGTGCTACTGAGTCTATGCCAAGCACGGGTCGCCGCGGCCATCAGCCCCCGACCCGACCGAACCATCCATGTAACCGAATACACGTTCGAACCCACCACCAATGGATTTCAACCTGAAACCACCACCGCGCCCACCCTCGACGACATCACCGCCGACACCCCAAACACCGCCACAGCATCCGAACCCTCCAGTGCCGCAACCTGCACCACCCGGGCCGAAATATTATCCCAACTCGTTGCCACCCTCATCCAACGCCAACTCCTCAGCCGAGAAACCGCTGGCTTCGACATCACCCTCACCACCACCATCCCCCCGCAGGCCGGCATCGGCGACGACGCCGCCATCGAAGTAGCCACCGCCCTAGCCCTAGCCCATAACGTGGAGGAAATAGACTCCCCACCAATCCGCGCCAAACTTGCGGAAACCTGCTACCAGGCGGCCACCCGCTCCCACGCAATCCCACCGCTCCGCGCCCCCTACCTCGTGACCCTCCGCGGTAAAGACACCGTCATCAACGTGGTGGACTACGCCGACTACTCCATCACCGAAGCCACCAAAAACACCCATCCCATAGTCGAATCGAACACCACGGTCGCCCTGCTGGTCATCCCGCCCCGACACACCACCAAACCCGAAGAGCTCCGCCGCCGGCGGGTCTTCCTCGATGAGGCCGCCCGGGCCTTCGGGGTGGAGTCGATACGTCACCTTCCCGACGCCAACACCCGGGTATTAGATTGGCTCCAAGCCCGCCACGAGGTGCAGGGCAGCGACGGACTACCAACCCTCATCGAGGCGCAAAACTGGTTGGAATTCCAATCCCAAGAACTAGCACTCATCCGGTCGATCGGCCAAACCCTCCGCGGCCGAGCACTTAACCGGCTATACCCGGCCCTCTCCCAATCCCAATCGAACATGAGCGGGCTATACCAGATAACCGGCTCTGATGAGCAGGTGGCGCAGCTCTGCCTGGGCCGCGGGGCGTTCAGCGCCCGCAGCGCCTACAGCGGCGCCACGAGCGCCGTCATCGCCATCGTCCGCCACGACCGGGAGGCGAATTTCACCGCGGACCTCAGCGACATGGGGCTGACCATTATGCCGCTCCGCCAGGGGCGCATCGCGGAACTGGTTGACATAGAACTACTCACAGAGCCACCCGCGGAATAGCGCCAAACGCCCTAGATGCAGAACCGGACCACCCGGCGCACCGGGTCGGCTTCGCTGAGGGTGACACAGTAGCGTTCGCCCTCAACAAGTTCAGCGCCGGGCTTGACGCCAGGTTCAGCACTGGGCTCGGCGAGGTCGGAAGCACCGCCGTAGTCGCAGTCGGCTAACACCGGGGGTTTGTCCACGAACACTCGTGCGGTCTTCTGCCTGGGGTTGACCTCCACGACAGTGGCGGGGAATCGGTTCCCCACAAAGGTTTTGAGCACCTCGGCCTCGCAGTAGTCGAGACAGGCGTGGTCGACGGTGGCCGCAAGGCGACCGCTAGCAGTCATGGCGGCAAACACCTGTTCGAGGTCGCATGTCACCCAGTCGGGTATGGGAGTTTCGGCCACAAGGCTCAACACAATCTCGGTGGCATAACGGTCGGCAAGCCGCCTAAGCGGTGCGGTGACCTGGGCATAATATTCCGGTCGCACACCATCATTATTGGTGATGACCCCCGAGTGTGACCTGGGCGGATTGGCTCCCAGTTCGAGGTATTCGCTGCCACGGAGAAGTTTTTGCGCTTCCCGCATAATGGCCATGCCGCGGGAAGTGTTGGCGTCCAAGGTGCGGAGGAATTCGCCGGGGGACGCGGGGTGGGTGGTGTAACCAAGGTGTTCGGCCTCAGCCCAGAAGCGGCTGACCGCGGTGGGTTCTGGTTCGGCGAGGGTGCGGAGTATGCCAATGCCAGCGTTGGCCATGGTGGTGCCGGCGCACCGGCCGGCGAGGAGGGATATTTCGGAGTTATAGTCCATCATCGGCAACCGTGGTTCGATGATGAGTTCGAAGAGCCCGTCGGGGGTTTGTTGGACTTCCTGGCTGGGGAAGTTCAGGGTGATGGCATCTCTGCGGGCAGCGCTGGTTTGGAGAAGTTTCCCCACCGCGGGCAGGTGGGCGATGGCGGGGTGGAGAGTGCCTGCGTCGTAGGCGGCCTGGGTTTCCTCGTAGGTGAAGCGGGCCCGAGAGCGCACGATGGCCCGGGTTATGGTGTAGTCGATCCAGGCGCCGGCGGGGTCAAGGTCGATGGTCCACAAGATAGCGGGCCGAGTGGCGTTGGGGAGGAGACTGGCCTTGTTTTCGGACAGCGCTGGCGGGTGCAGGCGGATGGTTTGGTCGGGAAGATAGATGCTTTGGCCGCGGCGGAGCGATTCGGCGTGGAGGGCACCCCCGGGGGTGATGAAGGCCGCGGGGTCGGCGATGGCGTAGTGCACGCGATAGCGTTCGTCGTCAAGCATGGTGATGCCCACGGCTTGGTCGAGATCCATGGATCCGGGCGGGTCGATAGTGACGAGCGGAATGTGGGTGGCGTCGACGCGGCCGGCGGCATGTTGGTCGGTGGCGGTAGCAGCGTCGGCAAGCACATCGGGCGGAAAGGCGGGGTCGAGCCGGAATTCGTCGATGATTGCGGTGAAATCGAGGTGGGCCGCATAGAGTTTCATAGTCTCCGATTGTGCCAGTTTGCACGGCGACGGGACACCCGCCTGGCACACCCCAAGGTGGGGCGCAATTGAGTCGACCTATAAGCCGGATTCTGTGGGCGGCGATCATCCATCTGGGCAAACCATTGCTGGCTGCCTCAAGCGGCTACCTGCATACTTCGGGCGAGCAGCCCTCGAACGTATGCCAGGCACAATCGACGGGTGCCGGCTGCGCCTTGCTTGCCTTGCTCCGGGTGGGGTTTACACAGCCGAGGTAGTCGCCTACCCCGCTGGTGCGCTCTTACCGCACCGTTTCACCCTTACCTGGCACTGTGTGCCGGGCGGTTTACTTTCTGTTGCACTAATCCCGCAGGTCACCCTGGGTTGCCGTTAACAACCACCCCGCTCTGTGGAGTCCGGACTTTCCTCGACGTGGCGCCTACCCTTGTGGTCAGTGGGTGGTTCACCTGGCCGCGATCGCCCGGCCGGCTCAATTGCGGGATTTAGCCTACCACGATTTGCCCTGAGGTGGGGTTAGGTTGATTGGACTTTCAGGTAGGAGGTGTCGTTGACGAGTCGCACACAGGTAGGGCCGTCGGCATAGAATTCGGCGATGGATAATGACGCCAGGTCGAGGTGGAGCCGGTGGTAGATGTTGGCGGCGGCGTCGAGGGCCTGCCCGAGAATGGATTTGATGGGGGTGACGTGGCTGACCACGAGAATGGTGCAGCCCTGGTAGCGTTCCTGGAGTCTTTTTCGGGCGGCGGTGACTCGCTCATGGGCCTGGGCGAGGGATTCCCCGCCGGGTGCGGGGAGGGTGGGGTCGAGAAGCCACCTGGCGTGCAGTTTTGGGTCGGCCGCATTGGCCTGGGCAAAGGTGAGGCCATCCCACTGCCCGAAGTCGAGTTCCACCAGACCGGGTTCGGTGTTCACCGGCAGGTTGAGCAGGTCGGCGACGGTTTGGGCGGTTTGTTGGCAGCGGGCCAGCGGGGATGCGATAATGGCGGTGGGAATGTCGTCGGCGGCGGCGATGCGGTGGGCAGCGCGGCTGGCCTGCCACTCCCCCAGTTCAGTCAGCGGCGGGTTGGATAGGCCGGAGTATTGGCGGCGCCGGGACATGGTGGTTTGTCCGTGGCGGAGCAGGAGCATGCGGGTGGCGTTGGTGGTGGCCCCGTTCCAGGTGGTGGGTGCGGGGGTTTCAGCGGCGGTGGCCTTGCTGCCAGCGGCGTCGGTCATAGGCGTCGCCATGGTGGGGGTGATATCAGCGATGTCAGCGGTTTCGGTGACGTCTTCGGTGGCGTCGTTGTCGAGGGTGAGAAACCCGATGGGGTGGCCGGTGGCACCGGCATCCATGGCGAGGTTAGCGAGGGCGTCGGCGGCAGCGTTCTGTCTGCGGGGCACCCAAGTGAATTCGGCGGAGTGCAGAGTGCGGAGGATTTTTTGGCATTTGAGGGCGAGTTCCCGCATGTCGGGATGTTTGATCTTCCACCGTCCAGACATTTGTTCGACTACAAGTTTGGAGTCCATGCGGACGCTGATGTCGGTGGCCCCGAGTTGTTGGGCGACGCACAGCCCGTTGTAGAGCGCATGGTATTCGGCAACATTGTTGGTGGCGGTGCCCACCACGTAGGCGAGTTTCCGCACGACGGTGGTGCCGTCGGCCTCGTAAATGACGGTGCCAGAGCCGGCGATGCCGGGGTTACCGCGGGAGCCGCCGTCGGCTTCGATGACGAGTTTCATGAAGGTTTCACTCCCTTGTTTGGTTGTCCGTGATTATCACATGTGGTCGGCGCCCCGACTTTCCACCATGCTACCTGGTGGGGCCGAATGTTTTAGGTGCGCACCAGGTAGCTGCCGCAGTCGGGGCATTGGGGTAGTTCGTCGGCGGCGGCACCGCGGATGGCGGCGATGTCGCCGGCGGGCAGGATGATGAAGCAGCCGCCGCAGCTGCGCCCGTTGAAGGCGGCCACGCCCACGGAGTTTTCGTTGCGTTGGGCATCGTATGCGGCAATGATGTCGGCTGGTAGGCTCTGGCGGATTTCTGCCATGCGGTGTTCCCGGTCGGCGGCGGTGGGAACGGCTGGCGCGGCGTCTTTCGCAGCCTGGGCGGCGTCGAATGCTTGTTCGGCGTCGGCGAGTCGTTGGTTGGCCAGGTCGAGGTTGTTTCGGAGGGCGTGGATTTCGTTATGGGCCTCGGCCAGTTCACTCAGCAGGTCGTTGAGGCGGGATTTGGTGGTGTACAGGTCCTTGTTGAGGTCTTTGCGGGTGCTTGGGTCGGTGGCCGCCATGAGTTGTTTCTTGTTGTCCGCGATCCGGCTGCGAAGCCGTGCCTCGTCGGCTTGGATGCGGAGGATTTCGCGTTCCATGTCGTCGACGGCGCGTTGGGCGGCATGGGTGGCGGAGCGTTGCCGGGCCAGCGCATTGGTGGCCTTGGTGAGTTCGGCCTGTTCCGGGGATTCCGGGGCCTTGCCGCTGGATTCGTGCAGGCGTTGCGTGGTGGCGAGTTCGAGGAGAAGTACTTGCTGCTGCGGATCAAGTTTCATATGAGTCCCCTTGGGTTTAGTCGGTGGGGTGGGCCGAAATGGTCCACGGATCGGTACGAATAGGTAGCACTGATACGTTACTGTGTGGCAGTGCGGTAGCCAAGATGTCGGCGGCCTGCGAGGTCCAGGGGTATTCGCTGGCCCAGTGGGCGGTGTCGATCAGCAGGGGGCCACTGCCGCGCAGATGTTCGTCGGCCGGGTGGTGACGCAGGTCAGAGGTGACATACACGTCCACGCCCAGGCCGGTCACGGCGTCAAGGAAGCTGTCGCCAGACCCGGAGCTGACGGCGATTGTTTGCACCATTTGGTCGGGGTCGCCGGCGGCACGAATGCCCCACTCGGTGACGGGCAGGGCATCGGCGACCTGCTGCACAAAGTCGGCGAATCGCATGGGGTGCGGCAGGTCCCCGATGCGCCCCAGTCCGTAGGCTTCCTCCAGGGGTTGGGTGGGTTCAGTGGCCACCACGTCGAAGGCAGGTTCCTCGTACGGGTGTGCGGTTCGTAGCGCACCCATGATGGTTTCGCGGAGCCTGCTGGGGGCGACGAATTCGATCCGCAGCTCTGTGACCTTGGTTAATTCGTTCCGGTTGCCGATTGCGGGCTGGGCGCTTGTCGACGGCCGAAACTGCCCGGCCCCCTCCCAGGCGAATGCACATTCGGAGTATTCGCCAATGTTTCCCGCTCCGGCGGCGAACAGGGCCGACTTCAATGCTGGGGCCTGGTCGACGGGCACCTGTACTCCCCACTTGTCCAAGCCCCGCCTGATGGGTTTGATGGGCCGCCCCGGGGTGACGCCCACCAGGTAGGCCAATTGGTCGTTGACGCCAGGCCGGGCGGAGTCAGCGTTGGTGTGGGCGGCAAACAGGGCCACACCGTTGCGGATGAGCGTGTGGATGATTTTGCCCTTGGGGGTGTTGGCGGCCACGCTGGTCACGCCGCGCAGCAGCAGCGGGTGGTGGACGACCAGCATGTCGGCGCCGGCGGCCACGGCGGCGTCGGCGACTTCCTGGGTGCAGTCCAAGGCCAGGAGGATCGTGTCGGCGGGGTCGGCTGGGTCGCCGCAAATGAGACCAACCTTGTCCCAGCTTTCCGCAAGGTGGGGTGGGTAGGCACGATCCAAAACGGCGATCGCGTCGGCAACGGTGGTCATGTGTCACTCCTTAAGTGCGGTGATGAGGGAATCTACCTGCGGTTTTTTTCGGACGGCGAGCCGGAAATAGTTCCATCCTAGCCCAGGGAATGTGTCGCATCGGCGCAGGGCAATGCCGTGGGCCATCAGCTTCCGGTAGCGGGTGCGGGCCTGGTCGGGGCTCAGGTCGCCGGGGCGAACCAGCACGAAGGGGGCGCGCGAGTCGCTCACGGGCAGCCAGCCGACGGTGGCCAGTTGGCGAAGCATCGCCTCCCGGTCGGCTAGCAGCTGGCTGCGATGTTCCGGCAGGGTGGTCACGCCGTGGGTGAAGACTGCCTCGGCGGCGGCGATTTGCAGGGTGCCGATCGGCCAGTGGGGGCGCCAGCGGCGCAGGGGTCCGAGCACGATGTCGGGGTCGGCCACCATATAGCCCACCCGCAGCCCGGCGATCGCCCACGTTTTCGTGAGGCTGCGGAGCACGATGAGGCGGGGGTGAATCGGCACCTGGGGAATGACGGAATGCTCCTCCCCCACCACGTCGATAAAGGCCTCATCGACCACGACGAACCGCCGCCCGTCATCAAGGTCCAGCAGGTCGTCTGTCCCCCATAGCACGCCGGTGGGGTTGGTGGGGTTGCCGATGACCACGAGGTCCGCATCGTCGCTTATCGACGGGAGCACGGTGAAGGGTTCGGGCAGGATCACCCGGTCCACGGGCCGGCCGGCGTCGGTGAAAATAATGTCGGGTTCGGAGAACCCCGGGTGGATAATAGTCGGGTGGGTGGTGGGCAGGTGGGGCAATAAAACGAAGCCTTCGGCCGCTCCTGCAAGCAACATCACATAGTCCGGGGGGACTCCGTGATATTCCGCAATGAGTTCTTCCGCCGCCGCGAGGCGGTCGGCATCGGGATAAGCCGCAAGATTTGCAATTTCGCTGGTCAAAGCGTCGATAAGCCAGCTAGGCGTGCTAGTAGCAACATTGACAGAGAAGTCGATGCGGGCGCCGCGGGCGGCAATATCGCCGTGAATGCGGGACGGCGGGCAAGCTGGCACATTCATGTTGTAACACTTTACTACCGAAACTTTTAGGGGAAAGGTGACAGAATGTGTGAATCAATGCCAGACTTGAGCACATGACCACATTACTTCTCGACGTAGATGGCACACTCATTGACTCCTACCCCGGGATCCGCGCATCCTTTACCGCAACCCTGCGGGATCTGGGTACCCCCATCCCAGACGAGGCTTGGCTGCGGACCATCCCCGGCCCCCCGATCGAGCACACATTTACCCGGCTCGGCTTAACCCCCGCCGAAGCCCGCGTAGCCAAGGGCATGTATCGGGAGCACTACGAGCTTAGCGGTTGGTTAGATTCCAGCCTCTATCCCGAATGGCCGGAGACCCTGGCGGAATGGAAGGCTGATGGGCACACCCTCTGCGTCGCAACCAGCAAAAATGAAATGAGCGCTAAGACCATGCTGCGAAACTTCGGAATAGAACAATATTTCGATTTTATTGCGGGGGCGCAGGAATATGGTCCACGGGCAACCAAAGCCGACGTCATCCAATATGTGATTGATTCAATGAATCTCCCCACCGATGGTTCGGATATGCTTATGATTGGCGATCGAATGCATGACATCGAAGGGGCAACACCGTTTGGAATACCAACCGTGTTGGTTTCTTGGGGTTACGGCAGTCCAGATGAATGGCAGGCAGCTTGTCGCACGGCTAGCACCATGACGGAATTGAAAGGAATTGTTCATGACTTCAACCAGTCCCCCCACAGTTTCCAGCCGCGACCACTCACCAACGAATCCGACGACGAACCCGGAGAAGCTCCCGAAAGGCGCGGCTGGGGCTACAACACCGAGCAGTCCTAAACTCCACATCACGGTCATCTGCACCGGTAATATCTGCCGCTCCCCAATGGGGGATGTGATCCTCAATCAGGCGGTGGCGGCGGCCGGGTTGGCCGACAGCGTCACCGTCGATTCCTGCGGGACCGGAGGCTGGCATGTGGGCCAGGGGGCCGACCGTCGGGCGCTCACCGAGTTGGCGAAGGCCGGCTACGATGGGAGCGCCCACCGGGCCGCCCAGTTCGACGATTCGCACGCGGCCGCCGACCTGATTATCGCCATGGATGACCGCCATGTACAGTGGTTGACCACCATAGGGGTAGAACCTGGACGGATTAGATTGCTGCGCAGCTTCGACCCGGCATCCGTGGCCGCAGGCGACCTGAATGTGGAGGATCCTTACTATGGTTACGCCTCCGATTTCGAGCTGGCCCGCACCCAAATCGAGGCGGCTGTTCCCGGCATTCTCGACTGGATCAGGCACGAGCTGGAATAACCCCGGCTAGCGTAGAACAGTTCAGCGAATTCTTATTCTCGGATTTTTACTCTCAGGTCAACACTCATGGCACGCATTTCTCGCACCACCCGAACCGCACAAACCGGGTGGCGTGTCTTTATCACCCCCGGCTGGGTCATTACCTTCCTGCTGGTCATCAGTTTCTCCTACGCGGCTTTCACCATTTTGTCGCCCTGGCAATTGGGCAAGGACGCACAGATCGTGAACCGCAATAATCACATCGAAGACGCATTCAACGTGGATCCGAAACCCTATTCGGATATCTTCACCAGCGACGGTGTGATTAAGGACGATCAGGAGTGGATGCGGGTGACCCTCACCGGCCGGTATCTCACCGAGAAGGAGGTGATTCTGCGGCTGCGGCCGGTGGAATCCACCCCGGCGCTGCATGCGCTCACCCCGTTCCAATTGGATTCCGGGGAGATCATCCTGGTCAACCGGGGTTTTGAGCCCACCACCGCGGACAAGGAAACCACGATCCCGCCGGCACCAACCGAGGAGGTGACGATCCTGGCGCACGCCCGGGTCGATGAGCAACAGCCCCAAACCGCACCCCGCACCGATGTGGATCCGAAGCAGGTGTATGGCATCAACACGGAGCAGATCGGCCAGATCGAAGGGTTAACGCTAGCCAAGGACTATGTGCAGCTTTCCGATAACCAGCCGGGGTTGCTGCATTTTATTCCCATCCCCAAGCTGGATCGGGGCAATCATCTTTCCTACGGTTTCCAATGGATTGCCTTCGGCATCATGGCCCCACTGGGGTTTGGGTATTTCCTCTGGTCGGAGGCCCGGGAACGGCGGAGGTTGCGGGAGGAAGAGGCCGAGATGGCGGCGCAGGCCGCGGCCACCCCGGAACGTGAGCCGGACCCGGAACCGCAGGCAGACTCGGCGGCCCCGATAGTCTCAGCGGCACCAGTGGCCCAGCAGGCCCCGACGGAGGCGGCGTCGCAAAGCACAAGCACGGCGGCGCAGGGGTCGCGGCCGCGGCGCTCACGCTACGGCAATCAGCACCCCAACCATTACGAAAAATTCGCCAAGCGGGACGATCAACGGTTCTAGCCGGGCCGCATCCGGCTATGCCTCGGCAGAATCCAGCGACCGGTAGGGGAAGCTTTTGTCGAGGTATTCCAGCTCGTCCCAGTCGAGCCGCACATGCCAGTCGGTCTGGTCACACAAAGTGGTGAACAGGTCGTAGAGGCCGTGGATGCTGGGGTCGTCAAGCGAGTGGATTTGGTAGCCGGCCACCGTGTCATCCACCGTCGGCACGATATAGAGCCGCTGGTCGCCGGCGAACGGCAGCCAGTCGGCCTGGCCGTTGGTTTGCTTGGCCACCCCCAGGATGCCAGCGATGGTTTCGGTCGCCACCGAGGCTCTAGCCGGCCCGGAAACCACCTCGATGAAGGGTCGCACACTCATGATTCCGCCTCCCAAAACAGGGTCGCATCGTTATTAAACACGATGATGAGGTCGATGTTCATACCGTAGTCCTGCACGGCCTGACGCATGCCCGCCTCTATGTCTTTCTCGCCCACTAGGTTACGGCCGTCGGCGCCCCGGGCGTCGAAGATCATCATGCGGGATTGCAGCACCGCCCACGCGGCCCGTTTGACTATGGATTCTTTCGAATGAACGGTCTTAATCACCGCGGTTCGATCGTCCACAACAATGTCGGGGAGGGTGCTAGGTGCGGGCGCATCCAGGTCGTCAATCCGACCGATCCGTTGCACAGATTTAGCGACATTGCTATTGAGCCAATTGATGATTCGCTGCTCGGATTCGTACACCAAGCGTTCGCGGCCGTTCTGTGGCAACTGCTTAATTGCAGTAAACTTGCTGGTATCACTGTTGTCATACATCCCCACATAGCCTAGCAGGATTTCTCCCACCAGCACCCGAAAGTCTAAGAAAACAGTTCCGCTACCGCCCGCAGACGCTTGTCGACGGCCTACCGGCGCCGTACCCGACGGCGGAGCGTGCCCACCCCCACCGCGGCAATTCCGGCGGCCACCCCGGCAATCAATTGGACGCAACGAGAAAGCCGAATGGCTTCCCTTATGGTCGCCACCGTGGGCGCCCCCAAGGCTTTAGAGGTTGCGGGGGTTTCGGGGCCCGCCGCGGCGGGGATGGCGGCCCCCAGCAGGGGTCGCTGCTCTACCCCATGCGCGTAGGTTGTGGTCCCGCCCAGCACCACCCCCAGGGCGCCGGCGGCGGTCGCCTCCACCGGGCCGGCATTGGGGCTGGGATGCTTCGGCGCATCATTCCGCCAGGCTGCCATCGCCCGCCGCGCCCGCGGCAGTCCCCCACTGGCCGCGGCGTAGGCCACATGCACCCCGGCGGTGAAGCGGGCCGGCAGGTAGGCTAGCACGTCGTCGAAGGTGGCGGCTGCCCACCCGAAATTCTCGTACCGCGGGGACCGGTAGCCCACCATGGCATCCAAGGTGTTGACCAGGCGGTGCAGCACCACCCCCGAGGCGCCGCAGGTGGCCCAGAGAATGGGGGCAGTGGCGGCATCCGAGGTGTTTTCCGCCAGGGACTCCACGGTGGCGCGGATAATGCCTTGTTCGTCCAAATACTGGGGGTCGCGGGAGCATAACCAGGGAACAAGTTCGCGGGCCTGGTCGATATCCTTGACCTCCAGGGCCCGAGCCATGCGTTCGCCAACACGTTCGAGGGTGG
Organism: Corynebacterium matruchotii; assembly: GCF_011612265.2. Taxonomy (NCBI): domain Bacteria; kingdom Bacillati; phylum Actinomycetota; class Actinomycetes; order Mycobacteriales; family Corynebacteriaceae; genus Corynebacterium; species Corynebacterium matruchotii. The sequence continues at coordinate 761,118 of NZ_CP050134.2, read as the reverse complement.
TGCCGCCCAGGGCGGAGAATAATGCCAGGGTCATCGTAGCGGTTGGGTAGCGTTTCTCCAGCCAACGGGTGGCCACGACCGGCGGCACGACCGCCGCAGTGAGGTAGAGCGCGCCAGCCAGCTTGGAATCCCTATAGAACACTTTTTCTAGCTTGGTGGCGGCGCGGCCGAACAAGGCAACGGGGTGGACGGCGGTGGGCGGGTCGCCAAGCACGCGATCGGCGGCCATGCCGAGGAAGATTCCCAGGGTCATGGCCGCCGCCTTCTCTGTGTGATTTTGGCGTCATCCGCCTCATACATATTGGTGCGCCCTGACGGGCTCGAACCGCCGACCTGCTGGGTGTAAACCAGCTGCTCTCCCAGCTGAGCTAAAGGCGCGCACAACGCGGTAAAGCGTCGGTGATAAATGTTAACAGCAAACCGCGAATGTGCACAAAAACACTGGTTGGTTATTGTTTATTGCCGCGGCGGACGAGGCAGCTTCCCTGCCAGTCACCGAACCGTTCGGCTTTGGTTTGCACCATGCCAGCGAGTTGCGCGGATTCGGCGATGTCTCCGGGGGCCAGAGCATTGGACTTTCCGTTACCGGGGGTGAGTAGCCAGACGCGACCGGTGTCGGCGAGCGGCCGGACGGCGTCGACAAGCCCGTCTACCAGGTCGCCGTCGTCACTTCGCCACCACAGCAGCACAATGTCGCAGATTTCGTAGCTGTCTTCGTCGAGCAATTCGGAGCCGATAGCATCTTCGATTGCTTCGCTGAGCGTGGAATCGCAATCCTCGTCCCAGCCTACCTCTTGCACTATCAATCCATGGGAGACGCCAAGCCGGGCGGCGATTCCATCGGTTGTGGTGAGAGTGGTGTTTTTCCCTTCGGGTTTTTGAACGTTCATCAAAGCATGATGATACAAGTAATATTTGCGGGTTTACACCCTATCTGGGAAATTTTTTGGTATTACACCGATTTTTCGGGAATTTGCGGGAGTTTCATGAGGGTTTTTAGCCTGGTATTTGGAGATTGGCTGCCTAAAATTACCCCCTGATGTGTCAAGTACACGTAGAGTAGGGGTGTTGCCGGTATTTTGCGCATTTTTACGCTTATCGACGGTGTGACCGTGCGTGATTATTGTGGCTCAATCGTTTTTATGACTGACTCTCTCACATGGAGGTGTGGAATGGCTGACCCGAAACCCGGGAAGCACCCAGATGACACTAATTTCGCGTTAATTCGTGATGGTGTCGCGTCATACTTAAATGACTCAGACCCAGAGGAGACCTCGGAGTGGCTAGAATCACTGGATGGGCTGTTACGGGAGGCCAGTCCAGATCGGGCCCGATATTTAATGCTGCGAATGCTGGAACGGGCATCGGCCAAACGGGTGCCACTCCCGGCAATGACGTCTACGGATTACGTTAATACGATCCCCACCTCGATGGAGCCAGAGTTCCCGGGCGATGAAGAGATCGAGAAGCGGTACCGTCGGTGGATTCGGTGGAATTCCGCGGTGATGGTCCACCGGGCCCAGCGCCCCGGCATTGGCGTCGGTGGCCACATTTCCACCTATGCGGGCGCCGCCCCGCTCTACGAGGTGGGCTTTAACTATTTCTTCCGCGGCAAGGACCATCCTGGTGGGGGCGACCAGGTGTTTTTCCAGGGTCACGCCTCCCCCGGCATGTATGCACGGGCGTTTTTAGAGGGCCGACTTTCGGAAGACGACCTTGACGGGTTCCGGCAGGAGGTGTCCCGCGAGCAGGGCGGCTTGCCGTCGTATCCGCACCCGCATGGCATGAAGACGTTCTGGGAATTCCCCACCGTGTCCATGGGCTTAGGCCCGATGAATGCCATCTACCAGGCAAAGTTCAACCGGTATCTGCTCAACCGGGGCATTAAGGACACGTCGGATCAGCACGTGTGGGCGTTCCTGGGTGACGGCGAAATGGACGAGCCGGAGTCCCGGGGTCTGATCCAAATGGCTGCGCTAAATAACCTGGATAACCTGACGTTTGTCATTAACTGTAACCTGCAGCGGCTGGACGGCCCAGTGCGTGGTAACACGAAGATCATTCAGGAGTTGGAGTCCTTCTTCCGGGGCGCCGGCTGGTCGGTTATTAAGGTCGTGTGGGGCCGCGAATGGGATCAACTGTTCGAAGCCGATAAGGAAGGGGCGTTGGTGGATCTGATGAACACCACCGCCGACGGCGACTTCCAAACGATGAAGGCCAACGATGGCGCCTACGTGCGGGAGCATTTCTTCAACAAGGATCCCCGGACCGCCAAGCTGGTGGAGAACTGGACCGATGCGGAGATTTGGAAGCTGCCGCGTGGTGGGCACGACTACCGCAAGATCTATGCGGCATACAAGCGAGCCTTGGAAACCAAGGACCGACCGACAGTGATTTTGGCGCACACCATTAAGGGTTACGGCCTGGGCAGTAACTTCGAGGGCCGGAATGCTACCCACCAGATGAAGAAGCTGACACTGGAGGATTTGAAGAAGCTGCGCGATAAGCAGGGTATTCCCATCACGGATGAGGAGCTGGAGAAGGATCCATACCTGCCGCCGTATTATCACCCAGGTCAGGACAGCCCGGAAATCCAGTATCTTCAGGCCCGCCGGAAAGAACTGGGCGGGTATTTGCCGGAACGTCGGGTGAACTATAAGCCGTTGCAGGTGCCACCGTTGACGAAGCTACGGGGCCTGCGGAAGGGCTCGGGCAAGCAGAAGGTGGCCACCACAATGGCCGTGGTTCGGGCGTTTAAGGAGCTGCTGCGGGATCCCGAGTTGGGGAAGCGGATTGTGCCGATTGTGCCGGATGAGGCCCGGACGTTTGGTATGGATTCGTGGTTCCCACCGTTGGGTATCTATAACCCGCACGGCCAAAACTATGTGCCGGTGGACCATGATTTGATGCTGTCGTACACGGAGAAGGTGAATGGCCAGATTCTGCACGAGGGCATCAGCGAGGCCGGTTCCACGGCATCGTTCATTGCGGCGGGCACGTCGTATGCGACGCACGGCGAACCCATGATTCCGCTGTATATCTTCTATTCGATGTTCGGGTTCCAGCGCACGGGTGACGATTTCTGGGCCGCAGGTGACCAGATGACCCGTGGGTTTATCCTGGGTGCCACGGCCGGCCGGACCACGCTCACTGGTGAAGGCTTGCAGCACATGGACGGGCATTCGCCACTGCTGGCCGCCACCAACCCGGCGGTGGTGTCGTACGACCCGGCGTTCGCCTATGAGATTGCGCACCTGTTGCTGGAGGGTATTGATCGCATGTATGGCCCAGGCCGGGGCGAGGATGTGATGTATTACCTGACGATCTACAATGAGCCGATTCCCCAGCCTGCGGAGCCGGCCGACCTGGATGTTGAGGGCCTGCATAAGGGTATTTACCTGTACGAGAAGGCTGCCGGTGGCGACCATGAGGTGTCGGTGTTGGCGTCGGGTATTGGCATGCAGCAGGCGTTGCGCGCCAAGGAGATCCTGCGGGATGAGTACAACATTGGCACGAATATTTTCTCGGTGACGTCGTGGGTGGAGTTGGCTCGTGAGGGTCACGAAAAGTCACGGCAGAATCTGCGCCACCCGGAGAATCCGCCGGAGGAGGCATTCGCCACGAAGCAGCTGCGGAAGGCCTCTGGCCCGTATATTGCGGTGAGCGACTTCGCCAGCGATTTGCAGGAACAGATTCGTCGGTTTGTGCCTGGTGACTACACCACGCTGGGTGCGGACGGTTTCGGGTTCTCGGACACGCGCTCCGCGGCACGCCGGTTCTTCAATATCGACGCGGAGTCGATTGTTGTGGCCGCACTGAATGCTTTGGCCCTGGAAGGCAAGATTGATCGTTCGGTGGCTGCTGAGGCCGCTCGACGGTTCAATTTGACCGATCCAACCAAGGCTTAATAGGTTTTCCCTACCCCGTCGTCGTTAAGTTATTTGCTACTTTTCGACGACGGGGTTAACCATTGCCCCAACGCTTTCAGACACCCAGGTTTCGGCGTATTCTGTGTGGCTGGTTCATAAGACAGAAGGGGCATAATGACAATATCCCATATCCTTTTTTCCATCGCCGGCGTGCTGCTGCTTATCTTGTTCGGCTACCACTTCATCTGGGGCAATGCGGCCTATGCTGCGCTGCGTCCGGAAAGAGGCAGCGAGGACGACGAGGGTGATAAGAAATTCACCGCATGGCTCAATGGCCGAGCGGTATTCCAAATGGGCAGCATAGACCTATTGCTGCCTGCGGCGTTGTTGATTCTCATGGGCTTTAAGTTCATGGAGGTCAATGTGGCCCTGCTCAGCGCCCTATTTTTCTGGTACCTGGGCTATGCCCTATTTTGGTTGTTGTCAATCTTGTTTTCCAAAGGCCGCAAGAAAATGGATTACGCCAAGCAGGGGCAGTGGATTCTATTCCTGGTGGTGGCTGTTTTGGTCAGTGTGGGGGCCACAAAATTTGATGCCGCCACACCAAACCCGGCGGGAAACACGGCAATGTCAACCATGACAACCAGCCAAAATGTCCCCACAGTCCCCCAGCAATAAGAAAATATTTATGGATAGCGTTTGAGGACCCACTTGCTGTCCATCGGCGCCAACTTAGGCTAGGCTTGCCGGTATGGATAATGTTTCCCAAACGCTTTTTTATCCGCTCTTCGGTAGAGCGCAAGCGAGTGACCGGTGGCCCGAGCTATTCCCCGACCCGTGGGCGCACAAGGCCATGGAGATTGCGGCGCAGGAAGGCACCACTGCCCAGCCAATGGATGGGTTTCCCGAACTGGTGTACGGCCTGCGGCACATGATTCTGGTGCAGGAGGCACGGGCGTACTTGGAAACGCACCCGGGCGCCGCGGTCGTCAATATTGGTTGCGGCCTGGACATGCTGGCAGAGGACCTTTCCGGCCACGAGTGCACTATCTACAACCTGGATCTTCCCGACGTCATCGAGCTGCGGCACCGGTGGGTACCCAAGGCCGACAATGAGATTGATCTCCCCTACTCCGCCACCAATCACGAGTGGCTAAGTAAAGTTGACGCCTCCCGCGGGGTTATTGCCCTGGCCGGGGGCGTGTTTTTCTATTTCCAGGTCGCCGACGTTTCTTCGCTTATCGACGCCTTCGGCACCGCCTTTCCCGGCGGCCGCATGGTGTATGACGCCGAATCCCCAGACGCCACCAAGCGCAGCGAACGCATGCTAGAGAAAAAGGGCACCCCCGCGGAAATGCCGTTTAAGGTCAAAGACCCATATTCGCCACGGAAATGGAGCACCACCGTCACAAACGTAACCGTGGAGTTTAGTTTCCTTGACCGGCTGGCACCAAAGCTCCGCTCCCAATTACCAATGAGCTACCGCCTGATTTTTCTCATGTTGAAGTGGAATAAAGGCATGTATTTCGTTCGCGTCGATTTTTAAGGAGAATCCCCATGGAAGACGTTTCCCAAACCCTGTTTTACCCACTGCTAGGTCGAGCCAAGGCGGCCAGTCAATGGCCCGACCTATTCCCCGACCCGTGGGCCACCCAGGCCGCGCACATTGCGGCAGCGGAGAAAACACCCGCACAGCCACTCGGCACTTTTCCAACATTATGCTATGGGCTTCGTCACCTGTTTACCATTCGGGAGATTACCCAATACCTAGATACGCATCCGGGTGCCGCGGTCGTGAATATTGGCTGTGGCCTCGACGTACTATCCGAGGACCTTGCCGGCTACGACTGCACCATCTATAACCTGGATTTTCCCGACGTCATCGACATGCGACACCGGTGGGTACCCAAGGCTGACAACGAGATTGATCTCCCCTACTCCGCCACGGATCACGAATGGTTAACAAAAGTATCTGGAGATAAGGGCGTCATAGCAGTCGCTCCAGGGGTGTTCTATTACTTGCCAATCCCCGAGGTAGCGGCACTGGTTGATGCATTTGGCCAGGCGTTTCCCGGTGGCCGACTGGTGTATGAAACCGAATCCCCCATGGTGATGCGCGGCAGCGAAAAACAAATCGCCCGACATGGTACTCCAGCATCTATGCCGTTTAAGGTGAAAGACCCATACACACCTCAGGATTGGAGTGACGCGGTGCGGGACTACCACGTCACATTCAACTTCCTGGATTACCTCACCGATGAACAGCGGAAACAGATTCCATCACAGTACCGAATCCTCTTCGGCTTCTTCGAACGTATTCGCGGCATATATGTGGTGAATATGGGATTCTAGCGACGCGACCACCAACCTCGTATCGTTACCTCCCCACGTCCCCCACCTCAATGTCGACGGTGTTCTTGCCGGTCGGGTCCTCGGTAAACACTTTGAAGTCCTGCTTGTCCGACTGGGAGAACCTAGCGATCGTGAAGGTGTGTCCATTGGGGAACACGAACTCCACCGAGGTGGTATCGGTGTACACCTCTAGGGTGATGTCCCGCTGGTCCTGCACCAAGGATTGGGCACTGTACCCATTGCCGTTACCCAAAAGCCCATCAAAATAGTAGTGGGTGGAATCCTGCCCCTTCTTGCTGTTGTCAAGCTCCCCGGCGCGAGCCTTCACGTTATACCAGCCGTCGGTGGGGTCGTAGTTGAACCGCACCCAGTCGCCACCCTGCCACAGGTCAATGTAGATCCGACCCGTGTAGTTACCAGCCATGTTACGGAAGCGCAGAGTGTGTTTTTGGGCAGCATCCTGGTTTGGTACGTCGTAAAGCCCATACACGTCGCCATTAGTGTCTTTCCGATCAACCCAAGGTTTTCCGCTGGCGGAGACGGGCTTGTCTTTGGTCACGCCGGTGTGGGTTTTCACATTGCGGTATTTCAGGTCGCTGGTTTTTAGTTTTTGGGTGATACGGTTGTCCGCCCCCAGGGTGAGCTCCCTGGCCAGGCTGTAAGACCCTAGTCGGCGCAGGTAGGGGCCACTGCCGTTGTCGGCGGCGTGTACCCCATCGGCCGTGTAGTTCCAGTTGCCCACCCAGCCCAGGGAGGTGATGGTGTCTTCCGCGGTGCTGATGTCGGTGCTGCCGGTGAAGTTGGCACCATAGTAGTCGGGACCGTGGTCGAGGCGTTGGGTGTCGGTGTCGGCGACGAACATGCCGTTGGCGTCGAGGTGCCCCACCGTGTAGTAGGTGCCGGTGGTTTCCCCGCGGCTGGCGTCTTTGGCGCCGAAGAAAAGAACTTGTTTGTCACCGGCGGGGGTTTTCATGGTTTTCAGGACGGGGCATTCGATCGGTGCGTTATCGGCCCAGGTGTGGCCGCGGAAGAAGGTTGCCGGCTGGATTTTTGCCTCCGCTGCCGCATCAGCCTTGGTCCAACGGATGCCGTCGGTAGAGCGGTACACCCCGATGTGGTCGCCTTCGGCCACATACATGAGGGTTTTGCCGTTGTAGGTGAAAACGTAGGGGTCGCGTTCGTCGGTACGGTTGACTGAGGCGCTGGGGGCGGTGATGTCGAGTACGGGTTTACCGTCGTTGAGTGGTTTCGTGAAGGTGGCGCCCCCGTCGGTGCTCGCCACGGCCCAAATGTTTTGGGAACCGTCGGTTTTCTTCAGGCCGGAAATGTAGGCGGTGGGGGTGCCGCCGCGGTTGATGACGGAACCGGTCCAGGCGGATTTCCACCCGTCGGTGGCGTGTCCACCGCTGGCGGGTATGGCTTGTTTCTGATCGGTGAAGTGCACAAAGTCGGTGGTTGTGGTGTGGTACCAGTCTTGGCCTCTGGGCCCTAGTGGATTTTCGGCGCCGTCAGCGGAGTGGAGGAAGTACAGATCGTAGTGTTTGGCTTTTTCGTTCCACACAATGCTTTGTAGATCATTGGACCAACCGTCTTTGGTGGTGAGATGGTAGGCGGCAACCAGGCCGTCGGGGTTGGCGGGTTCCGCGGTTGCCGTCGGGGTGACAACCGCAACGGCCGCGAGAATGACGGATACCATCACGGATCTTTTGTTCATAGCACCGATTCTACGGACGGGGGTAGGGGCGTCTTTATGCCTGCTGCTTGGTTCGCAGCGTTGTATGCTCCCCCGACACCCATTCCCGGACTTTATCCCCACTTACCCCCAACACCACAAACACCGATAGGAATGCGAACAACACGGCCCGGAACGATGTGGTTTCCCCCGTTAATGCTACAAGTGTTTGTACCGCAGAGATCACGCACAACACCATGAGCCCGATGCGGGCCCATTTGTGCCGCAGGAGGGTGCCTACCAGCAGGAAAATCTCGATGAGGGACATGAATGGCATGAGCAGCAGGATCCACCAGGGTTCGTCGGCACCGTCGTCGATAAGCAGCCAACCCCAATCCTGGCCGGTCAGGGCGACTATGCCTAGCTGGATTGCCCCCACAATGTTGAGGACAAGCAGCCCGCCGGCAACAAGGAGTGACACGGGCGGCACCCCATGGTCGGCCGGGTCTTTCCACTTCCGGAGCGATTTCTTAGCCGCCGGCATGGGGGTGCGATGGGCGGCATCGCGCACGTCGATGATCGGCAGGTTTCCGTCGGTGTTGATTTTGTCGCCCCCGCCGTTGCGCTGGTGGTAGGCGGTGGAGAAGTCCCGGATCACCTCCACCCCAATGTCGTGGTCGCTGAACCGTAGGGTTTTCACAATGTAGTCTCGCTCCAGGTCGGTGTCAGCATCCACCTTGTGGGTGAATTGGAATGTGAAGCTGGAAAACCCCACCGACCGGTCGTAGGTGCCGGCGGCCAGCCAATCCGCCCGGTGACCGCCCGGGAGTACCCACCCTTCCGGTACCCGCCAAAACCGCACGTGGTGCCGCTGTGACGCATTACCCGACACCTCCTGCTGGTAGGCGAAATCCTGTTTGGTGTCAAACAGGTACAGGTCTGACACGGGGGCCCGCGGGTATGAGGTGCCGAACACCGAGGAAATGATGATGTTCCACGAGGACCGTAATGTGATGGGGTCGGCTGGCACCCACCCCGCGTTCCGCATGGCGGCGTGCACGTCTGTTTCTGTGCCGTCGAACGCCAGGTTGACCGGGTCCCCTAAAATCCCATCCACGGTTTTCGTCCTACCAATAAAATAGTTAGGCACATATAATAGTGTGAAGAGCTGGTGCAGCCTGGGGAGCGCCAAATACGCCAGGGTGGCCCACCCAAACGTCAGGGGGATGACCAGTTTGACCGACCACACGAACGACCCCACCAACAGAATGTAGGCCAGCCACAACGCCAACCCCAAGGCCACCACAATGAACACGGCGTCAAGCGCCGCATAGATGGAAAACCGCCGCCCATCGGATACCTTTTTCGGGGGCGACTGGTATTCCGGGTAATCCCGCGGAATCGGATAATGATTCATCGCTCCCCCACTGCTATGGAGTCGCCGCGGCCAGCACCGCCGAAATCGCCGTGTTCACCGCGGCCGGGTTTTCCAGGGGCAGCATGTGGCCCGCCGACGGCACCACCGTCAGCCGGGCCGCCGGCCAATGCTGCACAATGTATTCCGAGCTGGCCACCGGTGTGAATATGTCATCGGCCCCCACCAGCACGGCCCCCGGTATGCTAGACAGCTGGGCCAAAGACTCGGTTTCGTCTTCCTCCTGCAAATCATCCAGGAAGCCGATGATCGTCGCCAGCGGGGTGTCGTCGATAAGTTTGATGTGTAGTTTCCGCATGTCTTCCTCGTGGGCCAATGCCGCAGCTGCCGTCACCACCGGCGCCACCACATTGGTAACCGCCGACCGTAACGCCTGCACGTCCTCGGGGTTTTCCTCGGCAACATGCCGGAGCGAGTTCACGATCGGCAGTTTCAGCAGTTGCGTCATGCCTTCCGAAGCAAACGGTTGCGCCGATGCCGACACCAACACCACACCCCGACACCGCAGCCGAAACTGCGGGTAGCGTCGTAAAAAATTCAGCACCACCATGGTGCCTAGTGAATGACCCACCAAAATAATCGGGGTTGTGACCCCGGCATCATCCAACACCGCCATCACATCATCCGCGGCATCAGGAATATTGCATTCCGACGCCGGAACGGGATCCGACTTTCCGTGCCCCCGCAAATCCATGGCTATACACCGCACCTGGTCGGCAAACGCCGCCACCTGCACGTGCCACGCCTGCGCGGCCAATGTGTAACCGTGTACAAAAACCAGGGTGACCTGCGAATTCTCGTCACCCTCGGTGTAGTAGCGCAGCTTTCCTACCCGATGCCCCTGACTGAATTGGGGCGGTTTGAATTCCTGGCCCCGCGTATTGCGGGCAATTCTCCAGGCCCGAAACTTCTTGGTCACAAGAGCAAACACCATGGGTCCCAGATTACCCTTTTGCCCTGTCCTATTTGATTCTTATCTGCATTCCCGTAACCGTCTCTATTAAGGTCAAACTATGACTTCCTTGCAAGAACAACTCGCCGCGTTACACACCGACACCGCCGCAGCTTCAACCAGCGCCGAAGCCACTACCGCGACTAAACTCCGCACCCTCATGGCATCTATTGCCGGAGTCACCACCGAGGACATCGCCGATAATTCGCTACTTATCGACGACCTAGGGTTCCAATCCCTTGATCTTATTGAATTAGCGGTACGCTGCGAACAAACCTTCGGCGTAAAAACCAACGCCGAAGCCTATCTCACTATGCGCACCTTCGCAGACGTGCTCCGCTTTTGTGAGCAGTCTACGAACTAACCGACAAGCTCCACATAGGCTTGGAAACCGTACTCCCCGGCCATGAGGCTCATGACCCCGGAGAATATATCTAGTTCTTCATCAGTGCCGCTAAGCACCTGACGGCAATCAACGGCACCGACAGCAACACCGGAGCGCTGCCACCTGGTGCACCACGTCGCGTCTAAAACGTCCGCGCCGGGTGCTGCTGACATGGGTTCGGAGGTGATAACGTCGAGCATTGCTTGTTCTACTCGGGGGCGGTAGGCGCGGGGCATACCGCTCACGTGTAAGACAGCAATGCGCTGCACTTCTTTTTCCACTGTAAGTAACCGTTTCTCTACTGATGGTGAAAGCGGGAGTCATGGGGTACTCCCGCTAAGACGAGGATCGTCTTCCCCAACGGCCTAGCCTCAACACCAATACGAAACAGCATCAATATGAACATCTGTCACTTTGATTTACTTACGATTCAACTACAACTCTGCCCCCATCAGCAACTCTAAACTTACACTTTAACCAGGTCTTTTAAAGTTAAACCAAAAGTTTAGAGTGACCTCTTACCAGTTGTTTTTATCAAAATTTCAGTCGCTCCTATTAGCATCATCCCTATAAAAAATCTTTTCATCTATCGTCAATTACTAAGATCTGGTGGGTGCCTATGTCGCCAATGCCTGCCACAGCTCATCATTGAGCCGCGTCCAGGCCGGCTTCGCCCACTCCCCGAATGCCCGATCGGTCAAAACAATCGCCCCTCGGCGCGTGGGTGGGTGCACCCACACGAATGTGCCTGATTGGCCGAAATGCCCCACCGTGTCGCTTGGCAGTTGGGTGCCGGTCCAGTGTGGGGTTTTTGCCCCTTTGATTTCAAAGCCCAACCCCCATGGGCAAGGCTTAAACATGCCGTAACCAGGGACAATGCCATTGAGTTCCGGGTATTGGGGTGTCCACATTTCCGCAACGGTGGCGGGGTCGAGCAGGGTAGGGGCCATGATTTCGGCCACGAACCTACGAAGATCGGCCACGGTGGAACGCGCCTCGTGCCCCGGCGATCCCCATAGCGTAGTGTTCACCATTCCCAGCGGTTCGAACACGGCCGCGGTGAAGTATTCACCGAGCCCCATTTGGGTCTCCGACACCAACCTATCGCCCAGCAGTTCGAAGCCATAGGAGGAGTAGATACGGCGCGTGCCCACGGGCTTTCTTGAGTCTTCTTCCCTAAACCCCACCCCGCCAGCGTGGGATAATAGGTGTCTGACCGTGGCGCCTTGCTTGGTGATGACCGTGTCGAGATCGAAGACCCCCTCCTCTACTGCCACCATGAAGCTGTAAGCTGACAGCAGTTTCGTCACGGACGCCAGTTCGAAAATCCTATTTTGGTCGCCGGCGGTTGCCACCGTAGTGCCGTTAGTGAACACCGCGCCGGCGGCGTTCGGCACTGGCCAAGCGGAAAGATGATGGTCAAGGAGAGAGGAAAGCGCATTGGTCACGAGATATATGCTACCGACCTGCGGGAAGGAATCTCAGTTAAAACTCTCCCTCGATTTTCTTTTTTATCCGCCGCGCCATATTCCACCCCTGCCGTTCGGAGCGTTTTGCGAGTTCCCGGAGTTGCACCGCGGTCATATTCACGGGCGCCCACTCGCTGCTGCGGAACAGGACCCAACCCTTCCAATAGGCGAGAATGACCAGGCCACCGCCTATTATTGGGGAGATAATCATGCCCAGGGCTTGGTGTCCAGTGACGTAGAATAGCGTCATGGTACCGGCGCTGATAGTGGCAGGCACGGCGTAGAGGGTGCCACCCCCGAATATGCTAGGGATCTGGCCGGTCACGACATCCCGGATCATACCGCCCCCGACGGCGGTGAGTACGCCCATGAAGACCGCGGACACGAGGGGCATGTCGAAGACCAGGGCCTTCACGCAGCCGGTGACGGACCACACGCCCAGGATGATGGCGTCGCCGTGCACCTTAAAGAGCTCCCAGGTGTCCCCCTTAAAATGCGTGACCAGGGCGATGGTTGCCCCACAGCAGGCCAGGAGCAAATAGGTGGGGTTGGCGATGGCAGCGGCGGTGCCTTTTTGCATAAGCACATCACGCAGCATGCCGCCGCCGAGGGCGGAGAATAAGGCGAGGAACACGAAGCCCACGAAGTCGAAGTTTCGTTGCCTGGCGATGGCGCCGCCGATGATGCCGTTGAGCACCACCCCAATGAGGTCGAAAGTTTGATAGAGGTTATGAATTACGGTATCTACGTCACCCACGGCTATTGATTGTAAGTGCCCGCCAATAATTGGGCGGCCGTGATGACCGATTCGCGGCGGCGAGCGTGCTCGGCGTCGGTTTCGGGGCCGGTGAACATGCGGGCAACTTGGGGGACCGCAGACCACCAGCCGGCGATAGATAGGATGAGAAAGGCCAGGTGATCGGCGTCGATAGTAGTGGCTAGGGTGCCGGCCGCCTGCCCGGCGTGGATGGCCTGGATTTTCCGATTGTAGTAGGTGCTACGTAGCTCCTCGTCGGGTACTTCCGCGTCGAAGTAGAGGCCTTCCCACCGCATGAGTCGGTTAAGTTCGGGGTGGACGCAGTGATAGTCGTAGACGCGGCCAGCCCAGTCGCCAATGTCTTCGGTAGCGAAGGAATGCACGGGCACGGCTTGGGCTACCTTAGCGAGTTCTTCCCGAAGAACGTGGGTGAAGAGTTGGCGTTTGTCGCCGAAATAATTGTAGATGCGTTCCTTATTGACTCCGGCCCGGGCGGCGATTTTAGCGACGGTGGTGCCGTCGGGGCCGTTGTGGGCAAATTCGGCGAGTGCGGCGGTGAGGATTTTGGTTTTCGTTCCTTCAATGTCCCAGGCCATGGGGGTCCTTTGCGGTGAGGGGGATTGTGGGATAGGCGGGCCGCGGCAATGCCAACGGTGGTGTCGCGGTCTCTAGCAGTGTACCGCGACAATTCCAACTAAAAGGTTGGAAATTATGCCACGGTCGCCTATACTCAACTCCAACCAAAAAGTTGGAATTGAGGTTTCGCATGTCACAACGACCATCACAACCACCATCGCCCGACCACGCACCGGAGTATCCAGCCACCACCAGCACCGTGGTGTTCCTGGTGGCTACCGCACTTGTAGTACTCACCCAGCTCTATCTGGCCATCCCGCTGATCGCGCCGGTCGGCCGCGGTCTTGGCGGGGATGCCACCCTCGCCCTCTCCACCGCGTTTAGCCTGTGCTACGCCAGCGGTTTTCTCATCTGGGGGCCGATCTCTGACCGGTATGGCCGCAAGAAAATCCTGCTCTGCGGCATGACGCTTCTGATCCTCACCACCGCCTGCTGTGCCATGGCACCAAACCTGCCGACGCTTGGTGTGCTCCGGGGATTGCAGGGGTTTTCGGCCGCGAGTTTCGCCCCCATCGCCCTGGCCTACCTTGCCGAGGCGTTACCAATCACCCACCGCCCCACGGCGATCGGGGCCATGTCCACCGCGTTCTTGGTGGCCGGCATTGTCGGTCAGGTATTTGCCGCTGCGATCAATCTCACATTCGCCACGTGGCGGGCGGTTTTCCTCAGCAGCACGATTCTCCTTATTTTGTGTTTTCTATCACTCTTCCCGACGCGACGCATGGTGGAGATTCCCCACGCCACCACGGCCGGCAGCATGAGGCAGAGTTTTGTGGTGGTTGGCCAGATCGTCGCAAAGCCGCGCACGCAATTTCTGTGTTTAGCGCACGTGACCGTGCTCATGAGTTTCGTGGCCATGTATTCCGCGTTGGGACCGCACTTGGGGAGCATTGGGATGTCGCAGTCACAATTGATTTGGCTGCGACTCGCGGGCCTGCCGAGCATGTGCGTGTCGCTGGTTATTGGTCGCATCGCGGCCCGCATCCCCATAGGGACCATTGCTCGCGCCAGTTTTATTGTCGCCGCCCTGGGGTTGCTGTTGGAGGGTTTGTTGTCCGCAACGCTGTGGGGGATTATTGTCGCCAGCCTGGTGTTTGTGGCGGGTATTGCCATGGCCGTGCCCACCATGATTACGTTGTTTGGCCAGGCTTCGGCACCCTATCGTGCCGGTGGTATGGCGGTCAATGGTGCGGTGCTGTTTATTGGCGCCAGCCTGGGCCCGCTTGCTGCCCGCCTGCCCGTGGGCTTTTCGACGCTCATGTGGGCGCTCGCGGGCGTGCTGCTGCTGGCCTGCGGGTGTGTGATGGTTTTCCAACGGTTATCGCCACCCGACGAGCGGTAATGACGAATCTGCCGCAGGTCATAATCAGTGGAGCAGGGTTCCCATTTTCGAGTAGGGGGTGACCTGCACCCGGTGGGCGGCAGCCAGGTCGACGAGGGTCTTCCCCACCGAGGCGGGGGTTGCCGACCATAGGCCGAGGGCGGGCCGCACCCGCCCCGGCCACTGCTTATTGAAGGCAGACACCAGGGCGACCGCTTTCGATTCTTCCCCAGTGTCGTAGTACACCCATGGCTGGATTTCGTCGGCCACCCGCAGCAGTTTGGCATAGTCGTGCCCGCTATCCGGGCGGCCCGCTAGTGGCTGGTTCCAGTTCACCCGCACGTCCATGACCAGCGGGATGCCGGCGGTCAGGCTTCGGCAGTGGGCAATGAAATTCGCCATTTTGGTGGTGAGCCATTCCTGGTATTCGGGAGTTTCCTGGAGTGCCCCATCGTCGCTGCGGGGCCAGTCGGTGGCGCCGGTGTCGCTGCGGTAGAGCAGCAGGTCGTTGTCGGAGAACGACCCGGAGTCCCAAAAGAGTTCGGTGATGATGATCCCGTCAATAATGTCACCGAATTGGGTGGCAACTTGCGCCACGGCGCCGGCGAGCATGTCCCGGATCGGGCTGCGGGTGAGGGCCGCCGGTGAGGGCATGTTCCGAATGGTGCCGTCCCTGGATATTGCCTTCCATTCCGGGAATTTCGCCAGCGAGGTCGACACCATCATGTCAAGCGTGAGGTAGATTTTTTCGATCCCGTTGGCCCGGAGCGTGGCGATCACGTCGCGGAGGGGGTTCTCCTGCGGTTCTAACGACACCCATTCGGGGTGGGCTGGCCACTGGAAGAGGGTCCATTCGGGACGACCCGCAGCCAGGTCGATGGTAGTATATCCCCTGGTGACCGCAGTGCGGGCGATTTCGGACCAGTTGCGGCGTGCCGCATTGGAGGTGTCTTCCCAACCGATGCCGATGGCGCGGGTGGTGATTCCGGCGTGGTCGGCGAGGCGGTTCAGCCGCGCCGATGCCTGCACCTGTTCGACCACGGTGGCGGCCGGAGTTGGTGTGGCTTCTAGGGCGGCGAGTCGCCGCATGATGGGGCTAAGGTCGGCCGCCGGGGATAGTTCCGTTAGTGGTTCTACCACCGCATTGGGACCACCCGCCTGGTCGATCACCAGTGAGGTGTCCGCCAGGTTTTCCACAATGATGATTCGGGATTGGACCTTTTCCCCGGTTTTCCGGGCGGCTTCCGCCACGGTGCGCGCGGTAACAACCTGCGCTCTTGTGCGATCGTCAGTTGGTTGAGTGTCGTTGGTGTTCGGCATTCATCACTTCCCATGATTTGTCGGCGATTGACGGATTGCCGCCACCTTAACCAATTCGCAAGGCGGTCACCATGAAGATGAGGAATCCCCCACATGGCGCGGTACAAGACGACTGCTACCCGAATAAGGTAGCACCGTTACGGCGTCGTAAAGCATGCCGATAATGGGAAAACCCCAGCTCCTGGCGTGGAACTGGGGTATGATTGTGGGGCCACCGGGGCTCGAACCCGGGACCGACGGATTATGAGTCCGCAGCTCTAACCGACTGAGCTATAGCCCCAAATTTAAAGCGATCCTGCTACATAATAGCCATTGCAAGGCACGAATGAAAAGTATAGCGGGTCATAGCACATAGTAACGAACTCAACACCCGAATACCCAAATTTTCCTCCCACCCCGGAACATCCGCACGCCGCATCACCCGCCGACGCCGAATCATTCTTGCGGCCAATGAGGGATTTTATCGCACTGACCAGCAAATTTGCCTTAAATCAGCGGGGCACTGTATAGTTTCATTCGTTGCCAGCACAGTAACTGTGTGGCAAAATCCATTCCCCCATAGCTCAATTGGCAGAGCATTCGACTGTTAATCGAAGGGTTACTGGTTCGAGTCCAGTTGGGGGAGCTTTTTATTTCACTACCACCGCCACTAGGGCGGTTTTTGTGTTTGTGCGACCTAACCCACCCCGAAATTTTTGCAGAACCTATGGGGCTAGCGGGGGTTACTGGATGCGCTAACCACCGTTGTGGTTTCTTCGGTAATGTGGCAGTCACACTACTTTCTTCCTTGACAAGCTTTTATATAAGGAGTGGGACTTTCCATGATCCAGTTCGTTATCGGTGCTGCCGCGGGTTACGTCTTTGGCACCAAGGCGGGTCGCCGGCGCTACGAACAAATTAAAAAGGGATACCAGGTGGCAATAAATTCCCCAGCTACCAAGCAGATTCTGACGGCAACCCGGAAGGCTATAGCCAATAAGCTTGATCCGCAGCCCCGCATGAAGGAAGTAAAAAATCTCAATAAATCTAAGCTTAATAAATCGGATGATATTACTATTCTAGAGCGGGACGACGATTAAGCCTCATAGGAGAAAATTCGTAAAATACCACGATATTTAGGGCGTGTCGTAATTAAAAGTTCATATCGAATGCGTAACATTTGGGGTAGCTAATCTTTAACTTTCGTGCGAAAGGATCCCCCATGTCTAGTATCTTCCGCCGCTCCATCACCACATCGTGCGCCATCATCGCGCTGGGAGCCTCCCTGGCCGCCTGCTCCCCACCCAACGAGATTGATTCCAACCGCAAGATTGAGACCGCCATCAGCGGAATCGCACCGAAACAAACCACAAGCACCACCCCTAGGACGTCCAGCGCCGCCCCCTCGGTCAGCGCTACCCCCACCACGAAGGCAACCCATCACTAAAAACGCATAGATAGCATGACCGGCCCCGCAATGATCGGGGTCGTTTTGCGTTACGACGCTCTACCGCGCGGCACCCCGCCGCCAATTACTGAAATGCCCGGGCAAGCAACTGCTTCTTCTGCTGCTCCAACGCAATAAGATTGGCGAACATGGACCGATAGGCCTGCTCGTCATCGCTGGGTCGCATGCGCTGCATTTTACTCTTCAACTGGGAAATCTCATTGCTTATCTGTTGTTCCTGCAACCGGGCCACGGTGCGATCCCAATACGTTTCCACGCTCTCGCCCTGCAGGTGAATGTCCTCCACCACGAGTTCCGAAACCAGGGACCGACCAATAAGATCGTCAATCTCCGAGGCGACCATGCCCGCCCACTCCCCCACCACCGCGGCGCGACACCCGCCCGCCTGCGCGATGGCGTGCCGAATCACCCGGTAGGTCTCAAAGCTAAACGCCGCCTCCGGGACCGCATCAAAGCCATCGGCCACCACGCCTGGGTACTGCAACGCCAGCTTCAAGCTCTCCCGCTGCGGCCACAACTGGATACTCTTGGCATCGGGCTGCGGCAACCGGGCCTGCGGTGCATCCACCGCCACCGCAGCATCGCTATCGAACCGAACGGCGCGGCGGGGCTCCGCCGGCCGCGGGTTTCGGGCCGCGACTCGCACCTGGGACAACACCTCGTCCTCATCCATCCATCCCACCCAACCGCTGAGCCGCCGAGCGTACTCGGACTGCAGGGCCCTATCGTGAATGCTGGCCACGATCGGCACGGCACGCCGCATCGCCTGCAGCCGACCTTCGGGTGTGTCCAACCGGTAGTCGGCAATCACCGCCCGGATCATGAACTCAAACATGGGCACCCGGGAGGCCACCAAATCCCGAACCGCCGCATCCCCCTTCTGTAGCCGCAAATCACAAGGATCCAGGTTATCGGGGGCGACAGCAACATACGACTGGCCGGTAAACTTTTGGTTTCCTTCGAACGCCCGTTTGGCCGCCTTTTGGCCGGCCTCATCCCCGTCGAAGGTATAAATGAGTTCGCCACGGAAATAAGTGTCGTCAAGCATGAGGCGGCGAATCATCTGCAAATGATCATCCCCAAACGCGGTACCGCAGGTGGCCACGGCCGTTGCCACCCCGGCGGCATGCATCGCCATCACATCCGTGTACCCCTCCACCACCACGCACTGACGACTGCTGGCAATATTCTTCTTCGCCCGATCTAGTCCAAAGAGCACCTTGGACTTCTTATATAAGAGTGTCTCCGGGGTATTCAGGTATTTGCCCAGCTGGTCGTCCTCGAATAGCTTTCGGGCGCCGAACCCAATCACATCGCCGGAAATGTTTTTAATCGGCCACAACAGGCGACGCCGAAACCGGTCAACGGGACCACGTCGCCCCATCACCGACAGGCCGGCGGCCTCTAACTCGGGGAACGTAAACTTTTTCAACAGGTGCTTCGTCACGGCATCCCACCCCTCGGGGGCGTAGCCGCACTCAAAACTATAGATGAGTTCTTTAGAGAAGCCTCGGTCCAAAAGGAAGGTGCGGGCCACCTGCGCCTGGGGAGTCTCCAACTGCTTCCTGTAGAACGCATGTGCGGCACGATTGGCTTCGATCAATCGTTTCCGGGTGCCGGGCTCTACCGCCGGCGCCCCGGTCGAACCCCCCTGGTAGTTGATATGATAGTTTATCTTGTCTGCTACTAGCTCGACGGCTTCGGGGAAGGTCAAGTGTTCCATCTCCATGAGGAAGTTAAACACGTCCCCGCCTTTGCCCGTCGAAAAGCAATGGTAGTAGCCATGGTTCGGTCGAACATGAAACGATGGGGTTTTCTCGTCTTTAAACGGGCTCAGCCCCTTCAACGAATCGGAACCGCTGGGCTTAAGCTGCACATATTCGCCGATGATTTCTTCGATCGCGGCGCGTTCGCGGATCGCTTGAATGTCGGAGTTGGGGATGCGTCCTCTGGCCATGGTTAAAGCGTACCAAGACGGTCAACCACGGCACGCCACTGCTATGTGTGGGGCTTGGGGTGTGTAACAATACGTATCATGGCAGACAGGAAAAAGACCCTTCCGGTAATCATCGGCGGCCTCATTATGGCGGCGGTGGCCTCGTATTTTGGGATTGACACGCTACAGGAATCGTCCCAACAGTCGGCGGTCGCGGCGGCGGAAACCACGACGGCCGACGCCACCGCCCACGCCGCAACCGGCACACAGCATCGCAACCGCAGCAGCAATGCTTCCAGTGCTGCGCCCACGTACACGAAAAACCAGACAGCCAATAAGGGTTTTGAAAAATTCCGGGAATGCCAGGTTGATTCGCTGCCTAAGGAGGCCATGAACACCATTGACGACATTCTGGCCGGCGGTCCCTACGAATACCCGGAGAACGACAACAAACGGTTTGGCAACCATGAAAAACAGCTCCCCGACATTGGCCGTAACTATTACCGCGAATACACCGTGGACACGCCCGGCCTGAATCATCGGGGTAAGCGGCGCATTGTGACCGGCGGCGGGAGCGAAACAGACCCGGACGTGTGGCTTTACACCCAGGACCACTACCAGTCCTTCTGCGTCATCCCGGATGCTGAGAAGTAGAGGGTTATTAAGGTGTGTCGGGTTTGTTGGGCATGCCTCACCTGGGCGATGTTCGAGGCTAGTCGCTGAACACATTGTGCAGAGGCTCTGACCGCCAGAAAAGCGCTAATTGCACCTAATAATTATTCGCAATGCTCATGTGCAGATACCCGGAAGTATCTAGCGCCACGAATCTTGCGGCTAATCAGGTACGGTGTCGTCGAAGATGAGCTTGTGGAATCGGGTTATTTCCTCCACCTCCTTTGCCGACATGTCGTCCCGGAGAAACTGCCATGTTACACGGGGATCTGGTGCAGGAAGATCACGGTCCGTAACGAAGATTTCGTCCCCGGTGAATATGAGTTCTGTTTTCCTAGGATCGAGGTACTCGTTATCATCTGTCACGAATCGGATCGTGTTTTCCGATAGGTAAAACGGTTTCGCTACCTTAGGATCAACCGTCCATAATTCTAGGATATACTCCTGGACGGAATACAAACGCTCCACTTTCGCATTGCGGATATAAAACCCGTAGTAGGGAGGATAGTTTATTGATACCCCGGCCGTGATATAAACATCTTTGCCTAAATACCATGCTGCGTGATCGATCCATAGTTCATTGCGGGTGGTTTCCTCAACATAGGCGAGGAAATCTTTTGCTGTCATCACGGAATAATCATCTCCTCTGGTAAGAATGGGTGGGTATGTCAAGACGGGCCCGATATCAGCCGAATTCGTTAAGAAACCCCCACTTATCCAACTGCGCCATATAAAGACGCAAATTTTCTGCTGCGACCATAGCCTTAACCTTACGGGCATCATTTAGAGAGTCAATCAACATCAAACACTCCCACATCAACTAGCACCTGTTTCCCACAGTCTAACGAACAGGAAACAGTTCATTAACCATCACACATAGCCCCTAGGCTGTGTTAATCATCGGAAATATGGTTCGTCATGGAACACCCGCATTCCTCGTAGTGATTCTAGGTCAACTACCGGATCCATTGCCGCGAACTTCCGCACATTCTTCTGAGTACGACCAATAATAGGATCTTCCCAATCAGGATTGTCAAAATCCTCATCATTTACCCATAACGCTAAAAACGGCCTTTTGAGTTCCAGATCAAGCCACGCACCAGACTCCACCAAATCATCCAAAAGCACTTCAGTAAAATAATCAGGCATCCCTGGATACCGCCCCAACACCGCAGGCGGACGTGCTTCATCAGCAACCCGCTGAAACAAAAGTTTAACCATCATTATCACTACCTTGAAGATTATTTTGGCTTCAAACTATTCAATCCACCATATCTCTATGACTAAAGATTCAAGAGATTAGTAGCTTTCTCCCGGATACGGCGGCAACGTCTCCAGCATTGTGCGGGACCACTCATGCCATAAAACCTTATCTTTGCCCGTCATACTTACTACCCGAATACCGTCTTCCCCAAAATGCTTAAACACTTCCGCGTTTTTCTCGTCGGTTGTGTACACCATGCCATCTGTTTTGTCAACAATACAATTATAGGGTGGTATAGGCCAATCCTGAAACAAAATCGCCACCACCAAAAACTGCGTAGGCGACTCAAACCCCCACGTATCACACAACGCTAACGGACGATCCAAATCCCTCCGGCTAGCTACAGCCTTACGAGCATCACCCAACGACACAATAGGAGTAGAAAACGTAATAGCAGGTGGGTGAAAATCCGGTATCCCTGTTTCGTTGTCTAGCTCTGCGAAGCTGTTTTGTATCCGCTCCTCATCCCAACAAAAACCCTTGACGCTATAGCAAGCATTATGGGGTAATTGTGAAATAGGATCCCCCACACCATACAAAATGCCTCGTGTTGCATGGTGTTTTGCCGTGATCCTGATGTCTTCATCTATGGTGGCTGCTGAATCTTCGTCTATGATTTCAGCATATTTTGCAGAGATCTGCTCAACTTTACGAATATACGCGGAATCCTCAGAGAAGGATTCCGATAAGTCCATTACACACTGCCATGCGTCACCATAAGTGACACCGTTTTCCCGCATGTAGTGAAACAAAAACCGTTTCGTCAACTCCAACGGACCATACTTAGTCACCCCGGCGTCGATAGCAGCATTCAGCTCAGGAGAAAAACCAAAATACACAGGTCAACAACTTTCTACCATAAAGATTACTCAAAATACTTGAAACCTATTCAGCTGCTGGGGACTCAAGGCATTAGCACACATGACTGCTCTCTGGAAACGGGAAAACCAAGGTAGATGGCATGTGCTTTCCAAGTTGCCATCTCTTGGTATGAATAGGTTTTCTTAGCAGCCGGATAAGCTTCGCATAATCATCCACAGCGTAAATTCTTGGAACCAATCTTACTGATCCATGATCCACGCAACACCCTTATACATTTTGTCATCTGGCCAAACTTCACAAATCAGACTCTCACAAACAAGATACGGCAGTTTAGAAAGGGACTCATCCAACCCCATCACCAACCCATCAGAAACAGCAAAAAATGCAACACACGCTTCAGGGTCTCCTGAATACTCATCATCTTCGATAAGAAGATTGTACTTATCTGCCAGCCGATTAATTTCGACAACATACTCCGGATCCTCATATGCTTCCTGCGATAACCGCATCACAGCATCCCACACCTCCCCCTCATGCACTCCTACTTCCGTAAGCCGAAACGTCAACATCTGTTTCACAAAAGTCATGGGTCCCACTTGCGCAACAGCCTTTTTAATTTGTTCCCCTAAAGCTGGTGGCAAGTAATAGCCTTGATATTTTTCCTCGTCCCGATCCATCATTGTCATCACTCCTTTAAATAAAGCTTATTCAGTTACTGGCAACCCCAGCCACACTAACGGGGAACAAATCGAAAGAACATACCTTTTAGCTTGCCTTTCCACGCCTCTAGGGAATGGTCACATGCATCAATGTCTTGGTAAGCGGAATCATATTTTCCCAACGGCCGAATAAGCTTCTATGTAGCGACGCATTTACACCTTCCTTTCGGAAAACCTCAAAGCCCATCTAGCTTCAACAAGACGCCGCCTAGTTTGCCAGAAACCATCACGGTAGATAACGCGCTCCTGGCAAATCCAACGTTTCATCTCAATCCAGCCAGTCCATGAATCGAACGGCATTTTCCAGTACAAGCTCAACCCACGCAGTGTGTGGGTAGGAAAGCTCTTCGTTCTTAAACTCGATAAACTCCCGCTTCTGCGCGGAAAGATCCGGGAAAACACGGCGAAGAAATGGCAGCGGACCGGCGATGAGTTTATATTCTCCCGCAGCGGTAAACAGCACCGCATGCCGCTCGTCCTCGGAGAAGAGCAGGAAAAATTGGCCAATGAATTCTCGACCCAATAAGTCAAAATCCTCCGGGGTCGGCTCCACAATCACCGCATGGTCTTCGGTAATGTCATGGTCATTCCGCACCCCAATGAGCCGCCCAGATGCCTCAGCGCGAAAAGCATCAGCAAGAATATCATCCTCACCATCGACAAAATGCACGGCATTTTCCGCAGCCATCACAAACACCCCGGTATCCGAAATCCACTTCCTGGACAACACAGATTGGCTAGCCGCTATCCGATTTCGGATTCTCAGGATCTTTCCCAACTCTTCGGCATCATTAACTATCTGCATATCGCTGAAACCTATTCACCTACAGAGAAACGCAGCCTAGTTTGCCAGAAACCATCACGGTAGATAACACACTCCAAGCAATCCAACGCTTCATCTCAATCCAACCAATTCATGAACCGGACAGCGGTTTCCATGGCTTGTTCGTACCCGACAGTGTGCCTATAGGAAAGCTCTTCGTTCTTAAACTCAAGAAACTCCTGCTTCTGCGCGGAAAGATCCGGAAAGAACCGGTGCAAAAACGGCAACGGGCCGGCAATGAGTTTGTAATCCGCCTGAGTAAATAACACCGCATGCCGCTCATCCTCGGAGAACAGCAGAAAGTACTGACCATAGAATTCTGTTTCAAGCTGCTCCAATTCGTCCTCAGTTGACTGCTCCACCATCACAGCATGATCCCACCCCGGAGGCCTATCTTCGTTAGAAACCCCGAACAGGCGCCCAGGGGCTTCGGCGCGAAAGGCATCGGCAAAAAGCTTGTACTCATCGTCTACGAAATGCACGATGCCTTCCGCCGCCATCGCAAACACTCCGGTGTCTGAAATCCATTTTCTGGACAACGCACGCTGGCTAGCCGCAATCCGGTTACGAGCCGCCATGATTCGCTGAAATTCTTGGGGATCATCAATTGGTTTCATACCATGAAGCCTATTCAATCACCGAAGGAAGCGTCGTCAAGCATCGACATACTCTGTCACCACCATCATGGCGTTTTAGCCAGAACAACCTCCTGAAAATATTACGGCTTTCCGCCCCGCCAGCACCCAAAACCCACAGCCACTCACACCACGTCCATGTCGCCCGCGTCCCGCGCCGCCTGCGCCACCCGGGCCAGCCGGGATTCCGTCATGGAGGCAATCTGGTCTATCACCACCCGCTCCCGGGCCGCCGCGTCTTCCGCCTGCTCCCACCACAGTTGAAACATCGGGTCGAGCGCACCCGGCGCGCCCGCCGTCAAATATTCGAACACCATGGCGACTCGTTCGCGTTGGTTGCGTTGCCGTTCCTTGCGTTCTGGGGTGTTCATGACGTAGAGGACGGCGAGGGATTTCAGCAGCGTGACCTCGGTCAACACCTGGTCGGGCACGATGAGGTCGCCGTGGATGCGACCAAGGCGAGCATGACTAGGATTGACGCCATGCTCGGCGCTCATATCGCCGCCCTCCCCTGCCTGGTTGTTGGGGTGGGCGATGGTTTCCTCGATGATGGCGCCCACGTAGCGGCCCACGAGTTCCGAGGTCATGGCCTTGAGATTGCGGCGGCCGCGAAGACTGCCGTCGAATTCGGCTGCGGCCGCCACCACCTGTAGGTTGCGCAGTCGCCCACCGGCGTCGACAAGGCGGTCGGCAGATACCCCAAACGCGGTCTCGCCGCTGGCCCCCAGGGATTCCAGGGATTCCTGATCCCAGAGCGCGTTGAGGTGGATGCGGCCGGATATAATGCCGTCTTCCACATCGTGGACGGAGTAGGCGATATCGTCGGCGAAGTCCATGACCTGGGCTTCCATTGCGGCTCGATCATCGGTGTGCCCGTCGCGCACCCATTCTAAGATTTGCCGGTCCTCGTCGTAGCAGCTGTATTTGCGGTTGGTGGTGCCATCGGGGTTGGTTTTTGTGACGGGGTATTTGCAGGCGGCGTCGAGGGCGGCGCGGGTGAGGTTGAGGCCGTAAGAGTGGTCGCGGGCGTCGAGGACCTTGGGTTCTAGCCTGGTGAGGATGCGTAGCGTTTGGGCGTTGCCTTCGAAACCGCCGCAGTGTACCGCCAGTTCGTTGAGGGCGTGTTCCCCATTGTGTCCGTAGGGTGGGTGACCGATGTCGTGGGTAAGGCCGGCCATTTCGCACAGGTTGGGGTCGAGGCCGAGACCGGCGCCGATGCCCCGAGCAATTTGGGCGACTTCGAGGGAGTGGGTGAGGCGGGTGCGGGGTGTGTCGCCTTCCTTGGGGCTCACGACCTGGGTTTTGTCGGCCAGGCTGCGGAGGGCGGCGCTGTGGAGAACCCGGGCGCGGTCGCGGGCGAAGGGGCCACGCTCGTCCTGATGGGAGACGAGCATGCTGCGCTTGGCGGGTTCGTGGTACATGCGGGCGATGTCATGGTCGGTGTAGTGGTACATGATGATGCCTAGGTAGCGGGTTTACTTATCGGCGGGTTTGCTTGCCGATTCGTGGGCCAGCTCGTGCGCGGCCTGCTGGTTGGCGCGCAGCACGTTGTGGCGGTGGATGCGGGATGGTCGGAGGATGCCTTGGGCGTAGCGCAGCAGGTCTTCGACGGTTGCGGCCCGTTTACGCCCCAGGGCGGCGGTGGCGGCAACCACGATAAGTCCTCCAACCTCGTGCGATAGGGTCCAGAAGAATCCCTTGGTGGGGAAGATCGCCGGACAGTAGGGTGTGGGTGAGACCCTGGCGTTCATCCCAATCTGTTTGGCAAGCAGTTCGGCACGGAGCGCATGGTTGGGGTCGGTGACGATCAGGATGGTGCCGTGGTAGTCGTCGCCTAGCCGTTCGAGGGCCGCGTGGTAGGAGCCGAGGGTGTCGTTGCCTTCGGGGACGGGGATGAGGCAGTCGGGGTCGACTTTGGCTTGCAGCAGGTAATTACGGCCGACTTCGGCTTCGGTGGTGGTGTCACCGGGGAGTTTCCCGCCGACGGTGACGATGTTTTGGGTACCGTGCATGTGCCACAGTTCCGCAGCCCAGCGGAGTCGGGCGGCGAACTGCCGCGATGGCACCCCGCCGTATTGTGTGGTGCCGAGCACGAGGATGGTGTCAAACCGGTGGCGAGTGTTAGTGGGTCGGAACCTCCCGCGAACAAGAATGCTGGTGATGGCGAGCAGGATCGGGCTGGTGATGATGGCCGTGGTGCGTGATTTCATATTCCTAGTGTGCCACCTTTTGGCGGTACATGACGGGTAGCGTTTCCGACTAGTATTTAGGTCATGAATCGACGACTAGCTTTTCGACGTTTTCCCCTGCTGCGCCCAGCCGCCGCTGTGTTGTGCGCAATGACGGTGGGTATAGGTATTTCACCGTTTGCTTTGGCCGGGGAACGCGTGTTTATGCAGGCTCAGGGAACGAGTACTGCCACCAAGTTATCAATGGGAGTGACGGATCAGGCGGGCAGGCTAAGCCAAGAGGAAATAGATTCCATCAATAAGTTGGCGCAGGATTATCGGCATAAAACCGATGGGATTGCCTATATTGTGTTTGTGGACTCATTCCCGCCTGGAATGGATGCGCAGGAGTGGGCCACGCAGGCGCTCAAGCCGATAGCCGCCAGCCGCTACGATATTTTATTGGCGGTGGGTTCAAATACGTATGGGTATGCCTATAGTGAGGCGTTTACCGCCAAATCGTTTAAGCAGGTAGATACCGCGGTGGTATCGCATTTGCGGCAGCATGATTGGGCGGGGGCGGCATCATCGTTTATCACTACCGCACAGCAGGTGGCGGCCGGTGGTTCGTCGTCAGGCGACTCGAAGGGGTCGGCTGCTGTGGGGGCAGCGATCTTGCTGGGGGGCCTGGGTCTGCTGGGGGCGGCAGGCGGCGGTGCAGTATATGCGGCTAAACGAAAGTCCAAGCGGGACACGGCGAAGGCCGTGGAGCAGGGGCGTGCCTTGGATCCTAAGGACACGGCAGCGTTGAATCAGTTGAGCACTGCGGCATTGGAACAGTTGGCAGCAGAGGAGCTGGTTAGCACCGACGAGTCGATTAAGGCGGCACAGGCGGAGTTGGATATTTCAGTGGGCGAATTTGGGACGGAGCGAACCCGAAAGTTCACGCAGTCGTTGCAGCATTCGCAGAGCACGTTGCAGAAGGCGTTTGCGATTCAACAGCAGATTAATGATCGGAAGTACACGAGCGAGTTTGATAAACGATCGCTGCTGATTGAGATTATTTCGTCGTGTGGGCAGGCGGATGATGTCCTGGATCAGGAGGCGAAGAATTTTGCGGACATGCGTAATCTCCTGGTGAATGCGCCGCAAACACTGGAGCGACTCACGCAGTCCACGGTGGATTTGCAGGCCCGGATCACGCCGGCCATGGAGCAGATGGCGGATCTACGGCGGTCGTTCCCGGCGGAAACCTTGTCGTCGATCAACCATAATGTGGAGATCGCACAGGCAGCATTGGCGGAGGCGGAAAAGCAGATTGATGTGGGCCGGGACTTGGCTGCGCGGCCGGCCGGTGAGCAGGCCGGTTTGATCGAGGCGATCCGCATCGCGGAGACGGACATTAACCAGGCGGATCGAATGTTGAAGGCGATCGAGTCGGCCCGGTCGGACATTGCGGCGGCCCAGGCGAACCTGGATGCACTGATTGCCGAGATTGAGGGGGAGATCGCGCAGGGCGAGGCGATTAAATCCCAGGGTGTGGCGCAGGGCACCCAGTTGGATTGGAATGCGGTGTCGAATACCCTTACGCGGGCCCGAGAGGCCTTGCAGGAGGCCCGAAACATCAAGGATCATGATCCGCTGACGGCGTGGACACAGCTGACGGACATGGATTCACAGTTAGATGAGATGCTGGAGCAAATCCAGTCGGGGATTACGGACCATGCCCGGGTTCTGCAGGTGTTTGACCAGCAGAGCGCCGCGGCGCAGACGGCGATCCGGGCGGCGCAGGACTTTATTTCCAGCCGGGGCCGGTATGTGCGTTCGGATGCGCGCACCAAGTTGGCGGATGCGGAACAGGCATTTGAGAAGGCCGTGGCGGTACGGACGTCGCAAACCCGGGATGCCATCAACTATGCCCGGCATGCCACGACCCAGGCGCAAGCGGCGCTGCGGGTGGCGCAGCGGGATGTGGATAGTGAGATGCGACAAAATAATTCGAGTGGTAGCAGCGCGGGGAGTTTCGTCGCCGGCGCACTGTTTAACGAGATGATGAATGATCATCACCGCAGCGGGTTTGGCTCTTACGGTTCGTCCGGTGGCGGGTTTAACATTGGCGGCGGTGGCGGCAGCTTCGGCGGCGGCGGTGGGGGCGGCGGCAGCTTCTAGCCTGCAGGTGGCCGAAGCGGTGGGGTTCCGGCCACCCACGGGGATCAGATTTTAATGTTGGTGGTGTCGGCGTCGACAAGCTTGCAGCCGTAGGCCAGGAACGCCAAGTGTGCGTTGGGAATGTCGGCGTTGGTCAGCTCGGCTTTGATGGTGGCACCGCTGCGGGGGCTGAAGGTGCGGGTGATGGTGCCGTAATTGGTGCCGTCGCGGGTGGTGATGGTGCGGGCGGGATTCCAGGGGCGGGGTCGGCGCAGAATATAATGCCGGCTGCCGCACATGGCTTCGAGCCGGTTGGTGGTGAGCGAGGCCGTGGTGAAAATGAAGGTCACTCCCCCACCGTCAGCCCGCAGGCGAAAGTCCCGGCCACCGGTTTTGGTGATGCAGTAAGTGGTATCGCCCACGGTGAGCTGGCTACCAGCAACCGTGGCAATGGGGTGGCGACGATCATCGTAGAGTGTGTCGCCCACCCAACTATAGGTGTGGGCTGTCATGTCCCACAGACTACCGAAAAGTTATGTGATGAGGGCGAACAGCGCCACGGGAATCATGAGCAGCAGGCTCATGGTGGCGATCATGGTGGTGACCGCAAGCCGGGATTCCAGCATGGTGCGGGTCACCCATGATAGGAACACCTGTTCGTCGTGGGTGAGGGTGACGTCGGGTTCGAATTCGGTGATTGACCGGCGCACACCGTTATTGCTGCCGGAGAATTGGCCGAGCTTCTTGTCGGCGGCATCCACATACACCCAGTCGGCGCCGCCCTCGTTGATGGCCTGCACCTGCTTGTCGCCGAAATCAATGGTGATTTCCTTGGCCCGGCTGAATTTTTTCGCCGGCACGGTGGCGGTGTAGGTGACGCCCTCGGGCAGGACGGCGGTGAGTGTGTTGGGGGTGCTGGTGAGCTGCCAGGTGGCTTCGCCCACGGTGGCATCGCCGGTGTTGACCTGGGGGAAGGTCGCAATATCCACATCTGACTTCTCGAACAGGTGAACGATTCTTGTGTCGCCGGCTTTGCCGCGGTTTCCCCAGCTGGTGTATTCCATGTGTTGTGGTTCCTTACGTCGATAGGCGGCGGTGATTAGCAGCCGACCAGGCGGGCACCGAGGTAGGCGGGCAGCTCGTCGATGGCGACCCGCTCCTGGGCCATGGTGTCGCGTTCCCGAACGGTCACGGACCGGTCCTCAAGGCTGTCAAAGTCGACGGTGACGCAGAACGGGGTACCGATTTCATCCTGACGACGGTAGCGGCGGCCAATAGCACCGGCGATGTCGTAGTCGATGTTCCAGAGCTTACGCAGGTCGGCGGCAATCGCCTCGGCGGTGGGCAGCAGGGTGTCTTTCTTCGACAACGGCAACACGGCAACCTTGACGGGGGCGAGCCGCCGATCCAGGCGCAGCACGGTACGCTTATCCACGCCACCCTTGGCGTTGGGGGCCTCGTCCTCATGGTAGGCGTCACACAGGAATGCCATCATGGCCCGGGTGAGCCCGAACGAAGGTTCGATAACATAGGGAACATAGCGCTCCCCGGTGACCTGGTCAAAGTAGGACAGGTCCTCGCCGGAATACTTGATGTGGGAGCCCAGGTCGTAGTCGGTGCGATTGGCCACACCCATGAGTTCGCCCCATTCACTACCGGCGAACCCGAACCGATATTCGAAGTCAATGGTGCCTGCGGAATAGTGGGCACGCTCCTCCTTGGGAACGTCGAACTGACGCATATTGTCAGGGTTAATGCCCAGGTCGATAAACCAATCCCAGCAGGCGTCCACCCATTCCTGGAATTTTTCGGGGGCGTCACTCGGCGACACGAAATATTCGATCTCCATCTGTTCAAATTCGCGGGTGCGGAAGATGAAGTTACCCGGGGTGATCTCGTTGCGGAACGCCTTGCCAACCTGACCAATGCCGAAGGGGGGCTTCATGCGGGCGGTGGTTTGCACATTCTTAAAGTTAATAAAGATGCCCTGGGCGGTTTCGGGCCGCATGTAGTGCAGGCCCTGCTCGTTATCGACCGGGCCGAGGAAGGTCTTCATGAGCCCGGAGAACATTTGCGGCTCGGTCCAGGCACCGGGCTGGCCGGTTTCCGGGTCGGGAACGTCGGCGAGACCATTTGCCGGCGGGTGGCCATGCTTCTGCTCATAGGCCTCCAGGAGGTGATCGGCACGATAGCGCTTATGGGTGTGCAGGGATTCCACCAGCGGATCGGTGAAGGTTTCCACGTGGCCGGAGGCCTCCCACACCTGGCGAGGCAGAATAATGGACGAGTCAAGACCTACCATGTCGGCCCGACCCTGCACGAAGGTGCGCCACCACTGCTTTTTAATATTCTCTTTGAGTTCCACGCCAAGCGGGCCGTAATCCCAGGCTGAGCGAGTGCCGCCATAAATTTCGCCGCATGGGTACACGAGCCCACGTCGTTTACATAGGTTTACGACACTGTCGATGACGCTCGCCATGATTATATAGTTCTCCTTCACGAATTCCTGGCTAAAACCTAGCTGGGTGGAATTGTACTCGACTTACCGTGATCGAGTCATTTAGTCAATGTTGCTTATCGACGGACCACTGGTGGGCAATAATTTTGGCTTTCATGGGAATATTTCTATAATTCTGCATTAATTTCATGGATAAAAAGCGGAAAACCAGTTTCTTGCCCATCTTTTGCACAATTTTGCCGAGAGGTTGAGCGTCGTAAAGCAATAATTACGCAAGTATTTAGCCGCGGCAACATGATGGATGGACTATTCGATACCATTTTCATACAGCCTTTACGAAGACAACGGCCATTTTCCATATCACCCACACATGAGGGTAATTCTGCGTGCCTACTATGCAACAAAAGTACCAAATTTTTCCGCAATATGAGCAAGGACGCCCCACGGAGCTGCACCATTAATGAAACGCTGTCCAATGACATATATTTTATGCAATTTTACCCATGCGAATCTTATGCTAGAGGCCTGAAAATGCTAGGTTAGATGGTAATCGAATTCAGACAATTGCTTTGACCTCGACGTTAATAGCAATTTATCACCATTTTTAACGTTTGTACTATCACTATGTTTTTGCTGCGTTTCATTCCGCCATCGCAGCCATCGCCGACGATGGCCGCACCAGTAAGGCAGGGCACCATGACTATCGGCACGACCGAACCCTCGCTCCCGGAACCCCCTTCCCCCGAGCCCACCCATGCTAACCAGCATAAATCTCCTATAACTCTCATTGATCCCATAAAGCTGGCTAGTTCTGCCCAGATATTTAAGGCCCTCGACTCCCCCACCCGCCTGCAAATAATCCATCTTTTGGCGCAGCGTGACCACTTCGTTTACGAGCTGGTAGAGACCCTTGGCAG
The DNA here is from genome assembly GCF_011612265.2 of Corynebacterium matruchotii. NCBI lineage: Bacteria > Bacillati > Actinomycetota > Actinomycetes > Mycobacteriales > Corynebacteriaceae > Corynebacterium > Corynebacterium matruchotii. The sequence goes on along the minus strand of NZ_CP050134.2, from coordinate 728,941 downwards.
CAGTCAACCGCTCATCAGCCAGCATTTGCGGATTTTGCGTAAAGCGAACATCGTGGAACATCACCGTTCCGGCAGACTCATCACCTACCGGCTGCGTTGTCCCGCCGCCCTGGACATCATCGAGCTAGCTGCTACCACCTGCTATTCCGACAGACACCACGATCAAGCCCCGCCTGCCCCTATTTTGGAGGACACCCAAATACCGTGACCTGCGGCGACGCCGAGCCGGGGCAATTTTTCAATAAGACCCCTGCTCACCGTGGTGACCACGCTAAACCAACACAATATCGTTGCGCTATTGACAATGCACGCTTAAGATTGAAAACAACTTGCTATAACGAATCGGTTATGGCAAGCGTCATGGGACCATCGTTCTTTCTGGCCTGGGGTCACGACCAGCCGGATTGGGTTCCATATTTCTTGTGCTACTCACTCACATTCTGTTGGAAAGGGTCATCATGGACCAGCCCATACCCAAACTCGGCGTGCGCAGCACCCGACAGCGCACCGCAGTCATCACCGTGCTGCGAGAAATGGAAAATTTCGCCTCCGCGAAAACCATCCACCAAGAATTATTAAAACGCGACCTCAAGGTGGGATTGACCACCGTTTACCGTACCCTCCAGTCGCTGAGCGAAGCCAAAGCGGTCGACGTGCTACACATGTCCAACGGCGAAAGCCTCTACCGGCATTGCCGCAATAGCGACCACCACCATCACCTGGTGTGCACCCAATGCGGTCGCACCATAGAGATCGACGGCGGGCCGGTGGAACAATGGGCCAATGAAATCGCCACGAAATACGGTTTCCGGCTCACCGGCCACGACGCCGAGGTGTTCGGCCTCTGCAACCAATGCCTGGCCGGCAACTAGCATCCGGTCGTTGGGTTGGCGGCTAGCCGACGGCCACCCCAAAGAGCATGCCCAGCGCATAGGTCACCCCGGCCGCCAGCATCCCCACCACCAACTGGCGGATCGCCCGCAAGAATGGTGGTTTGCCGGATAAAATACCGGTGATGGCGCCCGTCACCATGAGGGCAATGCCCACCAACGCCGTGGCGATCACCCCAGCAATCATCTGCGGCAGGTCGAAAAAGAACGGCAGCACCGGCAGCAGTGCCCCAGCCCCGAAACACAGGAAGCTAGATGCCGCCACCATCCAGGGGCTGCTGAGGGTTTCGTCCTCCGCAGCATTCGCGCCAGCGAGCATTTCCGCATCCACGCTCTTGGACTGTTCGATCTGGGCAAACACCTTGTCGGCCTGTTCCTTGGCTTCGGCCACACTCATTCCCCGGGCACGATACACCAACGCTAATTCGTTGGCGTCCACATCCAATTGCGGCACCACGGTGCTGGTTGCCAGGTGCGGGTGGGATGCCTCCAATAATTCGTTTTGGGATTTCACCGAAATATATTCCCCGGCCCCCATGGAGAGCGCCCCGGCCAGCATGCCGGAAATCCCTGTCAATAAGATGATGTTGCTGTCAATGCCGCCGGCACCCATGACGCCGAGCACCAGGGCGAAATTAGACACCAGGCCATCGTTGGCGCCAAACACCGCGGCCCGGAAATTGCCGCTCATTTTTTCCCGGCCGCGGGCGGCCAGGCCCCGCACTACCTCGGCGTGGATGGCCTCATCCGCCGTCATTTGCTCGGTGGCGTCGGCATCGTCGGCGTAGGGGCTGCGGGACTCCGCGGTTTGCATCATGGCCAGCGTAAACACGGTGCCGAACCGTTTGGCTAAAAATCCCATGATCCGGGTGGAGAAGCTGGGCGCGCGCGGGAAGCCCAGATCATCACCCAACATGGTGCGCCAATACTGCTCGTGGCGTTCCTCAGCCTTGGCCATGGCAAGCAGGATTTCTTTTTCTTCTCCCTCCCGGTTGCGGGCTAGTTCCCGGTACACGGCGGCCTCCGCCCGTTCGTTGGCAAGGTATTGCTGCCACCGGCGGATTTGTTTCGGGGTTGGCGGGTTGGCGGGTTGGTCGTCTGAAAGCTGGGAGTCGGATTCCTGCTGCATCACGTTATTTCGTTCCTCCGAACCTGCGGTCACGTTTGGCATATTCCTCTACCGCATCAAATAAATCTTGCGGAGTGTAGTCAGGAAACAGTTTATTCTGATACACCATCTCTGCATAGGCCGACTGCCACAGGAGAAAGTTGGAGGTGCGTTTCTCCCCCGAGGGCCGCAGGAAGAGATCCACATCCGGCATGGTGGGCTCATCAAGGAAGGTGTGGAAATTCTTTTCGGTAATATCGTCCGGTCGGATTTCCCCGCGTTGTGCTTTGCGAACGATCTCCCGCACCCCGTCAATAATTTCGGCACGACCACCATAGTTGACGCACATAAACAGGGTCATGCTGGTGTTGTTTTTGGTGAGCTCCTCCGCGGACTCCAGCTCCCGTAGCACGCTGCGCCACAGGCGGGGGCGGCGTCCCACCCACCGAACTTTCACGCCCCGTTCGTGCAACCACATTTTTTGCCGAGTTAACACATCCCGGTTGAACCCCATGAGAAACCGCACCTCGTCGGCGGATCGACGCCAATTTTCCGTCGAAAAGGCGTAGGCGGATAGGTAGGGTATATCGAGTGCCTGACAGGCCGCCACCATGTCAAGCAGCACTGCTTCGCCGCGTTTATGGCCCTCGGTGCGTTTCAACCCGCGCTGCTCTGCCCAGCGGCCGTTACCATCCATGACCAGCGCAATATGGCGGGGCCGGAATTCGACGGGGATGTTTGGTGGCGTTAGTTCTTCAGTCACGATTAGTATTGTGCCAAATTTTTTAAGTCTGATCCAAGACCATGAGGCTTGCGAGTTTCCGTTCGGTGTGCCACTGCCAGTGGGCCTTGGTGAGCCGGTGAATTGCCGTGGCGCAGGGGATCTCATGCGTCACCGATTCCGACGATTCCCGCGCGGAAGCCCCCTGCTCCTGGGCGGTGATGAGCGTGATGGCTTCCGCCCACCGGTCGTGTTGCAGCAGCCACATGGCGTGCAATACTTCCGGGTTCACGTCGGCGGCTTTCGGCGGCCGACACGTCCCACACACGGCACCGCCCGTCCGCGGGTGAAACGCGTGATGCGGTCCCGGCGCCTGGCATTGGGCGCAATAGTACAGGCTAGGAGCCCACCCCGCCACGGTCATGGCCTGCAATAAAAACGTGTCAAGCCGCAGTTTTGGTTCTGGTGCGTGTTGTAACTGTTTGAGCGTGTCGACGACCAATGGGTACAGCCGATCGTCGTGCTCGTCGTGGGCCAACGAGAGGCGTTCCGCCGCCTCTAGGACCGCCGACGCCGCCGTGTAGCAGGTGATGTTGTCGATAATGCCGGAGCCGTAAAACCCTACGGTGTCCGCCGCCGTCACCGATTCCAGTTCCCGGCCAACATAGAATTGCACGTCGAGTTCGACGAATGGTTGCAGCCGAGAACCGAATCGGCTGCGAGCCCGGCGCACGCCCTTGGCCACGCCCCGCACCAGCCCTCGGTGTTGGGTGAGGAACACGATGATGCGGTCGGCTTCTCCCAGGTCGTAGGTGCGGATGACAAGAGCGCGTTCCCGATAGGATTCCCGTGGCATTAAAACCCTAACCGGCCTAGTTGCTTCGGATCGGACTGCCAATTTTTGAGGACTTTGATCCGTAGATCCAGGTACACGTTGCTGTCGAGGAGTTTGCAGATTTGGGGCCGAGCGGCGTGGATGATGCCTTTGAAACGTCGACCGTTTTTCCCCATGAGGATTGTTTTTTGGCCGGGTCGCTCCACATAGATGATGACGTGCACGTTGAGGGTGCCGGGCCGGTCCGGGTTGGGGATGATTTCGTCCACCTCGACCGCCACGGAATGCGGCAGCTCGTCTTTGAGGCCAGATAGGGCGGCTTCCCGCACGAGTTCGGCGATGCGGGTGTTGGTGTCGTCGTCGGTGACGTGGTCGTCGGGGTAGAATTTTGGCCCTTCCGGCAGGAGGGATGTGATGACGTCTAATAATATGTCGCGTTGTTCCCCGGTGACTGCGGAGACCGGCACTACTTCGCTGTCTTCCCCAAGGAGTTTGTGGAGGGCCATGAGTTGGAGGGCCACCTGGTCGCGGCTGACCTTGTCGATTTTGGTGATGATTCCCATGAGCGGGGTTTTGGGGGCGACTTTGCGCACGTTGTCGAGGATCCATCGGTCGCCGGGGCCGATTTTTTCGTCCGCGGGGATGGTGATGGCGATGAGATCCATGTCGGCGTAGGTGTCTTTGACTACTTCGTTGAGCCGTTCCCCCAGGAGGGTGCGGGGCCGGTGCAGGCCGGGCGTGTCCACCACGATGATTTGGGCGTCGTCGCGGTGGACGATGCCGCGGATGGGGTGCCGGGTGGTTTCCGGTTGGTTGGCGGTGATGGCGATTTTCTGCCCCACCAGGGCGTTTGTCAGTGTTGACTTGCCGGTGTTGGGTCGGCCCACGAAGCACATGAACCCGGAGCGGAAGCCTTCTGGGGTGTTGGTGTAATCCACCTGACTCCTTCTGTTGGTGATGGTTATTGTCGGTAGGTTTCACTGTAGCATTAGGCCTGGATGCCGCTGGGGGCGGTTTGGGTGCAGCTTGGGTGGTGGTGGGGTGGGTTGTTAGCTTGAGAAGAAGGTTTGTCCTTTTCTGCGGGCCCGGGCGGTTTCGACGGTGTATAGCAGGTAGGCGAGGGCAAGCAGGATGAGGCCATTGCGGGCTTCGAGGAGGGTTTCGGTGAGCTGGGCATGGGGCGCGGAATGCCCGGCAAGGGCGAGCCGGAGGCCCTGGATGGCGTGGGTGAGGGGCAGGAATTCGCCGATGGCGTGGAAGACCGGCACGTGGGCGACGGAGATGATCGCTCCGGAGCAGACGGTGAGGATGCTGACGGTGGCGTTGTGAACAAGGTTGTGGAGGTCGGTGCGGAGCGACGCCACGGAGATGACGAGGCCCAGGGTGAGCCCGGTGGGGACGGCAATGAGGGAGCAAAGCCATGCACCCGTGAAGGTGGCCCAATCGGTGGTGGTCATGGACCCGAGGATGATGAAGACGATGGCGCTGTCGAGGATGGCGACGGCGGCAAGCGGGAGGGCGCGGATGAGGTATTGGGTGGCCGGTGAGAGGGTGCCGGTGACGTTGCTGCCGAGGGTTTTGTTCCACACGTCGTCGACAGGCAGGCCGCTGGTTTCGCTGATGGTCATGCGGGTGGTGGCGAGCACGATCACCCCGGGGATGGCATATTGTTGCGCGGCGTCGCCGCCGATGACGCGGGCGATGAGCACGTAGGTGATCATGCGGAGGATTTCGGGGATGATGTGGCTGGTGACCAGCATGGTGGGGCTGGTCCCGCGGGTGAAGTTGGCGACCCCTAGGCGGAATGTTGCGGCCACAGCCCGGCATTTTACCGATAGTTTGTTCGATAACTGGTGGGGTGGGTTATGTGAATTCAAAGGTGCCCCTCACTTTCGCCCGGGTGACCATGTGGCGGATGCAGAGCCAGGCCCCGAGCAGGTAGCAGGTGGAAACGAAACAGCCGATGAGTAGGCTGCCCCAGTCTGGGATGGTGGTAAGGGAGGAGAGGAATTGCCTGAGCCAATACAGGTTGATGAGGGCGGATACCCAGGAGACGGCTGGGGGCAGGTAGCTGGGTGGTATGAGGAGGCCGCCGAGGAGCAGCATGGGGGTGCCGAAGGCGTTGGTGAGGTGGAAGGGGTTGCGACTGTTGATGAGCAGCCCGGCGATAAGGATGCTGGAGCACACGCCGAAGACGGCGACGAGGATAATGCCAGCCGCCAGCAGGAAAGGGTGTGTGGAGTGGAAGGGGATGCGGAAGATAAGGCAGAATGAGATGGTGCTTATGGTGATGAGGGTGACGTCGTAAGCGACGGCGCCGAGCATTTTAGCGAGAATGGCGGCCATGGGGCTGAGCAGCCCGGAGAGGGTGTGGCCAAGGGTGCCCATCCATTTTTCGCGGCGGATAATGCCGGCACCGCTCCAGATGGATGCGGCCCAGAAGGATGCGGTGATGGTGGCGGAAATAGCGTGGGTGATTTGGTCCTGGTTGAGGTTGCCGAGTCGGGGGATGAGGAAGAGGGAGAGGAACATCCAGGGAGTGATGATCCCGGTGGCGATGTTCATGGGGCGTTTGGCAACGATGAGGAGTTGTATTTTGGCGGAGGCGATAATGGCCCGGAGCTGCGCGGACAGGTGCGTGGTCATCATGCGGCACCGCCATCGTCGTTGTTGTGGACCGCATTGGTGAAGGCTTCTTCGAGGGATGCGGGGCTGATGGTGAAGTCGACAAGCCCGCAAGGTTGGAGTTGTTCGAGGATGCGGGTGATGAGGGTTTGTTCGTCGCTAGCAATGAGCCGGGTGACGCGCACGGTGCCGTCAACATTGGGGTGGTGTTCGAACTCGGGTTCGGTGGTTGGGTGTTGGAGGGTGGCGGTGATGCGGTACCGGTAGCCGGCAAGTTCTTTGAAGCGCGCCAGGGGCAGGTCATATTTGATGCGGCCCGTGTGGATGAGTATGACCCGGTCGGCGAGTTCTTCCACGTCGGTGAGGTTGTGGCTGGTGAGGATGATGGTTTTGCCGCGGTTTTTCAGTTCGGCGAGGGTGCCGCGCAGCCGGGCTGCCTCGATGGGGTCGAGGCCAACGGTGGGTTCATCGAGCAGCAGGATAGGGGCGTTGGCACTGAGGCCCACAGCAATGTGGAGGCGTTGTTTCATGCCTTTGGAGTATTCTTCGACTCGCCGGTGGGCAGCGTCGGCGAGCCCCACGCTGTCGAGGATGCTGGCGAGTTGGGGTTTCGGCAGCGCGGCACCGCGGATGGCGGCGAAGTAGGAGAGGTTTTCCCACGCGGTGAGCATGGGGTAAAGTCCGCGGTCGCCGCCGAAGACCGCCACGATGTGTTGCCGGGCGTGGGCGGCCGCCGTCACCACATCGGCGCCGAAAATGTTGACGGTGCCTGAGGTGGGGTAAAGCCAGGTGGCCAGGATTTTACTAAGGGTGGTTTTGCCGGCACCGTTCACGCCGAGAATGGCCGTGGCCTCCCCCTGCGGAATGGTGAAGGTGATGTCGGCGAGTGCGGTGAATTCTTTCCCAGTGGTGCGAAAGGTGCGGTAGAGGTGGCGCGCATCCACCGCAGGCGCAGCTGGGGAGGCGTTACTGATTTCTCCGATTTCCGACTTTCCCACGCCAGTACCCGCTTCCCTCACATTTGTGGTTTGTCGCTTATCATAGCGCCCCAACACCGAGTAAGCACAGACTTATATCACATAGATAGCGGAAACCTATGACTCGGGTGCCGGGGAATCGGAGGCCCCTTTCGAACACTGGCGCTGCCGTCGCCGGCAGGTTAGGCGATCTTTGTCACTTCGAACTGGTGCGTGGGGTGGACGTAGGACTCTTGGGCGTCGATAAGTAGGAGTTCGCGGGAGTCTTTCGCATGCGTGAGCTCGATGAGTTCATAGACCGCGGCGGCGGTTTTCGCCAGGGCGCCGGCGGCATCCTTGTCGCGCACGTAATGCCCGGTGAACAGTGCCGCGGTGACGTCGCCGGAGCCGTTGCGTTTGATGTCGAGGAACGGGGTTTGTACCTTCCAGGCGCCCTGGTCGTTGACGGCGATCATTTCGATGGTGTGTTCGGGCCGGTCTGGCCGGAGCACCGAGGTGACCAGGATGGTTTCGGGGCCGATCTTGCGGGCGGCCTCGGCGGCCTTGAGGGTGGAGTCAATGTCGTCGGCGTCCACACCGGTGAGGTAGGAGAGCTCGAATTGGTTGGGGGTGATGATGTCGGCGACGGGTACAACCTTGTCCCGGAGCAGGGGTGGGATGAGGTCGGAGACGAAGCAGCCGGATTTCGCATTGCCCATGACCGGGTCGCAGGCGTAAAGCGCGTTGGGGTTTTCGGCCTTGATTTTTGCCACGGCGTCCACAATAGCGTCAGCAATGTCGGATCCGCCCTGGTAGCCGGAGAGGATGGCGTCAATGGTAGGGAATGCGCCGCGGGCCTGAATGCCGTCGATAATGCTGGATACTTGCGCGGCGGGGATGAGTTCGCCGGTCCACTCGCCGTAGCCGGTGTGGTTAGAAAAGTTCACGGTGTGGACGGGCCAAACCTCGTGCCCGATGCGTTGCAGTGGGAAAACGGCGGCGGAGTTTCCCACATGCCCGTAGGAAACGTGGGATTGGATTGAAAGAATTGCCATAACTTCTATCTTGCGCCACAACCGGTGAATAAAAAACTCGCCCGCTTGACGACGCCGTCCCGCGCGGGAGTTACGCAGTGTCGGCGGGATCGTCCGGGTTGTGATCTGATTCCTCAGCGTCGTCACCACGCACCAGCATGGTGACATCGACCTCGCGCACGCTGATTCGGCCGCGCCGGTCTCGGCCGCCGATGGCTTTGAGTCGCAGCCCGGAGGTTTCTACCTCGGTATTGGGCAGCGGCACCCGGCCTTTTTCATAGGCGATAAGCCCGGCAACGGTGTCGATCTGGTCGAGGATTTCTGGGTCAAAGTTGATGGTGATGTGGTGATCATCTTCGATCCGTTCCACCAGGTCATCGAGTTGTAGCCGGCTCACGACCCGATATTTATAAGGATCATTGGGATCTTGCACAATGGGGGTGATTTCCGCCGAATCATACTCGTCTGTGATTTCGCCCACGATTTCTTCGAGGATGTCTTCGATGGAGATCAGGCCGGCCACACCGCCGAATTCGTCGACAAGCAGGGCGATGTGGAATCGTTCCCGCTGCATTTCGTCGAGTAGGTCGTCGAGTCGTTTCGAATCGGGCACAAAATGAGCGGTCCGCATGACCTCATCCACCAGGGGATTCTTGTCGCCCTTGGTTGGGGAGTGCATGCGCTGCACCACGTCCTTGAGGTAGACCACCCCCACGATATCGTCGACGCTTTCCCCGATCACGGGGATGCGGGAATGCCCGGATTTGATGCACAGGGTGAGCGCTTGGGAGGCAAGCTTCCCCGATTCGATCCACACCATGTCGGGGCGGGGCACCATGACTTCTCTAGCAATGCTGTCGGAAAGATCAAACACGTTTTGCACCATGCGACTGTCGACCTCGATTTCGCCCTTGGACTGGGCGATCTCCACCATTTCCTTCAGCTCTACCTCGGTGGAATACGGTCCGTCCTGGAAACCACGACCCGGCGCCAAAATATTACCAATACCAATCAGCACTTTCGATATTGGGTTGAGGATTCGGAAGGTAGGCCGGAGGAAAAACGCCGCCACCAGCGACACCGTGTAGGGGTTTTGCCGCCCTATGGTGCGGGAGAACACGCCCACGATCACGAACGAGAGCAGGGTCACCCCGCCGATGGCTGCCGCGAGCGCCCATTCGATGCGCGGCGATAACCATTCCATTGCAAGCATGGCGGTGAACACGGCCGCGGTGGCGTCTAAGAGTTTTTGCCCAAGGATAAGCAGGTTGATGTGTTCGGCCCGGTGGTCAAGCACGATCAAAAGTCGGCGGGCAGCGCGGGTGGATTTTTCTTTGGCTATTTGCGCCACCCGGGCTTTGGAGCTGACTGCAAGCGCCGCCTCAATGGTGTTGAACAGCCCGGAAAAAAACAGGGCAACCACAGCAACGGTGCCCATCACCAGGGGACTCATTTAGGTTTCCTTAGGCTCCGCAATGGCGGGAATACCGCCTTGGCCTGCGGATTTCTCATCGGCGGCGAGTTGGTTGTCGAGTTCCGCCCGATCAGCCGCCGAGGGAAATGCCCCAGGCCCGGTGGGTTTGGGCTGGAATTCGATGTGCCGACCAGCGCAGTAAGCGTACCAATCCATCAAGAGTTCATTTTGCAGGGCAAACATTTTTTGTTCTTGTTCCGGCGTGATGTGGTCGTAGCCCAGCAGGTGCAGGCAGCCGTGGGTGGTGAGGAGGCAGAGTTCGTGCCCCAGATCGTGCCCGGCTTTTGTTGCCTGTTTGTGAGCGAATTCGGGGCAGAGGATGATATCGCCCAGCATTGCCGGCCCGAATCCGGCCGAGTCGGGTCGACCCATGTTGGGGGTGAGTTCGTCCATGGGGAAGCTCATCACATCGGTGGGGCCTTCTAACCCCATCCACCGTAGGTGCAGTTCCGACATGGTGGGCACGTCCACGACGGACACGGTGACCTCTGCGCTGGGGTGGATGTCCATTTCCCGCAGCACGAATGTGGCCACGTCGGCGAGGGATTCTTCGTTGACCCCATCGTAGCCGGATTCATTGACAACTTCGATACTCATCTGTTGCTTTTCTTTAGGTAGTCGACGCTACTAGTGGCGTTCTTCGTACTCATCGTAGGCCGCCACGATGCGGCTCACCAATTGGTGGCGCACCACATCGTCCGCGGTCAACTCGGCAAAATAGATGTCATCTACCCCGGCGAGTATGTCCCGGACCAGCCGAAGCCCGGATTTTTGGCCGGCCGGCAGGTCCACCTGGGTGATGTCACCAGTGACAACAATGGTGGACCCGAACCCTAACCGGGTGAGGAACATTTTCATTTGCGCCGGTGTGGTGTTTTGGGCTTCATCGAGGATCACAAACGCATCGTTGAGGGTGCGGCCCCGCATGTAGGCCAGTGGGGCGACCTCGATGATGCCGGCCTCCATGAGTTTGGGGATGATTTCCGGGTCGACCATTTCCCGCAGCGCGTCGTGGAGAGGCCGCAGGTAGGGGTCGATTTTATCATTGAGGGTGCCGGGGAGGAATCCGAGCTTCTCCCCCGCCTCTACGGCCGGCCGGGTCAGGATGATTCGGGATACTCGTTTGGCTTGGAGGGCTTGCACCGCCTTGGCCATGGCCAGGTAGGTTTTGCCGGTGCCGGCCGGGCCTAACCCAAACACAATGGTGTTGGTATCAATGGCATCAACATAGTCTTGCTGCCCCAGGGTTTTCGGCCGCACCGCCTTGCCCCGCCGCACAATAATGTTATTCGCCAATACTTTCGAAACTGATTGGGGGGTTTCGCCGGTGACGATGCGGATGGCGTTTTTCACCGAGTCGGGGCTTATCACATGGCCGCGGCGGGCGATGGCCTGCAATTCCTGCAATACCTTCAGGGCTCGGGCAACCTCGTGGGCGACCCCAATGAGCGTCACATCGGTGCCCCGCACATGAATCTGGCAATCCAACTGGTTTTCTAATACTTTGAGGTTTTCGTCGTTGATGCCCAGGATTGTTTGCGAGTAGCGTTCGTCGAGCGCCACGGTGCGGGTTATGTGTGGTACTGCTTCGGTACGGACAGTCACTAAATATTCAACCTATCTTTGTTCGTGGTTAACCAATCACTCATTATGCATTGTGCCACACGACTACCATCGGTCGGTCACCGCCCCCAGAGCGGCTAATGCCACCATGCCCGCACTGGCCGTCCGCAACACTTCCGGGCCGAGCCGCACCGGGTGGGCCCCCGCCGCGGTGAACGCATCCAGTTCGGCTGGGCTGATGCCGCCCTCCGGGCCGATGATGAGCACCACCGAATCCACCTGGGCCACGGGCTGGTCGGTGATTTTCCCGGTGGCATCCTCGTGCAGCATGAGGGCCAGCGGCGCCGCCTGGATCAACGCCACCACCGCCGCTTGGTCCGCCACCGGGGTGATCTCTGGGATCCTGGACCGCCGGGATTGTTTCGCCGCCGCCCGGGCGGCGGCCCGCCACTTGGCCAGCCCCTTGTCCTGTTTCTTTCCCCAATTCGCCACGGACCGACCTGCCTGCCACGGCACGATCACGTCCGCGCCCGCCTGGGTGAGCAGATCGACCGTGAGTTCGGATCGGGCGGCTTTCGGCAGGGCCTGCACAACCGTCACGGTTGGCCGTGGGGCCGGTTCGCTGGCAACGCAGTCAACAACTCCCACCAGCCGGTCTTTCCCGGAAACCCCGGTCACGGTGATGACGGCCCGGGTGCCGTGGCCGTCGACAAGCTCGATTTGCTCGCCAACACTGGTGCGCTTCACGCTCACCGCATGCCGACCCTCATCGCCTGTCAGTTCGATAACCTTGCCGACGGTGGGCGGCGTGGGGAACTCCTGCACATAAACCGGCCGTGACACCTATAGCCCCCTGAGCAACCTACTTGCGGAACCGGTTGCGTAGCTTGGAGAACACCGAACCGTGCTCCGACTCATCGGCGTGCACCCCGGCTTCCTCCGCCCGGTGCCGCCGCAGTTTCTCCAGCAGCTCCCGGGACTTGTCGTCCAACTCCCGCGGCACTGTCACATCCACGTGGGCGATCATGTTCCCAAAGCCTTCGCCCCGCAGCCGGGGCATACCCTTGCCGCTCACCACCAGGCGATCTGCCGGCTGGGTGCCCGCGGGGATCACGAAGTCAATCATCGTGCCATCCAACGATTGCACCGCCACTGTCGACCCCAATGCGGCATCCACCATGGGTACATGCACCGTCAAATGCAGGTTATCTTTCTCCCGGGTAAACACCGGGTGTGGCTTCACGTCCACCTCAACATACAGGTCACCGGCCGGGCCACCGCCGTGCCCCACCTCGCCCTGACCAGCCATGCGCACCCGCATCGTGTCGCTAATACCCGCCGGGATTTGAATAACCTTCTCCCGGCGCGCCTTCACCCTACCGGCTCCATCGCAGGTGGGGCACGGGTCGGGAATGATTTCCCCATAGCCGCCGCAGGCCGGGCAGGTGCTGGTAGTCATGACATTACCGAGGAAGGAACGCTGCACCTGCTGCACCTCCCCCATGCCATCGCAATGGGTGCAGGTTTCCGGTTTCTGTTTGGATTCGCTGCCGGTTCCCTCGCAGGTTTCGCACACCACGGCGGTGTCAATGGTGACCTCCTGCTCCACCCCGGAGTAAGCCTCCTCCAGGGTGATGGTTGTGCGCAATAGGGCGTCGTTGCCGGGCTGGACACGGCTGCGAGGCCCACGGGTGCCCGCCCCACCGCCGAAGAAGGCATCAAAAATGTCGGAGAATCCACCGAAACCACCCATATTGCCGGGGGCACCGCTAGGGCCGGCGAGAGGATCCCCGCCCATGTCGATAATGCGGCGTTTTTCGGGGTCGAGGAGGAGTTCTTGGGCGATGGAGATTTCGCTAAATTTTTCGGCCGCTTCCTCGGTGCTATTGACGTCAGGATGGTATTTGCGAGCCAACCGACGGTACGCCTTTTTAATATCATTGTCGGTTGCGTCTGGGGTTAAGCCAAGTATTGCGTAATAATCTCGGGCCACGATGGGCGAACTTCCTTTGCTAACAAGAGACAGATTTATTGGTTATTGCGGGGTTTATTGTAACCATGATGGTCCGGTATTCCCCACTTAGGTGAGTCATGTTCGCTCAAGGCGTACCCACCGGCGTCCCCATCACCCTCATGTGCCCAGCGTGCCTCGGGTATGCCCACTCCCAGCGTGCCCCACATCGGCCCCACAGCAATCCCATGTGACCGCCGAGATCCGGCTAGGTTTGCATTTCGGACAGCACCCGACTCACATAGTGGGCCACCGCATACACCTTGGACATGGTGCCGGAATAATCCATGTAGGTGGGACCCACCACCCCCAAGCCACCGAGCGGGGCGCCGGGGGAACCGTAGCCGGTGGCCACCACCGAGGTGCAGCGCAACTGATCGTCCCGGGTTTCGTCCCCGATGAGCACGCTCACCTGGTCTAGGTCTTGGATGCTGGCCAAGAGCTTCAGGATAATGACCTGCTCTTCCAGGGCTTGAAGGATGGTGGGCAGATCGTGCGGGTTGATGCGGATGAGGTGGGATTGGCCAGCAAGGATCAACCGATCGTTGGGGGGTTCGACCAGGGTTTCGATGAGCACAGTAACGCATCGGGACAGGTGGCTGGTGACCTCCGGGTCAGGATGAGTAATAGCGGCCAGCGAGCCGGCGGCATCGGCGAGGGTTTTCCCATCCAGGGCCTGGTTGAGAAGGTCCCGCAAAACCATGATGTGGTCGGCTTCGCACGTGTGGTCTAATTCCACATGGCGTTGGTCGACCCGGCCCGTGTCCGTGATGAGCACCAGCAGCAGCCGGGTGGGGGTGAGCGACACCACTTCGCAGTGTTTCACGTGGCTGGCCCGCAGGTTGGGGAGCTGCACGATGGCGGTTTGGCGGGTGAATTGGCTCAGGAGTTGCGCGGAGCGGTGTAGCACATCCTCCAGGTTGACGCCGTCTTCGAGAAAAGTCAGTATGGTGCGGCGTTCCGCATCAGAGAGGGGTTTGATGTCGCTAAGGGAGTCGACGAACAGCCGGTACCCTTTTTGGGTGGGGAGCCGGCCGGAGCTGGCATGTTGTTGGCTGATATAGCCTTCGGCCTCTAGAGCGGCCATGTCGTTGCGGATGGTGGCGGAGGACACGTCGAATCTATGCCGATCGAGCAGGGCTTTCGAACCGACCGGTTCCTGGGTGGCAATATAGTCGGCGACGATTGCACGCAGCACCTGCTGGCGGCGTTCCTCGGCTGCGGATGCCATTTACGTCCTCCTCACGATGATTGGTTTTACGATTCACCCATCACCAGGATATCGGCAATCATGCCGTCGGCAAGCAGCCGCCCAGCCTCGGTCACGGTAACCCGCTGGTCCGACACATCAATCAGGCCCGGGAATTCCCGCGCCTTGGCGAGCTCCTTGTCGTTGAAACATGTCACCGGCAGCCCTTCCCGCAGCCGCAGCCCCAACATGACCCGTTCCTCATGGCGTTGCGCCGCGGTGAGCTTTTCGACGCCCGCCACCGGCAGCACCCCCGACACTAGCCGCTGCGCGTAGGTAGCCGGGTGTTTGACGTTATAGAACCGGAGGTCGCCCAGGTGGGAGTGGGCGCCGGGGCCGGCACCCCACCAGTCTTCGTCCCGCCAATAGCCCAGGTTATGCCGGCATTCCCCGCCGGGCTGCGCCCAGTTGGACACCTCGTACCACCGGTAGCCGGCCGCCACTAGGGCGGCGTCGATAAGCGCGTACCGATCCGCGTACACGTCCTCGTCGGGGGCGGGTAGTTCACCGCGCCGCACCTTGCGCGCCATGCGGGTGCCGTCTTCGACGATGAGTGAGTAGGCACTCACGTGATCCACCCCGGACGCTATGACCTGCTCTACCGTGGCTTGCACGTCGGCGTCGGTTTCGGTGGGGGTGCCGTAGATCATGTCCAGGTTGATGTGTGCGAACCCGGCCGCCCGGGCCTCTGCGACCGCGGCGAATGCCCGGCCTGGGGTGTGGCGGCGCTCTAGCACCTGTAGCACGTGGGCGCTGGCGGACTGCATGCCCAGGGAGATTCGGGTAAACCCGGCGTCGCGGAGTTCCGCGAAAAACTCGGGGCTGGTGGATTCGGGATTGGATTCGGTGGTGATCTCCGCGCCGGGGTTGATGCCGAAGGTGTTACGGATCGCGGTGAGGATGCGGCGCAGGCCCTGGGCCCCCAGCAGCGATGGGGTGCCGCCACCGATAAAAATCGTGTCGGCGGGGCGTTTAAATTCGGCGAGTTCGAGTTCTTGTTCGAGAGCATCAAGATAGGTTTCCGGGGACGCAGAGGTACCCAGTTCACCTGGGGTGTAGGTATTAAAATCGCAATAACCACACCGGGAGGAACAAAACGGCACGTGAATATAGACGCCAAACATTGACGGTATTTTACGACACGTGAGCGCCGGCGGCACGTCCCATCTTTGCCTTCACCCGGGCAACAACAGCATCAATGCGGGCGCGTTCGTTCAAAAATTCGGGCGGATGCGAACCCCGCATGGTGCGGGTCACCCCCGGATAGTCGGCGACCACCGCTTCCCGCCACGCCTTCGCCGCACTGGTCACCGCGTCGGAGGTGTAACCGAACACGGTGAGTAATGTGCGCTCGTCTTCGGCGCTGCGAACTGCTTTCTCGGTTTCCGCCAGTTCCCAATCCACAATGTGGGCCAGGTATTGTCTAACAAGCTCGGTACGATCTTGCAGAATGTGATTAATCTCCTGCACCATGACTGGCGAATTATTTGTAATGGGGAATTGGTTCCGCAGCAGCTGAGCGTTCATGGGGGTGGGTCGCTTCATTTGCTCGTCACCATCGGGCATGGTGGCGGCAACAGTGCCGGAGGCCAGCCCGGACGTCAGTGCTTGTCGGATTCCTTTTAGTTCCCTGATAATGGTGCGGGAGTCGGTCCTAGCGTCGCCGATAATGTCTTCGAATTCGGCGACGCAGTCCTCCACCAGCTCGACATCCCAGTCGGCGATGGCTTCGGCGATATTTTCTATGAAAGTTGCTACCTCATCGCCGATGTTAAAGATTTCTTGGGTCAATTCCCGGTGGCGCAATGTGGCAGTCAATACCTGCATTATTTATGGTCACCCCTCATTGTCACGGTCAGATTCACTGAGGTTACCAATGAAACTGGTTTTTCTTACGAAGAAAGACTTTAATTCAGTTGGTCATGATTTGCTTCATGCCTCGCCGAATTGAGATCAAATCTACATAAAATATCTCACCTCACAATAAGTATCGGATTTGAAGCATTAGCGCTGGTAAAGGTGCTCGATTTCCTTCGCGTATCGACGAGCAACCACGTTACGCTTTACTTTCATGGTCGGTGTGAGCTCATCGGCTTCCTCAGTTAAATCTCGGTCTAGGATATGGAATTTCTTAATCGCTTCAGCATGCGACACCATCTTATTTGTGTCGTTTACCGCATCTTGAATTTCCGCCCGCAGGGCCGGGTCGGTGGCCAGTTCTGCCACGGTGCGGGATTCTGGGATATTGCGGTTGAGTTTCCACCGCCGGAGGGCGTCCTCATCCAGTGTGACCAGCAGCCCGATAAAGGGTTTGCCATCACCGACAACCATGGCCTGGCTGATGAGCGGATGGGCGACCAGGGCGTCTTCCATGGGTTCGGGGGACACGTTCTTGCCGCCGGCGGTGACGATGAGGTCTTTCTTCCGGCCGGTGATGACCAGGTGCCCGGATTCGAGGATTTCACCCAGGTCACCGGTGTTAAACCAGCCGTCGTCAGTGAAGGATTCCGCGGTTGCGGTTGGGTTGTTCCAATAACCGTCGAACACGGTGGTGCCCTTGATGAGGATTTCGCTGTCGTCATTAATCCGCACCGATACCCCCCCAATGGGTGGGCCCACGGTGCCAATTTTCTGGTCCACGAAGTCCACGGTGGCGGCCGCGGTGGTTTCGGTCAGCCCGTAGCCCTCATAGATGGGGGCACCAATGCCCCGGAAAAAGTGCAGGATTTCCGGGCTCATGGCCGAACCGCCGGAAATAGCGTAGTGCACCGAATTGCCCATGGCCGCCCGAATCTTGGAATACACCAGCCGGTCGTAGGTTTTGTGCTGGAGTTTCAGCATCCTCGATGGGCCTTCGCTAGTGTCCAATGCGCGGGAATACTCAATGGCCACGTTCCGTGCCTTATGAAAGAGGGCGGCCCGCACCGGCCCGCCGGCCGCGGCATTCGCCACCGCCGAATTGTGGACCTTTTCAAAGACTCGCGGCACGCCCAGGATCAGGTTGGGGCGGGCCCGCTGGAATTCCACCCCCAGGGTGGAGAAATTCGACCAGTGGGATTGAGTGCCGCCGCCGATGGCCACGGCCAGGGACACCGCCCGCGACAGCACGTGGGCCAACGGCAGGAACGTGAGCACCCGGGAGCCGGGGCGGGCGATGGCCCCAATGGGGTTGGTGAGCAGGCCGTGCACCTCGGAAAGCCAATTGGCGTGGGTGAGTCGGCAGCCTTTCGGCCGACCAGTGGTGCCGGAGGTATACACCAGTGATGCCAGGTCCCGGGATTTGGTGGCGTGGATCCGCTCGTCCACCTGGTCGTCGTCGATGGGCCGGCCCTCAAATTTGAGGGTGGCGATGGCGGAGGCATTGATTTCCAGGATGCGGCGCAGCTGCGACGTGGAGCCGTGCAGCAGGGGTTTGCCGTCCTCACCCAACACCAGGTTTTTCATAAGCTCCGTGTGTTCACGAGTTTCGGTGACGGCAAACACCGCCCCGGAGTCTTCGATAATCCATTCGATTTGACTCAGGGAGGAGGAGCCGTAGATGGGAACGCTCACGGCTCCGGCGGCCCAAATGGCAAAGTCGAGCAGGGACCATTCGTAGCGAGTTTCGCTCAGCAGCGCAATGCGGTCACCCTGCTGCACACCATTGGCGATGAACCCCTTGGCCACCTCGTACACCTCGGCAATGAATTCGGCCGCGGTCACGTTCACCCACTCGAAGTTTTGCGGCCGCGTGAAAATCACCCCGTAGGGACGGGCTGCGGCACTACCCAACAGGGCGGTGAGGCAGGTGTCGGATTCCCCGACGGCGTATTCTGCGGGAGTGTGGACTTCCTCCATGGCGCGGTTCCCTTTCCGTGGCTACCAAAATGTGCGTAATAGCTTATTATCTCTTACGGGGCACCCGATTGTCACAATCCTGGCGAATCGGCTCACGAGCCCGCCCACCGAGTGGGCGTCGACAAGCGAACAGAACCAAACAACACTCAGTAACGCCTGTGGCTCTATTGTGCACCACTGTTCTTGTGTTATTTGCTACAAACATCCGCATATCATGCAAAAATTGCCCCATATTATGGGGGCTATCGTGCGGTTTTCCCAAGAATAACCCTAATTTAATAAAAGAAAATCTGATATTCTGGGAGGAATGGCACACATAATGGCACAATAGTGAAGTGTGGGATATCAAGATCTATTACGCGAACTCGCTACAGAGCACAGCATTGCAACGGGCTACACCGCCTATGGTGGCCACTACTTGGGGGTACCGGATGACACTCTGATAAAAATCCTCCACTGTATGGGGGTAGACCTTGGGTTGAACGATTACAGCGTCGATGACCTGGCCGCCATTGACTTTGACGGCGCCGACTATGATAAACGACCCAGCGAAGAAACCGTCCAGGCAGCGCTTCAACGCCGCCACGACCAGGAGTTTTCCCGGCCACTCCCCCGCTGTATCGTGACCACCGATACCGAATCCCAAGCCTTCAACGTGCACGTGCGCGACGGCAAACCCGTTGACCAACTGTTCATTACCTTCGAAAACAGCTCCGTATTGGAGATCACCGAGCAGTTGGAAAACTGGGAACCACCCCGCGATATCGACGGCGTGATCTGGGGCGAAGCCACCTTCCAGCTCCCCACGGGCCTGCCACAAGGCTGGCACACCATCACCCTAGTATCCGACAATATCTCCCATAGCTGCACCCTGGTCGTGACGCCAACGCACCTGTCTACCACCGACACCTATATCAATAATCCGGTGGCGGGCGTGATGGCGCAACTGTATTCGGTACGATCTTCTGATTCATGGGGCATTGGCGACTTCCGCGACATTGGCTATTTGGGGGAAACTTTGGCCAATAATGGTGCGGGCGATTTTCTACTCATTAACCCGCTGCACGCGGCCGAGCCGTTCCCGCCCGTGGAGGATTCCCCCTACCTGCCTGCCACCCGCAGGTTTATCAACCCGATCTATATTCGCATCGAGGATATCCCCGAGATCGAATTATTGGCGGAGGATGTGCGCGCCGAAGTGACAGAGCTCGCACGCCAGTTCCGAGAGCATAATCGGGATAATGTTCAGATTGAGCGCGACCCCATCTATGAGGCCAAGTTGCGGGCCCTGCGGGAGATCTTCCACGCCGGCCGCGACGAAACCCGGGAGCAACTATTCCGCGACTACATTCACCGGGAAGGCGACGGGTTAACGGCATTTGCCGAATGGTGCGCAAAGCAGGAAATCGCCAAGCTTGGTACCGGTAATCATGCCGAAGACGAGCCGCCGGTGGATTTCTACATGTGGCTGCAATGGATCTGCGACCAGCAGTTAGCTGCCGCCCAGGCCCGGTGTACTGCCGCTGGCATGAAGATCGGCATCATGGCCGACCTGGCCGTGGGTGTGCACCCCTTCGGCGCCGATGCCGAAACCTTGGCGAATGTGCTGGCGCCGTGCGCATCGGTGGGGGCACCGCCAGACAACTACAACCAATACGGTCAGGACTGGTCGCAGCCGCCGTGGCACCCCGAACGGTTGGCGGAGGCCGGCTATAAGCCCTGGCGCGACATGCTTCGAACCATTTTGCGACACGCGGGTGGTATTCGGATCGACCACGTTTTAGGCCTGTTCCGCCTGTATTGGATGCCCCGCAATCAGTCGCCGCAGACGGGCACCTATGTGAACTATGATTTCCGAGCACTGGTGGGCATCGTGGCCCTGGAGGCTGAGCGAGCCGGCGCCGTGGTGATCGGCGAGGACTTGGGCACGTTCGAACCCTGGATGCAGGACGTATTGAACCAGTACGGCATCATGGGCACGAGCGTGCTGTGGTTCGAAGGTTCACCGTATGGTGGGGCACGGCGCCTGGAGGAGTATCGGAAGGCATGTTTGGCATCGGTGACCACACACGATCTGCCGCCCACCGCGGGATTCTTGCGTGGCAAGCATATCACGCTGCGCAACGAGTTGGGCCTGCTCAAGAGCAATCTTGACGAAGAGCTCAATAATGACCTGAACTGGCAGGCCGAGGTGCTCAACCGGGTGCTGGAACAGGGTGGTTTCGCCGGTGAAGACTTCCACATGGATAATTTCCACGGCCGGGCCCGGGATGAGCGGGGCGACGTGGAGGTGCTGGTGACAGCAGCACACCGGTTTGTGGCACACACGCCGGCAGCACTAACGTGCACAGCCCTAGTGGACATGGTTGGTGACGAGAATGTGCAAAACCAGCCGGGCACCGCGAAGGAGCAGTACCCGAACTGGTGTGTGCCATTACGTAACGCCCAGGGCAATATTGTGTTGATTGATGACCTGAACGAGATGCCGCTCTTCCATAAGATTACGGAGGCATCCCGCCGCCCGGCACCGGGTAATTAATTAGGGGATCATCGACACCAGCCAGGCCACGATCACGATGGCTATCAGCAGATACAGCGATTGGGTCACTCGTGATCGTGGGTATGCGCGCTTAGGTTTTGGCAGGCGTTGGTCTTGTTTGCGCAGCTCTTCCGGATTGGCCATGGTTCCCTTCCTGATGTGATTGCGCATTAGTTTAGCCTGCCTACCCCAAAATCAGTATATCCTGTTTCCCTATGCGTTTAAGAAGCTTTACGACGCCGCTAGCTGGGTTGTCGCTATATTGGGGGAATGATATCGGTATCAGATTTTTACGACTACGCCTATAACGAATTCCGCGATGAACTGTGGATTACCCACGAATCCTGGTTTTTCGACAATGACGTCTATATTAAGGCGGGCATCTGGACGTATTATGGCGCTCACTATGAGTTTTACATTACCGACGCCACCATTGATCTGATACACACCCACGATCGAACCATTCTTGAGGAATGGGATGTGGACCCACGGATAGAGCGACCATTCTATTGGTCGGATCATTGCATACAATTTGTGACGGATGATACCAGTATGGATGAGCCCTACGCCGCGGAAATCAGGATTACCGGCAGTAAGTTTTTTGTGGTTCCGCACTATTATTCGTTTGAGAAGCCGCAAAGCGGACCAAGGGGGTTTCCAAAGCCTGGCATGACCGCAGACGAGATAGAACGGACCACCCGGTTTCAGGAATTAATTTTCAACAATTAATTCCTTTCTCCTCGAAAGCTTCAGGCAAGCATGAGATAAGGAAACTAGCTTCCGTACGACACATGTAGCACTTCATAAGAGAGGGAACTGGTCACGCTCTGATCTGATTCCCTGTTACTAAGCTCAACAAAAATAGCATTCCAATTGGTGACATCAACAGCGGTGACAAGTGTAACCGTAGAATCAGCAACGCTGTTCAAGAAGTCTTGGGTGACAGAATCTAGACACAGAGAGGGTGCAATGTCGACTGGTAGCGACACTGTGGTGAGAGTAAGGCTACGCGCATCAGCATAGGATATTGGTCCCCTAACGATGCGATGAATAGTCCAGTCCTGAATCGGCTGACGGCCGAAATCACGAACGATTGCTGAATAGCCAGGTTCTCCCCAACAGAAACTGCGCATTCCATCGATGTTACGCCAGACATAGAACGGGGCATACACATTTCGACCAGCACCTTTAGACTTTTCCCGAATGAGATAGGCCTTAAATTCCAAGCCCGCAAAACCATCCATCAGGTGTCCAGTCTTCTTTACCCGATCCCGAATGATTTGCATGTTATAGTCGGCAGGAAGACCAACTTGATATTGCATAGCATACATTAGCGATTCTCCTTGATTACATAATTGCGAGTAGAGTTAGTCATAAGTTTGCAGTTGTCAGGCAAGGGTAATGCCATAAACAGTCAACAGAGACTTGCAGTCAAAATAACCAAATCTTGACTCCATAGCACTGGTGGAATGGTCAAGCGGAATGCCCATTGTTTTTCCACGCACGCAGAAGAGTGACAGCACCATTTACAGCAGCATCAAATTCTGCTGGATTCCATTGAGCACGAGCCAAGACATAACCGCCTTGTACAGTGGCAACCACCATAGAAGCAAGCTGATGGGCATCCACGCTTGCAGGAAATTCCTGAGCATCAATACCCTGGCGAATCACTTCGGCGATGGTATCAACCAGCCAGCCCAAGGTCCGCGATACTGGTGCTAGCAGCTCTGGAGTTGCTAGCACGTCAGCATCATATGTCATACGACCCATGCGGCATCCACGTAACGAATCACGCTGACGTTCCAAATATGCAATGAGACGCTCCATAGCTGGTCTCTTCACATCCAACAAAGCTTCCACATCGGAACGCATCGCTGCTGCACTAGCCTCAAGGGCAGTAACTGCCAGCTCCTGTTTACCAGCAAAGTGATGATACATACTACCCTGTCCTGCACCAGCCCGATGAAGAATATCTTTTGGACTAGTCGCAGCATAGCCTTGTTCCCATAACAGTTCTTGAGTAGCATCCACCAAACGTTCGCGTGCATTCATACCACCAAGCATACATACTAGTAGTTACAATCATCAATACTAAATACATACGACCGAGATAGAACGGACCACCCGGTTTCAGGAATTAATTTTCAACAATTAATTCCTTCCTCCTGGGGCATTTCAACTCTGCTGCGCTCCTGCGGCTGGAGTAGAGCGGATCAAACGAATCGGGATACACATGGTCCATCGTCATGGGCAAGAAGTTATCTTTGATGACCACATACTCGTGCTCATCCACTTGGCTGGGAGCGAGCAGCATTCGGTGCAGAAACGTGCCACCACTACTACCACCCCCATCTTGCAGATCAAAACATTTGAACGCCACCACGTAGGCGATGACCTCCACCACGCCATCATCTTGGCGGTTCACGCTGTAGAGGCTGAACCCGCTTCGCGCCCGCTCACCGAAGGAGACTCTCCCTAGCTCAGATCGTTCCGCATCGGTGAAGAGCGCCCGGTCTTCCGGCACGCCCGGAATATATTTACTAGCGATCGGGCAGTTCAACCGGGTGCAGTCGGGGCTGTTCTGCCCCTCGTCAAGCACTTCCCGGTATTTCTCTATCGCCCGACCGACCGCCTGGTCAATGATTGGGCCGGCGGAATACTGGTCGGGGCGGGTCGCATACGGTATCGGCCCATCGTCGTCATGAACGACGAATGCACCGACCAGCACCATCGTCACCACGAAACTCAGCGACCCGACGACCACGAGCCGGTCCCAATTCACCGACGCCCCCATAATTCACCTTCCTCATCATTAATGTTCTATTTTATAAGCGAGAATCATTAATTGTTTGGGGTCAACCGCTACCATCATCATACAAAAGGTGGGTGTTACGAGCAGTCTGGTTCCTCCCCCTTCCGGCCGGAGTACAGCGGGGAGAACGTCTCCGGATATTTCGGCGACTCCTCCTTGGTGAGGATGGCATCCTCCATCACCACATACTCGCCCACGCGACTGGTGCTAGGGGCGAGCATCATGCGGTGCGGATCCGTAGCCACACTCACCTCCGACCCATCACACTTAGCGACCGTCACATACACAATGGCCTCCACACCCGCATCGGTTTCCACCACACTGTATAAATCTGTGCTGCTCACAGGCTCGCGGGACAGGTAGTGGGCTTTCCGCTCCAGATTAAAGCGTTCCTCCTTGGTGAACTCCGCCCGATCCCGCGGCATACCAGGAAGCGACTTACTCGACTTCGGACACCGCTCCACCACACAATCCGCGTCCCCCCACTGAGCATCCAGCACCGCCTCATACCGATCCACCGCGGCACCAACCGCCCTATCAACCTCGGCACCAGCCGTCTCCTGCTTGGGCCAATTCGGGTGCATCATCTGCTGCCACTGTAACTCCTCTAGCACGCACCCGCCCACAACTAACACAAGCACCAAAATGATCGAACCCACCACGATAATCCTGCTGGCTAACCGAAACATTGAGGCTTCCTCCCATTGTCCCGGTAATAGATGGCGACACCACCAGGCCCCGGGCGGTATTTGGTGGGGTTCAAGTATTCATCGTCCATGACCACATAGTTATGCTTATCGACGACGCTAGGGGCAAGAGTAATCCGATACAGGTCGGGAAGCACCTCATATGGGTCACCTTTGTTCCCCGAAAACGGACATTGGGTAACGGTGATATCCACATAGGCCTCCACCACCCCATGCTTTTGTTTCTTTAACTCATAAATGGCCAGGCTACTTCGCACCGGCGCAACGGTGGATACGTCCTTACCCCGACCCCTAATGATGCCACCCTCGGTAGAGGTGAACAGGGCCCGATCCTGAGGCACCCCGGGAAGCGACTTGCTCGACTTCGGGCAATGATCCGGCATGCAATCCGCATCAACCCATTCGGCGTCAAGAACCGCCATGTATTCCTCGATCGCCCGCGCCACCACCTGCGTCCGCCGGCTTTCCGCCGCGGTGTGCACCGAATAGCCGACAAACAACGCCACGATCACCACGATGATGATGGTTCCGCTTCGCTGCCGCAACACACCGATCACCTCGTCGTAAAGCTGCGGGTTAAACCGGCAAACCTGTGGGGCGACCCGGGTTCGCTGCATTCGGGAAACATGTCTTCGTCTTCGCTGCTGGCGTAGAGGGGCGAGAACGCGGCGGGGTATTTCATCGCATCCATCATGGGGAAATATTCGTCCTCCATCACCACATAGTCGGCCTCATGGTGGTGGCTGGGAATCAAAATCATTCGGTGCACATCCGTCGTGCTGCTGTAGGGATAGTCGTTTTCCGGGGAGGTGCATTTCACCATCGTGACATAGACGATCGCCTCGACCACACCATTCTCGTTGGCCGACACGCTATACAGGTCGATGCTGCTTCGCGGTTTCTCTTTGGTCACCCACCTGCGAAAATTGACGAGTTCCGCGTTGGTGAAGAGGGCCCGGTTCTCTGGCACACCGGGAATGAATTTACTGGAAATCGGACAATTCGATAGCGTGCAATGAGGATTATTTTGTTCCTTGTCGAGCACTTCCTCATAGTGCTCTACCGCCCTGCCAACCGCCTGGTCAATCTTTTGACCGGCAGTTTTTTGCTCGGGATAAGCCGGATACGACTTGTGATACCCCTGGTAACCGGATACCGCTATATACCCGACCATTGCCACCAGGGCCAACAACACCATTGTCCGTAGCACCGCTATTATTGTTCGCACCGCGTCACTAACCCCACCGTTTTGTAGATAAATAACCTTCAATAAACCTCGAACTCACCCAGCGGGTGGCGTTACGACGACACCCATGGCGCACATAAATCTAAACCCAATGAGCGGTCACCAAAGAGGATCGGCCTCACCCCATGCCATATCCAAGGTGTTAACGTCATGACTTACACTCCCAAAATCTATAGACATAGAGAATCTGATGTTGATGCGTGTTGTGGGATAATCATCAACGTATCTGCGACCCTACGACAATCCCCGGCGCGTAGTCTAGCGCCCATCAACAGGATGGGGGTATGAATCGGTGCCGCTCATTGGTGTCTTGACCGGAAGTTTTAAGGAAAGCATATTACGCTACCAGGTCGTCTTACCTCACGATTAACCCATGCTTATCCAAAAACCAGATTAATAAGCTTTACCCCCGCTATGCAATCCGATACAACCTATAAAAAATAATTTATATGTTCCGTGGTACCAATGGCCGCTTTGCCGTCATGTGGGCCGTGGCTTTAACCATTGGTATAGAGGGGTTGGATATGCGGCACTTGCATGTTGGAACCATCAATTATGTCTTCCATAACCACGTATTCACCATCGTTGAGGCTACTAGGGGCAAGAGTCATGATGTGAATGTCGGAACTGTTGCTGTTTTTCTCGTTATCCTCGGATGTTTTGATAATTGTGACGTACACGATTGCTTCAACCTCATCATTATTTTTTGCTTTGACGCTGTACAGTTCAATATCGCTGCGAACTTGAACGCGTGATGAGGAGGGGTAGGCAAGTAGGTTTCCTCGCTCCTCGATGTTGTTTCGTTCATGCGTGGTAAATAATCCCCTGCCTGTTGGAACACCGGGAATTGCTCGACTGGAATGTGGGCAGGATGATAGTGTGCAATCACGATCAGTCCATTGGGCATCGAGGACTGCTTCATATTTTTCTATCGCTCGACCGACAGCTTGATCGGTTTCCGAGTTAATGGATTCCGGGACGATTGTGGTCCCGGCAGTAACCGCTTGCTGTTTCTCCTGCATGTGATCTTCTGCCAGCAGGGATGCTACAAAGAGCATCACCACCACAAGGAGGAATCCTAAAAATAATGTTACTTGTCTACTCACTACCCATTTCATAGTTTTCACCATGCATGCAATAACTATTTCCCACATAACGCACAGAGTTAAAGCTACTGTATTACACAGTAGCTCAACTATCACGACACTACACGTGATATTTTTACCATCACCGCTTGTTCAAACATATTTGCATCTGAAAATTAAACGGCTTTCCCAACAAGCTACATACCTCAGGTCTTATTTAAGACCCAGTGCATACCACCTTGCATTTTTGGGCTCTTTCCCAGACTCCCCCATGTGCAAAAAGACTTCCCTGAAAGTAATATTGTGTCGGTTACGAGTTTTTTGTGAAATACGTGGGGTTGTAAACCGTCCTTTTGGCGAAGAAGCTGAAATAGTCCCAGTCACAACCATTGTATGATCAATCTTCCCATCAAACTTGTTATTAGGATCCCAATCAACAAAGATTAAATCACCTTTTTGAGCAAACTCTTTTTCACCAAGATCATGATAAGGACCATTGGTCTTTGCGTATCCATACAAATTCGCAGCTGCTCCCCATGTTGATGTAGGAATGATGCGATTATCATGTGCACGATCCTTACTGAATGGATGCCAAGCATCTGAATCCCTACTGTCCACACCTAATTTACGTTTCCATCCTCCTGCCTCCAAGGCCTGTGAGGCAAAGTTTGTACAATTCGTCCCCTGATTCGGATAGTTAGGATTCACATCTTCCTTACTCTTCACAGGTTCAATTCTTGGTAAATCTTCGCGTGACCAATGCAGAGCATAAGCTACCATCTTCTCAACATCTGGTTTTGGCTGCCTAAAGAAAGGATCAAGCACAGGCTTCACAACTACTGAACTTTGATCTTGATGAGATGGCAACAAGGAGAATTTCGCAGTATCACCATTTGCGCCAACAGGATTCACTGCTAACTGGTTATTGCCTGCTGATTCCACGCCCAAAATGCGATCAACTGGCACATCATTAAAATCAACATTTTCTGGCTTATCTGCCAAAATTTCTTCTTGCGGCATCGGGGCAACTACATCTTCAATGACAGCAAACACATTTTCTTTATTCAAAGATAAAGTCAGGGTATGGATATCACTCATATAACTCGGGTCATCGCTACCCTGATATGTCTTCGTTGTCCCGATGTCTGCGGAAACCGTTACCTTACCATCAGCATTCATCTTGGCATCCGTCACGCTGATAGTGCTCTTCGCGGAAACAATAGGTAATCCGAATTCTTTCATGTCATCCCGCACCCGCAAGATTGTAGCTTCAGCTTGCGTGAATTTCGGGTTTTCGCCGGAATTCTTCCTCTCATCCCGGTTATCCTTTGAAGAACCCCCAAAACTCGACCCCCGCTGAGACTTCTTATCCCCCGATGATGCAAACACCGAACTACTAGCATTCACACAACTCGACAACGAACAATTCGAATCCGTCCAATGCGAATCCAACAAATCCTGATACGCAGTAACCACCTTAGTCACCACATCAAGGTCCACCTCAGCACCAGCAGCAGACACCACCGGGGCAGACCCCAGCGCGAGACCAGCCGCCAGAATCAGCGTCCCCCCCCCCACGCCACAAACGAAGTTTCGCCTTCATGACTTACTCCCAAAAATAGAACTTACCTTGGATGTGCAATGCTGAGAGCATCAACACATCTGCGACCCTACGACACGCACCGTCACACCGTCTACCCCTCACCAACAGCACGGGGGTACGAATCGAACACCTAATCGACATGCACCAACCAGCAATTTTAAGGAAAACATATCACACTACCAGGACATCTTACCTCATAATTAACCCTTGCTTATCCGAAAACACAATTAATAAGCTTTACCCCCGTTACAGCATTCGTACCGACCTATAAAAAATAATTTATATATCCCAACGTCGCCCATATGCTATCGCACTCAAAAAACGATACAGATTATATAAGCTGCAGAAATATTAAATTACAATGTTAGTAAGATTGCCAATACCATTCGAAAATAGCTAATAATAGAAAGACTATTGGGAAATCCGCGATCATATCAGTAAAGACAATCCATCATTTTAGATAATAATTAGAACACATATTCCCCATGATTTATACAAATAATTATAACCCCTCACGATAAACAGTAATCATAAATAATACTTAACGCTAAATAATAATTTTCCGTTATGATCGAACTATCCATTTCTAATTATAAGAAAAATATTGCAATCAATCATTAACACAATACGGCATGTCTGAAATAGCCATTAGAGGCATGTCTGTATTTTGCCAGAACATACTTTCGATACCCCAAAACCGCACGATAGAATATTCCCCTACTGAAAGTTTATCCAGCTTCTAGGAAAAGTGGCCCAGCTTCCAAGATTATTAAGACGCTGAATTGCTTCCCGCCAATTATTTCGAATGGTCCCAACGCCTCAATTGGAATTCGCCCACCCGCCACCATTGGGCGTCGTAAAGCAGCCGAATGCTACCGACGGTACCGAAACCATGTTCGAACCCGGAACATGGTGGCGCCAATGAAGTCCACCAGCCGCAGCCACACCATCGCTAGGGCCGCGCACAGGGGCACCACCACCACAAACATGATGAGCCCTTGCAACCAAAACGGGCTGGTAATCAGAAACTGGCTTACCACATCCACCACGGTCACGGGAGCGCACCCCGCAGTCCGCGCCGGGTCAGCAGCGGGGTGATGTCCTTATCCCGGCCGCGTAGGGCGGTAAACGCCGCCGCATAGTCGTCGGCTGCGCCCCGGGATAGGATCACGTCCCGGAATCGCTGCCCGGCGGCACGCATCCGCGCGGCCTCGGCGTCTGGGCCGGCGGCACCCTGCTCGGTAAACCAGGCGAACCCATCCGCGTCCAGCACCTCGGCCCACAGGTACGAGTAGTAGCCGGCCGCATAGCCGCCACCGAACACATGGGCGAAATAGGTGGATCGGTATCGGGGCGTCACCTCCAGCCCGGCCGCCGCCAACGCCTGCTGTTCGAAGGCGTCGATGTCATCGGCCGTCAGGTTTTGGGCCTCCGCGGCGCTGAGGGAATGCCACGCCAGGTCGATCACCGCGGCCGCTAAGTATTCGCTGGTGGCAAAGCCCTGACCGAACTGCCGGGACGCATGGATCGCATTCACGAGCGTGTCGGGAATGGGCTCCTGGGTATCCGCGTGCCGGGCATAGTGGCGCAGAACCGTGGGGTCCACCGCCCAGTTTTCGTTGATCTGTGAGGGGAATTCCACGTAGTCCCGTGGCACATTCGTGCCGGAAAAACTCGGATATCGCACCTTGGACAACAGCCCATGCAGAGCGTGCCCAAACTCGTGGAACAGCGTGGTCACCGTGTCCAGCGACAGCAATGGTTGGGAGCCGTCAGCGGGTTTGGTGATGTTTAGCACGTTCACCACCACCGGTTGGGTGCCCAGCAACTCGGACTGGTCGACGAAGGTGGACATCCACGCCCCGCCCCGCTTCGACGGCCGGGCATAGTAGTCGGTGAGAAACAGCCCGATGCCGGCGCCGTCCTCGTCGAGTACCTCCCACACGTCCACGTCCGCGGCGTAGCCGGTGAGATCCGTGCGGGGAATGATGGTGATGCCGTAGAGCAGGTGGGCGGCATAAAACACCCCATCGACCAGCACCTGGCGGAGCGGAAAATAGTGGGACAGTTCCGCCTCGTCGAGCGCGTAGTCCCGTTCCCGCACCTTGCTTTCCCAAAACGGGCGGTCCGCATCGGTCACGGTCACGGCACTGGCGCCGGCACCTGCACCATCAGCCTCAGCGTCCCCGGCGGTTTCCGCGGCTTCAACCAGGAGTTTCAGTTCGTTGCGGGCGTTCGTGGCCGCCGCGGGAGACAAGTCAAACAGCATTGTACGCACTGCATCGGTGGTGGCCGCGGTTTCTTCCGCAATCACATAGTCCGCATGGGTGGCGTATCCCAAAAGCTCCGCACGCTGGGCCCGCAGTTGGGTGATCTCCAC
Source organism: Corynebacterium matruchotii (assembly GCF_011612265.2). Taxonomy (NCBI): domain Bacteria; kingdom Bacillati; phylum Actinomycetota; class Actinomycetes; order Mycobacteriales; family Corynebacteriaceae; genus Corynebacterium; species Corynebacterium matruchotii. The sequence continues at coordinate 698,266 of NZ_CP050134.2, read as the reverse complement.
CAAAACCTGGCCGTTCGCACCCCGGCCCCGCTGAAGGGATGCCTCATACAGGCGGGCGCGGGACGCCGGCAACTCTAAGGCGACCTGCTCCTCCTGCACGGTGGGCAGCCCCAGCGGGATCACGTAACCGGTCTTTCCCAAGGCTTGGGCGTCTTCGGCCGCGGAGGCGATGTGCCCCTCGTCGAGACCCTGGAGTTCGTCGCGTTCAAATGCCACGGCCAGCCGCGTGGTTTCTTCCCGCAGGTTGTGGGTAAATTGTTCGGCCAGCACGCTCAGCCGTTCGTTGAGTTGGGTCAGCCGCTGTTTGTCCTCGGCGTCGAGGGCCGCACCGTGCCGGCGGAATTGCCGCAGGATATGGTCGTGGAGTCGCCGGGATTCAGGGTCGTCGGGTGGGGTGACGGCCGTGATCCGCCCATAGAGTTGCTCGTTCAGGTATAGCTTGTCGGTGTGGGCGGCGAGCTGGGGGGCAATGTCAGCGGCGATGGCTTCGAGTTCTTCGGTGGCGTCGGTACCGAGAAGGTTGAAGAACACCGCCGAAACGCGGCGCAGTTCCGCCCCGCTGCGCTCCAGGGCCTCGATCGTGTTTTCCCACGTGGGCGGTTCGGGATTCGTGGCGATGGCATCAAGTTCTTGCTCGTGGTGCGCCATGCCGTCCCGGAAGGCCGGCCGGAAGTGGTCTTCGCTAATGTGGTCGAATGGCGGCAATTCGTAGGGAAGCGTCGACGGTTGGGCAAACGGGTTGACGGTCATGAACACTCATCGTAGTTGCTAAACTCGCCTGCATGGGTGAAATTATTGTCAACGCTCCGTCTGGCCAGTTCACTGGGACCACGGTGGCCGATGACGTCACGGTTTTCAAACGGATTGTGTACGGCATAGCACCACGTTTTAGTGTGGCGCGCCCCCCACAGCATGAAGATCTTCATATGCACAAGTGTGGCGAAGATGGGAAAGAGATGTGTGAGCTGGTGCTATCCATCACCGCCCCCGCATCGGCAAAGCCACTCGATGACCTGCCGGTTGTGGTATTTATCCATGGCGGCTCCTATGAGGCCGGTAGTTACGATGAACCGTGGTTTAATGCTGTGCCGTTTGCCCGCGACGGGGTGGTAACGGTGAGCGTGAGCTATCGACTAGGATTTTTGGGTTTCACCCGGTTTGCTGACGAGGAACCGAACCGGTACCGCGGCATTGATGACTGCGAGATGGCGCTGGAGTGGGTGCAGAAAAATATTGAAAGCTTTGGCGGTAATCCCACAAATGTGACCCTGGTGGGCCAGTCGGCGGGGGCGGGCATTGTGCTGTGGCTGTGCCGCCGCGACCATTACAAGGGGGCGTTTCGGCGGGCGTGGGCAATGTCACCAGCGTTTCCCCGTCAGCCGTTCCGGTCGCGGCTGGCCAAAATATTATTACGCACCAGGCTCACGCGGGACGCGCTAGGTAAGGTGGATTATGACAGGTTGGAGAAGACCCGGGCCCGGATGCGGAGCCTCGTCCTGAATGATCTACGGTTTGGGCCGCACCCGTTTCGCGCCCAGGAGTTGTCGGCGGATATCCCGCTGGTGGTGACGAGCAGCCAGGAAGAAATGCTATTGTCAACAGCCGGCCAGAAACGGGATGCTTCTTGGTGGGGCCGAGTGTTGCGACCCTTCTATCGTCGACTGTTTGGGGCAAACACATTGTGGCTGCCACCCCACCGGGTGCGGGAGATTGGCTATCTGATCGGTGACGCCATGATTAGGAAGTTTGTGGTCCAGGTGGCGGACGCGAATCCGAAGAAAACGTGGGTGCTGGAGTATCGGGGAACCACGCAGGATCCGATCTACCATTGCGCGGACATTCCCTGGTTTTTCGGCAATTTCGACAGTATCCCGCAGGATATTCCCGAAATTAGGCACTGCCCGCCGTTGGAAAAGTTGGTGCATGAGAAGGCGCTCCGGTTTATTCACGGTGAGGAGCCGGATTGGCCGGAGTATGGCGTCGACAAGCAAGTGCTGGTAGCGCACCTGGATGGCAGCACGGACATTATTACTGACCCGTTGGGTTATATTCGTGAAGGAATGAAATGATTACATTAAGTCAGAGTTTGGTTCAAGACGTGGCGGGAGATCCGGTCGCTGATGTGTGCTTGGGGCATGACACGCGGTTTCAGGTGCATGGCGATAAGCTGACGGAGCTGCTGGACGACCCGGAGATGGCGGAGAGCACGCCGGTGGATGCGTTGCAGACGAACACGTCGTTTATTACCCGCACGACGATTTGGAAGTTTTTCCGCACCTGCGAGCCGGGGCTGCACCCGGATGTGGAGGTGACACGGGCGCTGCATCGGCACGTGCCAGAGTATTTGGGGCATTTGACCTATGGTGATTACACAACTGCGATTGTGTCTAGTCGGCTCACCGATGCCGTGAGCATGTGGGATTTGCGACCGGATTTGGGCCCGCATTTACGCCGGTTGGGCGCGGTCATTAAGGATGTTCACGAGGATCTTGCCGAGGCGTTTCCCACCGGCGTGGGGACGCGGGAGACGCTATATAAGCAGTTCACGGACCGGTTGGAGCTGTTTTGCGAGCGCACCCCGGTGGTGCGCAAGTTTCAGGATGTGGCGTTGGCGGCGTACGAGGATTTGCCGCGGTCATTTCCGGTGCAGCGTATCCATGCGGACCTGCACTTGGGGCAGATCCTGTATGCGGACGGCCAGTATTATTTGATTGATTTCGAGGGTGAGCCCACGGTTCCGCTCGCGCAGCGCCGCCTGCCGGACTCCCCCATGCGGGACCTAGCGGGTATGGTGCGGAGTTTCGACTATGCGCAGGTCGCGGAGTTTTCCGACTTCCTCGACGGTTACGGCGCGTTGAGCCCCGACGACCATAAGCTGCTTGATGCGTATGTCATGGACAAGCTCATGTACGAGGTTGATTACGACTATAACCATCGCAAAGAATGGTTGCATGTGCCGCTGGGTACCGCCGAGAAGCTGCTTTAGCCCGCTTGACGACGCCCAAAGGTGCCAAACGCAAGATCATCTTTGGGTCGCCTCGGCACCAAGTACGGCCAATACGCCTCATCTGCCAACCGAACCTAAACCTTATTGCTCCAGCAGTGAAGAGGCTTCAGGCTTTCTTATTCCATTCCGTGGAAAATGTTCCGCATTATTTCATTATTCGCCAGAATATGCCCGTACACCATTCCAGGGAGGTCACTGTGCTCAAAAGAAAGCTTAAAGCTCTTGCTACCCAGCATAAACTGTTGTTCAACCCCGGGCTCTACTGGTGAGTGTTGGGACATGTGAATCATTGTGTCCATCACATTGGTGGGAAAATCCTGGTCATTCGTGACCACGATGGAATCTCCCACCCAAATTTTGCCGCCCATAGCGTGATACAAAGCATTCGGATAGCGGGCAGTCTTATCGAACATGAACACCCCAATGTCTCCCCTTCGGGCAGCCCGCATGAACATTTCTTGTTCCTTGGTGGGGAAATACCCATACCACCTGGGGATGAGGCCCGAAATATCCCGAAGTCTTGCAGTCTCTACAAATGGGTAATCGCTGATACACAAATACATGTTCAGGTCTGGGTCAGCAAGCATGTGATCTGCGAGCTTGGACCAGCGCTGGTAAAACACGTCAATGGGTTCTTCGAAGTCTTCCTCAAGAAGCGACATTATTTCATCCTTAAAACTTATTCAGTTGCTGGGAAACTCATCTACACCAACAGGTGGGAAATCAGAAAGAACATACCGTCTAGCTCGATCTTCTTTACTTACAAAGACTAGTCATGTGTGGGGATGCTGAATAAGCTTTCTTTGAGGTTAGTAGAGCTCGTCACGCGAGTCATTAACGCATAGGTATTCCATCCAATAGTCTTCTTTGTCGTCTGGTTGATCGTAAATCTCTACTACATAGGTAAGTAGCGCGCCAGCGTTGATGAGTTCTTCGTCGATATTAAACGGTCCGGGCCGCTCTTCTTCAGTCCCCATGAACGTCGCTGGAGAATAGTCATAGACTAGAAGAGGCTTCGCTTTGTCTGGGAATGTTAGGTCATCACTCACCATTGCTCTGCTTCCAAGAGCGGTATTGAGGGAGTGAAAGAATGCGCCTGCGGGATCACTCTTAGGATCAGAGCAATCAAATTCCACCAACCCTACAATGGGCTTTCGAAACAGAAACCCGAGCGGTGTGTCTGTAAAATCCCAATGCCAGAGCAGCGCGCCACCATACTGGTGTGTCATGTCGGAAAATTTTTGGAGCGTCTCAAACTTGAAGAAAATATAGAAATGCAGGCTGGCATCTTGCGCTACCTGGTGACGCAGGGTGGTAAGCATGTTCTTCTCGTCAGGCATTCTTCGCCAAAACATATATTCGGAATACATTTAATAAACCTCCTAAAACCACCAATATGCATGATTGAAACTTACCCAGTCGCTGGGAAAATCTATCTACGCCAACAGGTAGAAGATCAGAAAGAACATGCCATCTAGCTTGGCCTTCTTCATCTTTGTAATTCGCCAATAATGATTACGCCTTCACCCCGGGCAGCCGCAGCACGGTAGAACTCTCGAAGTTGGCAGAATGTGTCCATTGCCCATTTATTCGACGCCAAGGGGGTGGTGTCGAGTATGTCTAATTGTTGCTGGAGTTTTTGCAGCATCTCGGGAATATATTCCGCCATATTGTAAGCAACCTGCCTATTCCATGCCATCCATCCTACTGTCATCCTGGGCAGGGTTTCCGACCGCCATAAAAGCTCTAACATCACCCAATAATTATTCGTGATACTCATATGCGGGTACCCTGATGTATCCGGTCGTTTCCGAGTTGCTATCACGGGGAACTGTTTTTTGAGTTCGCTTAGTCTTCTGGTTTCTTGGGCTGGGACGCGGTAGTAGTGGAGCGTTGTTGCGGCTGGTTTTCTTCCTGGTTCTTGTGGCCAGTCAGGTACTGTGTCGTCGAAAATTAGTTTTTGGAATCGGGTTGCTTCTTCTACCTCGCGTGCCGGTAGGTCTTGGGGGGACAGCCAATCCACTCCCCATCCTACGACTGGAAAACGGCAGGCGGTGACGAAGATTTCGTCTCCGGTGAATATGAGTTCTGTTTTCCTAGGGTCACGGTATTCGTTGTCATCTGTCACGAATCGGATTGTGTTTTCTGACAGGTAAAATGGTTTCGTTACCTTTGGGTCGACCGTCCATAGTTCGAGGATGTACTCCTGGACGGAGTATAAACGTTCTACTTTTGCATTGCGGATATAAAACTCGTAGTAGGAAGGATATGATGTTGATACCCCGGCTGCGATGTACACATCATCGTTGAAATAGTCCGCATTATGGTCGATCCATAGTTGATCGCGGGTGGTTTCCTCAACATAGGCGAGGAAGTCTTTCACGGTTATCATTCTCTAGTCCAACCAATCTATGAATCGGGTAGCGGTTTCCAGGGTCTGCTCATACCCGACAAAGTGCGGGCGGGAAAGTTCTTCGTTCTTCAACTCGATAAATTCCCGATTCTGCATGGAAAGATCCGGAAAGACACGATGCAAGAACGACAACGTGCCAGCAATCAACTTATAATCTGCGGCCATAAACAGCACCGCTGGTCGCTCATCCTCTGAGAACAGCAGGAAACCTTGGCCGATGAATTCTCGACCCAATAAATCAAAATCCTTTGGGGCGGGTTCCACAATTACTGCATGGTCTTCGTGAATGTCATAATCATTGCGCACGCCGATGAGCCACCCAGAAGTCTCAGCGGAGAAGGCATGGGCAACAATATCATCCTCACCATCTACGAAGTTCACAATATTCTCCGCCGCTATCCGATTACGAACCACCATGATTCGCTGGAGTTCCTGGGGATCGCCAATGATTTTCATGTCACGGGCCTGTTGAGCTTGCTGTATCAAGGTGGTAATGGTTGGCTATTGTTTGGAGGTCTTCCTGCGACGGGGCATAGTCTATGCCACCATTAGCCATAGTGTGGTCATACAGTTTTTTACTTGACGACATATCACCCATCATGGCTAGGTATCCCACCATTGCCGGTATCGAAGTATTATTCCAGGTGATACGAAACTCCCGCAGAGGGAGCGTGATGTAATTCTCTACCTGGAAAGAACCCATGAATGTATCGGCTGCCGTGTTGAATCGGGTAAACGAATCAACATCGAGATCATCAAAAGACGTAAGATACGACATCCTGGTTTTCTGATTCACGAAATCCGTATAGATAGGGTTTGTCACATCTAGAAAATAAAGGAGTCCTTCTGTGCTGTTAAGTCCGAGTTTTCGTGCGAGTTTCCGCCATTGTGGTGAGATAACCCGAAACACTGGGATGCCAGAGAAATTACCGGGGTAATGGTTGAAAGTGGCGTAACCAAAATAAGCTTCAAACAATAACCCGGTGGGGTAGGTTTTTGTAAATGTTGCTTCTTTTTTCCGTGGTTTCTTCCAACCTAGGGATTCTAGTAATCCCCGGTAGGCCTCACCACTTTTTACATCACGATAGGTATACATGTTCTCTCAATTTTATGCTGTGAGGCACTATTTTTCTTCCAGGTACCGTAGCAATCCCTCTAGAGTTATTCGTGACCATTCATTTCGAAGGCAAGCGCACCTTTGGCCGTCGTCAAGCGGAAAGAGCGAGTAGGGCGGCACGCAGTTCGGGGAATGCTAGCTGCTCGACCATCCAGGGGCTGAACGTAAACGGGGCGGCATCAACCGCGGCCAACAGGTCGGCGGGCGTGACCCACTGGTACGAATCCACCTCGTCGGCAGCGGGCTGTACCTCCCCCGACACCTCGGCAATGAACACGGGGCAGATCTCGTTCTCCACAATGCCCCGGGAATCCACCGCCCGGTAGCGGAACTCCGGCAGCACACACCGCAGGTTACGCACCGGAACCCCCAGCTCGTGCGGCACCCACCGCAGCACCGCCTGCTGGGCGGTTTCCTTCGGCGCGAGATGCCCGCAGGCGGAATTCGTCCACACGCCCGGCCAGGTTTTCTTCAGTAACGCCCGGCGCGTCACTAATATTTTCCCATTGTGGGCAACATAGCAGGAGAAGGCAAGGTGCAGTGGCGTGTCGGTGGTGTGAACGGTGGCTTTGGGGGCGGTGCCAATGGGATGGCCGTGGTCATCGACAAGCACTACTACGTCAGTCATGGGTTTCATTAAACAGTGGCTTGGCAAAACACACAACAGCACACGCGGTGGGAAGCACTGTGAGTGGCCTGAGGGTGGTGGCGCCGGTGAGCCTGTGTGTGGGGCGTCCGGTCCGCCAGATTCCCCGCCCCGCTCTCGGCTACACGTTGGCGAGATCCCCCTGGTAGATGATGTTTCCAATGGTGAAGCGGGCGTTGGAGAGCGCGCTGGTGGGGGCGTCGAAGGCGTATTGGAGGTTGGCGGCGGCGCCAGGTCCGAGCGGCAGATCAAGGCCGATGGTGCCTTCGGTAATGGGGTTGGCGCCTTCGAGGTGGACGGTGAGGGCGTCGGTGGGGAGGGAGGCTTCGTTGAGGTTTTTCACCAAAACGTAGATGACGGAGCCGCTTCCGGCAGGGTTGTAGCCGGCGGCCTGGAGGGTGATTTCGACGTTGAGCCCGGGGTCGGTTTGGGGTTTGTCGAGTTCGGCGGCGGTGATCGGTGATACTTCCTTCGCCTGGAAAACGGGGCTGGCGGCTGCGGATGCCGAGACGGAGGCTGCGGCGTCGGAGCCGTCGCCGCCGAAGAATGAGCAGCCACCGAGCAGCAGGCTTATGACAACTATGGTGCCGAGTTTTGTCGTCGTGTGCATCGTGTGCCTTTCCTCGTGTGCGTTCGGGGCCTGCATAATCTTGGTGTTATTTTAATTCAGGCGGGTGTTCTTGCCGGTCTTTTAGGCATAATACCTTGTTGTGATTTTAGTCCGTCGCGGCTGCACCTTCATCAGTACTACCATAGACGCATGCGTTTTCCTTCTTACGATCAATTGCAGGCCCGAAACACTATGAAGTGGACCCGTTATGGGGCTGATGTTCTTCCGTTGTGGGTGGCGGAGAGTGATTTTGCCACCTGCCCGGCGGTGGTGGATGCGGTTCAGGCGGCGGTGTCGGCGGAGTCGTTCGGGTATCCAGCGGAGAACCAGTCCGGGTTGGCCGAGGCGACGGCGGATTTTTACCGGGACCGGTATGGGTTTACGGCCCGGCCGGAATGGGTGCATCCGGTCGCGGATGTGGTGCGGGCGCTGTTGATTTCCATTGAGCACTTTACGACGCCGGGTTCGAAGGTGATTGTGCCGGTGCCGGCCTATCCCCCGTTTTTCCAGCTGCTTCAGGCCACCGGCCGGGAGGGGATTTTTGTTGAGTCGTTTGATTTAGGGGAGCTGCGGAAAGCGTTTGAGCAGGGTGCCGGGTGTTTGTTGTTGTGTAACCCTTATAATCCGTTGGGGTTTGTGTTTGAGCGGGAGGAATTGGTGGGGATCACCGATTTGGCGGCCGAGTTTGGGGCACGGGTGTTGGTGGATGAGATTCATGCCCCGTTGGTGTATGACGGCCGGCAGCATGTGGTGGCTGCTGGGGTGAGCGAGACCGCGGCCCGGGTGTGTATTACGGCGACGGCGACGTCGAAGGCGTGGAACACTGCGGGGCTCAAGTGTGCGCAGATTATTTTCAGCAATGCGGACGATGAGCGGGTGTGGCAGGGGCTAACGAACGCTACGAAGGATGGGGCGTCGATTCTGGGGTTGGTGGCTGCGGAGGCCGCATACCGGTCGGGCCGGGAGTTCCTGGATGCTGAAGTGGAGTATTTGCAGGCGAATCGGGATTTTTTGGTGGCAGAGTTGCCGAATGCGCTGCCGGGGGTGAAGCTGCGGGTGCCGGAGGCAACGTATTTGCTATGGCTGGATTTGTCAGAAACGGATATTCCAGGGAATAAGGCCACGTATTTGTTGGAGCATGCGAGGGTTGCGGTGAATGATGGTGCCTGGTTTGGGGAGATCGGTACCGATTGTGTCCGACTGAATTTCGCCACGTCGCGGGAAATTCTGCATCAGGCGCTGACCCGTATAGCATCTATGAGGAAGTAACTATTGTGCTGCCCCCAAAGGAGGACTGATGTCCAAACGAGCGCTGTTTGCTATTGCGCTTATGTTGTTTTCCATGTTTTTTGGTGCGGGGAATCTGATTTTCCCACCAATGTTGGGGGCTAATGCGGGTGATAATTTTGTGCCCGCGGTAACGGGGTTTCTCATCAGTGGGGTGGCGTTGCCGGTGTTGGCGATTATTGCTATTGCGTTGTCGGGGCAGGATATTCGGGCGTTGGCGGCCCGGGCGGGCACGGTGTTTACCATCGTGTTTTCTATAGCGATTTATTTGTCGATCGGCACGTTTTTCGGGATTCCCCGGACGGGGGCGGTGAGTTTTTCCACGGCGGTTTCCCCAGTCACCGGGTGGGAGAGCACGCCGGCGTCGGTCGGGTTTAACCTGGTGTTTTTCGCGGTGGCGACCTGGTTGGCATTGAACCCGTCGGGGCTGGTGGATCGGCTGGGGAAGGTGCTCACCCCGGCGTTGCTGACGCTGCTGGCGGTGTTGATTGTGTTGTCACTGTTCCAGCTGCATAATCCGGGTGCTGCCCCCACCGAGGAGTATGCCGCGTCGCCGTTTCCGGCGGGGCTGATGGAGGGCTATTTCACCATGGATTCGCTGGCGGCGTTGGCGTTTGGCATTTTGGTGATTTCGGCGATTAAGGAGCAGAAGATCGCTAACCCGCTGCCCGGCACCACCATGGCGGCGTTGGGGGCGGGCGCGCTGTTGGGCACTATTTATTTGGGGTTGGCCATCATGGGGTCGCGGATTCCCGAGGGGCAGTCGTATAAGGATGGGGCAACATTATTGTCGCACGCATCGTTGCAGGTGTTGGGGTTCCCGGGCCAGGTGGTGTTGGGGGGTGTGGTGCTATTGGCATGCTTGACGACGGCGGTGGGGCTGCTCGCGGCAACCAGCGAGTTTTTCAACTATTTGGTGCCGAAAATCTCGTATCGGACCTGGCTAATAACGTTTGCGGCGGTGTCGTTTGGGATTGCCAGCGGCGGCCTGGAGACGGTGATTAGCATCGCCACCCCCATCATTGTGTTTATTTACCCGGTGGCGATGACGGTGATCATTGTGACGCTCATCGGGGCGGTGGTGAAGCCGATACTGCCGCTGTATTGGGGGTTTGCGATCCCCGCGTGGGGCGTGTTCTTGTGGTCGGTGGTGGACAAGATTGTGACGTGGCAGTCGGGGGCACCGATTGAGCTGCCGTTGTTTAATGCGGATTTCACGTGGCTGGCCCCGACCCTTGCGGGCCTGGCAGTTGGGGCAAGCATTGATTTCTTCCGTAAGGAGGATTGTCAGCGGCGGATTGCGCAGACGAATGAGAAGATTCGGACGTGGAACAGCATTAAGATCATTCGGGAAACGGATCCGGTTTAAGGCTGCCGGCTAGTCTCGCCAAATGACCCGCACTCCCCGATGGTAGAGGGCATCGGCGAATTGGGTGGGGGTCATGGTGGGCCCGGTGGGGAATGAAAAGGTGTAGTCGGCATAATTTTTTTCATCGGTGATGGGATGGTCCGGCAACAGCATGCCGTCGGCGCCTTGGTGAAAAAGGTATCCTACCTGGAGTTGGTTGGTGGGGAACCGGATTCCGGTTTCGGTGATGTGGACTTCGTTATTGTCAATTGTGAGAATGGGTCGGCGAGATCGCCGAAAATTGGTTATTATTCCCCAAACGCTTAATAACACTCCTACCAAGGGGACTGTGAGGGATATGAGAACGAGGGTAAGCCACCAGCCTTGGGCGTCGATAAGCAAGGTGCCCAATAATGTGGCGGTCAGGCACATGATGCTCAATAGGATCATGGTGCACACGGCGGTGCGGGAGCGGAAGAAACTTTTTGTTGAGGTACGCAGCACAATCGTCACAGAACTTAATTTATTCCACAGCGGCGGTGAGTCTTAGATAATCATGCAGAAAATAGCAAAAATTCTTTTTTCGACCGGGTTGGTGGGGTTGCTTGCGGCATGTTCCGCAGGTAGCACGGCCAGCAGCGGTGTGGGGGACGCGGTGGTCGACACCCCGGCAACGTCCGCCGCACACACAATTGTGGTGGGCACCACGGCCCCGCCGGCATCGTTGGACTTTACGACGACCTCCGGCGCGGCAATCCCCCAGGCCCTCATGGGCAATGTGTACGAGGGCCTGGTACGCATCGACCAGGACAGCACCATCCAACCGCTGCTGGCCACCTCGTGGGAGCTGGACGATGCCGGCACCACCTACACGTTTCACCTGCGGGAGGGCGTGAAGTTCTCCAATGGGGACGAGTTCACCGCGGACACCGCCAAGTTTTCCATCGACCGGGTGGCAGACTGGAGCAATGGGCTGAAAGCCAGCATGTCCGTGGTGGACCACACCGAAGTGGTCGACCAGCACACTCTCAAAGTCGTGTTGAAACAACGTTCGAATGGGTGGCTATGGTCCATGGGTACCCTGGTTGGGGCCATGATGACCCCCAATGGGGTGGCGAACCTAGCCACCAAGCCGGTGGGCACTGGACCCTATGTGGTTGACAAGTGGGCGGTGGGCACCTCACTCACCATGGTGGCCCGGCCGGACTATTGGGGTGGGAAAATCGCCAACGACCGGGCGGTCTTCCGCTATTTCGGGGACGCGATTTCCCTCACCAACGCGGTACGGTCCGGCACTATTGATGCAGCTATTGGCCTGCAATCCCCGGAATTATTGGAGTCGTTACAGGCGGACAATAATCTCGTCGTTGAGGTGGGCAGCACCAACGGTGAGGTGCTACTCAGCATGAATAATAAGCGCGCCCCCTTCACCGATGTGCGGGTGCGGCAGGCCGTCATGTACGGGGTGGATCGGCAGGCGATCATTGACACCACGTGGGAGGGCTACGGGGTAGAGACCGGGGGCACACCGGTGCCTCCCACCGACCCCTGGTACACCGGGGAAAGCGAATACCAGTTCGACCCGGCGCGGGCGCGGGAGCTCATGGCCGAGGCCGGTGCAGTGGGCACCGAAATCACCCTCTCGGTGCCGTCGCTCCCCTACGCCCAATCCGCGTCGGAAATCCTGTACTCGCAACTGTCGGACATTGGTTTCAAGGTGAAGATCGAGTCGACGGAGTTTCCGGCCGTGTGGCTCGCCAAGGTACTCAAGGGGAAAAACTACGACATGTCGCTCATCGCCCACGTCGAACCGCGGGACATCCCCCACCTGTTCGGCAACCCCGACTACTACCTGGGGTTCGACAGCCCCAAGGTGCGGGAGCTTCTGGCGGAAGCGGATGCAGCGCCGGAAGACAAATATGCGGAGCTCATGCGGCAGGCGGTGACGGAAATCATGGCGCAGGCCGGGGCGGACACCCTGTTTAATCTGCCCATGATCGTGGTCACGCATAACGGCATCACCGGGATTCCGCGGAACTCCGTCGCCGACGGGTTGGTGCTGTCCGGGGTGAAGAAGGAGGCATAGGACAATGATGCTGAAACGAATTGGGGCGAACACGCTGCGCTACCTGCTGACCTTGCTGGTGGCGAGCCTGGTGATTTTCATTGCGCTGCGGGTCATCCCCGGCAACCCTGCTGAGGTGGCCCTGGGGGTGACCGCCACGGACGAGTCGGTGGCGAAACTGTCGGCCACCATGGGGATCGACAAGCCCCTGTGGCAACAATACGTCACCTGGGTGCAGGGCCTGGTCACCGGCAACCTGGGCATGTCGCTCACATCGGGTGCGGACATTTCCCCCCTGGTGTTCGACCGGCTCCAGGTGTCAATCATCCTGGTGGGGTGCGCCATGGTCATGGCCCTGGGGTTGAGCATTCCCCTGGGGGTGTGGGCGGCAAGGCGGGCCCGTAAATGGGACGGGGTGGCCATCACGGTGCTCAGCCAGATCGGCATCGCCATCCCCAGCTTCCTGGCGGCCATTCTCCTGGTGGCCTGGTTCGCGGTGCGGCTCAAATGGGTGCCGGCCAATGGTTGGTCCGTGCCCAGCGAAGACTTTGGGGGGTTCGTGGCTCGGCTGATTCTCCCGGTGATTTCGCTGGGCATTGTGCAGGCGGCCATCATGACCCGCTACGTGCGTTCGGCGGTGCTCGACGTGATGGATGAGGATTTCATGCGGACCGCCCGGGCGAAAGGCCTGAATCCCGGGCAGGCGCTCATGGCCCACGGGCTGCGAAACGCGGCGCTGCCGGTGCTTACGGTCACCGGGCTGCAAATCACCAACCTCCTCATCGGGGCGGTGGTGATCGAAAAAGTATTCGTCATCCCCGGACTGGGCAGCATGCTCCTGCAGGCGGTCACCGACCGGGACCTGCCGACGGTGCAAACAATTGTGATGGTTCTAGTGATCTTCGCGGTCGTCGTCAACGCCATGGTGGACGTGGCGTATGCGGTGGTGGATCCGCGAACCCGAAGCGAGGTGACAGCATAATGACGATCATGAAAAAACTCCCCATCGCCGGCTGGATTGGTGGGGCAATCGTGTGCGCGGTAATCCTCATGGCGCTGGTGTCGTGGGTGTGGACCCCCTACGATCCGCTGCACGCCTACCCGGAGGTACGGCTCCAGTCCAGCAGCCTCCAGCACTGGTTAGGCACCGACCGGTTTGGGCGGGACGTGCTCTCCCAAATCATGGTGGGGGCCCGAATCACCCTGGCGGTCGGCGTGGTGGCGGTCGTGGTGGCGGCAGTCATCGGTGTGCCCCTGGGCGTGATCGCCGCCATGCGGCGGGGCACGGTGGAGGCCATCATCATGCGCTCATCGGACCTGCTGTTGGCGTTCCCGGGGTTATTGCTGGCGATCATCGCCACCGCCATGTTTGGGGCAACAACACTCACCGCAATGGTGGGTATTGGGCTAGCGAACGTGCCGGGGTTCGCCCGAATCTCCCGGGCTGCGGCGCTCACGGTCATGTCGCTCGACTATGTGGCGGCCGCCCGAACGGCGAAACGCGGCAGCCTGTACATTGCCACCCGGCACGTGCTGCCGAACATCACCGGGGTGATTATTGTGCAGGCGTCGGTGTCGTTCGCGCTGGCCATCCTCGCGGAGGCGGGCCTGAGCTTCCTGGGGTTGGGGACACCACCGCCGGACCCCAGCTGGGGGCGGATGCTCCAGTCGGCGCAATCATCACTCACCACCGCCCCCTACCTGGCGGTGTGGCCGGGGTTGGCGATTGCAATCACGGTGTTGGGTTTTAACTTATTAGGCGATGGGCTGCGGGACCTTTACGATCCGCGGTTACGAGACGAGAGGCACAACTAGGATGACGGTGTTGCAGGTCAAATCATTATGCGTCAAGGATGTGGTGCATGATGTGGCGTTTTCCATCGCGCCGGGCGAGCGGGTGGGCCTGATTGGGGAGTCCGGGTCGGGCAAAACCCTCACGGCGATGTCCGTGATGCGGCTGATGAGGTCGTCCGGGGAAATTCGCCTGGGTGAGGATCGGCTAGATTTGCTGTCAGAGCGGGATTTATGCACGATTCGGGGCAAACGGGTGGCCATGATTTTTCAGGAGCCCATGACCGCGTTGAATCCGCTCATGAAGGTGGGCAAGCAGGTGGCGGAGGCGGTACTCACGCATTTGCGGGTGACCAAACGCCAGGCCATGGCGCGGGCGGTGGAGCTGTTAGGGAAGGTGGAGCTGCCGGCGGACATGGCCAATCGGTACCCACACCAGCTGTCAGGCGGGCAGCGGCAGCGGGTGCTGATCGCCATGGCGTTGGCGCACGACCCGGAGCTGCTTATCTGCGACGAACCCACCACGGCGCTGGATGTGACCAGCCAGCGGGCCATTGTGGAGCTGATTTTAAAGCTGGTGGCGGAGCGCGGCACCGGGCTGTTATTTATCACCCACGACCTGGGTTTGGTCGCACAAACGTGCGAGCGGGTATTGGTAATGAAGGATGGCCGGGTTGTGGAAGAGGCCCCCGTCGACAAGCTCCTTACCGCGCCCGAGCAGCCGTACACGCGTTCGCTTATCGACGCCTCAACGTTGCCCGATCCCCGCCCCGCAAACCGGTCGGACGAGGTGGTCATCACCGCAACGAACCTGACGAAAAAGTTCAAGTCCACCACCGCGGTCGACGACATTAGCTTCACCGTGTCCCGGGGGGAACGGCTAGGGATCGTCGGCGGGTCGGGCTCCGGGAAGACCACCACGCTCAAGCTTCTTGCTGGTCTCACCCGGCCCACGAGCGGCACGGTGAGCATGTCCGAGTCGATGCACATGGTGTTTCAAGACCCCATGGGGTCGCTCAACCCGCGGATGCTGGTGCGGGACATCATTGCAGAAACCCTGCCCATTCCTGACACCGAGCGCATCGCCGAGGTACTCACCGAGGTGGGGCTAGAGCCGGACATGATGACCCGGTATCCGCACGCATTTTCGGGCGGGCAACGACAACGGATCTCCCTGGCCCGGGCGCTGGCACCGCGACCGGCAATCCTCCTGGCAGACGAACCCGTGTCCGCCCTCGACGTGTCAGTTCGAAAACGTGTTCTGAATCTATTGGATTCGTTGGTGGCGGAGCATAATCTGACGCTGGTGTTTGTGTCGCACGACATTGGCGTGGTGCGGAGCGTCTGTGACACCATCATGGTGATGCATGACGGTCGAATTGTGGAGAAAGGCGACACCGCTCAGGTATTGCGGGCGCCGCAGAACGCTTACACGCAGTCTCTTATCGCGGCGGTCCCACAGTTGAGCCGCGGCTAGACCATGGGGTTGTTTTAAGAGGATTGGATCACGAGGAGGATTGCTGGATTGAGGACGTGTTCTTCGTTGTGTTCAAAAACGCTGGTCATTTCCTCAAATTCACTCGCTTCTGCTGCACTAATCACAATCTTTTCGCGCATGGTTAGGATTGTAGCCCAGAACCCGATGGGGTGCGCAGTAATGGTTTCCAACATAACATTGCACCCATGCAGTCGGTGGGTAACCGCCATTCCGGCTGGGTTCAAAGGTGTGGTGAAGGTCAACCGGAATATGCATGGGTGCCTGAGTTAATTTAGGCCAGGATCAGCATAAACCCAAATCGGGGGTGCCATAACCCTACCCCCGATTATCGGGTTTTTACCCATGGTCCACGTGGATTCGCCGCCCCAGTGGGCGACCCGGCCTAGTGGTCGCGCACCTTATCCCGCAAAATGCCCAGGATCTCGGCGCCACCAAACCCAATACCATCATGCTGATAGAAATTGGTGATATGCGGGCGAACATCCCGGTAAGCATGGGCCGTGGCCATAGACAGTTCAAACGGCACAAACACATCATCCACATACACAGCCGCGGCGGCGGTGGGGCTGGCCGCCGACCCCAACGTGTCCGCATCGTAGGGGCTGCGCCGCCACTCGTGCTGCGCCAGCTGCTCCGCCGATTCGGCGAATGGGCGCAGCGCCGGATCCTCCGTGAACTGCCACGGGTAAATATGTTCCCCGGTCAGATAGAACTTGTCGGCGGTGCGCGGGTCCGCATTCTCCTCGTAGCCGGCGATTTCCTCCCGAATCCGGTGCGCCGACCAATTGGTGGGGGCGGTGCCACCCACGCCGCCGTAGATAGATTCGTGAATGGCGGCATAAAGCGGTGCGCCCTCGAAACTCACCTGCGACCCCACCGAGGTTAGGAAATCCCGGCGCAACCGCTTAACGCCTTTGACCGTCACAAAGGGATTTTCCAGCAGGTAGGCCAGGGACAGGTAGCCGTCCCCCCGGCCCAGGTTGATGCCGATGGTGCGGAATCGTCGGGAGCTGAGCCGCTCCCCCGTGGGCAGGGTTTCGTCCGAGTTGTCGAGATGGTACGCGATCTCCCGGATCCGGTCGTTAGCCCACGGCACCTGGGTGAAGAACTGTTCCTGGCGGAACGTGAGCTTGGTGTAGGTGGCGCGGTACACGTCGTCAACCGGGTCGGTGATGGTGGGCAGACCACCAGTGAGGAAGGCCTCGGTGACCGACTCCGGGTAGGCGGACAGGTAGGCGGTGATACAGAACCCGCCGAAGCTTTGGCCAAACAGGGCCCACTTTTCGATCCCCAATGCGCGTCGTAACGCTTCGGCGTCTTCAACAATATAATCCTGCCGCAGCACCGCCAGCCGCTCCAGGGCGCGATCCTGGGGGTCGCCGGCAGCGTCAATGCGGTGAGAGTTCCCGGTCCCCCGCTGGTCCAATAAGATCACCCGGTAGTGCTGCAGCAGCTCCCCGAACCAGCCGGTGGCGCCGTAGGGGCGAATGGCAGGAAAACCCGGGCCACCCTGGAAGAACACCAGCGGCGGGTTGTCCGCCCCACCGTCGGCATAAACCTCACGGGCAAATAATTCGAACGTGTCATCGGGGCTGGCGGGATCCCAGGGCACGGGCAGCCGATGCTCGATGATAGTGTGACCGAAATGACGTACAGGCGGGGTCGAAGTAAGCATGGACGCTATTCTACGCATCCCGGTTGCGGGACTACACTTGGCAAGCATGCCACCTTATAGCACCCCCTCTACAGTTGATGAGTTTCGCGCAAACTACCAGGCGGTCACCGAACGGATCGCCAATGCCGCCCACGCCGCCGGCCGGGACCCCGCGGACATTCGCCTCATTGCGGTTTCGAAAACGTTTCCGATATCCCATGCATTGTTGGCCGCGGAGGCCGGCATGACCGTGCTTGGGGAGAATCGCCCCCAAGAATTGGCGGAGAAGGCGCAGGCGTTTCGCATCCGCGGCGTCGACGTGACGTGGTGCGCGATCGGGCATCTCCAGCGGAATAAGGCGAAGGAGATTGCCCAGTTCGCGGCCGAGTTTCACGCATTGGATTCCCTCCGGCTTGCCGAGGCGTTACAGCACCGCCTGGAGTTAGCGAACCGCACCCTGGATGTATTCATTCAGGTGAACACTTCACACGAGTCGCAAAAAAGCGGGTTCGCCCCCGACAAGGTTGCAGCAATACTCCCGAGCTTGGCGACGCTTGATCGCCTGCATGTTCGAGGCCTCATGACCATGGCGGCGTTTTCCCCGGAGGAGTCGGTGGTGCGCCCCAGCTTTGAACAGTTACGCACCCTGCGGGATCGGCTGCAACCGGACGCGCCGGACGGCATGAGCCTTACGGAGCTATCCATGGGCATGACGGGGGATTTCGAATGGGCGATCGCCGAGGGGGCGACGAGCGTTCGGATTGGCACCGCCATTTTCGGACACCGGCCCAATTCGGCGTACCTGTAGCGCCCGTAGCGTTCACCGCCGCGTCAAGATGCGATCGGCAAGGCCCGGCAGGTCGGTGGGCCAATACTCCGCCGGCCGGGGCCGCAGCGTGCCGGGGCCGGGCCGGCACTGATCCACCACGTCCCGCCACCGCTTCGGGATGCCACTGGCCCCCACCACCGCGCCAAACAGGGCGCCGCAAATAGCGGCGTTGGTGTCGGTGTCGCCGCCGCGGGCGATGGTCGCCACCAGGGCCTCCGCAAAATCAGGGGCGGTGGCGAGCTGATAGAGGGCGTTGGGGAAGGCCACCCGCACCCAACCCATGTGAGTGAGATAGTCGTCGGGTTCGACTACATCGTCGGAATCAAAGAGGCCGAGGACCGCCTCCCGGCCCAGGCCCTCCCCCACCGCCCGGGCGATGGCGTAGGCGTAGGCCGCGTTCAGGTCCTGGCAGGTCTCATTGATGTGGGTGAGCCGGGCGTCTTGCCGGGCATAGTCCCGGGCGGCGTCGGGGTCGTAGGCGCAGAACACCCCCACCGGACTGATTCGCATGAGCGCACCATTGGCCTGCGACTGCGGGTTCATCACCCCGCGCAGCAGCGCGTCGGCGCAGGTGTTTCCGATGTCGAAGGGGTGGCTTTCGGCCCACCGTCGATAGGCTGCGGCGATGGCATCAATGTCGAAGCCATGGGTCACGAGGGTGCGGGCCAGGGCGAGGGCCATTTCGGAATCGTCCGTGGGCTGGCCGGCGCTGAGTCGAAACGGCCCGCCGTCGGCAAGCTCCCGCACCCCGCCGGGATAGTCGGCGGCAATGGTGTCGGGCGAGGCGAATTCCACCAGGGAACCAAGACTGTCACCAATGACTTGGCCATATAGCACGCCTTGGGCGCGATCGGTCATGCTCATAGAATTCCAGTGTAATAAGCCCACGGTAAGGAGGACCTCATGTTAGGCGTGTTAGAGGGATTCGCAATTATTCTGATGGTGATCTTCATTGGCTATCTCCTGGCGAGATTCCGGGTGATTACCTCTGATGACCAGCGTTTAGTGCTCAACCGGGTGGCGTTTTACGCGGCCACGCCGGCGCTGATTTTCATGGTGGTGTCGCAATCCAGCCGGGACGCGCTCTTCAGCCCGGTTATTCTGGTGGAGGCCCTGACTGCCCTGGTCACGAGCGGGATCTTTGTGGCGGTGTCCCATAGGTTTTTTCCCACGGATCGGGCCAGCACGGTGATGGGTGCCGCCGCCACGGCCTATGTCAATTCGAATAACATTGGGCTGCCGGTGGGCATGTATGTGTTGGGGAACGCCGGCTATGTGGCCCCGCTGCTGGTGGTGCAAATGACGATCTTCACCCCCCTCGTATTGGCACTCATTAGCGACAATAACACCACTGGGTCCCGGGCCCGAAAGGTGGGCGGGGCAATCGCGTCGAGCCTGTTCAGTCCCATTGTGGTTGCCGCGTTTTTGGGGCTCATCATAGGCGTCACCGGGATCACCATCCCGAAGGGCATTGTGGAGCCGGTCCGCATCCTGGGCGGGGCCAGCATTCCCATGATCCTCATGAGTTTCGGGGCATCGTTAACGAACGCCCGACCGTTGGGGGATCCCACCCAGCGGCCGGCAGCAATCACTGCCACGGCGCTTAAGGTGGTGGGCATGCCCATGATCGCGGTCGGGTTGGGGTTTGTGTGTGGGTTGCGTGGGGACGAGCTTTATGCGGTGGTGATTTTGTCGTCGCTCCCCACCGCCCAAAACGTGTATAACTATGCGGCCACCTACCAACGGGGCATGGTGGTCACCCGGGACACGGTGCTGCTGTCAACGTTCTTAGCATTACCATTGATGCTCACAGTAGCGGCTCTTTTCGGCCGATAACCAGCTGCGACACGTGGGGGCGTCGACAAGCAATCACTACCTGACAAGACAGAAAGAAACCCGGCGATGCCGTAACACCGCCGGGACCGCAATCCGCCATTAGATTTTAGGCGAAATTGGTCTGTTGAGCACATTGACGCGCAGCAATACTCCCAGTTTTCTGCCCCATACCCCTATAAAGTGTTTTCCTTTCATGAATCTCTTAAACTTTACAGTCGATGACTGATACAACTTCTATGCGCTCTACTGCTACCTCCACTGTGGACACCCCGGTCAGCCCACCCACACCGGGAATGGCCACCCGGCGATATTGCACCCTCGTTGCCGCAGTGCTGAACACTAAAACAGCACGAAAGCTCATCTCCTTTGGGGTGAAAATGGTGCAGAAATCCCCAGCCGTATGGCGGCGAATTCCCCCCATCTATATTGATGAAACCGCACACCCGGCCACCAGTAATCAGGACTATGACGTTCCTAGATTAGCCAAACGGGTATTCGATGAGGCGCCCCGGGTGGAACGCTGGTTTATCGAATCCCCATGCATGCGCCGCATCGTTGAAGTGCAAGTCATGCTCCCCCCGAAACCAGAGGAGCCCGCCCCCATGCTCTACCTCCTTGACGGGGTTACCGCGCCCCGCCGCTCTGGGTGGCTGCGGGAAGGCCAATTAGAGAAAGCCTTAAACAACGAACAGGTCATAGTGGTCATGCCCACCGAGGCATCGGGCTCACTCTATGAAAACTGGGTGGCCGACGACCCCGAGGTAGGCCGCCACCAATGGGACACGTTTCTCACCCAAGAACTTCCCAACATCATGGAAGACCCCACCACCGGCCTGAAATTTAATGGGCGCCGCATCATCGGGGGACTCTCCATGGGGGCTAGCGGGGCAATCCGGCTGGCGGCGAAACACCCCGAGTTTTATCACGGTGCCATTGGGCTCTCCGGCTGTTACTCCACCACATCTGCCATGGGCCGCGGCATGACCCTGGCCATTTTACGGTGCGTTGGCAGCGATCCCGACAATGCGTGGGGCACCGGACCGACCCCCACCTGGGCGCGCAACGACGTGGCTGATCACCCGGAAGGGTTGCGGAATATTCCGGTCTACCTGTTTGCCGCCGACGCCCATATCACCAAATACGATATTGAGCTGCACACCGGCCGCACCCGCCTCGATTTACCCGGTGCCACCATTTTGGAATATGCCTCGTACACCTCCACACGTGATTTGGAACGTGCCATGATTAACGCGGGCATGACCCACCAGGTTGTCCACTACCAGTATGGTGGGGTTCATGCGTGGGAATATTATGGTGACCAGCTTAAAGCTGGATGGGATGCGGTATATAAAAGTCAGGTGAGCTAGATAAGGACGGGTGTACTGATATCTCGATTAATCGAGCTAACGTTCGACTGTTGTTATGATACTTTATTAGCTTTTGGGCGTCAGCCTTGAGCCTTTCGACGCGCGACGCGGCGCGCACCATTCGTTTTTGGAGTTCGTCATGTCCACCCACCTTATCCTGGGCGCCGGCCCCACCGGCCGGGCTGCTGCCCACAGTCTCATTCGCCGAAATCAGCAGGTGAAGGTCGGAACCCGGTCGCGTACCCCCGTTCCCCAGTGCCTGTCGCTGCGGTTGGATGCCACGGATGCCGCGGCCCTCGCCACCGCCGCGACGAACTGCGAATCCATTATTGTGTGCGTCAATCCGCCCTACCCGGAGTGGCCCGAGGAATGGCCGCCCATTATCGAATCGGTGATTGCCGCCGCCCGCGCTACCGGCTCTCGCATTGTGCTCATGGGAAATCTCTACCCGTTTGGGCGACAGACTAGGCCGTTTACCGGTGCGTCCCTGGAATCACCCACCGAGCCCAAGGGCGCCACCCGCGCCCAATTATGGCGCATGCTCAAGCAGGCTGATGATCTCTATGTCACCGAGCTGCGGGCCAGTGATTATTTTGGCCCGGGCGCGGGCATTGGCAGCATTGTCGGCGACGAATTCATCGATCCCATTCTTGCCGGCGGGGTGGCCAAGGTGGTTGGCGATCCCACCGTCCCCCACGCCTGGTCGTATCTTCCCGACATTGGCGAATGCCTGGCCATTTTGGCCACCAACCCCCAGTTGAGCGATAGGTATTGGGTGGGGCCGGTATCCGGGAATGTCAGCCTCACCGACTTTGCTTATCAGCTCAACCCCAAGGGGAAGGTGAAACAGATTTCGGGAATGGGGCTCACACTCGCGGGGCTCACCAACCCCATGATGCGGGAAATCAAATCCGTGCTCTACCAATACACCCAACCCTATGTTATCGACGCCACCGAACTAGAACAGGCATTCGGTTTTGTCCCCACTCCCCTGGCGGATGCGATTGCGGCAACCGCAGCTGCGGCAACCGGCTAACCGGCCAACCGGCTTTGACTGGCCGCCACGCCAAGCCCGACAGGTCTGCCTCCAGCAGCGGCCGCTACCCCACCCCGGACCGCTATTTATTGAGGACAACGTGGGCGATGAGCTGATCAAGGCGGCGAACATCCACGCCTCTTCCCAGCTTGATCTTGATGTATCCGGCACGGGTCCATAGGGCAATTTCGGCAGTGAAGTCGAGGGTGCCGGCGTTTTCGCTGGACCACATGTTAATTGCGGAGTATGGGAGGGAATAGGCCTCCACCTTTTTACCCCGGATGCCTTGGGAGTCGCGGACGATGAGGCGGTGGGTGGTGAAAATAGCGCTATCGCGGAAGGTTTTGTAGGCGGCGACGGCTTGCTCCCCGGGGATGAGTATGTTGTTCACGTCAGCGGGAATGGGCACCTCGGCGGCAAACATCCATGATGCTACTTCGGCGGCTTCCATGGGTTATTCCCCCTTCACTTCGAACACTACGTCGAATTCCATGAGGTCTGCGTGCGGGGCTACTTTTTTGCGTTCGGCAGGGTCCCCGCTGTGCCCGGTGTCGGCGGCACGCCAGGCTTGGTAGGATTCTTCGTCGGCCCATTGGGTGAACACGAAATAGCGGGTTTCGCCCTTGGTGGGGCGCAGGAGGGTGAATCCCTCAAATCCGGGGTGGCCGTCGATCGCGTGTTTGCGGGCTTCGAATCGGCGTTCTAACTCTGCTTCTTGCCCGGGTCCGGCGGTGATGGCGTTGATTTTGACG
The DNA here is from genome assembly GCF_011612265.2 of Corynebacterium matruchotii. Classification (NCBI taxonomy): domain Bacteria; kingdom Bacillati; phylum Actinomycetota; class Actinomycetes; order Mycobacteriales; family Corynebacteriaceae; genus Corynebacterium; species Corynebacterium matruchotii. The sequence continues at coordinate 675,010 of NZ_CP050134.2, read as the reverse complement.
ATACTCATGGGGTTAAGCTTAGCGTGCAATGTAATGGTGGGTTGGTTGGTGGTCGATAGATCGGATAGATCAGATTCTCGTCACCGCTGTTTCATTGTAGAAAGTTGATAGGGCCGCTATGGCGTATAAAAAAGTTCACCAGTTTATGGGTAGTAAGACACAGGCGATCGTGCTGACCATTGTGGCCACAGTAACTGTGTTGACCACGGGTTTTGGAGTGTTCAGGCCGATGGTTGCGGGAGCGCAGCCGACACCGTCATCGCTGTCGCCGGCGCAGGATCCGTTGGTTGAGGCGTCCCGGAATCCGCAGTTGGCGCGGGCGTTGCAGGATGCGTATGAGGCGGCGCATCGGGGGCAGCCGGGGTATGTGCAGGTGCCACCGGTGTATTTACGGCCGAATCCGTATCCCGCTGCTTCACTACAGGACTATGCAGCGCCCCGGTTGGCGAAGCGGGAGCCCGATGGCTACGAACCTAATGTCGAACGGTTGTTCGTAGAGTCGCCGGCGATGCGGCGGGTGGTGCAGGTGCAGGTGCAGTATGCGAAGGACCGGAGTAAGCCGGCACCAATGTTGTATTTGTTGGATGGGGCGGCTTCGAATGACACATCAAGCTGGTTGACGGAGGGAAAGGTGCAGCAATTGCACCAGGATGCGCAGGTGACGGTGGTGATGCCGACGGAAGCCCGGTCGTCGAATTATGCGAACTGGCAAGCGGATGATCCGATGTTGGGGCGGATGCAGTGGGAAACGTTTTTGACGCGCGAACTGCCCACCGTGCTAGAGAAGGAGGCGGATTTAAAGTTTAATGGCGCCCGGTATCTTGGTGGGGCGTCGATGGGTGCGGGGGCCGCGGTGCGGTTGGCGAGCCTGTACCCAGATCGGTACCGGGGCACGTTTGGGCTTTCAGGGTGCTATTCCACAACGAGCAATATGGGGCGGGAATTTTTAAATATGATAGTGGCCGCGGGAGCCGGGAATCCGCATAATCAGTGGGGAGCGGGAACATCGGCGGAGCGGCTGCGGAATGATGTGACGGCGCACCCGGAGGGGCTCAAGAATATGCGGGTGTATGTGTTTACGGCGGATGGGGTGATTACGCCCCGGGATCGGAGTATTACTGCAAAGTACGGTCCGGTGGGGAATGCGGCGATCCCGAGTTCGGTGGTGTTGGAGAAGATGTCGAATGAGTGCGCGCACGAGTTGGATGATGCGATGCGGGCGCGGGGCATGACCCACCAGAAGATCACGTATCAGCAGGGTGGTATCCATTTTTGGTCGTATTTTGCGGAGCAGTTGCCGATCGCATGGCGGCATATGAGCCAATAAGCTTTTCGACGCCTAACAGTCGGACTATAATCATTTCATGATTTATCCGATAGGAAAGCGGTGAGGTTGATGCGTCGAAAAGCGATGCGAATCCTTGGGGGGATAGTCGTGGCGGGTGTGAGCGCCGGCCTGAACCTGGGGGTGATGCCGGCGGAGGCTACGGATGTGGGGGATCTGGGGTCGTCGAGCGCGGTTGAACGGATGTCGAAGGATCCCAGGCTAGCCCCGGAGCTGGAAAGACTCTTGGGGTCAACGCCTGGGTATGTGCCGACGCCGCCCATCTATTTCCGGCCGAACCCGTACCCGCCCGCCTCGCTGCGGGACTATGCGGCGCCTCGGTTGGCGAAGCGGGAAGCCGACGCCCAACACCCCGGTATCGAACGGTTGTTCGTAGAGTCGCCGGCGATGCGGCGGGTGGTGCAGGTGCAGGTGCAGCACGCGAAGGACCAGGGTAAGCCAGCCCCAATGCTGTATCTGTTGGATGGGGTGACCGCGCCGAAGGAGTCCGGGTGGCTGCGGGAAGGCAATGTGCAGCAGCTCAGCGGCGAGCAGGTCACGGTGGTCATGCCGACAGAGGCGACCGGGTCGAATTACACTAACTGGCAGTCCGACGACCCAATTTTGGGTCGGATGCAGTGGGAAACGTTTTTCACCAGCGAGCTACCCACCGTACTGGAGAAAGAGGCGGGTTTAAAGTTTAACGGCACCCGATATATTGGTGGCGTGTCCATGGGCGGCAGTGCGGCGGTGCGGTTAGCGAATCTGCACCCGGACCTGTACCGGGGCACGTTTGGGTTTTCGGGATGCTACTCCCCCACGAGCACCGATGGCCGCGGGTTTTTGAACCTGATTAACACGGCGACCGGCGGTAACCCCGATAACCAGTGGGGGCCGGGGGTGTCGGCGGAGCGGCGCCGGAATGATGTGACCGCCAACCCGTCCGGGTTGCGCGGCATGCCGGTGTACCTGTTTGCCGCGGATGGCGAGGTGACGCAGCGGGATAAGGACATTGTTGCCAAAGATGGTGGGCCGATCACGCTCACCGGGTCGGTAATTTTAGAGAAACTGGTAAATCAATGCACCCACGACCTGGATGATGCAATGCGGGCGCAGGGCATGACCCACCAGCAGGTGACCTATCTGCATGGCGGCACCCATAACTGGCCGTATTATGCTGAGCAGCTGCCCATCGCGTGGCGGCACATCAGCGGTAGCGGCAGGTAGTCCCTACCACCTGGCCGGGGTGGCCGGCCGGCTAGAATTTGATAGCACCGGTTTTCAGAAGGTTCTGGAACACGGTGATAATCGTCCCAGCCACCCCAGACACGGACGAGAGGGTATGGAGCAGCTTATACAGTGGGCTGCTCGGCTGCTGTAGCGCTTCGCTGGTTTTTGCTGCCCCACTGGTCGTGGCGGGTGCGCTGGTCGCACCAGTGCCACCGGTACCGCCAGCGGTAACGGTCCGGTTTTCCTGGCAGGCCTTAATGGCAGTGAGCCGCCCACTGTGTTGCCCCTCAACCGCATTACGGAAGGCTGCATCCCATTCGGCATTGATTTGGTTGAACTTGGGGGAATTATCCGGCAGGGATTTATTGTTATTAGCAAACTGGTTTTCGGTTGAGAGGGCGGTGGTGGCGGCGGTAAGGGCCGCGGCGATTTTCTTTTGCTCCACCTCATAGCTGACCTGGGTGGGACCGCCTTCTTTGCGGTAGTCATTGGCGAGTTTGACGATCTCTTCGGCGTCTTTCTCGTTCATGCCGCTTCTAGTGACCAGCTCGGTGATCTTGGACTTGGTGGCGGTGAGGGCATCACCGGACTTGGTCATGCCCACATTGTCGCCCCCCGCCAGAGCGGTTTTTTCCGACGTATGGGCGTCGGCAAGCTCATTTACCAGCGCTTCCAGACCGGGAATCCTCGAATTGAAGTATTGGATGCGGTTTTTGGTGGGCGAGGCGAGAAATTGTTGATTCTGCTTCGCCTGAGGGTTGGCCTGATTGAGGCTGAGCAGGCATTTTCCCTCACTAATTGCGACCGTGAAATACGGTTCCTCATTGGCACCGGCCACGGGGGCGGCAGCAATGATAGGCACTGCAAGGACGATCGACGTACCCAAAGCTGTGACAAGCCTTCGGCTCATGACAAGAAACTCCTTACAAAGAAATGAGAGATGAACGAGGGAAATCTAAATTTCCGCCTAAACACCACTATTACAGTTATATAAATATGCTACCCATTTTTAATCTAAAATGCGTAACAATGAACAAATACCATTATTTCATTTTACCCCCATTATAGTGAATTTATCGGGGTTAACCAGATGAAACTAGAAGAAAAATGCCACCAACAACATCCACCGAACCGCGGCAGATATGCTGCAAAGATTCATGAGCCCCTTATAAAAGAACCCCGGCATTTCGCTCGTATTCGCTGTAACCTTATATAAGCCTAGACCATGAGGACTATTTGCCATAAAATTCAGGAAAACCCAAGGTCACGCCAATCAGCCATCGCCCCTATATTTGGGCAATTCTCATAATGCGACTAAGCTGGCCCAGAAATATTACGGCGAAAACCCACCAGCTACCGGGTCACAGCCAAAACTCAATAGAAACTAGAAACACAGGCACGCATCGCTCTTCTGTGGCAGAGGCACGTACCTGCGCGAGTGGGCCCGAGCCCAATGGAGGCATCGGGTTGACGTACCGGTAGCAGCCGCTCTGGCGACTAGGCTACCGGTTGTCGTTGTTCTTCAATGTCGCCTGAATAAGCGCTTCCACAAACCTCGGTGCCCGTTAGACCTGGCATCCGACTGGTTATTGGCTTGCGGGGGTGCTTGTGGCGGTTGCTGCCGGTTTGGCAGATTCCGCGGTGATGGGTTTCGGGGTGCCGGATCATAGGGTGGCATCACGAACTGCATCTTCGCGGTTTCGTCTAACTGGTTACTCCCGGGATCAGCAGGGAAATGCATTTCGACGGTGGGATAATCCGGTAGTGGTACTTTCTTCGCTGCCGCTGGTTGTTGCTGCGGCTTGGAATTGGTATCGACCGGCGCAGGATTATTCACATTGTCGGCGGCATTATCCCCTGACGATGATGGATCCGAGGCGGCTGCCATGGCTGCGGCGGCGGCCGCGGCAGCTGCTTGTTCTCGTTCTTTTCGTTCCAGGTCTTTCTTTACTGCGGCAAAGACCGGGTCCGAGTAATCATCGTTGTCAGCCAAGAAGTCTATTCCGGTGGTTGAATCCAGGTCCAAAGGTGGTATTTCCATCATGAGGTATTCCGATTCCAGAAACGCCAACTTCGACCGATCCTGGTCCGCTAGCTCCGCCTCTGCGGGCCGAGTAGCTTCCTGGTGTGGCTCAGCCGGTAACTCATTACCCGACCCCGTTGCCGTGCCGCTACCGCCGCCGTGAGCCGCTTTTTCGGGCTCGTCGTTGGTTTCGTCGTTGCCGCTTTTTTCGACTTCGGTCTTGGTTTCGGCCTCGACTGTTGGTTCGGGTTCGGGTTTGAGTTTTGGGTCATCATCAGCGCCCGATGTTTTTGGTTCCGGTTCCGGCACCTGAGTGCCTGATTCCGGTTTCTGGTTCTCTGACTCTAATGATGATTGCGGTGGTGTTGGTTGCACCACTGCTGGCATAACCATTGTTGGTGTATCTGCCGGTTCCTTATCAACCTGCGCTGGGGCCTGCTCCGGCGCATCAACTGCTACAGGTTCAGTCGTTGGGGTAGTTGGAACCGCTGTGACGGTTTCAGCTGCCATGGCTGGTGTCGCTGTTGAAGTGTCCGGATTCGCAGAAGCATCAGCCGTATCGGCCACATCGGTCTCCGCAGCGGGAGCTACAGGAGTCGTTGCAGTCGCGGCCTCAACCTTGGCCTCAGCCTCGGCAGCAGTTGCCGTCGGGCTGGCGAAGGATTGGGCAGATTCGGTGACGGATTCGTCCGTGGAAGATTCTGGCTCTGACGTGGGGTCCGCTAATTCCGGGCGACCATTTCAGACCAGATTATACTTCTCAATGTTGGCGTTCACCGCGGTCCGCAGCAGAGCCAGGTTGGACTGTGAGGACTGGACAGCGACGTACACGAACAGGTCGTTATTGAGCACCCGCACCAGGTGAAGCTGGTCGGACAAGGTAAGCAGCATATCCTGCAAGTGAGAGTCAATACCCAGAGCCTGAATGGTCTTCCGCTTTGCTTTCACCATTTCGCAGTTATAGGCGGCAGCGACATCAAGGTCAAAGTTTGCCACCCGGGCAACTGAGGCCAGGGACATGCCCGTACCCAGGTCTACGACCGAAGCACCGATGAAGCCAGAAATATCCTCTGCGAGGCTATTCAAAAAATTATTAAGATGATCTTGTTGGGACATATTCGCCAATTCCTTTTCGATTCGGACCTGTTTCAACGTTCGCTATATTTTCTATAGTGGGAAAACCAGCTCGCGCCAATCGGGTGAACCCGATTAGATTTCAGATTAGACAACCTAGGCTACTTAATCAATACTTAAGATATTGGGTCAAATCAAATTCGGATTAGGGAATTATTAAGACAATGCAATCGAACTCCTTCCGCAAACGGCGTCATGGCAAGATCGAAGAACTCGACGTTCTTGACCTGGACCCCTATCATTCCGTACCCCAGGATGCAATCATCGGCTCTCCTACCACTAAAGGTGTGGTTTTCGTAGGCCCCGTCGGGGTGGGGAAAACCACCTGTGTCGAAACTTTGTCCACAGTGCTTCCCATTATGACGGAAGTCAAGGGGTCGGAAAACGACGAATTCATCCCTAGGTGGAAGACCACCACAACCGTGGGTATCGACTACGGCATTTGGAAACGCGATGACGGCACCGAAATCGGCCTGTTTGGCACGGCTGGCCAGGACCGATTCGAATCCACCCGGGCGGCACTGAATAACCCGGAGGCGGGTGTAGTGCTGTGGTTGTATGGTGACCCCACCCTGATTGAAGAACAGTTGGAACAGTGGATTCCAGAGGTGAAAACCCCCCTGAAAAAGGGGCGGCTATGTATCGCCCTGAACTTCGTTGAAATCGACGAAGCCACTATCACCTCCATGACGAAGACGTTACTGACTGAGCAATTGACTAAAGTTGATCTAGGCGATGGTGCTATTGCCGGTGCCGCACCCCTTGTGGTGCCCCCGGGAATGCCGCCCATCCCGATCATGCCGCCCACTCCAGTTGTCGTAGCGGATCCCAGAATTCGTGAAGATGTGGCCCGGGTGGTGGAACTCGCTATCAGGAGTAACTCATGACAGACGAATTCATTGCTCGACACCGTCGGGTGCGTGGGCGTGACTTTGGCGCAAACGACATTGCGGCAGCAGCTCTGCCGCTGCTGTCGCATTTGCGCAACCAGTACCAGGGAATACACTCAATCATTTTGGGCACCGGGGACGGCATCCACGTCGCCTCAATCGGTTTTAACTCACCCGATGATGCATCCCGCATGGCAGCATTAAACGCCTCCATGTTGAGCGTGTCCCTGGCTCAGGCCCAGGTGATTGACCCGCTTAAAAGTGACCTGCAAGAAACCGTCGTCGCCGTTGAATTACCAAACTCCGAATTCCTAGGCATGGCCAGGATTGAGCATCCGCCGGTCGGCCACTTGGTGCTGGGGTTATTTGCCCGCGATACGCAGCTAGGCATGGCCATCCACCAGGCGCAGGCATTAGCGAAAGCCCTCACCGACTGGCTGGATGAAATATAAGCTTGCCGACGCCCAAGGCGGGGCGTTAGACACTATTATTCGCACCCGCTTTCGACGCTTCGCATGAGCGGTTTGCGACCCTACCATCACTTATATCACCCCCGGAATAGGGGGTTTAGGTTTCGAATTGTCGCCATAGGTAGACCCCAATCCCCTCCTACCAATCCCGAATAAATCTGGCAAAGTTTCCCCAAAAAGCTGAAAATATCCCAATTTTTTACCAAGATTATTTGACATTAAACCGATGTAAATCTCATCTAGACTCCATCGACCTTACCCCTTAAAAATCCCCCTGCTAACCCCATACTGAGAAATAGCGGGGGTAACAGAGGGGGTGGAAATTTTGGGGTGGTGGCGCCTATTTCTTGTTATTGTCGTCAGTCGATAGTGCCGCCACGAAGGCTTCTTGGGGCACCGACACCGACCCCAGCGATTTCATGCGCTTCTTGCCTTCCTTCTGCTTTTCCAAAAGCTTCCGCTTTCGGGAAATATCGCCGCCATAGCACTTTGCCAGCACGTCTTTACGCACCGCCCGAATATTCTCCCGGGCGATAATCTTCGAGCCAATGGCGGCTTGGATCGGCACCTCAAACTGTTGACGTGGGATCAACTCCTTGAGTTTCTTGGTCATCTTATTGCCATACCATTGGGCCGAATCCCGGTGCACAATCGCCGAAAACGCATCCACCGGGTCGCCATTGAGCAGGATATCCACCTTGACCAGGTTCGACTCCTGTTCCCCCGCCTCCTCATAGTTGAGGGACGCATACCCCTTGGTGCGGGACTTGAGCGCATCAAAGAAATCGAAAATGATTTCGCCCAGCGGCATGGTGTAGCGCAGTTCGACCCGATCCTCGGAAAGATAGTCCATGCCCCCCATCTGGCCGCGTTTCGACTGGCACAGCTCCATAGTGCTGCCCACGAACTCGCTTGGCACAATGATCGTGGTCTTGACGATGGGCTCCCATACCTCCCGAAGCTTGCCGCCCGGCCAATCGGAGGGGTTATGGACGTGCGTGTGGGAACCGTCCTCGGCAACCACCCGGTAGGACACCGACGGCGCGGTCGAAATCAGGTCCAAACCGAACTCTCGTTCGAGTCGGTCGCGGGTGATTTCCATGTGGAGCAGCCCCAAGAAACCGCAGCGGAACCCGAAGCCCAATGCCACCGATGTTTCCGGCTCGTAGGTGAGGGAGGCGTCGTTGAGTTGTAGCTTCTCTAGGGCATCCCGCAGGTCCGGAAAGTCGGCCTGGGAGATGGGAAACAGCCCGGAGTACACCATGGGCTTGGGGTCCTCGTAACCCTGAAGCGGCTCGGTCGCACCCTTGCTGGCCCAGGTCACGGTGTCACCCACCTTGGATTGCCGCACGTCTTTCACGCCGGTGATGAGGTATCCCACCTCGCCGGGCCCCAGCCCTTCGCACTTCTTGGGGGTGGGTGACACAATGCCGATCTCTAGCAACTCGTGAACGGCACCAGTGGACATCATCTTGATTTTTTGGCGCGGGATAAGTTTGCCGTCAATCATGCGGATATAGGTAACCACGCCCCGATAGGTGTCGTAGACCGAGTCGAAGATCATGGCGCGGGCGGGCGCATCCATGGGATAATCGGTGGTGGGCGGGGGCACGAGCTCGACTACCTTATCTAATAGCGCCTCGACACCCTCGCCGGTTTTTCCGGAAACCCGCAGCACATCCTCGGGTTCGCAACCAATAATATGGGCGATTTCGAGGGAGTATTTTTCAGGGTCAGCGGCAGGTAGGTCGATCTTATTGAGGACGGGAATGATTTCGAGGTCGTTTTCCATGGCTAGATAGAGGTTAGCCAGGGTTTGTGCCTCAATGCCCTGGGCGGCGTCGACAAGCAAAATTGCTCCCTCGCAGGCTTCGAGTGCGCGGGAAACCTCGTAGGTGAAATCCACGTGGCCGGGGGTGTCGATCATCTGCATGACAATCTCTTGCCCCTTATATGGGCCGGTACGGGGCACCCAAGGCAGCCGCACGTTTTGGGCCTTAATGGTAATGCCCCGCTCCCGCTCGATATCCATATTATCGAGGTATTGGTCACGCATATCCCGCGCATCCACCACATTGGAATATTGCAAAATACGGTCCGCTAAGGTGGATTTCCCGTGGTCAATGTGGGCAATGATACAGAAATTTCGGATATGTTCCAGGTCGGTAAACGTTGTTTCTGCGAAATTTTTGGCCATAATCCCTCTTTCTCCTTAAAATCCCCCTCACATTACCGCATGAGTAGACGGTTTCCAGAACGCCTTTTCGCGTCGTACCACACCGTGATTCGCTCCTGCGGGTTCACCAATGTGGTAGCAATCATAAAAATTATAAATCCCACCCCATGAATGTTAATCATATCACTTATTAAAGTGGGTGTGGCCCAATGTTTCACGGGTGACAACCATGCCATTTCCACTGCTCCATACCACCACAACCACCTTTAACGAACGCTGAGACTCCCCTAAATATTGAAAGCAAAATTGCAGCCCCCTTTGGATAAACCCCTATGGACCGATGTATAATTAAAGTGTAAATCTAATAACAAACCACGCATTAAGGCGCGAATCCTAATAACTACAGTGGGAGGTGACTAGAGTGTTGACCATGAAGCTACGGCGTCAAGAAAGTGGGCACCGGCATATTCTTCATCAGCCGAAGCCCACTGACCAGAAAAAGCCCAAACGCTGGTTGGACAAAGTGTTGGAGGCATTCCGCCGCGATCATACGGGTGCACTCGACGAAGGTCTCGACATGCTGTACTCCAGGTTAGGTTTGCAAGGCATCGAACCAACCAAAGCAGATAGGCCTTTTACCTGCGATTTTACCGTATGTACCAGCGATTCCTTTCCCCGCAATATCTTCTACGCCCCCAATATGGACGGCCAAGTTGACCCTGGTGAGGTTGTATGGTTCTGGGTGCCCAACCACGATGCGGACCCCAATGACGAGACAACAACCACCACCGATGACACCACCCCGAAGTTTACGGAGCGTGCCCTGGTGGTCATCGGCCGCACCGGCGACCACGTACTAGGGCTCATCACCTCGCCCAACCCGGAACATGCCGACGACGAAAAATGGTTAGACATCGGGTCGGGCCCCTGGGACGAGCAAGGCCGCCGCTCCTGGCTGCGGCTCGATAAGGTCATCAAGGTGGCAGAAACCGCCATTCGCCGCCAGGGGGCCGTTATTCCCCTGGGTCGATTCAATCGGATCGCCAGCCGGCTGCGCAACGAATATGGTTGGAATTAGCTGGGGAGTCCTGCTAGGCTAGTTCCTCGTTGCCCAATGCAACACACACCTAGGCAGAATCAACCAGGACCTTGGGGTTGAGGTATTGTATGCCCGGGTGGTCTTCCATCAAGACCCAAGAGGTAGATTATTATGGCAAATATTAAGTCCCAGAAGAAGCGGGTGCTCACCAACGAAAAGCGCCGTCAGCGTAACCAAGCCATCCGCTCCGCTGTGCGCACCGAGATCCGTAAGTTCCGTGAGGCCGTGGCCAGCGGCGATAAGGCTGCCGCCGAGGCTCAGCTGCGTGTTGCCTCCCGCGCCATGGACAAGGCTGTCACCAAGGGCGTGTTCCACCGCAATAATGGCGCCAACAAGAAGTCCAAGATGGCAAACGCCTTCAATAAAATGTCCTAAAACGCAACAAGACTTGACATAGCAAGAACTCGCCCGGCACGAATGCGCTGCGGGCGAGTTCTTTGTTCTCTGGGTGCTTTGCGACGACTTTAGCACCCCAGCGGGTAACAGGGACTATGCCGCTATGCCAATGTTGATTGCGGCCAGCACTTTTGTGCCGTCGTATTCGGCCTTCACCAGTCCTTCCTTGGTGAAAATCTTGTCGGTGTCGTTATAGGTGTCGCGGTTTTTGTGCTCGTTATAGGGGCTCACATCCGCGTTGATGGTGTCGCTCAAGGTGTCATCGAAGAACAGTTGGGTGGTGAGCACCGTCTTGCGGTCAATATGCACCTTGACGTGTATGTGCACGGTTCGAGACACATACCAGCCGGGGTAAATGGAGGTAAACCGCACAATCCCCTCGGAGTCAGTCATTTGGGCACCCCGCAAATAGGTGCCATCGTCCGAGGTCGTGGCCTCCTTATCGCCCGCGGCATAGCTGCCGTCGGACACAGAACCACTAGTGGACTGGTCGCCGTCACCCTGCGGCCCGCCGCCGGGGCCGCCCTCGCCACCACCTTGGGGCAGGGTGCCGGATGGCGGATTGCCCTGAGGCGGATCGCCGGCCGGCGGGTTGCCCGATGGCGCCGCACCCCCACCACCAGCACCACCGGCGCCGCCATTATTGGCCGCCTGGGAGGACACTTCGAAACCGGAGTACACGCCACCGGCATCGCAATGCCAGATTTCCACCGCGGCATTGGCCACTGGATTATCGCTCGATCCCACCACGCAGCCCTCCACGTTCTGCACCCGAATCATAAGCTCCAGTGGCAGACCAGGGCGGTCCTCGGTGATATTGCTGCGGATGGAATCCACATCAAAATAGTAGGGACCCTGGGTTTCCTCGGGCGTCGTCACGCAGCCGGGGGCCGCATTGAGCAATTCCCGCAGCTTCTGTTCGTTGGCGGCAGCGGCGGCCACCGACGTCGTCGAGGTGGCAAAAGCATTGGTGCTGGTGCTGGCTGCGGTGTTGGTGGTTTTCGTTCCGGGAGCGCAGGCGGCGATGAGGCCGGCAAGACCAACGGTGCCGCCAACCCCTAGCGCACGGCGGCGCGAAATGGTCCGCCGCGATTCCATGATGTCATCATTGGGAGTAAACATACCGGCAACGATAAAAACGGCACCTGGCAGGCCCCTGGCAACCAGGTTTTATTTGCCCATTAACAAGGTAGCAATTCCATTAATAGCAAGTGATGCACCGGCGATGACGAAAAATATCCCAGAACCCATGTCGATGTATGGGCCCGCCGAGACAAATCTTTTCCGCATGGCCTTGGTAGAAAGGAGAAACGCGAGCGTCGAAAAGCCAAGAAACGTGCTGGCCACAATGGACAGCACAATCAGCACCGCATCCCCCATGGTGGGATGCGCCGGCATGAGCGGGGCAATGATCGCCGCGAAATACAACACCACTTTAGGGTTGGAAAGATTCGTGAAAAGCCCCTGCTGGTAGCTCTTCCACGGCGTGCCAAAGATCGTATTCACATCAATATCAACATTCATGCGATCCCGAAACTGGGCGCGGGCGGCAAGAATCATGCCCCGCCCCATCCACACCAACCACACCCCGCCCACAAGTTTGATCACGCTTTCCAACACGGGGTAGGTTATCAACAACGCGGCCGCCCCAAACACAGTGAGCGAAACCCACAACACCAACCCGGTGCTAATCCCGGATACGCTAGCCAAAGCGTGCCTCCGGGATCTCGTGGCCATACGGGTAAGAAGCAACAGGTCAGGGCCGGGAGTGGCCATACCCGCCACATTCAGTAATACTAGGGTTCCAAGTTGCGCTAATGGCATAAGTCATTAGTTAAGCATCAGGTTTAACCTATCTGCAAGCTCGGTTTGGCCGAACATGGTGGCGCAGTCAATGGCGGTCGGATGCCCGGCCAGCGGGTCGGCCCCAGCCGCCAACAACGCCTCGATCACGGCGGTTTCTTGCTTGAAAATCGCACCGGCGAGCGGCGACTGGCCCCGGTCGTTAAGCCGGTCAACATCGGCACCGTGCTGGGCAAGCGCCGTCACGATATCGGCGTGACCGTTGTAGGCGGCAAGCATGAGCAGCGTATTGCCTTCATGATTGGTGAGGTTCGGGCTGAGGCCGGCGGTCACATAGCCGGCAAGCTGATCGGCGGCGGAAGGCTCACCGGGCGGAACCGTGCCGGTGCGGGCGAGTTCGAACAGTTTGTCGACAAAATCCTGCAGTTCGGGCGGCAATTCCTGGGCGCCCTCATCGGTGAGGGCATTGCTGACGGTAGCGTCGGCGTATCTTTGTTCCAGTTCTTCAGCGCTAATAGATTTTTCGGTCATGCTTTCTATTATGGCGGACGCTACCTGGCAAGCTGGGATATGCGCCGCACGGCGTTTTCCAGGGCGAAATGGGGGTCGCCTCCTTGGCCCTTCACTGTGGCATCCAGGTCGGCGACAATAATGACGGCATCGCTGACCGCATCGCCGGACCAGCGACGGGCAATCTGGGCGGTTTTCTCTAACACAAACGGGTGCATGCCCAGGCTGCCGGCAAGCGACCTGTCCACCCTGCCGCGCAGGCTATATAGCCGGGCGATACCGGACACCTTCATGGCCAGCGCTGCCGCCAACGCCGCAGGTTCCAGCCCTAATTGCAATGCCCGACGCATGCTGACCAGGGCGCGCTGCTCCTGACCGCTGCACGCGTAATCGGCAATATCAAAACCGGAAACCTCGGCAACGCCCGCATAATAATCGTGGACGGCCTGAGCTGTCACCACCCCACCGGTGTCGGCAACAAGCTGGCTGACGGCACTGGCGAGTTCCCGCAAATCCGAGCCCACACCGGCGAGCACCGCCTGAACCACGTCGGGGGTGGGCCGCACATTATGGCGCCGAAACTCGTTGGTCACCCACCCCATCCGCTCCTGGGGCTTGAGCTTCTCAGCCTGGTGAACGGTGGCAATCTTCTTGAGCTTGGGCACCAACGCCTTGGTGCGGCCGCCGCCATTATGCATGAGAATGATGGCAACGCCGGGGGCGGGATTCACCGCAAACTTGAGGATAAGATCGGCGGGTTCCTTCCCCGCATCCTCCAGCTTGGTGAGCACCACGATGCGGTCCTCCCCGAAAAGCGAGGGGCTGCACAGCTCGATGAGCTCCGACTCGGTCACATCCCCAGCCCGCAAGGTGGTGACCATGAGGTTCTCCCCCTCCGAGGATTGCTGTTTGAGCTGGGCCACAATGTCGAGGCGGGCGCGTTCGGCCAGGAACTCTTCGGCACCGACAATGAGGTGCACCTGCGGGCTGGGTGTGATGGGGGTGGGCATGGTTTTACTTTATACGGTCAGAAGCTGCCGTCCGCGGCGTGCTGGGTGCCGTCCTCGTAAAGATCCACGTCAACGCCCATAACCACAACGGGCACGCCAGTGCGGGTCACGGTGGGCCTGGACCGGTGAGCTTGTCGACGCCCCGAAGGTGGCGGCCGCTCGATCATGATGAGCTGGGCATCGGGCGGGATGCCGCCGGTTTTATCGAGGGTGATGAGGTGGTCCTTGGTGGGGACGGTGTAGGTGATGAGGGTATGGGGGTCAATGCGGCGGGCCCCGGTGAGCATGGGGATGCCTGGGGCGAACAGCAGAATAAGCACCACACCCACGAGTATTCGAAAGTGTTGTCGATAGATGAGCCATATGGTCCAGGCGGCGGCCAGCGCCGCCCAGGCCGGGGCCAAGGCAGCGGGGAGGGCGATGGTGGCCCCGGGGAGCGCGGCGCCGCCGGTGGCGACGAGACCGATCCAGTGAGCGAGCGGTCCGATGATGGCAAGGGGAATGGTTTCCAACCCGCCGGGGAGCAGGCTGAGGATGGCTGCGACGAGCCCCAGTATGGTGATGGGGGCCACGGCGGGTGCGGCAAGCAGGTTGGCGGCAACGGCGATGACCGAAACGCGGTTGCTCATGAGCGCCACGATGGGCATGGTGACCAGGTGGGCGGCGAGCGCCACGGCCAGGGCGCGCACGATAATGTCGGGAAGATTGGTGCGACCGATCAGGGTATGGAGGGACGGGACCGCCGCGATGATGCCGCCGGTCGCGGCGACGGAAAGGGCGAAGCCGTAGTGGACGGCCAGGCTGGAGTCGTAGAGGATGAGACCGATGACCACGAGGGCGAGGGTGTGGCTGGGCGCCTTGGTGGTGGCGCTGAGCATGATGATGAGCCCAACGATGCCGGTGGCTGCCGCCCGGAGCACCGAGGCGTCGGGCCCGACGATGACGACGTAGCCGAGCAGGGCGAGCGCGGCGACCGCGGCACGAGTGCGGGGGCTGCGGTGGGCGACGAGGAGCACGGCCGCGGTGGTGACCAATGCCACGTTGGACCCGGAGACCGCGCTGAGGTGGGTGAGCCCGGTAGCGACGAACCGCTGCGTGAATTCGGGGGTTTGGCCGGTGGTGTCGCCGAGCACCATTGCGGGGATGAGGGCGGCGGCGTCGCCACTGGTGTGGGCGGCCACGGCGTGGGCAAAGGTTTCTCGAACCCATGTTCCCCATTGGTGGAGGAGGTCGGGGCGACCGATGGGGTGGGCGGTGGTGGCAAGAAACAGGGTGTTCCCGAGACCAAAATTGGTGGTGGCGATGGGGTTGCCGTGAAGTTCGGTGAGTGTGCCGATGGGAATGTCGGGGCGCTGGTGGGTGATGACCGGCAGGGTGACGGGGTAGTCGTCGATGCGAAACTGCTGGATCCACCCGGTGTTTGTGCGGTGGGCGTAGGACGCGGCCGTGGCGGTGACCACAGGGTGGATGGTGGTGGTGTCGACAATCATGGCCCGGATGCTGGTGATCAAAACCCCGAGAACCCCGACGACGGTAGTAGTGAGGGCGAGGCCCACATCCCAAAACGCCACGCCCACCCCCACGACGAACACCAGTGCTAACGCCCACCAGGGGGTGCGGGTGCCAATGATGATGAGGGTGACCACCCAGAGGAGTGCCGCAGGCGGAATGAGGCGAAGCTCGGCCATGGTCACAGGGTGACTTCGGGGCTGATGGTGGCGAATTTTGCCGGCCCAATCCCCTTGACTTGTTGCAGCTCATCAATGCTGGTGAACCCGCCGTGGGCGTCACGGTAGGCGATAATGGCTTGGGCGGTCTTCTCCCCCACCCCGGTCAATGTGGTGAGCTCCTGGACGGTGGCGGTATTAAGCGATATTTTGCCGGTGACCTGGGTGCCGCCTTGC
Organism: Corynebacterium matruchotii; assembly: GCF_011612265.2. Lineage (NCBI taxonomy): Bacteria > Bacillati > Actinomycetota > Actinomycetes > Mycobacteriales > Corynebacteriaceae > Corynebacterium > Corynebacterium matruchotii. The sequence goes on along the minus strand of NZ_CP050134.2, from coordinate 659,041 downwards.
GACGGCACCCCGCCGGAAATGCCTGATGGTGGGGGTGGAACCGGCCCGGCGTCGATGTTAGGGACGACAATCTGTTGGCCGTCGGCAAGCTTTTGGGCAAGGTTCAGGCCCAGGGTTTGGGCCTGAGGTTTGGGTTGGGCCGCGGCCAGAGCGTCGGCGACCCGGGCGGTGGGGGCGAAAGTGTGCAGGCCGGGCCGGTCGACCTCGCCGACGACCGCGACGATCACGGACATGGGGGCACTCGCGGTGGTGGCGGCCGCCGACGCTGGGACCAGGGGCACGGTCGTATGCGGTGAAGAAAGCCGCGCACCAGCCGCGGGGTTGGCGGGTGGTGCGCAAAAATGCCACGCGATAAACCCTACCCCCACCAGGGCGCAGAGTATTGCCACCCCGATTGCGGCGGGTGGGGTGATGGCCAACCGGAAGGGTCGATTGTTGGGAAAATCGACGCTCAGGGTGTCTTCGACACCGGTGGGGTGGGTGAGGTCGTGGAGGCGGGCTTTGACGGTGGTGGCGTTCATAAGCTCCACACTATGGCGCAGATCAGCGCCGCCACCAGGGGTAATGTTGTGTTGTGGATAACCCGGAGGTTAATGAAAAACCCGTATTCATTAACCTGTGGATAACTTTTCCCTCCCGTCACAGTAGGGAACTAGCACCCCAACCGCCTACTTTTGGGCTACCTCATTCGTGGGAACCTGCGATGGGGCGGGAAGCGCCATCGCCGCCGAATCATCGGCGATTTCGCCCTCCGGGCCAGGGTCGGGTGCCGCATCCTCGGCATCATCCGCCAGCGCGGCGTTCACCTCGGACTCCGCCTGGGAGAACACCACGGACACGCCCAACGCCCCCGGACCACAGTGCACCGCCAGCACCGACTCCATGGGCATCATCATGATGGATGAGTCCACCGGCAGGCTGGCTTTCAGCTGATCCTCCAGCGCCCGGGCCGCCTCCTTGGCCTCACAGTGTTGGATCGCCACGAATGCGGGCAGTCCCCCCGCACGCGCCGTAATCAACTCGGTGAGTTTCGAAAACGCTTTCGCCTGGGTGCGGGTTTTGATTGCTAATTCAATTCGGCCGTTATGAATCTGCATGATCGGTTTCGTCGCCAACGCCACCGACACCATGGCGGTCGCCGCCGAAATCCTCCCGGACTTGCGAATCTCATCAATCCGGTGCAAATAGAGCCAGGTCTCCGACCGGGAAAGCGTGTCCTCCGCCAATTCCGCGCACTCGGCAAGCGATGCCCCATCCATCGCAATGCGGGCCGCAGCCATGGCCGCCGCCCCCACGTTCATTCCCACGCTTTTGGTGTCGATCACCGCCACAGAGCCGTCGAAAACCGCCGAGGCAGCCACGGCGGCCGACCAGGTGGCAGATAGGTCTTTGGAAAGATGCAACGCCACCACCCCAGCGTCGCCACCACGCTCTAATTGGCGGGCATAGGCCGCCGCCAGTTCCAAAGAAGACAGGCCGGAGGTGGATTTATCATCCTCATCCCCCACCATATGCAGGTCTAACACCGTAATCCCCAAATCCCGGGCCACATGTTCCGGCAGCCCCGCTGAGGTATCAGTCACCACTCGAACTGGCATAAAATCACTCACCTACTTAACAGATCTACTATCCCTGTTTACCAGGTTCGTCCACCTTGGTGCGTCGAAAAGCGTGATACGCCGAAACCCGCAGGCTATGCCGATACCCCAATGTTCCACCCATCCAAATACCATTGGGCGTCGGCCACGGTGGCGGGGCTGAACTCTGGCGGCGTCAACTGCTCCCGATCCTCGGCGGCCGACCAGCGCGGACGGGCGGTAAGCTGCGACCCGCATGCGTTCCCCAACCCGGAAAACAGCGGGTACTGCCGCACCTGAAGCTCCAATAAATTCGAGGTCAAGGCGCTAATTATCCCGCCGTGAGCGACAAGCAGCACCGTTGCGGAGTCCCAATCCGCCAGCGACTGCATGAGCTCTGTCACCACCGGCCGGGCCCGGCGCGCCACTTCGACTCTGGATTCGCCACCGGGGGGTGCCCATGTCGCATCGTGCCGCCATAGTGCCCGCATGCCGGGGTAGAGTTGGTCGACTTCGTCGTGGGAGCGGGACTGCCACAGGCCTAAATGTGTTTCCCGGAGTCGTTCGTCTTTTTCTACGGGCAGGTTGAGGCGTTGGCCGATCACGGTGGCGGTGTCAAATGCTCGATCGAGGTCGGAGGAAACGATTTTGATGATGTTTTTGTTGGTGAGGAAGTCTGCCGCCGCTGCTGCTTGTTCGAATCCGACCGGGCTGAGCTTGGTGTTGAGGTGGCCTTGCATCCGGCGGGTGGCGTTGTAGTCGGTTTGGCCGTGGCGCAGCATGATGAGGCGGCGGGTCATGATGGGGTTATAGCTCCTCTTCGGGCTCGGGATCTGCCAGGGGGATGTCGTCCAGGGATTCTACCGTGCGTACGTCTACTTCACTGGACCAGTCGTCGGGCCGCACCATGGTTTCTAGGCCGGGCACGTCGATGAGTGGGCAGTCCCGGTAGAGCTGGTCGAGTCGGTAGTATTCCCGTTCGGTGCCGCGTTGCACGTGGATGACGAGCATGCCGTAGTCTAGCAGGACCCACCGGTTTTCGCGGTTGCCTTCGCGTCGTTTGGGTTCGTGGCCGAGTTTGGCGAGTTCGTCTTCGACTTCGTCGACGATGGCGCGAACTTGCCGTTCGTTGTCAGCGGAGGCCACGACGAATATTTCGCAGATGTCCATGACGCTGGATACGTCGATGAGTGCGATATCGGTGGCGAGTTTTTCGTGTGCGGCTCGGGCCGCGACGATTGCTAGTTCTTTAGTATCTTCGCTTGTAGTCACTCAAATCCCTACATCTTTTCGTCTGGTAAAAATATCTACCCTATATAGTTTTTCATGAATTAGGAAACTTTTGGAAACCCGCCTGGGTTTTTGTTGGTTGTGGTTGGGGTTGTTACTGGTATAGGCCTCGTTTGCTGATGTATTGGACGACGCCGTCTGGGACAAGGTACCAGACGGGTTTTCCGGCGTGGGCGCGGCGTCGGCAGTCGGTGGAGGATATGGCCATTGCCGGGATTTGTACTAGTTCTACTCGGTCTTGGTATTTTTCGGGCAGGTTGGTGTCGCGGAGGAGGTAGCCGGGGCGGGTGACGCCGACGAAGGTGGCGTAGTCGAATGCTTTTTCCCATTCTCGCCAGGTGAGGATTTTTTCGAGGGCGTCGGCGCCGGTGATGAAGAAGAGTTCCGCGGTGGGGAAGATATTGTGCAGGTCGGAGAGGGTGTCGATGGTGTAGGTGGGGCCGGGTCGGTCGATGTCGACGCGGCTAACGCTGAATCTGGGGTTGCTGGCGGTGGCGATGACGGTCATGAGGTATCGGTCTTCGGCGGCGGATACTTCTCGTTCGCTTTTTTGCCAGGGTTGGCCGGTGGGGACGAAGATGACTTCGTCGAGGTGGAAGAGGTTGGCGACTTCGGAGGCGGCGACGAGGTGCCCGTGGTGGATGGGGTCGAAGGTGCCGCCCATGATGCCGATGCGGAGTGGTGGGGAAGCCGTCGGGGTGTGAGCCATGCTGATAATGCTGCCTTGTTGGTGTGGTTATGGTCGGGTTTGTCCGGTGCCGTGGAGGATCCATTTGGTGCTGGTGAGTTCGGGGAGGGCCATGGGTCCGCGGGCGTGGAGTTTTTGGGTGGAGATGCCGATTTCGGCGCCCATGCCGTATTGTTCACCGTCGGTGAAGGCGGTGCTGGCGTTAATCATGACGGCGGCGGAGTCTACTTCGTCGGCGAATCGTTGTGCGGTGGTGATGTTGGTGGTGCAGATTGCTTCGGTGTGGCCGCTGGAGTAGCGGCGGATGTGGTCGAGGGCCCCGTCGATGCCGTCGACAGTGCGGGCGGCGATGTCCATGCTGAGGTATTCGTCGGTCCAGTCGGTGTTGGTGGCGGGCACGATGGCGGTGGCGCCGAAGGCTGCGAGTTCTTCGGGGTCGCCGTGAACGGTGACGCCGGCGTCCTGCAACGCGGTAATAATCGAAAGTTTGTTCTCGTCGCTGAGGTGGGTGTCGATGAGGACGGTTTCGGCGGCGTTGCAGACGCTACAGCGGCGGGTTTTGCTGTTGAGCAGTATGGTGATGGCCTGACCTAGGTCGGCGTCGCGGTCGATATAGACGTGGCAGTTGCCGGTTCCGGTTTCGATTGTGGGCACGGTTGCCCCCATGACGACCGCGTTGATGAGGCCGGCGCCGCCCCGGGGGATTACCACGTCGACAAGCCCCCGAGCGGTGATGAGGTCTTGGACGCTCTCGTGCGTGGCGCAGGGCAATAATTGCACCGTTTCCGCTGGTAGACCGTGTTGTTCGGCGACGGTTTGCAGGATTGCCACGAGTTGCATGTTGGTGTGGTTGGCGGATTTTGAGCCGCGCAGCAGCGCCACATTGCCGGATTTCAGCGCCAGCCCAAAGGCGTCAACGGTGACGTTCGGCCGCGCCTCGTACACCATGCCCATGACCCCCAGCGGCACCCGCACTTGCCGCATCTGAATCCCATTGGGCATCACCGACCCGCGCAGCACCTGCCCTACCGGATCCGTGAGGGCGGCTACCTGCCGAAGCCCGTCGGCGATACCGCGAATCCGTTCCTTGTCTAGCCGCAGCCTATCAATGAGTGATTCCGACATTCCCACCGCTTTACCTGCATTAATGTCGTCCTGGTTGGCGGCAAGAATATCATCCGCGCGGGTTTCCAGCGCGTCGGCGGCGGCAAGCAGGACCGCGTTTTTCTCCCCGCTTTTCAGCTTTGCGACGATGGGCGCTGCGCGTTTCGCCGCCTCAGCCTTGGCTAATACCTCGGAGCGTTCGGATTCCCGGGTCGTGTCATGTGTTGGTTTTTGTGGCGTGTCCATATGCTCACCTTATCGGTGAGGCAGGAAAATGGCTAGGTCTTGGGGATCTTTTTGCGCTATGCCCGGGAAGCGTACTGGGAAAGATAATCTGCATGTACCACCGGCCGCTGCATATCTGAGGGTAGAACATCAGTTCGTTTCCCAATGATTTCCGTCAATACTGACGAATCGTAGGCAACCTCACCCCGCCCAATGATCGCTCCCTCGGGGCCAATGATTTCCACAATCTCCCCCGCATGAAAATCCCCATACACCTCCATGATGCCCACCGGCAATAACGACGAGCCGCCGGTCGTCACCGCCGCCACCGCACCGGCATCAATCCGCAGCGTACCACCCGTATCCGCGGCATAGAGCGCCCAAAACTTCCAGGCAGATAACCGATTTTCCTTCGGATGAAACACCGTTCCCACCTGCGCGTCGTCAAGCGCCGCGGCAATATTATCCGCGCTGGTTAGTAGCACTGGCACCCCGCCCCGGGAGGCAATGCGGGCCGCGGTCACTTTCGACGCCATACCACCGGTGCCCACCTCGCCGCCGTCACCCGCAACCACGGACTTCAAGTCATTACCGTCCCGCACCTCCGGGACGAACCGCGCCGCCGGGTCGCTGGGATTGCGGTCATAAAGCCCATCTACGTCGCTCAACAACACCAGCGCATCCACGCAGCTCAAATGCGCCACCAGCGCCGCCAGCCTATCGTTATCGCCAAACCGCATTTCCGTGTGCGCCACCGTGTCGTTCTCGTTCACGATGGGAACCACACCCAGGTACAGCAACCGATCAATTGTGCGCTGCGCATTCCGCGCCCGGTGCCGCACCCCCGCATCCGACGCCGTGAGCAACACCTGCCCCACATGCTTGCCATAGCGGCGGAAACTGGTGGCCCATGTTTGCATGAGATGCTGCTGCCCCACCGCCGAAACCGCCTGCTTGGTGGCCAAATCCGTGGGCCTCGAATGCAGTCCCATCGGGCCCATCCCCGCCGCCAACGCCCCCGACGACACCACGATCACATCGCTGCCACGGGCACACCGGGCGGCGATGGCATCCACCAACCGATCCACCTTGCTCACATCCACCCGATGGTCGGAATTCGTGAGCGAGGACGATCCGATCTTCACAATGATCCGCTTCGCTGCGGCAATGTTGGCACGCACATCCATGGTTTTCCGCCCCGATTAGCCTTCCCAGCGTTTCCGATCGGCCTCTTGGCCATCGCCGAAATCCAGCTCGTCGATAAGCCCACGCCGCGCCTGCGATGCCCGCTTCCGCTCCGCGGCCGACGCCCGCTTCGTGTGCGACAATCGAATGTCTGTTCCCCGACCGGTGAGAACTGGCGCGGTACCAGCGGACGTCATTGGCTCCCACTCAAACGTGATGCCCCCAATGGTGACGGGGCACCCCGCCTCCGCGCCGGCCTTCAAGAGTGCGTCCTCCACGCCCAACCGGTTCAGCCGGTCCGCAAGATAGCCCACCGCCTCATCATTCTCGAAGTCGGTCTGCATGATCCACCGCGCCGGCTTTTCCCCGTGCACGATAAACCCACCCGTGTTCTCCGGGTCCGGCTCGATCGTGAAATCACGGTGCTTGCCATTCTTGCCGCGCGCCGCATCAACTGCTTTGGGCCGCACCACCATTCGGGTCACGGCTTTCTCCTTCGGGCGTTTCTTCCGCGCCTCCTGCACGATTTCCAGCAGCTTATACTTCAGCGGCTCCAGCCCCTTCCGCGCCACCGCCGACACAATAAACACCGGCCAACCAAACTTTTGTTCGAGGTCTTCCTTGACGAATTCCGCCAGTTCCGCCGCATCGGGAATGTCCGCCTTATTGAGCACAATGATCCGGGGCCGATCCCGCAGATCCCCCAAGCCAGCATCGCCCACCAGTATGGATTCATACGCAGCCAATTCCGCCTCCAGGGCCTCAATATCCGAAATCGGATCCCGGCCCGGCTCAATACTGGCGGTATCTACCACATGCACCAATACGGCCGTACGTTCGATATGCCGCAAAAAATCTAGGCCCAAGCCCTTGCCCTCGCTAGCACCAGGAATCAGCCCCGGCACGTCCGCAATGGTGAATGTTTCATGCCCCACATCGACGACGCCCAGGTTCGGCTGCAACGTGGTAAACGGGTAGTCACCGATCTTTGGTTTCGCCGCCGACAACACCGAAATGAGCGACGACTTCCCGGCAGATGGGAAACCGACCAGGCCCACATCCGCCACGGATTTCAACTCCAGCACCACGTCGTGCTGCTCCCCCGGCTCACCCCGAAGCGCAAACCCAGGCGCCTTGCGCACGCTGGACGCCAACGCCGCATTGCCCAGGCCACCGAAGCCGCCGCGCGCCGCGATGAACCGCATACCCACGGCGGTGAGATCGGCCAGCTGCTCCCCCGATTCGCTGAGCACCACGGTTCCCACCGGCACCGGCAGCACCAGATCCGCACCCCGCGCCCCATTGCGATGATCGCCGGCCCCGTTCGACCCGCGTTCCGCCTTCAGGTGCGGCCGATAATGCAGGTCAAGCAGGGTATGCACCTGCGCCGACACCTCTAAAATAATGTCCCCACCGTGCCCGCCATTGCCCCCGTCTGGCCCGCCCAGCGGCTTGAATTTCTCCCGGTGAATGGAGGCACATCCATTGCCGCCATCCCCCGCAGTAAGATGCAGGGTTACTTGGTCAACAAAACGCGCCATGGAAGCCTTCCTCGAAAATACTGTGGTCTAAGATGTGTCGATCCTATCAAACCTCTTAGCTTTCTAGCTTTTCGACGCCCTACGCTACCGGCACCACACCATCCGTCACAGTAATAATCCGCTGCGCTAGGGCCGCCACCGCCGCGTTCTCGGAGTCTAAGGCCCCGGTGGGCTCATCCGCGAAACCACCGATCGGCGTCAACGGCCGCCGCCTGCTGGTGCGGTTTCGAATGCCACTAGGCGGGCAGGAGCGCGTTCTCCCGAAGCGTCACGCCGTCGAGTAATTGCGGCTGTTAGAAGATGAAACCAATGTGGTTCAATCGGAATTCCTCCAATTATTTCACGCTCAGCTAGACCAAATCCTGGCCAGCGATGGTAACGGTACCGCTGGTGACCAGGTATTCGATAGAGCTGCCGCCTTCGATACAGCCAGGCATCAGTTCTAATTGTGCACCATCTATGCCGATGATTTCTTTGGTTTCGAAGGCGGTGATCTCTGGGTACTAGGCCGCAAAGGCCTATATTTGATTGCGGTCAATGAGGCCTTCGTGCATTTGTAAGAGTTGTGGGGTGACGGCCTGGGTGAAGAGTGTGCCGCTGGATTGCATGACTTGGAAGCAGGCTGCGGCACCGATGGTGGTGAGCGCGGTTGCGAGTGCCACCGTGATGAGCATGAGGGCCGGTGGCCGCCGGGGTGCGGCGGAATTCTTGGATGATGGTGGCGGTCACGGCATACTTGCTATGAAACTGTCCACGATGGGGGCGAAGGTCCCGGTGGGGGCGCCAATGACCCGTTCGGCAACGCTACCAAAATTGCGGATGGTGGCAATGTCGCGGGTTTTTACCCAGCCTAAAAGATCGCGGTCAAGCAGTTGCGCACTCAGCACAAGGATGGCGGCGGCGGCAATGTTCGGGTTGGGGCAGTCGATATCGCCGTTGGCGGTGGCCCGCCCCAGCAGGTCGGCGAGCGGCGGGATGAGGGCGTTGATGGTGGCGTCGATGGCTCGCATGTGCATGAGCTCGTTGCCGTCTTGCTCTAGTTCGGTGCTGATTGCGGCGGTTTCGGGTCGCCGTGGGGCAAAGCCGCCGCCGAGAATCATGGTGAACTGGGCTAGCGGCGGCTGGGTGGATTCGGCCATGTAGCTTTCCACCTGATCTTTCAGCAGCGTGATGTTCTTGTCGATGACCGCGTACATGACCGATTCTTTAGACTGGAAATAGTGGTAAAAGGTGCCCTTGGCGATACCGGCGTCGCCAATGATTTCCGACACCGATGTTTGCAGGTAGCCCTGGCTGGCAAAGCGGCGTTCCGCGGCGTCGATGATTTCCGCGCGTCGGTTGGGGTTTGTGGGTGTCATAGCGGTTTGCGCCTCCTCAAGATATTCGACCGATGGTCGGCCTCTTAAGATATAGCCTAACCGACGTGGATTGGAATGCAATGTTTTTTGCTTTTCGACGCCCCAACGACCCGCCTTAGGCGTCGATAAGCTGCGGCGTCCTAGTCCAGGCCGTGGAAGATCTTCCGCATTGCCTCGTTATTTGTCGAAACGGACCCATGCACCATTTCCGGGGAGTCGCCGGGCGCAAACTGGAAAATAAAGCTCTTACTCCGACTTGTGAGCCGACGCAGCACATCCATTTCCATTGGGTTCCGCAGCATGCCGATCATTTCATCCATGACCTTGGTGGAGAAGTCCGAGTCGCTGGTCGCCACGATGACCTCCCCTTCCTGGGTCGTCACGCCGGCCATTGCCTGGTGTAACACATTCGGATAGCAAGCGGTCTTGTCGAACAAAAACACTCCGGCGGTACCCGGCATGGACGTCTCCTGCTCCTCGGCGGGAAACTGCCTGCACCATCTGAGGGTAAGGCCCGGGGTTTCCCGCAACATCGTAGTCGCCGCAGGCGGATGGTTGATAACACCCAAATACATGTTCAGGCTCGGGCTGGCACGCACATGCTCCGCCAACAGTGACCAGCGGCGATAAAACACCTCGACGGGTTCTTCGAACTTCTCTTCGGGCGAAAACACGACATCACGGCTGCTGATGTGACGCTCATAACCGGTTGTCGAGGTCCAACTGCTCTCCCCCAGGGATTGAATAAGGTCCGTGTGGTCAGATTGGGCCGCATCATTGACGTAAACCACCTCGTCAAGGATCGCTTCCGTATCAGGCAAGTCCAAGGCATACACCAGCAACGTCCCAGCATCCATAAGCTTTTCGACGAAATCCCGCGGGTCATCCCCCTTGGCAGACTTAGTGTACTCGGCCACGATGATGGGCCGGATTTCTTCGGCACGCCCCGACCCGTGAGCGATAACCGCCAACCCTTGCAGCGCAGCCTCGGAGGAGAAGAATGCGCCCGCCGGATCCGTGGCAGGATTTAGGCAATTAAACGTGATGAATCCCACATATTTATCCCACGATGTGGTCCATGGGGAACGCCATGTAATGTCTTGAACCCACGCCACCTGCCCACCATACGTTTGTGCGATTCTTTCGAATTCCGTGCGATCGCCAAACGTAAAAATCAGGGAGAGCGTCGCATCATCGTGCCGTGCCACCCACGACGCTAACCGGTTGAGTGTTTGGCCTTCCGCTTCGCGTCTCCGCTCAAACCCATAGCTGAAATACATAATAAAACCGTCTTATAGTTGATACTTATTAAGTATCAATGATACCAAGGCCTGGTTTTCTGCGACGGTGACCACTTAGACGCTGTGGCGACAGAAAAAGACCACCAGATATGGTGGTCTTTTTACAGTTTTACCTGTGGCTTACTGGTGTGCCGGAACGATGCCAAGATTGGCTAGCCCAAGCCAGGCGAGAATACCGACAATGCCCACAGCGAAAATCCCCGATAGGATTTGCCACAAGGATTTCCCCTTGTAGGAAGGCTGCTGTGGATCGCCGGGCTCCTGGGGAGTGCTCGGTTCGGTGGTTTCGGTGGTGGTCTCCGTCGATTCTGTCGGCTCGGTTGACTTCGTCATGGTCGTCGGTTCTGTCGTCGGTTCTGATTCCGACGTTGTGGGCTCGGCTGTGGTGGGTTCGGTCGTGGTCGTGGTCGGCTCGGTGGTTGGCTCCGTCGTTGGTTCTGTCGTGGGTTCTGATTCCGACGTTGTGGGCTCGGTTGTGGTGGGCTCCGGCTTCGGATTCACCTGGTAGGTGAGCACCTCGTCCTGGTCGCCGGCCACAGCGGTCACCTGCACCGCACCAGGGGCGGTCGGGGTGAAACTGCGGGTGGCCACACCATTGGCGTCGGTCGTCAGGGTTTCGGTTTCGTCACCAATCGTGGTCTTCACCTGGGTGTTCGCCAAGGGCTTCCCGTCGGTTCCCTCCACCGCGAAGGTGAACGTTGATGCCTGCCCCACCTGGCCGACTTCCGGCGTACTGGTGATCGTCACCAGGGCGGGCTGGGGTTTCGGCACCTCAACGGCCCGCACCTTGGGGAACCCATTACTCTTATCAACAGTGCACCGGGTGAGGGCGGTGACATCATAGCTCCCGAGCCATCCGGCGTTCGCCTTGGCCTGCGCCACCAGCGACAATAGCGACTGATCCGCGGGATAGTGGTGCGTATCCGGGCTACTGACTTTGGGGAAGGCCGGCTGGATCACACCGGCCTTGGTGGCGCGAGCGGTCACGGTGATGGTAGGCAGGTCAAAGCCCACTTTTCCATTCTTTTCCACCCCCACCATGCCCTTGTCGCCCGTGGCCAGTTTAATGGTGTTAGAGTCACGGGAATTCATGCGGTCGGAGTCGACGTTTCCGCCCACCCGCAGCCGATTCTTCCCCGTCAGCTTCTCCACCTTAATGCCCCGCTGCCCACCCGCGGCGGCAATGTTCGTCACCTCAATATTGTCGGGCAAATCCACAAACAGTCGGGCTTGCTCCACAGTCTTAATGTTCACCGTGGCAACGCCAGCAACGGGAAAGCTTTTGGGCAACCCCACAAATCCACCCTTGATGGTGTAGTCGAATTCCTCCCCAACAGTGACCTGCTCCGGGGCATCAACCGTGAAATTAAACTTGAATTTGTCGTTACTTTGCGGCCCATCGGCCTGCTGAGCCATGAAACCACTTAGGCCTTTTGTCGTAATGTCACACTTGAACTGAGCCTCCATGTGTGATTCTTTGGCGTAAGCGGTGGGAGTAACGCATAATGCGGCTCCCAGGATGGGGGCTAGTATGGCCGCCATGAAAGTCCGTTTTCGAGACATGTTCCCTCCGTAAAATGGTCGTCGACAAGCAAGCTACGGCGTTAGTCGCAGGTAGCGGGCAATGGCGTAGATGAGGCCACCGATGAACGTTGCGCCCAAAACCGCGGCAATGATCTTCCAGGTACGTTCGCTGCCGGGACCACTGCCGTTCGTGGAATCGTCGGGGTCGCTGCTTTGCGAACTGCCCTGCGACTCGGACGGTTCGGACGGCTTCGTCGTGGGCGTCGTGGTCTCGGGGTCTTCGGAAGTACCTGGCTCTTCGCTCGTGGAGCTGCCGACCGGAACGATCGTACGTTCGACCGATTCTTTACCGCCGGCGACCGCTTTCACCTTGACTTCCTGCTTGGGCCGCTGGATGGTGTGCTGGAACCGGCCGTGCTCGTCGGTCTTCCCCGAAATCTGCTGGTCGCCCACATGCACTACCACATCGGTATCCGCCAGCTTGTGGCCCTTTGTGCCGATCACATTGACCGTAATGATGCTGGAATCGTTCGTGTTTTCGATAGCAAGCGTCACCCGATCGACAGTTTCCGCAGCCTCGGCAATGATCGTGGCCGACGCCTGCTTATCACCCAGCTTTGCGACAACTTCCGTCTGTCCAGCCGCTTCAGGGGTCATCGTAAAGGTGTACGAACCTGCTGGTTTTTCCACCGCCGGCACGGACTTGTCGCCCACTGTGAATGTCACCGGCTGGCCGGTCATTTCGGAGTTGTCTTTGGCAATCACCTTGGCGGTCACCGTGGCCTGCTCCCCCACCGTCACAGTCTGAGTTTCGGGAAGGACCCGCAGCTCGTTTACGACTTCGGAATCCTTCGGCGACACCGCGATCATGCCCGATGCGGTGAGCGTGCCGGCCGTGGCCTTCACCGCCAGATTCCCCACGGTCTCCGGCTTGAACGTGTGCTCAAACGTGCCGGTCTGGGTCTTTGTCATGGCGACCGGTGCTGCGTCCCCCAGGGTCAAATCCACGGCATCCTGGTCGAACGGCTGATTTTCGTCATCAAGCACCTGGGCGGTGACGGTCACGTCGTCGCCCACCTTGGCGGTTTCCGGCACGTTCAGTTTGATGTTCTTCGCCACCGGCGCCGGTTTTTGCACGGTCACCGTCACCGGAGCAGAGGTCACATCGCTCACGGCTGCGGTGGCAGCCAACTGTCCCGGCTGCTCCGTGGTGAATTCTTGGGTAAATACGCCTTGATCATTAGTGACACCGTTGAAGGCTTTCCCGCCGATGGTGATGGTGGCGTTTGCCCCGGCAACCGGGTTGCCGTCCGTGTCATGGGCCGTGGCGGTGTAGGTGACTTTCTCCCCCGCCACAACCGTGCTCGGCTGGGCCCCCAAGGTGACGCTGCCTACCTGGACGACATGCACCTTGGGCAGCTGTACCGGTTCGCGTGGGGTGCAGCGGAACAGGTAATTGCCTTCTTCCTTGTTGTTGTATTTCATGTGGGCAAAGGCGGTAAACATGGCCTGGGATGCGGCAACACCGCTCTTCCCATCACTGGGCAGGGTGGTGCGGGGCAGGATTGGTTGCAGGTCACCGGCCTGGGTGGGGGTGAAGGTGAGGTCGAAGCCCGAGAAGTCCATGGTGTAGTTTTTAGACCCGGCCCAGCCCGCCAAGCCACCGGATTGCAGCTGGCCAATCTGGTTAGGGGCGTCGGAGCCCGCGGATATGTGGTCGGTGTCGGTGTCACCGCCAACCCGCACCACATTCCCGTTCAGCTTCGCATTATCCCCGGTGACACTCACGTTTGTTGCACCTTCCGGGGCGTTGATGAGGAGCCGACCCTGGGACAGATCCTGGAATGATAGCGACCTCATCGACCACCACGACCGCCACTTTATGGGGTTGCTGAGTTTGACCTGGCTGGATTTGATCGAATACGTCACCGGTTGCCCCACCACAGCGGTTGCTGGCGCGTCGGCGGTGAGCGACATAGAAAAGTCATATTCCGCCAATTGCCATACCCACGCTTGTGAGTACGCGCCGTTGACGTCGTTACTGTAGGATTTCGCCGGCCCCTGCTTGATAAAACAGTTCATCTTCAAATCCGTGGTTTCTTCCGCCGCCGCGGCAACACCTGGGGCGGCCAGGACTGTGCATCCCAGCACCGGCGCCATGATAATCGCCGTCAATCTTTTCAGGCGCGACATAGCGTCCCTCCTTACAAATAGATAATGGTTCACTCTAAACATAGAGGAATTTTATGGTTGTGTTATCTAGATTTAAGTTACGTAGGCACGCTCCCCCCATGGCACATAAATATCACCCCCGCAACCGGCCTAAACGGTACTCTTTTGGAAAAATTATTACTTTCTTAGCTACCCCCGTCGAAGTGTTTTTCCTTGGGTTTTTGCTTTACGACGCTCCCCCGCTACCACTCCCCCGTGTGCTAGCATGCGCACATACCTCATGTACCCAACCTCATGGTGGTTGCCCATGCCTTTCCACACAGACACCGACATCATCCCCGGCGAATCCCTGGGCGGCATCACGCTGGGTAGTCCCCTCGCCCACTACTGGGACGATATCACCCACTACCAAGAAACATCAGGAAACCTGCACTATTGGCTGGATGGCCGCAACAGCATTGTGTACGAGTTGGTAGACTACTTCATCGAGTTTCGGGTGCACATGCCCTCCTGCCGTATCGACAGGATAGCCGCCCTCCCCGGCTATCAGGGCGCATTCCAAAACATCATCCGCATTGGGATGCCCACGCCCCAGGTCGAAAACCTAGGGTTGGGGTTCTACTACAACGAACTGGGCGAATGCTTCGTCTCCCCGCAATATCCCGGACTCGTATTAGAACCCGACCTCATCGACCCTCTACCATACGAATTCCCCCTGCTCGAAGTCGGATATATCACGGTAGTTCCCACCCCGGATCAAGTACTCTGGCCCCAAAACTTCGACGAAGCATAGGAAGGGGTCACAAAAGTCACGTACCCCGTGGCCAAAGAAATCTTTACAAGAAAGTCTTGCTCAATGTATTCCACATACAAATTCTGGCGAAAAAAGCCCGACGAAAAACACATGCTCACAGCCCTGCGCCATCAGGTAGCGCAAGATGCCAGCCTGCATTTCTATATTTTCTTCAAGTTCGAGACGCTCCAAAAATTTTCCGACATGACACACCAATACGGTGGCGCACTGCTCTGGCATAAAGATTTTACAGACACACCACTCGGGTTTCTATTTCGAAAGCCCATTATCGGGTTGGTGGAATTTGACTGCTCTGATCCTAAAAGCGATCCCGCAGGCGCATTCTTTCACTCCCTCAATACCGCTCTGGGAAGCAGGGTAATGGTGAGCGATGACCCAACATTCCCAGACAAAGCGAAACCTCTTCTCACCTATGACTATTCTCCAGCAACGTTCATTGGAACCGAAGAAGAGAAACCCAAGACGTTTAACATCACTGACGAACTCATCAACGCCGGCGCGTTATTAACTTATAGGGTAGAGATTTACGATCAACCGGTTGGCAAAGCAAGCTATTGGATGGAATTCCTATGCGTCAACGACTCACGCGACGAGCTCTACTAACCTCGAAGGTAGATGGTAATTCGCCGACCGATAAGGATGGACTGATGTTGTTTTCCGACGACGGGGTCGAAGAGCCCGTTGATGTGTTTTACCAGCGCTGGTCCAAGCTCGCAGATCACATGCTTGCTGATCCAGACTTGAACATGTATCTATGTGTCATCCAATACCCGTTCGTAGGGGGTACAAGGCTTCGGGAAGCACCAGACCTTATCCCTAAATGGTGTGGGTATTTTCCCACCGAGAAACAAGAAATGTTCATGCGAGTTGGTCGATACGGAGATACTGGGGTGTTCATGTTTGATAAAACCGCCCAATACCCGAATGCCCTATACCGAACCATGAGAGGCCTCATGTGGGTAGGAGAATCAATCGTGGTGACGAATGACCCGGATTTTCCCACCAACGTGATGGACGCAATGATTCGTCGATCCCAATGCTTACCGGCAAAGCCTGGGGGTGAGCAGCCGTTTATGTTGGGTAGTAAGAGTTTTAGGATTTCTTTAGATTACGATGATCTCCCAGAAATGGTGTACAGGTATATCGAGACGAATAATGAAATAATGTGGAACATCTTCCAAGGAATAGAATAAACTAATGGATTTTAAAAAGACCGGAATCCCCCAATATTCCATCAATGATCCATTCCACAAGTTCCAGGAATCATTAGAGAATGTCACAACCATTGGTTTTGGATCCATCCGAGGCTACCTGGTCCTAGACGGAAATAATTACCTTATCGGGGTGGATCAAAATGAAATCACTGGAGAAGTAGAATGCGTTGAAGTTGCCTCACTCTTTCATGGCGACACATTCGAAGGCATTGACCTCACCAACATGTCCGCAGAATCTTTCGCCCAAGAACTAGCAAAGATTGGTTCCACACCTATCGTAGAAATCGATAACGTCTGGTGGCCCAAGGAACGCATGGGATTCTACGTGTATGAGAACACTCCCAGTACAATTTGCTGGTGGGGAAACACCACTGACATTGAAGTACAGGAAATACTTTCCCAAGGACAAGAAGATTTCCTGGTATAAGACAACAGTCTGTCATGGATCTGAATCACATTTCCCAAAAAGCAGCCACATATGGGAAGTCAAACCCTATTTCTTCGCGGCCGAATAAGCTTCAATAGCAACAACCGATCTAGGGCCCGACCCCAATATTTTCCATTGGAATCAGGCCCTGAAATAAAACCGGCCATTGACGCCGGTATTCGTTGTTAGAATTTAATTCCCAAAGCACCCAGGATTTGGCTGGTGAACATGCCCATAAAGGTGAGCATTCCCAAAACCACGGCAATGGTGACGGCTACGGCCCGAATCTTCATGCCGGGGCGGCCCAGGTCGGAGGATAGATCATTAACCAGCCCACTGGCCTTGTTTTCGCCCTTGGAGCTCATGCCCTTATCCGAACCATCGGTAAGGCTGTCGAGACTGCCGGAGGAGCCATCCTTAGCGGAACCCTTATTAGAATCAGCGCTGTTTTTCAGCTTGCCAACATTGGTGTCGGCACTATTCTTCAACTCATTGACTGGGTTGGAGGAGTTTTTCGACTCCGCAGCCACTGCTGGTGTAATCATAGGGGTCGCCACGACTGGGGCTACAACGGCGACAGCAGCACACAGGGCAGTTGCGATTTTTCTGGACACGGGTTTTTTCTCCTCTTAGTATCGTCGAAAAGCTTTTAAGGCTAAACCTTAGCCATTTTTACCAGAATGCAAAAGGCCGACCCCCAATTTGGATGTGAAATCTGGGGGTCGGCCTGATAAAAAGCTGAATATAGCCTGTTAAGCGGTGACGGGCTCCGCCGCCGGAACAATGTTCACGGTACGACGATTCCGCCGCATGGCGAACTTCACGGCCCCTGCCTTGAGCGCGAACAGGGTGTCGTCGCCACCGCGACCAACGTTCTCACCAGGGTGGAACTTGGTGCCGCGCTGCCGGACCAGGATTTCGCCGGCCTTGACCTGCTGGCCACCGTACCGCTTCACCCCAAGGCGCTTGGCGTTAGAATCGCGGCCGTTGCTAGAGCTGGATGCACCTTTCTTGTGTGCCATGTGGATTCCCTCCTTATAGGGTGTTGAGGTTACTTGATACCGGTGATCTTCAGCACGGTCAGCGGCTGGCGGTGCCCCTGGCGCTTCTTATAACCCGTCTTGTTCTTATACTTTAGGATCTTGATCTTCGGGCCCTTGACTGAGTCAATGATCTCAGCGGAAACCTTCACCTTGGCAAGCTCATCGGCCTTGGTAGTAACAGTTGCGCCATCAACGAGCAGAACCGGGGTGAGAGCCACGGACGAACCTAGCTCACCCTCGATCTTCTCGACCTTGACGATGTCACCTTCGGCAACCTTGTACTGCCTGCCGCCGGTCTTGACGATCGCGTACATACGAGGGCTACCCCTTATCTATCTCAGGATCGAGCGCCCTGGAATCGGCGGGCCCTCGATGCAACTATCATTTACTTTCCGTCTTAAACTACGTACAGAGCTTAAAACAGCGACTGTCAAAGACTACCTGTAACCCGGCAAAAAGACAAACTGCGGCTACTTCAGCGAACGCCGTACCGCCCGCCGCCGACCCCGCCCACGAAGATTGGTAGCCGAATCGGTACTCGTCTTTCCACTTGCCGCACTCCGCCGCGATTGCGTGGTTGCGCCCCGCCGCGTTGCAGTGCTCCCGGTCTTCCGTACCACCCGGCGCCGTTTCCGGGTTCGATGCGTGGTTTCCTCCAGCTTATCGACGTCAACCGCAGGTGCTGCCTCGGATTCCGTGACTTTTTTATGCACCGCCCGCCGGCGCCGCCGCGACCCCGACTCGGGTTCCGGTTCGGGCTCTGGTTCCGGGGTTGGCGGTTCAAAATCGGATTTTTGCGGTGGCACATCGGAGAGCGAATTGCCCCGCACCTTCCGGTTTCGCCGCGGTGATGCCTCATAGGCGGACACGGCTTCCTCATAGGTAGCGGGCAGGTAGTCTTCCGCCGATGGGGCGACCACCGCAGCGGCCAGCCCTTCGATGGAGGTTTCAGATGGCCGGAATAGTGGTTCCTCGGCGAAGTCGTCCGTAGGCTCCGGTTCGTCCGATTCGTCCTGGTGTTCCATGGCGAGCACCGCCGGATGGCGGGTGGGGTCTTGGTGTGGCACCCCGTGTTTGCCGCGCCGTTCCGGCCGGTCGGAGATAGTATGGTGTTCCACCGGATCGTCGTGGATGAGCACGCCCCGGCCGGAGCATTCCTCGCATTCGGTGGCGAAGGTTTCCAACAGGCCGGTGCCCAGGCGTTTGCGGGTGATTTGCACCAGGCCCAGGGAGGTGACTTCGGAAATTTGGTGGCGGGTGCGGTCCCGACCCAGGGCTTCCGTGAGTCGGCGAAGCACCAGGTCTTGGTTTTCCGGCAGCACCATGTCGATGAAGTCCACGACGATCATGCCGCCCAGGTCGCGGAGCCGCATTTGGCGCACGATTTCTTCCGCGGCCTCCAGGTTGTTTTTAGTGACGGTTTCTTCCAGGTTGCCGCCCGAGCCGGTGAATTTCCCGGTGTTCACGTCGATTACCGTCATGGCCTCGGTGCGGTCGATGACGAGGGTGCCGCCGGAGGGGAGCCATACTTTTCGGCTGAGGGCTTTCTTTAATTGTTCGTCTACCCGCAGCGCTTCGAATGCGTCTTGGCCGTCGTGGGCTTCCCGGTCGAATTTTTCTAGCCGGTCGAGGAGGTCGGGGGCCACTGATTGGATGTAGGCGTGCACGGTGTTCCAGGCGCGGTTGCCGTCGACTACCAGGGAGGTGAAGTCTTCGTTGAAGAGGTCCCGCACCACTTTCACCAGCATGTTTGGTTCTTCATACATGGTGACTGGTTTGGTGCCTTTGGATTCCTTTTCTTTGAGGGTGCGTTCCTGGATCTGTTCCCACAGGGAGTGCAACCGGTTCACGTCGGCCGCGATGGCGTCTTCTGGGACGCCTTCGGCCGCGGTGCGAATGATGACGCTGCCGTCAGCAGGCACCACGTTTTTGAGGATGGCCTTGAGCCGTTTGCGTTCCGGGGCTGGTAGTTTGCGGGAGATTCCGGCGGATTTTCCGCCCGGCACGTACACCAGGTAGCGGCCGGCAAGAGAAATTTGGGTGGTGAGCCGTGGACCTTTCTGCCCGATGGGGTCCTTGGCGACCTGCACTAATACTTGGTCGCCGGATTTGAGGGCTTGTTCGATTTTCCGGTGCCGGCCCCCCAGGTTGGCTGCCCGCCAGTCGACTTCCCCTGCATAGAGCACCCCGTTGCGGCCTTTGCCGATGTCGATGAAGGCGGCTTCCATTGCTGGCAGGACGTTTTGTACGCGACCCAAATAAATGTTTCCGGCGAGGGATGATTGGGTGTCTGAGGTGACGAAGTGTTCCACCAGCATGTCGTCTTCCAGGACGCCCACTTGGGTGACGATACCCGGGTGGTCGTGGCGTTGGCGTTCCCGCACCACCATGGTGCGGTTGACGGATTCCCGGCGTGCCAAGAATTCGGCTTCGGAGACGATGTGCCGTTTTTTGCGGGATTCTTCCCGCATTTCCATGCGGCGTCGGCGTTGGGCTTCTAGCCTGGTGGAGCCTTTGAGCGCGAGAGGTTCGGAGATGAAATCGTCGTCATCTTCGTCATCGTCGGTGATGTCTTCGTCGTCGATGATATCAGAGAGCAGGTCGTCGGTTTTGTTGCTGCGGCCCCGGCCGGTGCCGCGTTTGCCGCGGCGTCGTTTTGGCCGGTCATCATCGTCTTCGTCGTATTCGAATGGGTCGGTGTGGTCGGTCGGGGTTGGGGCCGTCGGTATCGTGGGTGCGGTGAATGAGGGGGCGACGAAGAGTGGGGTAGTGTATCCGGGTTCTTCCACG
Organism: Corynebacterium matruchotii; assembly: GCF_011612265.2. Taxonomy (NCBI): domain Bacteria; kingdom Bacillati; phylum Actinomycetota; class Actinomycetes; order Mycobacteriales; family Corynebacteriaceae; genus Corynebacterium; species Corynebacterium matruchotii. Next base: position 638,788 of record NZ_CP050134.2, on the reverse strand, counting down.
GTTTCCGGTTCGGCCGCCGGGGTGGCCTTCTCGGCGACGGGTTTTGCCGTGGGGGTTTCTTCGGTGAGGATGCCTTGTTCGATGCGGTGGTTAATGTCGCGTTGGGCTTTTTCTTTGAGCTGGTTGAGCTCGTTTTCCACGTTTTTTTCCACCCGGTAGCGGAGTTTGTCTTCTTCGGTGAATTCCTCGGTGTGGGCCGCGGGCTTGGTAGCGGTAGCGGCAGCTGGTTTCCGGCCTGGTTTTTTCGCCGCTGGTTTCGCTGTAGCTTTCGCCGGTGTTTGGGTGGTTTTTTTGGGCCGTCCGGGTTTCCGGCCGGGCACTTTCACGGGCTGGGGGGTGGGGGTGATGTCGTGTTTGTCGAGGTAGTCCAGCACTGCGAGTGCTTCGTCCCGGGTGAGGTTGGATTGTGCCGCTTTTTTCAGGCCGATGCTGGCAAGTATGGAGACGAATTCTTTGGAGCTGAATCCCACTGCGGGGGCGAGTCGGTAGACTCGAATTTTGTCGCCTAGTTGACTGCGATCGAATGTAGTTGTTATAGCCATTTCTCCTCCTGGCGAGGATTCTTCTATCAGGCGTCCGGGCGCAAAGATGCCGCAAAAACTGCTAGGTGCTGCCACACGGATTGGTGATAGATTTCATCTGTAAATCGTACGTATGTTATTTAGTTTTCTTGATCGTGTGGCTTATAGGTTCGGCGCTCCCATTGGGGTAGGGAGTAACATGCACACAAGTTCCTATTGTTCCATAATTCTATTGCTTTATCACTTAGCGCCAGCCGCCCTGTGACTGGTTTGTGCTATAACCAGCCTTTTGTGATAGCGGCGTGAATGGCTTCGTGATAGTTACGGGCCCCGGTTTTTGCCATGACGTTCGAGAGGTGGTTCCGGACGGTACCCTCGCTGAGGAAGATCCGGTTGGCAATTTGGGCGACGCTGGCGTGGTCTTTGGCCGCGTTACAGATTTCAATTTCGCGGGGCGTGAGGGGGTTATTGCCAGCGCGGCGGGCGGCCTCGACCAGGTGGTTATCGAAGACGCGAAGTCCGTGATGTACGCGGCGGACGGCGGCGGCAAGCTCATCGGGCGGGGTGTCTTTGACAACGTAGCCGCTGACACCTGCGTCGACTGCGCGTTGGAAGTATCCGGGGCGGTCGAAGGTGGTGACGATAATGACGGCACAATCGGTACCCTTCAAGGTCTTAGCGGCTTCAATTCCGCTAACATCGGGCATTTCGATATCGAGAAGAGCGACGTCAACGCGGTATTTTTTCACAGCGTCGGCCACTCCCACACCGCTGCCGAGTTCGGCGACGACTTTGATGTCGGGTTCGAGGTTGAGGAGTACTTTCAGGGCGCCTCGTACGAGGTCTTGGTCATCGGCGATTAAAACTCGGATGCTCATAATAATTATCTTATGTGTGTTGTTGCGGGTAGGACTGCTGTTACTTTGGTGCCGTTGGCGTGGTTGAAGTTGATGGTTCCGCCGGCTTGGGTGACTCGTTCGGTGACCCCGGTGATGCCGTTGCCGCGTTTGTGCGTGCCGATGCCTACGCCATTGTCATGCACAATAAGGTGGTTATTGCCGATATTGATGACGCATCTGGTGGCATGGGAATGGCGGATGACATTGGTGACAATTTCGCGGAGCACCCAGCTGAATTCTTGGTGGGTGAGCGTACCATCGCGGTGGATGACGGCGGTGATGCCGGCGGCTTCGAGGGCTTGGGTGGCGGCTTCGATTTCTTCTTCGACGGTGCGGGATCGAAGTTGGGCAACGGTGTAGTGGAGTTCTTGCATGGCTTGCTGGGAGATGCCCATGATCTCGGTGGTTTGTTGCTTGAGACTGTCATCGGTGGTGGTTGCTTCTATGCTGCGGGCGGTTCTGATAATGGTGGAGAGTGATTCGCCGAGGAGTTCGTGGACGTCATGGGCAATGCGGTCGCGGTCGTGTTTGCGTTGGCGAAGCTCTTTCGCTTGTCGACGCCGGTTGTCGAATTCTAGGAGGAGCCGTGATGCCAGGATAAAGAGGAAGCAATCGACCAGGTCCATGATGGTGGCCTTGTGGGTTGCTTCGTCGATAAGCAAAGAGAGCATAATGCCGGCACCGATAATGGCGCTGCCGCTCACCAGGGAAACCCATAATCGGGCGACACAGAACACCAAAAGGTGGGCGAGATAGGGGACGAGAGCGCGAATGGCATAGTCGTGAATGAGCGCCCAAAGAGCAATGCCGAACCCCACCTGGATGGTGAGGAGAATAAGCAGGTAGCGGGGTGGGATAACCGGTGTGGTGTCGAGGTAGGAAAACGACTGGTGGAAGACGCAGTGCACTATGCAAATGAGCGCCCACACGAAGAGGCTGGGCATCATTCTTTCCTGATGGTTAGGCAGGTTGATGAGTGTTATTGCACACCAAAAAAGCCAAACCACGGTGAACATGAGTGCGGTGGAGTGACGCTGCATAGAGTATTCCTTGTGGCATTAGCGTAATTCGGCGGTAATCGTTGTTCCGTTCATATGTTCGAGGCGAAAACTGCCCCCGGCTTGAGTAATGCGCTGGGCAACTTCGGCGAATTCCGCATCATGGTGCGCGGTTTCTCCCTCTATTCCGTTATCGCTAATCTGTAGCCCGCCATTACTCATGGTGATGGTGCACTCCGTGGCCTGGGAATATCTAATGATATTGGTGACTGCCTTGCGGAGCACCCAACTGAATTCCCGGTGCCGCATTTCCCCATTGCGATGCACCGTGACCTTCATGCCGGCAGCTTCGAGAGCTTGGGTGGCGGCTTCGAGTTCCTCATCCATGGTGTGGCAGCGCAGTTGCGCAACCGTGTAGCGGAGTTCCCCAATGGCCTGCCGAGATATGGCGGTGATTTCCGCGGCCTGTTGTTTATTATGCGGGTCGGCGGAAAGCCGTTCGATGATTTGGGCTTTGAGCGCCACCACAGTCAGAGATTGGCCTAGCAGGTCGTGAATGTCGCGGGCGATGCGTTCCCGGTCGGCTTCCTGGTGGGCCTTGCTGAGGGCTTTGCCATTTGCTTCGTTGAGCTCCACCGTGACCCGACTGACCAGAATATAGCCGGTGAGCACCACAAGCACGCTGATGATGCGTATGGGCGGTTTGTCGCCGATGAAGCTGATGCCGCTGGCAATGAGCAGCAGAATAATGCCGCTTATCAGGTCGGCTTTGAGCCCGGGCAGGGTGAAAACCACCATGTTGATGAGGTAAGGGGTGATAAACAGGAGCACCGGACCGGGCATGAGCAACCACAAAATGATGGCGAAAATGAGCTGAATGGCAATGACGAGGGCCACAACCCAGGTGGTGAGGTTTTTCACCAGGAGGAAAACCACCCAGTGGGTGCCGCAGAACGCCAGCCACGCCATGAGGCTGGGGAGAAAAACACCCCGAGTGGAGCCGGTGTAGCTCACGCTAATGATGCCCCACATCACCCACACCACGGTAAACGCCATGGTGGTTTTATTGAAATCCCGCATAGTGTCCAGGTTATGGTGTGCCCACCCCGGTCACTATGCGATTTGTCACGAGAAAGTCCCGACCATCACTGGGCCGGGACCGGGGTTTGTGGTGGGGTTATAGGTTAGGGAACCAGATGGCGATTTCGCGGGCGGCGGATTCCGGCGAGTCGGAACCGTGCACCACGTTTTCGGCAACGTTGAGGGCGAAGTCGCCACGGATAGTGCCGGGGGTGGCCTTGCCCACGGGGTCGGTGCCGCCGGCGAGCTGCCGCCACGCATCAATGGCACGCGGCCCCTCAATTACGCCAGCAACGAGCGGGGCGGATGTGATGAAGTCGACGAGCTCGCCGAAAAATGGCTTATCCACGTGTTCCGCATAGTGTTTTTCCGCGGTGGCCCGGTCGGCCACCCGCAGGTCCATGGCCACAAATTTCAGGCCTTTACGCTCAATGCGGGCAATGATGTCACCCACGTGGCCGTTTTTCACACCGTCGGGTTTAATCAAAATAAGGGTACGTTCAGTCATGGGGAAAAAGTCTATCGCAAAACTCCCACCGCTACCCCTGAACTATAACCAATTCATAACTTTTTTCACATAAATGTCTGTGGGTGCTTATCCTGTCACCATGAGCACCCAACCTTCAGCTCACATTCATGACTACTCCGCCCGTCGGCTCCGCAGCACCCGCCACTACATGATGCTCTGGTGGCTGTTGGCCGCCATTCTCGTGCCCAATATTGGCCTGCTCTTTCGCCCCATTTTTGGCCTGTATGGTTGGGTTTTCTACGGCCTGGTTTACCAATCCACGCTCTACATTCCGGCCCTCATTGCCAGCGGTGCAATCCTGTGGATTTTCCCACCCGGCTACCGGCATTTATGGTCGGAGTTACGGGCCCCGTTTGGGTTCTTCTGGGCCATGATCCTGTTGGAGATCTGGCTTCCCACCGACACGATTGACGGCCGCAACCAGTATTTTCCCCTGGTGGGGTGGCTCACCAACCTGGGGGTCACCCATGCGTGGATGTGGTGCGCAATCATCGTCGGCGCCTTAGCATTAATAGCCTACACCTATATCATGGTGCGGGGTGTCCGCGCCCGACAGGCGTCGAAAAGCACAACACCCGGCGCGGCGTCGATAAGCGCCAGTTACCCTCGGCCGGTCCGCAGCCACCGGCACACCATGGTGCTTGCGTGGATCAGCACTGCTGTCATCGGATACTACCTGGTGGCGCTCGTGCATATTCGGGTGCGGGTGCTGCTCGGCGCCGACCTGGGGTTCACCCTCGTGCTGCCGCCCATAGGGGTTGCGGTCGTGCCCATGCTCGCGCTCTTAGGCATGGTGCTGCTCGCCTTCCCCAAAACCAGTCCGGTGCGCCGCCGCGTCTGGGTGCCATTCAGCATATTCTGGGCCATGACCTTCACTATCATCTGGTTTGTGGGGGATTATTTCACCGACTGGTGGCGTATCCCCACCTTTATGACGATCGTGTCTCACACCGGCCGGGCCTTCGTCCGCCCCCTTGCCCTCGCCATGGCCAGCCCACTGCTTCTCGTCGCCCTCATCAGCCTGGTGAGCATTGGGATCATGGGCTACCACACCCGCCGCCGCACTAACGCCAACAATCCCGCCAGCCCCACCGGCGACCCAGCGGCGCTAACCGCGGGCAAGGCAACCGGCTTGGACAGCAGCGAACGACAACCGGCGACTAGGTGTGCTGGGTCGTCAATAATCCCCGTTTCATCCGCTCCAGTAGATTCCGCCGCAGGTACAAAATGTACCACCAGACCACGGCAAACAGCACTGCAACCACCCCAACAGCTGGATGGATAATAAATCCGAATAAGGCCACAACCTGTAACCCAATATTCACCGGCACCGCCCACGACTTGCCCTGGAAAAAACTCATCACCAGCATCAAGGTGGCCAACACCGTGATCGACACCCAATTCACAGTGGTCCAATAGGCGCCACCATCAACCCGCAAAATCACCGTGAGCGCCAAATAAAACGTCGTGGCCTCCATGCCCATGGCGCCGGCCATCACTCCCCGCAGCCCCTTCAGCGGATCCTTCACGGGGGCGTGACCCGGCCCCAACGGGCCATACTCCCCCACAGCAGCCGCCGAACCGGCCGCACCGGATGCATCTACCGAATCGTCACCACGCGCCCCACTCATGCGGGCTCCTTTCCAAATAATGTTCGGGCCTCCCCCGCCGTCACCACGGAACCGGTAATAATCACCCCGGCACCCGACTGCACCTCGGTGTCCTCCGCTAATTCCACGGCCAACGCCACCGCGCCCGGCAAATCCTGGGCCACATGAACCCGCTCCTCGCCAAAAATCTCCCGGGCAATATCGGCCAACTCCTCGGCCGGCAACACCCGGGGGCTCGTGTTCTGGGTGACCACCAACTCGTGCAGGCACGGCTCTAGTTCCCGGAGAATCCCGCGAACATCCTTATCCCCCAGCACCGACACCACCCCCACCAGCCGAGTGAAATCGAAATCACGTTCGAGAGCCTGGGCCAGGGCACGCGCCCCATGCGGATTATGGGCCGCATCAAGAAACACCGTAGGTGCGGACCGAACCCGCTCCAACCGCCCCGGCGACTCCACCGCGGCAAACCCCTCCCGAACCACATCAAGATCCAGGCTCCGGCCGGCACCAGCCCCAAAAAACGCCTCAACCGCGGCCAACGCCACCGCCGCATTATGGGCCTGATGCGCCCCAGAAAGCGGCAGGAAAATATCGGGATACTCGCCACCAAGCCCCCGAAGAGTCACCTGCTGGCCCCCCACCGCAATACTCGACTCCACCACCCCGAACTCCATGCCGTACCGGGCCACCGCCGCATCCGTCGCCACCGCACGCTCCAACACTACCGTGAGCGCCGCCGGATCTTGTTCCCCAATCACCGCCACATTATCGGGCGGCGTCAACAGGTCATCAAGATCCCACCGCTGTTTAATAATGCCTGCCTTCTCCGCGGCAATCTCCGCAATGGTGTCCCCCAAATAATCCATGTGGTCCAAACCGATAGGGGTAATCACCGCCACATCAGCATTAATCACATTCGTGGCATCCCACCGGCCCCCCAACCCCACCTCAACAACGGCAACATCCACCGGCGCATCCGCGAAAGCCGCATAGGCCATGGCGGTCAACACCTCAAACTTCGACAGCCGCGGCCCGCCCTGCTTCACACTCTCCGCATCGGCCATCTCCACATACGGCTGGATCTCCCGCCAAATCCGCACATAATCCTGGGGGTGCAGCGGCCGACCATCAATGGCGATCCGCTCGGTTACCAATTGCAGGTGCGGGCTCGTGGTCCGCCCGGTGCGACGGTGAAACGCCCGCATCAGCGACTCGATCATCCGAACCGTGGAGGTTTTCCCATTCGTCCCGGCCACATGGATTGTGGCAAACGACCGCTCCGGATTGCCTAACAAATCCATGAGCAGCTCCATGCGGCTCAGGGTGGGATCAATGGTGGTTTCGTTCCACCGCTGATCCAACTCGGCCTCCACCTCGGCCAACGCGGCCATATCCGCCGCAGTCACCTCCCGCACCACCGGCTTGTCGGCATCCGCCGCGGCGCCATCACCCATATCAATGGGCAGGCTCAAACCCTCATCATTAAACTCCACCATGGTCTACCCCTCAAGCTCTCGCAGCCGGGCACTAATGCGGGCCACCTCTTCCGTGGCAATCCGCTGCCGCTCCGTGATCTTCGCAACTACCGCGGCCGGGGCCTTGGCAAGAAACGCATCATTGGCCAGCTTCTTGCTGGTGGAATCCAGTTCTTTCTGCTGCGCGGCCAAATCTTTCTCCAACCGTTTCCGCTCCGCAGCCTTATCAACGGTACCCGACGTGTCCAACGCCACCACCACGGTGCCCACCGAAAGCCGCACCTCAATGGCGGCAGTCGTGGCGAAACCCGCCTCGGGCGCGGTGACCCGGGCGAGGGACCGCACCACATGCTCCTGACCGTCCAGGTCCACGGCGGCGAAATCCAATTGGGCCGGCACCTTCTGGGAGGGCTTCACCCCCTGATCGGACCGGAACCGCCGGATCTCGGTAACCAGCTTTTCCACGTCGGCGACGCGCCGGGCGGCAGTATCGTCCAGGGCGATGCCGGAGGGGGTGGGCCAGGTGGCCAGGTTGAGGGATTCCTGGTCGGTGAGGGCCCGCCACAGAGTTTCGGTGACGAACGGCATGGTGGGGTGCAGGAGCCGCAGGAGAGTATCGAGCACATAGCCCAAGACCCGCTGGGTGACCTCCCCCGGCTGGACTTTGGCTATTTCCAGGTACCAGTCGCAGAATTCATTCCAGGTGAACTGGTACAGGGCCTCGTTGGCCTTGGCGAACTGGTAGCGGTCCAGGTAGTCGTCGACGGCGGCGCGCACTTGTTCCAGTCGGCCGAGGATCCACTTGTCGGCGTCGGTGAGGTCGGCGGCGTCTGGGATGCCGGCAACGTGGGCGCCGTTCATGAGGGCAAACCGGGTGGCGTTGAAGAGTTTGGTGGCGAAGTTCCGGGAGCTTTGGGCGGCGTCGGCGCCGAGCGGCAGGTCCACGCCCGGGTTGGAGCCGCGGGCGAGGGTGAAGCGGAGCGCGTCAGCACCGTATTCGGCCACCCAGTCCATGGGGTCGATGCCGTTGCCCAGCGACTTGCTCATCTTCCGGCCGTGTTCGTCGCGCACCAGGCCGTGGAGGAATAGGTCGGTGAATGGGATTTGGGGCCGCCCGTCCCGGCCGGACCCGAGGATTTCGGGGGTGGTGAGGCCGGCGAAGGTACCAAACATCATCATGCGGGCCACCCAGAAGAACAGGATGTCGTAGGCGGTGACCAGCACGGATGTTGGGTAGAACTTCTCCAGTTCGGGGGTTTTCTCGGGCCAGCCCATGGTGGAGAACGGCCAGAGGGCGGAGGAGAACCAGGTGTCGAGCACGTCCGGGTCTTGGGTGTAGCCCTCGGGAACCTCGTCGTCGGGGCCAAGGCACACCACTTCCCCATCGGGCCCATACCAGATGGGGATGCGGTGACCCCACCAGAGTTGCCGGGAAATGGTCCAGTCGTGCATGTCGTCGACCCAGTCGAAGTAGCGGGGTTCGGCCGATGTGGGATGTATTGTGGTGTCGCCTTCCCGGATGGCGTCGCCGGCCATGCGTGCCAGTTCGTCGACTTTGACGAACCATTGCAGCGAGAGCCGGGGTTCGATGGGTTCCCCGGAGCGTTCGGAGTGCCCGACGGAGTGCTGGTAGGGGCGTTTTTCGGCGACGATGCGGCCCTGTTTGGCGAGTTCTTCCCGGATTTTTACCCGGGCTTCGAACCGGTCCATGCCATCGAACATGGTACCGGTGCCGGCGATGTGCCCGGTGGCATCCATGATGGTGGGCATGTCCAGGTTGTGGCGCAGGCCCAGGGCATAGTCGTTGGGGTCGTGGGCCGGGGTGATTTTCACGGCGCCGGTGCCGAATTCGGGATCCACATAGTCGTCGGCGACCACGATCATGCTGCGGTCGGGGATGAAGGGGTGGGGCAGGCGGGTGCCCACCAGGTCCCGGTACCGCTCGTCGTCGGGGTGGACGGCCACGGCCACGTCGCCAAGCATGGTTTCCACCCGAGTGGTGGCGACCACGACATGGGGTTGGTCGTCGTCTAACGAGCCATAGCGGATGGAAACTAGTTCCCCGTCGACGTCTTTGTACACCACCTCGATGTCGGAGACGGCGGTTTCGAGCACCGGCGACCAGTTAATGAGGCGGTGCGCCCGATAGATAAGCCCCCGGTCGTAGAGTTGCTTAAAAATGGTTTGAACGGCCCGGGATAGGCCTTCGTCGAGGGTGAAGCGTTCCCGGGACCAGTCAACGGAGTCGCCGATGGCGCGCATTTGCTCGCCGATGGTGCCGCCGAATTCGCGCTTCCATTCCCATACCTTGGCGATGAATTCTTCCCGGCTGTAGTCCCAGCGGGTTTTTCCTTCGGTTTCTTTCAGCCGGGCTTCTACCTTGGATTGGGTGGCGATGCCGGCGTGGTCCATGCCGGGAAGCCATAGCACCTCGTAGCCTTGCATGCGTTTGCGGCGGGCTATGGCATCCATGAGGGTGTGGTCAAGGGCGTGCCCCATGTGTAATTGGCCGGTAACGTTGGGCGGCGGCAAGACAATACTAAACGCCGGTTTGAGGGAATTCACGTCGGCGGTAAAGTAGCCTCGGTCTACCCATTCCTGGTAGAGGGCACTTTCGACGGTTGCGGGATCCCACGATTTGGGTAGTTTGTCTGCGCGGTTATTTTCAGCCATGGTCTACATCTTAAGGCACTGGTCCGCGCAGATTATAGTTCTTGCTTTACGACGCCCGGCCGACGTCGTAAAGCCTAACAAGGTTAGAGCAAATCAGCGACGGCGGCTTTTTCGTCCGCCAACTCTGCCGCGTTGGCGGCGATGCGCTTCTTCTGGAAGTCGTTGAGCTCTAGCCCGTCAACGATCTGCCATTCACCACCGCGGGCGACGGTCGGGAAGCCAAACAGCAGGCCTTCCGGCACACCATAGGAGCCATCGGACGGGATTGCGGCGGTGGACCAGCGCTCGGTGCCGTTGATCCAGTCGTGCATGTGGTCGACGGCGGACGATGCGGCGGAGGCTGCGGAGGACTTGCCGCGCACCTCAATGATTTCCGCACCGCGCTTGGCCACCCGCGGAATGAACTCATCCACATACCAGTGGTGGTCGATGAGGTCCATGACGGAATCGGAGCCGATGGTGGCGTAGGTGAGGTCCGGGAATTGGGTGGCGGAGTGGTTGCCCCACACCACCAGGTCATTGATGTCGTTCTTGTCGCGGCCCAGCTTCTCCCCCAGCTGGGACAGGGCCCGGTTGTGGTCGAGCCGCATCATGGCGTTGAACCGATCGTTGGGCACATCCTTGGCGGCGTGCATGGCGATCAGGGCATTGGTATTGGCCGGGTTGCCCACGACCAGCACCCGAATGTCGTCGGCGGCATGGTCATTAATGGCCTTGCCCTGGGGTCCGAAGATTTTGCCGTTGGCGGCGAGCAGGTCGGAGCGCTCTTGGCCCTTGCCGCGCGGCATGGCACCCACCAGGAATGCGGCATTGGTGCCGTCGAAGGCTTCCTCCAGTTTGTCGGTGACCACAATGTTTTTGAGCAGTGGGAATGCCGAGTCATTCAGCTCCATGGCCACACCCTCGGCGCCGCCGAGCGCCACCGGGATTTCCAGCAGTTGCAGCTCAATGGGGGTATCTTTGCCATACACATCGCCGTTGGCAATGCGCCACAGCAGGGAGTAGGCGATCTGGCCAGCTGCGCCGGTCACGGCAATCTTCTTGACGGTCTGGGTCATGAAATCTCCTTGGAAACTTAACAGGTTCACAATTAAACGCTAGTTACCAGGAGTAGCACGCAACCTGGTACCAAGCGTTTTCGTAACACCTCTTAGCCTATCGAAATTATGTGCCCAATGGTGGGTTACTGTGTGCCACGTTTGTCACATCCCGCATGACGGTTCACGTTGCCCCCGTTTTGTGGTTCTTGCCATACTTCGAAGCTATACTGGGTCACGCTTAGAACAAATGTTTAACCACCTGAGCGATGTCTACAACCGGCAAAACCACATTTCAATAGTCGAAAATCCCTAAGATTCCCACAACCGGGGCCAAAATTACCCCCATTCGGGTTGAAATGTGGGTGCGAATTGCGTGATTACTAGGCCGGGAGCAGACCAGCTACAAAGATTAGACTATCTTTGGCAATAAGGGGTGCATAAGAAATCGCGCATCTTTTTCACGCCTTTTCCAAAGATCTACCATTTCTGAGGAGATTTCATCATGACAGACAGCCACCCCCATGTGTTAGGAATGGAGGTTCATACGAGCACAAAGATGAGCAATACCATTGAATCAACGCCAGAAACGGTGCTTGAGGTAGCGCTAAAAAAATTCGCCGAATTAGGCTTTAATGACACCAGGCTGGAGGCAATCGCTAAGGAATCTGGCATGTCAAAGCGGATGATTCACTATCATTTCGGCGACAAAAAGGGACTGTACCAGCGGTGTCTGGTGCTGGCCATTAAGCAATTACGCCCCACCATTACCGAGATGGAATTAGATTCCGAGGTTCCCGTCGATGGGGTGCAAAAGATCGTTGAGGCCGTGTACTACCGGTACGCCAACCACCCCGAGGCGGTGCGGTTGCTGCTGGTGGAAAACCTCATGAACCACGCCAGTTTGCTGGAGGGGCAGCCGCTTGCCGACCAGTCAAGCATCACATTACAACTCGATAAGCTGCTCATGCAGGGGCAAGATATGGGGGCATTCCGGCCGGGTATTTCCGCCCAGGACATTTTCACCCTCATTGCCTCCATTGCCATGTTCCGGGTAAGCGTGCGCAATACCACCATTAATCTGTACAACATTGACATGATGGATGACGCAAATACCACGGGTATGGCGCATTTAGCGGTGGATACGGTGTTGGCGTTTTTGACATCGCATATTCGTTCCCGCGACCAGATTTCGTACGTGTCCATGATTGAAACCGGGGAATTAGAGGAAGTATCCGCAGATTCCGCCTACGATATCTCCCCCAATTTATTCCTCTAACCAGCTCATCCCCTCAAGCGTTTTGGCGCTCAAGGGGATGACGATTTTCGAATTATCCGCCCGGTTTCCGACCGCTTATCGACGCCAACCTATCGGTGTTCCGGTGTCACAATCACGGGGGGAATTACCCCCGATAATTACAACTCCCCTCAAGCCGACTGTTCGCCAGCATGTTCGATAATAATTGGCTCTTCTGTTCCCTGCGCCGCCGCCGCGGTAATGATGACTTGCTCCACGTTTTTTCGGTCCGGCACTTCGAACATGATCGGAAGCAATATCTCTTCCATGATGGCCCGCAGGCCGCGCGCCCCGGTGCCGCGATCTAGGGCCTTGTCCGCGATCACTTCCAACGCATCGTCTTCGAATAATAACTCGACCCGGTCCATGTCGAACAGACGCTGATACTGCTTCACCAGGGAGTTCTTCGGCTCGGTGAGGACTTTCACCAGGGATTTCTGGTCCAGGTTTCCAACAGTTGCCACGATCGGCAGCCTACCGATGAATTCGGGGATCATCCCGAACTTCACCAAATCCTCCGGGGACACGTACTTGAAGATCTCCATGTCATTCTGATCGGCCTTCGAGGGTATTTCCGCGCCAAAACCCAGTGCTTTCTTGCCCCGGCGCGCCTCGATTACTTTCTCCAAGCCGGCGAATGCCCCGGCAACGATGAAAAGAATGTTTGAGGTGTCGAGTTGGATAAAGTCCTGGTTGGGGTGTTTCCGACCACCCTGCGGTGGGATGGAAGCAACGGTGCCTTCCAGGATTTTCAGCAGGGCCTGCTGCACACCTTCCCCGGACACGTCCCGGGTGATGGAGGGATTATCAGACTTGCGGGAGATTTTGTCCACCTCGTCGACATAGATGATGCCCCGTTGAGCGCGCTGCACATCAAAGTCGGCGGCCTGCAGCAGTTTAAGGAGGATGTTTTCTACGTCTTCGCCAACGTAGCCGGCCTCGGTGAGGCTGGTGGCGTCGGCAATAGCGAAGGGAACGTCGAGAAGTCGGGCAAGTGTTTGGGCGAGGTAGGTTTTCCCGGAACCGGTGGGGCCAAGCATGAGAATGTTGGATTTTTGCAGTTCGGTGTCGTCGTCGCGGTATTTCCGCCCACCTAGGGTGCGGGCGTCTTCGGCGCGGACCCGCTTGTAGTGGTTGTAAACTGCCACGGCGAGGATGCGCTTGGCTTCGTCTTGCCCGACAACGTATTTATCTAGGAAGGCCGCAATTTCCGAGGGGCGGGGCAGCCCGGTGGTTTGGTCTTCTTGGGGTTTGGAGGATTTAGCGAGTTCTTCTTCGATGATTTCATTGCACAGTTCAATGCATTCGTCGCAGATGAACACACCGCCGCCGGCGATGAGCTTCTTCACTTGCTTCTGACTTTTCCCGCAGAATGAACATGTAAGTAGATCAGTGGTTTCGTGAGCACGTGCCATGAAAGGTCAAAGCCTCTTTCTGTTCTTTTAAGCTCTTGGTTGTTGGCGCCTATGGTGAATCGTTGGTCGTTAGTCGTTGATCAGTTAGCCGCTGCGAGCTGCGTTGAATTACCCTCCCAACACTATCACCTCACCCGCGGTTTTTAGGCGGATGAGGTGATGTGGCGAGTGTTTAATGTATTTGGATTATGCGTTGAGTTTTCGATAATCAAAAACTTGGTCGATTATTCCATATTCCAATGCTTCTTGGGCAGTGAGGATTTTATCCCGGTCTGTGTCTTCGCTAATTTGTTCGGCACTGCGTCCGGTGTGCCGGGCGAGGGTCTCCTCCATAAGGGTGCGCATGCGTTGGATTTCGGCGGCCTGAATTTCCAGGTCGGACACTTGACCTCGGGCACCTTCGGTGGCGGGCTGGTGGATGAGCACGCGGGCGTTCGGCAGGGCGGCGCGTTTGCCGGGGGCCCCTGCGGCCAGGAGGACGGCGGCTGCGGAGGCGGCCTGACCTAGGCATACGGTGCGCACGTCGGGGCGAACATATTGCATGGTGTCGTAGATGGCCATGAGTGAGGTGAAGGAACCGCCGGGGGAATTAATGTACATGGTGATGTCCCGGTCGGGGTCGAGGCCTTCGAGGACGAGGAGTTGAGCCATGATGTCGTTGGCGGAGGTGTCGTCGACTTGGGTCCCGAGGAAGATGATGCGTTCTTCGAAGAGTTTGGCGTAGGGGTTGGTTTCTTTGGTGCCGTAAGCGGATTGCTCGATAAAGGAGGGGAGCACGTAGCGGGCGGTGGGTAAATGCATTTCGTTGGACATTCCGTTGGTCATGGTAGTTAATGTTCCTCTATTAGTTGGCGATGGGGCCTTGGGCTGCGGTAATAACGTGGTCGACGAGGCCGTATTCGAGGGCTTGTTGGGCGGTGAACCACCGGTCCCGGTCGGAGTCTTTGGTGATTTGTTCGAAGGTTTGACCGGAGTGTTCCGCGATGAGTTCCGCCATTTCCCGTTTGGTTTGGGCGAATTGTTCGGCCTGGATGGCAATGTCGGCTGCGGTACCGCCCACGCCTGCGGAGGGTTGGTGCATCATGATGCGGGCGTGCGGCAGGGCGTAGCGTTTGCCTTTGGTGCCGCCGGTGAGGAGGAATTGGCCCATGGAGGCCGCCAGGCCCATGGCGTAGGTGGCAATGTCACAGGGCGAATAGGTCATGGTGTCGTAAATGGCCATGCCTGCGGTGACGGAGCCGCCGGGGGAATTAATGTAGAGCGAAATGTCGCGGGTGGGGTCTTCGGCGGACAGGAGGAGGATTTGGGCGCACAGTTTATTGGCGATTTCGTCGTCGACTTGGGTTCCGAGGAAGATAATGCGATCGCGGAGCAATCGTTCGTAAACGGAGTCGCTGAGGTTGAAACCGGGTGTGGACATGGACTAATACTCCTTACAGTTTTGTGTGGGTTTCTAGGTGTCCACCATACAATGGCGTCGCGGGAAAAACCCTATTGTTCGCTATCAGCGTCGTGGCGGCGTGGGTGCGTCGAAAAAGCCCAGCGATATGGTGGTCGCTGGGCTTAGTAGGGTTGCTTGTCGACGCGCGCCTTAGGCGTTGTCCGTCGCATCCTCGGTGGATTCGGCAGCTTCAGCTTCTTCGGCGGCCTCGGGTGCGAAGTATTCCTTCGGGTCGATGGTGGCACCGGTTTCGTCGGTGACGTTCACCCGGCACAGGGCGGCGGCCAGGGCTTTGCCCCGGGTGATGTTGGCGAAGAGTGCGCCGAGCTGGTTGCCCTTGGTCACCTGGGACATGAATTCTTCCGGCGACATGTTGTAGGAGCGGGCGGTGAAGACGATGTGCTCGGTGAGTTCCTGCTGGGAAACCTCGGGCTTTTCCTGCTCCGCCAGCACGTCGAGGAAGATTTGGACGCGCAGGTCCTTTTCGGCGTGCTGCTTGGATTCGGCCATGAACTGTTCCATGGAGGAGTTTTGGGCCTCTAGGACGCGGTTCATGAAGTCTTCGTCGTGGGCGAGTTCGCCGAAGATTTGGTGCAGAGCGGCGTGGGCTTGTTCGTCGACCATACCGGCGGGCACTTCGAAGGGGGTGTCGGCCAGCACCTTGTCCAGCACGGCGTCCCGGATAGCGCCGGCTTGTTCGTTCTTCAGATAAGCGACGGCTTGTTCCCGCAGGTCGGCGCGGAGTTCGTCGACGGTGTCGAATTCGGAGGCCAGCTGCACGAAGTCTTCGTCGACTTCGGGCAGGGTGCGGTGCTTCACGGCGTTGATGGTGACGGTGATGGTGTTGTCGTTTTCCGTGAAGGTGACTTCGTCACCCTTGTTTTTGCCGATGATGGCATCGTCGAGGCCGTCCATGAGGTCTTTGGAACCCACCTGATAGGACAGAGCGTCGGCGGCGAGGTCGTCGACCGGGTTACCTTCGGCGTCGACGGCTTTGATGTCGATGGTGACGAAGTTGTCTTCGGCGACCGGCTCATCTACGTCCGTCAGCTCGGCGAACCGTTCCCGCAGCCGGTCGAGTTCTTTGTTCACGGCTTCTTCTTCGTCGCCCAGGGCGGGCACCTGCACGGACACTTCAGTGAAGTCGGGCAGGGTGATGTCGGGGCGCACATCGACTTCGGCGGTGAATTCGATGACGTCACCGTCTTCGATCTTGGTGAGGTCGAGTTTGGGCTGGCCTAGGGGCACAAGCTGGTTTTCCGCTATGGCGGCCTCGTACCGGGAGGGCAGTGCGTCGTTTACGACCTGCTCTAGGACCGGACCCCGGCCGAACCTGGCGTCGATAAGCTTGCGGGGTGCTTTGCCCTTGCGGAAACCGGGAATGTTTACCGAAGCTGCGATGGTTTTATACGCCTGGTCAATTTCGTTAGTGAGTTCCTCGAACGGAACCTCCACGGTCATCTTGACTCGGGTATCGTTCAGCTTTTCGACGGAACTTTTCACGAGCAATTCTCCTAGAGATAATCGGGCTTATACTGGTTTAAACCCCCGAGGTGCATAAAATTTTCCATGCTCCCCGGGGGTTTCCGTCGGGACGACAGGATTTGAACCTGCGACCCTCTGCACCCAAAGCAGATGCGCTCCCAAGCTGCGCCACGTCCCGTTTGTTGAAACAACAGGAAAGATCATGCCATGCTTTTACGTTTTTACCTAATCCGCAGGTCACGCCCGCTCACATACCGAGTGATTTCAGTCGCGCAAACTGGGTGGGTGTGGGTGGGCTCACAAGGAGTCGGGGTGGGTGGAGGCCTGGTTGGGGGATCATGAAGTCCGGGAATTCCCGGGTAGCTTTCTTCCGGGACACGAGCGCCACCACCCCGTCGCATTCGAATACCACCAGGTCGGTGATGGGAATGCTGGTGGCCGGCGTTGCCGCGGGCACGAATGCGAGCGACCGGGGCTGGTCCTGCACCAGGTAAATACTGTAGGGGGCGATGGTGTGGTCGCTGCTGTCGTACCCGCTGCGACCGGATTCTTCCTGGAGGAGTTGCGCCTGGGTTTGGTAGATCCGCTGTTGGGCGGCAAACCGCACCATGCCCAGTTGTTGCCGCCAGTTCGTTGTGGGCTCCGGCCGCCATTCCACCCACCGGTCGGACACAATGGTGTGCGGCACCGGATAAACGGCCTCGTGGTCGGATAGGGTGAACTCCAGCTCCCGCACCAGTTTGCCCCAGATCTCGTTGGACACCGCGGTGTTCACCAGGTAGAGCCGGTGCCGACTGGCAGGGATGACCACCCACGTGCCGGCCTCCGCCTCCGGCATTGTCGGCGCTGTTGGGGCGGGGTTTTCCAGGTCTGACAGCAGCCGGCCCATGGCCCGGACGTCGGCGAACCATGCGGTTTCGCTCCCCGTCGGCTGGGAGACCACCAGCACTCCCGGGCCCAGCCCGGTCTGCTCGGTGACGATGGTCGGAACCAGGGCGTGCAGGTTGTCAATGGCCTGGCTTTGCAACTGGAGTGCGTCGAATTTGTCGTGGTCCGCGGGCAATAATGGCTCATTGATGACACACCGCATGCCGGGCTGGTCGATGGCCAGGCCGAACCCCACGAAGTCGGTGATCCAACTGAGGGCGATGGGGGCGGCCGGGCCGAAGCTCATGAAATAGTCGGCGCCCCGCACCAGGGGAATCGTGTGCGACAGGGACAGCCCGCCGGTGTTTCCCATCCCCGGAGTGCGCTGCATGATGGCGATGGAACGCAGCACCCGATCCACGCATTCGGCCTCGGTTTCGCCCGGGGTGATCGGCTTGGCCAGGTTCGGGTTCATGTCCACGGTGGTTCCGTCCGCGAATTTCAGGGCCAGGGCGCCGGACTTTGTGGACACGTGGGTGATTCCCGGGTAGTCCCGAAGAATCCGAATGAGCCGTTCTCTGTCCATACTTCAGAGAGTAATCGCAGATGAGCGCACACTGTGGTATCCTATGCCGCCCCAACCCGCAAACCCCACCCCAATAAAATTCGAACCTTTGATCGTATGGCTGTTATCTAGTCATCGCATTACACCAATAAGATTCCCCAGCGCAATGCTGGCCGTGGGGTAAACAATTTCTCGCTACAGGCCGAGCAATTGCAATAGCTCCATCTCTTGAAATGTGGGGCGTTTCACAGTATAGCGGGGTGGATGGACGTCGGGTTGTTGCTCAATAAGGTGCGGTAACCGGTCGACAACACCTTGCCAGGGCACCATGGTGCCCGAGTTACCGGATTCGAAAAACAGCAGGTCGGCCTGGGGCACGCTGGTGGTGATCCAGGCCTCCGGGACGAGGGCAAATGACATATCGTGTTCGGCGCCATCCACGGTGGTAATGGAGAGTGCTTTGTAGCTGGCAATGTTATTTTCGGTAGCCGATAGCACTTCCGCCTGGGCGTTGTAGCTTATGGTGCGGGCCTGCAATTGCAGCGTGTGGAGCCGCCGCCCCCACTCCGTTTCCGTGTCGATGGGTTGTTCTACCCACTGGCCGTCGATAATGCTGTGCGGGAGCGGGTAAATGCCATTGTGGTATTCGATCGTAGGTTCTAACGCATCGAGCAGGGCGCCCCATTCTTCCGCGGTGGCGGCAGTGTTGACGAAGAACAGTTGGTTGCGGGTGGCCGGAATCACCACCCAGGGGGTGCCGCTCTGCTCGGAAAGGTAGTCGATGAGGTATTCCATGACGGGAATGTCGGCGAACCAGGCCGACTCGTTGCCCTCGGGGGCGGGCATGGCCACCACATTGGGGCCCAGCCCGAATTCCACGAGGGAGAAATAGTCCTCGGTCATGGTTTTGTGCAGGTTGTCAAACGCCTGGCTTTGTAGCTGGAGGGCATCGTAGCCGGCCGGGTTGTTGTTGGCGTTGGGGTTGAGCAGTTCGGCGTCTTCGAGCGCTATGCCGTAGCCGATGAAATCCGTCAGCCAGGTGAACGCGCCGGATGACATTTCCCGATATTGGATGGCGAACGCCAGGCTGCGGACCAGGGGAAGAACCGGCACGGATGCTTGTCCGTCCTGCGCGCTGCGGCGTTCCGCGTCCAGGGCCTGGAGGATTTTTTCGGTGGCTCCAATGTCAATGTCGTCCGTGTCGGAGGTGCTCAGCACGTCGGGGTTGAGGTTGACTTTCGTCCCGTCGTCGAAAAGCAGTTCCAGCGTGGACCATTCGGGCGCGTCGTCGCTTTGGATTTTGGACACTGACGTCACACCGGGGTAGGCACGCAGGTATTCGATGAATTCTTCCCGTTTCATACCAGTCAAGCATAGCTTTGCGACGCTCACGGCCGCCCCCGTTGCCCACCGGCACCCGGCTATTCCCACCGGGGTAGTTGCGCGAATTCCGCCGGCGTGGGCTGCAACACCCGGAACCGCGGCGGGCGCACTTCCTCGTGGGGCTGAATCAGGTGGGGGAAGTTTTCGACCAGTTCCTCCCGCCGCACCAGCGCCCCCGCATCGGTATCGCCCCGATCGAAGAAGATCAGGTCGGTGAGAGGCACGCTCGTGCAGGGCACGTGTTCCGGCACCACAGTGAGGGAAAACAGCTCATCGTTGATGGCATAGATGGAGTATTGGCCGATTTCCGCAATGGTGTCGTCTTCAAACAGCCTGGGGTCGAGGAAGTGGTAGATGTGCTGCCGGGCGTAGAGTTGCAGCCGCCGGAATCGTTGCCCCCAATCCGTGTCCGGTGGTGGGGGCCGTTCCTCCCACTGGCCGTCAACAATGATGTGCGGCACGGGGTAAATACTGTTGTCGAATTGCATTGTTTCTTCTAACAGGTCGAGCACCGCATGCCATTCCGCCGGCGAGGCCATGCCATTAACCAGCAAGAATCGGCTGGCGTGAGCAGGGATTGCCACCCACATGGAATTGGTGTCTTCCGAGAGCTGCCGCATGGCCATTTCCATCTCTTGGACGTCCGCGAACCAGGCGGATTCGTTGTCCATTGGCCTAGTGACTCCCACAATGTTGGGCCCTAACCCGAATTCGGCCACGGCAAGATATTCGGAGGCCACATGAAGGTTTTCCAGGGCCCGGCTGCGTAGCTGCAGGTCGTCGAATTCATCGTGGTTCTCTGGCAGCTGGGTTTCGTCGATGATCCGCAAGGTATCGTCGCGGAGAGCCCCAAGCCCCATGCCGATAAAGTCGGTGAGCCAGGCCACCGCGACCGGAGTGGTTGGGCCGCATTCAAGGAAATAGTCGGCGCTGCGCACCAGCGGCTGGGCCTCGGGTAATAATACTTTGCCGGGGAGTTCCTGGTTCGCTATCGCAATGTCCATTGCGTGCAATATTCGTTTGATGAGGAGAATGTCGATGTCATCCGGTCCCCCCAGCATATTGGGGTTGAACTTGGTTACAGTACCATCGGCAAATTCCACCGTGAGGTTGTCGTGCTTCGGGTGGTCCGTCACCGCAACAATGCTGGGATATTCATGCAGGAATTGGATTAATTCTTTCCTATTCACATCATCCCAGCATAGCGATGCGCACCGGTTGGGCGTCGACAAGCGGCCGCGGGCGGTTAGGCGAGCGTGAACTCGCGCAGCCGCTCATAGTCCCGCGGCGTGGGGCGGGTGATAATGGCCCGGGGCGGGTGCTGATCGTCCTGCGGCTCGACAAGGTGCGGGCATTCCCGGCACAGGTCGGTAAACATCACATACAGCATGGAATCACCGTCGGCGATAAAGATCATGTCGGTGATGGGCACGCTGGTGCGCTGGGCGGTTTCGGTGATTTCCGCCACGGAATAGAGTTCGTCGTTGATGGAGTACACCGTGAAATCGGCGATTTCGAATCCTACCTCGGACGGCTGTTCCTGGTTGCGGCCGGCCATGTGGGCGGCCAGGGTTCGGGCCAGCACGTTATAGATGCGGGATTGGGCGGTGAGCTGGAGTTTCCGGAATCTGCGCCCCCAATCGGTATCCGTGGGTGGCAGCCGTTCCTCCCACTGGCCGTCCACGATCAGGTGCGGCAGCGGGTGGAGGCAGTCGTGGGCGTCGAGGGCGGGTTCCAGCAGGTCAAGCAGCCCCCGCCATTCCTCCGGGGTGGCGTCCGAATTCACGAAGAAGAGCTGGTTGCGGCGGGCGGGAATCACAAGCCAGGTGGTGTGGGTTTGGTTATAGAGCTCGACGAGGGCGTTTTCCATGCCGGCGGCGTCGGCAAACCAGGCGGATTCGTTGTCGGCGGGGCGGCTGACGGCCACCACATTGGGCCCTAACCCCACCTCGGACACGGTGAGGTATTCGGACATGGTGTGGAGGTTTTCAATCGCCTGGCTTTGCAGCTGCAAAATGTCGAATTCATCGTGGCCTTCCGGCAGTTGACTGTCGTTGATGATGCGCAGAATCTTCGGCTCGTCGATGGCCAGGCCGAAACCAATATAGTCGGTCAACCAGCCGTATGCGTCGGCGCTGCCTTCGCCATGGTCGGCGAAATAGTCGGCGGCCCGCACGAGCGGCACAATGTTTGTCAACGAGGCAGGGTCGAAGTCTGTCATGTTGACTTTCATGGTGTCCACGGTGTGAATGATCCGGTGGATGAGGTCGTCTTTGGTTTCATCGGGAACAAGGGGGCTGGTCAGGCCAGGATTCATGTGCGCGACGGTGCCGTCGTCGAAGTGGATGACGATGGAATCCACTTCATTGGGGTCGGCGGGTAGCGGTTCTTCGGTGACCTTGGCGATACCAGGATGCTGTTGAAGAATCCTTATTAGTTCTTCTCTGTCCATAAAATGTAATCCTGCTGGTAGGAAATGAAGGTCTTATCCGTTCCAGCATAGTGAATTTGTCACGGCCCGCCCGGGTTTTCCGGTTTCGGGTTTTCGGGTTCTGCTTGACGACGCCGGTTGGCATCCGCGTCTTCTGCAAGGTTACAACGCTAATTCTTGCAGCTGCCGCCATTCCTCCGGGGTGGGGTGCGGCACGAGGAATCGGGGCGGATACACGCCTTCCTGCCGCTGGTACAGTCGCGGCAGGCGTTCCATGAGTAAGGAGCTGGGCACAAAGATGCTGCCGGTGTCGTGGCGAAATGCCATAAAGTTGGTTGCGGGCACACTGGTGGCCGCCGAATTGGTGTCCACGTACGCGATGGAGTAGGTTTCGGGTACGGAGTGTGAGTCGTCAATGTCGGAGGTCATAACCTCGAATGATGCCATCTCGCAGCCGGTTTGTTCCCGAAGTAATGCGGGGATTTCTTCGTAGGTTTGGTGCCGGGCCGCCATCTGGAGCCGGCGGAGCCGCCGGCCCACATCGGTCGGGTCGTCAAAGACCGGCTCCACCCACTGGCCGTCCACAATGATGTGCGGCACCGGATAGACCACATCGTGGTAGCGGAATGCGTCTTCGATGACGTCCAGGAAGGTGGACCATTCGGATTCGGAGGATTCGGTGTTGACGAGGAGTATTTGGTTACGCCGCGCGGGAATGACCACCCACTCGCTGTTGGTGCGCTGGCGCAGGTTTGATAGGAGATCGCTCATGGTGGCGACGTCGGCGAACCAGGCGAGTTCGTGGCCGGCGGGCTCACTCATGGTGAGGATGTTCGGGCCCAGGCCGATATCACTCAGCGTTACCTCTCCAGCTAAGGCCCGCAGGTTCGCCACAGCAGCGTGGCATAGTTCCATGTTGGTTGCCGCATCGTGGTCTGGGGGCAGGTCTTGGGTAGACACCACCCGGAGCGTTGTGGGCAGGTCAAAGGCTAAACCAAAGCCGATGAAGTCGGTCAGCCACGCGAAGGCCTCAGGTGATGCCTGTTTCAGGTCGGCGAAGTAGTCGGCGCTGCGCACCAGCGGTAGGGTATCCGTGAGCGATGACTCCCTAACAACGGTTTCGGCTTCGGAATTGAAGACGAGTTTCAGGACCCGTTCCACGCATTCCGCTTCGGTTTCTCCCGGATAGGTGGGTTGAGCGACGTTCACATTGAGGAGCCGGAGGGTGTCGTCGGTGAAGGTGATGGTGATGACGTCCCAATCCAGCAGGCCGTTTGGGGCCGGGCCAAAGGTGGCGGATTGAATATCCGGGTGGTTGGTGAGTGCATGCAAGAGGTGTTCCAAGTTCATGGCCCGAGTGTAACGAGCGGGCCGGACACGTTATGGGAACTGCATCGGTGGAAAAATAAAAGACGCCCAACCAAAACAGTTTGGGCGCCCATAAAAAGAGGGAACGACGGGAATCGAACCCGCGTCTTCAGCTTGGAAGGCTGAGGTATTAGCCACTATACGACGTTCCCGCGCTGTGACTTACAGTAACCGATCCACTGGGCATGTTCAAATCGCATCATCAATCCGTCATCAATACCGGACCAATCCCCCCATTTTTGCCCATATTTTTTAGGACATCTAAGAACGGTAGGGGAATAACTACCTGGGATAGGTACCAAATTGATTAATGGGTACACCCATTACCCCCTGGTATTTTTGTTTATGTTTACACGTTTACGACCAGCGGAAATGCTGATTTTACTGCTACTTTTACGATTAAGTAATAATCCGGTTTCAACAATAGGAGAATCCTTTAAACCCAGCAGATTTTCACATAAATGAACGTTTAAGGATTCTATCAAAATAAAATTAGGTTCTCTTTCAGTTTATGGGTTAACATCTTGATTTATGAAGCCAACAATCATTGACGCAGATTCCGGTCGGGAGCTCTGGACCGCAATCGAATGCGCTACTTTCTCCGGTACAGCTCGCGGCACTTTTACCAGCTATGCGGGGCGGGGTCGCACCCCTGTCCCAGTCGCCAAACACCACGGTCTCACATTGTGGGATTCTGACGAAATCCGCAAATGGACCGCGGAGCGTCAGGCGGCAAAGGCCGAAGATTAATGAGAAATCCATTTAAACTTATTTAAACCCGGTATCAACCAGCCGAATGTATTCATAAGGATACCTATTTGATTATCAAGTAATCATTGTAGGAAATGTGATTATCGGAGTTTTATTCAAGTTTACCTGGAACTCAATTCTTCGAGCCAGTCGTTTCTGACTTCCGCTCGTGCCCCCATTCTAGCAAGTCATCACCATGTTTGATAGTGCTGGAATATCTTTCCCCTGTTCGATCAGTTCCCAGCTGTCAGCTCTTCTGATGGTTGGGAACTTTCTCTTTTTCCACCACGTTTGAATAGGTAGGCAATCAATAGACCAACCATTAATCACTAAAACATTGGGGATGCTTTGGGTGTCCCAAGGAGAACGGATCTTTTATGCTCGTCATATTATTCCTGTTAGCGATAGTCGG
Source organism: Corynebacterium matruchotii (assembly GCF_011612265.2). Taxonomy (NCBI): domain Bacteria; kingdom Bacillati; phylum Actinomycetota; class Actinomycetes; order Mycobacteriales; family Corynebacteriaceae; genus Corynebacterium; species Corynebacterium matruchotii. The sequence goes on along the minus strand of NZ_CP050134.2, from coordinate 614,549 downwards.
AGGCTTCGCATTCTGGGCAAATAGGAAGTCAAAGGCCCAGCTCGCGGCGAAAAACCAAGCAGAGCTTGACGATGCCATAGCCGACGCCCGGCGCTGGATTGAGCGCCTAGGTTCCCAGGTGTTATCGCTTTCCGGCACCGATGCGGCATCCACGCAAGCCATTGCGGATGCTTCCGAACGGTATAATGCAGCATCGTCCCAGATTTCTACGGCGAACACCACCAAGCAGGCGAAACTGGCCCGCGAGTCGGCACTGGAGGGCCTGTACTATATCAATGCGGCCCGCGAGATCATGGGCATGACTCCGGGGCCGGAGTTGCCGCTGTTGGAGGGCCAAAAGCAGGCCGGTAAGGTGATGGAGCAGCGCACTATTGAATATGAGGGGCAGCAGATTACCGCGTCCCCGGTTGCTACCGCCGAAACCCCTAATTATTACCCGGGTGGCACAGTTGCTGGGCGTCCGGTGCCGGCTGGCTGGTATTCGCAACCGTGGTGGATGTCGGCGCTCACCACCGGCATGTGGGCTGCTGGGTCAGCGCTGCTGTTTTCGTCACTGTTTCATGGCATGGCCGGCGTGGGCCCGGGTTTGACCACGGCCTTTACCAGTGATGGGGGTTTTGACATGCCTGACGTGCCGGATGTGCCCGATGTTCCGGAGGTCGACGCTGGTGGTGACGACGGCGGCGGATTCTTCGATGGGCTGTTCGGCGGGGGCGATGGCGACGGTGGTGGCCTGTTTGATTTTGGTGGTGATGGGGGCGACGGCGGCCTGTTTGATTTCTAGCCGCCGACCTAGCCGAACCGACCGGTCTCCCCTATTGTTCTTAGGGTGGCCGGTTATTTATTTGGTGGCTTCGGGGACCTCGGGGGCCACACCGGTGGTTTCGAATTCGGAAAGGATGTCGATGCGCCGCTGGTGCCGGGGGTTTCCACTCCACGCCTGGTCGAGGAAAGCGTCGACGATTGCGAGGGCTTCCGCGTCGGAGTGCATGCGACCGCCGATGCCGATGAGCTGGGCGTTGTTGTGTTCTCGGGCCAGTCGGGCGGTCTCTACGGACCAGGCCAGGGCGCAGCGAGCGCCCTTGACTTTATTGGCAGCGATTTGTTCCCCGTTGCCGGAGCCGCCCAGCACGATCCCAAGCGACCCGGGGTTGTCAACCACCCCTTGGGCGGCCGCGATACAAAATGCTGGGTAATCGTCGTTGGCGTCATAGGTGTGGGCGCCGCAGTCGATTACTTCGTATCCTCCCGCCAGCAGGTGGTCCTTGATAGTGTTTTTGAGTTCAAAGCCTGCATGATCTGCACCAAGGTAAATTCGCATAGGTGCAGTTTAACAGCAGGGTTTTATAATTGGGGCGTTTCAGTGCGGGAACGTTTGATTTCAAAGAAATATGGGAAGCTGGCGAGTCGGACGGAGGCGTCGAAAAGCTCGCCGGCTTCTTCGCCGCGGGGAATGCGGGTGAGCACCGGGCCGAAGAATGCGGTGTCGCCGAATTTCACCACGGGCGTGCCCACGTCGTTGCCGACCTCGTCCATGGCGGTTTGGTGGAAGGCCCGCAGCTTATCGTCGACGGTGTCGGTGTCGGCCACGTCGGCGTAGGCGGGGTCGAGTCCGGCGTCGGCAAGGGCTTCGCGGATGAGTTCATTGTACGCACCGTAGCCTTGTTTACCACCCTGCTGACCGTGGTGAATCTTGGTGCCCAGGATGGTGTACAGTTCGTCGAGTTTTTCGGGTTCACGGGTGGCCACGGCTGCGAACACTCGGGCGGGACCCCAGTTGGCTTCCATTTTCTTCATGTAGTCAGGGTCGAGGTCGCGGCCGTCGTTGAGCACGGACAGGCTCATGGGCACCCAGTCGATGGTGATGTCGCGGACTTGTTCGACTTCTTTGATCCAGCGGGAGGTGATCCAGCAGAATGGGCAGGACACGTCGAACCAGAAAGTTACTTTTTCGCTCACTATTATTCCTTGTATTGTTACTTGGGTACTTATGTGACCGTTTTCCACTGTAGTCACCGTGGGAGTCGGCGGCCACGATAATACTTCATGAAAGGTTGTTTTTTACGCCTATGTCTTCTACGAATCTGACCCGCCAGGAAGCGCAAGAACGTCGGGCGATCATTGGTGCGGTTGATTACGGCATTGCCGTGGATGTGACCCGCGGCGATGCCACGTTCCCGTCGGTGACCACGGTGCGGTTTGAGGTTGTCGCCCCCGGTTCCACGTTTATTGACTTAATCGCCCAGTCGGTGGAGTCTGTCACGCTTGATGGTGAGCTTGTCGACGTCACCTACCGGCCGGATTTCGGCATTCCGCTCGATGATCTCACTGCCGGTTCCCACGAGCTGGTGGTCACCGCCACCTGCGAGTATTCCCGCACCGGCCAGGGCCTGCACCGGTTTGTTGACCCGGTGGATCATGAGGTGTATTTGTACACCCAGTTTGAGACCGCCGACGCCAAGCGGGTGTTTGCCTGTTTCGACCAGCCGGATGTGAAGGCCACCTACACGCTGGCGGTGACTGCCCCGACCAATTGGTCGGTGGTGACGAACTCCCCGCAGGAGGTGTCCCCCGTCGAGGGTGATGCCGGCAAGGCGGTGTTTACGTCCCGCATTGATTACCTGCTGTCCACTTATCTGGTGGCGTTGTGCGCCGGCCCGTACTATAAGGTCACCGACGAGTGGCGGGGCGAGGTGGCGGCCCATCCCGAAAACTTGGATGAGCCGCGCGAGGTGGTGATCCCCTTGGGGCTGTATTGCCGCAAGTCGCTGGCGGAGCATTTGGATGCCGACACCCTGTTTACGGAAACCAAACAGGGTTTCGATTTTTACCACCAGAATTTTGGGGCCGCCTACCCGTTCGGCAAATACGATCAGTTGTTTGTGCCGGAGTTTAATGCGGGGGCCATGGAGAATGCTGGTGCGATCACCTACCGGGACGAGTATGTGTTTACTTCGAAGCACACTCGCCATAGCTATGAGCGTCGGTGCGAGACGGTGTTGCACGAGATGGCCCACATGTGGTTTGGCGACCTGGTCACTATGACCTGGTGGGATGATTTGTGGTTGAATGAGTCGTTTGCCACGTGGGGGTCGGTGGTGGCCCAGTCGGAGATGACGGAGTATGACACGGCGTGGGTGACGTTTGCCAATGTGGAGAAGGCGTGGGCGTACGATCAGGACCAGTTGCCGTCGACGCACCCGGTGGCGTCCGACGCCCACGACATCGAAACGGTCGAACAGAATTTCGATGGTATTACGTATGCGAAGGGCGCGTCGATTTTGAAGCAACTCCAGGCCTATGTGGGTCGGGATGCGTTCTTCGCCGGGGTGCGCCGCCACTTCGCCAGCCACGCCTTCGGCAATGCCACGTTCGACGACCTGTTGGGGGCGCTCGCGGAGGCCTCGGGGAAGGATTTGTCGTGGTGGGCGGACCAGTGGCTGAAGACCACCGGTATGAACGAGCTGTCCGCCGACGTTGAGGTGGATGAGTCCGGCCGGTACACCCGGTTTGCCGTGGCCCAGGGTGGGGCGACCCCCGGCGCGGGTGAGCTGCGCACCCACCGGATTGGTGTGGGCTTGTATTCCCTGGTGGATGGCGCGGTGGTGCGTACGCATCGGGTGGATATGGATATTGATTCGGCGTCAACGTCGGTGCCGGAGTTTGTGGGCCTGCCCAAGGCGGACCTGGTGCTGGTCAATGACGATGATTTGACGTATTGCATGATGAAGTTGGATGCGGAGTCGTTGGCGTTTGTGACGGAGAATATTGACAAGATCACGGACCCGTTGGCGCGCACGTTGTGCTGGTCGGCGGCGTGGCAGGCGACCCGGAGTGGGGAGATGCGGGCGCGCGACTACATCCAGTTGGTGGTGCGGGGCGCGGCTGCGGAGTCGGAGATGAGCGTGGTGAGCAGCGTGTTGCGGCAGGCGCAGACGGCGTTGCGGCGCTATGCGGATCCGCAGTGGGCGGCGTCGACGGGCCGGCAGTTGTTGTGCGGCGGCCTGGTTGCTGCGGCGCGGGCGGCGGAGCCGGGTTCGGATCACCAGTTGGCGTTTGTGCAGGCGCTCAGCACCATGTGGCTTGACGACGACGCAACCGCGCTGTTGAAGGCCATTGTGAAGGGCGATTCGCCGCTGCCGGGCCTGGTGGTGGACAACCAATTGCGGTGGGATGCCCTGACCGCACTGGCTGCCACGGGGCTTCACGACGTGGAGCACCAGGTGTCGGTGTTGTTGGAGGTGGATCCGAGCGCAACCGGTCGGGCTTGCGCGGCCCGCACCCGGGCGGCGGTGCCCACGTCGAAGGCGAAGCGGAAGGTGTTTAACGAGCTAACGACGAACGCCACAACAAAGCTGTCGAACGTGGCCATCCGCTACAAGTTGGCCGGGTTCGGGTTTGGGTGCGCGGATGAGGCGATGCAGCAGTTCAATTCGGAGTTTTTCGACGCGGTGTTGCCGGTGTGGGAGCTGCTGCCGAATGATACGGCGACCACGATCATTCGGGGCCTGTATCCTTGGTGGGATATTTCCGAGGCCGGCCTGGGCCGCGCGTCGGAGTTCTTGACGGAGGACGCCCCGGAGGCGGTGGCCCGCACAATTCGGGAATGCCAGTCGCAGGTGGAGCGGGCACTCCGGAACCGGCTGGTGGATGCCGGCGAGTAACCCCCTCGTTTAGATTGTGTTCAATGGGTTTCCGGTGATGGTGGTGTCCGCCATCACCGGGAGCCCGCACCGGTGGGCGTCGATAAGCGTCGAATGTCCGCATGCGCCACGAACGCTAATGTGGCGGGCAAAAACAGCAGTGCGGTGGCCGCCACGACGGTTGATGGATCGTAGCGTTCGCTGATGAAACCCGAAACCCAGGTTCCCGCGGGCATGAACCCCATCGCCGCAATCGTGGTCATGGCCGATGCTTTGCCGATGAACCGTTGGGGGATGCGGGCCGGAAAATAGCCGCTCAGTATCGAGTTGAAGAGCGGCAACAACAGCCAAAACAACCCCAGGAACACGAAACACGACACGGTGGTGAAGACCAGCGCCAACCCGCCGAACGAAAGAATGAACCCCACCGCGGTCGCCACCAGCCCCACACCGCCCCGCACCCGGGAGACCAGCACCGTGGCGGCCATGGAGCCGACAAGGCCCATGATTCCGCAATAGGTTTGAAACACACCCAACACATACGCCCCGTTCTCTGTGCCCGCTAGCTGGGTGAATGCGCTGTTGAAAATGCTGGACATGCTGAAATTCAGGATGGGGGTAAACCACAGCACAGCCCACAATACGGTGTCGGCGCGAAGAATCTTCAGTGTTTCCCGATAACCGGCCTGGGCATCATTTTCGGCCACATCGGCACGTGTGTCCGGCACCTGGAGTTTCTTGAAGGTGCAGAAGGCAAAAACATAGGTGCACAGGTCAAACACGAATGTGGCGATCGGCCGGAGGGAGTGCAGGAACGCCCCAAAGATGGGTCCCGCCACCGTCCCCAGGGAATATCTTGTTTGATTGATCGCCATCGCCTGCCCCAAATGTTCGGGGCTGACCAGGGTTTTCAACGCCGCTTTCTCCGCGGGCGAAAACACCGCCGTCGCCGACCCCACTAGGCAGGCGGCCACGGCCAACACCAGCGGAATGGGAGCGTGGAGGATGAAATGGTTGGCCACCACCACGCAAATCCCCGCGCCCCCAAGGATCGTGGACGAAAGCATGAGCGGTAATGGTCGATGCTTGTCCGCCCAGATTCCGGCGGGGATCCCCATGACCACGATGGCCAGCGTCACGCACCCGCTCACCAGGGCCGCATAAAACGGCGACTGGGTGAGGGCCAGCGTGTAGGCGAAAAACGCGAAGCTGGACACGCTATTTCCCAGCGTGCTGACGGTTTGCCCCATCATGAGCAGGCGATAATTTTTATCGGAAAACAGTATCCGGTTGTCGCTCATTCGCCTCCCGCCACTACCCCACTGTTCTACGGCTATTCCACCGCGGCCAGGGCGGCGTCAATGTCGGCAATGAGGTCGTCAAGATCCTCAATGCCGATGGAAATCCGCACCAAATCCCGGGGCACCTCCAGGGTTGAACCCGTCACGGACTGGTGCGTCATGGTGGCCGGATGCTCCACCAGCGACTCCACCCCACCCAACGACTCCGCCAAACAGATAAGCCGCGTGGCCAAACAAAACGCCCGGGCGGCCGCCTCGTCGTGGAACCGCACCGAAATCATCGCCCCAAAGCGGCGCATCTGCCTCAACGCCACCTCGTGACCCGGGTGGGTTTCCAGCCCGGGGTACAAAACCGCCTTCACCTTGGGTGACTGCTGCAAATGCCGGGCGATGGCCTCGGCGTTATCGCAGTGCCGATCCATGCGCACGGCCAGCGTCTTAATACCCCGGGCGGTCAAATAGGCGTCGAACACCGAGGGGATCGCGCCGGCCCCACCCTGGAGAAACGCCAACTCCTCGTCAAGCTTTGCGGAATTCGTGACCACTACCCCACCGACCACGTCGGAATGCCCACCCAAATATTTCGTGGTGGAGTGCAGCACATGGTCCGCCCCCAGCGCCAGCGGGTTTTGCAGATACGGCGACGCAAACGTATTGTCCACAACCAACTGGGGGCCGTCGAGCAGCTCGGCAACCGCCGCAATGTCGGTGATCGCCAACGCCGGATTGGAGGGGGTCTCCAACCACACGAGTTTCGTGTCGGACGTGATAGCGGCGGCAATGGCGTCAGTCGAAGTAGTGTCGACAACGGTGTAGGTAATGCCCCACTCCGCAAACACCGAATCAACAAGCCGAAAAGTACCACCGTAGGCATCGTGGCCGAAAATCAAATGGTCACCCGGGCGCAGCAGCACGTCGGTGGCCGCCATGCCGGAGGAAAACGCCCGACCATAAGCGGCGCCCTCCAGCGCGGCAACGGTTTTCTCCAGGGCGGCAATGGTGGGGTTGCCGCAGCGGGTGTATTCGTAGCCGCCCCGAAGCTCGTTCAAACCGTTTTGGGCAAACGTGGTGGAGGCGTAGATGGGGGTATTAATGGCCCCATAGAGGGAATCCGGGTCGTAACCCGCGTGGATGCTGGCGGTGGCAAACCCCTGGGGCTTCGGTGCACTCATCGGCGACGCTCCTTGAACAATGTCGTTTACGGAAAAGTTCACGATTGGTAGACAATCCTTTCCGAGATACTAGACTAAGCGGTCCACTCGCGTCGATTCCCGACAGAACCGGGTGAATAAAACCACCCCCAACCCACCCTATAGGGTCAAAAGATTAATCCCGCTGCTGTGATAGGCAGACCCGAAGGGGGCGTCGACCCGCACCCACCGACTATTCCGCGACACCCGCAAATGCCGCGGAATGGCGGCCGGGGCATCCATGCCGGGAATCAGCCCCAAGGCGGTGAGCGTAAACACCAACCGCATGGGGATCTCGGTGTCATCATTGACGGTAATCACCGCCTGATCCATGAGCGACTGCGGCGGGCCCAACGGGCCCGAAAACTGCCGGGCCAGGGCACGCCCCTGGTCGCTCAACCGCTGCACCACATCGGCGGGGATTTCGTCGAGAAGCTCAAACCCGGTAGTCGGTGGCAGCGCACCCATCCCCCACCCCGCATCCATGGCAGCGGCCGTCATGGTGGTGTCGGTGGCGTCGGCCAAAAGGTCGCTGACCAGCACCGCCGCCCCACCCCTGGAACAGGAGCCGGCGACGCGCCGGGATGCGATGACGGCGAAGGGGGTGGTGACGAACACGTCGACCGCCGCGTCGGAGACCGTCGAAAAGCGGGCCATGGCCCGATCCTGCAACGCAACCGCGCGCTGCAACAATGATATGAGTCCGCGGCCACCGCGTTCTATGGTGAGGGTTTCGGTAGCCATTATTCGTCCTCGGCGCGGGTGAGCACTTTGATTTCCTTCGCGGTGATCGCGCGGGGGCGTGCGGTCATGATGTCGATGGCGACCTGCACCACCTCGACCACGCAACAGATCTGCCCCTCACCGTCCTTGATTTCCTGCCGGGTGGTAAACGACGTGTTACCGATCTCAACAACCTGGGTTTCCACCGTGACATAGGGGTTGTGCGGCAACACCGGCCGCAAATAATCGGCCTCAATTTTGCGGACAAACACACTGGGCATGTCCATGCCGCGGCCCACGAATTCTTCCAGCGCGAATGCCATGCGGGCTTCCTGCGCCAGTTCCACATAGGCGGCATTGGTGATGTGCCCGAACCTATCGAAATCCCCCCACCGAACTGGCACTTGAGCGATGTGGATACTACTGTTTGACTGGGTTTCTGCCATGGGTGTTACATGCTTTCTTCATCGTTAAGTAATCAAGTGTACGCTTCAATCAACATAACGAGTCTAGCTGAGTTCTTGTTACGGCAAAACAAAACCCCCGGGTGCATCCGGGGGCAATGCTATTTGTCACGCATGCATTATGTCGGTTTTTGCCTGCGCTTATCGACGCACTATCGAGTGAGTTTTCGGTGCGTCACTCGGGAGGGTCGGGCCGCCTCGGCGCCCAGCCGCTCAACCTTATTCTTCTCGTAGTCGCCGAAATTGCCTTCGAACCAGAACCATTGGCCCTCGGCCACGTTCCCCTCCCACGCCAGAATGTGGGTGCAGGTGCGGTCGAGGAACCACCGGTCGTGGGAGATCACCACGGCGCAGCCCGGGAAGTTCTGCAGCGCGTTTTCCAGGGAGGACAGGGTTTCCACGTCCAGGTCGTTGGTGGGCTCGTCCAGCAGAATCAGGTTGCCGCCCTGCTTGAGGGTGAGCGCCAGGTTCAGGCGGTTCCGCTCACCACCCGAAAGGACTTTCGAGGGTTTTTGTTGGTCGGCGCCCTTGAACCCGAAGGCGGACAGGTAGGCGCGGGACGGCATTTCGTTCTGGCCCACCACAATGTGGTCCAGGCCGTCGGACACGACTTCCCACACGGTTTTTTCCGGGTCGATGTTTTCCCGACCCTGGTCCACGTAGGACAGCCGCACGGTTTGGCCCACATTCACTTCGCCGGTGTCGGGTTCTTCCAGGCCAACAATGGTTTTGAACAGGGTGGTTTTGCCCACACCGTTGGGGCCGATCACCCCGACAATGCCGTTGCGGGGCAGGGTGAACGACAGGTCTTTAATCAGGATACGGCCGTCGAACCCCTTGTTGAGGTTGTGGACTTCCACCACCTGGGCGCCCAGGCGCGGCGGGGTGGGGATTTGGATTTCTTCGAAGTCCAGCTTGCGGTATTTCTCCGCCTCGGCGGCCATTTCTTCGTAGCGGGCCAGGCGGGCCTTGGACTTGGCCTGACGGGCCTTCGCCCCGGACCGCACCCATTCCAGCTCCTGCTTCAGGCGTTTTTGTAGCTTGCGGTCTTTCTGGCCGGCGACCTCTAGGCGTTCGGCTTTCTTCTCCAGGTAGGTGGAGTAGTTGCCCTCGTAGGGGTACAGTTTGCCGCGGTCGACTTCGCAAATCCAGCCGGCCACGTGGTCGAGGAAGTACCGGTCGTGGGTAACGGCCAGGACGGCACCCGGGTATTTGGCCAGGTGTTGCTCCAACCATTGGACGGATTCGGCATCCAGGTGGTTGGTGGGCTCGTCGAGCAGCAGTAGATCCGGTTCGGCCAGGAGGAGTTTCGCCAGGGCTACGCGGCGGCGCTCCCCGCCGGACAGGTGGGTGACGGGCTCGTCCGATGGCGGGCATCGCAGGGCCTCCATGGCCTGCTCGATTTTGGAGTCGATTTCCCAGGCGTCGGCCGCGTCGAGTTTTTCTTGCAGCTTGCCCATTTCCTCCATGAGCTCGTCGGTGTAGTTGGTGGCCATTTCCTCGGCAATCGCGTTGTAGCGCTTGAGGGTTTCAAAAATGTCGCCCAGGCCTTCTTCCACGTTTTCCCGCACGGTTTTTTCCTCGTTCAGCGGGGGTTCCTGAAGCAGGATGCCGACGGTTGCACCCGGGTCGAGGAAGGCTTCGCCGTTAGAGGGTTGGTCCAGGCCGGCCATGATCTTAAGGATGGATGATTTGCCCGCGCCATTGGGGCCGACCACGCCGATCTTGGCCCCTGGGTAAAACGCCATGGTGACATTGTCGAGAATAACTTTGTCGCCAATGGCTTTGCGCACATTTTTCATCGTGTAGATGAATTCGCCCACGTTTGGTTTCCCCTTAAAGTGAGTAAGTTAATAGTTGGCTTCTAAGGGTACATGACCGTGCTGCTTGGGTGCGAGGCGCCACTAGCCACCAGTGCTTCCGACACCGGTTCCGCGGGTGGGTCGTCCGGCATGGGTTCCGAATAGGGTGCTTCCGGGGCGGGCGGCGTCGGCGACGCGGCCTCCAGTGCCGGAGGTTTGCCGTCGTGAAGCGACATGGCGGAAACCTCAACGGCGTAGTGGGTAATGTTTTTCGGCTCGCAATTGAACCTGCTCAGGTCCGCGCCTCCGGTATGTTTTGCGACGGGCAGTGGGTTGCGGCAATACCGCACCACATAGGCGCATAACTCAAAACCCACGTAGAGCGCCCGCAACACCACCTTGGTGCGCAGCTTGCCTTCCTGGTCGCGCCATTCTTGCGTGGTCAAATACCCCACGCAAATCACCGGGTTTCCTTTCGACAGTGACTCGTGCACGTTGACCGCGAGGTCGCCCCAGGTTTCCACATCAATATAGAGCTGGTCGCGTTCCTCGTAGTGCGCGCTGTTGTCGGCGAATCGGCGCACCCGCCGGGAGGTGCCCAGCCGAAACCTGGCGAATTTCCGGCCGGTGTCGAATTCGCGGTAGAACGGTTCGGCGGTGAGGTGGCCGATGAGGGTGACGGTTTGTTGTTGCATGGGCGGGCTCCTTGAACTGGGTCATCACGTGGGGTTTTGTTGCTGTTACCTCCCACTGTGCCCGCCGGCTGCCCGGTTGTCGAGGGTTTTCCGTAACTCGTCCGGCCTGTGGATAACTGTCCTGCGGCTGCCGAGTTATCCACATTATTATTGTGCAGTCGACTGCAACTTCTCAGCCTGCTGTGGGCTTTTCGACGCCCTGCCCAACCCATTCGGGCCGAAACCCACAATTAGGACACGTTCTTATTCATCCGCGCCAGCATTTGGTTGTACGCTTCCAAATCCTCGTCTTCGGTGTCGTCGGCGCGCTGGTCGTAGGCCTTGGCCTCGTTCCGGTCCTCCTTCAACCATTGCAGGAACAGGGCGCCGAACACCACCACCAGCGGGAATGAGCCGGAAGCCCAGGCGATGCCGCCGCCCACGTCCTGGTCGTGCAGCAGGTCGATGTCCCACGGCAGGCCTAGGGTTCGGTAGAAGTCTTCCGCCAGAATCTGCGACAGTTGCATGAGGTACACGCCGAAATACAGGTGTACCGGCATGGAGAACACCAACCAGGCGAGGCGGCGCAACACCGTGTTTTCCCGCGGCTTCGGGTCGGAGCCGATCATGTCCCAGTAGTAAATGTATCCCGACAACAGGAACACCCAATTCATAATGAGGTGGCCGGCGTGCTCTTTCACCATGAGGTCGTACCAGGGAGTGATGTAGAGCACGTAGAAGAAGGTGAGGAATTGGATGGTGTTCACCGCCGGGTGGAACAGGAATTTGAGTGTGGTGGATTGGATGAAGGCCTGAACCCATTCGTGCAGGCCAGGTTCCTCCGGGTTGGGGGCGGTGACGGTGAGGATCATTTGCAGGGGGGCGCCCAACACCAGGAACACGGGGATCACCATGGACAGCATCATGTGGGCCACCATGTGCATGGAGAACATGGCCGGCATGTACAGGCCAATCCCAGAGCTCATGGCCAGCGCCAGGGTGATGCTGCCGAGCAGCCACCAAAAGGTACGCTGCCACGGCCAGGCCTCCCCCAATTGTTTCAGGCGGTACAGCCCATACAGGTAGCCAATGGTGAGGAAGATCCCCAGGGTGGTGAACATGATATCGAACCGCCAAATGGTCCACACGGACCACACGGTCGGCTCAAACGTGAGGTCATACCCCATGGTGAGGGCCATGGGCGACAGGTCCACCACCCGCGGTGGCGGTGGCGGGGTGCGACCTAAGGAAACCGCAACACCAATGGTGGCCGCCATGACGAGCACCTCAACGACGGCGACGCGGATAAAGGGGCTGCTATTTCCCGACGTCAGGCGCGGAATGGTGGCGGTCCGGTGCCACCACCCGAAAATCGCCAATGCGAACGTGAGTACCGTCTTGGCCACAATCACCCGACCGTAATCGGAAGTGAACAAGTCTTCGAATCGCACCCGGATGGCGGCGTTGATGACCCCGGAAATGGCCATGGCGACCATGGAAGTGGCAGCGATCATGGAGTAGCGGCGCACCGCCAATTGCAGGTTTGGGCCTAACCGCCGGCCGTGGGCGATGAGCGCCATGAGGCCACCCACCCACAACATCATGAACAGCACGTGCCACAGCAGCGAGTTCGTCCCATAGTCGTGGTCGCCGCCGGCCGCCGAGTGCCCAGATAATCCTTGGGGGGCGACGATCAGGATGGCGCCCACCAGCCACACGGGCTGCCACATCCAGGTGCGCGGCGCAATGAGCGCGGCCCCACCCACCACGAGAGCAATCATGGCCGAAATGAGCCACGCCTTGGCATCCGCCACCTGGTTAAGCGCCACAAACCAGTTCGCCGGCTTGATGGCCTCGGTGATCGACTGGCCCGACACGTCGGAAAGCACCAGCGGCACCATAATGATCCCGATAAGTGCAAAGACGAGCGCCGCCACCGCACCCGTGCGCGACGCGATGAGACCATCGACGGTCAGGTACGCCCGCCGAATGTCCCCTTGACGGGGGGAGAGTAGGAAACTTGCGAATAAGAAGGATCCGACCGATAACGCGGCGAGCAACCACGCCCCCGCCCGCAGGAGTGGCAAACCTGCTGTGGTTATGGGACCGGGGTCGGGAATGCCCAGGACAGCGAGTGATTCCGTTAAGAAACCCCAGGAAATTATCGCCCCTGTGACACCAGCGATGAGAAAAAAGAGGAGGTATAACGGCCAGGTTATCCGCGCTCCCCGACTGCTCTTCGTTTCGACCATGCGTTTAAGCCTAACCCCCGGTGGGGTAAATCCAGTCATTGCCCCATCAACAAAATTTCAACGGCGGGTTAAAATTGCGCTAATCTGTTTCTCGTTACGCCTCCATAGCTCAGTGGATAGAGCTACCGGTTTCTACCCGGTTGGTCGCGGGTTCGAATCCTGCTGGAGGCACGTTTGAAACCCCACTGCCAGGCGTTTTGCCGAGTCGGTGGGGTTTTACGTGTGTGAGACATGGTGGGTGTTATGCAGGCACCGAATTCGCGGGAATTCGAATTTTTGTTCGTGATGGATTTGGTGGTTCCAAAACCCGCAGAAACGAACTGTTTTTCGATGCTCTACCGGAACCGTCCGCCACTCGCCGAGCCGACCAGACGCACCGCCAAGTTCGGGCCGCCGGTCCCCCACCACCGCGGCAGCTATTTTTGTTTCTGAAGCTCCGTCAGCATCTTCTCGATCCGGTCCAACCGCTCTGGCAGGGTCGCTACCGTCCGGGCAATTTCGGGGATCAGCCGAATCTTGCCGGCAACGAAGTCGACAAAAGTTTTGCCTTCCGTGGCTTTCCACCCGGTGAACCGTGGCCCCTTGGTGTCCCATTCGGGGCCGACAAGTTGGTCTAAAATCCAGCGAATCATGATCCGTTCTTCTCCTTGCTCCGGGGTTTCCGGGGTGGGTGTTGGGGTGGGGTTATTGGGTTGGCGGGTGTTACGGAGTTCCTGGGCGTAGCCGAGCACCACGTCGTAGGGGAATCCGGGGCCGGGATCGGTGTGGTTGACTTCGCGCCAGGCCTCGGAGATTTCAGCATGCCCGTGCACGCCGCGGGCACCAGCACGCAGCCGGTCGGCGTCGATAAATTCCAGGGGAATATCGTACAGTTGCGACCAGCTGGCAATCTGTTCAGCGGTCCGCCGCAGCTTTGCATCGTCGTCAAGCCAATCCTCACGGCTCATTCGCGCGTAACCGGTGAGGCTGATGTGGAGACAACGGGCATTACCGGTGGGGCCGGCGGCATACGGCATAAAATCATCTGTATTGCACAAAATTAAAATGCCGTCGGCGCCGGCGAGCACGTTATAGCTTGACCCGTTGGCGGGGTTTGTCTGCCACTGGGCCACAGCAATCCCGTCCCGTTCCGGCGGACATTCCACGGTATGGACGCAAATCGACTGGATACTGTCGATCGACCGGTAACCCACGCCCGGCATGTCCGCGGTGAAGTCGGCATCGTAGCGCACCACGATCGGCCCGGACGACTCGGGCTGCGACTGCGGCTGTGGCGCAACTTCGGACACGGGTTTTTGGCCCCAGTAGTGGTGCCAGACGTCATTAACATCGCATTCGATACCGCCGACGGTGACCTGACCAGCCCGCTGAAACAGGACTGCTTCATCAGACAATTCGCCCCATGACCAGGCGATTGTCTGCCACGCCAGGTGTTTTCCGCCGCCCAAGTTGGCGATCACGCCGTCCTCGACCGCCCAACTGATTACGCGGGAATGGCCATAGATCCCGACTCTTTCGCGCCCCAGGATTTCGCAACAGGCCCGAAAATATTCGACCGCCGTTACGTTCCACTGTTCGAGCGTGATGGCAAAGTCCACGGCGAAAAACACGGGATGGTTGCTGCAGCCGAGCTCGTCAAGTTTTTGTTTGGCGGCGCGAGCATCGGCAAGCCCACCGTCGCGGCCGCGCATAACGTCGGAATCGGCCTCTTTTCCGTATTGCCAGACGAAAGCCACGTCGAGGCCATGAACATGAAAATCATCAATTTCGGCACGTTGGATGGGTTTTCCGCGCATCCAATCCGCACGCGGCGGACTAATATATCTCACCGCGCCGTCGTATCCGGCGTCACGGACGGCGGCAGCCTGGGGAACCCCGGCGCTGTAATCTAGTACGGTTGCCATCGCATTTCCTCCAATTATGCAAAACCCCAGCATATTTGCTATTTTGGGGTGGTAGTTGGGCCCCATAATACTGATTGGTACACCCGAATTGGGGGCTCTGGACAAGCATCTCCCGCAACACCCTGGTGTTGAGTAGCACCCAATCGCGGCAATAATGACAAATTGTCACACCAAATTGCGGCTAGCAAGATAGTCATGTAGCAGCTTTACGACGCTCTAAAGTGCGGAAAATAAGATGAATAATTTATAAATAACCAAATATGTAGCAAAAATGGTACGAATAAATTGCTCAACAAATCTGGGACAATTTTCCCAACCAAATAGTGGAAATGTCAACATTAACTGGGATTTTACCTAAAGAAAAACTTCTACCCCTATGGAGCCTTGTCACTTCCGCCACTTTGTATAGTTATTTGCACAGTAATTTATCCCCTCAATTACCCCTATTTGCGATTTTCTAAATAAGTCTTGCGAATCAAGGTTTTTCCTTTTATCATTGCTTGCAGAGTTGAACCTCAGTAAGTGTCGGCTAGTTTCCGGCGCAGAATGCTCCAGCCGACGGACTTACCTCCGTCGGCTTTCTTTTTACGAAAGGATTCGCCTTGAACTCGGCAAACGTGAACTACCGGGTGGGAATCGACGTTGGGTCTTATTCCCTTGGCATGGCGGCCATCGCCATCGATGATGATGGAAAACCCACGGAAATCCTCAGCGCTATCTCCCTCATCCACGACTCAGGTGTCGACCCGGATAGCGCCAAATCCGCCGCTACTCGACTAGCGACCTCGGGCATAGCCCGGCGAACCCGGCGGCTTTATCGGCGGAAACGCAAGCGTCTTGCCAAGCTCGACAAGTTTATTAGCTCCCAGGGTTGGCCGCTCAAGGAGTTTGAGAAGTACGAGGACCCGTTTTACCCATGGCGGGTGCGGGCCGAGTTGGCCACCACCGCCATCACCGATCAGCAAGAACTGGGCGAAAAGCTGTCCATTGCCCTGCGCCATATCGCCAGGCACCGAGGGTGGCGCAACCCCTACAGCAAGGTCACTGCCCTGTATACCGTGACGGAACCATCAGATGCCTTTTTAGCAATGCAGGAGGAATGCGCGAAGCAGCTGGGGCGAACCATCCCGGAAACCATCACGGTAGGCCAACTGGTAACCGGCATGAATCTGGGCAAGACAAGGCTGCGTGGCGAGAATAGTCTGTTAGCGGCCAGGCCACGACAAAGTGACAATGCCAACGAGATTCATACCATTGCCAAGGTTCAAGGCCTTTCCAACGAGCTGGTAAGGCAGATCATTGACCACGTGTTTGCGGCCGAGTCTCCGAAGGGTTCAGCCGCAGAGCAGGTGGGTAAGGATCCCCTGCAACCCACGAAGAAGCGCGCACTGAAGGCATCGGATGCGTTCCAGCAGTATCGTATTGCGGCATTGATCGGTAATTTGCGGATCCGCGGCGGTAAGGGGAATCGGCGCCTCACCACCGAGGAAACCAGGCTGGTTTTCGATTACCTGCGGAGCTTGCCTGCTAAGCAGGAGCCCACGTGGCAGCTGGTTGCGGAACAGCTCAAGATCGACCGCGGCAACCTGGTGGGTACCGCAATCATGACTGATGATGGTGAGCGCGCCGGGGCTAAACCACCGGTTCACGATACTAACCGGATCATGGAAAACACGAAGATTAAGCCACTTGCCACGTGGTGGAAGTCTGCCGACGCCGATGCCCGGGCAGCCATGGTGAAGGCGTTGTCGAACGCTGAGGTGGATGATTTTGATTCCCAGGCTGGCGCCCAAGTGCAGGAGTTCTTTTTCGGTATTTCTGACGAGGATCAGGAGAAGCTTGATGGGCTTCACCTGCCCATTGGTCGCGCAGCCTATAGCGAGGACACTCTTGATCGCCTCACCAAACGCATGATTGGCGAGGGCATGGATTTATATGAGGCGCGGCAGGCAGAGTTTAAGATTTCGAATGATTGGGCACCGCCGGCACCGGAAATCGGCGAGCGGGTGGGAAATCCTGCGGTTGATCGGGTGCTGAAGGCAACGGCTCGGTGGTTAAACGCGGCGGAACGCCAGTGGGGTGCCCCAAAGTCTGTCAATATTGAGCACGTACGGGCTGCTTTCATGAGTGAATCAAGTGCGCGGGAACTTGACCGGGACAATCAACAGCGTGCAAAGCGGAATGTAAAAGTGGTGGCCGAGATGCAGGAAAAATTAGGCATCGAGGGTCGACCAAGCCGTGCAGATGTCTGGCGGTTTCAATCAATCCAACGGCAGAATGGTAAATGCGCATACTGCGGAGCAGAGATTAGCTTTAAGAATTCTGAAATGGACCACATCATCCCACAAGCGGGTGAAGGTTCCACCAATACCAGGGATAATCTCGTCGCAGTGTGCCGTGAGTGCAACAGTTCAAAGTCTAATATCGCATTTGCGGTGTGGGCAGAAAATACCTCTCGACCTGGTGTCTCTGTTCAAAAAGCGATCGAACGAACTCACCACTGGGTTACGGATTCTGGCCTGCGTAAACCTGAATTTGATAAGTTCCGTAAGCAAGTGTGCGATCGGCTACGGCGTAAGGCCACCGATGAGCCGATTGATGCTCGTTCCTTGGAATCCGTGGCGTGGATGGCGAATGAGCTCCGCTCCCGGATTGCGCAAAAGTTCAAGGATGGTGACACAAAAGTCCGGGTGTATAAGGGTGCTTTGACGGCTGAGGCACGAAGGGCCTCGGGTATTTCCGGCAAATTGGAATTCGTCGATGGTAAGGGTAAGTCGCGGTTGGATCGCCGGCATCACGCGGTAGATGCCGCGGTTGTTGCGTTCACGTCGAATTATGTTGCGGAAACGCTAGCACTACGGTCGAATATGAAATTCGACCAGGAGCTGCGCCGCAAAGCGCCCCAATGGCGGGAATTTACTGGCTCGGATCATGTGCATCAGGTTGAGTGGACCAAGTGGAAGTACCGCATGCAGGCCTTAGCAGAACTATTGAATAATGCACTCGTACAAGATCGCATTGTTGTTATGCATAACCTGCGTCTGCGGCTTGGCAATGGTGCGGCACATGAAGACACGATTGGCAAGTTAACCCGGCTCAAGGTGGGTGACGCAATCTCTACTACAGATATTGATCGGGCATCCAGCGAAGCCCTATGGTGCGCGTTGACCCGTGACCCAGATTATGACCCCAAGACTGGCTTGCCGGAAAACCCAAATCGAACGATTCGGATTCATGGAACACATCTTACGGCTTCCGATGAAATCACGGTGTTCCCAGTAGCCGCTGCATCCATTCCCATTCGGGATGGATTCGCCAAGCTGGGAAGTAATTATCATCATGTGCGGTTATTCCGCGTTCCCAGTGGCAAAAAATACAAGTATTGTCTCATGCAGGTGTACACGGTTGATCTTCTCAAATTCCGCAAAGAAGACCTATTCACCGTAGAGCTCAAGCCACAAACTATTAGTGTTCGAACATGTGAAGCACTACTACGCAAAGCGCTAGCGAATGGCACTGCGGAATATTTGGGCTGGCTGGTCAGCGATGATGAACTACTCATTGATACCTCATCATTTGATACTCCCGGAATTGTAAAGTTGCGAGAAGAATATGGTCCTGTCAATCGATGGCGACTTGCTGGCTTAACTTCAGTTACCCGATTGAATCTCCGACCTCTTTACCTCAGCAAAGAGGGATTAAAACCTAACGTCAATCCCGAAATTAAAAAGATTATTGATAATCGTAGTTGGATTATCACTGTAAACAAACTATTCAGTAGCGGCCACGTCAAAATTATCCGCCGAGATGCGCTTGGGCGTCCTCGACTCCATAGCGCAGCTCATCTACCAATATGTTGGGAAGTGAAATGAAGAAATGAGTGACAGTGGTTGGCAAGTCCTCGACTTCAGTGACTTCAAGGGGTCATTGACGTATAAACGAGGTAATGTCCATGTACGCAAGCATGAAGATGGTTCCGAAGTAGATGTGCCTCTCGCCCATGCCGCTGTGGTGATTAAAGAAGCAACGTTCGGAGGCCAATCGGTTTCGGAATCACCTGTTTGACTTGGGTTTTTGTCGTGCTCAGTTCAGCGTATATGTGCAGTATTTACCACTAGGTGTTCGACTGCACATCCTGGCGAAGAGTATTAAAACCGAGCTACCTCATGGTGGTGACGTGCGGTTTTTGGCTGTGACGGATACACAATGGTCAAAAACTATTCGATATTCCAACGCTGATGAAACAAAAGCCGAGGAAACACCGAGCCAGCTTATGATTTTTTAAAAGTAAAATCCCCTGATATTACCTGTTCAAACCCTATTTTTGGGGCTATAACAAGTATATCAAGGGATTTGAGAGTTGAACCCCAGCCGAAGACTGGCTTGCCGACGACCAAAAGCAAGTATATCAAGGGATTTGAGAGTCGAACCCCAGCAGTTATGAGTGTTGGGCGGAAAGATCCCCAAGTATATCACAGAGCCGAACCCCAGCAACCCCAGTGATCCTAGCAATCATCCAAAGTCAGGACCCAGTATATCGGGGTTTAAAAATACAAAAACCCTGCAAATAATCAAACTTCAACCGGAACATCCAATCTCAACTTGGACAAGCAAACATATCAATAAGAAAACACCTTTGTGCTCTCCCCTATACTAAAATCCCATATATCCAATCATTCACAGAAATCTGGAGCATGCCACATGTCAATCATTGTTCGCCAACTCGCCCACCGCGCAGGCACCGTCACTGGGTAGCGGAATAGCTGATCCCTGCAGCAAACCTCAACCCACAACGCAAGGTTAGTTGGCCTACAGCCGAACCCATGACGCGCCCCTGAGTGGGCATATCACGCCGCGCCCTATTGATTTCCATCATTTCTGGCGCCGGCGATCTTCCCATGCTTTCCCAAAACTCATGGAGTTCACTGTGAACCAACCCAACCCGGTGCTTTCGGCACGCCAACTCACGCGACGCTTCCGAAACACCACCACCGTCAACAACGTATCCTTCGACATTCACCCCGGCCAGATTGTGGCATTGGTCGGCCCGAACGGCGCCGGCAAAACCACGACCGTGAAAATGTGTTCGACCCTCCTGGCGCCCACATCCGGCACAATCACGGTATGCGGCATTGACGCCACCCAAAGGCGTCGACAAGCAAGGCAACACATCAGCATCATCCTGGGCGGCGAAACCGGCTTCTACCAGCACGCTTCCGTCAAAGATAACCTGCTGTTCTTCGCCGACGTCGCGGGCGTTCCGTCACGCAGCCGCCGATCCCGAGTCAAGGACGCTCTCGCGCAGGTCCGCCTCACCGACCGCATGTTCGACCCGGTTGGGGAGCTGTCGCGCGGCATGAAGCAACGCCTCCACATCGCGCGCGGCCTGCTGTCTCGCCCCCAAGTGCTGCTTTTCGACGAGCCCACCAACGGCCTGGACCCGGAGATTTCCGTCGAAATTCGGGCCCTCATCCGGGAGTTAGCCACCGACGGCGCGGGCGTACTACTCACATCACACCTGCTCACAGAGGTGGCAGAGCTGTCCGACACGATCCATGTGCTCATTGATGGGCGCATCATCGTCACCGGCGGGGTCGCCGACATCGCCGAACGTGCCGGCATCACCGCGGTGACCTCGTTCACCACCCCGCTGGGCACAGAGCCGCGGCTGCGGGAGTTCCTCGCCACTCTCACCCGCTATGATTCGATTGCGCACGTTACATGTGTGCGGATGGCCGCCCACCACGCTGGCCTCATCAGTTGGTGTGGCGCCCCCACGGATGTTTCCGCGCTGGCTGACGCCGTGGGCCTGACGGTAACTGACGTCATGACCAGGAAGCCCAACCTGGAGGAAAGCTACCTGGCACTGGTGGGGCAATCATGATTTCGGTTATGCGAATGGTGTGGTTTCACCTGCGGCAGTTTGCCCGGGTCGGATATTTCGTGGGGTTGCTGGTGTCGTCAACCACCTCAATGTTTTTGCTGCAACTGTTGGCGATGCGCGCCGCCACCAGGCCGATTCTAAGCCCGGATCCGCAGCTGTGGGCGCGGGCGGCACTGGTGGGCATGTGGTCGGTGTGCACGGTGTCAGCGGGGATGATTGGTTTTCAGCGGATGCAGGGCACCCTAGTGCATGTGCTGTTTTCACCCCGGTCGCCTATTGTCACGCTCGGGCCGATAGTGGCGGCAGGCTCCTGCTTTGGGATTCTGTCATTTCCGCTGGCGGCGGGCCTGGCCGTCGTGTTTCACCAGCCGGTCGGCGCAATCAATGGGTTTGGCCTGCCGCTCTACTGGCTGGCTTGCCTGTCGGTCAGCGTGGTGGTGGCGACCACGTTCGTGTTTACGCGCAACGCCATCGCGTACGAGCCCTTGCTGCTGGTTCCCATGATTGTGCTGTCGGGAATGTTCGGCTCCCCACTCCCCCAGCTTGCCGCGGTGGGATGGGTGATTCCTACCAGCCACGCGATCACGGTGCTGACCACACCAAACATTGATCCGGGCCGTATCGTCGCCACCCTAGCGGTGTCGGCAGCGTGGTTGGCAAGTGGCGGATGGCTCGCCCGGATAGCACTTCGGCGCGCAACGGTGGCCGGCACCCTGGAGGTGGCGTGATGTCCGATTGCAAGCAATGGTATGTGGCGTTACGGATCGCCCGCCAATCCATGCCGGCGCTGGCGAATCCACGTACCGCAGTGGTCACGCTGGTGGCAGCACCCCTGCTGGAGGTCGTATTACTGCTGGTTATCGCGCTCCGGCTGCGGGTTCCAGAAACCATCATTGTGACGGATGCCAGCCTGGTCGTAACCACAATTACCACCATGACTGGTGGTATTACCACCGCGGTGGTCCGGGATCGAGCCCAGGGGATTCTCGCCCACATCATGGCCACCGCTCCCCTGCACCTGCGCTATTGGGTGTCGAAATTCGTGCCCCTGGCTGGGATCGTGACGGCAACAAACCTGATCGTGACCACCATGGTGCTCGTCGCCGATCCACACCATGACCTGCAACTCTATGCGTTGACGCTCGCCGGTATCAGCACTGCCGCAGTCACCAGCGTGGGGGTTGGTATGGTGTGTGCGGCCGGCACGATCGTGTTGCACGACCCGTTTCGGCTGGCCAATATCGTCACCGCGGTGGTGCCGCTATCGGCAGGCGTACTGCTGCCCCA
The DNA here is from genome assembly GCF_011612265.2 of Corynebacterium matruchotii. Classification (NCBI taxonomy): domain Bacteria; kingdom Bacillati; phylum Actinomycetota; class Actinomycetes; order Mycobacteriales; family Corynebacteriaceae; genus Corynebacterium; species Corynebacterium matruchotii. The sequence continues at coordinate 592,425 of NZ_CP050134.2, read as the reverse complement.
TGCCACGTACCCGGCGGGAATCCGCGAGGTGTGCGAGGTTCTGCCCGGAACCTGGCTGGTGGCCGCCCTCCGGGAGAACGCACCTGCCCTCATGCTCGTAGAATGCGGCGTCTCCGCGCTGTGGCTGGTGCTGGGCCTGGCGCTCCTCATGGTTGCTGGCCAGCTACGCTACCGGAGCGGCCGCACGGACCTGCTTTAGGCGTCGACAAGCGGAAAGCTAGCGGTCGTCGACGTTTTTGTGCAGGTCAATGTGGCGGCCAAACGTCCAGTCGGGGTCGGTCAGCATGCGCGCCACCACCAGACCGGCGCCGATAGCGATAATGCTTAAGCTTGCCGACGCCGCGGTGCCCACGCCACTGTCAATGTCGCCGCTGTTGAGGTAGTACACGGTGCGGTAAATCGCAGTGCCGGGGATCATCACCACCGACGCCGGCACCGTAATCGTGATGCGGGGAATGCTGATGCGCTTGGTCAAAAGCGCACCAAGCAGGCCCACCACCAGAGCCCCGATAAACGCCGCAAACTGGGGCTGTAACCCGGCCTCGGCGCACACGAGACGCACCATGTTAGCGACCGTGCCGATCGTGGTGGCGGTAATCGCCATGCGGCGGGAAGAATTGAACAAAATAGCGAACCCGGCAATACCAACAATTGTCGCCCCGGTGGCCTCCAGGTACCACAAAAGATTCGGTGTCGCCGGATCCGGCGGCAGGGGCTGCAACCCCGTAATCAGCGACACCGCGGTCGCCGCCATGGTTGCGGTGCAGATCACCGTCGTGGCGTAGCACAATCGGGACAGGCCGGAAAACAGGTCGAAACGGCTCAGATCCAACAGCGACGAGAATAGCGGAAACCCGGGGATAAGGAACAGGACGGACGCCACATATCCGGTGGTGAACGTGGGTGAATCAATAATCCCCACCATGGCGAGTCCCTTCGCCATAAACAAATACATGAGGCTGGCGACCACGGCAGCCATGGCGGTTGTACCCAATTGATTCAGATGGCGGCGGGCGCATGAATGCCGAACAATCTGCCCCACCGCGGCAGCCAGGGCCACCACCACTGCCTCCAGGAACGGATAGTGGTTGAGCACCGCAAACCCGCTACAGGCCAGGCCTGCGGCCAGGGCCTGCACCCACACAGGCCACCGCTTTCCGACTCTTTGTTCGATCTGGTCAAGCTCCCGGTGCAGCTCCTCCGCGGTGTAGCTGCTCCCCATGTGATGGCTCAAGTTTTCCAGCGCCTCAATGCGGGAAGCATCCACGGCAGGATTATCCCGGTTGACCACAATGGTGCGGAAAAGCTCCCCCTTATGGAAGGAACAGGTTATATTATTGACCGAGATCACGGCTTCAACCCGGTCAAAGCCTAAGGCACGTGCGGCCCGTTTCATCGCTCGGATAACGCGATAGCCGCCGGTGCCTGCGGCCATAATCATGGCACCGAGCCGAAGCACGGCATCCGCATCCTCCCCCATTTGGTGCTCGGCTTCGACTAATTGCAAAAGGTGATGAGTGTCTGATTCTTCAGCCATGATTCCCATTCTGGCACTCATTCTCTGCCTTGACGAGACCCAATAGCGTGCAATTGGCCACTTTTTATCGGGTGCGCTACCACCTGGTTGCCGCATGGCTACCCGGCTAATCGGGCGAGTGTCGCATCATAGGCCCGAATCCATCGCACCGCCCTATCGTATTCCCCCGCCTCAATAAGCGTTAGCAAATCCGCATTGTCCCGAACTAGGGTTTGAATATGCCGCAGGAATTCGGGAGTAGCAAGGCCCCGGGCAAACCATTCCGGGTCCCGTCCCGCCTGATAACGTGCAGGATCGGCGGTGGCCGGCGCTCTTCCGCTCCCCCAGGGATTCGCCGCGAGCAGCCTTCCGGCAACCCAGTCGCGTAACCAGCGAAGCCGCTCGGCGGGGCATAACATCGCGGCAATGGTTACCCGGGGTTGCAGCACATCGAACATATCGATCAACTGGTGCCGACTGTATTTCGGGGACCACTGGCCCACAAACACCCCATCATTCATTGTGGCCAATCGTTGCGCGGTGCGTTTCAAGAAACACAGCTCGGTGGCGGCACTCTCCACTGTCTGCCTCATCGCCCGCCGGCGCGCCGACCCCTGCCCAAACTCTTCCCCAAGTCCCTGCTCAGCAGCCCCCTCCCCACACTCCTGCTCACGCTCGAACCCCCGAATATAACCACGCACATACCAACCTGGTTGCAAGCAATACACGTCGGTGACTCGCAGTCGACCCTGGGCATCCCAGCCGGCGCCAACGGTGTCCCCCACATCGAGGGCATAGTGCCGCAGCGGGGCGGAAACGAAGAAGCAATTCGGTGCTAGCGGCACTGCGGGAAAGGTCTCCTCCGGCAACCGGAGGGCATCACCTAAGGCACCTCCACCCCCATGAGGGTAGGCACCCCTACTAAGGGCACCAGACCGACGTGACACACTCATCCCACCCGTATCACCGGCACCACGTGTCTGGCGCGCCCGGCCTTGGCATCCTGTCTCGTCCGAGCGCCGCACCCCAGATGGCTGGCGCACCGCGGCACCGAACGCCCGGTGTTCCCCACTGATCGTGATGCACACCGGGGGCGTCACGATTGCTCACCACCCAACAATTGCCCGGCCTCCCCGCACAGCGCTTCGAGAAGCCCCACGTCTCGCAGGCTGCGACGCAACAAGGCCGCATCCGGGGAGTTCAGCACCCAGGCAGCGGTTTCAGACCAGGTGGCGGCTGCCGCCAGGTCGGGGTATGCGTGCCGGTGGGCGTCGATAAGTGTGAGGAAGAGCCGCACCGGATCATGCTGCCGCAACACCATGTGGACGCCATGGGTGCCGTCGGCGTCATCGCTGGTGGTGGGGAGCAGCCGGTTCGCCCATTCGGCGAATTCCACATCAGTGTCGCGCAGCAGCGTATCCCGGCGCGCCCGGCAGGTCATGTGTACGTAGTGGTGGATGGGTACGGGGCAGGCGGTGAAGAAGTCCCGGAAGGTGCCGGTGTCGAATGCGGGTGACCAGTAGCTGGTGAAGAAGAGGCGGCCGACGTGGCAGGAGTAGGCGCGGCGTTGGAGGAATGCGCGCAGTTTGGCGCGTTGTTCGGGATCGGTGGGAGCGTCGCCGTAGACGAGGTTTCCTGGTTGGAGCCGGATAATGGTGGTGACGATGAGGCGATGGGTGCTGGCCACCCCCGCACCGCAAAGCGTTAGCGTGTCGGCCCGGGCGGCACCGCCACCAGCAGAAGCACCGCCCCCGCCAACCCCGCCACCAACGCTACCAGCAATGACAATATCCCCAGGCACGAGGGGAAACGTGGTGTGGTCAGCGTTGGTGATGGTGTACCGGTCGTGTCGGCACGGGACCCGCCTGGCAGTGAGGGTTTCGGAACAGTTAACTACGGGGTAGAGGATTGGTGGGCTGGCCGCGGGCGAGAGCGTGAGAGTGAGAGTCGGGGTGGGCATGGAGCCTCCTTGAATAAGGCAGTGTAGTTCCAACAGCGCGCATAGTGTTGGACTGCCCAGGTCCCGATTTTGGCCAGGCGGGCTAGCTCATTTTTTTGTAGAACCAGCCCATGACCGGCGAGAGGACGCGGGTGGGGGCGACCGATGAGACAACATTCATGGCTTTGGAGAGGGGTCCTGGGACGACGCGGCGGCGGTTTTTGGCCATGGCTTCGAGGGTTTCTTTCGCGCAGGACTCGTAGGTGGTCCACAACACATCGGGGACGACCTTATCCACAATGGATTTCTCGTTCTCGGGAATGATGGCGTCGCGGACGGGGCCGGGGGCGAGAAGGGTGCAACTGACGCCGGTGTTTTTGAGTTCGTAGTGGAGGGCTTCGGTGAATGCATTGACGCCGGCCTTGGTGAGCACATAGGTGGCGTTGTTGGGGATGGGGATGTTGCCGGCAGCGGAGCCAACATTGCAGATGGCGCCGGTTTTTCGGCGGATCATGCCGGGGAGGACGGCGTGGGTGAGTTCGAACACTGCGGTGGCGTTGAGGGCGAATTGGGTGGTTTCGTAGTTCCAGTCTTGGTTGATGAAGGGGCCGAAGCTGGCAATACCGGCGGAGTTAATGATGATATTGATGTTTCGGTCGCGGATGTCGTCGATAAGCTTGTGGAGCTGATCGGGATCCGCAAGGTCGCAGGGGTAGACCTCGGCGATAATGGAGTGTTTGCGCTCTAGCTCGTCGGCAAGCTGGGCGAGAATGTCGGCGCGGCGGGCGACAAGGATGAGGTTGTGACCGAGTTTGGCGAGGTCGCGGGCAATTGCCATGCCGATGCCTTGGCTGGCGCCGGTGACGAGTGCGCGGGCGTCTATGGAGGGGGCCGGTAGTGTCATGGTTTTCTTGCTCCTCTGTTTGGGTCGTTTTAGCTTACTTTACGACGACGTACACTAGTACCTATGGCCGATATGGATAAGCATGATCGAATTGTGTGGATTGACCTGGAAATGACGGGTTTGGATATTCACGAGCACACCATTGTGGAGGTGGCCGCGTTGATAACGGATGCGGATTTGAATGTGTTGGGTGAGGGGGTGGATGTGGTCGTGCATGCCAGCGAGGAAGAATTGGGGCAGATGAATGAGTTTGTGACGAACATGCACGAGTCGTCGGGGCTATTGGCGGAGATTCGGGAGTCGAAGGTGACTCTCAAAGAGGCCGAGGATGCGGTGTTGGAGTTGATTGCGAAGCATTGTGACTTAGAGCATCCGGCACCGTTGGCGGGAAATTCGATTGGGACGGATCGGGGGTTTATTCGGGAGTATATGCCCAGGTTGGATGAGGCGTTGCATTATCGGATGATTGACGTGTCGACGGTGAAGGAGTTGGCGCGCAGATGGGCGCCACGGGTGTATTATCACCAGCCGGAGAAGGACATGTCGCATCGGGCGTTGGCGGATATTGTGGAGTCGATTCGGGAGCTGGATTTTTACCGGCGAGTGTTGTTTGTAGCGAATCCGCGAAACCAGGCGTGCGAGTCGGCGCAGGCTGCCGCGATCGAACGATACCAGGAGTATTTACAACCATAATTCCGTGTGATATCCTGAAACGTTTCGCCGACATGGCGGGAATGGTGATTATAGCTCAATAGGTAGAGCACCAGGTTGTGATCCTGGGTGTCGCGGGTTCGATTCCCGCTAGTCACCCTGATGGGCGCGGCATGTCGCGCCCGTTTTTCTTGCACACACCCCCTACTACCAGCGGTTTTTACAATTGTGGGTTTTTGGGTTAGCATTGTTCTCACTGCTTGAAGGCAGTGATGGTGGCTGTAGTTCAGCTGGTAGAGCACCAGGTTGTGATCCTGGGTGTCGCGGGTTCGAGCCCCGTCAGCCACCCCTAACGGTGAGGTTTTATGCCTCACCTTTTTCTTTTACCCGCTTTACGACGGGGACGTCTAAAGCAATTTTTAAACCAGGAAGCTTATTCAGCGTCCCCAAACATGACTAGTTTCCGGGAATAACAAAAGACAAGCTAGATGGCATATTCTTTCTGATCTTCCACTTGTTAGCGTAGATGGATTTCCCCAGCAGCTGAATAAGCTTCCTGAATAAGCTTCACGATAAAATCAGGTATCAAATCCCCCACGACTGATAAATACGTCATGTTATAGTTGCTTCATTAGCATTTTGAGCACAAAGGTAGAAGATGTATTTAAGCAAACTTACGCTTAAGAATTTCCGCCAATTTAGCGAGGAGGACCCGTTAGAAGTTGACTTTCAGCCTGGCGTTGTAGCATTAGCCGGCCCTAATGATAGTGGAAAAACTGCAATCATAGATGGAATACGCTACCTTCTTAGAACCCGAGATCAGGATTATCAACTTTTTCAAGATGATGACTATTACATCAGTCCAAACAATGAGCAAGCCAATTATTTCACAATTAGTGTGATCTTCGAAGATCTATCTTGTGAAGATCGAGCTCGATACCTTGAATATTTAACCTATCCTATCGATTCTTCTGGGACACGAAAAACGGATGAAGATGTTATCCTTCAGTTAACATTGCGTGTTGAAAAAAAGAAAAATGGCAATCGTTTTTGGAATGACGCAAAACTTTACTGCGGATCAGAAGCTTTAGTAGGGAAAATCGTAGACTCAGAAACCAGAAATCTACTAGCTTGTACCTATCTACGCCCATTACGTGACGCAGAACATGAAATGTCTTCAGGACGAAACTCCCGCTTGTCTCAAGTTCTGAAACAATTCCCATCAATCAATGATGGCGAGAAAATAATTAATGGTTACATACCCACTTCGGATAATGAGCTAAGAGAACTTAGCTTATCCGGATTATCAGACTTACTAAAGATACTTATTAATGATAACAACAGCATCAAAGAGGCAACAGATGAGTTAAATCAAAAGCATCTAACGAATTTAATCCTCCGGAATGAATCCATCACTGGTGAATTTACTTTTACAACCGGAGCAACGGATGATGCTAAATTACAACAAGTATTAGAGCAACTTGATTTAACGCTCAAAGGTAGCGAAGGACAAAGTGACAGAGGCCGCTTTGGACTTGGCTCTAACAATCTACTATTTATAGCCTGCGAACTATTACTCATAGCTAAAGGTGATATTGGTTTCCCTCTTCTATTGGTTGAAGAACCTGAAGCACACCTACACCCTCAACGTCAATTACAGTTACTAGAATACCTACTTGAACAGGCTGAAGGCACATCAAAAATCCAAGTAATTATTTCCACACATAGCCCAATTCTTACTTCAAAAGTCAAGGTCGAAAATATCATCCTTGTCAATCATGGAAAAGCACATTCTTTAGCAAAGGGCAAAACCCAACTCTCAAATAATGACTACAGTTTCCTGTCAAGGTTCCTGGATGTTACCAAAAGTAATTTATTCTTCGCTGAAAATCTGATTATCGTGGAAGGTGATGCGGAAGAACTACTTATACCAGTCATCGCCAAATTAATTGGTTATGACTTAACAAAACATGGCATTTCAATTATTAATGTGGGAGGTGTTGGTCTGCGACGATATTCTCGCATTTTCCAGAGAAAAGACGAAAATGCTCAACCTGTAGGTATCAGGGTATCTAACATAACGGATCGTGATCTCATCCCAGAAGCAGCTCTCCCAATATTAGGGTATGAGCACCCAAAAAGTGAAGAAGAGGATAAAAAATCAACCCGAAGGTGGCGATCTGAATCTGATCCAAAACTTGGCAAGATATGGGGAAATGAAGAATCCATCGAAGAGGGCCGAGAAAACTATATCCGCAGAAAGAAAGAAGGCGATAGCAATTTCGTAAAGACTTTCGTGTCGGATCACTGGACTTTTGAATACGATCTGGCATACGCAGGCTTAGCAAAAGAAGTATTTGCAGCAGCTAAATTAGCATTAAAAGACGAAAGTCTACATAAAGAAGATAACTATTGTAAAAAACGCGAAGAAATTCGCAAAGAAGCTATCAATGAATTCTACAAACTGTCTGATGCCCGTTCGGTACCCCCTGCCGTTCAAGCGTACAGACTTTTTATCGAGGGAAGTAAAGCATCAAAGTCGATAGCCGCACAGTATCTTGGGGATATTCTCTATGAAAGGTTTACCAATCCTGATTCTGAGAAGTTAAGGGATTACTTACCATCGTACATTATTGAAGCAATTGAATTTGCGGCAGGCACTAACACTAATATGCATAATTATAAAGTGATTGAATAAATGCTACTACCGGTAACACCTATCACAGATGAAGAAATTCAAGTCATCGCTCAAAACTCAGACTTGAAACCGCTAGATTCAGAACGTCTGGATTTTCTCAAAAATCTAGGCCCAGTAGATGTATCTGCTTGTCCCGGCAGTGGTAAAACAACATTAATTATCATGAAGTTATTACTATTAATGGAGAAATGGGAATCAACCTCTCAGGGTATTTGTGTTTTATCACACACTAACGTGGCAAAAAATGAAGTATCAACACGATTAGAGCGAACTGGAATTAATCATAATTTGAATGGTAAACCACATTTTGTCGGCACTATTCATGGTTTTATCAATCAATTCATCACCTATCAATACCTATTCTCTATGGGTTATCCGCCTCAACAAATCAATACCAATCTTGCCTATGAGTGGAGGTGCAAGAAAATATCACACCAAACAAGGGTCTATCTAGAACAGCACCATATAGAGCTTAAAGATATTAAGATCGAATCTATTAATGAGAATTCCCCTTTTGGCGACAAACTGATAGATAAAAAGAATGCACCTGGCAAACACACTTTGACATATCAAGAAATTGCAAAAGTATTTTGGCAATCCATTCGAAACGGAATTATAACGGACGATGAAATTTTATTTTTTGCCAAAATAGCACTTGAAATATGCCCAGAAATAATACAATCGATTAGATACCGATTTCCCTTTGTGATTACTGACGAGACCCAGGATTGCTCATCAGCTCAGATGGAATTACTCAACCACCTATTTGATTCTGGTGCGGATAAAAAGAGTAAATCAGTGATTCAACGAGTTGGTGATCCAAATCAAGCAATTTATTCCAGCTCTGAAAAGATTAATTTTCCCAATAAGGATTCTATCACCATCGCCAACAGTCATCGGCTAAATGGAAAAATAGCAACCATTGCTACTTCTCTTGCGGTATCAGGAATTGAGGGAGGATTAAAGGGAATCAACGATTCTAATCCGCAAAATCCTCTGCATTTTATTCTATTTGATGACCAAAATATTGAAAAAGTACTCCCAACATTTGCCGATATTGTATCATCTAATATTCCACCGGATGTTATTAGTAATAATAAGGTAGCTGCAATTGGAGACAGAATCAGGGGAGAAAATGAGGAGAAACGCCCCTATTCGCTTCGAGATTATTACCCTCCTTTCTCTGCAGATAAACAAACAAGAGATTTTAAACATTTTTATGATTATGTTGTCCATGCACAATTAAGCATCAAAGAATCAGGGATGTTAAGTGATGGAGTTGAGATTTTAGCCGATGGATTTACCCGCATTATCAGTAATGATAAATTTGCTATAAAAACTTCTGCCCGAAGAAAATACCAAAACCTGATTCAAACACTACATGACAACAAGATAGACGCTGGAGAAATCAAAAATCTATTTTCTAGAATATTACTTGAAAAAAGCACTTCTAAAATAACATATTTTGATCTACTGCTTAATATTACTAAAGATATAGTACTTCCAGGTAGTAATCATGATCAAGAAATAGAGAAGATTAAAAATTTCTACGCCATTCCAAAGGAGAACATTCATCGATCCCCTTATCCTCCCACTAATGTGTTCCAGCACAACGGAGTTAAAATTGAACTATCTTCGATCCATGCAATCAAAGGTGAAACACATGCAGCGACCCTGCTATTAGATACTTTTAACAGGATGTACTTTGTCAAACGTATAATCCCATTCCTACTCGGGCATAAAATTCCGAAGCGAACTACGGACAAACACAAAAGAGCTATTTGTGGAAGCTTTGTGGCTTTTACTCGCCCCACCCATCTCCTAGCAGTTGCAGCTCCTGAATCTCACCTAAAAGAGAATGAAATCTCTAAATTAGAAGAAAGAGGATGGACCATAGATACATCTCTCTGCGAACCATGGGATGAGTTCGGGATGGAGTCATGGTTACTATAGGCAAGCTCGAACACTATTAAGATTCAGACAACCCCCTCGTCGTAAAGCCCAATCAGCAGCTACAAAATTGCTATTACCCCCGCATGAGTACGCAATGCACAGTCACTACACTGGAAATCACCGCGGGTTAACACCAATGGAGGTTATGATGGATATATTCGCTAGACAACAGGCCAAGCCATTCTTTTTGGTGCTCATCCGGCTAGTGGTCATGGCGGCATTGGCGCTTGCGACCTACGGCGTCCTCAGGGTGACCGGTATTAGCAGGGATTTTCCGCCGACCGATATTATCTATTTTCCGTTTGTCACTATTATCTGCGGTGTCGTTATTTGGCGTACGTTTCGTCAATACAACGCTTCGTTCTGGGCTTATCTTGGTTTTGAGAGGCATCGGATAGGAAAAGATATTGCGTGGGGGCTGCTTTGGCTGGTTGTCACATATATCCCATTGATTATCACCTTGATGGGGGCAATGTACCTCATGTTTGGTGCCGACATGTTCAACCATTTTGAGCAGATATTCAGCAAGTCAAGCCCGCAACTGCCCGGCGGCGTCATCGCAACAATAAGCATATTGAGCGCAATTATGTTCCTGGCCAATGCGCCGATTGAAGAAATCATTTATCGCGGTTGGCTACAAACCGGTCTCACGCACCGCTATGGCGCTGTGGTTGCCATTATTGTTCAGGGGCTGCTGTTTGGGTTGCAGCACACCATGTTTGCTATCGACGTTCGGGGCATGGTGGTTTATGGATTCGCGTTCTTTGCATGGGGTGTTACCGCCGGCATCATTGTGCATAAGCAAAGGCGTCTGGCGCCCATGGTTATTGCGCACTGGATTGTCAACCTGGCGTTTTTGGGGTAGGGCCAATGCTCGCGGTCGGATTCGCGGCGCTGTGAGCTGCTAAAACAACCAAAGCAGGGATACGAACCCCGATTACGCAAGGAGATATGTCAGCATCATGTACCATGCCCGGCCAGAAGTCGCTGAGGAACGATTCGATCAGCTGGTGAAATTTCTGGAAGAGCATGGCGAAACAGGCATTGCACGCCAGGCGCAGAACGTGAAGGAATCCGGTGGTATCCGCGAAGCGCTGCATTTCATCACCGACAAGGCTGCCGAGGGGTTTTCCACCACGTCCTGCCAGGAGGCCACACCGCTTATCCTGCTCACCGCCATCGGAATCATGCAGACGCTACCACCCCACTAGGTTGTGGCCCGCAGGCCAAGACAAAGGTCGCAGAGACGGCAGGGCTCGGGCGCGGAAGGTACCGGAAAAGCAGCCATCACTCCCCTACCACATTGGTCAGCAAGCAGTGTATAGTCACCATATGCTGACTATTGCTTCTCGGCTGGACGTCATGAATCGCCTGGGGCGAGCCATGGCGGACGGCACTCGATCACGTATTCTCCTATCACTCCTAGAAAAACCCGGATACCCGGCTCAGCTGGCCCGGGACCTAGAGCTCACTCGAACAAACGTTTCTAACCACTTGGCCTGCCTGCGTGCCTGTGGAATCGTGGTCGCCATCCCAGAGGGCCGGCGGACCCGCTACGAAATTGCGGACCCGCACATCACGCGGGCGTTGGAATCGCTCATGGACGCGGTGCTGATGGTAGACGAATCACAGCCATGCGTCGACGACTGTTGTGCTCCCGCACCGGCAAAGGGGAAGGCATGAGCGGCGAAGAAACCAGCGCATGCGGCTGCTCCTGCGGCACGCCCAAGCCCCTATTTGACGAGCCGGAAGAGCACGGACCCTGGTGGAAAGACACCGAACTCATGTTCCCCATCACCGCCGGCGTGTTCTGCATTACGGGCTTCGTCCTAGACCACACAGTCTCCCCCACCGCCGCCCTCGCCTGCTACTGGGTGGCGCTCATTGCTGGTGGGTGGACATTCATCCCCGGCTCCCTCCGGCAGCTCGTGACCGGCAAGGGGCGGTCGCGGATGGGGGTGGGCTTGCTCATGACCATTGCCGCCGTCGGGGCCGTGCTGTTGGGCCACGTCGGGGAGGCCGCGGCCCTGGCATTCCTCTTCTCCATTTCGGAAACCCTGGAGGATCGGGCCATGGACCGGGCCCAACAGGGCCTGCGGGCACTGTTGTCGCTCATGCCCAACACCGCCCGGGTGGTCCGCGACGATGTGGAAACCACGGTGCCGGCATCGGAGGTACAGACGTCGGATGTGCTAGTCGTGGGTGCCGGGGAGCGGGTAGCCACGGACGGCACGGTGATTGCGGGGCAGTCGTGGTTGGACACGTCTGCGATCACGGGCGAGTCCATTCCGGTCGGAGTTTCCCCTGGTAGTAGCGTTTCGGCTGGCTCGGTGAATGGTTCGGGAACGCTGCGGATTCGAGCCACATCGGATGGCCTGGATAATTCGTTGACGCAGATCGTGCGCCTGGTGGAACAGGCCCAGTCGGCGAGGGGGGAACGGGCGCGGTTCGCGGATCGGATTGCCCGACCCCTGGTGCCGGCGGTGCTAGTGGCATCGCTGCTGATTGTATTGTTTGGGTTCCTGGTTGGTGATCCCGCGACGTGGACGCAGCGGGCGCTGGTGGTGTTGGTGGCGGCATCGCCGTGCGCAATGGCGATTGCGGTGCCGGTGACGGTGATTTCGGCGGTGGGGGCCGCGAGCAAATTGGGGGTGGTCATCAAGTCTGGGGTGGCGTTTGAGCAGTTAGGCACGATTCAGACGGTGGCCTTTGACAAGACTGGCACGCTGACCGAGAACAACCCACGGGTTGTTGCCACCCACTTTGTGGTCGACGATGCCCTGCCCATGGCTGCGGCGGTGGAGTCGGCGTCGTCGCACCCGTTGTCGCGGGCGATCGTGGCCGCGGCCGCCGAACCCGGCACCAACAACACTGATGCCGCCCTGACAGCGCACGAGGTGCAGGAACAGCCGGGTCGGGGTCTCATTGGCGTGGTAAAGGGAAAACGTATTCGGGTGGGTAGCCCCCGGTGGATTCCCACGGATGGGGCTAGTGGGTTGGCCGACCGGGTGGCGGAGATGTCCCAGGCCGGCATGAGCGTGGTTGTGGTGGAGGTCGACGGAACGCCTGCGGGTGTCCTGGGGATTCGGGATGAGTTGCGCCCGGAGGCCGCGGCCGCGGTTCAGGCATTGGCGGATCAGGGCATGCGGTCGGTCATGCTCACCGGCGACCAGGAGGTGACCGCCCAGGCGATCGCCGCGCAGGCGGGTATTCCATCGGATCGGGTGTGGGCGGGGCAATTGCCTGCGGATAAGGCCCGGGTCGTTGCGGAGCTCGTCGATAAGTCCCCCACCGCCATGATTGGGGATGGTATCAATGATGCACCGGCGTTGGCGGCAGCGACCGTGGGGATTGCCATGGGTGTGACCGGCAGCGATGCGGCAATCGAGTCGGCGGATGTGGCGTTTACCGGGTCGGATGTGCGACTCATTCCGGTGGCGTTGGCGCATGCGCGGCGGGGTCGGCGGATCATGACCGGCAATATTGGGTTAGCGTTGGCGATCATTGTGGGGTTGTTCCCACTGGCGTTGTTTGGCGTTTTGGGGTTGGCCGCGGTGGTATTGGTGCACGAGGTTGCGGAGGTCATCGTTATTGGCAATGGGTTGCGGGCCGGCCGGATGCCGCGGCAGCTGACCGCGCTCCCCGAGTCTACCCCGGCCGCACCCCCACAAGTTATTACTGCACAATAGCTACACACTTGGTATGCGGGCGTGTACACTGGGGTGCCACATCCGAACGAGAGATGAAAGTGTGATTACTATGTCCCTGGTTTTTGTTACTGGTGCAGCAAGTGGCGTGGGGCTGTTGACCGCCCGTGAGCTTATCGACGATGGTCACGATGTAGTGATTCACGCCCGCAACCCGGAGCGGCTCACCGGTGAGGTCACCGAGATTGTCGATAAGGTACGGGGTGTGGTGTACGGCGACCTCGATAATGTCACCGGTGTGGAGACGGTGGCGGCCTCCGCTAACGAATACGGCGCGTTCGATGCGGTGATTCATAATGCCGGTTCGGACAACGAGCAGAAAACCTTTGCGGTGAATGTGGTCGCCCCCTATGTGCTATCGGCCTTGATGACGCGACCAAAGCGGATCGTAACGGTGAGCAGCGTCATGCATGTGAATGGGTCGCCGGAGGCCCTACCGAACGCATTTGCGACCGGTGTTATCGACTACTCGAATTCGAAATTGTTTGTGACTGCACTGATGATGGGGCTTGCTCGGCATTGGCCAGATGTCATGGTGCATAGCGTGCATCCCGGCTGGGTACCGACCCGCATGGGTGGCCCATCGGCCACCGACGACCTGGATTTGAGCTATCGCACCCAAACCTGGTTGGCCACCGCCCCGGAGTCGGATATTATGCCGCGGACCGGGGGTTATTGGTTCCATAAACAGGTGCAAAATCCGCACTCGGCAACGTTGGATCCGGCGTTTCAAGATGAGGTGCTGCATGGACTGAAGGAATACACCGGGGTGGAGTTACCGCTGTAGCATCTGTCACAGGTGTTGGTATTTTCGCCGCCATTTGCGATCGGCCCGCCGCGCCAACCGGTGTTTGTGAGCACGGGTCACGTAGGGGGCGTGGCCGCGCGGCGGGTTGAAGTCGCCGGTTTCATTGCGCTTTAATGCTAATTGCCTGCGGCACTCTTTTTGCAGGTAGGGGTATTCCTCGGCAATCCGATTGAGCGCCTGCCAGAGGATGAACACGTAGAAATCCCGACGCCCTTCGGTGGCGCTGACCAGCTGCTCGTAGTTGGTGCCCATGTGGCGGAGGTAGTTCACCATGAGGCGTTCTTTGGTGTCGGCAGGGCAGTCGCCGAGCAGGCCAACCTGGTATTTTTGGATTTCGGGGCTTTCGTCGGGGTATTCGCGTTCCACATAATGCCAGAGGGCGGCGCGAAGTAATCCGACTTTGGACAGGCCGATAAAGTTGGGGTCGACATAGAATTGCTGCAAGATGTGGGTGAGGGTTTCGCCGTCGCGGTGCAGCCCCCGGCGTCGCCAAGTATCAACCTTGAATTCGAATGAATCTTCGATTTCTTTGACGCGGTCGCGCCGATATAGCACATCGGCCGCCCCACCACTATGGGGCATCACCCTATCGGGGATGGGCAAAAATTTTTCGATAGCAATGCTATCCCAGCCGCGACTGACGCAGATCCACCCGCGAGAAAAATATTGCGGTACGGTTTCTCTAGAAATTTTCGGCGTTGTGTCCTTGCTCATGTTCCACACCTCACTTTTCTCCCCATAGTAGCGTCGTGGCACGAAGCCAGGCCGCCAGTCGCCCCCATTACCCCCTAGCTGCAGATATGCTATTTTGCTGTGGGCTGGGGAATAAGGAAACGGCGCCACCTGATGATGGCGCCGTGTTTTTATGAGCAAGATTGTGGCTCACGTCATGAACGATTTGCTTTAAGGAGCCTCGTTGGCGTTACCCTTCTTCCAGGTTGCCCAGTCCAAGTTCCAGTCACCCAAACCGTCATACACGCTTAGTTGTTCCCCAGCAGTGTTCTTCACGTTAACAATGTCACCGCGCTTCACAAAGTTTTGGAACCATGCTGCGTTTTCTTCGCTGACGTTCACGCAACCATGTGAGGTGTTGGTGTTGCCCTGTGCCCACACCGACCAAGGGGCGGCGTGCACGAAAATGCCGGAGTACGACATTTGGGTAGCATACTGCACCGGGGTGCGGTAACCACCGTTTTCCAGAGACAGACCGTAAGAGGTGGAGTCCATCACGATTGATGGGTAAGAATCACCAATCATGTAAATGCCCTTCGGGGTCGGCCATGCTGGCGAACCCAACGACACCGGCATGGATTTCACTTCCTTACCATCCTCGTACACGGTCATCATCTTGGTGTTGTCATCCACGACGGCTTCCACCTTATTACCAATGGTAAACGAGGCTTTATTGCCGTTAGACGCATATGAGCTATCACCAATTTTGACACCATAAAGATCGGCATCAACCTTCACTTTGGTGCCGGGTTCCCAGAATTTTTCTGGGCGCCACCGAACTTCCTGGTTGGAAATCCAATAGAACGCACCCTCAACCTTGGGCTCGGTTTCGATCTTAATGGCCTTCTCCACAGCCTTGCGGTCACGGACGATGGAATCAAACCGCACCCCGATGGTTTGGGCCACCCCAACAGTGGACCCATCTAGGGGGGAGAGAGAGTTTTCCGCTAAATTATTCGCCTCAATGGTGGAGAACTTTGTCGTGCTCTTTTTGCCATTCTTATCTTCAGCAGTAATGGTGTAATTACGGTTAAAACCTAATTCCTCCGCGGTAGACCAGGACATTTTGTCGTCGGAAAGCTTGCCTTTGACCTCATTGCCATCCTCATTGGTCATAGAGACCTTTTTTAAACCTTTGTCCTGCGATTTTACCTCAACGGTATCCCGTGGAGAAACGCCAGTCGCGCCGTCTTTCACACTAGCCTTAGGGGCATTGACCTTCGGAGCTTCCGAGGCTTTTGCCGCGCTAGACTTGTCGCCCACATCGGTGGCCGACCCCTGCTCAACTGTGCATGCACCCAGCAATAAAGCTGAGCTGCACAGAAACGCCACAATCGTCTTCTTCGCAGACCTGCGCGAGACCTTCATTTTCTTCAGATTTCCTGCCTTCTAGTGACTAAAGCCGAACCGACTAAAAATCAGTTCGGTTTGTGCGTCATATTCTAAACCCAAATTCTAGCCATAACGCGATTTATTAAGGAACTGTTGCCAGATCGTAACCGGAAGCGGACACGTCCACAACAACGGCACAGGTAAACGGGGATTTTTTCAGACTCCCCCACGGGGGTCTGTCTGAGAGAGGAATCCACCCCCATATATTCTGACCACAGGCTCCACCTTAGCATCGCCCTCGGACACAAAACCCTATGATGCGTCACCTTGGCGGACGCAGGCTAACCCCGCTAGCCCCGTTCTCTTTCTCTTTCGGCCATAAACTCGCCACAAACCTATTCCGAACTTACCATGAGACCCCCGTCCAACCCCATTGGGAAATGGATTATGAGCAGGCAATATTCGGCCGGTTTTGCAAAAATTCGAAAGTGCTGTTATTGTTTTCTTCGTTGCCCCGGAGGTTAAAACTTCCAGGTAGTGCAGCAAGCGCCATTAGCTCAATTGGTAGAGCAACTGACTCTTAATCAGTGAGTTCGGGGTTCGAGTCCCTGATGGCGCACAAATTGATTTTTACCCCCGTTAGGTCATGTGGCCAGCGGGGTTTCTTTTTGCCATTATATATTTTCACCCCCGTTTCTGGCAATATACAGGGGTTTATCCCACAGCACTGCTCAGACATAATGGGGGTGGGATAACCGACTGCTACTTCCCCCTTCCCTATCGGACAAGTGCCGAACAAAAACGCGGCATCGTCGTCACCCTAACCGCAAAGGTCACGCACCGTTCTCACCCGGCGCGTGGGCCGACGACGTGCACCTTATGGGATGCCAGGAACTCCTCATGCCCCTAATCGGTGATTGTTATCCTCCACTATGCTGGAGCTCATGCGTGCATTAGTAATTGTTGATGTTCAGAATGATTTTTGTCCCGGCGGCGCCTTGGGGGTTGCCGGCGGAACGGCGGTGGCTGAGGGCATTGCCGAATGGGTGAAGGCGAAGGATTATCCGGTGGTGGTGACGACCCAGGATTGGCATATTGATCCGGGTGCGCATTTTAATGCCGATCCGGATTTTCGGGATTCGTGGCCGGTGCATTGTGTTGCGGGGTCGCCCGGCGCCGAGTTGCATTCGGCGTTGGCGGATGTGCCGGTGACCGCAGCGTTTTTCAAGGGGCAGCATTCGGCCGCATATTCGGGTTTCGAGGGGGCAACCAATGATGGTGTTGGGTTAGCCGACTGGTTGCGGGCGCATGATGTGGACATCATTGATGTGGTGGGGATTGCCACGGATTATTGTGTGCGGGCCACGGTTTTGGATGCGCTGCGTGAGGGTTTTGAGGTGCGGGTGCTCACCGATTTGGTGGCGGCTGTGGCCGACGAGACCGGTGAGGCCGCGCTGCAAGAAATGGTGGGCGCTGGGGCCCAGTTGGCGTAACGGAAGGGTTAACTATCGCGGGCGACAAGTAGTTGGCGGAGTTCTTTGAGCTCTTTACGACGCTTCGCCGAGCGCGCCATGGTCAATACCACGAGGCCAACCACGACGGCGCCCACGCCCGCTACAATTTTTTGGATTTCTGGGTCTTGTAGCTTGGCGACCATCACTGTTTTGACGTCTCCGGCGACGTTGGTGGGCTTGGCGCGATCGATAATTTCGTCTAGCGTTTGGGCCAGATTGCGGCGATTGCGGTCGATATCGCGCTGAATATCATTAATATTGCGTGCCACGGAAAAACTCCCTGTTGGTCATTTGTGTATTTCTTTCTCCTACACCTTAGCCAAAAACTCAGGAAATGTGGACAAACAGGTAGAGTTAGGCGCATGAGTGAAAATATGCGTCTGAAACCTGGCGCTGTTGCCCCGGCGTTTAGCCTCCCGAATGATGCGGGTGAGACCACGTCATTGGCTGATTATGCAGGTGAGCGGGTGATCGTTTATTTTTATCCCAAGGCGAACACTCCCGGCTGCACAAAGGAGGCGTGTGATTTTCGGGATTCGTTGGCACAGTTGAATGGTGCGGGGGTTGCGGTGGTGGGGATTTCGCCGGACTCGCCGGAACGGCTTGCGAAATTTCGGAAGGATCATGGGTTGACGTTCCCATTGCTTTCCGACGTCGACAAGGCGGTGATGCGGTCGTATGGCGCATTTGGGGAGAAAAAGAATTACGGTAAAGTAGTGCAGGGTGTTATCCGGTCCACTTTTGTGGTGGGGGCTGATGGCATGATTGAAAAGGCGCTATATAACGTGCGTGCCACTGGCCATGTGGCGCGGGTATTAAGGGAGCTTGGTTTTAACTAGTCTGGTGATGGGCGGTGATGACTTGGATCTGAATGCGGCGGAGAAGATTCTTCAACCTCGCCGGCGGCCGGCGCAGCAACGATCCCGGGCGAAGTATTCCCGCATACTCGCAGCCGCCCGAAGCGTGCTTGTTGATATGGGGTTTGAGTCGTTTACGTTCGACGAGGTGGCGAAGCGGGCCGAGGTGCCTATTGGCACGTTGTACCAGTTTTTTGCCAATAAGTATGTGCTGATTTGCGAGTTGGATCGGGAGGACACCGCCGACACGGTGGCGGAGTTACAGAGGTTTGCCGACCAGGTTCCGGCCCTGCAATGGCCGGATATTCTTGATGAGTTGATCGACCATTTGGCCGACATGTGGCGGGCGGATCCGTCCCGGCGGGCGGTGTGGCATGCGGTGCAGTCTACCCCGGCGACCCGGGCGACGGCAGCGGCCACGGAGCAGCCGGTGTTGGCGTTGTTAGCGGAGGTGTTGCGGCCATTGGCGCCGAATGCGAGCCGGAATGAGCGGTTGACCATTGCGGGGCTGCTGGTGCACACCATGGTGTCGTTGTTGAATTATTCCGTGCATGATGAGCACATGACGGATCATATGTTTCATGCCACGGTGGATGAGATTAAGCGGATGCTCATCGCCTACCTGTTTGCGGTGGCAACCAGCTAGCCGGGTTGGTTTCCCGTGGGGAGGGTGCAGATGGCGGTGGCGTAGTCACCGTCGTGGCTGATGCTCACCTGGATGTTGGTGTGGCCGCATTGTTGCGCGATGGCCCCGCTTAGGGTGATGATGGTGCGCCCCCACCTATCCGGGGTGACTTGGATTTCCGACCAGTCAACCTGGTCTTCGCCTATGAGGGGTGGTTTGCCGTAGGATTCCTGGCCCCACGCTTTGATGAAGGCTTCTTTGGCCGCCCACCGGCCGGCAAGATGCTCCATCCGGCGGGACCTGGTTGGTTTGGTGGCGGCAACCCGCAGCTCCAGGGGGGTGAAGACTTGTTCGAATCTGCTGCCGGGGATGTCGAGCTGTTCCGCGAATTTGGGGATGTGCACGATGTCGATGCCGATACTCATGGGTTCATTGTGTCATTCTTCGCGCCCGTTGGGGCGTCGTAACGCGATGCGCGGCCGCACCCTCTGCTGCTTCCAGGGGTGCGGCCGCGCACGAATGGCCCTAGCCTAGTCGTCGATGATGGTCAGCACCCCATCCACGAGCCGGGCCTTATCGCTCAACAGCACGGCAGCCTCGCGTTCCTTCGCCGGGGCGCCGGTGGTGCCGCCCAGGTTCCGGTCCTGCGGGCGTTCGTAGAGCGGCAGGCCACCATACATGGCGTCCAGGAGTCGGCGGGTGCCGGCCTGCTGCCGGGTGTGGGCCTGGTCCGCCCACTTGGCTGCGGCGGCCGCACCGCGCTGGGCCCGCACCGCCGCCACGAATGCCGCCGGGTGCACGATCGCCACCAGGGCGGACACATGGCCGAACCCGAGGGAGGTTACGATGCCTGCCTTCGGCGGCCGGGACGTCAAATCCAGGGGCTTGCGCAGCCACACCAGGTATTCGTAGTCGGCCAGCACCGGGTCCACGCAGTCCAATGCCCGGTTCGCCGGCACCTGGCCGGACCGCAGCACCTGCGTCAAACCGATCATTTGGAAGGCGGCGGCACCGCCCTTCGCGTGGCCGGTCAGGGTTTTTTGCGACACCACATACAGCGGGTTGCCCGGGGTCCGGCCGATGGCGGCGGCCAGCCGCTCGTGCAGGTCGGACTCGTTCGGGTCGTTCGCCGTGGTGGACGTGTCGTGCTTCGAAATCACCGCGATGTCATCCACACCAACACCCACCTGGGCGAGTTGTTTCCGCAGCCGAGATTCCGTGCCGCCCCGGCCCGCACCCAGCGCACCCAACCCTGGTGCGGGGATGGAGGTGTGCACGCCATCAGCGAAGGATTCGGCGAACCCGATCACGCCCAGCACCGGCAGGCCCAGGTCGGCGGCCACGGACCCCCGGGCCAGCAGCACCGTGCCACCGCCGGCGGACTCCACGAAGCCACCCCGGCGCCGGTCGTTGGCCCGGCTGAAGTAGCGTTCGTCGATGCCCTTGGCCGCCATTTCGTTCGAATCGGCGGTGGCCGCCATGTCGCCGAAGCCGGTGATGCCTTCGATGGACAGGTCGTCGTAGCCGCCGGCCACCACGAAGTCGGACTTGCCCAGTTTGATCTTGTCCACGCCTTCTTCCACGGACACCGCGGCGGTGGCGCAGGCGGCGACCGGGTGGATCATTTGGCCGTAGCCGCCCACGTAGGATTGCATGACGTGGGCCGCCATGACGTTGGGCAGGGCTTCTTGCAGAATGTCGTTTTGCCGCGGCTCCGCCAGCAGGCCATCAATGTAGAGGGAGCGCATGGATTCCATGCCGCCCAGGCCGGTACCTTGGGTGGAGGACACCCGTGCGGGGTGCACGGCACGGAGCAGTTCCGCGGGGCTGAAGCCGGAGTTGAGGAAGGCTTCGACGGTGGCCACGAGGTTCCAGATGGCGACCCGGTCGAGGTTGTCGATCATGTCGGCGGGGATGCCGTACACGGCGGGGTCGAAGCCTTCGGGGATTTGGCCGCCGACGAAGCGGGACATGGCCATGCGCCGGGGGACGCGCACCGCGGAGCCGGCCTTGCGAGTGACGATCCACTCCCCTGCTTCTTCGTCGAAGCTGGCGGTGGTGGTGTCCGGTTCGGAGTCCACGTAGGTTTTGGCCGTGGCCTTGTCGGCAACGTTGAAGGACAGGTCTTGGTCCAGGTAGATGGTGGTGAGCTCCGGCGCCAGGTTGCCCACCATGCCGAAGTCGTCGTGGTAGCGGCGCACCCCCACGCGGGCGAGCACATCGTCGTGATAGCGGTCGTAAATGTCGGCCTCATCGATGGGTTCGTCGTCGCGGGTGTACCAGCTGTCGGTGTCCCAGTGGATGAGCCCCATGGTCCAGGCGAGTTCGATCACGCCGGCGGCGGTGAGGTCGCCGGTGAGTTCCACGTCGAAGCGGGTGCGGTCGGAGCCCAGCGGCCCAACCTCGCCCACGCCGACAATGACGACCATGTCGTCGAGATCTTGGGTGACTTGCCCGGTGAAGTCGGGGGTGGTTTCCGCAATGGGCCGGTAGGGGGTGGGGAGGGCGGGGATAGTGTCCGGCTGGTCGGCGTCGCCCCCGGTGGTGGGCTGCTGCGCCTTGGCTTGCCGGGCGAGTTCGGACAGGTTGATGTCGCTCTTGCCCAGGCCGCCGGTGGCGTCCACCACGACGGGGTGTTCCGCAGCTTTACGACGCACATCCTCGCTGATTTGTTCGATCAACAGTTCGGCGATTTCATCGGTGGAGTAGGTGGTGACCCCGGCCTTCTCCACGGCTTCAACCAGGGGATCGTTGCCGCCCATGAGGCCGGTGCCCCGCACCCAGCCGATGAGCATGTGCACCAAAGAGGTGTTCGGTTTCCACGTGGTTTCGGCGTTCCACCGGTTGACGAGCGCATCCAGGGACGCCTTGGATTCCCCGTAGGCGCCGTCCCCGCCGAACCGGCCCCGGTTGGGGGAGCCGGGCAGGACCACGTGCAGGCGGGCGCCCACGTGGGTGCTGGTGCCGATGGCGGACAGGCCGGCGATGAGCCGTTCCACGGACCACAGGAGCAGCCGCATTTGCATTTCCGCGGGTGCACCAGCGTCGACGAGGGTCCCGGAGACGCTGGGGGCGGCGAAGGGGAACAGCAGGGTGGGTTTCAGGGCGGGCTTGATGAGTTTCGTCGCCCCGTTCACCGTGGCGGTCTGCTCCGAACCGATCCATTCGATCACATTATCGAGATCGGCGTAGCTGGACAGGTTGGCGGGCACGACCCACAGGGCCGCCTGGCCGCGCGCGGATTCCGCATAGAGTTGCTTGTAGAAGCCCAACCGCGCGTGGCTCAGCGACGATGTGGTGACCACCACCGTTGCCCCGCCCCGCAGCAGCTGCTTGACGACGCTCGCCGCGATCGAGTTCGGGGAGGCGCCGGTCACGACCGCGATATCGTCGGCAAACTCCAGTGGCCGCAGGTCCCGCGCCTGGGCGGCCAGATCGTCCAGGCCGAAGTATTCGGCCTGCCGGGCCACCGCCTCGCCGGCACCGGTGAGGTCCAGGTCGGCGGCATCCAGTTCCCCGAGGGCCACCCGGGACACGTCTTCGCGGGCGGAGGCCCACCGGTCGTCCAGCAGCACGGTTTTACGCGCGTCGAAGCTGGGCGCCACCTGCCGGGGCCAGTCGGACCCCAGTTCCCGGGCCACCAGCTCGTACAGGGCGGCATCCGCGTCGGCATCGTCCAGGTCAACCACGGTGGCCGGCTCCGCCAACCCCAGGTTCGAAAGGATAGTGCGGGCGGTTTGGGCCAGCACACCGGCCTTGCCGGTGACCTGTTCGGCGAATTCCCCAAGGGCGGCGGAGTCTACCACTCCCCCACCGGAACCGCCGGCACCCGGCTTGGCGACGGCCACCCCACGGTCCGCGGCAACCGCCTGCACGGCGGCATCAATGAGCTGGTCCAAATCAGCGACAGTGCCGGGGTTGGCCGGGGCCAGGGTGGCCAGGTCCCCGCCACGCAGGGACGCGCCCTCCCGGGCGCCCATGACCACGGCGGCCACCACATGGTCCGCCCAGCCCTGGCCCAGACCCCAGGTTCCGGTGACGCGTTCGGCCACATAGTTGGGGCGTTTCCCGGTTGGGCCGGTCAGGCGGCGCAGCGCATCCCCCACAGCATCGGACAGGACCGGACCGAAGGCGGTGTAGCCCTTGGCCATGCGGGTGACGGTCTTATACAGGTCGGCGAGTTCCGCATCGGCGGCACCATCAATGGCGCCCAAGCCGAACTCCACACCCAGGTCCAGCAGCAGCTGGTTCCGACGCGACGACACACCTTCGACCAAAGTTTCGATCGAATCGGTAGCGGCCATTTGGTCGGGCCGTACCTTGGTCCACAAGGCGATGAGCATAGCGGTCGCGTCCGAGGGGCTGAACTCGATATCGGCCGGCACCCCAACGGCCGGGGCGGCCGGGGCCAGCTCCGGCTCCGTCACCTTCGCCAACACCGGCGCGGGCACCTCAGTGGCGGGAGCATCAGCCTCGACATCCCGATCCGCATCCGAACCGGCTACAGCGGGCACCTCGCGGTGGAACTCGTCGGTGGCGAACACAATGCCGGCTTCCCGCTCCACGTTGAGAATCTCCAGGTCGGTGCCCCGATACTGCGGCAGGGCCGCGGTTTGCGCCATCATATTGGCCAGGGTTGGGGCGGACCCCACGCCCACCTCCACGAACCAGTGCACACCCAGGCCGCCGTCGGCCTTGGGTCGCAACAGCAAATCCTGGGTTTCAATCCACCGCACCGGGGAGGCAAACTGCCAAGCCAACAACTCCACCAACAAGGTGCGGGCCAACCGGGCCGGCCGGCGCAGCTCCTCATCGAAGTTCTTGAGCACCTTGCGCAGAATGGGCGCATCGACCACATCCAACATGGCCTGCACGAAATCGCGGGTGAGTTCGAACGGTCGGGCCACCAGGTTCGGGATGTAGCGACCCACCAGAATGTCCAAATCCACCTCCGCCGGCAGCAGATCGTCAAGATGCTCACGGAAATTATCCACACCACCCAACAGGTGCGAGGAATGGAACGGCACATCAATGCCCGGAATCAGAATGAACGCCCGCAGGCCAGGAGCCTTGGCCTCACAGTCGGCCTGTAACGCCTTCAGACCCTTCATCGTGCCGGCCACCGCGTACTGCATGCCGGCCAGGTTATAGTTCACAATCTCTAAGAACTCGCCGGATTCCGCCGAAATCGACTGCACGTAATCGAACACGTTATCGGCGTTCAACCCCATCTTGTGGGGTCGCAAAGCGGCCAACCCATAGTTGGAAACGCCGTGCTCGTCTCGCTCCACCAGCCGGTGCATCGTCAAACCACGCTGATACACGATCTCGATCACATTTTCGAGCGACAGCACCGCAGCGTAGGCGGCCAACGCGTTGTACTCGCCCACGGAATGGCCGGCGAAATACGCCCGCTGATTCAACGCATGGGCCTCCCGCATCTGGGCGACCTGCGCCACCCCCAGGCAGGCCATGGCCACCTGGGTGAACTGGGTCAAAAACAGCACACCCTTCGGGTGCGTGAACTTCTCGCCCCGAACCACCACCTCCTGGGGGTTATTCTGCACAATCTCCAGCACGGAAAAGCCCAGCTTATTCCGGGTGTGCCGATCCGCCCGCGCCCACACATCCTTCGCCGCCGGCGACTTCGACCGGGCCTCCATACCCATGCCCTGGGACTGAATCCCCTGACCGGGGAACGCATAGAACATGTCCGGCGCCGCCAACGTTGCAGTAGCAACCAGCACCACCTGACCGTCCACCGTTGCGGTCACCTCCCGCACCTCGCCCCGGCCCGGCCGGGTATCAATGCCGGTGCGCTCCACCACAAACTCCACCTCGGAGCCTGGCAGAATCGGGGCCAACATGGTGGCCGTGTACTCCGCCACCCGATTCGGCACGGTAGTCACGGTCTCATCCGAATAGCCGCCGGCCGCCACCAACTCCGCAACAGCAGACGTCCACATGCCATGCACAATCACACCCGGCAAACCAGCCAGCTTCGCAGCAGTGTTCGACACGTGAATGGGGTTCCGGTCCCCCGAAACCACCGCAAACGGGTGCATAGACTCAGGCGCCGTGACCTTCGCATACGCCCGGAACGACCGGGGCGCCGGCTCATGGGTGGGCAACACCGACGTATTCGTACGAGCAGTCGAATTCCCCCGCCGACCCCGAATCGCCATGCGCTCCGTCAACTTCGCCAACGGCCGACCATCAGCCGAAATCTCCGCCCGAATCACCACAATCCGGCCGATCTCCGTGTCCACAACCTCCTCCGGGCGAGCAGTCACCGACAGATCCACGACCTCCCCAGCAGCCGGGTCCGGCAGGTCGTCGACAAGCGTAATGTGATGCTCCAAATGCACCAACGACAGCATGCCCTCCACCACGGAATCGCCACGCGACCCCGGAATCTTAGCCGCCTGCACCGCCGCGAAAATCGCCGGCCACGCCCGACCCACCAACACATCCGGCGCGGTACCGGCCGGCAGAATCGCCTTCGGCAGATACCCCGCGGTCACATTCTTATAATCTGCAATATCGTTCGCATCCAACGTGGTCTCCCACGTCACCACCCCATCATGCTCAACCCCCAGGCTGCCGCCCGCCGCGATCCGCGTCAAATCCCGCATGGCGGACTCAGCATCCCGATCAATCACCTGCGGCACCACATTCCGCGGCGCCATAATCGGTGTAGTAAACCGGATAGCAAGATTCGCCGTGGTACCAAACGCCGTGGAACCAGCCAAGGGCACGGTCAACACCGACTGCTCCCCATTGCTGGCCACCAACGTCGCCCCGGTCGGCGGATGATACGCCGACGTGTACTCCTCGGGATCCTCCCGCAGCTCCCACGCATCCACATCACCCAGCCGGGCAATCACCGACGGTTGATGCCGGCCCGCCCAATACGTGCCGCTCGCCGCCAACACCATCGGCACCGGATCCGGGAAGGCCTCCGCCAACTCCACCCCACGCTCGAACAAAAGATCGATCGCAGCATCATTAAACCGGGCCAACAACTCCTCGACCGGCTCATTAACCCGCGTAATCCCCGCAACCGCGGAAATACCAGGAATAATCGCCACCTGATCCGCGTCATACCGCTCATCCTGCGACTGCCACAACGAATCCGACCGCCACCAACGACGCACATCCTGATCAATCACCGGCACAAAATTCACCGGCTTCCCCGGAGTTTTCGCCAACTCCAAGAACCAGGCAGCATCCGACGGATGCACCAAATCCGTTGCCCGCGGATACAACTTACCCAGCCGAGCCACAACAGCCGCCGGGTCATCCGTCATCGACACCGTGGGCGCCACCGACGGCACAAACTCACCATGATCCTGATCCACCAGCCGCGCCTCGGCCCGGCGCACCATCTGCACAAACCGCTCAAACCACGACGGATCCGTCCACTTCCCCCGATACGGACCGGAAAGCTCCACATACCGCCCCAGCCACTCCAGGTAGCTCATCTGTTCGACATCGCCGAAGTAGGGCTTGGCGGTCTTTGCGATGGCCGCAATGATCTCCTCCCGGCGCGCAGCCACGGCCTCCGCATCACCGGCCACCTCATCAAGGAGCCGGCCGGCCCGGGCAAACGAGTTATCGATCTCGTGAATGTCCGCACCCAGCTGGGACCGGCCGGAAGCCATGCCGCCGTCGGCATGCCCGGCACCAACCCAACCACTGATCCCCTTGGTCTCTACCAGTAGTCGCTTCACCGACGGGGAGGTCTTGGCCTCCCGGGTGGCCATGGCGGCAGTACCGATGAGAATGCCATCGACCGGCATCGCCGGCAGGTCATACTTCAGCGACCAGTCGCCGGTGAGATAGTGGGCGGCCTGCTGCGGGGTGCCGATGCCGCCGCCCACGCACAGCACCACATTGGCGCAGGACCGGATCGACTCATAGGTGGCGATCAGCAGCTCGTCGAGGTCCGCCCACGAGTGGTGTCCGCCGGCCTTACCGCCCTCCACCTGCATGATGATGGGAATGTCGGGCACGTCCTTGGCCACGGACAGCACCTTGGCGACTTGCCGGACCGCGCCGGGTTTGAAGGCGATCCATGGGAAGCCGCCGTCGCGGAGTTCCCGGATGAGGGTGATGGCGTCGTCGTGGTCGGGCATGCCGGCGCTGATGACGATGCCGTCGATGGGGGCACCGTTGTCTCGGGCCTTCGGCACGAGGCGTTTCCCACCGATCTGCATCTTCCACAGGTAGGGGTCGAGGAACATGGAGTTGAATTCCGCGTTGACGCCCTCGTCGAGCAGCCCGGTGAGTTTTTCGATATTGGCTTCGAGGAGTTCGGGGGTGACCTGCCCGCCGCCGGCGAGTTCGGCCCAGTGGCCGGCGTTTGCCGCCGCGGCCACGATTTCGGGGTCGACGGTGGTGGGGGTCATGCCGGCCAGCATCATGGGGGTACGGCCGGTCAGTTCGGTGAATTTGGTCACCAGGCGGGGGCCGCGGGGGCTGTCGGCAAGGGTGGGGGCGTAGTCACTGTAGGGTCGCGGCAGTTCCGGGGCCTGGTCAGCGTCGAAAAGCAGGGCCTGACCGTCGGGGTTGGCCACGGGCAGGGTGGCGGCCCCGGAGCCGGCAAGGATTTCTTCGGTGAGGAAGGTCACACCGGTATCGGGGCCGACGTCGAGAAGCCAGCGGGCACCGGCGGCCACGGCGTCGCGCACTTGTTCGACCCAGTCAACGGGCGTGACCATGACCTTGGTGGCAACTTCCCGGGCCAGTTCCTGGTTTAGTCCGGCCTCGGTGGCCCACAGCACTACTTGGTCCACGGCGGGGATCATGGCGGGGTGGTGGAATCCTACCTGCACGTCCAGGGGGGCAATGTTTGGGTTGAAGGGGGCGCCGCCGCGGAGTTTGTTTTCTACGGCTTTGGCATCCTTGGCAGCCTGGTGGCGAAGCAGGTCGAGGATCTTACGGTTGTCTTCGGGACGACCGACCAGCACATAGGTGGTGCGGGCGTTGCGGAGCCCGATGGTGGGTCGAATGCTTTCATCGAGGTCGCCGCAGGCCGTGTCGATGGCCTGTTGCAGCTGCTCCCGGGTGATATTTCCGATGGCGACCATGGGGCCGGCGTCGCCCTGGGCGACCAGCCCGGTCACGCGGGCCTGGCGGGTGACAGCGGCGCCAACAAGCTGGGCGATGGCGAGCACTTCGGCCGCGCGGGTGAGGTCTTGGCAGGCGAAAACCCCCAGTATGCCCTGGGAATGCCCCAGGGAGGTGACGGCAGCGTCGACGTCGAGGCCTTGGGATTCCAGCACGTCGAGCACCGCCAGTTGGGAGACGAAGATGCCGGGGACGCTTATTGCGGCCTGGGTGGCGTCGAAGGAGATTTCTTTGGTGCTGCTGGCCCACCCGATAGGGTCGAAGCCAACGGTCCGGGTGCCAGCGATCTGGTCAACTACGGGTGCGATGAGTTCGTTCGCTTGTTCTACTAGTGGTGCGACGGTGCGGCTGGCACCTTGGTTAACCGCGGTTTTTAATGTGGTTAACCAGTCGAAACCTTGGCCGGAAAATACCAACGCGAAAGGCTCCTGGGCAAATCGGGCCACTAGGCGGTCGGAACCCGCACGTAGTCCCACGTTGATGCTGTGATCGGTCACGAGGAAATCTCCTGAATAGTCGGTAATATTTTTCATGGCATAACAAAGCCAGGACAAACTAATTTGCCCAACAAATATGCCACAAACATGAGGAAAGTGTCATCTTTTGCTTGTTTTACGATCTTAAACAAGTCGCGTCAATTTTACTAAGCCTGCGCGTACCGGCGGATATTGGCCGTTGCTAGCTGCGCAGGACTGCCGCGAGCACGTTCTCTGCCGCGGCTATGGCCCGCCGATCCGCGCCACCCCCGTTTGGCGTGGCAGTGTGGTCATATTCGTGGCAGGGCAGGTCGGGAATGACTTCCGCTGATGGTTCGATCCCTCGGGCGGCTAAATACTCATCAAATTGATGCGAAAGACTCATACCATAGCATCTTAGCTTTTCGACGCCCGACCGGGGCCGGGCCGCACCCACAACGGCGTTTGTGGGTGCGGCCCGGTTCTCGATGGTATTACTGGGAACGCCTGTGTGATGCCTGGTCCTGGACGGCTGGCTTGAGCGCATTGACAAGGTGGGATGCAGTGCCGGCCACCTCGGTGACGATATTCGTCAGTCCTTCGGCACCGTTGAACATGGTGATATTGCTGCCAGCCAGAGCGGTGGCGATTCTGCCGGCCACCTCGGGCATGATGTCCACCATCTTGCTTTCCAAACCGATGCGTTCGTTGGCGGCCAGGGTTTCGTTATACATGGCCTGTGCCTCGGTTTGGGCCTTGGCCTCGATAACCCGCCGTTGGGCGTCAGCCTCGGCAGGCTTGATGACCTCGGCGATGAGCTCGATTTCTTTGAGATCGGCGCGCTCCCGGGCGAGTTCCTTTTGCTTGCGGGTGAGTTCCAGCAGGGCAGAAGATTCGGCGATAGGGCCGGACTGGGCGGCCTGGGCCCGCTTCTCGGCGGTTTCCATGGTGTTTTGCGACACCTGCAAATCCGTGTCCTTCTTATACTGTGACTTCTTCCGCTCAGCCTCCTGCTGGGCCTGCTCGATCTCGGTGTCGGCGGCGGCAGCGGCCACCTCGGCGATCTTCCGAACCCGGTTGAGTTCGGGCTGGGACAGGTTCTTGATATGACCCTCGTCGTCGCTGATTTCGTTGATTTGGAAGTTGTCGATCTTCAGACCCATTTCCATGAGCTTGGGCCCGGTCGCGGTCAGCACGTCCATGTTGAGGGCGTCACGGTTGGTGATGATTTCCTCCACGCTGCGGGCACCAACGAGCGAACGGACCTCGCCGGAGAAGATGCTGGAGATCACGTCGCTCATAGCCTTATCGTTGCTTCCCAAAAAGCGGGAACCGGCCTCAACGATGCTGACTATATCTTTATTCACCCGGTAGGCAAGCGTGGCCTCAATGTTGACGGAAATATTCTGGTGAGTTTGGGCTTCAACGTTGACCCGCACATAGCGGGAACCAATGTAGAAACGGTACACCCTGTGGATGAACGGCAGATAGAAGGTGCCGCGGCCCACAACAACCCGGAATGGCACGTCTTTACGGGAGAAGAATCCGCCGGTGACGAGGAGCGCTTGGGTGGGCTTAGGGGCGGTGTAAAACATGATGGTCCTTCTTTCGGGGGATAGGTTTACCATCGAATGTATATAGGTAGATATTGGTTTTCAAGGAATTCATGCGTATCGGGGGTAATGATTGCTTGTCGACGCAACCCCGGAGGTATTGAACCATCCCCCTTTTATCTCGTGCACAATGTAAAGGCAGGGGGTGGGGCAAAATCGGGTAAATCTACCCCCATCTGTTCTAATCTTAAACTTAAATAAGCGTTGAAGATTATGGCATATAGAATATGCTACCTCTAGATAAGAAATGGTTGATAAGTCAGCTGCTTTTGCCTAGCTATAACCGATAATAGATTCCCTCATTCTTAGCATCGAAAACTCATGCTAACTACCCCCACTACCCCCGATATTGCGGGTGTTAGCAGGTCCCATGTTCGACTAGGACGGGTCGGACCTTATACACTAGGGGTCGTCCACAACTTTCCCGATTTTGTTGGCTTTCTATTCGGGAATGTTCCGTTAAATAAACACCGCTGGACACATTCCCCGCCTTGGCGGGGATAAGGCCTAGCAATTGTTGCACACCGCGCAATTGCTAGGCCTTTCGAACATATAATCACACACAACAAAAATATCGACGGTGTTAAGGGCAACCAATCGCGTACAGCACCCTAGAGCCCCTAACCACACCGGTTTCCCATGCGCAACTGCCCCTGAACATACCCCACCAAAGCTGGACCCTCTGGGATCTAGTGGATAGGTGCTACAGCAACACCCCCTCAAATCATGCCTAACTACCAGAGAAGTCCTATCACCCACAGAGATGCCGAATAGCGAGATGGGGTGGCATGTGAACAGAACCCAAGGTCTAAAAAGAAGAACTAGCTCCCAATTTTTCTACCATATGCAAAAAAATTATTCGAACAGGTTTTCAGATACCATGGGTATACCGATGATTCAGCATGCTTCCATAGCCTTGTCACAAAGCTGATTTCACCTTCCGCGCATCAACAGATGAATAGTCATTTGGTCCTGTATCTGACAAGACATCATCAGGAGCGCACAATTTGAACGGGATCATTGATTCACAATGGAATAGAACAAGCAACACGTACTAGCATGGATATCCAGGGAGCTCAGTATCCATTGAGTTGGTTTCTTGATAGTTTTGGAAAAACCAATATTCCTTGAAACAGAAGCTAAAATGCCATATGTCGTAACCCAAACTAAGACTCTCATCACTTCTTTCCTTACCCAAGCGTCCGGGTTTTCGTGACTCCTATATTTTGTTTTAGTCTGTGAGGCAAATTGTGGATTTTTCTGCACTGATGATGCGAATCGAAAAAGAGGCCCAGCCTCCTGTGGCTGTAGGACGGCTACCATCACAAGACTACGTGATGGAAACTTTGCTTGATGATCTCACCCAATCGCATGCTTGGCTGGCCCGGGAGCTCAAGGAGCCGTTATTGGAGTTGTGGGTCAACGATGGTGACGTCTTTATTTATCCTGATCTTGGTGATCCAATCGTCGCTATTGATTACGCGAACCTATTAGCATTTGCCTCAAGGAACCCGGTAGTTGACCTGGAATCTTTACGAGGATTCCATACAGTTTCTTGAGAGCTTTGAATTGCTTCCTCAATACCTCACTTCTAGTGCAGGGAATCAAAATCAAATGTAAAATAACTCCTGGGAACAAGGAGCTGCTTGATTCACACGCAAGTGTTTCCCCGCATTAGCGGGGATGTTCCTACGGCATTATCAGCTGCCCACACAAACCTCTAAGTTTTCCCCGCATTAGCGGGGATGTTCCCAGTCTATACCCGTTAATTTGCGTAGGAATCAGCGTGGATATCAATAATTTCAAAAACTGATCCTTTGACACATGGAGCTAAAATGTCACATGTTGCATCCATCATCATTCGAGATGCTGCGGAAAAACCCAAGGATGTCGCGGCCCAAGCCAAGACTCTCATTGCTTCAAATTTTTCCTCGGCAAATCGATTCCCAAGCGTCCGGGTTTTCGTGACTCCGATAAAACAGCGACGTGACTTTGGAATCGCCGAGATCGATGTCACGCAGTCCCGGGACTCGGATGCGCTATCCCTACTCAAGGATATTTTCTTCTTCCTTTGTGGGAAAACAGACTGGGGTATGGAGCTCGACTGGGACGGCGCCGAAGCCCTCAGCGACGCTTTCAGCGAGTACATGCGCCGGCCTCGCGGCAGATCCGATCCCGTGGTCTACGACCCATATGCTGACGAAGAACTGGATAATTCCTACTGGGACTAAAATCCAACACCTTCGGCCGTCGTAAAGCAAGCTCAGCCCCAAGAATGCCGGCCCCAAACCCCACCCCACTCCGACCGACCCGACGGCAGGAACACCTCACGGGAACCCGGCCAACACCCTCAATCCGACAGCCAGAACGCTACGCGGAGGGCTGCAACACGCTTTCGTACACGCCTAACAGCTGCTCGGTAAGCGGCTGCTGCAAGGTACTATCGCAGGATTTCAGCAGGTAATCGCTCATTTCCCGCACCCGGGCGGGATGCGCCATGAGCTCCCGCACCGCGGCCGCAATGGATTGCGAATCCGGGGTGGCCGTCAACACGGTGCCCTCGGGTGGCACCACCTCGGTCAGGTCAGGGTCGCACAGTAGCACCGGGGTGCCGGCAGCATGCGCCTCCAAAAGCACCATGGGTTGATTATCGAAATCATAGCTGGTGGACGCAAACAGGTGATGCTCCTGCATGGCGGTCAGCACGGTTTGCTGCGGCACCGGCCCGTGAAGCGTCACCCGACCAGAAAGCCTGTGGCGGGTAATGTAGCGGCGCACGGATTTCATGGCTGGCCCGGAACCATACATGTTCACCACCACGTTTTCCGGCAGCTGCCGAATGGCCCGCAAGAAATCAATCGGGCGCTTCTCCTGACTCACCCGCCCACACCACATGATGCGGAATTCCGTGTCACCACCGGTATATTCCCGCGGTTTTATCGCGCGCAATTGAGACAACAGGGTGGATTCCAGCCCATTAGACAGCACTGTCAAGGGCTTATTCACCCCTTGATACTGCAACTTGTGGGCGAAATGGTGGGAGGGGACTATAACATGATCCGCATAATTTGCCTGGTTGACCATGAGCCTCCACATGCGACGCGCCAGGGCGGTGCGCGTGTACGGCGCATCCCGAAGCGTCACCGGTCGCACCGGATTATTACGGTTATACAACCAGGAAAGCAGCACACTGGTCGCCGCGGGAAACGGCAACACGCATTGGGTATACACATCAACACGTCCGTGCATGGTCTGCACCAGCGGTAACCCCCGGCTACGCGCCACATGCACACCGGCCGCCGCAGCCGCCATTTCGCTGTGCACATGCACCACATCCACAGGCTCGATACTATCCATATAATTTTGGGCAAACCGCTTCGCTCGCTTCGGCGGCCACGTATAGGGATAATTGTCAGGTTTAATCACCTTGCTGGTTGGTAATTGCACCACCGTCAGGTCGCCGCTCGGCTCGTGCAGGGGGCAAAAAACGGTCACCCGATGTCCGGCCGCTTCCAACGTGTCTTTTTGCGCTTTAATGCTGGTTTGTACCCCACCGAGGGTAGGAAGATAATAATCGGTAAAGACGGCAATATGCATGGGTAATACCATACCTTGGTTGCGGACCCAACCACATCTTTAGGTGTACTCCCCTGTGCAGCTCATCCTCCCTGCCCACCCCAGCTTGTCGACGCCACCCCACCGCACACAACGACGGTCTGCCCGGCGCTCACCGCCGCCTCTCCCCCACCCCACCTGGGTGTTTTGCAGCAATTCTGCGGTAGCCTTGTGGCATAGTTCTCTCGCATATCTGAATCGTTTTGTTAGGGTAGAAGTCGTGACAATGAAGGTTTTAGTTACTGGTGCTACAGGCTTTCTCGGGGGTTATGTCGTATCGGAATTTGCTCGTAGCGGTTATGATGTTGTCGCAACCGGTCGGAATAACGCAAGGTTGCAGCAGCTAGTTGATGCCGCCACCGCCGCCCAGGCCGCCGCGGAGCCCACCGACCCCACATATCCGGGAACCGTCACCGCGATCGTCGGTGACCTGGCGCAATTGGCGGAGCTTGACCTGTCGGTCGATGTGGTGGTGCATGCCGCCGCCCTGTCCACGGTGTGGGGCCCGTGGCAGGATTTTTATCACACCAATGTGGGGGGCACTCAGGCGGTGGTGGATTTCTGTCGGCGCAATGCGGTGCGCCGTCTGATATTCATCTCCTCCCCCAGCATTTATTCGCAGCGCGGCGACCGGTTTCATATCACCGAATCGGATTTCGACCCCAATAATCGACTCAATAATTATATTCGGAGCAAGATTAGAGCCGAGCAGGTGGCGTCGGAGTTTTCGGGTTCCGTGATTTTACGCCCCCGGGGGCTGATCGGCGTGGGTGACACGAGCATTGTGCCGCGGCTCGTGCACGCCAATGACACCATTGGGATTCCGGTGTTTCGGCGCCGCCACCAGCAAGTTTTCCCGAAAAAACCGGGCCGGTTGGGGTGCCTGCGGTTGCCGCATCCCCGGCTTCCCCGATTCCCCCGGCGCGGCCAGCCGGGGCGGACGGTTATTGATTTAACCTGCGTGGAGAATGTGGCATATGCTACCCGGTTGGCGGCGGAGTCGCCGGCAGCTGCGGGGCGAGTTTATAACATTACTAATGATGATCCGCGGCCGGTGACTGATGTTGTGGATGAGTTATTCACGTTGTTGGGGGCGGTGCCGCGGTATCGGCGTCGTAACGCCACCGTCTTATATGGGGTGGCGTCGCTATTGGAGTTGGTTTATGCGGTGTTGCGGTTGCCAGGTGAGCCGCCGGTGACTCGGTATACCGTGTGCGCGTTGGCGTATTCGCAGGTGTTGGATATTTCGGCGGCGCGGCGGGATTTGGGTTACGAACCGATTGTCAGTTTAGATGAAGGGATACGGCGTTATGTCGAATCAATTGATTAAGAGTGTTCGGTATTATCAGTGCGGTTATTGCATGAATAATTTGCGGGTCATGTATCGGGGGTTGCCGCGTGATATGGATCCTAGTCGGGCGTTTCCGGCTGGGGTGTTTCTGATTGAGCACGAGTCGGAGGGCTATATGCTGCTCGATACGGGGTATTCGCAGGATATTTTCCGCTCTGGGGTGCGGGGATTTCTGTATAACAAGGTGACTCCGACGCGGGTGACGGCGGAGGATGAGATTCCGGCGCAGTTGGCTCGGGATGGGATTGATGTGGGGCAGATTCGGCGGGTGGTGTTGTCACATTTGCACCCTGACCATATTGGTGGGGTGAAGTTTTTTCCCGAGAGTGAGATTATTATGTCGGCGGATGCGTATGAGGTGTTGGGGAATGCGCGGGTGCGGGATTTGGTGTTTCCGGCATTGGTGCCGTCGTGGCTGGCGCAGAATGCGTCGGTGATGCCGGTGCAGTCGTTGGTGCAGGATCCGGACACGGGGCTTGTTGGTCATGATGTGTTTGGGGATGGGAGTTTGTTGTTGGTGCGGTTGCCGGGTCATGCGGCGGGCCAGGTGGGGGCGTATATTCCGGGCCGGTTGCTTATTGCGACGGATGCGTCGTGGGGGAATGATTTGTTGCCATATTCGTCGCAGTTGCGGCTGCCTACGAGGTTGATTCAGCGGGATTATGAGACGTATAAGGAGACGGCAACGCTGGTGCAGGGGGTTGTGGATCGGGGAATTCCGGTGTATTTCAGCCATGGGCAGTATGATCGGCGGGAGCTGCTGTGACGTCGTTGCTGATTGCCGGGTATTTTGCGCAGAGTCGGTGGCGGCGGTTGCGGTCGCGGGCGGCTATTGACAGGTTGCAGGAGCGGTATGTTCGGCGGCAGTTTCGGTTTTTGCGGCGGCATTCGCCGTATTTTGCGACGCTTCCCCGGGTGGGTTCTCGTGCCGATTTAGGGAAGTTGCCGGTGATGGATAAGGAGTCGATGATGGCGAATTTTAATAGGCTCAATACGGTGGGGTTGGATCGGGATCGGGCGTTGGAGATTGCGGTGGCGGCGGAGCGGTCCCGGGATTTTTCGCCTACGTATCGTGGGGTTTCGGTGGGGTTGTCGTCGGGGACGAGTGGGCATCGGGGTTTGTTCATTGTGAGCGATCGGGAGCGGTGTGCGTGGGCGGGTGCGGTGTTGGCGCGGTTTTTGCCGTCGCTTTCGGGGCAGCGGATCGCGTTTTTTCTGCGGGCGAATAATAATCTGTATGAGACGGTGAATTCGCGGGTGATTCAGTTTCGGTTTTTTGATGTGTATCGGCCGATGGCGGAGCATATTGCGGCGTTGGGGTCATATCGGCCGACTGTGGTGGTGGCTCCCCCGTCGGTGTTGAGTGTGCTTGCGGATGCTGTGGTTGCTGGGGAGTTGCGGCTATGCCCGGCGCGGGTGATTTCGGTGGCGGAGGTGTTGACGTCGTTTGATGAGCGGCGGTTTCGGGAGGTGTTTGGGCAGGAGGTAATTTTTCAGGCGTACCAGTGTACTGAGGGTTTTTTGGGGTATACGTGCCCGTTTGGGTCGATGCATTTGAATGAGGATATTTGTTATTTTGAGAAGGAGTTTGTGGACGATTCCCGGTTTGTGCCGATTATTACTGATTTTCGACGGCGGTCGCAGCCGATTGTGCGTTATCGGCTTAACGACGTGTTGACGTTGGCGGCGAATCAGGTGTGTGGGTGTGGTCAGGCGACGACGGTTGTGGCGAAGATTGCGGGGCGGGAGGATGATGTGTTTTCGTTTCCAGCCGTAGGAGGTGATGGTCGGGTTTCGGTGTTTCCGGACATGGTGGAGCGGTGTTTTTTGTATGTGCCTGGGGTTTCGGAGTTTCGGGTGGAGCGGCATTCGGATGATCGGCTGGTGGTGTTTGTGGCGCCGCTGGTGGGTGAGGTGTTGGATCGGGTGCGGGCCGAGTTGGATGGGTTGGCGGAGCGGTTGGGGTTTGTGCCGCCCCGGGTGGAGTTTGAGCCGTATGTTGCGGATTCCACCCATCGGCGGAAACGTAAACGGGTGGAAAATTGCGCGCAATGATTGCCGGTTAGAGGACGATGGTGCGGCCGGCGAAGACGGAGTTGTTGTCGGGCGAGTCGGCGATGGTGCGGCCGGCGGGTACCGCCCGGTGGCGACCCCAATCGCGGATGGCGGCGAGTTCTTCCGGGTTGGTTTGGCTGAAGGGAACAACGTTGCGGAATTGGCTGCGAATATAGTCGGATGGGGGCAGTTCGGTGGTGTTGTTGAAGAGCATTTCCGAACCAATGTCGTGGACTACGGCGTCAATGTCGGAGCCGGCGAATCCTTCGGAGACTTCGGCGAGTTCCGCAACGAGGTGGCTGGGGATGGCGTGGTTGGTGTATTTCCAGAAGCATAGGTCGATGATGTCGGTGCGTTCGGTTTCGGTGGGGAGGTCGACGAAGAAGATTTCGTCGAAGCGGCCTTTGCGAAGTAGTTCTGGTGGGAGGGTGGAGACGTCGTTGGCGGTGGCGACGATGAAGACTTTGGCTTGGGATTCTTGGAGCCAGAAGAGGAATTGGCCGATGAGGCGTTTCGTGACGGAGCTGTCACCGGAGCCGGTAGCGAGGCCTTTTTCGATTTCATCGATCCAGAGCACGCAGGGTGCCATGCGTTCGGCGGTTTCGAGGGCTTCGCGGAGGTTTTGTTCGGATTCGCCAACGTACATGCCCAGGATGGCGCCCATGTCGAGCCGGTAGAGTGGGAGTTCCCATTGGACGGCGATGTTTTTTGCGGAGAGGGATTTACCGCAGCCGGGGACGCCGCACAGGAGGATGCCTTTGGGTGGGTGGAGTCTGGTGCCGGAGAGGTCGGTTTTCATGAGGGCTTTGCGTTTTTTCAACCAGGCGTTGAGGTTGTCGAGTCCGCCCACGTGGTAGTTGTCGTCGAGCCGGATGCGTTCGATGCCGGTGAGTTCGCCAAAGATGGAGTCTTTGAATCTGGAGAGTTCGGCGAGGTCTTCGGCACGGATTGCGCCTTTGACAAGCATGGTGGCTAGGACGTTGACGACTTCGGCTTCGGTGATGCCGGTGAGGATTTCGGCGGCGGCCCGCATGTCGGATTCCGCCCATTCGACGGGGATGGCGGTGGAATGCCCCTTCATCATGCCGGACACCAGTTCGAATATTTCTTCAGTGGTGGGGAGGTCGAGGGTGACGGACATGCCGAGCCGGGCGAGGCCGGACCAGACGGGTTTGTCGGCGAGGAGGATGATTGCGCCTTGGTATTCTTCGGCGATGCGCACCATTTGGCAGAAGTGTCGGGCGGTGGGGGTGTCGGAGTCGAGGTGGTCGATTTCGGTGAAGATGAAGTTCACGTTCCGCCGGGCTTTGAACATGGTTTTTGCCTGGTCGAGGGCGGCGGCGAGGGATTGGTCTTCGAGGACGAGCTGGTTGGAGGCGAGTTCCCGGAGGCCGTCGGCAGCAGAGTAGTAGAAGAAGGGGAGGGAGGGAATATTGGTGCTGATGGTGCGGAGGATACTGAAGACCCGGACCGGCTCGGTGGATTTCACGACGATGAGGGGGACGCGGGCTTTGAGATAGCGGGTGATGATTTCGGTGGTTTCGAGATAGTTGGGCATGATTATGATTGTTCGAGTGCGTGGGTGAGGCGGGTCGCGGTGCCGTAGGTGGGGTCGAGAACAGCGGTGAGTGGGGTGCTGCGGACGAGGTCGTAGATGCGCTGTTCGGTGGCGGTGGGGAGTTCCCCAGCGACGGAGCTG
The DNA here is from genome assembly GCF_011612265.2 of Corynebacterium matruchotii. Classification (NCBI taxonomy): domain Bacteria; kingdom Bacillati; phylum Actinomycetota; class Actinomycetes; order Mycobacteriales; family Corynebacteriaceae; genus Corynebacterium; species Corynebacterium matruchotii. The sequence continues at coordinate 553,269 of NZ_CP050134.2, read as the reverse complement.
CGGCGGAGGATGCTTTCGACGTGATGTTGCCAATTGCCGATGCGGGTTTGGGCGTCGCTCAGCAGGGTTGACCGTATCTCGTCGGGGAGACCGGGGTGGTTGCAGAGGTGCATGCGGCGGGCCAGGTTGTTTCGAGTGGTGAGCCACCAGCGTTCGAATTCGTGGTAGTCGGCAGTGGCGGGGAGGTTGGTAAGGGTTTCGGACCAGCGGGTGTCGGCAATGCTTAGGGCCCGTTCGATGTGTTTGAGCAGGCGGCGGTGCACGGTGGGGTTGAAGGATCCCGCGGTGATGGGTGGGAGACCGTCGAGGGTGACGGTGGGGTCGGTGGCCCAGCTGCGGAGGGCCCGGGCCCAGGTTTCGTACGCGTTCGCCATGGTTAGGGCCGCCTCCGATTGATGAGGATTTCCCCTGGCGGTTGGGGTGACCAGTCGGGGAGACTGCCGGCGATATTACGGTTGCGACCAAAGGCTGGTTGAGAGTTGTCGTCGTGAAGTTCGCCGAGCAGGCTCATGCGGTCGAGGACGGTGGTTTCGCCGGGTCGTTGGTTTTCGGGTGGTGGGGGTGTGGTGAATCGGGGTCGGCGCCGCTCCCGGCGGATTGTGGGCAGGACTTGGCCTGGTGTTTGGGCGGGTTGTTGGGTTGCCGGCGGCCCGGCCTGCGGCATTGGTGCCGGCGGAGCTGCGTATGGGTTGATTCTCGCCGGGGGTTGGTTCGACTGTTCGGGCAGGTGGGATTCTGGTGGTTGGGTCATGTTAACGCGCCTCATTATGGGTCGTGGAAGAGTGAAGAGCATTGGTGGTACGGGATGGCCAGGTGGCGAACACCCGGGTGAGTTCCGCCTGCTCGGCGTCCCGGTCTTCGAATTCCAGCATGAGGTCGGTGAATTCCGCGCGGGCTTCCGTAATAACGTTATTCGATATTTGGATGGCCTGCTCTTTCGCCACATGCAATTCGGCAACATTGCGTTCCGCCAGGGTTTTCTTCCGGTGGATATAAAACGCCACGGCAATGACTACCAGCACCACCATGAACAGGCCGAGAAGTTTCATGCCGAGGAGGAACGCCACAGAGGTGATGACGCCGACCATGATCGGCATAATCATGTCCGACTGTTGGAAGGTTGCCTGGTTGATGTGCGGCGTGAAGAGGGTTTCCCAGTATTCGCCGAGCCGCTGGCGGACGGCTTGCTCATCTTCGTTGGTGGCGCACCGGAATTCGACGAACCCGAATTGGGAGGCGTAGCCGGAGTGGGTGCCATCTAGGATGATGGTGGCGGCGGGGAGGAAATCCCGCCGGTAGCGGCTGGTGTATTCGTCGATAGCGGCGCGCACGTTGTCGAGGCCGTTGCCGATGGCGGTGCGTTGGGTGCTGATGGAAACACCCAATCGTTCGGGGGTAATGGCGGCTTGGGTTTGCAGGCTTACGGCGTCGACAGTGTTCGCTAGCGCCCGCACGTATTTGTCGGTCTTGACCTGCGCCTGCGCCAAGTCGCCGTTGGATTCAATGACGGCTTCGGCATAGGCAGCTTTGCGACGCAGCGGCAGTTCTTCCGCATCATATTCTGTGACGAGTTTCTCCAACAGGTCGTCGAGCAGGTCTTCGATCTTGCCGACGGGCGCATCGAGCCGGTCGCGGATTTCTTCGTATTTTTTCGCGGTCACCCCCAGGGCGGTGGCGGATTCCAGCAGTGATCGCATGCGATCAAAGTCGGGGCTGAGCTTGCGCAGATTCTCGTAGTCGTCGACGACAAGCTGTTCCCTATTGCTGGCGATTTCTTCCACCCATGCCGTCACTTGGGCTGTCCGCAGCTGGGCGTTTTGACGCAGTTCGGCGTCCCACTCCCCCAGCTGGTTAGTGAGCAGTTGTTCCGCCTGGGTTCCAAAAGCGCCGCGGGCGGTGGCCTCAAGGATGACGGCGAATTCGCGGGTGAGCTTGGTGGCATCACAGTTCATAAGGTAGTGCTTGAGCCAGGTGTAGGCCTCATCGTGGCGGTTGACGCGTCGTAAGATGAGCGCAAAGAAAAGAGAGGTTTTTGCCGCATCGCGGGTAAAGGCCTCTTGCACGGACTTTTCGCAGATCGCCTTGTCGTCCCGGGACCAGGCGGCCAACCCCACAAGCGCAGGCGCCAGCCAATATCTAGGGCTTTGGATCATGAGCTCTTCAGACACCTGCGCCACCACATCATTGGTGACGTTTCCCACGTCGAAGGCCTGGAGTACGCCCACGCTGGTGCGGCGAACGAGCGCGTAGTGCCCATAAACCCGGTCGAGTTCGCTTTTGAGATTGCCGAGCTGGGTTTCGGCGCGCTGCACGACGGCGATACGTTCGGCCTGCCGCGAGAATTTTTCGAAAGCCTCCGCTAGTTCTTGCAGCTTTTGACGGGTGGTGTTGAGATCTTGGGTGACCGCACCAACCTGCGCACCCATGGTGTCCATTTTGCCGTTGAGCAGAAGAATATTATTCTGCACGTCGCTGATCTCACGGATAACCGGGTTGAGGTTAATGTACTCTGGCATGTTATTCCTTCAATACTTTGCGGACCCGAATGGTTCCGATTGTAATAAGTCACCCACCCCACCCACACAACTACGACCGGTTTTTTGTGGTATCTCACAGAATTACCCACCCCCTTATGGACTTATCCGGGGCAAAACAAATTAATCCCGAACCAACCAATCGGACATTATTCACCATAATCACATCGGACTTTTTCGGGATTTGCTTAAGATCAGACGATTTAGTTCAGACATCTCTTGGCAAGAATTTGGCCCCTTTTCACTATAGTTGTGGGCAATTATCATGTTAATTTTTCGCCAAATTACCCTCTTATGGGGTGGAAATCCGTCGATAGGCGATAAAAAACAGCCGGTGGTACTGCCACACCGGCCATTCTACGAAGTTTGCCGCCAGGCTATTATCAGCCCTTCCAGGCAGACTCCAGCATCTTCCAATGCTCGTCGCTCATCCGCGAGGCCGGGGTGACCGACACCGCCGATGCACCACCCTTGGCGGAATACCGCAGGTTAAGGGCCATATCATCGGCGGAGATAGTGTTGGCCTCATCCTCCGCCCACAGGCCCGTCGACAGCACGTAACGGTTATCCCCAAACCGTCGGTTAAAGCTCTCCGCTAGCTTCTCGGAATAATCTGGCTGCACGCTGGGCTCCATGCCGTTATAGTTCCACACGGCAATGCGGCTGGCCTCGGTAAGCAGCAAGTCATAATCGTGGCCGGACATAGCCCGATCCGCCCCCGGATCGTTCCAGGGAGCCCGCACATCCATGTCCAGGGCGACATTGCTGGGGATGACCCCTTTAATGCGGTCGAGTAGGTGCTGCAACGCCTCGGAACGCCATTCCCCCAGCTTAGGATCCCGAGTATTGATCTCACCGTCTTTCCGCGGCCAGTCGGATGCCCCGGAGAACTTCTTATACGAAGCCAGGTCATCCTCCCCAAACGTGTAATTGTCAAACATGAGCTCGGTCAGGGAAATGCTGTCGGGGTTGTAGCGGTGCGAAATGGTTTTCGCCAGCTCCACAATCCCATCCCCCACCGCCCCATCGCGGATAGCGGTCACCGAGGCGAACTTATCGGAACGCTCTCCCCCGGGATCAACCCCAGCTAGTTCGGGGTTTTTATGGATCGTATTGGGTACTAAAGTATCAATGGTGAGGTTAATAGTGAGCGGCCTGAGCGCATCAATGGCATCCTGCACCCAGTCGGCCCCATTAATAGAGGCCTGAGTATCTGGGTGCCCCTCCCAGTCGAAACACACCCATTCGATCCGCCCCACACAGATGGAGGCGGCGGTGGCATTGACGTTGGAAAGCCGCTGCGACATGGCCTTCCAGTCGTAATGAGGATTGGAAACATCCTCGAAACCAAAGTTCACGCTGCGCTCTTCCGGCAGCGGTGAATTTTTGAGTTTCCGCAGCTCGTAACCCTTTCCGCAGGAGGAAGACCCAAACGGTAGGAACGACAGGATAGATGACAAGGATGAAAGTTTTAAAAATGTTCTGCGTTTCATGCTGGACTCGCTTCTTGCTTATCGACACTGAGGCCACTCACACTAATGGTGCCGGTACGCTCCAGTTTGTTCCAATTCTTTTCCGCCCCCTTCACTTCCAAGATAATGGCCCAACCAAGCGTGAAACCAACCAGTGTGGAGTATATGGGCCAAAGGGGAAAGACCCATATGTGGCGTAAATCTCCCCAGGCCCGGTTTAGTGCGATTGAATATATCAAAATAACAAGCGCTAGTGCCAACCCGAGGAACCCCACCCATCCTAACGCAGTTGTGGGAAGCGCGTCGGGGTCGGTAATAATAACGATAGGCATACCCAGCAGCACAAAGATCTGCGCGACCGGTACAATAATCATGCTGAGCAGGTTAAACAGCAAATATGCTCCGAATGCCCCATAATGGGGATTGCAAATCATATTCTTATGAATCCGGGTGGCTTGCAGCATCCCCCGTGCCCACCGCACCCGCTGCCGCCATAGCCCTTTCAATGTGGACGGTGATTCGGCATACACGACGGCCTGTGGGGCAAAGTTCACCCGATAGCCGGCGCGGTGAATTCGCCAGGTCAGCTCCAGGTCTTCCCCCAGCGTGTCAGTACGTAGCGGCCCGGTGGCCTTGAGCGCCTTGAGCCGGAACAGGCCGTTATTCCCGGAGACCACGGGCAGGCAATTCACCACGGCGAGCGCCCGGCGGATAAACCCAGTGCCCACATGAGAAATGAGCGCAAGCAGGGTGGTTTGTACCCGGTCGAGATTCACCGGTCGATCATCACCACTGACTGCCCCCACTTTGGGGCTATCAAAGGCCTTGAGCATCTGCCGAATGGTGTCTTTGCCGAAAACTCCATCGGAATCCACGTACATGATGAACTCACCATTGGCATAGGCGGTGCCGGTGTTCAGCGCAGCCCCTTTGCCGGAGTTTTGTTGGTCGACAAAGATCACGGTATAGGGGTTGGCCTCGGCGAGGTCCCGCATCACCTTGGCGGTGCTGTCGGTGGACCCATCATTGACCATGATGAGTTCGAAGTGCTGGTAGCTGCTGGCCAGAATAGAGCTGATGCAGGCACCCAGCACTTTTTCCTCGTTATAGCCGGGGACGATGATGCTCACGAGGGGCTCATCGTCCAGGGCAGTTTTTACTTTTCGGTGGTTGCGCCAGGTTTGGCGGATCTCAAAATAGAGGGACAGGGGTATGAAAAGGAGCTTAATCATGCCCACCCAAAAAATGAGTGTGCTGAGCCCAATGAGAACAACGACTGCTAGCGCAGACATGGGTGTTTCCTTATTTTTTTATGCGGCTGACTTAAGAACTTCTGCCAATAATTCTGGTGCAAGGGAGCTATTGGCACCAAATCGGGCGTTCACTTCTAACACAACCGGGTGACCGTCAGCCATGCGACGCACATCCAAATCAATGGGCCCCTTCAACTTCAGGGCGTGGCAGGCCTTGACGGCGAGTAGTGCCACGTCAAGGGCGTTAGCGGTGTCGACGGAGCGGACGATGGGGGCGGCGGTTTCGCAGAATTCTTCCTGAGTTTTCGCAACGATGGAAACGGTTTCGTTGCCGGGTTGGTCGCCGATGTACACCATGGGGGCGAATTCTTCCCCGGGGGCGAATGCCTGAATGATGTAGGAGTCGTCGTACGATTCGAGCTGGAATTTTTCGGGGCTGGTGTGAATGGCGAAGCCCCGACCGCCACGGGCCACCCGCGGTTTAGTGATAATGGCACCGCCGAGCTGTTCGAACACATCATATGAGGAGGTGAAATCGCTGGGGAGACCGAAGGGAGGCACCGAAACACCGGCTTCCCGCAGCGCCCGCATGGTCAGCAGCTTATCGAAGCATTTTTCCACCGCCTCTAGGGGGGAAATGACAACCTGGGCGTTGCTCAGCTGACCCAGTTGGGATGCTTTCGCCACCATGGGAAGCTCGTCGGCAACGGTGGGGATGAGTAGATCCACGTCGTAATGGTCGACCAGTGCGGCAAGTTGGTTAATCATGTCGGGATCGTTGGCGGCGGGCACCAGTTCGAAAGAATCAATGTCGGCGAGCGCAACTTCCTGCATGTCCACGCCCACAACATTATGGCTGGTGGTGGCAAGTTGGCTGACGAGAGCACGGCCGGCGGGACCGCCGACACCGGTGATGAGAATGTTCATATGGTTATTTCAATCCTGCGATGGAGTCTTTGAGACGGACGATTTCGAATCCTTCGGCGAGTTCCAGTTTCCCCTGGGCGCCGCGGAAATTGGCCATGCCTTTGAGCCGATCCCACCGGAGGTAGCGTTTACCGGCCTGGTCGCGGTGGTCTTGGACAGCATGGATTTTAATGTCAATGTAGTTAGTAATGTCAATGAAGAGTTGTGGGTTGAATTCGCTGGTCACGGAGGGGGATTCAAAACACAAAATTGACGGTTGTTTACGGGCGGCCCGCAGCACGGCGAAGTGCACGGCCTTGTGGTCTTGGTGTTGATCGTGACTGGAGTGAGTCAGGATCAGGTCGGGCTTGAGTTCGTTGATCTTTGCTTCAATAATGTCCACCATTTCCATGTTGTGGTCCTCTAACCGGGTGTCGGTGAGGGAATGAATCTCGATTTTTTCCAGCCCCATGGTAGCGGCGCCGTTCCGGGCTTCGGTGGGGCGCACGCTATTATCGCCCCCTGCGCATCCGTCACTCATGACGATAGCGTGGATTTTGTGCCCCTCATCGGCGAGGCGAGCAAGAGTACCCCCGCAGGCGATTTCTAGATCGTCGGGGTGGGCGCCGACGGTGAGAACGGTGTAGGGGGTGGCAGTTTTCGGCGGGGAGGCAATCCGGTTCCGCAATAGCGCGACAATGAGGGCAAAACACGCTGCTAAAGCCGCAAAAACGGCGACTTCTTCCGCGAGAGTGGCATGATGGATGACTATCAGGGCAACGAGGGCGATGATGATAATGGTAAACACCATAAGGTATGCCATTTGCAATTGCGTCCCCCCGGCGAATCTCCGGAAGAAAACTGACCGCCCCCGGGGTGTCACCGCATATCCCATAAGTGCCAACGCTGCGACAGTCAATAAGCCATATAGGGCCATAACCAGCCTTTTCTGTTTTATCTACTAATGTTTTGCTTGCACTCATCCGCACTGGTTTGCGGAGGTAAAATCGAAATCTTGCCATAACGATTCGGTGATTAATCTTAGTAATCGCTAATTAGTAGAACATGTGGACACGATGAAAATTCCTTCATCTTTTCCCCGCCATATCTATATGTGCAGTGTATGGAGTTTTATAACGATAGATAAATGGATAACATCGCCCCCTTATATAACCCCAAAATTACCCCCGTCTGACCATCGTTGCGATTATCGTAAATGGTAGAAGCACCTTCCCCCTCATTACAGTAGGAATTTTGCTATTGCGATAAGAGGGTTGCTGGCGCCATTAACGTGTCTTCCTTATGTGGCAGATTTAAAAATAATCAGCCATGCATAAAATAATCTTTAATAATCATCAAGGAGAGGAATCATGGTTTCTTATCAATCTGGTGGTGAGGTGTTACGGCCCGGGGCGCGGGTGGCATTTAGTGGCCGGATCACGGTGAATAACGAATTGGTGCCGCAGGGGGAGAAGTTACGCGAACTGTGCAGCGAGGTGGGGCTGGTGTATAAGACCGCGGTGTCGCAAACCGGCTGTGACGCGGTAGTGGCAGACAGCTTGACGACGGCCAAGGTGCGGCGGGCCGCCGATTATGGAAAGCCGATTGTATCGGTGGCGGATTTCAGCGATTGGGTGCTGGCTAACCAGCCAGATCATAGCGAATTCTTGTCGGCGCTTTTTGAAACCCCACCAGAGCAAAGCAAGACGCTAGTGCCGCTGGCCGCGGATTCGATAGGACTGCTGGCGTCGGGAAAGTCGGCGTGGGTGTGTAAAGACAGGAAGGAGTTCCTACAGAAAATAGGTACCGAGCGAAATAGGTTTCCGCAGAAGCGAAGCACCGTGACGCTCCATGTGACTCTTACGCTGCTGCTTTTCACACTGATAGCGGTCCTGATTGCAGTAACCAAGGCGTGGTACCTTCTTGGCGCGATCTCGGGGTTATTTCCGATATGGCTTTCATCCTCACGGGTTGATGACACGAACGTGCCGGTGTTTTATATTGACCAGGACAAGCTGTCCCCGCTGCACCGACAGGTGTTGGGGTCGATGCAATCGGTCTTTGCCGAGGCCGCGGCCTATAACCAACCGATATCGGCATCCTATTGGCGGGAGCTCACGGGGTCGGCAATGCAGTCAGTAGATGCGTATCTTCAGACGGGCGATCTCACGCAGGCGCAGATTCTTGGGGATCAGATTGCGCTGGTGCGAACGGGCGTCGCCAGGCTCGAATAGCAAGGCCGACAGCAAACCACAGCGCGCCGATCAGCACCCATAGGGTTGGTGAGTTATTGATGGGGAGTACGTTGGCAAGCAGCATGGCGGTGTGATATCCACCGTGCACCCCAATGGCGGCCCAGGTGGAGTCGGCGGCGAGCCTGGCCATGGCAGCAGCGTAGGCGAACCCAAGCGGCATGACCAGGTAGATGACGTGCTCGATGGCGTTGCTTTGCCCGCCGTTCGACGTGAGGTGAAGGGTGCCGAACACGATCACGCTCAGGCCCACAGACCAGCGCATGGTTGTTTTTGCCCCCAGTGAGGATAGTAGCCAGCCACGCCACACGAGTTCTTCGGGGATGCCTTGCAGCAGGAAGGCCATGCCTAACACAGCGATCAGGGTGACCCACCACTGGTCGCCGTGTTGGGCGAGGGGCTCACCGGTGGTGCCTAATAATATGGTGACCCCGCCGGCAATGAGCAATATGACCATCGCCACCCCGATCATGGCGACAAACCAAAGCATGCCGGTTTTTGTGGGGCGTAGTTTCAGCATGGTAGGCGGCTGATGATCCAGGTAGCGGGTCAAAAGTCGCACCCCCACGTAGGCGACGGCGGTGGCGCAGGCGAATTGTATGAGCATTGCGCCGCATGCCAACAGCAAGCCGGTGGTGTTGCGCCCCACTGCCGTACCGGCAAGAATGCTCTCGTAACCGGGGATGAACTGCGTCAGCATCCCGGAAAACGAGGCGGCAAACATGAGCACCGCCGCAATGACAACACGCAGAATAATAGGGAGAACTTTCATTGGCGCACCTTATAGCGATAGCTTAGGTTGACAACATGGAGCAGCAACACTGCGAAACAGGATTACCGAAGAACTCCATAAATACTATGATCGAACAAAATGTCGGGAATAACCAGTGTGAATCGTCATGAAATGGTTATGACACGCATAAGGGGGTAATTTGTGCTGTTCGTCATGAAGTCATGACTGTTGTCATGTTTTCCCATGATATTCCTCATTAACCTGGGATCATGACTATAGCCGGCCGCCCCCTCCACTTTTATTTCATTGCCTTCGCCCTGGGATCCATCTTCATCACGTTCTGCGACACGATATTTTGCTATGAACTTAATCCTCAAACAATTTTCCTCATGGTTGTGGCAGTTATCGCCACCATTATTGATGTGGTCCTCATCAAACGATGGACAAGAAATCCCGATGACAAATGTCTAGCTAGCGCAGTAGCAGCCACCAGTTTTGTGTTATTCATAATAGGCGGTTCTTACTCGACTGCGACATTAGCGATTGTGTTCTGGGTTATTCAGCAGGCATTCGGTATGCGACAATGCATGGGCATCGCAGGAATCCTCATGGTCCTCATGGCACTTCCCCGATCGTTAGCAGGCCAATACCAACGTGACGATATTCATTATATTTTATTCCTAGAGACAATAGTCATCGTTCACTTCTCATTTGCTTGGCTTCTCACCGCGCTAGAGAAAAGCGCCGAGAAAGAACGCCGATATGCGGTAGAGGCGGCGGTGAGCATGGAGCAGGCAGAGTCGGCACGCATGCTTCACGACGGCCTGGGCCAGCAGTTAGTCACCACCATTGTGGCCCTCGACGTGGCACAGGCGTTGAAGTCGACAAGCGAGCAGGCCGCATGGTCCGAGGTACACAACGCCCAGGCCGTCGCAAAGCAAGCACTGGTTGATCTGCGACGGTGGGTGCGGGCGCTCGACCCACCGGAGACCCCCACGCCGCACACCAGCGATCAGCTTGTGGCAGCCATGCAGTCGCTATCGCAAACGTTTTCGAGCACTGGCCTGGAGTTTCAGATTGATAAACCAGACGATAATTATGCGCTGGCGGCGGCGCAGGGGGAACTATTCCAGATTGCGGTGCGGGAGGGCGTCTCGAATGCGCTTCGGCATGGTCAACCCACGATGATCCACTTTCATCTGCGGGTCAATGAGGATTCCATCACGCTAACGGTGGAGGATTATTCGGATAAGGAACATGCACTGGTGCCTGTCAAGGCTAGCAGCACCGAGAACGGTTATGGGCTTCGATCGTTGCGGAAACGCGCCACGCAGCTGGGTGGCACCATGACCGCCGGCCCCACCGACACGGGGTTTTACCTGGATGTTTCTCTGCCCCGGACGGAGAATATGTGACGTGACTGATTCGATTCGTGCCCTCATTGTCGACGACCAGCAGCTGCTCCATCGGGGACTGGCGCGCCTGCTCGTGAAGTTGACCACGGTCCGGGTGGCCGCGGTGTGCGCAAGTGCTGTTCAGACTGGATAGCCACGAGATTAATATGGAGTGCTGAGGTTGTCAGCACTGATGGGGCCACGGCGAATCGGGGAGATCACGCCCTCTCCCATTTTGTTTTGATAATCTCTAGCTGTCGGGGAACCACCGCGTAGTCCTTTTCCGCAACTAAACCTAGTAGTTTTTCGGCCGCATCAGAGCGGGGATGTTGGGATACCAGAGACAATATGGTGCTGATCAAACAAACACTGGCATCTGCAACGATCTCTGTAAGCAGGGAAAAGGATTCTTCCGCGCGAACGTCCTCAAGAACCCATGTGACCAGCGCGGATACGACTGCTTCCCGCACCTCGAAGCTATCATGCTTACTCAACCTAGCGAACAAAGATAACGATAATTTTTCTTTGCGTTGGGCTAGAATCTTTACTGCGGCCTTCACTAAACTTGCGTCTCCCCGAAGCATCTGGGCGACTTGAGTCATTGGAACATCTTCGGGGAATAGCAACCCTAATAATGCCGACGCCGGACCACGAACATCGGCATCCCTATCAGGATAGATGATCTTCAACGTATCACTTTTCCCCATCAACCCCATCAGAGGTTCCCTCATATCACGTGCAACATCTGCGGGGATTTTTTGATACTCATCGATCATTGTTTCTATCCCCGGAACCAAATCTATTGAAGAAACACGATTATTGAGCATCCTGAGGCAAGGCCGCCAATTCGCACAGTGAGGGTGCGAAATATTGAGGTGCACCAAAATAGAAAGGTGGCTATAGCTTCTGGAATATGATCCAGGAAGTGTTCCAGAAGCTGCGGTTGCGATGATGTGATCAACTAGGTTTGCTAAATGAAGCACAGCTCGTTGGACAATACCGTCTGGTAAATGATCGAAGTCTTGCCAACTTGCTAAGGCATTGAGATCACCAATCCGGATTTTTCCAAAAAGCCGGTCGTAATTGGTATCATGAACTGCCCGAAGCTGTTCTATCGTTCCTTTTAATAATTCATTATCAATTTTGCCACGTGTTACCAATTTCTGTAGTTTCTCGTTATCCCATTCCTTACCCCAGTTGAGATCATCTTCGATGATGGACTTGATGAGCTCCGCATAGGATGCGGCAAGCTCCAAATCTTGGATGCCAGGTATCGTAATGAGATAATCCTGGATCTTGGCCATTACTTCTGAGGAACAGGCACCATAGATTTTTGCGAGTACTTGAATGATCTCGTTCTCATACCAACGAGAGATTCCAAAAACATATGTTTTACTGGGATTTTTGAGTTCTTTTAGAAGCCAGAGAGCATGGTTATCCACAGTGCACGTATCAAGGAGTGCCACGCAGTTCCCGACTAGGGCAAAGTCACATGGTAACGAACTTTTCGTGGCATCTTCTAGCGATAATTCATTCATTATTTGTGCGAGTGGTTCAGCAGGCCCAAAATGAAGGAACCGGGAGGTAGCAAGTTCTAACTCGTCTTGAACCCCAGCTACCCGCAGAATATTCAGAGCATATACCAGCTCATCTATGCTGTCAGCAGACAACAGGAAATAGCATGCAAATGCTGCCGCAGCACGCCGCCAAGCATTGGCGTCCGCGGCAAACCCCGTAATTAGACTCGTAGAATGCGCCTTTGAGATAGTAGTCTCGCATTCCTTCCCAAGAATTATTTTGGCATCATCACGCGATTGTGGATAGTTCTTTTCGCTGAAATCCGTAAGCCCACCAGCCAAGATTTGGGTTCTCAACCACGACGATGAGTCGGGGGAATATTTCATAATCGTCCGAAACAGGTTCTCCGCTTCCTGTCTCCCTGTCAGATCATTCAGTTGAAACACGAACTCCATGGCTACACCAGCCACATATCGTGCTGTGGGATCTTGATATTCCCGCCGCCCAATCAGTGATGCTTCTAATGCTAAGTCCCATGCCTCATCAAATTCGCCGATTTCAATCAGGTTCCGAGCTAAATGCACTTGCAACCATGCCAAATCAACAGGACTGTAATCGTCCCGCGCCGCCAACGCATCCTTCAGGACCTCACAAGCACGCTGCGGCAAGTGTTCCTCAAACAGAACCGTTGCCTTTATTACCCCTGCCGCTGCCGCAATATTGGCTTCCACATTTGCCGATGGAAAACTCAAAATAGCATCGGTTCGTCTTTTATCAATCCATTTGAATAATGCGGAATACAACCTCCACGAGGGATCATCATGGTGGCTGCACAAAGCACCAGTAATTTTATATTCCATGGTCCCCTTAAGCATCCGCATCTGCGCTAATGATAAAAGCGCAATGGCCTCAACAGACGAAAGAGTGCGCAGTGGTAAGTGAGGGTGTGGAACAATCAACTGGGGAGCGATTAATGCATATCGCAACCGGTCCGCATCAGGTACCCCAGGCAGTTCTGCTGGCTGGGGCAGCTTACCAAAGGCAACTTCAACCAGAGAATCAACAGACTCGTTATTAATAACATTTTCCCTGGGAACAAATATTTTTTGCTCTTGCCCTGTGCCCAGAACCTTATCTTTCGTAACATGAACCCAATAGGCTTCCTCGGAATTCTCGTCGAAAAGCACGAGTAACCGTGGGAAAGGATCATCATGATAAGCAAAATCACGAACCCACCAACCGACCCGACCATTATCGGTGGAGGGATTCTCCATCAGACTTGGCCTATTCTTCACCTGAACCTTGATAAATCCCCCAAGATCAAAATGTTGGTGGTCACGAACAAAAACTAGAAGATCTGCCCTCGGGTAATGTTGTATAACACTAAATCCGCATACCCGTAGTATTTGTACAACATGATCTACCCCTGCCTCGCACATAGATTGCTCCTCACCGCAATGAATTTCAATTCCCAATAGGATATCGCACGGCAAGGACATGTATTATTGAACGACGCTTGACGACGCCGCCTTGTCCGGCATTCCCTCGCCACTTATCACTCATGGAGGTACGCGGCCCGGCCAACCCCCATGAGGTTATCGGCGCTGATGGGGGCCACGCTGAACTCGGTACTGCGGGTGGGCACAAAGTCGGTGATGGTGATCGACCTGGCCCCAGGCTGGGTTTTGCCGAGATAAACGCCGTCAACCTGCACAATCCATCCGCCGGAGGGATTGGTGGCGGCATCCCAAGACAGCTGGGTACCACCGGGGGCGGGGTTGACGGACACGGACAGGGCGGGCGATTGGGTGGCAGCGGTGGGCTCCCTGCCCGTGGTTCGAGCGTCGACAAGCGGGGTCACGGCAAGGCGGTGGGCGAACCGATCCAGGGCCTCACGAACCGCCTGGTCAATGGGGCCGTTCTCGACATCGTATTGGTGGTGACCGCTGTCGACAAGGGGGTTCAGGTCGGACCCGCACACGAAATCATTATCGTTGCACCACAATCCGGTCGTGTGGGTCCACCCCTCGGGCAGGTAGGGGATGCGGGCACCGAGCGAGCCGACAAACGTCGACGGGTCGGGAACCCCACGCCGCCACTCGGACCGCTCGCCACGCTCATACCGCGGATAGGTGATGCCCGCCGCCGTCAGCTCGGGCTGGCCCTCCGGCAAATACAGCTTGGGGTCGCCGAAGAGCGCATTAAAAATCACCCGTTCCCGCAGGTTAACCGGCAATTCCCCATAGGCCTCCCCAATGACCTGCGCGCCCTGCGACACCCCGCTTATGAAGAATCGCGCATCCTTGCACTTTTCGACGCGCTGGGCAATGTAGTGCACCGCGTCCGCCACCCCGATGCGCACGCTCCTGCCGTATTCGAACGCCTGGCCGCCGCTGACTTTGGCACCGAGCGCGGTCAGCGCGCCTTTCTCATCGTTCACGGAAACCGCAGGGTAGGCGTACTGTTGGTCGGGTCGGGAACCGAGCTCGTAAAAGTTCGTGGTGATGCCCGCTGCCTTGGCGCCCGCCGCAACCTGGGCTTGGAGCCGTAGGCTTTCGACGCTGTTGAGTTTCCCGCCAGAGCCGCGGGCGAAAATTACATCGAGGTCGGCGCACGGAGCGCTGGCCGGTGGCGCGGGCTGCGCTAACGCACTGGGAGGGGTGGCGGCCAGCATTCCCGCTGTCGTTATGGCCAGAACTATCCGACATATATTGCGCATGACATGAACCTCGTTTTGCTTGCGGAAAACCGCGTAATAACCAGCATTTTTAGCTTTAAGATTAGTCCGCTCTCCCCCATCTGTCTGCCCATAAATCTATGGGCTGGGGAGGTTTGAGTTATGCTGCGCCGTCACCAGGACATGCACCGCCAATAACCAGCAGGCCGCCTCAAACCCTAACACCTCCCCCAAATGGCGGAGATGTAGATTTCGCCTGTTCAGCCGATGTTTTTTCCATGCGAGAGCAGGAGAATGAAAGCATGACAACGGTATTGAAAGCACAGGACGTAACGGTCTCGTTCGCGGGCCGAACCGTGCTGCGCAACGCGCAGATTCAGGCAGACTCGGGCGACGTGGTGGCGCTACTCGGCCCCAATGGGGCGGGCAAAACGACGCTACTCAAGGCGGTACTCGGTTTGGTGAAGCGTTCCGGCAGCGTGGGACTGACCCGTGACGTGGGGATTTTACTGGACGAGGGTGGGCTGTTGCCCGGGCTCACCGGTCGGCAGCACGTGCACAGCGTGGCGCTCTCCCACAATCTCGGCGCAAAACAGGTCACCGAAATGCTGCAGCTCACGCAGATGGAATACGCAGCGGACCAGAAAATCAAGCACTATTCCCTGGGTATGAAGCGACGCATTGCGTTGGCCGCGGCGCTCATTGGGGAACCCGACCTTTTGCTTCTCGACGAGCCTGCGAACGGGCTCGACCCGGAGGGAATCCGGTGGCTCACCACATTCCTGAAGAACTACGCGCAGCGAGGACACGCGGTCGTGGTATCCACACACCATTTGGCGGAGGCCGCCGCAATGTCCAATAAGGTCACCATGATTCGGACCGGCCAAACAATTTTCCAGGGACCAACAACAGACGATTTAGAAGATCACTACTTCGACACCATGGGAGAAGCACAATAATGAAAACCGAACTCTACACAGCATTTCAATTGTCTGCAATTCGCATCACGGCGGCGGTCATGCTGCTGGCTGCGGTGTTGGGGTCCGTGCTGCACTGGGTATTGCGGTCGCTCATGAAGATCGACCCTCCTCAGATTGGTGGGGCCACCGGCGACAAGATTCAACAAGTGATTGGTAACAGCGACCCAAGCAGCCCGCACTTTCAGCTTCAGGGCCTGGACGTGACCGGCACCGCCAGCCAATCGAGTGGCATTGGCCTCTCCTATGTGGTGGTCACGGTATTGGGAATTCTTTTGGTTGCCGGTAATTTCCGCCATGGGGCCGTCATGTGGAAGGTACTGCGGGGCCGCGGCCGGTGGGGACTCAACATGCTGGGCACGGTCGCGGTGGTCACGGCCGCAGTCGTGGCCGTGAGCTGCCTCATCACGGTGGTGGTGACGAGCATCGCCACGGCACTGAACGGGGTCGACTGGGCGGCGTCGACAAGCGACATGCTGCTGGTGTGGCTACGGGGAATCATTGCGCTCACGCTGCTAGCAGTTGCCGCGGCAGCAATAACGATCGCAACCCACAGCGGGCCAATCGCCGGCGTCGTCATGGGGGTCGTCTACATTATCGAAGCCACAGTAACCACCCTGGGAACCGTGCTGGGCTGGGACTCGCACGCATACGGGTGGCTGCCGCTGCAATCCATCGTGTCGGCGGTGGGAGTCAGCAATACCGCAGCCTACGGAACGATGGCGGGAATGCTGCTCTGCGTCGGCTGGGCGGGACTGGCCACCATCATCGGAATCGGCCGGGTGAAGACCTACAATCTGTAACATGGTTATCGACAGGATTATCGCCGGGACAATCTTCGTCCTGGGGATGGTGCAGATTGCACTGATGTACGCCGCGCCGGATATGGCACCACTCAGTATGACAGCACCCACACTCGTGCTGGTAGCCATCATGGTTGCGGCCTATATCATCGAAGCGACAACAATATTTTTTCGTCGCACGCGACCGGTTTCCATGCTGTGGATATGCCTCATTGCTGAGGCTGTGACGATGGGCACCGCCATCATGCAGGGGCTCCATAACAGCAACACCAATAACCTGGCCATACCGTTCCTCAGCTATGCGGTGATCCGCTACGCCCCCAAACCAGTGCCGCACCTCATAGCGCAAACCAGCGTCTACACCCTGATGCTGACCCTGGTGTGGACCTGCTTTAATACCACTCCGAGCAGCCTCCTGGTCCGCGGAGGTATTGGGGTTTTCAGCGGGCTCGCCTCCTTCGCTCTCGGCGTTGGCATCGGCTACATTGTCTCCAATAACCAGCGGCTTGTGGCGGCGCAACGGCAAACCCTCCTGGCGGAGGAACGCACCCGCATCGCCCGCGAGCTTCACGACACCACCGCGCACCATCTCAGCAGCATTGCCATCCAAACCACCGCGGCACGAGCGATCTTGCATAGCAACCCCACGGCCGTCGAAAAGCAGCTTGAAGGCATTTCCACCAGCATTTCCCAAGCGCTTGCCGACGTGCGTGCCACCGTCAACACCCTCCGCACCCCCACGGAGGCGGAGGCCACCCACACACCCCAACCCACGATTGCGCGCATCCCAGACCTTATTACGGAATGCCGGAACCTCGGCATGAGCATTCGCGTGACCGGGCCGGGGCTGCGAACCAACCTCACTGCCCCCGAACAACAATGCGCCTACCGAACCATCCAAGAAGCCCTCACCAATGCGCGTAAACACGCATCGGGGGCACCGGTCACAATCAACCTTGACGAGGCCGGACTCATGGTCACCACCCACGGAATTTTTACCCCCGGCGAACCGCGACGAATCGTGCCGGGACGTGGTAGCGTCGGAATGCAGGAGCGCGCCAACCACTGTGGCGCCACACTCATCAACGAACCTGATTCCGACGGATGGAAAGTGGCCCTCACATGGAAAACCTAATTCGGGTAGTCATCGCCGACGACGAAGCACTCATCCGCGCCGGACTGGCCACAATTCTCCAAGCCTCCGGCGACATCGAGGTTATTGGGGAAGCCAGCACCGGCGAAGAGGCCCTCACCGTGGCGCAACGCCTCCAACCCGATGTGGTGTGCATGGACATCCGCATGCCTGGTGGCGACGGCCTGGAAGCCACCCGGCGCATCCAACAACTCGAACCCGCGCCCGCCGTCATTGTCATCACCACGTTTGACATGGACGAATACGTGTTCGGAGCATTGGAGGCTGGCGCGTGCGGCATCCTCCTCAAAGACAGCTCCATGACGGACCTGGTTGAGGGCGTGCGGCGGGCTGCCCTCGGCGAGGGGCTTGTCGACGCCAGCCTCACCCGGCGCGTCATCGCCGAATTCACCCGCAGAAAAAGCATTTTCACCTCCAGCTCCGAGGTGCTCACCCCGCGGGAATTAGACTGTGTTGCGCAATTATGTCAGGGGATGAGCAATAACGAGATCGCCACGACTCTGTTTTTAGAGCCATCCACGGTGAAGACTCACCTATCGTCCGCAATGGCAAAGACGGGGACACATAATCGCGTGCAACTGGTGATCTGGGCGTTTAGAAACGGTGTGGTGGAATAGGGGCTGGGACGCTGAGCGCCGGGGCGGCTGGCGGGACCGGCGCAGGGCGGGTAGGCAGGGCGCGAGCGCGGCGCCAGCGTGGACAGGTGGGTTCAAGCGCAGGTGGGAGCACGGTAGCGCCAACGTGGACAGGTGGGACCCACCGCAAACAACGCGGCTGGTGAGACTGGTGGGTGGGGCACAGCGCTGCGCCAGCATGAACAGGTGGGCCGACCGTAAACAACACGACTGGCTGCCGCAGTGGCCGCCAAATTTCCCCAATAGGAAAAAACCAGGTCCGAAAACCTGGTTCTCATTTCCGATATCCTTCGTGCGCCTGGGGAGACTTGAACTCCCACGCCCTCACGGGCACTGGAACCTAAATCCAGCGCGTCTGCCAATTCCGCCACAGGCGCTTGTCCTTAGCACTCTACCGTTCTTCTCGCCAGAAACCCAAATCCCCTATTGGAGAGTTTTATTCCCCTGGGAAAGGGGTATCCTCTATATTTGTGAGTTCCGCCAATGATGATCCTACTGAGCTGCGACCGGTGAAGAAAGTTCGGGTAAAGGCGTGGCATATTGTGTTCCTCGCCGTTCTCGTTGTGTGCACTTGGGCATTGGCGTGGTGGCAATGGACTAGATTCCAGTCAGGTTCGGGGACATTTCAGAATTTGGGTTATGCCTTCCAATGGCCGTTTTTTGGGTTGTTTTTTGTGTTTGCGTACCGCAAGATTTTGGCGTACGAGTCGGAAAAACTTGCGTTTGAGGCGGAGCAGCAGAAAGATAATGGTTCTGGTGATTCCGCCACGCCGCAGGTGCCGCCGACATCGCGGGGAGCTCAGGGGGCGACGGGGGCGTCGCCGCAGTTTATCGACGAGTCTTTTCTTCCGCAGCGGGAACAGTTGTCTGTGGAGGAGTTTAATCGGCTCAATCAACCTCGCCGTCGTAAAGGAGATTCCCAATGAGCACTATTCACCCTGATCGGAAAAAGCGGGTGCGGACCGCGTTGCGGTGGTTTTCCATTGCCGCGTGGGTTACTGGTGTGTGGTTGCTGATTTTGACGACCCGCATGATTGCCCAATACCTATTGGGGATGTCGATTCCTAGTTGGGCGCATTATATTGGGCAGGTTCATGGCCTGTTTTATATTTTGTACCTATTGGCGACGTTGAATTTGGGGACGAAGGCGTTGTGGCCCCCGCTGCGGTGGGTGGTGACGGCGTTGGCTGGTTGTATTCCATTCTTGTCGTTTTTTGTGGAGCGGTGGCGTCGGCAGGAAGTGACGGAAAAGTTCCAATTGGATCAGCCGTAAATTTTGGACAGGGTAAAAGCAAAAATGTGAGAAAATTCCCTGGAAGGACAAAATCGCTGGTAGTGGGCCTAAAATATGGGTTATGACAACGACGCCGGTGCTTGATTTGCTCGCCAGGGTTCTGCATGATGCTGCGGGGCTGCTGGTGGAGTTGCAGGCATCGCGTCCCAAGCCCGAAGATCTTGCCCGCCTATTGGGGACGTCGCATCTTACCGCTACTCGGTTGTTGCGCAATGCCGAACTTTTCGACGCCGACCAGTTGGCCGCTATGCGAACTGCCCGGTTGTCGCTCGACACCATTTTTACCATTGGGAAGTATTGGCGAAAACTCTCCAATAGTCAGGCGGATCGGGAGGGGTTGTTTGCCGATGTGATTGCTCGGGCTGGTGCGGATTCCCTCAATGAGCTGGAGGAGCATCTGAAAGAAGTGGTGGGGGCGTTGAATCGGCAGTGCGCGGATAAGCCCCGCAGTGATTGGGCCAGGTTTAGCCGTACTGTTGATTGTGATGGTAAGGGTTATCTCAATATTAAGGCCCCTGCGGAGGCGTTGGCCCGGATGAATAGTCTTATTGATGATGAGGCCAAGGCCATGTTTCATCAGGGGCATGCTTGTTCCATTGCGGAGGCCAAGGCCACCATTATTACGCGGCGGGTTATTACGTACGGCGAGCGGGAGGCGTCGCAAAGCGAAGGCGAAGGTGTAAACGGGGAAGATAACCCGCTGGGGTTTAAATATCGGCCGTTTGTGGTGATCTGCCACCCGTGGCTATTGGAGAAACGGGATGGGAAATACCTGACCACGGACGGTACGGTGGTGGATTTGCGCGGCTATGCGGATCGGATGCTGGAACCGTTTGGGTGGGTGACGGTGCCGTATCGTAATTTTGCTGGTGGGGTCGAGTTTTCCGAGCCCATTGAGGTGCGGCGGTTCGCCGATGATGCACAGCGGCTGGTGCTCACGGCCGCGTATCCGACGTGCGCGCACCCGGATTGCCGGATTGCGGCGCGATATTGCCAGATTCATCATATTCAGGCGTTTGCGGCGGGTGGGCCGACGGAAATCCCCAATATGGTGCCGTTGTGTATGCGGCATAACAAGGAGAATGATGACGACCCAACCAAGCCATGCAATGGTCGGATTGAGAAGGATCCGGTGACGAGCCGTATTGGAAGGCGACGGTGGCCGGATGAGCCATTGCGGTTTACCAAAGCGCCGCCGACCCGGTATGGGGCGTTTGAACAATCGCGGGCATTTTTCGACCGGGTGGATGAATATTCGGGGGTGGCTAGTCCGAATTCGCCTCCGACAATTGCGACAGTTGAGTAACAATAGGCACGAGTTGTGCCAATGCTTTACCGCGGTGGCTGAGCGCATTCTTCTCCGCGGGGCTCAGCTGCGCGCTGCTCCGCCCATTGGGGAATTCTTCATTGGGTAAAAAGAGCGGATCGTAGCCAAAACCGTTGTCACCTCGGGGTTCGGTAAGCATCCACCCATCCCATTGTCCGGTCACCACATGCTCCTCCCCATTGGGGACTACGAGTGCGCACACGCTCACGAATGCCGCTTGTCGACGTTCCTCCGGCACGTGCGCCATCTGTTTCAATAGGAGAAGATTATTGGCCTGGTCGTCGCCGTGCTGCCCAGACCAACGCGCCGAGAGCACACCCGGGCAACCATTGAGTTCTTCCACCGTGAAACCAGAGTCGTCGGCAATGGTCACCAATCCGGTGTGTTGTGCCCCGGCGCGAGCCTTGATGAGGGCGTTATCGGCGAAGGTGCGGCCGTCCTCAATGGGTTCGGCGTAGTGGGGGACGTCGGCAAGCGTGAGGATTTCTATGCCGCTATTGGCAAGTATGGTGCGCAATTCGTGGGCTTTTTTGGGGTTATTGGAGGCGAGGAGAATTTTCATTATGCCTATTTCCCCAATGAGGCGAGTTGGGCTTCGATGAGTTCTTTACAGCCTTTTTCCGCATAGTCAAGCATTGCGTTCAATTCATCCCGGCTGAAGGTGTTGTGTTCGGCTGTGCCTTGGATTTCGACGAATTTTCCTTCCTGGGTCATGATGACATTGAGGTCAACGTCGGCGCGGGAGTCTTCTTCATAGGGGAGGTCGAGGCACACATGGCCATCGATGATGCCAACAGATACCGCCGCTATTGGGGGAAGGAGCGGGTTTCCGGGGACGACGCCTTGGGCTGTGAGGTAGGCAATGGCGTCGGCAAGTGCGATATAGGCGCCGGTGATGCTGGCGGTGCGGGTGCCGCCGTCGGCTTGCAGCACATCACAGTCAATGTTGATCGTATTTTCCCCCAATAAGGTTAGGTCAATGGCAGCGCGGAGGGATCGCCCAACGAGGCGGGAGATCTCGTGGGTGCGGCCTTTGACTTTGCCGCGCATGGATTCGCGGGGCATGCGTTCATGGGTGGCTGCCGGCAGCATGGCGTATTCGGCGGTGAGCCAGCCTTCACCGGAGTCTTTTTTGAAGCGGGGGACGCCTTGCTCGGCGCTGGCGGTGCACATGACTCGGGTATTGCCGTATTCGATGAGTACGGATCCTGCGGGGTTGGTGGTGAATCCGCGGGTGATGCGGATGGGTCGGAGTTGGTCTGGGGCGCGGCCGTCGGCGCGAGTGAATGAAGTCATGGGGTTGAGCCTACATTGGGGACACTAGGGTTTGTGGTTGCTTCGTGTTTAGAGTGGGATTTCCATTCCCGAATAGCTAAGGGAGATGGGGCCGTCGTAGTGTTGGCGTGCGCCTTCCATTGCCCCAATAGGGTCGCCCCAGGGTGGGATGTGGACGAGGATGAGGTGTTTGGCGTTGGCTTTGGTGGCGATGATTCCGGCGTCTTGGCCACACATGTGCATATTGGGGGCTTTGTTGTCGCAGGATTTTCCCCAATTGGCTTCGCAGAGGAAGATGTCGGCGTTGCGGGCGCAGTCGATGAGTTCGGTGCTGTAGGCACTGTCGCCGGAGTAGGCGATGATTCTGCCATTGGGGGCGGTTACCCGCATGGCATAGGATTCGATGGGGTGGATTGTGGGATAGGCAGTGACAGTAAAGTCTCCAATAGGGTGAGGGTGGCGGATGCGCCAAGGGTGGAAGTCGAAGGTGTCGGACATGTCGTCGACCTCGTCGGGAATGTCGGCGCTGAGTCGCCCTAGGTGTATTGGGGTGTGGTGTGGCCCCATGCAAATATTGCGGTGTTGCGCCGGGGCAGTGGGGTGGTACCGGCGCCAGACCAGGAGTGAGGGAAAGTCGAGGCAGTGGTCGGGGTGAAGGTGGCTGAAAAGCATATGCGCGTCATTAGGGTTTTGGTATTCTTGCATTTTAGCGAGAACACCAGGCCCAATGTCCATGAGGAGGCTTTGCCCATTGGAAGGTTGGATGAGGTATCCGGAGGCAGGGTTTCCTGGGGCGCCAACGCTGCCTGAGCTTCCTAGAACGATAACCTTCATGTTGCTACTTTCCCATGTTTTTCTCCAATAGGGAAAAGATTATGGGGTTTCCGGTCGCGGATTACATCGGTTCTAGCTTTTCGACGTGCGTCACATGTGGCCCTAAGAATCGTTTAGCCAACTGTGAAAAGAGTTCTGGGTCACCGGTGGATTCGAAGTGGTGGGTTGGGGTGGTGGATTCGTCGGCAAGCATGTCGGTGGTAGAAAGCTGCTTGAGTACGTCTTTGGCGGTTTCTTCTGCCGAGGACACGAGGGTCACGTTGTCTCCAATGGCGAGTTGGATGACGCCGGAAAGCAGGGGGTAGTGTGTGCATCCCAATACTAGGGTGTCTACGCCGGCGGTTTGGAGGGGTTCGATGTAGGCTTGGGCGACCCCGAGGATTTGTCGCCCGGAGGTGATGCCGCGTTCCACGAAGTCAACGAAGCGGGGGCAGGCTTGGGCGGTTATTTCCACATTGGGGTTGACGGAGAACAAGTCTTGGTAGGCACCGGAGTTGATGGTGCCGCTAGTCCCAATGACTCCAATGCGGCCGTTGCGGGTGGTGGCGACGGCGCGGCGAACGGCCGGGTGGATGACTTCGATGACGGGCACGTCGTAGCGTTCGCGCGCGTCCCGGAGGCAGGCGGCGGATGCCGTGTTGCAGGCGATGACGAGCATTTTGCTGCCGCGTTCCACGAGTTCGTCAGCGATCCGGAGGGCATGTTTGCGGACCTCGGCGATGGGAAGGGGCCCGTAGGGGCTGTGGGCGGTGTCTCCAATGTAGGTGATGGATTCGCCGGGGAGTTGCTCCATGATGGTGCGGGCGACGGTGAGTCCACCCACGCCGGAGTCGAAGATTCCTATTGGGGAATTATTGGTTATTTTCATGGTGTCACCTGTGTTTTGGGTAAGTTTTTGGTTGCGGGTTTCCCCAATAGTATTACCCATTATGGTGTAGCTGTAACTTCTTTAAGTGCAAGAAATATATAATCAATGCTTTGATGATGCTTCATGCTTCCACAAAGATTACTGAATGTTCCCCAATGAGAGGATGCCTAAATGTTTAAAACTCGTCGTTTCGCGGTTGCTGCTACCGCGGCTGTGACCGCCCTTATTGGGGGATTGGTCGCTACCCCGGCTGCGTCTGCCCAGGAACGGAATGTGGTGTTGTTTGGTGATTCGATCATGGCCAACCCCACGTATGTTATTGCGGATCTAATGCAGGGTCCAGGTAAGGCTACGAAGAACGCCCCGACGCCGGCAGGCAGGTGCCCGCAGGGGCAGAGTCGAGTGGGAGCATCATTGGCCCGGATTTCTGGCGCTAAGGTGGAGGATTTCGCCTGCACGGGCGCGGTTGCTTACGCCCCGATTGAGCCGAATAAGCGGTTGAGCAAAGAGGTAGATTTGGCGCTGGCGGGCAAGCAGCTAAATGCCGGGACGACGAATGTGTTCCTGCAGATTGGCATGAATGATTCGTGGAAGGCCCCGGGTATTTATTCGGTGCAGACGGAGAATTTCGTCAATGAGATGAAGACGCAGGTGGGCCGGATTAAGGCTGCTGCCCCGAATGCGAAGATTGCGTTTGTGGGTTACCCGTCGATTTTGGGTGCCAATAACACGGCCTGCCCGGTGCAACTAAATAATATGCCTGCCCCGCCGATTTCTACGATTTCGGTGCGGAATTCCCTGAATGCGGCCCATGATTGGCAGCGTCAGTCGGCTGCGGCCACGGGCACGGGCTGGATTGATTTGGAGAAGGATACCGCAGGCCACGACATGTGTGCAGCGAAGGATCAGCGGTGGATTGCGGGCATTATTGATAATTCTTCCGACCCGTATAACATCACGACCCATTTGACGCATAAGGGTAATGATGGGGTGGCCGAGATTTTGGCCAAGCACCTGTAGTCATACTTTAGGCGTCGATAAGCGAGGTTGCGGCCTCGCTTTTTTTGCTTTTCGACGTCCGTGAGGGAATAGCGCCGGGGCATCCGCTGTTTGCATCAGTAGTTGAGGCGTTTTCGTCTTGGCCACCAGCCGTAACGTACCACTCATAGTGTGCGTTACGGCTCTCACATGTCAGTCTATTTAAATCACTAACAAATCAAGGTAGAGTCGAGTTTTATGTGTGGAATTGTTGGATACGTAGGGACTAAAAACATCCCTGGTAGGGCACATTTTGCCCTCGACGTGGTATTGGAAGGCTTACGACGCTTGGAATATCGCGGCTACGACTCGGCCGGTATTGCCGTGCTCGACGAGGGAAAAATAAGCTTCCGGAAAAAGGCCGGGAAGGTCGCTGCCCTCGACGAAGTGATCGCCGCCGACCCGCTGCCCCAAGCGGTGGTGGGCATTGGGCACACCCGGTGGGCCACCCATGGTGGGCCAACCGATGCCAACGCTCACCCGCACGTGGTGGATGGCGGCAAACTTGCTGTTGTGCACAATGGCATCATTGAGAACTTTGCGGAACTGAAAACCGAGCTGGCAGAAAAGGGCTACACCTTTAAGTCCGAAACCGACACCGAGGTGGCCGCCACCCTGCTGTCCGACTTTATGCACGGCGCCGGCGAGGGCGACCTCACCGAATCCATGCGGCTGACCTGCAACCGGCTGGAGGGTGCGTTCACGCTGTTGGCGCTGCACACGGATTTCCCGGATCGGATTGTTGCCGCCCGCCGGAATTCCCCGCTGGTCATTGGCCTGGGCGAGGGTGAAAACTTCCTCGGCTCCGACGTGTCCGGGTTCATTGACTACACCAAGAATGCGGTGGAAATGGCGAACGATCAGATCGTCACCATCACCGCCACCAGCTACGACATCATTGATTTCGCCGGCAATAAGGCCCAGGGCAAGCCATTCAAGGTGGAGTGGGATGCTGCCGCCGCCGAAAAGGGCGGGTTCAGCTCGTTCATGGAGAAGGAAATCCATGATCAGCCGACCGCCGTCCGCGACACCCTGATGGGCCGGTTCGACGAGAACGGCAAGCTCACGTTGGATGAGCTGCACATTGACGAGACCGTGCTGCGCAGCATCGACAAGATCATTGTCATCGCCTGCGGCACGGCCGCCTATGCCGGCATGGTGGCCCGGTATGCGATCGAACACTGGTGCCGTATCCCCACCGAAGTGGAGTTGGCCCACGAGTTCCGGTACCGGGATCCCATTGTGAACGAGAAAACCCTGGTGGTGGCCCTGTCCCAGTCGGGTGAAACCATGGACACGCTCATGGCGGTCCGCCACGCCCGGGAGCAGGGCGCAAAGGTGATTGCGATCTGCAACACTAACGGTTCGTCCATTCCGCGGGAGTCCGACGCCTGCCTGTACACGCATGCCGGCCCGGAAATCGCCGTGGCCTCCACGAAGGCATTCCTCGCCCAGATTGCGGCCGTGTATCTTTTGGGCCTGTACCTGGCGGAGCTGCGCGGCAATATGTTTGCCGACGAAGTGCACAAGATCCTCGACGAGCTGCGGGAGATTCCCGAGAAAATCCAGAAGGTCATCGACAATGAGGACCAGGTCAAGGAGCTGGGCCGCAGCATGAAGGACGCCACGTCCGTGCTGTTCTTGGGCCGCCACGTCGGGTTCCCGGTCGCCCTGGAGGGTGCTCTGAAGCTGAAGGAGATCGCATACCTGCACGCCGAGGGGTTTGCCGCTGGCGAGCTGAAGCACGGCCCGATCGCCCTGGTAGAGGAGGGCCAGCCGGTGTTTATCATTGTGCCGTCCCCGGGCGGCCGTGAATCCCTGCATTCGAAGGTCGTTTCGAACATTCAGGAGGTGCGGGCCCGGGGTGCTATCACGATTGTGATCGCCGAGGAGGGCGATAAGGCGGTTGAGCAGTTCGCCAACCATGTTATTCGCATCCCCGAATCCCCCAGCTTGATGCAGCCGCTCTTGGCCACCGTGCCGTTGCAGCTGTTTGCGGCCACCGTCGCCGAGTCCAAGGGTTACGATGTGGATCAGCCCCGTAACCTGGCCAAGTCTGTGACCGTCGAATAGCACAGAAATGCGATAACGCGAGGTTCCCCAATGAGGTGGAATCTCGCGTTATTTTTGTTCGATGATGCCCGGCGCGGCAGTCTCCCTATCGCCGCAGCTGTTGCTGTTTTCTCTGGGCGCGGCGGAGTTTCAGCTCGGGTGGATCGTCGGAGGTGATGCAGGCACCGGCGATGAATCCGCCGATGGCGCCGCCGAGGTGGCCTTGCCAACTAATGCCGGGTTCGCTGGGCAACACCCCGTAGAACACCCCACCGTAGTAGAACACAAGTGCGAGGCCGACGAGGATTTGGGAGAGGCTGCGGTTGAAGATGCCGCGAATGACCAGGTAGGTGAGCCAGCCAAAGATAACGCCGGAGGCGCCAATGTGGGTGCTGCCGATGCCGCCGAAGAGCCATTGGAAGGCACCGGCAACGATGGTACTAATGATGGTGACTTCCCAGAACACGCGTTTGCCGGACCAGCCGATGAGGAAGGCACAGACCACGCCGATGCTGGTGTTGCCGATAAGGTGTTCCCAACTACCGTGGAGGAGGGGCGCGGTGATGATGTGCCAAAGGGTGGAGGTGTCCCACGGGTGGATGCCAAAATAGTTGAGGTTGTTGGCAAACACGAAGGCGTTAATAATGAAGATGGCCCAAATGACGACCACGAATCCGACGGCGTGGCTGATTCCGGCTTTGAGTTGTTGTCGTCGTTTGGCGAGGGCTACTTGTTGTTGCGGTCGCGCAGCGGGCACCCCCGCCGTGGGTGGGTAGGCCCCCTGGTAGGGGTCCTGGTGGTGAGTTTTTTTCGAGAAGGCCATAATGACCAATATTCTAGCGGGTTAGTTCGAAATAAGTGTTCAGACCAAATCCGGGTTCGGCGGCGACAACAGCATCGACAATGGCAGCGGCGGTAATCTCGGCCGCGTGGGTAGATAGGCTTAGCATGGTTTGGAGGTCGACGCCGGTGCCGTCGCCGGTCGAAAGGCAGAAGAGCGTGTCGCCGTCGAGCGGCGAGTGCGCGGGGTGAATGGCCCGAGCAATCCCATCGTGCGCAACCATTGCGAGGCGTTTGGCCTGGGCTTTGGTGATGGGGGCGTTGGTGGCGATCACGCCGATGGTGGTGTTGAGTTTGGGGGTTGCCGCAGGTAGCTTGTCGACGGCTACCTTTCGGCGGGGATCCGCCCAGAATTCACCGGTGTCGGGGTTCATGACGTCCCCCATGGGGTTGGCGACAATGCCTGCGGCCATGATCCACTCCCCTACCTGCATGGATGCTTGGCCAAATCCGCCGCGGAGCCGGCCGGCGGTGGCGCCGCACCCGGCGCCGACGTTGCCGGATCGGGTGTCGGGTTCCCCGGTGAGTGCGGCGTGGGCGGCGGCGTAGCCGTCGTCCCGGGTGGGCCGGTGGGTGGGGTCGCCGACGAGGAGATCAAAGATGACGGCGGCCGGCACGATGGGCACGATGGGGCTCTCATCCGTGTCGAGGACTCGAAATCCTATTCGATCTTCTTCGAGTCGGGTCATGACCCCATCGGCGGCGGCCAGCCCGTAGGCGGATCCGCCGGTGAGGGTGATGGCGTGGACACGTTGCACCGTATTGTGGGGTGCCAACAGGTCGGTTTCCCGGGTGCCGGGCCCGCCGCCCCGAACGTCGACAGCGGCGATTGCGGAGTCGGGGGCCACGATCACGGTGCAGCCAGTATCCCCCAGGGATTTGTGGCCCACCGCGATGCCGGGGACGTCGATAAGCTTGTTATTGCATGTCAATGTCATGCCCCATTGCGTCTAGGAGTGTGCCTTGGTTATAGGCGAGCCAGTCCACCAGATTGTCACGTTCTTCGCGCCGGACCGGGTCGTCTGCGTCTATGGCGGAGAGGTAAAGTCGCAGGTCGTTAATGCCGCTCAGCCAGGCGTCGGCTTCGTCTTCGGTAATGGTGACGTTTACGGAACCGTCGGGGCCCAGAGCTTGGCCGATGATGGCGAGGTTGATGAGCTTGCCTTTGGTGATGTCGGATTCGTGCAGGGATCGCAGCAGGGAGTTGTCCCCCTCGTATTCCTCATCGCCCTCACGTTCGAAATCGGGCAGCAGGCGGGCCAGAGAGGGGTCGTCGGGGGCGTCTTTGTGCCCGGAGGGCATGCCAGTGAGTTCGGCGAGTTCGTCGCGGGGGGCGGATTGGGCGCGTTCCATGAGCGCGTTGGCGACAGTGGCCGCAAGGTTACCGAGGATTTCCCGTTCAATGGGTTCGAAGACGCACTGGTATTTGGCCGGGCCGAAGAGGCTCTTTTTTCGTTTCCATGCTTGCATACTCAGCCAGCCTGTTGCATAGTTGCCCACAACCCATGGGTGTGGAGCTTTTTCACGTCGGCCTCTACCTTGTCTTTTTCCCCGGAGGAAACCGCGGCTTTGCCTTCGGTATGAACCTGCATCATGAGTTCCATGGCGCGTTTTTTGTCGTAGCCGAGAACGGTTTGAAACACGTAGGTCACATAGCTCATGAGATTGACGGGATCATCCCACACAATGCACACCCAGGGAAGATTTTCACTGGTTGCCATGTCGACTTCGAGTTCTTGTTCTACGCCGGGAGTTGCCATGGGCGATGATAGGGTAATGGCAGTAGGTGGCGGGTCGAATTCGGAGTTGATGCGGGCCCTGGGGTCGCCATCACCGCGCTGAGGTAGTGTGGTGGTTTTCCGCAAAGTCTTCATGTCTCACAAGGATAGTAACGGTACTGAGCAAACACCACCTAGAACGCCCCACCGCCTGCACATATTATTTTGTCTATATAAATATAATGTCGGTTTGTTGATAATTCAGTGCTAAAATTTAACGAGAAATCACATTTATTACCCGTCATTGGTGGAGGAAACCGGCCATGCAGCAGTTCTTCGACGCTCTCAAGAACTTTCGGGCAACCGCCCCCAGCGGTGATCGTATCACCGAGGCGCAACGCATCCTGTCCTACATGTTGGCCGCCATCACCCTGATTGGGGCATTTTTTCACACGTTTGATTCGACTCCGCAAAATTCATCACAGCAGGCAACCGTGAACGATGCGGAAAAGCCCACATTACGAGATCTCGTGCAACCGATCGACACTGCCCGTATCTGGGATGATTCCCTCATCCGCAACGATATTGTGCAGATTCTCAACCAGTCACGCACCGATTCGGGCCGGGAACCGCTTAACCCGGATTTCGACCTGGGATCACGGGCGCAAAAATGGGCGGAGCGCAACGCTACCACAAATAGTTTCAAACCCACCCCAGCAAACGTGGTCATGGTGCAGGCAGCATTGGGTTATCAGGAAGCGAAGGCCTCGAAATTCCTCGACACCTGGTTCAAAGACCAGGCTAGCCAGGCAGCCTTGGCGGATAAAAAACTCACAAAGGTTGGGGTGGGTGTGGCCAGCTCCCAAGGCCGCACATACGCTGTGGTGCAGCTGAGCTAGCTTAATACAGGTCAGCATTTGGGCTAAACTTAGCGTTTATGTACGATTCACTTTCCACCGCGCTGCTGACCGATATGTACGAGTTGACCATGCTGCAGTCGGCACTTGCCGACGGCACGGCGCACCGCATGTGCGCATTCGAAGTGTTCTCCCGGCGACTGCCAAACGAGCGCCGCTATGGGGTGGTGGCTGGCACCGCCCGCGTCTTGGAGGCCGTGACGAATTTCCGGTTCACGGAAAAACAATTGGAGTCGCTGGACTTCCTCAACCAAGAAACCCTGGATTACCTGCGTAATTATCGGTTTACTGGGCAGATTGATGGGTATCGGGAGGGGGAGTTATATTTCCCCTACTCCCCCATCATGCTGGTTCGCGGCACCTTCGCCGAATGCGTTGTGTTAGAGACCCTGATCTTGTCCATCCTCAACGCGGATTCCGCGGTAGCATCGGCTGCCGCCCGCATGATTACCGCCGCTGACGGCCGCCCCATCATCGAAATGGGTTCCCGGCGCACCAATGAATTGGCCGCGGTCACCGCCGCCCGGGCCGCCTACCTGGCCGGGTTCACCGCGACTTCGAACCTGGAAGCGGTCCACCGGTATGGGATTCCCGGCACCGGCACCGCCGCCCACGCCTGGACCCTGCTGCACATCAATGATGACGGCACCCCCAACGAGGAGGCGGCATTCCGCTCCCAGGTGGAAACCCACGGCACCGACACCACGCTGCTGGTGGACACGTATGACATCACCCAGGGGGTGAAAACCGCCATTGAGGTGGCGGGCACGGAACTGGGTGCGGTGCGTATCGACTCCGGCGACCTTGGGGTCATGACCCGGAAAGTTCGCCAACAATTGGACGAATTGGGGGCCTATAACACCCAAATCATTGTGTCCTCCGACCTGGACGAATACGCCATAGCCGGGCTGCGGGGCGATCCGGTGGACGGGTTTGGTGTGGGCACCTCCGTGGTGACCGGTTCGGGCGCACCAACAGCTTCCATGGTGTACAAGCTTGTGGAGGTGGATGGGTACCCCGTCGCAAAGCGATCGCTCAACAAAAACTCGGCGGGCGGCAGTAAGCGCGCCATCCGCACGCATCGGGCAACGGGCACGGCCGTTGAGGAAATCATCTACCCGTTCCGCGCATCCCAGCCGGAGATCGGTAATCTCACGGCCACCATGCTCACCGCCGAGCTCATGCGGGATGGGGAAATCGTTGCCGGGCAGCCCACGCTGGAGGAATCCCGCGCTTACCTTGCGCACCAGCTTGTCACCCTGCCGTGGGAGGGCCTGGCGTTGAGCAAGGACGAGCCGGTCATTAGCACCCGCTATGTGGGTTTTGTGTAAGATTATTCGCCCAAGGATTGTCATAAAGGAATGACCGCAACCGAATTGCTCGCCGCCGCAGTCACGGCACTGGGCGGCGCGACTAGACCTGGTCAGGTCGCCATGACCGAGGCAGTTGCCACGGCGCTGGAGTCCGAGCGGCATCTTGCCGTGCAGGCCGGCACGGGCACCGGTAAATCGCTGGCCTATCTGGTGCCCGCCGTCGCCCACGCCCAGGAAACCGAAAGCACGGTGATTGTTTCCACCGCCACCATTGCGTTGCAGCGACAGCTGGTGGATCGGGATCTGCCCCGCCTGGCCGAATCGCTGGAACCGTTGTTGGACCATAAACCCAGCTTCGCCATTATGAAGGGCCGGCAAAACTACCTGTGCCAGAATAAGGTGGCGCAGGCCACGGCGCTGGAGGCCGACGATCCCAACAGTGGTGATGCCGACGGCAACGCAGGCGGCGCGCAGACCGCGTTGGTGGATGAATCGGAGCTCAGCTGGCTGGGCCGGCACATGGCCCGCATCTACGAATGGGCGAACGAAACCGAAACCGGTGACCGGGACAGCCTGGAACCCGGGGTGCCCGACCTGGCCTGGCGGCAAGTATCGGTGGGAGCCAAGGAATGCATTGGTGCCAACCGCTGCCCCTTCGGGGATTCCTGCTTTGCGGAATTGGCGCGGCGCAAAGCCCGCGACGTGGACGTGGTGGTCACCAACCACGCACTGCTGGCGGTCGACGCCATGCTGGACATCAATGTGCTGCCCGACCATGATGTGGTCATCATTGACGAGGCCCACGAATTGGATGACCGCATTACCTCAATGGCCACCACGGAAATCGGGGTGACCGCGCTCAACATGTCCGCCCGGCGCGCCGGCAAGCTGGGCGCGGAGGGCCGCGATGAAAAACTCATTGATGTGGCCCGCGAATGGGAGCAGGTCATGATGAGCATTGATCCGGGCCGGCTCACCACCCTCCCGGAAGTATTGCGCCCAACCTTGGTGGCGTTGCAGGATGGTTTGTGGCAGTTGCAGCAAACCATTGGGCGGGCCCCCGAGGGTGAGGCCGCTAATGAGCCCGAACGGCACGCGGAGCGGCTGAGTTTGGCGAACCATTTAACGGAGCAGCATGATGCGGTGGCACGCATTTTGTCGGCGTTTCCCGCCCACCCATCCCTGTCGCCTGACGACGCCACTTCGCCGGAACCAGCCACCCCTCCTGGGAGCGCTGACGCGCCGGAGGATGTGGTGTGGGCGGTAGTGGACGAACGGCGCGGCACCATGCTCAAGGTGGCGCCACTGTCGGTGTCGGACTTATTGCGCAGCAGACTGTTCGACCACAACACGGTGGTGCTGACCAGCGCAACACTCACCATTGGCGGCAATTTCAACGCCATGGCGGCCAGCTGGGGGTTACCGGCCGGCAGTTGGGATCACCTCGATGCCGGCACCCCCTTCGACCCGGCCAAGTCGGGCATTCTCTATGTTCCCCGCCATGTGCCGTTTCCGGGGCGGGACGGGCTGCACGAAAAAACCCTGTCGGAAATGTATGAGCTCATCATGGCCGCTGGCGGCCGCACCCTGGGGCTGTTTTCGTCACGACGGGCGGCGGAACAGGCAACCGAATCGTTGCGGCGCCGCCTACCGTTCGACGTGCTGTGCCAGGGCGACGACAGCATGGGGGCGCTGGTGGATAGATTCGCCAAGCAGGAAAACACGTGCCTGTTCGGCACATTAACCCTGTGGCAGGGGGTGGATGTACCGGGAAAGAGCTGTTCGCTCGTGATTATGGATAAGATCCCGTTTCCCCGCCCTGATGACCCGCTGCTGCAGGCCCGGAAAGAGGCCGCGGACGCGGCAGGCCGCAACGGGTTCATGGAGGTGGCTGCCACGCATGCGGCACTACTGATGGCGCAGGGCGCGGGCCGGCTCTTGCGGCACACCACCGACCGAGGTGTGGTGGCAATCATGGACAAGCGGCTCATTGAGAAACGCTATGGTGGGTTTCTGCTGAATTCGCTGCCACCGTTTTGGCGCACCACCGACCCCAAAGTGGTGACGGGGGCGCTCAAACGATTAGTGAGCTAAGGGCGGGGGCTGGCAACAACGGTCGCGGTGTTGGGCGCCACCTCGGTGTAGCCGATATCCCGAATGGTGACGGCGCCGGGGGCGTCAACAAGCTGGGCGAAAACATCGGGGTCGGTTTCGACAACACACAGTTCGAATCCCCGGCGCGCCCACGATTGCACCCAATCGAAAGGTTGGTGGGCGGCCAACAGCATGGAGCCGTGGCCGACTTGGGCGGCGGCCTTGCCCAGGCTCATGCCGAGGCCGGCATCTACATAGATGGTGGGGGTGTCGGCGCGCGGCGGCGGCTGGTGGTCGGCGAGGGGCAGGTCGGTGCCTTTGATTTGGAGTTTCCGGATGAGCGGCTCCACCTCATGCACGGCGCTGGGAATAAAGGCCCGCGCCTGCGCGCCATGAACGCTGCTGGTGACCCCGGGGAGGTTTTGGACGGCCTGCCAACCGGTGTTGCGGGCGCGCCGGGTGACCTTGCGGATGCGGTGGTCGTACCAGCGGTTCAGGGCGGCGGACCACTCGCCATCAGTACCGGCCTGGGGGTTGAGGCAGACGGCGACGACGGCTTGGGCCGCGGCGGCCAGCAGGTCATGCCGGCTGGGCGGGTGTTGCTTGGGCAGGTTGAGGGCGATTTGCATGGCCTGGACGGTGTCCGGCTCGTCGGGGTTTTCTGTGCCGCGGGCGGAGCGGTGGGCAAATACCTCCACAAGTCGATCGTGTGCAATTTTAAATTCGGGGCTGGTGACGTCAAGGTCCACGTCTAGGTTTGGGGGATTAGTTTCGGCGGTCATGGGATTAGTTCTGGCCTCCATCTGTGGCGTGTGCTTTCGGCGCGCTGGGCTCCGGCAGGGGGTTGCGGCGGATTTCGGCGCCGGCCTGCTCATTGGCGGCGTCGATCTCGGCGCGGGTGATGCCCAGCATGTGCAGCACCTCGTCGAGGAATGGGGAGGTCACCGCGGTGTCGGCAATTGCGCGCAATGCAGGTTTGGCGTTAAAAGCGATGCCCAGGCCTGCGGCGGAGATCATGTCAATGTCGTTGGCTCCATCCCCCACCGCCACGGTTTGGTGCATGGCCAGGCCCGAGTCAGCGGCGAATTCCGCGAGGAATTCGGCTTTGGCGGCCCGATCCACAACCCTGCCGAGAACATTGCCGGTGAGTTTGCCGTCAACGATTTCTAGGGTGTTGGCGCGAACATAGTCGAGTTCGAGTTCGGCGGCCAGGCCTTCGAGCACCTGGATGAATCCCCCGGACACCACGGCGGTTTTGTATCCGAGGCGTTTCAGGGTGGAGATGGTGGTGCGGGCGCCCGGGGTGAGGGTGATGTCGGCGGCGACTTCGGCGATGATGCGTTCGTCGAGGCCGGCAAGGGTGCGCACCCGTTCCCGTAACGATTGCTCAAAATCGAGTTCGCCCTGCATGGCTCGTTCGGTCACGGCGGCGACTTCGGCTTCTTTGCCGGCGTGGGCGGCCAGCATTTCGATGACTTCGCCGGTGATGAGGGTGGAGTCACAGTCGAAGCAGATGAGGCGTTTGGAGCGGCGAATCAGGCCGGCGCGTTCGATAGCGATATCGACCTTGAGTTCCCCGGTGAGCTGCGCGAGCGCTTTGCGTAGGGGCACGGCACCGCCGGGTTTGGGGTTGGGCACGGTGACTTTGAGCTCCAGGCCGGTGACGGGATAGTCAGCGATGCCGCGGATGGTGTCAATGTTGGCGTTATAGTCGGCAAGGGTTTGGCCGACCCGGGCAATATCGCTGGCGGATACCGGGTTGCCGAGGATAACGATTTCGTGAGTGGAGCGGGGGCGGGAGGAGGACACACGGTCCTGGAGTTCCACAGTGACGGTTTGGCCGTGGCTTTTGAGGGTGTCCGCCAGTCCGGTTTTCAGCCGTTCGTGGCTGCCTGCGGGAATGCCCACATAGGCGGCGAGCGACAGGTGCCCGCGGAATGGCGCCTGTTCCACGTCGAGGATTTGCACGTTATTGGCGGCGAGCACGCGGAAGAACGCGGCGGTCACCCCCGGCTGGTCGTTGCCGATGCTGGTGACTACGGCGGGCACCAGCCCGGGTTGGAGTTCCACGGTGAATTGTTCGGTTGTTTCGGTCACGGGCGTTATTGTGCCATGTTTTTCGCTTTTCGACGCAATACAGCGGGCTAAAGCCTATAATGCTTTAGCCCGCTGTAAGGGAAGTCAGTCAGGATCGGTGTTGGTTATTTGGCGACCGCCGCTGGCTTTTTAGTCACCGGCTCGGTGTGGTGGCCGGTGTGTGCTTCACGACGCATGCGCTCAACCATGTGCGGGTAGTGCAGTTCGAATGCGGGCCGCTCGGAGCGGATGCGAGGCATGGACACAAAGTTGTGACGTGGTGGCGGGCAGGAGGTTGCCCACTCCAGGGAGTTGCCGTAACCCCACGGATCATCAACGGTCACGATTTCGCCGTAGCGCCAGGACTTGAAGACGTTCCAGATGAAGGGGATGACAGACATGCCCAGCAGGAAGGAGAACACGGTAGAAATCTGGTTGAGGGTGGTGAACCCGTCAGATTCCAGGTAGTCGGCGTAGCGGCGGGGCATGCCCATGTTGCCCACCCAGTGCTGGATGAGGAAGGTGCCGTGGAAACCGACGAAGGTGATCCAGAAGTGCACCTTGCCGAGGCGTTCGTCGAGCATCCGCCCGGTCATCTTGGGGAACCAGAAGTACACGCCGGCGCAGGCGGCAAACACCACGGTGCCGAACAGGGTGTAGTGGAAGTGGGCGATGAGGAAGTAGGATTCCGCCAGGTGGAAGTCCAGGGGCGGGGATGCCAGCATAATGCCGGTCAAGCCGCCGAACAGGAAGGTGGTGAGGAAGCCAACCGACCACATCATGGGGGTTTCCCAGGAGATGTGGCCCTTCCACATGGTGCCGAGCCAGTTGAAGAATTTCACACCGGTGGGCACAGAGATCAGGAAGGTCATGAACGAGAAGAACGGCAGCAGGATGGCGCCGGTGACGAACATGTGGTGGGCCCACACCGCCATGGACAGGGTGCCGATGGAGAGGGTGGCGAACACTAGGCCGACATAGCCGAACATTGGTTTGCGGCTGAACACGGGGACGATTTCGGAGACAATGCCGAAGAACGGCAGGGCCAGCACGTACACCTCGGGGTGGCCGAAGAACCAGAACAGGTGCTGCCACAATACGGCGCCGCCGTTGCCCGGGTCATAGATGTGGCCGCCGAGTTTACGGTCGTAGAGCACACCCAGTGCCGCGGAGAGCAGCAGTGGGAAGATCATGAGCACGATTACGGAGGCCACGAAGATGTTCCAGCAGAAGATGGGCATGCGGAACAGGGTCATGCCGGGGGCACGCATGGTGAGCATGGTGGTAATCATGTTGATGGCGGAGAGCACGGTGCCGACACCGGTGGCGCCCACACCAATGATCCACATGTCGGAGCCGACGCCGGGCGAGTGGATGGAGTCCGCCAGGGGCATGTACATGGTCCAGCCGAAGTCTGCGGCGCCACCGGGGTGAGGAAGCCCGCGAGCATGGCGATACCACCGATGAGGGTGATCCAAAAACCGAAGGCGTTCAGCCGGGGGAATGCCACGTCGGGGGCGCCGATTTGCAGTGGCAGAATGTAGTTGGCGAACCCCCACACGACGGGGGTGCCGAAGAGCAGCAACATGACGGTGCCATGCATCGTGAACAGCTGGTTGAACTGTTCGTTGGATAGGAACTGCAATCCGGGAGTAAAGAGTTCGGCACGGATAAGTAGTGCCATGAACCCACCGAGGAAGAAGAACGAGAAGGACATGATGATGTACATGATGCCCAACTGCTTATGGTCGGTGGTAGTGAGCATTTTCCAGGCTAGCGAGCCAATTCGGGCTTCACCAGTCGGTGCGGGCCGCGTGGGCTGGGAGTAATTCTCCTGCCGCGGTGCCACAGCGGTCATACGATCCTCCTGACTTTCACTAAGACACACACCACACCTATATGTGGTTAATGAATCATTAGGGAATGTGTCTCAAAATTACGCTTCCTCATTTTAGGGGAGATCGGTAATGATAATCCACCTCATTTGGGTGTGCTTTTCCCGCATGCTACCTGTTATTTTCGTCGTTGGAAAAGGCTTTTTCTGCCATAAGGTATAAATCCAGCGGTTTTTCATTGGCAATAGGCTAAAACTCGATAATGACCTATTTTTCCCACATTTTGAATGTGACTTTTAACACATTATTTTTCGCGGGTTTTTCCGATTTTTGCCGCATAATGTCCGTTTTATTACCCCCGGTATGTGTCAACCCAAAGATTGAAGCTCGACCATTTGCCCCTTTTCGCCCCTTTTTAGGGAAACCCTGTCAGTTACCCCTACTTGGTTAACCTCATTCGATTAACACCATGTGGGTGCACCTATAAGATTACACCTTTTTAGGGAACCCCCGGAAGGTTAGACACACAAGGGTGTACCCATCCGGGAGCCCCCACATGCCCGCTACCCCCATTAGCCCATGGTAATTACCCCCAATAAGGACAAGTAACGAATGTGGAGTACATAGAACTCATCGGCCAGCCATCGATGGCCAACCACCGGGCGTCGGCAAGCACACCGCCGCCATGCAACGGGTGAAAAATCCCTAAAAGTCCCAGTCTTCATCAGTCGTGTTCTCGGCCTTGCCGATCACATAGGAAGAGCCGGACCCGGAGAAGAAATCATGGTTTTCGTCCGCATTGGGGCTGAGCGCCGACAAAATCGCGGGCGACACCTGGCATTCGTCGGCAGGGAAGAGCGCCTCATAGCCGAGGTTATTCAGCGCCTTATTGGCGTTATAGCGCAGGAACCGTTTTACGTCCTCGGTCCAGCCCAGGGGATCGTAGAGGTCCTCGGTGTAGGCGATCTCGTTCTCGTAAAGCTCGTAGAGCACGTCGAAGGTGTATTCCTTGAGCTCTTCCTGCCGCGCCGGCGACTCTTTTGCCAGAGCCTGCTGGAATTTATAGCCAATGTAGTAGCCGTGCACCGCCTCGTCGCGGATAATCAGGCGAATAATGTCGGCGGTATTGGTCAGCTTGGCGTGGCTAGACCAATACATGGGCAGGTAGAAGCCCGAATAGAACAGGAAGGATTCCAGCAGCGTGGAGGCCACTTTCCGCTTCAGCGGGTCGGCGCCGTCATAGTAGGTCAAAATGATTTTGGCCTTCTTCTGTAGATTCTCGTTTTCCTCACTCCACCGAAACGCCTCATTGATTTCTTTTGTCGATGCGAGCGTCATAAAGATATTGGAGTAGCTTTTCGCATGCACGGATTCCATAAATGCGATATTGGTCAGCACGGCCTCCTCATGCAGCGTCACCGCATCCGGCAACATGGATACCGCACCCACGGTCCCCTGGATGGTATCCAGCAACGTCAAACCGGTAAAGACCCGCATCGTGGTCTGTTTTTCCAGTTCATTGAGGGTGCTCCAGCTTTTCAGGTCGTTAGAGACCGGCACCTTTTCCGGCAGCCAGAAGTTACCAGTGAGCCGATCCCACACTTCCAGGTCTTTTTCATCAGGGATGGTGTTCCAATTGACGGCGTGCACTGGTTCTTTGTGGGTGGCTAGGTATTGATCTTCGTCACTGTTGAGCAAAACGCACTCCTTCGTAGCTGAATGAGACTTCGATTATAACCGCGTCTTTCACCGTATTCTCGCGGCCAATTTTCCGCCAACCTCACCAAAAATATATGATTTACATCACATATCACTGGATCATTTTTAGGTTTACCTATCTTAAGAATCGGTACACTTTTAGTCCCTGTTCACCGCGGTATTTGACCCCAAAATTGGGTAAAAACCGGCGTTCACCACAGCATTTAGATAGGTGTCTACTTTTAAAGACCACTCCGCCAATAGGTACTTAACTTAGGATATCCAATACCTGAAAACCCGGGTTAAGCTGGGCTAACTTTACCTGACAACCGAAAAGATACTCGTTACACTCTCACACCATGAGCATCAATGAAAAACTCGCAGCCGCATTGAA
This sequence comes from Corynebacterium matruchotii, assembly GCF_011612265.2. NCBI lineage: Bacteria > Bacillati > Actinomycetota > Actinomycetes > Mycobacteriales > Corynebacteriaceae > Corynebacterium > Corynebacterium matruchotii. Next base: position 513,389 of record NZ_CP050134.2, on the reverse strand, counting down.
TAATCAAGTGACCGCCGAGCTGGAAGCCGCAATGGTTTACCTGCAAATGTCCTACATCCTTGAGGATCTGTCCCTCAACGGCATGGCATCCTGGATGAAGAAGCAGCACGCCGAGGAGCTGGAGCACGCCCAGAAGTTCGCCCAGCACCTCTTGGACCGTGATTACACCCCGCAGATCGGTGACATCGCTCCGCCTAAGGTTGACGTTGCTTCCGCCAAGGACGCTTTTGAGGCAGCATTGGCCCACGAGCAGAAGGTGACCGGGTTGATCCGCGAACTCTCCGTTCTTTCCGATTCCCTCAAGGATTTTGAATCCCGTCCGCTGCTGGACGAATTCCTGGAGGAGCAGATCGAGGAAGAGTCCAGCGTGAGCGACATCCTCGACCGCCTCAACTTTGCCGGCGAGGGCCTGGGCGTTCTCTTCATCGACAACGAACTGGCCAAGCGCTAAATTCCAGCACTCATAGTGCAGCCCGATAGCCCGCACTGTTTTTGCACCAGCCCTGCGAAACAGTGCGGGTTTTCTATTTGCCTATCGACGCCCACCTACCGGCACCGGCGTCGCCTATGAGCGACGCCGCCCATAGGCCAAAATCCCGAAGATCGTGGCACATGACAACACCCCGCCTATGGACAGGCAGGACCCCACCGAAAGCACAGAGCAGGCCGAACCCACTGATCCGATAGATAACACCGACCCCTTGGAGCCGATCGACAATATGGACTTATCCGACCAGAGGCTGAGGAAGGAATCGGTTGAACCAATAGACCATTTACTATTACTACTCACGTGTCTCAGCCTACCGCCGGACTACAGCATGCAGGATACGCACCCCTCAACTTCGGTGCCCTCTAGGGCAACCTGGCGAAGCCGAATGTAGTACAGGGTTTTAATGCCTTTGCGCCACGCATAGATCTGGGCCCGGTTGATGTCACGGGTGGTCACGTTGTCCTTGAAGAACAGCGTCAGGGATAGCCCCTGATCCACATATTTCGTGGCCGCGGCATAGGTATCGATCACCTTCTCATAGCCGATCTCGTAGGCGTCCTGGAAGTATTCCAAGTTGGTGTTGTCCATGTGCGGGGCCGGATAGTACACCCGGCCAATCTTGCCCTCCTTGCGGATTTCAATCCGGGAGGCGATCGGGTGGATCGACGAGGTGGAGTTATTGATGTAGGAGATCGAACCGGTGGGCGGAACCGCCTGCAAATTACGGTTGTATAGCCCGTGGGTCATAACATCGGATTTGAGCGCATCCCACTCCGCGGCGGTGGGCACGGTGATGCTGGAGGCGTCGAAAAGCTCCTGCACCTTGGCGGTTTTCGGCGCGAAGTCCGCGGGAGAGAACCGATCAAAATAGGCACCGGAGGCGTATTCGGAATCCTCGAAGCCACCAAACGACTGCCCCCGCTCTTGCGCAAGCTTGTTCGAAGCACGCAGGCATTGGTAGAGCACGGCCGCAAAGTAGGCGTTGGTGAAGTCTAGCGCCTCTTCGGAACCGTAGTGGATGCGTTCCCGCCCCAGGTAGCCGTGCAGATTCATCTGCCCCAGGCCAATGGCGTGAGCGTGCTCGTTGCCTTTGCGGATGGAGGGCACCGAATGGATGCTGGTCTGTTCGGACACGGCCGTCAGCCCGCGAATGGCGGTTTCCACGGTTTGGGCGAAGTCGGGGGAATCCATGGCCATGGCGATATTGAGCGAGCCCAAGTTGCAGGAGATATCCTCCCCCACCTCATCGTAGGTGAGATCGTCGTGGTAGGTGCTGGGCGAATTCACCTGCAAAATTTCCGAACACAGATTCGACATGTTGACGCGGCCGGCAATAGGATTGGCGCGGTTGACCACGTCTTCGTACATGATGTAGGGGTAGCCGGATTCGAATTGGATCTCGGCGAGGGTTTGGAAGAACACCCGGGCATTGATCTTTTTCTTGCGGATTCGGGGGTCTTCCACCATTTCTTGGTAGTGCTCGGTGATGGAAATGTCGGCAAATGCCTTGCCATATACCCGCTGCACATCGTAGGGACTAAACAGGTACATGTCGGAATTATTGCGGGCCAATTCGAACGTAATATCGGGGATAACCACGCCGAGCGATAGGGTCTTGATCCGCACCTTTTCGTCCGCGTTTTCCCGCTTGGTGTCCAAAAAGCTCAGGATGTCCGGGTGGTGGGCGTTGAGATACACCGCACCTGCGCCTTGGCGGGCCCCAAGCTGGTTGGCGTAGGAGAAGGAGTCTTCGAGGAGTTTCATCACGGGGATGACGCCGGAAGACTGGTTTTCGATGTGTTTAATGGGGGCGCCGGCCTCGCGCAGGTTGCTGAGCAGCAGCGCCACTCCCCCGCCGCGTTTGGAGAGTTGCAGGGCGGAGTTTATGGACCGCCCGATGGATTCCATGTTGTCTTCGATGCGCAGCAGGAAGCAGGACACGGGTTCGCCACGTTGCGCTTTGCCCATGTTGAGGAAGGTGGGGGTGGCGGGCTGGAACCTACCAGTCATAATTTCGTCAACCAGGTGGCGGGCCAGCTCGGTGTCGCCGTCGGCCAGCCCGAGAGCGACCATGCATACCCGGTCTTCGAAGCGCTCCAGGTAGCGGGTGCCGTCGAAGGTTTTCAGCGTGTAGGAGGTGTAGTACTTGTAGGCGCCGAGGAAGGTACGGAACCGGAATTTATGGGCGTAGGCCTGCTTAAAGAGATCTTTAATGAAGTCAAAGTCGTAGCGGGCGAGCACCTCCGGGTCGTAGTACTTGTTTTCGACCAGGTATTCCATTTTTTCTTCCAGGTCGTGGAAGAACACGGTGTTGCGGTTGACGTGTTGGAGGAAGAACTGGTTGGCGGCCTCCCGGTCCTTGCCGAATTGGATTTGCCCATTGGAGTCGTACAGGTTGAGCAGGGCGTTCAGCGCGTGGTAGTCGAGCTGTTCTTTTTCGCTGGCCGGTTCAGCCACGGACTTACCGTAGGTTGTGGTCACAAATACACCTTCACTGACGTAGTTGGTTTGGGTTAAGCGTAATGGGTGCGGCGGCGCGCTTAGGTACCGACAGGCTTAGCCGAGCGGTAAAAGTCCTAATTGTTCCGCATTGTCGAGGAGCCCAGCGCGAACCGCTTGGGCGTCCTCGGGTAGTCCCATGAGTTCGAAACGATACACGTAAGGGACGTGACATTTCGCAGCGATGAGGTCTCCGGCTTTTCCGAAGTCCACACCGAAATTGGAGTTTCCGCTGGCTATGACGGCACGAATGAGGTTTCGGTTGTGCGGGTTATTGAGAAACCGGATGACCTGCGGCGGCACGGGCTTGGTGTTCGTCGCGCCGCTTATCGACGCCCCACCGCCGTAGGTGGGACAAATGAGCACGTAGGGTTCGTCCACCACCAGGGGCGGTTCGGTTTTACGCAGTGGTATGCGCTTACTGGGCAGGTCGAGCTTTTCGACGAACCGTTCGGTATTACGGGTGGCTGAGGAAAAATAGACGACGAGCATGGGGGCTGGTCACCTTTCTGGCAAACGAAAAGCCGCCCCGAATGCACTTCATGCTAGAGGGCGACCTTAAGATGTGATGTGGGCTTACGCAACCGTGCTGGCCAGGCTGGAGATGCGTTCTGGCCGGAAGCCGGACCAGTGGTCGCCGTCTACCTCAACGACGGGAGCCTGCATATAGCCCAGGGAGAGCACGTATTCGCGGGCGGCTGGATCAAGGCTGATGTCTACTACTTCGTAATCCAAACCGGCACGGTCGAGTGCTTTCTTCGTTGCGTTGCATTGCATACATGCTGGCTTAGTGAATAGCTTAATAGACATAGCTTTAAAAATCCTTCAGCAATGTTCGAATATCGGAAGCTCAACAAGTGTTGAACAGATAAGTACCTAGTGTCCGCCATGTGATTTTCAAAACAACATTCGATCGTGGTGCTGTCTGTCATGTGGCGACACCAAAAGACACTATACGTTGTGGTGTTTTAGTGCAAGAAACCCGATATATAGTAGTTACCGGAATGATATCCCCAGCTGGGCATCAGCCTACACCCCACATATTGACGTTGCCGCACGGCCTGACGCCGACCTTGCGAGAGCCTTAAATTTTGCCAACACGAGATTGCCGCAGCTCAATCCCTATCAACCGCTCAAAAGGTGACATTAATCACTCAGCTTCTTTTTAGTTTTAGTAGGTAGTGGAAATGCTAAGGGTTGCACATGACACCCTTTAAGCAGGAAATTACCCATTTATCATTTAAATAAAAATTTAATAACATTTTACTGTTACGGCTTGGCAATCCTGATAATTCCCCGATTTTTTCGCCGATACCCCGTTCGAAGCGCCCTTATTTTTACCACCCCCAAACCAAACATCATTCGAACAAAACAACCGCCTTTTTGGGCGGTGATTTTACTTCACTCAACCCCAAAAGGCGGTTGCTTGCAATGTATTTTTGGTGCCGTGCGGCACCCCCGAATTAACCCTGACGGGCCTTGAACCGGGGTTCCTTCTTGTTGATCACATAGACCTTGCCGCGACGACGCACAACCTGGGCGCCCGGCTTGTTCTTTAGCGACCGAAGTGACTTACGGACCTTCATCGGGCGCTCCTTTCTTGATTAAACTTTTGGCATCAATCAGCCAAGGACACGAGCAACTATGGTATCGCACCTGGGGCACAAACACCAAAAATACCCAATCTGATTAGGATAAAAGCCATGGACCACGCGGCACATATCAAACAAGAGATCATTAATTTTCTCCACGTCAAGCCCCGCGTCGACGCGGAGGAAGAAATCACCCATCGGGTGCAATTCCTCACCGACTATCTGCTCTACAGTCATGCCAGAGGCTTTGTATTGGGAATCTCGGGCGGCCAGGATTCCACATTGGCCGGCAAGCTGGCACAGTTGGCCGTCGAAAAGCTGCGGGCGGTAGGCACCGATGCGGAATTCTGGGCCATGCGCCTGCCATACGGGGTGCAATTTGACGAAGAGGATTGTGAGATCGCCTTAAAATTCATCCAGCCGGACCACACGGTCACAGTGAATATTAAGGAGACTACCGACGCCCAGGCGCGGGCCGTGGCCGAGGCGCTGGGGCAGGAGAAGCTCACGGACTTCAATAAGGGCAATATCAAGGCTAGGGAGCGCATGATTGCCCAATACGCGCTCGCGGGCGAGAAGAAACTCCTGGTCATTGGCACGGATCATGCGGCGGAGAACGTCACGGGCTTTTTCACGAAATTTGGCGACGGTGCCGCCGACCTGGTGCCGCTTTTCGGTTTGAGCAAGCGTCAGGGCGCCCAGCTGCTGCGTCACCTGGGTGCGCCGGAATCCACGTGGCGGAAGGTGCCGACCGCGGACCTGGAGGAGGACCGCCCGGCGCTCGCCGACGAGGACGCCCTGGGGGTGACCTATGCGGACATCGACACCTATGTGGAAAACACGGGCCTCATTCCCGCGGAAGCGCAGGCACGCATCGAACACCTGTGGCAGATCGGTCACCATAAGCGGCATTTGCCGGTGATTCCGCAGGACACGTGGTGGCGGCAATCGCGGTAACTCGCCGCCAGGTTAGCCCAGGAGCCGCACCACGTCGGTGGCGCACCGCAGCAGCTCGTGGCCATAGCTGGGGCCGTGGGTGAAGGCGTGCACGGCGAGTGGGTGCAGCTGGTGAACGGGGATGAAGTCCCGCCAGTCGTCAGCCAGGGGCCGAACAGACTGGTAGCCTTCGAATACGTCTTCGATGAATGGGGTTCCGAAGAGGGCGAGCATGGCCAGGTCGGTTTCGGGGTGTCCGCCGTGCGCTGCCGGGTCGATGAAGAACGGCTCGACCCCGTCACCATCGACCTCGCCGTTGTCAGCGCCGGCATCGTCCAGGGCAGTTTCGGTGAGCACGTTTTTGCTGACCGGGCGCCCGTAGAGCAGGTTGCCGGACCACAGGTCCCCGTGGATGCGGCCGGCCACACCAGGTGCCACGTGGGCACTCTCCCAGGTCGCCGCGGCGATGAGTTCACAGGCGCGTTCGACGGTTCTTTCTGGGTCGTGGATGTTTCCGGCATCCATAGCCTTGCGGTAGAACGGCAGCACCCGTTGCGTGGTGTAGAACCGCGCCCAGTCGGGGTCTGGTTCGCAGGCCTGGATTTGGGTGCCGATGAAGTTGGGGCCGGGCCAGCCTAGCGGCGGGCTGCCGAAGGCGGGGGCACCGGCCAGGTGGATGTGGGCGAGTTCCACGCCTGCGGCCTCAGCAGCGGCTCTGGTGGGTCGCTTCGGGGTGATTTTGGTGGTGCTGATGGTGTGGTCGCTCACTGCCACGACCTTCACTACCTGGGGTGATGCCGCCCCGAGCCAATTGAGACCGGCGGCCTCAGCGTAGGCCGAATCTGGCTGGTCAACGTGTTTGGTAAAGACTTCGCCTTGCGCTACATCTGATAAGGGTACGTCGTGAGATGTCACAATAGAATGAGCTTTCGATACGGTAATTTATAGGTGCTACCCTTTTAGCCTACTAGTACCGTTCGATTTGATTGCTCAGTCGGAAGCTTCTACCGCTGATTTCCCGTGGTGTAATGCGAATATAATTTTGTTTACGGGTGGGCACCCAGGGGGTAAGATCCAGTGTGTCAATATAACATTTCTCGCTGTAATCGCGTACCTGTTCGGCATCACCTTTGACAACTACGGACCATGCTTCGTTGGCCTCCACATGATCCACTTCGAAAACCACATCACTATTGGTCATGATGCCGGACAGTTTCGTGCCCGGCGCGGTGCGAAAATAGAGGTTTATTCGATCAGTGACGTAATTGATGGGGAAGATCTCTAGGCCGTCGCGGCTGTGCATCACGATGCGCCCCAGCTTGTGGTTGCTCAAATTCGCCAGGGCTTGGTCGGCGCTGAGGATTTCAATGGTTGCCATACCCTCAAGTTTTACCGAGTTTTACCCGGTAGCGCTAGGATTTTCGCAACATCACAACCGACTCGGTACGTGGCAAAACCGATACCGTTGCCAGGGGGTGAAATCCGTGACGTTGGTATAGCCGCGCGCTGCCAGCGGTGGTTGCCTCAAGAAATATTGGGTCGTCCCCCGAAAGCTCCAACCGATGCTCCAGTAGCGCACTGCCTACCCCATGCCCTTGCATGTCGGGGGAAACCACAATATCGGTGAGGTACCAGTGGGGTTCTTCCGGTTGATACTGGTCTATTGCTTCTTGGTGTTTGATGCCGCGCCGCAGTGCGGGCACGAACTGTTCGACGCTGGCCATCGCCCGTTCGATGATGCCGGGTGGGGGCTCGGCGCCGTCTTCGGGTGGGGTGAGGAGCAGGGCCCCGGCGACGCGGTCGTCGAGGTAGGCGACGTCGAGTGCTCGGCCGGTTCCCACGTGTCGCAGGCCCGCGTTGATTTCCGCTTGGATGAGGTGCCGGCGGAGTCGCCGGGTGGGCATGATGGCGGTCCACACGGGGTCGTCGATGAAGCCGTCGGCGAAGAGTCGGGCGAGTTGGGGTCGGTTGATGGTGGGGTTGGTGTGAATGGTGATCATTTGTCCAGGCTAAGTGCTGCTACGAGTTGTTGGTAGAGAGGGTTGTCGGTCATGAGTTGGTGGTGGGTGCCTTGGGCGATAATGCGGCCGGCTTGCATGACCGCTATGTTATCGGCGTCGACCACGGTGGAGAGTCGGTGGGCGACGGTGACGACGGCGTGTCGGGTGGCGTAGTCGGTGATGGCGTCGTGGATTGCGCCTTCGGATATGCCGTCGAGTTGGGCGGTCACTTCGTCGAGCAGGAGAATGTCGGGTTTGGCCAGCAGCGCCCGGGCGAGGGCGATGCGTTGTCGTTGGCCGCCGGATACGTTGGTGTCTGTGAGTTCGGTGTCGAGGCCTTGTGGCAGGGTGGCCACGTGCTCGTCGAGTCGCACGGTTTTCAGCACCACATCGATGTCTTCCGGGGTGGCGCCAGGGTTGGCGAGGGTGAGGTTGTCGCGCAACGTGCCGGGCAGGGTGGGGGTTTCTTGTTCCACGTAGGCGAAGTGTGCACGGATTTCATCGGGGGCGAGCCCCGGGTAGGGGGTACCGTTGAGGCGGAGTTCTCCGCGTTCGGGTTGGATGAAGTCAAGCATGGCGGAGAGCATGGTGGTTTTTCCGGCGCCGGAAGGCCCGACGATGGCGGTATGGCCGACCCGGGGCACGGCGAGGCTCACCCCATCAAGAATGGGGGCACCGCCTGGGGTGTATCTGGCTGTTACCTGGTCGAATTCCACTATGGTGTCGCCGCTTTCGCTTGTCGACGCCTTGGCGTCGGCGTGGGTACGTTCGAAGTCGATGTCTTCGAGTTCCTGGATGCGGCCGGCCGCGGCCATGCCGGATTGCAGCCGGGTGATGCTGCCGCTGATTTGTTCGATGGGTCCGACGATGCCGAGGGCGTAGAGGAGGAATGCCACGAGTGTGGACACGGTCATGTCCCCGAGGGCGACGCGCCAGGCGCCGGCGCTCAGGATAATCATGAGGGCTATTTGCACGCCGGTCATGGCGGTTGCCCCGGTGAGGGCCCGGCGGCGCACCGCGATGATGCCTTGTTTCCGGGATTCCGTGGCCAGGCCCAAGAGTTTTGTTTCTTGTCGGCCTTGGGCGCCTGCGGCTTTGACGGTTTTGATGGCGCGTAGTGTCGCCTGGAGTTGGCCGCCGAGAACGCCAAGAGCGTCTTGGCCTTGCTGTTCGGCGCGGGCGATGGCGGGGGTCATGCGGATGAAGATTCCCACGACGATACCTATTGTGATCGCGGTTGTGAGCACCAGGATGGGGTCGAGGACCGCCATGAGTATGAGGCTGCCGATGAGCATGATGGTGCCGTCGATAAGCTCCACGAGGGAGGCTGACGATGCTTCCCTGAGGAGGACGGAGTCGCTGGTAACCCGGGTGGTGAGTTCACCTGCCGGCCGGCTTGTGAGCGGCAGCACTTTGCCGGTGAGATAGCGGTGGATCATGGAGCTGCGGGCGTCGTACACGATGGTTTCCGCCAGGCTTCCGAGGGTGATAGCTTGCCACCAGTGCAGGAAGGCACCGAGAATCATGAGGCTGGTCAATGCCGCAAGCGGCGGAACTAGGTTGAGTTCCGCCGCACTGAGGGAGTCAAGCACCCACCGGGTGGCCAGTGGGTTTGCGAGGTTCACCGCGGAGGCCCCTAGGCCCAGGACGAGGGCGAAGGCCAGGGTTTTCCGGTGTGGTCGAACATACGACCAGAGGATGGCCCTCCGGGATCGTTGTGAATGGGTGGTGTTATCAGTCACGTGTTTAAGGTTATACGGAAGAGTCCTTGGAGTCGTCGCCGGACTCTTTGTCGGAGTCCTTGTCGTCGGTGGCGCTTTCTAGTTCTTCCACTTCCACTTCCGCTTCCTCGACATCATCGAAAGAGTTTTCGGCGTCGGAGACATCCACCAGGGGCCCAGTCTCGTTGGTGAGCGCCAGGATCACGCTCTTGGCCCGGGCAATGCTTTCGGTGCTGATACCCGGATCTAGCTGGGCCTCGTGAACGAAGCTCTTGGCCGCGTGCATGGCAACGGTCACCCGATCAGGGTTGAGACCATCGGCGATGAAGTCGTCGCGCCAGCGGGCGGCATCGTCGATAAGCAGGTCGGTGATTTCGGGCATGGGGGCGAGTACACTCCACAGCTGCGCCGGATCGTAGGAGTCTTGGTATTCGAGGTTGTCGAAGAGGGTTCGGATGTAGGCGCGCAGCAGTTTGCCGGGCCGGTTTTCCGCCAGGTCAATGTTGTCATTGACTTGGTTGCGGAAGTCTTCGATGGCGTCTTCGGCGACAGAGACGAGCAGTTCGGTGCGGTTATTGAAGTGGTGCATGAGCCCACTCTTGGTGATGCCTGCCGCGGTGGCGATGGCCTGGATGGATACACCGAGGCCTTCGGTGATGAGGCTGCGGATGGCTGCGTCGAGCACACTGCGGCGGGTGTGTTCGGCGTCCCGGAAGCCGCGGCCAGGGCGTCCTGGGCGGCCCGGCCGACCGGGGCGATCATGATAGTGATCCCGCATACGACGACGGTTCTCGGCCGCTTCGTGAAGGATGCGTTGGCGCTCCTGAGCTTCTTCGTGAAGACGACGCTGACGCTCCTGGGCCTCTTCGTGGAGGCGACGCCGACGTTCCTGGGCTTCGTCGTGAAGGCGGCGGCGACGCTCCTCGGGTTCTTCGTCTACTACTTCTGGGCCCGCTTCATCCATGACTCGCTGGTACTCGTGGGCCACGTCCTTCATCATGCGCTCATATTCGCGGGCTTCTTCTTCTAGGAGACGCTGGTATTCGCGGGCTTCTTTCTTCACCCGGCGAGTGTATTCGCGGATTTCTTCCTCCAGTCCGTCGCGGAAGTCACGCCCTGGGTGGGAGCCATCCCAGGGTCCGCGTGGGCCTCGACCTCGGCGACCGCGAGGGCCACGCGGGCCACGACCGCCGTCACGGGGATCATCGTCGGGACCATTCCAGCCGAAAGGGGGTGGTGTCATTGGGGGAAACATTATTGCTCCTTACTGTTTGATCTTATCGGTCTTTTTAACCGTCTGATTAGACTGTAACACATCAGCCGCTTGCTGTCCAGTTGGACGGTTTAACAGCCCTGGGCGTCGTAAAGCAAGGACCGGTACCATCAAAATCATGGTGTTACCCGAACTCGATGTGAAATACATCCAAAAATGGTGCGCGCTTAAAGAACACAGCAGACACGGGGCGCTGTCACATTTCGAAGCGCAAACCACGAATATCCACGTCACAGTTGTGCGTGTCGATATCATCCCCACTGAAACCACCGAAATTACGCGGATGAAAAGATTCGTTGCCCGATTCCGCTATACCAAAACCACTGGTAAATGGACCCTTTATTGGCCCGACAACACCGGCAAATTCCACCGGTATAAAAGCATTCCCGGCTCAAAAATCATCCGCCCCCTCCTCGAAGCTGTCGACCACAATACCGAATCGCTCTTCACCTGGTGAACAACCCCCTGTGACAAATCAAACTCTCATGACGTCGCCACAGCTCACGGACATTACCCCCATGTAGTGCCGCAGGTGATCGGACATTTTGCCGCCCACAACGGCGGTACCATGGGGGAGTTAGCTTTGTTTTATATGAAGGATAACCGCGCATGGATAAATATCTCACCGTTCGGCTCATTGCCCCCTACGGCATTATTTGGGAAGGTAAAGCCTCATTTACCACTATCCCCGGCCAGATGGGCACCTTCGGCGTGTACCCCGGGCACGTTCCATACGTGAGTATGCTTGGCGACGGCATTGCCCACATCATTGGTATCGACAACAGTGACATGCGGTTCAAAACCAGCGGCGGCTTCGCCTTTATCCGTGATGACCGCGTGTCTATACTGATCGAAAAAACCGAAGAGGCCATCCCCCTGGACTAGGGATTACGCGGTGATTTCGACGGCGTTCCCCTCTGGGTCCTGAACCACCGCCTCGTAGTAGCCGTCCCCCGTCACCCGCGGCGGGCTCACGATGAATCCGGCATCCGCCAGGGTTTGCGCCAGCTTGTCGACGGCTTCCCTCGACCCCAGGGAGAAGGCCACATGCGCCCACCCCACCTGCTGGGGTTGCTGCGGCACATCCACGCCAGACCGGTTCATGATTTCCAGGCGCGCCCCACTGCCGAAGGTGAGAAAGTAGGTGCGCAGCCCGGTGGTGGGGTTATGGTACTGGTCGTTGGCTTTCGCCCCAAAGTAGGTTTGGTAAAACTCCCGCATAGCCTCTAGGTCGTGAACATAGACGGCCACATGCTCAATCCTGATATCACTCATATCCTTCAGTCTACAAGGCAGGACCCGAATTTTTTATCGCACGCAATGGAAAACGGAGTGACCGCTTGGCCCCCATGGTTTTGGGTGGGTATCCCCCACCTTTTTGTCATCTGACTTGTTACTTTTTCACCCTTGCCGACCACCACCACCTGCTAAAATAGGGATCTATAGCTTGAGAAAAGAGGTGACATGGATGAAAATTACTCTTTATTATTGCGGCGAAACCTTCGACTTGGAGGGTGGCGAGGCTAAAGCGCTGGTGAAACAGCTTGATAATCAGGAATACCCAGGATTGGTGACGGTGAAAACCTCCAGCGGAGAGCTCACGGTTAACCTGACCGAGACCACGAGCTTCGCGCTCCACAGGCGCAGGTCCATGAGGATCATGTAGCGACCACGCAAGTGCCGAGCTTGGGTTGAGGGGTTGCCGTGCAGAATGCGCAGCCCTATGCTCCACCGACAAACTCCAGCTCAACACTCTTGCAGCCTTATTCCAGAAGTGGAGCTTAGGCCTTATGCAACCCTGCCAGCGCTTGGACACCCACGAAACAGCATAAGTGCTGAGCTGGAGTTCGCGTTTCCTCCCGGTGGCGCTCCAGGCGTTTCAAACCTCCGCTACCCCAAACTCAAGCTCAGCACCAATGAAGCCCAACCTGTAACGCTTTATCTAAGCTCCAAAACCCGCCCAACGCACCCCAGGAACCCCAGGTTTCTTGGGAAGTGGGGCTTAGCGCATCTACTATCAACGCCTTCAACCAAGTTCGCACTTCTTCTAAGCTTGACTTCCGTAAAAACTGCGATGTTCACCTGGGCCCGAAGAGGTATCCGGGAGGGAAATCAAGCTGAGCAACCGCGCTACTTCCCCGGCTCCTCTGCCGCACATGTGCTGAGCTTGGGTTTCGGGACTATGAAGCTCCGAAACACTCCGGAAGGATTCAGAACGCAAGCTATAGCACAACTTCTAAGCTCCCTTTTCCACTCTGAATGATCTAAGTCCCTAAAACTCCCGAAGAAAGTGGAGCTTAGATAATGTGCAGCCTTTTAGGATTCGTAGTAATGACAAGATCACGCAAGGCTTCACAAATGCTGAGCTGGACTTTGCGTTTTACCGCTCTCCCCCACCAGGCGTTTCGGATATCTGCTACCCAGAATTCAAGCTCAGCACCAATGAAGCCCAGCTTGTAGCATTTTGCCTAAGCTCCAAAACTCGCCCAACGCACCTCAGGAACCCTGGCTTTCTTGGGAAGTGGAGCTTAGAGCATCTACTACCATCGCTCCCAAGAGACCCATAACAGAAAACCACCCTGCAGCACATGTGCTGAGCTTGGGTTTCGGGATTATGGAACTCTTAAACGTCCTGGAAGAATTCGGAGCTCAGGCTGTAGCGTTACTTTCAAGCTCCTTTTCCACCCTGAACGATCCGAATCCCCACAACTCCCGAAGGAAGTAGAGCTTAGAGAATGTACTGCACCACCTTACTCACTAAAGCTGGAGTTCCCCCTCCCCTACTCCGCCCGCACCCCGCGGAGGTAGACGTCGATAAGCCATTCGCGCCCTTCGGGCAGATCAAAGAAGGGAGTGTCCGGCAGGGGCCGCGTCACTATGGCTAACCCGATCTGGAATTGCAGAACAGTCATGTCGGGGCCAACGAACCCGGCGGCTTTCGCCCGATCCAGCACTGCTTCTGCCTGGCCCAGCACGTGGGCGCGTGTCGCCTTGATCTGCTCGACGATCTCTTCTATGCCGGGGGTCTCGACCATGCGCATGGCAAACGTGGCGATCTTCTGCCGGGCAACGGCATGCGCGTAGTTCCGCCACGCCTGCTCGGGGTCCGCGTCCCAGGTTTCCAAGCATTCCGCTATTGCAGCCTCCGCCTCTTCCGCGGTTTCTTGCACAATGCCCAACAGCAGGTCTTCCCTGGTGGGAAAGTTGCGGTACAGGGTGGCGATGCCCACGCCAGCGGTTGACGCAATGGTGCGCAGGGACACGTCTGACCCTTGTTGGGCGATGAGGAATCTGGCGACCCGGAGTATTTCTTGTCGGTTTTCTTGCGCATCTTTCCGCATGGCGTGCAGCTATCCTTCCCAGTTTTCCGCAATAAGCTCGGTGTTTCTCGTTACGCTTGCATTTTACTATACGGAGCGTTATGCTCCATATAAATCGGAACGAAATGCTCCACTAAAGATAGTTTCAAGGCATCGAAGGAGACCATTCCATGTCCATCACAACCGCGCCCACCAGCGCAAAGACAGCCGAACCCACCACGGCAACTATCAACACCAACGCCGCCGAAAACACCACGGCCAGCAAGCAATATCTCAAGCTCGCCGGCCTCATCCTGGGGTTGAGCACCATTCTGCTGCTCATGTTGTTGTCATTCGTCACGCCACTGCTGAACTCCGGGGCAAAGGATTTGCCGCTCGCGGTCGGCGGCCCCAACATGGTGACCACCAAAATCACCCAGGGTCTGGAGGCCAAATCTCCTGACGCCTTCGCCGTCACCAGCTACAGCACCGCCGAGGAAGCCACCGAGGCCGTGCGAAACCGGGAGGCTATCGGCGCCATCACCGCAGGTCCCGACGGCATCACCATTGTGACGGCCAGCGCCGCCGGCACCCCCTATTCCACCATCTTGAAGCAGATCGGCGAGGGCCTGTCCCAAACCGGCCAGCCCATTCACTACACCGACGTCGCACCCCTCACCGCGAAGGACCCGTCCGGTTCCGCCATCAGCATGCTGGCACTGCCCATGATTTTCGGCGGCATGTCCTCAGCAGTCGCCTTCAGCACCGTGTTTAAAAAGTCCCGCCGCAAGCAGATCATTGGCGCAATCGGGGTAGCAATCCTGGGCGGCCTCATCGCTTCGGCAACCCTGTACTTCGGGTTTGACGCTTTCGACGCAAACTTCTGGCCCACCACAGCCATCATTATGCTGGGCATCGCCGCGATTTCCCTCACCGTTTTGGGCCTGAATTCCCTGCTTGGGTTCGCGGGCATCGGCCTGGGCGCCGTCCTAATGCTGTTCGTCGCCAACCCGCTGTCCGGCCTAGCCACCGGCGCCGCTTGGCTGCCCAGCCCGTGGGGCACGCTCGGCCAATACCTGCCGCTTGGGGCCGCCGGCACCGCCATTCGCTCCTCCGCGTTTTTCGACGGCGCCGCCATGGGGCAACCCGTCACCGTCCTGGTGTGCTGGATCGCGGTTGGTCTCGGGTTAGCGGCCGCCGGCGCGTGGCGGGCTCGTCGATAAGCTTTACGACGCCTGACGCAGCGCGATTCGCAGCAAATATAGGGGAAACATCGGCGCAAAGAACATGAGGAGCCCAACGAGCGTCATCACGTTGGGGTCCCCGAAACCCTGAAGCGCGGTGCGTGCAACCGGCACGAAACACAGCGCGGGAACCACTTGCGACAGGCGTAACGCCAACCGCAGGAGCAGGTTCCCGCGCAATAATTGTGCGTAACCCAATGGGGCGGCATCGCGCCGAAGCCGACGATCCCACAGCCTGGCGACCACGAGCATACCCACCACCCCCACAATGGCAGCACACAATCGAAGTGTGGCGGGCAAATAGAGCAGCGGCAGGCTGAGCCATGCCACCATCGCCATGCCTTTCACAATGATTGTGTGCTTGTGAAAATTGTGCAGCAGCTGCCGGCCCTCCGGGGGAAGCAGCATGGGGAATGCGCCATAGTCGTCATCGAGCAGGTCCAGGGCGGCCTGCATGAGCATGCAGCCCCGCAGGTCGGCGAACTCATCGTCTTCGGACAGGCCCATGCGCGCCATGAAGTGGGGAAACGATGCCAGGAATTCCCGCAGCTCCGCCCACATTTGCGCCATGTCAGCACGGTCCCGATCGGTGAGCGGCCGGTCCAATTCCGCCAGATAGTCCCGCAACACCGCCACAGCTCGGGGTTGCGGGTGGGTATCCGTCAGAAATTCCCGGGCGGCATCCAGCTGGCCCAGAACCAGCATCAACGCCACCCGCAGTGTCGCCACCGCCGCCGGGTCCGCGCCCAAGGTCTCCGCCTGGCCCAGATGTGCTTTGGCCTCCGCCTCCAGGGATTCTAGTTCCGCACCGCCCACCGCATATAGGGTCAGGTTAATAATCAACCGGGTGGCAATCAGATATGATACCGACAGCTTGGGCTCGACGGCGATTGCTTGACGAACCGCGTCCAAGGCCAACCGATGGTCGGCCACCCGCTCGCAGGCAGCATGTTTTTCGTCCCGGTATCCGATCTTGAGCGCCAGCGCCGCCACGTTGACGAGTATCGAGGCATCCCGCGACCCAGCGCGCACTACCTGCCGAAATATGGTTATCGCCTCAGCAAAGTCCTCCGGTTCTTGCACCTCCAGGCACACCACCCGAGCGAGCATGAGCAGCCGGCGTGGATCATCATAATATTCGGGAGGCAGGGTGGTCAGGACCCGTTTGGCCCCGGCAAGGTCCCCGTTTTCCATGAATAGGTGGGCGGTGATGAGTCCTTGCAGCAGGGTTTTGTCCATACCAAAATCGTATTTTCCCGGAGGGATAAATAGCAATGACGAATATTAATGGGGTCGGTGGGGAGCGAAGGTTTGATGGGGGCTACTACAGCGTTTGGGAAGGTATGCTCTGGGCGAATCGGTCGGGTTTCGTGATATAGTGGGGGCGGCAGCTAAGGATAGTATCCTTGCTACTAATATAAAACAACCCCTACCAGGTCGGTTGCCCTTTCCCGGTAAGGGTTGCGGGTCTACGACCCTATACAGTGAAGTATCTCAGTGATGAGTTTCACTGTTGCGGTCGCAAAGATGATGATCTTGTACGCCAATTTTGCTTTGGACCGCTCATTGGCTGCAAGATCATTATTATTATTACGACCGGGTGATCGATCAGGGTGTTTATTGTGTTTACCCATGACAATCCTCCATCATCGTTAGGCGGTCCGCTCGCCGAAACAGCTACACGGTCCACCCGCACGCGCGCGGGCCTACCGCGCAGCGACGAGGAAGGTGTTCCCCACACTCAACCCGCATAGGGAACACACCAATTCCTACTGTAACATTTCACTCCACTCACCCCAGGTATCAACCGTTCTATAATTGCTGGTAATAACCACAGCTATTCAAGTCACACAGGTAATGACAATGGATTTCAAATTAAAGATCTTTGTGTATCTCGACGATTCGCTCCCCACCCCGGAGGCAATTTTACTCGTTCGTCAGGTGCTTTCGCAGAATCCTGTTTTTGCAGGTATCACACCCGATATTTCTCCAGCCTCGTTGCATCGCCTTTGTATCACTTTCACGTTTCCTGCCGAAACCACAGGTCAGGCCGATAAGAAGGCAGATGAGTTCGTCCAATCTCTCCTGGAATGCACCAGTGCTATCACCGATGAGATCCGTGAAGGTAGCAATGTTTTATCGTACGCCTAAGCCCTGCCAGTCTATAGCCCGTTAACCAGGCAAAATAGCAGCACCTCTTGCTCAAGCATGCTCGACATTTCTCGACGCTCGGCACGCTAACACGCTCAAGGCTTCTTTGTCACAGCGTTCCTGCCACGGGTACGCCGACTGTTGCGGAAGCTTTTCCGCAGGTTACAAGGTTATTGCCGTGCTCGCCCCAATTCTGCGGTCAGGTGCCGCGCCCAGGAAACAGGGGCATTGGTCAGCATGACGTGCTCGGCGACGCTACCGGCCACTGTGGAAATTTCCGCATGGCTGAGCCCGTCTGCCGCGGTCAGCACCGACGCCCACGAGATATTCCGCAGGTCAAACATGGCAAGCTGCCCCTCGATGATCGCCCGCGCCTCGTCGCTTGTGGGCAACCCAAAGTTCACGATGCGGTCACACTGCTCAAAAATCACGCCGTCAAGCAGCCGGGGGCGATTGCTTGCCACAATGATGACGCTTTTCGACGTGTCCTGCATCAGGAACTGCTGGAGCATGACCAGAATCCACCGGTTATCCTCGGTAAACTCGGCCACCCCATCGAAGACGAACACGCCATAGGTTTGCATCAATGTGTCCAGCACCTGCCGGAATTCCGCCTCGCCCTCATCCTTGGGATGGGTGGTGAGCAGGTCGAGTCGCACCGTGTAGAGCGGCACTCCAAGCTCACCCGCCAAGGCTTGGGCTGTCGACGTTTTCCCAGTACCGGGCGGGCCGGTGAACAGGAGTCGGCGGACCGGCTGTAGGCCGTGGAAGGTGATTTTGTCCCATTGTCGTTGTTCCATGACAACGTTCCAGAGTCGCCGACGGTTTTCTATTGTGAGCACCAAGTCGCTGAGTTGCGCATTGGGATAGCTGACGGATAGCAGGGATTCTGGGTCACCGCCATAGTGGTTATGGTCAGTCATGTCTGTTACACACCTTATGTTCTGATCTTTCTTTGCGAGAACACCTTTCTACCTCCCATACTACAGTGGATATAACCAGAAGGATTAATGCCCCCGCCGCGAATAAAATTACCCGCAGCTGACACAGCTGCGGGTGGTAGCCAAATGGAATATATAGTTCAAAGAGCGCTAGGTTTTTGTGATGAATAAGCATGCCTGAAGCATCACTGACTCACCAACATTTACTGCTCCACTTCAATAGTCACCTTGTTGGCCACATTAATGGGAGTCCACAGATCAACATCGACTTCTGGCGCCTCGATACTGAAGATCAGTGAGTAGGAGAATCCCTACCTAAGCCCTGATCCGGGGTGAGCTTCGGCCTAAAACCAGAACCCACCACACTTCTGCATGGTTTAAGTTTTAGACTGTTCTGCTTTATCAACCGCAAATGCGATAAGACTATCCAGCATGGTCACTACTTTCTCCAGCAGCAACACGAAGTATTCCTGAGTGGTTTTACCATTCAGTTGTTCATCAAGATATTTTTGTCCGTTGCTCCCGGAGGCATGGGCAGCTATTCGAGAACGCATCGTCTGAACAGTCCGCAATACCGAGATATCCCGTTCAACGTGAGGATATGAATAGTGTTTGAGGAAGTATTCCAACTTAGAGATGCCTCCTTTTTCATCTTTGGCTTCTGGGCACTGCTTGACAATAGATTTCTCGTTAAGAAGGTCAACCAAGACTAAAGCAAGGTTGAGTAACTGCTGCTTAAATTCTGCTTCTATTTCATTGAGCGGAACTCGCAGACGCTTTATCGCTCCGGCATCTTGTTTGGCAGGCTCCCGGTGTAGTCGCCAGCCCCAAGCTTGTTCCCATACTTTCTGAAGCTCAGAGTATTTATGTTTAAACTGATGCTCTGGGTTATCACTTTCAACAAACTGCCCCAAAAATGAACGACGTATACCCGATTCGCTCATACTATAAATCGGAGGAACATTATAACTTAACCAATGCTGCCGATGGCCAGATGGAATATAGCGCCCAATATCTCCAAGAAACACAGAAACGACATTTAGGTTGTTATTGTCAATTTGAACTCTCCACTTCCGCGCACACGCAAGATACCCATCACTAACACTATATAGTTTTGAGTCATCATAGTAACGCTGCAAAACATCTTTTTTAAAAAAGACCGGTGTAAGATAATGCGGCGCATCAGGATTCTTACCGAAATAATTAGCAAGCTTATCAGGATCACAGGTATATTCTATTGGATGGCCATACTTATCCTCACCAATAATAAATTCTAGATACTTTTTTTGTTTGTTCTCAAATGGCCAAATTCCGCATTCTTCCTGTGGCGGTGGAGGTAAAATTCGCTTTATGAGAACACGAGAACAACTGCCATTACCAGGTGTTTTATCATTAACAACACTTAAGGACACACGATTTAAACCATCTTTTGTTTTCTTTATAAAAGAAAGATTTTGCAATGATTCAGCCGGCACACGAAATTGCGTATAAACAACAGAATCAGTAACCAAAACAAGAGCTAGCTGCCGCGCCGCCTGGTAACAACACAGAATTGAAGTACGGATCTCCACCTTCTCAGCAGTAAATCGAACCGTCAATTCTTTAGAATCATCATCACTAATCATATAAAAATCCCCAGATTCTGGATCTTGCCAAAGATTCATCAGGAGACGAAATTCTTCAGATAATAATAGAGAATTTGGCTCAACCCCATGAAAATCTTGCACAATAATGAGAGGTTCAAATTCTGGAGCTTTATTATTTCGACGATAAGTTAATATATCTTCACCATTTTGACGATTTACCACGAAGCCAGGTAATCCTTCATCGCATCTCAAATCCCATTCATCATGGCTAATAATTTTCTCACACTGATTGGGTTGGGCGAAATAAGCATATCTACCCCCATTAGAGTGATCTTGGTTGTACCATTCATCATAAACAACAGTCCACCCATCTTCATCATTAACAAAACTGTCATAAATCATGTCTTCTTGCTTGAGCAATTCAAGGGCTTCATTAGCAGAATCATCATTCATCTTGCGTTTCCAATCTGTCTATCCACAAGAAACTCTACAAAGCTTCTAACCCAGTATATCGTGCATTTTCCCACGAAACGTTCACTCAATAAATCACATCATCATTGATCGGCCCCCAATCCCAACCCCAATGTCACCCGCCACCCACAAACTCACGCACCACCTAGACGCCAGGCCCAAACATCAAGTGCCCTCATCCACGACTCCTCCACCCATGGAAGCCAAACCCCCTAAACTCCCTCCCCCTTCCCAAACTTCCTCCGTTCTTCCAGTTCGTGGCATAGGTATTCTGTCCATTCCTCAAAGTCCCCGGCGCTTTTGCCGATTTTTCCGTTGAGGACTGCGCGTTTAACTGCGTTTGTGGCCGCCACAGCCAGGTCCGCGTGGCTTAGCCCGTCTGCTGCCGCCACGATGGGCTCCCATGAGGCTTTCATTGGGGTAAATACCGCAAGCCGGTTTTCAATCACCGACCGAATTTCGTCCCCACTAGGCAGTTCAAACTTGATGACTTGATCGAATCTGCGAAGCGTTGCGTACCCAAACGATTGTGGGTGATTTGTTGCCACAATGATGAGATTGTTCAAGTAATCATCTTCCACGAATTGCAGAAGCAGGTTGATTGCCTGCCGTGCCCCGCCACCGTCAGCAGTGATCGCATCAACCTCGTTAAACAGGTAAACTCCCCTGGTCTCCTGGGATATATCAATAATGCTGCGTAGTTTTGTCGCAGCATCCCCTATAGGCATATCAAGCCGAACCGAGATAAGCGGCAGATTGAGCTCACCCGCAAGTGCCTTGGCAGCCAGCGTTTTCCCAGTGCCGGAAGGCCCGATAAATAGTAACTGTTGCACTGGCCGTAGGTTATAAAGCATCAGTTTGTCCCGTTGGCGTTGCTCTACCACCACGTTATGCAGCTGCTTTTGGTTGTCCGGCGACAGTGTCATGTTGTTGAGCCGAACGTCGGGATAACTGATTGTGGCGAAGGACTCCAGCTCACCCCGCGTTTTAATCGTCGCCAGCTGCGCTTCGTGATGAGTTTTTCGACGCAGTTCTGTCACCAAATCCCGCAGTTCTTGCGCAAACTGGGTATGCCCCAAGCGTGCAGCTTTTGCAGCTATTTGCATTGCTATGGTGTAGAACTTCTTGTCGTCACCATCAGCATGGCTCTGGACCAGTTCTATTATGTCATCGTTTGCCGACACTATCTCACTCATCCGCCTTAGTCATAGAAGCACCTAAACATCCATGTAGTGATTCTTATAATACCGCCTTACGCTAGAAAACACCTGCTCAAGCTTTACGACGCATCGTTGCCCCGCTGGTGCGGGGCAACGATTATGAAGTTGGTAGATTCTTTATGGATTCCAGTAACGGACGGACTTTAGAACAGTAATACACCATGGTCGAAATTTTGGGATGTATATTTAGCGCATTACAGATTGCCTCTGATGAAACACCTAATTCATTCAGCAAAACAAGATATGTTACTAAATGTGCGGATACCGCAATAGCATTGCGATCTGATATTGATAGAGTTCCGACATAACGCTTTATTTCATCTGAGATAGTATTGTTGTTTCGTCCATCTTGTGGCCCAGCATGTGCCGCTCGGTGACGAACATTTGCCGCAAGTTCTGCCCATATCTCAATATCATCGTCAAACTTAATTTGATTCCGAATCTTCTGCGGCAAAAGAGAATACAAATCTTCTAATCTCTCTTTCAAGTTTCCCTTTTTACCAAGAAGGCATCGTTTATGGAAACTTTCTATTGCTGCAAGAATTTGACTTATATATTCTTCCATATAGTTAGAGGAATAACCACAAAAACTAATCAAGATATTCCAAGAATCAAAAGCCCCATAGTTGTTCGTTAAACGCTCTCGCTCCTTTAGGAAATTCTCCAGAGAAATATCATTGAGAGTGAAAACCACATCTAGCTGTTCATGATGTTCATTTGGTCTTGCAACTTCACCCAAATTCACCAGTAAACTTCCATGTTCATTATCATGTTGCTGTAGTTGAATGTTGGCCACTCCACAAGGTTGGAACATAGCAAGTCGCATCAAATCATATATTGGCACAAACTTATCAATTAAATCTGAAGCAGTCCCTACTAAATCTTTTGGTTCTTCCGTATTCTTTCGGAGTGTAATGCTGACACTTGCTTCAGCAGAGATCGTAAGCGTTAAACCGTGACGCTGGCGTTTCAGTATCGAGTTAAGGTTGAGCCAAGGAGTATCTTCAGTAGCTTCACGCCCCCATGGACGAGTCGTTGATAAGTTTATGGAATAGTGCGTATCTTCTGTGCTTCCCTCAAATATTCCCGGCTGGAAGCCACCTGTAACAAGTAACATGTAAGGCATTAAAGATGTTCCATTTTCCGGTTTTTCTCCCGGTCGCCCTACCTTCTCCATTGGACACCACTTTGGCTGCCAAATTTGGCATTCATTGACTAAATAATACAATTCATCAATGTAAAAAGTAGCTTTTGTGAAGATCTTTTCTTCAGGCAGAATATGACCATCCACATATACTTGCACTGAATGCCAATGCTCTTCTTTAGTTCTTACCGATGAAAGGCCAACCGAATAATTGCCTCTTTGAGCATCCCAAATCGAATACTTTTTACCTTCCCTCGTTTTAAGAAATATCACCGGAATAGATGAGATCTCCTCAGCAAGTGTGATAATACCAAAATCGGCATTACTCGTTCCTTCTAATGAGGTAAACCTACGCATTTGGTCCGCAGGGACATCTTTATCGGAAAACCCGGGGCATAATCCACCCATTAATTCGATCTCAGCCCCCTTGGCTGGATCCCATTCCAAAACAACTGGCACCCTGTTATCTGGTTTTTCCGGTAAGAAAAACCACCCTAAGACCTCATGATGTTCATATATATTCATACTATAAATTCCTCCATTCACTTATGCGAATTGTTTTTCCAATTTCATCAGTAAGCGCAGGGCGCCCACACACCCACACAATCACCAGCGCGCAGGCACCCTACTTTTACTTGAGCCAAGACCGGGGCCGCAACCGGCACCCCGACCCTACTCACTCATAATCTCCCTACCCTAGCTACTACCCCCTCTCAAACCCGTAGTACCCAAATTTGAGTGTTTGGGAGTTTTCGCTGATGATGCGTTTTTCGGTTTCGGTGAATCCTTTGGGTTTGGTGGCGTGGATGTTCATGGTTATTTCAAGGTCGGCACCGCTGCCGGCTAGCCGGTCGATGACTTCTTCGATGATGTTGTTGACCATGCGCACGTACCGGTCGGAGTTGATGACGACGGAGCCGGTGTAGTGGGTGTCCGGTAACTCCACGACCGTCGGGCCACCAGAAAGCCCGCCAGAACCAACAGATGCGTTTGGTGATGGTCGCGTCCCAACAGTAGATGGTTCACCATGGTAAGAAGCCGTAAGAGTTTCCCCATCTGATAGGTCACCCCGCAATACCGCTTGGTCTCTCGACCCCTCAGCTCCACTCCCCTGCTCCGCGGCAGCCTGCTGCGCCGCCAGTTCTGCTTCGGCGGCTTCGGCGTCAGCCTGTGCTTTGGCCACTTCCCACTTGACCACAAGTGTGTTGTCGGTAATGACTGGTGCGGTGGCGGCGCTGGATGGCGGCAGGATGAGTCCCTGATAATGGGCCGCTCCCTCCCTGGCAGCCCCGGCAGCCAGACCACTCCGCGCACCCAGGCCGCCCAGACCCTGCCCGAAATCTCCACTGTCCTTCCCCGTGGCCAGCGCGAACTGTTCCCCTGGCATAAGCATGACGTCGATGACCGACCGGAGGGCGTCGTCAAGCACGGTTCGGGAGGCCAGGCGGGGCATGTAGGCGTATTGGGTGAAGTATCCCCACAGGTCACCGACGGTCATGTCATCCACGCGATCCCATAGCGCACCCAATTCGCTGTGCAGGGTCATGCCCAGCATGGTGGGGGCGAGTTCGGTAATCAGTTGGCCGTCACGCTTGATCTTGGTGAACACGCGCTCGGTGAGTGTTTTGCCATCAGAGTCGGAGGTTTTTTCGGCTGCCAGTTCAAAGGGCCGGGTGGGATCAATTTGTTCGGGGTAGACCATCCACATGTAGGTGCTACGAATGTTGCTGTTAATGGTGTCGTTGAGTCGTTTCACCCAGCTGTCGGCCTGGTTGCTTTGCTGCTTGGACAGGTTGAGTTGTTCCGCGCTGTCTTGCACCATTTTCCACCCCAGGTAGTTGCGAGTGGTGTTTTCGAGGCATTCCAGCTCGTCGGAGTCGGCAACCAGGAATACCAGCGTGTTACGGTGGGTTCGTTGTGCCGCACCTTTGGATTCCACCGCGGCGCGAATCCACTTGACTACCTCGGATTCCGCCCCATCTTTCTTGCGACGCCGCAGCCGGGGGTGCACGATCACGAGCCGAACAGTATCCATGTCGGGAATATCGGCGGCAGTGTCGGGCGCGATGTGGATGTGGCTAAAGAAACCCCGACCTTTGCCCTCCGCGGCTTTCAACCTGCGGACGATTTCGTTCCATGCGGTGTCCGGGTCTTCCCGCAGCTGTTCCGCATGGTCGCGCGCGGCTTTCGCCACCGACGGCTGGGTGTCGAACCAGTACAAGCCTTGTTCTTCGTAGAAGTAGGTGGAGCGTTGGGAAATCTGTTCGACCGCGGTGCCGAAGTTGCCGAGCGGATCGCCAGGGATTGCGGTGCCCAACCACAAATATTGCTTGTCCAGGCCCTTGTGTGAGGTTTTGCTGCGCGGGGCCGCCCCGATGAAGATGGTGCGGGCGATGCGTTGCGTGATCGACCGTTCTCCCAGCGCGGGACGGTCCGCGTCGATACGCTGCGCGGTGGAGCCAACGCCGTCAATGTCGGAGTCGATGATGGGTTTCCACTGGTCTTCCAGGTATTGGGTGAGGTCGGTATTCACCCGGGTGGCGGACAACGGCACATTGCCGGGCAAGATCAGCGGCGCAGCATCATTATTATTGACCCAGAGTTCGTGCACGATAGAAGACACGAGTTTGAGCACGCCACGGGTGCGTTGAAACCGCTCCAGGGTGGACCAGTCCTCATAGAGCCGATCCAGCAGTTCGGGGTGCAGCGGGTAGGAGGCCCGAATGCGGTGTTCGTAGTCGTTGGTGGTGGCCACGTCCCGCGGGAATGAGGGCGCATTATTGCGGTACATGGTGACGAATTGGCGGGCCACCACCGCGATGTCGGCGAGGCCTTGCGCGTCGGGTTCTTTGAAGAGTCGCCGGCGCACGATTTCGAAGGATTCGTCCCGGCTTGAGGGTCGCCACTGGTCAGCAACGCGCCGGATCACGTTCTGCAACCGTTCGAGGGCGAGCTGCCCATTGGTGCCGCCGACCTCGATGTCAGTACCGCGCCCGTCTTTCCCACCGTCAGAGGCGGGGATGGACACCACCAGCATTGCCCCGGGGATGCCCCGCACGGTCTCCGTTAATGATTGCGCGAAAGTGAATTGAGTATCGAACGAGCCTGCGGGCAGTTCCTTATCGGTGACGAGTTGGCGCGCGTACGCCACCCATTCGTCGATCAGGATGAGGACCGGTCCGTGAGCGCTAATGAGTGTGTGCAATGCTTCGCCGGGGTTAGTGCCGGACCTGTCCGCACCGGCAACAATGTTGTAAGCTTCCCGACCACCCAGCTGCCACGCGAGCTCGCCCCACAGCGTGTGCACCTCGGTGCCGTCTTCCTTGATGCTTGGCGAGCCAGCCTGCAAATACGTGCCCACCAGGGTGACGCGCCGCACCCCCAAAGTGTCTAGTTCCGGGTTGCCGGCGTCCTGAATCAGGTCCTGTATTTCCTGCGGAAAATCGTCCTTCTTGGTGCCGCTAAACAGGTGGTAAAGGGCCAGCATGGAGTGGGTTTTGCCGCCACCGAAGTTGGTTTGCAGATTCACCACCGGACTGGCGTTGGCGTCCCCGCTAAGGCGTCGCAAAGCACGGGTGAGCAGGTCCCGCAGCCCCTCGGTCAGGTAGGTGCGGCTGAAAAACTCGATCGGGTCGCCGTATTCGCTGCTCGCCTGCCCCTTGCTCACGTCGTAGAGGTCGGCGGCGAATTCGGACGCGGTAAAGTCGCCGCGCGCCACATCGTCGTGCGGGTGAATGATTTCCCGCCACGGTTTCAGCCCCTTACTTGCGCTTATCGACGCCGTGTTCGTGGGCTTTGACCGCTTCCGGGTCCGGTCCTCGTACACCGTACGCTGCAGGTCTTCGCGTAGTTTACGCACGTCATTGGCGGAATCCATCGAGTTGACCGCCCGCAACAGGCGTTCGATCGTGTCCAGGGCGCGGCTCGTATCGTCAGAGTTGAATGCACCGCCGTGCGCCCACTCGTTTCGGGTATCCCGCAGTTCCGACGCTAAACTTTGCTGCCCGCGGGACAGTTCCCTGCTGAACTCCCGACCGTATTCAGTGATCGCCCGCAGCTGCACCTGCGGGTCGGTTTTCTCCAGCCTGCGGCGCTCCCGGCCGTAACGCTGCGCGTCCTGGGCGGCCATCCGTTCTGGCCAATCACTGGTGTGAAAATACCTGGTCATCACCTCGTCCACAAGGTCATGCAGCCCCTCCTGGAGCAGGTCGAATGCTCTGGTGATGCGTTCCCGGTTATTGAGTGCCATGATTCATTGTGTCCTAGTCTTCTTCGAATGTGAGGGCTTCTTGGTGGGCTTTCGGATGTGCCACAATCTGACGAGCCTGCTCGTTGAGGTCACCCCAGGAACTCACCAGGCCGTTGAACAGGATGGCGTCGTCGGTGTCTTTGTTTTTCTCCGCCTCGTGGAACAGCAGGAAGCCGAGTTCTTTCACCGCGTCCAGGCTCACCTTCTCCCCCACCGCGGGCAGGAGTTCCGCGACCTTGTCCACGCCGTCTTTCGCCAGCACCGCGGCCAGCCGCACGGTGGCTTCCCACACGCTCACCTGCTCGTCCGCGGCGGGATCCCACGCCTCGTTCAATTGGGTTGGCGACAGCAGCCGGGCCTTACCACCCTTGGCTTCGAAAATGCCACCGCGTTGCAGTTCGGCAAGGGAGGTGTCGGAGCTGCGGGCCAGCTGGTCGGCGATGCCGGAGCTGTCAGCCGCCCACCCGTATTGGCGATACCACCGCACCGCGAACCGGGTGTCTGAATCCAGGTCGGATTCCTGCTCACCCAATACCTCGTCGAGGGTGGCGTTGATGAGTTGTAGCGCACCCCTGACGCTCATGTCCGACCCGTCAGCTTCCCGCACTTTGGCGTACCGGGAGAACACGGAAATCCCTGGCCCAATGGCAGCTTGGGCCAAATCCACGGGGGCGATGGCGCCCTGCATGAGAGTGCGCAATGCCTCGGGGAGCTCGGATTTGAGTGCCGCCACGAAGGCCCGGCGCGCCACGGCCCGAGCATCAGCAGGGCGAGGCCGGCAGGCCAGAAGGATAGAGGACGCGAGAGCGTTGGTGCCATGTGCCAATAATCGGTTTTTTGCTTCGCTACGCATGGGCCAAGTGGCGGTGATTTCCCACCCTGATTGGATAAGTCCATCTAGCAAGGTATGCCAGCCGGTGGATGAGGTACCATCTTTACCACGATCTTGTTGCTTGTAAGCGTAGTACACGGTCATGGGCACATCGGGGTTAGCTTCGCCTTCCCGAATGCGGCGAAATACAGAGTTGAAGCCTTCGACGAAGAATTTTTCCGCACCTTGTTTACCATCATGCCGATACGGGTTAGCCACCAACTCATCGGCCTTGGGCGTGAGCATGGTCCCCACCACGGAAGGATAAATCGTGCGCAATGATTTCCGAAGCCAAACATAGAAGAAATCAGACAGATCTGCATATCCGATATTGTCATAGTAAGGAGGATCAGTTGAAACAATCAAATCCTTATACTCGCGAGCCATCGCATTTCCCGGGGAAACACTATTACTCGTACTACTAGAAACACCAAAAAACGGAGCTTTCATTGCTTTTGAAATTCCTTGAATAATCGTAATGAAAGAACCAGATGATTTTGATAGAGGGTTAGCTTCTGCATAATCCCAAACCATAGGAATGGATTGTCTTCCAAATAGATGGCGAGGACACTGAGCTTTAGGCTCCCATCCCACTAATGAATTATTCAAATCAGCCAATTTATCGAGCGCAAATGCCAAATACGTCGCTACTGCATCAGCATACGCCTCAGCCCCCACGCCCCCGTCTTCCAGTCGTTCGCCTGCAGGAATATCTGCAGCTAATGCATCTTCAAGAATCTTACCGCGCGCCTCAGAAACCAGTTCGCTCAAGGTGGTGAGAGCCACAAGTTGGCGGTTAGTAAAGAGGTCGGAAAATTCCCGCATTCCGTATGCGGGTGGCGAGAACCATCGAGGATTAGCGGCAATTTCACCGATAATGCCGGCATCTCCGGCATCAACTTTGGCAGCCTGTATGTGTTCTGGTGTGGGTGAAAGATATAACCGACCTGGGTTTCCCTCAGCAACAATACCAATGAGGTGCGCACCAATCTCGCCTCTCTTCCCTGATTCGCGCACATAATCGTAGCTGAAAGGCGTCCCATCCCCCACCGTCCAAGCACCTTTACCATGCTTAATAGTCCCATCCTCGTCCTTCTTCGGCCCATCCGCATTATGCTGCACTTCGTACTGTACTTGCCCGTCAACGACGGTGGCCTTCACCCAGGCTTCCTTGCCCTTCTTCTTGCTCAACCACCAGGAGTTCACCAATGGTGTTTCGATCGGGTTGGCGGGGTTGGGGCTGATGACGGTTCGGGCCCACTTCCAAGCAATCACGGTATGCTCTGTGCCGCCGGGGGCCGTGACCTTCGGGTATAGGTGGCCGATACGTTTCTCTGCTTCGTCCCGCAGCCACTGACCGTAGTGTTGCACGTCAGCGGCCAGCCCCTCGGCACGCAGCCATGATGATTGTTCCTCCGCAACCCCGGGGAACACCGGTGACCAACCGGCGAACTTCGGGGGAATCTCAATGAGCGCCTTATTGATCAGCACCGCCAATGGGTTCAGGTCGCTGGCGTGCGACTCCAATCCCAAACGTTGTGCCTCTAGGGGAATCGAGCCGCCACCCGCAAACGGGTCCACAACCGCAGGCAATTTCCCGTCATTACTCTTGCGTATCTCCTCCCGGGCCTGCTCCAGGAGCTTCTCGTCATTACTGTTTTCCCAAATGATAAGTTTTTCCATAAGAGCATGCAGGCGGGCGCGTTCCGCATCCTGGGATTCCACCGTGGGAAACTCGCCGGGCCGCGACGCCGGGTCGTCGACAAGCTGGGCGAAAAGCACGGCCCGCGCTGTGGCTAAGGGCTTGCGGGACCAATATAAATGCAGCGTAGAGGGGTGGCCGTGGCGGATGGATTTCTCGCGCGCGGATGCCGCATTAATGGCTTCGAGCGGTAGTGACGTCTCGATCAGTTTCTTCTTCACGGTGGTCATGTCGGTCTTCCTTAGGGATCATCAGGTGGCTGAACAATAACTATACTGGTGCACCACCCTGCCCCCAATAGTGGGACCATTTCTCGTTGCGGGAATGCGTGCTCATGGACGCCTCCATGTCATCGAACGCATGCATGACATAGCGCACCTCATCAAACTCGGGCCCATCGGGGTGTACGGACACTAACACCAGGCGGTGGGTGTCCTTATGGTTTTGGGCGAAATTAATCTCCGAATTAGTGATCGTAAACGTGTTCGATCCTGCGATGCGACCCTTGACCTCCAGGTAGTACCGGTGGGCAAGCGGGTCGGCAGGGTCGGTGGAGCGAATGTCGAAGCCGGGATTATTGCGCGGCATTTCCTCCGGCACCCGACCCAGGGCCCGCTCGGCAGCAAGGGCGGCTTCCACGGCCCGGCGCTCCACCTCCTGGGTTTCCTTAGCGAACGTTGCCGCCTGCTTCTTCGCGTTGGGCGCCGAGTGTGCGTCAATGAGGTGGCCAGGAATCACCAGGGCCACACCGCGAATCAGGGGTGTTCCCGCATTCAACCATGACGCCTGTTCTTTCTCGCGTTTCCGCAGTTCGAGTCGCTGCTCCAGGTCAGCCACCTTGGCTGCCGCGTCCTTGGATCCGAGGCGTTGGTTCGCGTGCCCGTTTCGCTCCTGGTACCGCAGCTCGCTGATCATTCGTTCCCAATAGTTAATTTCGGTGGTCAGCCGATTTTCTACTTGGTCCCACACCCGCTGGGTTTCGCGGCGGCGTTGCTGCTCCAGTTCTTTCATGCGCGGCTGTATTCCTTCCCTGGTCGCCCACAATGTCACGGTCCTGCCGTGATCCTTGCGCAGCCAGGATCGGAGCATAGGGTCGCGCATGAGGTTCTGGATGATGGCGCGTTCTTCCTCCTTGGGGGTGTCGTAGTCGAGGAACGGCGGTGTCGTGGTCACGGTAACGCCCCCATTATTTGGGACATTCACATTGGTGTCGCCGTCTTGAGGGACCAGCAGGTAGTCGAAATGATGGTAGAGCGTGTCCTTGTCCCCACCTGCGGTGATGCGCTGTTCCACAATGTAGAGCAGCGCCGGAGTGGCGAGTTGTTTACTGCTCCGGTCCACGAAAATGGTGCCCTGGGCCAGGGTTGGTTTCAGGTCTTCGGTAGTGCGGACCAGTACCGCGTCGAGCAGCGGGTGTCCCGGCGCGATGAGGGCGGCATCGTGGTGGGTACCGGCGGGGTGCTTGTAATCGACATCGAAGGTGACGCACTCGTACTGGCGGCTGGCAATGTCCCGAAGCAGTGGCGGCACATACGTGACCTTGTAGCAACCGGATTCTCGTTTATCAATCAATCCGCGTAAACGTTTGAATGCGGGAATAAAGAAGGAGCGGATGAATCCGGGTTGAAGTTTGCGTTCCTCAGCGTCCCGCATGGTGTTTCGCACTTGGTCGAGTTCGCGGCTACTGAATATGTCTTCGCTGAGGGCGCGTTTGGCGCGGAGTTCATCAAGCCCTTTGGAGACGCTGGCGTCGATGACTTTATCGAGCCACTGCCTGGTTTCTGGCTGGTCGCCGTAGCGAATAGCCTCGATAAGCAGGTCTTTGAGGGGGCGACCATCGAAGGAATCCGTGTCACCCAGCACGTTGAATAGGTTGCCGTTGTAGGCTTCGGACATGACCTCGATTTTTTCGAGCAGTCGGTTAAACACGTCACCTTCGCGGGTGTTGTGGGCGACCAGGTTCCAGAGGTGGCAGACCTCGCGTTGACCAATGCGGTGAATACGGCCGAATCTTTGTTCGATGCGATTGGGGTTCCAGGGCAGGTCGTAGTTGACCATGAGGTGGGCGCGCTGCAGGTTGAGCCCCTCGCCGGCGGCGTCGGTAGCAAGCAGCACGAGGGTGCGCGGGTCGTGTGCGAACTGTTCGCGGATGGCCTGGCGAAGATGCCGCGGCGTGCCCCCATGAATAGTGACAACGGCGTCGGTGCTGCCCAGTTGGGTGGTGATTTTATCCTCCAGGTAGGTGAGGGTATCGCGGTGTTCAGTAAAGATAATGATCTTGCGGTTTTCCCCATTCGTGCCGGTCAGCACCTTGCTTTCCAGGATTTTGCGTAGCTCCACCCACTTCCGGTCCTCGTCCTGGTTGCGCACCCGCCGGGCCGTCGCAATGAGCCCGTCCAGCACGGCGATTTCGTGCGTGAGCTGCACCTGGTCTTGGGCCGCGGTCGCACGATCCACCACCTCGTCGACCTGCTGTTCCAGCTCCGCCCAATTAGTTTCCGACACGGCGCTGTCGTAGTCATTAGGGGCATCATATTCTCTCTGGCTTCGTCGCAGTTTTGCTTTACGACGCTCTAACGACCGCAAAATCGCCTCCGGGGACGACGCCAACCTCCGTTGCAGCACCATCAGCGCGAACCCCACATTGTTGCGACGCTTCCCATCCTGAATGGCGTCAGCTTTGCCCATTTCATCGCGCACATAATCGGACACCTGCTCGTATAGATCGCGCTCGGCACGACTCAACTCGTAGGGAACGGTGTAGGCCCGCCGCTCGGGAAACAGGGGCCGGCCATCGAGCGTGAGCAGGTCTTCTTTCACCATGCGACGCATGAGGCCCTTGGTGTCCGTCCGGTGAATGCCCTGCCGGTATTGGCCCTCGAATCGGTCTCTGTCCAACAGGGACATGAACGATTGGAAGTCTTCCTCCTTCCCGGAATGTGGGGTGGCGGTCATGAGCAGAAAGTTATGGGCAGTTTCCGACAGTAACTGCCCCAGCTTGAACCGTTTGGTAGCGTTGATTTCCCCGGCCCACAGGGAATAGTGGGCGGCCATGCGGTGCGCCTCATCCACGATAGCGACATCCCACTTCACTTGCTCCAGCAACCGCATCAGGCGATCATTGCGCGCAATCTGGTCCATACGCACGATGAGGTAGGGATGCGCTTCAAAGGGGTTCTTGCCGGTGGAATCGTCACTGGTAGCATTGAAAACCTCAAAGTGGAGGTCGAATTTTTGGGCGAGCTCATCCCGCCACTGCTCCACTAGGCCACCAGGCACCACAATGATGGCACGCTCACAACTGGAGCGCAGAATAAGTTCCTTCAGATAGAGGCCGGCCATAATGGTTTTTCCTGCGCCGGGGTCGTCGGCAAGCAAAAACCGCAGGGGAACTCTAGGCAGCAGCTCCTCATACACGGCCCGAATCTGGTGCGGCAGCGGGTCGACGTCGGAACTATTAACGGCAACCATGGGATCATGACGGGCCGCATAGGTGATGCGCAGTGCCTCGGCGACGAGCCGGAAATCGTCGGCGTTACCGTCGAAAGCAGGTATATCGCCCGATTCGGTAACGATTTCCACTCTGGCGAGGCGATCCGGGGTGAGGATAACCGGCGAGTAATGCCCAGCCTCATCACAGTAAATTACCTCGGCGGTAACATCATCGAGTCGATCCACATGTTTGATAGTGACCGTCTGGTTTGGAACAATGCCGCGGACCCGCTGACCATCGCGTAGCTGGTCAAGGGTGAGCGGCGGATTATTCTTATTCATCAACCTAGTGTACTCACCAGAGACTTCAGATATCACCCTTCCGACAACAGACATGCAAAAAATTGATCTGACCAGCTATTTCATTGCTGTAGAATAGGTATATGGAGAGTGTATTTTTCGAAAAGATGATGGTCGGCAGCGGTTCGAGTCCGCGTAAGAGTGGGTGGTTTGGGTTGCCATCATCAGCATAAGACCGTAGACCGTCATAGCCGCCCTCATGGCAAAGCAAGGAGCATCATGGAGAAGCAAAAACTTTCCCCGAAATCAATTATCAACATAATCCGCGGTGTAATCATTTTATTCGTTTTGCTGATCTGTATTTTGAGTCCTTTAGCGTTTTTCTTAGCGTACTTCATGTTCAAAAACAGCGTGAACGCCACTACTGATTTCTTTCTCCGCTGGACCTGTGCCAGTATTTTGACAGTTACTATCGGAGTTTTACTCCAGTTCATTGCTAGTTTAATGGGTAATAATGATTTCCCTGCCGAAAAACACATCCTGGTTGTCTTCGTTGGCGCCATCGGCCAAAGTCTCATCATGACCTACCTGTTCGCAACCTACCAACCAGGCCCCGACCAAATGTCACAGATCTACATGCTCTCGTGGATCCTCTTCGCCACCATTATCCACACTCTCTGGGTATGGGGCTGCGACTTCAAAAATACGCCCTATGAAGCCATTAGCCGATCAATTGGTATTAATTTCGCACAATTGTCAAAACTCGTCATGCCACTATCAGCTTTTGGGGCAAGCATCCTATGGATCACCATAGCGACCCTCATGGTCAGGCAATAAATGTTATGAAGGTAGGAACAACATCATCATGAATAAAAAACATAAATCTTATCATTTCAGTGAGATCAACAAGTTCTTCCACTATGTTGGTGTCGGGTCCTTCATAGCACTACTCTTGGGATATTTCCTGCTAGATAAAATTATAAACACTGGCACCAGGTTCTTCTTATGCTGGACTTGCGTCGGAATTCTGACAGTTATTGTAGGAATATATTTTCGAATTATTTCTGGTCTTGGTGGAGTTGTGACCTTCGTTTATATGGTAGCTACCCCGCTCATTTTGGTCATCATTATCGTTCAAAGCCTGTTCATAACCTATCTTTTCACCACTTACCGACCAAGTCCTGACCAGATGTCACGGATCTACACGCTCTCATGGGTCCTCGTCCTAGCTGTAATCCATACCATTTGGGCATTGAGCGAGAGCAATGACAACGACAAAAGTACGCACCCACTCTATGGTCCTATTAGTAAATTTTTTGGTACCGACGTAAGTGAGTTTTCAGCCCTGGTACTCATTTTATCCGCCCTCAGCACCATTGCCCTATGGATCACCATAGCTCTCTTTCTCGTAGGAAAGGGAAACGGGAACACCATGGATGCCAACACCAAATTCTTTTTCCAATGGACCGGAATGAGCATGCTAACGCTCATCACGAGTATCGGCCTTGTCAACATTGTCAGCCATATCCGTAAACGCACCTTCAAACCCACCGATGCCGTCATGGGTATTCTTGTTTGCGCAATCTACCCCTTGTCCACCCCCTTCTTTGCGGTTTTCATCATTCAAGGTCTGGCCATGACCTATCTTTTCGCTAACATGCACCACCCAGACCCTGACCAAATGTCACAAATCCATATTCTTTCCTGGATCCTTTTTGCAACCGCAACCAGTATGTTTTACGGCGCCACCTACAAATTTTTATCTGAAGATTTGAACACAGACAATCGACCACATAAATTTCCACGTCCAATCGCCATCATCTCAACTCTTAGCACCATTGGCCTATGGATCGCCATAGCAGTCCTCATGGCAAAGCAATGAAGGCAGAAGCATCATGGAGAAGCGAGATGACTTTTACGAGCTGATTACCTTACTAATCACTGTCTTTATCCGGCTCATTTATCCTTTGATTCCTTTAGCAGTTTTCCCAGCATACTTCATGCTTAAAGATGACGTGGACACCACTGTTAAGTTCTTCCTACGCTGGGCCTGCATCAGTATTTTGGCAGTTCTTGTTGGATATTTCCTTCAATCTACTTCTATTTTCACAAACAAGAAGGATTCCAACAATATAAAATACATTCCTATTTATATTGCCGCTATCATTCAAAGCTTGGCTCTGACCTACCTATTTGCCATCCACCAGCCAAACCCCGACCGAATGACACAGATCCATATTCTCTCATGGGTTCTCTTTGCCACTGTCATTCATATCTTCTGGATACGAGGCGACCGCAGGGACTCACCTTATAGCCTTATCGGCCAATCATTCGGCATTGATTCTACGAAATTCACAAAGCTCATTACCGTGCTATCCGCCTTCGGTGCCATAGGGGTATGGATCGCTATAGCCATCATCATGGTCAAACAATAAATTTACGAAGCTAAGGAGAATTGTATGGGAACAAAACGCAAAACCTACGATTATGATATACCTACCATATTTTTCCACTGTGTTGGTGGTGGGTCCTGCATAGCATTACTCCTGGGATATTTTCTGCTAGATAAAAACGTCAACACTGGCATGAAGTTCTTCTTATATTGGACCTGTGCCAGTATCCTAGCGTTTACCGCGGGATTCTATCTCCGAACCATCTCTGGCATAAGCGGATGGGGATTCTTTTCTATCATATTCGCCAGCTCAGAAATTTTCGCTGGTCTTGTTATTCAAGGCTTGGCCATGACTTATCTGTTCGTCACCTACCAACCAGGCCCCGACCAGATATCACAAATCTACGCATTCTCATGGATTCTCGTTATTGCCGTAATCCATGCTTTGTGGGCGTTAGAGGATGGGACCGATCAGGGAGTGGTGTGGAATCCATTTTATGAAACTATCGGCAAGTCACTCGGCATTGATTCGGGCAACCTTTCAATTCTGATGTTCAAGTTATCCGTCTTCATCACCATCGGGTTGTGGGCCACCATAGCCGCCCTCATAGGAAACGGAGGCGGGAACGTCATGGATGCTAATCTGCAATTTTTTCTCCAGTGGACTGGAATGAGCATATTAGCGCTTATCCTGGGGATTCTTCTCGCTGGCATTATCAGTCACAGCAACCAAACCCCCAAAATTAACGAGGTTGCCATCCGCATCACTCACATCATTAATTATTTCCTACGCTCCCCTTTCTTTGCTGGCGTTATTCTCCAGAGCCTAGCCATGACCTATTTCTTCGCCAACATGCACCGACCAAACCCTGGCCAGATGATGCAAATTCGCATCCTCTCCTGGGTTCTCTTCGCTGTTGCAATCAGTGTTATTTTCTGCATCACTACCTCCGATTTTTCAAGTAGTGGTTCACGCAATCCTCCACATAAGTCCTCACACCTTGCTACTCAAATATCCACCCTCAGCACCATCGGATTATGGATCGCCATAGCTGCCCTCATAGGAAGCCAGTAAAACCATGACCTCACGCACAAATCATGACAACCCACTACATCAACACAAACAGGGCATCATAAACAGCCTGAAGTATTTTCTCCTGTGGACTGGTGGTAGTGTCCTAGCAGTTTCTCTGGGATTCATATTCCGACTTGGCTCAGGACTTGATGGCTGGCTGGGATTATTTTTCATCATGGCTATCCCCTATATGCTCATCATTATCATCATTCAGAGCACAATAATGACCTGCTTCCTCACATACCTCAAGAAACGCAATCCTGATCGAATGCCACAACTTTACCGTCTTTCCTGGTACCTATTTGCCGTTGTCGCCAATGCTGTGTGGGCTCCCAGCGATTTTGGTGACCAAGACACGATATGGCACCCCGCTTATGGAAGATTCTCCGGCATAGTATTTTTGTTATCGGTTTTCATTGCCATTGTGTTGTGGGGAATCATAGCCGTCATGGCCTTAAACAGTCGCTCTGCCATGAAATTCTTTATCATTTGGATGAGCATTAGCACTGTAGTGTGTGGCATCATCCTCTTTGTCACGAAAACTATACCTCTGATAATACTGCCAATCTATATTCTCGTCATGTTGCAAAGCGTGATTGTTACCGTTTGCTGCTCCAAGGCCCTGCACCATAGTCACGAGAAATAGGCGGCAACCATATGGTTCCTAGCATGCGCTTCCTTTTGACAATCACCCATTGATAAGCACGATCGCAACCCTCGATCTAGCCCATCAAATACACAACTATCCCCTGCTCATCAGTGGCTCTGCACTTTACAAGCGTAGTAAACAAACAAGAGCAGTCATGAATGATACGCACTATTCATTCGCACTTTGAGTCCCCTGCCACGCTAAATAATCATCGTAGAGACCAAGCCACGAGCTGCAAGTTCCTCTACCAAAAATTCCCCAACCGGAAACAGTTCTGCCGCCATGAATACCCTCCTTTAATGCCCAATCCTAATGAGCAATTTTCCCTCCCGCGGCTGATACTCCTGCAACGCCGCCAGCACATCCCGTAAATCAACTTCCTTCACTACCCGACTACGCAACCGCCCCGCCCGTAGCTGTGAAAATACGTCCGCAAATAGTTCCGGCAACTCCGAACGCGGACACGCATGCACCACATCGCGCAGCCGAAACATCTCAACCCGCCGCTTAGTCTCCCCCAACGGCTCACCCGACAACAAACCATAGTGCACAACCACACCATCGGGTTTGACCGCCTTCGCCACCCTACGACCCATCTCCCCACCAACACAGTCGAAAGCAACATCGAATTGCTTATCGACGCCCACCGTTCCCCACGTCCGCCTCACCGTCACCGTTTCTATGCCCCGCTGTTCCAATAGGGTTTTCAGGTGACTAGCAATGGTGGTCGTAGCAGCGTCGACAAGCACAGACTGTATCCCGTCGCAGAAGCGTTCGACCATGAGGGATGCAGTGAGGGGATTAATGTAGGCGAAGCATGCAACATCGGTGGGGATGTCGTCGGGAACGGGGATGCACCAGGAATGGTCGATGCGTTTGTATTCTTGCCACGCACCGGGTGAACCGATGGGTAGCACTCGTCGGCCAAGTGCGCTGGTAGGGACGCCGGGGCCAATGCGGTCGATGATGCCAACGCCTTCAAAACCTGGGACAAGGGGGAATGTGGTGCGGGACGCATATGCACCGGAGACCGTCACTGCATCGGAGGGGTTGAAGGTGCTGACCAGCATGCGCACCACCACTTCCCCGGAGCGGAGTTCCCCAGGTTCGGGGACATCACGGATTACCACGGTGTCGATGGGACCGGGTGTTTCAGCAATAGCAGCAAGCACGCATTTAGCTTAGTGGAGTGCAGTCTATGCGGGAGAAATTCCACATAAGTGCTAGCATCTAAAATAAGTTATTCACCTAGTCCGATTGAAGATGTTCTAACCATGGAAGCAATTAACATTTACTGCGACGAAAGCACTCACCTCCTCGCTGACAAAATGCCCTTTCTCGTATTGGGCGGTATCTCTTGCCCACAATCTAAAACAAGGGAGATAGCAAAAAGACTCTTCGAGATTAAAGAAAAGCACCAGATGGATCACAACTTCGAGATCAAGTGGACAAAAGTTTCTAATGGGAAACTAGAGTTCTACAAAGATTTAGTTGATTATTTCTTTGATGATGACGATCTAGGTTTCCGAGTAGTTGTCGCCTCAAAAGACAATCTTCAGCATGAGAAGTTTAATCAAACGCATGATGATTGGTACTACAAAATGATGTTTTACCTCATCAGAGGATTACTCAAACCTTCTGCACATACAAACATATATTTAGACAAAAAAGATACTCGTGGTGGAGCGAAAATCCAAAAACTTCATGATGTCATTGCCAATAGTTGCCATGACTTTGACAAAAAGATCATACAGAAAATTCAAATAGTTGAATCCCACCATGTAATCCAGCTACAGTTAGCAGATTTAATCTTAGGTGCAGTCAACTATGCGAACCGAATGAACTATACAGACAAGGCAAAAATTACACTGACAAATAAGGCAAAACTCGCACTAGTTGACAGGATTAAAGACCGTTCTGGTTACGTACTTACAAAATCTACCTTGCCCAGTGAAGAGAAGTTCAATGTATTTGTCTGGCAACCCCAACCTCGGTAAAGACAACAATATGCCTTTTATTCTTTCCCCTCATTTTCGTGACTTAGATGTTGATCAAGATTATTACCTCCATAACCTTTACCAACTTTTTAAAGCGCAACTAGTAGAAGCAAACTTAATATGGCCAAGCAACAACAAACCTGTTGTTCTTCGTCGACTACCCGAGGTCCGAAATTATCACCGAACATTTTGGCATATTATATCCAGTGGTCATGGAAGAGTTGAAACACGAACAATTAACTTTGAAAGATGCCGCAGACTTCATTGGATCAGGGAAGCATATGAAGAGTTTAAAGATCATTATCCAAATCCCACAGAAGATCCTATTAAATGGTGGAAGTCATCTCGGAATGGTGCTGTACGATACCTTTTAGCAAAAAGTGATCTTTCCTACGTTGTTGTATATGAGGAAAGAACGGACTACACATTATTGATAACAGCATATTCTGTTTCGCAAAAACATACACAAAGAAAGTTAGCAAGAGAGCATGATAACTTTTGGGAAGTTTGACAAAGCGGAGGCCGCTTGCAAACAAACGGCCTCGGATACTCCTTCAACACATGGTAGATGAGCTGCCTTTAGAATAAAAGGATTTAACACGTTTGTCAACGGTGGTGCACACGTGCACCAAGATGTGCAGGAAATCCCCCAATAATGGTGGTATAAAACACATTATTTTATGTAGAGCCTAGGCTACGCCCCACCCCAGCCACTCCGCCCACCCACCCGTCGTAAAGCGTAAAGCACTGATGCTTATTACACTTTTGTTGTATGACTTCTGTGCTTTTCGTTGTGTCTGCCGCGCGAATGTGGGAGTTGACCGACGGCACTCGCCACCCTACCGGCTATTGGGCGGAGGAGCTGGCCATGCCGCACCGTATTTTCAGCGAAGCGGGCTGGAGCATTGATATTGCGACCCCGGGTGGTGTCGCGCCCACAGCAGAGAGGTTTAGTCTCGGCATTGCTGGCGGGATGCCCGGTCACCGCAGGCGAATCACCGCCTATCTTGACACTATCGCGGCGGATCTCACGCACCCCATTCCGCTGGATCGGGTGGATGAAACCCAGTATGATCTGGTGTTTTACCCGGGCGGCCATGGGGTCATGGTGGATCTGGCTTTCGATGAAACATCCAGCAGTCTGCTTACCCGGCGCCTGCGATCCGGTAAGCCCTTGGCGTTGCTGGGTCATGGTGTGGCGGCAATCCTCGCGGCGAAGAATCCGCACAATCCCCGCGCGCCGTCGCCGTTCGCCGACTACCAGGTCACGGGAGCATCCACCGTGGAGGAGAAGCTGAACCCCTTCGGTAGGAAAATCCCCTGGTATTTGGAGGATAGGCTGGCGGAAATCGACGTGTATTACCACAAGGCGCGCATCCCGTTTCGACCATTCATTGTGCAGGATCGCCACCTGTACACTGGGCAGAATCCGGCGTCCAGCGAAGCCCTCGCCCACTGCCTGCTCGACGATATCGGCTAACAACGTGCCTCCGCCTGGCGACCCCGCGAGGCATTCTGAACCCGACACCCCCTAATAGTAAGGACACCGTTTATGACCTCGATCTTCGAACCGCTGCCTCTCAAGCATGGTGGCCCACTGCCGAACCGACTGGCTAAGGCCGCAATGGAGGAACAGTTGGGCACCGAAAACATGCTGCCCAGCCAGGGGATTTTCAACCTGTACCGCACGTGGGCGCGCGGCGGGGTGGGGCTCATCATCACCGGGAACGTCATGGTTGATTACCGGGCCGTCACCAATGGCGACGGCATTATCCTCAACGAGGACAGCCTACTGGAACCATTCCAGGAGTGGGCCGCAGCCGCCCACGCAAATGGCACGACCGACACGAAGGTGTGGATGCAGATTAACCACCCGGGCCGCCAGGTACCAGCCAGCCTGCCTGGCATTAAGCTCGCGCCGTCGGCAATCCCCGTGAACATGGGTGCCCATTCGAAAATTTTTGCTACCCCAATCGCCATGACGGAAGAGCAGATTGAAGAAGTCATCGGCATGTTTGTGACCACCGCAACCCGGGCGATTGAGAGCGGTTTCGATGGGGTGCAGGTGCATGCGGCGCACGGCTATTTATTGTCGCAGTTCCTGTCCCCGCTGGTGAATCGGCGAACCGACCGGTGGGGCGGCGACTTGAAGAATCGTAGCCGCCTGCTTCGGGAGATCATTACCCGAATCCGGGCGGCCGTGCAGGATAGTGCCGCGGTAGCGGTGAAGCTGAATTCGGCGGATTTTCAGCGCGGCGGTTTTGATGTTGACGACGCCACAGCAGTAGTCCGCATGCTGGGTGACCTGGGTGTGGATCTTGTGGAGGTGTCGGGTGGCACCTACGAAAGCCCCGCTATGCAGGGCATGCAGGGGGTCGCCAAGGATCAGCGAACCTTGGATCGGGAGGCGTACTTCCTCACGTTCGCGGAGCAGATCGCTAAGGTTGCCCCCATGCCGATCATGGTGACCGGTGGGATCACCCGGCGCGCCACCGCGGAGCGGGTGTTGGCGACCGAGGTGGATATGGTGGGCATGGGTACGGCGTTGTCGCTGGACCCGGGGCTGCCGAACACGTGGCGGGTTCGGGAGGCCACGGCACCAACAATGCCCACACCCCGGTTTAAGGATAAGGCTATTAATTCGTATGCGAGTTTGGTGCAGGTGCAGCATCAGCTACACCGGTTGAGTAAGGGGAAACGACCGTTCCCGAAGGCCCCGCTGGCCATGGTGCTCGCCACTGCCCAGATTCGGGATCGGCAAAGCCAGAAGCATTACCGAAAATGGTTGGAAGCAGCCGGGTGGCTGTAACGATTGCGAGCAATCATGATGGTGGTGCGGCTTACT
This sequence comes from Corynebacterium matruchotii, assembly GCF_011612265.2. NCBI lineage: Bacteria > Bacillati > Actinomycetota > Actinomycetes > Mycobacteriales > Corynebacteriaceae > Corynebacterium > Corynebacterium matruchotii. The sequence goes on along the minus strand of NZ_CP050134.2, from coordinate 471,310 downwards.
ACTGTGCTGCGATATCTGGATTTTAAGCTGGGTTAGGAACCTGACTTGTTCAATATCGCAGCACGCACCCCGGCGCAGCACACTTGCTGAGCTTGACTTTCTCGATCCAGTAGGGATGAACTGGTCCGGCTACGAACCAAACTCCAGCTCGACTTACCATGGCAGGGCCAACAGGAGACAGCACAAGAGTGGTACTAGCCCAACCGGCGTGAAGCCGATGATCATCCATGGTTGTTCCGTGTTGGTGGCGTGCCTCACCTTTGGGCGTCGTCAAGCGGTAACGTGTATATCGAATTATGAACGTATCTATTCGGACAAGGATATATCGTGCTTGAAATCATTATTGCCTTAGCAGCAGCGATTTTCCTCGGTAACACGCTTGCCCACCGGATCCGCGTCACTCCGGCGATCCTGCTTATTTTCCTCGGGCTGGCGTTGGCGCTGCTGCCCGCCATGCATGAGCTGCGGGAGGTTGGGCTGCCGTCATATGTGATTTTGGAAATATTCCTGCCGATCATGCTGTTTTGGGAGGCGCGCAACACCTCGCTGCGGGAGGTACGGAAAAGTCTCCGCGCGATCATTACCTCTGGTACCGTGCTGGTCATTGTGACGGCATTCGCCATGGCTGGGGTGCTCACCCACTTCTTCCATATCGACTGGGGTACCGCGCTGATCATTGGTGCGGCCCTGGCCCCGACGGATGCTACGGCCGTGGCCACGCTCAACGGGAAACTGCCCAAGCGTTCCATCACGGTGCTCAAAGCAGAATCGCTCATTAACGACGGGACCACGCTGGTGGTGTTTGCCCTGGCCATCCAGGTTGCGGGCGGCACGGATCTGTCGGTGTCGCACGCGGGTGGTATGCTGGCGTTCTCGTTCCTCTGCGGCATTGCGGTGGGACTAGCCGTGGGCTGGGTAGCAAACCGGCTGCGTGCCCGCATCGCCAATCCCATGAACTTTGTGATCTATATGATGACGATTCCGTTTGTCGCTTTCCTGCTCTCGGAATCCATCGAGATTTCCGAGGGAATGAAGGGCTCCGGCGTGGTGGCGGTGGTGGTTTCCGCGTTCTACCTGACGTATTACGGTGTGGACACCATTAAGCCGCAGAATCGGTTCTATGGGTTGCCCATTTGGGCCTACATGTCGTACCTCATGAATGGTGCGATTTTCGTGTTGGTCGGCGTGCAACTGCCGGAGGCATGGCAGAACATTAGCGAGGTTGCGCACAATAATGCCGCCTATTCGCAGTCACACGCGGCCATCATGGTGGCAGCAATATGGCTGGTCAGCCTGTTGGTGCGGTTCCTGTTTATGCGGCCGGCCATGCTGTCGGACATTAAGGCTAGCGCCGAGGAACAGTACCGGGCCGAGCAGGCAAAGGAGCAGCGTCCGCTGCGCGAACGGCATGAATTACGCCGGCTAATCCGGGCTGCGATGCGGGACCCTGAGGTGCGGAGCGAGATTTACCGGGATCGGGTGGTGAGCACCATGGCTGGCCTGCGCGGTGGCGTGTCCCTGGCAGTGGCGTTGTCGGTGGGTACGTTGGTGCCGAACCGGGACTTCATTATCTTCATGGTGGCCGCCGTGGTCATGGTGTCGATGCTGGTGCAGGGCCTGTCTCTGCCGGCGATTATTCGGTGGGCGAAGATTCCCGCCGACGACACTGAACACCAGGAAACCCTCAACGCGGTGGGTACCATGAATAAGGAGGCCTATGATGCCCTGGAGGATCTTGCCGCCCAGAATGATGTCGGCCCAGAGGCGTTGGCGTATGTTCGCTACGAACTGGATTTCCAGCATGATACCGGCATTGAGTCCTGCCGGTTTTTGCAGGATAATCCCGATCTCACCCCCGAGGAGCTGCAGGCCATAACGTTGCAGGGCCAGGTGCGGATGCTCCGGCTGGCGATCATTGGTCACCAGCGTGAGGTGCTCAAGCGCCTGCGTAACGAGGGCGTGATCGACATGAATGTGCTGCATTCGATTCAGGAGCGGTTGGACACCGAAGAGATCCGTATTACCGGCCCGGTTGAGCTGGAGTAACGTTTCACTTCCCCCGCTTGACGACGCCCAAAGGTGCTCAACATCTGTAGGTATGCCGGAATAGCGGGAAGTAAAGGAGTCCGGGAGCCCCTCACTTACCTGGTCAAGCAGCTTGCCTTCGAAGACGAACCTTTGGAATCGGGTTGACTCCTGCTTCCCGCGCCGGCATATCCTGGGAAACTACCATGCTGAAGCATGTTCATCACAGGTGCTTAGTAGTCAGTGTCGTTAGGATCGAAGAATTGGTACATTAACTCTTCACCCCGCGCATCACTAATAAATGCGCTCTCAGAAAGAAATACTTCCCCTGGAGCATCACCCGTTATGGTGTCAGACAAATTTAAAGAATAAATTAATGACGCACCAGCTGCTAATAAATCAGGTTCAATAGGATGATTGCCTTCTTCCGCTTGGACGGCTAGTAAATATTCATCAAAAGTTTCCGGGAATTCACCTGCGAAAAACACTTCTTTCGCTTTTTCAGGAAAATCGGGCGTATCAGCCAGAATGACCATACCATCAAAGGAAATACGGGTAGAATAAAACGCTTTGGCGGGATTAATGTTGGCGTCTTTTCCATCAAATTCGACCAAGCCATAAAATGAAGGCGGAAGTATGGAACCAAAAGGGCTTATTTCAGCACCGTTGACAACCCACTGAATCCGCCCATAATAGTGTTTTTGTATAGCCTCAAATTCAGCATAGTCCTCCAGAGTAAGGAGTAAATATAGCTTCATATCAGTGTTCTGGTGAATGTATGACGCCATTTGCTCTAACGGCTTCGTTTTCTCTGCTACAATTCGCCGAAACCTATGTTGCGAATACTCCATAGCTCCCTCCTGAAAATTATATTTTGAGGCTTATTCAGCTGTTGGGAAACCCAGCCGCACCACCAAATGTACGGCAACAAACCCTAGCCGGCATTTTTGCAATCTCCCAAGCAACCATCTCCAGAGGCACTGGCAGCATCTTAAGTGTGCTTGACGTAATGTTACCGCCACCCGAACCCTATTTCCCCCAGCGACTGAATAAGCTTCCTACAAGTACCCACAAAACCTGACGCTTGACAGGCTAAATAGGCTACTGCGATATGTTCATTGCCGGTAGTTATCGGTCAGCATCGTTGGGGTCGAAGAATTGGTACATGAACGCTTCCCCACGTGCATCACCAATACACACGCTTTCTGAAAGAAACAACTCTCCCGGAGTCTCACCTTGCACCGTGTCAGAAATATTTAGCGAATACACCAATAACGCGCCGGCTGCTAGTACCTTAGCCTCAATGGGATCTGGATCATCATCCTGTTCCTGAACCATAAGTAAATAATCATCGAAAGATTCCGGGAAATCAGCAGCATCTGAGACTAAAACTTCCTTGACTTTCTCGGGGAAATCAACCATATCAGCCATGATGGCTAAACCATCAAACGAAAAATCTGTGGAGTAGAACGCGCCACCAGGATCAATATCGACATCTTTACCATCAAATTCCACAAGCCCGTCAAACGAATAAGGGTCCAGAGCCCCAAAGGGGCCTGTATCAGCGGCATTGACAGCCCATACGACGCGCCCATGATAATGCTCTTGTATCGCCTCAAATTCGGCATAGTTTTCCAAAGTAAGGAAGAGATAGACCTTCATATCGGTGTTGTGATGAATATACGAGGCCATTTGATCCAAAGCCTTGGTTTCTTCCTTAGTATTTCGCAAAAAATTATATATTGAATATGCCATGGCTCTCCCTAGAACAATTAGAGAATTAATATTTTGAGGCTTGAAGTTTATTCAACGGTTAGGGAAATAAAGATTAACTTCCCCGAGCATTAGCATGCATGACTGCTTTCTGAAAGTAAGTAAAACCATTTTCAACCCTACCCAACCGCCCCTAATCCCGTCTAGACTTCTCGTGAAGACCAGGTAAAACAATGAAAACCCCCAGGTCCAACATGTGAACCTGGGGGTTAAACGTGGAGCTAACGGGATTCGAACCCGTGACCCCCACACTGCCAGTGTGATGCGCTACCAGCTGCGCCATAGCCCCGTGCTTTTCAGCAACGGATTACAGGTTACCGCACAGAACTGGTTGCCGACAAATCCACTGGCAGCGACTATTTTTTACTTGATTTGGCTGGGCCATGTGGCGTTTTCCTTGATCTCCTTGCCGTCGATAAAGACGCGTGGGGAGGATACTTGGCCGTCACCATCTTTTTCTAGTTTCTTGGCGTTGTCGTCAGCAATCTTCTTAAACTCGTCGGAGTAGGTGCCGTCGGCGATCTTCTTCACGGTCTCATCCTTGGCGCCAAGGATCTTGGCCATGTCGGCGAGATCCTTGAGTTCTTTCTTGCCCCAGATGTTTTGTTGTTCAGTCATGAGCATGGTGCGGAAGTTCCAGTACACCTGCGCGGAATCATCCTTGGCAATGGTGTAGGCGGCGGTGCCGGCCTTATTGGAGTGCCCGATCTCACCTTTGTCCAGGAAGTTCATGGTGCGGATGTTCACCTTCACCTTGCCATCTTCTATGAGCTTCTTCATGTCCGCGTCGGTTTCTTTGGCCAGTTGGGAACAGTAGTGGCAGGAGAAGTCTTCGTAAATGTCCACGGTTTTGGCCTTGTCGGCCTTGTCGGAAACCAACTGCACTGCCGAGCCATCAACCTTGTTATTAAAGGCGGTGGTTTCGTTATATGTTTCGGCAAATTTTTCTTCTTGCGACTTATTGCCGGAAATAATCACGTAGGCGATGACCGCAACAGCTACGAGCACGACAGCGATAATGGCCCAGATGAACCCGGAACCATTTTCGTTGGGACTTTGGATTTTGGCTCGTTTTGTGGTCTTGGAACTCATGTATTTTTCCACCTTTTGTTGGGGTTGGGGGATGATGTCAATTCAAACTAAGAATTATGCCAGTTATGCTTCCCTTTTGCTAGGAGCATGCTGACATAATTCTGTGAATACCGGCAGAGAAACATCCGTGGGCGCCACCGATAATAACGCGAGACAACTATGGGTAGATGGCGAATCGTCGATATGGTCGGTACGCGGTCCACAGGGACATGGCAATCAGCACCACGTCGCGCAGGATTGTTTGTAGGTAGTCCATGCCGCCGTCGGTCAGGTCTTGTTTGCCGAAGCAGCCGCAGTCGATCACCAGGCCGCGCGCCCATGCTTGGCCGATACCGATGATGAACAGCATCAACACGATGGTTGACAGCCAACCGGCCTGCCGGAAAAACACCCCGATGAGCAGGATAAAACCACCCATGAGCTCTAGGGGGCCAATGATTTGGGCCAGGAACACGGACCATTCCAGGGTGAAGATTTTATACGCCTGGATGGATTGGCCGGTTTCTAATACACTGCCTACCTTGTGGAATCCCGCCCAAATCCAGGTGGCGGCCAGCCCGAAGCGGGAGAGAAAACTGATGATGTCCAGCACCAGGGTGGTGCGATTGGATTGCGGTTTTTCTTCCACAGCGTCTGCTTCGATAGAGGTGTCGTCGATGTCGTTGTCATCGGCAACGATTGTGGATTGCGCGTTCGTCATAAGCACCAAGCTTATCTATTCATTGGTAGCTTTGGCGAACATGTAGGCAAAACCGCAGCTTCATTCCCCCTGTTTCCCACCACCATAAAGTTAATACATCAACAAACTATGATGGTGGGCTCATGCCTAGCGCGGCTTGCAGCGCCCTTGCGGCAGCAGCACATGCGCTAGGCAGTCACGGCCCTTTGCCCTTTCAGTTGGCCGAATGTTTTAGACACCCAAAACGCTCGACACGAGTTCCTGCGCAGCCTTCTGCACCTCGGCAAGGTGCTCCGCGCCACGGAACGACTCAGCATAAATCTTGTACTTGTCTTCCGTGCCGGACGGACGAGCCGCAAACCAAGCGGACTCCGTCACAACCTTCAGGCCGCCCAACGGTGCCCCGTTACCCGGTGCCTTCGTCAGCTTGTCAATGATCGGCTCACCGGCCAACTCCGTGGCGGTCACCTGATCTGGCGACAGAGCCTTCAAAATGGCCTTCTGCTCCCGGGTTGCATCCGCATCCGTACGTGCATAGGCCGGCGCACCATACTCGCTGGCCAACTCCGCATAACGCTGCGACGGGGTCTTGCCGGTCACCGCGGTGATCTCCGAGGCCAACAGGTCCAGGATGATGCCGTCCTTGTCCGTCGACCACACCGTCCCATTATGGCGCAGGAAGGAGGCACCGGCGGATTCCTCACCGCCGAACCCGATGGAACCGTCGATAAGCCCCGGCACGAACCACTTAAAGCCCACCGGCACCTCAACCAGCTTCTTACCCAGCGCGGCCACAACCCGGTCAATCATCGACGAGCTCACCAGGGTCTTGCCCACCGCATCCGTCGACCAGCCCGGCCGGTGCGCAAACAGGTAATCAATGGCCACCGACAGGTAATGGTTCGGGTTCATCAACCCATAATCCGGGGTCACAATGCCATGCCGGTCCGAATCAGCATCATTACCGGTGGCAATGTCGTACTTGTCGCGGTTCCGCACCAGCGACGCCATGGAATTCGGGCTGGAACAGTCCATCCGAATCTTACCGTCCGTGTCCAGTGTCATGAACCGCCATGTGGCGTCCACCAGCGGATTCACCACCGTCAGATTCAGCTTGTGGGCCTCGGCAATCGCCCCCCAATAATCCACCGACGCACCACCCATGGGGTCCGCACCAATGCTCAACCCGGACTCCCGGATCACATCCAGATTCACCACATTCGGCAAATCCGCCACATAGGTGTCCATATAGTTGTACTTCGTGGCCTTGGGATCCAACACCCCAGACACGCTCACTCGCTTGACGTCCTTCAGGCCGCCGCGCAGCAGATTATTAGCACGCTCCGCAATCCAGTCCGTGGCATCCGTGTCGGCCGGGCCACCATTGGGCGGATTATATTTAAACCCACCATCCCGCGGCGGATTATGCGACGGCGTAATCACAATGCCGTCGGCACGCTTCGGATCGGTGCCAGTCACCCCACCCGACAGGCGCGAATTATAGGCCAAAATCGCATGAGACACCGCCGGCGTCGGGGTATAGCGGCCCCGGTCGTCGACAAGCACCTCCACGTTATTAGCCAACAGCACCTCCATGGCGGAAATCTGCGCCGGCTCGCTCAACGCATGCGTATCCCGCCCAATAAAAATCGGGCCACCAATACCCTGCGCATTACGGTAATCCACAATGGCCTGCGTGGTTGCCAAAATATGGTTCTCGTTAAACGCATTATCCAACGACGCCCCCCGGTGCCCCGATGTACCAAACACCACCTGCTGGTCGGGATTATCGGGATTCGGAACCCGGGTGTAGTACGCCGTCACCACTTCCGCAATATCAATAAGGTCTTCCGGCAATGCAACTTGGCCGGCACGCTCATGAGCCATACAAAAAACTCCTCACAGAAACGAAAAATTTACAGCTACTTTCCATCTTCTACCTTTTTCCGCCCCCGCGCACTAGTTCCAGCACAAAGTCACACATATTAAGCTGCATAACTATGAAACAAACACTCGCCGTCGGCCTCGGTGCCGGGTGCGGCGCCACCCTACGCATGCAGCTCACGCCCCTGCTTTACGACGCCCCCACGGCGCTCATTATCATCAATGCGATCGGCTGTTTCCTCATTGCCACCTGGGTTTTCCCCAACGATGTCGCCCAAAAATTCTTCGCCCCCGGTCTCCTCGGCGGCTTCACCAGCTTCTCCACCTTCGCGCTTACCACCGCCACCACCAGCCTGCCCGCCGCACTCAGCTACAGTGTGCTCACCATCACTAGCTGCCTGGGCGCCTGGGCCATCGGCGACGCCCTCCGACACCGGTGGCACGCATCATGACCATTATCCTCGTCTTCGCCGGAGGCATCCTCGGCGGCATCACCCGGTATCTGTTAGGCAAAGCCCTGCCACCCTACCTTGGTACGCTTATCGCAAACATGTGCGCCTGCCTCACCCTCGGGATAATCGCACACCTATTCGAAGCGCATTCCTTCGCCTACGCGGCCGGCGGCATCGGCTTCGCCGGCGCCCTCTCTACCTGGTCCACCCTCGCCAACGAACTAGGCCATCTACTGAAAACCCATAACTACCGGCTCTTCGCCGGCTACCTCACCGCCACCATCATCGGCGGGCTGGCAGCCCTTCAACTTGGCCTCACCATCGGAACCATGATGACCTAACCCGTGAGGCCACCGTCGACAAGCATGCTAGTGGGCGATCGCATCCAACGGTGGGGTCTTCGCCGCCCGGCTAGCCGGCCACAACGCCGCAATCACACCCACCACCGCAGAAGCACCAAACATCCACCCCAGCTGCGGCCACGGAATGACCAACGCGCTCAGGCCCTCCCCCGCCAGCACCTTCAAAAACGCCCAGCCCAAACCAACCCCCACCCCAATGCCAACTGCGGCACCAAACAACGCAATCTGCACCGACTCGATCGTAATCAACAACCGAATCTGCCGACGCTGCATCCCCACCGCCCGCAACATCCCAATCTCCTGCCTGCGCTCAATCACATTCAACGCCAACGTATTCACAATGCCCAACGTGGCCACCAACACCGACAACGCCAACAGCGCATACAGGATATATAGCATCTGATTAATCATCGCGGCCCGTTCACCAGCATATTCCTGTCGGTCCTGCACCTGCACCACCAAATAATCAGCCACCGCCGCCTGCAAATTCGCCCGCAACTGCTCTTTCGACACCTCGCCATTGCCCACCACCATCAGCCACGTCAACACCTGCTCCCGCGCATACGGAGTATTCGCCACCGTCGACGCCGACAACACCACATCCCCAATCACCTGGTTCTCCTCATACGTGCCGATGAGCTTCGCCTCAACCACATCATCCCCCGCTAAATTCTTCACCGGCACCATGTCCCCCACTTTCCAACCCTGCTTATGCGCATAATCATCAAAAGCCACAAACACGTTCGGATCCGCCAAATTCATCGAACCGCTCACACCTTCTAACTCCAGGGTTTTCGTCAAATCATTATCCGCCACCAACGTTTTCGCCATGCCATTGGCCACCATAAACGAATCCGGCGTCACCCCCACCGACACCGGAACCCGGGAAAACCCCGTAATCTCCCCCACCCCGGCGGTCTCTCGCACTTTCTGCACCGCATCGTCCGGGATCGGGAACCGCCCATCGCCCGGGCTAGACAGCACATAGTCCGCCCGCACCCCCGAACTCACCAAATCCTTCACCGACTGCTGCATCGACGCTGCCAGCATCCCAATCGTGGTCACCAACGCCACCCCCAACGTCAACGCAAACGCCGTCGTCGCCGTGCGCCGCGGATTCCGCCGCGAATTCGTCGCCGCTAACTTGCCCACCGCCCGAAACGGCAGCCCCAACAGCCGACCAATGATCCCCACCACCAGGATCGACAACGCCGGCGCCACCATAAACACCCCGATGGTCACCAACACCGCACCGGCCCCCACCGCCAACGCCCGCGTCTGCGTGTCATAATCCGCAATCGACGCCCGCACCGCGGCCGCAACCGCCGCACCACCCGCAGCGAGCAGCACCAACCCCAAAAACGTCCGCAGCTTCAACGGCGATTCCGCCGCCGTTTCTGTCGACCGCATCGCCTCCACCGGGTGCACCGCACCCGCGCGCCGGGCCGGCGACCAGGCACTCATCAGGGTCACGAGCACCCCTAGGACCAGCGGCCCCACCACCGACGTGGTGGTGAGCCCCAACCCCACCTCGGGAATCGACATATTGAAATATTTCAGGGCAAACTGGATCCCCCGCACCAATCCCATGCCGGCACCAATCCCCGTACCAGACCCAATAATCCCCACCAGGAACGCCTCGATAATCACGGACGTGGTGAGTTGTAGCCGTGACACACCCAAGGCCCGCATCAGGGCAAACTCCTGCAACCGTTGCGCCACAATCATGGCGAACGTGTTGGCGATAATAAACGTGCCCACCAAGAGGGCGATGAGACCGAAGGCCACCAGGAAATAGTTAATGAACTTCAGCCCATCCCGAATCGCCCCATTGAGCTCGGCGGCCAACTCGCTCCCCAACTGGTATTTCACACCCTGGTATTTGCCCTTAAGGTAGTCGACCAGCTCTGCACCGTGTTTGGTGTTACCCGACACAGCTAAAGACTTGACGGTTTTGCCATCAGTGTACTGGTCCAGGAAATCGGTTTCGGGAATGGCAAGGGTGATATTGGCGCCTAGCTCGGCGCTGGCCTTTGCCGGGGCGAAAATGCCGGTGACAGTCATGTTCCGCTGATTCTGCGGGTCGATCACCACAACGGTATCGCCCACCTTGATGTTATAGGTTTGGGCGGCCTGCTTGTTAAGGAGCACCTGGTCGGGGTTTTCGGGCAGGCTGCCGGTGATGAGCCTATTGCCAACACCCACGGCGGAGTTCTCGTCGTACCAGGGCACGACCCGCACCCTACCGTTCCGGGTCTGGAAGGGTTTCCGGTTCGCGTCCGCCAGCATGAGCCGCACCCCGTCCTGAATCACGACGTTTTTGATCTCGGGGTCGTTCCGCAGCTCGTCGAGCAGCGACCGCCGAATGCCCCCAAGGGAATCCGCAGCGTCGGGGTTTTGGGCCACCTCGGCCATGATCGCGGCCGGATCCGGGGTGATGACCGCATCCACACCTGCGAACGTGTCTTCGACCGTGGAGTCGAACACGGCGTTGAGCGAGGCAGTGAACATCATGGAACCGGCCACGAAGGCGGTACCCAACATGACCGCGACAACACTAAGCAGCAGACGAAGCTTGTGCGCCATGATGGAGCGGACGCTCAGTTTCAGCATGGTGGCACGCCCGCTGGGGGTTTTGATTTTCTTGGGCGCCTCACCCCATTCGACGGGTTCTTCCCATTCGTCCTCGTCGTCCCACTCGTCGTCTTCGTCCCATGCCTCGTCGGCGTCGTCTATATAGTCCGCATAGGCATAGTCGTCATAGTCCGCCGAGTCCGTGTCATCTATATCGTCGGCCTGATCTTCGACATAGTCCGCTTGGTCTGACCACTCTTCGTAGTCGTCCTCATACGCATCCTGTTGCCTGGCACGCCGCCCATTATGGTGTTTGTGCCTTGGGTCATGTTGTGGATCGTTCGGCATACCATGACGCCCCATGAGTCACCCCCTGGTTTCCAGTTGGCCCATCACCCAAAGAATCTGTTCCACCGTGGGCGACGATAATGCCCTCACAATTTTGCCATCCGCCAAAAACACCACTCGATCCGCATATGATGCGGCCGTGGGGTCATGCGTCACAATAACTACGGTCTGATCGTACACATCGACCGCGGTCCGTAAGATGTCCAGCACCTCCGCGGACGAGTTCGAATCCAGATTACCGGTGGGTTCGTCACCGAATATGATCTCCGGCCGGGCCACTAATGCCCGGGCGCAGGCCACCCGCTGTTGCTGGCCACCCGACAGTTCCGCCGGACGGTGTTTCAGCCGCTCCGCCAATCCCAGCCTGGTGGTCACCTCCCGGTACCATTTTTTGTCGACACGTTTGCCGGCAATATTCATCGGCAGGGTGATGTTTTCGGCCGCGGTGAGTGTGGGCACCAGGTTGAAGCTTTGGAAGATAAACCCCAGGCGGTCTCGTCGCAAAGCGGTCATCTGCCGATCGTTGAGCTGGGACAGATCCGTGTTACCGATGAAGGTAGCACCCCGGGTGACACGATCCAGACCGGCCATGCAGTGCATGAGCGTGGATTTTCCCGAACCGGACGGGCCCATGATGGCGGTGAATTGTTGTTTGCGGAATTTAATCGAAATCGACTTGAGTGCCTCGACCGCGGTGTCCCCAGTGCCATAGGTTTTCACCAATTTCACTGCGCGAGCAGCACTTTGAATTTTAGCCATATCATTTCCTCGAAAGCATAGCGATGTGCTGCCCCGATGAGGCATTATGCGCAATGTGCGCGGTTATAATTGCAAAGCTAGAACTTGGGAATGTACGAGCCGTCGTATTGTTTCTTACCGTTCTGGCGGGCAAAATAGTTATAGACAGTGCCCACCAAGAGATACACGACCGCCATGGAGCTCAGCGACCCAAAGATGGTGCCGATAGCGGTCTCCGGGTTGATGTTCGGCAGCGGCGGCAACTGCGGCAGACCCTGTGCCTGCGCCAACGGTGCCCCTATGACCATCAGCGTAATAGCAATACCAGAGATGGCAGCTGCACGAATTTTCGAATACATCAGATATCCTTTTCCCAAATGTATGTTATTGATTTGACCGGTTTCTATGGTAGGTGATTGCGTCGCTAGGGTGGAATGATCGCTACCCCCGTGACCACGCGATGCCGCTATCCCCGCTGGTTATCCACCTAGACAACCCGCGACCGATAGAAAATCCCGTACCATGGCGTCATGTCTTATCGCAATCAGGATCTCCGACGCACTGTCAGTTCACTCGATGGTAAAAGTTACGGCGCCTATAAGAGTCTCAAAGGCAGTTACGACATGGGCAATTTCACCCTGTCGATTGATCGTATCCAATCGGATCCCTATGCGCCGCCGTCGTTGATGCGGATCATTCTTGACCGAAAAACCGCTGGTATTCCCCCAGAGTTGCTTGACGACGCCCAAGGCCGGCTGGCCATGAGTGATTTTTTGATGCGGGAGTTTCATGCCGCCACGCGGGAGTCCTCGATAAGCATTGGTTGGCCGGCACAGGCCATCCTTGAGCGCACTAACATTCGAATCACAGAGCACACCATTGAGGCACGAATCACGGTGCAGCTGCCGGCTGGGGGTCGGCGGATTCACGGGCATGCGGCGGCGCGAATGCTCACGGAGGACCTGCCGGATGCGGTGGATCAGGCACTGTTGTACCGAAACCTGGACGGGGATGCGGCAACGGCGCAGGTTACGTTGCTGCGGGACCAGGAGGCGCTGCGGGGGCAGCTTGCCGACCTGGGCCTGGTGGCATTCGTGGGCAATGGGGCGATTTTGCCACGGCAGGCGGGCAATTCGGACCTACCGTTGGAACAGGGAGCAACGCCGTTTACCAGCCCGAAATCGCTCGAAGTTTCGATCACGCTTCCCAGTGGGCGTACGGTGACGGGCATGGGGATTCCTGAAGGGATCGTGGTGATTATCGGTGGCGGCTACCACGGCAAATCAACATTATTGCATGCAATTGAACAGGGGGTGTATCCGCATATTACGGGTGATGGCCGGGAGTGGGTGATTACGCGGGCGGATGCCACGACGATTCGGGCGGAGGATGGTCGGCCGGTGATCGGGGTGGATATTTCCCCGTTCATTAATAATCTGCCGTCGGGCACGGACACGCGGTCGTTTATGACGGCGAATGCTTCCGGCTCGACGTCGCAGGCGGCAAACCTCATGGAGGCGGTGGCCGCGGGCGCATCAACGTTGCTCATTGATGAGGATACGTCTGCCACGAACTTCATGATTCGGGACGAGCGGATGCAACAGCTGATTCCCGCGAAGGATGAGCCTATCACCCCGTTTGTGCAGCGGGTTCGTCCGTTGTTTACGGAAAAGGGGGTGTCGACGATTTTGGTTGCCGGCGGTTCGGGCGCGTTTTTTGATGTTGCGGATTATGTGATTGCCATGAATTCGTATGTGCCCAGTGATGTGACGTCGGCGGCACATGAGTTGGCGGATTATGACCCAACGGCGCCGGCAGCGTCGAAGGTGTTCGGCCCGGAGCCGCGGCGGCGGTTGCGGAAGCAGCGGTTGGAGCGGAAGCCGGCAAAGGCCGCAGGCACGAATGCTATCCGTTACGGTAAGCAGGAGGTGGATTTGTCCGCGGTCACGCAGCTTGTCGACGCCGCCCAGGTGAGCGGTCTCGCTCACACATTCGACATGATTATGGAATGGTCGGATGGCCGCAGTGACCTGGCAGAGCTTGTTGATGACGTGTGCCGGGAAATGGATGTTCAGGGGATTGATGCCCTGTCTCCGCATAATGGGCATCCGGGGCTTTATGCCCGGCCCCGGCGGCAGGAGATTTTTGCGGCGGTGAATCGGTACCGCCGGCTAGAGCTGGAATAGCTCATCGCGGCCGGGCTTGAGCCCTGTGGACCGGGGTCCGGGGCCAGGATGTTTATTCCCGGCCGCTGGAAATCCAGTCGTCGTCGGTGAAGGTGAAGTTTCGGCCACCGTGCACGGTGGCGAGTGCCGCATCGAGGCGGGCCATGTGTTCGCCGGTCAGGTGGACGTCTACGGCGGCGGCGTTTTCGTGGATTCGATCGCTGCGGCGGCTGCCGGGGATGGGAACGACCGGCAGGCCGTAGGCAGTGCCTTGGTGCCAGAGCCAGGCGAGTGCGACTTGGGCTGCGGTGGCTTCGCATTCGGCGGCTATGTCCTGGATGGTGGCGACAATGGCCTGGTTGTCATCGTAGTGCTGGTCGTAGCGGGGCTGCGCCGCAAGAATTGATGATTGCACACGATCTTTTTGGAGGGTTCCGGTGAGGAAGCCGCGCCCCAGTGGGGAGTAGGGGACGAAGCCGACACCGAGTTCGCTGGCAGCGGGCACCACGTGGTGTTCGACGTCGCGGGACCAGATGCTCCATTCGCTTTGTACCGCGGTGATGGGGTGTATGCGGTGGGCTGCCCGGAGTTCGTCGGCGGTGACTTCGGAAAGCCCGATGTGCCGCACTTTCCCTTCGGCCACAAGTTCGGCCATGGCGGTGACGGTTTCTTCGATGGGGCGAGTGAGTTCGCGGCGGTGCATGTAGTAGAGGTCGATGTGGTCGACGCCGAGTCGGCGTAGGGAGTTGTGGCAGGCTTCGCGCACATACTCGCGGTCACCGCGGACGCTCATGCCATTTTCCAGGTCGAAGCCGACAATGCCGAATTTGGTGGCCAGTTGTATTTCGTCGCGCTTCAAACCTGTGGTGGCGAGGACCTCGCCAATGAGTTCTTCGTTGGTGCCGGCGGGGCCGGTGGTGTTGGGACGGGGTTCGCCGTAGACGTCGGCGGTGTCGATGAAGGTGATGCCAGCGTCGAGTGCGGTGTGGATGGCTTGTTTCGCTACTTCGTCAGGGGTTGAGCCGTAGGCATCGGTGACGGCCATGCCGCCGAAGCCGAGCTTGCTGACTGTGAGGTTATCGCCAAGGGTAATGGTGGGGATCATGAGAGCTTCCGTTGTTGTTCGAGGATGGTTTCGTCAATGATGAGTTGATTATTGCAGTCCAGGCCTTGTTCGATGAGTTCTGCATAGTGGTCGATTTTCGCCTGGATTGCACCTAGGTCATCCTGGAGTTGGTCGATCTGATTTTGGACGCGCTGTTTGTGTTCTTCCAGCAGGGCCATGCGTTGGCCGTGGCTTGCGGCGCCTTCCGCAAAGAGGTTTAAGAATTTTCGGGTTTGCGCGACGGGCATACCGGTTCGGCGGAGTCGCGCAACGAGTGTTACTAGTTTGATGGTTTTCTCGTCGTAGACGCGCTGCCCACTGCTTGTGCGCTGGGTGGGCGGTAGTACGCCTTCGCGTTCATACCAGCGTAGCGTGTCTGGGCTGAGCCCAGTTTGCTTTGCGACGCTACTAATAGTGAGGTAGTCCATAGCCCCCTACCCTAGCCCTTGGAGTGCACTCCAACGCAAATAGAAAAAGGGAGGGCATAAAAAGTGTGTGGGGTGTGCCGCCCTCCTCCTCTTGGAGGATTTTGGCACACCCCACATATTATGTAGATATTAAGTTTGGTGTGTTGGCGGTGTCTTACTCTCCCACAACCCCACGATTGCAGTACCATCAGCGCAGTCAAGCTTAGCTACCGGGATCGGAACGGGACCGGGCGTACCCTCGACGCTAAAACCACCAACACAAACCCAATTTGAAACAAACCACCCCCACACCCCAACAGGGTACGGGCAGCGTGTTGCGTCAAACACTGTACAACAAACACAAACACAATAATCATTCTTCTTTTTGCGGCAAACACATGCTCCCGGCAACACATTTCTTTGTTGCCCACACACACTAGGTGTTTTTTGTGTCGGTGTATTAGTACCAGTCACCTCCAACACGTCACCATGCTCACAGCCCTGGCCTATCAACCCCATCATCTACAGGGAACCTCAACAGAAACCTCATCTCAAAACAGGCTTCCCGCTTAGATGCTTTCAGCGGTTATCCCTCCCGCACGTAGCTAACCAGCCATGCCACTGGCGTGACAACTGGCATACCAGAGGTACGTCCATCCCGGTCCTCTCGTACTAGGGACAGCCTTCTTCAAGTTTCAACGCGCGCGGCGGATAGAGACCGAACTGTCTCACGACGTTCTAAACCCAGCTCGCGTGCCGCTTTAATGGGCGAACAGCCCAACCCTTGGGACCTACTCCAGCCCCAGGATGCGACGAGCCGACATCGAGGTGCCAAACCATCCCGTCGATATGAACTCTTGGGGAAGATCAGCCTGTTATCCCCGGGGTACCTTTTATCCGTTGAGCGACACCACAACCACACGTAGGTGCCGGATCACTAGTCCCTGCTTTCGCACCTGCTCCACCCGTCAGTGTCACAGTCAAGCTCCCTTATACACTTACACTCACCATCTGATTGCCAACCAGACTGAGGAAACCTTTGGGCGCCTCCGTTACCATTTAGGAGGCAACCGCCCCAGTTAAACTACCCACCAGGCACTGTCCCCAACCCGGATCACGGGCCAAGGTTCAGGTACCCAATCACACCAGAGTGGTATTTCACCTGCGACTCCACCACAACTAGCGTTGCGGCTTCACAGTCTCCCACCTATCCTACACAAGCATGACCAAACACCAATACCAAGCTATAGTAAAGGTCCCGGGGTCTTTTCGTCCTGCCGCGCGAAACGAGCATCTTTACTCGTACTGCAATTTCACCGGGCCTGTGGTTGAGACAGCAGGGAAGTCGTTACGCCATTCGTGCAGGTCGGAACTTACCCGACAAGGAATTTCGCTACCTTAGGATGGTTATAGTTACCACCGCCGTTTACTGGGGCTTCAATTCTCCGCCTCGCACACCACAAAGATGCACTCACGGGTCCTCTTAACCTTCCAGCACCGGGCAGGCGTCAGTCCGTATACCTCAACTTCCACGTTTTCGCACGGACCTGTGTTTTTAATAAACAGTCGCTTCCCTCTCTCCTCTGCGACCACCACCAGCCAATTCGCTGTCAGCAACCAGTAATGGTCCCCCTTCTCCCGAAGTTACGGGGGCATTTTGCCGAGTTCCTTAACCACAGTTCACCCGAACGCCTTAGTATTCTCTACCTGACCACCTGTGTCGGTTTCCGGTACGGGCCATGCACGCACTCGCTAGAGGCTTTTCTAGACAGCACAGGCACACTAACTACCACCACAACATGGTGTCCGCATCACGCCTCACCTCATATGCGGGGCGGATTTCCCAACCCCACAGGCCACACGCTTGCACTCCAATCCAATAAGGAAGCCTAGCTACCACTCTGCGTCACCCCATCACTTGACTACTACCCACGAAGATCCCACGCACCTGAAACCACCAACCAAAAAGATCAGCGGAAACAAGCGGGCGGTTAGTACCATAAGATTCATCACTTGTCGCACGCACACGGGTACGGGAATATCAACCCGTCATCCATCGACTACGCCTGTCGGCCTCGCCTTAGGCCCCGACTCACCCTGGGAAGACAAACTTCACCCAGGAACCCTTAGTCATCCGGCGGATATGTTTCTCACACATCAATCGTTACTCATGCCTGCATTCTCACTCGCACACACTCCACCACCTGTCACCAAATAGCTTCAACACATGCACGACGCTCCCCTACCCAACACACCTTTACGTGTGTTGCCGCGGTTTCGGCGGTGTACTTAAGCCCCGCTACATTATCGGCGCAGAACCACTCGACCAGTGAGCTATTACGCACTCTTTCAAGGATGGCTGCTTCTAAGCCAACCTCCTGGCTGTCTTCGCGATCCCACATCCTTTCCCACTGAGCACACCCTTAGGGGCCTTAACCGACGATCTGGGCTGTTTCCCTCTCGACCAACGGAGCTTATCCCCCGCAGTCTCACTGCCGCACCCACATTGCTGGCATTCGGAGTTTAGCTGATGTTGCTAAGATTATCGTCCCGCTCAACCAACCAGTAGCTCTACCTCCAACAAGCACACTATGCGACGCTGCACCTAAATGCATTTCGGGGAGAACCAGCTATCACGGAGTTTGATTGGCCTTTCACCCCTACCCACAACTCATCCCCTCAGTTTTCAACCTAAGTGGGTTCGCGCCTCCACAAAGTCTTACCTCTGCTTCACACTGGCCATGGGTAGATCACCCCGCTTCGGGTCCAGAACATGCCACACACACCCTAATTAGGATTCGCTTTCGCTACGGCTCCCCACACTCATGGTTAACCACGCAACATGCCACTGACTCGCAGGCTCATTCTTCAAAAGGCACGCCACCACCCCACCCAAAAAAAAGGGGGGGCTATGACGGATTATCAGCACATGGTTTCAGGTACTCTTTCACTCCCCTCCCGGGGTACTTTTCACCATTCCCTCACGGTACTTACTCCACTATCGGTCATGCTAAGTATTTAGGCTTACCGGGTGGTCCCGGCAAATTCACGACAGATTCCACGAGCCCGCCGCTACTCAGGAAACACAACAACCCCGCAAGCGAGTGTTTTCGTGTACCGGACTCTCACCGTCTCTGGCAGGCGATTCCACACCACTTCCACTAACACACACCAACAACAGCACCAGCCGAGGTAGAACTGATACGCCGTGCTCCTCTAACCCCGCATGCGTAACCCCTACCCGGTATCACACGCACACGGTTTAGCCTTATCCACGTTCGCTCGCCACTACTAGCAGAATCACTCTTGTTTTCTCCTCCTACGGGTACTAAGATGTTTCACTTCCCCGCGTAACCCCCCAACCAACTATTTCATTCACTGGCGGGTGACCACACATAACCATGGCCGGGTTTCCCCATTCGGACACCCTCGGATCAACGCTCATCAGGCAACTCCCCGAGGCTTAACGCAGCCTATCACGTCCTTCATCGGCTTAGCATACCCAGGCATCCACCATGCGCCTAAAAAACAAAAAACACACACATTTTTCACGCACAGACAACAAAAAATACCAAGAACAAAACCACAAAAAAGAAAAAACAAACAACAACAACACAATTATCGTTGCTATTTTTATCGCATTCGCGTCCACTATACAGTTCTCACACAACACACCACCCCACACACAACACCCACCAGACACAACCCAAACACACGGGCCGCAACCAGCAAAAAGGCCTTGCTCACCAGGGGTGATCCATAGAACAACACTCGTGCTGCTCTAGACACCCAACAGCATGCCACACAACAAAACAAACGAAAACACAAACACGCTTTGCTCAAACCCTTACAACCAACAAGGCTGAAAGACCGCAAAAACCTTTGTTTCATCAACTCCCAAAACCACACACATGAAATGCGTGCGATACCTGTCTTCACCTGCAAACAAAAACTTGCCACCACCAGGCGCCCAAACCAGACACCAAACAATGACAAAAACTTGTCACCACCAGGTACTAACCAGCACCCAGGCGACAAAACAAATACTCTATTCTCCTTAGAAAGGAGGTGATCCAGCCGCACCTTCCGGTACGGCTACCTTGTTACGACTTCGTCCCAATCGCCAATCCCACCTTCGACCACTCCCCCCACCAAAAAACGGTGGTTAGGCCATGGGCTTCGGGTGTTACCAACTTTCATGACGTGACGGGCGGTGTGTACAAGGCCCGGGAACGTATTCACCGCAGCATTGCTGATCTGCGATTACTAGCGACTCCGACTTCATGGGGTCGAGTTGCAGACCCCAATCCGAACTGAGATTAGCTTTCAGCGATTCGCTCACCCTCACAGGTTTGCAGCGCGTTGTACTAACCATTGTAGCATGTGTGAAGCCCTGGGCATAAAGGGCATGATGATTTGACGTCATCCCCACCTTCCTCCGAGTTAACCCCGGCAGTCTCTCATGAGTCCCCACCCAAAGTGCTGGCAACATAAGACAAGGGTTGCGCTCGTTGCGGGACTTAACCCAACATCTCACGACACGAGCTGACGACAACCATGCACCACCTGCACACCAACCACAAAGGGAGGTACGTATCTCTACAACCGTCTGGTGCATGTCAAACCCAGGTAAGGTTCTTCGCGTTGCATCGAATTAATCCACATGCTCCGCCGCTTGTGCGGGCCCCCGTCAATTCCTTTGAGTTTTAGCCTTGCGGCCGTACTCCCCAGGCGGGGCGCTTAATGCGTTAGCTACGGCACAGAAACCAAACCGGTCCCCACACCTAACGCCCACCGTTTACAGCATGGACTACCAGGGTATCTAATCCTGTTCGCTCCCCATGCTTTCGCTCCTCAGCGTCAGTTACTGCCCAGAGACCTGCCTTCGCCATCGGTGTTCCTCCTGATATCTGCGCATTCCACCGCTACACCAGGAATTCCAGTCTCCCCTACAGCACTCTAGTTATGCCCGTATCGCCTGCCACCCCGAAGTTAAGCCCCGGAATTTCACAGACGACGCAACAAACCACCTACGAGCTCTTTACGCCCAGTAATTCCGGACAACGCTCGCACCCTACGTATTACCGCGGCTGCTGGCACGTAGTTAGCCGGTGCTTCTTAACAAAGGTACCGTCACCACACCCAAAAAAAGGTGTGGCTTCGTCCCTAACGAAAGGAGTTTACAACCCGAAGGCCGTCATCCCCCACGCGGCGTCGCTGCATCAGGCTTGCGCCCATTGTGCAATATTCCCCACTGCTGCCTCCCGTAGGAGTCTGGGCCGTATCTCAGTCCCAATGTGGCCGTCCACCCTCTCAGGCCGGCTACCCGTCGACGCCTTGGTAGGCCATTACCCCACCAACAAGCTGATAGGCCGCGAGCTCATCCTGCACCAAAACAATAATCTTTCCACCATGAGACACTAAACCATGGTCCTATCCGGTATTAGACC
This sequence comes from Corynebacterium matruchotii, assembly GCF_011612265.2. NCBI lineage: Bacteria > Bacillati > Actinomycetota > Actinomycetes > Mycobacteriales > Corynebacteriaceae > Corynebacterium > Corynebacterium matruchotii. The sequence continues at coordinate 450,256 of NZ_CP050134.2, read as the reverse complement.
CAGTTTCCCAAGCTTATCCCGAAGTGCAGGGCAGATCACCCACGTGTTACTCACCCGTTCGCCACTCGAGCACCCCCACCAAAAAAGTGGGGGCCTTTCCGTTCGACTTGCATGTGTTAAGCACGCCGCCAGCGTTCGTCCTGAGCCAGGATCAAACTCTCCAAAAAAACAAACAAAAAATTACAGGCAAAAAACAAAGAAACCAACAAAACAACAACAAACAACAAACACCAACAACTATCAATAACTATTTGGTGCCCACGTTCGCGTTCATGTTCAAACAATAATTCGTTTCATCAAATGACACAACTATCGAGTTCTCAAACAACACTGGCATACTCCCGCCTCCAACTTTTAAAAGCCGTAAGCGCAAAGCAACCTTGGTCAGTTTAGCCAACAAGCATAAAACTTGTCAACTTCGCTGGTCATCAGCTTGGCGACCGCCTCGCTGACTCACACAAATTTACACACACAACCAGAACAATTACAAACGCACAGCTCAGAAGCACATTTTCTTTAACCTGGACATCAAGCGTACAACACTTACACCATAATGTTAGTGACTAACATTATGGTGTAAGATAGCGGGCATGGAGACTGATGCATCATGACACCCTCACCTAAATGGGATCGGACCCACACGCACATACAATTGGCCGCCCTGGAACTCTTTACTCACCAGGGATATTCCGCCACTACCACCGCGCAAATCGCGGCTGTTGCCGAGGTAAGCCAGATGACACTCTTCCGCCATTTCCCCACCAAGGAGTCGCTGATTCTGCAGGATCCATTTGATCCGGCGATCGCGGAAGCCGTCGAAAAGCGCCCAGCCAAGGAAGCACCGCTTCGCGCAATCACCGCCGGAATCCAGTCGCTTCTCGACACCTTCACCCCAGACGTCGAAGAGCGATTGCGTACCCGGCTGCGCATCGTGGCCGAGAATCCCGAATTGGCAGCGGCAGCAATCCACAGCAATGACGAAACAATTACCGCGATCGCCACGGCGTTGACTGCCCGGGGCGTCGACAAGCTCACGGCAACCGCGTTGGCAACCGCAGTCATTGCTGGGCTGACCAGGGCGTTAATAGATTGGAGTACACACATCAATCGGCCGCTCATGCCGACGTTGCGCGGTGTTTTACATGCTTTGGCGGGCACTCATGCTTGAGCTGCACAACGTTACGGTGACAAGCCGCGGCATTACTCGCCTCAATTTTTCGGTGGCGGCAGGCGAGATCGTTGCGCTCATCGGCCGCAACGGCGCCGGCAAAACCACACTGTTACGGCTCGCGCTCGGCCTCATCCACCCCACCGCCGGCACGGTTCGCCGCACCGTGGGCAATGGCGATATCGGGCAGCTTATCGACGCGCCGTTTTGCTATCCCGAGCTGACCGTGGCTCAAAACCTACGCATGCATGCTTGGTTATATGGCATCGACCCTGGGCGCGTTACCGACTCCATCAACCGGTGGGAGCTGCAACCATACCGCAATCGCTCCTTTCGGAAACTATCGCTAGGAAACAAGCAGCGAGTGGGTTTAGCTGGGGTGTTTCAGCATCAGCCGCAACTTATCGTGCTTGACGAGCCCACCAATGCTCTTGATCCGATGGGAATAGTCACCCTGCGCACCGTCGTGAAAGAGCGAGCGGCCGCGGGATGTAGCGTGGTGGTCAGCAGTCACCATTTGGACGAGGTGGCAGCCATTGCTCACCGCATTGTCGTGGTAAATTCCGGGCGCATCATTACGGAACTGTCCCCCACCACCCCACAATTGGAAAACTGCTTCTTTCAGGCCATTCTTTCAGACGATCAATCAAACGCCAATGTAGACAATTAAGCGATAAGTTGGGAGAGTTTCTATGTCATCTTTTCGTCACTCGACGTTAATAATTACAATGAAAGTCGAGACCCTCAAGGTAACAAAATCCGCAACGGCACGGGGAATCACCGGCGCAATGCTGACCGGAATCCCGCTTATTGTTTCGGCAATGATGATCGCTATCGCCCACAACAATCCGGTCATTCTCGCTAAGGGGGGAGCTGCCGCCACTCATGATGAGAATGGGTTCTTCTTTGTAGCGACACAGATCACGGCGGCTGCGGAAGTATTGGGTTTTGGCACCATGATCGCCTGGATATATGCCCGAGAGTTTATGGATAACACCGCCATCGGATTGGCCATGCTGCCGATGAGTCGGCACATCACTATGACAGCCAAATTCCTGGTTTATGCAGCATGGACCCTTGTCACTCATCTGCTACTCGCCATCGTGATGCTGCTGCTCGCCGTGGGATTCCGCTTTGGCTTCCCCACGGAAGCACACATCCTACGGTTTCTCGTGTTGGGAGTACTCACGCTCCTCGCAACCCCTATTATTGCGTGGGTTTCCGTGTGCACTCGTTCCCTTATCGCCGGCTGCGGCACCGCCCTTGCGCTGATTATTCTCGGCCAGTTTGGCACCTTATTGGGTGCTAATAGCGGCTGGATGCCACCGGCAGTCCCGGCATTGTGGGCGTTACAGATCATTCCGACAACCACGCCACAGTTGCTGGTTTTCCTGGCATTATCGGCAGGATTCGCCGGTCTCACCTATGCCCGGTGGTCCCGCATGCAGCTTGCCTAACCCCACCTAAGCACCGACGCCGGCTAAGCCTAAGACTATCTGGGGGCTGGGTCCGCAGGCCCGGAGACCCGTTCAATTTTGGCCCCCAATTGTTGGAGGTTCTCCACAAAATTCGGATACCCCCGGTCAATGTGATACACGTCATGCACCTCGGTCTCGCCATCGGCGCACAGCCCGGCCAACACCAGGCCGGCGCCCGCTCGAATGTCCGAACTCCACACCGGAGTGGACGATAATTGTTCCACGCCGCGCAGCACCACATGGTGCCCGTCAACCGTGGCGTCCGCACCCAACCGCATCATTTCGTCAACAAACCTAAACCGGGCCTCGAAAATGTTTTCGGTGATAACAGAGGTGCCTTCCGCGATGGCCGAAATGCCGATGGCCATGGGCTGCAAATCCGTGGGAAAGCCGGGGAACGGAAGCGTCTGGTAGTCAACGGCCTTGGGCCGGTGCGGCATGTTCACCCGAAAACCGTTTTCGTAGGAGGAAATCTGGGCACCGGCAAACTTCAACATCTCCAGTGGAAGATGCAGGTGTCGGGGCGCGATCCCGCTCACTGTGATATCGCCCCTGGTCATGGCCGCCGCATAGGCCCAGGTGCCGGCAACGATTCGGTCGCCGATGACCTCATGCTGCGTGGGATACAACTTGTCCACCCCGTCGATCACGATGGTGGGTGAGCCTTCACCGGTCAGCTGCGCCCCCATTTGCCGCAGCATGACGCAGAGGTCGACGATTTCCGGCTCCCGGGCAGCGTTCTCCAGCACCGTGCGCCCCTCGGCCAACACCGCGGCGGTCAGGATGTTTTCGGTGGCCCCCACGGAGGGGAAATCCAGTTCGATTTCGGCCCCCACAAGCTTGGTAGCTTCGGCTACCACAGCACCGTGGCGAATGTAGGTGGTGGCGCCCAGCTTTTCCAAACCGGATTGGTGCATGTCTAGCGGACGGCTGCCAATGGCGTCGCCACCGGGCAGCGCCACCACGGCCCGACCGGTTCGGGATGTGAGCGGCCCAAGCACGCACACCGAGGCACGGAATTGTCGCACGGCGTCGAAATCGGCATCGGAGCTCACAGTGGCGGGGGTAGTGATGCGGACAGTTTCGTGGTCAACAGAGACCTCACAGCCCAGGCCTCTGAGGACTTCCGCCATGAGCGGTACGTCAAGGATTTCCGGGCAGTTTGTAAGTGTGGTTGTGCCCTCTGCCAGCAGCGCCGCCGCCATGAGTTTCAGCACGCTATTCTTTGCGCCGCTTACTTTTACTGAGCCTTCCAGGCGTGCGCCGCCTGTCACCAAAAATCGATCCTTCACAACAGCCCAGCATATCGAAGTATTCGCGTATTTTGGTGTTATGGCTGTTCATCTCACCAAAATCTATACCCGCACCGGCGACGACGGCACCACTGGTTTGTCCGATTTTTCCCGGGTACCAAAAACCGATCCTCGCCTTGTTGCCTACGCCGATTGTGAGGAGGTCAACGCTCATATCGGCGTGGCGCTTTCCCTGGGTTCCCCGTCGGACAAGGTTGCAGCAACGCTGCGGCGCGTCCAAAATGAGCTTTTCGACGCCGGAGCCGACCTAGCCACCCCCGTCACTGATAAGGATTTGGGGTATAAGCCGCTGCGAATCACGCAGGAATACATTGACCGTCTCGAACAGGATTGCGACGCCTATAACGAGTCGCTACCCAAACTCGATTCGTTCATTCTGCCAGGCGGCACCCCCACGGCGTCGCTGTTGCATATTGCCCGGATTACGGCTCGGCGGGCGGAACGGGCCGCATGGTCGGCGGTGGAATCCCACCCCGACACCACATCGGTTCTACCGGCAAAATACCTCAACCGGTTGTCCGATTTGTTGTTTATCTTGTGCCGGGTGACCAATGACGCAAACGATGTGAAATGGATTCCCGGCGGCGAGCGTTAATGGAGTAACACCAATCATATAAGCGCACGTAAAGGTGGGACCGGCAAGTACGCCAGCCCCACCTTTTTCGACAGTAGGTTACCTAGATATGGATATAGCTCTTATGGCAATGCTCCAATCCGGCGAGCGGCATTCACTGCTTCGTAACGGGTGTGCGCGCCCAACTTACGCATGACGGAACGCAAATAGCTTTTCACGGTTTCGGCGCCAATTCCCATTTCCTCCGCGGCCTCGACGTTGGTATGACCAAGGGCCACGCATGAGAGCACGTCGAGTTCCCGGGCGGATAGTTTGGTGGTTTGTTTGACTCGAACCGGAGCCACCATTTGGTCGCACAAATCTTCTAGTTCCGCGCGGATATCATCTTGTTCAATCCGATTGGCAAGCATGCGAAGCTTGGAGTGGGTGGAACGAATCTGTTCCCATTCCGCACCATTCATCATGCGGCCTTGCTTGGGGGCAGCACCACCACGAACCCCTTCGGCACGACGAGCGGCAGCATTGACTGCCAGATCCTGTTCCAGGCTGCGGGCGGTCATGGTGACTTCTTCGATGACCTTATCGCCCAGTCGAACAGGAGAGTGAACACCGACATAAAGTACCCCACGGATTTCCCTAGTAACAATGACGGGAACGGCAACAATGGAATGCAGCCCTTCGTCCTGGATGTAGGTATCCAGCTCATGGGAGATCACATTGGCACGGGTGTAGTCCGAGACACCAACCGGTCGCCGAGTGGTCAACACCCTGCCGCCCACGCCAATGCCTGGCTCAATGACAAGGTTTTGCAGTGCCGGGGTTCGTAACCCCACCCATTGATTGATCTGCAACCGATTATCCGCCAAAACCGTTGCATACATCGTTACTGGAATACCCGTTGCTGTTTTAAGCGACGACAATGCTGAGCGCACGGCATCTTCGTCATCTTTCATACGCTGAATCTCCACCATTTTCCTCCTGTGTGTAGCGCATGGTTCCTTGTTACTTCAAATCGCACTCACCCTAAAGTTGGTTACATTTCCATATAAGTTTGGTTAAAAATCTAAATATATGGAGACACGTGTCCACCCTCAGAGCCAGTTAACAGTTTGCTTCAACAAAGAGAAACAAGTTTTCTGCCACCAGCCGTACACCCCCGCGCGGTGCGGTAAGCGTTGGTGTGCAACTTTGGAAATTATAACCATGAGATAGGGGGTAGCGAAAGTGAATCGAAATGCCCGTTTTTCTCCCATGATGTCCACTTGATACACCCGGTGGGGGTAACTTTTGGACAAAATAGCCCCAATTTTCACATAAATTCTCATGAATAAAAATCAAAATGACACAACGAGAATTACCCCAACCCCCTACGAATGATTAGGGTCACAAAATATGGTTCTAGCAGAGACTTCACCCCTAACAGGGGCACTCATTTGCGGGTAGTCTGACGTATTTTTGCCCTCAATAATGATGCTTTCTACGGGAAAAAACAGCACTTTTTGCGGTTAGTGAGAGCCGGACAATTTGCCACAAAATCCAACAATCGGTACCCAAAAACCAAAAATCTGCACGCGAAAAACTCGCCAAAAAAGTGCTAAAAGTCACTAAAAAACTGGGCTCTCGGCATAGAAATTGCCGATGAGTGGTTGCCACAACCATGCTTCTGAATCGATCTACATTAGACCATTACTTGAGGTCAACGACCAGCAAATCAGCAATTTACATCATTAAACCAGGATTTATAATCCAATCGGAATAATTCACCAAGCCACGATCCGCACCGCATTATGACAAGTACTACTCACACTAATCGCCCAACCTATCCCTGGCCGGACCGAAACACCAAAATTCCAAAGAATTCTCCCCCTTATCGTCGCCCCCATCAAATGTGATGTTTTTCCGTCGTAAAGCAAGTAGGCACAAGCGTCAAGCGACAGGGGAAGCGCTTATGCTATTTGACAAAATGGTCAAACAGTCTTTAACCCACTGCTTATTACTAATATAGACAAGTTGGTCTGCACTTGACTAGACATAGCAGTCTAGTTTTCTGTTATACTTGTCCGCAGTCTTTACTCTTATGTAATCATTTTCCATGGCAAGGAGCAGTTTTACATGGCCAAGATTTACAACGACATCCTCGAAACCATCGGCGGCACCCCCCTGGTCCGCCTGAACCGGTTGGATAAGGATTTACCCGGCAATGTGCTGGTCAAGCTGGAGTTTTTCAACCCGGCAAACTCGGTGAAGGACCGCATCGGTAAGGCAATTGTGGATGCCGCCGAGGCTGCCGGCGAGCTCAAACCGGGTGGCACCATCGTGGAGGCCACCTCCGGCAACACCGGTATCGCCCTGGCCCTGGTGGGCGCCGCCCGCGGCTATAACGTGGTGTTGACCATGCCAGAAACCATGTCGCTGGAACGCCGCGTGCTGCTGCGCGCCTACGGTGCAGAGATCGTGCTCACCCCGGGTTCCGCTGGCATGCAGGGTGCTGTGGACAAGGCAAACGAGATCGTTGCCGAGCGCGGTAACGCCATCCTGGCCCGCCAGTTCGCCAATGCCGCCAACCCGGAGATTCACCGCAAGACCACCGGCGAGGAGATTTGGGCCGACACTGACGGCAATGTGGATGTTTTCGTGGCTGGCATCGGTACCGGTGGCACCGTAACCGGCGCCGGCGAAGCTCTGAAGAAGCATAATCCTGACATCAAGGTGTACGCAGTCGAACCCGAGGCATCCCCATTGCTGACCACCGGCAAGGCTGGCCCGCACAAGATCCAAGGATTGGGTGCTAACTTCATCCCTGAGGTCTTAAACCAGAAGATCTATGAAGAAGTATTGACCGTCTCTAACGAGGACGCTATCGCCACGTCACGGGCCTTGAGCGCATCCGAGGGCATTCTTGGTGGTATCTCCGCGGGCGCCAATGTGAAGGCCGCCCTGGAGTTGGCGGCTCGCCCCGAAAACGAGGGTAAGACCATTGTGACCGTCATCCCGGATTTTGGTGAGCGCTACGTTTCCACCGTGCTGTACGAAGATATTCGCAGCTAATATCGCGTCACGCAACGTACCTAGCTCCTCTCGCCAACATTGCCAGCGAGGGGAGTTTTTCTATGCCGGCTATGCGGTAGGTTTCGCGTCGGTGTCTCCCGACAGGAATATCCCGGCGCGCACTGTTGTTGTGTGTTGGTAACTCCAGAAATTGTCCTACAACCAATCATTCGTGAAAGAGCATGTTCAAGATTATTTCAAGCATTAAAGAAGATTTAGCCAATGCCCGGGATCATGACCCGGCCGCCCGGGGGGATGTAGAGAACGCGATTGTTTATTCCGGTTTGCATGCCATTTGGGCGCATCGGGTGGCTCACTGGTTATGGGTGCGGGAGTTCCGGGGTCTAGCCCGAGTGTTGTCGCAGTTCATGCGGTTTTTGACTGGTATTGAGATTCACCCGGGTGCGAAGATTGGTCGTCGGTTTTTTATTGACCATGGCATGGGGATTGTCATTGGGGAGACCACCGAGATTGGTGATGGTGTGATGTTGTATCACGGGGTGACGTTGGGTGGTCAGGTGCTCACTCAAACGAAGCGACACCCGACCATTGAGGATAATGTCACAATTGGTGCGGGTGCTAAGGTGTTGGGCCCGATTACCGTGGGTACTGGTTCGGCGATCGGGGCGAATGCGGTGGTGACTAAGGATGTGCCGGCGCATCATATTGCGATTGGGATTCCGGCGAAGACTCGGCCCCGCCAGCCTGAGGAGCGGATCAAGCTGGTGGACCCGGATTATTACATTTAGGGTTGAACGAGGTCCCGGTATTCGGGGTGTTTCTCGATGAATCCGGCGACTGCGCTGCATAGTGGGCGTACTTTGTCGCCGGCGGCGCGGGTGTCGTCGAGTGCGGCCTGGATGAGTGGTTTTGAGAGTCCTTGGCCGCGGAATTCGGGGTCGATGACGGTGTGGTGGAAGTCGCGTACGCCGTCGCCTTGGATGTAGTCGGCGTATCCGGCGTCGCGGCCGTCGACGGTGATGAGGTAGCGTTCCGCGGTGGTGTCGTGGGTAACTTTCGTCATTATTGCTCCTTTAGCTTGTCGACGACCATAGGGTGGCGCCGGTTTCGTCTGTGATGTGTGCTTGGGGTGGGGTGGCGTCGAGGTTGATGTTCACGTCGATGTGGTGACCGTCAGCGCTGCTGCGGTAGGCGATGTGGGGGTTTTCCAGGGTGAGGGTTTCGGTGGTGGCGTGGACGAGCCAGGGGTTGCGGCGCCGGAGTCCGATGAGGTCTTGGTGGGTTCGGTACATGTGGTTGCGTTCGCCTGGGTGTTCGGGGAATTCGGGCCGGACTGCGTCGTCACCGCCGGGGCGTTCTTCTTTGACCCCGAGGTAGCCGAGTTCGTCACCGTAGTAGATGGTGGGGATGCCGCCGACGGTCATGAGGATGGCGAGTGCTAGGGCGGCGCCGTCGGTTCCGACGTAGCTAGCGATGCGGGTGACGTCGTGGTTGCCGATGAAGGTGGTGGGGGTGAAGTGGTGGAGGAAGTCGTTGTGTCGTTGTAGGGTCCAGTCGAGTTCAAAGAAGTTTTTGTTGCTGATACTAGACCAGATGGACTTCCATAGTTCGTATTCAGTGATCGAATCTACTTTCGATTGTTCGACGAATCCGTTGTAGTCGCCGTGGATGACTTCGCCCATGATCCAGGCGTCGGGGTATTGCTCTTTGACCCGGGGGATGACCTGTGCCCAGAAGTCGGTAGCGATGGAGTAGGCGGCGTCGAGTCGCCAGCCATCGATGCCGCGACCGAGCCAATGGGTCATGACTTTGACTACAAAGTCGACGGTTGCGGGGTTGCTGTGGTTCAGCCGGAGGAGGTTTTCGTGTCCTTCGAAAACGTTGGGGGTGCCGTCTGGTTGTAGGTCGAAGAGTTCGGGGTGATCGAAGTGTTTGCTGGCATGGCTGAACACTCCGTCGAAAAGCACGCGGAGACCCCGGTTTTTGCATTCGGCGAGAAATACGTCGAGGTCGGCTTGGTCGCCGAGGCGGGGGTCGATTTCAAAATAGTTGTTGATGTCGTAGCCGTGGCTGTCGGAGGCAAAAATGGGATTCAGAAGCAGTCCTGATGTGCCTAGTTCAACGGCGTAGTCTAACCAGTTTGTTAGTCGCGGTAACCGGTGGTGGATGCCTTGTTCTGGTTCTCGGATGGGCGCGCCGACGAATCCGAGGGGATAGACGTGCCACCATATTGCGTGTTCGACCCAGTTCACGAATCAGCTCCTTATGAATTGAGAGGTCTCATCCCCAAACTACCCCAATGTGGTGGGAATATTTCGCCCATATGGGGGTAGCGAATGATTGATGCGGAACATAAACGCAACTGTGAGGCCTTAGTCTATAGTTAATAATTCACCACAAATAGAGTAAGAGTTTAATAATCATGCGATTATTTCGTGCGACAGTTGCCTTGTGCGCTTTGTTGCCTCTCACGGCCTGCGCCATAGTTGTTCCGCCACTTCATAGCCCTACTCCCACCCCACTTCCAGACCCGGTTACTACTTCAAAGTCCGCTGTGCCGCAGGAGGTAGCAGAGGAACAGCACCCGCAGAAGGATGTCACAGTTGGGGAATTCCTGAACGCCGGGTTGTACCACCCGGAGTCAAATGCGTTTGGCACATTCCGACCATGCGCAGAAATCAGCGCGGAGCAATGGCAGGAGCTCGGGTGGAATGTTGAAGATCGGGAGAGAGTTTCGCATGACGACAAGCCTTCGAGGTATGGTTCATTGTGCAATATCAAGGCGATTCCTGGGAAGAATCTGGGTTTCGCATCCTTCAGCGTAAATTTTGAGGGGTACGACAAGGAAACTGGCACTGATAATGCTCGGGGTGATCGGGAGGATTTCAGCACCCTGGAGGTGAAAAAGCCCAAGGGTTTTTATGTTTACGCAGCCGAGAATTCAGCTCTTCCAGGCACCTGTATGGCGGGGGTGCTAACGAAGCGGGGTCGCATCGCATTCCGATACACAAGTCCGTTTATCGACCAGAGCCGCACGGGGAAGACAAAGGTGTGCCAGACCGCGGTGGATTCGTTGCAGCGAATCCTGGACACACCAGTGTTTGCCCCCGCACCGGCACCAAGTCCGGAAGCTGCAGCACCAGCTGCCGCTCCCCCACCGCAACCGAGTCCCGCCCCAGCCTCTCCACCAGCACCGGCACCGGCACCACCATCGCCAACATTCACACAGGTGCTTGGTGTCGGTGACTATCGGCCGCAGGATCAGGTTCCCCCGATCTTTAACGCATGCACGCAGATTTCTGCCGAACAGTGGCGGAGTTTAGGCTGGCAGGTAGCGAAGCCCGACAGCACTGTTACTGATGAATATTTTCCCCGCTGTATTCTCTGGGACCACGACGATAAACCGCTGGAAGGGCTTCTCATAGAAGTAACGTATAAAACCCTTGATGAACAGTTAAAAGAACGAATCCCCCTCGATAAGGTCGTCGTAAATAAGCCGGACACCTATACCCTTACAGATTCCACCAAACCCCGGGAGTGGCGATGCAGCGTTAATGTTGTTACCTCCTTGGGCCGAGTCACGGCAACCTACGTGCAGGGTGATGGTGATCCGCAACCGCGCATCACCAAGGAACAGGCCTGCCAGCGGGCCGTCGATCGGCTGCAAGCTATGTTTGGGTTGAAGTATGAGCCACCAGTAGTAACGCCAAAACCTACCTCGTAATGGAGCATGATTATGTTGTTCAAATTTCCGCGAGTTTTTCTGGCCGCAGCCAGTGCCACCAGTATCTTAGCGCTTAGTGGCTGCGTCCTCCCCACCTCGCTGCCGACGTCGTCAGTGGCGGAGCAAGCCGAGGCTTCCCAATCCTCTGCCCCCGCAGCCGAGAATACCCAGTCTGCCGGTGCTAAAAGCATTGCTAACCACACCATTGGTGAAGTATTAGAGATCGGGAAGTATCTTCCAGAGCAAAATGGCCAGGAGTATTTTAATCCGTGTCGGGACTTCACAAAAGAGCAGTGGGCATCATTGGGGCTGGAGGCAAAACCGTACGATCCTCAGACAGATTCACCGGTATTCATGACTCCAACGCTATGCCAGGTAAAGGGAACCGGGAATGACGTCAAAGGCATCTCCATTACGGCGGATTCTCGTGGCATCAAGGAAGCACTAAAAGATGCTAAGCGCCAGGATGATGTCAATGTGAAGAGGCCGGATTATGTGTACTTTTATACTGAGCCTAAAGATGAAAAAAATAAGTGCACGGCAGCAACCGTAACGAATCAGGGACGGGTTGCCGTGCAAGTTTACGAATATAGGGACGACAAAACCTCATCCATCGAGCCGATATGCCAACAAGCACTAGATATTATGCAGAAAATGTTTCAGCTCCCGGCTCAGGCTCAGGTAGCATCGGCCCCACCCACCACACCAACGGATCCCTCAGCAGAGCCTGCAACCCCGCAGCCAACGCCACCGCCGGCGACATCGACAGCTCCGGAGCCTCCGGCGTCGACAAGCAATAATGTCCCAACAGGCCAGACCCTTGGGGAGAAACTGGGCGTGGGGAAGTTTCGGATCACCGATCTGCCCCGCAAAACTTTCAACGCATGCACCGAAATCACGCGGGAACAGTGGCTGAGCCTCGACCTCAAGGTCGAAAAGGAAATAAAATCATCTCCAATAAATGGCTTGCCAGAAGACCAATCACGGAAGACTTGTCAGGTGCGGAATAATCCTGGGGGTGAAGAGCCTACCGAACAATTCCGGGTCAGTGCTGACTATACGACCTACGCATTACAAATGAGCTTCGACAAGCTGGTGGTGAACGTCAAGGTAAATAAGCCTGATTATATTTACCTGTTTGAGGAAAAAAGTAATACCGCGGAAAACATATGCTCAGCTGGCGCAGAGACGAATCGCGGTCGGATGGCAGTGACTGCAAACTTGCAGGGCTCGGCGGGGTCCAAGCCGACGAAAGAACAGGCTTGCCAACGGGCCGTGGATCGGTTGTTGGAGATCAGCAATCTAAAGGCCGAGGCTTTGGAGAATCCACTACACATGGAATAAGTCACCCATTACCCCCACACATACGATCATCACCTGCATATTTGATACATGCGTGGGGGTAGCGGAACACGTCTGAGGAACATTTGGATAGGTGGCGGACTTTAGTCTATAGCTAACGATTTATCGCAAACGAACTGGGAGTTTGATGTTTTATGCGACCTATTCGCACAATAATTATCGCCTGTGGGGTTGCGACGCTCACTGCGTGTTCCCTCACCAACAACTCTGATGATAATCCCCCCGCCGATCCGGCAGCTCCGGCGGAAAGCACCACCGCACAGCAGGAGTCGGAGGCTCATCCACCAAAAGATGTGACTATTGGGGAAATGCTCAATGCTGGCATGTATGCTCCCGATTCGACAGCGTATGGTCTTTTCCGGCCGTGCGGCGGCGACATAGGCCTACCGCAATTACGGGAGATTGGGTGGAAAGTAGATTCCGCCTCAAGTAATCAAGATGATCTGGAAAATATGAATGTCAATAAGTTAAAAGACATTGCCGGTTCATCGTTTTACTGCTTCCTCAAAGGAATACCCGGGAAACAGCTGGGTTCGGGGCATCTTTCGGTGAATTATAAAAGCTATGATGAGGTGACCCAGCTTGAGGGGGTGCGGGAGGCCCGGGAGGATTTAAATAAGCTCAATGTGAAACGGCCGATAGGATACTATATTCACGACGCCGAATCTTCCACCACTAATTCAGATAAGGTTCAAAAGTGCAGTGCGGGGGTCATGACTAAGCGGGGCCGGATCACATTTGATTATCAAAGCCCATTCATGGATTCCTCCACCACCGGCAAGGAAAAGGTGTGCCAGACCGCGGTTGATTCATTGCAAACAATCTTAGACATGCCCATAACCGCTGCTCTGGCAGCAAATCCGGCACCGGAACCCACACCCGCACCGGGGTCTGAAGCCCCAACAACCCCGGTAAAGCCAGCAGCCCACGCGGTGGCGGCGGGGCCGGAGCTGAAATTCCAGCCGGCACCAGGTTTTTCCTCTCATGCCCCGGCGCCGCAGCAGTCCCCCGCGAACCCGGAAAAGCCAGAAACCCCTGCCACCCCGGCGCACCCAACGGATCCCGCCCAATCACCACAACCACCGCAAACATCGCAACCGTCGCAGCCGACAGATCCCACTGGTTCGGAGAAGCCGGAAGACTCGCAGGTGCCCACGTTTGCGAAGGTACTTGGTGTTGGCGAGTATAAGCCGCAGGACAAGCTTCGGGGTAGTTTGGGAATCTTTAATGCGTGCGAGGAGATCACCGCGGAGCAGTGGAAGAGCCTCGGACTTGTGCCATTTGATGACCCCAAACTTAATGTCGCTAAGGATGTTCCCCCTTACTATTCATGTTTTTACCGCACCGGGGACAGCGACAAGGAGTTCCAGGAAATGCTGGTGGCGGAATCCACGTTTAATCCCTTGGAGGGGCAAATGAAGCACATGACCCCGTTGGATCATATTAAAGTCAATAAACCCGAGAATTTTTATCTCATAGATTCACCGAACGCTAAGGAAAAGCAGTGTTCGGTGGGCGTGGTTACTTCCCGCGGCCGGTTCACCCTCAACTATGGAAATAAGATAGCCACGGAGTCGATCTCGAAGGAAGAGGCATGCCAGCGGGTGGTGGATAAGATGCAGGCCATTTTGGCTCTCAAGTATGAGCCCCCGGCGGAGAAGACTGCCAAACCGTCGACGGAAAAGGCCGCACCGGAATCCGCCCCGAAGGCGCAGTCACCCAGTGATGCACCGGCGGGTTCGAATGCTCCCGAGACTTCCGAAGCCCCGAAGGCGCCGGAATCCACGCCCGAGTCCGCCCCGAGTACGAGCGGAGCGTAATCATGATGTTGAGGCATGCCCGTATTATTCTTGCCACCGCCAGCATTGTGCTGCTCAGCAGCTGCGCTTTGCCAACGTCGGTGCTGCCGCAATCGGCTTCCGGTGATCCGCAACCGTCCGGTACGGCGCAATCGCAGGGTTCAGACAGCGGCGATTCCGGCACCGATGCCAAAACCACCGATGCGGGGAAGCAGGATTCCTTTGCTAGCCGCACGGTTGGTGAGGCACTGGAGATTGGGAAATTTAGCCCCGAGCAGCACAGCCAACCCGCATTTAACCCGTGCCGTGAGGTGACTGAGGAGCAGTGGAAATCGTTGGGGTTGCAGGTGAATCGGGTAGACGACGGCACCACCGAATCGTCCACAATATGTTCGCTCAAGGTGATCCCGGAGCAGACGGAACCGGCCCAGTCCACGATCATTACGGGGAATTTTAATCCGCTCAGCGAGGAGCTGGAGAAAGGTGAGCGCCTGAATAATGTGAAGATCAACAAGCCAAGCTACGTGTACTTGTATTCTTCAAACAAGCCTTACCGGGATATTTGTTCGGCAGGCACCGTGACGAATCAGGGCCGGGTCGCGGTGTCGTATGGCGAGTTTTCCAACAAGGTGGCTCCGCCTTCTGCGGAGAAAACCTGCCAGAAAGCGGTGGATGTTTTGGAGGGGATTTTTAACCTACCAGTGTTACCGCCCACAGCAGCATCGGCGCCTCCCACGTCCCAGGCCGTCCAAGCATCCCCAGCGCCGACGACCTCGGCGGCGTCGCCAAGCGTATCTGGCGCGAAACCCACAAAGCCCGCCGATTCGGCGTCGGCAGGCGAAACGTTCCGGCAAAAGCTTGGGGTGGGCAAGTTCGACGATGATGAGGCGGTTCACAAAACGTTCAACCCGTGCAAGGAAATCACGAAGAAGCAGTGGGAATCGTTAAAGCTCAAGGTGAAGAGCGGTGAGCAGCCGACTCTCAAGCTTGGTCCTGACCAGGGGGACGCATACGAATGTTTCCTGGCGAGCACCGATGAGGGAGAGCATGCGGGCGAGGCTGTGAAAATTGCCGTGGATTACCTTGATTTCCTCACCCCGGACATTGGTAAAAATATTGTGAATATCAAGGCAAATAAGCCGGATTATGTCTATTTCTACGACAAGAATTCCGATCTTGCGGAGGACGAATGCACCGCTGGTGTGGTGACGAACCGGGGTCGGCTCAATCTGACCTTGCGGTTGGGAGAGAAAGCGGCGAAGCCCACGAAGGAGCAGGCCTGCCAGCGGGCCGCGGACCAGCTCATGGCGATCAGCGATCTTAAAGCGGAGGGGTTGGAAAACGTGCTTCATAAATAACCGACCCACCAACCATTATCCATAAGCAAAATTGTTCCAATAAACCCACGGGGTGCCCCCATAAATAAAACAACTACCTGCGTGTTTGGCGTAACCATGGGGTAATAATTCGATTCGTGGGTAACCCGACACTTAGGCTGTAAGCAAACAACCTACCATTCGAATGGGAGATGAATTCATGCGTACATTCCGTTCCATCCTCGTCACTGTAGGCGTACTACTGCTTAGCGGGTGTGCCGTTCCCACAATGACGTCATCATCGCTGTTCGGCGGCTCGGGCACGGGTGCGCCTCAGGGGCAACCCCAGGCTGGCCCCGGGAGTTTACCCACGGAGCAGAATGGCCGGAATGGTCAGAATGTTCAGAAGGGTGACACGTTCGCTAAGGCGCTCGGGGCGGGGTCGTTCGCCCCCGAAGAGCAGGGCAATATGCTTTTTAGCCCCTGTGAGGAGATCACGAAGGAGCAGTGGCAAAGCCTGGGGTGGGAGTTACAGCATCTCCCGGATAAGGAATCGAGTAATTATGCTGTCAACTGCATATTGAAGAGCCCGGAAAAGGATGACAGTTATAGCATGTTGTCGATTACTACCGACAATTCCAAATACGATGATGTGATAAAGCACGGTAAGGATTTGAGCAGTCTCAAGGTGACAAAGCCGGAGAATGTGTATGTTTTCGACCAGTTTACGGAAGCCAGTCGGGATAGCGAGTGCAGTGCCGGTGTGGTGACGAATCGCGGCAGGCTGTCGGTGACGCTCAACAGTTATGTTTATTCGAGGTCCATGTCGAAGCCGTCGAAGGAAGAGGTATGTCAACAGGCTGTTGATAGCCTCACCGCCATGTTGAATCTGCCGGTTGAGGTGTCGGCGCAGCCCAAGAAGAACCCCACGCCGAAGTCCTCCGAGAAGGCGACACCGGCCGAGCGCCCCACGCAATCCGAACGGGCTCGATCTGGGGCGTCGAATAACGCATAATTTTTAGCTTTACGACGCCCAAAGCGGGAAACCTCCCACCGGTGGGGCGTCGACAAGCGAAAAACCCCAACATTACTGTTGGGGTTTCGTTGTGGCACGGACCAGGATCGAACTGGTGACCTTCCACTTTTCAGGCGGACGCTCTACCGACTGAGCTACCGCGCCACTTGGCTGGAAAACCAGCCAGCGACCCTGACGGGACTTGAACCCGCGACCTCCGCCGTGACAGGGCGGCGCGCTAACCAACTGCGCCACAGGGCCGTGATGCATGCGTGTGCACGATTGATAACAATACACAGCGGGGCGAAACATAGGCAAATCCGCTGGTAACATGCCGGATAGAATGATGGCTCACGCCGTGGTTTGCGGCCTGGTTTGCGCCCACACTCCCCCACCGCAACCGGGTCCCGCACGGGAAATAGCGCACTCGCCTACCCGGCAATGCGAAAATGACGAGAAGATTGTGTATTCTTCTCGCCATATGTGCGACCCTGACGGGACTTGAACCCGCGACCTCCGCCGTGACAGGGCGGCGCGCTAACCAACTGCGCCACAGGGCCATATTGAGTTAAAACACTCTATATGCGGATTCCAGCCGAAAAGGATCACCACCATGGAAACCATCAAGCCTTTAAATTCCACACATAGAGGTTTTGTACTCCCAACGGGATTCGAACCCGTGTCGCCGCCGTGAAAGGGCGGTGTCCTAGGCCCCTAGACGATGGGAGCTAGTGCGTCACAACAGTGTGCTTCGCAGCTGTCGAAAACTATACTTGAAGCGGTACGCATTGACAAAACCACTGGTCATTTCAGGTATTTATGAGCATATTCACGGACCAATAGGGACAGCAATAGCACTAGTTGTGTCACAATTGACATCATGAGGAATTTTTCGCAAGTCGATGTTTTCGGCGCAACCCCCATTGCTGGCAACCCGGTCGCGGTGATTCACGATGCCGACGGGTTAACCGATGCGGCAATGCAGCGTATTGCTCGGTGGACGAACCTGAGCGAAACCACGTTTCTACTCGCCCCAACCCAGCCGGGGGCCGACTATCGGCTGCGGATTTTCACGCCCAATGCGGAGTTATCGTTCGCCGGGCACCCCACGCTAGGGTCGGCGCATGCATGGGTGGGCGATTCGGACCGGACAGAATTGGTGCAGGAGTGCGGCGCGGGGTTGGTGCAGTTGCGAAAATTGGATGGGTCGTGGCATTTTGCCGCACCGCCCACGCTGCGTTCCGGCCCGCTACAATCCAAGGACCTGTCGGAGCACATGACAGCGTTGGGGATTTCCCGGGTGTTGGATCACCAGTGGGTGGATAATGGTCCCGGTTGGGCGGTGCTTCAGGTGGAGTCGGCGGATGTGGTGCGGTCGATACGGCCCAATTTCCTGCATTCCCGCCCGCTGATGGTTGGCGTTATTGGTAGGTCTTTTGATGGTTGGGAGATTCGGGCGTTCGCACCCAGGGTGGGGGTTGCGGAGGACCCGGTGACCGGTAGTCTGAATGCTTCGGTGGCGCAGTGGTTTGCCCGCACCGGGAAGGCGAAGGGCAGTTACATGGTGCGGCAGGGCGGCAATGTGGGCCGCAATGGGCTGGTGCACATCAATATTGATGACGCCACCGACACGGTGTGGGTTGGGGGCGCCACGAGGACCATTGTGGAGGGGTCCATTCATGTCTAGTGGGGTTGATGGCGCGGAATATTGGAATCATAATTCGGCGTATCACCCCTGGATATTGCGGCAGATCGCCGGCCGCTCTGGGCTTGCCGCGCTCGACGTGGGCTGCGGCGAGGGCCTGCTGCTAGAACGGTTATCGCCGTACTGCACCACCCTGGTTGGTATCGACCCCGACCCGTCAAGCATTGCCCGGGCGCGCAGACGACTGCCGCAGGCCACGTTGCTCACGCAGCTTTTCGACGACCTGTCCACCGACCAGTCTTTCGACCTGATTACCATGGTGGCGTCCCTGCACCACATGGAGCTGGAACCAACCCTGTACCGGGTCCGCCAGCTGCTGCGGCCCGGCGGCCAGTTTCTGGTGGTGGGGCTATCGGCCCGGAAATCGGTGGCGGACTGGGTGATATCGGCCCTGTCGGTTCCGGTGGCTTCGATAGGGTCGGCCCTGCACCGGGAGGCGCGGGACATTGGGGTGCGGGTGGCCCAGCCTCGGGAGAGTCTGGCGGAGATCCGGGCGGCTGCCGCAAAGATTCTGCCCGGCGCCCGGATTCGGCGGGGCGTGTACTACCGGTATTTATTGTCCTACCAACGCCCTACCTAGCGGGTTCCCGAATGACCTCATTGCAAGGACGGCTCAGGCCACGGATACCGAGGAATTCCATGGCTCCCGGCGGCGTTCATCACTGCTCCCCCACCGGTAGTTTGCATGCAATAATTTCGCCACAAGTTGGGAGGCATAATGGGACTATGGACCCAACCCCGCAGCAACGAGCCCGGACCACACGGGAACCGCAGGCCAATTGCGTGCTAACGATAGCGCCGGGAAGCCCGCGTTCCGACTACCGGAGGGCGTGGTAGCGATGGTGTGTATGCAGAGGGAGTTGTCCTGGCTGCCAACGTTTTTCAATCATGTTCCCGATGCATGCTTGTTTGGCCTGGGCGGGTTGGCGTTTGCGACGGCTTGGCTGTGGCCCGGCGCGGTCGTGTTTCCGACCGTGTTGCGGTGGGTTGGTGTTGCCATGATTGGTGTGGCATTGGTACTAATTGCAGCAACTATGAGTGCGCTGCGGCAGGCGCGGACATCGACGAATCCGATTGATGCGCCATCGCGGTTGCTGGTGACTGGCCCGTTTTCGTGGTCGCGGAATCCGCTGTATGTGGCCTATGTGGTGGCGTTATGTGGTTGCGCGTTGGCGAGTGGTTCCTGGTTGGCACTGGGGTGCCCGTTGTTGGGGTTCGTTGTGATGAATGGGCTGATTATTCCGATCGAGGAGCTGCGCATGGCTGAGGAGTTTGGCGACGCCTATCGACGCTATTGCCAGCAGGTACACAGGTGGTTATAAAAGGGTATTGGTTTCCACCAAAGTTGTGATGGCGAGCGTCTAGAATTATTGATGTTAACCACAAGAACATAGAGAACTGTTTGTTAGGCACATGAGCACCGATCCAGATTCCCAGCAGGAAACATCCGATTCCGAGGCTTCTAAGCAGCCAGATCAGCGTGGCCAGAGTATTAATAAAGCGGCGGACCCACCGGCTCAAGGGGAACAGAGTTCTGATGCTTCAACCGATCCAGATTCCCAGCAGGAGGCATCTGATTCTGAGGCTTCCAAACAGCCAGACCAAGATGGCAAGAGTATTGATAAAAAATCGGATGATGTGGCGGATTCACCGGCTCAGGAGGAACAGAGTTCTGATACTCCATCGGAATTGATAGTGCTTAGCCCACATTATGATGAAAAACATCATGGTCTCTATGTGGAGAAGTTAGAACAAGCAGTTCGCAATCCCAAAGTCAGAAATATAGCCCTGACCGGTGGCTATGGGACCGGTAAGAGTAGCGTTATTCAAGGTTTGATTGAGAGAATCCACTCTTCGAAAGAGCTCAAAAAGATTCGACCAATCACTATTTCACTCCCTACGATTCAAATAGCAGACGATTCTGATTCCAGGGATGACAGTACAGACAAGATCCAGCGGGAAATAGTGAAACAGCTCCTATATCGAAGCAATCCACGGAAGATGCGTGGTTCTCAATATCGTAGGATTACGCATGTCACAACAGCCCAGAAAGCAACCGTATGCTTCATATTAGCTGCAATTTTAACTTTTATATTTTGGCTTTTAGCTAAACCAGACTGGCATTGGCATTGGTCTCAGGGAGGAAGTTTATGGGGCTATTGGCAACCTGCTATGGTTCAGGCTATCTCGTGGGGACTAACGTTCTACATTGATTGGATATGGGTTGATAAACCCACGATTAAAGGGCTAGAACTTGGGCCAACAAAACTTGAGTTAGACAAGAATGACTCCAACTACTTTGACAAATATCTCAATGAGATCATCTATTACTTTGAGGTATCTGGGACCAATCTTGTCATCTTCGAGGACCTGGATAGGTTTGACAACCCCTACATCTTTGATGCCCTACATGAATTGAATGAGCTCATCAACATTTCACTTGGACAAGAACGTTTTACAGAACAGAAGAATCCCCCTGTTAAGTTTCTCTATACCACACGAGATAGCATATTTGAGCATAGAACTAAAGGGAAAAACGAAGACAACAATGTAATATATTTCCATCAACTTGAAATTGAAAATCGGACAAAGTTTTTTGATGTTATTGTGCCAATTGTCCCCTTCAGCACATCACGCAATGCTTATAAGTATCTACAACAGCTGATAGATAATAGTGCATTTCCCATAGCAATAAATCAAAAACTATTAGAAATCGTTGGTTCTGAAATTTCCGATTATCGTCTATTGGCAAATATTGTTTCAGAATTTCAAACATTTGCTAGACAGATATTTACTTCTTGGGGTAATAATAAAGAGACAGCAGATTTTTTAGAAGATCATGCCAATTACCTCTTCGCATTTATAGTATATAAAAATACTCACCTTACTGATTACGAAAAGATACAGATAGGGGCAAGCAACATTGACAAAATTAATATAAAATTCTTAACAATGAAGCTGGAATTCAAAATAATGAGCCAGGAGCTATTCAAGAAACTTAGTGATAGCTTAAGGGTAGAAATCGACAAAGAATACAAGGTTGATTCATCTTTTTGCAGTTTATCTATTAAGGGAAAAAGATTTGATGACTTTACAGAAGTTGAATTATGGGAAGAGACCCTTGATCCCAATCTACCCCACAATAGAACCGCAATTTCATTAATTGACCGCAATGAGCATATCATTTCCGATAATATAATTGATGATTTTGGCAGTAATATTTTTTCCAAATTAGTTGCAAATGAATTAACCGTTAAAATAGGAAATAATTATCAAGCAATGATAACCAGCATCAAATCAATAAACTATATTGAGAGCATTTCCAGCTTTCTTCACCATAGGCATGACTACGGAGGATCTACACTACCAGAAAATATGCAAGAGAAGGTAGATAGCTTCAAAAGTTTTATTGATAAACTATTCTTCCTCGATCAAATCACTTTTGAATTAATGTATTCTGGTTATATGGATAGGAACTTTTATGCATATTCATCCATATTCACTAAGGAATTTACCAACATTAAGGTATTTAATTTTATTATAAAAAATCTAGCAACAAGGCAACCTGATATCGATCTTCGCCTTACCGAACAAGAAGCGAAAGAGATTACTTATCAGTTAAACCGTATTGAAAACAGACACGGCAATCTAAAAGGGGCTTTAAACGTAGACTTAATGCTATATCTCTCTAATGATGAAAAACTACTCTCCTCTATATTAAATGACGCAAAACACTTTTTTGAATTCAAACCACAAAGCGACAAAACAATCCGAATAGAATTCATCAACGCAGTCCTAAAACGCTTACTTAATGATGGAGAAAGGGAAAATAACTACCTTTCCGGCAAAATAAATAGCTATGATAATATCAAGCACTTACTGGAAAAAATAATATCAGTATATCCAAATATTTTTCTAGAATGTTTTGAAGATAATTTGACAGAGAAACAAAAATACTCATTGATAGATTCAGCATTGGACGCTTCACACTTACCAACAACTATCAATATAAAGCAGTACGTTGAAAAGAATATGCAAGGTATTATTTCATACATAAAATCTGTTAATGCTAAAATGAAGAGTTGCTCCAATGAAACTATAGCATCTAAAGTAGATGAATCTCTGGGATTAGATCCTCTCATCATTCCTCACTATAAGAGAATAATGAAAGTTATGTTAGCGGTTAATATGCTCCGAAATATATCGGAAGAAAATATCGATACAATTGGAAGATTAAGTGATATTTGTAAAAAAGCTGAGTTTTATGATCCAGAAAAAGAAAGTTGGATCCCATCACAGGAAATCACCAAACATGAGTTAGAACGAATCTTGTTCATCTTCGAGAAAAATGTAATCCATCAGTATATTCGGCTACACACGACTTAGAAGCTTATTCAGCCGCTGGGAAAACTTATCTACACGAAAAGGTAGAAAATCAGAAAGAACATGCTATCTAGCTTGGTCTTCCTTACTTACAACTAGTTATGTTTGGGAACGCTGAATAAGCTTCAATGTTCACGAAGGATGCCTGCTGGCCAGCATCACAAGTACTGCAGCTAATGCAAACACACCTCCCGCCATGAGAACCGCATGATGGAAACCTGCCAGAAAATTCCCTTCGGCGATCATGATGCCTAATATGGCGACCCCAAACACGCTTCCTGTTTGACGTGCAGCATTTATAATGCCACCAGCTATGCCTGCAAACTCGTACGGAACGGCATTAATTGCCGCTGAGGTTGCAGCCGGCATAGCGAATGCCATTCCGAAACCGGCACAAAATGTTAGCAGTGCAACCAGAACATAGGGGGTGCTCTCGTTGATAACAACCAGGCTTGAGAAGCCTAGTGCCCCCACGCTCAGGCCAACAAACATTGCGGAGTAAGGGTTAAATTTGGCAGAGAACCTGCCTCCTAATGGTGATGCAACGATGGCCGATGTTGCTTGTGGCACCATTGCTAAACCAGCTATCCATGGCGACCATCCTAAATATTTTTGGAAATAGAGCGAGAGCACGAAAAGTTGACCAAAGAAGCTGAAGTTAAGGCAAAAACCAACTATTGATGAGATGCTAAATGCTTGGGTCTTGAAGAGCGTTAATGGCAGCATCGGGGTGGGATTTTTCCATTCAATGATGAGGAATAACCCCATGCATAGCAGAACCATCAATAATGCTGGCAGTTGTGTAGTATTCCAGCCACGTTCACCCCAAGTAATCACGAGGTATGTCAGTAGAGACAGGCTGATAATTGATGTTGTCTGCCCTAAAACATCAAAGCTGTTGCTGGCTTGGGGTACCCGCCTGGGGATGAAAGATATCGTGAGAATGGCAAGCACGCCAATGATGGGGATATTGACCCAAAATGCGGCTCGCCACCCTGTCGTTGAAACCAGTACTCCGCCTATGATTGGGCCAAGTGCTGCGGCTATGCCACCGGCTGCTCCCCATAATCCAATTATTTTTGCGCGTTCTTTATGGTCGGAATACATTTCAGAGATTAAAGCAAGGGAACTAGGTACCACCATTGCGGCGCCAACCCCTTGGAGTGCTCGGGCACTGATGAGGATTTCCATTGATGGTGATAGCGCACAGGCAATAGAAAATAATGCAAAGAGGATTAGTCCGAACAGGTATATTCGTTGAGCACCAAGGCGATCACACGCAGTACCGGCGCTCAATAATAATGCGGCAAATGAGAGCGTATAGGCGTCAACAACCCATTGTAATGATGCCGTAGTGCCATGAAGATCTTTGCCTATATGTGCAAGTGACACGTTCACAATGGTGGTGTCAAGCATGATGACGAAGAACCCTAGCAGCACCGTTATGGTGGCAAGGCGTTTGGTTTCCTGACGCATCATGTTTCCACCACTCGCAGCGACATATAGCCTTCCTTCATTCGGAGAATTGGAACGAACAAGATTGACTATAGGACTGGTTTTGTTCGGTGTGGGCCGAACAATGAGCACGGTAGGTTGGGATGTGATGACTAAGCGGTATTTTTCGGAATCAGCACCTGATATTTCCATCATTAGCAAGGTATTGGCTGACCAATCTCGTGCAGCTATGTGTGCTGCGCTCATGAATGGTAATGCTTGGACGGTTGGTGAGCTAGGCCGCTATGTGCATTTATCACGGTCAACCGCAACGGAGCACGTCGACAAGCTTGTGGAGGCTGGGATCGTTCACGATGTTAGGCAGGGAAGGCATCGCTACGTCAAGTTAGCTAATAGTCGCACTGCGGAATTCATCGAGGCGTTGGGGGCGCTTTCGCCAACGCCATTACCAACGCCGCAAAGCCTTCATGCGAGCCGGGCGAATAGTGCGGTGGTCCAGGCTCGCACGTGCTATAGCCATCTTGCTGGCGTGCTTGGGGTGCGCCTCTGCGAATGCTTTATTGACCATGATTTTATCACCGCTCATTGGCAGTTGACGGTGCAGGCGGCTGAGTTTTATAGGACATGGGGAGTGGAACATGCGGAACGGCTTTCTCTCAAGCCTTGTCTTGACTGCACTGAACGCCAATTTCATATGGGTGGGGCGCTCGGCGTGCGTATTTGCAAGCAGTTCTTCCGCCATAAATGGATTACCAGGGTGAAGGATAGTCGTGCCGTAAAATTAACCCCCAGCGGCAAGAACATGCTCACTGACCTTGGTGTGTCTTTGTCTTAATTTTCCTCGCCGCCCATAGATGTCCGACCCGTTTGTTACCTTCATGGTGAAGGTTATAAATATGTACGCTGGAAGGCTATGAGACGTGCGGATTTCATGGGTGCCAATGGGTGAAACACCACACTGTGGTGGGCTTTTCTGCGTGCATAGTATTTTTGCGAGGTCGCTATGAGCCAGCCAATGCTTCTTGCCCAAGTCGAACAAGTCGAAGCCCAATTGGGCCAACCACTTCCCGCCGATTACCGGGCATTTCTCCTGGATGACGCCAATGAAGACGCCGGCGAGTGGGGATTCTTCATTGCCCCAGAGGACTTTCTCTATTGCGAGCTTGATTGGACGAAGGATTTTCCGTTCAGCCTGGAACATCCGGTAGATGACTCCCCTCTTAGGGAATTCTACAAGCGTGCAGTTCATGCCGAGAAAGTGGAACACGACAGTAATAAATATAATGCGCTCTACGATGAATCCTTTGATTACATGGTAGAGAACTTCCTCAAGCCCATGGAACGCGGAATCGTCTACGTCGCCGATAATGGGTGCTGTATGTATTCATTCCTGGTGTTACGGGGCGAGGCCGCAGGCCAGGTGTGGTGGTGCGAGGTGGATGCCTTTTCTGTCACCATCGAACCACACTTCCGCCCATTCACTAATGAGCCATTATCGTTTACGGAATGGCAGTTCTTTGATAAGTATCGTTATCGGCTCACAGCAGCACGCGAAAATCTACGAAATTTGTGGGAGTACTCCTGGACTTATCCCCTGGAGAGCAAAGAAGGGCGAAGTGCCATAATGGCCATGCTTATTGAGGAGAAATTAACCGGCATGACCAAGGAAGAAATCGAAAAAGTCACATGTGTTGATGATATTCCCGAAAGCGCCATGTTCCTCGACCAATTCTCGGATGAATGGCACCCAGTTCGAAACGGCATTGTATTCCCAGCAAGCACCATGTAGTAGTGACGTCTCAATATCCTTCCCGCACACATCAAATTTTCGTGAGGACACATGAACCAATCAGAACTCACCGCTCGGGTTGCAGAAGCCGAAGCACAACTGGGCCAACCACTCCCCGCCGACTATCGCGCGTTTCTCCTGGATGACACCAACGAGAACAAATTCACGGGTGATTACCTGCTGCTCGACAGCATGATCTGCGAATTTTTCCTCGACCCCGGCGCGTACACTCGTGAAGATCCCGATTGGACCCAGGATTTTCCATTCACCCCAGAGAACCCGCTGATCGCGGACGTGCCCGAATCGTTCTATACACGGCTGGATAATGCCACCACGGCTGCGGAATATGATGCGATCACCGAGGAACAGATCGACTATCTGCAAAAGAATTTCGATGAGCCGGCATTGCGGGGAATGGCGTTTCTCTCTGACGATGGTTGCAATATTTACACCGCCATTATTTTGCGTGGACCTGCCAGGGGCCAAATATGGCGGCATGAAATCACCATGGATAATGCTGATGTACGGCCCTATTGGCATCCCTTCACCAAGGAGCTGCTCACGTTCAATGATTGGCGGTATTTTGAACAGCACCGTTATCTGTTGACCATTGACGGGCGAGACGATGCCCAAACGTATTCGATCATGAACGACTGGTATGGGTTTTGGGCGATGAAGCGCATGATCGCAGACGGCACGTTGACTGGTCTCGCGGCGGAAGACGTCGACAAGCTTCGGCAGCCCACGGACATTCCGCCGAATGCCGTGTTCCTCGACCCGCGCCGAAATGAATGGTATCCGGTGCGGGATGCCACGGTGTTTCGGGTGAGTTATGCGGCTTGATCCCCCCAGTTGGCGAGCACCATCGTCGTATAGCTGCTGAGGTTATCGCCTGCTTGTCGACGCCATTCGTCGGCGAACCTGTGCCGGTCGGCGGGCCAGTCGTTGGCGCTGAGTTCCCGCACCCGAGAGAAAATCGTGCGGTCATCGAGCGGGTAGTAGGAGAAATCATTGGTCACGTCGCACACGACTACGCCGGCGGTCCAAGGCCCCACGCGGGGAATCATGAGGAGGTCGTGGAAAAGCTCCTCGTGGGAGACGGTTTGCAGGTCAATATCGGTGTTCAGGCACCATGCGGCGGCGGCCTTCAGGGCGGATTTGAAGAAGAACAGGCCCAGGCGGTTGAGTTGGGCGTCGGTCGCGTCCAGCATGCGCTGCGGGGTGGGCATGAGGTAGTAGGTGCCGCCATCGTGGGTGACTTTTTCGCCCATGTGCTCTCGGAGTTTTTTAATGGAGTGCTGTGCCTTTCCCGCCTGCACCGCGTGGCGCAGGATCGTCACCGCCAGGGAATCCCACAGGGTGGGGGTGGCTATTCTGATCAGCCGGTAGTCCTCCTTGTTGGCGACCCGTTTACTGAAGTCTATGCCCAGGTCGCGCTGCGCGCCTTCGACCAGTTTCGGGTTGAGCACCGCGCAGTTGACGTGGAGGGCTTCGTCCCCGCCGGTTATGTGGGTGACATGAATGTCATCGTTGCCGCCTTCGGCGTACCACATGCCCCCGTTGGCGGAAAACACTCTAGCGGCGTGGTCGCCGTCCCGGTTCCAGGAGTTATTATCCGTGAGCAGGGTTCCCCCCGTTTTGAACGACCGGCTGATACGAATAGGACTATTGGTTATGCTCATGGGAACTCCTTTGACTTATCGAGGCAGGCGATATCGTCAGTATAGAACGATCCAGGTCAGGGCTGGTTTTCAGGTGCCCCCGTTACCATCACCCCCATAACCAAACCAGCCACACATACCATTGCAAGCAATTTTACTACCCCCATTTTTCTGCTAAAACGTCCACGGCGTAGATGAAAATGTCTGGTTTTTCGGCGTGAATATCGTGCCCGCTGTCCACGTTGTCGATAAGCATGCGGTGTTGTTCCGGCAGGAGCGAGTACACGCGCTGGGAATCCTTGTCATCCATGGCAGAAAGCAGCACCCCATTGTCGTCGTAGTAGCTGCCAATCTTGGCGTCGGGGCCCACGTGCAGCAGCACGGAGGGGCAGGTGACCGCGCGCAGGGTTTCTACCTGGTCGAAGTCCGTAAACCAGGAGTAATCGTAGAAGGTGTCCCCGAAGCGCAGATCGTAGCTGCCGGTGCCGTCCTGCATGTTGGCGGTGAGGTCGTAGATTTCGTTGATTTTCCACCCGGGCGGGTAATACCAAACCCGCGGTATTTCATGCGGCCGCCTGTCCAGGCGTTTCAGGGCGGGCTTTCTGACTAGGTTGTCAAAGTTTTTCTCCCCGAACAGGTGGGCGAGGTAGGTGTGTTCCAGTGAATAGCGGGTGAAGTTTGGTTCGCCGCTGGCGAGGAAGTCGTGCATGTCTTTGAAGCCGTGGCCGGCGAAGGTTTTGGGCGCCCGGTCGGGTTCCGTCGAAAAGAATGGCGCGTCCTCGATGACCAGGCCGCGGACCATGTCGGGTGCGGTGGCCGCCACGAGCGTCGCAATGAGCCCGCCGGATGAATGGCCGGAAACCACAACTGGGTCTTTCACCACATTATTGATAAACCACACGATATCGTCGCTGTTTGCCCGCGCGGTGTATTTTTTCGGGTCTTTGCTGGAACCGCCGTGCCCATAGCAATCCACCGCAAACACATGGTAGCGGCTGGATAGTTCGGTGAGCACCTGCGAGTAATCCTGCCATGACACCTGCTGACCGTGGATGAGCAGCAGCGGAATGCCGTTGTTGGGCCCCTCGCCATAATTTATCACCGACTTATCGGGCAGTACCGCTTGCTTTTCGACGAACCCCGCGTGGCGGATCTGCCGCGTCCGGGCCCGATCATAGGTGAGGTTATGGTAGGCGAAATAGGCGATAGTGCCGGACAAAACCACCACCATTGATGCCAATAATATAAAGAATTGCTGTCGCATCATGGTGATCCGTTGGGAAAACATTCTGTGGCTCCTTCACTACGGGATCTATTTTTCACCAATAGTGATCCCGTTCATGTTCTTAGCCTATGTCACGTACACCAGCGCAACCATGTATTACCCGCATCGTAGGGGAAACCGCAGGGTTTATAGTGCTGACAGCAGGGTGATTTGGTGTTCCCGCTCGGCACGAACCGCCGCCATGTCCCCCGGTTTTTGGGTATTGATAAAAGTCACCGCGAAATCTGTTGCCCACAATCCATGGTATTTCACGTGTGGGCTGGCCGTTATTTGAGCCATGGTACGCAGAAACCGCACCGTCACCGGATCGGTTGTTTCCTTAGCGAGCCGACCGATGCGGAAGCTACAGTTGCGGGCCTCATGGTAGTTTGCCTCGCCAGCCAACCACCGCCGCATGCCAGCATCGGCGTCCGCAATATCCTCATGGTAGGGGTAGGGAAAACCCGCAACATTATGGAGGTGACGGGCATAATCGCGGCAAAACTGGACGATCTGCTGGTGGGTTTTCGCATCATATAGTTCAATGAACCGGTTCCGCAGTTTCTCATCGTCGGCAATGCGCCCCAATGGCCGTTGGTAGGCATAAATATCCATCTCGTTCTCCCCTCGTAACGCTTAAAACCCCCACCCAAAAGCTTGTGGGTGAGGGTTATCATTGTGGGCCCTGTGGGGTTCGAACCCACGACCTGCGGATTAAAAGTCCGTAGCTCTACCAACTGAGCTAAAGGCCCCCGCCGTAATCTGTGTTGACGACAGTAGAAAATTGTAGCTTATCCCGCACCATTTGGGAAATCCCAAGCTCAAGCCCACCACAATGGTGGTTTTTTAAAACATTTGCATGAGCTTGGCCCCACCGATGCATGCCACGATGGAAATGCCGGCAATGATCGCCGAAGCGTACAAAATCATGGGCGACCGCGGCTTCATGACCGGCTCGTACTTGCCGAACCGCAGCGCGGTAATGGCAAGATTCATGCGCAGCTTATGCGCCTGCACCGCGGCCCGATGGTCACGTTTCGGCTGCTGATCGGCGGTTTTCCGGCCGGGCTTCGCCGAGGTGGCCGGGCCACCGGGAATGTTGGGGGTGGTCATGGTTTCTCCTATCAGAAGCCGCGCGGCAGTGGAATAGTGATGGCGGGTTGGGGTGCTGGTGCGGGCGCCGGCGCCGGTGGTGGCGGCGCCGGGGTGGGGGTGGGCGCCACGGTTTGTGTCACCGTCACCGGCGGCTGCGACGGCACGGGTTGAGGCGCAGGCTGCGGCGCCGGCTCGGGTTTCTTCTCCGTCGAGGGCGGCGGCGTATACGATTGCGGCAACTCCGGCAGCCTACCCAGAGGCGGAATGACCTGCTCCACGGGTTTTTCCTTCGCCGACCCGGGTTCGCCACAGCCCGCCAATGCCCCACACAGGACCACCAATAAAACGAGTCTTTTCATCATCGGGAATACTTCTTTGCGATCGCATGAACATGCTTGACAAACTCTGGATTCGCATTGATCTGTTGCACACCATTGGCCCACCCGTCGGGGGTGCTCGGGTCACCCACGGAGCACAAAAACCCGGCCAGCGTCAACGAAGCATCATTAATGTTATCCGGGTTGGGTTTCGCATCGGGTTCGACAGCAGCGTTGAACTGCTCCCATCTGCTGGGCATGATCTGCAATGGACCAATGGGAATGTCCTTGGTGGGGTCGCCGTCGAAAAGCCCGGCGTCGGTGTCGGCAACCTCCTGCGGGTGCGCGGGATCAAACAGATTCAATCCGCGCAGCGGGACGGTCGTGGTGCCATCATCACCCAGCTGGGAATCATTCGCACGCCCATGATTACTCAACGACTCCCCCAACGCCGCCAACGTCGGCCAACCCAGGTTACAGTTCTTTTGCTTTGCGACGGCCCACGCCGCGTAAGCATAGGCCCGCAGTGCCGTTTCGGGAATATCGTAAGGGCCGGAACGCTTATGGGACCAGTCCTGCACCTGCTCAATCTGCCGGTGGGTGGGCGGCAGCGGCGGCTCCAACCGATCCACGCAGGCGGTCGTCGTCAAGCAGCAACAAACCACAATAGCGATGCGTTTCATCACTGCTCGCCTGACGAGTGTCGATGCCACCGGTCGAAATCCTCCGCCACAATAGCCGCAAGCTCCTTATAGGCCCGCATGGTGTTTTTCGAAATAAGATCCAAATCCACAACCGCCCCCTCGGACAAATGCCGGTCGAACGGTATCACCTGCACCGCCCGGGTCCGCGACCGGAAATGGCTAATGAGCTGGTCCATGTCGATCGTGGCCTGCCCCGGGTGTGCGCCGGAAATCACCACCACGGAATTCGCCGCCAACTGCTCATAGCCGTGCAGATTCAACCAATCCAACGTCGCCGAAGCCGATTGCGCACCATCAAGCGCGGGGGAGCTGACCAGAATCAACGTGTTCGCCAAATCCAACACCCCGGCCATGGCCGAATGCATCAACCCGGTGCCGCAATCCGTGAGAATCACATTATAGTGATGCTGCAAAATATCAATGGCCCGCCGATAATCCATTTCGCTAAAACTTTCGGAAAACGCCGGGTCGCGTTCCGAACCAATCACCTCCAGGCGAGACTTCGCCTGCGTGGTATACGACCGCACCTGCGGATACCGTGACGTATCCGTGGCCGCCAACAAATCCCGAATGGTAGACGGGCCCGGCGCGGCCACACGCTGCGCTAATGTCCCAAGGTCGGGGTTGGCGTCGATGGCGATGACCCGGTCACCGCGCAGGCTAGCGAACACACCACCCAGGGTGACCGTGGTGGTGGTTTTTCCCACACCGCCCTTGAGGGACATGACGGCAATGCGGTAGTCGCCTCGTAAGGGTGTTTGGATTCGTTGTAATAGTTCATCCGCCCTGGCGTTGCGGGCGGAGTCTCCCGGGTTGATGTAGCCGCCGGTCATGCCGTGGACGAATTTCCGCCAGCCGCCCTTGGGGGCGCGCTTCACCGGGTTGACGATGACCGACTGGTTGAGCGCGTTCGGCGGGGTGAGGTCGTATTGGCCGGGGCTGGAATGCTTGCCCACTATCGAACTGGGTGGGGGTTCTGGTGGCGGGCTGGTAGGGGTGACGGCTGGTTGTTGTTGGGTGGGTGGCCCGGTTGGGGGTTGGGGTGGTTGTTGTGGCTGCGTAACCTGCTGCGACCCGGCAGTGCGCGATGATGGGGCCGGCGGGAGTTCGGAGGGTGGGAATGGGCCTGGTGGCAGGGGTGCCTGCTCATACATGTATGGTGTGTCATTCCCGTAGGGGGTGCTGTGGCGGGAACCACGGGATTCCGACTGTTGCTGCCGCTGCTGCCGCGACTGTTGTTGTGGTTGTGTGGTTGGTGGGTCTTTCGGCTCCGGCACCGGTTTGGGTAGGGGTTCCGGCTCGGCCGCAGGTTCCGGCTGCGGTTGTGGTTGTTGCTGCCGCCATGTGGGCTGTGACTGTTCCGACTGGGATTGTTGCTGTTGTTGCGGGGACTGTTGTGGGGTTTCCGGCTGCGGGTTCGGCTTTGGCTGCTGTTGCGACTGGGGCTGTGGTTGGGGTTGTTGCGGTTGGAGAGATACAGGGTCCTGCTGTTGTGCGGGTGTGGTGTTATTCTGGCGGGCAACGCTTAACCAGGCGGGCATATTGGCATTGTTTCCGGGTTGGTCGTTCATAAAAAGTATCTCCCCAAATCGTGCCGTGCTGTGGCTAGACTCTATATCCTATAGGTTGTAACTCTACTGTAACCCCATGTTCGAACATAAAGGAGGGTAGCTCGTGTCGTTTCGATTCACTCCCCACTTTATTCGGCGATTGTACTGGTCCGATGGTCTTGCACAGGCTGGTCGAATACCACCGTACGACACCGACAGGGCCCTGATTGTTTCCGTGGCCGCAGTAGACGATCGGATTCTCACCACCCCCACCGCGGCACTGATCGCCAAGCTGGTCAATGCCGTGTCCGAAAACCCCGTGGCCATTATCGACACCGATGGCATGAACCAGCCGGTGCGGGCCGCACTCGGCGCCCACCGGGGTGGGGACTTTTTCGGGCTCGTCAACCAGTCCGCCCACGATCTGCAACGCGAACAGGTTGCCGCATTCGTCGACTGCACCGGCAAGGTGCCCACCCTGGCCGTGAGCATGTCGCAGCCGAAACCGATAAGCCCCACCGACCTACAGGCGGTACTGCCCCGAATCCAGCACCGGTGGCCCACCGTCATCATTGACCTGCCGTTTACCACCAGTAACGAACTTATTTTTGCCGGCACCGAACTGGCAAACCATGTGGTGTTGCTTGCCGACAAGCACACCACCGATTTCAGTTGGTTGTACCATGGGGATCACGCGCTTGCACACCGGGCACAAGCGGGGGCGGTTACCCCCATATTGGTAGGGGCGACGAGTAAACAGGCCTTGGCTGCCGGCGCCGTGGCCCTGCCCGAAGTCGACACCCGAACCACCGCCAGGGAGGAGATTACCGTGAAGACTTCCCCGGAGGCACTGAGCATGTACCACCGATTCTTATCGCGCCTCTACCCGGAGCGAAAAACCCGGCTCACACAATCCATCTAGCTGCACCAGCCCATTCCGCTAAGACAAAAAGGTACAATTAGGGAGGACAATAAGTTGTATTAGCTAGATAGGTCGAAGTAGGCGGATATGTGTTTCGATTCAGATGCCGAGATCATCGCCGGTACATCGCTCGGCGGAGTGAAGCTGCTGGATCATGTCACCACGTATTGGGATGCCCTCGACAGTACCTATACCACTGTTCCCACAGTCACTCCCACATACCGGCTCGATGGGTATCACACGGCAGTATACACCCTGGTGAATCATGCCATTGAGCTTCATGTGCATATTCTCACCGGGCTCATCTATAAACTGGTGGCACTGCCCGGCTATGGTGGCAAGTTCAAAAAGTCCATTAGTGTGGGCATGCCCATTTACCAAATCCACGATTTAAACATTGACATAAAATTCGACGACGTGGAATCCGGCTTTTACATCCCCGGCACCCCCGGCATTTTATTCGAACCCGACCTAGAAAACTCCTGGCCGGAGGATTCCCCAGTGCTTGGCGTTGGTTGTATCACCATCTACGATGAGGACTATATTGACCATTCCAACGAGTACGGGATTGAATACGCCCTCAACCATAGGCCGCGTTGAGCAGCACCCGCCCGGGTTTAAAGCCCCACTTTCCGGGCAATAATCGCCAGCGCCACCCGATCCCGGGCATGGACCTTGGCCAGCAGGTTACTCACGTGGGTTTTTACCGTGGTTGCGGAAATCACCAGTTCCGCGGCGATTTCCGCGTTTGTTTTGCCCTCCCCAATGGCGTGCAGCACCTCCATTTCCCTGGGGGTGAGCAGCGATAATCCCTGCTGGACGTGGCTGGGCAGGGTGTCTGCGGCGACCGTGAGCGCGCCGGGAAGAATGTGGCCCACGACGTCGGCGGCGAGCACGGTTTGACCGGCGGCGACGGTTCGTACCGATTCGATGAGGGTTTCCGGGTCGGCGTCTTTGAGGAGGAACCCGTTCGCCCCGGCGGTGAGGGCCGCTTTCACGGTGTCGGGCACGTTGAAGGTGGTGAGCATGACTATTTTGGGCGGGTTGGGTTTGGCCCGGATTTTCTTCAGGGCGGCCACACCGTCAAGTTTTGGCATGCGCACATCCATGAGTATGAGGTCGACGGGGGTGTGGGCTACGGTGTCGACTGCGGCTTGGCCGTCGTGGACGGTGGCAACGACCTCCAGGTCGGGTTGGGACCCTAGGATCGTCGCTAAGGCGCGGCTGAGGAGAACTTGATCGTCTGCAATGAGGATTTTAACGGTCATGGTGTTTCCCGGGGGAGTTGCGCAATTGTTGTGGCGGTGTGCCCGTCGAAGGCGAATTCGAATGTGCCACCGACCGCCTGCGCCCGCTCGTCGAGGCTGGGCAACCCCACGCCGGTGCCGCTGCTGTCCGGTTTTTTGGGTCCATGGGAAACCACAGTAATCGTCACGCACTCCCCCACCGCAATGTCCACGGTTACCTGCGGGTTTTCTTGATGCTTGACGACGTTCACCAGGGTTTCGGTCACGATCCGGTGGATGGCCAGCCGCAGGCGGATCGGCAGGTCCGTGAGCGGGTC
Organism: Corynebacterium matruchotii; assembly: GCF_011612265.2. Taxonomy (NCBI): domain Bacteria; kingdom Bacillati; phylum Actinomycetota; class Actinomycetes; order Mycobacteriales; family Corynebacteriaceae; genus Corynebacterium; species Corynebacterium matruchotii. Next base: position 415,089 of record NZ_CP050134.2, on the reverse strand, counting down.
GGTTCGGGCGGTGATGTCGAGGCCGCTGTCGTGGAATCGGCGGATCACATCGCTCATGTCCATGGTGTCGGGGATGTCGTCGCTGCGGAGTGCTGCCACGATGGCCCGCACTTCGGTGATGCCGGCCCCGGATATTTCTTGGATGCTGCGTAATATGTCCGGTGCCTGTTCCGGGGCGTACAGGCCGGCAGATGCCTGCATGCGAATCAGGGTGAGGGTGTGCGCCAGGGCATCGTGAACCTCCGCGGCAATGCGGTTGCGTTCCAGCAGCCGGGCTTCACGCACCGCCTCGCGTTCCCGGGTGATTTCTGTTGTGCGGTTCGACCTGCCCCACAGGAATATTGCGCCGATGATTGCCCAGTGCGCCACCATTGTGACCACAAGGTCAATGCCGTGGATTCGGATGAGGCCGTAGCCGAAATCGTACTGGTGGACCCGCCACATCAAGGGCGAGACGAGTGATGCCGCCGCGAGAAGCAGAGCGAGCCCTTGGGGCCATCGTGGTTCCAGACGTTTGTCCCGCGCCCACTGGTAGAGGATCATGGGTGCGAGCAGGAATGCCGGGGAGATCCCCATGTTGTTCGGGAGTCGCCACAGGAAGAGAATCTGCATGATTCCCAGGCAGCCGATCATAATGATGCCCATGGTCAGGGGGTGTTTCTGCCACAACCAGCCGGCCACAGCCATGATGATAATCAACCCCCATTCCACGCCGAACAGAAGCGATGGGCTGGCGACCAACATGAGGGTGGACATGATGGCTATGAGTAGTGTTACGCCACGAATCATGATTGTTATGATGTCGCACCGGTAAGGAATTGGGTACCTTCCGTGGGAGGATTTTGCTCCGCCGCGGGGAGGATCGCCGCCCGGGATGTTTTGCTGTACCCGATGCGCCGGTGCAGGGTTTCCAGGGGCCCGCGCTTGCTGACGGTGCGGGACCACGTGTAGGCGAAGATCAGGGTGAGCAGCCACACGCCGGCCCCGACGGACATTGCGGCCGCGGCGCCGCTGCCGGAGCCCAGGCCGAGGAATCCCCAGGGCACCACCAGGGCAATGAACAGCACGGATTGCAGCACATATCCGGTCATGGACATGCGGCCCAACGCAACCAACATACGCACCGGCAGGGTGTGGACCCAACCCCGGCGCTGTAACCATTGTGCGATATAAAATACCCAGGCAATCATGCCCAAACCCACGAGCTGACCAACCAGTTGGTTGAGGGTAAACCAGGCGGGTTCACCACCGATCACGCCGATGCTGGCCAGCCCGAGGGGAATGCCCAGGCCGAAGCTGACCACCACGGCCAGCCCCGCGCACCAGCGCATGAGCCGCCGGTACGGTTCGGGGTTTTCCAGCATGCCACGGCGGCCGGCGATAAATCCGACCAGGACCATGGGCAGGACGGTGATGATATCGAGGAGATACATGATGGGGGTTGCCTGCACCAGGAAGGTGCCGGGGCCCAGCTGGTCCACGAAGTAGCCGTGCCCGTACGGGTTGGCCCGGTCTTCTCCCGTGGGCGACAAGATGGAGTGAATGAAAAACGCGGTGCTGGCGAGGTAGAGCACGCACGTTACGATGATGAGAGTTTTATCTTTGTATTTGGCCAGCGGCACGATCGTGAGCGCCATGAGCGCGTAGGTGAGCATGATGTCGCCGTAAAACAAGAAAATCATGTGGAGCACGCCGATGAGCGCCAATGTGGCGTACCTACGGGTGAGGACTCGCTTGTACCGGCTTCCGTTGCGTTGTTCCCGCACCAAGATCATGCCAACGCCGTAGCCCAGGAGGGTGGCGAACATGGGCAGGCCACGGACGTGAACGAAAATTGCGCCGATCATGATGGCGATTTTGTCCCACAGTGAATCATGAGCAATGATTCCAATGTGACCTGGCATGGGATGGTTGATATTTGTTGTCCACACGGTCACCGCATTAGCAACCGCGATGCCCAGCAGCGCCGAACCGCGCGCCAGGTCTGGGGTGAGAATTCGGTTATTCGTCATGCCCTTCAGTGTTGGGCATGCAGCTTGACGACGGCACCGCCTTGGGAAGGATATTTCTCCTCCTAGCGACGGGTGAGGCTGGGCGCCTTTTCGATATAGTCCTCGTTAAAAACGGTGATGCGATCAACGTTAAGGTGTGGGAACGCCGAGGGCCACGGGTGGGGGATGTCAGGTTCGAGGAGGATCCCCGGATGGTCGGGAAACCGGAAACCGGATTCGGTGTCGTCGTACTCTAGCTCCAGATCTACCTCCCGAATGGGGGTACCAATGCCGACGGCGTCGTGAAATTTGCCGCGGTAAGTGGGCAAGGTGGAAAGCTTATATATGAGACCAGTGGGGGCGTGAACGTGAAGTTCTACCGCGAAGTCGTCAAGCCGGTAGGTGATGGTGTGGTAGTTGTCCATGTGATAGGGCAGGTTATCACCATAGCGATGAAAAAAATGTTCGTTGATGTACTCCCAGTGGATAGCAATGGGGTCGAGGAGCGTTATTCCTCCCAATGACACACCAGCGATGATGTCAGCATTCGAATCAAAGCTCATGACCTCCCATTATACCGTCGTAAAGCGGTCGTTGGGCGGCTATAGCCTAAGCGTCGATGTATGGTTTCGAGGGGGCCTCGCCGACCCGTCAGGGACCAGGCGTAAACGATAATGAGGGTCAGAAACCACACCGCAACCCCCATCAGCATTGCGACTGCGGCACCGCTACCGGACCCCAAACCCAGCCCCCACGGCAGTACCAGTGCGGTAAACAGCACGGATTGCAGAACATAGCCGGTCATGGACATGCGGCCCAGCGCAACCAACATGCGCACCGGCAATACGTGTTGCTTATGGTGCTGCTGCAACCACCGCGACAGGTAGAACAGTAACACCACCAAACCTGGACCGGTCACAAGTCCAGCAACCCGATTGATTGCAGACCAGACGAGTTCACCCCCGATGACCCCCATGCTGGCCAACCCCAGGGGGATGCCAACGATGAAGCACACGGCCACGGCGATGATCGCCCACCAGCGCATGATCCGCAGGTACGGTTCGGGGGTTTCCAGCATGCCGCGGCGGCCGGCGACGAAACCCACCAGGATGGCGGGCATGATTGTGGTGGCGGACGATACATATTGGACGGGGAACGTCATGAGGAATGTTTCACCCATGACCAATTGGTCTTCAACATAGCCCAGGCCGTAGGCGCTCGTGCCGGTCCACCCCAGCAGGGTGAGGGCCGCCGTGACCCCACCGCCGGCAATCCATAGCACGCCGGCCACGGTCAGGAGGAGCCGATCGCTGCGGTTGGCGATCATGGTGACGTGCAGGGCGAGAATGCCGTACATGAACATGATGTCCCCGAAGAACAGAAACACGAGGTGGATCAGCCCCATGGCGGCCAGTGCCGCGTAGCGCCGGGCCAGGATCCGCTTGTAGGGGTTCTTTCTGTGGTATTCCCGCACCAGGATCATGCCCATGCCATAACCCAAGAGGGTGGCGAACATGGGCAGGCCCCGAACGTGGATGAACATGGCGCCGATCATGATGGCGATTTTGTCCCAGAGGGAATCGTTCATCACTATGCCAATGTGGGTGCCCACCATGGGGTTGTCAATGTTGGTTGCCCACACGGTCACGGAGTTGGCGACCGCAATGGCCAGCAGCATGATGCCCCGCGCCACATCCGGCGTCAGGATTCGATGAGTCGTCATCCCTACAGTTTTACCGCACGCTTGACGACGCCTCACGCCGGCGGATCCCCCTAGTTGACGACAATGATAATGGCGTCACCCCGGTTGGCGGCGGCCTGGTAGAACCGGGTGAGCTCCGCCACCGCATCAGCCACGTATTCGGGTGGGGTGTCAGAATCGAGCTCGTTGGCTGCGGCGGCCAGCTGGGCCCCGTCCGCGGCGGCCAATGCCGCGGCCTGCTCCGCCACCAGGGTCGGCGGGTTGGCGGTGACTTCTTCATCCCATTCTTGGGTTCCGGCTATTGCGCCCATTATTGGGGATTCCCCCACCACCATGCTGAGCGGACCCCACGCCTTGTCGATATCAGTGGTGGGGTATTCCGCTGATTCCAGCAGCTCATGCACGGCATCAACCTGGTCATCGTCCGCGGCTAACCGGTCGAATTCGGTGGCGGGGACGGCAAGATAATTGAGCACAAACATTGGGGTTTCAGCCTTTCCGATCGCTATTGGTTGATTACAATATGAGGCCCTAGTTTACCGCCCAATGGTGGGGTGCAGGCCGGAAAGACTGGCAACAAGGCTTATTTTATGCTCGCTTCAGTGAACCACCGGACTTTGGTGGGTGATGCAACAATCTACCTCATTGGCGCTGTAAGGTTCAGCGTAGCTACCTGGGATCTGGCCAGTGGGAGTTTATTCTTCTGCCTCATATAGGTGGTATACGTTGGGGTCTAAATCTTCTATCTTGCCGGAGAAAATAGTCTTTATCTCATCATCTACGAGGTCTTTACCCCACCAGCAAATCGTGCTAGGCACATCCTCATACACATAAAAACACACACGCTCATCAACCCACCAGATTCCAGTATCCTCCATGATAGGAACAGAACCAATCTTCACAAGCTCACCAGCAAACTCCTGCGCTGTCATCTCCCCCAACGCGATACCTTCGAACGTGTCCCCTTTGAATAGTTCCCGCAGCTCAACGCTATCAATATCATACGTCATTGGATTTTGAGTTGCACCCATAAGATAACGTTTACCGTCTAGCGGAAGGTAACCCATCACAGACTCAAAACCGAAATCATTACCAGCACGCACAATATCCAAACGCTGCTTCACATCAGCAAACGAATCAGTCACCGAAAACCCAGGAATTCCAGATTTAGTAAAATCCATAATCACAATCCTCACTTACGGTTTATCAGAACCATTGAATCGCCATGTGTATAACCAGGGAATACCGCATGGATGGTTATAAAAGCCCGGATACTAACCCACGATTATTCGTGTCAATGAACACTTCTTCTTGAAGAAACCCAGCCGCACCCGCAAAATCCAGGCGATACACCAAAAACGCACCAGCCTGCATCAACCTAGCAACCACATCACCGGATTCTTCACCAACACCATCCACCGGACGACATTCCTCAACCAAAACCGGCCGAACCCTCGCAGGAAAATCCGCCACAGCCGAAACCATCACCACACCACCATGCGGAAAATCTATCGAGAAAAACGCCCCGGCGGGGTCAGAATCTGGCACGGAACCACGAAATTCGATAAGACCAACAACCGGATTATCTACTAAAAACCCCAATGGGCCAGATGCAACATCCTCAACCCACACCACATGACCTTTATACTGCTGCGCCATCTCCACAAATTCCGAAACCTCAGACAACTGCAAAAACACATACACCCCCATGCCTGCACCCACTTGAGATATCACATGTTCCAGAGTACAAGCCTTATCTGCAAAATCCCGCTCAAACCCATACCCCACAAACATCACTCAACCTCCAGAACACACCAACATTATGAAGGCTTATTCAGGGCTATAAAGGTGATACTGATTAGGGTCTAAATCTTCTATCTTGCCGGAGAAAATAGCTTTCACCTCGTCATTCGTAAGATCATTACCCCACCAACAGATCGTACTAGGCACATCCTCATACACATAAAAGGACACACGTTCATCAGGCCACCAAATTGTATAGTCCTCCATGATGGGAGTGGAACCAACCTTCGCTAGTTCACCAGCAAACTCCTGGGCCAACATCTCACCCAACGCGATACCTTCGAACGTGTCCCCTTCGAATAACCCCCGCACCTCAACACATTCAATACCATGCGTTACCTCATTTTGATCAACACCCATAAAATAACGCTTACCCTCTAGCTCAAGGTATCCCCTAACAGACTCGAAACCGAAATCATTATGCCCACACACATCATCCAAATGCTGCTTCACATCAGCAAACGAATCCGTCACCGAAAACCCAGGAATTCCGGACCTCGTAAAATCCATCATCATGATCCTCACTTATGGCTGATGAAGGCCATTCTTAATATACAACTCTAAGGCCTCATAGGCACTGCCCACATTATCACCCCCATGGCTTCAACACGTACTAGCTCGTCTAAGACGACATCAGGCTCATTACCCCCTCTATCCTTTGATGCTCAACCTCACGATGAGCTTTAGCCTGTTTGCTTGATCCATAAGTCATAGTCTGTTGATGATGACTGGGAGTCATCTGGATAGCAAGAGCATCATTAGGGTTTTGTCCTGTTTTTTCAAAGTATCTTGGCTAACAATGTGATGGCGCTCCAATGACACAATTGAATCAGGGGTAGAGTTATGGCCTACTGTGCCTAAATCTTTGTATTTTCCGGCACGAAGCGGTCTGTCCGCGTCTGGCTGAATAGGGCGTTTATCCGGCAGTTTCCTTTTCGGATGAAGACCTAGCGGATCCATCCAAGTAGTTGGATTCCTCATCATCCGCCATGGGGGTGGCGGAAATATGCAGCTCAAAAAGCAGATCATTCTGTCTTATGGCGTAACGACAATCCCGAACACCAGTACGCTTATACCCACGCTGGATAAACCACGGATCAACCTGCGTATATACCTTCGCCACGATACAAACCTTAACTATTTGACGGAAGGCTCGGGTTTGTCAGAAGAAGGCTTATTCAAGGCTATGGCTTGTAAAAGTGATACACATTAGGATTTAAGTCCTCTATCCGCCCAGCAAAAATAGCCTTCACCTTGTCAATTGTAAGATCTTTACCCCACCAACCAATCGCACTAGGCACATCTTCATACAAGAAAAAGGACACACGCTCCACAGGCCACCAAACCATCTCGATCTCCATGATAGGGACGGAACCGATCTTCACAAGTTCACCAGCAAATTCCTGAGCCGACATCTCCCCCAACGCGATACCCTCAAATGTATCCCCGTTGAATAATTCTCGCAGCTCAACAGATTCAATACCATGCGTCACTGGATTCTGATCAATACCAGCAAGATAACGATTCCCACCTAGCTCAAGATAACCCCTCACAGACTCATAGCCGAAATCATGATCCTCACGCACATCATCCAGACGCTGCTTCACATCAGCAAACGAATCAGTCACCGAAAACCCAGGAATCCCAGACCTCGTAAAATCCACCATCATGATCCTCCTTCACTGGACAAGCCACAACATCTAGTTATAGCTCAACACCAGGAATCCATGGCGTCACACCTTTCTTTTCAATGCGGGAACGGTTACGGCGGATGAAATTCACAATTCGTTCTGATAACACAGGATCTGTCAGATTTGGTGCCAACAAATCCCACTGTTCTTGGTTGATCCGCACAAATAGCCATGGCAAGAAATCCCAGATCAGAGCCGGGTCTTCAGCTAATACCACATCAAGAACACGCGCAACATACTTCTTGCTAGCCCCTGCTGCCTGCATTAACCAAAAAGCAAACTGGCTACGCTCAATCCCTGCTAGCGCCGCAAAATACGCGGTCACCATGTCATCCCAACAGTCACGATACTTCGTTGTTATGTGCTCCAGAATCGCCGCCGAAAAATCGGTGATAAGCTCCAAATCCATGCCTGGAGCCGTTACGACGTCTTGAGCAGCATGAATGTAGGCACGTATCATCTCCGGGTCGGGGTCTTCCCACCGGTCAGGCAATGGGTATGGCAGCCCCTTTGCCTCTAGGGCTGCTGCTAGAGGGCGATCAGAATCAGGGATAGTTATCATGGATATTTCTCCTGATCAGGAACATAGTGCCAATCAAGATTGCAATCTAACGCTTCTGACCAATACACACCATCATCTCAATCCAAAGATCAAGCTCACTCACAGATACCAACCACATAGGCTGCACTGGAAATACCTCACAAGCATCAGAAAGATCCGCCACGAATAAGCCACAACCACAATCTGCTTTATTGGTCTTTAAGGTTCAGAATAGTTACTTAGACCATGGAGAATTCTAGTTCAACCAATCCATGTATCGGATGGCTCGTTGCATTCCAAGCTCATAACCTATGGTATGGGGGTATGACAATTGGGCGTGTGCGAAATCAATAAATTTATTTCGCTGAGCATGAAGATCAGGATAAATACTAAGAAGAAACTCTCGGGGACCCGCAATGAGTTTAAAATCCCCCGTTGGGGAAAATAACACAGCATGCCGCTCATCTTGGGAAAACAAAATGAAAAACTCGCCAACAAATGCTGTTAATGATAAATCCTCAAAATCATCTGGGGTGGAATCAACAATGGCAGCATGATGGATGTAATGAGGGTCATCATCATTGGTAACAGCGAATAGTTGTTGAATCCCCGCCACTTTGAAGGCATTGGAGAACTGTACGGTTTCAGTTTCCTCAAAGTGCATAAAATTTTCGGCAGCCATCACACGCACCTGGGCATCGACAATCCACTGACGCGAAAAGGTGGTTTGCCCGTGGGAAATTCTATCTCGGATAACTATAGCCCTTGCTAAATCATCGCCACGTAGTCTTTTCATTTTTGCAACGTTATCCCTCAAAAACAACAGCAACAATCCCTTATGGCTTCGGGAAATTAATCATCATACCTAATCTTGTAGTACTTATTCTTACTAAGGACAGCCTGTAGCGTTGGCCTTGAATCTGAACTGAATTTGCGAACATTAACAGACATTCCTTTCCTTCCAGGGAAAGTAGCAAGATGCATTCCTTCCTTAGGCGAAGTAACTACAGCATCTGTGTCCTTGATCATGTCATAAAAGTCATCCTTAGCCCTCTCATATCCACCAGGAGCCTCATACTGTTGCAGCTTGGAATGAGTCTTGTGACCAGGACGGGTATCTGGACGTCCTTTAATTTCCTCTATTTTACGAGAAATTTTATCCGCGGCACTATCCTTCGGATGCGATGCCAAACCTAAAACATCGACCTAGGTAGTAGGATTATCCACATACGCTTGCGCGCTAGCCAAATTCGGCCCAACACCCAACGGATCCTGCGCGTTATACATGCCAAACGTAGTGTTGTAATACCGGAATCGGTTATACACCCCACCCCGACTCAGCATCCTCATACTGGCCAGCAAACAACAATGGTGAAGTCCTCTCACCAAACCAAGCACGCTTACCGAACAGTGATTGCTTACTATAACCAACAATCCCACCAGTAGTAACGTCGACAAGCTCCTTCGGCGCACCAGCAAAATCACTGATCATCGCGTAAAACGTTGAATCTGGTGAGCCGCTGGGGGCGAGTTCGATTTGCCCCAGGATTTCGTCTGTTATTGGGTTAACTGGCCATAGCGTTCCGACCCCAACCATGTGAGGTTCGTTCACGTCCACCGTATGTTGCTCACCGAAAATTGGGGGTTGGTCGTTTTTCGTTCCGGCGTAGATAAGCGTTTTACCGATGCTTATCGACGTACTCCGTGACAACCTTGACGGCGTTATCCAGCTCCTCCTGGGCGGTCCATTTGCCCGGCTCGGGCGGCAGATCCTGGGGATTTACGTCCGCAACAGTCCAGGAACACACCTGCGCTAACGCCTCATCCCACCGCTGTTGATACAGCAAGACGAGGAGTTTACCCCGATTATTTTTAAACCAGGTCCAATGCTTGTCGACGTCTACCGCCGCATACAGGTCTGGGGCGTCGGCCAACTCGGACCAAATGATGGGCAGGTCATACTCAAATTGGTCCAAGAGTTGCTGCCAATTATCACCAATGGTGGTTTTCTCAAGGTAGAGAAAGCGATTGAGCCAGGGCGAATCACCCGAAGACGTAGCGAATTTCCCCTTATAGTTCCCCACCGGGGTGCCGCTCACACTACTGTGTTGTAACAATGCGGTATGAAGCTTCCCCAATGCCGGAATCATGGCGCTATAGAACACGATGGAACTGTAGTGGTCGGGATCGTCCGGCATGGGGGTGGCGGAAATATGCAGCTCAAAAAGCAGATCATTCTGTCTTATGGCATAACGACAATCCCGAACACCAGTACGCTTATACCCACGCTGGATAAACCACGGATCAATCTGCGCATATACCTTCGCCACGATACAAACCTTACTATTTGGCCGGGGGGCTCCAGAATTGCTGCAATGTTTGGCGCAGGTTATTAAGCGCCCCGGGTTGATCAGGCCGCACTACGCTATAAGTACCTGTGAACTTATCTCCTTGGGAAAGACCAATACCTTCACCGCGGGAGGTAGCACGGACCTCCACAGGCTTACCGCTACTGAGATCCCGCTGCATAGCTGTTTGACCATTAGAGAGACCAGCGTTTCCGCTCTTAACCTCAAACACCTTATATTGATTCTGCCCGTTAGTTATTGTGAAATCTGGGCGAGTAGGGCTGCCATCTGATGTCTTCATTGCAACTTGTTCGCCAATACCTCGCTTTCCGGCACCAGCTGGATCCGCTTTATTGGCTGCATCAAGTTCTTCCTGCATGACTTTGCGAACATCAGCCTCAGCTTTCTTCCCTTGCGCCCGGTTCTGCGCAAGTTGTTGAGCTTTTTTACTCGGTTGCGAGTGGCTTAAACCATAAACATCGACCCAGGTAGTAGGATTATCCACATACGCTTGCGCGCTAGCCAAATTCGGTCCAACACCCAACGGATCCTGTGCGTTATACATGCCAAACGCAGCATTATAGTACCGGAACCGGTTATACACCCACCCCGACTCAGCATCCTCATACTGGCCAGCAAACAACAATGGCGAAGACTTCTCACCAAACCAAGTGCGTTTCCCGAACAGTGATTGCTTACTATAACCAACAATCCCACCAGTAGTAACGTCGACAAGCTCCCTCGGCGCACCAGCAAAATCACTGATCATCGCGTAAAACACCGCATCCACCTGATCCTGCGACCAACCATCAACAGGGCCACTCGAAGCAGCAATCTCAATCTGGCCCATTACATCACCAGTCCATGAGTCAACAGGCCACAACTTGCCTGAGCCCACCAAACGCGGTTCATGCGCATTCACTGTGCGTTGCTCGCCGAAAAGCCGGTTCCCCTGATGCATAAACACCGTACGGCTCAGCACATCCCCCGTAACAGTATCAATCTGTTCCTTACCAACCCGACGGTCCAGGCCATCATACAAATACCGCCAACCAACACCAGGGTGATCCGAATCCTCATAACCTACTGGCTGGGTGCCGGAACCATAATAGAAATGCTTCACCAACGGCTTCTTCGACAACCGCTTCGTCACCGTCTGCGTCACACGACCAGCCTTATCATAAGTAAACGTAGTCCGACCGATTTGCCGCGGCATCGTACCACCATACAAATCCACATCATCAGCCCACTTAGCAGAAGTATCAGGATGAAGTTTCGTCAACATACCAGCCCGACTAAACCCATACGACTCCGATGGTTTCTGATCCCGCGCAGCATCCACATGCGTCACACTGGTAATCCGCCCCAAAGAATCCACCACATAATCTGTTGTGGTATCCCGAACTGCGTCTTTTACCTGTTCCAACACATCATCCACACGCCACGAAAACGCCCGATCAACGATGCTTGTTGTCGCGGCTTCCCCGCCGAGCTTCACCATGGTTTCCGAGACAACCCGGCTTCGCTTATCAAACTTGAGCTTGCGAACTGTGGAATCCACAGTAATCCACGACCTGCGGCCAAGAGCATCAACGCCTAATCCGGCAACCGCTACCTCTTTACCATCGAGAGAATATGCTAGTTCGCATACATCTCCCCCCTCACTAAACCGGGTTTTCTCGGAAATTACCCGCTCATCAGGCAGCACATGCGAAACCGAATCAATGACGCCATTCGGATTATGGGACAGGTTAATCGTTGTCTGTTCCCCGGAATATAGGGTTGTTGTTTCTGAAATGGTCCGCCCATACTCATCATGCTGATAATCAACGGTTGACCACTTATTTGACACCTGGGTAATCTCCCCCAACTTGTCTCGGGTAAACCGCACCACATCATCAATCTCATGTACTTCGGTTAAACGGCCGAAAGCATCATAATGGGTAGTAACGATTCCTTCCCCATTAATAATGTCTGCACGCAAACCATCCCGTGACCTGCGGGTCTCAGTCACAAGACCGTTATAATCGGTCTCTTTGATGACCTCCCCGTCCCAATCATATTCAAACCGCCATGCATGCCCATCCGCATTCGTCACCGTGATGGGCTCCATCTGTGTGTTGTACGTGTACCGAGTCACCCCACCATCAGCAGCAACAATCTCACTAACCTTATCAAACACTGTATATTTTGCTGTAGTCGTCACGCCTGCTTCGTTAGTAGCCGTAATCTGGTTACCTTCCCCGTCATAGGAAGCAGACCGTTCACTCCCATCCGGGTTAATAATCTTTGTGGCCCATCCTTCTGGGGAATATTCCACCTTGGTCACATTACCGACAGGGTCAATGGTTTCAACGATAAAGCCGCGAACATCTCGAATCACGGAAGAGCGCCTGCCTGCGGGATCCACCGATACCAGCGGCCGACCGGCGTTATCGCACTCCGTGACCTGCACTAACCCCTGAGGATCAATCATCGCTAACGGTACCAATCCTGTTGCCCGCCACTCGTATTCATACTCCAACCGAATACCAGCAGGATCTGTTACTGCCGTCACAAACCCAGCAGGATCAACCTCATACTCAGTGGTAAGCCCATCCCGACCAATAACCCTGACAGGTTCACCCCACGCACCAGGAACAATAGTTTCTGTTGTCCCATCACCGTAATCAATCTGGGTAATGGTTCCGTATTCATCACGTTCAAGAACAGTCACTACACCGGTATTTGTCATTTGACGAGTGATCTGGTGATGTTGGTCGTGATCCCAATCCGTGACTATGCCCTCCGCAGTGACGATCCGCCACACATCTCCCGCAGGCGTCGATCGGTACACCGTGGGGCGAATGTCTCCCAGGAACTCGTCGTGAAGCAATTCTTCCGGAATAGTCCAGGTCTCATCATCCCGCGCACTCGTCCGGCCCCGGCCGGTCAAACCGGCACCAACTAACCCTTTTTCACGCAGGAGGTTGGCCAAAGGCAAATTCTCTAACCGATCGAAGTATTCATTAATGCACGAGTCACCAATCTCCGCGGGATCCCCATGGAACTCACCCGCGCACTCCAAGATGACGCACACTGTGCCGTCTTCTGGCGCGTCATCCCCGGTATCCGGCAACCAGATGACAACATTCGGGAACATGCCGCCGGACCCCACCTGGGATACCACCCGGCCCTGGTCATCGAACCGATAATAGTAAGAGTAACCATTCCGATCCGTCCACCGGCAAGGACGGTCCGCATCATCGTAGTAATAACGCAGCGCCCCAGCAGCAGAATTAATTACCTTCAGGAGTCGACCCTTGCCATCATAGTTGTAGGATGCGAGCCGCATCGGCTCCTCATCTGGATGAGTTTCCTCGTTTTTCACCCAAATGGATAGCAGGCGGTGGACTCGGTTATGCCATTTGAATTCCAGAGTAGTGCCATCACTCCGTCGCATGGATACCAGGTGACCCGTGGTTTGCTCATAGTCGTATTCGATCCACGCACCAGAATGATGAACAATCGAGGAAAGACGAATCTCCACGCTGAGGCCAAACGCATCCGCCACCGAACCCGGTGACAACACATTCACAAACGAGTTGGATACTTCGGTGTCTTCAACCTGGTGGACAACGTTCTTTGGCGCATCGCCAGTGACGTTGAAGTCTTGGATGGGGGCATCAGGGCGCCGATCCCCAAACTCACTACCCGTAACTGCAAATACCCAAGTAATACCCTCCTGAATATTCCGCACCCGATACGCACCATCCACAAACGACAACCGCCACGGACGACCATTCGCCACCACCTCAGCACCATCTGCCGGTGCCGGCGGGAATTCTAGGATGGCCCCATCGGGGGACATCATTAGAATCTTATCGGGGCAGACTTCAATGCGCGTATCCAACGACGTGTTCCACCCAGGACCGAACACCATACTCGTATCCAAATCAGAACTATTATTCCGGTCCACCACCATCGGCAACATGCCATCAATATGCACATCGGTGACAAAGTTAATCATCTCACCGGTTGCCATATCGATTGGCTCTCCACCAGGAGATTTGCATGAATTACCTCGGGAAGCAGTCTTCGATGCCTTCTGTGCGGACTTCTCCCCTTTAGATGCCGCATTCGATGCCTTAGACGCCTTAGATGCTGTGCTCGATGCCTTGGATGCTTTTGATGCCGTGCTTGATGCTTTAGATATTGCTTTTGCTGGTTTTGCCCCCTTAAGCGCAGTCCCTCCCGCTTTCAATGCTTTAAGCGCCTTTCCACCCGGAACGCATGTTGCTACGTCGAAGGCAAACTCAAGCAATGAGCAATTACCGGTCAGCGCCAATATGGCTTTTAAGCCCACGCCCACGACAAGAAGAGCGGCGCCAATAGCGGTAAAGATCGGGAACGGGATCATCATGAGCAATCCACCGATCGTTTGCAATACATCGGAGATCATGCTCAGAACGTCGGCGTGTTCACTCACCCAGTCTTTGAAGTCGTTCCATTTTTCCTCTAACCAGCCGGGGTTTTCTTCGAAACGTTTCTTGGCCTGCGACCGGATAGAGGTCACGGCCGAATTCACTGCGGTGCTCAGGGTGGATTTAATGGTTGAGGCCGTAGTCACATCGGCGTTGAAGGTGGTGGTGGCCCGGGTGTGCTCGGTCTTGGCGGCTTCAAAAGCGGTTTGGGCTGCGGTCAGGTCGGTTTGCGCCGTTGCGGCGGCACTGGCGGTGGCCACGTTCACGCCGGGAACCACCGCGGTGGCGGCCGCCGTCGTGGTGGCGGCTTGGGCGGTCACTACGGCGCGGGCCAGGTTGATTTCGCACGCGTTGTAGTTAGCGACCGCGGTCTGCACTGCGGCGTGGTTCACCGAGGCAGTCGTGATGAGCGTATTCATCTGGGTTTGCGCCGTGGTGAGGGCTTCGGCGTATTGGTGCACGGCCGTGCTCACGCCGTTGTGGGCCTCCCCGGTCGTCGTCAAGTGTGACGGAAAGTCGCTGTTAATCAGCTGCTTATACCTGTCGCCTTCGCTGCCGAGGAAGCCGCCGTCGTTAATGGAACGCAGGTTGCTAGCGCAGGTGAGCGCATTATCGGCAAAGGTTTTCCACCGTCGGGCGAAATCAAACACTTCAGCGGTGTTCCCGCCGATCTTGAATTCGCTTTCTTTGTATGCCAGGAAGGGCTTAAGTGGGAGAACCGGCACGATGCGTCACCTTTGCTGCTAGAAGTTATTGATTACCTGTGTTCGTTACTGGCCGCTGATGGCGTTGGAGGCCCGGCCGCGCATTTCGGAAACGTTGGAGGAGTTTTCGTCCAGCGCTCCCCTGATCTGTTCCAGGATGCCCCGCATGTTCTGGGCCGAGGACGACCATTTGCCGTGAATCTGCTGGTATTCTTCTTGCTCGCTGCCTTCCCAGGCGGCGCCCAGTTTGTTCATGTCCCCGTCCATGTCGCTCAGGGTGCCTTCGATTTCGCTGATGACGTTCTTGATGTCACCGCTTGCGTTTTCCGCATCCGAATTGTTATAAGAAAAAATACTCATGAGTTTTATCCTTTCCTACAGAATGTTGCCCTCGTCGAATTGCATGCCAGCGAACCGCTGCTGCAGGGCGGAGGTTTGGTCTTGTTCACCCTGGGTGTAGGCCTTGCCGGCCTCGTCGACACGACCGGTCAATTGGTCGAGCGCCTGGGTGACCTTCGTCATGTTCTCATTCCAAGCCTGGGTCATTTGATCCCAGGCGTTAGCGGAATCGCCTTTCCAGGAGCCCTTGAGCGGCTCGATGGCCGAGAGGAACTTGCTGGATTGGCCCTGCAAGGTGCTGTGATGAGCTTGGAGTGAGGCCACGTGGGAGCTGACCGCACCATGCTCCACTGACAAAGATTCTTGACCTGCCATGATTATTTCCTTTCGCTTAGGGTTTCTGGGTTATTTAGTTGCATCGAGGATTTCCCCGATGGATTTTTTGACGTCCCCCGTGCCGTCTTTCACCCCGAGGAGGGTTTGCTTCACATTGTCGAGGACGTCGGCAAGCCCATCGGCCCCCTCGTTCCACTTGGTGATACCGTCGTAATATGCGTCGGCCTCGACAGATACCCACTCGGGTTTAAGATTGTTGATTGCTGTTCGGTTGGTGGCCAACGTCTGCTTGATTTCATTCATTGTCGTAAAAATATCGGAGCCAGCCGAATCCGCCGTCGAGTCCCGAAATGCAAAATAGTCTTGAGCCATTACTTGTTCTCCCTCATCTTTGCGGCGGCATCACCGATAGACTTTGACACATCCGTGTCGAACCCGATCACCAGGTCGGCGATCTTGCCGGAAACCTCGCCGAGGATGCCGATGTTCTCGTTGAGGGTTTTCCGGGATTGCTTCCATTCGGATAGGAAGTCGGTGACTGCGGTAGCAACAAGGTGGCCGTCGTTGGCGTCCACCCCGTGGAGTTCCGTAGCGCTCTGCTCGGTGCCATCTAATTCTGTTTTCATCGACGCAAATTTGGTGGCTATCTCGTGCAGATGCATCATGGGGACTTGGATATGATCGCTCACAATTAAACTCCTTCGCTTACTAAAACTGCACCGTCTGGTGTGAAATACGCGTCCCCGGCCTCATGGCCGAATTCTTGGGTCAGTGGCTGGTCGGTTATGTCCGGATACACTCGAAGGGATTGGATCATCCGCTCCACCACAGCCCGCACATCACCAACCATCTCCACCTCAGGAACCGACGCGCTTATCACCAAAAACCATGACGAGCCTACAACCGGCACAAACCCCTCTACGTGGAACACCTTGCGACGATCCGTCACAGAACCTGACATGGATTCTCGCTCCACTATCACAAACTCGCCACCCCCGTCGAGGGTCTCTATCTGAGGATTATCACGGGAAAACTTCGAAATCACCGGATCCACGCATGCGCGCTCCGGCGCCACACTATGCCACCGCAATAGCACCGCAGCAGACGACACCTCCCCCGACTCTAATACCCCGGGTAGTACCAGCCCCAAAAGCACCCCAGCCTCCTGCGCAGCAGCAATAACCTCCCCCAACCTACGCCGAACAACCCTCCGATCCCCGGCACGCAACCGCATACCAGGAACAAAATCCCCCGACAACCGATCAATACACGTGTCAGCATGGGCGGGATGGGTGTCGAGGAATTTCCAGGGCGCCAGTGGCAGGCTGATGTACCACAGGAAGTTTGGTCTGGGTACATTCGGGTTGAGTTCTATAGCCTTTTCTAGAACCTGTTCGGCCACCGACGTCCTCCTCAAAGAATCGTTTATCTCTTGCGCTATCACTACAATGTACCTATCAATTTTTTATTTTTGGGATACCGTTCGAATTTATTATTGACTTTTCAGAAGGCATTTAGATTTCCATTTACTTCCCCCCAGTAATTTTGATACCCATGCTCAATGCTTGGTTATCGAGGTCATCAGGCATCTTACTGGGGTATATAGTATGATGAATTCGGCATTTACATACGGATTTTCGCCCTAAAACCTTAAGCTATAAAAATTGGTCAGACTTCCTGTATGAGTGCCCATAAGAAAGCCCCACGGTCGTCTTCCCAATGGGGTCATACAACCGTGGGGCTTAGGGCGTCGTCAAGCTTTGTACCAGCAAATGGTGCGGGGAACGTCTTCGAAAACGAAGAATGCCATGTGCGCCTTCGGCCACTCCACGCATGGCAGGTTGAAATAGGCGGGCGGGTCGAGAAGGGACAGGCGGGCGGCGAGCAGCCGGGCCGAACAGGTCTGCAACTCGATGCCCTCAATGGTGTCCCACTCGTCGTTCCGATGCTCGGGGAAATTAAGGTCCAGCAGCATGACTTCCCCGGTCACCGGGTCCAGGTCCGCCACAGCGTAATAGTCGTTGCCATTCAGGTTCACGGTGCCTTTTAAGGTCAATATGCTGGTAAAGGAACTATCGGTGAGGGTCACATCCCGCCATGTGTCGATGAAATGTTCGTACGTGTCGTTGATGGAGCAGCCGGCAGCCGGGAACACCGTGTCGATTAAAGTCCATTGCGACCCTCCTGATCGTAAAAGGCCAGCTGCACCATTTGGGGCTTGCCAGAGCGTGTCACCCATTGGGCCCGGCCCGGGGGAAGCTTCTTCAAAAACACTTTCGGCCACACGGAACCCTCCTGACGGTCACCGGACAGCAGAATCCCGTTCGCACCGGCCTCCCGCAACCCCTGCATGACTGGATCATACGAGCTGCGCGACACACCGGCACTGCGGCGGGCCACAATAATGTGCAGGCCCAGATCCTCGGACTGCGGCAGGTAGGGAACCAACGGTTTCAGCGGGTTGCCGCTGCCCTCAATCATGTCGAAATCATCAATCACCAGGTAGGTTTCCGGGCCCGACCACCAGGAACGGTTCTTAAGCTGCTCCACGGTGACATTATCGGGCGGCAGGCGGCTGTCCAAAATCCCCTTAATGCCCTCAACCAGCGGGGTCACCCCGGCGCGCATGCCAGCATAGCCGCCGAACTGGGGGTCGTCGTCGGTGAGGAATCCCAGCAGGGAGCGGCGCAGGTCGACGATGCCGAAGACTGCGAAGCGGGACTTTTTGCCGCGGCACACCTCGGCGATGATGTTTTTGAGGAATGAGGTTTTGCCGGTTTGGGAGTCGCCGATGACAATGAGGTGGCGTTGGTCCCGGTTGAGGTTGAAGTGGACGGGGCTGAGGTTGGATTCGGCGATGCCGACGAGGGCGGGTTCGTGGCCCTGGTGTTGGTGGATGAGGTCGCGGTAGGTGATGAGTTCGGGCAGCATGCGCACGGCGGGGGCACTGCGGCCCTCCCAGGCCTGGTTGATGGCGCTGACCAGGGCTTCTGGTGTGGCTTCGTGGACGAGGCTGGGGTTGTCCATGATGGGGAGTGCGACTTGGCTGATGAGTTCGTCGCTGGTGATGCACCGGCCGGTGGTTTCGTTGGCGAGTTTTTCGTTGACGCGTTTAGCGACGCAGGAGTCGAGGGAGTCGTTGAGCCGAAATTCGACTTTGGTGCCGATGACGGCTTGGACGGGAAGCCGGAAGTCGGGCCAGCGGCCGGTGCCGAAGATGATGTGGATGCCGTAGCCGAGGCCGCGTTGTGCGAGCTTTTCGACGGTTTCCGCCAGGTCGTCATAGTCTTTCCGCATGGTGCCCCACCCGTCGACGACCAGGAAAACATCGGCGGCGAAGAGTTCGGGGAGACGGCCTTGGACGTGCATGTCACGCATTTGTTGCACCGACGAGATTTGGTGGCGTTCGAACAGGGTTTCGCGTTCGTGGAGGAAGGCTTCCATTTCGGCGATGGTGCGTCGGAGTTTGTCCTCGTCGAAGCGGGTAACCACATCGCCGACGTGAGGCAGTTGGGCGAGGTAGCCGAAAGCGGAGCCGCTCATGTCGACGATGTAGAAGTTGACTTCGTGGGGTGTGTGGGTGAGGGCAGCGCCGAGGATGAGGGAGCGGAGCGCGGTGGTTTTGCCGGTTTGGGGGGCGCCAAGGATGGCGACGTTACCGCCAGCGCCGGCGAGGTCGAGCACCATGGGGCCCTGCCATTGGGTGAGGGGTTTGTCTTTGATGCCCATGGGAACGTGCAGGTAGCCTTCCCGGTCGGCGCCGAGCCCGGTATCGGGGTGGACGTCAATGTTGGTGAGCACGCCGTCGAAGGAGAGGTGTTCAGGCAGGGGTGGGAGCCAGATTTGGCGGGTTTTTTCGGCAGCGGTGGTGAGCCGGGATACCACAAGGTCGAGGGTGGTTTTGTCGGTTTTTGGTGCCACAGCCGACATTTCTAATTGTGTGCGATGGAGTTCTTCTTTGCGGCTGAGCCACGCCTCGGTGGTGTTGGCGAGCTCTAGGGGCATGGGCACGGGTGGGAGCTCCCGGATGGTGGCCACCGCCGCGGCCTCGTAGGGGCCGGACACGTAGGCGGCCTTGAACCGTTCGAAGATTTCCGGGTCAACCTTGAGATAGCCGGAGCCGGGAATGGGCGGCAGTTCGTGGGCGGCGGTGGATCCGATGGCGGATCGGGATTCTTGCGCAGAGAAGGTGCGCAGGCCGATACGGTAGGACAGGTAGGATTCCAGGCCCTTAAGGCGGCCCTCTTCAAGCCGTTGGGATGCGAGCAGCAGGTGCACGCCGATGGACCGGCCAATGCGGCCGATTTGGACGAACAGGTCGACGAATTCGGGTTTGGCCGCCAGGAGTTCGCCGAACTCGTCGATGACAACGAAGAGCACCGGTAGGGGGTCGGTGACCTTGCCTTGGTTGCGTAACTCGTTATATTCCCCCACATTGGCGAGATTGCCGGCGGCCTGGAGGACACGTTGGCGGCGTTGGATTTCACCCAGGATGGAGTCGTGGAGCCGGTCGACGAGGCCAGCGGCGTCCTCCAAGTTATCGACGATGGCCGCGGTATGGGGCAAGGGTTCCAGACCGGCGAAGGTGGCACCACCCTTGAAGTCGACAAGCACGAGGGAAAGCTGGTCCGGCGGGTGGCAGATCACCTGGGAAAGCACCAGGGTGCGGAGCACCTCCGACTTGCCGGAGCCGGTGGCGCCGACGCACAGGCCGTGGGGGCCCATGCCGTTTTTGGCGGATTCCTTGATGTCGAGCTTGATGGGTTTCGCCTCGGAGTCAATGCCGTAGGGCACGTTGAGGAAGTCCTCGGTGGACCGGGGTTTCCAGGCTTCTTCGATGCTGTAGGTGGCGAAGTCTTGGATGCCCAGCATGGCGTCCAGGGCGATGGTTTGTTCCAGGGGCGCGTCGGGGGTGGCGTCTTCCACGAGGCGCAGCGGGGAGAGTTGGCGGGTGATGGCTTCCGCCAGGCTGATGGGGATGATGTCCAGGGTGCCTTTCCTACCACCGTAGAGCATGCGTTCGACATAGCCTTCTTCTCCCTCGGCGGGTTCTTGGATTTCGCCGCGGGATAGGAGCTGCACTTCGAACGTGTTGTCGTCTTCGAGGAGGACGCGGACGTCCACGTGTGAGGGCTCCAGGTATTGGGAGGAGGACATGGCGAGCAGCACCATGCGGCCGCTGGCCACGCTCGGCAGCGCGGAAAGCTGGCCAGCCACCCACTTGCCGTGCGGGGTGTCCATGTCAACAATCACCATGAAGAACGGCCGGTCGAGGATGGCCTCCCGGTATTTTGATTTTTCGGCGAGTTCTTCCACCCGGGAGGTGATTTCCTCCACGAGTTCGGTGGCGGATTCCTCATCGTGGGAGACTTCGCGTTTGCCGATAGGGCCGTCGAAAAGCTCGGGGGACAGGATGTGCGGCAGCCAGAGAAGCCAATCACCATCATATGGTTGGGCGACGTGAATGCGCAGGTCGTCGGGGGCGTGGAACACGGCCGCTTGGAGCACGATGGAGCGCACGGCGGCGGTTGTTTGCTCTAGCGGACCCACCAGGGAGATCACGCCGCGCGCCGGGATGGACATGGGCAGGCCCTCGATGGTGCGGGTACGGCGCAGCATGCGGTCGAGGTGTGCCTGGGCGATCGGCTCGGAGATCGCCATAGGGTCGTTGGTGGGTTTCACAAACACGTGGGTGGCGAGCTCGCCGATGCCGCTGCCGATGCGGGTGATGAGGAAGTCTTCGTCGCCGCGGCGGCGTTCCCAAATCCGGTAGGGGTCGCGCACCACATCCGCCAGCATTTCCGGCGCCGGGTTACGCATGAGGGCTTCTGAGCGTTGCGTTTGGGCGCGTTCCCGGATTTCCTGCTCCACCTGACCCAGGTGTTCAATGAACCGCACCCGGTCGTCTTCGGCCTGTTTGCGTTTGCCGGTGCGGTTGCGGGCGAACGCGCCGATGGCGGTGAAGAGGACCACGACGATCATGACCGAGCCGATGGCCATGCGGATGGGGTTGCCGGACGACATCATCATCATGACCATGCCGGCCCCGCCAACGATGGGCATGAGTGCCATGAGCACGCCGCCACCGCCACCCCCACGAATGGTGGGCACCGCGGCGATTTCGATAGGTTTATCTGCTTTAATTTTTTTATGCAGCCGGGCGGGCCGGTGTACTATGCGAGTGCTCATATATCCTTACTACTAGTCAGATTGTCGGGCCCTGATAGTGGAAATCTTAATGCGAAAATGAGTTCAGTATTTGTTCGTCTGAGTATATTTTGGGAGAATCAGCAGCTAGATGTTAGTCTACCGGCCCAGCGGCCGGTGGTGGATTTTATCGACGAAATCATCCAACTGTTCCACCCGGTAACCGAATCCCACGCCAAGCCGGGGGAATCCGTCACCGATGTGTTCACTTGGGCCCTGTCCTCCCCCATTAATGGGCGGATCAACCCCGACATTTCCCTGTCGGAATCCGGCATTATTGATGGTCAACGCCTATATTTAACGCGGGCTTCGGACGCCGCCCAGGCCCCGTTTGTTGACGATATTTTAAGCGAGATTCGCACCACCATCGACGACAACCAATGGCGCTGGTCATCGGCCATACGTTCGAATGGCTTATATTGTTGCGGGCTCACCCTTTTAGGGTTACTCTTCCTCATCCTGCTCCCCCGCACCCTCACCCCCACCAGCCAGACCAGCCCGTGGGTGTTCGCCCCCATCGGCATCATCACTCTCGCCAGCATCATCATCGCCGCCTCTAGGGCCCACCCCTGGCTGCGGTGGGCCGGCATCATCGTCCCCATAGCCGCGGCCGCCACCACCTGGCCTGCCACCACCCTCATACCCAACGCCACCACCCCGGCGCGCATCACCTGGACCCTGGCCGCCACCAGCCTGGGCGGCATCATTGCCGCCTTCCTTGCTGGCAGACGCCGCCCCAATCAACAAGGCCAAGGCGCCGATAGCCGCAACGACACTGCTGGGGTGGTCGCATTCACCATCCTCACCGTCGTCCTCACCGGCCTCGGCGTCGCCTTCCTGTTCCCCGTCCGGCCCCTCGCCGTCGCCGCCTGGGGCGCCTGGGCGCCCATACTCCTGCTGCTCATCGCCCCTACCGTCGCCCTCAACGCCACCGGGCTGCCCACCATGCTGCGCCGCAACGACACCGGCGACCCGGTCGAACGCACCAAGATTCACACCACCGCCCGCCGCAGCGAAGCCTTCAGCCGGGGGCTCGTGTGGGCCGCCACCGCACTCGCACTCCTGGACATCATTACTCTGGTGGGCAGCCCCTACTGGCAGCAGGCCATCCCCGCCGCCTGCCTCGCCCTCATCCTCATGCTCCGCAGCCACGGCTTCGCCGACGCCCGCATCATCGCCCCCCTGCTCACCGCTGGCGGGGTGGGAATAGCCCTCACCGCCGCCGCCCTCACCCACTTCGGCCAACACCACTGGGCCAAACCACCCACCCCCTGGTGGCAAGCCGACAACTATCTCGTCTGGGTGGTATTCGCCAGCACACTCATCGTCATTGCCCTGCTATTCATATCGATCAATAACCTCAGCCTCGACGAATTGCAAGAGGCCCGCCTGTCAAAGATCATTTCCACCATTGACGTGCTCATCAGCCTCACGTTCGTCCCCGGCATCCTGGTGGCCCAAGGCGTATACACCTATTTTTGGGCCATCATGTAGCCGCTACCTCGACACAAACCCCTGTTCGACCAGCCAATCCAAAGCGACCGTGCCGGGATCCTCGCCATCCACGTCCACCTTCAGGTTCAACGACCGCATGGTGTCGTCGTCAAGCAGCCTAGTGACCTGCGCAAACCGGTCCGCAATCTCGGGGTACTGTGCCAAAAACTCCGAATTAAACACCGGCGCCGCATTATAGGCCGGGAAATATTGCCGATCATCCTCTAACACCACCAAATCCAGCGACTGGATCCGGCCATCCGTGGTAAACACCTCACCCAGGTTGCAGGCGCCCGTGTCCGTCGCCTGGTAGATCGTGCCCGTGTCCATGAGCGAAATATTCTTTTCGGGAATCCCCTCCGGCGTGCCTCGCGGAATACCGTATTTTTCCAGCATGGGGTTGAGCCCATCCAAACGGGAATTAAACTCCGCATCCACGCACATGGTGCGCTCCGACACCGGCAAGCTTGCGATATCGCTCAGCTTGGTGAGATGATGCTGCTCCGCATATTCGCGCCGCACCGCAAACGCATACGTATTATTGAGCGGTGTCGGATTCGACCAGGTGAGCCCGTTGGCTAAATCCGCCTCGTACACCGCCTGCCATTGTTTCTTCTGGTCGGGAATGCCGGTTTCGTGGCCCAAATACGT
Source organism: Corynebacterium matruchotii (assembly GCF_011612265.2). Taxonomy (NCBI): domain Bacteria; kingdom Bacillati; phylum Actinomycetota; class Actinomycetes; order Mycobacteriales; family Corynebacteriaceae; genus Corynebacterium; species Corynebacterium matruchotii. The sequence continues at coordinate 390,819 of NZ_CP050134.2, read as the reverse complement.
GAGCCATGCCGTCCCCGTGTATTCGTAGAGGATTTGCGCCTGGCCCGACTCCAGGAGTTTCCGCGCCGGCTGCGACCCCGGAACCCCCGTCATGTCCGTGGCCCGAAACCCCGCCGCGTCCGCAATGTAGACCGCTATTTTGCCCATGATGAGCTGTTCGGTGAAGGCTTTCGACGTGATGACCACCCGTTTGCCTTCCGCACCGGGAACGGGTTGGATGGCGGCCGGGTGCAGGTTGGGGATGACCGAGGCGGAGGGCCGGAGCCCGCAGCCCGCGAGGGCGAGGGTGCAGCCGATGACCAGGATGCTGAGTATCTTTGTGAGCTTCATGGTTATAGTCCTTTCGGCCGCAGCGTGTGTTCGAGTACTCGGGCGATCCAGTCCACCGCCAGGGCGAGGAGGGCCACGAGCAGCGACCCGGTGATGAGCACCCGATTGAGCGCCAGGTTAACGCCGGTGGTGATGAGGATGCCCAGGCCGCCGCCGTCGACGAAGGTGGCGAGCGTTGCGGTTCCCACCAGGAGCACCAGGGCGGTGCGGATGCCGGCCAGCATGATCGGCACCGCCAGGGGGAGTTCGATCTGGAACAGCACCTGGACGGCGCTCATACCCATGCCCCGGCCGGCCTCCACCAGTTTGGGGTCAACCGCGTCCAGGCCGACCATGGTGTTTTTCAGCACTGGCAGGAAGGCGTAAAGGATGAGGGCAACCGCCGCGGTAGTGAAGCCGAACCCGAGCCAGAAGGCGATGAGCACCACCAGACCAATGGCGGGGGCGGCCTGCCCCAGGTTGGCCAGGGACATGACGGGGGTGGTGAGCCACCGCAGTGGTTTTCTGGTGAGCAGAATCCCCAAGGGGATGGCAATAATGAGCACCACCACGATAGAGACCGCGGTGAGTTCCAGGTGCTGCACCGTGAGGTTGAGCAGGTTCGACAGCGTGAGGGTAGCCAATTCGGTATTGGTGAATTGTGCCGTGCTCAACCAAATTATGAGGGCGATGAGAATGGCAAGAATGACAATGGGCTGCACCGTGAGCCCTTGCCACCAGTTCGATTTTGTGGTTTGCATGGGCCTGTCCTCCCTAGTCCTCAGGTGTGGCCGGCGTATCCGGGGTATCTGATGCACCCACGCGGGCCACCACCTCTTCGGGGATATCGCCCTCGTTATTGCCCAGGGGGGTGTCTTCGTCGGAGGTGGTGCTGCGCAACTCCGTGATGGCGTTCATGACGGTTTCCACATTGACGATGCCGAGGAATTTCCGGCGGGGGCCTTCGACCAGGGCGGCGCCGGAGTTGGCGACCAGCATGGTGTCCAGGGCATCGTTGAGGGAGGATTTGAGCCCCACCACGGGCAGATCATCCTCCCGATAGTTGGTAATGGTGGTCATGCGGCGCAGTTGTTTCCGACTGGGCCAGGAGAGCACCCGGTTATGATTGTCGAGGATAACCGCATGGTCGTGGCCTAGGCGCTCCACCTCTTTCAGGATGACGGCAGCATCGTCCCCGGGCTGCCCGAAGGCCGGGGTGATGAGGTCGGCGTCGCCGACGCGGGCCAGGTTGAGTTGTTTCAGGCCGGCGCCGGCGCCGATGAAGTCGGCCACGAAATCGTCGGCGGGCTCCCCCAGGATGCGTTCCGGGGTGTCGTATTGCACGATGCGGGCGCCTTCGTCGAAGACGGCAATCCAGTCGCCCAGCTTGGCGGCCTCGTCAAAGTCGTGGGTGACGCACACAATGGTTTTGCCGAGCTCGGATTGGATATTGATGAGCTCGTCCTGGAGGCGTTGGCGGGTGATCGGGTCGACGGCGCCGAAGGGTTCGTCCATGAGGAGCACCGGCGGGTCGGCGGCCAGGGCGCGGGCCACGCCGATGCGTTGCTGTTGACCGCCCGAGAGTTCCTTCGGGTAGCGGTCCCTATAGGTTTCCGGGTCCAGGGAAACCATGGTGAGAAGTTCATCTACCCGCTGAGCAATGCGGGCCTTGTCCCACTTCAGCATTTTCGGCACAATGGCAATGTTGGCGCCCACCGTGAGGTGCGGTAAGAGGCCCCCGGATTGGATCACATAGCCGATATTGCGGCGGAGTTTATCGCCGTTCATACTGCTGGCATCTTCGCCACCTATGAAGATCCGCCCCTCGGTGGGTTCGATGAGTCGGTTGATGAGTTTGAGGGTGGTGGTTTTACCACAGCCGGACTTGCCGACGAACATGACTACTTTGCCGGCCGGAATTTCCAAGGTGAGCTGGTCGACGGCGGGTTTATTATTGCCGTAACGTTTGGTCACGTTTTCCAATAGGATGGCAGCGCCACCACCGGAGTCGCTGGTCAGGTCGGTAGATTCGATCTGGTCGGTAAGTTGATTAGACACGGATGCCCCTTGAAATAGTGAAACGTCCCAGCAGGATGAGTGCGAGGTCTAACAGAAGTGCAAGAATGACAACGGCAATCACGCCGGTTGCCACGGATTCGAAAGAGTTGGCGCCCCCAAGTCGGGACAGGCCGGAAAAAATATAACCGCCGAGGCCAGGCCCCAGCGCATAGGCGGCGACGGCAGCAATGCCCATGGTCATTTGGGCGGACACGCGCATGCCGGCCAGGATCACCGGCCAGGCCAGCGGCAGTTCCACCCGGAAAAACGTGTCGAAGCGGCTCATGCCGATGCCGCGGGCGGCGCTGACGATGTTGGAGTCCACCTCGGATAGGCCCACGACCGCATTCCGCAAAATGGGCAACGTCGCAAAGAACGTGACGACGATCACCGCTGGCAGCACACCAAATCCGAAAGGAATGATGAGGATGCCCACGAGGGCGAAGGAGGGGATCGTAAGTCCCACCGTGGACACGTTATTGGCCAGCGCGGCAAGGCGTGGGTGCTGATAGCTGAGCGCGGCACACACCACCGCAATGATGGTGGCCAGGATGAGGCATTGCACCACTAGGCTGAGGTGCTGCCAACTATCTGCCAGTATGTGTGTCCAACGTTCAGTTATAAACTCTCTCATGGCTTTTCCTTATTGCCGAATATTTCCCCGCATTCAAGGCTATAATCCGCATCCCGGTCCTGCCATTTTGGCCGGTTTTTCCAGTCGTGAGTAGGGTCTATATCACATCTCAAACCAGCGGCTAAACAGGCACTACCCATTTTAGGTATGATATGCATCACATTTTCCTGTTCTGTGTCATTTTGCGCCCGTTTTTTGTTTTGGTTACCCCCTTATTCGTCAGGAAATCATGACAAATCGCACATTCTCTAGGGATGATGCGGAAGGACCGAAAGGGCGTCGATAAGCTGTAAGCAATAGAAACCACTACCAACCACAGGATTTATCATGACCGAAGACGAACGACTAGCGCAGGAATACCTCACTAAGTTGCAAGAATCGGTAGGGCGCGGCGAAATCAGTCTTGCGGAATACGATCGGCTCGCCGACCTGGCGCTCAGCAATATCCCCGCAACCTCGCAGGTAGCACACGCGGAGCTCGCCAGGCGGTCGGCGGGAACCTCCATGGTCCCTGGTGACCTAACTGGTGGCGCCACCAGCACCGACGGTAAGAAGAGCGCGCTGGATCTGGCCATAAAATCCCTTTTTGTCCTGTGGTTCATCGCCGTCGCCATGAACCTGGCCATATGGTTGGGCGTATGCCTCACCGTTGGAAAGATCTACTATTTCTGGCCCATGTGGGTGATTCTTCCCGGAATTATATTTCCCGCCATCCGCTGGCTGCGCGAATATCTCTAATGGGGCCAGATTAGCGCTTGACCACGCTACTATTTTTGAAATGAATCTTGGCCTCACCAATGCCCGGCAGTTTACCTGTGTGCGTGGTTAACAATTCCGAAAACTGATTGCCCACAATCACATTGTCGGCGATCACCGCGTCATTAATGTTACCAATCAACCGTTCCTTGCCGCTCCTACCGGGGGAAACCTCGGCACCAACATAAATCACAGGAGCGTTTTTATTCCGCGGCGTAAATTCATTTCCCGAAATCACAGTGCCGTTTAAGTCTCCCCTACCACCATGGTAGGGTTCCTTAGGATTATCCACCGGACTGGGCGCACCATTCTTATCGGGAATATAGGAATGCTCATTGGGGCCCGGTTTGCGCAGATTCGTCTCCGACGACCGGCCATCCCAGATGGATTCCACATCCACCATGGCCCGCTTCGCCCACCCGTCTATCCTATTCCCCACAAACTTGGTGTTATGCGAATCCGTGCCCACCAGCAAGATCCAGCTCGGGCTGGACTTAGCGTCCCCCTTTACCGTCACGGAATTATGCTCAAACGTCGTGTTGTCACACCCCTGGTATGCCTGCAATAAGCCCTGCCCCACGGACACATCCGAAGAAATCGTATTGTCGCGCACCACATTATTATCCGAATCGTAGGCAATATGCACCCCGGAGGAAATGCTATTGGTGAGCTGATTCTGCTCCACCAGATTATTATTGCTGCTGTTTTGGATGGAAATATTGCGGGTATTGGCCGTCACATCATTGCCGCGGATCACGCTGTCGCTCACCCCGGAGAAACTAATGCCATAATAGCCGCCCCTAATGCGATTATTGATAATGGTCAGCCCGGTAAAACCCGCGATCGGCCGGCTGACCGTGCCATTAGTCGCATACCGTTCCCACACTGGGCTGCGGCTCCCCTTTACCGGGTTATCGGACTCGTCCCTGGTGGCAGTGGCCACGATCGACAGCGAATGCCCCACCTGGGCCCGCTCCCCCTCGGTGTTATTGATGAAATTATCGGCGACAGTGATATTCTTCACCAGGCGATCGGTGGCGGACATTTCCACCGCCCGATACGTCAAATGGTTAAAAACAATCTTGCTGACCTCGATGTTTTCCCCACCGTCAATCATGACACCCCGCGTGTAGGGGGCGCTCGCCAGGTTGAGCGTCATGTCAGTGATCTTGCAGCCCACAGTGTCGCGGGTGGTAGCAAACACGGACTTCGGTGCGTCCGCCTGGCCCCGCATGTTCGCGGTGATCTGCGCACCCTTGGCGTCGAAATATTGCAGCCCCTTGGGCAGGGTGATCTGATCCGTCACCACATATTTTTGGGCCGGGCTCAACGTCACGCCCAAGCCCCGCTGCGCCGCCAAATCCACGGCTTTCTGCAGTTCACGGGTGTTATCACCGCCGCCCGCGCCGAGCGCAAGCAGCGGCACAACCTCGTCGAATTTGGCCCCATACGTCACTCCGGCAATGGTCACCGTGGCATCGGCGCCCTTTTGCTTGTCGACGTCACGGACGAACCGCACATTGGTATATCCGTCCGTCACCACCACGTTTTGCTTGGCGGTATTCAGGGCCTGCGCCGCCGAAATACTCCCCACAACAGCAGTATCGAAGCTTTCCTCTATCTTCTCCGCTTTCGGGGTTTTACCAGTAAGTTTCCGTTCGGTCAGCTCGGTATTTTCTTCAGAAGCGTGCTCAGGTTCCTCTGTTTTGTTATTACTGAAAAACTTACTTAGCAATGAGAGGAAGCTTGACCCGCTACTAGTATCCGGCAAATCCATGGCCTGAGCAGCAGGTATTTGCGTCGTGACAAACAGCATGCTAACGCACAGACCAGCCACCATTCGCATAATCCAGCGTGACTGCGGTCGCATAAGTACCAGCTCCTCGGGGCAAGAACACCATTGTTTTCTAACGCCCCACAGCCTAGCTGTTACTCATGAGAGCCAGTCACACTTTTGCGTTTTTTAATCAATTTTTTGTAACAATTTTAGATTGACTGCAATTATCTTGAGGTAAAGTCAGGATAATCACAGAAAACCTATGTGTATAGCATAATTGCAGTACTTTTTGGGGGTGCCACGAATTTTCTCGCATGCAATCGCATGTCGCTCACACCCCCGCCGCAATTTACTGTTTCTTCATCGAACCGGTCTCGGCAAACCGCTGATGGAACGAGAAGGCCGTGGCCAGATCGTGCGGGGTTTGCAGCATCTTCCGATCCGTGGCCAGCTTCAAAGCCCGCTCATAATACTCTTCCAAAAGCGGCCGGTAATCCGGGTGAGCCAGCGCAATCATCTTCGGCACCCGCTGCCGTGGCGCCAAACCACGCAGGTCAGCGTAGCCATATTCGGTAATGACCACCTTGACGTCCTGCTCCGTGTGATCCACGTGCGACACGAACGGCACAATGGCCGAAATGTCGCCGCCCTTGGCGAACGACGGGGTGATGAACGACGAAATGCAGCCGGCACGAGTAAAGTCACCCGAACCACCCACACCATTCATCATCCGGGAACCAATCACATTGGTGGAATTCACATTGCCGTAAATATCCGCCTCAATCAGGCCATTGCTACAGATGAGCCCCAACCGGCGAATCACCTCCGGGTGGTTCGAAATCTGCTGCGGGCGCAGAATAATCTGCTTGGAATACCGGGAGGCCTCATTATTCATCCGCTCCGCATACTCCGGCGACAGCGAGAACGACGTGGCCGAGGCAACCGTCATCTTGCCGGCATCGATGAGATCAACCATGCCGTCCTGAATCACCTCGGTGTAGGCCTGAATATTCTCAAACTTGGAATCGAGCAGACCACTCATCACGGCGTTTGGCACATTCCCCACGCCAGACTGCATGCGGTAACCATCATAGGTCAGCCGACCTGCGGCAACCTCACCCTCCAAGAAATCCAGGAAGTGGCCGGCAATCTGCTTCGACTGCTCGTCGACAGGCTTAAACGGCGCATTGCGGTCCGGCAACTCGGTCTCGACAACCGCAACCACCTTATCCACGTCAATATCAATATAGGTGGTGCCAATGCGCTGGCCGGGGCTCGTAATCGGAATCGGCTGACGGTTCGGCAGCGGCGTAATGCGGTAAATATCGGCCATGCCCTCCAACTCCAGGGACTGCCACGAATTCACCTCGATAATGATCTTCTCAGCCGCATCCAAATACTCCACATTATTGCCCACAGACGACGACGGGACGAGCGCACCATCCTCGGTGATCCGAACCGCCTCCACAATGGCGACGTTCATCGTGCCGAAGAAACCCTCTTCCACATACATGCCCGACTCGGACAGGTGATAATCCGCATACAGCGTGGTGCCATCGTTGATCTTGCTGCGCATCATCGGATCCGACTGGTAGGGGGTGCGGAACCGAACCGCATCCGCCTCAGCTAACACCCCATCGCAGTCAGGAGCGGTCGAAGCACCGGTGAACAGGTCAATCATAAACTCATCGCCACGGGCATGGGCTTCCTTGGCCCGCTGCGCAATAGCGGCAGGAAGCACCTTCGGGTAACCAGCACCGGTGAAGCCCGAAATGCCAACTTTATCGCCATGATTCACGAACTGGGCGGCGTCATCAGCCGACATGACTTTGCCCGCAAGCTTGGCATTCGCAATGCGTTCCGACATGAAATTCCTCCTATGAAACTCCGCCCACAGGGTTGTGAGTACCCCTAAAGCAGAAATCTTTAGTTACGGAGACCACATTAACGTAAAACGGTGGGTCAATGTGTGAATTTCCGTAATTACTTCCCAAAACACCGCAACAATGGCCCAAAATCACCCAACGCACCAACCCACAAGCTACCCCCGCTACTACCCCTTTTCTCTGGTATTCGACAATGAGTCGGCGTTGGAAATTTTCCGCCCCGGCCGGCATCGGGGACAATGACAACCGTGAGTTTAACAATCGGTTCCATCAAGTTAGCTTCCCCCGTGATTCTGGCCCCCATGGCTGGCGTCACCAACGTGGCATTCCGCACTCTCTGCCGCGAACAGGAGCTAGCGAAAACCGGAACGGTATCGGGCCTATACGTATGCGAAATGATTACCGCCCGGGCTCTTGTCGAAGGCAACGAGAAAACGCGCCACATGACAACCTTCGGCCCCGACGAACACCCACGCTCCCTCCAGTTTTACACAACCGACCCGGAATATACGTATAAGGCGGCCCGCATGGTGGCCGACAATAACCTGGCTGACCACATCGACATGAACTTCGGCTGCCCAGTCCCCAAGGTCACCCGCCGTGGCGGCGGCTCCGCCCTCCCCTATAAACGCCGCCTCTTCGGCAATATTGTGGCCGCGGCGGTAAAGGCCGTGGCCGGCACCAACATTCCCATCACGGTGAAATTCCGCATCGGCATTGACGACGACCACCACACCCACCTCGACGCCGGCCGAATCGCCGCGGCCGAGGGCGCAGCAGCGGTGGCCCTGCACGCCCGCACCGCCGCCCAACGATACTCCGGCACCGCCGACTGGTCCCAGATCGCGGCACTCAAGGAACACCTGGCGGACACCGGCATCCCGGTGCTGGGAAACGGAGACATTTTCCAGGCGACCGACGCCCAAAAAATGATGACCGAAACCGGCTGCGACGGGGTGGTCGTGGGGCGCGGCTGCCTAGGCCGGCCATGGCTCTTCGCCGAACTATCCGCCGCATTACGGGGCGTTGACATTCCCCCAGAACCCACGCTTGGCGAGGTCACCGGGATCATTCTCCGCCACGCGGAACTGCTCACCCACTACGATGGGGAGGATAAAGCCTGCCGGGACCTGCGCAAACACATGGGCTGGTATCTGCGTGGCTTCCCAGTGGGCGGGCCCCTCCGGGCACAATTGTCCGCAATTAAAACCCTAGCGGATCTGCGGGCGGCGCTGGAACCCTGGCGGGAATCCCCGGCGCTGGCCACCGACGCGGACGGGGTTCGGGGTCGGCAGGGCTCCCCCGCAAAAGTCATTCTGCCGGAAGGCTGGCTCGACGACCCCGAAGACGAAACCGTTCCCAAAGGCGCGGACATCATGCACTCCGGCGGCTAACCAGACAGCACACCCCAGCAGGCTAAAAATCCATTTTGGTCCACGGGTGCGAAGAAAACTCCTCGGACTTGGCCAGCCACTGGTCAAACATGCGCACCACATCCACCATGGTGGCCGCGGGCGCCCCATAGTGGTGGTCGCCGTCGCCTTCCCGGTATTCCACCCACCACTGCGCCGTCGACGCGAATTCCGGCACCTCATAGGATAAATTAGCCATCATTATCGTCTGGATATAGTGCTCGTCACGATCATGTTCCGAAAGAATATAGAATCGGCGCTCGGTGCTATCTTCGCACAAATACTCCAGGCTGGGCAGCAGGCTGGCGCGGGAAAACGCAATGTTGTCCCACCGATCGGTCTGAACCGTATAGGCGGGATCCTCATCCCCGTAGCAGACAACAAACGCGCTGCTGATATCCGCCAGTCCCAAATGGTGGCGGACCGCCAATCGCTCCAGCCGCTGCCATGCCTCCTCCGCCCACTGATACGCGACCGGAACCCACAGGCACCGATCCCCCTCAATCACAACGTCAAGATATTCGAACGTGAGCGCGTCATCGGAACAAAGCTCCGCCTGGGCCGCCCTGAGGGGGAGAGAAAAAATCGTCTCCTTACTGCTCCAACGATCGGCCAGGAAATCATGGTCGGCAAAGAACCGCGGCGGGGCAACCAGGCCACCATCGGGGGTCCGCTCCGGCTCATATAATAAAAAATCATAAGACATAGCCGCAGTCTATCAATGGGCCCGGACGCAAAACTCCCCACGGACGGATCACGGTGCTTGCGGCGTCGACAGGCGTCGACAAGCACAGAAAACTATTGCACCAAATTAAATCTACGGAGCTTAATGCGCATGGGCCGGCCGCTATCCGGGTGGGTTTGGATAATGCCATGCAGGTTCACAATGCCCTCGATCGCCACGGAAAATGTGGGAAACGCATAGGGGTCATAGTCGATTTCGATGACATCCCGATTGGCAAGCTCCAGCCCCACGGCCATCACGTGGTCACGGCCAAGATAGGAATACAGCTCCCCCTGGAGCGATCCAATGGTGTTCGTGACCAGGGTGGCCCGCGCCCGATCCACGCAGTCACAATAATGCTGGTCGAGTGGCTGCGCCGGGTAGAGTGTGGTATTGAATTTAATGTGCGTATCCGGACCACCGAAAAGCGCGACCATGCGCAGCAGATCCAATTGCTCCAAACTGAAATCCGCTGGTAGCCGTGCGGTTCGCCGCACATAATCAATGTTGGTGTTGATGATGTCGATGATCGCCGTGGGCAGGTGCATGGTGGCGACCAACCCGCCACCGAAACTAGGGCGAATATTAATGCAATTGGATGAATCAAGATAGGTGAGCACCAGCATGGAGAGCACATGTTGCAACTCCGCACTGTTGATGCTGCGGTCGCCAGAATCAATCTCTATAAACGCCAACCCATATCGAGGACTGCCCATGAGTATGCCTCCCATTATTGCATATCAAAGATGGTTTTCTTTTAGCGTACCGCGGTTTTCGCTTGTCGACACCATAGGCGTGTGATCCACCCACCACACACATCAGTGGCACACAATATTTATCCGACCGCTGCGCGGACCACCGACCATACTGGTGCACCCGTGGTTTTAGTATTTCAGCAGTTCGCAATGGTGATCGTATCTCATTATGGGGGTTAATTTATTGCACTATAACACCATGTGAGTACCGTTTTTACCATGACCGACAATAATGATAATCCCACCATGAAACAGGCCCTCACAAAGGCCATCACGGAGCCTTCAGAGAAAACATTCCTCATCGGGTTCTTTCTTATCACCTACGTGCTGCTCTTTCCCCTACGCCTGTCTACTTTCTTTCCCGACAATGCCCGACTGGCTATCTATGTGGTGCTCGCCATTGATGGGATAGTGGCGTACCGGCTTGTGCTGCTCACCGCCACCAAGCAGGTGTGGGAAACCAAGATTCGCTCCATTATTGTGGTGTGTGCCGGCTTCCTAGGGATGAACATTCTCACGACCATCACCGGTTTCCTTCTGAAAATCTTCGGGTTCATCACCGAAACATCCCAGAACGAAACTAGGGTTGCAGAACTGGGTAACGGCAATGCGCTACCGTTCCTCGTGGTTTTAGGCGTCGGCGTGGCCGGCCCTATCGTGGAAGAGCTCGTGTTCCGGCAGTTCCTCATTGGTTTCCTAGAACGCTACATCCCCACGTGGGCGGCGATCGCCATCTCTAGTCTCTCATTCGGCCTCATCCACATGCATGGGTTTACCGCCTCCGAATGGGTCAATCTCTGCGTCTATTCGGCCATGGGTCTGTCCTTTAGCCTGATCTATGCGCTCGACCGTAATGTGTACATGCCCATAGGGGTCCACGTGTGGAATAACCTTCCCAACGCCTTGCTATTGGCGCAGTAAGCGGGCCAGGCCAGCCACTTCAGGCGTCGACAAGCTAGGAGCACCGGTAGGTTTAGAACCTCAGGTAGACAAGAAAAAACCAGCCCCCACGAATGGGAGCTGGTTTTCTTGTTTACTTATTAGTCGTTGTTACGGCGCCGGCTGCGAAGAACCAATACCGCACCAACCACTGCGAGAATAAGCGCACCCGCGATAACCCACAGTACCGAAGCACCGGTGTTAGCGAGACCCTTATTCTGGGCTTTCTGGCCTTGGACCTGCTGCTTTTGGCCATTGGGCTGCTGGGACTGCACGTTCTGGGCCGGGTTGGCACCAGGCTTCTGTGCGCCCGAAGGAGCCTGAGCCTGTGCACCCGGGGTCTGCGGGGCGTTACCCTGCGGTTTGCCGCCCTGCGGTGCCGGAGCGCCCGGGATAGCTGCGCCAGCCAGCGGGATCAGCGGAACCAGCAACCAGTACCACGGAATGTTCGTGGTGTTGGTCACCTTGACCAGGGTGGCCTTGGCGCCGGTGCCAGCCTGCACGGTCACGATTGCGGTACCGTCACCGTTGTCCTTCACGGCATCCTTGGTGTCAGAGGTGTAGCCAGGGGTTTGCCAGGTGCTGAACACATTGCCCTCAGGCAGCTTTTCCTTCAGGGTGATCTGGGTGCCCACCGGCAGCTTCGGCAGATCGGTGTAGGTTTCGCCAGCCTTGACCTTGAATTCCTTGGTTTCGGTCTTACCGTTGTGCTGCCATTCGGCGACAATGGTGTATTCCTTCTTGGAATCCGAGGAACCAGCGGCGGTACCCTGCACGGCCTTGGTGACAGCTACCGCGCCCAACTCGTGGTAGGAGTTCACCAGGTTTGCAGCAACGGTTGCGTCCTTGTCGGCCACGGTTGCGGTTGCCACGGTGGTGGAGTCAAGCTCGTTCAGGCTTGCGCCCTCCACAGTTGCCTGTGCCTTGTCTTCGGTGAAGGTACATACGGAACCAACCGGAACGTCCTTGACCTCGACCGGGGTGCCGGCCTTCACGGTCAGCTTGCCTTCCTTGGTCGTCTTGTCGGCCTTGACGCACTTGTAGCCAACCTGGAATTCCTTGTTCTTGGCGAGTTCCTTACCGGTACCGGTCAGCGACTTGCTGAGCTTGACGACGCCCTTCCACTGGGAGTACGTGTTGGTTGCCTCAACGGTCTGAGTGCTGTTCTTGACGATGGTCACATCGTCAAGGCCAGTGGTCTTCAGATCGGCATTGGCAACGCTCGCACCGGTTTCGGTGATCTTACAGGAGTAGCCGGCCGGAATCTTTTCGCTGGTCTTCGACCCGCCAGCCGGAATGCCCTTCAGTTCGCCCTTGATGTCTTGCTTGCCGGCGGCGGTGCACACGTAAGCGAAGTCGAAGGTCTTACCGCCAGCAACCCCATCGGGGTCAACCAGCCGCTTGGTGATGGTGAAGTCGCCTTCATCCTTGACGTAGGTGTTGGCGATGGTCACGGACGGAACCGTGCCTGCGGTGATGGTCACGGCAGCGCCCTCAACAACGGTCAGGGTAGCGCCGTCAATCTTGGCGGATTCCCGATCCTCGGTCACGGTACAAGATGCGCCAACCGGGATGTTCGGGGACACGACCTCACCAGCGCCGGTCACTTCCAGCTTCTTGTTGGTGTGCTCGGCGAGAGCCGCACCGTCCTTGGTGCAGGTGTAGTTGAAGGAGAACTTCTTGGTGCTCGGCACAGTGATGCCAGTGGCTTTCAGTGTCTTGACGACCTTGAAGGTGCCCACAGCGGTGGCGTACTTGTTGGTCAGGGTCACCAGCGGGTTGGTGACGGCCACAACCAACGGCTTGTCCTTGGAAACTTCACCGGAAGCGGTCTGGAAGAGGTTGCCTTCCCAGTTGAAGCCGGGCAGTGCGGCCGGGGCCACCTCGGTGAAGGAGCAGGCGGCACCCAACGGAACGTCGGCGATAGCGGCCTCGGTGCCGTCACCCTTGAGGGTCACTTCACCGGACTTCACGTCCTTGCCGTCCTTGGTGCACACATAGTTCACCTTGAAGTTTTGCGCGGTGGCATTAGCCTCGGTGAAGGCGTTGCCGCTGTTCTTCCACACCAGCTTTTTGGCCAGCTTCACGGTACCAACCTGCGGCTTAGCGGTGACCTTATTGGTCAGGGTCACGCCCACGTTGCGCTGGTCGCTGATGGTGATGACGGCGGTCTTACCGTTGTCCTTGATTTCCACGTTGCCATCGCTGGCGGTGGTGGCGGCGAACTTCGGGTCACCATAGGTGAACTTGGCATCGTTGGTGGGCAGCTTCTCCGTCAGGGTCACCTTGGTGTCCTTGGGCAGCGACACGTCACCCTTGACGATGTCACCGTTCAGTGGAACCTGAATGTCGTAGTTCTTGTTGAACGAGGCCTGCGGCGACTGGATGTCGACGTTGACGGTGAACTTCGTGCCATTTTGCAGCTCGGCGGGCTGGGTTGCCGGGTCGTGAACCTTCTTCACTTCGAAGGTGCCACGGTTAACACCGGTGATGGTGCCGCTACCGAACTGCTTGCGGGTAACATTCTGAACCAGGTTTTGAGCGGGAAGGCCTTCGATCTTGGCATGATTGCCCACGGTGGTGTCCACGGCCGATTCCTTGCCATCGGCAGACTGCGACTGGTAGTACACGTTATAGAACCGGTCGGCCTGCCAACCACCAGCTGGCTTCTTCAGCGTGAGCTTTTGGCTCAGGCCATCGGCCGCAATATCCTGGGTGACCTGCAACTTCTCACCCTTGGCCGACGGCTCGGCGAGCTGTGCCGGGTCGGACGTGTATTCCACGGCGAGCAGGCCATCGGCGATGAACTTGTGACCCACCGCACCATTCTTAAGACTGATCGAGTCGTTAATGACCACATCGCCGGATATATTGGCCAGGTCCTTACCCAGCATGACGATACGCCACTCAATCTTGGAACCGTCCTTGGAGGTAAACCAACCATCCTTGTTGGTCTTGTCGGGAGTCTTCACGTCAGCGGGACCAATGCCGCCATGCGGCCCGGGCAGGGTAACGTTGACAACCTTACTGTTCACTTCGAACGGTAGGGTGGGCTCGTTGCTGTTATCGGTGGTTTTAATGGCCTGAGCCTGGACCTTCACCATGCCGTGCACATTGTCTTTGCCTTCGAATTTGTCATTGAAGGTACAGACAACTTGGTTATTGCCACCGTCTACAACACAGTCACCACCCTCAACGGCACCATCCACCAGCTTAATGCCGAAGGTGCCCTTGACGGCAATTTCCTTGGGGAATTGAATGGTGAACTTCTGGCCAGCCTTCACGCCATTCTTGGCGCTCCAGTCCCACTGAACACCAAATGAATCCCACTGCTTCAGCGGGGTGGTCTGGTCGATAGTGATGTTGTCAATATCGACCGTCTTCTCTTCATCAGCATGAGCCGTAGGGACGTTCATCATTCCCGCGGTCAATACCAGCAGCACGGAGGCTATAAACGCGTAAATTTTAAAACTTACGGTTTTACCCACTGCATTCTCCTTATCTTCTTAACATTTGTCTCGCTTACGAGTAACCCATCTCTCCTTTAACGAAAATAAAGAAAAGACACGGCAAAACGAAGCTTGCTCACATCGTTAAATAAGAAGATTATCAGACAGGGGCGCCAGCATTAGTAGCGACATAACGCTGTGCGCAGCGACTTTACCCCCTATCAGTAAGATTAGAGGCGTCCTAACTGCACATATAAGCTTAAATTTACTTAAATAATGGCTGGTCTGAAGTACCCCCGATTTAAGTCCATCTCAGCTCCGTGTGTACAAAACATGATGTTCAACAACAACAAAACCCACATCCTGGTAGGCCCGTAGGGCGGGCTTGTTATCCGCCTCCACGTAGAGGAACACTAGACTTGCCCCCTCGGCTACCAGGCGATTTATTCCGGCGTTTACCAAAGGGCCACCCAATCCTCGGCCCCGGCCGGCATCACCCAGACCCACCACATATACTTCCCCCTTGGCCCCGGCGCGCAGATCGCCGTGGCGTTTCACCCAATGGAAACCTAAGAGTTTGCTGTTTTCCCACAAAGTGAGCACGTCGTCTGGGCGATACCAGTCGGTATCGCGGGCCTGGTTGAGGCGATCCAAGTCCCAGCCGCCTTGTTCGGGGTGCCAGGAGAAGGCTTGGTTATTGGCTTCCAGCCAGAGTTGGTCGACAGTTTCACTACCGTAGCGGTCGTAGGCGGTGGGGAGATCGAGAAGTTCTACACCGTCGGGAAACTGGTAGGCGGTGGCGGCGGTGAGGGGATCACCGTCGATGGCCATGACAAGGAGTTCCCGGCTGGGGGTATAGCCGAGATGGCGGGCGAAGTGTTGGGCGGGTTGGAGGTTGCCGTGGGCCCAAAGGGGTTTATGGCCCATGAGGTCGATAAGGAGGGTGGCGCCGCCGTGGCGGCGGGCGGTGGGGGTGACTGCGAGTTCGGCGGTTTCGCCATCGTAGGCGGCGATTCCCACGATGGTCGTGTCGTCGTAAAGCAGGAAATGGTGGTGTTGGGGGTTGGTGAGTCCGCGGAGGAATTGTTCGGAGAGTGGCGCGATCCCATCGTGCCTGGTGGCTGCGTCGAGGACGGCGTGGATAGCGGGGAGTTGGTCGGGGTGAAGTTCGCGTGTGACGGTGAGTTCCATGCTTTTCAAGCGTAGCGAGTGTGGCACTATTGAGGGGTGATGAAACTTCGACGGCACACGGTTGTGGTGCTCACGGCTGTGTTGGTGGGCGTGTTGGTGGCGATGTGGGTGGTTGATACGGCGATAGCGGCACGGAGTGAGCGGTTATTGTCGCAGCGGGTGGCGGAGCATTCGCATTTGGGGTTTGCGCCGGAGGCGTATTTTGGGGGGTTGCCGTTTGTGTCGAATTTTATTACGGGTGTGGTGCCGTCAATGTATGTGAGTGTGACGGATGTGAAGGTGAAGCCGTTTGGGTTGTTGCGGACGCATACCACGATTACTGATGTGGAGGTGTCTGCGGATCGGCTATTGGCCGGTGATGTTGCGGGGGCGAAGGCGGCGTTGATTACCCGGGGGGTGAATTTTGATGCGGTGTCTTTGGGTCGCCCAATGGGGATTACCGATCTGGATATTTCGAATCCGTATGATATTTCGCCGGCGGGGAGTGCGGCGTCAGAAGTGAAGTTGACGGGGACGCCGCCGGGATTTACTGGGCCGGTGACAGTGGTTGCGGAACTGCGGTTAAAGGGGAAAATGTTTTTGTTGTCGCCGATAACGGTGACAGATCGCAGCAAGTTGGATGACACTCAGAATGACAAGTTGTCGGATGATGATATTTTTCGGGCATTTCGGTGGGAATTAGATACCACAACGTTGCCATTGTCGAAGCAGGCGAGCTATGTGTCAGCGGCTGGAGGGACGGTGTATTTTGAGTCGCAGCAGCGGAATGTGGTGGTGAGCATGGATGATTTGGCACCTGTTTCGGATGATTAGTCGTCATAGCCGATGTGGTGTGAGCCGATGTAGCGTTGGTTATAGGCGAATGTCGAAGAAGCTGAGTCCGAGTTTTATCCAGGAGAGGGGTTTGGTGGGGATTTTCTCTTTGGGGGCGTAGACCTCGATGGCGTCGGGGAGGACGGTGAGGGTGGCCGATTGGTGCTCGCCCGCGTATTCGCCGTCGACTTGGAAGCGTTGCCGGGTGGCGCAATCCAAGGTGACTTCCATGGCGTCGTCGAATACGAAAGTGCGTTTTTCCAACCATTGGGCGATGGGGGTGATCATGTTTGCACCAAGCATTTGGAGGACTGCGAGGATGCCGGCGAGGCCGGCGACGCTATTAATTCCGAAAACACCAAGGCCGACGTCGAAAGAGTTGCGGGGGTTGGTGATGACGGGGAGGGGCCCAAGGAAGGTCCAGGGGTTGGTGTTGCTTATGATACAGAAGGGCAGGTTGCGGGCGGTTTTGGTGGCGCCGTTTCGGTCTTTGCCCCGCACGTTGATGGTGGGTGGGTATTTGCGGGCGCGGCGCCACGCCCGGTAGGTGACGCGAATATAGCGCAGGGGTGTGGCGGCAAAGCCGCGGCGGCGGGCCCGGTCCATGGTGGCAATGACGTCGGCGTCGATACCGAAGCCGGCGTTCACGGCAAACCAGTGGTCTTGCCAAATGCCGAGGTCTATAGTGCGTTTGAGGTTATGTTCGAGGGTGTGGGCGAGTGCTTCGGTGGCGTGGATGGGTTCGGGTGGGAAGCCGAGGGCGCGGACAAAAACATTGGCGGAACCGGTGGGGATGACCGCAAGGGTGGGGATGTTGGTGCGGGGAGTGGGTGCTGGCCCCAAGAGTCCATTGATGACTTCGTTAACGGTGCCGTCACCGCCGATAGCAACCACCACGTCGTAATCCGCGTTGGTGATATTGTGACATAATTCGGTGGCGTGGCCAGGGTGGTGGGTGAAGTAGGTGGTGAGGTGAAGTCCGGTCACGCCCCGGAGGGTGGGGATGATGTGGCGGAAGAGCTCCGGGGTTTGAGTGGTGGAGTTCGGGTTGGAAATTAGCAGCAGTCGCACCTACACAACCATAGTGTGCCATGCTGCTAGGGTTAAAGGTTATGAGTGATGACATGGTAAATAATGAACCCCATGAGGAGCCGACTGACGCTCCAAAGATTTCGTTGGGGGGTAGTGATGCGGTGAACTTAGCTGCTGAGCAGTGGAAAGAAACGGCGCATCGGAATATTCCCGGGTTGGGGGATTTACCGATTCCTGACGACACGGCAAACCTGCGGGAGGGCCCCAGTTTGCATGATGGGTTATTAGCGTTGTTGCCGCTCGTGGGGGTGTGGCGGGGCACCGGCCAGGCGTTGGATCACACGGATGCGGATGCGAAACCCACCCAGTTTGGGCAACAGATTATTTTCGCCCATGATGGCGAGAATTATCTGACATATTCGTCTCGGGTGTGGAAGCTTGACGACGAGGGGAATCAGGTAGGCCTCGACCACCGGGAGACTGGTTTCTGGCGAATCACCGGCAAGGACGAGATCGAAGTAGTGGTGGCGCATTCAACAGGCGTGGTGGAGATTTTCTATGGGAATCCGATCAAGGAACGGGCGTGGGAAATCACGTCGGCATCAACGTTGGTGACCACAACCGGACCAAAGAATTTGGGTGCGGGCAAACGCCTGTTTGGCCTGATGCCGAATAATAACCTGGGGTGGGTGGATGAGCGCATGGTGGATGGGGAATACCACCCACGCATGTCTGCCGAATTATCACGGGTGATTGGTTAGGTTACTGGTTAATGCGGCCTCGATGAGCTCCCGGATCTCTGCCTCGTTGGCGGGGGCTGGGAGTTCTTGGTCGTTGATGCGAGTGACGCGGGCGGCGATGCGCACCGAGCTCACGAGCCACACGCTGTCGGCCCGAAACAGGTCGTCGAGGACGAGCTGTTTTTCTTTACACCGCCATTTTTGTTCGGTCGCATATTCGAATAGGGCGGCCTGGGTGGTACCGGGGAGGATATCGCCGCCAGCAGTGGGGGTGCGGATTTTTTTGCCGCGCACAGTGATGACGGTGGAGGTGGCACCTTCTAGTACGATGTCGCCGTTGGTGTAGATCACATCGTCGAAGCCGTGGGCGCGGGCCCAGCGGAGCGCCGCCATGTTGGCGGCATAGTTGAGGGTTTTCGCGCCAACAACAAGCCAGGGGACGGCTTCGGTGGTTTCCGGGGGGTCGATGTGATAGCCGCGGGGGCTGGTCATGACGGCCACGCCATGGGCACGTTGGTGCAGTGCTGTGGGCGATAGGGGGCGGATGGTGAGCCAGGCGCTGGGGATGCCGGTGGTTTCCCGGCCGCGGGTGTACATCCACACGCAGGAGGCGTCGTCGGTGGTGTGGCTGCGCCATTTTTCGGCGGCCATGATGGTGGCTTTCAGCCAGCCGTCGATATTGGGTTCGGGTAGGTCGAGGAGTTTCGCGGATGCGAGGAATCGGGATACATGCCGGTCGAGGTTACAGATGCGCCCATCCCGGAGAAGGAGGGTTTCGAACACACCATCGCCACGGGTAACAGCGGCATCGTCCCAGAAAACGAGGGGAAGGTTGGGATTATGGTCACGGACGGAACCGCCGAACGGTTCCACGGCGAAAATGATGGGGGACATTTTTCGCTTACCAGAGGAACTCATAGGTCTGATTATGCCGTGCGTGAGGCACTACGATCGAGTCTGTGACCAATAATTCTTCTTCACCGTTACTGGAAACAGTGCCGGGGGCGACCCCACCCGGCGACACCGACCAACACCCCACCCATATGGGGGTGGCTTGGCATTATGGAAATCCGCTCACCGAACAACGGCATTGTGCCACGGGCGCGCTGGTGGACCGTTCGCATCGCACGGTCATTCGGGTGTCAGGCCCGGATGCCGCCACGTTTCTGCATAATTTGCTTTCCCAAAAACTCGACGATGTTCCCGACGGGTTCAGCGCCAGTGCCCTGAACTTGGATGGTCAGGGGCGGATCCTGCACTACCTGGATGTGACCAAGGTAAAGGATGCGTTTTACCTGGACATCTCCGCGGTGGATGCGGAATCGTTGGTGGATTATTTGCGCGCAATGGTGTTTTGGTCGCAGGTGGAGATCACCGTCACGGATCTGGGGATCTTGAGCATCATTGGCGCCGAGGTGCCAGATGTGGGCGGCGAGTTTTCCCGCCAGCTGCCGTTTGGCGCCTGGGTGCGGCACGACGTGTTTGTGCCCCGGGGTGCGCTTGTCGACGTCGCAAAGCGAATAATCGAACAGGGAATCGAACCGATGGGACTCATGGCGTACACCGCCGAACGGGTGCGGGCGGGCCTGCCGGAACGCAGCCTTGACCTTGATGACAAGTCGATACCGCACGAGGTGCCGGCGCTCATTAACCGGGGTGAGCGCATTGCCGCCGTCCACCTGGACAAGGGCTGCTATCGCGGGCAGGAAACCGTGGCGCGGGTGGAAAACCTGGGGCGGCCACCCCGGCTACTGACGCTCGTGCACCTCGATGGCTCCGCCCCCACCCTGCCCACCCCCGGCACCCCCATCGTGATGGGACCAGCAACAGGCCGGCAACGGACGGTGGGGCGCATTGGAACCGTCATCCATGACCACGAATTCGGGCCCATCGCGCTGGCGCTCCTCAAACGCGCCGCCCTCACGTCGCAGGCGCTGATGGCCGGGGAATCCGCAATCCTTGTGGACCCGGATTTCATTCCGGCGGAAGAACAATCCCAAGCCGGCCGGGTCGCAATTAACCGACTGCGTGGGAGCGAAACTCAGCAATAATCGCGCTATTCATAACCACACCGCATAATTCCGGCCCCACTTGCGCCACCTCATAAAAGGGGGACCGGTTTTGGGCCGGTGCTGGGATTTTGCCGGATATTTCTCAAGGTCAACAGCTCGTTGCGGCAAAATTATGTAATTCAGGCTATTGTGTCATACAGGAAAACATACTGTGATGATTTGAAAGCCCACGGAGCATTTTCATTCCCTAGGGATGCTCCGCTTAGTACCAAGGGGGTCATAACCATGGGACGCGGTCGCGCGAAGGCAAAGCAGACCAAGGTTGCACGCCAGCTGAAGTACAACACTCCAACCATGGATCTCGACTCACTCCAGCGCGAACTTGCGGGCAAAGCAGCCCCGAAACGCGCCGAAGCCGAATCCCACCAGGATGACGAGTACGACGAGTACGCAGACGCATACTCCCAATACGCCGACTGGATCAAGGAACAAGAATCCAAGTCATAGTCGCTATCAGCGCTGGTAAAAACCACCGATGGGGCACTTTTCCGAGGAGAAGTGTGTCCGTCGGTGGTTTTTCATGCCGGCAGGGGCACACGGGTTAGGCCGACGCACGCCACGCCCGCCCTCACCCGGCAAAACTACTGGTTAATAGCCCGGGTGGTCGCCGGTAAGCACCACCGCACCGGGAGCCTGAAGATCATCGGCATCTCGAATGGTCCCCAACTCCCACGCATCAATGTGCCGGGCGGTAAGCATGGCCAAGGCCCGATCCCGATCCTCTGGGGCCACCACTGCCACCATGCCCACCCCCATGTTGAAGGTTTTCTCCATCTCAGCCTGCGGCACCTTGCCCACGTTTTGGATCAGGCGGAAAATCGGCCCCGGCACCCACGTGCCGCGGGACAGCTCCGCCACCAGCCCAGTCGGGATGACCCGGGCCAAGTTGCCGGCCAGGCCCCCACCCGTGACATGGCAGAAGGTGTGCACCTCGCACTCGTCGGCCAACGCCAAGCAGTCCTTGGCGTAAATGCGGGTGGGCTCCAAAAGCTCCTCCCCCAGGGTGCGGTCCAAGTCCTCCACATAGGCGTCGAGAAGCAACCCGGCCTTTTCCAGTAGTACATACCGCGCTAACGAATACCCGTTCGAATGCAAGCCGGAGGAGGCCATGGCGATCACCACGTCGTCTTTCCGCACCCGATCCGGGCCCAGCAGCTCATCGGCTTCCACCACGCCCACGGCGGTAGCGGACACATCGTACTCCCCCGGCTCCATGACCCCCGGATGCTCCGCGGTCTCCCCACCCAGGAGGGCGCACCCGGCCTGCACGCAGCCCTCGGCAATGCCGGACACGATATCGGCCACATGCTCGGGCACCACCTTGCCGATGGCAATATAGTCCTGTAAAAACAGCGGCTCCGCCCCGCACACCACCAAGTCATCCACGCACATGGCCACCAGGTCGATGCCGATGGTGTCATGCTTGCCCATAGCCTGGGCGACCGCCAATTTCGTACCCACCCCATCGGAGCCGGCGGCCAACAACGGCTGACGGTAGTTACCCAGGGCAAACAGCCCGGCGAATCCGCCCAAACCGCCCCGAACCTCAGGCCGGGTGGCCTTCTTGGCCAGTGGGGCAAATAATTCCACGGCCCGGTCCCCCGCCTCGATGTCCACCCCCGCGGCCGCGTAGGAGACAGTGGCATCCGACTGTGCAGAATCGGTCATTATTATCCTTTTCCTTCGATCAAAGTGGGCAATATTTCGGCAGCTAATCAATGCTACCGCAGGAACCCCGCTGCAATGCCGACACCAACTCCGCATTGGGATTCCCCGCCGGAAGACCCAGCGGATATACCCCGTCGAAACAGGCGCAACACAGCTCTTCCCGCGACTGCTTCGTGGCCTCCACCATTGACTGCGTCGACACAAACCCCAGCGAATCCGCCCCAATAGCGGTGCACACACTCTGCACCATTTCCGCCTCATTATCGCTGGTCACGGCGTTGGCGATCAACTCACCCGGGCTGGCAAAGTCAATGCCGTAGAAGCAGGGCCATTTCACTGGCGGTGATGCGATGCGCACATGCACCGCCGCCGCGCCGGCCTCCCGCAGCATGCGGATCAGCGCCCGCTGGGTGTTACCACGCACAATGGAATCATCCACCACCACCAGGCGTTTCCCCTGCAACACCTCCCGCAGCGGGTTAAGTTTCAGCCGGATACCCAACTGGCGAAGCGTGTCTGAGGGTTGAATAAACGTGCGCCCCACATAGGAGTTTTTCACCAGCCCCTGGCCGAAGGGGATCCCGGACGCCTGGGCATAGCCAACCGCGGCAGGCACCCCCGACTCCGGCACAGGAATCACCAGGTCCCCGTCGGCCGGGTATTCCCGCGCCAGGCGGCGGCCGATCTCCAGGCGGGACTCGTTCACGTTACGGCCCCGAATGGTGGAGTCCGGGCGGGCCAAATACACGTATTCGAACACACAGCCTTTCCGGCGAGTGGCAGCGAAATGCTCCGAACGGATACCAGCTTCATCAATGGAAATCATTTCCCCGGGCTCGACCTCCCGCACGAAGGATGCCCCCACAATGTCCAGCGCACAGGTTTCGGAGGCAACCACCCACCCCTTATCTAACCGGCCCAGGCACAGCGGCCGCACCCCCTCCGGGTCGCGGGCGGCAAACAGGGTATGGCCGTCCGTGATAGTGAGGCAGAACGCGCCCTTGACACGCGGCAGCAGGTCCCGCATGGCCGACAACAGCCCATGACCGTCACCGATCTGGTGGGAAAGCAGGGCGGTCATCACGTCGGAGTCGGAGGGATGATTCTGCTTATGCACCAACTGTTTCTCGTCGGCCTCATCCAAGAGCTCCAGGTAATTCACCAGGTTTCCGTTATGCGCCAAGGCCACATCGGTGCCATTGGGGGCCACCCGAAACATGGGTTGAGAGTTCTCCCAGGTGACACCGCCGGCTGTGGAATAGCGGGTATGCCCAATGGCCACGTCACCGCGAAGCGAGTCGAGGGTTTGCTCATCAAAGATCTGCGAGACCAGGCCCAAATCCTTGTACACCACGACCTGCTGTCCATCGCCGACGGCAATGCCAGCAGCCTCCTGTCCCCGGTGCTGTAATGCAAAAAGGCCGAAGTATGTTAACTTCGACACTTCTTCCCCCGGTGCCCACACACCGAATACGCCACATTCTTCGCGGGGCGGTTGTTCCCCCAGATCATCTAATAAGGACTGATTATTTTGTGCCTCGTTGTGTGTCACGACCACAATGCTAGACCATCACGAGTGATTCTTTATAACGTCACAAGCGGACCAGCGGCAACCAGTCCGCGACTTCTCCGGCGCGAGTGCCGGAACTGGTGACGGCCGGATTGTCGGTGATGGTGTCGAGTCCGGTCACGAGCCGGAGCCAGGTGGCGGGGTCGGTTTCGACCACGTTGGGTGGGGTGCCTCGGGTGTGTCGAGGGCCGGCAATACATTGGGTGGCGGCAAATGGTGGAACGCGTACCTCGACGGCGTGTCCGGGGGCAAGGTGGCTCAGGTAGGTGACGCTGAGGCGGACAGCGTGGGCGATGGCGGGCCGGGGTGGGGTCGCCTGAGAGGCGTCGATAAGCCAGGGGTGGACGGTTTGAAGGGCGTCGCGGAGTTCGTGTGGGTCGGGTGTGGGGGCCATAAGGTTTGTTTTTAGCACGTCCCCCCAAGCCTGCGCATGTGTCGTCGTGCTTGTCGACGTTATCCTGCCGGGTTGAGGGCAACTGGGTGGGAAAGGAAATGACAGCGCACTTCTCCTTCCCCAAAGAAATGCGCTGCCAAGCTTGTATCAAGTTTTTGGTGTTTGGTGTTCGTGGCTGTCCCGTAACCTAGGTTCCACAATACGCATCATTGCAAATTTGGTGGTGGTTAGGCTGGTTACCCCTTAATTGCGGTAGTGATTTCAGCCATATTTTCTCGCTAACGTGAGACTTCGGAGGGGCAATGGTGTTATTGTGCGGGGTTGCCGGGATGCGACACGCCGACGCGGGTGGGTTTGGGAAAAATTTAAGAACATGGGCTCCTACCTCCAATCTTGTCCCACGACGATCATGCGACACAGTAAACACAACAACCACGATAGTCACATAACTTTACTTAAGCAATATTACTGCTGGAAAACTACCACTTTGTCCAACGCAATACAACCAGCCCCGGTCACCCTCTTATTTTCATCCAAGATTTACCTTAATGGCCTCTCAGAGCCATTTTTTTAGGATTTTCCCGGTTTAAAACCGTAGTGGGCAATGAAGACCTTATTCCCACCGTAATAACCACACCCCCACCCCCACCCCGACTAAGATCCCCACCATAGGCACCCCACAAATCACATTAAACTTGGTGCCGATATCCCAAAAATAGCCGCACCACTTATTCAAGGAGCGCAACAAAATGACACTCATTCATTTCACCAAAGCACATTCTGCCCTCGTGAGTACCTTCACACAGGTGCTGTCCGAATTCTGCGGGTTCCAGGTACCAACCCCCATGCTTATCGACGATTGGGTGGTGTTTTACCAAACCCAATTAGAAAGCGAAGAAGGTTTCTACGCCCATAAATACGAAGGCGTCCACTGCCTCCCCTTCCGGCTCGCCATTAACCCCGCTAAATTCGCCCGCCAAGTAGCCATCGACCAGGCGGCCGCCCTCAATGAACACATTCTTATCAGTTCCCACGAGCTCATAAGCAATTGGCTCAGAGACGCCCTTGCCAATCTAGAATGGGCCGCCTATTGCGCCATCGACGACGAAAAGGTCAACCCCAACGATGTGGGATTCGATCTCATCCTCGACGGCCCCAAAGAACTGAAAATTCGCCGCTGGTACCGGGGCGAGCAAGACGTCCTCGACAAAATGCTCACCCAAGCCGCCTAGGCGCTAACCAAGAAAAAAGACCGCGTTCAGCGGCCTTTTTTCTTGCGTCGACAAGCCTAAACCACCGAGTTCGCCCCCACGGCATGGCTGAACAGTCGCGGCAGCGTCTCCGTCCACGCCCGGGTCAACTCCGCAACCGGCACCTCGAACTGGCCTTCGACACGCACCACCGGCTCGTCAATAGTTTCCCCAATCTTCACCACCGGAATACCAAGCTCCTGCGCCCGCCGCACCACAGCAGCGCCATCCGTAGCAGCAACAACCACCCGCGACGCCGACTCGGAGAATAATGCCGTGAACACGTCATCATGTACCCCCGAAACATCAAGGCTCACACCCTTGTTCGAGTAAATCGCCAGCTCCGCGATCGCCTGCGCCACACCCCCCTCGGACACATCATGCGCCGCCGACACCACACCAGGCTGCTGGAAAAACTCCATGAGCTTCTCCTCATTGGCCAAATCCACCCGCGGCGGCAGCCCGCTCAAACCGGCGCCAGACACCTGCTGCCAAATCGACCCACCAAACTCGTCGAACGTTTGGCCGAGCAAATACAGCTCCTCCGTGCCAGAAACCGTGCCCAACTTATTGCGCACACTCTCCCGCACGTCATCAATAACCCCCAACACGCCCACCACCGGTGTCGGCAAAATCGCCTCCGAACCCGTCTGGTTATAGAACGAAACATTACCGCCAGAAACCGGGATGACCAGCTCCTTCGCGCCATCCGCCAAGCCATGAACCGCATCACGGAACTGCCACATCACCGCCGGATCCTCCGGGGAACCAAAATTCAGACAGTTCGTCACCGCCACCGGGCGAGCACCCGTCACCGCCACATTCCGGTACGCCTCAGCCAACGCTAACCTCGCACCCATATTCGGATCCAGCTTCGTGTATCGGCCCGACGCATCCGCCGACACCGCCACCCCCCGATGCGTCTGCTCATCAATACGCAACACCCCGGCATTCGCATGCTGCGCCTGCACCGTATTCCCCCGAACATAACGGTCATACTGGTCCGTAATAAACGCCCGCGAACACAGCGCCGGCGAGCCCACCATCGCCAACAACGCCGCCTTCACGGCTTCAGGATCCGTCGGCTTCTCCACCCCCTGGAACTGCTGCACCTCATCCTGCCACTCCGGACGCGCCCACGGCCGCTCATACACCGGACCCTCATGGGCAATCGTGTGCGCCGGCGCATCCACCACCAGCTCACCCCGATGCCGAATCAACAAATGCTCACCATCGGTCACCTCACCGATCTCCGCGCACGTCACATCCCAATGCGCACAAATCTCCCGGAACCGCGCCACATCCTCCGGCCGCACAATCGCACACATGCGCTCCTGCGACTCGGACGACAAAATCTCCGCAGCCAGCATATTCTCCGCCCGCAACGGCACCGCATCCAAATCAATCTCCATGCCCCCATCGCCGGCGGCGGCCAACTCCGATGTGGCACACGCCAACCCGGCACCCCCTAAATCCTGAATACCCACGACCACCCCGGCGCGGTACAAATCCAGGCAGCACTCAATGAGCACCTTTTCTGCAAACGGGTCCCCCACCTGCACCGCCGGCAGTTTCCGCTCCGCCCCCTCCTCAAACGTGTCCGAGGCCAGCACCGACACCCCACCAATGCCGTCAAGCCCGGTGCGGGAGCCGAAAAGCATCACCTTATTGCCCAAGCCGGAGGCGAACGCCAGCTTCAAATCATCCACCTTGAGCGTGCCCACGCACAGCGCATTCACCAGTGGGTTACCCGCATAGGATTCGTCGAACACGGTTTCGCCACCAATATTCGGCAGGCCCAGGCAGTTACCGTAATGCGAAATACCATCAACCACCCCCGGCAGCACCCGGGATGTGTCCGGCGCGTCCGCGGGGCCGAACCGCAGCTGGTCCATCACCGCAATGGGCCGAGCCCCCATGGCCATGATGTCGCGCACAATACCGCCCACACCAGTGGCAGCACCCTGGTGCGGCTCCACATAGGAGGGGTGGTTATGGGACTCCACCCGGAACGTGACCGCATTACCCCCACCAATGTCCACCACGCCGGCGTTCTCCCCAATGCCGGCCAGGATTTTCTCGCTCATTTCCTCGGTCATAGTTTCCCCGAAATACCGCAGGTGCACTTTCGAAGATTTATACGAACAATGCTCGGACCACATGACGGAATACATGGCCAATTCCGCATCGGTGGGACGACGACCAAGGATCTCCTTAATGCGGGCGTATTCATCGTCCTTGAGCCCTAAGGAGGCGTAAGGCTGCTCCAGGTCCGGGTTGGCCTGGGCCGCCGCCACAGTGTCGTTGAAGGTAGTCATTGCTTGGGTTATGCCTTTCTCACGCATTCTCATGCGGCTAAACTATGCGGCTGAAATTTTTTATCGACCCATCAAGGCCAAGAGCCTGGCGCGAGCCGGGACGGACTAGAAGGATCTGGGGCGAGCCGGACCAGCGAGGCCTGGAACCCGCGAAGCCTCAGAACGGGTCACACGATAGGCCAAGCCGGGCCTGCGGATCGGTCTGCCGGGTTGGGCCATCGGGCCAAGAGGCTAGGCGGCGATGCTGCCGACGGCAGAGAGGAAGAGTTGCAGGCCATCCAGGGAGGGCCCGGTGAGCAGTTCCACAGCGTGCTCCGGGTGCGGCATGAGCCCAACCACCCGACCGGTCTCATTCGTAATGCCGGCAATCGCATTCACGGAACCGTTGTAGTTATCGGTGTAGCGGAACACCACCCGGCCCTCGGCCTCTAGCTCACGCACAGTTTCCGGTGCCGCCTGGAAACGGCCCTCACCGTGTTTCGAAGGGATCAGGATCTTCTGGCCCACCTCCAGGGTGTTGGTCCAGGCGGTAGTGTTGTTCTCCACCGTCAGGTAGGCGTCGGTGCAGTGAAAATGCAGGCCCTGGTTGCGAGTGAGCGCGCCGGGCAAAAGGTGGGCTTCGGTGAGGATTTGGAAGCCATTGCAAATGCCGAGAACAGGCATGCCCCGGCCGGCGGCGTCGATGACGGATTGCATGACGGGTGCCAGGGCGGAAATAGCGCCGCTGCGCAGGTAGTCGCCATAAGAAAAACCGCCTGGGACAACTACCGCGTCGACGTTTTTCAGGTCGGCGTCGGCGTGCCACAGGCTTACGACTTCGGCTCCGGCGAGACGGGCGGCGCGGGCGGCGTCGACATCATCAAGCGTGCCGGGGAATGTGATTACTCCGATTTTTGCGCTCATTATGCCCCTATGCCTCGAAAATCACGTCGAAGTCTTCGATGACAGTGTTGGCCAGGAGCACTTCGGCCATTTTTTCGACTTGTTCGCGGGTTACCTCGTCGGATACTTCGATTTCGAAGCGTTTCCCCTGGCGAACATCGGCGACGCCTTCGACGCCGATGCGTCCTAGGGCTCGAACCACGGCTTGCCCTTGGGGATCCAAAATCTCCGCTTTAGGCATCACATTGACTACAACACGGGCCACGTTTGAAGCTCCTCACATGTGGGTTGGGTTATCCAAGCCAACAGCTTACCCGTATGTGCTATGCGCGACCTAAATTGTGCGGTGTGATCTGGCGTTAAATAGGCAAGTTGCTTTCGATGAGGTCGGTGATCTCCAGCTCGTCGGGTTCGACGGCAGCATCGAATCGGCCGATCACACTGCCGCTGGTGTCGACGACGAAGGTGTCGCCCTCGCCCAGGTATTCGAATAATTCTTCGGCGTGGGTGAGATAGGGGAACGGGGTGTCCGCGCCACCGGCGTCGTTAGCGTCATAAGTGCCGAGGGCAAAGAAACCGCGGGGGGCGTAGTCGGTAAACAGTTCGGCGAGGATATCGGCGTGGGCGCTTGTCGACGCCGGGTTAGCAATCAGCAACACATGTCCGGCCCAACCGCCCATGGTGGTTGTGGTGCCGTCGGCGAGGGTGACAGAAATATCATAGAAGTCGCTCATTTATTCGACCTTTCCGGTTGCTTGATTG
Organism: Corynebacterium matruchotii; assembly: GCF_011612265.2. NCBI lineage: Bacteria > Bacillati > Actinomycetota > Actinomycetes > Mycobacteriales > Corynebacteriaceae > Corynebacterium > Corynebacterium matruchotii. The sequence goes on along the minus strand of NZ_CP050134.2, from coordinate 361,428 downwards.
ATGAGCCAGGCGTATTCGAAGGCGGTTTGCCGCCAGCTTTCGTAGCGGCCAGACACGCCCCCGTGGCCGGCGGCCATTTCGGTTTTGAGCAGGAATTTGCCACCGGTGGCGGTGGCCCGGAGTTGGGCGATCCATTTCGCCGGCTCTACATAGAGCACCCGGGTGTCGTTGATGCTGGTCAGGGCGAGAATATTGGGGTAGGTTTTTGCCTCAATGTTTTCGTAGGGGGCATAGCCGGCCATATAGTCGTAGACGTCTTTGTCGGCCAGGGGGTTACCCCATTCCTCCCATTCGGGGACGGTGAGCGGCAGCTCGGGCATGAGCATGGAGGTGAGCGGGTCGACGAAAGGAACGTTGGCTTCGATGGCCTTGAACCGGTCGCCGCCCAGGTTTGCGACGGCACCCATGAGGAGGCCACCCGCGGAGCCGCCCAGGGCCACGAGGGTATCCCGGGTGGTGAGGTTGTGGTCGAGCAGGTAATCGGCAACGGCGATGAAGTCGGTGAAGGTGTTGCGTTTGTGCAGCATTTTGCCGTTGTCGTACCAGTGGCGGCCGAGCTCACCGCCGCCCCGGACGTGGGCGAACGCGAAGATCATGCCCCGGTCCATGAGGGAGAGGCTGGCAACCGAGAATCCCGGGTCGAGGGAGATTTCGTAGGAACCGTAGCCGTAGAGGATGGTGGGATTGGGGTGGGAAAGGTCCACGTCACGGCGATGCACCAGGGAGACGGGAATGTCTACCCCATCGCTTGCGGTGACCCACACGCGGCTGGCCACATAGTCGTCCGGGTTATAGCCGCCCAAGACTTCTTGTTCCTTGAGTAGCCGCAGTTCGCCGGTGGCGACGGTGTAGTCGTAGATGCGGGTGGGGGTGACGTAGGAGGAGTAGGCCAGGCGCAGCACGGGGGCGTCCCATTCGGGGTTGCCCATAACTTCAATGGTGTAGAGCTCTTCGGGGAACTCAAGTTCGACGAATTCGGTGAGGTTTCCCTGGTCCAGCTTCATTACGCCGGCGCGGCTGATGGCTTCCCGACGGTAGCCGATCACGAGTTGGTGTTCGTAGGCGTCGACGCCTTCGATGCGGACGGTATCGCGGTGTGGCACCAGCACCCGAAGGTCGTCGAAGCTGCCCAGGGTATCGGTGGTCCACATCCAGCCGAGTTCAAAATTGGGACCGTGGGCGTTGTGGACGATCAGCCAGGCGTCCTTGCCCGACAGGACTGCGTGGGAGACAGAGTATTCGACATTATGTTCGCGGGGGCGAATAACCCGGAATTCCCCGGTGGGGTTGTCGAGTTCCAGCACCCAGGATTCGGAGGTGACTTTGGAGCTGGATTCGATAATGAGGAAGCGCTTGCTACGGCTGGAGCCAACCCCCACGTTGAAGCGTTCGTCTTCCTCGTGGAACACCCGAACGTCTTCGGACGCGGGGGTGCCGACCTTGTGACGCCACACGGAGTCAGACCGCCAGGCGTCGTCGACGCGGGTGTAGAAAAGATAATCGGTACCCGCCCAGGTGACACCGTAGAATACATTGTCGATCACATCGTCGAGGAGTTCCCCGGTCTCTAGGTCCTTAATGTAGAGGGTGAAGCGTTCATTCCCCTCGGTGTCGGTGGAATAGGCCAGGTAGCGACCGGTATCATCTACGGTGGAGGCGCCCAGGGAGAAAAAGTCGTGGCCTTCGGCCAATTGGTTGGCGTCGAGCAAGATTTCCTCGTCGGGCAGGGAACCGGTTTCGGACACCACCGGCGGCACCCAATCCTCAATAACGGGCACGCGGGCGGAAATACCGTATGATTTCCCCTCCTCCATGCGTCCGTAGTACCAGTAGCGGCCCAGGCGGGTAGGCACCGACATGTCGGTTTCCTTCACGCGGGATTTGATTTCCTGGAAAATATTATCCTCCAGGGTTTTCAGCTGAGCGGTTTCCTGCGCGGTGTAGGCGTTTTCGGCCTCTAAATAGGCGGTGGTTTCGGCGGATTCCTTATCCCGCAACCATTCATAATTATCAATAAAACTAATATTGTGGTGGGTGCGGGTAACGGGGTGTACCGGGGCGATTGGTTCGGTGAACGTCATGGAATCCGATGGTACATGGTTACGGGATTCCTATACGCAGCAACCAATCCACCGCGAAAACTTTTCCCCGGTAATACGTTCGAATGCCTCCACGTAGCGTTCCCGGGTGGCTTCGACCACGGATCCGGGGAGCGGTGGCGGGGTGGCATTGGAATCTACCTGCCAATCGCATTTAGAACTGGTAAGCCAGTTGCGGACGTATTGTTTATCGAAGCTGGGCTGCACCTTGCCGGGTTCGTAGCCTTCGAGTGGCCAGTACCTGGAGGAATCCGGCGTGAGTACCTCGTCGGCAAGCACGAGTGTGCCGTCACGATCGACCCCAAATTCGAATTTAGTGTCGGCCAGGATGATCCCTTTGGCCTCGGCGAGTTCTGCCGCCTGCTTATAAATATTGATGCTGGCATCACGCAGTTCGGTGGCACGACGCTCACCTAGCTTCTCGACGACTTGTTCGAAGGTAACATTCTCGTCATGGTCACCAAGGTCGGCCTTGGTCGCGGGCGTGAAGATCGGTTCGGGCAACTTCGACGACTCGACCAACCCCTCGGGGAGGGGGATGCCACACACGCTGCCGGTAGCTAGGTATTCCTTATAACCGGAGCCGGTAAGATAGCCACGTACCACACATTCAAAGGGCAGCATTTTGAGTTTCTTACACACGATTGCCCGCCCCAGCACCTCTTCGGGGATGCGCATATCGTCGATATCACCGGCAAGATGGTTCGGAAAATCAATGTGATCAAAGAAGTACATGCTCATGGCGGTGAGCACCCGCCCTTTGTCCGGAATTTCGGGGTCCAGAATGTGGTCATATGCCGAAATGCGGTCGGAGACCACCATCAGCAACGTGTCATCGTCAATCTCGTAAATCTCACGCACTTTTCCTGCGGAGACGTGATTGTACTGGGAAAGTTCAGGACGCATAAGGAATGAGTGTAGACCTATCCGTTTCCCAGCGGTAGCCAAACGTGTTCGCTGCTAGATAGCTCACATACCTTAAGGAAACGTGAGCTGTAAAACGAGGAATAGTTTCTGCCGTTTTTCTTCCCAAATCTTAGGATTACCCCCAGTTTCCTGGGGATGCCGCCAAATGTGGCGGGAAACACCGAGTAGCACCTAAATATTCCTCTCAGGAAGATTACCCCCAAGTGTGCCTATGGCAAATCTAGAGGATTTCGCCAGGAACGTAATCAGCGGCTTGTGGGTATTGCGCAACCAATGCGCGCACCCGGTCGATCACCCGATGGGTTTGCGACTCCGCAGCACCGATGAAGGCATGCCGGTCGGCCAGGGCGTCGTCAAGCTGCTGTTTGGTCAGCGGCAGGCGGTCGTCGGCGGCCAGGCGGTCAATGAGGTCTTGTTCGCCACCGTTTTCCCGCATGTTCAGGGCCACTGCCACGGCGTTTTCCTTGATGACCTCGTGGGCGGTTTCCCGACCCACGCCGGCCCGCACCGCCGCCATGAGGATACGAGTGGTGGCCAAAAACGGCAGGTAGCGTTCCAGCTCCCGGTCGATCATGGCGGGGAACGCCCCGAATTCCGCCAGCACCGTGAGGAAGGTTTCAAACATGCCATCAAGGGCAAAGAAGGCATCGGGCAGAGCCACCCGGCGGATGACGGAGCAGAATACGTCGCCTTCGTTCCACTGCTGGCCGGACAGGTCGGCGGCCATGGTGAGGTAGCCGCGCAGGATCACCTGCAGCCCACCCACGCGCTCGCAGCTGCGGGCATTCATTTTGTGCGGCATGGCGGACGACCCCACCTGCCCTTCCTTGAAACCCTCGGTGACGGTCTCGTTGCCGGCCATGAGCCGAATGGTATGGGCGAGCGACGACGGCCCGGCCCCGAGCTGCACCAGGGTGGAAAGGGCGTCGAAGTCGAGGGAGCGGGGATATACCTGGCCCACGGAGTCAAAGACCCGGGCGAAGCCGAGATGGGTGGCGATGCGGGATTCCAGTTCGGCAAGTTTGGTCTCGTCCCCGCCCATGAGGTCGAGCATGTCCTGGGCGGTACCCATGGGACCCTTGATGCCCCGCAGCGGGTAGCGTTCGATCAGATTTTCGATGCGTTCGATGGCCACCAGGAGTTCCTCGGCGGCGGAGGCGAACCGCTTGCCTAAGGTGGTAGCCTGGGCCGCCACGTTATGGGAGCGCCCAGCCATGACCAGAGTGTCGTATTCGGCGGCGCGCTCGGCGATCCGCAACACGACGGTGATAGCTTTAGTGCGGATGAGCTCTAGGGATCGGTACACCTGAAGCTGTTCCACGTTTTCGGTGAGGTCGCGGGAGGTCATCCCCTTGTGCACCTGCTCGTAGCCGGCCAGCGCGTTGAATTCCTCGATGCGGGCCTTGACGTCGTGGCGGGTGATTTTCTCCCGATTGGCGATAGACTCCAGATCCACCTTGTCGATCACGTTTTCGTATGCGGCGATGGCCTCGGCGGGCACATCAACGCCCAGATCGCGCTGCGCCTTGAGCACGGCGATCCATAGTTGCCGCTCTAAAATGATTTTGGTTTCGGCGCTCCAAAGATCGACTAACTCGGCGGAGGCGTAACGGTTGGCGAGCACATTTGCAATCTGTTTCTTCACATGGTCATTATTTCATGCTTTTGCGCTTTTCGACGCTCCTGGTAGCCAAATAGCGCCCCGGTGAGAACCAGCGGCCATGTCAGGAAGGGAACGTAGGCAATGTAAAGCCACAGGCGTTGGGTGGCGTCCATGCCGCGCATGGGGGTCCATACGTCGGCGCCTTGGGAATAGCGGATCAGAATAATCACGAAATATCCCATTATGTAGTACAACAGCAGGTTACCTATCCCTCCAATGATGAGTGGCAGCCGACCGTAGCGAATGGTATTGGCATACGCGAGGTACACGCAGGCGGATGCGGCAGCAAGCTGCACCACTTCAAGGGTGAGCACATAGACGGTGCCGCCAAGGCTGCCCCGATATAGGTTCGTCTCAGCAAATCCAGTGCTTACACCGCACAGCATGGCGATTCGCCAAAGGGCCGAGGGAATCACAACAATGAGGCAGGCCCACGGCAACCATCGAAATAGAATCCTATTTCTAAAACTCATAATTTCCAGGGTAGCTACACTTATGAACCATGGCAAGACCAGTGCGGTTCACCGAAGATAGTATTCTCGACGGCGCGGCGCGAGCCGTCGAAAAGCATGGGGGAAAAGTCACCATCGCGCAGATCTCCACCGAGGTGGGGGCGCCTACCGGTTCGATCTACCATAGGTTTCCGTCCCGCGATCATTTACTCATCCGATTGTGGCTGCGGGCAATCCGGCGGTTTCATGTGGGGCTGCTGGCCGCGCCCGACATTGCCGCCACCAGCCGTCACATTCCCCAATTTTGCCGCAATCATCCCATTGATGCGCAGGTCATGACCCTGTTCCGGCATGCGGATCTTATTGCTACCGCACCGGTGGAGCTACGGAACGAGGTGCTCCACATCAACGATTCGGCGTGGGCGAAGTGTCGCGACCTCACCCAAGAGTTTTACGGCACCACGTCGCCGGAACTGGTCGAACGCATGACTCTGGCCATCTATTGGTGCCCCTATTCGCTGGTGCGGCGTTATATTGGCCAGCCCATTCCACCGTGGCTTGACGACGCTACGGTTGCGGCTACCCTAGCCATTGTCGAAGCCGGTCGCACGCCGCCCGAATAGTTTCCAGGGATACACAAAAACTAACTCGAACGTATTTGTGACCATCAATGGGGTCGAAGTCCACCCCGGGGCGATGGCCACACCGGTGTCATGCAGTAGCTGGTCGCACCATTGTTCTGAATCATCGGTGAGGTGGGAGATATCAATATAGAGGTAAAAACCACCATCCGGTGGGGCAAAGTTCCCCAAGCCCATGCTGGGTAGTTCCTGTAGCAGCACGTCACGGGCCCGCGCATAGTCGGCGACATGGGCGTCAAGCTCAACGCGCGACTCCGGGGTGAAGGCCTCCAGGGCGGCGTATTGGGAGATCGCGGGTGGGCAGAGCGCAAGATTGGCTTCGAGGTTTTCCAGCGGTTCAACCAGATCATCGGGAACGATGAGCCAACCAAGCCGCCACCCGGTCATCGAAAAATATTTCGAAAGGCTGCCGACGGTGACGGCACGGTGGGAATAGTCGCGGGCGGACGCGCAGGGCCGACCGTAGGAAATGCCGTGGTAGATTTCGTCGGAAATGAGCAGGCATCCAACCTCCTCGCACCAGCCGGCAATGCGGCGCAGCTCCTCCAGGTCGATGATCGTGCCGGTGGGGTTGTCGGGGCTGGTCACAATGACCGCCCTGGGGGTGGGCTGTATGTGTGCAAGCTTGTCGACGGTGGGCTGGAAGCGGGTGTCTGGCCCACAGGGCAGGTCGATGATGTGAGCGCCGAGGGCCGCCAGGGTATTGCGGTAGGCGGGGTAACCGGGCCGGGTCATGACGATGGTATCGCCCGGGTCGAGGACCGCGAGAAACAGGGCGACAAAGGCCCCGGAGGAACCGGTGGTGACCACCACATTATCCGGGTTGGCGTTGTGGTATTCGGCGATTTTCTGCCGCAGCTCCGGGATGCCAAGCGTCGGCGTATAGCCCAGGGTGTGGGCATCAAGCCAGTGGTGGGCGCTGCGGATCACTGGGGTGGGGGCGCTGGTGGCGGGCTGGCCGACGCAGAGCACCAGCGCATCGTCACGCTTGTGGGCAGCCCCAAGGATTTTCATGACGCGGAATGGGGCGACGGTGGCGCTGCGCTCACTAATAAAACTCATTACCCCATGCTAAAACCCCCGGGGCGTTTTAGCCACCGGGGGTTTTAGTGCTGGAAGATCAGCGTCAAGAGGTATTACTTATTGAGTATTACTTCTCGCCGAGGTTCTTGCCTTGGTTCGGGCCACCCTGATCCAGGGCCTTGTCGTTAGGAGTCTTACCCTTGGTGTCGCTGTCCTGCTTCGGACCCTGACCCTTGGTGTTATTGTCCTTGTTCGGACCCTTGTTTTGGGTGTTGCTGTCCTTCGGGCGCTGTTGCAGAGCCTGGAACGGCGAAGCCATACCCGGGATTGCGCCGAGCAGCAGGGCGAGGCCACCGGCCAGCACGGGCACGAGCAGCAGGAGGAAAGCCCACTTGCCCAGGCCGGAGTTGGAGGAGCCGTTCAGCAGGGAGGACACGGAGCCGGTTGCGAGGGAGCCGCTTTCGCTGCTCTTGCTCTTGTCGGAGCCACCAAGGGCACCGCCGAGGGAACCATTCTCCTTGCTCTTGTCAGCACCGCCGAGGGAGCCGGCTACGGAGCTGTCCTTGCTCTTGGAGGCTGCGGCACCACCGCTTGCCCCAGCACCAGCGCTCTGGGATGCTGCAGCGCCACCGCTCTGGGATGCTGCTGCGCCACCGGAGGAACCGTTAGCGGAGCCGTTTTCACCGCTCTTGTCGGAGGAGGAGCCGCTGAGCAGCGAGGATCCGCCCAGGAGGGCGCCGAGCAGGCCGCCGGAGGAACCGGAGTCCTTCAGGGAACCAGAGTCGGACTTGCCCTTGCTGTTGCCGCCACCGGTACCGCCACCGTTGCCACCGCCATTACCGCCGCCGTTGCCGCCACCATTGGTGGGCGGAGGTGGGGTAACCGAGGAAATGGTGTTGGTCACGGTCACGCCAACGTTGCCGCCGTCCTTGATCTTGACCACTGCGGACTTGCCGTCGGGGGCAACGGTCACGTTGCCGGCATCACCGTTGTCGGTGGCGGTGAACTTGGGCTCACCCCAGGTCACGCCGTCCACGTTCGGCATTTCGATTTCGGAGAGGGTCACTTCGGTCCCAACTGGAAGTTCCTTCTTGCCCGAAACCGGGGTGCCGTCCAGGCCAACCTCGATCTTTTCGGTTTCGTCCTTGCCGTTGGCCTTATAGGCAGCCTGAATGGTGAACTTGGTGTCGGTCGGCACCTTGCTGGTGGGGCTTTGTTCGGTCAGGGTCTTCTTGACCTCGAAGGACTGACGCTTCACACCCTGAATGGTGCCGGAGCTGTACTGGTCACGCTGGATGGTGGAAGTGACTTCCTTGCCCAGGACGTTTGCCTTGTTGATGGTCTTCTCCCCGGCCGGGGCGATATTGCCATCGGCGGTCTGCGACTTGTAGGAAGCACGGTAGTAGCTGTCGGCCTTCCAGCCACCAGCAGGACGCTTCAGGTCGAAGCTGATCTTGGTGCCGCTGCAATTGAGGTTCTTCACCTGGCTATCGTGGTCGGCAATTTGCTTGTCGATGCTGTAGTCGTTGCCGCTGTCAGTAGCAGCATACTCGTTGAAGTCGACCTTGCAGTTCTTGTACTGGTGGCCATAGCCGGTCAGCTCGTCTTCAACGTGGATGGTTTCCTGGTTGGATTCGGCCAGGTCCTTGCCGGGCATGTTGATGACCCAGTAGCCCTCGTCGCCCTGGATGGTGTACCACCCGAACTTGGTGATGTCTTTGGGCAGACGGTTGTGAGATTCACCAATACCGACACCCTTGCCGGGCAGCTTAGCGCCGGTGGTAGTTTGCTTGTGGTTGACCTCCAGCTCAACGTCGCGGCTATCGCGGGTTTGCTTGGCCTGCAGCTGGGTGGTCAGGGTGCCTTCAACGTTGTCGCGGCCCTCGAACTCCTTGTTAAAGGTACATTCGATGGTTTGCTCATCCGAGACAACCTTGCAGTCACCGCCGTCGGTGCCGTTCTTGTCCACCAGCTTGAAGTCTTGTGATGCATAGACCTGGAATTCTGCCGGGTACTTAACGGTGAACTTCTCACCGTTCTTAACCCCATTTTCTGCCTTCCACTTGGCGTTGAAGGTGGCGTTATCCCATACGGTCAGGGTCTCGTCGGCGCCATTCTGGGCGTCGTTCGTGACCTTGAGTTCGGTGATGGTGATATTGGCGTTGTCGGTGGCATTTTGTGCGTATGCCGGGGTAGCTACCAAACCACTAAAGAAGACCGCAACACCAGCTACCAATGCAGTTGCTGTCCTCCGCATAGATACAGGTTTGTACATATGCAATTCCTTCCCTGTTTTTAAGCGGAAACACGTGTTTTACCGCCCAAGTAAATCCTTCGGAAAAAGTCTAACAAGGCATATTGGTGTCAACAACAACCCGGGGCATTCTTAATTAGCAATTAAGCTGCTTAACATAAAGTTTTACAGGCGAATACAACCCGTTCTTCCTGCATAAATCGGAAAAGAACAGCTTATGTTTCCTGTCAACGGGGGCAATTTCGGTTCACCCCGTACGGGTTGAAACCTGATAGCCTTCTTAGTTTGTTATTTGTATTTTACAATAGTTGCAAATCTTTCTCCTCCGGAAAAATCGTAACACTAAATCCGCAAAGGACGTGAATATTGTGCGTGTCATCAAAAAATAAATAAAATAAGAAAACCGCCCCGAAAATTCAGGGCGGCTTAAATCGCTGTTTTTAGACTGAAATATTACCCAGGACTGCCGGCAGGGCAATGTCGCTTCGGTAGTGGCCACCAGGGAGGGTAATTTCGGACAAGACCGAGTACGCCGCATCCCGAGCGTCGGCAAGCGTTGCCCCCGTGCCAATCACGTTGAGCACCCGGCCGCCGGCAGAAACCAGCTCCCCCGCCTCGTTATAGGCGGTTCCGGCATGCCGAACCGCACTCTTGTCTGACGCACCCGTAATCACCTCACCTAAATGGGGGTGCTCTGGGTAGCCTTCGGCGGCCAACACCACGGTGACCGCATACTCGTCGTACCATTCCAGTGGCGGCAGGTCGGCCAGTGTCCCCGCCGCCACGGCATGCAGGACCTCGCCAAGTGGGGTTTTGAGCAGCGCCAAGACCGCCTGGGTTTCAGGGTCGCCGAAGCGGCAGTTGAATTCCACCACCGCGGGACCGTCCGGCCCCCAAGCCAACCCGGCATACAACAGACCGGAATAGGCGCACCCCCGCCGCACAAGTTCTTTTGCCACCGGCACACACACCTCGTCCACAATTCGGCGCACCCCATCGGCCGGCAGCCAGGGCAGCGGGCAGTACGCCCCCATCCCACCCGTATTGGGGCCTTGGTCGCCGTCTCCTACCCGTTTGTGATCCTGAGCGGGGATTAAGGGAACCACAGTTTCCCCATCGACTAAACAAAACAGGGACACTTCGGGGCCAGTCAGGAATGACTCCAAAAGCACGGGGTTGCCCGCCGCCAGGACCGCATCCACGTGTGCCCGGGCCGCGGTGCGGTCGTCGGTAACCACCACTCCTTTGCCACCGGCCAGTCCATCGTCCTTGACCACATAGTGCGGGCCGAAGCGGTCCAGGGCGGATTCGATCTCACTGTCGGAAAGCTCGCTGGTCAGCTGTTCGCTGCGGGCGGTTCGCACCCCGGCCGCGGCCATGACATCCTTGGCGAATGCCTTGGAGCCCTCGATGCGGGCAGCTGCCTTATTGGGCCCGAACACCAGAAACCCTGCGGATCGCAGCGCATCGGCAACCCCCGCCACCAGGGGAATTTCCGGGCCAATGACCACCAGGTCAGCGGCAATGTCGCGCGCCAACGCCACCACGGTGTCCGGATCGTCGATGCGGGTGACCTCGCTGTGGAGTGTGGCCAGTGGTTTCATGCCGACGTTACCGGGGGCAACGTGAATATCGTCGACGGCGGGATCGTGAAACAGGCTTAACACTAGGGCGTGTTCGCGGGCGCCCGAACCAAGTACTAGAATGCGCATGGTTCATTATTGTAAAGGATGCTGTTCAGGCCGTTATGGATCGGCATATGTGTGCGACGCATGCCCGCCGGGTGCCGGTAAGCTGGGAAACCATGTCTAGTATTTTCAGCAAGATCATTCGTGGTGAGATCCCCGGCCGGTTTGTGTACCGCGACGACGATATTGTGGCGTTTCTCACTATCGAACCGTTGGCTTATGGGCACACCCTGGTGGTGCCGGTGCAGGAGGTGGATAGGTGGACGGACCTGCCGCCGGAGGTGTGGGCGAAGCTCAATGCCGTGGCGCAGCGTGTCGGTCAGGCGATCATCAAGGTGTTTGATGCGCCACGGGCGGGGTATATCATCGCCGGGTTTGATGTGCCTCACACCCATATTCACGTGTTCCCCACCAGCAAGATGAGCGACTATGACTTCTCGAAGGTCATCGGCATGAATGACACCGACCCGGCGAAGATGGATGCGGCCGCCAGCGCGCTGCGCGCCGAGCTCGCCAAGACGAACCCCGCCGAGTCCGCCTAACCTGACCCACCGCCTGCACCCCTGCGCCGCTGGGCACCGGGACCATCTAGGAGGCTAGTTTTGGCAGCACAATGCGGAACGAGGTGCCTTCGCCAACAGTGCTTTCGACGCTAATGGCGCCCTGGTGGGCCTCCACGATAGTTTTCACAATCGCCAGCCCCAACCCGGAGCCACCGGTCGCCCGGGTTCGGGACGTGTCCGCCCGGTAGAAGCGTTCGAAAATGTGTGGCAGGTCGGCTTCCTGTACCCCCACGCCGTCGTCGGAAACCTCCAGTATGACGTGGTTATCATCCGTGTCGATACTCAATCGCGCTTTAGCTTCCTCGCCACCGTGTTTGAGACTGTTGACAATAAGGTTGGTGAGCACCTGGTGCAGCCGGGCCGTGTCCCCCATCACCATGGGCATGTCGGTCGCCTTGGCATCCACCTCGATGCTGCGCTCCGGGTAGGCGGCCCGAAGCGACCCCACCACTGACAATCCCAGGGCCAGCATGTCTACCGGGGCTTCGTCGAATCGGGCTTCTTCGCTGCGGGTGAGGCTGAGCAGGTCTTCCACCAGTAAGCTCATGCGGGCGGCCTCTTCCTCTATCTTTTTCATCACCATGGTGGCGTCGGTGGTGGCACCTGACCGGTATAGTTCCGCGTACCCTTTGACGCTGGTCAGTGGGGTGCGTAACTCGTGCGAGGCGTCACCTAGGAAGCGCCGCATTTGGGTTTCCTTGGATTGCAGTTCCACGATGGATGCCTGAAGCTGCTCCAGCATCACGTTCATGGAATGAGAAAGGGCACCAACCTCGGTGTTTTCCGGCAGCACGGGGGCGCGGCGATCCAGGTCGCCGTTGGCAATGGCCTTGGCGGTTTCCTCCACTTTCCGCAGGGGCCCCAGGGTGCGTCGGATCACGAAGTAGCCCAGCACTCCGATCAGGAATAGCACGGCGATGCCGATGCGGATTTGGCCGGCCACGAGCTTATTCAGCAGGATTTGTTCGTTGCGGACCTGCTTGCCGATAACAATGATGGAGTCCTCATAGGTGCCGGCGAGTACCCGCCAGTCGGTTTGCCCATCCTGCGATTTGACGGTGTGGGCTTTGCCGTCGAATTGTATTTCCCGCATGGCGGGCAACGAAACCTCTTTATAGCCGTTTTGTACCCGATATTCGCCTTCTTTATAGAGCCGGTAAACGAAAAAATCCGAGGGTAGAACGCTCACATACCGATCGTCGTATTGGTACAGTTGTTCGTTGCGCGCCCACCCTTTCAACCCCCACTCCAAGTCCTCGTCAACCCGCGAAAACGCCACCTCATACATGGCTTGTTGGATGGCGACGGCACTGGCTAGCAGCCCGACACCGGCAACGATGACGGTGACAAAAAGCAGGGAAACTCGCAGCGGTATGCCCATTCGTTGTCCCCGCTGGGCCCGCCCGCCCTTCTTTGCTTTTTTCTTACTTTGCGACGACTCCGGCTGCGGCTCTCGCGGTTGTTGCGATTCTTGCGGCGTTTCTTGGAGTTCTTGTGTCATGCCAGATCGTTCCTTGAAATACTGTTATACCCGTGGTTTCCGCAGCACATAGCCCACACCACGCACGGTGTGAATCAGGGGCACATCACCGGTGTCGATTTTGCGACGCAGGTAGGAGATGTACGATTCCACCACATTGCCGTCGCCGCCGAAATCGTAGTGCCACACGTTATCGAGGATCTTGGGTTTCGACAGCACCACCTCCGCGTTCAGCATGAGATAGCGCAGGAGGTTGAATTCGGTGGGGGATAATTCCACCACGGTGCCGCCCTTGGTGACCTCGTGGGTGTCGTCGTTCAGCACCAAATCGTCGTAGGTAAGCACATTATCGTCCTCGACTTCCTCGGCAACCTGGGCGCCGCGCCGCAGAATCACCCGGAGGCGGGTAATCACCTCTTCCAGGGAGAACGGCTTGGTCACGTAATCGTCGGCACCAATGGTCAAGCCGTGAATGCGATGTTCCACTGCGTCCTTGGCGGTGAGGAACAGGACCGGGCCTTCGAATCCTAGGGCACGCAGCTTGGGGAGAAGTTCGAAACCATCCATGCCGGGCATCATGACGTCAAGGATGAAGGCGTCGGGCTTAAACTCGGGGGCGACTTCAAGCGCCTGCAGGCCAGAGGTGGCGGTGGCGACCTCAAAACCCTGGAATTTGAGGCTGACGGTGAGTAATTCGACAATGTTGGGCTCATCGTCGACAACGAGCACTTTGGTGGAGTTTTCTTTCATACGGTTCATTGTTCCTTACTGACGCCTAATTCGCACTTTGATTTACTATCACCATATCGTTCTGTGAGTTTGATAACTGTAACGTACGTTCGGTATAGTTACGGCTCATGGATGTGGCCACCACCAACAAAAATTCCACCCGATGGGTCTTCCTTGGGGTTATCTCCCTTGGCCTGTTTATGATCGGCGTCGATAACTCCATCCTGTACACCGCGCTCCCAACACTGAAAACCAGCCTGCACACCACCAGCCTGGAAGCACTGTGGATCATCAACATGTATCCCCTGGTCCTGTCCGGCCTCCTGCTCGGCACCGGAACCCTGGGGGATAAGATCGGTCATCGCCGAATGTTCGAAATCGGCCTCAGTATTTTCGGCGTTGCCGCACTCGTGGCCGCCTTCGCCCCCAACCCTGAAATCCTCATCGCCGCCCGAGCCCTCTTCGGCATTGGCGCCGCCACCATGATGCCCGCCACCCTGTCGCTGCTGCGTACCACCTTCACCAACGTGCAAGAACGCAACACCGCCATCGGGATTTGGGGCGCCACCGCCACCCTGGGCGCCGCCTCCGGGCCGGTCATCGGCGGACTCCTCCTGGAACATTTTTGGTGGGGCTCCGTGTTCCTCATCAACCTTCCCGTGGTGATTATTGCCGTCATCGGCACCACAACCATCGCACCCCCCAACGCGCCCAACCCCGAGCGACAATGGGATTTCCTCTCATCGTTTTGGGCCATGGTGGCCATGATGGGCCTGGTCATGATAATCAAAGAGGCCACCCACTCCCCCATCGACCTGGGGATCATCGGCGGCGCCACCGCAGCCCTCATCGGCGGCGGCTGGCTGTTTGCCCGCCGGCAACGATTCCTCGCCGAACCCCTCCTGGTGCTCACGGTGTTTCAGAACAAGGTATTCACCGCCGGCGTCCTCAGCGCGGGGTTTGCCATGTTTGCCCTGTCAGGAACCGAACTGCTGACCACCCAACGATTCCAGCTGGGCGAAGGATTCACACCCCTGGCGGCCGGACTCGTCACCGCGGCCGGGGCCATCGCCGCGATCCCCACCTCGGTCCTGGGCGGCATCATGCTCAGCAGAATCGGGTTCCGACCCCTCATCAGTGGCGGCTTCGCCATTATCGCCGCCGGCGCCGCCCTCTGCATGTGGGCGATTGGCACTGATTCCCTCGGGCTGTTCATTGGCAGCCTCATTGCCGCGGGCGCCGGCGCCGGCCTGGTCATGTCCGTGTCCTCGACCGCCATCATCGGCTCCGCCCATCCACGCTACTCCGGCATGGCCTCCGCAATGGAAGAAGTATCCTATGAGTTCGGAACGCTCCTATCGGTGGCGGTTTTAGGTTCGTTGATGCAATTATTTTATTCCTGGTTCGCCCCCGCCCAGGTTGCCGACAGCTTTGAATCCGGCCTGGCCAACCCGCAGCTTTTCGACGCCGCCTACGCCGCATTCAACTCCGGGTTCACCCTGGTCATGCTGGTAGTGGCGGCCGTTTCGGCCACGGTTGCCGGCATCACGGCATGGCTCCTCCACAATAATCCGAAAGAAACCGACTATGCGCACGAGTAAAAAAGAACATGTACTACGGTCGGCGATGACGATCGTCGAAAAGCAGGGACTCGCCGCCCTCACCTACGAGTCGCTGGCGGCGGAATCGGGCCTGAGCAAGTCGGGGCTCATCTACTATTTCCCATCCCGGCAAACATTACTGCTCGAAATCAACCGGTTTCTGGCCGCGCAATGGGAAGAAAAAATGGTGGAGCTGGCGGGCGGGCCCGCGCACGAGGTAGGCGAGCGGGAACGAATCCGCGCAAGTTTCCTGGTCATGTCGCAATCTGCCACCCTGGCGGACTTACGCATGACTCTGGACGCCGCCGACAACCCGGAAATGCTCCAACCCTGGCTCGACGTCATGGCCCGATGGAGCGCCTCACCGGACGACTCCGACCACTACCTGCTACAAATCATCGCGGACGGCCTATGGGTTCACGATCATATCAACGGGTTTTCCCTATCACCTCAGCAGCGGCAACAATTGACTCAGCAAGCACTCATGTTGTTTCACCCCGATCCTGGGTAAAGTGTCTTTCATGACAACTAACTTCACCGGACAGCGCACCGACAAAACCACGGTGGTGTTGTGGAGCCTCTGGGATTTAGGGTCGGCGGCATTTAATGCCGTGCTCATTACCTTCGTGTTCTCCGTCTACCTGACGGATTCCGTGGGAAAAACCATCGACTCTAGATTCACCCCCACCACCTGGTTAGCCATCGCCATTGGCATTGGCGGCATGTTTATCGCCCTGCTGGCACCGGTCATTGGTCAACGATCCGACGCCCGCGGCACCCGACGCCGAAGCGTCCGGGTGTGGACGCTCATCACCATCATCATCATGCTGTCGTTGTATTTCATCCGCAACGACGACCCCATCTATTTCTGGCTGGGAATCACCATCCTGGCCATAGGATCCGTGACCTACGAGTTGGGCGAGGTGAGCTATTTCGCCATGCTCAACCAGGTATCCACCGAAAAAAATGTTGGCCGGGTGAGCGGTTTTGGTTGGGCCCTGGGCTATTTTGGCGGCATTTTCCTGCTGCTCATCTGTTACTTCGGGTTCATCGCCGACGACGGCGGCTACCTGCACATCTCCACGGAGGGTGGCCTGAATGTGCGCCTGGTGGCCATCATGTCCGCCCTATGGTTTCTCGTCTTTGGGTTGCCGGTCATGTTCCGGGTGCCGGAAATAGCACCAAATCCGAACATAGGTTCGGATGGTTTTGTCGAATCCTATAAGGAACTATGGCACACCCTCCGGCGACTGTGGCGCAAAGACCGGTCCTCGGTCTTCTTCCTCATCTCCTCGGCAATCTTCCGGGACGGCCTGGCCGGGGTGTTCACCTTTGGCGCCATCCTAGCGGTCTCGGTGTACGGGCTCGACGCCGGCGACGTCCTCATCTTCGGGATCGCCGCCAACCTGATTTCGGCCCTCGGCGCGGTGGTGTGCGGCTACTTCGACGATATTTTCGGGCCGAAACCGGTCATTATGGTGTCGCTGGTCTCCATGATCGCCATGTGCTTTATCCTCTATTTTGTATCCGGCCCCACAAACTTCTGGATCTACGGGCTGATTTTGACACTCTTCGTGGGCCCGGCACAATCATCGTCACGAACGTTCCTGTCCCGCATGGCCCCACCCGGCTATGAGGGGCAAATGTTCGGCCTATACGCAACCACCGGCCGGGCCGTCAGCTGGATGGCCCCCGCGGCATTCTCCCTGTTCAGCATGCTTTTCGGTGGGGACCGGGCGGGCATTTTCGGGATCGCGGTCATCCTCTTAGCCGGGGCCCTAGTATTGGTGAAGGTCAAGGAGCCGACCAAGGTCGAAGCGTAAGGAGCAGCGCATGTTTGGGCGTCGAAAAGCGATGCCGCAGGCGACGGTTGACGTGGCGACCAGCCCGCCACTCGCACCCATTGCACCGGTCGATTTAACCAGCCACGAGCAGGTGTCGGCGGTGCTGGGGGTCGCGGCGGGCATCGGCCAGGTGCTGATTGCGGCGGGGACCACGAATTTCGACGCGAAAAACCAGGTGGTGGCGGTGACCGAGGCGTATGGGCTGTTTCACTGCCACGTGGATCTGACGTACACGCGCATCCGATTATTCAGCTATGTGGCCGATTCGCGCCGGAATCCGGTGACGGTGGTGCGGGTGATGCCGGCACCGGTGCAGGATTTTCTGCGGCTACGCCGGGTAGACACACTGATTCGGGATATTCTTTCGGGCCGGGCTTCGCTTGTCGACGCGCAGGCGCGACTGAATGCCATTATCACAGCGCCGCCCTCGTTGGGGCTGGTGGGAGTGGTGTGCAGTTGGATGGTGTTGGGTGGCGCGGTGACCCTGCTCCTCGGCGGTGACGTGTGGGCGGCCACGACGTCGACGGTGGCATCTGGCCTGGTGATTTGGTTAGCGGCGGTGTTGGGTCGGCGGGGATTGCCGCTGTTTTTCCAGAATGTGGCGGGTGGGTTCTGTGCGGCGGTGTTTGCGTCTGCCGTGTATCACGCCGGGCTCATGGTGGGGTTATTGTTGCGGCCGAGCATGGTGATTGCCACGTCCATTATCGCGCTATTGGCGGGGTTGACGCTGGTGCAGGCGATTCATAATGGGGTGTCGTTTGCACCGGTGACGGGGAACGCCCGGTTTTTCGACACGATGCTGATTACGGGCGGGGTGGTTGCCGGGGTGGCGATCGGCATCGAGGTGTCGGTGCTGTTGCATGTGCCGCTGCCACCGATGGAAACTATTGCAGCCCCGAACCTGGCCAGCGCCACGATTCGAGTGCTGGGCGGTGCGGTGGCGTCCGCCGCGTTCGCTCGGGCGTGTTACGCCGACTGGTTGTCGGTTGGGGTGTCGGGGTTGACGGCGCTCGTGGGGTCGAGCGTGTTTTATTTCATGTTGCTGCCCACGGTGCTTGACGACGTGATGGCGATGGCGTTGACCGCCACGTTGATCGGGCTCATTGGCGGGCTTTTGGCCCGCCGCTATCAGGTGCCTCCCCTGATTGTGGCGATTGCCGGGGTGACTCCCCTGCTGCCTGGGTTGGCGATTTATCGGGGCATGTATGGGATGCTGCATCACCAATTGACGGTGGGGTTGAGCAATCTGACGATTGCCATGTCGACGGCAATGGCGTTGTCGGCTGGGGTGGTGTTTGGGGAGTGGATCGCCCGGAAGATTCGTCGCCCTCGGGGGCTGGGGAAATACATGCGGCTATATCGAATTTTGGGGCGACGGTCCGGGGTGTTTAACTAGCGTGTTTGTGGGTCAGGGCCTCGTGGAGTTCGGTGAATTCCTCGGGCACCACCATGGGCTCGGGTTTTTCGGCGAGCACCACGTCGAGGGATTCCCCGCGTTCTTGGGCCTCGGTAATGGTTTGTTGTATGGCCTCGATTTGTTGGTGGCTTTCTTCTAGCTTTTTGGTCTTTTCTGCAAATTCCGTTTCGATGCGGTGTTTTTCGGCTTCAAATAGGCGTTCTTGTTCTTCTAAGAGGCGGAGGATTTCTTTTTTGCGTTGTTCGAATTCGACGGGCTGCATGTATTCGATCATGCCTGAAAAGTTCGTTAAATGACGGCCGTTATGGGGTGTGTCGGCCACCTTGGTGGGATGGTCGACCCCATTATGCTGCCAGAATACGGAAGCGAAATATTTTTGAGACCTTTTTCGCACCATCGCTAAATAATCACATGAGTAACATTAGACTTCTTCATTAACACAAGCCAGACGATTACTAAGACCAGCCCTAAAATACGCCAATATTATCCCGTGATTTGCTACATATAACCACAAGAAATAACGGATTGACCAATACCTGAAAACCCCATAATCCCCGCCGCACCTTTGCGTGCGATGGGGATTATGAGTGGGAAGGAAATTCTAAAGTATCAATCCTTACGCTTGTAATGCGACTCCTTACGTCTAGTCTTGCGTCCGGTAACCGTAGTAGTTTGCCACCGCCAGCGCCACAGACTTCTCGGCGAAACCCTTAAAATTGGTGAAATTCTTGGCGATGTCCTGCTGCAATTTGGTGCCGCAAGCGTTATCATCGGCGTCGCAATTATGCTGCTTGACCAGCTTATCCAGGTTTGCGGTGTCCTCCCGACCCGATGGAGTGTAACCCTGGCCCGCGACGATCCGGTTATAGTGGTTACCCGCAACCAAGAGGTAGCCGGAAGCGTTCTCGCCAGTGGCGATACTCACATTGAAAGTTTGCTTCCCCGCCGGCCCCATCAAGTACTTGCGGAATGCCCCCACCTGGGCATCGTAGTCGGTTTTCTCACTGACCTGACGCGGCGGTACTGTCGGCTCGGGCACGACCGGTGCGGGTTCTGAGGGCGCGGTAGTTGACGTCGACGGCGCAGCGCTTGCACTGGTCGACGGGGCGGCACTCGGGCTTGGCGACGGCTGTTTCTGGGGGCCATCAAACAGGGATACCGACAAGCTGGATAGGTCCGTCAGGGAACCCAAGTCCTGAGCCGATGCAGCTACCGGAACGACCGCTGCGACAGCGGTCAGGCACGATGCGGCAAAAGCCAGCGCAATTTTTTTACTCATAAACCGTTCCTGGAAAGATGAAAATTCTTTCATAAAGCATTCCTGCGAAAATGAAAAGAAAAATGAATATTTCAGACTCATGCTGACGGTATCAAATTTAAAAAGAATGTAAATAGGGGGTAAATGATGGGGGTGTAAGAGGTGAGAATATCCCAGCATACAGCCTATATTCTTCCCCATTAATACCACAGGTAATATCAAACCTTTCTCACAGAGCCTCAGGCCAATATCTTAGATAACCAGCTCTTTTCCTTGATGGTGACACGCTTTTACATAAACGTTGCAAATCAATAACAAATACTAACCGCAACATAACAATTCGCTAACTACCGCTGGTGAATGACTTTTCTCTTACCTATGGAAAAAATCAGGCAATGATCCTCTTAGAATCATTTGTATCAGGGGTGACTATTTTTACCCCCTCATACCATTTCAGCATTGTCTGACATATTATATTCACCATAAAAGTAATGATTATTAGCAATTCGCTTCACCCATTAGGGTTAGATTTTCCCCCTTTTTAGGCGTCGAAAAGCTGAGCGCATAACCTCGCCTGTTCGGGCGTGGGGCACACGATTGTGTAGGTTTCAGCACGCGCGGCGATGACTACCGCCGCAGTGCCGCCAGCGTTGATGCGCACCCCGGCGCGCGACTTGGTGACGATCCAATTCACCCACCCGCGGTTGTGACCGCCGTCGGGGATGACCTGCACGGATTCGATGCTTTCGAGGGGGATTTCCCGCGACCATAGGGGTGCCACCAGCGATACCGTGGTGTCGTCGACGGTGATCCGAACGGTGCAGCCCCACGCCGCCCATCCGATAAGCGCGAGCGCGGCCAAGGCGGCGACGATGGTGGGCGGTGTCCAGTGGAAGTAGGCGACGAGGGCAGCGATGATGGCAACGCCCGGGATGATGAGGGTAAGGCGAACTGGCACCGTGGGTTTGAGGGTCATTGTCGTGGGGGTCATAGGCATCAACTGTCATAGTACGTGAGTTCGAATGCCGGCCGGTGTCAGGGTCGAACTCTGACCACTAACGCGATGCGCTTAGCATTATCGTTATAACCCCATGACTATCGACGAGGTGACACCATGCAATTGGGGAGAACCTATATTTATTCCAATTTCCTAAAGGCAATAATGATTTTTGCCACGATGTTGCTGGCTGTGGGCGTTTCGCTCATGCTGACCCCGCGAACCGACATGAGTGAAGTGGCCAAGTACACTGTCGTGGGCATCGTTTGGCTTGTGGCTCTTTACGTTGTAAGCAGGAGGTTTCGCACCATGGCCGAGGGGAATGCGCCCCGACCGTGGTGGCGCATGACTGCTTCTCGCTTCCTGGGTTGGGCGTTTGCGATATTTTTTGCCGCGGCGGGGATATGGATAGCCGCGGGCAGCAACCTGCTTCCCAGCAATCCGCTGCTCGGGATTGCGTATCTCGCATTCGGCAACCTGTTTGTTATGAGCGCGCTGCGGCCGCCGACATGCCGGCGGTGAGGGGCGGGAGGTCGCCGGGCTAGGCCACTAGGTATTCCTCGCGGGTAGCATCGTGGTTGTGGTCGGCGCTTGTTACTCGAATGAAGTCATCGACGGTGGAGCCTGCGCCCAGGTTGAAGGATGCGATGTTGATTTCGGATTCCGGTGTCCGGCCGGTGGCCTCATTGGTATGCATACGCCGCAGACAAAGCCGATTGGGGTAGGGAACAGCCAGGTAGAGTCGGTGGGCGCTGGCCACCTGTGCGAAAACGTCACCGAGTATATCGTCGGGCAGGCATGCCAGCACGATGATGTCACCGTTGAGTGACAAGCCGTTATCGAAACTGCCCCATGCGTCGGGTTCGTTCTGGAGCTTGCCAACAATCTCCCGGCGCGAGAGTGCACAGTTGGGATCTGCATCGTGGTGGACGCGGAGCCACACATCGGCGTGATGCTCGTCAGCGGCAGAGATGAGTCGCTCATGGTACTCGTTGAGGCGTATGCGGTTTTCGGGTTGTTCCACTAGCAGGGCGAGCGCCTCGGTGATGTCTTTCCGGGCTTCCGCCAGGGTATCGCCGAAGCCGTAGGCTGAATGTGAGAGCGCATATGCTTCCCATCTGGCATCCCGGGTATAACGGAATGCAACATCATAGATGCCGTCAATCATTTTTGTGTTCTCCTCTCGGTTATTTCCCGGGCAGGTTCGGGTCCTGGTCCAGGTTCTGGGTATTTCCGCGAAAGCATGCGACCGTAATCTCGCAGAATCTGGTCTAAACATCATGATAAATATCATTGTTCGGGTGTTATAGGGCTTCTACAATGAGGAATCGACCGCTTTCCATTGTGGAGAACCACGGGTCACCTGTCCGCCGATGCAGGTGGCCCGTGATTCAATTTTGACCGGTTTTGTAGTGCTGCGCTGGGGTTTGAGGTTTGGTGGTACCGGTTCACCCACGCTGGATCGAGAACATCAAGCTCAGCACATTCGCTGAGCTCTAGTTTGTAGCTAACCCCAGCTTTTTCTGCTGTCCACCCACCAGAACCCCAGCTCAGCAAACATGCAGCCGGTTCTTCTCGTGGCCCCATGAGCAATGCGCATATTCATGATAAATATCATTGGTCCCGGCGTGATGTGGCCGCTAGAGTGGAGGCAACGCGGTCATCAATTCACACGCCATTTATTTGGATGCTCTGTGAAGAGATGAAGGCCACCCGTATGTGAAAACACGGGTGGCCTATCAATTTTCTTCAGTGGAGCTGGAGATGGGACTTGAACCCACAACCTACGGTTTACAAGACCGTTGCGCTACCAATTGCGCCACTCCAGCACATGCCGAGAATGAAAACTGGCACGAGGTGAATAGTACTAAAACTTTGCCGGTAATCCAATGTGGCGGACAATAAGGCTATGAGGCGCTATCATCGTTCAATCCGTATTCATGCATTACGCTTGAGGTAATGACGATAATGGAATGGTGGTAATCCTGCTGTGAGCTCGGTTTTTACTGTACTGCGCCGTCTGGCTACGGGTGGGGGCCGCATTGCCACGATTGACGCGGCCAAGGCCGCGCCACCCCCATCACCATTAGCCCCGGTGGATTTGACCGATCCCGCCCAGGTTGCCGGTGTCATGGATTTGGCTGCACGGGTTGGTGATATTTTATTGGCTTCTGGCACCTCAAACCGGGATACTGTGGTGCAGGTTCATGCGGTGGCCTCTGCTTATGGTTTGCACTATATGCATGTGGATATCACGCTGAATACCATTACCGTGTTCACCACCATTGGTGTGGAGCGGAAGCTTCCCGTCAGCGTGTTTCGGGTGGTGTCGAATATGCGGACGGATTTTTCGAAGTTGAGCGAGGTGGACCGGCTTATTCGGTCTATTCAGGCGGGCGCCACATCCCCGGATATTGCCACGAAGATTTTGGATGGCCTGTATCGGTCGCCGGCATCCTATGGGTTTAAGACTTCCCTGGTGGGGTGGGGTGGGTTGGCCGCATTGGTGTCGGTCATGATTGGTGGGGGTTGGTTGCCGGCGGTGGTGTCGTTTCTCATTGGGGTGGTCATCATTGGTATGGATGCGGTGTTGCGCCGGCAGAAGCTGCCGCCGTTTTTTCATAATGTGTTTGGTGGGTTTATCGCCACCTTGTTGGCTGCTGTCGCATATTCCTGGTCGCCGGATAATGTGACCCCGTCGCATATTATTGCGGCCGGCATTGTGGTGATGTTGGCGAACCTATCGTTGGTGCAGTCGTTGCAGGATGGTATTACCGGGGCACCGGTGACGGCGAGCGCCCGGTTCTTTGAAACGTTCCTGCTGACCAGCGCGATTGTGGCCGGGGTGGGTGCGGGGATTCAGGCGTCGGGGTGGTTGGGGATTTCCCTACCCCCCTTGGAGCCGCTGCACCAGCCGACCACGACCATGGCCCTGGTGGGGATTATGGCCGGGGCCGCGGCGTCGATAAGCTTCGCTATTGCCTGCTATGCGGAACTGTCGTCGGTGTTTGTTGCGGGGGCCACGGCAGCGGTTGGCACCAGCATGTTTTACGTATCCATGCTGGTGTTGGGCATGTCGCATATCACGTCGGCCGCGATTGCCGCCACCACTATTGGGTTCGGTGGCGGCCTGCTGGCCCGGCGGTTTCTCATTCCGCCGCTGCTCACCGCGGTCGCCGGTATCACCCCCATGCTGCCGGGGCTGGCGTTGTATCGGGGCATGTATGCGGCGCTGAATAATCAGCTGTTGGTGGGGTTCGCCAATATGGCGGTGGCGCTGTCGGTGGCGGCCGCGTTGGCGTCCGGTGTGGTGTTGGGTGAGTGGGCGGCCCGGAAGCTGCGTCGCCCGCCGAAGATCACGTTCTACCGCGCATTTCGTCGACCGCAGTTTGGTTCACATTCGGGGCCGAAATAGCGTAAGATATTGGTTTTGCATAGCTTGGAGTTTCTGATAATGAAGGAGGCGGCCCCTTGCCACCAAAGGTCACTGATACCCGCAGCCCAGCGGAGCCCTTGCACGCCGTTGAGGAGGAAACCGCTGCCGCTGCCCGCAAGGTTGTCGCGTCTTATGCGGAAAACTTTTTCGACGGTGTGACATTGATGTGCATGTTGGGTGTCGAGCCCGCAGGCTTGTCGTATAAGAAGGTTTATGCGGAGTATGCGGATACTATAGCGCCGAAGAAGACCACGAAGCGCAGTAAGAAAACCACGAAAAAGGCTACTAAGAAGGCAACGAAGAAAGCCACCGCCAAGAAAACCACAAAGAAAGCCACGAAGGCCGCGAAGAAGACTACTAAAAAGACCACGAAGAAGGCATAAATGAATGACTTTGTGGTGGTTGCCAACCGGCTGCCCGTCGATTTGCACTATGACGATAATGGTGCGCCGGTGTGGACGCCCAGCCCCGGCGGCCTGGTTGCTGCGCTAACCCCGGTGTTGGCGCAGCATCATGGTTGTTGGATTGGTTGGCCCGGCACCACCACGGAGGCCCCCGAACCGTTCCGCACCGAGTCGGGGATTCTGCTCAACCCGGTGAGTCTTTCCCAGTCGGACTATGAGGAGTTTTACGAGGGGTTCGCTAATGCCACCTTGTGGCCGCTGTATCATGATCTGATTGTGACCCCCAGGTATCACCGCAATTGGTGGGACGCCTACCAACGGGTAAACCAGAAGTTTGCAGAAACCGCGGCCCAGGTTGCCGCCCCCAATGCCACCGTGTGGGTACAGGATTATCAGCTGCAACTCGTGCCCGGCATGCTTCGGGAGTTGCGACCCGATTTGACCATTGGGTTTTTCCTGCATATTCCGTTTCCCGCCCCCGATTTGTTCCGGCAGTTGCCGTGGCGGGAAGAAATCCTCACCGGGGTGTTGGGGGCGGATATGGTTGGATTCCATTTGGCGTCGAACGCCCGGAATTTCCTCCACGTGGTGGCACACTATTCGGAGCATGATGTGTCCGGCACGGTGTCGGTGCGGGACATTACCGCCCACGTGCACACGTCAGACGACCGGCAGGTGGGGATTGGGGCGTTTCCGATTGCCATTGACCCCACGCCGTTTTTGGTGGATATAGATAAGACCGAGGTGCGGGCTGAACTGGGGAATCTCGACCAAATCATTTTGGGTGTGGATCGGCTGGATTACACCAAGGGGATTTTGCAGCGGCTGCAGGCGTTGGAGGAGCTGCACAAGGCGGGTATGATGCCGCCCCGAACGGTGTTTTTGCAGATTGCGACGCCCTCCCGGGAGCGGATTGACCATTACCGGCGAACCCGGAACATGGTTGAGCAGGCGGTGGGGCGGATCAATGGCCGGTTTGGGTCGTTGGGGTCGCAGGTGGTGTTGTACCAGCACCAGTCGTTTGATCGGGAACGGTTGGTGAAGCTCTACGCCACGGCGGATATTATGCTGGTCACGCCGTTTAAGGATGGTATGAACCTGGTGGCGAAGGAGTATGTGGCCTGCCATGGTGATGGTTCCGGTGCGCTGGTGTTGAGCGAGTTCGCGGGGGCGGCTGAGGAATTATCGGAGGCGTTTTTGTGTAATCCGTTTGATGTGGAGTCGATAAAGCAGCAGCTGTTGGCGGCATTGTTGGCGTCGCCCGCGGAGAAGCAGGCGCGGATGCTGCGGATGCATGAGCAGGTAATTAGTCACGATGTGAATGTGTGGGCAACCGCGTTTTTACGCTGCCTTACCTTAGGATAGGAGCATGCGTCGAACCGTTGCTGTTGTGTGTGCCGTGCTGTTATCCGGGTTTGCCCTCCAGGGGTGTGGGGCGAAACAGGAGGAGATTGCGGACACCTCATGGCAGGTGGTTGGGGTGTATACGACCCCGAATTATCCGGCGACGGTGCCGGATGCGGTGGCGGGCGCGGTTGCGGTGAATTTTGGGGCGACGACCATTAGCGGGTTTACCGGATGCGCCCCGTTGCAGGGGACGGTGAGTTTTACGCAGGCGGGCAAGCCGGCAAATTCGGTTGATGGTGATGCGTTGCATGTGGAGAAGGTGTCGTATCGGCAGGTTGATGAGGATCAGTGCACGGGGCATATTCGGTTTGTGCACGATGCGATTGTGCAGTTTTTTGAGCATCATGATTTCGCGGTGTCCCGGCCGACCGGGGGCGAATTATTGCTGACGGTGAGCGGCAGCGAGCTTTACGACGATGCTCCGGCGCTGCGGCTGGTGCATTAGTGTTGACTGTATGAACTTGGATGCTACATTGGCCGCTGTGGCCGCAACACCACGGTTGTTGGTGGTTTCTGATTATGATGGCACGCTTGCCGAATTCAATACTGACGCCTATGCGGTGTCCACAAATCCCACCGCGGAACGGGCCCTCAAGGAGTTGGCGGCGTTGCCGGATACCGAGGTGGCGATCCTGTCCGGCCGGCATACGGAGGGGTTGAAGCAGGTCACCGGGTTTGATGAGACCGACTTGATTTTGGCGGGTTCGCACGGTGCGGAATCGAACATTGGGAAAATTCGGGCGTTGACGGCTGAGCAGCAGGCGGTGCTCGACCAGATCACCACGACATTTGAGGAGTTGGCGGCGCAGGTGGAGGGGGCGTTTGTGGAGTATAAGCCCTACCATCGGGTGTTGCATTTGATTCGGGCGACGGACGAGTCGAAGGCCGCCGAAATATATGAGCGGGCCAGCCATGCTGATATTCCGGGGGCGCATTTGAAGCCGGGCAAGTGGATTGTGGAGGGGGCAGCAATTGACATGACCAAGGGCACGTGGATTACCATAGCCCGGAAACAGTTGGGGGCCACGGCGGTGATTTTTGTGGGGGATGACCGCACCGACGAGGATGGGTTTGCGGTGTTGGGCCCGGGTGATCTGTCGGTGAAGGTGGGGCCTGGGGACACGAAGGCACAGTATCGGGTGCCGGACGTGTCCGGTGCCGGGGAGTTTTTTGCCCAGCTAGCGGCGGCGCGGCGGGCCAATGGTGGTGCCGGGGTGGAAGGCAACGTCTAGGGTGGTTTTGTCATCATAATATTCGCCGTCGATCATGTGCATGAGGGTGTGGCCGGCGTATTCACCCTTGGCCCTATTGGGTTGCACAACGGTTGCGATGCCCCGCATGCGGGCCTCCCTGATGCCGTCGAATCCGGTGATGGAGAGGTCTTTGGGGATGCTCATGCCGTGGTCGTGGGCGTATTGCATGGCGCTGAGCGCCATGGTGTCGGCGGTGCACAGGATTGCGGTGATGTCCGGGTAGTTGGTGAGGAGTTCTTTCGCAGCGGCGTAGGTGGCTTCGGGCGTGTTGGTGTGCCGTTCGATAATGGGGATGGTGTGGGTGGCAATACCGGCGTTGGCAAACACACGGAGGGCCCCCTGCACCCGGGCTTGTTGCACATGATGCTGCGCATCTTCCACCCGTTCGGGGGTGACTAGGCCGTCGTTGTCGGTGATGCACAATCGGAGGCAGAGGATGCCGATGTGGCGGTGGCCGGCGTCGACAAGCGCCTGGGCGGCGGGGGCGATGGCGCCGCCCTCATCAATGCCGACGAATGGGAATCGGTTGTCGTCAATAGGTTGATCGCACACAACCGTGGGGAGGCCCCGGGTGTGGGTTGCTTCTAAATAGGGGTCGTTTTTCGCAACGGAATAGACGACGAAACCGTCGACCACGGCCGAGTTGACCAGCTGTAATGCGGCGGAGGGATTGGTTGCGGTGGGCCCCACGGGGACCAGGGTGAGGGTGGTTTGAAACCCAATGCATGCTTCGGCCAGGCCGGCGAGGAAATCAACCGATGCCATGTCTTCGAATGCATACGCGAGATGTTCGGTAACGAGCACGCCAATGCTGCCGACGCGTTTCATGCGAAGAGAGCGGGCGGCCGGGTCGGGCCCTGGGTAGCCTAGTCGTTCGGCGGTGTCGAGAATGCGGACTCGTAAATCTTCGGAAAGTTGTTCCGGATGGTTGTATGCGTTGGAGACTGTCGTTCGGGACACACCTAGTTCTTCGGCGAGTGAGGCGAGAGAAGTTCTACGTGCGCTGCGTTTTGCCATGCCACACAACTTAGTGGAAAGACGCAAAGATTTCTTATAAATCTGCAGATTGTGGAAAAATTGTTCATTTCAGCAGGGAACGCCCCCCACCAGTGGGGGCAATGCAGATATGCTCTGGGTATGGATATGCGTGTTTTCGGGTCTCGTCGATATGGCTTTGTACCGGGGCCGGCGTCGGGGGGTCACCGTGATGATCTCTTAGTGTGGTTGCATGGATCCACCCAATCGGCGACGGTAACCCGCAGGTTTACCAACCGCCGATTCGAGCATTTAGGCATGTCAGTGGCCTATCCTGAGGGGGTTGCGCGACATTGGAATGATGGGCGGAGGCTTTTGCAGGAAAAAACCCGGGAATTAGGCACAAACGACGTAGAATATCTCACGGAATTCGTACACAGTTTCGAATGCACGGGCCGGGTGTTTGGGGCGGGTTTTTCCAACGGCGGGCACATGATCTACCGGCTGCTCCACGAAGCCCCCGGGCTTTTCGACGCCGCCCTCGTCATCGCCGCAACCCAACCAACACCAGAAAACTTCCTCCCCGCACCCCCAACCACCGACCGGTGGCGGCCCACTCCCCTACTCCTCATCCACGGGGAATCCGACCCCATCGCACCCATAGCGGGCGGCACCGTGCGCGGCGGCACCCAATCGGCGCAGGCCACAGCCGACTATTATCGGCGACTCAACGGGGACGCCGCCCCGGTGCGGCTCGTCACGCTGCCGAACACGGGGCACGTGGTCCCCGGGCCCGGATGCGTCACCTCCGAATTCCTCGGCCCCGCAAACGAGTCGGTGGACGCGGCAAAGCTCTTCAGCCAATTCATCGACGAACTCCCCCGATAGCGGCGTCGACAAGCAAGAATCAGGGGGCCTCGTTGAGGGGACGCAGGGTCTTCGCCACCATGGGGGTCATGAGTTTGACGTAAAACCAGCAGCTGCACGCGGCCGCGAGCGCCGCCCCCACCGGGGCCATGAGGTAGTAGCACAACATGCACCAGGCCGCGAACTCTAACACCTCCTGAACCACCACCCCGGCGCGCCCGGGAATGAGTCGGCCGGCGCTACTGGCCGCGCTGGCGAGCACCGGATACACCAGCAAATACCACACGTGCGACCAGGTGATAATCCACCCGGCGCCCGGGTACAGGTGCACGACCAGCCATAGAATCACCAACGGCACGCCGAAGGACAGGAAGATCACGCCAGTGGCCAGCAGTGGTTTATTCATCGCTGCCTTTACGATTCCGACGGTTTCACGCCGGCGGCGCGGCGCTGCCGGGAGAACTCGCTCAGCACCACCCCGGCGGCCACAGAGGCATTCAGCGACTCCACCCACGACGTGGTGGGCACCGAAACCAGCACGTCGCAGGTTTCCCGAACCAGGCGGGACAGCCCCTTGCCCTCCGAGCCGACCACGATCACGACCGGGCCGGTACCATCGTACGAATCGTAGGTGGTGTCCCCACCCGCGTCCAGGCCCACAACCTGGTAGCCGTTTTGCTGAAACTCCTTGAGGGTCCGGGTGATATTCGTGGCCTTTGCCACCGGCAGCCGGGCCGCGGTACCAGCCGACGTGCGCCACGCAACAGCCGTCACCGACGCGGACCGCCGCTCGGGAATGACCACACCCTGACCACCGAAAGCCGCGGTAGACCGGATCACCGCCCCCAGGTTCCGGGGGTCGGTGATGTTGTCGAGCACCACGATCATCCCCTGCTCCTTGCTGTCGGCAACCGTGCCGATGAGGTCGAACACATCGGCGTACTCGAACGGCGGAATCTGCAACCCCACCCCCTGGTGCAGCCCATTACCAGTCATGCTGTCGAGCTCTATGCGGGGCACCTCAATGAGCGGAATCGACCGGCTGTGGGCCAGCTGCACCGCCTCGGTAAGCCGATCGTCATTGCGGGTGCCCTGCGCAATATACAGGGCGGTGGCCGGCACCCGGGCGTGCAAGCATTCGATCACCGGGTTGCGGCCCACCACCAGCTCGGTGCTGGCGCTTCGGTCGTGCCGCCCCTGGTCGCGCCGCTGGCGCTCCAGCTTGCGCTTATGGGCGGCATGGTACACCCGATCCTCGGCCTTCGGCGTGGGCCCCTTGCCCCGAAGGCCACGGCGACGCGCCCCACCAGATCCCTTCACGGCACCCTTTTTATTGGTTTTACGGATACCGGGACGATTTTTAGAGTTTCCAGACATATGTGATTATTCCTTGATTCAACAATTCGACTAGTTCGGCCGGGCCCAGGCCGCACGCCATGGCGGCGCCGAGGATGGCTTGGTGGCTCAGGGCACCCACGACCAGGTTGGGCCTTCGGGGGTGTCGGTGACAATAATCCCCACCTCCAGCAGGCGGTCACGCACCGCGTCGGCGGTCTCCCAGTCCTTGACCGACCTGGCAATCTCGCGCCGATCCAGCTCCTCCTGGACCAGCGCATCCAACGCCACCATGGGCGCGTCGAACCGCACGGATTCGCCGTCCTGCCACTGGTCGGAAAGCGGATCGAAACCCAACACCTCAGTCATGGCCCGCACCCGGGCGGCCATCCTGCGGGCCTCACCATAATCCCTCATGGCCAGGGCACTATTGCCGGCCCGAACAGTGTTGTGAATTTCGGCGAGTGCCCGCGGCACCCCAATGTCGTCGTTCATGGCCTCGGCGAACGCATCGGTCCACTCCCCCACCGGCACCGGCGGCTGGCCGGGCAGATCATCCACTTTCTCGACAAAACTTTCGATACGCCGGTATCCCTGGGCCGCCTCCTGCAACGCGTCCGGGGAGTACTCCAACACGGAACGATAATGGGCCGACCCCAGGTAGTAGCGCAATTCCACCGGCCGCACCAGCTTCACGATCTCCGGCACCGACAGCACGTTACCCAACGACTTACTCATCTTTTCCCCGGCAATGGTCACCCAGTGGTTGTGCATCCAATAGCGGGCGAACCCGTCGCCGGCGGCATGCGCCTGGGCGATCTCGTTCTCGTGGTGGGGGAATTGCAGGTCGAGGCCACCGCCGTGAATGTCGAACTCGGGGCCCAGATACCAGGTGGACATGGCGGAGCATTCGAGGTGCCAGCCCGGCCGGCCATCACCCCACGGTGTGGGCCACGAGGGCTCCCCCGGTTTCGCCGCCTTCCACAAGGCGAAATCCTGCGGGCTGCGCTTGCCCACATTGTCGGTTTCGCCCTGCTCCATGTCGATAAGGTTATTGCCGGACAGCGACCCATAGTCGGAGCCGTCCGCGGCCGACCAGGCGGCCACATCGAAATAGACGGAGCCCTGGGCGGGGTAGGCGAAACCGGCGTCGATAAGCCGCTGCATGTAGGTAATCATTTGGGTCATGTGTCCGGTAGCGCGAGGCTCCACGGACGGCGGCAGCACGCCCAACATGTCGTAGGCGTGGCTAAAGGCTCGTTCGTAAGTAGACACCCATTCCCACCAGGGGCGATTCGCCTCAGCAGCCTTGGTGAGAATCTTATCGTCGATGTCGGTCACGTTACGGACAAACGCAACATCATAGCCCGACGCCATGAGCCACCTACGCACAATGTCGAAGGCAACCCCGCTGCGCACATGCCCAATATGTGGGTTCGTTTGCGGGGTGGCGCCACACAGATACATGGTGGCGCGCCCTGGGGTTAGCGGGACGAAATCACGAAGACTGCGGGTTCGGGTGTCGAATATGCGTAAAGTCACACGTCCCAGTGTAGTAGATGCTTGCTTTTCGACGCGCCTATCGACGCCGGGTCGGGGCTCGGTCAAGTCTTGGTCAGGAATTGTCGGCCACCCACACCACGGCGGTAGCAATGGCGGCCCGACCCTCACCGCTGCCAGTAAACCCCATGTGATCCGTGGTTGTTGCGGAAACCGACACGGGCGCCCCCACAATGTCGCTGATCTTTTCTTCCGCCTCCTCCCGGCGCGGCCCCAGCTTCGGGGTTTGCCCAATCAATTGGGCAGCCACATTCCCGATTGAAAACCCGTTCGACTCCAGGAGCTCGCGGCACTCCCGTAAGAGTCGCTCCCCGGACACGTTGTCGTATTCTTTGCGACCCACGCCGACGAAGCTGCCCAAATCCCCCAGGTTTGCGGCGGACAGCAGGGCGTCAACCATGGCGTGGGCCACCACATCGCCGTCGCTATGCCCCTCGCACCCGGCAACGTCCGGGAAGTGAAGACACGCGATGTAGCAGGGTTTTCCGGCCTCAATCTGGTGGGCGTCGGCGGCGATACCTACACGGGGAATGATCATAATAATGCGGCAGCTAACGTAAGGTCGATGGGTGTGGTGATCTTCATGGCAAGTGGGTCCCCGGGCACGCAATGCACCGGGATATTGAGGTGTTCGACGAGGCTGGCGTCATCGGTGACGGTAAAACTCGGGTCCCGAAAATATGTTTGATTGGCCTCGCGGAGGGTCCCGAGCCGGAAGGCCTGGGGGGTTTGTACGATCCGCAGGTCGGCGCGCGCCGGGGTGTCGACAACCACGGTGGCGGCGACCCGTTTGATGGTGTCGGCGACCGGCAGCACGGGGATGACCGCCTGAACGTCGCCGGTGACGGCCTGGGTGACTCGGCGGATCATGTCGGGTGGGGTGAGTGCGCGGGCGCTGTCGTGAATGAGCACGACAGCATCGTCGTCGGTGGTGGGGATGGCCTGGATGCCCCGCCACACGGAGTCGACGCGCTCGCCGGCGCCGTGCACTAGCTGCACATCGGGGTAGTCGGCGAGGATGCGGCGGGCGGTTTCTTCCATGGCGGGCATGATGACCACGATGATGTGGTCGACCCCGGCGTCGATCATGGCGCGCACGCTGCGTTCCATGAGGGTCTGGCCGGCTAATTCCACGTAGGCTTTGGGCAGGTCGGCCCCCAGCCTGGCGCCTTGGCCGGCTGCGGCGATGATGGCGATGACCATGGGGTTTGTGGGCATGGGTTAGTCGTCGAAGTTGAGGTCGTCGAGATCGGTATCGTCTTCGTCGATGATTGGCTGTGGGTGTTTGGGTTCGGGGGTGTCGTCGCCACCCTGAAGCCGGTGGCGCACGATGGTGGCGTCGACTTCGGCGAGTAGTTCGTTGGCTTTGGCTTCGTCTTTGATTTCGGCGAGGGCGAGTTCACCCACGAGCACCTGCCGGGCCTTGGCGAGCATGCGTTTCTCTCCGGCGGATAGGCCTTTGCCCTGGTCGCGGCGCCACAGGTCCCGCACCACTTCGGCTACTTTATTGACGTCGCCAGATGCGAGGCGTTCCTGGTTTGCCTTGAATCGGCGGGACCAGTTACCGGCCTCTTCCACATCGGTTTCGCGCAGGAAGCCGAAGACTTTCCGCAGCCCGGCCTCGCCCACGACGTCGCGCACGCCGACTGTCTCGGCGTTCTTCGAGGGTACCCGGACTACAAGATCGGATTGGTGGATTTGCAACACGAGGTATTCCAGGGTTTCACCACCCATTTCCCGCTGTTCGATCGCTTCGATTACGGCCGCACCATGATGGGGATAAACAACAGTGTCGCCCACCTTGAATTCCATAAAATGTTCCTCCCAAAGACAGTTACCGGCCGATTTTAGCATGCCACGGTGGTTTTCTTTGCTTTTCGACGGATCAAATGTGAGATTCCAAACCCAAATCTCCCCCTTTTGGTTCACCCCGTTTGGTTTTATCTGTTGGGTTTTGACTGTGTGCTACCAAGGAAAACAGACTAAGGTGTAAAAAGATTAACGATCCCTACCCCCGATGGAGGATGAACACGTGAAGCCCCTGAAGATTTTTATTGCGGCCACTTCTGCGCTATTGCTGGCTTCTTGCTCTGCTGGCCAAATCACCCAAACATCGGATCAGGTTGCCGCCGTCGATGGTGCTTCAGTGAACTCTAGCGATAATACTATCGCCGTCCGGGATGTCACCATTCACGTGACCAAAGATGGTGAGACTGGAGTGAAGTTCACCGCCATCAACCAGGACAAGAAGCGGGACGCCACCCATAAGTTAGAGAAGATCACGATTGACGGCCAGGAGGTCGCCATTGATGGCACCACCGAGTTTAAGGCCGGTTGCAATCTGGTTGGTGGTATTCCCTCGGAGATGGCAAAGCTGACCGAGCCGGAAGGCGCCTGCGTCACCCATGTGACCACGACCGCGGATAATCCCGGTTTCCCGCTGGGCGGCACGAAGGATGTGGTGTTTGATTTCGATTCCGGCCAGGTGACCGCCCGGGCTGCCGTGGCCGCACCGGTGTTGGAGTCCGGCAAGGTGAATCGGCAGACCGGCGCCGAGGCCCACCATGAAAGTGAGACGAGCACCACTACCACGACGACCACGAGCGCCGCTAATAGTGAGTAGAATACAGAATTACTGATTGCAGATAATATCCCGAGGCTGTCTGGCTTACCTCTAGCCTCGGGATTTTCTTATGCCCGCACCCAATCCACAGTTCATTCGAACAAGTTTTCCCACCCAGTATTTGGGGGCACCGACATTAGGGGCACGATCGGTTCGGGGCTGCTCACTGATAAAAATCTCGCGCCACCCACGACCCCCACCCTCTCGAACGGGGGTTCGTTAGCACGATTGGAGTGTACCTCTTTGAGAGATTGCGTAGTTTCGTTGCTATCGTTTGACCGGACGCTTATAACCCCAACAAGCCAGGAATAACAGCACAATCCCCATGACCACTAGGATAATGGCCCCCATATTTAACACAAACGCATCATCGCCATAATTGAGAAATTCTTTAATAAAATTAGGCATAATGGCTTGTTGATCGCGGTTCAGTTCGACAGCAGAGTGGGGATCTAAATAATTCTCGGCGGTATTGGATGGAGCGGTGGAAATAATCGTGTCTGCGACGGCCAACGCTGGCGCACCAAGCATACTGATGAGCACAGTCAACGCCCCCGTCAGGTACGCCAGCCTTACCCTTTTCATCATGCGTCTCCTATTAGTCAAAGCTCAAATATAAATTAACTATAATATAAGAGTTGGCTAGAAGAAAAGCCTTCGAAGCTTAAAAATAATTAAAATACCGTTACAGTTAGGTAAACTTCTACCTTTGGTAAACCTATCGTTATGCTTGGGAAATGGCTTTAATTAACCAATAATGCAGCTGAAGGCAATTTTATACATGATTCCCATAACAACCATCAAGGTTAAATTTTTACTAAGTACAAATGGGGGTAGTTTAAGGATTTTATCATGAGGATCAGGCGCATGGTGGCGGGCTTTTCGGCTCGCCAACATACACCGGGCTGGCATCGACCGGCAATGGGTGCTTCAAGACGTCGTAATACACGTCGTCCACGACCACGTATTCGCCGCGGATCGTGCTGGGCGCCAGAGTAATCGCATAGAAATTCAAGGCGCTGCCATAGGGGTCGGCGTCGGCAGGGCTGTAGCATTTGGTGACGGTAGTTTGGGTGAGCGCCTCGACCGTCCCGTCGTCGCGTGCGGTCACCCGAAAAATATTCATGGTGGTCACCGGCTGGAGATGCGCATAGGGGCCGTGCCGCTCCATGTTGGTGCGTTCGTGCGTGGTCAACGACGCCCGATCCGGCGGCATGCCGGGCAGCGACTTGCTGGAGTTGGGGCAATGCTCTAGGGTGCAGTGTTCATCCGTCCATTCGGCGTCTAAGATCGCCTCATACTTTTCGACGGCAGCCCCTACCGCACGGATGCGTTGGCGCTCTTCCTCGGAATAGAACGGCACCGCGTGAAGCACATAGGCCACGGCACTGACCAACCACAGGAGAAAACCAATGGCGACAAATTTCTTATTCACCACAGTAGTATTCTTGTGCGCAATCATCTTATCGGGAGCCTACGGAACAGGGCGGGTCGGCTTTGCGGTTGCCTCTGTACAGGGTTGGGGCGTGCGGCGGCAGCGGATCTTCTGTATCCCCGATGCGCTTATCCTCTATAACAACATATTCGCCTTTGATGGTACTGGGAGCTAAAGTAATTAGAAGAAGATCCGTAGCACTACCGTAAGGTCTAGCATCTTCAGGAAAATAGCATTTAGTGGTTGTCACGTACGCCATAGCTTCCACCGTTCCATCATTTTTCTTTGTTACTTGTTTGATGGCGAATTCGGTGGTTGTCGCAGGACCTTTTACTTCCATATTGAACCGCTCATTGCTCGTGAATAGTGCCCTATCCTCCGGCATCCCAGGAAGTGACTTACTAGAATTCGGACAATGCTCCAGGGTGCACTGCGGATCCGTCGACTCAGCATCAAGCACATCTACATATTTTTGTATCGCAACGCCCGCTACCTGCGCACGCCGATAATAACTACCAAGCCAATACGCACTTGTAAACCATAAAGACAGTACTAAAACGATAATGATATTTTTCTTCATGCGACTATGCTCATAACGATAGTAGCTTATCCGGTCACTTGGAAAATATAATCTGACTCACCAGCACATAACCACCTCTTGAAGAATAAGAGAAGCCTATTCAGCCGCTGCGAAAATCTATTCACACCAACAGGTAGAAAATCCGATAAGGACACGCTAGATAACATGCATTGCACAATTTACCATCTAACGTATAGCTTCTTCCCATAAATGCACCTGGGTAATCTTCTAGCCAAACGAACCTCTAAGAGCAGGATGGATGCCCTTTATCTTTACTCCTGTAAAGCGTCCTGGCGTATGGCACCGGATTTTCTGTATCCCCAAGACGCTTGTCCTCTATAACAACATATTCACCCTTGATAGTACTGGGAGCTAAAGTAATTCGGAAGAGATCCGTAGCACTACCGTAAGGCCTAGCAGACCCAGGATAATAGCATTTAGTGGTTGTAGCATATGCAATAGCTTCCACCATTCCGTTATCTTTCTTTGTCACATGTTTAACGGCAAACTCGGTAGCTGTAGCAGGACCTGTTGGTGAATATTTCATTTCCACATTGAACCGCTCATTGCTAGTGAATAGTGCCCTATCCTCCGGCATCCCAGGAAGTGACTTACTAGAATTCGGACAATGCTCCAGGGTGCACTGCGGATCCGTCGACTCAGCATCAAGCACATCCACATATTTTTGTATCGCAACGCCTGCTACCTGGGCCAGCCGGTAATAGCTAGCAAGCCAATACGCACTCATAAACCATAAAGACAGTACCAAAACAATAATGATGTTTTTCTTCATACGATCACGTGCTAGCACATTCGGGTTTCTTTACTGTGTTATGGTACAAGGAATGAAACCCCTCGGGTAACCGCTCCCGAACCGGATCGATGCTGGAATCCTGCAATACCACATAGCCTTCCTGACTAAGAGTAAGGATCATCCGATAATAATCGGAACTACTGCTGTAAGGATCCTTACTACCCGGATACAGGCATTTAACAGTAGTAATCTCTGCAATGGCAACCATCATCCCATCGGGTTGCTGCGCAACACTGTACAACCGCACCCTGCTCACCGGTCCGCGATCCATGGCTCGCCTACCCCGATGGCCTTCGAGGTTAGCACGCTCTTGCGTTGTGAATAATGCTCGATCCTCCGGCACCCCGGGAATTGATTTACTCGATCGTGGGCAATCATCCACCCAGCAATCATGATCCATATATTCCGCGTCGAGAACTGACACGTATTTTCCTATTGCTTCACCAACCGCCCGATCCACTTCCGGGCCAGCAGAATACTGGTTTTGGAACACCATTTTATCCGTGGGAACCACTTCGTCCTCGTAGAAATAGCAGCTCACGGCCACTGCCACCAGGACCAGGAATAGTGGTCCGAACACCACCCACCTGTCCCCGTGACGCTTCTTCACAGAGGCTGCTAGCATCGTGCTTCCTTGCCTTTCCCCACATAGAGTGGCTGGAAGGATTCGGGGTATTCTTGTGACTCGTGCCGGTCTAAAATCACGTCTTCGACCACTACATATTCGTACTGGTTCAAGGTACTGGGCGTAAGAATCATCCGGTGAGGATCGGTCACAATCATGTATGGGTTTTTGGTTTCTGGATAGGCGCATTTGGTAATTGTCACATCGACGATGGCTTCCACTGTCTTGTCGGGCCGCTGTGCCACACTGTAGATGCGAATGGTACTAGCAGGCTCGGCACCCGGCCACCATCCCAAGAGGAATCGTTCCGCTTCGGTAAACAGCGCCCGATCTGCCGGCACCCCGGGATTGATTTGCTGGAGGTTTCGCAGTGCTGCAAGGTGCAATCCAGGTTTTGGGATTCCGCATCAATGACCGACTCATAGTTCTCTATTGTCGCACCAACCAGCTGATTAATGGCCGAACCAGCGGAATACTGTTCGGAATAGGCCGGGTGCAATATCCTATACTGTTGCCGCTCGGAAATGACATAGCCGACCACGAGCACCACCGTGAGGAACGCCATTATCCCAACGACCACAAGCTTGTCCCAATGCGCCAATACTTTCATCATCTAGCACCACACCCGCGACCATCTAGCAAATGATGGTAGATCGGCTTCCCAATAGAATTTTTAAAGAAAACATATCACACCAGCAGGAAGCCTTATTTTATCATTCTCATGGCTTTCTAGAAAGCAGATTCATTGTTTTACGCCCCCTTATGAAGCTTTTGACTTCCAAGAACAGGATGGTTCCCCTTTATTTTTACCCTTGTAAAGGGTCCTAGCGTATGGCACCGGATTTTCTGTATCCCCAAGACGCTTGTCCTCTATAACAACATACTCACCCTTGATGGTACTGGGGGCTAAAGTAATTCGAAAGAGATCCGAAATGCTACCGATGTCTCCAGGAAAATAACATTTAGTGGTTGTCCCATACACAATAGCTTCCACCATTCCGTTATCTTTCTTTGTCACATGTTTAACGGCAAACTCGGTAGCTGTAGCAGGACCTGTTGGTGAATCTTTCATTTCCACATTAAATTGCTCATTGCTCGTAAACAGTGCCCTATCCTCCGGCATCCCAGGAAGTGACTTACTAGAATTCGGACAATGCTCCAGGGTGCACTGCGGATCCGTCGACTCAGCATCAAGCACATCTACATATTTTTGTATCGCAACGCCCGCTACCTGCGCACGCCGATAATAACTACCAAGCCAATACGCACTTGTAAACCATAAAGACAGTACCAAAGCAATAATAAGTTTTTTCTTCATGCGACTATGTCCATAATGTATGGAAACTTATCCAGTTACCTGGGAAGTATAGTCCAGCCTTCCCAATATGCAGCCTCTCTTTAAGAACTAATAAACCAAGGTAGATGCCATTTTCAACTAAACTTATTCGGGCATACGCACAAGGAACTTATTACACTAGTAGATGGCGAACTACTATTCCTAATAGATAGGATAGTTTATTATTTATCGGTGTGTTCTTTTCCTAGCGATACGCCCGAATAAGCTTGATCAAAGCAATACTAAATGATTATTCGCTACTGAGGACGAGAAGTTAGCGCATACCATTTAATCTTATCAAGTTTTTTACCATGGGTGCGGGCAATCTCAACAGATTCATAAAGCGGAATATTATGCCGATTTTTTGTTTTCTGCGAGATCGCTGGAGTCGCGAAAGAAGTAAATGGGGTGCCTTTCTTTTCCCTCTTAAGAGGAACCATCCCTGTCACAATCATCGTATGATCCAATTCTCCATCAGCCTTGCCATCAGGATCCCAATCCACAAAAATCAAGTCTGAAGACTGAGCTTGTTCTCCTTGCGGCAAATCATAATAGCTGCTATGCTTCTTTGCATAACCATACAAATTCTGGGCAGCAGACCACGTGTGAGTGGCTTTTTGGACCAGGGGAATGGCATTTGGGGACCACGCATCGGGGTCACGAACCCGGTCTGTCAACCCAATCTTTTTACTATCCCTCGGTTTCCACCCACCCGCAAGCAATACCTGGGAAGCAAAATTCGTACAGTTCACATCAAACCTAGGAAACTGTTCCTCCATAACATCTACGTCTGGATTGGGGTTAACTGCCGGGCTGGTCCAATGCAGCGCATACCCAATCATCTTCTTCACATCAGGCCTTGAGTGTTTTTCTTCATTAGCCACAGTCTGCATGCCCACCGACTCCTGCTCTTTATGCGCAGGCAATAATGAAAACTCTGCACCAGCGGTATCAGCCACCGGACGATTCTCACCATTTGACTCACGCCCAAGGATACGATCAAGCGGAACTTCATTGAACTCTACATCTGTAGGACGTTCTCCAGGCGTATCATTCGCAGGTATTGGATCAATCGTATCCTCAACCACAGCAAACAAATTCTCCGGATTCGGGGACAACGTCAACGTATGGCTATCAACCATATAACTAGGTTCACCATCTCCATCTCCGTAGGTCTTTGTCGTACCCACAGCTACGGAAACTGTTACCTTCCCATCAGCATTCATCTTGGCATCTGTCACCTTGATCGTGCTCTTCGCAGTCTTGATCGGCAAACCAAAATCTTTCATAGCATCCCGCACCTGCAATAAAGCAGATTCCGCCTGAGTGAATTTCGGGTTTTCGCCGGAATCCTTCCTCTCATCCCGGTTATCCTTCGATGAACCCCCAAAACTCGACCCCCGCTGAGACTTCTTATCCCCCGACGATGCAAACACCGAACTACTAGCATTCACACAACTCGACAACGAACAATTCGAATCCGTCCAATGCGAATCCAACAAATCCTGATACGCAGTAACCACCTTCGTCACCACATCAAGATCCACCTCAGCACCAGCAGCAGACACCACCGGAGCAGACCCCAGCGCGAGACCAGCCGCCAGAATCAGCGTCCCCCCCCCCACGCCACAAACGAAGTTTCGCCTTCATGACTTACTCCCAAAAATAGAACTTACCTTGGATGTGCAATGCTGAGAACATCAACACATCTGCGACCCTACGACACGCACCGTCACACCGTCCACCCCTCAACAACAGCACGGGGGTACGAATCGAACACCTAAGCGACATGCACCAACCAGCAATTTTAAGGAAAACATATCACACTACCAGGACATCTTACCTCATAATTAACCCTTGCTTATCCGAAAACACAATTAATAAGCTTTACCCCCGTTATAACGTTCGTACTGACCTATAAAAAATAATTTATATATCCCGACGTCACATATTCGCTACCGCACTCAAAAAACGATACAGATTATTTAAGCTGCAGAAATGAAAAATTCTAGCAATGATAGGCGAGCGATACTATTTGAAAATAACTAACAGTAGAAAAATAGACAGGACTTTACCGCCACGAGAGCCAAGTAAACCCATTACTGGAGTTAATAATTAGAACATGCTTTCCCATTCAAATCATACGAATGATACACATTTCCATGCCGCACTATAAATCACAAAGAATCCTTAGTGTCAAATAACAATAGCTCTATATCATCAACATTCATCTTTCCGGTAATAAGAAAATAATTGCGAACAATCACAATGATATTGGGCTACGCATCACCAGAATACATAATCACCATCAATAACATGTCTAGAACATGCATACGACAGGCCCATTGCCCACCTTGGATCGTCGTAAAGCAGGCGTAAAGCGAGGGGTGAAACCAGATGTCCGCCGCATGGTCTAGGGTAAGTCCATGGCCAAAAAACCTCGCCCTGTTCACCGCTGCACCGAATGCGGATACTCCAGCCCCAAATGGTTGGGCCGCTGCCCGGAGTGCGGCACCTGGGGATCCATGCAGGAACACCAACCCGCCGCAGCCGGCAGCGCCACCCAGGCGGCAACCACCGGGGTGGTCACCAAGGGGCTCACGCCAACCTCCCCCGCCCAAAAAATCACCACCATTTCCGCAACAAAAGCCACCAGCCAAACCACCGGCATTGGGGAGCTCGACCGGGTGTTGGGCAGCGGCATTGTTCCCGGATCCGTTGTGCTGTTGGCGGGCGAACCCGGGGTGGGGAAATCCACGCTGCTTCTGGAGGTCGCCAGCCGGTGGGCGAAACTCGACCGGGTCGCCCTCTATGTGACCGCCGAGGAATCCGCCGGGCAGGTGCGCATGCGGGCCGAACGCACCGGCGCGCTGCACGACTCGCTGTATCTTGCGGCGGAATCCAACCTCGATGTGGTGTTCGGGCATGTGGACCAGCTCAAACCCAGCCTGCTCATTGTGGACTCGGTCCAAACCATGAACGCCACCGATGTGGAAGGGGTTGCCGGGGGCGTCGCCCAATCCCGGGCGGTGACCGCGGCCCTCACCACCCTGGCGAAAACCACCGGCATCCCCGTGCTGCTGGTGGGGCACGTCACCAAGGACGGGAATGTTGCCGGCCCCCGGGTTCTCGAACACCTGGTTGATGTGGTGCTGAATTTTGAGGGCGACCGGCACTCTAGTCTGCGCATGCTGCGCGGCATTAAAAACCGGTTTGGCGCCACCGACGAGGTGGGGTGTTTCGAACAACAATCCGATGGTATTAAAGAGATACCCGACCCATCCGGCCTGTTTCTGTCCCACCGGGACGCCACCCCGGACGGCACCGCGGTCACCGTCGCCATGGATGGGGTGCGACCCATTGTCGCCGAGGTTCAGGCCCTCGTGGTTCCCACCGAGTCGAAAAATCCCCGGCGCGCCGTCACCGGTCTTGACGCCACCCGGGTGCCCATGGTGTTGGCGGTGTTGGCGGCCCGGGCTGGTCGGCGCACCCACACGAGCGAGGTGTATGTGGCCACGGTTGGGGGCATGAAGGTGGGTGAGCCGGCCACGGACCTGGCCATTGCCATGTCCACGGTGAGTGCGATAACGAAAAAACCACTGCCAGCGAAAACAGTGGTGTTGGGTGAGGTGGGGTTGGCCGGGGAAATCCGGCGGGTGCCTAACGTGCAGCGCCGCCTCATGGAGGCGAAACGGCTGGGGTATCGGCAGGCGGTGATACCGGCGGGGTCGGATGTGGATAATTCTGCCCTGCCGGGGTTGCGGGTGGTGGAGGTTGCCACGATCCACGACGCGCTGCGGCTTATTCAATAATTGGGTGATCGCCGAAAAGCCGGGTGGTTAGCGCATTATTGCAGGTTGAAGGTGAATGCGTCGGAGTGCACCACGCCTTCTTCCGTGTGGAGCTTGCCGATGGCCGCATGCATGTAGTAGTCGCCGGCGGGGGCGGGCTCCCGATCAATGCAGGCATTGGGTGCGGAGCTGGTACGGGACCATTGCACCTTGAAGTAACGCTCGGAGTTGGCTTTGAAGGTTTGCTTGCCGGTTTCCGCCGGGTCGTTGCAGTCAACGTCGGACCATAGGAGTTGGTTGGTGTCCATGGTGTAGATCTCAAACCGGATCACATTGTCGGTGAGGTCGATGATGCAGTCGGCCTTGGTGGGGTTGGCGACCTTCATGTAGAGGTTGGGGAGTTGGCCTTCCTCGTAGCTGAAGTGGTCGGTGGAAGCTTCGATCTTGAGGTCGGAAAGGTCACAGGTGTCTTTGGCCTGCGCGGCCTCCGACTCGGCGTCGTCATCCTTGGTGTCGTCGGCTTGGGCGTCATCGCTTGCGGCGGTGGTGTGTGTGACGGATTTCTTCCCGCCCGCACCACTTGCCCCGCCGGTGCCGCCGGTGCGGGTGCCGGCCGCCGTGCCGGGTGTGGTGGCGACTTCCGTGGCCACCTCGGCGGCCGGCTCGGAGCCAGCCCCACCACCAGAAGCGGAAGTAGCTTTAGGGCTACCAGTGGGGGTTGCGGGGGCACCCCCGGTGGCGCGTGGTGTGGATGCGATGGGTTCCGTCACCGCCACCGTCGCGGACTCGTGGTTGCTCCTTATAAATAGGAGGGTGGCGACCACGCCAATAATCACTAACAGCGCGAAGAGGGCAGCGAGACGCCGCCGGCGGTAATACACTTCCGCTGGTAGGGGCCGCCCGTCGTAGCTGGGACGGGCGGCGCTGCGTATATTCGGGCGACGGG
Organism: Corynebacterium matruchotii; assembly: GCF_011612265.2. Taxonomy (NCBI): domain Bacteria; kingdom Bacillati; phylum Actinomycetota; class Actinomycetes; order Mycobacteriales; family Corynebacteriaceae; genus Corynebacterium; species Corynebacterium matruchotii. The sequence goes on along the minus strand of NZ_CP050134.2, from coordinate 317,405 downwards.
GGTAATTATTTCGGCGATCCACGCTTAAAGCCTAAAGCTAAAATTACGGGATTCAGCGGAGCTTCCTCGGTGTGTTGCAAAACCGTGTGATCTACACTGCTTTATGAATTTGTTACCCCCTTTTGCGTGTGTCAGGCTTGTGCTGTTGTGCGCCTGTTACCTTCCCCTGTTACACACCTTCGACGGAGAGGTAGTCGATCGACCCATCCGCCAGGCTGTAGTGGGCGGCGATAAACGCGGTCTTACCACTCTTAACCGCCTCCTTAATCACTGGGGAAATACCCATGATCTTGCTGCGGATCGCCTCCGCGTGAGCGCGTTCAAAATCGAAAGGAGTATGCTTCCCGGCGCTTTTCGCCGAAAGAATGCTGGGCATGATCTGCTCCACAATGGTGCGCTGGTGGCCGGTCGGCACCTCCGCGCCATCGAGCGCCACCGCCGCGGCTGCCTTGACCGCGCCGCAGGATTCGTGCCCCAACACCACCAGCACCTCAACGGCGAGCGCCTCAACGGCGAACTCTAGCGACGCCAGCACCGCGGCGTCGACCACTTCCCCGGCGGTGCGGATGGTGAAAATGTCGCCGAGTCCCACGTCGAAAAGCAACTCGACGGGGACCCGGGAATCACCGCAGGTAAAAACGGCCGCCCGGGGGGATTGCCCCATGCGTAACTCCTCGCGGCGGTTCACGCTCTGGTTGGGATGCAGTGGTTTCCCCGCGGCGAATCGGGCGTTACCGGCGAGCAGGTTGTCCCACACAAGTTTTGGATTGCGGGCCTCAGACGGGCTGCTGGGTGTTGTAGTCATAGTATTATTGTGGCACCGATGGATAGGTTGCGGATAGATTATTAGCAATCATGACCACACCAGTTACCGTAACCCCAGAAAAGTCCGCCGAGCTTCGAACCGTCCTACACCGCCGGCTCCCCGCGTGGTTTGCCGCCAACGCCCGCGACATTGCCTGGCGCACCCCGGAAACCTCCGCGTGGGGTGTGCTGCTCAGCGAGGTCATGAGCCAACAAACCCAGGTCGCCCGCGTGGAACCCATATGGTTGGGGTGGATCAACCGTTGGCCCACCCCCACTGACTTCGCCGCGGCCCGCATTGACGATGTGCTACGCGCTTGGGGGCGTCTTGGGTACCCGCGGCGCGCGCTCCGCCTGCACGAATGCGCCCAACAGATTGTGGCGCACCACAATGGCGTGGTGCCGGAAGATGTGACCGACCTGTTGGCCCTGCCCGGCATCGGCGACTACACCGCCCGGGCCGTTGCCGCATTCGCCTACGGGCAGCGGGTGCCGGTGGTGGACACGAATGTGCGACGGGTGCTCGCCCGGTTCTACCACGGCGAATACGAGCCACGATCCCCGTCGAAACGGGAACTGGCGGTCATGGAATCCCTACTGCCAGACGCCGACGGGGACGTGGACGCGGCAAAATTCAGCACGGCGATCATGGAGCTCGGGGCACTCATCTGCACCACCACCCCCAAATGTGGTGACTGTCCTCTCCGGTCGTCATGCCTATGGGTGGCCGGCGGGTCGATCGTGACCCCGCGCCGCCCCAGCCGCCGCGTGCAAAAATTTGCCGGCACAGACCGCCAGGTCCGAGGACTCATCATGGCGGAACTCCGCGCAGCCGACGGCATAGTACCGCTCGAACGCATCGAAGCCGTGTGGGCGGATGGCACGCAACGCAACCGTGCGCTCACTTCCCTGCTTGACGACGGCCTCGCGCGGGAAGTCGCCGGCGGCTTCCGCTTACCCAACTAGTCCCCAGCTAGCCCCACCCAAACGCACCACCCGGACTGGCTTACCACGCTTATAACCCTCTACAATAAGCCACCATGGCAAAGAAAACTATGTGCGTATGGTCCATCATCTTCCTCGCCGTCTCAGCCATGTTCCCTGCTGCTGCGACTGCCGACAATGATGATTTTTACCAACCTCCCGCACAGTTTTCCACCCACCCGCAAGCCCCCGGCACGGTCCTACGCACCCAACCGGTCGACAACACCCGGGCCACAAAAATGCTGTATGCATCCACCGACCAGGACGGAAAACCGGTGGCGGTATCCGGGTATGTGATCGAACCCGACCGACCGGCGATAGGGACCGTGGTGTTCGCACCGGGGACGCGCGGCCAGGGGGACATGTGCGCCCCCTCGCGGGGGCCGTGGCTGGTGGGGGCGGTGTCTACGACGGCAATGTCGGTGAATTACGAGCTGCCGATCCAGTATTATGCGGCGTCGCTAGGGTTGCGGGTGATTGTCACCGACTATATTGGGTTGGGCACGCCGGGGATTCACACATATGTGAATGCGGCGGAAGAGGCGCATGCGGTCTTGGATGCGGCCCGGGCAGGCCTGCGGGTGGCGAAGGCACCGCTGGATTCCCCGGTGGGGTTGCACGGGTATTCGCAGGGTGGGGGCGCCGTGGCGGCGGCCGCGGAACTGGCGGAGGAGTACGCCCCGGATGTGCGGCTGGTGGGAACCTATGCGGGGGCGCCGCCGGCGGATTTGTTTGAGGTGTTCACCACGGTGGATGGGTCGTCGATCAGCGGGGTGCTGGGGATGGCCATCAATGGGTTTTCGGCACGCGACGCCCAGTTTCGGGCGGCGGTGGATCGGCACGTGTCGGATGCGGGGCACCGATATTTACAGACGGTTGCCACGAGTTGCGTGATTGATTCGGTGGGAAAGTACGGGTTTATGAAGTCGAATGTGTTCACGAAGACCGGCATCACGTTCAAGGAGGTAGTACAGCAGGAGCCGGTGATTGCCGAAACTTTGAAACGCAATAGCCTGGGGAAAAAGCCGCCACGCACCCCGATTTTTATGATGACCGGCCGATCTGACGATATTATTCCCACGGATCAGGTCGCACGCCTGGCCGACAAGTATTGTCGGGCCGGGGCCACGGTGTCGGCGACGCAATCGGCGCTGCCGCGGGTGACGCCCACGATCAATTCGGGTATTAATCACGCGCTGTCGAGCTGGGAGGATATTCAGCCCTCCATGGAGTATTTGTTGGCCCGGTTCCGGGGCGAGCCGGCTCGGAATGATTGCGGCAACTATCAAAGCCCGCGCTCGTCACTGTAGGGCGTCGACAAGCGAGGTGCTATGCCGCGTCGAGGTAATCGCTAGAGGTAGGGGTGCTTTGTTGCTGGTTGGCGGCTTGTCCGGCAGCAGGATTGCTGGGCCCGAGGATCAGTGTGCCATCGTCGAACTCCTTGAGCACCCGATCCTTGCCGGCTGGGGATATGACACCGGCGGCTACCGCCCTATCCAGCTGTTTCACCAGTTCGGCGCGTTGGGCGGTGTTAGTGGGGTCGGCCGTTTGCAGCTGTTCGGACGGAATATCGGCGGTGACTCCCAAGCCGGATAATTCGGTGGCGCGAGCGGGCTGGAGACTGGTTGCCGCCACGGGGGATTCGCTACTTATTGCGGCGTATTGCGCATAGGCGGTGGTAGCACCGACACCGAGAACGAGGGCAGCGAAGCTACCAGCAAGAACGAGTTTCTTATTAGCGAAGGGGGTACGCATTAGGAATCTCCTTAGGATCATCGGTGGAGCATGAGGGCTCTTAAGAACATTAATAATAAGATTAGGCGGCATGACTGGGCAGAAAATGGAAATGACCTTCTGTAAGCCGCAGGGTTTACTTTTAATTTCCTGAGCGATGCTGAAAAGCGGATTCGGGCTTACTGTGAGAATCCGGGGAACGCCGTCCTAGAACATCTGCTTGCCCGTTTTCGGGGTGGCGCTCTCCCCAAGGATTATCGCAATCTATACACTTAGGCCGCATGAAGATTCTTATTGTTGGTGCTAACGGTCGCGTTGGCACCAAACTCATGGCGTTACTCTCCGAATCCCACACGGTGTACGCCGGCGTGCGGAACGCGGAGGCCCCCAATGCGGTGGCGCTCGACCTGACCGCCCCACTACCGGAGATCACCAAGGCGGTGAAGTCCGTGCAACCGGATGTTATCTATTTCACTGCTGGGTCGCGGGGGAAGAATTTGTTGCAGGTGGATGCGTTTGGCGCGGTCAAACTGATCCAGGCGGCTAAGGCGGCCGGGGTACCCCGGTTTGTCATGTTGAGCACGGTGTATGCGTTACAGCCGGAGCGGTGGAACGAAGGAATCCTGGCGGACCTGTCGGATTACTACATTGCGAAGTTCTTTGCCGACCACTGGCTGGTCCACCACAGCGACCTGGACTACACGATCCTGCAGCCGGGACCTCTGGAGGACACCCCGGGCACGGGTCGCATCGCCGTGGATGTGGCAGAGCCCCGCGGCAATAGCATGGATGATGTGGCCGCAACCCTGGCGGCAATCATTACGATCCCAGAGACCGTGGGCAAGGTCATCACTATGTCCGGTGGGGACACTCCCATCGCAGAAGCACTGGCTTCCTAATTTTCATTGCACCCAATCATAATATGATGCGAGTTGCGCACGCAGTTCGCTGTTACTGCTGATGCGCATGTGCCCCCTGTTGCTTTACGACGCTCCCCCAGGCGCGTGAACCAGGCTGGCAACCTCGCCCCACTCGACCCCGAGATCCGGGACCACGAGTACTGTGCTGCGATATTGGCCGAAACAGGGCCTGGAGGAGGCCTAAAAACCAGATATCGCAGCACACTACTTGTCAGACGACCCAAATCGGACGGGAGGGCCCAACTCCCGGACATCCCTAGCCCCGCGGCCGGGGTGTGTGCTGCGATATCTCACCCGAGAGGCCGAATCCAAGCCCAAAACAGGCAATAACGCAGCACACTACTCATCAGACAAGTCGGGTTAGACGGGAGACCCCGCCGCACCGGAAGATGTGTGCTGCGATATTGAACAAAATGGACCCTGGAGGCGGCCCAAAACCCAGATATCGCAGCACAGTGCCCGACGCAAACGCCGCCCATAAAAAAGCACCCCACCACGAGGTGAGGTGAAGTGTGCTGCGATATTGGCCGAATGAAGCTTCACAACCGGCCTGCAACCCAAATATCGCAGCACACACAAAATCACGACCAACCGAATGAAGCCAACCAGACGGGGTGTGAGATGATGGCCCCCGCTTGCGGCGTCGTAAAGCGGGGGGAACTGATTACTGAGCAGCGCGCTCCGGGCCACCGCCAAGGACGCCGGCATCAAACGCCTTCAGCACGGAATCCTTATCGGACGACGACAAGGTGCCCTTGGACACTGCCTCGTCAAGGCGAGACGACAACTCGGTGCGGTGCTCCGCCTCACGCTCGCTGTGCATCTCAGACATGGCCTGCTCCACCTTGGAAACATCAACGCCCAGGGCGGTAGCAAGCTTCTGGTCCATGGCGGACTTATCGGGGCGCTCGCCCTTCTGCTCGCCGGAGCCCTCGGAACGCAGCGAATCCATGGCCTCCTTCAACTTGTCCTCGCTCACGCCCAGCTTCTTGGCCAGCTCGGCGGGACCCTTGTCGTCCTTGTTGCCCTTGTCGCGGTCCTTACCCGGCAGCTGGCTGGCGCTTGCGGACGCCGCGGGCGCATCGGTGGCGTTTTGGGCATGGGCGGCCAGGGCACCAGTCCCCAGGGCAACCGCCAGGGAACCGCCGATGATCGCCAACTTGCTGGTCTTAGAAAACGCACGCATGATTTGTCTCCTTCAATGTCGTAGGTGCGTGTTATTTGCGTAGCCGATTCCTTATTCAGTGAACCGATCACTGCCTATGATGATAAAGAGCATTACTGAATAATTCGTGGCAGAAGGCTTCTAATCCTCCCGAAATTCGCTCGAATTTTCCCGATCCAACCTGTGAACTCTCCGCCGCACCTGGCATCAACCATAAAAACCCCGGGCAACGACTGCCAGAAACCAATTGTTAGAAATCAAAATATAGTACGCTGCACCCAGCCACAATATTTTTTAGAAAGAGGATCTACCTGTGATAACCGGGCTCATCGGCATCAACGGCTCCGGGAAAACCACCCGACTCAAGAACCTTTATGCCCAACACGCGCCGGGGGCCGCGCAATTCGTCCCCGACAACCCCATCATTCCCATCGAAGTCAGCGCGCACGAGCTACTGCACCGGCTGGGCAGGATGCATCGGCTGCCGCGCGCCGAAGCGAAACGCAGAGCCACCATCCTGTGTGACGAACTTGCTATCGACGGTGGTACGACCCGCGCCATCAGTACTTATTCTGCCGGTAATTACAAAAAGACCGCCCTGGCCATAGTGTTCATCAAGCCGGCACAACACCTGTATCTTGATGAGCCTCTGGAAATGGTGGACGCGATCTCTCGGGCTCGGATCCTGCGGATACTGCGCCGCATCAGCAATCTGGGGCACCAGGTGACCATCTCCACCCAGGACTTCACCATTGCCGAACAGTGCGACACAATCGAAGTCATGGCCGACCTGGAGGTGGTGGCGGAGGGCGCACCCAGCGCGGTGCTGGGCAACGACCCCTTCACCCGGCTCATGGAACTATCTGGGGCTGAATTCACCGACTGCCAGGCAGATTGGTTAGCCGATCCGGGCGGGGTGAAAACTGAGGCGAAACCGGGTTTAGGGTCGGAAGCCAGCCCGGCAGCAGGGTCGGCGGCGGGCGGGCGGGGCGAATAATGACCATGCTCTTGCTGCGCCAACACTATGGGCGCGAATCGAACGGTGTTGGGCCGCTCACCGAATTCCTCATCGCCTTCTACGCTGGCGTGTTCTTCACCAAATCGGCAACCGGGCCGCAATGCCTGCTCGCCCTCCTGGTATGCACCGGCATCCCATTCAGCATGACCCGCCGGTATTCGTCGGCCCTGGTCACGCCGCCCATCGCCCTGACCGCACGCCAATTGCTGCCCAGCTGCCTGGCCTTCGGATTCTGTCTGGTGTCGTTCTGGGGCATGGTTCTTGTCGCCGCGGCCAACAGTAATTGGGTGGCGCTGGCGCTCACGGTGGTGGGCGTCGGGGTCGGAACCACGGCCGGCCTGCTTATCCCCAGAACGGTGGCCCACATGCCGCAACGCAAACATTTTCGTAGGGCTGGGGCGATCGCGGTAACGCCCCGACGCGGCGGGGTGTGGCAGTTTTTCGAATTCGATGTGCGCCGCCGACTCCTCCGGCCGGCAACCCGGGTGGTCATGCCAGTAGGGTACTTCGGGCTCGTGTGCCTGATTGCGGCGCTCTTCCCCATGGCACTGGTCCGCGGCATGTCACTGCCGGCCGCCCTCTGCCATGGGGCAGCCCTGTGGCTGGTAGTAAGCTTCGTGTATGTCGGCCGCGACGATCGCCCCGGCCTGGCCCTGTGGTCAGACTTCGGGTGGCGGCTCTGGCCGGTGCAAGCCGGGCTGGTGCTAGGTGCCGTCGGCCTTGGGGCTCTCGCCTCGCTTATCGACACCACCTGGGGGTATGTGATTGGTGTGGGCTGTGCCCTCCTCTTGGCCTCGGTGTTTTGGGCCAAGGTGGCATTATCGCCGGATCACCAGGCCCCCTGCCATCCCCTGGTCCGGGACCTGCCCCGGACCGGAATGGTGGAGTTCATCATGCTCCTCATGATCGTTTCCGCGGGAGCAGCCCCGATCCTGGTGCTGCTCCGCTAGCCCGCTAGTTTGTTAGTCCTCGGCGGCGTGCCGGGGAGTCACCGAATCACTGGTGCTGGTGCCGGCGGCGGAGTCGGATGCCCCCACCGGCTTGGCCTCCACAGCGGCCGGGGCCGTGGCCTGCAATTCCAGCTCCTCCGGCAGCGGCTTCGGCCGGGGAGTGAATACGAACGTGGCCTTGTCGTTGTGCTTGGCATCGCCATCCCAACCCTCGACATCCACGGTGACGATCTCACCTGCGCCGACCTCGCCGAAGAGGATCTTTTCACTCAACACGTCTTCAATTTCGCGCTGAATCGTGCGACGCAGCGGCCGGGCACCCAGCACCGGGTCGAAACCACGGGCGGCCAGCAGGTTCTTGGCCTGCTCCGTGAGTTCGATGCCCATGTCCTTGGCTGCCAGGGCCTTTTCGACGCGGCCCACCAACAGGTCGACCATTTCTACAATCTGCTCCTTGGTGAGCTGGTGGAACACCACAATGTCGTCGATACGGTTGAGGAATTCGGGGCGGAAATGCTTCTTCAACTCGTCATTGACCTTGTTCTTCATGCGCTCATACTGGCCGTCAGCATCATGCTCGCCAACCGCACTGAAGCCCATGCCCACAGCCTTGGAGATGTCTTGGGTACCAAGGTTGGAGGTGAAGATCAGGACCGTGTTCTTGAAATCGACAATGCGGCCTTGACCGTCGGTAAGCCGGCCGTCTTCCAGCACCTGGAGGAGAGTGTTGTAGATTTCCTTGTGGGCCTTCTCAATCTCGTCGAAAAGCACCACGGAGAACGGCTTACGCCGCACCTTTTCGGTAAGCTGGCCGCCCTCTTCGTAGCCAACATAGCCGGGGGGCGCACCGAACAGGCGGGAGGCGGTGAACCGGTCGTGGAACTCGCCCATGTCGATCTGGATCAGGGCGTCATCCTCACCAAACAGGAAGTTCGCAAGCGCTTTCGAAAGCTCGGTTTTACCCACACCGGAGGGACCAGCGAAAATAAACGAACCGGAGGGACGCCGCGGATCCTTCAGGCCGGCGCGGGTACGGCGAATCGCCCGGGACACCGCCTTGACCGCATCCTCCTGACCAATGATGCGCTTATGCAGCTCATCCTCCATATTGAGCAGGCGGGAGGACTCTTCCTCGGTGAGCTTGAACACGGGAATCCCGGTCCAGTGGGCCAACACCTCGGCGATTTGCTCCTCGCCCACCTCGGCAATGTCGTCCAGCTCCCCGGCGCGCCACTGCTTTTCCTTCTCGCGGCGCTCCTCGGTCAACTGGCGCTCCTGGTCACGCAACCCGGCGGCCTTTTCGAAATCTTGTGCGTCGATGGCGGCCTCTTTTTGCCGCCGCACCTTGGTGATCCGCTCATCCATTTCCCGAATACCCTCGGGGGCGGTCATGCGTTTGATACGCATGCGGGCGCCGGCCTCGTCGATGAGGTCGACGGCCTTATCCGGCAGGAACCGGTCGTTGATGTACCGGTCGGACAGGTTCGCGGCGGCGGTCAAGGCGCCATCGGTGATCGACACCCGGTGGTGGGCCTCATACCGGTCCCGCAGGCCCTTCAGAATATTGATCGTCATTTCCACGGAGGGCTCGGGCACCTGCACCGGCTGGAACCGGCGCTCTAGGGCAGCGTCCTTTTCAATATGTTTGCGGTACTCGTCGAGGGTGGTGGCGCCAATGGTTTGCAGCTCGCCGCGGGCCAGCTTGGGCTTTAGCAGGGAGGCCGCGTCAATGGCGCCCTCGGCCGCGCCCGCACCAACCAGGGTGTGGATTTCGTCAATGAACAGGATAATGTCGCCGCGCTGGTTGATTTCCTTTAACACCTTCTTCAGGCGTTCTTCGAAATCACCACGGTAGCGGGAGCCAGCCACTAGCGACCCCAGGTCCAGGGAATACACCTGCTTGTCCTTGAGGGTTTCCGGGACCTTGCCGTTCACAATGTCTAATGCGAGGCCTTCCACCACGGCGGTTTTCCCCACGCCGGGTTCGCCGATGAGCACCGGGTTGTTCTTTGTGCGCCGGCTCAGCACCTGCATGATGCGTTCGATTTCTTGTTCCCGACCCACCACGGGGTCGAGTTTGCCTTCCTTAGCAGCCTGGGTGAGGTTCCGACCGAACTGGTCCAGCACCAGGGAGGTGGAGCGCTCGCCGGCACCACGGGAGCCACGGGAACTGGAGGCGCCGGGGCCCGCACCAGCACCGATAGCGTCATTACTGTCGTTGGAGGTGTTTTCGGGGCTGTCGCCGCCTTCGTAACCGGACAGTAATTGGATAACCTGCTGCCGCACTCGGGGCAGGTCGGCGCCAAGCTTCACCAGCACCTGGGCGGCCACGCCTTCGCCCTCACGGATGAGGCCAAGCAGGAGGAATTCGGTGCCAATGTATTTATGGCCCATTTGCAGGCCTTCGCGCAGGGATAGTTCCAGGACTTTCTTAGCGCGGGGGGTAAAAGGAATATGGCCCACCGGAGGCTCGGTACCTTGGCCGATAATCTCTTCTACTTCTTGACGCACGGCTTCCAAAGAAATGCCCATGGATTCCAGGGCTTTAGCGGCCACGCCTTCGCCTTCGTGGATGAGGCCGAGCAGGATATGCTCGGTGCCGATGTAATTGTGGTTGAGACCGCGTGCCTCTTCTTGTGCCAGCACAATGACGCGGCGAGCACGGTCGGTAAAACGCTCGAACATGTTCACTTCCTAAGCTGTACTAATAGTTGTAATGTTCCCAACTCTATAGCGGTTCATAATTTTGAACCAGCTTATGAGACACGCCGCACGTCAAAGCCCCCAATTTTTTCGCTATTGTCGCTGGTGATTGGGGATTTTTGTTGGTGTACGCCTGTAGCGAACAGCTGCTAGTTTTTGGCTTGTTTAATGAAGAAGCTTAATAGTACAGCTACTACAGCCAAGATGGTGGCGACCAGGAATGCGCTGGTTGCGCCGTGGGCTGTAGCGTCGACAAGCGGAGCACCGGCGGCTACCTTGCTGTTTGTTTGCTGGGTGAGCACCGCGACGAGAATAGCGACCCCGATGGCGCTGGCGAGCTGCTGCGCGGTGGATAGGGTGGCGGAACCGTGGCTGTACAGGTGTGCGGGCAGGCTGCTTAACGACGCGGTGTACAGCGGGGTGATGCCGAACGCAATACCGACCTCAAACAGCACATACAGCATGGCCATGGCGATGGGACCAAACCGCTGGTAGGCGGCCCACGTGAGAAGCCCGGTGCTGATGGCCACGACAATAATGCCGGGGATCATGAGGGGTCGAACCCCAACCCGGTCGTAGAGCCGACCAATAAAGGGGGCGGCAAGACCCTGAAGTAGCCCGCCGGGCATGACCACCAGGCCGGACACCGCCGTAGTGACCAGTATGGCTTTTTGCAGGTAGATGGGCAGCACGGTGACCAGCCCCAGAAGCAAGCCAAAGATCACCATGACGAGGACGATAGCAATAGCAAAACCCGGGACCGCGAAAACCCGCAGGTCCAGGAAAGCCTGATCGCGTTTGCCCAGGCTGAGCTGCCGCAGCACGAATGCGACGAGCGCAATAATGGCGGCCACCCCCACAATGATGGGGACGAAACTGCCGGCCATGAGGGTTTCAATGTCGCTGAGCGCGTAGACAAGCCCGCCAAACCCGATGGCCGCCAATGGCACCGATATGATATCGAATGGTTTTTCGGTGGATTCCCCCACGTTACTAATGTATTTCACCCCCACCAGCAGGATGAATACGACGAAGGGAACCATGAACCAGAAGACGAAATTCCAGCTGAAATAGTTGAGGATGAACCCGGACACGGTGGGGCCGAACGCGGGGGCAAGCGAAATCACGACGGACATCATGCCCACGAAGGAACCGCGCATGCTAGGGGGCACCACATTCATGACGGTGGTCATGAGCAGGGGCATAATCAGCGCGGTTCCGGCGGCCTGCAACACCCGGCCGCCCAGCAGCACTAGGAAGACAGGGGCGAGGGCCGCCACCAGAGTGCCGCCCAGGAAGAACACGAAGGCGGTGATAAAGACTTGCCGGGTGGTGAGCCGCTCAATAACAAACCCGGTGGTGGGGATCACGACCGCCATGGTAAGCATGAAACCGGTGGTGAGCCATTGCGCGGTGGCAGCGGTCACCCCGAAGCTGTCCATGATGACCGGCAGCGCCACCGACAGCGTGGTCTCATTCAGCAGCATCACAGTTGCGGCAAGCACGAGGGTACCGAGCACAAGCTTGGATTCCCTGGTGAGCCCCGGGTTGTCCATATCCATATATTTCCTTTCTGCCTTCTATCCAATTAAACAGTACGCGCGCCACCGAACATCCCCGAAATAGTTCGCGCTTTTCGACGCCCGCCCCGGCGCGTGGGCCGGGCTCCGATCTCCGGACCTCCAGGGATGTGGAACCGCGGGTAGTGTGCTGCGATATTGAGCAAAACAGGGCCTGAGACCGACCCAAAATCCAGATATCGCAGCACACTACTTGTCAGATGACCCGGGTCGGACGGGAGACCCCCAACCACCGAGCACTCCAACCCTGTCCCTGGGCACTGTGCTGCGATATCTCATCCCAGAGACTGGATCCGGACCCAAAACAGGCAATAACGCAGCACAGTACTTGTCAGATGACCCGGGTTGAACGGGAGAGAGTCAACTCTCCGGCATCCCCGACCCCACGCCCGGGGTGTGTGCTGCGATATCTCACTCCAAAGGCCGGATCCAGCCCCAAAACAGGCGATAACGCAGCACAGTACTTGTCAGATGACCTGGGTCCCAAGCGCCCAACCTTGAAACATAAATTTACGTGACATGCCCCACCAACTAATTCGATACACCGCAACCCTCACCCCACTCCCGGAAGATGTGTGCTGCGATATTGGGCAAAACAGGGCCTGAAACCGGCCTAGAATCCAGATATCGCAGCACAGTGCCCGGCATGTGACACCGTCCACGAAAACACCCCACCACGGGGATGTGTGATGGGGATGGAGTGCCCACGCTTGCGGCGTCGTAAAGCGGGGGGCTAGTTGTCGCGCTCGGGCTTCACCAGGGGGAACAACACGGTTTCGCGGATACCCAAACCAGTCAGGGCCATGAGCAGGCGATCAATGCCCATGCCCGCGCCCGCGGTCGGCGGCATGCCCTGCTCCATGGCGGCCAGGAAATCCTCATCCAACACCATGGCCTCCTCATCGCCCCCCGCAGCCAGACGGGCCTGGTCCTCGAAACGCTCGCGCTGAATCACCGGGTCAACAAGTTCGGAATAACCGGTAGCCAGTTCGAACCCGCGAACATACAAATCCCACTTCTCTGTCACCCCCGGCTCGCTCCGGTGCTGGCGGGTCAAGGGGGAGGTCTCCACCGGGAAATTCCGCACAAAAATCGGCCCTTCCAGCTGATCCTCGCACAACAACTCCCACAGCTCTTCCACCAGCTTGCCGTGGCCCCAACCGCCCTTGGCCGGCACGTCCAAGCCGACGGCGTCCGCAATCTCGCGCAACTCAGCCACGGTCGAATTCACCGTCACCTCGGGCTGACCTGGGAACTTCCGCTGCAACGCCTCATTGAGCGACGGGTACATTTCGATCGTGGGCCACTCCGCACCACCCAAATCGTATTCGGAGCCATCGGCCAACGTCACCGTTGTGGAACCAAAAACCTCCATGGCAACATCCTGGATCAGGTTCTTAATGAGCTCAGCACAATCATCGTAGGTGCCCCACGCCTGGTAGGTCTCCAACATGGCGAACTCCGGGGAGTGGGAGGAATCCACACCCTCGTTACGGAAATTCCGATTCACCTCGAAAACCCGTTCGATACCACCGACAACACAGCGCTTTAAATACAGCTCCGGGGCGATCCGCAGATACAGATCAATATCGAGCGCATTCGAATGCGTCACAAACGGCCGGGCCGCCGCACCACCATGCAAAGTCTGCAACATGGGGGTTTCCACCTCCAGGAACCCCTGGGACTCCAAATAATTCCGCAGCGCCCGCATCACCTTAATCCGGGTCAGAGCATTCTCCCGCGCCTTCTCCCGCATAATCAGGTCCGTGTAACGATGCCGCACCCGCATGTCCTCGCTCATATCGGCGAACGCCACCGGCAGCGGCCGCAGAGCCTTCGCCGCCATATGCCATGACGAGGCCAGCACCGACAGCTCGCCCCGCTTCGACACAATCACCCGGCCCCGCACCGACACGATGTCGCCCAAATCCACATCCGACTTCCACGCCGCCAACAAATCCGGGCCCACCTCGGCCAACGACAGCATTGCCTGAATCTGCGTGCCACTCCCCTCCTGGATAGTGGCGAAGCACAACTTGCCGGTGTTACGAATAAACAACACCCGGCCGGCAATCGCCACCTCATCCGTGGTCTCATCCCCAGCCCGCAAATACGTCACCGGTACGGCATGGGCAGGAGTCGACTCCGGCTCGTTCTCCCCCTCAGCCAACACCACATACTTATCCCGCAAATCAGTGATAGAGATTGTGCGATCCACAATCACCGGGTACGCCTCACCACCGGATTGAAGCAACTTCTCCCGTTTCTCCCGACGGATCCGTTGCTGCTCCGGCATCTGGCGATTCTTTGAGGTTTGATTTGCGTCAGTCACGCAATTAAACAATAGTGCACCTAGCACATTTCACCAACACCCCACAGCAACAGCCGCAGCTCATTAAACTAATAAGCATGATTACTGTCTGCGGCGAAGGCCTTGTTGATCTCGTACCCATCCATTCCTCAACCAACACCAATCCCCGATTACTTCCCCTGACGCCAGCCCTCGGTGGCGGCCCGTTTAACGTCGCCATCACCGCGGCCCGCCAAGGAGAACCCACCCAATTTCTTTCCCGCGTCTCCACCGACAACTTCGGGGACGCCCTCGTCGACCGCCTCACCAGCGAAAACGTGGACACCTCCCTGGTGCAGCGCGGTCAAGAGCCTACCACCTTAGCCGTCACCTCCCTCAACCCTGATGGCAGCGCCTCCTACTCCTTCTATATCGACGGCACCGCCGACCGGCTTGTCGACCCGCCCGCCGACCTCACCACCGACATCGCCTGCTTCGGCACCGTCTCCCTCGCCCTCGAACCCGGCGCATCCCGCTACGCCGCCCTCCTGAAAAACCTGCACCGCGACGGCACATTCATTGCCCTCGACCCCAACATTCGGCCCTTCTACGCCACCAAGGCCCACAGCGATTTCCTGTACTCCCTCCTCCCCTCCGTCGACCTGCTCAAGCTTTCCGACGAAGAAGAGGAGTTCCTCGACCAGCCCGAAGCCCCCATCAAGGTAATCACCTGCGGGCCGGATGGGTTGATTGTGCACTTCAATGGGCAAACCATCGAAGTAACCGCCCCCACCATCGAAGTGGCTGACACCATCGGGGCCGGCGACACGGTCATAGGATGTTTACTGGCCGAAATCCACCGCCGCACCGGGGGAAAGAACGTTCGGAACAAGACCATGGAGTTTACGGGTGAAGACTGGGCGGAAATCGCCAGCTATGCCGCCCGGGCCGCCGCCGTGACCTGCACCCGGGTTGGCGCCAACCCGCCCACCCGGGCCGAAATGGAACAACTGCCCGAGTGACTCTTCGCTAGCGCCGACTGGGGCCGGAGGGCAGAAGGTTGGCGGTATGAAGAGTATTGGGGCATAGGCGCCCAGCTACCCAGGGCCAGTCAAGATCCGGTCAGTGCGG
This sequence comes from Corynebacterium matruchotii, assembly GCF_011612265.2. Taxonomy (NCBI): domain Bacteria; kingdom Bacillati; phylum Actinomycetota; class Actinomycetes; order Mycobacteriales; family Corynebacteriaceae; genus Corynebacterium; species Corynebacterium matruchotii. The sequence continues at coordinate 302,126 of NZ_CP050134.2, read as the reverse complement.
CTTGGCCCCCAAGACCACTCGCACGCTGTCGGTAATGCACACCCCACCCACCGTAGCGCTCACCACCAGGCGGGCGTCCCCTGCTTCTGGGGCTGACTCCGGGGCCGGGCCCAGCATGAGTGAATAGAGCGCCAGCTCGTCCGGCTCCACCCCAGCCACCGCCAACACCTCGTGAGCCGCAACCAGGATCGCGGCCGCACCATCTTGCGCCGCATACGTCCCCGCAATCAGGCTGGCCGACACCGCTACCGCCTTATCGTGATCCGCGGGCGGAATATCTGCATAACGATTCGACACCGGCAGCCCCTCCGACGTGCGCACCGTCGGCACTTCATGCACCACAACCGGGTAATGCAAGTCAGTGATCGCCTGCTGCACCTGAACCAACTGGCGAATATTCTTCTCCCCCAGCACCAAATCCGTTGGGCCAATAATTCCCAATAACGCCATTATTCGGGTAACCGGCACGCCAGCACCCGCGCCACCGGCAGCTTGACTCAGCGGACTGTTCACCAGCGTTCGGGGGCCGCTGGGCCACAGTTCGGCATCCGTGTAGGTGAAGATCGCGTCCACCCGGGCGTCGATAAGCGGAGTGCAATCAACATCGGGATGGATAGCAACAATGACTAGCGCGCCAGGGATGCGTTGAGCGGCACGGACCAAGGCGCGATGGCCGGCGTGGATGCTGGTTGTTAATGGGACGAGCACCACGGGCGTGCCCTGTTTCTTCATGACGCTCGCCAACATTGCTATGTGACGGGCGCTGGTTATGCGTGTTGCTTGTCGACGCTCAAAGGCCACCGTACCGCTCCTGTTGCTTCTTTGCCCATGCCACCAGATTTTCCGGCTTGGTGTTGTGTTGCAACAAACCATAGTAGAGCAGGGTGTAAAACACGGAACGTGCGTGGTCAGTGGGCAACGCCTCGGCGCACCAGGCAAGATGGTGTTCCCTGAGAAGCTGCCTGGGCAGCAGCGGCCGTTCGTCCTCGTGCGGCTCCTGCGACTGCTCGGATTGCGCGGCATTAGTGTCAGGATGCTCTTGCTCTTGCGAATCCTGCTGCTTGGGCTGGTGTGGTGTTATTGATAGCCACGACGGCAAATCTTGCTTGGCAAGTCTAGGCGGTTCGGCCGGTTCAGAATTGGGACCGAGTATGCTGCTCACCGAGTTTCCGCTGGGGTCTTGTAGCGTGGCCCCAAGCTGATATACCTCGCTGGCAAGCTGGCTGAGCACAAAACCGGCAACAAATTCCTGCTGCCGCTCCGCGGGAACATGCTCACACACGCTTGCTAATTCCGTAGTGAGGAGCTCCATGATGACAGTAGATATTTCCTGGTCCGCCAGGAAAGCATAGCGATTGGGCGCCAATGGCATGAGCACAATTGTGTGACAACCTTGGGCCGCCAATGGTTCGAGCACCTCAAGCGAATGGCAGAAATCGACCAGGATCAGAATTTGTCCGGGCCGCACACGTGACACCAGCGATTTCACGGCAGTCAGCTTGAATACAACCATGTCGGCTTGCGGCACGGCATGCGGTCCCCCAAACACCGCATGGCCCTGGGCCCGCAGTCCTTGCATGAAATCCCTAGCATCAAATATGGCCCCGAGTTGTGCGATGCGTAGCCTAGGCGGCCTACGGTATGGTTGCTGGGTCATTAGCCGTCATTTCGCCGCAGCAGATCCGCGACGCTCAGCCCGCCGCCTTCGTCCCGACGCCGCCGCCCGTGCCGCGTATCTTCGGCTTCTTGTTCGGGTCGCCGGTGCGAGCCCCGGTGGTTCTGTGGCTCCGGCTCGGGTTCGCTTTGCTTACGACGCCGCCCGCCGCCCTCGCTCGGGGTCGACCCGGCAGCCACCCGCTGCCGCCAACTGCCGGTGTCCTGCTGACGACCAGCGGAATCGGTGGAGTCGGTGGTCGCGGAATCCCCCACCGCCGGGCTTGTCGACGACCAGTTCGGGGAGGCGTACGACGACCCTGAGGAACTGGGAGCTTCATACACCGTGGCGGCCGAATCATTGTTCGAATCGGCGGCCGGGGCGGAATAGTCGGGGGAGGAATATCCGCTGGACCCATAGTTGGAGTAGCTGAAGCCGGTCTGGTTGGAATCCGTGGAATGCCCGCCGCTGCGGTGGCTGCCCCGATTGTCTTGATTCGAGGCCGAGTAGTCGGTGTTTTCCTGTGAGCCACTAGGCATGGCGAAATTCGGGTAGGTCGCCCGATTGGGGGTATTAGCGTCATTGCTGCGGGCGTTGGTGGTGTCGCGGCTGTCGGCTTCACCGGCGTTGGCGTTTGCTGCATTGCTGGAATTCCCGAATGCAAAGGAATCGCTGCCCCTGTGGCTTGTGTGACCACCCGAAGACTGCGACCCCTGGGCGCCCTGTGCGGCCCGGGATCCCTGGGTCGCCTGGGAGGAAGCAGCGCTTCGACCGTAAATGTTTTGCAGGCGAGCGGCACTGAAATCGGCACCATACCCGCTGGTAGACGCACCGGAATTGTCGGGGCTGGAATGGGCGCCACCGCTACGGCCGCTGTCGCTGCCGCTGGAACCGGCGCTGGCATTAGCGTTGGCGTCGGCGTTGGCTGGGAATGACCCGGTGGGCTCCTCCACCTCGGCGTCTTCGGAGTTTTCCGAAGCATAGCGGCTGCCCTCCCAGGAGCCATAGCTGGGAAGATCGTAGTCGGTAGGGATGGGCTCACCGTCGACGGCGGAGTCCTCCATATTGGAATTATTCGTGGCAGTTTCGACCGGAAATTCGCTAAAGTGTTTGGACTCATCCCACTCGGCATCGGGGTCGAATTCCGGTTCGGGATCCGGGACATGGCTAAACACGTCGGTCATGTCGGTGGCATTGCTGCCGGAGCCGGTAAAGGTGGGATAAGTCCCAAACCTGGCATTATTGAACTGGTCGGAATCGACCGAAACATCATCGGACTCACGGTAGTCCTCGGCCATCTCGTGGTCGGATGTGGTGGTATCAAAATCCACGGATCCATAGTCCATGCCGTCGCTAGCACTGATTTCTTTAATCTCTTTGATTCGGTGCGCCTCGGCCCTAATCATGGTGGGTTCTTCGAAGCTCACTCCGGAGAGCATTTCTAATTGGCTCCGCAGGTTGTCTAATTGATCCTTGATCTTGTCGAGGGTCTCCTGCGTAGCGTCGTTAGTTTTTTCGGTAATTCGTTGTTCTAATTCTAATTCTCGCGCCGCCTGTTCCGCGTGGAATGCCAGGCGAGCCTGTTCGATCTGGTTTTCGTGTTCTAGTTTTTGTTCACTGAGTTTATTGCGATAGAAATACGTAAGGAAGATGCCGAAAACAGCGGCCCACAATGCGGCAAGCAACGCGACTTTCAGCAGGTTGATATTGCCAGTGAGCATCATGATGACACTGGCAGCCAGCGCTAAAACAACCAGGCCAACTAAAAGGAGCTGGCCGGTGTCGCGGGTCGCGGGGGCATCGTCCTGTTGTGCGAAGCCATGGTCTTCTGATAGCACACTCATAAATACCAAGCTACCTGACACTATCACCATCTGTTGGAGGCGGGGCGGCGCAAGCACGTTCTAACCACAGTCCGGCGGCGCATAACACCACGCCCCCAATGGCGGCGGTAATCACACCGGGAGCGTCGTTAGCTGCGGCAACAAGGTCGCCCATTCGGGGAATGACATACACTCCCATGCCCACATAGATTCCGGAAAAAATTGCCCCCGTCCATGCCGATGTTTTCCCAATGATAAGAAAGGTTGCCACCCGAGTGGGTTCTAGTTGGCTACGATCAAAACCGATTCGATTGTCTTTGATTTGCCCTTTGACCCGCCAGGCTAACATGCAGCACAAGACGGCCATAATGAGGAGCGTGAGCCCCACAGAGATGGGAACGGTGGACATAACATTATAGAGGTTTTGTATTGCAATCAATGTGGCGGCGGCGCAAAATCCGCCCACCCCCACGAGAGCGGTTATTGAGGTGGTTTTCACGCTTCAACCACCGCCTCTACGTCCGCAATATCGAGCTTTTCGACGATCTCCCGCACCGGAACCCCCAGCAACCGGGCCTCCGGGTCGGCCGCCAACCAGGGCACCAATACAAACGCCCGGTGCCGCGCCCAGGGATGCGGCAAAATCAACTCCGGGTCCTCGGACACCAGTTCGACACCATTGGCGTCGATCACTTGAATAATGTCCACGTCTAATGTGCGGGGCCCCCACTTGCGGGTGCGCCGGCGTTCCGCCGCCGCCTCTAGGTGTTGCCCACGACGCAATAGCTCCCTGGGAGTTTGGGCCACATTGACGATAAGGATCGCATTGAGGAATTCGTCTTGGTCCGGCACCCCCCAAGGTGGGGTGGAGTAGATTGGGGACTGAGCAATGGTTTCATCCCGGAACTCCTCGAATACAGTTTCTAGCAGTGCGTAGCGGTCGTCCATGTTCGACCCAATGGATAACACGGCCCGAATCATATGCGCCTCCGGGACCTGCGGGCCACCACTGCCACATCCGTAAAATCCCGCGGGATCGGGGCTTGGGGTTTATGCACGGTTACCTCCACCGCATACAGCTGCTCATAGCGCGCCATGATGATATTGGCAATGGTACCAGCTACTTTTTCAATAAGATTATAGGGCGGCCCGGTTATGACCTGGTGGGCGATCTCAGCCAAGTCCGCGTAGTTGATGGTGTCCGCCACGTCGTCGGTCTCCACGGCGCGGGTGGCGTCGAGCCAGCAGATGAGGTCGACCAGGAACTCCTGGCCGTCGCGGTTTTCTTCCGGGAATACCCCGTGATAGCCGCGGGCTTTCAGCCCGGTCAGTTCAATTCGATCGGCCACCAGAGCGTATCCTTTCTGCCACCCGCACTGCCATGGCGGAGCCGGCCACGTCGTGCACCCGCACCGCCCACACCCCCTGGTGGGCGACGATGGCGGTCACCGCGGCGGTGGCGGCGTCCCGGTCGCCGCCCAATTCCGTGAGAAAGCGTTTTCGACTGGCGCCGATGAGCAGCGGAAAGCCCAGGGCCTGGATCTGGTCCAGGTGATGCAATAGGCTCCAGTTATTGTCGGCGGTCTTGGCGAAGCCGAGGCCGGGGTCGAGGCAGATTCGGGACTGGTCGATTCCCGCCCGCGTTGCGGCGTCGACAAGCGATAACAAATGCGTTCGAACATCGGTAATGATGTGCTCCCCATGATGCGCCCCGGACGCATCGCCGAAACGGTCGGTTTGCCAGTGCATGAGGCAGACGGGAACCTGCGCTTCGGCCATGACCCGCAGCATGTCGGGGTCGGCCTGACCACCGGAAACGTCATTAATGAGGGAGACCCCGGCCGCAACGGCAGCGGACGCGACACTCGCCCGCATGGTGTCCACGGACGTGACAATGCCCGCCCGACTCAGCTCTGTGATGACCGGGATGACGCGCGCATGTTCGACCGCTTCGGGCACGCGCACCGCCCCCGGCCTGGTAGATTCGCCGCCCACGTCAATGAGGTCCGCACCCGCATCACGCAATGCGAATGCGTGTTCGATAGCTTTGTCGAAGTCAATATAGCGCCCACCGTCAGAGAAGGAATCCTCGGTCACATTGAGAATTCCCATCACCTGGGTGCGGCGACCCGTTTGTTCGAACACTTATCTACTCCCGGATCAAACTTAATGCTTCGGCCCGCGACTTCGCGGAATGCGCAAAACCGCCACGTACCGCGGACGTTACCGTAGCCGCTCCCGGCTTACGAATCCCCCGCATGGCCATGCACAAATGTTCGCATTCAATCACCACAATCACCCCATGCGGCTCCAGCTTAGTCACTAACGCATCTGCTACTTGACGGGTGAGGCGCTCCTGCACCTGTGGACGCTTGGCAAACAGATCGACCACCCGTGCGAGCTTGGACAGACCGATCACCTTGCCGGACTCCCCCGGAATGTAGCCGATGTGCGCCCGGCCAAAAAACGGCACCAGATGATGCTCGCAGGTGGAATAGATAGGTATATCCTTCACTACCACGAGTTCCCGGTGATCCTCGCTAAAAGTGCGATCCAGCACGGCGGTGGGGTCCGTGTGCAGACCGGCGAAAATCTCGGCATAGGCACGCGCCACCCGAGCAGGGGTTTCCCGCAGCCCCTCGCGGTCGGGATCCTCGCCGATGGCCAAGAGGAGCTCCCGGACGGCACGCTCCGCCCGCTCATGATCCACCCCTTGTGACACCGACGACTGCTCCCAACCAGGCTCAGCCCGTTCGAACTCTTGTGCCATTAACGGTGCTTTCCTTCGCTCTTGTCGTCATCATTGGGGAACCGGTCAAAAATGTCAGTCGCCTGGTTATCCCGCATCTGCTTGTCCCAGCTGCGGAAATGCTGCGACTGAGATTGAGACTGGGACTGCGACGAAGAATCGGTTTTCGGCTCCTCATCGCGCCACGGGTGTTCGGTGCGCTCATTCTCCGGGAGGCGGAAACCAATCTCCTCCTCCGGGGGCACCGGCGCGCTGTGACGCTGCGCCGAATTCGCGTAGGGGTTATTGGCGCGATCCCCCGGTACCGTCCAACCAGCGGGCGGCGGGCTTCCTGCGTAACGCCGCTCACCAGGCTTCTCTCCCTGCGGGCTTTGCGACGCCGGCCCCTGCGGCATGCCAGCCGCATTCTGGGAAACGGATTGCTGTTGGCTTTTATCGTGTGCCCCGCCTAGGGATCCACCCAAGCCATCGCTCCGGCCGCCCCGATCGCCTCGGGTACCTCGATCACTCCGGTCGCTATTGGGCCGTTCAATCAGCCGCCTGGCGCTCGCACCCAGCACGGAACGGGACAGTGATGTTTTCTGCTTCTGATTATTGCCGGCACCAGACCCGACCTCAGCCCCGGCGCTATGCGAGCCGCCCTGCTGGCCATTATGGTTCTGCGGCACCTGCGGCTGTGGCTGCTGTTGTTGCTGCGACTGTTGTGGTTGTTGTGGCTGTGGCCCGGCACCACGCCCTTGGGGGCCACTACCAGGGCCGTTGAGCCCATTGGGCCCACCCTGGGGGCTGCCACCATTCGGGCCGCCAGGACCACCGGGGCCGCCAGAATTAAAGTTTGCGCCAAATCCATTGGGCGCGTTTACACCCGCACCGACCCCGGCGCCAGCTCCTGCCCCGGCGCCGGCCAGTCCAGCTTCTTCTTTCCGCTTCATCGCCTCCAACTCGGCTGCCCGCTTAGCGCGGGCCGCCTTGGAAGCCTCCAGCAGGCTAAACGGCTTCGGTGGCTCCTCGCCCCGTTCGATAGCCAGCTCGGTGGGGGTCTTCACCGGCTCCCGACCAACCTGGCGGGGGAACCGATAGTCTTCACCCGGGAATACCTCGCCGACTTCCCGCGGGGTGATTCCATCAAAGAGCGCTTCGAGATCCGGCCGGCGCAGCGTTTCTTTCTCCAGGAGCTTTTCCGCCAGCTTATCCAAATAATCCCGGTACTCGGACAAAATCTCGTAGGCATCGGAATGCGCCTTGTCCAGCAGGAACTTCATTTCCCGGTCGATGAGGGCCGCCGTGTCTTGGGAGTATTCCAGCTGCCCCTGACCGCCGCGGCCCATGAATGGATCACCCTGTTCGTCACCGTATTTCACCATACCCAGCGAGGGGGACATGCCATACTCCACCAGCATGGACTTGGCGATCTTCGTGGCCATCTCAATGTCGGCGCTGGCCCCGGTGGTGGGCTCACCAAACACCAGCTCCTCGGCGGCCCTGCCGCCCATGGCAAACACTAACCGGGCATAGAGCTCATCCCGGTTATACATGCCCTTGTCATCTTCCTGGGCGGTCATGGCATGCCCACCGGTGCGGCCGCGAGCCAAAATGGTGACCTTGTACACACGTTCGATATTTTTGAGGGCCCAAGCGGCCAGGGTGTGGCCACCCTCGTGGTATGCGGTGACTTTCTTTTCTTTCTCCGAAATGACCTTCGAAGAGCGGCGGGGGCCGCCGATCACCCGGTCGGTGGCCTCCTCTAGGGCGTCGGCAGTAATAACATTGCCCCCAATGCGTGCCGTCAGGAGGGCAGCCTCGTTGAGCACATTGGCCAGGTCGGCGCCGGACATGCCGGCAGTGCGGCGGGCGAGCGCGGCCAGATCCACATCCTTGGCAAACGGCTTGCCCTCGGCGTGCACCTTGAGGATGGCCTCACGACCCTTGAGGTCGGGGTTGGTGACCGGAATCTGCCGGTCGAACCGGCCAGGCCGCAGCAGCGCCTGGTCCAGAATGTCGGGCCGGTTGGTGGCGGCCATGAGGATCACGCCTTCACGATCGCCGAAGCCATCCATCTCAACAAGCAGCTGGTTGAGGGTTTGTTCCCGCTCATCGTGGCCACCACCCATGCCGGAGCCGCGTTGGCGACCCACGGCATCAATCTCGTCGACAAAGATAATGCAGGGGCTGTTTTCCCTAGCCTGCTTGAAGAGGTCCCGGACCCGGGATGCGCCCACGCCAACAAACATTTCCACAAAGTCGGAACCAGAAATGGAGTAGAACGGCACGCCGGCCTCCCCGGCAACGGCGCGGGCCAAGAGGGTTTTACCGGTACCCGGCGGGCCATAGAGCAACACGCCGCGGGGGATTTTCGCCCCCAGGGCCTCATAGCGGGAGGGGTCCTGGAGGAAGTCCTTGATCTCCTGGAGCTCGTCGACAGCTTCGTCGGCACCAGCAACATCGGCGAAGGTATTGGTGGGCATGTCTTTGGTGAGTTCTTTGGCGCGGTTGCCGCCGAACCCAAACATGCCCATGCCCCCGCCTTGCATGCGACTAAAGAACCATAAAATCAGCCCAAAGACAATGAGCATGGGCAGGATATAACTCAACATCTGCACGAGGATGCTGTCTTGGGTGACATTGGTGGTAAATTTATCGGTTTTGGAGGCCTCTACCTTTTTAAAAATGTCTGGGGAGGTCCGCGCCGGATATTGCGTCATGATTTCGGTAACGTTCTGTTTACCATCATGCTCAATACCCTGTTTGAGTTTGAGGCGGAGGCGTTGTTCCCGATCATCAATGTTGGCCTCGGTGACGTTATTCTTCTTTAATTGCGTCATGGCCACTGAGGTCTCCACATTGACGAAACCACGGGTGGTGGAGCTCAATAGGGAAATCAGATAGAGGGAAATTAGCGCTATCGCCGTGATAGCACCAATTTGAATAATTTTTTTATTCTTCACGTTTACTCACCTATTGGCTTTGTTTTCATACTTTCGTGCATACTTTAACGATTTAACGTTCCCATGGCGCGCAGTAGTTCCCGTGTCAGCTCTCCGCATACACACGTGGTTGGAGGGTTCCCACCCAAGGCAGGTCACGGTAGCGTTCCATATAGTCGAGACCATAACCAATGACGAATTCGTTGGGAATATCAAACCCAACATCCAAGAGATCAACCTTAGCGGTGATGGCCTCGGGTTTACGCAGCAATGTCACCACCTCCAAAGACTTGGGCTTGCGGTTTTTGAGGTTTCGCACTAGCCAGCTGAGGGTCAGACCAGAGTCGATAATATCTTCGACAATGAGGACATCTCGACCCGCAATATTACGGTCCAAGTCTTTGAGGATTCGCACCACACCAGATGATGTCGTGGAATTCCCATAGGATGACACTGCCATAAACTCTACCTGCGATGGGATGGTCAGTGCGCGCGCGAAATCGGTGATAAAGAACACCGCCCCTTTCAGCACACACACTAAAATCAGGTCGTTTTCGGAGTCACGATATTTGTCGGAAACCTGATCGGCCATTTTCTGAATGCGGGCTTGAAGCGAGTCCTTGCTGATAAGGACGGATTCCACGTCATCGCCGTAGCGGTTCGGTGGCACGTCGAAGTTTTTATCATTTTGCAGAATAGTCATGCTTATCGCAGGCCCTCTCACAGAATTGTAATAAAATCGCAATACTCCAAAGTCTGCCATGTTTAGAAGGCCATTACCAACCACTTGAGGTACACCCAGGTGCTTCCCGCACCCCACCAGCGCCCTACCAGCAAACTACCTGTAATCCGCGCATGCTTCGCCCATGCCCGTCACCCCTATTTATCGCCCCAAATTTATTGCCTAAGCCGCCCACGGCAGAAAGTGCTTCTTTGGCGAAACTCGCTGAGGGTTCTGCTTCATGATTTCCGTCACTTTAGCAATAAGATCGCGCCACACCTCCCCCGGAGCTAGTCGCAATACTTGGTATCCCTGGTTTTGGATTTGCCGTTCCCGATACCGTTCATCCTCCATAACCTGCCGATACGTTACCCCCCGTTCCTGCAAAAATCGTTCGTCGTATTTAATAAGCCCATCGATCTCAATGACAAGAAACCCATTGACCAGCAAATCTACCCGGCGTCGCTGCAGTTTTCCCTGGCGCGAGCGGGTACTGAACCAGGCTTGCGGCACGATTTCGGTGATACCGAGCTGTTTTTCCACCCCACGCAGCAGCCAGCGCGCCACGGTTTCGTATGGGCTTTCGGCCAGCCCGGTGGCGTCGTCAAGCAGGTTTCGCGCCCGCCGAATCCCCCACTGGCCACGTCTGCTCGCAAGGTAGCGGTGCAATTCAGTGCGGGTGGTGCGTCTTTCGTGCAGCGCGCCATCGATAAACACGAGGGCTTCAAGCTCGCCGTGGTAGAGCAGAATATCCACATAAGTGCGGGGAATGGTGGTGACATACACCCCATTGACCATGGCAATATCGGCCTGTGCGAGGTATTTGTCCCGATAGACGGTGTGATCTCGCCACTTCCGCCTGCTGGGCGGCCGCCGACGTTCGGGCAGGCACAGTTCCACGTTCTCGTACTGGTTCCGGTTAAGAATGGGCAGGCCATAAATTTCCGCCGCAGACATTCCACACAGCACTGCGGTTTTCACACTGCGCGCAACCGCCCACGCTCTCACTTTACGACGCTCAAAGTTCCGCAACCCATTGAACCAGCCCCGATCCACATAAACCCGCCGGGTCACCTCCACATTGGCCCTATACCACCCCGGCCTGCTGGTGACCTTCTTCCGGGCAGCTGGGGCATCCGGCATTCGCCGCAGCACATTTTCCAGATGGGGGTCGGGACGTGATGTGGGGGTCATAATGCACCTACGTATGGGCATGAGGGGTGGGTAAGTTGTCGGCTACCTCCAGATTGCCCGCGTGCCACACTACTTGGCAACTATTTCTACGGACTGTTCCCAAACTGTTATTATTTTTGCCATCAATAGTAAATATGCTACCTATATTCCCTGGTGAGAGCGCTTTTCTCCGGCTAGCCCTCACCCCATACAGCATTCCCGCAGCCCCTCTCCCAGACCCTATGTGCCGCTTCCACGCGCTTCCACGCGCTTCCACGCGCCTCCACACACCTCCACACACCCCGAACCCTGGCGCCCGCATCCGCGCCTAGCACCTGTGCCTCCATCCACACAGCATCCCTTCTTGGTCTGTGTGCTGCGATATCTGGCTTTTTCAGCCCTATTGCACTCCTAATTCCCCGAAAACGCAGCACAGTACCTGCCGGATGACCTAGGGGCAGACGCGAAACCCTGCCTGTGTGCTGCGATATTGGGTGAAACAGGGCTCGGGGCGGGCCCAAAAACCAGAAAACGCAGCACACAGATCGGCGAGGGCGGCGGGCAGGGAAAGAATGAGACATCGGCAACAGGTGAGGGGGTGAGGATGAGGTGCCGACAGGTGAGCGTCGACAAGCATAAAGCAAGACCCGCGTCTGTGTGCTGCGATATTAGGCGAAACAGAGCCCAAACCTGGCCTAAAAACCAGAAAACGCAGCACAGTACCTGCCGGATGACCTAGGGGCAGACGCAAAACCTGGCCTGTGTGCTGCGATATCGAACAAAACAGGGCTCGGGGCGGGCCCAAAAACCAGAAAACGCAGCACACAACACAGCAACGGGCAGGCTTATGCTTATGTGCTACGAGGAATAACGCGGAGCTCCGCACCCTGGCGACGCACCTGGAACCCCGCCACCGCCACCGGGCCCTGACCATGCCAATCCATCACCAGGGAATCAATCGCCTCCAAATGCCGCGGCCCCAGGGGCGCATCCACCAACGCCAGGTACGCGCGACGACGCAACGCAACAGGCAGGCAGGCAATCTCCGCAACCTGAGCCGTAGCAATCGCCTGCGCATCCAGGGCCGCGGCATCATCACGCGCCAGGGACGCGGCCGCTGCCAGGGGAGGCACCGGGTCGCCGCCATGGATGTCTGCAAGCAGGGGCAAAACCTCGGTGCGCACCCGCACGCGGCGAAACCGCGGATCAGCATTCATGGGGTCATGCCACACCTCAAGCCCCAACTCCGCGCAGGCCGCAACCGTGTCCGCCCGGCGCACGCTCAAAAACGGACGGATCACAGTGCCGGACACCGGCATCCCCACCGCACGGCCCCGAAGACTGCCCAGCAGATAGGTTTCCGCCTGGTCATCCATGGTGTGGGCCACCCAAACCGACCTACTCTCCGCCGCGGCGGCGGTCATGAGCGCCTTGTAGCGAGCCTCTCGCGCCTGGGCCTCAATATTCCCCGGCTTGACCTGCACTTTCACACTCCGAGCCTCAGCCCCCAGGCTGCGGGCCATCGCCACCGCCCGATCCGCCACCGTCGCGGAATCCGGCTGCAATCCGTGGTCAACACACAGGGCCAACACATCTCTCCCCTCCGCCAGAGCCGCCGCGACCAGGCCGAGGGAATCCGCGCCGCCGGACAGCCCAATCAGTACCGGATCCTCCGAAGAAGCCAATGCCCGCACTGCTCGACGCAGCTTCAGGAAGGCCGGGCTGCGATCCGGCCAGAAGGGCTGGGGGCGCCGGGGCATCCCTGAACCTGCTGGTGCCGCCAGTGCGGGTGTCTGTACCTGTTGTGTTAGTGCCGGCGGTTCTCCTGCCTGTCCCGGTGCCGGCTTCGCCCCTGCTTGCGCTTGTCCTGGCGCCTGCGCCTGCGCCGGCCTCCGCCCCAAACCCGACCCTCGCCCTCGCCCAAGCGGCGCCGATTCCTCCCGCGATGTCATTGGCATCCCCTCCCTCTACGAATGCCTAGCTAGCTGGATCGGACCGCACTGGCCAGCTCGTCCATGGCCGACCGCGCCTCCAGGATCGGAGCGTCATTGGAGATAATCGCAAAGGTGTACACTCGGCCGGATTCGGATAATATTGTCCCCACCAGGGCAGAAGTATCAGTCAGGGTGCCGGTTTTGGCTCGAACATATCCGCGCCCCCGCAGGGTTGTGTAGCGTGATTCCAGGGTGCCAGTCCCGGCCGCAACCGGGAGTGTGGCCAGGATGGCCGAGAGCCGGGAGTTGTCCTTGGCGGCGGCGAACATCAGGGAGTCCAGGAATTCGGCGGGAATTCGATTAGCTTTGGACATGCCGGAATTATCGAAAATTTTCAGGTCGGCAGGAATTTGGAAATGCTCCCCCAAGATGCGGAGGGTTTCACCCACCGGATCGCTGCCGCTGAGTTCCCGGCCCACGGCCTCGGCCATGACATTATCCGAGGTCTCCATGAGTTTTTCAATGCGCTCCCGCAGGGTTGGGGATTCCACCTTGGCCAACTCCTTCACGCCCTCGCCCGCAGGGACAGTGCCTTCGGCCTTGGAGAACGCGGTCACGCCGAGTTCCCGGGCCACGGCACCAGCCACGTCGAGCGCCGGGGTGTTTGACCTGGGCACATCCCCACTGCGGGCCCCGTTCAGGCGGGCACCGTAGATCATGGCAGGTTCCATGGGGGCAATGAAGCCTTCGGTAATGTTTTCGCGTCCCCAGGATTCTATAAAGCTGGGGGCGGTCCAGGCAGAGGTGTCGATCTGGACTTGCTTCACGCCAGGGAGGTTTTTGCGTATTTGTTCGGCCAGGTCTTTGATGGTTTCGTAGGTCATCCAGACATCGCCGGCAGCCTTGATGACGGCAATATCGGACCCGGATTGCACAACCCGGGTGGTGATTCTATCATCCAGGTCGAGCTTGAGAAGCGCTGCGCTGACGGTCAAAACCTTGGTGGAGGATGCCGGTAAGAGGGGCAGTTGCGGGTTTTTGGCCAGCACAACGTTGCCGGTGGTCACATCCCGGAATTGGATAGAGGCTTTGCCGAGGCGCGCGTCGTCAAGCATGGGGGCGAGGTTGGCAAGGTTGGGTTCGCCATCCGGTTTTTTGAGGGGGAATGCGACAGGTTTAGCGTCGACAAGCTGTGGCGCTGGATCGTAATAGAGCCGGTTTTTATCGGTCACAATCACACCGGTCACCGCAGTTGCTACCACTGCTACGGTGGCCACTGCGGTCGCCACCCACCATTTTGCGTTTTTCATCTCTTATAGACTAACGCAGCGCATAGCGGGGTAGAATATCCGAGGGTGGAAAGCCCACCACACAGCTGCAAAGGAGTGCCGCATGAGCATTGAAGTAACCATCGAAATCCCCAAGGGTTCCCGCAATAAATACGAGCTAGACCACGAAACCGGCAAGATTTACCTGGACCGCTACCTGTTTACCCCCATGGCCTATCCGCTCGACTACGGGTTCATTGACGGCACCCTCGGCGAGGACGGCGATCCACTGGATGCCCTCGTGATTCTGCCTGAGCCGGTGCTGCCGGGTGTGATCGTGCCCGCCCGTGTGCTCGGTGTGTTCAAGATGACCGACGAGGCCGGCGGCGACGACAAGCTCCTGTGTGTCATTGACGATCCCCGCTGGGCCCACCTGCAGGATATCGAGGATGTTTCCCAGTTCCAGCGCGACGAGATCGAGCACTTCTTCGTGCACTACAAGGACCTGGAGCCGAACAAGGAAGTTACGGGATCCGGCTGGGGCAATAAAGCTGAGGCAGAAAAGATCCACGCCGAAGCCATCGCCCGCTACAAGTCCTAAGCTTTACGACGCCCACCGCCCGGGGTGAGAGGCCAGCTACCTGCATATGGCGCTGGTCTCTCACCCCGCTCATTGAAAGAAGCCCCATAGAAGATGAACAACGTCACCGTATCCGAAGTACCAGCAGACGCCCAAATCATTGACGTACGTGAACCCTCCGAGTATGCGCAGGGACATGCTCAAGGCGCCATCAACATTCCCCTCGGCTCCGTGGTGGAGCGCTCCGGGGAATTAGACACCTCCAGGGACGTCTATGTGATCTGCCAACTAGGTGGCCGCAGCGCTAAGGCCGCTGAAGCCTTGGAGTCCCACCTAAAGCCCCAAAGCTTTACGATCCACAACATCTCCGGCGGCACCGAAGCCTGGATTGCTGCCGGCCTGCCCACCGCATAGCCGCAGCCGCAGCCAGCCCGCCTTCGCCTGCCGCCGCACCGCCACGCCGCGCCAGGCCCCGCCCCGCTCCCCTGTCGAGCGGGGTTTACCGCATTGTCGCACTATCAGATTCCGCCCCTCCCTCACCGGCAACCACACAAACCCCGCAAGCCACACGAGTCTCAGAAACCCGCAAAACCCTCGTCCTGTGTGCTGCGATATTGCCTGTTTTGAGCCCAGATTCGCCTCCTGGCGGGAGATATCGCAGCACACAACCCGGGCCCGGGCCAGGGCCAGGACTACACAGGGTTCACGGCGTGTATGGGTGAGCACTGTGCTGCGATATCTTCAATTTCGGCTCTGAATCCTGGCCCTCATCCCACAAAACGCAGCACACACCTTGACACTTGTCCACGCCCGACAGCGCTTCAAAAGTAGTGTGCTGCGATATCTCGCAAATCGAGCCCCAAACCCGGCCAAAAATCTAGATATCGCAGCACAGTACTCATCAGACCTCATCAAGGGAACTGAACCACAGAGCGCGAGACATTCGCCCCTACCCATGCCTCTGTCGAGCGGGGTTTCTCACGTTCCTATCCTTCCCTCCAATTCCAGGAACGCCTAGGCCCCTGGAGCCCCTGGGGCATCAGAAACCCCTGGAGCCCCTGGGGTCCCGTCCTGTGTGCTGCGATATTGGGGTTTTAGGACCCCATTTCAGCCTGTATTCCTAGAAAACGCAGCACACAACACAGCGCAGTACGGCATGAGCCGCCCTGCCGGGAGGTGGGAGACGTCGTCAGGCAGCAAATCACACCCCACGTCTGTGTGTGCTGCGATATCGTACGAATCAGGCCTCGAACCCAACCCAAAACCCCAATATCGCAGCACAGTGCTCAACACACCAACCAAATCAGCCCCCTCCACACCCCACCAACGCTTCAAAAAATGCAGCACTCAGCGAGCAACACCAAACACCCCAGGAGTGTGCTGCGTTTTGTTGAAGAAGGGCGGGGATCTGGAGGCAAACACCCAGATATCGCAGCACGCACGGTGAGTGGGCGTGGGGTGAGGTGAAATCAGGTGATGTCCGACCAAAGCAGACAGGGCAAGAGCGGACGTGGCCGCGCGCCGGCGCCCGGCCAAACGGGCCAAGCGGGATAGGGGTGGGCGACTTGGTTGGGGAGAGGGAGCTTTAGGCGTCGAAAAGCGAGGGAAATTCAGGGTATATTAATCAAAATCACATTAACGCGAACAGTGATCCACGCCCCACAGTTACCACCAGTGAAGCAGAGAAAAACGCAGGTCAGCAAGAAATAACCCGCGGGGGCGGAATCATATTATCGCCCCAATGCTATATATGAATTTTCGTAGTTGCGGTTTGTCAATTTTAAGGGTTTAGTGAGAGGTGAATTATCGGCACACCCATTGCCAACAAACCACAATAGAATAAGTGAGGAGTAAACGTTGAACAGCGTTTTTAATGCCCACCGCGATCCCTTCGGATTCCTATCCGACTTGTTCAAGAAGGACCAGAAGGGCAACAGCAGCGAAGCAACCGTATCCGGCCAGCAAGCCAGCATCGCAGTGTCTATCGCATCCACCCAATCCATCATCTAAACGCGGCACACAAGCCTCAAACCCTGTGAAACCCCCAGCACCATCACAGTGTGGGGGTTTTATTGTGGCGGGTTTCGTACCCTAGTATTAAACATATGGCTGATTTAGAGATCCCCACCGAGCTGCTGGAATCGCCGTCGTTTCAATTGGAACGGCTGCGGCGGCGCACCCGGGACGCGGTGGAGTCCCAAATTTCGGCGAAACACGTGTCCTTGCGGGAGTATTGGGTTTTGAGCTGCCTCATGTCCACGGACGCCACCAGCCAATCCGCGTTGTGCGAGGTGCTTGCGTATGATGCGTCCGACATGGTGCGGCTCGTGGACGCCCTGGAGAAAAAGGGCTGGGTGAAGCGGGAGCGGGATTCCAAGGATCGCCGGCGCCAGATTGTGCGTGCCACAAAACGCGGGCGGCGGCAGCAGGCTGAGCTCAGTAAATTAGTAAATCAGGCCGAGGATTCCGCCCTGTACGAGTCCACATCGAAGCAGCTCAAGCATTTACGCAAACTAGCCCACGCAATCATTGCCGCCGAGGCAGACTAGCAGCTTCACGCTTGACGACGCCCACCCAGGGTCGTCTAACCTCAATCACCGATCTGGTCACGCCCCCGCATCACAATCAGGGGATCCGGCTCCCCCACCAAATCGTGGTCCTTATTCGTGTATTCGAATTTACTCAAAATAAACCGCATGGCATTGAGCCGGGCGCGTTTCTTATCATTGGAGCGGATCGTAATCCAGGGCGACTCATCCGTATCCGTGTATCGGAACTGCTCTTCTTTGGCGCGGGTGTAATCGTCCCACTTGTCTAGCGACGCCAAATCCATGGGAGACAGCTTCCACTGCCGCACCGGATCCACCTGGCGAATCGCAAACCGGGTGCGCTGCTCCTTTTGCGATACTGAAAACCAGAATTTGGTGAGGGAAATCCCCGAGCCCAGGATCATGTTCTCCAGCATGGGAACCTCACGCAGAAACTCGGCATGCTGGGATTCGGTGCAGAACCCCATCACTCGTTCCACCCCGGAGCGGTTGTACCAGGAGCGGTCGAAAAACACTATCTCACCGGCGCAGGGAAAATGCTGGATATAGCGCTGGAAGTACCAGGAGGTGGACTCCCTAGGGGAGGGTTTTTCCAGGGCCACGGTGCGCGCCCCCCGGGGGTTGAGATGCTCATTGAAGCGTTTAATAGTGCCCCCTTTGCCGGCTGCATCCCGGCCTTCGAAGAGGATTATATGGCGCTGACCGGTGTCTTTAGTCCAATTCTGCCATTTCAGTAATTCGATTTGCAGGGCACGTTTGGTGTGCTCATACTCATCCCTGGTGAGGCGGTTTTGGTATGGATAGTTCTCCCGCCACGTATCAATGGGGGTACCATCCGGGGCGAGGAGCACTGGATCGTCTTCGTCAGTGTCGTCGACGATGTACCCCTCGGTTGCGGCAAGGTCAATGACGGGAAGATCGTTATCAGAGTCAGCCATAAATTGATAGTACCCCGATTCGGGATGTTTTAACGGCTAATTGTCACAGCATCAAACACCGGAACCAAGGCTTCCGGGTGTGGGTGGTATTCGAATGGTTCTGGGCTACTGCCAGCGGAAGCCTGGTTCCACACCATGGGGTTGACCCGCATGAAGTCGAAATCGTATGGTGACCCGGCAGCCACCGCACACATAAAGGTCTTCGCCGCCCTGCCATTGCCTTCCCGAAATGGGTGGGCCTGATTGAGATAGGCGAAAAGCTCCGCGGACTTTTCGACGAACTGAAGACCAGACAGCTGATACCAGGGGGTTTCTACCGCAATCCGGTGCACGTCATCGAGGTAGCGTTCGACCTCCCCGTTTTGGCAATCAGCAAAGGCTACACCCCCGGGTTTACTCATATTCACCGTGCGGAACCTGCCGGCCCACGGGTAGACGTCACCAAAGAGATAATAGTGAATGGTCTGAAGGTGAGCGGCATCGAAGGTGGGGTCAATGGTGGCAAGCCCCAAGTCAAGTTCGATACTACGAGCACACACCGCGAGGAATTCCTTGTGTTGGAGTAGCCGCGGGTTGGTTTCATTGTAGTAGTTAATAAAAACGGGCAGGCCAAGATCACCCAGCTGGAAGTAGGAATCCCAGGTGTCAAAGACATATTCTGTTTCCGGCCCGTCTATAGGTGCGGGCAGCGGTAATTCTCCCTCATTACGGATATAGCGCACCAGAAGCTCCACATCCATGAGGTTGGGGTCCCAGCCTTCATGCCAGGCCGCCGCAATGGCTCTGCGTATAGCAAAATACTGGGGTGGCGTGAGTAGTTTCATCAACTCGGGCCACTCTGTTTCGAGATCAAAATCCAAGCTGTTCATCCTAGCCCAGCTTAGCCGAAATATGAGAACAACCCGTCCGCAGCTCCCAACATGCGCAGACGGGTTTTATTCACTATTTGCGATTTACTTCGCCAGGGAAGCCAGGTCGCCTGCCCAACCAGCGAGCTTAGCTAGCGGCAACAGTAGGTCCTTGATGAAGGTGCCGATGATGCCGTCGTTAGAAAGAGCAACCCAGGTACCGAGGGGCGAAGCCAGAGAGCCTTGATGTTCCATTGTCCAATTCTCCTTTTATATTTTAAAGATCAGTTTTTCCGAAAATCTTACTTGCTGCTGCCCAGAATGCTGCTGGTCTCGCCGAGCTCAGAGCTACCGCGGCCACCACCAACAAAGCTGTCAAGGTTGTTGAGGAACTTGGGTAGCTCGGTGAAGATACCACCAATGGCCTCAGCGAACTTCTTGAAGTTGCCAAGCTGCTCAGCAATTTGTCCGTAATCCATAAAAATACTCTCCTCCAACGGGGCCAACAATGACAATTCTGTGGCCAAAATTTTTCCAGTTTGTGGACACCGCTTCGGATGTCTTGGTTTTTATTCTGCCCATAGAATTCCAGATCGTCAAGTTTTCTTTAATCAAGTCGTAATATTATTTTTCGACCACACATTCCCATGCAGATCTTCTACAACCCCATTTGAACTGCGTTAATAAGGTGAACATAAGTCAGAAATAGCAGAATACATAAGCGGGTGCGCCCCGGAAAGATTAACGTACAATGAGCGACCGATTTCGTGGAAATTTAGGGTTAAAATTTCGTCAATCTCCCCTATTTAGGGGTAGATAACCAAGGGAAAACCGCGCCCATCAACTGACAAAGACACAAACCTGAAGCCCCATATTCCCCCCAATCACATGGGGTTTGTGACCTTATACATAAACCCCCCGCACCCCACCCATTTGGGGAGGGACGCGGGGGGTTTCCGACGTAAGGGCGTCGTAAAGCTTAGAAGCCCATGCCGCCCATCTCGTCAGCACCAGGCACTGCGGGGGCTGCCGGCGGTTCAGGCTTATCGGCAACCACAGCCTCAGTGGTCAAGAACAGTGCGGCGATCGAAGCGGCATTCTGGAGGGCAGAACGGGTCACCTTCACCGGGTCATTAATGCCGGCGGCCATCAAGTCCACATACTCACCGGTGGCGGCGTTCAGGCCCTCGCCGGCGGGCAGGTGGGACACCTTGTCGGCGACCACGCCCGGCTCAAAGCCAGCGTTGAAAGCGATCTGCTTCAGCGGGGCAGAGAGTGCCTCACGGACAATCTTCACGCCCGTAGCCTCGTCACCATTCAGGTCCAGGTCGTTCTCCAGCACGTGAGCTGCCTGAAGCAGGGAAACCCCGCCGCCAGCAACAATGCCCTCTTCCACAGCAGCCTTAGCATTACGGACAGCATCCTCGATGCGGTGCTTGCGTTCCTTCAGCTCCACCTCGGTGGCGGCGCCAACCTTAATCACGGCCACGCCGCCGGCCAGCTTAGCCAGACGCTCGTGCAGCTTCTCACGGTCGTATTCGGAATCGGAGTTCTCGATCTCGGCGCGGATTTGGTTCACCCGGCCCTGAATCTGGTCTTGGGAGCCGGCACCTTCCACAATGGTGGTGTCGTCCTTGGTCACCACAACCTTGCGGGCGCGGCCCAGCAGCGGCAGGTCGGCGGTCTCCAGGGACAGGCCCACCTCCTCGGAAATGACCTGGCCACCGGTCAAAATGGCCATGTCCTGGAGTTGTGCCTTGCGGCGGTCACCGAAACCAGGAGCCTTGACGGCAACGGACTTGAAGGTGCCGCGAATCTTATTCACGACCAGGGTGGACAGGGCCTCGCCCTCCACGTCTTCGGCGATAATCAGCAGCGGCTTGCCGGTCTGCATGACCTTCTCCAGCAGCGGCAGCAGGTCCTTAATATTAGAGACCTTGGCGGAAACCAGAAGAATGTACGGATCTTCCAACACGGCTTCCAGGCGCTCCATGTCGGTGGCAAAGTAACCGGAGATATAGCCCTTGTCGAAGCGCATACCCTCGGTGACCTCTAGCTCCACACCAAAGGTGTTGGATTCTTCCACCGTGATGACGGATTCCTTGTTCAGCTTGCCCCCACCCACGGCATACATTGCCTTAGCGATCTGGGCGCCAATGGCCGGATCGGCTGCGGAAATGCCGGCGGTGGCAGCGATCTGTTCCTCGGTTTCTACTTCCTTGGCGCTATCGAGCAGCTGCTTAGTCACCGCATCCACGGCCTTTTCAATGCCGCGCTTGATGCCCATGGGGTTGGAGCCGGCAGCCACGTTGCGCAGGCCCTCCCGCACAAGTGCCTGGGCCAGAACGGTAGCAGTGGTGGTGCCGTCACCTGCCACGTCGTCGGTCTTCTTGGCTACTTCTTTGACCAGCTCGGCGCCGATCTTCTCATAGGGTTCTTCGAGTTCGATTTCCCGAGCGATGGACACACCATCGTTGGTGATGGTGGGGGCGCCCCAGCTCTTCTCCAGCACCACATTGCGGCCCTTGGGGCCAAGGGTGACCTTAACTGCGTCTGCCAGTGTGTTGAGACCGCGTTCCAGGCCCCGGCGGGCTTCCTCGTCAAAGGCAATGATCTTTGCCATGGGTTACTCCTTAATATATGTTCTGTCCGATTGTTAGTTAGCACTGTCCTTGTTCAAGTGCTAAATCCGTTTTAGCAGTCGCTAGCCCCGAGTGCAAGGAAATACGCTTAGGGCGAACTTTCCATTGCGTTTTGTGCTACCTTCGCTTGTCGACGCCCACCTCCCGGCACCAGCCTCCGAGCCCCGCACGCCGCGCCCGGGCCGCGCCCACGCAACCTCGCTGGATCCCACCGACCCGGGCTAACCCCAAGCGACCCTCCTTCACCTCCAGCCCCAGAAACCCCAGGCGTTTCGCCTACTGTGCTGCGATATCTGGATTTTCGACCCTGAATCCAGGCCCTCATCCCACAAAACGCAGCACACACAACTGCGTCCGCCGGCGTCCCCCCACACTCACCGATATTCGCCCACACTCACCCGCGCCCGCCGGCGCATCAAAAGTAGTGTGCTGCGATATCTGGATTTTCGGCCGGGCTTGGGACTCGATTTGCGAGATATCGCAGCACAGTACTCGTCAGACAACCCAAACCCCGAATCAGAGGAACGTGACGTGGTTCACTCACCAGTTCAATGACTCACAGCCCAGGGATGTGTGCTGCGATATTGCCTATTTTGGGCCCAGATTCACCTCTTGGTTGGAGATATCGCAGCACACTTCTCCGGGGCTGCGAGGTTCACGGTGCGTATGGGTGAGCACTGTGCTGCTATATCTCAAGATTTGGCCCCGAATCCGGGCACTAATCCTACAAAACGCAGCACACAACTCCCAGAGGGAAGATCGGGCCGCTTTGAACCGGGAGGGCGTCGATAAGCAATGCGAAACCGGCCCCGCACATACTGGGACCCAACTACACTTTTCAGTTATGACTACAGAAACAATCGCCAAGGTGCGACCTATCGTCACCGGGCAACGCGATAGGATTTTCACGGACCTCAAGGAAATCACATCCTTTAATTCTGTGCAGGGAGTGCCGGAGCTTGTGGAAGAGCACGCGCACGCTGCCGCATGGGTCAAGGCTGCATTCGAATCTGTGGGGCTGACGGTCACCACATACCAGGAGGACACGCCGGCACCACTGTTCATCGCCTCCAAGCCTGCGAAGGGAGACGCCCCCACCGTCCTGCTGTACTGCCACTACGATGTGGTGCTCGCCGGCGACCCGTCGAAGTGGGATTCAGATCCATTCACCCTCACCGAGCGGAATGGCCGCTGGTATGCACGGGGGGCTGCGGACTGCAAGGGCAACGTTGTCATGCACCTGGCCGCGCTACGTGCCGTCAACGAGCTGGGCGGCACCGACCTGGGAATTAAGGTGCTCATCGAGGGGTCGGAGGAACAAGGCGGGGCGGAGCTTTCGGAGCTCATCAAGGCCCGGCCGGAGCTGTTTGCCGCCGATGTTATCCTCATCGCAGACACGGGCAATGCGGCGGTGGGCGAGCCGACCCTCACCACCTCGCTGCGGGGCGGGGCGCAGATCACCGTGCAGGTGGATACCCTGCAAAACCCGGTGCATTCGGGCAGTTTTGGTGGCGCCGCCCCGGATGCGACCGCCGCCCTCATTCGCCTCATTGATTCCTTCCGGGACGAGCATGGCCGCGTCCAGATTGACGGCGTGGATGTGGACCAGAAGTGGTCGGGGGCCCAGTATGATCCCGAGACGTTCCGCAAGGATGCCGGGGTGCTGGACGGGGTGGAGATCATGGGCACCTCGGCGGATAATCCGGCGGACATGGTGTGGGCGCGGCCGGCGATCACGGTCACCGGGTTTACGTCCACGCCGGTTTCCGAGGCTGTGAATGCGGTGCCGGCAACCGCAAGCGCAAAGCTGAATCTGCGGGTGCCGCCGGGCATGGACGCCTCCGAGGTGGCGGCCGCCGTGACGAAGCATTTGCGTTCGCATGTGCCGTGGAATGCTCGCCTGAGCGTGCAGGTGTCGGATGTGAATAATCCGTTCTCGTCCAATATTGAGGGCCCGGCGGTCACCACGTTTATCCAGTGTCTGCGCGGCGCCTATGACAATAAGGAATTGACGTTGGTTGGCGCAGGCGGCTCGATTCCGTTGTGCGCCGAGCTTATCGACGCCGTCCCCTCGGCGGAGCTGACTCTCTTCGGAGTGGAGGAGCCGCAAACCACCATCCACTCTGCCAATGAGTCGGTGGATCCCACCGAGATTGAAAATATTGCCATTGCGGAGGCCGCGTTCCTCCTCACATACCATTCATAAGACCGCCCAACATTCACCCCCATGCGGGGGCACTTAACGGAAGCCAAAAACGGCTTCCGTTTTGCTTTTTATTGTGGTACGGATTATTGTTTTGTATCACGTAGCGTTTTGTTCCCACACGAAGGAACCCAACGACTATGGCGGTTCACCATTAGCCGAGAGTTTTCTGGCGTGGCATTGCCCCACCATAGGCGGCCACGCCAGAAATAAAAACATTTTGTGAGTAACTGTATTTTTTCTAAAGGAACCGACATGTCCATCGCTACCGCTATCAATAAGAATCGCTGCATATATTTCGGTTTGGAGCCCCGCCGCACCTCAACCACGCGGAGATTCGCTGACGACCCATTCCTGGCCAGGTTCGGTCATCAGCTTCCCCGAGGGTTGCGCCAAGAGGCCCACGGCCTCCAGTGGCGCACCTTTGCCGCCACCTACTCCCCCACCCCTGACCTGCGGCTACAATTCCTCTCCGAGGAAAAACTGCCCGGTGGAGTAGTTCACTACACCGCGGCAATAAAGACCCGATCCGGGGAAACCCGCCACGACATTATCGCCTCAGGCCCGGTCCAAGCCGCCACCCAACTCTTGGCGACCGCCGGTCGGCGGGTGGAGATTTGCTCGTTCCACCAATACGACATTTTCGAAGCAACCGTCACGTTCATTCGGGTGTGTCACAACAAAGATGAGCGGTGGGCCATGGGTTTTGGGGGCACTCGCTCCCAGTCAGCCGCGGCTGCGTTAAGTAATGCGGCATTTTTACTACACACATAGGGGTAGTTTCACCAATAACCGTCGTGCCTCCCACCGCACGGCGGTTATTTTTTAATAACCTTGTTTTATGAGAAAGATGCTAGGCACCCTCGTCCCTTTGTCGATTTTTGCTACCTGGGTCATGGTTGTCGAGCTCTACACAGTGCCGAAACTCCTGACCGTCTTCCTGATAGACCCGGTGGATTTCCACATTTATCGCCTGGCCGGGGAAGCACTCAATCATGGTCGCAGCCTCTACAGCGGCGATTTCCTCCCAGGTCTACCCTTCACCTACCCACCGTTCGCCGGCACATTATTTCGGGTATTACCGCTCATAGGCCCCCTAGAGGGCACCATCATGTGGCAAGGACTCAACGCCCTGGGGCTCCTTATAGTCCTATGGCTCATCTATAAGGAATTCCTTCCAGCACTGTTTTTGACCATAGGATCACTCGGCTTCGATGCCATCCACGGCAGCTTCTTCTATGGGCAAATCAACCTCGTCCTCATGTTCCTCGTAGCCCTCGACTTCCTGCCGAAAAACCGAAACCGGTGGGCCGGAGTTGGGGTGGGGCTGGCCGCCGGGCTAAAGCTCACACCAGCGTTTTTCATTATCATCTTCATCATCGAACGCCGCTGGCGGGCCGTGGCCACCACCATTGGCACCTTCCTACTCACCGTGTTTATCGGCTGGTTATTCGTGCCGGACGCCACCCGCTTCTGGACCTGGGCCATTAAAGACTCCTCCCGGGTCGGGATCCACGCCAACCCCGGCGCCCAATCGCTCCGCTCCGTCATGGAACGAGTCCTCCACATTCCACAATGGTGGTTAGTGGCCGTGATTATAGTGTTTGCACTGGTCATCCTGGCCATCTGGTTGGCGGTACGACGCAACGATATGGGGTGGGCCATGGTGTTGGGCGGTATCGGGGCCTGCCTCGTGTCCCCGTTCTCCTGGTTCCACCACTGGGTGTGGATCATCCCCCTGTTCGCGCTACTCACCCGAAATCTCGGCCGAAGCAACCTGCAGCAATTTGCCACCACCATCGCATCATTCGCACTATTGGCACCGCACATGACGTATTTTGTGAGCCCCCACACCGCAACCAGCCTGGATCCGAATAATATTTGGTACCTAGGAACCGGCCTGATGATTATCGTCGGCTACTGTGTGTACGGTATCTTTGGCCAATACGGCCGACGCCGCACGGAAACGCGTCGACAAGCACTCAGCGATACATCTCCGCAATTGTCGCATCCACAGCCGGATACCACGAACCATGCTGCTGAAACAGCTCCCGCTGACGTTGGTAACCGGCACCTGTGTCGATAATCTCCAACACCAATTGGAGCTCATCGTAGCAACCAAGTTCGCGGGCCAACGGCGACAACTCCGCCACCAAATCCCGCAACTCGTCCGTCACCAACCGCTCCTCGGTCGCCCGCGACGTAATCACCAACGCATCCAACCCATAACGAGCCGCCCGCCACTTATTCTCCGCCACATGCCAATCCTGCAAACTCGGCAGCTCCTCCCCCCGATCCAGCATGCGGTCATAGTGCACCACCAAACAATGCGTCAACGCCACCGCCGCCGCTAACTCCCGCAGATTCGAAGTGGAGTCACAAATCCGCACCTCAACAGTCCCCCACTTTCCCGCCGGGCGAATATCAAAATGCATGCTGCCAGTATGATTAATCACCCCGGAACGATCCTGGTCACGCATATAGTCCTCCCACTCCGACCAAGACTGAAACTGGTACGGCAACCCGGCGGTCGGCAACTGCTGATACAACATCGTCCGATTCGACGCATAACCAGTATCAATCCCCTCCCAACCCGGGGAGCTGGCCGTCAACGCCAATAAATGCGGAAACTTCGTCAATAACGCATTGATGATGGGCCACACCCGCTCCTTATCGGAAATACCCACATGGGTGTGAATCCCCCAAATCAGCATTTGATTGCCCCAATAGCGGGTGCGCTCAATAATCTCCGAATAATGGCCCTTATCGCTGGTAGGCTGCGTGCGGAAGTCACAAAACGGGTGCGAACCCGAACCCCACAGTTTCAGCCCCAACGAATCCGCCGCTGCCTTCACCGCATCCAACGCAACCCGCAGCGACGCTACCGCCTCCGGCACCGTGTGGCACACCGGCGTCACCAACTCCACCGTATTAGCGAGAAACTCCCGCTCCAAATGAATCTCGGGATGCTCGGCCTGCACCAAAGCCACCACATCGGCGGCACGGGAAACCAGGTCGCGGGTGACAGGATCAATCAAGGCCACCTCCCATTCCACCCCAAGGGTCGGCTGTGCGGAGGCGTGAAACTCTTGCATAAAAACCTTATCTTTAATTAAAACTCGTGGCTAGAACCACAACAAGGGAACCCGGTCCAGCTGTCTCCGCCGGTAAATCCGCCGGACGCTGCTGCGCAACCCCACCGACCTTCTCGGCAAGCTCGCGGGCTTGTTGCTCATTATCAGTGTAATAAACCGTGTTCTGTGGCACTACCGAGCGTGAATAATTCCCCACCTGCCCGACCCGATAGCCCTGACGGGTCAACTGCTCCTTCGCCTTCGCCGCCAGCCCCTGGATGGTGGAATTATTCAAAACATGCACGGTCACCGCCGATTTATCGCCGGCGCTTGTCGACGCCCCCGCAGCGCCAGCAGTCCCGGCAGTCGCACCACTCGGGGCGCCAGGGGCGACGGCACCCGAAGCCGCAGCACCAGCCGGGGCCGAGGCCGGCGCCGGAGCGCCCGAACTCGGGGCCGGTACACCGGGAGCGCTAGTAACAGGACCAGCCGGGGCAGCCGGCTGAGCAGGCGCAACACTGGCTGCAGCGCTATCGGTACTGGCGGCATTATGCACCTTGGCGGACTTCCCACCAGTCATGGAATAAATTCCCCACATCGCCAAAAGCAAAGCGACGGATATCAAAATCATGGCTACTCCCCGCAAGGGCAGTTCACGCTGGGGTTGTATATCAGGCATAGTCGGTTTCCTTACTTAAGCCGGTTGTGCGCTCAGTGGCGCGCTGGTCGCGGATGCGCCGTAGCCGCGCAGTGAGCTGGGGATATTGTGCCATAACCTCGGGTAGATCAATGGCTATATTAAGGCGCTGATAATAGCGTACCGGGCTCAACCCCAACTGAGTGCGAATGGCGTCCTCCTTTGCCCCAATACTTTTTGGAGCGGTTTCTTCAAAGGCAAGCAGATCTATCGGCTCAAGCATGTTTACACTGTATGACATGACTGTACGTCCCATCGTTATTTACGGTACTCCCGTCTTACATCAACCAACTGCGATTGTGACAGAACCGATCGACACTCTCCGCGAACTCATCGACGATATGTTCGAGACCATGGAGAAAGCCCACGGTGTGGGCTTGGCAGCCAACCAAATCGGGGTGGGAAAACGCATTTTCGTCTATAACTGCCCCGACGATGAGGGCGTCATCCACCGCGGCTGCTTCATCAACCCGGTCCTCGAAACCTCGGACATACCCGAAGGCATGCCCGCCGTCGACGGCTCCGACGACGAAGGCTGCCTCTCCCTCCCCGGCCTCAGCTTCCCCACCGGCCGCGCCACCTGGGCAAAAGTCACCGGGCTCAACGAAAACGGGGAAGAAGTATCGGAGGAAGGCACCGGTTTTCTGGCCCGCTGCTTCCAACACGAGGTCGGTCACCTCGACGGATTCGTCTACGCCGATGTGCTCCAAGGCCGGTGGAAACGCGCTGGGAAAAAGGCCATCAAACGCGAAGGCTGGACCCCCGATGCCGGCCTCACCTGGATGCCAGGTGTTGACCCCGACCCGTTTGGACACGACGATGTCTAGGATTTTCCGCAGCGACGAGGTGCAACCAGGCGACCGGGTGGTGCTGCGCCGCATCGCCCCCGAGATGGAGGATAAATTCTCTGACATCATCGGCCATATTGTGAGTGTCACCCCCACCGAAACCGTTATCCGACCCCAAGACATTGGGGGCATGCCCTCGTTCAAGAATGGCATTGTGGTGCCGGCGGCGGACATTAAGATCGTGAAAAAGCTCAGCCCCCGCACGATCCGCAACTCTGATATCCGCAAATTGGAGGTGGCGTATTCGAAAGCATTTCCGGGTATCGAACACCGGCAGGTGGGCCAGTGGCTGTTGCGTGCCGGGGATGGCATTACCGAACGGTCGAATTCGGCGGCGCCGTTGGGGCCATCAGCCCTGTTCGATCCGGTGCCGGTGGCGGAGATTCACGAGTTTTATTCCCGCCATGGGTTGCCGCCGCTGGTGTTGATCCCGGAGCGCATTGGCCGGGTCGTCGAAAAGCTGGTCGAACGGCTGGGCCCGGAGATTATTGTGATGGCGCGGAAGTTGGGCGACGAGGTGAGCGTCGAAAAGCATGCCGAGTTCCGCATCGACACCCAACCCGATGACGATTGGCTGCGGCTCTACCATTTTCGGGGCAAGCCGCTCCCCCGCCGGGCGCTGGAATTATTGCGTACCCAAATTGATGGGGAGATGGGGTTTGGGCGATTGCTTATCGACGGGCGGACCGTGGCGATTACACGCGGGACCATCACCGACGGCTACCTGGGCTATTCAGCGGTGGAGGTGGCGCCGGAGTATCGGCGGCAAGGGCTGGGCACGCAGTTGGGAAACCACATGCTGAATTGGGGGCTCGCGCACGAGGCGCACACCGCATATTTACAGGTTATTGCTTCGAATACGGCGGGAATTAATCTGTATACCAAACTTGGATTTCTGGAACATCACCGACATCGTTATGGCCTGCTGAAAAACCCGGAGACTTCTTAGTAATGTAGCAAGCATGCGCATTGCTAACTGGAACGTAAACTCCGTCCGCACCCGCGTGGATCGAATAGTGGCGGCCCTCGCCCGCCTTGATATTGATGTGCTATTGGTGCAAGAAACCAAGTGTAAGGACAAACAGTTTCCATTCGATGCGTTCCCCGGCTACGAGATTGCGCACCATGGCCTCAACCAGTGGAATGGGGTAGCCATCCTCTCCCGAGTGGGGCTTGCCGACATCCAAACGTCCTTTCCCCACCAGCCGGGTTTTGCTAAAGACCCCAAGAAGCCGCAAAACCTGGAGGCCCGGGCCATTTCCGCGGACTGCGGTGGGGTGCGAGTCTGGTCCCTCTACGTTCCGAACGGACGTGCGATAGCGGATCGGCATTACGACTATAAGCTCCGGTGGCTTGATGCCCTGGCCCGGCATGTGGAAGACCAGGCGGGCGACCCGGAGCAGCCAAGCAGCCAACCGCTGGTGTTGGGAGGCGATTTCAATATTGCTCCCACCGACGCCAATGTGTGGGACATCACCGCTTTCATTGACCACACCCATGTCACCGAGGCGGAACGGCAGGCGTTTGCCGGGCTCATCGAAGCCGGCCTGACGGTCACCTCCCCCACCAGCGGTTACAGCTATTGGGATTATAAGGCTGGCCGGTTCCCCAAGAACGAGGGCATGCTCATCGACTTCCAATTGGCCCGCGGGCTGCACGCAACCGGCAGTTTCATTGATGTGGCGGAGCGTTCCGGGACAGGCGCCTCGGATCACGCGCCGGTGGTGGTGGATTACGACTACGACGCACCCATCGTCACGGGCGCCGCGGCCGGTGCTGGCGCGGCGGCACGCACAACTGCGAACCCAGCCGCGGATTCCCACGATGCTCCGACGGAAACCGGTGGTGATATCGCATGAACATCAATATCGAACTAGGTCAATGGCAAACAATTGGTCTCATCATTGATTACAGCATCAAGCTGGTGGCCATTGGGTTTGTGCCGGAAAACCGGCGGCCATCATCGTCGAATGCGTGGCTCTTGGTGATTCTAGCCCTGCCATACCTGGGATTGCCCCTGTTTTTATCTATGGGTTCTCCCTATATTAATCAGCGGCGGCACCGGGTGCAGGAGGCAGCGACGCAGCAAATCATTAACGTGCACAAGAATGTGCCGGACTACCCGGAGGGGGTGGTGAACCTCAACCCAGAGTTGGCTTCCGTTATTAAGCTCAACCGCACCCTCACCGCCATGCCGGCGGTCACGGGGACGAACCATGGCGTGCATTCCAACTATGAGGAAACCATTGCCGCAATGGCCCAGGCTGTGGACAAGGCCAAACACTATGTGCATGTGGAGATTTACATTGTGGCCTGGGATAACACGACCGATGTGTTTTTCCGGGCGCTGGCCCGGGCGGTGCAGCGGGGTGTGAAGGTGCGGCTGCTCCTGGACCATATTGGGTCCAGAAAATACCCGGGGTTTCATAAGTTGGGCCACCGGCTGGACGCCATTGGGGTGGAGTGGTATTTGATGCTGCCCCTGTTGCCGCTGCGGTGGCGATGGCGCCGCCCAGACCTGCGCAACCACCGGAAAATGCTGATTATTGATGGGGAGCGGGGGTTCCTGGGCTCCCTCAATATGATTGATTCTTCCTATCTCATGCCCAAGAATATCCGGGAGGGGCGGCATTGGGTTGATGTGATGGTGGAGCTGTCGGGCCCGGTCATTGCCAGCATGAATACGATCTTTGCGGTGGACTGGCTCATGGAGTCGGACGAGCTTTTAGAAATCGTAGACCAGGCGCATCCCGAGATCGACCACGATCAGGTCAATGTGGTGCAATTAGTGCCGTCGGGTCCGGGGTATTCGACGGAGCCGAACCTACGCATGTTTAATTCCATCATTCACCATGCCAAGGAACGGTTGGTGATGTGCTCACCGTATTTCATCCCCGACGAATCCATGCTGGAGGCAGTGACGTCGGCCTGCTACCGCGGGGTACGGGTGGAGCTTTTGGTGAGCGAACAGGCGGACCAGTTCGCGGTTGGCCACGCCCAATCCTCCTATTACCAGGCATTATTAGAGGCCGGGGTGCACATCTACCTGTATAAGGCGCCCTATGTTTTGCATTCGAAGTATGTGCTGGCGGACCCGGATTCGCCGGATGCGGTGGGGGCGGTCGGGTCGTCGAACATGGACATGCGCAGTTTTGGCCTGAATTATGAGGTCTCGCTCATGATAACCCGCGGCAATATTATTGCGCAGCTCGACGATTTGACCAATGAATACCTGCGCAATTCGACCGAGTTGACGCTGGATGAGTGGAATAACCGCAGCTATGCCCGACGCTATGTGGATAACATCATGCGGCTCACATCGGCGCTGCAATAAGCTTGTCGACGCCACCCTTTCGGGGGTAGCCGGCCGGGTGGTGATAGTTCTTCTGAATTAACCACAGGTCATCACCAAAAACGCTGATTTATCCTTACCTTCCTTTCCATAATGCCCCACTCACTTTGGTAGCAAAATATTATAGGGGTATTTTTAGCGTCTTGATAAGCAACCTTAGATGACATTATTCTGACCTCTTAAGGCTTTCACCTAATGACATGTCTGTTGTTGCGCGATTGTTCCCGCAACAGTACAAGGAATAGAACCTATGAGCGAGAACAATAATTCTAGACAACTCACCATCCTCACAATCGCGGCCGTAGTGATGTCGGTGGCCTCACTCATCACCGCCGTGGCGGCCCTCTACACCCTCAAATACGGCAATGAACGTGACGAGGCCCGAATAGCGCGGCTTGCGGCCGTGATGGAAGAAAATGCGGCAAAGAAAACCACCACCACAGCGGCCACCAGCACCCGAAAGACCGGTGCCTCCACCAGCGCGTCCGCCACCAGTTCGCGGGCCGCTACGTCGTCAAGCGCGTCGACAAGCCGCGCCCAAGCCAGCGCCCTCGCCTGCACCCCGGAGCCCACGGCCCGCGCCGGCCAAGCCCAGGGGACGGCAGCCCAAACCCAACCGCAACAAGCCACAGGTCAGGCCGCGGGGGCGGGGCAGGTCGCCGCGCAAACCCGGCAAACCACCGTCGCCACCGAGGAACAATTGCTCGACGCCATTGGCGCCGCCACCGACCCCGGCGCCAGCCAGGTAGACCGCGCCGAATGGGCGGCGGACGGCAAAACCGCCCGCACCACCCTCAGCGAGATAGTCCGCATGCGGAACACCACCGGGCAGCCCAGCCTCGACGTCACCGATATTGTGCAGACCGGCGATCACGCCACCGCCACCATCACCGTCGCATTCCCCGGCAACTGGGGTTCATGGACCTTCCCCAACTCCGGTTTCCAATACCTGGACGGCAAATGGAAGCTGCAAAAATCTGCGGTGTGCAGCCTGGCCCAGGCCTCCCTCACGAAATGCTATTAGTCGGCGCGGCGGGCTAGCACAAACATCATCACCGCCACCACGGCGGCCCCCACCATGCAGACCCCCATGCCCACGGCCTGGCTGCCGCCGACCATGCCCACGAGTGGGGACACCAGGCCAGCCAGGAGGAACTGCCCAAACCCCATCACCGATGAGGCCGACCCGGCGCGGGTTCGCACCGCCGCTACCGCCAGGGCGGTGGCGTTTCCCATGACGAGGGATAGCGGCATGACGGCGAAGAACAGGGCGAGGAAGAACGGGATTCGGGGCAGGCCAGTCAGGGCGCAAACCAGCACTATGGTGGCTGCCACCGTCATGATAATGAGGGCGATTTTCAGGATGGCGGCGGCGGGGAACCGGTCTAATAGGCGAGTGTTGAGGGCGCCGCCCACCATGAGCCCCAGCGCATTGGTGCCGAACACGAGTGCGAAAATTTGGGGGCTGAGCCCCATGATTTCCTGCATCACAAAGGAGGATGCGGATATGTAGGCAAACATGGATGCGAATCCGAAACCGACGACCAGCGCGTATCGGACAAACACGGGTTCCTTGATGACTGCGGTGAACGATCCGAAGCTTAATGGGGTGCGGTTGGCCGGCGGTCGGGTTTCCGGGATGACGAAGAGGGCCACGAGGAGCTGGGCTGCGGCGATGCCGGCGAGCACGTAGAAGATACCGCGCCAGCCCAAGGAGGACACCAGCAGGGAGCCCAGAACGGGTGCAGCGGCGGGGGCGATGCCGCTGATGATACCCATCCAGCTAAACGCTTTCGCGGCAGCGACACCGCTGGTGATGTCGGGGATAATTGAGCGGGCGAGGACCACGCAGGCGCCGGATCCGAGCCCCTGGAGAAAGCGGGCGGCGATGAGCACGCCAATGTTTGGGGCGATGGCGCACAGCAGGGATGTGATAAGGGCCAGGGCGGCGCCGCCGACGATGAAGCGTTTCCGGCCAAAGGTGTCAGAGAGCACGCCGATGATGAGCTGGCCGGTGGCCATGCCGATCATGAACCCGCTGAGGGTGAGCTGGGCGTTGGTGGTGGCCAGGTCGCGGCCGAGTTGCGGCAGCCCGGGCAAGTACATGTCGATAGAAAACGGCCCTGCGGCGGAGAGCAGGGCCAGGCCGGCCAGAAGGCCGCCAGTGAGTGTGATAGGTTTTTCAGACATAGCGGGCGTTATTGTACCCTGGGGTGTCGAAAAGCTCTAAGCGTCGCGTTGCCTCACGACGATCGCCCCGGCGATAAAGATGACTACCGCCCACACACCGAAATACGCAATAGAGCCGTTGTAATCCCATTGGATGTCATCAATGGAGGTTTTGGTGAGGAAGGCGTTGAAGTTATTAATGGGCCCGTATTTGACGATATATTTGCCCACTTTGGGCAGGAGTCCCAAAAGGTTTTCCAGGGCGAAGAACCACAGGCCCATGATGGATATCGCGCCGGCGGTTTGGCGCAGCAGCCACGACACGCCCTGGGTGAAGGTGACAAGCAGCACGGCGGCCACCGGGTAGCCCCACAGAACGTGGATGGCGCCTTCATCGGACCACACCGGCAGGGTGGAGGAAAGCTCACCGGACACTCGTTTGGTCATGTAGAGGCTGGCCAGGACGGTGACGAAGGTGAGGATGGCAATGAAGATGGAGTAGAGGAACCATTTGGCCATGACCACCTTGAGCCGGTTGGGGGTGGCCATGAAGCTTACGGACTGGTAGTTGTGGCGGTATTCGCTGGTGACCACCATGGTGGCCTGCACAATGGTCACGAAGAAGCTGAGAGCGGCCACGGCGGCCACGACGGAGGTTGCTTTAATAATGCGGATGTCCATGCCGGTCCAAAGTTTGACCATGGGGTCGGCCGGCACATCCAGGCCGTAGACCGCGGCGAACCCGACGCCGAAGAATAGGAAGAGGCCGGTGGTCCAGTAGATGGCCTTGGTGGACACGAGTTTGGTCCATTCGGAAAGAAAAGTATTCATGGGGTTAGTTTCCTTCCTTGGCTTGGTATTGGACGGCATGGCCGGTGATTTCCATGAATGCTTCCTCCAGGGAGGCGTGGCGTTCGCCCAAGAGTTGCAGTTCGATTTTGTTCACGAAGGCAATGTGGCCAATGTGGGCCGGGTCTTGTTCGGGGATGTGGAGGGTGGGCCGGTTTTCTTCGTCCACTTCCTTGGTGAATTCGATACCGGCCGCGGTGAGCACTTCGGCCATGCGATTGTTGTCGGTGGTGCGCACCAGAATGGTGGTGGCCGAGTGTTTTTTAATGAAGTCGTAGGTGGAGCTGTCGGCCACGAGTTTGCCGCGGCCAATAACAATGAGATGGTCGGCAGTTTGCGACATTTCACTCAGCAGGTGAGAGCTGACCAGCACGGTGCGGCCCTGGGCGGCCAGAGCGCGCAAGAGTTCCCGCACCCAGCGGATGCCCTCCGGGTCGAGGCCGTTGACGGGTTCGTCGAGGATGAGGATTTCCGGGTCACCGAGTAGTGCAGAGGCTAGGCCAAGGCGTTGTCCCATGCCGAGGGAGAACCCACCGGCCTTTTTCTTAGCGACCCCGGTAAGTCCCACCATGTCGAGGACTTCCATGACCCTAGATTTGCGTATGCCATTAGATTGGGCGATCCAGGTGAGGTGGTCGAAGGCGCTACGGTTGGGGTGGACGGCTTTCGCATCCAGCAGGGCCCCCACTTTGTGGAGGGGTTTTTTAATACTGGTGTAGTGGACCCCGTCGATAAGCGCGGTGCCCGATGTGGGGGTGTCCAGCCCGAGGATCATGCGCATGGTGGTCGATTTACCGGCGCCGTTGGGCCCAAGGAATCCTGTAACAATGCCTGATTGTACGGTGAAGGATAGGTCGTCAACGGCGCGGACATGCCCATATTGTTTGGATAAGCCTTGCACTTGAATCATATCAGCAATTCTTGCACACATTTATGCAGTTCGGGCCATGCAGCAGCAAATCCGGGTAAAAGATCATAGGTGTCTACTTCGTTTATGGGTACCCACCGGTGTTCGTGTGCTTCCGCATTCCCCTCCCCTATTAAAGGATTTTTTATGAAGCCGATCACGGTCGTGTAGCACCAAGCCCCAGCCACCGCCGTGGTTTTCTGCTTGTCGACGCGCACCCCTGCCGGCGGGATACCCGCCTCCTCCCAGGCCTCGCGCAGGGCCGCCTGGGTCGGGGTTTCGTGGCTGTCCCGTGCGCCGCCGGGCAGCGCCCACGTGTCCCCCTGCGCCACCCACGTCGCCCGGTGTTGTAGCAGAATCACGATCTCCCCCACATTATTCACGGAATACAGCAGTAATCCAGCGGCACCATACCGTCCCCACCTGGGGCCAATGGGGGTTTCGACCCAACCGTCACCGTCGCCGCGCACAACACCACCTCGCACCCGTAAGCCATTCGGTTTTGCATATCCTCTATCCTTTAAACAAATACCAATTCAAACTGTTGAGGCCCAAGTAGTGAGCACTGACCGAATGACTCCACCACACCCTGTCACCCAGGACCAGTGGTTAGACCAGGTGACTCGGCGGCGCACGATTGCACGTCGTCTGTGGTACGGGTATGTGCGCTATCCCCGCCGGTGGGCGAAACAGTTTATCCGGTTTTTACTCACCACGCCCGGCAAAATGACCACCATGGTGGTGCTGCTCAGCGTGATTATCACTTCGGCGGGCTGGTCCATGTCGACCATGGCGGCAGAGCGGCGCGCCAGTTTTGACACACTCATTAATAACACGGAGCCAGTGAACTATGTGGCGCAAAGCCTGTACGCGAACCTGTCGGCGGCGGATACGGCCGCCTCATCCAGTTTCGTGCTGGTGGGGGATGCTTCCTCCCAATCCAGGTCGGATTATGCGCGGTCCTACCAGCGGGCGGGGAAGGCGATCGCCCAGGCGGCCACAGGCTTTAATACGGGGGACCCGGAGCTCGCCCTATTAGAGAACTTGTCCCAGAAACTGCCGGTGTACACGGGGCTGGTGGAGACGGCGTGGGCGAATAATCAGCAGGGGAATCCGATGGGGGTGGCCTACATGTCGGAGGCGTCAACGCTGATGCGGGAAGATCTGTTGCCAGCGGCCTCCCAGTTGAATGTTTTGACTGGACAGAACGTCGACAAGCAACAAAAAGCGCTGACGGAACCATTGTGGGTGCCGCTGACTGGGCTGGTTGTGGCGCTCATAGCGTTGCTTGTGGGACAGATTTGGTTGGCCGGCATCACGAACCGGCGCCTTAATAGGGGGATGTTGTGCGCGTCGGTGCTCATGGTGGTGGCCACGTTGTGGGGTGGGACGGCGAACGCAATCACGTGGCGCACCGGATCCTTGGGCTACGAGCGGGCCGCGGCGCCGTTGAACGCCCTCACGGACGCGCGGGTGATGGCGCAGCAGGCCCGCACGCAGGAAATGCTGGCCTTGGTGTGGCGGCAATCATTAGAGGATTCCACGAACACGTTCGAGGCCGCCGCCCACAGTGTGGAAAAAACCTTGGCTGGGTTTTCTGGGCCCACCGCCGATGCCGCCCGAATCGCGTTGGGCCGGTGGGTGGATGCGCATAACCACATTATTGCCGCCCTCGACGCCGGCGATTACGAGCGCGCCCAACGCCTGGCCCTGCAAACCAATGAGGAAAGTTCCTACCCCAAGCTTGATAGCACGCTCGCCACGCTTATCGACGCCACCCGCGGCACGATGCGTTCCTACATCAACCAGGGCATTGCCGCCTCCACCTTTGTCTCCACCATGGTCCTCATGCTGTCCCTCCTCTCAGTATTTTGCCTCTGGTTGGGCATCCGACCCCGATTGCAGGAATACCTCTAATGACCAACCGCATCCTCCTCACCTGCCTACTGCTCATCGTCAGTCTCACCGCCGGCTGTGCCCGCACCCCCGAAACCAGTACCGCCACCGCCCCCACCAGCGACTCCCTCCCTTTCGTGCCCCTCCCCCAGGGGGCCACCATTGAGCGGGCCGGCGCCGAACCCCCCAATAAGATCATCACCACCAACCTATTAGGGAGTTTAGCCCCCGATAATCGGTCGCCGGGAGAGCGGGTACCGGAGATCATCAGCCGGGGCCGCCTCATTGTTGGCATCGACCAGTCCCAAAACCTCTTATCCTTCCGCAATACCATCACCGGGGAACTCCAAGGATTCGAAGTGGACATTGCGAAAGAAATCGCCGCCGATATTTTTGGCGATCCCACCAAAATCGAATTCCGCTATGTGGACTCCGCCAATTGGATCGACAGCCTCGAATCCCACCAAATCGACATGGCCATCCGCACGCTCTCCATCACCCGTGACCGCCAAGACCAAGTATTTTTCTCAACCCCCTACCTCAAAGGCTCCACAAAAATCCTGGTCCACAAATCCTCCGCTATTAAAGGAATTTCCGAAATCGGCGGCCGCCCGGTGTGCGTCACTAGCCAATCCACCGGCATCCACTACGCCCGCAATTTAGCGCCCACCAGCGACCTCGTCGTCGTTCGCTCGTCGGCAGACTGCCTCATTGTCATGCAGCAAAACCAGGCCAGTGCGGTCATCACTGACGACGTTATCCTGTCCGGCATGTCCGCTCAAGACCCCTTCACCACCATCGAGGGCGGTTCGCTCAGCAACGAAAACTACGGCATTGCCACCGCCAAACCCGGCTACCGACACCACACCGACGGCCTCATTAGGCAAATCAACGCCACCCTGGAACGCATTTACGGTGATGGCACCTGGCAAAAATATTATAATCACTGGTTTAGCGCCTACCTTCCCGACCAAACCCCACCGGCCACCCACTACCGCAAAGAAACCCCACAACGCCCATGACCGACACCGACCACACCCAACCACACAGCACAGCCGACCACACCCAACCGCAAACCGCAGCGGTCCCCTTCAACCCCTTCGACGACGATGACGATACCTTTAATACGGCGGCCGCACCCTTCAATCCCTTTGACGACGATGACGACGATCCCCTCCCCGACCCATCTGCCAGGTCCCGCACCGAAGCATTAAACACGTTTCGTTCCCGACGCAGCACCACCCGGGAGGGCAGGTCAGTTGCGAATGGCATGGTTCGGCTCCCCTTCGTCCCTATTAAAGAAACCCGCCTCATGGATCCGGCCACCACAAACCTGGAACCTCCCCTATTAAAGGAAGGCGATATTGTTGCTAACCAATATAAGATTTTAGGGGTGGTTGCCCATGGTGGCATGGGCTGGATTTATCTTGCGCAGGATCAGAATGTGTCCGGCCGGGTTGTGGTTCTCAAAGGTTTAATAGGGTCGGGGAATCCGCATGATATTGGGGCGGCCATTGCGGAGCGCGAGTTTTTAGCCGACATCACCCATCCGGTGATTGTGAAGGCCTACAATTTTATTGATGACCCCCGGGTGGCGGCCGGTTTTATTGTCATGGAGTATGTGCCGGGTCCGTCGTTGCGTAAGCGTCGTCAAGAGCAACCTGGCGGGGTGTTCGCCATCGACATCGCCATCGGATATATTTTGGAAACCTTGCCGGCGCTGGAGTATTTGCATGCGCGCGGCGTAGTGTACAACGATTTCAAACCGGACAACATTATCGTGACAGAAGACCAAGTCAAGCTGATCGACTTGGGTGCGGTCACCGGCATTGGGGCGTTTGGTTATATTTTCGGCACGAAGGGGTTTCAGGCCCCGGAGGTGGCTACTGAGGGCCCCAGTGTGGCCAGTGATATTTACACCGTCGGCCGCACCCTGGCCGCCATGACCATTAATATGCCGAAGAAGGATGGGGCATACGCGCCGGGGTTGCCTGGCCCGGACGAGGAGCCGCTGTTTGCACAGTATTTGTCGTACTACCGCCTATTAAGGCGGGCCACGGACCCAGATCCGAAGCAGCGGTTTTCCACGGTGCAGGAGTTGACAACCCAGTTGTATGGGGTGTTACGGGAATATCTTGCGGTGCATGATGGTCGGCAGTTTCCGGCGCAGCATTCATTGTTTTCGCCGCAGCGTTCCACATTTGGCACGAAGCATATTGTGTTCAAAACGGATCAGCTTATTGATGGTATTGAGCGGAGTGTGCGTATTACCCCGCCGGAGGTGGTGGCTGCCCTGCATGTGCCCCTATTAGACCGTAGTGATCCGGGCGCGGCAATGATTGCGGGCTCTAGTTACACTGAGCCGTCGGAGGCGTTGGAGACGATGCGGGAGGCCATGGCGCGGGAGAAGTTTGCGCAGAGCAAGGAGATCCCCTTGGGCATTATTCGCTCCCTATTAGATCTTGGGTTTACCACGGAGAGCAAGGATTGGTTGAAAAAGCTAGAGTCGTCGCTGGGCGATGATTGGCGGTATCAATGGTATTCGGGGATCACCAGTTTGCTTCTCGACGATTTCCTCCCGGCCCAGGATGCCTTTAATAAGGTGTTTAATATTTTGCCGGGGGAGGCGGCCCCAAAATTGGCCCGGGCGGCGGTGTGCGAGTTGATTTTGCAGTCGAAGGGCATGGACAATAAACCATTATTGCAGCCAGCCACGGCTATTGAGGTGGCCTCATTAAAGGGTGAGATTGTGAATGAACTGGCTGGGCTGTGGACTCATTTGACGCAGGACCCGGCGGTGTTGCGGTATAAGGCGATTTATCTTTATTCGCTGGTGTGGGCGACGAATCCGGCGACGGTGAGTTCGGGGTTTGGCCTGGCGCGGCAGTTAATGGCGGAGCGGCAGGTGGATGTGGCGGTGCAGGCGTTGGATAAGGTACCGGCTTCGTCAATGCATCGGCGGATGGCGGAGTTGACGAGCGTGTTGTACCTGGTGTCGGATGTGCCTAATGAGCAGCGGATTCGTCGGGCTGCCCGCCGGTTGGAGGAGATTCCCACGAATGAGCCGCGGTTTTTGCAGGTACAGATCGCGGTCCTTAATGCGGCGTTGCATTGGTTGCGGTTGGAGGGGCTTGAGGCTTCGGCGAGCCGGAATGATTTGTTTGATTATCCGTTTACCCAGTTAGGGCTGCGGCGGGGGTTGGAGCGGGCATTGCGGCTACAGGCGCGAAGCGCTCCAACGGCGGCTCACCGGTATCAGTTGGTGGATACGAGCAATAAGATTCGGCCTCGGACATGGTTTTAGGGCCGGTAACCCTGTTGGCCACGGCCTATTAAAGGAATGGTTTTGGCTGCTTATTCTCGGGGTGGCCTGGGTGGCATCCATCCGGGCCGGTGGAGTTCGGTGAGTGCTTCTTTGCACATGCGGGCGCAGTAGGCGCTGAGGCCGCGTTCGTTGCTGCGGGCTCGGTTGCGACGGATCCGTCCGTCAGGCATTTCATACCAGGTGAGCCCGGTTTTGGGGTCATTAAAGACGCGCCCGTGCCGGATTTCGTCGGGTTTATCATCGTTGAGGAGGTTGTGGACGCGGCAGAGAGGGCACAGGTTTTCCGGGGTGGTGGGCCCGCCGGAAGCGAAGGATTGGATGTGGTGGATTTCGCAGCGCACGGCCGGCACCCGGCAGTCGGGGTGTTGGCAGACGAGGTGCGACAGGATGCTGATGAAC
Source organism: Corynebacterium matruchotii (assembly GCF_011612265.2). NCBI lineage: Bacteria > Bacillati > Actinomycetota > Actinomycetes > Mycobacteriales > Corynebacteriaceae > Corynebacterium > Corynebacterium matruchotii. The sequence goes on along the minus strand of NZ_CP050134.2, from coordinate 260,604 downwards.
CGGTCGTCGGCGTCGGCGAGTCGTTTAATGGGGAGGACGTCGTGGGGCCGCATAACACCGTTGGCGTCATTATAGACGGTGACTGCGAACCCGTATTTAGCTATTCGACGATCAACCAAGTCTTTAATAGGGATGACAACACCATTGGTGTCGACAACGGTTCCATCAATGTGGGCGGTGTGCTCCCAGTCGGGAATAATGATGCAGGGGCGTTGCCGAAGGTCTCGGGGATTGTTGGGGTCTTCCCAGTCTTCGACGTGTTCGAGTTTGGTGAGGTCATAACCGTGGAGCACCCGCCGTATTAAAGCTTTTGCGTGGCCTTCGGCTTCATCGACTGCGGCACCTTGCTGCACGAGGGTTCGGGCTTCGGGGGTGAGTGAGGTGCGTAGCTGTTCGGCTTGTTCCGCGGGCATTTTCATGAGCATGTGGCTCATGCCGTCAGGGTCGGCGGTGGCGGCGTAGCGTAGGTGCCATTTGCGCGCACGATTGTACCCTTTGTTTAATGCTGCTAGCTTGTCGACGATGTGTTCTTTGAGTTCGTCAACACTAAGTTCGTGGGCAGCTTCTATGAGGTCGTTTCGGAATTGTTCCCGATTAATGTCGGGGTTGGCGATTTTCTTTCCGCTGGTGGCAATGATGCGGAATTTTTCGAAGCTGAGTCCAACCCCCTGACCAAGTTCTTCTGGGGTGAAGGCTTTGGACACGGAGATCATGAGGCTGGCGGTGGCACTGGACACGTCGAGTCGGGTGGCCAGCTCGATTTTGTTGATGCCGATTTCTTTAATAGTGAGCAGGAGCTCGCTAGCGCGGGGCGCTAGTCGGGCGTAGGCATCAATGAGGCTGCTCATGCCATTAAAGGTACACCCCGCCACCAGGGAACTTAGGTGATTTTCAGGGTTTTGTTGGCCTTATCCCAGTTTGGGATTTTTAGGTAAATTTTTGGTCAAGATTTCCGAATTTCTTGACCAAAAACCTTGTTCCGCCCAGTCCTATTATTCTTATGAGGGTTTGGCCGACGGGGGCACCCACCTGATTTTTTCTCATGCTGCCCCCGTCGTAAAGCTGCCGATTAGGCGAATGCTTTGGCGTAGCGGGCGATGGCGAGCTCCTCATTGGTGGGCACCACCCATACCTTAATCACCGAGTCGTGGGCGGAGATCAGCCGCGGCCCAGTGTTAGGCAGGGCGTTGCGTTCGGGGTCGATCTTGATGCCATACATTTCCAGGTTGGCCAGGGCGTCAGCGCGCACAAAGCTGTCGTTTTCGCCCACGCCGGCCGTGAAGGTGATGGCGTCGACCCGACCCAGGGAGATCATGTAGGACCCGATGTAGCGGCGCAGCTGGTGGATGTAGATGTTGTACGCCAGCCAGGCGTCTTCGTTTTCTTCCTCGATCATGCGGCGGAGTTCACGGAAGTCGTTGACCCCAGCGATGCCTTTCACCCCGGATTTTTTGTTTAATAGTTCGTCGATGTCGTCGATGGGCATGCCCGCGGTGCGGTGCAGGTGGAAGACAATGCCCGGATCAACGTCGCCGGACCGGGTGCCCATGACCAGCCCGGCGAGGGGGGTCATGCCCATGGAGGTGTCGATGGGCTGCTCGCCTTTAATAGCGGCGCAGGATGCCCCGTTGCCGAGGTGGAGGGTGATTTGGTTGATGGCCGCTTTGGGCAGCTCCATGAGTTCGGCAACCTTGTTGGACACGTATTCGTGGCTGGTGCCGTGGAAGCCGTATCGACGCACACCCGTTTCGGCCGCCAGCTCTTTGTCCACGGCGTAGAGCGCCGCGGCCGGCGGCATGCCGTGGAAGAAGCCGGTATCAAACACCGCCACGTGTGGCACATCGGGCAAGAGTTTGCGCGCAACCTCGATGCCATCAATGTTAGCCGGGTTATGTAGTGGGGCCAATGGGATGAGACTGCGGGCCAGGTCGACGATCTGGTCGGTGATGAGTTCCGGTTTACTGAACACCAGGCCACCGTGCACAAGACGATGCCCCACGGCCACGAGCTCCACATCGGTCGGGCCGCATTCGTGTTCGGCCATGAGTTTGAACGCCAGGTCCAGACCAACCGTGTGGTCGGGAATGGGGGCTTCTACCACATGCTTTTCGCCCGCATGTTTAAGCGTCACCCGCCCCATTGGTTCGCCAATTTGTTCGACCAGTCCGGAGGCGAAGGGCTCATCCGTGGCGTGTTGGTCCGGGTCCACCAGCTGGAATTTAATGGACGATGATCCAGAGTTAAGCACCAATACCAGCGACATTCTTATTCCTCCCCTGCTTCCTTGCTGCTGGCAGCCTGGATGGCGGTGATCGCCACCGTATTCACAATGTCCGCCACGGTTGCACCCCGCGACAGGTCGTTGACCGGCTTGTTCAAACCTTGAAGAATGGGGCCCACCGCCAGGGCGTGTCCGGTCCGCTGCGCGGTCTTATACCCAATATTACCAGCCTCTAGGTCGGGGAAGATAAACACATTGGCCTGCCCAGCCACCCGCGATTCGGGGAGTTTCTTCGCCGCCACCACCGGGTCGACGGCCGCATCGAATTGCAACGGCCCATCCACCAGCAATTCCGGGGCCTTGGCCTGCGCCATGCGGGTGGCAGCCATAGCCCGGTCCACGTCTGGCCCACTGCCGGAGGTGCCCGTCGAATAGCTGAGAATAGCCACCCGGGGGTCAATGCCGAATTGGGATGCGGTTTCCGCGGACACCACCGCAATTTCCGCGAGCTGCTCCGCGGTGGGATTGGGGTTGACCGCGCAATCGCCGAAGGCCCAGAGCCGGCCGCGCATGACCATGAGGAAGACGGAGGACACCACGGACACGCCCGGCTTGGTCTTAATGATCTGGAAGGAGGGTTTAATGGTGTGCGCCGTGGTGTGCGATGCGCCAGACACCATGCCGTCCGCCAGCCCATTGTGGATCATCATGGTGGCGTAATAGGAGATGTCCGTCATGGTTTCCCGCGCCTGCTCCAGGCTCACCCCCTTAGTTTTGCGCAGCTCATAGAATTGTTGTGCGAATTCTTCTCGGTGGGGATCATCATCCGCCCACGGGTTCACCAGAGTGGCGCCATCCAGCGTAACCCCCAGTTCCGCGGCCCGGGCGGCCACTTCCTCAGGCACACCAAGAATCGTGAGGTCACATGCGTCTTCCGCTAAGAGGATGCCGGCCGCGGTGAGGATCCGATCGTCGTCACCCTCGGGGAGCACAATGTGGGCGCGATGCTTTTTCGCCATACCCAACAACCAGTTTTCGAACACGTCTGCGGTCATCACGATTTCGGCCGGGGTTTCTTGCGCCGCCGTCACCGCCGCGGTGAGCGGCTGGTCGCCCATGATGATTGCCGCGATCGATGCCCCCAGGTCGCGGGCCTCAACGCGCGCCAATGCGGTCGACAACGATTCCGACGGGGTTTGTAGCACCAGTGGCACACCCAACGCCGCAGCGGCCCGCGCATCAAAGTTAAGGTTGCCGGTACCGGTGTAAAGAACGGGACCAGCCGGCGCATGTTTCAGCACGTCCGCAATGGTCGGTTCATCGTGCCCTGCTGGCACGAGCGGCGTGATGTCAAGGCCTAACGCGGCGGCGAATTCCGCCACTTCTGCCTGGTCAAGGCGACGGCGGATCGCGGTCAATAACACCGAATGCGTTGTTTGGGTCACAAGCTAGTCCCTTCTGAAATTGTGATGAAAAATGAGCTCCGCTAAAAACTGTGAGACACCCCATAAGTGTACAGGTTTCGGGCTTGCTTTTCGACGCTACTAGCGACGGAAAAAGCGCCAAATGACATTTGATTCATCATCTATTCGTCAACCAGCTAAAGTTAAGTGCCGACACGTATCATCCACCTCGTTTCCCGTAAGGATCTCGATGAATTCTTCCCGCCCCCTCCGGGTAGCCGTTATTGGTTCTGGCCCTGCTGGTATTTATGCCTCTGATTTACTCATGAAGTCCGGCCGCACCGTGGAAATCGACCTGTTTGAGCAGATGCCCGCACCGTTTGGCCTCATCCGCTACGGCGTCGCCCCCGACCATCCCCGCATTAAAGGAATCGTGAATTCCCTCCATGCCGTCATGGAGAAACCCAACGTGAGGTTCCTCGGCAATATCGAGATCGGCACCACCATCACCGTCGAAAAGCTGCACGAATACTACGACGCTATCGTCTTCGCCACCGGTGCTGTTGCTGACCGCGACCTCGACATCCCCGGCGAAAACCTCAACGGATCCTACGGCGCAGCAGACTTCGTAGGCTTCTACGACGGCAACCCCCGATTCCACCGCACCTGGAACCTCACCGCCACCCATGTTGCCATCATCGGCGTCGGCAACGTCGCCCTCGACATCTCCCGCATCCTCGCCAAAACCGCCAACGAACTCCACACCACCGAAATCCCCGACAACGTCTACCAAACCCTCAAAACCAACCAAGCCACCCACATCCACATCTTCGGACGACGCGGACCAGCACAAGCCAAATTCACCCCACTCGAACTCAAAGAACTCGACCACTCACGCACCATTGAAGTCATCGTCAACCCGGAAGACATCGACTACGACGAAGCCAGCATCAACGCCCGCCGTGCCTCAAAATCCCAAGACCTGGTGTGCCAAACCCTGGAACAATACGCCATGCGCGACCCCAAGGGCGCACCCCACAAACTCACCATCCACTTCTTAGAAAGCCCGGTCGAAATCCTGGGCGAAGACGGCAACGTTGTTGGGCTCCGCACCGAACGCATGGAGTTAGATGGCACCGGCAATGTCACCGGCACCGGCAAATTCACCGAGTGGCCAGTCCAGGCGGTATACCGGGCCGTGGGCTACCGGTCGGATCCAGTCCCAGAGGTCCCATTCGACCAAGCCAAGGCCGTTATACCCAATGACGGCGGCCACGTTCTCGACGACTCCGGCAACCCCATCCCGGGCCTATATGCCACCGGGTGGATCAAGCGCGGCCCGGTCGGGCTCATCGGCAACACCAAATCCGACGCCAAGGAAACGATCGAAATGCTCCTGGCCGACTATGATGCCGGCAACCTGCCGGAACCGCTACACCCCGACCCATCGGATATCATCACCTACCTCACCGACCACGATGTGGACTACACCACGTGGGCGGGGTGGCATCGCCTGGATAATGCGGAGCGGGAGTTGGGCGCCCCCGAGGGCCGGGAGCGGAAGAAGATTGTGGAGTGGGAGGACATGGTGGTCCACGCCCGCCACCAAAGCCACGACTAGGAGGGGACGGATCGGTCTACAGGCCGGCCGGACACGTGCACATAGCTGGCCGCTTCGGTGGCCCGCTTCCGGGCGGTGACCACGTCTTCCGCCGTCGAGATCGCCACCCCCATACGTCGCATGGCGAACGATTCGGGCTTGCCGAAGAGCCGCACGTCGGTTTCCGGCACCGCAAGCGCCGACGCCAACCCGCTGTAGTGGGGGCCGGTCGCGTCGGTGCCACCATGGATGACCGCCGAGGCGCCGGGGGAAATGCAAGTCACGTCGATGGGAAGCCCGAGGATTGCCCGCGCATGGAGGGCGAATTCGTCGACCCGTTGGGTGCTTAATGTCACCATGCCGGTGTCGTGGGGGTGGGGGGATACTTCGGAGAAATACACTTCGTCCCCGGAGATAAAGAGTTCCACGCCGAATACGCCGCGGCCGCCGAGGGCATTGGTGATGCGGGCGGCGATGGACCTAGCCGAGTCGAGGGCAGCGGGTGAGAGCGGCATGGGCTGCCAGGATTCCACATAGCCGCTGGCGTCTTGGCGGTGGCCGATGGGTTCGCAGAACCAGGTGGCGAGTTCGCCGGTGGTGGGATCAATGGAGCGCACCACCAGAAGGGTGATTTCGAAGTCGAAGTCGATAAAGCGTTCGACGATTACTCGTTCGGGTCGACCCCCGGTTTGGGCGGTTTCCCAGGCCAGTAGCACGTCGTCTTCGCTGCGGACTACGGTTTGTCCTCTACCAGAGGTGCTCATAATGGGTTTGACTATGCAGGGGAAACCCGCGTGGCGGATAGCGGCCCGGAAATCGTCAAAATCGTCGGCAAACCAGTAGGCAGCGACGGGCAATCCCAGTTCCACGGCCGCTAGTTTTCGAATGCGTTGGCGATTCATTGTGAGTCGGGTGGCTCGGGCGGTGGGGACGACGGTGCGCCCGGAATCTTCTAATTCCACCAGGGTAGCGGTGGCGATTTCTTCGATTTCGGGCACGATGAAATGTGGGTCAATATAGTCCACAAGCTCCGCAACGGCTTTTCCGTCGGTCAGGTCAACTTTATAGGCGAAGTGGGCGACTTGGTGGGCGGGGGCGTTTTCGTATCGGTCGACTGCATGCACTTCGACGCCAAGTCGTTGAAAGGCTATTGCCACCTCTTTCCCCAGCTCCCCCGACCCTAATAGCATGACGCGCAGGGCCCCCTGGGTGAGTGGTGTCCCAATCGTTTGCGGAGTATACATACATGCTATTCTAGCTTTTGCTTGGCGATGTTTTCCTGGTTCTTACCAAATTGCCTCCTCCATATCGTCGGCTGATTCCGTATCCTCATTCGAATAGAGTGGCCGCGAGTATACCAATACCACGCAGGGCAGCACCGCGGATAACAGTATGAGCGGCGGAACTGTCTTGGGAATGACCCCGGTCATGATTGCTATGAATACGACGACGGATCCGACGAGGACCGCGACTCGCATGATGGGATAGCGATCGCCGAAGAGGGTCATCACCCCCACAATGAGGATGCCGGCGGCGGCCAGGTCGGCGCCGCGCACCCCCATGAGCCATAGCACGGCGACGGCCACCACCGATAGGGTTCCCACGATGACCGGGTCTAAGGAAAGCTTTTCTAAAACCACAATCCCACACTCTTACAGTCAGCTGAATATTTGATTGCAATTTTAAGCTTTCCGCGTGGGTTTTTCCTAGCTATTACCCCATTCGCCCCCGGAATCACCCCAGGTTATTCAGCAGAATTGCTGCTTAATGTAGGATAAGTGCGACCAGATCCCGGTCGAGTGCTCCGGCCAGAAGCCCTGCTCCGCCGGCGCGCGAATCGGTTAGGCCATGACGTCGTGAAGCACGATTGTTTGGTCCCGCCCCGGCCCAACCCCGATGTAGGAGATTCGGCACCCGGAGAGTTCTTCGAGGCGCCGCACGTAGTCTTGGGCTTTTTCCGGCAGGTCCGCGAAGCTGCGGCACCCGGTGATGTCTTCGTCCCAGGCGGGCATGGTTTCGTAGATGGGCACGGCGTGGTGGAATTCCGATTGGGTGAGCGGCATCTCGTCGTGCCGCACCCCGTCCACGTCATAGGCCACGCAGATGGGGATTTCCCCAATGCCGGTGAGCACGTCCAGTTTGGTGAGGAAGAGGTCGGTGAACCCATTGACCCGGGATGCGTAGCGGGCGATGACCGAGTCGTACCAGCCGCAGCGGCGTTTCCGCCCGGTGTTCACCCCGATTTCCCCGCCGGTGGCCTGCAAGAATTCGCCCCATTTGTCGAAGAGTTCGGTGGGGAATGGGCCGGCCCCCACCCGGGTGGTGTAGGCCTTCATGATCCCGAGGGAGCTGGTGATGCGGGTGGGGCCCACCCCGGAGCCGACGCAGGCGCCGCCGGCGGTCGGGTTAGAGGAGGTCACAAAGGGGTAGGTGCCGTGGTCCACGTCGAGCATGGTGGCTTGGCCGCCCTCCATGAGCACGTGTTTCCCAGCGTCCAGGGCCTGATTGAGTACGAGTTCCGCGTCGATGACCATGGGGCGCAGTCGGTCGGCGTAGCTGAGGAAGTATTGGACGGTTTCTTCCACGTCAATGGCCTGCCGGTTATAGAGTTTCACCAGGATTTGGTTTTTCACGTCCAGGGCGGATTCGATTTTTTGCCGCAGAATGGATTCGTCGAAAATGTCTTGGACGCGAATGCCCACGCGGGATACTTTGTCCGCGTAGGCGGGCCCGATGCCGCGGCCAGTGGTGCCGATGGCGCGTTTGCCGAGGAATCGCTCTTGCACCCGGTCGAGTACCTGATGGTAGGGGGCAACCAGGTGGGCATTGGCGGAGATCCGCAGCCGGGAGGCGTCGGCGCCGCGGCTGGTGAGCCCATCAATTTCGGCAAACAAGGCTTCGAGATTAATGACCACACCGTTGCCGAGAATGGGGGTGGCGTTTTCGGAGAGCACGCCGGCGGGAAGCAGTTTGAGCTCGTATTTTTCGCCGCCGACAACTACCGTGTGCCCGGCGTTATTGCCACCGTTGGGTTTGACCACATAGTCGACTAAGCCGCCGAGGATGTCGGTGGCTTTCCCTTTACCCTCGTCGCCCCATTGGGCACCGACAATGACAATTGCTGCCATGAAAGTAACACGTCCTTAACTTATATCCAGTGAAGACGTTGCATCATTCTACCTTGCTTGGCCCGTTCTACACCTGCTTTTCGACGGGCAAACTGGAAAATGCAGTAGCCTGCATAAGTAGTAGCAGAGTTTTTCATGAGAGATGTTGATAGATGTCCGATGACAGAGATAAGCCTAAAAACATTTACGACGATATTTATAGCCGCTACGGTCGATATGGCGACGATGGTCGGATTCCCCCAGTTCAGCCGGTGGAATCCACGCCCCCGACCGCCGAGTTCGGCCAGATTGATGAGTCGGTGATTCACGCCCACTATCAGCAATCGCAACAGTCACAGCCGCCGCCCGACCCCACCATCCCGGTTGAGCCGGTAGCGCCCCCCACACCCCCGCCTTCGCCGAAGAAGAAACGCCGCGGCCGGGGTGCGCTCATTGCGGTGATTATTTTTCTGATTCTCACCATTGTGGCCTTGGCCGCCGTCGTGGTGGTGTTATTGATGCAGCACCGCACCCAGGCAGCCGCCCCACCAACGCCGGTGGCGGTGCCAACAACGTCGACAAGCGTTGCGACGTCGACAAGCACGAGCGCAACATCGGCAACAACCACCTCTTCGACTTCGACGTCGGCAAGCAGCACCACCCCCACAACTACCTCGGTATCGGCGGAGGAGGAAGCGTACCGCAAACTTGTGTCGGATGCGGGGCTAAAAGCGACCGGGTTTAATTCGCTGGGCTGTTTAGCCAACGACAAGTGGAAGTTTGCGTCGATTTCGACCGGTGGAAAGCATGTTCTCATTTGCGAGTCCGCGGAGTCCGGCAAGCTGTATTACACGCACGACTATATGCCGGAAATTTACCGCAAAGAGGTGACCTCCAGCGACACCGATACCGGCACGTTTCAGATTGTTAATGACGATGCCACGATTGATATCACGAAGACGGGACTGGTAGTGAAGTCAAAGAAGGGTAAAGTCTCACTGGAAAGTACGTTTGAACAATCTTTCACCCGGAATCCTTACCCTTAACCGGGTTTGCGTAATACCGGTTATCGGAAAATTCCCCTAAAATTAATCAGGGATATTTCCGGTATATTTATTACGCCTCCTCCATGGTAAAAATTCCTGTTGCACCATGGTGAATCACAACAAGACTCTTGAAGGACTACACATGACTGACCAAAACGACCAGAGCGAAAACAACCCCAGCATTTCCGGCCGCGTGGAGCGGATCATTCCCACCTCTGGGGAAGATGTTGTGCAGCCGTTGTCGGCCGACCGGATCGCCGCCTATTTACGGGCAAAAGAACTGATGTTTAACCGTGACGATGATGGTGACGTGTTCATCAACTTTGACGGCAATGGGTTTGTGCTGCTGGCCACCGGCGAGAAGCGGGAAATCCTGGTGGTGCGGGGTGCTTGGCAGGTCACCGCGCCGATCGAGATGCGTGATCGCCTCGTGGATCTGTGTAATGATTGGAACCGCGATAAGCTGTGGCCGAAGACCTATGTCACGGTGGACGACGCCGGTGCGGTGCGGGTGCGTACCGAGCTGAACATTGACATGGAATACGGGGTCAGCGATTTGCAGCTCAAACAATCCCTCGACTGCGGTATTGCTACCTCCATGAGTTTCTTTGAGTCGCTGGATAAGAAGTTCCCCGATACCCGGTTCGCCCAGTAATGCGACTAGTGGTGCTGCGCTGCGGCACTGATATTGCGGTCTCCCCGTCCACACAGCTTATCGACGTCGGTGCCGTACCCACTCGCCAGGAGTTGAAAGCCCTGGACTCACTGGCCGCCGAGGTGTTGCCGGAGGACCCGACCCCCAGTTTGGCGGAGATCGCAGCCCAACCCGATGTGGCCCATTTGGGTACCCCCCAATATGCCCCCCAGCCGATTAGTGACCCGCTCCGGGTGGTTGTTGTCGGCTCGGATGCGGCCTTGTCGGCGGTGCTGACCCGGCTCATGCGGGCCGACACAATGTGGGTGGAGGTGGGATTCGTCCCCACCACTGGTGACTCCCCCACCGCCGACTATTGGGGCATTACCAATCTGAGTATCGAAGAGCAGTTCGATTGTGCGGCCTCTGGCCGAGTGCGGCCGCTGCCGCTTATTCGGGATGATGCCGCCACTGCTGTGGCGGGCCGGGCTTCGGTTTCGGATTGGGAGAATCGGGAGCTCACCGCCGAAATCATTGTTGATGATGATGTTTTAGCTCGTCACCAGTCTGGTCGGCGGATTCCCCGCACCGGGGTTTTTGGGGCCCGGGTGCAGCCATTGGTGGATGCGCCCGGGTTGGCCGGGTTTGTGTTGGACACCCCGGTGATGCCGATGCGCCGGGGCTTGTTTGGCCGGTTCGAAAACGAGTACGGTTCGATTGCCGAAGGCTCCCGGCTGGTGGGCCGGGCGTTGCAGGCTGGCGGCGAGTCGTTGCGGGTGATGGTGGATGGCGTGTCCCGGAAACGACCGGTGGAGCGGGTCACGTTTTACCGCCATTTGCGGGATGCTCAGGTGGTTCAGCCCTGATTTAGGTTTCTTCTGTGGTTTCGGAATCGGCACCATATTGAGGATTGAAATACGTTTGCCATACCTCTGGATGATCCAAGTCAAACTGCCGCAACCGCTCATACGCATCATGCTGACGTTGCCGCTCCCGACGAGCACTCGCAAGCAAATCCTCCCGATCAAACCGACGCTTCCCATCAACCCACCTCACCCCCACCTCACCACAAGCAACCAATTCCTCCACACCCTTCTCCGTCGTCGAAGCAAGCACCTGCGCATCAAACATCGCCACAAACCGCGGCACCCCCGCAACCTCAACCATCCCATTACGCAACACCGACCACAACACCCGACGCAAACACTCACACAACACCGAAGACATCGGCACCTCACCCCGCGGAGTCGTCACCTCCACCCGACAATCCCCAAACCGCTCCTCGTGATACTCCATATTCCTCCGCAAAATCGGCATATTCACCACCGAACCATCAGCAGGAAGCACCACCCACTCAAACACATCACGACCAAACGCCACCACATCCCCACCATAAGCCCCCAAACCACGAGACGCATAAACACTTAAAACCCGAAGATTCGTCACTGGCGCCACCTCAACAAGCCGCTCACGCCGCAACACCAACAACTCCTCACGAAAATAAATTTCATCATCTATTTCATCAGCAGCCCGATGTAACTTCCCCTCCGCCACATACGCATTCAACTCCCGCGGCGCAATACCTAAAAAATCAAAAACATCCCCCCGATCAAAATCCTCAATTACCCTAGCTAAACCAATTTTCCCGTTCTCGACCAGAAGTTTCAACGACGTCACAAGCACCGAAGCTAACACCGGTGACACCGGCCACTTCAACCCCTTAGGAATCACCACCCTCACCTGGATATCCTCCGGATCAACCTCCTCAAAAAACTCCAACACCCCACGCTCATCAACAACACCATCACCCACAGGCAACCACGACATGGTGAAACACTCCCATCTGAGGTATCGAAATTTCGATCAAGAACAATGAAGCTCACGCCGATCTTCTGAAAAATGAAACTTATTGAGAGCTGGGGTTAAGGTTTTACAAACAATACTGACTATAGAGGCGTTCCCGCGTAGCTTCGTCCATAAATGGTATTGTTGTTACGCTTTCCCGGAACCAACGGGGAGCATTGCGAGCTTGTTCGGGAAGCAAATCAGCTTCTTTATCATAAAAACTCTTGTAACCACTTAAAACCTCAAAAGCGACAAATAACGCATACATATAATCCATGCTTAGCTGTGCCAACACCCGCGGAAGAACAATTAATGTTCCGCACCGCCCAGTGGATCCGGTGGGATCTTGCGCATGTGCGGCAGGTGCCATCACCCCCATCGCAATGACCACAGATGCGACAACCGAAACTAGTTTTTTATTTAGCGATTTCATGAAAAATACTCACGTTCTTATTTCATATTCAATTGGTATCCCCTATACATTTATGAAGTTTGGCAAATGCTACCTGAGAAGTCAATGATTCAATCATATTGGGGGTAATAACATCCCTGTCGCATCTAGAAGCTTATTCAACGTTCCCAAACATGACTAGTCTCTGCAGGTAAGGAAAACCAAGCTAGATAGCATTTTCTTTCTGATTTTCTACCTGTTTCTGTGGATGAGTTTTCCCAGCGGCTGAATAAGCTTCTTCATGTCCGTATCACGGAATACAATCCGAACTATGTGAACCAAAAATATGGCCGGGAACAAATCATTCGTCCTATGGCTTTCACATGTGACCAATAACTTCTACTCGAAGGCGAGTGTGATCTCATGACCAACAGTTATCAGCCGGGTTTCGACTCCAACTATGGTACGGGTGCGACAAGCCTCCCGCTCCAGGGTGCCTCCCGGCAAGCCCCAATGTCGGGCAAACCGAATGATTACCTAGTGTTGTCCGTGCTCTCCTGTATTTTCGGGTTTTTCCCGCTGGCCCTCGCCGCAATTCTTTTATCGTCACGGGTGGATGTTCTGTGGGCTGTCGGCGACTACAACGGTGCCCTTGATACGGCGCAGCGGGCCAAGAAGTTCGGCATATGGGCTATCATCATCCAGGTCATTGTTGCGGTGATCGCGTTCATAGCGTTCCTCAGCTGGTTTGCGTTTCTCATGAGCATGATCCATTCGACGCTCCAAGGTATCTCCAATATTCCGGGCGCTACCAGTATTCCCAGTGGTAGCCCTATGCCCCTTGGGTATTAACGACTAGTCTTCGATATCCATATCCCAGATTTCTGGGGGTTGGGCCGGGTGCTGCGAGGTGGGGCGCAGTACCGCCGCAGCCGATTTCCGCGATAGGCCACAGATTTGCAGCAGGTCCACGATGATGGATCGGGATTGGCCCAGGATGACCTGCGCGGAGAGCACGCGCCCTTCGGCGATTTCTAGGCCAACGCGGCTGCCCAGTTTACGGAGTCGGTTAATGAGTTGTGGCATGACCTCATGCCCCCGATCCACACCCTCAAACAAGCGTTCTAATTCCGCTGCGATGTCGGAGAGTTCGGAGATGATGGCGATTTGTTCTTCGGAAACCGTGTCGTTGTCTTCGGAGAGCACAAGCGCGCGACGAGCGAGCACCCGGGTGTTACGGATGGCATTATCAACGGGGTGCAGTATGCGTTTCAGAGATCGAATCTTGCCGCGTTGCCGCCACAAGATGGGACTAACGGACAGGTTTTCTTCCCCCGTTTTTGTTGCGGCAATCATGTTATTGATGCGGCCTTGGGTACCGCGAACGTTCTGGAGAGCATGACGGATCACGATGATGTCGCCACTGTGGAGGGCAGCGGCCACATCCCGGAGCACATTGGAGGTAATGCCCATGAGTCGGGCGATTTCCCGCCGGCCGGCCCGCAGGGGGGATTCGGGGAAGAGTCCGATAACGATGAGCCCGACCACACCACCGATAAAGGCGTCGGTCATGCGTTCGATTCCGTCCGCACTGCCGGGTGGGGATATGGTGGCTACCAGCACGGAGGCGAAACCCGCCTGATTGGCGAGGAGCACGCTGCGGTCGATAAAGGTCCCGAGGGCGATGGCGATGCCAACGGCGACGGCTATCTGCCACGTCCCACTACCAATGTTGGCGATGATGAGATCACCGAGCCCCACCCCAAGGCTGACGCCGACCACGAGCTCGACGGAGCGTCGAAAGCGTTCACCACCGGTGGTGGAGAGCACAATAATGGTGGCCATGGGGGCGAAGAAGGGAATGTCGTGCCCGAATACAACATGGGCAGCCCAGTAGGCAGCACCGGCGGCAATGGCGACTTGGAGGATGTAAAACCATTTAGTTTGCAGTCGCATCCACCCCTCATGGATGCGGGATTTGGCGTAGCTGGCTTGTTTGGGTACTGGGTTCGGCATGGGTCCTGGTGAGAGTCAGTAAAAAGACATAAAGTATAGGTTTTTATTATCTTATCGACGATCAAAGCGCCACCACAACCTATGTGTGGTGGCGCCGAAAGGTGCTGGTCAGAAACCGTCACATTATGTTACTTGTTGAGGGTGCTCCCAATGGAGTGCAGGTCAGTGCAGGCTTCGACCACACGGTCAGCCATGCCCTGCTCGGCAAGCTTCATGTAGGAACGCGGATCGTAGGCCTTCTTATTGCCCACTTCACCGTCAATCTTGAGCACACCATCGTAGTTGGTGAACATGTGGCCGGCGACGGGCCGGGTGAAGGCGTACTGGGTGTCGGTGTCCACGTTCATCTTGATGACACCATAGCCGAGGGATTCTTCGATCTTCTCCTTCTCGGAGCCGGAGCCGCCGTGGAAGACAAAGTCGAAGGGCAGAGCATCGTCGGGGAGACCGAGCTTGGCGCGGCCTACCTTTTGGCCTTCAAGGAGCACTTCGGGACGTAGCTTCACATTGCCGGGCTTATACACGCCGTGGACGTTACCGAAAGTAGCGGCCAGCAGGTAGCGGCCCTTTTCCCCGGTGCCGATGGCATCAATGGTCTTTTCGAAGTCCTTCGGGGAGGTGTAGAAGTTAGCGCCAGCGTGAGCAGTCACGCCATCTTCCTCACCACCGACAACGCCGATTTCCACTTCGAGGATGATATGGGCCTTGTGGGCCTTCTCCAGGAGTTCTTGGGCGATGACCAGGTTTTCATCAATCGGAATGGCGCTGCCGTCCCACATGTGGGACTGGAATAGCGGGGGCAAACCCTGGTCGACTCGCTCTTGGGAAATGGCGATGAGCGGACGAACATACTCATCAAGCACATGCTTTTGGCAGTGGTCGGTGTGTAGAGCAATGTTAATGTTGTAGTGCTTGGCAGCTTCGTAGGCGAAGGCTGCTAGGGCACAAGCACCAGCTACCTTGTTCTTCACCGAAAGGCCGGAGCCGAATTCAGCACCACCAGTCGAGAATTGAATGATGCCGTCGGATTCTGCCTCGGCAAAACCACGAAGTGCGGCGTTAATGGTTTCTGAGGAGGTGCAGTTGATAGCTGGGAAGGCAAAACCACCTTTCTTTGCCTTATCGAGCATCTCGTTATAGACCTCAGGGGTTGCGATTGGCATATATCATCCTCCAAAGAGATTGTTATTTCGGCGGAAACCGAAAACTGATTGTGACAGTCACTACCCATATTGGGGGTCAGTGACGTACCGAATTCAATTATGCCAGCAACAAGCCACGAGCGTTAGAGTATTTATGGGTGAAAAACCACACATTCGGGCACTACATATCACGATTGAGTCCCCCATACGGTGGTTGAGCATGCAATAATGCGAACCCCCATTGGTGACCACCGCCCGGCCACCGAAGCAAATAATCTCTAGTATTGAACCCATGACCAGCCATCTTGATGCCATTTTGGGCACAGAGTTTCCCACACTACCTGGGGCAGACTACCCCGATGATCCTGTGGGTCGGCAACTGTTTTTGGCGTTTGTTGACCCGGATCGGCTCCCACATAGAGTGCGGGCCGATTTTGGATCAGAATTGCAGCGTCTCAAAGTGTATTTGGGGTACCAACGCACCCACGACCTGTTCGAGCAGGAGAATCCCGAACTGTTTCCATTCACGCTGTCGCACGCGCAAATGCAGTATTTTTTGGGGGTGCGGCGCGTGGCACACGGGCTCATGACCGGCAATAATGCCGATGTTATAGGCGGCTACCGCTGGCAGTGGGGGGCCTTGCGCAAACTAGGCGATCACATACGGGCCCAGCAGTTATGGCGACATATCACCGTCATGGAGGCGAATATGGCCGCAGACGAGGAGGATGCGGCAATGAACTACCGGTTCACCCGCGATGATCTAGAGGAATTAACGTCGGTGATCGACGATTTCCGCCACGAGATGTTGGCGCAACAGCGTCATTAACCAGCTTTTCGACGCCCGCACGTTTATGATTAAGCCATGCGTCGTGCCCTCCTCACCGTGTTGCTCATACCAACCATTGTGATAGGCGTAACCAGTTGCGCCCTGCCCACACGCCCACCGCAACCTGCAACCCCTACCACGCCGATTGTCACACAACCGGATACGCCATTACCCGCGCCGGGACCTACAAGCCCGAACGTCGATAAGCTGCAAACAATTGTGACGCAGGTGGAACAGCAAACGGGCGCTAAGATCGGCATTGCCACCAGCACCGAAGCGGCGGGATCAATCAGCACGGGCCCAGCATGGTCCACGGCAAAGGTACCAGTAGCAATCGCGGCGTTACGGAATAATTCTGCTATCACACAATCGAACATGTGGGCGGCTATTACCGCCAGCGATAATCAGGCTGCCGCATCATTATGGGAATCATTGGGCTCCCCCACTACCGCGGCAAGTGCCACCGACCAGGTATTACGTGATGGTGGGGACGCTACGACCCACACGCAGTCACAAGTTTTACGGCCAGGCTTTTCAGCCTTCGGTCAAACACAATGGCGACTCATCGACCAGGCCGGTTTCGCGGAACACATGAGCACCATCGCCGGCGGCAGCGACGTACTCGTAGCCATGAGCAATATCGCCGCCGATCAACGGTATGGGCTAGGCACTATTCCCGGCGCGGTCTTTAAGGGCGGCTGGGGCCCGGAGCCAGAAAATGGCTATGTAGTGCGGCAATTCGGGCTCATGCCGGGGCCAAAGCCATATGGGATTGCGGTAATGGTGGTAGCCGATAATTATCAAAGTGGGCAGTATGCATTAAGTTTGGCGGCTAAGTATTTGCAGGCATGAGTTTTTGTGACACAATAAGCACATACACTATCTTGTGGTTTTACTACCCCATTTCTGTTACCCCCGAGTCGTTGGTATCTTGAGGGTGCTTGTTACTTCTTTAGTGGCATGACCTAAGAATATCGACCAAATTATAGGTTAGGTTCAGTTTTATGTCAGAAAAGTCGCAGTCGCTTGCCGGCCCGGCAAGCCAGTACCCGCCAGACCCTGATGATGCGTCTTCGGCTCACAGTCAGACGCCGTCATCACCATCGGCTGCGGAAACCACTCAGTTTCCTCGGGTTGAGGATGAGGAATATGATGCTGCAGGGGCTGATGATAGTTTTGCCGATGATTCGCAATCCGTGGAGCGTTCGTACCATACAGATTCGTTTGAAAGAGTATCGGACAGTTCCGCAATGACTGTCCCCCCGTCGCAGCCTACCCAGCCCCCGCAGCAGGGCCCATACTTCCAACAACAGTATTCCCAGGGACCAAACATGCAGCAATATTCCCCAGATTATCAGCAGCCACAGTATCAGCCACAGTATCAGCAGGCGCAGATGACCCCGCCCCAATCCAATAATTCCGTACACGGGTTGTTGATTGCACTCCTGGTAGTGATGACAATTCTGCTGCTTATCTGCGTTCCTGTTGTGCTGCATCTCACGGGGGTTATTAATATCCCGTTCTTGGGTTCGAATACGTCGAACAGCGCATCGGAGAATCAGAATCGGGTGGTGCCTGATAATCAGGGTCGGACCACCGCGCCGACGAAGGTGAATCGGCCAACATCCCCGGCGTTGCCGGCCGGGGCGGTTCCGGCGAATGCGAGCGCGTGGAGCAATTCGCCAGGCGGAAAATTCGAGAACGCATATGTGGGCTCATCGGTCACCAGTAGCGAGTTCGCTTCCGAGGTACAGAAGTCGTTCTTGATCCAATACCAGTTGTCTAAGTCCACGACGCAGACGCTGCATGTTGTTTCCCCGGTGACCGGGCAGCTTTACGAGATGAACTGCACCGATAACAGCCAGTATGTGACCTGCACCGGTGGCATTAATGCGGTGGTGTATATCACCTAGACCACGTCAAAAGCATGACCGTTATTTGGAGAGCCAACGGTTGAGCGAAACAACCGACTGCACGTTACCGTTGGTGTCCGTAATGGTCATGGTGTCCTTTTCCAAAACGGCAACATGGTTTTCAGTGTTGACCACATAGGAGGAGTCCACCTTTTTGGCCTCCCCTTCGGTGAGACCATCATCCGACAGGGCTTGGAATAAATACCCAGAGTCGGTTTTGCACACAGATAGGTAGTCCTTGCCGTTTGTTGCGGCATAAACATAGTTATCGTTGTCGCACCAAGTGGCGGGGATGGTGATGTCGTCATAGGTGTAGCCAGATGATTTCGCGGTGGAGCTGCTTGGTGTGTTATCTAGTAATGTCCCAAGGATAATGAGTAGCACCATGGCCGCCACCATTCCGCCTCCAACGTAGGTGGCCGGCCGGAGCATGCCCTGCAGTTTGGTTGAAAGGGCGGACCACGCGGTTTTTACCCGGAGTTGTTGTCGCTCAAGGTAGGGTTTTCCGCGCGACAGTTGTTGGGTGAGTTTAGGTTTCGCATCTGATGACAGGTAGCGTTTTCCACGCACGAACCATTGGGCTAGCTGGCCTTTCGCCTGTAAAAGCTGGTGTTCTATCTGTTGGATGAGTTGTTGGAAACCTGCAGATTGCCGCGGCCCCGGGGGTCGTTGCAACTGTTGGGTTTGGGGCAGCGGGGGTTGCGGCTGGAGTGGGTAGCCCCCACGAACCGGTTGGGCTGGTTGCTGCGGCGGGCGCTGCGGAATCTGTTGCGGAGCCTGCTGTGGGCGGGGTAATGACTGCGACCGTTGCGAGGGTTGCGGCCGCTGTGGGGGTTGTGATTGTTGCGGCCGCTGCGGAACCTGCTGCGGGGGTTGTTGGCGTTGCGGCGGCGGGTTTTGCGGTGGCCGCCATACTTGTTGTGGTGGTTGGGGTGGCCAAGACTGTTGTGGATATTGTGGTGGCCAGGGCCGGGGTTGTTGCGGGCGCTGCTGGGGTTGTGGTTGTTGTGGCCGCTGCGGTTGCTGTGATTGTTGGGGTAATGGTTCGTATGGGCGCCGGGGCCGGTTGGGGTTAGGGTTGGAGTAGTTGTATGGGTTATTCATTATTTTTCTATCCTGAATATTTTGAGTATTCGTATTTCCAGTCGTAAAGGGGGATGGTACGAACGATGTCCCCATTGGAATCCGTGACCGTGACGATCCCCTCATGGACCGTAATCATGTGGGGATCAGCGCCTACTATGTAGTGGCCGGAACCGACTTTGGAGGCAGGTAATTCCAAGTCACCGTTCTCGGTATGTGCCCGGTAAAGATATTTCGAACCCGACCGGCATACCGACACGTAGCTGCCGTAATAGTCCGCCATGCCCGCATAGTCGTAGCTGCCGCACCGCGTGGCCGCAACAGTGAGACTGTCGTAGCTTCGTTCCGGCGCGTTTCCCCCACTATTTGTGCTTGTCGACACCTCAACAGGGGCTGCCGGCACCGGAACCGTCCGTGGTGGGGCCTGGTCCGCTGAGGTAGTGGCCATCTCTTGGTTTTGGAGCAGTACCGAATCGTGCTCCTGGTGGGTAGCTGCCCTGCCACTTACGAGGATCCACAGCAACAATCCTACGGTCACTATCACGAGGATCGTCATGATAATGATGCTGGCAACCATGATGGACTGGTTCCTGTTGGGAGCAACCACAATCATGGAGGATGGTTGATGGGGACCGTGGGGCATGGCGCTACTCATTGGTGTGTCTCGTTTCGGATATGTGCCTATATATGTAGTTTTGTCTTAGCCACGCCAATTGGTCATGGGGACGGTAAGAACCGTATTGCCGCTAGAGTCTTGGACAAACACGGCCGCCCCAGAGACGGTAATGGTGTGGGGGCTGGCGTCTACCACGAACCGTCCCGAGCCACCAGCGCTGGCTGGCCGCTCCAGGTAGCCGTCGTTCACGTATGCCTTGTAGGTGTAGCCCCCGTCATTGCATACGGATACGAAATCGCTTCCGTTTGTGCCGGCGTAAGCGTAGTTGCTGCATCGGGTGGCAGGAATGGTTAACGCATCATAGCTGCTGCTTCCAGAGTTGGAACTATTTGATGCACCACTGTTTCCGGCGGGGGCAGGCACAGTGACGGTCACCGGCGCGGCGGGTGCTGCCGCTTGGGGTGCGGGTGCCGCATTATTGACCGGGGCGGTGGTTTCAATCTCATCCTGGTTTTTGAGCAGTACTGGGGCGTGCCCCTGGTAGGTGCGGTTGAAATACAGCCATCCGATGAGTCCCAGGACCGCCACGAGCAGAACCATCAGCACCACCATGATGATGCCGAGAGCCCTATTCCTATTTGCGGCAACCATAATCACTGGTTGTTGTTGGGGTTGGGGTGCGGGCCCGAATGGTTGGGAATTATTGGGTGATTGATAATAGTTACTCATGGTGTGTCTCGTTTCATCAGCAGGGGGACGTGAAGTCGCCGCTGTTATTCATGGTGCGGGGGTTTCCGCCGATGCTGGCGGCGGCACGGCACAACCTATCGGTGTCAAAACCGTAGTCAATAACAATGCCGTATACGTCATTACCGTCGAGGGATGCCCGCAATGAGGAGCAGGCGCCGGGTTGGAGCAGTTGAGCGCCGGGGTTGGCGGTGAGCACGCTTCTGGCTTCCGCGGCGATATCTTGGCCGGTGTCGACGATGGAGTGGATAATGAGGACGCCGCGGCCGTCACAGGGAATGGTGGCACCGCTGAGTTGGGTGGCGGTCCGGGCTTCTGCCTGGGGTTCCGGGGTTGCGGTTGCCGTAACGGTGACGGTGGGGTTGCCGCTGCGACCGCTGCGGGCGGCGTAGGGGACATTATTTCCGGCGCTGGTGGCGGTCGCGGGGGTGGTTGTGGCCACGCCGCCGAGCGCGGTTGTGGTGTTGGTGACGTGCTGATAGATGGATACGCCAGCCGCACCGATTCCGCCGAGGAGGACACCGCTGACAATGATAGCGATGATAAGCCCCCAATTCCGACGTTGTTTAGGCATTATCATGTCTTGCTTATCGACGCCCAAGATTGCCGATGTGGTCGTGGGGGAATCATCGCCGCGGTTGGGGTGCCAAGAGGTCATGATATTTCTTTCCAAAAGTAGGTGATAAGGTGCAGTAATGATTCAAACATTAGTATAAACTTTGAGATTTGAGCAGGGTATGTTTTTGGGGAACGTTCCCCACGGCTCTTAGCTGTTAAAGATCGGAGAACATGGTGCAAGAAGACAATTTTGCACACCTGGTGAAACAGGACTTTGAGGTTTTAGAGACCATTGGCGCAGGTGGCATGGGGGTTGTTTATAAGGCAAAGGACGCCAACCTGGAAAAAATTGTGGCAATTAAGGCCTTGCCCTCCCATCTTTCGGGGTTAAATTTGGCCGCCCGGTTCAAAAAGGAAATGCAAAATCTAGCGAAACTGCGGCATCAGGCGATCGTACAAGTTCATTCTGGGCGTTCCTTACCCAATGGACAGTTGTATTACGTCATGGATTATGTAGAGGGCACGGATCTGGCGCATCTTATTGCCCAACGGCAACAGCAGAATAGGCCGTTTACCGTCGAGGAGACGGTGGAGTTATTGCAGCCTATTGCGGAGGCGTTGGATTATTTGCATTTTGAGGCGAATCCTCGGATTATTCACCGGGATATTAAACCGGCGAATATTTTAGTTCCGGCGGATAGCGATTCCCCGTCGAAAAGCTTATTGACGGATTTCGGGATTAGTTTGTCGACGGATACGACAAGCTATTCTGATTTGAGTTTGCAGTTGGGAACGCCGAATTATGTGCCGCCGGAGTTTTATCAGCCGACCTCGACGCCGAGCGAGTCCGGGGATAATTATGCGTTGGCGCTGATTGCGTATGAGATGCTGTCGTTGGATAAGGTGCGGAATACGATGAGCACCACGGGGTGGCAAACAACAAACCGGATGATTCCGAACATACGGTCGACCATGCCCCCGGGGTTACGGCTGATGGGGCGGCCGCTTCAGCGGGTGTTTGCGCGAGCGTTGGATACGATCCCGGCACGGCGGTACCGGAAGGCAACGGATTTTATTAGAGCCTTGCAGTCCGCGGATCCACGGCGGTATCGGATGCGGGTGGGGGTTTGGGGCACGGCGACAGCCGTCATAGCAGTGGCGCTGGTGGCGGGAACGATGATATTGCATCACCCCACCGATGCTGGCCGGCAAACGTCCCGCAGTTCGACGACGTGGCCGGAGGAGCAGGCGCAGGTCGCCAAGGTGTTTCCCGAGTTATTACCAGCCGGCCCGGATGATACTGGGTGGGATGGCATGAAATGCCAAGCGGTGGCGAATAGTCAGCGTTTGGGGCTGGATTGCGCAAACTACCGGCAGCGGGTGTGGGTGTACCGATATAATTCCCAGGAAGATCGGGATGCCATGGCGAATTTTTCCCATAACGAGAACCGATGGGTGCTGAACGGCGTAAAGTGCAATGCTGAGGTGCTGTTATCCGACAGTGGTGATGAGGCGTTATTGCTTCCGAAGGAAGATTTGTCCGAGTTTGCGATTTCGGTGCAGGCGCGGAACGCCAAGCGAACATTGGAGCAGCTACCAATATGCACATAGGAGGAAATAAACCATGCCCGCATCACACCAGGATGAGCTTATTATCAGCGTTGCCCGTAACCACAGGCAGGTGTTTCGTACAAACCAGGAAGCACATGTGGGCCGCGAGGGTAATGTGCGGATTGGGGCCGATGATGTGAATCTGCACCGGGTCATGTTTGTGGTCTGGCATAACGGTTCAACCTGGATGATTGGAAATAAAAGCAGCTATCTTCCGCTTACTATCACCCCAAACCTGCAACATTCCCATGCGGTCACCACCATGGGGCCAAAGTCGGTAACATCGCTGCCACCGGGTGAAAGCCGAATCACGTTTTCCACGCAGACCCGAAGCTACACGGTGATGGTTTTGATTCCGGTGCATGTGATGAATAGGCCGTCGAAAATGCGGGCAGTGTCTGGGGATTTGACGGTGCTGCCGCAGCGGTTTAATGAGGAGCAGGAGCAGCTACTGAAGATCCTGGCCAAGTTTCAGCACAACACCAAGGAAGTGCCCCCGGTCAAGAAGATCGCCGCGACTTTGGGGTGGACGGATAAGAAGACTAATCAGAAGATTGAACGGCTCGCCAAGAGCCTTGCCACGCAAGGTGAGCGGTTGTTTAAACCGTATCGGCAGTGTGTGGCGGAGTATGCGGAGCGCACCGGTTGGCATAACCGGTGATGCTAAAAACTAGTAGTATTATCCCCCATGAATGAAAGCTTTGTGTTGGGCCACATCATGTCGCGGAATAGTGACCCAGAAATGGTGGAACGAGCAGTAGCAGAGTATCAAAGCACACCGAATCTTACCAATTTTTGCACATTGCTGTTCATTCCCCCGGCGGACCTGCCGGCCACGGTGCTTGACGACGTGCCGGGGCGGTTTACCGAGCTCACCCAGCTCTTGGTGGATTCGGAGCAGACGGCGACGTTTCTGCAGGATCACGCCTCCCAGGGTTTCCCGTTTACCTTATCCACGTGGCAACTCCAGTATTGGACTGGGGTGCTTAGAGTATGCCATGGGATTTACCAGACGAACATACCGTGGGTGCTGGCCGGCTATCAACTACAGATCCTGGGCCTGGTGGGCCGGGGAAAACGTGATGCAGCCCGGGAGCTATTTCAGCAACTATCCGCGGCGCAGGAAGAATACGGCGCCGAGGTGGTGAAGCTAGAGGAATTAGACCACTATATTCGCCATGCGGAAACCGTCGATAAGCAGGCGCATCGAGCGTCGAACGCGGTCATTATTTACTCACCATTTACCGGGCAGCTGGTGCCGTTATCGCAGGTTTCGGAGTCGTTTGCGGAGAAATATGCGGGCAAGGGCTATGCGATCTACCCCAGTGAGGGCACGCTACAGTCACCGGCGGCGGGGACGATTACCGCGATTACGTCGCATGGTGGGGCATATCGGCTGAAAACCGTGGACCCGCTGGGGGCGGATGTTGAGGTGCTCATCCATATTAGTGCCCACCCGTGGGATCTGAGTAACGATTATTTTCAGGTGGCGGTGCGCGACGGGGCGCAGGTGGCCGCCAAACAAACCCTCTGCGAGTTCGACATGGAGGCCATGAACAGCAACGATGACCATAACAGTAGTTCGCCGGTGGTGATTAAGAATTATGCGGGCAACGGCACTATCCGACCCATCCCTAGTTTTAGTTCGACGAAACAGATTAATGCCGGCGACCCGCTTATCATGATAACCACGTAATCGGTTAACATAACTTCTAGGTCAATCACGGCTTCTACTAAGGACGACAAGTAGTATTGGATCCATGCGTGAAATCTTCGTTCTCAATCACGTTGCATCGAGCGCAACTAACCCCCGGAAGGTTGCTCAAGCGTTGGCGGACTATGAGCAGTCGCCAAGTTTGACGCATTTTTGCGTCCTGCTCTTTATCGACCCCCGCGACCTACCCGCAAAGTTTTTTCAGGATGCCCCGGGGAAGTATTCGGAGCTCACCCAGCTGCTCACCAACCGTTCGAAGGCCTCAAAGTTTTTAGAGACCCGACTGAAAAATGGGTTCCCGTTTAACCTCACCGCCATGCAATTGTTGTACTGGGTGGGGGTTATTCGCGTCACTCATGCCATGTACCGATCGGACATACCCGGGGTGCTTTTGGGGTATCAGCACCAGGTGATGGGGCTGGCCGGCTGTGGGGAGTTGGCGCACGCACGGCAGCTGTTTCACCATCTTGTGGCGGTGCAGGACGCCTATGGCATCGAGGTGGCGAAGGTGAATGTGTTGCAGCAGCATTTCGCCGAGTTCGACAATCACGCCCAACACCCGGACGACGCACCAACCGCAGAGACGCCCCCACCAACACCCTCCGCGGAGGGCCTGGTGGTGTATTCTCCGTTCAGTGGCAGACTGGTGCCCCTATCGCACGTGTCGGATAATAATTTCGCCCGCGGCCTGGTGGGCAAAGGCTACGCGGTGGAGCCGAACGAGGGCCGCCTGTACGCACCCGTGACCGGCACGGTGGTGGCCATTAATTCGTTTGGGTATGCGTACACGATCAAGGCGCTCAACCCTAACGGTGCTGGGGGTGCGGAGGCCGGACCGGAGGTCACGATCCTCATCCATATTGGTATTAAAACGTGGAAGTTGAGCAGTAAGCATTTCCGGGTTGCGGTGGGCGTGGGTGAGCAGGTCACCGCGGGGGATCTGCTGTGTGAATTCGACCTGGATGCCATTAATAATGCTGGTGGTGGAGACATTTCTTCGCCAGTGGTCATCACTAATTATCGGGCATCCCGGTCGTTTAAGCCGGCACCCAAGGTGTCGCTGCCAGGGCATATTAATGCGGGCGACCCACTCATGATTATCCCCCGCAACCCATGACATTGTGCCTCCCCTAGAATGCGGGGTGGCATGGACATGATGGACGGGCCGCGTCACACCGGTGGGTGGCATAGTGGCAGCACGGAGATGGTAGCGTGACCCGGTGACACACTAGTGGGGCCTTTGTGGGGTCAAGATAGGCTTTGGGCCCGATTTTCTTTTAAAATTATGTTCCATGCGAGGGATTGTAGAACCACCACCGATCATTACGGGTGACACTGATATTGAATTGATGGTGAATAACTTTTATCGGTGTCTCAAACGCCCCTACCCCGAATCGGTGTTGGCTTTCGCCCCACTTATTTTTATCGACCCGCACCAATTGCCGGCCGACGTGCTGGAATACTTTCCCGAGCATTTCAACTATCTGGCCGAGATATTAGAGAGCCGCAGCAAAGATGGGCTCATGCTCAACCAAATATTGCAGGACAAATATCTCCCGGTGAAGGCCACCCCCGAAGAGGTGTTGTATTGGATGGGGTCGGTGCGCATCACCCACGGCGTGTATTCGAACACGTTAACGGAAATATTGTTGGGTTTTGCCCACCATATTCGCAGCCTGATTGATGCCGGGGATTACCGGGAGGCCGATGCCATTATCGAACACGTGTATAGGTTGCAGGAACGCACGGACACCTGGCCGGTCGATATTGAGGCGTTGGTGACGCTCCTGGAGGGCAAGAAGGCCGCCGATCAACGAGATTGGGAGGGGGGCTTAGCGGAAGACATAATGGAATACGCTACTGATTCCGATGACACCCGCACTGCCGCTGCCGCCGAGCCTGACGCCACCCCACTCAAGGGGTCGACTACCACAGAGCAGCACACCGCCCCGCCATCGCAGCAACCACAGCAGGCGGCGCCATCACGGACTGCTACCACCGGGGTCAATATTGCCAAGTATTTTGGTGACGCATTGGTGAATAATCGGCTCGCGTTAACCCCATTGGGAGTGACAGCATCCGATTTCATCCAGGATTTCGATGGCATGAGTGCAACAGATGTGTCGGAGCTCATCCCCCTTATCATTAAGGTTGCGCAAAATGAATTGCGGTTGAATCGGCCCGCCAGTATCCGGTTTCTTGGGGATATTGATTCGGGTATGAATAAGCGCCTGTTCCGCTCTGATAATAAGGAGCAGTATTCGGATTATGATGCGGCCCTGGCGGGTTGGTATGCACTATTGTCCACGGCGCCGGTGGGCATATATGAGCTCTTGAGTGACCGGACCGCGTATTTTGCGTTGCAGCAGTTCGCAACCCTGGAGTTTGATCCCCGGCGCGATAAGTTGGATGCGTTGCGTAGGTTCGACCTGTTGCGGACGTATGCGGCTCGGATGGAGGATTACACCACGTCGCTGGATGCCGCCAATAAGAAGATACGTTGGGCACAATTGAGTAGGGATAATGTGGCGGCGCTGGCGGCGGCGGAGGACGCCTACCGGTATTCCCGCGAGCTGCTCAAGCAGGGCTACACCGAGGTGATTGCCCAGGCTTTGTGGTCAACTCGTAGTTTTTCCCAGTTGAGTTCGTGGTTTAAGAATAAGGTGCAGGCCGCGGACCTATTGCTGTCGATCCCTAAGGAGTTCCCGTTTAATCAGTTGGATACGAAGTCGCAGGTGAATTATATCCTGTCGCGTATCGAGTTGGCGGGGTTGTGCCAGGAGGCGGGCCAGGAACGATCGCGCATCACTCTTTTGAATGAGGCGGCGGATTTATATGATTCGATCGGCTATTTCAATGATGCGTTGAAGCTGCGCGCCCAGCATAAATTGTGAGCTTGTCGACGCCCCAAGGTGCGGGCGTCACTCCCCTCCCCTATTTCCTGTGCTTATCGACGTATTCCGTTACCAACCGAATGGCGTTATCCAATTCTTCTTGGGCGGTCCACTTGCCAGGTTCTGCTTCGAATCCTTGAGGGTTGATGTCCTTCTCGGTCCAGGAATGGACGTGTTCTAGGGCATCATCCCACCGCTGCTGGTGCAGCAATGTAAATAACTGCCCATGGAGTAAATCGTACCAAGCCCAATATTTACTCTGGAACATCTGCTCGTAAAGATCATCGGCAACACTTAAATCCGCCCACGCTATCGGCAAATCACGATCAAACTGCCGCAACAAACTACACCACGTTGGGCCAATCGTCTCGTTCTCTAGATGAAGAAAACGCCTCACCCACGGAAATCCACGCTGACCTGGTACATAATTCCTAGACGTCGCAAACAATCCCTTAAAACTACTGTTAGGCCCTGTCGGTGGAGGTGAAAAGCTACTGTTCTTCTGTAATTCGACGTGCAGCTTCCCAAACTTCGGCAACGACGCATAATATGTGATATGTGTACTCCATTTCGTATGATCATATTTTGACGGCGAAGCAGTGATAGACAATTCGAACAATAAATCACCCTGCTTCAACCGGTAATAGCACATGCGGGTACCTACACGCTTATACCCACGCTGAATGAACCACGGATCAATCTGACTATATCGTCGTGCCACAGTAACACCTTCTCATGAGCTCATGACCAGCTGCCTTGGTGCGTCGTCAAGCATGAGCTACCGGTAGCCGAACCAGTATTTATTGCTCGGCAGCCACGCGAGAATCGCCCCGCCGATGCCCAACAGGGTGATCGGCCACAGGTCGGGAACCACCACGACGAGAATCCCCACTATGGTGACCGCGACCAGCCCCCACCTGCCCCACAGTTGGGCTTTCATCATGCCCACCACCAGTGTCGTCACCCCGGCGATGAGGAGGAATAATAGGGCGCCCGCAATGGAATTAATTCTGTGGGATTCCTCGTAAACCCGGTACACCAGCCACAGGATATAGCATAATTCCAGCATGTAGCAGGCGCTGGCTGCCCACAATAACAGTGGCGCGTTCAACCCCGAGGTGGCGCGAAACCCAGGGCGGAAACTGCGGCCGGTATGGCTGACCACCGAGCGGGAATAATCATGCCCCGCAGAAGGCACGTATGTGGCCGGCCCGGGGTCGGCGGCGAAGGGGTCGTCAAACGGATGTTGTTGACTCATTGATATGTGTCTTCCTTACCCATGAGCACCCCAAACCGGCCCAAATGCCACCGCACCGGGTCCAACACCCGGTAGGGGGCGATGCCCTTGCGGTCTAAGTCCTGGCCTTTCGGGGCTTCACCCAGCGCGGACACCGCGAAATAGGAGTATTTGCTGGGCTCGTTAGCGTATAATTCCTCGATCGTATTGAGCAGCTCGTGGGCCTCAAATTTCCGCAGCAGGGACTGGATTTCCAGGTGCAGAATCCACTGGTTGTGGTACTGGTAGCTCCAGCCGGTGTCGCGGCTAAACGCCGCCCCCTCATTGGCCATGATGCTTTTCCACTTATTATCCTGCACGCTCTTTTTCGCCAGCGACTGCAAAATGTCGAACTTAGCAATCGTCACCGCGAGTTTAGGCCGCTCGTCGCCAATCAATCGAGCTATATTATCCAGCACTCGCTCTGGCTCCCCACCGGTTTGGCTTTGCCGAGCATACATGCCCTCCAGGTAGGGGGCAATGCTGCGTACCCGGGTGGGGTCGAACAAGAAAATTACTAGGTCGGCGTAGCGAAAAAACTCCATGGAATTGGGGTCCAGGTTGGGGTTTTCCAAATCTTCGCCCGCCACGTCGCGGATCACTAAATAGTGCTCCCGCAGATCATTATTGGCGTCCGGCCATTTGCCGAGCTTAAAAATGAATGGGTCCCGCTGGTAGGCGTCCACATTGGCACTGGTGGGGGTGGGCGCCATGTGTTTCATTTCCTCATACAGGGGGCGCTCATAGTTCTCCTTATAACGTTGGCGGGTAGATTCGTCGGCGGCCTTAATGGTCACGCGCGTGAACCGCTGCAATGCCATGAGCTCTAACTGTTTAATGAGCACCGCCAAATACAGGCTCTTCCCGGATGCGCGCGCCCCCGCCATGACCACGCAATGCGTGACGGAGTCCTCCCAACCCGGTAATAATGGGTTGCCATTATAGGTGGTGGTTTGACCTGGCTCTAAAGGCTTATAGGTTTCTGGACACCTGGCAAACATTAGTTACCTCCGAACGGGTTAGCGGGCTGGTTATCGCCGACGCTTGTCGACGCATTAAGCGCAGCCTGCACCACGGTCGCATAATGGTGAAAGGCCGCATGATTGCCTGATTGTAGTGCCTCTTTTTGCGCATCATCAATCACAATGATGTGCAACGGTTGACTCTCCCCATAGGATTTCTGGTACACCCAGGCCTCCGGGGTGGCCTGGTTGCCCACCACAAACACCAAGGTAGGGACCGGAAACGTCGACATGTAGGGCCTAGGCGAATTAGTCACCACCGCCACCGACACCTGCGGGTTGATCGCCATTGTCGGGGACCCCACCCGGGAGGGAGCTTCCGCCTGGTACAACCCCAATTGCGACTGCAGGTCGCCGGCCACATCAATATCCAGGTGGTAGGCGATCCCCCGGATCACATTATTCACGATCTCCAGGTCATCCGGCGCCACCGACGCATTCATTGATGCGGTGGCATCAAAAACCACCTGCAAACTTTTCGTGCTGGTGTGCGACACCCCTTGGGCCCGCAACGCCGACACCACGGTCATTGCCTCCCGGGGCAAGTTACCGCCATCACCGGACTGGTAACGTTTGACCAGCACAAAATCCTCATCCACCGGGGTAATCTCCCCCAGAACCCGTTCCGCGGCCCCATCCACCCGGGCTTCCTCAAACTCCAGGCAAATATGCTCCCCCGCGGTTGGTTGGTCCACCATGAGAATCACGGAATGGTCTGGCGGGAATTCCCCACCCGACGCCGGCTTCACAATGATCTCCACCCGACCCCGGCAGTCGGTCACATACAGTTGGGCATCATTGGACCGGTTATAACTCACATCCCCACTGACCTCCAGCTTAATGCCGCTGAGATCATCGGGCATGATCCAGGCCTTGAGGCGAATGAAGCTGCCAAGCGCAATGGTGTGGGACTCATTATTGCCCAAGATAATGGTGTTAGGCGCCATGACGATGATCCTTTAAAACTAGTATTGCGGGGGATGATGGTGGACTGATTCGGTTTTCAACTCGGCAAGCACCTGGGTTTTCACCGCCTCCAATAACCCAACCAAATCCAGATTATCGTAATACGTGTTGGTTTCGGATATGCGCTGCTCCCAATTATCGCGGGACAGTTGATACGTCATGAGAAGCTGCACCACATAATTCTTTGCCGTGGTCACCAGGGTGGTTTTTTCCTCCGCGGTAAGATGCACGAAACTGTGCACCCCGGACCAATACTGCGGCACCCCCTCCAACAGCACCAACGCCAAAAACGCCGAGCGCACATGCAGCCCGGTGGCGTCGTTCGGATCCAGGGTGAGCAGCTCGTGCACCCGTACCAGTTTTGCCGCCCACGACGTTAGATTATCGTCCAACTCATTGAGGATACGCAGGTAGGAGTAGATTTCCGGGGATTCAATAATCTGCCGTTCGAACTCTTCTAACCCCATCACCCTACTGTTGAGGGGCATGGTTTGGGTGTTGAAGTTTTGCTGCAACGAATCCGTGGTCGCACCCCCCAATGCTGGCTGCAACCGGTAATCCAGCACCGACTGCTCCGACAGGGTCGATAATTCCGGCAGCTTCGTCAAATCCACCGTGGACAGCTCCGCACCAGGCAGCAGCCCGCCGCCTGCCGCCAGATCGGCGGCAGCACCACCCATGGGGCCGGCGTCCAGGCTGGGAATCTCCATGGATAATAAATCCGAATTTTCGTTCGATTCGTAGCTTTCTAGCTCCGCCCAGTCCGGGTCATCCGACCTAATAAACAAGGCATCCATAGCCGCCACTTTGGGGGCCACGTGGTGGGCGTGGGCCACATCCACGATGCTGAGTTTGCACCCGGCCCGGAGAATGTATTCGATACGGTCCGCTGTTTCGAACGTCGAAAAGCTAAAGTCGCGGGAATACGCCGTGCTGCGCGCCACCGCCGCCACCCACAGGGCAGACTCCGCCAGCGGACAGGCCAACACCACCTGTTTTATGGCGGTAGCTGCGGCAATAGCTTGGGCGAGCCTGCGACGATCTGCCGGCGTCACCGCCTGAAAATACAGCGGCAGCGGGCTCCTACCCGACCATCCATCAAGGAAATGGTCTAAAACCTCCGGCGTGATCGGGCCAGGCAGCATTAACCTTTCGGGAATCTCGGCGCGATCCACCTGGTTTTTGCCAAACGGAATGGGAATCTCCTCGGAGTATAAAAACTCCGTGGGCTGATACACCCCCATCGAATCATCATCGCACACCTGTACGAAGGTAAAGACGTTGCCGGGGCGGTTCGTGGAATCCTTCCCCGCCTGCGCCGACGCATAAAACGAAAACCCGGGACCAGCATCCCCATTGGGCAGCCACGCAAACCGCCGGGTCAGCTGGGCAACCACCTCCTTCGACGGATAATTCCCCGGGTCGACACCATCATTAATCGACGACGGAATCAACTCCCGTAACCGATGGGCCTGGTCGAGCGTGATATCCCCCTTGAGCTCACCAATGCCCCAACCACCATTTCGTCCCGCGGTACGAGAAAACGATGCAAAACTAAATGCCCCTGCCATTATCACTCATCCCTTAACTTCACTAACTCTTTAATAACCTCGCTGGTAGAAATAAGCAGACCACTTACCATCATCCAGATTCAACGAGTCAATGGCCTCATCATCAATGAGTACCCGCGACGCACCTTTTTCCGTTGCCGCATCATCCGAATCCGGCTGGATAAATAGCCGGATAAACCCACTGGTTTTCGCGTTCGGCCCCTCGGAAGGCAAATCAATCAACCAATACTCGCCCCACGATTTTGCCTTGTCAAACCCGTGGGCCAACGTATCCGGGTTCAAAAACGGCGCGGGCTCCCCGGGAGCGCCCCGCTGATCGTTGGACAGGGCGCACCGGATGACTTCCTCCCCGTCCTCGTTATAGAGTGGCAGACGATCTGACCGGTACACCAGGGAGAATCGGGGGGCCTGGTTTCGGTCTTCTAAATCCTCACGCCAAATCCACAGTTTCGGCAGCACACCCTCCCCCGGCTCCTGCGGCACCTCAATCTTGTAGGCGTACAGTTTCAGGCCGGGGTAGTCTTTGCTGGTGGCATGATCTGCCTTCGTGTAGCGGCCCTCGTGAATGGCTTTGGGCAGCAGGGTCACCTTGTCGTGCAGCGGGTTGAGGTGCAGGCGAATGCCGCCCTGCCGCCGGTAGTCGTCCTCGGTGAGTTCCAGCATGGGTTTTTGTTCCTGCCGTACCTCCACCATTTGTGCCCCACTGGGCCAGTCGAATGTGATGAGTTGGCTGTCTACCCGTTGGATCAGGTCGAAGTCTTTAATGGATTCCACGCGGCGAATCTGCTTGGGCTCGCCCACCATGGATTTTTCCCCTACCACGTTGACGGGCACGCAATACACCTGCGACCAGCCGGCCGGCCACGAGAGTTCCTTAATCATTTCCTCGCCGGGGTCACCCTCGTAGGATTTACTCCATTCGGTGTTGCCCAGGGCATCGTCGTCGTCGAGGTAGCTGCTGTCCACCTCCTGGCCAATCAGGTCGGGGGCGGGTTCCGTTTTGGTGAGGTAGATTTTGACCTCACCGGTGGGGGGATGAATATAGCTGAGCAGGATGGTGTCATTGCCGGACCCGCGGGTGCCTTCCTCCCGCACCATGAGGCTGGCTTCGAGCAGTTCGATCTGCTGAATGTTGGCGCTAATGGTCAGTTGGCGCACCTCGCCGCCCACGCCCCGCATGGTGTTGCCCCGGAAAACGATTTCGGGAAACAGTTGGAAATCATAGGTGACGCCGCGAACAGGCACGGTGTAGCTGAAGCCACGGGCATCCACCTTGTCTCGCAACCGGTTTTCGGGTGAGTCCAATGGCCGCCGGTCCGAAGATTGCCGCACGTACACCATGACGTTGGCGTGACCCCGTTTCGGCGTCCATGTGCCGGTGACCACGCCGTCAGATTCCACCACCTTCAAATCCGAGGGCGGCAGGGCAATGGCGTTTTCACCGACGAACACGGGCTGAACCTTCAACAGCTGCTTTGGATTCGCTTCCGGTGCGATATATGCCCACACCATGTAATGGCGCATGCCGGCATCCTCGTTGATGGTTTCCCGGAAGGCAGTCCCCCGAGTTACCACAAGTTCGTGACCGTTTTCGGGGCTGGGTTCCTGTTCGAAATCATCCCCAACCAACAGGTAGAGCACAATCTGGTCGTCGGGGACGTCGACAGGATCCCAATAAATGAGCATGGTGGGGGGCGTGTCGGCGCCGTCATCGGTGTTGTACAGGTTTTCGGGAATGATGTGGACGGTGTCGCGGGTGACTTCCTGCGTGCTCCAGTCGTAGTCGGCGAAATAGCTACGATCAATGTCTTCAAAATCGTTGGGGTCGACCCGGCGCTGCCGCTCTATTTCGGCGTCTTTGGCGGCCTTGAGCATGGCGGCGAGCGAAAAACCACCTCTGCTGGTGCTTGTTGACGCGGTGGTCGCCGCAGGTGGGGCTGGCGGCGTGGCCGGCGGGGCCGGAGTAGCGGCGGGCGGGGTCTGCTGCGTGTCGGGTGCCTGCGTCACCGGTGGTTGGTTGGTATCGCCGGCGGGCTCGGGGTCGCCGTGTGGCGCATCCGTGGACGTGGTTTTCCGACTCACGTCCTGGTCCAGGGTGGTGTCGGAGGGTATGGGGTTCATGGGCACGTCGGCGGGTTCCGCCTCCTGGGGTGCTGGCGCGTCGTGGTCGGATGTTTCCTCGAAGTCCTGGAACAGCGACTGTTTTGTCCCACTGCGGTAGGCGCCGGCAGGCTCCGACTGGAACACGGCGGCGGACTGTTGCGCATTGTGGATAATGGTGTCGGGTCGATCAAACACCACGGTTTCCTGGGTGTCGTGATCGGGTTGGTGATCCACGGGCGGCTCCACCGGTTCGACGTCGACAAGCTCATCGGACTCGTCCTGGTCCGCATGCCCGTTTAATAATGCCACAAGCTTATCGACGACCTCATCGGGGTAGCCTTGGAGAACCTCGGTAATATTCGCCCGGGTGGGGTTGACCAGGCTGGACACCTTTAACAGGTCGGGAAACGGAATCGCGGAAATTGTGTTGTACTGAGCCACTATAAATCTACCCTCTTGCTTAAATCGTCCCGTCCGAGTCATCAAAATTGAAACTGGGTGCACCAGCTCCCCCCAGGCCAAACGGGTTGGTCTGGGTGTCTGCCGAGTCGGGGACGTGGAATTCCACCGGCCCACTGGTGCGGGCCTTCCCGGTGCCCACCAGGTACCCCAATGGTACCGCCGGACCGAATTGGGAGACGGTGACAAACCGGGTGAGGTTGGCGCTGGAGGGATCTTTGGCGTCCGTGTGGGAGAACGCCGGCTCCACATTTGTAGCCCCCCGGTTCACCCCCACCGGGGATACCGATGCGTTCGAGAACCGCGACTGGGACACGTCCGCCTGTTGCAAGGCGAACAGGAATTGTTCCCGCGGAACCCGCTTCAGCTCATTATTTTCGTAGTATTCGACGGTGTTGAGGGCCTGGTTGATGTGGGCGATGACCGACTGGTCGGAAATGGCGGTTTCCCAATTTTCGTGGATCCGGTCCCGGGCCGCCATTTCCGGCCCAATGGCCCACGTGCACAACCGGTCCAGGGTGGAATTGCTGCGGAACCCCGGCTGCCCATACAGTTCCTTGATGCGGGACGGGTTAATGCCCTCCTTCTGCTTAATGATGGTAAACACATCATCGACAAAGGCAGTGAGCGCGGTGCCTGCCCAACTGGTTTGGAACATTTTCGACCGCACATCATTCACCAGGGACACCATGGCGTTATCATCCACAACGGCGCGCCCCAACTGGGTGGAGCGGGGCATGCCATCGGTGGGGATGGGTGGGGCCGACGCCTCCTTGTGGGGTTTGCCGAACGGTTGGGATATTACCCGCCCCAGCAGGGTACTCCACGACAAGAACTGATAGTAGGCCGAGGCGATCCGCACCACGTCATTATTCGCATTGAGATAATTATCGCTCGCAATGGTGAGGTTGCTTTCCAACAGTTTCTTGCGTTCGATCTCATCAATGATGCCGCGTCTGGCGCGCATGAAAATCTGCATTTGGATACCCATGATGACAACCGTGGTGATGAACACCAGGAACAAGGCCCACCGCCAGTCGATGCCTTCCCAACTGGGCAGGAAGAACCGCCAATCCGGCTGGTAGTAACGGCCGGTGCAGTAAATCTCGATGAAGAACAACACCACCCAGGTAAAAGTGAGATACCGAAGGGTTTTGGCCAGCTTCCGGTTTTCGGCATCATAGTCCCGGCTGGTGAGTTCCTTCAGATAGTGCTGCAATTCGCCCAGCCGATACCAGGAGTTCCGGGCATTGGTCCGGGCCTGATCCAGGAGTCCGAGGAGTTTTTCCCCAGTGCGCCAGGCGAAACTCGTGGACATTTTCTCCCGCCAGGCCGCAAACTCATTATTAACCCGGGTCACGGAGGCATCCGCGGTTTGCGACAGGGCGTAATCCAACTCGCTCTTAAACCGTTGCGCACCATACACATCAAAGGGCAGTACCCGGGAATCCTCCGGGGACATGCCGGAAATGTCGGCCAGCACCGGATGGTAGCCGTCGAAGGATTCCGTCACGTCCGGCACGGAATCATTTCCCTTGCGCACAATTGCCGGGTTGCCGTTGTGGTCGCGGGGGCCGGCCAGGTCGTCTTGCAGTCGATCCGCCCCATCCACCAGGGTGAGTGCCGCACTGGTGTACCCTTCCCACAGCACCGATAGGCTGGGGGGCGGCTCCACCACAAACCCTTGTTGGCGGGTGCGCTCCTGGATCATGAGCGAACTGTTTTGCAGGTTATCCAGGGACACAGACTTGCCGGAGGAGTTACCGATCACCACCTCTACCACGGATTTCTCCCCGTAGAGGCCGTTTTGAATGTTCTTGGCCACCCGCTCGGACACGGTGTTGGTCAGGGCCTGCTTCCACATGGTGGGGGTGCCCACCACGGCAAGGAAGAATTCCTTGAGGAAGGACCGCACCGCGGCAAACCCCTCCTGCCGGATAGTGCCCTGATTATTCTCCGGCATCATTGCGCTCAATAGACTGCTGTGGTGTTGGTGCAGCAGGCGTTCCGCGTATTCGTTCACGGGGCCAGCATCGTTAATGTACACGGCCTGCCGGCCGTCAGCCAGGTTAGTGAGCGGCAGTTGTTCGCTAATGTCAACGACGCGTTTGAGTAATTCCTCTTCCACTTCAGATGCGTCCACGCTGCGGTGGTAGGCGCGGGCCAGCCGGAACGAGCCGCTTTGGCCGGAGGAAATTTCCTGCCCGGAGGCCTCCAACAGGGGTACGCTGGTCGAACTGCTCCACAGGCCGGCAAGACTCACAATGGTGGGGGCCACCACCTTGGCCACGGTGAATGGGTCGTCGGCGTGGTTGATGGGGCTGGCGGATGAGTGGGGGCTGTCGGAATCCTCCGGGGCGATCGCTATGGTGGACCAGGCGCTCCACCGATCCCAGTCCACCGGGGTGGTGGGCAGGGGCAGGCGGGGCACCAAGAGCCGTACTTTGGACACCCGACCAGACACCCGGGTTTCAATTGCGTACGTCCACGTGTCGAGGGCGTCGAATTGGCGATCCGATATGTCGTCCAGGGTGTCGAGGGCAATCACCAATTTCACGCCGGTGATTTCCCGTAACGCCTGGTCCAGGTTGATAAACGCCTGGCTGCCACCATCACGGTATTCGAGCACCCGCACTGCCGCGTCGGACAGGCCGGTGGCGGTGTCGATCCAAAACGATCGACGCACCTGGTTCATGGCCACCAGGTCGGCCACGTGCGATCGAATTTCTTCGAACACGCTCCCGTGGCCCAGGATTATCACATTGGCATTTCCGTTGTATGTCATAGTATGCCACCACCAAAGTCGAATTCTTTCGGCGCGTTCGTGCTTGGCTGCGCCGCCGAAGTATGCTGATTGGGATCAAACACCGGTTGGGTTTGTTGCGGCTGCTCTGCCACCCGTTGGGCTTCGTCGATAAGCGAATGCAATTGGGCCGACATTTCCACCACATCCTGGGCGAAGTCTCGATAGAACGGCATTTTCGCCGCATACTCCCGATCCGGCGGCAACGCCCAGGGTTTATTGGCCGCCGCCGCGCCCGGGAACCCGAACGTGGTGCTGGGGATGAATTGGTTGGCCACCGCACTGGTTTTATTCAACGCCGCCCGAATCAATTGTGCACGTTCTTCAATCGATTCGCCCACTATTTCGTTTTGTCGGGCGGGGAACACGCCGGTGCGCATAAACTCCGCCATGACCTTGACCGCCGGGTGTTGGATACCCGAATCCTTGTTGGTGGGCTGGTAGTTGGAGTCGTCGTAAATGCCGCGCAGCACCCGGTAGGGAATGAGCGACCCGGCCAGCCCGCCGTGGCCGTTCTTATTATGCGAATCCGCGTAGGCCAAGAGCACCGATTCAATGACCGCCGGCATCCAGTCCACCGGGTTCCGCATATTGCCCGGCTCGGTGAGTAGCGGGTGGGGGAATTTCAACCATTCGTTGTGCTTCGCATCAAACACGTAGGCGCGGGCGTCTTTCTCCCCCTGGTTGTACACCAGGACGCGGCCGACCGCCAGCCCCAGGATCCAGCCGGCCACCATGGCCTTGCGTTCGTCGTTTGACAGCGGCAGGGCGCCGGTGAGCGGGCGGGCCCGGCGCAGTTTCCAGGCGTTGACCCGGTCCATGCGGGACGCCCAATCGTCCGAGATGCGGGGCAGCAGCGAGCTGAACACGATCGGCGAATAGTTCGGGTAGGAACCAAAAATGTCGATGTGCTGCACTTTCTTCGTGTCCGACAGGGATTTTTCGAACACGTCCTTGGTGTGGTTGTCCAACGCCTGCACCCCGTCAAGCACGGAACCCAGTTCCGCGGCGGCGCTGAGGTCCCGGAAGGGGATTTCGGAGAAGCTGTACCGGTAGGTCACGTCGGTGCCGTGCACCAGGTTCACCATGGCGGCGTTTACGGCGGCCAGCGGCCGGGCCTGGCTTAATGCCACTTCGAATGCGGCCCGTAGCCGGTTGATGCGCTCGTGGTATTCTACATCGTTCACGGACTGGTCTTGGGTCATGTAGGAGCGCAGGTCCATGCCGATGAAGCGTTGGAAGTGGTAGCCGGGCCGGTTGATCCAAATGCGGGCCCGGCCCAGGAGGTTTTTGGGCCGGATGAGCGCCCGGAACACGGCCGGGCTGGATTCCCGGGTGGGCAGGCCCGACCCGAGAGGCGGGTTTTGCAGGTGTTTACACACCCACCCGGCGCGGTTGCCTTTGACTTCGGGCCGGAGTTGGGGGGCGAGGGTGTTTTTGGGTGCTTTGAGGGCATCGGTGGTTTCCCAATCGCCGAGGATGACAGAGCGGGCGGCAAGCCGGGAGGCTTGGGTGACGTCGAAGACGGTGGGTTCGGAGACTCGAACGGTTTCGACCAGGTGAGAGTCGTAGTCTTGGGGAAAGGAGTCGACTTCGGTGATGAGTATTTCGTTGTAGGAGCCGTGGAAGCGGTCACTGATGCGTTCGTCGAGGTCGGTGGGCCAGGCCACGGGGTCGTCGGTGGAGACGTCGGCGAGGTTAGTGTTGATATCTTTGCGCCGGTCGGCTTCGATGAGGTCGGCGTGGGCGTCGTTGATTTCGCGGACGAGCCGGCTGAGCCCGGAGACGCGGAAGTCGTCGAGGACGGGCATGAGGTTGCGGGAGAGGGCGGACAGGAACCCGGTTTCGAATTGGCCACGGTAGGCGTAAGCGATTTCGCCCATGGTTTCGTCAAGGTTGTAAGCGCGGCCCCGACCGTTGATGGGTTGGAGTATGACGTCGACTTGGCCGGGTTTGGCGAGGGGATTGTAGTTGGTGGTTTTATGGCTGATGTTGTTGAGGGCGGGGAGGATGCGTTGTTGGATGAGGTCGGTGATTTCGTTGAGGACAGCTTCGACGAAGGGGACGCCCATGGTTGCCAGTTCTACCTCGCAGACGCTGATGAGGTTGTTCATGAGTTCGTCAGCGTAGGCGTAGATGGCCGTGTAGGCGGCATTGTTGAGGTCGGTGGTGATAGTGGCGGCGAGGGCCGGGTGGGCGAGCCGATCGTAGACGGCGGCAGCCCATTCTTGGCCGCGTTGGCCTTCGACGTATTGGGGGAGGCTGTTGCGAAGGGTAGCGACGCAGGTGTCGGCGGCGGTGGCGAGTTCTTGGCCGAAGATACTGCGGAGCCATTGGCCGATCATGTGGCCGGTGGGTTGGGTCGTCCGCATTTGGGGGAGGAATTTAAGGGAGGTGAAGACGTTGGGGAGTCGTTCTTCGAGTCGGGCTTTGAGTTGTTCTTCGGCGGTGGCGGGGTTGACGGGGTCGAGGTGGCCGCGGAGGAGCCGGTCGAAGGCTGAGCGGGCGAGGCGTTGGGCGGCGTATTCGGCGTATTTGTCGCGGCCCATAGAGAGTTGAGCAAAACCCATGGTGCCCCAGGGCATGCCGTCCCAGGGAAGGCCGTTGGGTTCGGCCCAACCAAGATAGTTGCGGTTAGCGTCGGGGGATCCGGTGTTGCCGAGGGAGTAGGCGACGAAGCTTTCACATGCTTGTTCGGAGTACATGAGGGCACTGAGGGCGCGGCCCAGCCCGCGGTAAACCCCGTTGGAGCTGCCGTCACCAAAGACTGCGCCTTGGTCACCCATGCGGTTGCCTATGGGGAACATGCGTGCGAAGGTAAAGGGTTCGTTGGCGCCGTTGATGCCGAGGGCGGAGAACAGTGCGGTATCGGATTCGACGGCGGCCCCGGATTGGGCGGCGACGGCTTCGCCGAACATGGCGAGCGAGTTAGGCCAGGCGCCCATCATCATTTCTTTGGGTATTTCGGAGAACACCTCGGGGGTGAACATGAAGACGCCGGTGTGTTGGGGTTTGGAGTTGGGGAGGGTGGAGAGGATGCGACAAACGTCGAGGAACATGGAGGCACCCGCGCCGCCGGCCATAGAGGAGATGATGAGTATGACGGGGGATTGCAGGTTGGCGTCGGCGCGTTTGCCGGTGATTTTGTAGTTAAGTTCGTTGAGTTCTTTGATGGTTTCGGCGTTGTTGAGGACGTCGAGGGAGAGTTTGAGTCCTTCCTGGATTTTTTTGACGGCGGGGATGGTGAGCATGCGCCCAAGGGCCCGGTATTGGCCGGCGCCGTCGGAGACCGGGGTGGCGATGGAGCCGGGGTTGGCGGGGGCCCAGGTGGCGATTTCTTTCAGGCCCCCATTGTTGACGAGTTCGCTGGAAACCCCAATGTCGAAGGTGGAGTAGCGTTGCGCGGATCCGATGCCGATGTAGCGGCCCCCGGCCTGGGGGACGTTGGGGAGTTTGCTGGGGCCGTTTTCGGGGGTAAGAGGCACATCAATGGTGACGAATTGCCAGCATTTTGGCAGTTCGGTGCGTTCGGGTTCGATGTTGCGCATGAGCGCTTTTAGTTGGTCCATCATGTAGGCCTGGGTTTTGGCTCCAGAGCCGCCGCAACCGACAACTAAAAACTTCCGCATTGTCTCTTACCTCCGTGGGGTTTTCCGTTCGGTGCGTGGGTTACGCAAACGGGTCGTTACTATCGTTTTCGGTGGGCCGGTCGAGTGACGCTGTCCGGTGCACATCGTCGTCGTCCCGGCTGGGCTGGGGGTTCCGGCTGGTGCGCGGCGGTTGCGGTTTGCTGGGGGCGCCACCGAAGGGGTCGGGTTTCGCACCCGCGCTTTGCGACGCTGCGACGTGCGGCCCATCCGCCCCGTCAGCGTCGGCGGGGGCTGGCTCGGGGAACCGGTCGAAGTAGTCCTTGGCCTTGGCCTGGGCTTCGGCAGCGAGGGCATCAATGTCGGGTTGTTGAATGTTGGGGTCGACGATGACAAGAAGTTGGCCCTTGTCCTTGGTGTATTTGTCGGCGTAAAGCACCCAGGTGCGGCGCAGGGCGAGCGGCAGTTTTGCCCGGCCTTTGACTTGCCGACCCAGGTTGCCGATGGAGGGACCGTCTTCCGCCGCCGCGTATGCGGAGCTGAACGGGTTGAACCCGTAGCGGGCCCGGATTTTCTTGCCGGCGAGCACGACTTCGCGGGATTGCGGTTTCACCCCGGGGGTGTTGAGCACGAGTTCGTCGAAAGTGAACGTGAGGTTTTGGCCAGTATCTTCCCGAACCAGCCGGCCGTTCTTGATGGCCACTGGGATGCTCTTGGCGTGCAGGGTGGACTGCACCAGCAGGCCGGTGAGGTATTTGATGAGGTAGAGGATGATGAGTGGGATGAGGATGGCCAGGATGAGCACGAGTACGAACACGCCGGCAAACACGGGCTTGTTCACGGGTGCCTGCATGGTGCCGGTGAATTGGACGGCGACTTCGCCGTCTTCACCGGTTTTCAGGCTTTCCAGTTTCACTAAACTATTGACCGCAATTGGCCCGTCGACAAGCTTGTCGGTGCGGATAATCAGCGGCAGGGAGCCTTTTTGCCCGGCCTGAAGGGTGAGGGCTTTTTCGCTGCTGTTGTTCGGTGCTTCGAATTTCAGCGGTGTTGCTCCCTCCGGGGTGGTGATTTTCGTGCCGGTGGCTTTTTCGTCAATCCACAGTTTGCCGGGGCCTTCCACGGGGACCGACACCTGGGTTTCCAGCTGGTTGACTTTAATATCAACCTGACCAGCTACCTTCGGGAAGTTGCTAGGGCTGATTGCCACCGGGTAGCGGGCCACCACGGGTGTGAGTTGGGTGCCGGGCTTGTTGTCCTTGCCCTTGGTCACAATGGCGGTGCTCAGGGTGATTTCACCGGTCGACGGCTTGTCAATGACTTTCAGCGGCACAACCACGGGGAACCCGTCACCGATGGAGGTGGGTTCAATGAGGTTGATGGGT
This sequence comes from Corynebacterium matruchotii, assembly GCF_011612265.2. Classification (NCBI taxonomy): domain Bacteria; kingdom Bacillati; phylum Actinomycetota; class Actinomycetes; order Mycobacteriales; family Corynebacteriaceae; genus Corynebacterium; species Corynebacterium matruchotii. The sequence continues at coordinate 218,062 of NZ_CP050134.2, read as the reverse complement.
TCGGAACCGTCGGCGGGGGCGAATTTTGCCTCCAGTTTGGCTTCACCTTCAAGTTTTTGGGGTTGCCCATCCCGATTCACCAAGGCCACGTGGATGACTTCGTTATTGCTGAGCCCAATGACTTCCTTGTCGTTGAGTTCTTCAGCAACGGTGGTGAGGCCGGGGAAGATTTGGGCTTTCGCCGAGTATTGGGTGTTGGTGCCCTCCTTGGCCTGGTAGCCGAAGAGCCATTCCCCGGCCCAGTCGCCGGCCTGGTCTTTCGACATGGTGATGTCTACCATGCCGGGCACGCTGTCGCCCCGCTCTACCTTGATACTCACATCATCGTTAGAGGCAGAACTGCCCTTGAGGGGGATTTCCTTGCCTCGGGGGGTGATGAGCACGGGGATGAGCGCATCATTGTCGACAATCTCATTTGGCACCGCGGAGATTCGCACCTCGGTGATGGAATTGTCCAGCATGAACCGCATCTTACTTGCTGTATTGCCGTGGTGTTCCACCACCGCATTGTTCGGCAGAATGGATCGGAAGGCGCTAAACAACGATGCCGCATTGGATTCGGCGTTGAAGAACGCCCCATTGGGCACGGTGTCGATGGCGCAGTCGTTGCCTTCCGACATGGATCGCAGGATTTGCTCGGGCGATTCTTCCCCGGAGGGGATCAGGCCCACGGTGAACAGTTGAATGTTGGCATCCCGGAGTTTTTTCACCTGCCCGTCGGCGGAACAAATGGCTTTCTGGGCCACAATGTCGGCCTTTTGATCCCCCTGGACGGTGAGTTTCCCGTCGGTGAAAAACAGGATGGCCTTACAGCTTTCCGGGTCGGGTCGGCTGGCCAGGTCCGCCATGGCGCCGTTGAGGGCGGTGCCGTAGTCGGTGAACACATCATTATTGCGCTGGTCGAAGCCTTGGATGGGTGGGGTGAGGTCCCCCGCATGATCCCGCACATTGACCCAACCACCGTACACGTCTGGCTGCGACCGGTAGCCCTGACCGAACCCGGACAATTTCACATTAATGTCCGCGTTGCTTTCCTGGGCGAATTTTCCTAGTTGAGTGACCAGGTCCTGCATGGCGGGAACACGTATGTTATTGGGGTCGGTGGCGGGTTTACCGCCGTGCCCCTTGAGCGACGCCGATTCGTCAATCACGAAAATCAGGTCGGCTTTTTTCTTATTGTCAATGCAGGTGTTGAGTTTTTTAATGTTCTCCCTACCCGAGGGGGACACTTCGGCGTCTTCCGCCTGGACTACGCCGGGCAGGGCCAGTACGCCGATAATGGCGATAACGGCGAACGTGGAGAGAATCCGCCACAGAGGTGGTGCAGTCAAACTTTTCATATTGGTTCCCTTTTTACCCGTTTTTACCCGACTGTTTTTGATAACCACAAGGCGATTTCGAACGCGGTGCCCACAACCGCCAGCGACCCAATGATAATGGTGGCCCGCATGAGCACATATTGCATGGGGTTTTCGATATAGAAGTTTTCCGCTTGTCGACGATTGTCCGCCCGCATATGCATCCCAATCAGGAGGAAACCCACAATACCGGCCATGACCCAGCCGCAAATAGCATAATTGTGGAACATTGTGTCGGTCGCGCTCCCACCAACAGCGAACGCCAATATAGCGAGCACCGCGGCAATCATGGCGGCCACGAATGCCGGAATGACGTAATACCACGGCCCACTCACCGGAGTGCGATGCGCCACGGGGGCAGCGGTGTCGCCGAAGGTATCAGCCGGTGTGCTGGGGTTGGTGGTACCGAAAGGGTCGAACTGGCCTTTTCGGACAGTAGTGTCCCCAGTTTTCACCGGTTCCACCTGGGAAAACGGGTCGTGCGCCTGGCTGGGGGCAGAGTTGCTAAACGGGTCGCCAGCGCCACCGCCGGTTGAAGCGGACATGTGCGGTATTCTCCTCAAACTGATAGTTGGTTCCTGGGATGTGCCGATAGGTTTTCCGGCCCTAAACCCAAAGTAGTCCCCGCATGAAAGACACATGCGAGGATTCTAATAATTTTACTGGTCAGGGCCGGAAAACATAAGCAAACCGTCCGCTGCTGGCGATAATCATAATCAAATCGACAAATACCCAAATGCTTAACGCAATCAACAAGGGTATTCCTATGAGAAGGAAGGAAAACAACCACCCCACGAGCAAAAGCACTAGCTGCGCCGCCCCCATCCCATTGAACCCGGTATAGAAATTATGCGCCCCAAAAACACCGAAGAACAGGCAAAATAAGATAGCAATGGCTTTATCTTTCGGCGGGTTCTGCTGGAGCGGCGCCGCATAATACTGTTGCTGCTGCGGCAACACCCCATATTGTGGCTGCTGCTGCGGCACAGGCACCCCATATTGTGCACTGTAATCATAGCCAGAGGCTGGCTGCTGCCAATCGGTGCCCCCCACAGGCGTAGGATTATAACCATAATCTGCTACAGGATCGGGACTATATGAAGGATTAGCGGCAAGACCATTAGGGTCATACTGCGACCCCAAACCACCCGGTTGGCTACCCAAAAATGGATTATTCACCGAATCAGGTTGCTGACCGCTGTTGTAAGGGTATGTCATGAGGTTGATCTCCAATCACTTCCAGTTTCCCACACGTCAAATCTTAGCCACAGAAAGTATCCGGTGTCTCGATATGATGTTATGGATACACTCGTCATCTTAAGCTGAATGCCAGACATCCGCTTTCGACTGCTACAGCCATTCCCGAAGCTTCTTTGAGGCACCCAGAAAAAACCACAGTTAAAACCCTATTTAAAATACCTGGTTTCTGCTATCCCCCGCACCACCCCCCATGACGCAAATCTCACACCCCAACCTCTTTCACGAAAAAGATTGGGGTTAGAAACAAACCTCTGGTTATTCTCCCTCCACCGGGTCAGCAGCCGAAATTCGCGCGGCAGCCTCCAACAGCATCCACCCGGAAAGCTGCACCGACAAATCCCGCTCATCAATCCGCACCAACCGCACATAATCACTCAACGGTTTCGTCGTCAACCCATAATTATGCGGCAGTTTCGCATCACCCAACCAGTCAGAGGCAAACACCGGCAGCCCATCAACCTCCAGGCGATGATTCCACACGCTTTCCGCACTCGACAGCACCAGCTTCCGGGCCAGCTTCTTCGCCGCCACATTAGCCTCACTATCGTCCGGCAGCCGCACCGCAACATCAGCTAAATACCGGGCCAGAATCCCCTTAAACAGGCCGCCATCACCATCACGGGTATCCCAGTTAATCACCCCCGTTGGTGTGGCCATGTCTTTCTCCACCGCATGCAACACACTCCGCACATGCGCCTGATAGGCCATGGAATCCTCATAGGTTTCCGGCGACTCCCGCAGCCGCAACGTCAATTCCAAACAGGCACCCATCATCACCCCCTGGCAATAGGGGTGCAGGTTTTTCACCACTTCCGGCCCATTCATCGACATGCGAATGCCATCCATCACCAACCCATGATCGTCGATAAGCTCGTCGAACACCCAATCCACTAAAAACCGCGCCTTGGCGACCTGGCCGGTGCGCGCCATCAGAATCGCACCGGGACCATTCGTAGGAACGTTAAAAAACATTTCCCCCACCCGCCATGGCAGCACCGCCATGACCGGGTCGATGCCGTCCAAAATGTTTTCCTCTAACGCCACCAACGACTTCTTTTTCGTCCGCCGCGGATTCAGCACCTTATGGGCCCGCCCCAACGCTAACGCCAACCACAACTTATCGTCATAATAATTATTGCGGGTAAACTGGCCTAAATTACGCACCCGAATACCAGTAATAGTCTGCTGAATCCGCTGCTTACGGGCCTTAGTGGGGCGACGAATGGCGGCATCAACCAAGCAATCAAGATAATGCGCCTGCCACCAATAATGCCAACGGTAAAACAGTTTTTCCTTCGTGTGCGGCGGCCAGGCGGCAACCGCTAAATTCGTGTTGGGAAGACCCCACACCCGGCTAGCATGACGCTCGTTGATGGCGGATTCAGCGAGGTCGGCACGATGGAGCCATTTTTCATTCACTGATTATTCTCCGCTTCTGTCACCTAATTAATTTTAAGAAAATATGTCGTTAAACAGCTCAATAAACTATATAGCTGGACTTTCAAAAATATAACATAAAGATAACGGATATGCTGGACATAATTCCAATTCTTGCAACATTTTTCACTCCTCCCCCACCAGTGTGACAACCCGGCACACCAACCGCACCATAACGCATGCATTGCTAATCATTCAGATGAACTAGCTACCCCCGAACCACACCATATGCCACCCCGCCGTGTCACCATGCCAACGACAAATCGGCATGCTGCCGAATCCACGCATGCATGGCAATCCCCGCGGCCACCCCCGCATTAATCGACCGGGTCGACCCAAACTGGGCGATGGAACACGTCATCACCGCCGCCGCCTGCGCCGCCGCCGTCACCCCCGGACCCTCCTGGCCGAATAACAACAGGCACCGCTTCGGCAATTCCACCGTCTCTAACGGCACACTCCCCGGAGTGTTATCAATCGCCACCACCGTCAACCCGTGCTCCGCAGCCCACGCCACCACCGAATCCGTGGTGTCATGGTGCAGCAAATGCTGATACCGGTCCGTCACCATCGCCCCCCGACGATTCCACCGGCGCCGACCCACAATATGCACCGTATCCACCGCAAACGCATTTGCCGTTCGCACAACAGTACCAATATTGGCGTCGTTTTCGAAATTCTCAATCGCAATATGCAACGCATGCCGCCGCGTATCAATATCCGCAACAATCGCCTCCCGCCGCAGGTAACGATACGCATCCACCACATTACGACGATCCCCCATAGCCAATAGCTCAGGGTCATAACGCGGATCATCAACCGGGGCCGGCTCGCCCGGATGCTCGACCTCCCACGGGCCCACACCATGCTGGCCCTGACCCCACTCCGTCGGACCCGGCGTCGCCGACGCCTCCGACTCACCCATATTCGCACTCATGCCCAAAACCCCAACCGGCTACAATCCCAAATCCGCCAACCCCAACACATACCGGTACTCCAAACCAGCAGCCGCAATCGCATCCTGAGCACCAGTATTCCGATCCACCACAGTGGCCACCCCCACCACCTCGGCGCCGGCCTCCCGCAACGCCGCAACCGCGGTCAACGGCGAATTCCCCGTCGTCGTAGTGTCCTCCACCACCAACACCCGCTTACCGGCCACATCCGGGCCCTCAATGCGGCGCTGCATACCATGCTTCTTCGCCTCCTTACGCACCACAAACGCATCAATCGGCCGGCCATCGGCATGCATAATGCTGGTCGCCACCGGATCCGCCCCCAACGTCAACCCCCCCACCGCGGCATAATCCCAGTCAGCAGTAAGCTCCCGCAATAACTCCCCAATCAACCGGGACGCCCGATGCTCCAACGTGGCCCGGCGTAAATCCACGTAGTAATCCGCCTCCTTCCCGGAAGACAAAATCACCTTGCCGTGCACCACGGCCAACTCCCGCACCAATTCGGCCAATTCCTGTTTCTTCGCCCCGGTTGACGTTGATTCATTCAGCATGAATCCCCACTTTAATCCTTTTGCTTACCATCGGTAAAAATAGACGGACCCTGCGACGTGTCCCGAATCACCCGCGTCCCAAAATAATCATTCGGATCCGCCGGCTTCCCCCCATCCGCAATCGGCGACACATCATCCATACCCACCTGCCGAGAATTCACACTCCCCCGCGACTCCTCCCGCACCCGCGACGGCAACACCACCGGCTCCTCCTTCGGCCGCAACTGCGGCATCGGCGGGGTCACCTCCGGCTCATCCTCATCCTCCGGCAGCTCCGGGGCCTGCGGCAACACCCGGGTCGGATCACTATCCTGATAGCTGATCGGCGGCATCGCACCCGGCGCCGGCGGCAACACATAGGCGGCATCCGCAAGCAGCGCCAACGGCTGGATCATGGCGTCCCAATCCTCCTCCACGCTCCCCTTCGGTGTGGCAGCCAGCACCCAACTCGACTCCAACCACATGGCGGTCACCTTCGCCGGCATTGTGGCAAACGCGGTCCCCACCCGGTCGTCAATGAACCGCTGCGCCGCGCCGGGATTATTGGAAAACACGTGGAAACCCTGGAACGTGGTCACCGACACCAGGTTTTCGAACTTATATGTGTCCGACTGCAAAATCCGGCGAATGTCAATAACCACATCGCTGGTAGCTTTACGACGCATGGCCATCACCGTCACCTGGCCCAAATCTACCAGCCATAATTCGTAACCAGCGGCAAACCCACTGACCACATCCTTGGCGGTGAGATTGCTGGAGGCAAACCCATGCGACCACTCGTCACTCAGGTAGGGGTCTTCCTTCTGGTATTCAAACTCGTGTTCTTGGGCCCAATTACGGCGGGCCCGGGTAGCGGACCGCAACAGTCCGGTGAACGCCGACTTCGGCAACCGGGCATGGGCGGAAGGCAACACCATGGGTGGGGCGACAGTTTTCTTCTCCCGCGCAGCCGGTACCACCGACGCATCAGACTGGGCCGCAGGTTGTTGGGCCTGACCAGTGGTGGTAGTGGTGTCCGGCGACTCATGCCCTCCCACCCCGCCGCCCAATCCCCCCGAACCGCCAGGCTCCTCGTCGTGGGAGTCGGCATCGTGATCGGCACCCGCCTCCCCGCCGGAACCCGCGACGCCGGTGGTGCCGCGAGCCCCGGTGGGGCGGGTGATATGCGGGGTTTTTGTAATGGTGAACGGCTGGCGTTCCGGGGCGGCCGGCTGCTGCGGCGGCACCGACTGTGGTGTGGGCCGCTGTGCCGCCGGCCGCGGGCGCCGCTGCCCCGGCTGACCTGGCTGGTTCTGCTGGCCCACCTGACCGCCCGGCTGGTTTGACTGGTTTGACTGGTTTGGTAGGTTCGGCCGCCCAGAATTCGGCCCATACGCCGACCCCCGCCGAGACGCCGGCTGCGCCGGGCGGGCCGCAGGCTTCGGGGAAACCGGCTGACCATAATCGGTTTCCCGTACCGGGCCCTGCCCCACATCAAAATCGTGGTGGTCGGCGAATGCTTCCGCCTCATCACCGGCGGGTTCTATAGGATCAGGGCCATAATCCTGAGCGGAATCGTCGTAAAGCTCGGAATCATCGGCCACCTGGGCGCGCTTTCGGCGGGCATCAAGATACAGTAAATAGCCGCCGAGACCGGCGACAATAATGGCGGCAAGTACAAAAAACATGCCTTTAAGTCTAAGGCAAATATGACAAAACTATCCCAACCACCGCGGCTTTCGTGGGATAGTTTTTCGGTAATATGCCTGGCAAAACCTGTCGGTACGTGTGGTTAAACGCCACGCTCCACCGGATTATTTCGGTTAGCGCACCACTGTGACCAGCCGCCAACATAGTGGCGGGGCGTGCCCAGGCCGGCAATGTTCATAGCGGCAATGACCTGCGCAGAGTGGTTGCCGGAACCCGAGTAGATGATGGCATCGGCAATGGTATCCCGGGTCACACCGTGGTTGGCGAAAATCTCCCGCAGCTCCTCGGCCGGTTTAAAACTCTGCTTCGGGTTCATCACCGAACGGGTGGGAATATTAATGGCACCCGGAATATGGCCGGCCTTCAAATCCAAATATTCCTTACGGCCGGCAAACCGGTTGGTTTCTCGCGCATCAATGAGCAGCCCGGTGTGGGCCTTCACATCCTGAATGGTGGCGGTGGGCATGTGCCCGGAGCTGGGGACAATATTGTCGTAGACGCAAGGATTACCCGGGCCGGCGGCCATCGGGTAGTCGCGGCGCACCCACTCCTGCTGCCCGCCATCGAGGATGCGCACATTACTCACACCCGCCCACTTCAATGTCCACCAGGCGCGGGCAGCGAAAAACCCCCGCTTGTCGTCGTAAACAATAACCTCGTGGGTGTCGTCAAGCCCCCAATATTTAAACCACCTCTCCAGGATGGTTTTGGTGGGCAAGGGGTTGCGGCCTTTGGATGCGCTGGGAATGTCGGCGAGTGCCAATGCGGTGTCGCAGAACCGGGCGGTGGGAATGTGCCCCGCCTTGAAATGCTCATAGTTACTGTGCTCGTCCGGCTCCCATAGACTAGCTAGGACAATCTGCTTTTTGCCTGTCCGAACGCGATATTCGAGTTCATCGGTGCTGATGATGGTGGCTGTCATAATTACTGATCTTAGGGTGCACTTGATGCCGAACCTGTAACATGCACTCTAGGCTTTTCGACGCCCGCTGCGCCGGGTGTGCCATAACGTCCGTGTGTGTTGAAATCCGCTTTCGTTTTTGGGTAAAAAACCAGCATTACCCCAGGTGGATTATGTTCACCCGCAAAACATAGGTGTGATGTCCATCCCGGGGTAATTCGTAGGTGATTTTTATCGCTTTTCACTGCGACCGGACGGGCCGCAGTGCTATATGGCTATTTCACTCCTACTTGCCCACGGCGAGGCTGTCAGTGGCGGTGTTCACAGTAACGTTGACCGTGTCACCGTCGCGGATCTCGCCAGCCAGGAGTTTCTTGGCCAAGGCATCACCGATGGCCTGCTGAATGAGCCGACGCAACGGCCGGGCGCCGTAGGCAGGATCGTAGCCGCGGTCGGCCAACCATTCCTTGGCATCATCGGAAACCTTGAGGGTAAGGCGGCGGCTGGCAAGCCGTTCGGCCAGATCCCGGATTTGGATGTCGACGATGCTGGTGAGTTGGTCCTTGCTGAGCGGGTCGAAGATCACCACGTCATCGAGGCGGTTGATGAATTCGGGTTTGAAGGCCTTCTTCACCGCGTCCATCATCTGCTCTGGGGTGCCGCCGGCACCCAGGTTGGAGGTGAGGATCAGGATGGTGTTGCGGAAGTCCACCGTGCGGCCTTGACCGTCGGTGAGGCGGCCGTCGTCAAGCACCTGCAGGAGAATGTCGAACACATCCGGGTGGGCCTTTTCCACCTCGTCGAACAGCACGACGGTGTAGGGGCGGCGGCGGACGGCCTCGGTGAGCTGGCCACCCTGGTCGTAGCCAACGTATCCGGGAGGGGCACCGACGAGGCGGGCGACGGCGTGTTTCTCCGCGTATTCGCTCATGTCAATGCGAACCATGGCGCGCTCATCATCGAACATGAATTCGGCCAAGGATTTAGCGAGTTCCGTCTTGCCCACACCGGTGGGGCCGAGGAACAGGAAGGAACCCATGGGCCGATTGGGGTCCGCAACCCCGGCGCGGGCACGCCGAACCGCATCGGCGACGGCCTGCACCGCGTCGAGTTGGCCGACCACCCGTTTGCCCAGTTCGGCCTCCATGTGGAGGAGTTTTTCGGTTTCGCCTTCAAGCATTTTGCCGGCGGGGATACCGGTCCAGGCGGACACGACCTCGGCGATGGTATCGGGGGTGACTTCCTCGGAGAGCATTGTGGGCGCCAGGGATTGTTGTTCCAGCTGCTCCAGCTGTTTCTCCAGCTGGGGGATGGTGCCATAGCGGAGCTCGGCAACCTTGCCGTAGTCGCCGTCGCGTTCGGCGATTTCGGATGCTTGACGCATCTTTTCCAGTTCTTCTTTCACACCCCGCACCTTGTCGATGGCGGCCTTTTCATTATTCCACCGTGCCTTGAGTTCGCCCAGGCGTTCGCGCTGGTCGGCGAGTTCTTCCCGCAGTTTGACCAGGCGGTCGTGGGAGGCGGCGTCGGTTTCTTTGGTCAGTGCCATTTCTTCGATTTCGAGGCGGCGGACGATGCGTTCCAATTCGTCGATTTCCTGTGGTGAGGAGTCGATTTCCATGCGCAGGCGGGAGGCGGCTTCGTCCACCAGGTCGATGGCTTTGTCCGGCAGGAACCGGGAGGTGATGTACCGGTCGGACAGGGTGGCTGCGGCAACAAGCGCGGAGTCTTGGATGCGCACGCCGTGGTGGACTTCGTAGCGTTCCTTGAGCCCACGGAGGATGCCAATTGCGTCTTCGACGGAGGGTTCACCGACGAAGACTTGTTGGAACCGGCGTTCTAATGCAGCGTCTTTTTCAATGTATTTGCGGTACTCGTCGAGGGTGGTGGCACCAACCAGTCGGAGTTCGCCGCGGGCCAGCAGGGGTTTAATCATGTTGCCGGCATCCATTGCGGAGTCGCCGGATGCGCCGGCACCGACAATGGTGTGAAGTTCGTCAATGAAGGTAATGATTTCGCCTTCGGCTTCCTTGATTTCGTCGAGGACGGCCTTGAGGCGTTCTTCGAATTCGCCCCGGTATTTAGCGCCGGCCACCATGGAGCCCAGGTCGAGGCTGATGAGGGTTTTACCACGGAGGGATTCCGGCACGTCGCCGGCGACGATGCGGCGGGCGAGGCCTTCGACGATGGCGGTTTTACCCACGCCGGGTTCGCCGATGAGCACCGGGTTGTTTTTGGTGCGGCGGCTTAAGACCTGGACGACTCGGCGGATTTCGGAGTCGCGGCCGATAACGGGGTCAATTTTGCCTTCGCGGGCGCGGGCGGTGAGGTCGGTGGAGTATTTTGCCAGCGCCTGGAATTGGCCCTCGGGGTCTTCGGTGGTTACTTTTTTCGATCCGCGGACGGAGGGGAAGACGCCTTTGATGGCGTCGTAGGTGGCGCCGCGTTTGGTGAGCAGGTCGGCGGCGTCGGATTGCCCGCGGGCGATAGCGGCCAGGAGGACTTCGGTGGAGACGAATTCGTCGCCGAGTTCACCGGCGAGTTCTTGGGCAGCGTTGAGCACGTTGAGGCCGTCGCGGTTAAAGTTGGGGTTGGCCAGCCCGGAGCCTTCGGCCTTGGGATACCCCTTCACGAGCGCCTCGGCTTCCTTGCGGACGGTTTCGGGGTCCACACCGGTGGCGCGCAGCACGGGCGCGGCTATGCCGTCTTCTTGCCCGAGAATGGCGGCCAGCAGGTGGGCGGGCCGAATGTCAGGGTTGCCGTTTGCGGAGGCTTGTTGCAACGCGGTTTGTAATGCTTCTTGGGTTTTTGTTGTTGGTTTAAATGAGCTCATTATTGTCCTTTTCTGTCGTATTCCTGTTTACCAGTTCTCACTATTTTAGGTCCGACCAACCATAAGGTTGAGCGGGTATTACTCAAGTTTGTTCCTAGCATACACCACTCCTCCAAAAAAGTTAAGTCCCCTAGGCTCAACTTTCTGTTTTCGCTGGTTATTTTGGCTTTACGACGTTATCCTGACGGGACCTACCCCCAAACCCGAGGATCCTCATGTCCCCCGCCGGGAGCGATGTTCTCACCCCGGTCAGCCGGCAGGCATAGAAAAACCGCAGGCCCGTTCGTCGTCAAGTATGACAACCGGACCTGCGGCTAGCGGCTAGATTATTTACCGTCGCACTCATCCCAGTGGCCCTCGTGGGCGCGGTGACGGTGACCGTCGTGAAGATAGTCGACGTGATCGCCGTGCTTGACCGCTTCGTGGCCGCAGTTCTCGCCGTGAACATGAGGATGGTTTTCATGGATATGGCAAGTCATTTTCAGTAAGCCTCCTTAAAACTACTGACAGTTACGGTCGATGACCACCGTCGACTATACCGCCCATGCAGTTACGGGCCAAAAAATTATGTGTTCTGGAGGGATCACCTGGCAATACTCTTTTACCGCACAACCGTTTTCATTAGCCGCAGGCGGCGGCGTCGAAAAGCGCCCGGCTACTTAGAAAGCAGCATGTCTAACGTGTCGTGCAGCGCGGTGATGCCATCTTCTCGCACTTTCCAACCGGTTTCGGTGTCGGCCTTTTCCAGCAGTAATTTCACCGGCACCGAGTACTGGGTACCATTCGCCTCAAACGCGATATTCATGTCAACATTCCAGGTTTCATTGCCCATGGTTTCCAACCCCCGCGGTTGAGTGGTCACGGTGGTCACCCCGTGCTTCGCATAGAGGTCCGCAAGTTTGGTGCAGGCCGCTGACTTGTCCACCCCGACCGCCTGGCTGCAGGCCGCGGCATCGGGGGAAACTGCCTGCTTGGGGAAGTTTTCCCGGACGTTAGCGAAGAACGGCGTAGGCTGTTCTTCCGCCTGTTTGGAGCAGGCTGCCAGGATCAAGGCGAGGCTTACAACGCCTAATGTTTTGGTGAAATTCATGATGTTTACCTCAAAAAATCGTAGGTTTGGGAAATATCGTGGTGGCTGATCAGGCTGAGGACCCCGGCATCCATGCTGAACACCTGGTCGGAGTATTGAATCGCCAGCGGGTCGTGGGTGACACACAGCACTGTGCTGCCTTCCTGGGTGAGCTGGTGGAGCAGTTCGAAGAGTTTTGTGGAGTTCTCGCTGTCGAGCGCGCCGCTAGGCTCGTCAGCGAGCAGCACGGTTCGGGTGCCCGCGATGGCCCGGGCGATACCCACCCGCTGCCGCTCCCCACCGGAGATTTCGGCGGGGAACCGGCGCCCAAGATGGCCGATGCTGACTTTCGCCAGCGCCTGCTCCGAGGCCGTTATTGCCGCGGTTCGACTCATGCCGTTTGCTTCGAGCGGCAGCCGCACGTTCTCTAACACCGTGAGTTCGTTGATGATGTTGTGGTCTTGGAACACCACCCCGATATCGGTTCGACGCAGCGCCGCACACTCGTCTTTGGTGAGCGCAGCAATATCCTTGTCCTGGTACCAAATGGCGCCGGTTGTGGGTTTCAGCAAACCGGCGATGACCGACAGCAGCGTGGTTTTACCCGAACCGCTTTTGCCGAAGATGGTGCTGAGTTTCCCGGCGGGGAACTCCACCGACAGCGGCCGCAGCGCGTGAACGTCGCCGTAGCGTTTCGACACGTTATCCAGGGTGATTGCCGACATGTGTAATCCTCATTTCCGTTTTTCGCTGGAGATCCGCAGCACCGCCAACCCGAACGCCAGGGCAAGTGCCGCCGCCAGCCCGAGGGCGACGAACCCGTAGGTTGGCCACGATGTGGCGACCGGCAGCGCCTCCGTCTGCTGCACCGGCCGTAGTTTCAGGATCCACACCCCCACATATCCTGAGGCCATGCCGGTGAGGATGGCCGGGATGAGGGTGGGAAAGAGCGAGAGCGCTAATACTTTCCCGGCCCACCGACGGTTCACGCCCAGGGCGAAGAGGCTGTCGAGGTGTTTGGATAGTCGCCCGGCGATCCCCAGGGCCAACACCAGAATCCACACGCCCATGATGACGGTGCTGACCAGGACCAATGCCTTCAGGTCGGGGGGAACGGAAATGTGGTGGAGTTCGTTGTGTACATCAATGGCAAGACTCAGTATGGAAAACTGCGGTTTTTGTTGCACCGCACGTGTTTGGGCGGCTTCGTCGAGATTCGGGTACTCCACAAATACCGGACCCAGCGGCAGGTTGCGGGTTTCGGCGAAGGATCGAAGCGCGATTGCTCGAACACTCATGCCTACCAGGTATTCGCGCGGCAGCTCCACCGGGGTGGCGGTGACCGTTTCGGTGCGTGTCGTCCCGTCTAGCGACGACACGTGCACCGGGATCACACCATCGCGGGCGTCGGTGCCCAGGATTCCGCCGCTGTTGAGAGCTACTTTCTGCTCCGGGCTCAGCCCACCCAACCACCAGTCGATATCGGACACGGATTCGAATACCCAGAGCTGTCCCATTCGGAACGCGTCGAAGCCGACCTGAACAGTGGTTTGCGGCGGTACCGATTGTTCCTCGGCAACCCGCCGAATCCGAATGGGTTGCTGGGGGAACTCGGCGTCAACCTGGGCTTGGAGTGGTTCCGGTATTTCCATGGGTTTCCCCAATCGATCGGCCATGGTGACCCGGACTGTGTTGGGCGGGACGCTATCAATTTGCGTGAGATTCATGGTGTTTTCGGTAGTCACGGCCGTGGTGACCAGCATCAGGGGGATGCCGACGATGGCGCCGCATAGTAACCAGGTGATGGCACCGCTGAATGCGTCTCGTTCCTTCATGCGGCGACTGAGCACGCCGGCTAAGGAATCTGGCCATAGGCGCCGGGTTTTTGTGAGCCACAACGCCATAAGTGCCGAGGCCATGACCACGAAGCTGGCGCCAACGATTTGGTTCTGGTCGTCAAGAATGTCGGGGAATAGGAAGAGTATACTCAGCACGAAAAAGCCGAGGCAGCCGATGCCGCCCATGACCCAGGTGGTTCCCGCTACCCCCACCGTTATCTTGCGTTTTCGTCTTGGCCAACCCCCAGCGATCGCCAGGCCAGCGGCGATCCCGCCGGCGATGGATAACCAGAAGAGCGGGAACAGGCCCCAGGGGAATACAAAGGTGGACAGCGGTAATTCATATACCCGCGACAGGATTATTCGAACAACAGTACCAATACCTAGGGCGATGAGGGATGCGACCGCCAGTGCCGCAAGCCCCATGATGATCAGCGCCCCAATGATCGCCAGGATCAGCGCCGAATCCTGGATTCCCATCGCCGCCAGTGTGACCTGTTGTTTCCGCAGCCAGACGCTCAAGAGCAGAATCGCCATAATCACCACCAGTGCGGGCATGAGGACTGCTGGCCAAACATAAATCACCGGGTTCCCGCCGGGCGCCGGCCGGTCACCGTGAAGATCGGCGGCGCTGAGCAGCACCTGGGCGCTGGTGGCGGCCGGCAGCTCCTGCAACGCCGCAGAGATACTATTAAGCACCCTGAGCTGCGCCAATACCGGTTCCGGGCTGGGCGCCGACCAGTACAGGCTCCCACTGAGATATTGGGGGATGCCGGTCAGGTCTTCGATGCGGCGATACGCATCGCTCAACGTGCCGGGTGCCGCATAAATGGTGGCATCGTCAAGGTATTTGTCGGCAATAATGCCGGTGATTTTCCAGCTGGTATCCACCCCGGGGACCGCAATCCGCACGTCGCCACCCACGGCGCCACCGGCAGCCAAGGCGGTGGAAATAGCTATTTCGCCTGGTGCGGATGGGTATCGGCCCTCGGCAAGCGAATACCGTTTGGGGTACGGAGAGGCGTCCCACGGTGTTTCGGAAACGCGCAGTTCCCGGTGCTCTTCCGCCACCAAGCCTAATCCGGTAACCGGCAGGGTTGTGATGAGTTCGACTCGCCCCAGCGTCGACAGGTGGTCGAGGTCGAGCTTCTTATAGCCGCGGACTGGCACGTCCGGCATGTTTGCTGTGTAGTCGGCAACCCCCAGGGAATACTCACGCTCCTGGTCCGGGCTGAGTTTCATCGAGGTGACACTAATAATCAGGGTCATGATTGCGGCCACCACCACGGTCAAGAAGACGACAGAGAGGCGCCAGGCCGGGGTCCGCAGCAGGGCCGGGGCAAACCTAAGAGCCGCTTTGACAAAGCCTAAGTTTGCTTTCGACGACATTAGCAGCCAATCCCATTCCGTTGCGATACCACGATGCCCAATATGTCCATGCGCCGCCCTGCCCCACACCCATTTCATAAGAACGAGAAATGAAACCTGAGCAAGCAATTGTTATGTGGGTTCAACTTAACAAAGTTCCGCCCAGATACAAAGCATTTCAATAGGAAAACCAGAAATCAATTATTTTATTACCCCAAAAGCTACCCCCGCTTTCGGCTATCTAGCCCTTCGATTGCTAGATTATTCTCGAATCAATGCAGCCCATTAGGTAATAGTTAGGTTATCATTAGTGAATCGTGCCCGCCAGAAAAATCACTGGTTTCACTGCCACTACCTGTTCATATAATGAATATTGCATATATTTTGTTCACTGACCTATAATTTATGCGATTTCTATAGCCCATTACAACCATGGCCAGAACCGGCGTCGACAAGCAAATTAATCACAGACCGACTGCCGCATGCCCCACACCGTTTTCAGTAAATCATCAAACCATCAATAGTGCTGGCACGCTGGCATTATGATTATTTCCAATAACAACAATGCTTTTTGCGGGTTCCCTTTTAATAAATCTTCTACTTTTTAAAATTCGAGTTTATCGCTTATTTCAGAACCAAAAGTCACGCATTATTTTTTAAACCACTACAAATGGTTAGAATATTAAATGTGACGATAACTACCCCACCAAACCAAGTAGCCGACCAGCTACGATTGATCGGCGACGGTTTTTCCCGTGAGGTATTCACTACATATTTCCGCTATGTTCCCGATGCCCAATTAATCGTAAGCCCTGATTATCCGCTCGGGGACGCATTAGTGGGACTATTTCACGGCTCAGATAATGAGGGCAATCTCTACCCGGAAACCATCGAACACTTGCGCGATGTTACAGAGATTTTAGCTGCCCATGGTTTCCGCCGCTACCGGCCACTAGCGGATGCGATTTCGCCGGTGCTGGATCGGTATTGCCTCGACATCAGCGCCTACGATGTGTTCATTATCAAACGAGCCGTGCGACAGGCCGCCGAGGTCATGGACGAAGCAGCCGCATTATGTCCCTTCCACCCGGTCATTGGGCAAATTGTCGAGGTGGAAAAACGCTGCCGCAATATTGCGGTGGTGCGGCTCATCGTGGACACCCCCATCGAATACGAGCCCGGCCAGTATTTGAGCGTCAACACCGACTATTCGGGCGGCCGGTGGACCAATCTAAGCCCCAGCATCCCCTGTAACGATGCTGGCCAGATCGAGTTTCACGTACACGCGCCGTCACTGCTGTCTACCGCCCGGCAGGGGGACCGCATCCGCATTGCCGCGGCCGGCGGCGGCTACAACCTGGACTACGACCAAGACATGCTGCTCATTGCGCACGGCACTGGCCTGGCGGAGGCCCGCGCAATCATCGTGGACATGCTCATGAAGGGCCGCACCCCACACACCCACCTATTTTTGAGCGCGGACTATCCCGGTGAGCTCTATGAGCTGCAAGGCCTGTGGCAGCTGGCCAGCACCGCACCATGGCTGTTTATTCAACCGGTAGTCACCCACGAATCCGACGCCTGGTGGGTGGGCGCTACCGAATCATCCCAGCCACCGCGGGGCCTGCACCTCACCCAGGTGGGTGACGTGGGCACCATTGTGGCTAGTTTCGGCACGTGGCTGGGCCACCAGATCATCATTACGGGGCCGAAAAAGCTGGTGGCGCGCACCAAAAAGAAGCTACTGACCCGGGGCACCCCCGAAGAACTCATCCAAACCCAAAACTATCAGAGCGCCTATTTTATTTAGGGTTTTCCACTAAACGCTTGTCGACGCCGTAAGCAGCCCAAAAGCCGGGCCATAGCGCACCGCCCGACAGCGTCTAGCTATTGTGTTCGAATAGTTTTCCACAGACCCGGTGTGGCGGTAATGGACACAAAATCCCAGGTCGCCGGCGAGGTTTTCCACAAGCCTGAAAATTATTCAGGTGGGGTGGCCGCAGCATAATGGGGCGCGTGGAATAAAGGTATGTCGTTCACATCATTTCACCCCGATGCCCATTTCACCCACGAGCCTGCGACCCCACTGCCCACCCCGGGATTATCGGCCAGCCACACAGCGCAGGCGCTCACCCAGTTCCAGTCCAGGCTCGGGTCGGCGCTCACCCACACGGACGATTCGGTGGCGGATCATCTGACTCAACTGCACCGGTTCATTAGCGACCAAACCCGTATCGACGCCGACACCAGCCAGAGCCTTGGGGGCGGGCGCTCATGTTCCCGCTGAAATCCGAGGAGTTATTTGCCGCAGCAGCGGAGCACCAGAAGTTCGCGCAGGCCGCGACGACGGCTATGAACAGTCAACAGCAGGGGTGGGAAGCAGTGTTTGCCGACTCCCTGTCCGGCCCGGGTTTCGACGCCGGCCGGCGAACCCTGGGAACGCTGGTGGCGGACTATGCGTCGCAGGCACAGAAATCGGCCGACCTGGCCCAGGTGTTGTACCAGACGGGGCTCGCCCAACGGGATCTCGAAAAAGCAGCCGAGAAGGTGAGGCAGGGAGCGAGATCCTTGCTATCGGCAGCTCTTCACCACGGCGCTATCCTTGGCGACAAGGCCATCGACTCGCTTCCAATCTGCTACCAAATTCTTATGTTTCTGCACGGCATCAGTTTGATATTGGACAAGACGTGCGCCCACCAGATCGGTTGTATTGCGGTCGAGCATAATGATCCCCACGGCGTGTACCTGGGGGACGATCTCAGCCTCACCCCGGAACAACTCAACGCCCAAGCGTTCGAACATATTCGGCCCGAGGTGCGCCCATTGGTGGACGACCCCCACATTGCTGGCCAGGATGACCACACGGGGAGAAAGAAACCCCAGGCCATACAGGTTATCAACGGTAAGGCGGCGCTGATTTTCGGCGACCCCACCCAGGCGAAAACGATCGTGACCGTGGTCCAGGGGGTGACGTCCTCCAACCCGGACACGATCGTCACCAACGTGGCCAATGTGTCGGATTTTTACGAGGACCTCAACCGGGGCAAGGGCGATGTGGCGGTGGTCATGTACGACTATGCGGCGCCAAAAGGCATCTTCAGCGGCATCCATCCCGGATACGCGCACAAGGCCGCCAACGATTACCAAAGCTACAAGAAAGCACTCCGCGCAAAATACCCAGACGCCCAGCTCATGGACGTGGGGCACAGCTACGGGTCGGTGCTGCTCGGCACCGCGGCACAACGACCGGGTGGGTTGGAAACCGATGTGCTTATCGACGCAGGCAGTCCCGGGATGAATACCCGATCGACGCGGAACCTTCATCTCAATAGCAGCAACCCCGAAGTGATCTCCTCCCTCAACGACGCCGACCCGGCCCGGATGCTGCACACTCCCGACCTTGGGGTGCACGGCCCGGATCCGACCGACAAACTATTCGGTGCGACGGAGGTGTGGACGGGCACCGGCGGCCACGACTATCTGACCAACCCGGATTTTCGGGCCCACATGCGGGACAAACTCGCCACATATCACCGGTAACCCCTGGGGCTGGTGTGATTACAACGCGGCACTTGCCACCGCTGCTACCTGCGGATACCGCCGAAATAACCCCATAATGCCCACCCATTCAGTCCTATTACTCGACGAAAGGATTTCTTCATGGATTTACGCATTGACTTTGCCTCCCTCACCAGCGCCGCGGGAAATCTCCAGGGCATACTCGATGCCACGGAGCGCTCGTCGACGCTGGCCCAAGGCACGACCCTAGGCGCCGGCTACTCGGGCATGCCGGAGCTGTCGGCATTGGGGGCGGCCCACGGCGCTGTGCTCACCGGCGGTGCCGGCAGCGCCCTCACTATCCTCAAAAACTTTGCCCAGCAAATAGACTGGGGCCGTTATAATCTAGAGCGCAACCATGACCTTTTCGAAAACCACGAATTGGGCTTCGCGCAAGCGTTCACCCACGGTGACCTGGGTGGGGCGGTCCACGCCATCAAGGACCTGGCCACGGCCCGACCCGACGGCGGATTCGGCAACTTCAGCTTCCCCACACCTGCCATCACCCCGAACGCCTCACTTGCCGACGTCATCGCCAAGCTCGCCAGCACTGACACCGGCCAGGCTGCCCAGGCCGGGGAGTCGTGGAACACCATGTCTGCGGAAGCAGCCACCATCGCCACCCAGCTCACCAACACCGCGGCCCAACTCCAGGCCACCAATGACGGTACCGCCGTGGACGCAGCCTGCCGGGTCATCACCGACATGGCCCAGGTGGCCACCCAATTCTCGGCAAACGCCGCCCACATGGCGGCAACCGTCACCTACCTGGCCACCATTCCCGCCGCTTTCACCCCCAGCTTGGTCGCCATGAAAACCGCTACCGACATCATCCAGGACCCGGTGGAGAAAACTGCTACCGAAAAACTCGCCCTTACCCACTTCTACAGCGTGTACGGCCCGGCCATCCAAGCGGCCATACCGGCAACCCGAAACCTCACCCAGCCGCTCCCCGGCAGTGGCGGCGGTGGTGGGGTCGCCGGCATGACCGAGCAGGTGGGGCAGGACTTCCCCACGGTGCAGCAACTACGCCACAGCATGGCCTCCGGGGTAGAGCAAGTGCACCAGCAATATCACCCCAATCCCGCGGGCCAGCGCACGCCACACGCATACGGTTCACCCCCAACCACGCCCCACCAGGGACAATTGGGACAACCGGGACAGATAGGCCCAGCGAACATGCCCGCATCCCCCGGTGGCGGCGGGATATCGCCCCATTACCATCCGGCACCCGGCCACTATGGTGGTCCGGGAACTACAAACGCTCACCAAATAGCCACCGAACGCGCCGCCTATGCCCCGCCCGCGGAAATCACAGGTGCTGGGGCTGCCCACTCCACAAACCCTCTTGGTGGTGGGCAGGCCCCCGCGGCTCCGGGGATAGGTGGTGTGAGTGGTCGGCCGATGCCCACCGGTCATGGCGGGGTCGGGGGCATCGGCGGACTGGGCGGATTACCCGGCGCGCCAAGGCTTGCTACACCGCGCGGCGCGGGTATTGGGGCGTCTGGCAGCGGTGGTGGCCCTCGGGGAGTTAGCTCAAACTTTCGAGAATCGTGCGGTCGTATGGGTAGCGCGGGCGCGGGCGGCACGAGTGCGGCCACCACTGGTCGCGGTGGCGTTGCCGGTGGTGGCGCCATGATGGGTGGGGTCCCACCGGGTGGCCGGGGCTCCCGCGGCGGGGGTAAGCGTCGTAAGGCCACCTGCGGCACCACCGTCAAAGGGGTGTTGCGGAGGGTGGAGCAGACCCAGAATCAGCAGGAACTATTGGGCCCGCGGCCTGCCACCGTTCCCGGGGTGATTGGCCACTGGGTGCGGAAGGCTCCGCAGGAGCGAACCGCAGCAGATTATGGGTGCTAGCTTTGCTTTTTGCGCCTCGACCCCCGCCGAGACTCCCACATCACTACCGCGGTGGAGCGGGGAACGTGCACAATTTCGCCGCGATGCCGGTTGTGTTTGAGTACCTCGTTTTCGGCGCGAGCCTCCTGCAGTTTGGTGCGGAGTTCTTCGTTTTCTTTCTTGAGTTGGATGATGGCCTTAATGCCAGCGAGGTTGACGCCGTCTTCCTGGCTGAGCCGCTGCACGGTGCGGAGCAGCTCGACATCCTCACGGGAGTAGCGGCGGCCACCCCCGCTGGTTCGTTGGGGGGTCACCAACCCCATTCGATCGTATGTTCTGAGAGTCTGGGCGTGCATGCCAGCTAACTCAGCCGCAACCGAGATCACAAAAACCTCGCCCATAGACTCTTGGTTTTTGTTTTTGGACATTGTCGATTTGTTCTCCCTCACATGTTTACTAGTTCGATGGGCCTTTCATGGTCATGACTCATTTCCGGCCCAGGTGGCACGGGGGTCGAATCCCATGTGTTTCTCCGCCTCCATGTAGTTGCGAAGTGCATCTTTCGCATCATCGGTCAGGTCCTTGGGCACCCGTATCTTCACCTTGACGTAGAGGTCGCCGAAGCTACCATCGCGTTTGGGGACGCCCCGACCCCGAACCCGCAGCACCCGGCCGTCGGGGGTGCCGGCAGGGATGCGTACCCGCACCGGTTTTTCCAGGGTGGGCACGCTCACGGTGCCGCCGAGCGCTAGTTCGCCGAACGAGACCGGCACCTCTACCTCCAGGTTGTCGCCGTCCCGGGTGAATACTTTGTCGGGTCGGACGTGAACTGTGACGAATAGATCGCCGGCGGGCGTGCCGTGGGGGCCAGCTTCGCCTTGACCGGCAAGCCGTACTTTCTGCCCATCAACCACGCCGGCAGGGATACGCACGGTGATGGATCGGGAGCGTCGTACCGTACCGGTGCCGCGGCAATCCGGGCAGGGGTCGGTGATGACTTTGCCGGTGCCATCGCAGTCTGGGCAGGGTGCCGAGAACGCGAAGGCGCCCCGGTTTTCGGTAACGTACCCGGTGCCGTTGCAATTTTTGCAGGCGCTGGTGGCACCGGTGCGGGACCCGGAGCCGTGGCAGGCGGCGCAGGGGGCGTCGCCGGTGAGTTGGACCGGTAGTGTGGTGCCTTTGGCTGCCTCGCGGAAATCTAGCGTAATTTCCGTCTCCACGTCGGACCCCCGCGTCGGCCGAGCCGATCGGCGAGTAGCACCCCAAGAACCGCCGAAGATGTCACTAAAACCGCCGGTAGAACGACCTCCTCCAAAAATATCCGAGAAGTCTTGAAAGGATTGGCCGCCGCCGCGAAACCCACCGCCGACACGCAGCATCTCCTTAAACTCGTCGTATTCTTTCCGACGGGTCGGATCGCCCACGACGTCATAGGCTTCAGCGACCTTTTTAAATTTCTCCTCCCGGATCGCGTCGCCCGGGTGGGAATCCGGGTGGTTTTCGCGCGCGAGTTTCCGATAGGCCTTCTTAATGTCTGCATCCGAGGCGCTAGATGTAACACCAAGGTCAGCATAGTAATCTTTGTCTACCCATTCATTCTTGGCGGCCAAGTTTTCCTCCAGTATTATTGCCAGTTATTATCATAGTTGAGTCTAACAGACTAAAGTTTAGCGCATTCCGCGCCATTCACCACCATTGGTTCGCCATGAGCGAACAATTATTCCGAAGTTTTCGAATATACATTCGCTCAACCTTACCGCTAGCATTTCGCTTATCGACGCCCAAGCGGTGGCCGGCCACGCAAAAGTATGACGCCACCGGAATGGGGAACCAGTGGCGTCATAGTCATTCATTCAGATGTGTCATGAGCTCTTCACACCCATGAATCATCGGGGCAACCGGGGATGCCACACCAGGCACGGTCAACCGTGCGGTTGGTGTCGCACCCATGGCCGCCCAGAGCGATGGTAACACTTGCGGAAATCACGCGGTCTTCTGCCATAGAACATTCATTCGTTCGACGGGGTGCCAGGGGGCAGCCACGATCGGGGCGGACAGGAGCAGCTGGCCTACCCCGGCTACCCCACACATGAGGCTGACGGAATAGTTTTCTTTGGTCAGCCCGTCCTCCACCAGGTCGGCGGGAATTGCCTCGTCGATGAGATATCGGGCTCGGTCCAAGATTTCCTCATCGCCGGTCGCCGTGTACAGGCTCATCAGCGATTCGGCGAGGCCGGCAACCCCATGGCACACCGACAGCCCCAGGTGGTCGACTGGTGCTAGTAGTCCAGGCCGAATGGCGCTCAGCAGCGACTCGCCAGCCGCCCGGGTGTCGATGTGATCGCACAAGTGTGCGGCCAGGAACCCGAACCCGGCCATACCGTGACACCAGCCCTGGGAAACGTTCCCGGTGGCATGAATGGCCGCAAGGATAGCCTGAACCTGCTGCTCGACCAGGACTGTGTCCACGGTGGCCCCACACAGGTGGCTGGCCGCAAGGTAGGCGTCAAGGACGCCGGCGGTCGAATGGGCGTAGCCGGCATCGTCGGGGGACTCCGGATAGTTGCGTAACCATTTTCGGGTCACTCGCCTGGTGACGCGGGCGAGTTCCCGCAGGTTGGGCCGAACCTCCGGAAGGTATTCGGCGATTTCGGCGTAGGCGCGCAGCTGGCTGGCCAGCCCATTGATCGCATCCACGTTGATGTCGTCCAGGTTGGCGTTCCGGGCGTGGGTTGCCACCGCGATCGCGCCATTGGCGCACTGGCGGGCAATGTGTTCCCGCCCGCCGGACACCCAACCAATGGCATCGCCGCAGGCCACAGCGGTCAGCAACAGACCGCTGCTGCCGGTGCAGAGCCCGGTAGGATAGTCGGCTCGGGGCGGCTCCGGAGTGGTGGCAGTAACCATGCCCGCAACCGCTTTTTCGAGTAATTGTTCGATTTGGTCGCTAGGCACCCATTGCCGGTAGGAGTGCTGCATGAGGTGCGCCAGGAAGTACAGGGTGCCGGCGCTTCCCCCATAGAAGTCGTCGTTGCTCGGCCCGACCTGCCAGTTTCGGTCGAATTCCTCCCCCACCGTGGCGCTCAAGAAATCGGTGCCGAACACGGCCTCATCGTTCGCGCCAGCGGCCTGCAACACCATGTCGACAATGTGGGACACGAGTTTCGAACGGGGATGCGACATGTTGCGGGCACTGTCGGTAGCAGCGTGGATGCGGTTCTCCGGGTAGCGGCCCACGAACGACGTTTCGAGCCACCGGCACTGTTCGGCTAGCCCACTGGCGGTGGCGTCGGCAAGCTTCGACTCCAGGTGTGCCGCCGGGGACGCCGATGCCACCGGTTTTTCCTGGGGGAACGGCAGCGGCGCACCGTCCCCCAGGACCACCTCCGTATCCGTCATGCCCATGGTGAACAGGGGAATCTCGTCGTTCATGAGGCCGGCCCACTCCGACCGCCACACGCCATCGTTCCCCCACAGGCTGATTTGCGCACAGGCTAGCGTGAACAGGAACGGGTCGTCCGCAATGGCAGGATGCCCGGCGGTGGCAAGCACCTGCGCGTACCGGAATGTCGGCGTGAGCACCACCCGGGTACGAATCCCCCGCGCCGCAGCCACGATCTGCTGCACCTCATCGAGCTTGTCGACGATTCGCTGTGCGGTGTCGATAAAGGCCGATTTCACCTGGTCTTTCACCCGATCAATCTCGGGGATGGTGGTGCCCAGGAACACCGTGCCCTCCGGGTCGGCGGGCAGGGTGTCCTCCTTGATGAAGGTGCGGGAGCCGTCGTCAAGCGTGCGCACCATAAACGAGGGGAACGGATGCCGGGCCCCAGGGGTGGGGCGGCTGCGAACCAGACCCACATCAATCGAATCGGGACCGTAGCCGATCCGATACGGCAGCACCCCCATCGGCAGCACCGAGTTGGCCCACCGACGATTATTGGGCGCCATCAGGAACGAAAACTCGGGCTGGAAGAATGTTTCCAGGTCGATGAGCCGCGGAGTGTTGCCAACCGTAATGAAGTTTTCATTGTGCAAGTCGTTGGCATTAAACAGATAGCCCACGGCCGCCCAGGCGCCGACAGCGGCATAAAACTCGGCCTCATCGGTCACGCCCGGTCCGGCGGTCAAAAACTCGCTCCACCCATGATCCCCCATGTCGAAGGCGTGCGGCGGTTCGGGCGCACCCACCAGCCGACAAATGTCAGCAATAACCTGGTCGGTGGCCATGGAGTGGGGCCGGTAGATGAGCTGACGATCCGCGAATTCCACGCGGGCAACAGTCTGCTGCCGCGAATGGGCATCCCCCAATCCTAAAACCACCCGGTTTGGGGTGTCCGGCAGTTCTTCGGCGATGCGCTGCTCCAGGCGGGCCGCGGCCGCACCAACATGCCGGTGGGCCATCACCAGCCGAATCGCCAACGCCGAATTGCTACGAACCCGATATTTGGAGGCGACTGCTAGGTCGTTGTACCAGCGGCCGGCAATCTGGGCCACCACATTGCGCCATTGCCCGCCTGCGGCATCCGCCACCACCTCGCTCTGCGGCCACTCCCCCACCTCGTCGATTTTCAGCAATTGGTCGTGCATGGCTGCGGCGAAGTCGGCGCGCGACAGATTGCCAGCAATGATGCGCCCCAAACAGTCGGACACGGCATCGGAAGCTGCCCGCCGGAGTTCAATAGGAATCTGAGTCAAAAAGTCCGCCGTTCGATTGCGCACTTCTGAAACGAAACGTTCTGGGGGAATATCCCGTACTGGCCCGGCGACGGACCGCAGGCGAGCAAGGAGCTTATCGGCGATTGCACGTTCGAGAGTCATGATCCACGCGCCCCCTACTCGTCCCGGGTCATCTTGGACTTATTGAAAGCGATAGCCAGCGCTGCCAAGCCAATCGTCACCACCAAGAAGTACCCAACGCTTACGGTGGAATTCCACATGAACCATTCCATCGGCGGATTTTCGAACACCCGTGTGCCGTTCTTGAACGGAAGCAGGCTATAAAGAATCCGGGTGGATTCGTCCGCGCCATTCAGCATGCCCTCAATCACCAACACCCACATGAACAACATGGTGAGCGCGGAAGACAAGTTATTGGTGAAAATGGCCACCGCAACCCCGAACGCAACAGTGCCAACGGCAATGATCGTAATCATCACGCCCAGCTTCAGGTACTCCGCGGCGCTCGCGCCAACGAACCGCTGCCACGGCTGATCGGTAAGTGCCAGGCTGCCCAACGTGACCGCGGTGGATAACACTGCCATGACCATCATGGATGCGATAGCAATGATGGTTAACCACACCCATTTGGCCACCCAGATCGCAAACCTATTGGGCAGGCTTAACAGTTTCAGCTTGGCAAACCCGGTGCGTTCCTCACGCAGCAGGTAGCGGGCAATCCAAATGAACAGGCCGTACATGGCGAATTGGAATACTCCGCTGATGGCGGCCCGCGCCGAGGGGGCGGCATCCTCACCACCATAGCGGATCACCAAATTACTTGAGGCCGCCGACCAAGCCACCGTAATCACAGTGGTGAACAGAAGAATGTAGAAGCCGGCGGCATCAAATCTTAGCTGGGACCATTCTCCACGCAGGGCACGCAACAGTGGAGGCTGGGTGGCGGCAAATGCCGAGGCATGCGCAGGCTTCGACGGGTGCGGCATTGGGTGGGCCGCCGGATGCACCGACGATCGGCGAATGGATCGGGTGGCGGTGCGGGAAGTGATGCGGGAGGCAGAGTGAGTTGTGCTCATTGAAATTCAACCTGTCCTTCAGAAATTTGTTCGAATGCTTCGGCAAGGGTGATACGGGAAACCGTAAGATGCGTCAAATCCACCTCGGCAATTCGCGCAGCGATAGACACATCCTCTGGGGGCACATTGACCTGGACTTTTCCATCGGCCAATGGGGTGATCTCCAGGCCCGTGTACATCGCATGCAGTTGGGACGCAATGAGATCATTGGCGTAGGAAGCAAACACAGTATGCCGGGCACCTCCGGTGAGTTCGGCGAGCGACCCTTCCCACAGGGTTTTGCCCTTGCCCAAAATGACTACCCGGGAGGCAATCAGTTCGGAGTCGGCAAGAAAATGGCTGGAAAGCAGCGTGGTCCCCCCGGCCTGAGTGTGGGATTCCAACAAGTCATTGAGCCAGCGCATGCCGGCCGGGTCCAGGCCGTTAACCGGCTCATCCAGGATGAGCAGATCCGGGTCCCCCAGCAGGGCAGCAGCAATGCCGCAGCGTTGGCGCATGCCCAGTGAAAAGTCGGAAACCTTGCGGCCGGCCACGCTGGTGAGCCCACACATTTCGAGGCAGTTGGCAACCCTACGGCGATGGATGCCAGCCAGGTCAGCGAGAACCCGCAGGTTTTGTTCCGCGGTGAGGGCGGTATCCAACCAGGTGGCGTCGAGAAGCGCCCCAATGGTGTGTTTGGGGTCGGAGAGCTGACTGTAGTGCCGGCCCATGATGGTGATGTCGCCCTTGTCGATAGTGTCTAGACCACAGATCATGCGCAGGAGGGTAGATTTGCCGGCACCATTTGGCCCGGCAAGCAGGGTGACTTGGCCTTCCTGAACATCGAATGATACGTCATCAATGACCTGGTGCGATCCGTAGCGTTTGTACAGATGGGAAACGGAAATTTTGGTTGCAGTTGTTGTTGCAGTTGTCATAGGTTGTTAACCTCGGCTCTCCATCAAGTTTTTGAGATAATCGGGAGACTCGGTGACGATGGTGCCGTCCTCGGTAAAGCGGAGAACGGTGTCATCGGGTCCAGCCGCAGTGGGTCGGTGCGCAATGCTGATCAGGGTCATATTCAAATCGCGGAGAGCAGCGGTGATGGCACGTTCCGTTGGCACGTCGACGGCGCTGGTGGCCTCATCCAGCACAAGGAGCGATGGTTTGCCGGCGATTGCTCGACTGAGGGCGAACCGTTGCCGCTGGCCGCCGGAGAAGGCGCTACCCATGTCACCAACGGGGGTGCTCAATTTGAGGGGGAGTTCCCGCACAACGGAGTCCATTTGGGTGATCTTGAGGGCCGCCCAAATTTCTTTGTCGGAAATGTCTCGACCAAAGGCGATATTATCCCGGATTGTGCCTGAGACCAGGTAGTTTTCCTGGGGGGCAAAGCCAATGTGACGAGCACGCGCTTCTGGTGACATATCAGCAACATCTATGCCATTGATTCGAATACTACCTGACGAGGGTTGCACCAACCCCGTAATGAGTCGGGCAAACGTGGACTTGCCGCTGCCTGATGCGCCAACGATGGTGTTGTGGGTTCCGCACCGGATGCTGAAGTCCAGTTTGTCCAGGGAATTCTTTGCCGCCCCTGGATAATGGTAGGAGGCCTGGTGGGTGGTGATGGGGGTAGCACAACCGGGGTCCTCGGTGCCAATAGGATCTTGTTGCATGTGCAGCAGGTCATCCACCCGGTCGATGGAAGCCTGCACGCCGGCCAGTCCGGTGACCCCGGTAAACACCTGGGAGATGGCGGAGATGAACACCGAGAACAGTCCGCTGGAGGCAACGACGGCCCCCAGGTCGGACACCGAGTCGGGGAACAGGGTGGACAGCACCAGGGGAATGAGCGGCCCAAACACGGTCAACGCCATGGTGGTGGCGCCGCCGATGCCAGACCACACGGCCTTCTTCGTGGTGGCGCTGAGGAAGCGTTCGTTGGCCACAGACCATTTGTCAAAGAAGGAATCCATGCTATTAGTCATCCGAATGGGCGTCATAGTGACAATAATTTCCAGCTGTTGGCTGGAAAGGGCGCCACCGGCAGACGCCTCCTCACTACCGTATTGGGTGATTTTAGCCACAGTAAGGGTGAAAACCCCGATGAGCAGGAAGAACACCAACACCAGCACGAGGGCCATGAGCGGCCAGAGGAAGGCGACCACCCCCAGGAGGGTGATGGCGGTGAGCGCATTAAACGCGGTGGTGACGCCGTTGGTGAACAGTCCGGTGGAAACCATAGAAACCGACCCCAACGAATACATCATTTCCCCAGGTGAGTGCGTGGAAAACGACTCCAGCTTCGCCCCCATATTGCGGCGGATGCCCTCGATGCTGAGTTCCCTGGAGGTCACCTTGAGCAGCAGGGCCTCGACAAGTGTTCGGCCCACCGCCAGGCCAATGAAGGTGACGATCGCCGCCGCCAGCATAAGCGCTGTGGCCTGGGTGGGGGCGGCGGATTTGCCCTGCAGCGAGTTGACCAGTGCAGAGATCACGAGCGGCGCGCCCCCGGAGGCGGCAAGCAGGGTGAGGCTGAGGGCGAAAACACCCAGCAGCAGCCAGGGCCGAGAAACAAGGGTTCGTTTCACGATGCGCAGCGAGGGGGAGGTGCGCAGGTCGCGGCACATGAGTCGGGCACGCCGGAAGGCGGTACTCATGCCGGAGTCGGGCATGATCCACCAGGTGCGACCGATCTTACGGATCGCATCCTCGCGGCTCATTTTGACGCGGCCGCGGCCGGGGTCGGCGAGCCGCACCCATCGGGAGTCGACGCTTTCGACAAGGCAGAAGTGGTCACCGTCAACATGAACCATAACCTGTTTCCCCTGTTTGAGGGCCTCACCGATGACCCGGACCCGCCCTTTGTGTTGGAAGGATGGGACATTGAAGTCGAGCAGGAGGAACCGGATGGCGGTGGTGGACATGCCGTCCCGACCAACCTCGTATTGGGTGCGAAGCCGGTGCAGGTCGGTGTCGATGCCCAGCCGACGCAGGATCATTGCGGCGCACGCCAGGCCGCATTCGGCGGAGCGCGATTGCAGAAATAATTGGTACTTCATACGAATTTCTTCCCTTTCATCGCGGCTCTAGTTTCCGGCAAAGAGCGGCCGAATCGACCCATGGTTTTCGGGGTAGAGCGCATGGTAGGTGCCACCAAGGCCGTTGAGATACCCCATGTCATGGATGTTGTTGGGGTATCCGAAGCAGATGGGGGCGGTGAGCGCAATATGCTCCACATAGGCATGGAATTTGTCGACAGTCTTCGGGTCGGCGTACCCAAAATCACGCAATAATTGCAGGGTGCTCAGCGCGCCGGCCAGGCCATGGCAGAGGGACACGTCGATACCAGCTTGGTCATTGTCGCTGGTGAGTTCGGTGGTTTTCACCTGGGTGGCGGTCAAATAAGTGTCGACCAGACCCGGATAGTGGGACAGGTACCCGGTGATGGCGAGGGCACCGGCGATACCGGAGGCACCGTTGCACCAGGCCAAGCCATTAGTGATATTCGGGTCGGTAAGCATGGTGAGCGCGGTTTTGGCGATGCCGTCGGCGATAGTGTCCATGCTGCGCCGAATGGTGTCGGGTACGACCAAGTTTCGGGCGCTGCTGAATTCCACGAGCCCGTGCGCGCCCAGCAGCAGGCCTGCGGCACCGTGGGCAATGCCGGCATTGGTTTCGGGTTGGGCGGCTTGCAGCTGGTGCCCAATGAACGTCATGGCGCTCTTCACGATCGGCTGCGGGTTCACATCGGCGGTGACGTGCGCCAATGCGGCAAGCGCCGCGTCAATGCCGCCGAGGAAATCAGTGGTGGTGCCCATCGAGTCCATCACACCGGGCAGCTTGTCGACGATCGTAGCGTCGCCAGCCGCTTTCTGGGTGACAAGCAGCGAGGTTCCGGGGCCGAATCCCACGAAGTTTGCTGGGACTTCGGGGGCTTCCCGCACGAATTCCTCCCACCGGTTTTGTAACTCGTCTGCGTCACTGAGCGCCCAGGAGGTGCCGTCGCTCATGAGGAAGGAAATGGACTGAGCCTCAATGGTGAGATCTTCGTCACCGATACCGAAGCAGAGCCACCGATCACCCCCAGAGTCGGGTAGCGCAGTTGATTTTTTCAAAATCTCTTGTCGCATGTCTGGCTCGGTGACTCGCGCAACCGTATCGAGTGGCTGGTGGAGGGTCAGAGCGTGGGCGTTGGCGTCGAGAACCTGCGCGTAGGCCGGTCCAGCAATGCTGGTGAAGTCGGCCAACCTACTGCTGGGCAGGGAGAACCGGTCGGTGAAGGAGGCCTGGCCCACGTGATGTCCAGCACCGTCATAGACTTTTCCGGTGGCATCCATCTGGAAGAACGGCACATCGCCATCGGCAAGCTGTAGTCGTTCCTGCACGCCGATGGTGGGACCGTCGACCATACCGCGCGGCCCCTTGTCCAGTAGCGTGAGCGGATCATCCAGGCCAGCGAGGGCTGCCGGCATGAGTGATGCCTCCAGGAAGGACTGATAGGTGCCGGTGGCTCGCAGTACCTGGCGCCAACGCAAGACGCGTTCCATATCCCGAACATAGGCAGCCAGGGTAGGCGATAATGCTGCCTGCACCCGAGCCTTTTCGAAGCTTTCGATGAGGATCCCCATGGCCTGAGCCGGATCGATATTTTGCAGATCCGCAACGATCGGCGGCCGGGGGTGCTGGTAACTGACCCGCAGGAAGGCCACGGCGTCGGTGCCGGAATCGGTGACAGCATGTTTCACGCATGTCGCGGTCTTTTCATGAGGGAAGAAGTTTAATCCAGAGAAGTGCCGCCAGAACTCGCTACGGGAGAGCACGGTGGGTAGCATGCCGGAGGCCAACACGTCGGTCGCGTCAAGGTTCAGGCCGGCTGGAAGCCGAAATTGGAGAGCGGTTTCACCATCAATGATGGTAGGAAGCCCGGCCGAGGAGCAGCAAATATTGTCGACGTGCAGGTCGGTAGTGCCCAGAATATGGCAGGCGGCCAGCAGCGTGCCGGCGGCCCGCATATAGGCGGGGACATCGACCACGCCGGTGGCCGGCGGGCTAATGAAGAGCTGCCAACAGTAGTCCCCAATGTCAATGGTCGGCGCTACCAGAGAGAATGGGGCCGCACCCAGGTGGCGACATGCCATATCGATGGCGATTTCCCCCATGCCGCTGCGGGGCTTGTACACGACCACAGCCGAGTCGGTAGTGACGACGATGGCGGTGCGGCCATGGTTGTGGGTTTCTTCGCCATGAAAGCCCAGGGAAACGATGGTGTCGTCCGCCTTGACGTTCAGCATGGCCAGATGGGGACGGTCCTCATAGAAACGTTTGACGGCCTCAACAACTGCGTCGACGCTATAGGAGAACACTCTTTCTTGCAGCTGGCCAAGCTTGGGGAACCGGTCATTCACCAAGGCGGTGCGTTGGGTGGGGTCGAGGAGGAGCCTATTGAATTCATCATAGGCAGCGCTGGATTCGGCATTATCAGGATAACCTGTGGTTTCCCGCCATGCGTGAAAGGCATCGATAAGCGCACGCTGGGCGAATTCTGCGCTTCGTGACAGGAACCAGTTATTGGCGTCATCAATGAGTGTACCGGTCACGGGGAGATCGGCGGAGGTAAGGCGGTTGAGCAACGTTTTCTTAAACGATTTACTCAACACATGATAGTAATTGGGAAATTCGGAATGCATGCTTAATCCCTTTAAGTCTGTTGTTATGTATTTGAGGATAGAAAAAGGGCCCAGTTACCTAGAGCGGAAGTAACTGGGCCCTTAATGGTGGTGGCTTGCGCCCTCGAAGCAGGAAACTACTGCTTGCGGGCAGATTTCCTAGCCAATAAGTAGCCGCAGATTCCAAAGAATGCGGAGAGCGCTCCCATCATGTAGTTGCCTTGGCCGAGGGACAAAGCAACCGCGACGCCAAGCGCCA
This sequence comes from Corynebacterium matruchotii, assembly GCF_011612265.2. Taxonomy (NCBI): domain Bacteria; kingdom Bacillati; phylum Actinomycetota; class Actinomycetes; order Mycobacteriales; family Corynebacteriaceae; genus Corynebacterium; species Corynebacterium matruchotii. Next base: position 185,739 of record NZ_CP050134.2, on the reverse strand, counting down.
AGCCAATGGTCGTGTATGCCCATTCTTGTTTGGTATATTTCTTCATGGTTTTTCTCCTTCAGATTCTCAGGATTGCAGCAGTTTCCGTGGAACACCAAGCCTACTCTTTAGCACCGCCGGCTGCACCGGGTAGTGGGGCACAAAGCGATGGAAATGGGGATGAGGGTGCTGGGGTGAGTGCCGCCGTCGACGGCTTCTTCGTTTTCGATCATGGCTCGCAGCTCATCCTGCGAGTAGTTCTGGACACGATCGTGGTTGGAGGGTTGCTGGTTCATAGTGAAAACCTCTTTCTTGGGTGTTGTGTTAGTTGCAGGAGGGCATGCACTCTTTGGTGATGGTGCACCAGCGCCCGTTGTTTCCAAGCAGGCGGCTGAGGCCGAACATTTCCGGTTCCAGCTCTTTGATGATTTGGGCTTCGAGCTCTTTGTCGAGCTCATCGAGGATTGTGCTGTCAAGCACGGCCGTGGAGGCGTTCATGAGAGATTCCTTCAAGTATCTCGGGAGTGAATGGTTTTTGTATGTCACGACTATTGGTGACCGTGACGGCTCGCTTTTTACAGGCCTGACAATGCGCCACGAGCCGAGGGATGAAGACTGTCAGTTTTCTTAGGAATTACCTACCTCATTGAATCTTAGTCAAGAAGTATTGGTAATCATTCTGCGATTCTTTCTTAGGTTTCGCACTGATCTGCTCCTTTCCGGTGTTTCTGTTGTTGTTTTCTTGATCTGATTTCGATAATAACGAACGTGACAATCAATGTCCATAGCAGATTTGATATATATCAGTTCTGCTATATCTTTGGGGGTAATTTAGGCCGATTACAAGCCGTTGAGCAGGTATTTTTCGCAGAGCACTAGGGGTAACCATATAGGGGTAGTTGACAGGCGCACATACTATCGGGGGCTTTTTTCGGCAATATCAGCAGAAGTGCAGCACAACATTATGGCTGTATCACTTTTGCTAGCACCCCGCGGCAAGATGGGTCGAAACCGGGTTAAAAATCCTTAAATTTTACTAAACTTGAGTTTAAAACTCCCCGCTAAAGGGAATAATACTACTCCAAATTTGCACTAATGAGCAAGCAATAGCGCAGATATCTTATAGTAAGATTCAATTTCTATTGCATGAATTTACCTAGAGTATTTTCTAGCACGAAAGGTTGCAATGGATCCCATATCCCCTCGTTAGTAGCAATTTATCTACTATCGCCACAAGCATAGAAAAGTAGAAGAGGTGCTAATTATGGTTTTGGGTTCCGAGGTTCTCGCATCGCAGCCGCTAGCCGTGGGTTTCTTCACCGATCGTTAAGCTTGGCGAGCTGGATTAGTGGTGGTTATTCGGCGGTAAAGAGGTCGCCAGGTTGGCAGTCGAGGGCGTCGCAAAGCGCCACAAGCGTGGTAAATCGTACGGCTTTGGCGCGGTTATTCTTGAGCACGGACAGGTTAGCGACGGTGACCCCAACCTGGTCAGCGAGGGCGGCAAGCGTCATTTCGCGTTCGGCCAGGAGTTGGTCGAGGTGGCAGACCACTCTTTGTAGCTTTACCAATCAGATCAACCCTTCCTGGTCTTCTTGCATAGAGATCCCGCGGCGAATCACTACCGCTAACAGCACCAATGTTTCTACGAACAGAAACATAGCAATATAATCCAAGCTTTGTGCCTCGGAGTAGTCAAACCAGCTGCGCAGATTCAGCTTTGCAGCCATCTCATTGGCCCCCATATTCTGCACGAAAACGCCCAGGAAATAGACACCAAGCGACAGCGACCCAATAGTGAAGCATTTCACATTATATGCGGTGAAGAACTGGCCCTTAAGCAGCTGCCGGGCCAGCAGAATCAGCGTCGTGGCCACCACAACAATGCCCAGGAGCGACAGCAGGAAACCACTAATGAGCAGTGACTTTGCGACGGAGTCAGCCAGGGAGAGCGGGATCATGCCCTCATCTGCCCGCTCCGCAAGCAGCACCCCGAAGGAATGGGGAATCCGGTGCCAGATCACGAGATCGAGTAGCCGACGGCCCAGCAGCACCAGCATCAGTGTGTAGATAATCATGGCGACGAGGATTTCGTTGCGATCTTTTTTGTCAACGTCCATGACGTAGTCCTTGTCCTTCCTGCAATTCCCGCTTATCTGCGCGAGAAGCATATCGTTTCTCGATATATCGTTATTCAATATGTTATATCGTTTTTCGATATGCCGCAAGGGTCCTCCCCCATGTGGTTCGGGGCGGTTTCAGGGGCGGCTGCAGGGCTGCACCTGGGCAACTTCAGGGCAACACAGCTTGGTTTTTCGTTGCTGCTGGTCTTACCGACTGCAGATCGGAACTCCAGCTCAGGAAACCTGATACTTTACGGGGCTGCAGGTTTGGTGGGCTGGGACTTGCAGAAAAACCAGCTTCACGGCATGAACACGCCAACGAACCCTAGCCCACCAAGTTTGCAGCCCCGACAAACTCACCACCGCAGCCACGCTTCACAAGTACTGAGCTATAGTTTCAAACCTGCTGCCCCCATACGCCCAGGAACCCAAAGCGCCCAAAATCAGAACTCCAGCTCAGCAAAACCACTACCTCCAAACCTGCAAGGCTTCAAGTTTGGTGGGCTGGGGTTTGTCGGTGCAATCAGGACGCACAAGGTCACAAGTTACTCAAACCCCAGCCCACCACATGCGCAACCCACACCAACAGCGGATTTCAGCAAGCTTTGCCCGCTCCCCTCCCCAGCTTGAAACCCCCTCCCCCACACTCTCGCCTACCGGAACGTCCGGCGGGCCACCTCGGCAGCAATAATGCTTGATTGAATGTCTTCGCCCGTGACATCACGATATTCCCGGGCGGCTTCGACCCATGTTTCGGTTTTGGCGAGATAGAGGAATCGTTCGAAGCGTGGTTCGTCAAAGAATTCTGTCACGCTCTTGTCCGCAAAATGTGTTGCGATAAATTCAGCGGCGTCTCTGGGCCATTTTGGTCCTCGGAAAATGTTGCCCAATTTCATATTATTGAACCTCCTTGGGCTTGGAAACGCATTATTTTAGCTGCCTAACTGGCATATATTCATCTTGATTATGTTCATTCTACGTGAATATTCTTACCCTCATGGTTGGTGAATTGAGTTCGAGACTTATTCGATTGGTGGGAAGTGTGGGTGTACTTTCCACCGTTGTGAATAAGCCTCGGATGGTTTATTGGCGAATGGCAAGGCCAGTCATTGGCCACACTGTGAATGCAACCACTCGGTTGCTGCCTGTTCCGGCCGGTCGGTTGACACGTCCGGCGCGATCGGGTCTTCGGAGAATTCTTCCCCGGTGCGGGCCACGTCGTTAGCAGTAGTGACCATCAAGCCGGCACCGTCGGGCATGTCAATAATCAGGTTACCGCTGGCATAGCCGGCGCTGGGCTGCCCAAATGTGCGCGTGTTTTCCAGACCACGGAAGCTGAGGAGGGTGGCTTCACCGGAGCTGGCGGTAACGTTGCTGGTGAGGATGGCAACCGGCACCCGGAACTTGTCTTTCGGCCCCACGGTAGTGGGTGTGCCGCCGCCGGAGATGCTGCCGTTGTTGAGGGTGACCGGGCTGGTCGAGTTTTTGCTCTTGAAGCTCAGGAGGGTCCCATCGGGCAGGAGTCCGCTGACGCCGGCAAGCATGGGGCCCATGTCGCCACCATCGTTTTTGCGGAGGTCAAGGATGACACCACAGGAATTCGGAACATTTTCGGCCAACCCGTTCGCAAGTATGTCCGCATATTTTTGTCCGACCGGCCCAAGATTCAGACTTGGAAGCATGGCGGTAACAATGTTGTCGTTCTTGGTTACGGTTGGGGAGTCATTACCCAAGTCATCGCTGTTTGCGTTGTCTTCCGGCGAAAGGAAATTGGAATGCTTCCCGCCAGCCACCTTGAGGTATTTCTTGATGATCGGGTAGGTTTCCTCAACCGAATGGACGTTCGCAATTTCTGCTTTGGCTTCCTCGTAGGCTGCGGTGGCTTGTGGAGTGTCCGCGTAGATCGCAAAGTTGCGGCCGATGTCGATGGCGGCCTGTCCGTAGCGGTGCGGCGTGGAAATCATGAGGATCGGCCGGCCGAGCAGCGCGACCCCCAAGCTTGGCCCAAAGAACCAGGTGATGGCGCCGGCCAGAACGGCGATCACCGCAATGATGATGGTGAGAGTTTTGACGACTTTCATGGCAGTAGTCCTTCCGCGACGAGTCGCAGTGTCTGACGACGGGCGGTTGGGGCGACCCAACCCGCCTGGTTTTGCGCAATTGTTTTTCGAGTTGCCCCTACTGTTGCGCACCAAGCTTTGCAACGGACCCCGCAGCGACCGAGGCCTCACATACAGGGGGAATCCCAGGCTAGCCCGCAATGCCGTTGCACCCTTACCTGTGTCGTTCATGATGTTCATGATTTCCTTCCTTTCGACAATCATCCGCATATCGTTTTTCGATATATCGTTATTCAATATGTTATATCGTTATTCGATATGCCGCAAGTGTGCCCTCTCCCCCACCATCGCATGCAAAATTGCTACTACCGGCACAAACACCCACAACCCCGACATCAAGTGGTATAGATCATATTTTTCGCGCTGGCTCCCCCACTACGATCATGCTTCGCAAGTGCTGAGCTGTAGTTTCAAAAATGCTGCACCCATGGGACCAGGAACCGGAAACGCCCAAAACCGGAACTCCAGCTCAGGAAACCTGATACCTAACGAGGCTGCAGGTTTGGTGGGCTGGGACTTGTAGAAAAACCAGCTCCACGGCATAACCGCACCAGCAAACCCAAGCCCACCAAACTTGCAGCCCCAGCGCATGGCCAACCGACTCCCTGCCACAGCCATGCTTCACAGGTGCTGAGCTGTAGTTTCAAACCTGCTGCACCCATATGCCCAGGGGCCGAGAGTGGCCCAAACCGGAACTCCAGCTCAGCAGAATCGATACCCTTCGACCCCATGGAGCTGCTGGTTTGGTACGCTATCGCATATGGACCCTACATTGGCATCGTGGTCTTTGAGCTAGAAGCAAGCCCAATGGCAGCACAACCAAGTTTCTTCCGCGAAGATTTTTATATCGTCTATGCAGATACCTAAGAAGAAGCATATGCGCGCGTTGAACGCATAGCGAAAGACCAGGAACGAGTTAAGGCTGATTGTTTGGAAGGCCAGTTGGCGGTAACCATCCGCTACATTGTTGATGTCGCACCAACTTTATACGACAACATTCACGAAGACTGTGACCTGTATTCCCGACATTTTGCGTCACTTGCCAACTACAAGCAGTTTGAAATGAAACTCGGCGGTCTCGATCCGCTAACCGGAACTACGCATCCCGAACCATAAGGCTTATTTAGCTGCTAACATACATATTGTTACGCTTCCCCACAACGAGCATAACGACAAGAGTCCCATCAAGACCCGGTCTTGATGGGACTCTATTCAGGGAATAGCGAGAAGGCTTGGGATTACAGGTCTACATCAACGAATCGGTCAATGTAGTTCCAATCCTCGGTGAATACGGGAATGTTATGGTCGACATGCCATTGGCCCTCGTCATCCCGAAGAGCACAGGCGCCCCGCTTCTGGGGCGTGGGCGCATCCTCCCAGCTAATGCCCTTGGTTTCTAGCATTTCCTGAATTTGCTGGCCGTGTTTTCCGTGAAGCTCGCGCGGGGAGAAATGGGCTTGCCCCAGGCTAGCGATACTGTTTTTAATCGCGTCCTTTTGGCGCCACCAGAAACAGTTGGCTACTTCTTCACGGGGGATGTTGAAGGCACGACTGTCGAAGAGGGCAAGGTTGTCGATACAGCGTCGTAAAGCATTGCAGTATTTCTGATCCGTCTCGGTTTCTAGCTGGGCTAATGCGTGCTTTTTGAAAGACTCGTTAAACACCGCTGTTGCCATTGAGGCGGTAATGCTCACGATTTTGGAAATGTTGTTATCGAACCATGCCGCGGTTTCGAAGGTGGCGTAGTCAACGAGAAGCAGGGAAATCTCGTCAGACTGCCGATAAGCCAGCATGCAGTTCTGACTGTTTTGGGCAAGGTACAGCATGGTGTCATCCATGGCACTGTTAAAAACCGGGTCAAAGGGCTTTTTCAAGCCGCGGGTAAACGTGTGGAAAGCCTTGCCATCAAGGCGAACAATAACCGGCATTCGGCATGTGAGGTACGTGCGGGTTACATATTCATATTTCTTCATCCTGGTATCCAAATTCATAGGAAAAATATACTATATAATTTTCAAAATGTCAAGCAGGTCACAGAAGTAAGACGTCTGAATTTTGGAAAAGGGCTGGAAAAAGCAGGTTTTACCTTGGGGGCACAATCTGGCATAAATGCTATAAACCTATAAATATCGAGACTGGTAACAGACTTCAGAATGCCTAAGCTGGGGTTTGGGGGCGGAGGAGTGCAGAGGTTCTGGATGGAGAGCCTGGAGAGTGGAGCTTAGATAGTGTGAAGCTCGGCTTTACCCCGCCGCAGCCAAGGGCTTCTGGTTCGCTAAGCTTGAGTTCGCGGTTTCTTACTAGCCTCAAGGGCAGGATTTCGCACGAACTCCAGCTCAGCAACCGTGAAGCAGAAGCTCATCACATCAGCTGCACTTGTTCTAAGCTATACTTTCTCGATTCAGTACCAAGCTGGGAGTGGCTGCAAAACCGGAACTCCAGCTCAGCACACCCACTACCATCCGCCACCGGCTAGCAGCAAGCTCCAAACCCAGGCTCAGCAGACATGAAGCACACATTGGGAACTGGCCACACTTGTTCTAAGCTCCAGAACCCGCTCCAGGAAGCCTGCGCATCAACTATTCGCGGGGTTGTGGAGCTTAGATAACGTGAAGCACCAGCTTTGGACCGCCGCGACCGAGGGCTTCTAATTTGCTGAGCTTGAGTTCTGAATGTGCTACACCCAAATGTCCATGAACCGCCAGCGCCCCAAACCGAAACCCCAGCTTAGGAAATCCGATACCCATCAACCCCACCGGGCTTCAAGTTTGGTGGGCTAGGGTTTGCTGGAAATACTGCCTCTGGAAGCTAGCCACACCGACAAACCCCAGCCCACCAGATTTGCAGCCTCATCGTTTACTGAGGCAAAACTCGCCGCAACCATGCCATATAAGCACTAAGCCGGAGTTCATAATTTGCTACCAGACTCAGGAATAGCTTTTTATACGAACTCCAGCTCAGCACCTATGAAGCAGAAGCGTTTGCATCTGCCGCATTTGTTCTGAGCTTGGTTTCCAATCCGGGAACCCCTTACAAGACGACCCAGGACCAAAACCCAAACTCATCTAATATGCTACCCACCAACCGAAGCTGTCCACAAAATAGCAGCGCAAGTTCTAAGCTATACTTTCCCGATTCGGCGCCAAGCTAGGCGTAGCCCCACAACCAGAACTCCAGCTCAGCACACCTACTACCGGGACCGCCACACACGCCGCAGCTACCACACCACCGTACGCGTGCCACGCCCGTGCAACCACGCACACGCCACCACACCGCCCACACCCACGCCAACCAGCCTCTGTCCCCTACCGACCGCATCCCATCGCCGAGCCCCCACTCCCAATCCCCCACCTAGAAACCAGCAAAACCGGTATACTAAGGCTTACCTAATACGTCTATATACTCTTGATGTGAGGGGATGACTCATGCTAGAGCCCGGGGTGAAAAAACTCATTGCCCCAGCACGGAAGTCGATGATTACCACGGCGATCATCACCAGCATTGGTGGGACCTGCGCCATCGTGCCATACATTGCAATCACGGAGATAGCGGCCAATTGGTTCCGCGGGTCACCAAGCGACACCCTATGGTTGTGGGTCGGGGTGGCCATTGTTGCAGTGTTTGCCAATGGTTTACTGTACGGGATCGGGTTGGGGGTCACGCACATTTCCGAAGCGAACCTGCGCTACCAGCTGCGGCGCCGACTTGTTCAGGCGTTTGGCCGGATTCCCTTGGGCCGGGTAGATCAAACCTCATCAGGGTCTATTCGCAAAATGGTGTGTGACGACACCGCCGCGATTCACACGCTGGTGGCGCACCTGGCCGGGGACGCCATGAACTCCATCACCGCCCTGGTGGTGGGAATCGGGTATTTGATGTGGGTGGATTGGCAGCTTACCCTGCTGATTCTTGGGGTATGGGTGCTTATCTTCGTGGTAGTGACCGGCACCATGATGCGTGGTTTTACCGAGTCCACAAGCCAATTTTCCAGCGCCAAAACGGAATTGTCGGCAGCCACCGTTGAAATGGTGGAAGGCATTAAGGAGATCAAGAACTTTCAGGCCGCAGCAACCGCTCGCACCCGGTTTGACAAGGCCAGGCGGTATTTTGCGGAAATTTCCTACCAGTGGTTGGCAGCGTCAGGGAAGCCCATGGCGATCATTTCGTCGTTCTTCCAGCCAGCCGTCATTTTGGTGACGATCGCACCGCCGACCGTGTGGTTCGTGTCGAAAGACTGGTTAGAGCCCGCCTATGCCCTGCCGTTCTTCATGGTCGGGGTGGGCCTGCCGGTCGGCTTTTTGCAGTTCGTCCAAATCATGCAGCACCTGTTTACCGCCAACCAGGCGGCCCAGGACACGGCGGACCTGCTGGACATCCCCCACCAGCCGGACGGACCGCACACCGATGGCCCGGGGCCAAAACCGGGTGAAGTGGAGCTTACCGATGTGAGCTTTGGTTATAACCCCGAGAACCCGATTTTACGCAACGTGAATCTGCGGATTCCGGCAGGCTCGGTCACCGCCCTGGTGGGGCCATCGGGTGGTGGGAAAACCACGATCGCCCGACTAATCGCCAGGTTCTACGACGTGGACGCCGGAGCGGTCAAGGTGGATGGCCTGGATGTTCGGGAGGTGAGCAATCAGTGGTTGCTCAACCAAATAGCCATCGTGTTCCAAGACATTGCTCTGGCCCATGACACCGTGGCCAATAACATTGCGTTGGGAAATCCGCAGGCCAGCCGGGATGAGATCGTCGAGGCCGCAAAGTCCGCCTGCATTCACGACCGCATCATGCGGCTTCCACATGGTTACGACACCGTCATTGGTGGTGATGGCGGTTTTCTGTCTGGTGGTGAGAAGCAACGCATTACCATTGCGCGCGCCTATCTGCATAACGCGCCCATTCTGATTTTGGATGAGGCGACCGCCCAGACGGATCCCCAGTCGGAGCGGGACATTCATGCCGCGCTGGCGGCCCTGGCGAAGGGCAAAACGGTCATTATTATCGCCCACCGGTTGGCAACCATCGCCGCGGCGGACCTGATTGCGGTGATCGGCGAGCCAACGGCGTCGACAAGCGAAACAAGCGTGCTGGCAACGGGAACGCATGCTGAGCTGCTGGAACGCAGCGAAACGTACCGCACGATGTGGGAGAAACAACAGGAGGTGGCAAAGTAAATGTGGCGGCTGTTAGGAACCATTGTTGACGATAAAAACCTGCGCCAGCTTATCGCCATTTTTAGCGTGTCGGCGGTGTTGCAGGGTGTCGCACTGGCCATGATGATCCCGTTTTTGCAGGAACTTTTGGGCGGCGGACCCCGGGTGGGCACCTGGTTGGGGGTGCTCGTTGGGCTGGCCGTGGTGTCGTTTGTGGTGGAGTTTTATGGCATTATGCGTTCTTACCGGATTAGCGTGTATGACGTGTGCGATGCGCTCATCGAAAAGATTGCGGATCACACTTTGCAACTGCCGCTGGGCTGGTTCGACGCCAAGCGGGAGGCGCAAATCGCGTCCGCGATGTCCCGGGAGATCGACACCTTATCGCATGTTGCTTCCATCATTATTCCCGCCCTGGTCAAGCAGTTTGTGACCCCCGCGGTCATCGTGATTGCGGTGTTGATCGTGGATTGGCGGCTGGCGCTCATTATGATTGCGTGCGTCCCATTGCTGCGGTGGGGCTGGTTGTACATGCAAAAATCCATCGTAAAAGTGGATGAGGTCCAAGCGCAGGCGGCTGCCGACTCTGCCGGACGACTCATTGAATACGCTCGCCTACAACCGATTTTACGTGCCAATGGGGTAACCCAACGGGGGTGGGGATTGTTGGAGGACGCCCTAGCTCGGGAAAACGACACGGTCCACGAATCATTGCGCGCGAAGGGTCGGCCGAATATCGCCTATTCCAGCATTATTCAGACGGCATTTGCCCTGGTCATTATCGCAGGTTTAGTGTTTATGCTTCGGATGGACCTGGACCCCATCAGCTATATTGTGATCGCGGTCATTTCCGTGCGGGTGGTGCAGCCGCTCACCCTGTCGGTCATGTATGGTACGGAAATCCATGCGTCAGAGGCGGCATTGCACACGGTCAACGAAATTCTCACCGCTAAGCCGCTCCCCGAGCCGACCCCGGAGCAGGCTGTCACCAACCTGGAGTCCACCACGATCACCGTGACGGATGTGAATTTCGGCTATGTGCCGGAACGGAAAGTCGTTCACAATGTGAATTTCACGGCTCGGCAGGGCACGATGACGGCGCTGGTGGGCCCCTCGGGCTGTGGCAAGTCAACGATGCTGCGGCTCATCGCCCGGTTTTGGGACTTGGATTCCGGCTCCGTGCAGATCGGCGGCGCGGACGTGCGCAATATTCCCACCCCAACACTCATGCGCAATATTTCCATGGTATTCCAGGATGTGTATCTATTTGACACAACCATTCGTGAGAATGTGCGCATGGCCCGCCCCGACGCCACCGATGCGGAGCTGGAGGCCGCCGCCCGTGCCGCCCGCCTCGACCAAGTGATCGCGTCCCTGCCGGACGGGTGGGACACCCAGGTGGGGCAGGGTGGTTTGAAGCTGTCCGGCGGCGAACGCCAACGGGTTTCCATTGCGCGCGCCTTTATTAAAGATGCCCCCATTCTGCTGCTCGACGAGATCACCTCCGCCCTCGACGGCGAAAACGAGGCGGCGATCACCGCCGTCATGAAGGAGCTCACCCGCGGTCGCACCGTGATTGTGGTTGCCCACCGCCTGTCGACGATTCGGGATGCCGATCAGGTCATTGTTTTCGGCAAGCTTGACGACGACCCCACCAACGGTTATGGCATCGTAGAATCCGGCACCTTCCCGGAGCTTGCCGACGCCGGTGGCCCCTTCAGCAATTTCATTGCCGCCTCCACCAGCGCAAAACGGTGGTTAGTCTGAGGCAGGGAAAGTGGGGTGTGCCGATGGTCTGACCTGGCCCATCGGCACACCCCACTTGGGTTGGAAACAATAGAACACTACAAGACACCGCCTCGTGATGGTGGTATCCTCGCGTACATGGTGGCTAATGACGGTAAATTTTTCGCTCTTTCGAACAGTCGGGCTCACACGTTCGTCCTTTCCGACGAGGAATTATTGAAACGGCGCGGCCTTTTTCACTGGTCCACCATCATTTCGGCCATGTGGGATGGCTATGCACCGTGGGCTGAGGCGAAGGATGCGATCCAACGAAGCATCACACCTGGCCCAGGCACAGCGGTACAGTTACCAGCAACAGATCGTTAAATATTATTCAGAAGTTTCCGTGAAAATAGATCACGTTATTGGATGATAGACTACTAAAAATCCACCATCTATCTCATTTTATTTTATCACCCAAAACAATTCTGCATCTTAATAACTTTGGGAATTTGAATCGCATTTCCCACCTAGCGGCCGAGCAAGCTTCAATCCACTAATATTAGCCCATGGAAAGATTTAACAGAAGCATGAAGCTTATTTAGTTACCGGGAAAATCTATCCACACCAATAGATAGCAGATTGGAAAGAGCACGTCATTCAGCCTGTTTTTGTTTCTAGAGAGGGTCATGCGTGTTAGCAATTTGAGAATCCGAACCGTATTTCCCTAGTAGCCAAACCAAATAAGCTTCCATATTACTCCCCAATAATATCAAATTTAATGCCCCCCAAATTGACCCCATTACTCAAATATAGAACAAAAATTACCCCAATTTACGGGGCTGACACGGGGGTAAAGCCAGATATATAATAGCTCTATCAAATCAGTTACTCTAGCTAATTTGATACGGCAGCCCCTATCTTTTTACCCTACGATGATTGGAATGAATTATGAAGAAATATAAAGCAACCTATTTGCCAGTTTTCTTCCTTATTGATGTGTCCTATTCAATGCTAGAAGAGAAGCCAGGAGGCGGTACACTCCTAGATGCGGCCAACCAACTTGTACCTGGCATCGTTGAAGCCTGTGAAAAATACTCGGTGCTCGATCAACGACTTCGGTTAGGACTTATCGAATTCTGCGACGAAGCCAGAGTCGTCATCCCACTAAGTGAAATTGATGCTTTTTCTGAAAACATCCCACAACTTGTAGCGAAAGGTGGCACAAACTTCGCTGCTGCTTTCTGGGCAGTATTTAATGAAATGGGCGTTGCGGTTGAAAGTCTACGCAAGCCTGAAATAGGCATCCATCGCCCCACGGTATTTTTCATCACGGACGGTGAAGACATCGGAGATGTGGAGGAACGTGCACGCGCCTGGGCAGCACTATCTGATGAAGGGTTCCGTTATCGACCAAACTTTTTCACCTTTGGGGTGGGAAATGCAAACCTTGAAGGTATTAGGGCTTTTAAATTGGGGTCGGGCTTTGCCGCAGCCACCAAGGATCCTACAAGGGCTGTACAACGTCTCCAAGAGATCCTTAACACACTTGTTAGCTCCATTGTGAGTTCATCTGCAGGTGATAACCCGACTGGAAAAATCATAGTCGATCCAAAGACGTTCAACAGTGATGAATGGGAAGTTGATGATGAATTTGTTTAATTTCTCCCGGCCATCATCCTCCACGTCTTATCCTGACATAGGAACAATAGCAATTCCCATAATTGTGATAATACTACTCATAATTGGAGTACTACTGAGCTTATTGGGGATTATTATTAAGAAGAACTTTTCCCAAAAGGAGAGCAACCAAGCAATGGATACTGATGATAGACATGATGAATGGCAATCCAATAATGATGACTCCGTAAATAAAGAGGAATGCCAAAGTATTAGAACTGACAGTGAGGGACCCTACGGCTACACAGATGAGCAAGAATTTACGCAGTCCCCAACTGATACATCATCAAGGTCCCGTAAAAACCTCCAATATAATTCTGAAACAAACGAGGTTCCATCACCATCACCCTTACATCGACCAGAGGACCGCCTCAGTTCAATTACCCATAGTCCAAGACTCAACCAAAACCAGGATAATTCTCACCATCCAACAAGGAAAACTGTAAAGAAAAATCGATACGTTATCATCGCTGAGGGATTAAAACGAGGTATTGCATCATTTGGAGATGTAAAAAATGCTCCGAATCGTGATCCATTGATCGTGTTGTCCAACAAGGATGATTCTTATTTTCCTGGATGCGTTGCAGATGTAATCGTCCACGAGAATCTAACAATAGGTATTGTCGCCGTCCGAGGGCTATCACATGAAGAAAATAAGAAGGTACGACAAGACTCAGTAGCATTTGGGGTATCAGCTAATGGTCGCTATCTTATTGGCTCTATCGCAGATGGTGTTTCGGAAGCTGAATTCTCACATAAGGGGTCCTATTACGCGACACAAAAGATAGTAAAATCCGTACGCAAAAAACTCGATGAAGGTTTTCATCCTGAAGACCTGCCTTGGGAAGATATCACAAACCATGTCCGTAATGAATTACGAGCCCGAGGAAAAAGGACTTTCAAAATTGCTGAGGATGCACAAGATCAAGAACTTGATAGTCACCTTGCAAAGGTGATTGGAACAACTGCTGAGGTCTTAATCATTGATTCTAAAAAGATTAATGATCAAGTGTCCTGTATTCGAGCTTCCTTGGCAGGAGATGGTTATTCCTTTATCATCAGCAACGATTCCATGACCCTTTTAGGCAGTGGCAAAGAAACCCCTTCTGGTGATTTTGTGCTCAATGAAAAAGTTTGTGCTCTCCCTAAAGATCCGGGGCCAAAGTATCCATTGATTAATCAGGTAACCATATCAAAGAATGAGGCCATATTCATTACATCTGATGGCATCGGTGACGACATTAGCAAACCCGATCTAGGCATAGATGTATACTTGTGTGACAAATTAGCTAAACCTGTACCCGCATATGAGTTAATAAAAATAACATCATATCTTGCTTTTCAATCACATGATGATCGGAGCATGATTATAGTATGGGCCTAAAAATAAACAGAAATGAGCTAAATATTGAGCATGCACTCGGTGCAGGAGGTGAAGGCACTGTCTATGATCTTCCTAAAGATTATTCCATCAGAGGATTACAAGGACCATTTGTATATAAGGAGTATCTCGATTTTGTTAAACAGGATGGAAAAGCAATTGCTGTTCAAATTGCATTAGACTATATGGTCAATGCTTATGAGCGTCTGTCCAGAGACGAGAAAGCGTACATTGACCAACGAGCCGCTTGGCCCCTTGCCACAGTTGTTGACCAAGATGGGGCCACTGGATTGCTCATGCGTAAAGTTATTGTACAAATGGTTGACCCAACTGCACCAGACTCTAATAATCAATTATTTCCACTTGACAGATGGATCCAAACCGAAAAAAGAATACGGAAGCTTGGTCCGGAACAAGGATTCAAGCCGATGACCTCATTAGGGAAAAAACGGTATCTACAACGTCTATTCACATATTTTATGCGCATCCACCGTCTAGGATGGGTAATAGGTGACATTAGCGCAAATAATATTCTGGCATACGTTCCTGATCCTCATCGTCAAGCAAAACATTGCGCTCCCGCTTTTATCGACACCGACAGCTATCGTTGGCAATACGGCGGTTCCGCAATGCCGCAGAAACACACAGGTTCATATATCCCACCAGAAAAACAGGCTCTAGATGACCAAATCGCAAGATTAGCGCAAAACCATAGTAACGAGAATAGGATTCGAGAGCTGAAAGCACGGGCATCAGTACAAACACAAGCTTCGGATGTATATAAAGCAGCTCTTATAGCTATAAGGCTTTACCATGAAGGTGTTAATCCTAGCGAAGCTTTCCTATGGTCAACTGATTTAAATCCTCTGCGTAGAGCATTCGATAAAGATGTTGTCCGACTTATCGAGAACGCTTCTGACGAGAATCCTAGCAACAGACCTACTATGCAGGAATTATGTAGGGGATTTCATAAAGCATGAAATATAACTATTATTTACTTCTCATAGACAATCAATTTCTTCAGCTAGCTAAAACCCTTAAACTTGGACGGCTGATCCCTTCAGCAGAACCAAATGATATTATCTTTATTGCAGCAATTGGCGAGGGTGGAGGCATTATCTCTCCCGGCATTCCATTTTCAGACCTAGCACGACAAGAGATAAGATGGCCAGATTTTCTAGGAGAACCTGATAACAATGATATGGACTATGTATCAGAGTTATATTTCCAGTTTTGTGGCATTGCCGAATCAAATGAACTTCAGTGGATTATTCTGGTCGATACAAGTAAGTTTTCACAACTCATAGGAGATTTACGATCATCATTCAATGTAGACTTGGCCCTAGCTACTGCTGGCAATAAAACCTTATTACGGAAAACCGCCAAGGAAAGAATTATTGCTACACTTGGCAGTCAGATCAAATATGCGGTATTAAGTGCACAAGATAAAACTAATGAAAAATCAAGATACACTGCTATAAGCATAGCTGCCACAAGTGCGATCCTTACTAGCATATTATTTTTACCAGCATACTATAATGAATACAGTAATATGCCTGCCAGCATAACAACTTTCTCTATAACCCAGATCACCACTATGATCATCGGGTTTGTATTGGGAGCTATACTGCTTCGGCTATGTTACTTAGATGTGTCGGATCCAGATAAACAAAAAAAGAGATCCGCACTTAATTCTAAAGAGTTATGGATTCCTCTAGGCATATATCTTATTTTTCTGGCAATATTATACAATTTTACCAATGAATCCTTGGGGCATAACTTTACAATTGTAAGTATCATTCTAACCATCGTATTGGCCATAATGATTCTTCTCCCATCACGTTTCTATATGCCGATCGTATCATTTTATATGGTAGGAATCATGCTCGGAACAAATGTTATCTTGGGGTACTTAACAACTTCATGGCAGTTCTACCAAGAAACTACTGATCTTAAATGTGGCCATTACTACGACGATGTAAGCTCTGGATCCAGACTAATGTGCATTGATAATCTCAGATCCAGCAAATGGCAACCACAAGATACCCAAATTCAACAAACCGGTTCATCCCCTGATTCCCGCACTACGCATGCTAATTATAGCTTTACCTATAATGAGTGTGTGAGCGCAAACCTCGAAGTTTACCAGGATTTCAATCCCAAAGACTCAATTTTTGGAAATACGCATTATTTTCAAGATCGCACTATTACTCTCCAACCAGTCATGGAACATCCATTTTTCAGCTCCGAGCGTTTCGCACGTTATGCCCCTGGGCATAACTCATGGAAACTACTAGAATGGTCCGAACAAGATAATGATAAATACAGCAGGGTCCGCGATTATCAACTTATAAGCGAAGGGCAACCACTTGGTTTAAAATCCACTCAAGCAGTATTACGTATTGATGAAAATAATTGTGATTTAACTGCTGAAGAAGAACTCAACAAAGTACCACAAGAGCTAATGAAACATATCAATCTAGCCAGTTCTCAATATATTGATTCTACTTTCATAGCCATTAATGATGCTGCTGAAGTTAAAACGTATGCGGATGATTTAAAAATTTTGGCAGGCCCGAATGTCAACCGGGCGATATTACCACAAAATGACCAAGAGGGATTACGCCCAGAGAATTGGAATAGTAGCACCATACTATTAATCAAAGGGATCGATGAGAACAATGAAATACCAATTTCTGTGTGGCTAAGCAATAGAAGTGATTTAGATTATTCGTGGTTCGATGGACAATGGGAAAGTAACGCTTGGCGTCGCCAGCCTGATGATCCATTCATCTTCTCGCTTTTCTTAGTTAATCGAAGCGATTATTCTTCATGGGAATATGGTATCAGTATCAGCGATCCAACAGCTCTCGTTGGTGAAACCATTGATCCAACAGAATTAGAGGGAAAACTCCGGGGGAAATTAAGCTACCTATTCGATTCCTCATACCTATTCCAGCAATCTATGGATGCTCTCTAGACCTGTCCATGGTCAATGAAATTTGAGCTTATCTAACCTCGTACTAGTGGTAGCGAATCATCAAATCATAAACATCTAACTTGTTTTCTCTCCTCCCAGAAACATAATTGGATCATATTTTCCTAGCCACTAAATAAGTCTCTAGCTAGGGTAAAGAATCACGCTCACTCCATTGACGCAGAATGTACTACAACGGGCTGTCTAGTGGAGTGTTGCCTATCAAACCAGGCCCGCACCTCGGGAGGCGGCGGGTTATGCACAACCGGCTCGGGTGCGGGGATGATCGGCAGCGGACCATTGTGAGAACATCGAATGAGCACATCATTCCCGGCGGTGTCTTGGGTGGTCGCTAATCCCCGATCATCGCAATATTCACATGAAGCAATAGCGTCGTGACGCGCCTGCTTCTCCGCCATGGCCTGCTGGGTGAACCACTGTCTGGCCTGACCACATGCTCGACAAGCCGGTACATGCTCCCGCGGTAGTTTCGCATGATCCCGACAGCGCGGATCCTCCGGCGTCGACCAATCCGCGGGGGTCGTGCCCGTGACCGTAGGTTGCGGCGTTCTCTGCTTGTATACGACGCTGCGTCGGGTGCGGTGTTTCAACACCCGGGACCGGTTTTGGCCGGCGCGTTTCCGCACCTCAGCATGGGTTGCGGCCTTGTTCCAGTCCTCAAAGTCATGAAACCAATACCCGGGCTCGCCATCACATTCGCCCCGCTCCCACAGGCCCGCCTCCACTAATCGGTCAGCGTCCCGCTTTCTGGCGCCCAACCGCCCCAGGCAGCTGTGGGGCACGAAGCCGTCGGTGAGTTTATCCCCCACCCAGGACAAAGCGGTGATCCACAGTCCCCGGGCGCTCAGACTGCATTTGAGGAATTTCGGGTGGTCGTGCAGACGATCATCAACGCGGGTAAACATGAAAACTCCTTTTCGCTATTGACATGAACTTTACAAGTTATTTAGCAATCATCAAGGATAATAGCCCCGAAAATGGTTGAAGCTTCACGATCTCCGCAGGCCAAGGACGTATAGCATAATGAAATCCATGAATATGAGGGATTGGATTTTAAGCCTGCCGGGCTCCCCCCTGCCCACTCAAGCGGCCACCGCTGCCGGCATCGATATCAGCACCATCAGCCGCCAGTTGAAGCGCAATCATATTTCGGCGGAAAACGTGATTAAGCTTTGTAAAACCTTCGGCAAATCCCCCATCGACGGCCTCATCGAAACCGGCTACCTTTCCCCCACTGACGCCCAGGAGATCAGCATCTCCAGCGCGTTGCGCGATGCAACCAATAGGCAGCTCGCCGCCGAAGTGACCCGCCGCATGGATATAGGCCTGGAGGCGAGCGAAAAATTGAGCGAAGAATAACCCCCTACTACCTAAAGGTTTCCAACAACCTTTACCCCTATTTCTAGGTTCTAGGGTCTAGGTTCTAGGTTACGGCGTTTGTAATGCATTACATTCCCATCAAAATAGGCTTTGAACAGGCATTTTAGCGTTTCCGCTTGGCAAATTGCCGGCCGGTCTTCGTCATCATTCTGGCCGTACCCCGTCACCAAGTTGGCTTGTCACTGGCATGACAATCCCCATCATCTACTGGGCTAGATACGCCCCTGAACACCCCGTCGACAAGCGGTTTTGTGTTAGCTGGGAAACCCTCCCCAGGCGACCACGACAGGGGCGAAATTTCCCAAACCCCAGCTAAAGCAAAACCGCAGCGCAAGACGCTCAAACACCAAAATCTGTGTGAGCGGCGGACCGCAGGCCTTGGGGCGACAACCCGACGAGCATGAGCTTGGGTTCAGCACAAAACGACCAATTCTTGGCGGGATTGCTGGCGTTCCCCAGCTAACGCACGACCCAACCATCAGGGCTTCGGAAGTTCTAAGCTGTACTTTCTCGATTCAGATGGTAGATAAAATACGAACAAAATTCACAACTCTAGCTCAGCAAATTTCCTACTACGCTCTGCGAGGCAGACCTTCCGCGCTCCAATCCAAATTTGCAGTTCAGCAATGGTTCTACCAGGAAATATCAATGTATAATGCCCCTATTTTTATGGGCATGACAACTGCGACCATTAATAAATTCCCCCCAAAGTTAGGTAAGAGATAATGAACTTATGAAAAAAGCTGTGCGGAAGCAAGTGCGTGATGCTAATTTTTCGTTGTGCGTAAAACACTTATCACCTTCACGATTGCCATGAGCTTGGGCTTCTCCTCCACCATTGCTAATGCCCAAGACACCACCACCACCGATCTTTCCCCGGTCGTGGAAGCCGAAGTAACCCAAACGGAACAAACCACCCAAAACACCACCTCCGACGCCACCGTGACCGGCAGCGACGAAGCCAAATCCAGCAGCAGCTCTCAGGAAACAAAGCCCGAAGCGCCGGCAGCCTCTGAGGCCGAAGCCGAGACTACCTCCGACGAGGGCCTAGTCGCAGAGAAACCGGAAGTGGATCCGGGCTCCCAAATCAAGGATCAGCTGTCCTCCTCCAAGCTCAGCAGCAAGGATGAGAAATCCGCAGACAAGGATAAGGCAACCAAGACCGAGGATAAGTCCGAAATTTCGGATAACAGCTCTTCGTTGTCTTCCAAGAAGGATGAGAAGAAGCCGGCAGGAATCACGCAAACCGCTGATGAAGCCAATAAGAGTCAGCAAGCTAGTTCGAATCCTGCCCTGCGGGTTGCTGGCGTCATCGCTGGCATCGTTGGTGTGCTAGGGCTCATTGGCGGCGGCATCTTCTGGGCCCTCCAGCAAAACCTCATCAACATCCCGGGCCTGCCTAACCCGTTCGCACCAAAGCCAGCTCCGGCACCTGCACCAGCCCCGGCACCACAGCCGGCCCCCGCACCTGCACCTGCCCAAAATCAGCCAGCCCGACAGGCCCAAGCCCAGGCTCAGCCGGTTCGCCACCAGGCACCCGCACCTGCTGCCTCCGGCAAGCGCTACAAGAACTGCCGTGCCGTGTGGAATGAGCTTGGTCGCCCGATCCGAAGCAATGAGCCCGGCTATGGTCGCCACCTCGACCGGGATGGTGACGGCGTGGGTTGCGAACGCCGTCCTCGCTAATATCTAACGCTTATCGACGCCGTGCGGACGTCGATAAGCAAGAAGAGAATCACCAGGCTTTATATCACCCCCAGTCTTAGGTAATTCACACAAAAACCTATCGAAGATCATTGGTTCAGTGCTACTTTTTGACTATGCGTAAAATAGTTGTCACCTTCACCATTGCCCTAAGCCTGGGCGCAGCCTCCACTATTGCTAACGCTCAGCCGGCAGCCCCAGCAACCAATGCTTCCGCTGCCGCATCCACCACCGCAGCCGCAAATAATAATCAAACAACCGCAGCTAAGACCAGCACTCCCGCTGCGGCACAAAGCTCAGCTGCGGCATCGTCCTCCGCACCGGCTGTGGTCCCCCCGAAGGGCGACAATAAGTCCGACAAGGATCCATCCGCCGACAAAGACAAGCAGTCCAACAAGGATAAGTCCGGCCAAAACAAAAAGTCGGGCAATAACGTTGGCTCAACACTCGGCATTATTGCCGCCATCGCCGCTGTTCTAGGGCTTGTTGGCGGCGGGATTTTCTGGGCCATTCAGCAAAACTTGATCCCCAACATTCAGTTGCCGAACATCCCAGGCCTGCCCACCAATATTCCTAACCCGTTTGCACCGCCGGCACCGGCTCCGGCACCAGCCCCGACTTCGAGCGCTGCACCAGCACCTGCGGAGTAACCAAAACGGGCCACAAACCTCCACCACAAACCCCAACCACAACAAGGATGGTTGGGGTTTCATTGGTTTTTAGATGCTACATTCAGGGCCTTTATTCGGTCGGAAGCAGGTCAGCAAAAAGAGGATGGCCATAAACCCCGTACCCAATACACCGAACACTTGAGAGCTAATGCTCGCAAGTTTGTCCTCCACGCTGCTCTGATGAGATGGCTGCTGTGGTTGAGTAGTTTGAGCAGCAACCGGGGTGACGGTGGCAGCCGCCATCACCGCGCACACGGTAACCGCCGTCACCTTCATGCGACGCTTCAAAGCATTCACGATAAACTCCTTCGATTAACAAATTCCTTCTCCAACTAAGCATCAGCCTAACGCCGAAATACTGGCCCTGACCATTACATTTATCACTTTTACCTACAGTTATTTCATAAGAAAACCCCAACCCATAATCAGATGGGTTGGGGCGTACAACATGGCGCGCGTCGGTCACGCCGATAACTGCCAGTAAGCGTTACTGCTGCTGACGCGCGAAGCCCACATCACACGGAGACTCGCCCCGTAGGGTACAACCTAACCGGTCAAACGCACCCAGGATCTTCTGGATGAATGGGACAACTAGCCCACCCACGGCAGTAGTGCTAAGCTGCAAAACCTTGGTCAGCTGATCCAAGCTCCCGTTTGCCGTATTCTCCGTGGATTGGGTGGTAGTGATCGGGGTCGTGGCCTCAGTGGTTTGGGCAGTGGCCGGAGTAACGGTGGCGGCCAACACGGCACACATGGCAACCGCTGTGACCTTGGCGCGACGCTTCAACATATTCATAATGAACTCCTTAATGGTGATAAGTGAAGGTTCCAGGCAGATCAATTACCGATCAATCACCAAGAGCAGGTCCGGGGATCTTTCAACGTGCAGGAGATATACCACACAAGGAAAACCACACCCGTACTCAACAAACCACCCATTTGCTCACTCATAGCTACAATCCGCTCCATGCTGCTCTGATTCTGAGGCTGGGCAACGGCCGGGGTGACGGTGGTGGCAGCCAATGCAGTACACATGGCAACCACTGCAACCTTAGTGCGACGCTTCAGCGCATTCATAATAGGAACTCCTTACAAAAATCTTCTCTCCAACTGGGTTTGATCTTACCATTCAGATTGGAAATACTCATTGCATTTATTAAATTTCCCTAAAAAGCCTGAGTCTGAGAATATCGCAGATCATCATTCCACCGGCAATTAGTAGCAAAAGTTCCACCTTAAAAAGATCAGCACCCTACCACCTCCAACCTGATATTACAGGTTCCCCTCAGGTAATCCAATTACCCCTAAAATTAGGTAGAACGCCACGATTTTACATAAAAAACTATTTTCATAGTAGAAAAATACTGCTAGTCTCTGGGTGTGCGTAAAACACTTGTCACCTTCACAATTGCTATAAGTTTGGGCCTATCTGGCACTGTCGCCAACGCCCAAGAAGCCGCCCCCGCGGGCCCGGCCGCCCAGGTCGCCGACTCCACGGTTGTCGCCGAAGCCGAGGCAGCCCCCGCCCCCGCGGACACCGCAACCACCAATAACACCGAAGCCACGACTGAGGCAACCACGGCCGCTGAGTCCGACGTTGCGGAAACTGCCAATGCGGAAGCCGACCAGCCCGAAATCACCCAAACCGCCGACACCACCAACCAAAGCCAAAAGGCCAGCTCCAATCCGACGCTCAGAACCGTTGGCATCATCGCCGGCGTCGTCAGCCTGTTGGGCCTCATTGGTGGCGGCATTTTCTGGGCCATCCAACAAAATCTCATCAACATCCCGGGCCTGCCGGGGTTGCCCAACCCCAACCCGGCACCCGCCCCGGCTCCCCAAGGGAAGTACTATCCCAACTGCAAGGCGGTATGGGATGAGCTGGGCCGACCCATCCGAAATGGGGAACCAGGCTACGACCGGAACCTGGACCACGATGGTGACGGCGTAGGCTGTGAACAGCGCCCACGCTAGCCACCCACGCTAAGGTTTGGTCACTATAGAGCCACTGTAGAACGTCGAAAAGCGGGACCCCGGAATGGAGCCCCGCTTTTCTTGTTGTGCTAACTCTCGTCGGATTCTGACTCGGAGTCAGCAGGTGGGTCAGCAATAATCACCATAGCAGTGCGCAACAACCGGCCATTGAGCTTGTAGCCTTTGCGCAGCACCGTGCCTACGGTCTTGGTGTCGCCGGTGGACATGTCCTGGACCGCCTCGTAGGTCTCGGCGTCGAACTCGTCCCCGGGATCGCCGAAGGCCTGTAATTTCAGACCATCGAGCACATTCATGAACTTGTCGTGGAAGGCCTTCATCGGGCCTTCGGCCAGGTCACCGTGCTGTTCCGCAAGACCGAAATCATCCACAATGGGCAGGAATCGCATGACCACCTGCGCCTTGGCGTTTTCGATCACTTGTTCGCGTTCCGCCTGGG
This sequence comes from Corynebacterium matruchotii, assembly GCF_011612265.2. Taxonomy (NCBI): domain Bacteria; kingdom Bacillati; phylum Actinomycetota; class Actinomycetes; order Mycobacteriales; family Corynebacteriaceae; genus Corynebacterium; species Corynebacterium matruchotii. The sequence continues at coordinate 162,394 of NZ_CP050134.2, read as the reverse complement.
TGCGGCGCCGGTAGTTGGCGTATTCTGCACCCAATCGTTGCAGGTCATTGGTGCGTTCCGCGAGTTGCTCCTCAAGGGAGGGCTCGGTGGATTCCGCTTCGGCGTCAGCTGCCACCTGATCAAGCGCGGCAGCCACTTCGGCAAGGTCGGCCGTGTCAATGCCTGCGTCCAAGGCGTCGGCGTCACCGTCATCGTCGGCAGTATCAGCAGTGGCTTCGGCGTCCTTGGATGCGTCCTGGTCGGCATCCTTGGCGGCTTTCTTGGCGTCGGAGCTGAGATCGATCAGCTTGGGGTTGGCGTCAACGTCGGTGTTATCCTCGTCGCGCTCCACCTCGGGCTTGTCATCGGTCACTTCTTGTCCCCATCCTCGTCAACAACTTCAGCGTCAACCACGTTATCGTCGCCGGACTTGCTGCCAGCATCGGCGGCGGTGGCGCCACCGGCCTGGGATGCAGCTTCTTGCTCGTAGAGCACCTTGCCCATTTCTTGGGATGCCTCGTTCAGCTTGTCCAATGCCACCTTGATGGCATCAATGTCGTCGCCCTTGAGGGCTTCGTCGACGTCATCGGCTGCCTTAGTGATCTTTTCCTTCAGATCATCGCTGAATTTTTCGCTGTTATCGCTCAGGAAGTTGCGGGTTTGGTAGGCCTGGGATTCCGCACCATTGCGGACTTCCTGCTCCTCACGGCGCCGCTTGTCTTCCTCAGCGTGAGCCTCGGCGTCCTTAATCATCCGGTCGATTTCTTCCTGAGACAGGCCGGAACCGTCCTGGATCTTGATGGTGTTTTCCTTGCCGGTGCCCTTGTCCTTAGCGGTCACGTGCACAATGCCGTTGGCGTCAATATCGAAGGTTACCTCGATCTGCGGCACGCCACGTGGTGCCGGGGCAATGCCGCCTAGTTCGAAAGAGCCGAGCAGCTTGTTGTGCTGGGCGATTTCGCGTTCGCCCTGGAAGACCTGGATTTGCACGGAAGGCTGGTTGTCTTCGGCGGTGGTGAAGGTTTCCGAACGCTTGGTCGGAATGGTGGTGTTACGTTCGATGAGTTTAGTCATCACGCCACCCTTGGTTTCGATGCCGAGGGATAGCGGGGTGACGTCGAGCAGCAGCACGTCCTTGACCTCACCGCGCAGCACGCCGGCCTGCAGGGCAGCGCCCACGGCCACGACCTCGTCGGGGTTCACGCCCTTGTTGGGCTCGCGGCCACCGGTGAGTTCTTTCACCATCTCCGTGACCGCTGGCATACGGGTGGAGCCACCCACCAGCACCACATGGTCGATGTCGGAGATGGCAATGCCGGCGTCCTTAATCACCTGGTTGAACGGTGCCTTGGTGCGGTCCAGGAGGTCCTGGGTGATGCGCTGGAACTCGGTCCGGGTGAGGTTTTCGTCCAGGAACAGCGGGTTCTTGTCGGCGTCGACGGTGATGTAGGGCAGGTTAATGTTGGCGGTTTGGGAGGAGGACAGTTCGATCTTGGCCTTCTCTGCGGCCTCGCGCAGCCGCTGCATGGCCATCTTGTCCTTGGACAGGTCCACACCGGAGGATGCCTTGAACTTTTCGACCAACCAGTCGACGATGCGCTGATCCCAGTCGTCGCCGCCGAGTTTATTGTCGCCGGCGGTGGCGCGCACTTCCACCACGCCGTCGCCGATTTCCAGCAGGGACACGTCGAAGGTGCCGCCGCCGAGGTCGAAGACGAGAATGGTTTGTTCCTTCTCACCCTTTTCTAGGCCGTAGGCGAGGGCTGCTGCGGTGGGCTCGTTAACGATACGCAGCACGTTCAGGCCGGCGATCGTGCCAGCTTCTTTGGTGGCTTGCCGCTGGGAGTCCGAGAAGTAGGCGGGAACGGTAATAACGGCGTCGGTAACTTCTTCGCCCAGGTATGCTTCAGCATCGCGCTTGAGCTTCATGAGCGTCCGGGCGGAAATTTCCTGCGGCGTGTACTTCTTGCCATCAATATCAACGCTCCAGTCGGTACCGATGTGCCGCTTCACGGAGCGAATGGTGCGGTCGACGTTGGTGACCGCCTGGTTCTTGGCCGACTGGCCGACAATAACTTCACCGTTCTTAGTGAAGGCCACGACGGACGGGGTGGTCCGGGACCCCTCCGAGTTAGCGATAACGGTAGCGTCGCCGCCTTCCAAAGCGGAAACGACCGAGTTTGTGGTGCCGAGGTCAATGCCTACTGCGCGTCCCATATGAAAAATTCCTCCTGAGTAAGATGGTAATTCTAGTTTTATCTTTAAGTTGATCCTGTCACGCTCAACTTGCTGACGTCAGCCTACCAGAGCACACCTACACTGTCAACAAAATTGAGTAACATTCACTCAACTTTACTGTTTTTGCTGCTAGGCTTGTCGACGCCCATGGTTACCAAGACCGCCACACGGAAAAATTTCTTCTTCCCGTAGCCGATTTTTTGTGGCAGAGTTAAAGCCACAATGAGTACTAAGAAACGCCGCGCTAAAAATGCGCCCTCTAAACCAACAAATTCGCCAAATTCCCCGAATAAGGCGGATTCGGCGCGTCGACAAGCTGCAACGGCTTCGCCGACGGACGATCCTGCGGAATTTCTCACTAACGTGGTGGAAGACGACGCCACCATCGAAGATAAGCCCAAGGTCACCACGGAACTTGCCGAGACCGACCGAGCCGCTATTTTGGGCCAGGATGGCCGCTGGGCTGCCGGCTGGGCTCTCCGGTTCATCATTATGGTTGCCGCCGGCTACCTGTTGTGGCGGGGCCTCGCACTCGTGTGGGAAGGTCTGCTACCAGTACTGTTAGCGATTATCGTGTCCACCGTGCTGTGGCCACCGGTGCGCTGGCTGCGAAAGCACAAGGTCCCCTCCGCCCTGTCGGTGGTGATTGTCCTCATCACCTTCTTCGCCATTTTGGGCGGCATTTTCACCGCCATGGCCCCCAGCATCACCACCCAATCCAAGGATTTGGCCGAGCAGGCGACCAAGGGCATTGAGCAGCTGCAACAGTGGATACAAGGGCCGCCGCTCAATATTGATCTCGGCCACTATAACGACATCATTGACCAGATCTCCACATTCCTGCAAAACCGGGTCACCGATATTGCATCCCGGGTGGTCAGCGGCATTTCTACGGCCGGCTCCATCGTGGTCACGTTCGTGCTCATGCTGGTGCTCACATTCTTCTTCCTGAAAGACGGCGAGGGCTTCCTGCCCATGATCCGCCGGACCACCGGCTATAATGTCGGCTGGCACCTGACCGAAGTGCTGACCCGGATCTGGAACACACTCTCTGGGTTCATCCGGGTGCAGGCCATTATTTCCTTTGTCGACGCCAGCTGTATCTGCATTGGCCTGCTCATATTGCACGTGCCGCTGGCACCGGCATTGGCCGTGATTACGTTCTTCGCCAGCTTCATTCCCATTGTTGGTGCTCTGGTTGCTGGCGCGTTGGCGGTTATTATCGCCCTGGTTTCCAATGGGGTAACTAATGCACTCCTGGTATTAGCAATCATCATTGCGGTGCAACAGTTGGAGGGGCATATTCTGCAGCCGGTGTTGCAGTCCAAGGCCATGAACCTTCACGCCGCAATTGTGCTGCTGTCCGTGACCATTGGTTCCACCATGTTTGGTGTGGTTGGCGCATTCCTGGCCGTCCCGGTGGCCGCCACCTTATCCGTGCTGGTCCGGTACCATTTCGAGCTGGTGGCGCTACGCGCCGGCGAGATCACCATTGACGATATTGAAATGGCCACGAAGGAAGGCCAGGCCATGTCGGGTAAGGGCGATGGTGCGGACCAGCAACCCGACGACGCCAACCTGACCAGCACCCAACGCGCGTTCCAGGCGTTCCAACAGCGGCTGGCCCGGTGGGGGAAGACCAGCCCAGAGAAGAGTTAGAGGCAGTTCTTCAGCTACGAGTGCCCCGGACCTGGATGCGGTTCGGGGCACTGGCATGAACCGGGCGGGAATGAATTCGTGGGGGTGGTGGTTACACTAGGTGCCTAGAGGTAACAGCCATGGGGATTTTTACCCCAGATTGTTGACATATCAACAAGATGATTGGAGGATGACATCGTGAAACGGTTCGGATTCTTGAGTTTCGGGCACTACAGCCTAAAACCTGACAAGACCGGCAAATATGGCGCCCAGGAAGCCCTCAACCAGGCGGTGGAACTAGGGCAGATTGCCGACGAGCTTGGTGTGAACGGGGCGTATTTTAGGGTGCATCACTTTGCCCCACAGTATTCCTCCCCCATCCCGCTGCTCAGCGCCATTGCTGCCACCACTAACACCATCGAGGTTGGTACCGGGGTGATCGACATGCGGTACGAAAATCCCCTGGGCCTGGCCGAAGAGGTGGCTGCCCTCGACCTGCTGTCCGACCAGCGCATCGCCATCGGCGTGTCCCGCGGGTCACCGGAAACCGCGCTGCGCGGCTGGGAGGCCTTCGGCTACGGTGGCCCGGAGCTGGCCCGGGAGGATCCCAAGGGTGCCGCGTTGGCGGCGGAAAAATTTGACACGTTCCTGGCCGCCCTGCGTGGCGACGGCATGGCCACCGCCGCCCCCTTTGAGCAGCAATATCCCCAAATGTTCCGCTCAGGCACCCAGCTGCCGGTACTGCCGCACTCCCCCGGCGCCGACCGGCGCATCTGGTGGGGCGCCGCCACCCATGCGTCCGCGGAGTTGGCCGCCCGCAAGGGTGTCAACCTCATGAGTTCCACGCTGGTGTTCGAAACCAATGGGTCTTCGTTGGGTGATGTCCAGGCGGAACAAATCGCCCGCTACCGGCGGGAATGGGAGAAGGCCGGGCACGATTGGGAGCCGCGCGTGTCGGTGTCGCGTCCGATCTTCCCCATCGTCGACGGCAGTGACGCCCAGATTTTTGGGCCGGCCGGCAGTGGCGAATCCCACGACTCCATCGGGGTGCTTGACGACCAGCGGGGAATCTTCGGCCGCACCCTGGTGGACACGCCGGACAAGATTGTCGAAGCGCTCAAGAATGATAAGGCGGTCATGGCTGCCGACACCCTCATGCTCACTATTCCCAACCAGGCCGGGGTTGCCGTCAACGCCCGGATTCTGGAGAACTTTGCCCAGCATGTGGCGCCGGAGCTGGGGTGGGAGCCAGCGACGAGGGGTTAATCCCACGCCCACGGGTGGGCGTCGACAAGCGAGAAGCGGCTAGCCCCAAATAAAGTTCAGGGTCAGGGCCGCGCAGGAGGCGATGAGCGCGGCGGCGGGCAGGGTAATCACCCACGCCAGGGCGATCGGCTTCATGAGCCGCCAGTTTGCGGAACGATTCACAATGCCGATGCCCAGGATCGCGCCGATCAGGATGTGGGTCGAGCTCACCGGCAGGCCCAGCATCGACGCCGCCATGACCACCAGTGCGGCTGCCAATTCTGCGGCAAACCCCGAGGCTGGGTGCATTTTTGTCAGCCCGGAGCCGACTGTGTGGATCACGTAGCGGCCGATGAACCACAGACCGGCGATCAGCGCCACGCCGCACATAATCATTGCCGCCGACGGCACCGTGCCGCCACCCTCGATACTATTGGTTCGCAGCACATCCAACACCGCGGTAAACGGGCCGATAGCGTTCGCAATATCGTTCGAACCGTGGGAAAAAGCGAACGCCGATGCGGTAAACACCTGCATCCAGGAAAACACGGTAAACGTTGCCCGGGACAGCTCCTGCCGGCGCAGCGTGCGGGCGAACACGAACACCGCCATCCACACCATGACCGCGATCATGCCCAGCATCAAACCATTGCCTAGGCCGGACATTTCGAAGTGGAGGTTTTTGAGTCCCTTGAAGATCATCATCGCCCCAATGATGACCGCACCACCAGCTGCCAAGAGGGGCACACCAGTTTCTAACGCCCGGTGTGTATTAAGCGAATCCCGCCGCTGGTTGAGCCGGTGCAAGTCCCGATAATAGTCGGATTCCAGCTCTTCCGGATCGAAATCACGTTCGGCAATCAGCGCGGCATCCCGCGTCATGGCATTGGTGTAGGAAAGCTGCTGGACCTCGGAGAGGCGTTCGAACGAAGATTTGAAATCTTTGTGGAGTTTAATGCGTTCCTCTTTGATCTGGCGCAGCTCCGCGTCCGCTTTGTCGTTAAACACTAAAATGCGGCGCTTGATCGCGCCGAAGAGAATAAACGCCGTAATCCCCCCCAATACGGGGGAGAGCACCCAGGACACTGCGATGCGACCAATCTCGCCCCACTGCACCATTTCTAGGCCGCCAATGTGTAAAAAGAACCCCAGGGTGAGTGATGCACCCACAATGCCACCAATGATGGAGTGCGTCGTGGACACCGGCAGCCCTAGTTTGGTTGCGATGAGCAGCCACACGGCCGCCCCCAATAGTGCTGCCATCATGATGAATGCAAAATGCATGGCGTCAAGGTGGATGGATTCCAAATCCACAATGCCGCTCTTGACGGTTTCGGTCACCTCACCGCCGGCCAACACTGCACCCGACACCTCAAAAATAGCGGCGACGACGAGCGCCTGCCGCATAGTCAGCGTGCCCGCACCAACCGAGGTGCCAAAGGAGTTAGCAACGTCATTACCACCAATGTTGAACGCCATAAAAACGCCAAACGCAATGGTAGTAATGAGAATAACCTTATTCGCCTCCGGGCCCACATAGTCGAAAGACCAAAAGAGGAAGGTGATGAGGGTGATAACCAGGAGGCCACCAAAGCTTAAGTGCCACCACTTATCCGACGGTACCTTGAGCGGCGGCGAATCTGCCTTCGTGCTGCTAGACATCCAATGAACTTTCTGTATACAACATTGCGAAAATAGCATGCCCCGATAACGTAACCGAATAATAAACCCCTACCCCGGATAGGGGATAAGTACGTATCGTTTGTGCAGCTTATAATACTACTTCACGCCGGAGCTTATGCCATTCACTGCACCTAGCATCGCACGTGTTTGCGTGCTTGTCGACGCCCCCGCCGCGGGAAAATCGTCAGATTCATCACATGGCACCTCGGTGCTCATCACCACATGTGCCTTCCGGGATCGGCGCACCCCACGCCACGTCAAAATCACACCCGCTACCACCGCGTAGGGCCAGCTATGTGGGATATTCAGGCTGATGAGTGCCGTCCCCACAAACCCACCCAAGATGATGGGATTCATGTGGTGAATCAGCCACGCCGACAGCGGTGCCGTGAGTACTCCGCCCAACAGTAGGCACAGCACCGCCACCGCATTGGTCTGTAATTCCTGCCACAATCCCAGGGTGAACCCCATTGTTGCGGCCGACGCCACCAAAAATTCCGCCGTATTCACTGTGCCCACCACCCGGCGCGGTTCCTCCTTCCCTAACGACATGAGGGTGGAGGTGGTGATAGGTCCCCAGCCGCCACCACCGGTTGCGTCGATCAGGCCGCCGAAAATGCCGAGGAATATGAGGAATGGGGTTCGGTAGGGTTTGGGGGTGTTGTGTCGGGCGATAACGCCACGGGAGAACCGCCACAGGAGGTTCACGCCGACGAGGGCGAGGATGATGGCGGTGATAGGTTTCGCGGAATCGGTGGCAATGTGGGAGAGGAGGGTGGCGCCGGTGGCGGCGCCGATAGCCCCGGGCACCCCGAGGGTGAGGACGACCCGCCAGTTGACGTTGCCGAACCGCCAGTGGCTCAGCCCGGAGGCGAGGGTGGTGCCGACCTCGGCGGCGTGAACGACCGCGGATGCTTGGGCGGGCCCCATGGAGAGCAACAGGATGGTGGTGGATGTGACGCCGAAGCCCATGCCGATGCCGCCATCGACTAGTTGTGCGAATGCGCCTGCGAAGATGATGAGCATTGTAACCGCCGTTTCACGATGGTTGCGAGCTTCCCCATGAGCGGCGGGGAATAGCTCAGGTGTTCGGTTGGTGGGTGGTGGGTTCGTAGTTGGTCGAGGAGGAGCCCGTGGGAGACGAAGAGGGGGAGTATGTGGACTCGGTGGTGGGTGGTACGGATGTCGTCGAGGGTGCGGCCGGTGGGGGTGCCCCGGGTGGCGAAGAGGGGTTCGCCGCCGATGGTGTGGGCGAGCTTTTCGACGCTCCGGTTGGCTTCGGGCCGTGAGGATCCGACCGCGTAGAGGATGGGATGGGCACCGGCCGGGATTTGGCTTCGGAGCAGTTCGGCGACGGCGGGCCCGGTGCCGAGCCCCGGGGTAATGGTGATGTCGAGTTGGTCTTCTTTCGCCACTGTGTTCGGAACATCAATGGTGTGGTGGTAGGCGTTGGTGAACAGGAGGGGAACCACGGTGGCCCGGGTGTGGCCGCGGCTGCGCAGCTGGTGGCAGGCATGGTCGAAGGTGTGATCGTGGAAACTCAAGTGGGCGGCCACGGTGTGCCGGCCGGTGTGGCGGTGAACGGCCGCGGCAAGCTGGTTGATGCCGGCCGCGGCGCGGCGATGCCGGGAGCCGTGGGCCAGGAGGATCACACCAGGGACGCCGGCACCGGGGCACGCGGGGGTCACGCGACCAGGCCGGCGGCGAGCGTGCTGCCGGTGTGGTTGTCGACGAGCAGGAACGATCCGACCGCCCCACGGGCCGCGTACGAGTCGATGGGAAGATCGTGCTGCAGCTCCACGGCGGTGTGCACAATATCATTGACCGCAACCGGGTCGGTGACCCTGGCCTTGACCAGGCTGGTCCCGTAGCGGAGATGCACCACAGTATTGGTGGTGACGAGGGTGTCATCCAGGCCGATGATGGTGGCGGCGAAGCTACGGATATTGGGGGGCCGGTTGGTGGCCAACAGGTCGCCCCGGCTGAGATCAATGTCGTCGGCCAGTCGGAGCGTCACGCTGTCGCCGGCGTGCGCGCTGGTGGCGGGCCCATCCGTGGTGTCGATGGCGGTCACGGTCGTGGAACCGTGGGGAGTGGTGACGGTATCTCCCACCGCAATGGTGCCGGTGGCGACCTGCCCGGCATAGCCACGGTAGTCGGTGGCCCGGATCACGTATTGGATGGGGAACCGGAAATCGAGGCTGCTATCGCCGGGGTCGACAGGAATGGTTTCTAACAACTCCAAGATGGTGGGCCCAAAATACCAGGGCAGACGAGGCGACGCATCCACCACATTATCGCCGTGCAGTGCGGAAATCGGGATGGCGTGGGGGTCGGCGATCCCCAGTTCGGCGGCCACAGCCCGGAACTCCCCCTCGATCGCGCGAAACACATCCTCGGAATAGTCGACCAGGTCGATCTTATTCACACCAAGAATGACGGTGCGGATACCGAGGAGGGCGGCGACGGTGAGATGCTTCCGGGTTTGGTCAACCACGCCGTGGCGGGCGTCGACAAGCAACACCACAACCTGGGAGGTGGAAATACCGGTAACCGTGTTGCGGGTGTATTGGACATGGCCGGGCGTGTCCGCAAGGATAAACGTGCGGTTGGGGGTGGAAAAATACCGGTAGGCCACATCAATGGTGATGCCCTGCTCCCGCTCGGCACGCAGACCGTCAACAAGCAGGGAAAGATCCAGGCCGGCGAAACCACGACGGGCGGAAGTCTGCTCCACCTGGGCGAGTTGGTCGGCGAGAACGGACTTCGTGTCGTGCAGGAGCCGACCCACAAAGGTGGATTTCCCATCATCGACGGAGCCGGCGGTGCAGAAGCGGAGAGTATCCATGTGTCAGAAATATCCTTCCTTTTTACGGTCTTCCATGGCGGATTCGCTCAGCCGATCATCGGCACGGGTGGCGCCACGCTCGGTGAGGGTAGTGGTGGTTATTTCCGCAATCACCTGGTCAATGGTGGTGGCGGTGGATTCAATCGCGCCGGTGCAACTCATGTCGCCGACGGTGCGGTAGCGAACCCACTTGGTTTCCACCGGCCCACTCCCCCACGGGCCGGGAGTAAGCCACATGCCATCGTGGTAAAACACCTCCCGCTGGTGGGCGTAATAAATAGGGGGAAGCTCGATACGCCGGGCCTTGATGTATTGCCAAATATTGGCCTCGGTCCAATTCGAAATGGGGAACACCCGAATGTTCTCACCGGGCAAGTGGGCGGCGTTATACAGCCGCCACAGCTCGGGGCGCTGCCGACGCGGGTCCCAACCACCAAAACTGTCACGCACGGAGAAAATCCGTTCCTTGGCGCGGGCCCGCTCCTCGTCACGACGGGCACCACCCAAAACCGCGTCATATTTTTGCTCCGCAATGGTCTCCACCAAGGGCACGGTTTGCAACGGATTACGGGTATGGTCGGGCCGTTCCCTGAGGTCACCCCGATCAATCCAGTCCTGGACGTAGGCGACCCGGAGGCGGGCACCGGTGCGGGCCACCAGCTGGTCACGAAACTCAATGACCTCGGGAAAATTATGGCCGGTGTCGATATGGAGCAGTTCGAAAGGAACGGCGGCGGGGGCGAACGCGCGGCGGGCCAGCTCATACACCACCACGGAATCCTTACCCCCAGAAAACAGGAGGGCCACATTATCGCATTGGCCGGCAACCTCCCGGAGAATATGGATAGACTCATCCTCCAGGGCTTTCAAATGGGGTGATAGGTGTGTCTGGGTTTTCACAGAGGCACTCATTGAGGGTTCCTTCTCTAGTTTTAGGTGTGGAGGCCACATTCGGTCTTGGCGTTCCCCGCCCACCTGCCGGCCCGGGGATCCTCCCCCGGTGCAACGGGAAGCGTGCAGGTCGCGCACCCAATCGACGGGTAGCCCTGGGACGTGAGCGGATGCCGAATCAGGTCATGCGCCTCGATATACTGTTCGGTTTCTTCCAGGGTCCAGGTGATGATCGGGGAAATCTTCAGCCGGCCAGTCCGATCCAGGCTGAGCGCCGGGGCGGTGGCACGGGTCGGACCATCGGCGCGCCGCAACCCAGTCACCCACCCCACATAGGGGCTGAGCGCCACGGCGAGCGGCTCCACCTTCCGCATGCGGCAACAGGCGGTAGGGTGAGTCAGATACAGGCTGGGGCCGTACACCTTATCCTGCTGGGCGCGGCTGAGCTGGGCTTTCGCCGTAATCAGCCGCTGGTTGGGGTAGCGTTCCGCAACCTGGCGGGCAACATCGAGGGTTTCGGCGAAATGATATTCGGTGTCGAGGAATAGGAAATCCGCCTCGGGCAGATGGTGGGCGGCAAGCTCGGCGAGAACCGTGTTTTCCATGCTGAGGGTGACGATGAGCGCGCCGGGGGCGTGGGTGCGGGCCCAGTCGAGAATAGCGTCGGCGGGGGCATCGTACAGTTGTTCGGCGTATTGGTCGACGAGTTGTTGGTTGCGGCGGGCCGTGTCGGGGTCGAGCGGTGTGGTGGTGCGGGGTCCCGCGGGGCTGATGTCGGGGTCCTGGTAGTCGGTATCGCCCGTGGCTGGTTTAGTGAGGTTGATAAAGGTCATGGTTAAGTGAGGCTTTCAGTGCGTCGGCGGTGGAGAGGCTGGCTTTGGGCCGCTGCCCCGGATCGTTTTGGCCGTAGAACATGACGGCGAAAACGCGGAGGCATTCGCGGCAGTTCCAGGCGAATTCGGTCTCAACATCGGGGAATAGGTTTTCGCTGGCACAGTAGGGGCAGTACAGGGGATGGTTGCGGTTGGGGTTGGGGGCGCGGCGGAGGCTCATGATAGGTCCTCGTCGGTGGCGCGCAGCACCCATTCGCGGAATTGTTCCCCGTCGTGGCGTTGCTGTTTGTACTTTTCGACGACCCGCACAATGTAGTCGCCGAGTTCCGCGGAGGTGACCTTGTGGCCCCGAAGTTTCCGACCCCAGTTCAGCCCGAGGGCGCCGCCGAGATGCACTTGGAAGCCTTCCTCACCCCGGACGATTTGGCCCTTGAGCCCAATGTCGGAGACTTGGGAGCGGGCGCAGGCGTTGGGGCAACCATTGAGGGAGATTTTCAGGGGAACATCCAGATCATGCAGCCGCTGCTCTAACTCGTCCACCAGTTCGATGGCCCGGGCCTTGGTGGTGACGTGGGCGAGTTTGCAGAATTCCAGGCCGGTGCAGGAAATAATGCCGCGGCGAAACTCGGAGGGGTGGGTGTACAACCCGGTTTCGGCCAGGGCGTCGGATAGGGGTTGCAGGTCGGCCTGGTCGACGTCGAGGAAGAGGAGTTCCTTGTCCGTGGTGGTGCGGATGCGGGTGATGCCAAACCGGTCGGCGACGTCGGCAATGGCAATGAGTTGTTCCCCGCTGGCATGGCCGACGGTGGGTTTGACTCCCAAATAAAATTTGCCGTCCTTTTGGGGGTGAATCCCAATATGGTCCCGGTAGCCGTCGTGCTGCGGCACTGGGGGGCCGTCGATAAGCGGCGCATCCAGGTATTCCGTTTCTAATATGTGGCGGAATTTTTCCACGCCCCAATCGGCGACCAGGAATTTCAGGCGGGCGCGGTTGCGGAGGCGTCGATAGCCGTAGTCGCGGAAGATGCGGCCGACGGCGGCCCACACGTCGGCAACCCGGTCGAGGGGAATCCACACACCCAAATCCTGCGACAGCATGGGGTTGGTGGACAGCCCGCCGCCGACATAGCAGGCGAAACCGGCGCCGTGTTCGGGATGGATGGAGCCGATAAACGCAATGTCTTGGATTTCGTGGGTGACGTCCTGCCGCGCATTGCCGGAGATGGCAGATTTGTATTTCCGCGGCAGGTTTACGAATTCGCCGCTGAATAGGTGCTTGTCGACGATTTCCTGAATGGCGGGAGTGCCGTCAATGATTTCGTCGGCCGCAATGCCCGCCACCGGGGAGCCGAGAATCACGCGGGGCACATCGCCGCAGCCCATGAGGGTGGACAGGTTGTGCGCCTCAAGCTTGTCCCAAATGGCAGGGACGTCTTCGATGCGGATCCAGTGGAGTTGAATGTTCTGCCGGTCGGTGAAGTCGGCGGTGGATCGGGCGTAGTCCCGGGAAATTTCGCCCACGACGCGCAGCTGGTCGGGGGTGACGCGGCCACCGTCGAACCGAACCCGCATCATAAAATATTCGTCCTGCAATTCGCTGGTGGTGAGCTTGCTGGTGTACTCGCCACCCAGGTCTTGCCGGCGTTGGGAATATAGCCCCAACCATTTGAACCGGGGCGCTAAATCCTCGGCCGGTATGGATGCGAACCCTTGTTTGGAATAGATGTCAATGACCCGCTGCTTGGCGGACAGGCCATCGGCCTCTTGCTTGATGCGTTCGTCATCATTTAAGGGGTCGTATCCGTCGATTTTCCATTGGCCTTCCGGCTTTTTCTGGCGGGCCGGCCGGGTCTTCGTACTGGTGCTTGGTGTCATGATTGCGCTAATTTTCGTCGGTAACGGTTGTTAGGTAACCACCTAACCGTACCGATTGGTCTATTTCAAGAATACCGAGCAGTAAGTGACAGATTTTGTTTACAAAATCCGTCTTGAACTGGGGGAACGTCAACTAAAAAAGTGTGAATAAAATTATTGTTGACGTGTAATTGAATTTAATTCTTGCGCTTACCGCGGTAACTGCCTACATTTTATAGACCAAGCAGTCTATCAATTGGTCTATTGTTTTGAAAGGTATTTTATGACCAGCCCTACCGATCTTCGAGTCGCAGTTATCGGCGCCGGACCCGCCGGCATCTACGCCTCTGACCTGCTAGCCAAACAAGGCGTCAATATCGACCTATTCGAACAAATGCCCGCACCATTTGGCCTCATCCGCTACGGCGTCGCCCCCGACCATCCCCGCATCAAAGGCATCATTGCGTCCCTGCACCGGGTGCTCGATACCCCCACCATTCGCCTGCTGGGAAACATTCACATTGGGGAAGACATCACGATCGCACAACTCCACGAATATTATGATGCCGTGCTGCTTGCCACTGGTGCTGTTGCTGACCGCGACCTCGACATCCCCGGCGAAAACCTCAACGGATCCTACGGCGCAGCAGACTTCGTAGGCTTCTACGACGGCAACCCCCGATTCCACCGCACCTGGAACCTCACCGCCACCCATGTTGCCATCATCGGCGTCGGCAACGTCGCCCTCGACATCTCCCGCATCCTCGCCAAAACCGCCAACGAACTCCACACCACCGAAATCCCCGACAACGTCTACCAAACCCTCAAAACCAACCAAGCCACCCACATCCACATCTTCGGACGACGCGGACCAGCACAAGCCAAATTCACCCCACTCGAACTCAAAGAACTCGACCACTCCCCCAGCATCAACGTGGTGGTGGATCCCGAGGATATTGATTATGACGAGGCGTCCATTGCTGCGCGCCATGCCTCAAAATCCCAGGACTTGGTGTGCCAAACGTTGGAGCAATACGCGATGCGGGAGCCCAAGGATGCCCCGCACACCCTTCATATTCACCTATTCGAAAATCCGGTCGAAATCCTGGGCGAGGATGGCAACGTTGTTGGGCTCCGCACCGAACGCATGGAACTAGATGGCACCGGGCATGTGCAGGGAACCGGCAAGTTCACCGAATGGCCAGTCCAAGCAGTGTACCGGGCCGTGGGATACCGGTCCGAAGCAATCACCGCCGTCCCCTTCGACCATGGCACGGCGGTCATCCCCAACGATGGCGGGCATGTTGTGGACCCGGCCGGGGAGATAGTGCCCGGCGTGTATGTCACCGGGTGGATCAAGCGCGGCCCGGTCGGACTCATCGGCAACACCAAATCCGACGCCAAGGAAACCACGGACATGCTGATAGCGGACGCCCTGGCCGGCCGGCTGACCCCACGCACCGCAACCGGGGACATCACGGAATACCTAGAGGCCCAGGGAATCCCCTACACCACCTGGGATGGGTGGCATAAACTCGACGCCCACGAACGCAGCCTCGGTTCGGCCGAGGGGCGGGAACGGAAAAAGGTGGTGGAGTGGGACGAAATGGTCGCCCACTCACGGTCATAGGCGGTTGAGCCTTTGATTGAGCGTTCGGATCGCCCCCGCGAGATCCTGGGCGCCGCGATCGACCGCATCCACCCAGGTATCGGCGGCAGCGTCATCGGCGTTGTCGCTCACCTGTTTAATGAGGGTGCAGGGAATCCCGAAATGCTGGGCAACGAACGCAATGGCGTACCCCTCCATGTCGCATAACTGGGCTTGCTGCACCAGCCGGGCGCGGGTGTCGGGGTCATTGACAAAGCTATCGCCGGTGGCAAGATGCGCGGTCGGAAGCGTGCTCACTGTGGGCAGATCAATACCGTTGGGGAAGGGCTTTCCGATTATTTGTTCGATCACCTTGTGGTCGAAATCGTGTTGAAACACATGGTCGATCTCGAAAATCCCGGTATTACCATTCAGGGAACCGGCGGTGCCGAAGTTAATAATGCGCTCGGGCAGCTCGTCGGCGCGGGCAAGGTACTCCGTGAGCGTCAAGGTGGCGCGAATGATACCAATGCCGGTGACAATGAGTGGGTAGTCGCTGGGAACCTGGGCTGCCTCGCCCTGGGTGGCGGATACGTAAAGGATCATCGTTTCATTGTAGACCAAGGTGTCTATAATTTTATTCACGTGATGAGCTGGCAGTTTAGGCCATACAGACGAGAAATAGACCGATCCGTGCTAAATTCTAGACAAATCAGTCTAGAGCTTTGAAAGGGGTTCTGATGCCTCACCTACGTATCGCAGTCATCGGCGCCGGCGCTGCCGGTCTCTACACCTCTGATCTGCTCATGCGTTGTTCCGTCCCACTGCACGTCGACCTGATCGACGCCGCACCCACACCCCTGGGCCTGGACCTCCACTACCGCAGCCCCCGCCGCACCAAGTCAACGGTGCGGGTACTCGGCAACGTTGCGGTGAGCGTCGACAAGCTTCGGCCGCTTTACGACGCCGTTATCGTGGCCGATTTCACCCATGACTTCGCCGCGCAATTCGCCGTATCCACCGCAGTCTTCGGGCCGTCGCACCGCACCGACTACCGCGATGTGACTGACTACCTCGACGAACAGAGCGTCCCCTACACCGAATGGCTCGAAGCCCTCGACCTGCCAACTGGACGTAGCCTGGCAGACTGGCGGCACACCCTGAAAATTGCCCGAGGCGTACCTGTCTGCGTTTAAAGCGAAGTCGCATAATCCTTCCAGTGATTCATAGGGGATACCTACAGGATGGTAATGCATAGTTATCCCCATGAGTAACAAATTCTGGAAAAAGTCCTTCCCGCTCGCCTCCCTCATCTTGGCCGGCGGGCTCACCATCGCCAGCTGCACCACCGGTACCACCGACACCGCGACCGCGCAGGGCGGGACCTCTATCGTCCGGCAGGTGGCCGACACCACGTCGACAAGCAAGGGTACCACGAGCCAAACCATCTCGGACACAGCCAAGGCGGCCGAGGAATTCCTGAGCACCCTCAGCGACGAGCAGAAAGAACAAGTCCTTTACGACTACGACGACGAAACCAAATCCACCTCCTGGTCCAACTTTCCCGTCACCTTCGTCGAACGCTCCGGGATAAAACTCGGCGACCTGGGCGAAACTCAACGAGCGGCGGCGCTGAAAGTACTCAAGGCGCTGCTGAATGACGAGGCATACGCCAAGGTCACCGGCATCATGGCCGGCGACCAGTACCTGAAAGACAACACCAACGCCAGCGATTTGGGCAACACCCAATACAATATTGCATTCTTCGGCAGCCCCAGCACCACCAATGACTGGTCCATCCAATTCGGCGGCCACCACGTGGGTATCAACGCCACATTCAGCAACGGCGCCATCACATTCGCACCCACACACCTTGGCACCCAGCCCACCACCTACACCGACAGCAATGGGCAAACCCAATCCGCCCTCGGCGACATGTACCAAACCGCTTTCGACTTCTATAACTCCCTCACCGACGAGCAAAAACAAAAGCTCTACCAGGGTGAAGAGGTGAAAAACCTCACCTGCGCACCCAGCGACACCTGTGACTATCCCACCGGCACCGGGATCAAGGGCTCCGAACTGACCGACGAGCAAAAACAATTGCTGCTGAAGGTGATTGCGAACTGGACAAACCTGGCGGACTCGGAAACGACGCAGGCAACCATGGATCAGATCTCGGCGACCCTGGACGATACCTATGTGAATTGGTCGGGTGCAACCGTGTATGACACGTCTCAAGGGAAGGGGATTTACTTCCAGATTTCTGGACCCAAGGTGTATATCGAGCTGGCCAGCCAGGATAACGACGCCGGGGCCACCGTGTCCGGGGTGCAGACCTCCGGGTGGGGCCACATCCACACGATCTACCGGGATCCCACCAATGATTACGCAGGCAGCGTGACACAACAGAAGAGCAGCGGCCCGACCGGTGGCGGGCCTGGTGGATCGGGTTCAGGCGGGCCTGGCGGTTCGGGTGCTGGGTCGGGTGGGCCGGGTTCCGGTAACGGTGGGCCATCTGACGCTCCCGGCAGGTCTGGTGCCCCGGCTGGCGCACCTGGAGGGAAGCCGGGTGACAGCGAACCAGGTCAAACCAGCTCAAACACCAGTAAATCCACCAGTAAATCCGCAACTGCTGGCTCCTAAGCTAAACGTTCCCGGCTAACACCTGGACTTAGAACGCCCTCGACAAGATCGTGGGTATTCTTCCGCTAACAGCATATTTGCTGAGCTGGGGTTCTGGTTCATTAGGGACTATATAGGGCTGGGCTGGTGGCAAACTCAAGCTCAGCACTTCTGATGCCCGCCGGAGGACCAGGGGGCGGCACAAGTTCTAAGCATGGTTTCTGGTTGTTGGCACTTATTCTTCCTGGGGCAACGGGGGCTGGTGGATGAAAACCATGCTTAGAACAGATGCTAGGGGCTGACCCACCCGCGCGCCTAACTGCTGCATATGTTCTAAGCATGGTCTTTCCCTGATGGGCATACCAGCTCTTGGGAGTTTGGGGCGGCAGATTTTGAAAACCATGCTTAGAACATATGCAGCAGGATACCGGCGACCTCTGGGCATGACCTCGAAACTGCTTTAGCTTGGGTTCCGCTCCAGAGACAGGGATTTGAGAATGTATTAGCCGGAACCCAAGCTCAGCACATCTTATAAGCTGGGGTTCCATTCCATGTAAAAAGCAGGGTGAGGTGTCATCACTCGGAACCCAAGCCTAATAAAACGGCTGCACAGTTACTGAGCTATACTTTCTCGATTCAGATACCCCATAAGATTATGCCAGGGAACAGAACCCAAGCTCAGCACTTTTAATACCCGTTACTCCGCCTCAACTGCATATGTTCTAAGCATGGTCTTTCCCTGGCGGGCATGCCGGTTCTTGGGGGTTTGGAGCGGCAGATTTTGAAAACCATGCTTAGAAGATGTGCAGCAGGACACCGGCAACCTCCGGCAGATACAACACCAGAATTGCTTTAGCTTGGGTTCCACCCCAGAAGCAAGGATTTGGGGCACTTTCAACCAGAACCCAAGCTAACGAAAAGGCCAAGCCACCTCCCCGGCTTCATGTTTCCTGAACTGGGGTTCCAACTAATTCGGCTCACCAGAGATTTGGAGAAACCCCAGAACCCAAGCTCAGCACATCCAATACCCACCGCCCTACCAGAGCGCAGCATAACCTCTAAGCATGGTTTCCAATTTCTAGCCAAAATTCTTCCTGGGTCAACAAGAGCCACCAAATGAAAACCATGCTTAGAACATATGCAGCAGGACACCGACGACCTCCAGCAGGTACAACCCCAGAATTGCTTTAGCTTGGGTTCCACCCCAGAGGCAGGAATTTAGGGCACTCTCACCCAGAACCCAAGCTAACGGAAAAGGCCAAGCCACCGCCCCAGCTTCATATTCACTGAGCTGGAGTTCGAAGCGCTCGATTCTGCCCCGATCCCCAGCACCAGGCCAGGCTCTACCAGGTCGGCAGGCGCACCCAAAATATGGCAAAATGTGGCAAAAACCATGGTTGCGTCTTCGCCCCACTCTGCTATATATAGGAATATGTTTGCACTCGGCACACTCGCATTCATTGGTATATCGCTGTTTATGGTGCATGAATTTGAGGAAATTATTTGTGTCCGGCCGTATATCAAACGGCATCGTGAAGACGAAAAATTCGCCGCCGAAATGTTTGTCACAGGTGGTGACAAGAATTACCCCTCGACAGAGAGCATTGCCCTGATGATCAGTGAAGAGTTCGTACTCTCCGTCATCATCATGTTGGTCGGCATTGCTGTCGGATCCATCGAGATTGTGTTAGCCCCATTTATTGCCTTTACTCTGCATCTCATTCCACATGCGTTTGAGGCACTACGCTTTCCCGGTTGGGCACCGGGCAGCCGGACGGCGGTGCTACTGTTCGTACCATCGGTGGCGATCATTGTTGCCGCAATCATGACGCAACCGATTCAACCATTGTGGTTGGCCGTGTGGACGGTGGTCATTGGTGTGTTCCTTCTTGCCAACCTGAGGCTCATGCACATGGCCGCCGGGGGCTTTGCCCAAAAACTTCGCTAGCCCTGACTCACCACCAATAATAGGTGGCATAAGTGGAGCACCCTTGACTTAGCGTTGGGTTTATACAACAATTGGTCATATGAACCCAAAGAAGCGCCCAACAATTCCAATTTTTAATCGTGTGCGGCTTTTACGCGCAGAACGAGATATGACTCGTGCACAATTGGCCGCTCGGGTTGATGTGAATCCGCAAACCATTGGCGCCCTGGAACGCGGCGACCACTCCCCCAGCCTGGATTTAGCCATGCGCATCTGCGAGGTATTCGAACTCCCAGTCGAGGCGGTGTTCAGCCGAAAACAGTTTGAGCCCATGTCCACCCACATCTATAACCAGGGATGATTATGTATGGGTGAATTCACACAGCGCATGGTCGTTTGGGCTCATCGCTACCAATTACGACGGGCGGAACGGTGGCAGAAATACTACGACCTGTCGGCAACCAAGTTTCTCACGTGGCGCACGTTACGACGTCGTAAAGCATTGATCGTCGTATACTACCTGACGATAGCAGTCATGCTGGCCTGTTGCGTGGCGCAGCTATGGTGGCAGAACTGGCTGGTTGTGTGGGCGCTCTGCACCCCGGTCGCAATGATGGCGCTGCGGATATTGCGCTTCAGCATCAGGCTCAAAGACTCGGCACCCGACGATTTTTTGGACGAGTACGAATACGCCGTCATCACCACATGGCGGTCAATATCGCTGAAATTGCTTGGCTATCTCATGCTTCCCATAGTGTACGCGCTGGCGTTCATCCCCCTATTCATACCGGAAATAACCGTCCAGATGACATTTACCATCGCGCTCCTGCTCACACTCATTATCGTCATTACCATGACATTACCAACGGTCGCATACGCCATCACCTTCACCGAAGGTACCGAAAGTGAATCAGATAGTGGAAACGGAGGATATCAGTGACCACTCTAGAAGTACGCAATTTACGCAAAAATTTTGGTGACGTTGCCGCGCTCACCGACGTGTCGCTTACCGTAAAACCCGGCGAAATTTACGGGTTCGTCGGATCCAATGGCGCGGGCAAGTCCACAACGATGCGCATCATCCTGGGGGTGCTCGCCGCTGACGCCGGTGAGGTGCTGTGGGACGGCAAACCCATCACCGCCGACAACCGGCGCAATATCGGCTACATGCCAGAGGAGCGGGGCCTGTATGCGAAGGAGAAAATCCTGGACCAGCTGGTGTTTCTGGCCCGGCTGCACGGGCTTGGCATTCAAGAAGCCACCACGAACGCCCAGGGGCTCTTGGAACAGCTGGGCTTGGCGGAACGAACCACCAGCCAACTCACGGACCTGAGTCTCGGGAACCAGCAGCGGGTGCAGCTGGCGGCGTCGCTGGTGCACAATCCCGATGTCTTAGTGCTTGACGAGCCGTTTTCCGGCCTGGATCCCATCGCCGTCCAGGTGATGAGCGACATGCTTATTTCCCGAGCTCAACAGGGCACACCGGTGATATTTTCGTCCCATCAATTAGATTTGGTGCAACGGTTGTGTGACCGGGTCGGGATCATCAGCGGCGGGGAAATGCGGGCACAGGGCACCGTCATGGAGCTCCGCACCCAGGGACCGGCCCGATACGAGGTGGGCTCCCCCGTGCCGGCGCAGGAATGGTGCCCGACGGGGTGCCGAATCGTCGCCGAGGAGCCTGGCCAGACGATCATCGAAAAACCCGAACATGTGAGCGATCAAGATATTCTCGCCGCGGCGTTAGCGGTGGGGCCGGTGCACTCGTTTACCCGGCGGGTGCCCGATTTGGTGGACCTATTTAAGGAGTTTGTGTCATGAAAACCATTCAGATTGTGGCGGGTCAAGAGATCCGGGCGCTGCTGCGCAGCAAGGGCATCATGATTACGGTAGTGACCATGCTTGTGGTGGTGATAGCAGCCATATTCGGCACATCGTGGTACCAGAAGAATCAGGACCAACTACCAGAGCTTGTGGTGGTGGGCGTT
Organism: Corynebacterium matruchotii; assembly: GCF_011612265.2. NCBI lineage: Bacteria > Bacillati > Actinomycetota > Actinomycetes > Mycobacteriales > Corynebacteriaceae > Corynebacterium > Corynebacterium matruchotii. Next base: position 141,057 of record NZ_CP050134.2, on the reverse strand, counting down.
GACTCCGCACCGTTTGCGGCTGGAAATAATCTGACCGTGACCACCGCCCCGGACCGGGCGGCCGCCGAGCAACAAGTACGGGACGGCAAGGATGCGGCATTGGTTGCTACCGATCAGGGGTTCGACTTATTGGCGGATGGTGCGCCTTCCGAAAGCCTCGTCACCACCGTCACCGCAGCAGTGCAGCGCATGGCCCAGGAACGAGCATTGGCGCAGCTTCATATCACCGAACAGCAGTACAGTCAGGCCACGCCGCCATCCGCCATCACCACGGTGAATGTGGGCAGGGACATCGATGCGGCAAACGTGTTCACAACCTACCTTGGGGTGTTCATCATGATGACATTCATTATGACGTTCGCAGCCATAGTGGGCAGCCGGGTGACGGAGGAAAAATCGTCTCGGGTGATCGAAATCATCCTGTCTAGTGTGCGGCCGCTGAATTTTCTGGCGGGGAAGCTCCTGGGCAGTTTGATTATGGGAGCACTCAGCACGGCGATCATTATCACGGTCGGCGCGATTGCGGTGCAGTCCACCGGCCTGCTCAAGGGCACGACCATCAGCTATGGCATGATTCCGCTGCTCATAGTGGGTTACATCCTGGGGATGCTGTTTTTCGGCAGCCTATACGCGGCGGCCGGGTCGATGGTGTCGCGCACCGAGGATTTACAATCCACCCAGTCGCCCATCCTGATTCTCATGATGGCAACAATGTATGCGGCCGTGTTCGGCTCCCTCAACGTATCGAGCCCAATTGTGCAGGTCTTGGCGTGGATTCCCCCGTTCTCTACGACCCTGACACCCATCTCCTATGCGGCTAATAACATGTCCCTCGTGCAGCTGGTGGCGTCGTACGTGTTGTTAGCGGCGACGACCGGCGCAGCCCTGTGGCTGAGCGCCCGGATTTATCGCGGTTCGATCCTGCATAACGGCCGCAAGGGGTGGGTGTCCGCGCTGCGCTAGCCGCACGCTTGTCGACGCCCAACCAACGGCCAATCACGGCACCACACCTATTCGGAGCGGTGCACCAGAATGGCGGAAAAATCATGGTCACCCCGGCCATGATCCTGTTGGATAGTAAAGGATTCCACCGCCGCCTGAATGCCGGGCAGCACCTGGCCTGCGGTGTCCAGCATCAGCTTGCTGTCCTTGCACAGGGCGTCGACGGTGAAATCACCCGGGTCGGTGCTTCGGTCACCAAGCACAAAATCACGCTTCAGGTTAGCCATAAACGACAAGCCAATGGAGTCGAGCAGATCCAGGGTTTCGGCCGCGGTGAGGCCGGTGGCGTCCCCAAACAGGAGAGCCTCTTTCATGCCCTCGGCACTAATCGCTAGGGCCAGGTTAGCGAGAAGTTTCCCAATAGCAGCCTTGGGCTGGGAGTCCACCAACTTCAACCGGCTCGGGTCCGCCCAGGGGGATACAATGCCGGCAGCCAGCTCCCGCAGCTGCGGATCGGGGCTGCCCACGTACACACCAAGTTTTCCGGCACGGGCCGGCCCCAGGGTGCCAACCACCGGGCAGGCAATGTAGGTGGGAACGTTGGTGGCGAATTCCTCGGCATCTTGAGGGGATACGGTGGTGGTGTCGATCCAGGGAATACCTGCGGGAATAAGGTCGGGGCGATGACCACACTGCGCACGGTTTTCGGCCCGAACAGGGCCGTAATCACCACGTCAGCGCCGGTAACGACCTCGGCGGCGGTGGAGTATGCGGTGGCACCGGCGTCGACAAGCGGAGTGGTTTTGTCCAGCGTACGGTTCCAGACCCGCACCTCATAATCATTGTTGACGATCAGATGCTTGGCGAATGCGGCCGGTTCCTAGGAAAGCAATTTTCATGTCCCCCAGTGTGCCAGATATATTCAAACGAAGGGTTGCCTGCGATGTGCAGCTCACAACGTCGTAGCGGAAAAGACCGGCGGAACCTCTTGGTCAGTTGTGTGGGCAGACGCATATACTTTACGCGTCCCTCCGCTACGACTCATAGAGGTTTTGCCCCATGCCGGCTGTCACACCAACGCTCATCATGGGGGTGCTCGGCATTGTGCTGTCAGCGCCCGCGTGGGTTTTATTCATTCGCGCCGCCCGCCGCCTGTATCTGTTTATTGCCGCTGGTCAACCCGCACCCGGCCGCACAAACAGGCCGGTGCGCCGCGGGGTGCAGGTGCTCAAGGAGGTGTTTTTCCACACCGAGCTGATACGGCGTCCCGCCATTGCCGTGGCCCACTGGTTTGTGATGGTGGGCTTCCTCATTGGGTCGCTGGTGTGGTTTGAAGCCTATATCCAAACGTTCAACCCGGCTGGCGGGTGGCCGCTGCTGTCCCAGTGGTCGCTGTATCATTTCGCCGAGGAGGTCCTGGCGATCGGCACCGTCCTGGGCATTGGGTTCCTCTTTGCCATTCGCTTGTCGACGGGCATGCGGGAGCGGTTATCCCGCTTCTACGGATCGAACGCGCTTTCGGCTTTCTTTGTGGAGAGTGTGATCTTCCTAGAGGGCGCCGGCATGCTCCTAGTGAAGGCCGGGAAGATAGCCACCTATGGTCATGCCTCGCCGTGGGCGGACTTCTTCACCCAATACTTGGCCAGGTTCCTCCCCGCCAGCCCCATAATGGTGAGCGTCTTTGCCCTGTTCAAACTGCTTGTGGGCATGGTGTGGTTAGTGGTGGTGGCCCGTAATCTCACGTGGGGTGTCGCCTGGCATCGCTTCCTGGCGTTCTTCAATATTTTCTTCCAACGCAACCCCGACGGCGCCCCCGCACTGGGTAAGGTCCTGCCGCTTTACGACGGCACAACCGAACTCACGATCGACACCATTGAGGAGGATTCTTCCCTTGGCATTGGGCATCTCCAAGACGCCAGCTGGAAGATGCTCCTTGATGCGGCAACCTGCACGGAATGCGGTCGTTGCCAGACCCAATGCCCCTCCTGGAATACCGGGAAGCCCCTGTCGCCAAAGCTGTTTGTCACCGACATCCGGGATGCGGCCGTCGCCAATGCTTCCTACCTTCAGGACCCGGACACGTTTGCCACCGACACCACATATTCCGATGTTGACCTGCTCAAACTCGTGGGCGAGTCCAATGTTATCCACCCGGATGTGCTGTGGTCGTGCACCAACTGTGGCGCCTGCGTGGAGCAATGCCCGGTCGACATTGAGCACATCGACCATGTGGTGAACATGCGCCGCTTCCAAGTGCTGGCCGAGTCGGATTTCCCCTCCGAATTGGTGGGGATGTTTAAAAACCTTGAGGTCAAGGGCAACCCGTGGGGGCGTAATAATGCGGAGCGCGCCTCGTGGATTACCGAGGCCCGCCGTGACGGCATTGAGGTGCCGGTGTTCGGCGAGGATGCGAAAAGCTTCGATGATATCGAATACTTGTTCTGGGTGGGGTGTGCGGGAGCGTTTGATGATGATGGCAAGCGCACTACCCGCGCCGTCGTCGAGCTGCTCCACACAGCAGGTGTGAAGTTCGCGGTTTTAAGCAAGGCGGAACGCTGCACCGGCGACCCGGCGCGGCGTGCAGGTAACGAGTTTTTGTTCCAGCAATTGGCCCTGGAAAATATTGATACTCTTAACGGGGTATTTTCTGGGGTTCCCAAAGGTCAGCGTAAGATTATTACGACGTGTCCGCACTGTTTTAATACGTTCCGCAACGAGTACCCAGATTTTGACGGCTATTTCGACGTTTTCCACCATACGCAGCTACTCAACCGGTTGGTTCGGGATAAGTTGCTCACACCTATTCCCCGGGGTCCGAAGGACCGGAAGCCGATCACGTACCATGATCCGTGTTTCTTGGGTCGGCACAATAAGGTGTTCGATCCGCCCCGCGAATTGTTGGGGGCCACGGGGGCTGATTTGGTGGAGATGCCGCGGAATCGTAACGAGGGTTTTTGTTGCGGTGCGGGTGGGGCGCGCATGTTCATGGAGGAGAATTTGGGCACGCGCATTAATGAGAATCGGGCCGCCGAGGCGGTTGCGACGGGCGCGGCGGAGATTGCTGTGGGCTGCCCATTTTGCAATACGATGATGGTGTCCGGGGTGAAGGCGGTCGCGGATGCTACTCCAGCCCCGGCGGTGCGAGATGTTGCGCAGATGTTGCGGGATTCCGTGCTTGTCGACGGCCACCTCCCGGACCCGCGACCCAAGCAGTTCCTGCAACCACCTATCCGGGAGAAGCGGGAGGAGAAACCGGAGCCGAAGCCGGCAGGAAAGAGCGCAAAACCACAGGCATCTCCGGCGAAACCTGCGTCACCTACGACCGCTGTGGGGAAGGCCCCACAGCCTGGCGTTTCTCCTGTTGTTGCCCCACCTGGGGCGGCGAAGCCAGCAGTCCCAGGGGCTGCGGCACCGGGGGCGGCGATTCCCGGATCGACGGTACCACCAGCGCCTGGCGCGGCAATACCTGGCGGGGCGATGCCACCAGCAGCAACGCCTCCGGGGGCAACGCCACCAACAGCCCGGCCGGCCGCACCCGGCGCGGCGATTCCGGGTGCGGCTGTGCCTGGGGTAGCGAAACCAGCAGCACCTGGTGCAGCGATCCCACCAGCGGCGACGCCTCCGGGGGCCACACCACCTGGGGGCCGGCCGGCAACACCCACTCCCCCAGGTGTTGCTGTGCCCGGCGCAGCAGCACCTGGATCCGCAGTTCCACCTGCGGCGATGCCGAAAGCAACACCTCCGAAGGCGGCACCCCCAACGGCGCAACCTCCTGTGGCTCGACCCCCAGCAGCCACAGCTCCTACCGCACCGGCCGCACCTGGGGGTTCGGTGCCGAAAACCGTGGCCCCGGGGGCCACGATCCCGGGAACGGCACGTCCACCCGTCGCAAAGCCACCCGCTCCTACGCCGCCAACGGCCAAGCCCCCTGCCGCTGCTCCCCCGGTGGCGAAACCACCAACAGCCACCCCACCAGGGGCGATGCCCCCTGGGTCGAGGCCTGCGGCATCGCCCGTCGCAAAGCCTCCCGCGGCAAAACCCCCGGTGGCGCAACCGCCCGTCGCCAAGCCGCCGGTAGCGAAGCCGCCGATGGCCAAACCACCAATGGTACCGCCTAGCAAAGACATCAGTCAAGATACTGATAAAGATCAGGAACAACCCTGACCTGTTCTAGGGGTATCCGGGTATTCATGCTCGTTGAGCTGCGGAAACGCCGATGTGTTTATTAGGGGAAATTTCAGGGCAAACCCCAACAGACAATCGGCGTACGCATCGTTACGCTTAAAAGCATGAGCCAAACATTCAATTCCGATTACCGAATCAGCGATACCGAACGTCAGCACGCAATGGACGAGCTGGGCAAGCACTTTGCCTCCGGGCGCCTCGACATGAACGAGTATGACACCCGCCTCACTTCCATCGCAGAAGCAACCATGAAGTCCGAACTCACCCAGCTTTTCGACGACCTACCGTTGGCGCCTTCCACCCCAGCCAATGTTCCGGCCACCGTGTCAGAACCCATTGATCTCATGGAGACGCCGGCCATGCCGTCCGTGGAAGCAATGCAGCTGTATCGCAAGGGTCGGAATATGAAGATTGGTATTGTGCTCGCAACCTTCGTGGCCAGCTTCATGATGCTTGGTATGTCCGAATTTCTTGGCAACTTCATGCTGGGCGTGGCCTTCATTGTCGCCATCGCTTTGTTCCTCATGAAGCTCGGACCAGCATCGTGGAATTATCCGAATCCACGGAAGATCATGCGGGAGCAACGACGTGGCATGGCTATGGCACAGGCAACCCAGGTAATGCAGAGGCAGGGTCTGTAATCGAGTGAATGTGACTGCCGCAATCGTAGATCAACCCTTTAAGGCAAACAAATGCGGCTTCGCTATCATCAAACACCACTATCGCTAGTATCATGAACCAGCCATTGAATCCGCTTAGTCCCCAAAATAACCCTAGTAACCAGGACTATCGTATCGGTGATGCCGAACGCCAGAAGGCAATGGATGACTTAGGCAAGCATTTTGCTGCCGGCCGGTTGGATATCACCGAATACGATAATCGCCTCACCAATGTCGCAGAAGCAACCATGCGGTCCGATTTGATACCAATTTTTTCGGATCTTCCAGCCATTACCGATGCCAATACCCCGGTCACTATACCGCATGCCGCAGGACTCCCTGACGAGGTCACATTCACCAGCAGCGAAATAGAGGAAAGCTACCGGTCTGGGAAACGCATCAAGCTGGGGATTATGCTGCTCATGTTGCTCCCTTGCCTTGCCGCTCCGCCTACAAACACGCTTATAAGCGGTATAACAGGTATAGCTTTTCTTGCCACATTCATCATGTTGTACATCCTGAAGCTGGGGCCGAAATCATGGCATCAACCAAGCCCCCGCACCCTGGCACGCCAGCGGCAACGGCAAATCGCCCAGGCCCAGGCCATGCAGGTACAGGCCATGGAGCTGGCGAACGCGCAACAAATGGCGCAGCAACGAGCTCTCCGGCAACAACGACAAGCAGAAATCACCGACGCTGCCCTGGAAGTGACTAACCAATACGTCCAACGGCTCCGGAACCGCCACAGCCGCTAGCAATCTACCAGGAATGTGATACGTGGTCAGGCAACTACAAAGCCACCACTACCATTGGAAGGTATGAACCCGCAGGTAACCCAGCCCTATCCCCAAAATCCCGTTTCTAAATTGGCTAGCTGGGATTATGCAGCTGGTGGGCTGCACCCCGTGGATTATAACAACCGGTTGTCCGCCATCATGGTGGCCACAATGTGGTCTCACCTGGTAGCGGTCTTTGCCGACTTACCCGCACCTGGCCCCGCTTATGATGGTGGCCAACTATTCAAAGCATGCCGGAGAACACAGAAAACGAGCTATACACCGTTCATGGTGGGGATTATTTTTTTGTTCATAGTGTGTCTTCCGTTCACGTCATTTGTATTCATGTCTGGTGACCCCACACTAATCATGATATTGCCCGCACTATCATGGATTATGGCAATAGGTGCTGAGGTAGCAAGCAGAATTGCACGCTGTAATTTCATCAAACAGCTCAATCCCCAACAACGCGAGTTCTTGCATGCTGCGGAACAGGTACGGGCAATCCGTTTATGCTCACAATAACAACAGCGACTAAACAATATAAACAGCTGATGCGGGTGACTCTTCCGCTAATCGCTTCACTATTATTAGTGCTATGACATCGTCTGTGCCCCCAATCAATCCCCGTAACCAGGACTATCGTATCGGCGACGCCGAACGCCAAAAGGCAATGGATGACCTAGGCAAACACTTTGCTGCCGGCAGGCTAGACATCACCGAATACGATAATCGCCTCACCAACGTTGCAGAAGCAACCATGATGTCTGATTTGATACCAATCTTTTCGGATCTTCCAGCCATTACCGATGCCAATACCCCGGTCACTATACCGCATGCCGCAGGACTCCCCGACGAGGCCGCATTCACCAGCAACGAGATAGAAGAAAACTACCGGTCTGGGAAACGCATCAAGCTGGGCATTACGATGCTCATGTTGCTCCCTTTCCTTGCCACTATGCCTGCAAATACGTTTGTAAGCGGTATAGCATTCTCGGTCTTTCTTGCCACCGTTATCATGTTGTACGTGCTGAAGCTGGGGCCGAAATCATGGCATCAACCAAGCCCCCGCACCCTGGCACGCCAGCGGCAACGGCAAATCGCCCAGGCTGAGGCCATGAAGGTGCAGGCCCTACAACTCGCCAATGCGCAACAAATGGCACAACAACGAGCCCTCCGGCAACAGCGACAAGCAGAAATCACCGACGCCGCCCTGGACGTCGCCAACCAATACATCCAACGACTCCGCAACCGACACCACCCCTCATAACCTGCCGGTGATGGGGTGCGAGTGTGTGGTCAGGCAACCGGGAGCCCACCACTACAATTGATAGGTATGAATCCGCAGGCACTCCCACCCTACCCCCGAGATCCTGTTTCTAATTCTAAGTTCGCTAGCTGGGATTATCCCATTGGGAACATTGAACGGTGGCATGCGAAAACCTCGTTGGATCAGCATTATGCGGCTGGCAAGCTACAGCCTACGGAATATGAAACCCGGATGGTTGGCATCATGGGGGCAACCATGTGGTCCCACCTGGTGGCGATCTTCGCCGACCTTCCGGCGCCTGGCCCCGCCTACGATGGCAAGCAATTGCTCAAGGCATGCCATGCGGCACAAAAAGCACAATCCATGAGCCCGTTAGTAATAATCCTGTTACCCATACTTTTGGGCGTTATTTTCCTCATCAGTCTGGGCGTTGCTGGTCCTCCAGGATTCGTATTTTCCATGCCGATCTTAATCGCACCACTTATTGTAATTTCTATGGCTACTGTGGATAAATACAAACGTGTATACCAGAATTTCAGTAACCAGTTGAACCTCCAGCAGCGTGCTCTCTTAGATGAGGCGGCAAACGAAGAATACGCACAATACCGCTGGAGACAACAACAGCAGCAACAGATTCAAAACATGTTTAACAACATAAACAGACAATACTAGTGCCGCCCACGCTAATAACTTCACTATTATTAGTACTATGACATCGCCTGTGCCCCCAATCAACCCAGGTAACCGGGATTACCGCATTGGTGACGCCGAGCGCCAAGAGGCAATGGACGCTCTAGGGAAGCACTTCACCGCTGGCCGGCTTGACGTCACCGAATACGACAACCGGCTCGCCAGCATCACCAACGCAGTCATGCAATCCGACCTGGCACCAGTCTTCGCGGACCTCCCCCCACTAGTTTCGCCCTCCCCCACTCCCCCACCATCGGTAGGACCAGTCGCAACGACAAACGCCCCCCTCTATCCCCCTAACGCTGGCTACAAACCGGAAAACCGCACCAAAGTCTTATACCGGTTCCTCATGTTACTGCCACTGTTTATGCTGGCCAGTATGGCAATCACCCCATTCCTGTACCTGTTGGGCTTTGCCTTGCTCCCACTGATTCTCGTCGGCTTGGTCGTTGCGGGGGTGAAATTTTTGGGGCAGCCCACGGAACCACCACAGCCGCCACAAATGATCGATCCCCAACAACTAACCTCCCAGCAATATCAGCAGATCCAAATCACCCAACAACAGGTGACCACGGACCAATACAACCCACAACAACTACGGTACAGCGTTATCCGATGGCGGTATAACAACGATTGACGCTAACCGAGGGTCAGCCCACCAAAGCATGGGCATGTCACATGTGGGGGCGTTCATAAGTTTCATTGCCTCACCCGCACATGTCTGTGTGCGCACTGGGGCAAAAAGTGGCAAAATTTAACGAATGAATAACAAGGAACCCCACAACACCCCAACTGAAGCGCCTGTCGAAACCCCCACCGAAACCCGCACACCACTCCGCCGGCCTCAGCGCCGGCGCATCTTCGACCAGTCGGAGAAAATGAAAAATGTGCTCTACGAAATCCGGGGGCCGGTGGCTGAGGAGGCAGAAAGATTAGAGCTTGACGGGCATCGCATTCTCAAGCTCAACACCGGCAACCCCGCCATTTTCGGGTTTGAGGCCCCCGACGTGATCGTGCAAGACATGATCGCCGCCCTCCCATTTTCGCAAGGGTATTCGACCTCTAAAGGCATTATTACCGCCCGCCGCGCCGTGGTCACCCGCTACGAGGTGATACCCGGGTTCCCGAAATTCAGCATTAACGACGTCTACCTGGGTAACGGGGTGTCCGAACTCATCACCATGGTCACCCAAGCCTTGCTTAACGACGGTGATGAGGTACTCATTCCTGCACCTGACTACCCATTATGGACCGCAGCTGTGTCCCTGGCCGGTGGGAAACCCGTCCACTACATCTGCGACGAGGCCGCCGATTGGAACCCCGACATAGCAGACATGCGGGCCAAAATCACCGAACGCACCAAAGCCATTGTGGTCATTAACCCCAATAACCCTACCGGCGCAGTATACTCACCAGAGACACTCAAACAGATTGTCGAAATAGCCCGGGAATATGGGTTACTTATCCTGGCCGATGAAATCTACGACCGGATTCTCTACGATGATGCTACCCACACATCCATTGCCTCCCTCGCCCCCGACCTGCTGTGTATCACTTTCAATGGGCTTTCGAAAACTTATCGGGTGGCAGGTTACCGTGCCGGGTGGATGGTATTGACTGGCCCGAAGGACCACGCCCGGGGTTTTATTGAGGGATTGGATTTATTATCGAGCACCCGTTTGTGCGCCAATGTGCCGGCACAGCATGCAATTCAGGTAGCCTTGGGGGGTCGGCAGTCAATTTATGATTTGACTTCCGCCCATGGCCGGCTGACAAGGCAACGTGATGTGACGTGGGAAAAACTCAATGAAATTCCGGGTGTGAGCTGCGTAAAGCCTAAGGGGGCGTTGTATGCTTTCCCTAAGTTGGATCTCGAATATTACGATATCCACGATGATTCCCAATTGATGCTGGACTTGTTGCGTGCCGAGAAAATTTTGTTGGTTCATGGGACTGGTTTCAATTGGCCACAGCCCGACCATTTCCGGGTGGTGACCCTACCGTGGGCCAATGAATTAGCGGAAGCTATTGATCGCCTGGGAAATTTCCTGTCCAGCTACAAGCAGTAGGAGTGATCCGATGGGTAGGCATAACCACCAATTAGAATCAGAGTCAGAGAACGAACCAGAGTCGCCAGCGGAGATTCGGCGGAATCGACGGTCGAAGCGCATCACACCCGCTGCCCAACAACCGGCAAAGGGGTCGAAGTCCGCAAAGGCAAAGCCAGCTGTGCGCCCCACCAAGGCGGCGCAATCGTCCTCGCCGCAGTCGGCGGGTACCGGTCGCCCGGCCAAACGGACGGTTCGGAAAGTATCCCAACAGCCTGCTGATGCTGCCCCCGCCACCCCGAAGGGGCCGCGGGTTCGGAAGCCCCGGCCGGCGAAGGGAACCAAGCCTACCCAACCCACCCCCGCTACCCCCGTGGCTTCGGAGCAGCCGGCGAAGCCAACTAAACCAGCCAAGCCGGCGAAGCAGCCCCGGGTGCCCCGGTCGCAGCGGAAACCAGAGGCTGAAAGCCCAGCTGTAGACGTCGATAAGCAAAGCAAACCGAAGACCCGGACCTGGACGTTTACGCGCATCCTGCTGGTTGCGTTTATTGCAGCCTGGGTTGGCGGCACCATTTTCGGCGTGTACACCATGTGGCCGGGCGATAAAAAACCCAATATTTCGCCGAATTTTTATACCTCATTCAGCATGAGTCATGCGCAGGTTGAGGGCACCGTATTATTCACCCAACCAGGGTCATGCACGTCGTCGGAAGTCGGCCGAGTGTTCGACACTTCGCCGCGGGAATCGCCCGGGTCGGATAATAACTGCCAGTGGTATATCACCCAAATCGACTCGGGCACCAACAAGGGGCAACGCACCCTATTGATTAATTCGCACAACCCCGGCGAGCCCGAGCTGCACAAGAATGACCGGATTCTCCTCATCGAGGACAAGGCAGCCGATGGGGCCATGTCGTATGGGTTTAGCGACTTCCAACGCACTTACCCGCTGCTGCTGTGGGGACTCATTATCGCGGCGGCGATCGCCGGGTTTGCGCTGATCCGCGGCGTGCGGGCCCTCCTGGGGTTGGGCATCACTCTGGTTGTGGTGGTGCTGTTTACCGTCCGAATATTGCTGTTGGGCGCCTCCCCAATTTCGGCGGCGGTCGTCAGTGGGGCCGCAATCCTCCTGCTGGTGGTGTTTATGGTGCACGGGTTCAATTGGAAATCCGCGTCGGCGCTTGGTGGCACCCTCTTAGCACTCGTCATTGCCGCATGGCTGGCCACCATCGCCATCGACAATAACGAGCTTCGTGGCCTCGGCAATAGCGATAACCTGTCCATCATTGTGAACCTTCCCGACGTGTCCGTGAAGGGCCTCATGCTCTGCGGGTTCATCATTGGTGCCCTGGGCGTGCTCAACGACGTCGCTATCTCCCAGGCTTCCACCATCAACGAGCTGGCCGACCTAGACCCGCAGGCATCACCAGCCCGGCTATTCCTGGGGGCCATGAAGGTGGGCCGCGACCATATTGCCTCCATGGTGTACACCCTGGTGCTTACCTACACGGGTGCATCCTTGCCACTCCTGCTGCTGCTGTCGGTGTCGGAACGGCCGCTGGTGCAAATCCTCACCAGCGACGTTGTAGCCACCGAAATGCTGCGTTCCGGGATTGGTGCACTCGCCCTCACGCTGACCGTACCCATCACCACGGTGATTGCCGCATACACGGTGCCGAACACCAGCAACAAGGCCGACACCACCACCGATGAGGGTGCTGATTCAGAGGCCGTAGCGGACCCCGCCCCGACGACCGCATAATCCCACGGTAGGGGCGTCGATAAGCTCGTAAGAGAGGCCAAAGGCCTGCCACTTTCCTCGGCGGCAGGCCTTTTTGCTTGCTTGTTTCTTTTTGTCCGGGACGCGTCGCGCCCGGCTGCGTAATTGCAGATGTGCCTCCAGTCGTTCTGGGCTCATTTTCCACATCCGCCGGTCAGCATTGCGCTGTGCCAAGGTGCACCTCCTTACGTTTCTCACCGGTGCACCAATACTGTACCACGCGCCCCTAGTGGAACAGGGACACTTCCTTGCCCCGGCCGCGCAGGATCCCCACCCCGCCCACGGCGCCGATGCTTGCCACTATTGCGGCAACCATAGCCCACGTCCATAATTGGCCGGGGGTGGAATTACTGCGCACCATAAACCTTGGTGATGTTTTCGACTGGGACTCCTCGGCCACAGCTTCTTGCCGCTTCGCGTCTGTAGCCGCCTGACCGGTGAGGTTATCCACAAACTTCGGTACCGACAAGGGTGTGCCCGACACCGCCAGCGAAATAGTGAACTTCAACGGTTGCGTGTTTGCCGTGGCCTGCGGACGGTAATACCGAAGCGCCACCCACTGCTCCCCAGACAGGAACTCGCCCACACCACTGCCCTGCTCCTTCTCCAGGTTCGGCCACTGGATCGGATTGGTGACGGTCTCGATCCCCACGGCCTGCTTGGACGACACCGACACATTATCGTATGGCACGCTATCGGTCGTGCCCGTGGTCATGACCGGGTTAAACGTAGGGCCCACCACCCGCCACTCCAGCGAAATAGGCTGACTGGTGTCCGCATTCCGCTCCAGCTCAATGGGCGACGCATTCACATCCACATGCAACCGCTGCCCCTCCGACACTAAAACCTTGAACCATTGCAGTTTATTGGGCTCCAGCGTGCCGGAATAGTTTCCCGATCCTATTAATTTCGCATTCTTGCGCTCATCCGCCATGGTCAACGGCACCGCGGGACTATCATCCGTGGCTAATGTCGCATTTGTCGACGCCGCAGCCGTTGGTTCTTCCGACGTCCGGGGAACCTTCCACAACATGAATTCGAATGGAATCTCCATGGATGGCTCAATGGCGCCCCGGCGCTCTAAAGACACTTTAAATTTGCCCGGCTTACACTCCTGGTCCTGGCCGCCCACCCTGGGGGAACTAATATATCCCGTAAATGGGGCGGCAAAATTCGTGTTATCTTCCTGATCGGTGCTCTTTTGAGCCACACAATTATGGCCCTCCTGGTCGATAATGAATGGGATGATTTGCAGGGTTGAATCCATCCGCTGAATCCCCTGCTTGGGGGGCACAATATAGCTGAAGGCAAGCCGCTCGTCCTCCTTCAACTCCACATCCCAGTGGAGCAGACCGCGGGCCGTGGCGGTATCGGTGAATTTATCCTGAAACAGCTTGGGGTACAGTTTGCCGTCAATCGCACCACCCGGAACTAGCAATGGTGCTTTCTGCGGGTCGGTGGCGCCATTTGCTGCCTCTTTAGTCTCCTGGACATCATCGGTTTTTGTGGACACCTTTGAAGGATCGGCCGTCGCCGGGGCGGCCGTTTCCTGGGATGGTTGGCTGCTCGCACTCGCGCCCGCGGTGCTGGCAGTGGTGCTCGTGCTGGTGGTGCCGGTATTGCCGGTGGCGCCCGTGCCGGCGCCAGTACCATCCGCCGGGGTGCCGACCGAATTCCCGCCACCAGGCGTAGCAACGGTGGAGCCGGTGGTGTTTGCTTGCTGCGCGTGACCAGGCTGGGGTGCCAATCCCAACGCCATAATGGCGCATAATGCGGCGGTGGTCACGACCGCAGCTTGTCGACGTGTACCGGTTCTCAATCCACTGTTGCGCATGTATGTAAGCCTAAACAGGAAACCGTGAGACGTTAAGCCGGTTCACTATTCCATATCAGCAAATCTAGCCCTAATATAAAATTTTCCCCAGATTTTACTAAATATAACTAGATGCAAATACCAGCCTTTATGAGATTTTATGCGCCAAAAATCGTATTTTTACCCCGGTTTTGCCGGCTATTTCTGAGCGTTACCAAGCGATAAACTCAGCAATAAAAATGCTCCTTTTCTACACCCCTATCACCCCCACGGGAGGGCGTCGATAAGCGAGTCAGGAAAAATTCAGATAGGCGCGCGACGGCGTGGGGCCTTCCTGGCCCTGATACTTCGAACCCAGCACGCTGGAACCATACGGGATTTCGGCGGGGCTCGTCATTTTAAACAGCGCCAACTGGCCGACCTTCATGCCCGGCCACAACGTGATGGGCAGGTTGGCCACATTCGACAACTCCAGGGTGATGCGGCCGGAAAAGCCCGGGTCTACAAACCCGGCGGTCGAATGCGTGAGTAGTCCCAGCCGACCCAGCGAGCTCTTGCCCTCCAGGCGGCCGGCCATGTGCGCGGGTAACGCAAACCGCTCCAGTGTGGAGCCCAGCACAAACTCCCCCGGGTGCAGCACAAACGGCTCATCCTCGGCGACCTCAACCATGCTGGTCAGATCATCCTGCTGCTGTTTCGGATCAATGTGGGTGTATTTGGAATTATTGAAAACCCGAAAATGCCGATCCATGCGCACATCCACACTGGAGGGCTGGACCAGTTCCGGGTCGAAGGGGTCGATAATTAAATCGCCGGCATCGATTGCTGCACGTATGTCACGATCGGAATAAAGCACCTTTTTAGTGTAACCCGGCATAGGAGTCCAACACACCAATGGGAAGGAACGCCGATGAAGCGTCGAAGTATCGGAGCACTCGTGGCAGCTGGGGTGCCAGCGCCTGGGGTTATGGCCTGGTTGCAACCTGGCGTTGACCTGGAAATACCCATTTTTCTTGCCTAAATTGCCCCCGCAGGATTTTTTAGTGCTAAACTGTACTTCGTTGTGAACCGGTCAGCCTATTGGCCTGGCCCTTAAGTAGCAACCACTATTGCCGATGTAGTTCAATGGCAGAACTCCTGCTTCCCAAGCAGGCGGCGCGGGTTCGATTCCCGTCATCGGCTCTTTAATAGAAACCCCATGCGATTTGCATGGGGTTTTTCACGCCGTTGCGTTGGCGCATCAAACACAGTTAGTGTTCTGGTAGGAGCACATATTTACCATAGCCCGCACCTGACTCCATGAGGGTATGCGCCTGGGCTGCTTCCTTCAGGGGGAGCACTTTGTGCGGCGTCACATCAATGGCATGGTCCTCAATAATCGTGATGGCTTCTTGCAGCAGGTCGGCGGTTGCATCACCGGAATGGTATCCAGTCAAATACCCACCACAAGTGTCAATAATCGGGTCGAAGTTTTCGAGCGTCCACTGCCCGCCGAGCAAACCGGTATTACACACAATTCCACCCCGCTTCAGCACCGCAAATGAGTGCCGAATCGCGGACGGACCAATCAGGTCCAGAACGCAGTCAAATTTTTCATCGGAATGAATAACATTATGTGCTTCCTCCAGGATAACCCCGTCGCATCCTAACGCTTTTAAAGTGTCAAACTTGGATTCGTTACGGGTTGTTCCAGCAATCACGGCATTCGGGTAAAGCGCCCGGACCAGCTGGATTGTTGCTACCCCCACCCCTGAGGTTGCTGCCCGCACCAGCAATCGGCTGTCCGCCCGAAGCTGCAACTGTTTCATCGAACCCAGGGCAGTAACAAAAGTTTCCGGCACTGCACCGAGTTCTTCCCAGGTGAAAGAGGTGTGGATAGGCCAAATCCGATCATTTGGCAGGAGAACGTATTCGGCATATCCCCCATCAAATTCTCGGCCCATGCCGCCCATGAGGGCCGCTACTTTCTGCCCTGGCACCAAGGTGGGGGTGGTACTATCCGCCACGACTCCTACACATTCAATTCCCAATATTCGCGGGAAGGTAACGGTGGGGGAAAGCCCCTGACGTGTGAATATTTCCGACCGGTTGACGCCTACCGCCTGCACTTTCACTAACGACCATCCTGGCCGTACAGCAGGTGTGGGAATTTCTTCATAGCACAATACCTCGGGTGGTCCGGGTTGGTGCACAACAATTGCTTTCATGAGTGGTCCTTCCAAGGACGGTTATGGGTCAAGGCTTGAAGCCTGCCAAAAATGAGGTCGAAGAAGAATGTGATGAGGATAACGAGCAGTGAGCCACACAGCATGAGGGGATAGTCGCGGGTTTTCAAGCCAGCGAAAATATATCGTCCTAATCCAAAATCTGATGTGTAGGCGACAAAGGTCGCGGTTGAGCTTGCCAGGAGGGCAGCCTGCCGGAAGCCCCCCACAATCAGCGGCAGTGCCAAGGGGATTTCTATCTTCCGTACCTGCTGCCACCAACTATGGCCGGTGGCACGAGCACTCTCTATGATCCCGGCGTCGATAGCCATTATTCCCGAGTAAGCTCCTATGAACAGTGAGGGGAACACCAATACGATGAGCGCGAGGGTAGGTGCCAGCACCCCCACACCTAACCAGAGCCCAAAAAGGATCAAAAGCCCCAGGGATGGTAGCGCACGGGCACTGTTCATGAGGATGCTTGCGATCACTTCCCCCGGTCGCACATGGGCACACCAGATTCCGAGGGGAATGGCCAAGACCGAACCGATGATGAGTACCACGAGTGTTAATACGATGTGCTGTTCACTGCGCATAATGAACCCGGAGTCGCCGCCCCAACGTTGTGGGTCCATAAGAATCGACAGGGCATCCGCAATCATTGAGGCAGCCTTTCCGCCCAGGGGGTCAGTAGCTTTGTGGCAAACCGGAGGATAGCGTCACAGAGTAAAGCCATAGCCACAATTGCTATGATCCCGGTGACAACTTCGACGGTCAGTGAACGTTGGAAACCATCTGTGAGTAGTGTCCCCAAAGACGACACCCCTACCAATGCCCCAATCGACGCCAGTGAAACTGTTGACATTGTTGCGACCCGCAGCCCAGCCATGAGGACTGGTAAGGCTAGCACGCATCGAACCCCAAACGTGATACGCCACGGCCCATAACCTAAGGTTTCTGCCGACTGAAGATGAGTGTTATCCACCGAGGCAAATGCGTCGATACTGGTTCGAACAAGTAACGCCACAGCATAGAGACCCAGTGCCACCATGACAGTTACCGGTGAAGTAATGGAAACCCCCAAAAAGATCGGGGTTATCACTAGCAACGGTAGTGAGGGAATGGTGTAGAGCAGCTGACAGGCTCCCCCGATTATTTCCTGCACTCGTGGATATTGGGCACCCAGCGCCCCGACGAGCACCGCACAGATGAATGCAACAATCAGAGGGGGGACAATCAGCACAGTATGGTTCAAAAATAATTGGCCGATAAAGCTGGAATTTTGCATGACCCAATTCATTTAATCCACCTTCAAGGGCCTGGTAGCTTGAATGAATTTTTCGACGAACGGGGTTGCCGGGTGAGTCAGAATCTCACGAGGTGTTGCATGTTGCTCGATATGGGCGCGAACGCTAAGAACAGCAACAGTATCCCCCAGGAAACAGGCCTCGCTAAAGTCATGGGTGACCAGAATAATTGTTTTATGAAAGTCCCGTTGCAACTGGGCTACCATTTCTTGCAGCCCATGCCGAACGATGGGATCTACCGCAGCAAACGGCTCGTCCATCAATAAAATATTGGGGTCAAAAATTAGCGCCCGTGCCACCCCCACCCGTTGTGCTTGGCCACCGGAGAGTTGGTAGGGGTATTTCCGCCCTAGAGCAGGGTCCAGTTCCAGGCTTTCCATCAAATGGTGAATGCGATCCGATGATGCTGGTGCACCAAGTAGTCGCGGAATGGTATTAATGTTGGCTTCGACAGTAAGGTGGGGCAGCAATCCGCCGCTTTGCATGACATAACCGATTGACCTGCGCAGCGATATGGGATCCTGCTGTGCCACATCAACCTCATCAATGAGTACGCGGCCTGACGACGGGGTGACCATGCGGTTTACCATCTTCAGAAGCGTAGTTTTACCGCAACCGGAGGATCCAACAAGCGCAACACACGCATGGGAAGGCACCTCAAGGGAAAAACTGTCTACTGCGGGTGCGGAACCATATTGTTTCGAAACCGATTCGAAGGTAATCACTGAGCTTCTTCCGCCCCTGACGTGGTTGTTAGTGCCGACTGGCTTTGTTGATGAGTGGAAAGCCACTGTGAGGCTATATCTGAGGCTTTTGCACCCCCAACACTATCAACATTCATGGCAAGAAGATCCTCCGCTGTAAGGCTCTGCTGGATAGAGTTGATAACATCTTGGGCTTTCTGCGGGAGTCGATCCGAAACCAGTGGCACAACATGCGATGCCAGCATCAAATGCTTGGGATCCGAAAGAACCACAAGGTTATTGGTATGAATATCCGGTGATGCGGTATTGATCTTAGCCAGGTTAATGGTGCCATCCTTCAGGGCTTTCATTGTGAGCGGCCCGCCAGAATCTTCAATCGGCACGAATCGGGTGTTAATGCCGTACGTTTCTTTCAACCCGGTGGGGCCATAGGGGCGTGTTTCCAGCTCTGAGTTACCCCCAAGGGTTAATTCGTCAATCCCGGAAAGATTATCGAGGCTTTGAATATTATGTTCATGGGCAAAGTCTTCTCGGACCACATAGGCATCCTGGTCTGTGGCTTTAGCGTCGTTAAGAACGGTAAGGCCGGCAGGAACAGCGGTTTTTAATTCGTCATAGACGGCTGTTTCATCACGGGCTGTTGTGTCTTTTTTCCAATACTGGAGCAGGTTCCCGGTGTATTCCGGAAATACGTCTATTCCACCTTTTTCGATTTCTGGAAGGTAGGCTTCCCGCTGCCCAATGCGGAATTTGCGCTGCACCGTATACCCATTTTTCTCCAAGCTCTGCGCATAAATTTCGGCAATGATTTCGTTGGAGTAGTAGTCTTGGCTCCCCACAACAATCGCATCCCCTGGGTTATCCTTCGAGTTGGAATTGTTTGCTAAAGGATCGGATTTCAGTCCACACCCCACTAGGCAGGTGAAACCCAATGCCATCGTTATGATTACAATGAGGCTCTTCCTGAGCTGTTTACTAGTCGTTGCTATCATTATTTATCTCCTTTGGGATCTATATTTTCTTCGCCACAAGATAACCGACGAAGCATATCGATGAGCTGAAGATGTTCTTCGGTAGTAAGTGAAGAAAAGAATTGAGTGGTTGCCTCGTCAACATGTGTGCGAGCTTCTTCGAACGCAGCACGTCCTTCAGGGGTCACCATAATGACTTGTCGACGCTTGTCCTTCTCAAGGCGTTTCCGGATAACCAAACCAATTGATTCCAGACGTTCACACAGTTTCGACGCTGCCCCATCGGTAATTCGCTGTATCCGCGCAAGCCCAGTCACTCCCAAACCTTCCGGATGATGAAGAATGTTTTGGAGGATAAGGTATCGCGCAGCATTCATCCCTGGGACAATTTTGGCAGCTTTGTCAATCTTGGACCAGGCACAAATTTGTGCATTTACGAGGGAAGAAAACAACATTTCAGAACAGAAACTAGACGAAACATCCGTAACGAACTTGCTTTCCATGGGACACATCATAACAATACTTTCCATGGAAAGTAAATAGGCATGGGCGTTCTAGCCATTCCACTTCCGTTGCCTTATACCCCATCCAGAACTGGTACAGGGCATTTTTTGCACCAACTACTTAAATGTGAGTAAAATTATACATTCCCCCCTTTCCAGACAGGCATCACACTTCACACTTTTTGGCATTTTGCCACTCAACATGATGCTATATCAACAAAGCAGCGCATCCACCTGCGGTAATAACCACTACACCACCATGGCACTTTGAGGCACCAACTCCATTTCACTACGACTGCCATACCTGCTACCTGTGGTTATTCTTGCCGGGCCATCTACAGCCAGCGAGTCGATTTCAGCGAAAACTAGCCAAACAGATTATGCTGAACAGCTCAATAAAATTCCAGCGGGCCAGACCCCTGACTCGCAATCCTTTTGCAGCTAGTAATACAGCTAGTAATTTATGGTTTTCTATTGGTTTGGGAATATTTTTTAGAAAATTTTCAACATTTTTTCTTTTTTATATTACCAGCTCATAGCCAATAGAGGACATGTCAATTCAATAAACCCACGGGAAACGAACAATCATTGGTTCCTACCAACGATTTTTAGGTGTAAGGTTGATTGAAAGTTATTTACTACTGATATTGAGGTGACTGGAGTGAAAATCTAGCACTTCATAAAGCGCACTACAGAAAGGAGCCTAACGGCCATGACCATTCTTGATTTTCAGCCTAAAAAGCTCTCTCTTCGGTGGGGGCAGCTTTTCACTACATTCCTGCAAACACCGCAGGAACGCACCGGTGAATCCAAGCGAGCAGAGACCGGCGAAACTGAACCATCCCAGTCCTTGCACGCATTTATGCAGCAGACCCTGAATGAGCACCGCGGCAGCAAGCTTGACGACGCCCTGCCGACCTCCAGGATCCTCTTCGTCTCCGACGATAATGCTGCACGAACCCAAATCGCCTCGGCATACACCCGATGGCTCGGAGGCGAACAGGTGTTCGTCCGGTCCGTTGGTTTGACCCCGGCATATCATGTTGATCCATTAGTGATTGAAGTTCTCAACGAGCGTGGCGTCCCTACCGACGACCTCAAACCCAAGAACTTCAACCCTCACACCTTGGGCAATATCGACGAAATCATCATCTTCGATGACGATGCCCACGTCAGTGACGACGTGAAAACCTGGAACATCACCAAAAACATCAGCACCAAGGCAGACATCCATGCCATGTGCGACGAGGTAGAAGCACGGGTGCGGAAACTCCTCAACGCCCTGGGGATCACCCCCACCCCCCATAAGAACATCATCCCGGAATTCTTGGCAGCCTAACTGAAGGATGTTGAAGGATCCCGAGAGCCAGCCAGCCCAGCCCAGCTATCGCCCCACAACCGGTCGATAGCTGGGCTTCGAGTTTTCTGCATAGTTCTGGACGCTGACCAGGATATTGAAGTTTACCTTAAATATCCTGGTCTTTTTGAATGATTTCCCAAATATTTCCAGGTAGTCACACCACCTACCACATGGGTGTACACAAATCATTTCCGCTACGCATTGTGGTGATGCACTGGCATATATTCGACGTGAAGATAGTTTCTTTTCCAACATTTCAGAAAGAAGGGAGCTTCACATGTCGCTAGCTAGTCGTCTGCGTAGGCGTAGGCATAGGCGTGAACAGAAAAGGAAAAGCTGGAAATCAAGGATAGGGAGGTTCTTCCTTGCTTTGCTGGAAATAATTGGAGCCTAGACAGAATTGGCTCTTGTCCAATGGCATCTTGGTTCTCCCGGTTGTGTATTTCCCCTAACATGATTACACCCATGACTGCGGCTGCACATGCCCTAAGCTAGAGTTTCATTCCTAGACACAGTCGAGCAACGCTTCTGAATCGAGAAAGTCAAGCTCAGCAAACATGCAGCGGCGGCAGACCTGGCGCCGCGTGCGCTTTAGCCTGGGTGCCGGTTGATAGCACTCCCTGCAACCGCCCTCAACCCCCTCACAGCCAATCTAGCTGCGGTTTTGCTTTAGCTGGGGTTCGTGATTATTTCCGAGTTTTCAGGGCTCGCTGGGCCGGAACCCAAGCTAAAGCAAACGCGCAGATCAAGCAGGAAAACCGAATTTGAATCTCCCCGCCCCGAAGCCAGGCACGCGACCATACACAAGACCCGAGCTGGGGTCTGATCCCGGCAACCGCTAAACCCGGCACCGCCCGGCCGTCGTCAAGCGTGAGGAGTTAGGTGCACTTCACAATGGGCGAGGGATTATACACCGTCGTGGTGGTTTTGCGGGACAGCTCGTTACCGTTGAGGTCCTTCACAATGCGCGTATCGGAGGTGGTAAACCCGGGTGCGCCGCTGGAGGGCGAACAATCTTTGCCTGACAGGCTGATCGTATTCGGCTGTGTGGTAGCCCAACGGCCGCCGTTCACGGACTCCACATTGACCACCTTCACGCCCATGAGCTTCACGGTCACCTGGCCGCCGCCAGCAGAGGTCACGATGCGCACCGGGTATTGGCTGGTGTTCTTAAACGCCAAGTCGATTGCGCCTTCGAACACGGTTGCCTCACGGCCGGCCGGGTACCGGGAAATATAGTAGCTGTGAGGTGTGTGAGTCACGTCCTCCATGCCGCCAAAATAGGCCGCATTATAGAGCGTGGTGGCGAACTGGGAGATGCCACCACCCACCGCCTTATCCGCGTGACCGTTCATGATAATACCGGATTCCACGAAGCCCTGGGCGGTGCCACGTGGGCCGGTGTAACCGTTGAGGCTGAACGTGTCGCCAGGGGCGACCATAGCGCCATCCACCATTTCTGCCACCCGGGCAATGTTCACGCCGGACGCCTGGGAGTAGCCGCCAGTGGTGAATTCGCCCACCACCTGGTCGAAGGTGGCGGCGTTGGCCATTTCGGTGGTGAAGCTGGCTGGTTCGTCAATGTAGGTGGCGTCCCAGGTGCGGGGGTCGTCGGCGATGATGCGCTCGTTGATGTGGTCGAACGTTTTCACCCAGTCGATGTGCACACCATCGCTGTGGGGTGTGACCGTGCGGTCGGAGCCGTGGAACGTAATATTGGCGTTGACCCGGGGTTTTTCGGTGGTGATGAGTTTTTCGGCGAAGATTTCACGGGCCCGATCGTAGTTGAAGTCGATCTTGAACTCGTCATTTTCGGGCCGGAAGGTCACCACCTCACCCATGCGATCGACTGGGATTTCACCATTAATATTGTCCCGGCCGTGCAGCACCAGGGGCGCGGACACGGCCTTCTTCCCGGGACCCTCCACAATGGGCTGCACCTGTTTCTCCCCATATTTCGGGTGGGAGATGGTGGCGTGTTCCTTCACACCACCGGGTTTCAGCCAGCCGGTGAGAATGGATTTTTCCACCTGTTCGGCGTCGACGGTTTGGCCGTCGGCGGGGGCCGGATCCACTTTCACTTGACCGCCGGTGAGCACGATGCCGGCGTCGACGGGTGCGGGGCTGAGCTCCTTGGTGACCCGATCGACAGCGGGCCGGAAATTGGCCGGATCAGCGTCGGAAACGATAGGAACCTCGGTGTCTTTAAAGAAACCAAGGATCCGTTTAATAGGGTTGAGTGATTGGGATTCCACAGAATCTAAGGTTTTATCCCAGTTGACCCTCAGGCCGGCCGCCCGAGGGTCGATGATTGAGGTGCGTTGACCTGCTGTGATAGTGACGGGCTTGATAATTTCGTCGGCAAGCTCTTTTTGCAAGAGTTCTTTCGCTTCGGCGCGTTTCATGCCGCCGACCTGCACGCCACCGATCATGGTGCCGCGGGGCATGGTACCTTGGCTGAGAAAATAATCGACACCGTAACCAGTGCCCAAAAGCACAAAAAGCCCAAGCAGTATGCCGCCGAAGAATCGGGCCGGCATATTGCCTGAAGTCAGCTCAGTATCCTGTTCGATCACTCTTACCAATGTAGTAGACAATTCCTAGTGTTTTCGAATCTATTCTGCCCCCACTAGCGCTGATAGTGGCTTACGCGCTCAGCTTTTGCGAACACATCTTGTTCACTTAAGGCTCCCTCAGCAATCCGTTTCATGGTGGTGTCGATCGCTGGCAGGAGCGCATCGGTGGTCAACCAGAGGGCTTGGTCGGCTCCAGCAATGATAGCGGTAGCCGCCGCATCCTGCGGAGTTAGTTGGTTACTAATAGCTTTCATACCTGAAAGATCATCGGTGAAAACCGGCCCGTCGAAGGGACGGCCGCCTTCGTAACTACCCGACCGTAGCAGCTGATATGCAGCAGGGTTGATAGAGGATGGGGTTTTGCCGTCGCCCAATCCTGGCGTCGCCATGTGCCCCACCATGACCCCAACACCGGGGGTAGCCAGAATGCTGCGATAGGGGACGAGTTCGAAATTTTGTAGTTCATTCAGCGGCGGAGTGACGACTGTGCCCAGGTGGGAGTCACCACTGGCCCTGCCGTGGCCCGGGAAATGCTTGAAGACGGGCATGACGCCACCATCAAGCATGCCCTGGGCGAAGGCCGAGGCGTATTCGGCGGCGACGGCAGGGTCGTCGCTAAACGCCCGATCACCCACAACCTCCAGGCCAGCACCGTCAATATCGACCACGGGGGCGAAATCAACGGTGATGCCATGGCGGGCCAGCGAGGTGGCCATGTCGTAGGCCATGCCGCGAACCTCTTCGGGTTTCTTCTCCTTGGCCATGGTGCGGGGCGAGGGGAAGGTTCCCAGCACCTCGGGGTGGCGGAGTACCCGCCCGCCTTCGAAGTCGATGCTGACGGCGAATGGCCGGCCGACACGGTTGTGGAGCTCGGCAATGTCACGCCCGGGCGTGGTGAGAATGGCGGCTTCGGTGTCGGAACCAATAAAAATGCCGCCGGCGCCCTGCTCCAGCGCGGCCAGGGCGTCATCGAAATTGCGGACGCCCACCATCATGAGTTGCGCTACCTTGGTGCGCAGTTCGGGGTTGGCGGGTGTGGTTGAGGTAGTTGTCGGCGCCACACTGCTTGTCGACGTCGGGGCCGTGGTGGTGGTTATTTCACTCGTTGGTGCGGCTTGGTCGGTTGCATTATCGGTGCAGCCCACCAGGGTGGTTGTTACCGTGACCGCAACCAGGAGGGCCAGAACGGGAAATTTCTTCATGCCCTCTACAGTATTGGAAACGTTTTCACCAGCGGAATCTTCAACACGCATTCCCCGTGTGTTGGTACCCCCGCCCCTGGGGCATCACCCACGGTTCAACAAGTTTGGGGGTAGTTTTCCCTCCTGCGGAAATCGAACATATCCCAAGCATATATAGTAAAAACTTTCACTACTAGTGTGGTATCCACATCGAACCCTGACCTCTAACAACTGCTAATGTATAAAAGTCGCACTACCTCATAACTAAAGGTGATTGCAATTTTGTCATTTCAATAACTTCATTTGGCCGGACACTATATGCACATTTTCCCCAGAAAGTTGGTTTCCATGCGCACCCTGTTGAAGATCACGAGTTCAGTAACGGTCATTGGGCTTGTTATTTATGGGGTTTTCACTACTGCAATAGGCCAAACTGCGGCACCACCGGTGCCATTGTGGTATCACGTCATGGCGCTGCTGGGGTTTGAATTGATGACGGCCGGGATCACCGGAAGCATCGCCGTCGGGGTCACCCGAAATAGTGTTCTCCCCACCGGCGGGTCGGTGGGGGTATTGCAGCGGTTCGGACCGTTCTACCTGTTTATGTTGGGCCTGTTCGCAATTGTGAACATGTGGGGATTGGGGTTTTTCGCCACCTCCGTACCGAATAATACTCATGCCCTGTATTATGCGGAGCCGTTAGGCATTAACGCGTTGTTGGAAGCATCAATCTGGTTATTTTTGGGTGGGGCTGTATTGGGCATGTTTCAACTGGTGCGGGGGTTAATATGGGAGAGAAGGAACCTTCGGTCGTCGTAAAGCGAGAAAGTTAGTCAAATGCGCGTTTCATATACGGCATGCAATGTGGCATTGAGCATTGGTTTTGTCGTGTTTATCGCCTACCTCAGCATTGCGATCAGCCCCAATTCACATGAGCTCATGGCGCCAGTGCTGCAATACAGCATGTCGATCATTGGGTGCGAGCTCATGTGGGGCGGCATGCTGGGGCTCATGGCCACCACCATTACCTCCAGCGATCCCCGGCCGGGCATTGCCACCCGATTCGCCGCCCCCTACCTCATATTATTTAGTGTCTTCCTGTTTTTTAATTTCTGGTATTTGGGCTACATTTACACCCGAATGCAGCTGCTCATGGGGATTTCGGACCCGGCTCGGCCCCTATTTGAACTCATTTTGCTGGGGCTAGCGATCGGGTTTATGTTGAGCGGGATTATTACCGCGATCGGCCAAACGTTGGGGAGGCGGCGGCGTAAAGGGCAGAAAGCCCCCAAGACTGCGCAGGTAAGCCCACCGGTCAGCCCGCAACCACCGGAACTGACCTATCGCCGCACCTCCGTGTTCGGCTAGCCGCCACCGATAATACGGGTGGGTTTCCGCCATGCCCCCACCACACCCCACCTGGTTACCCCACCCGTTCTAAGGTGAGAATCGTCAAAGGTATTTTCCCTAAGCTTGAATGCTGCTATCTTTGCAATTATGGCCTATGACTCTGACTCGTTAAACCGTAGAACGCTTGGTCCAGCCATTGCGAGCGCTGTGGTTGGTGTCACGCTGGGCATTGTTGCCGTGGTGGGGGTGTCCATTTTCACAACAGCGCATTCCCTGCCCGAATCTGGTGCGGTAGGCATAGACCGACCAGTTTTGGGCGACCCGGAGTATGGTTCCCGCAATAACTAAACCAACACTATTACATTTGCTGCACTGCGTACCGTTTCGGTCCGCAACCATTATCAGCCCGCGAGGCAGCCACCTGACCGGCTGGATCTTCCTGGGGCTGATAAGTTTTTTTCAACCCCTGGGCTATATCGCCGCCGACACGAAACACGACCTACTGGCCAACCCCGGTAGGTTCCTCGCCGGCGCCCAATCCGCCTGGACTGACACGTTTACCCTCGGGCAACTCCAAAACCAGGCATATGGTTATTTATTTCCCCACGGCGCGTTTTTTTGGCTTTTCGACGCCTTCCCGGATGCATTCACCCAACGCCTGTGGTGGTGGCTGGTACTTGGTGTCGGCTATTCGGGGTTCCTCCTGCTCCTCCGCCGAATAGCCGACACCTCGGGGGGGCTTGCCGGCAGCTTCACCACCGGCTTCGCCATGGGGGCCGCGTTCCTTTATGCTCTTTCCCCCCGGGTGTTGAGCACGCTCACCACCATTTCTTCGGAAACCTGGCCGGTCATGCTGGCTCCCTGGGTGTTGTGGCCGCTCATCACCCGCCGGCTCACCCTGCGCAGCATCGTCATGTCGGTGCTGGCCATTGGCATGATGGGGGCGGTGAATGCCACCGCCACCCTGGCCGCCTGCACCCCGGCCGGCATTTTCCTCCTGTGGCGGCTCATGGTGGCGTTCCGGTGGCGGCTCATAGGATTCACCATGATGTGGGGCCTGGGGGCGGTGCTGATTAGCCTGTGGTGGATCCTGCCCCTCCTGGTTTTGGGCCGCTACGCCAGCCCATTCACCGACTATATTGAAAACGCCACCGTGGTCACCCGGTGGTTGAACTTGGCCGAAATCCTCCGCGGCACCACCAGCTGGTCGCCGTTTGTGGACGCCGAACGGCAGGCCGGCCACGCCCTGGCCACGGACCCCTACCTGATTATTTTCACCCTGGCAGTGGCCGGCCTGGGGCTTTATGGCTTAAGCCGGGTCCGTAACCTTCGGGGTTTCTGGTTCACCCTGCTGGGGATAGGGCTCATCGTGCTGGGCGGCGCCCACCACGTCACCGGGTTTCTAGATGGGGCTGGGGTGGCGCTGCGGAACATCCACAAATTCGACCCCCTGGTGCGGCTGCCCCTATTGGTGGGATTCGCCCAGCTCTGGCAACTATTTCCCGCCCCCAAACTCACCCAACCCGACGCCCCCAGCGGGCCGCCGAAACCGGTGGGGGCATCGGTGGGGGCGCGGCAATTCTTCGCGGCCTGGCTGCCCCGCCACCCGCGGCGGGCCGCCGCCCTGGCCCTGATTCTCTTGGTCAGCGTATCCGCAGTCTCCCCGGCCTGGGCGGGTCGGCTCCTGCCGTTGGGCGCCTACCGGTCCGTGCCCAACTATTGGGCTAAGGCCGCCGAATTCCTCAACCACGAAGCCCAAGGCACTCGAACACTTATTCTCCCGGCGAGTTCCTTTGCCCGGCAAACCTGGGGTTGGACCAGGGACGAACCGGCCCAGCCCCTGTTAGACGTACCGTGGGCAGTGCGTGACGCCATCCCCCTAGTCACGCCGGAAGCCATCCGGGGACTGGACGGGATATCCGCCTACCCCACCCCCGAGAACCTGGCACGACTAGGTATCGGGGCGGTCATCGTCCGACACGACCTGGCGCGCAGCACCCGAAACATGTCCGCGGAACGCCTCTTTCCCCAAGCCAAAATCCACCGATTCGGCGAGGTGGAGGTGGTGATCCTCAACCGTAACCTGGGCATGACCGTGGTCGATTCCGACCGCATCCCCACGGTTGCCGGCGGCGGGGAATCGTTGGCGCTGCTGGGTTCGGGGGCGTATCGGCTGGTGGGCCAGGGGGCAAGCATCGTCACCGACACTCCCCTGCTGGTGGGCCGCAACTATGGGTCGTTGAACTCGGTGTCCGCACCCCTGGCGGACGCCGCCGAGGCCAAGGATGTGCACAATCGGGTCATTGACTACCCGTCCGTTGGCCCCTTCACCAAGGTGGTGGAATCCGGGGGGCAGGTGCGGGCCTCGTCGTCGGCGGGGGATGCAACCAGCTTCGCCGGATCCCGACCCGGGCGGGCAGTGACCGCTGCGGTCGACGGACTCGCCACCACCGCCTGGTGGCCCCGACCCGGAACCCAACGGGGCGAATGGATCGAACTGCAACCCGACACCCCCCTGGCCGACCCGGTGCTGGAGGTATTACTCACCGCCAGCAAACCTGTGCGCGCCGAGGTCATAGTAACCGCCGACGACCGGAAGGTAACCAAACGCATGAAAACTGGTGAGCGAGTAAAAATCCCCATACCGGGCGGCATGGCCTCCAAGGTGCGGCTCACCCTGGGGGCAGCCGCGGCCCCCATCGGGGTTGCCGAACTCGCCATCGCCCACGCCCCAATCACCCGCAACGTCACGGTCCCCGACACCTCACCGCAGGTGCGGCAATTCGTGTTCAACCAGGTATTTTCCTACACGGAGCAGTTGCAGCGCCGCTTCACCGTCCCCCGAACCATGCGGGTGCGGGTAGACCTGTCCGCCTGTGTGCAACGCGTCTATGTTGACGGCGCCCGCCACGAGTGCGGCGACACCATTACCCTCACACCCGGCGTCCACCAGATTCGAACAGGTGCGCAAATACTGAAGCTGACCGAGGTGGGTTTCGACCCCACCGGCGCCCCCACCACACCGCTCACCCACCTCAAGCCCGCCACCCGTGAACGCCTCATCATCACCAACCGGGCCGCCAACGATGGTCTCATCGGCACCCTGGACGGCACACCCCTCACCCCAACCACCATCAACTCCGGCATTCAGGCATTCATCGTCCCACCGGGCCATGGTGGAGAATTCCACCTGAGCTTCGCCGGCGACCACCCCTACCGGCAGGGGCTCATCATCGGCAGCATTACCGCCGGCATCACCGCCCTACTTTGCGCTGTCGCCATGGTCCGGCGTCGACAAGCTCGCCACGAAGTGCTGCACATCACCGGTGGCACCTACGGCGCCGTCATCGTTTGCGGGGGGCTCGCGCTCACCACCGGCTGGCCCATCCTCATTCTCATACCGCTCACATGGCTGGTGCTGCGCTACACCCTCATCGGCCGCGGGCTGCTCATCACCGCCACCATGACCATGACCGCCATGTGGCTGGCCCGCGCCCCCTGGCCCGCCGCAAACTATGCCGGCGACTCGCCGCTGCTCGCCTGCGCCTGCGCTATTGCCGTCATCACCATGTGCATCAGTCTTCGGCGTGGCTCACCCGAATATCCGCAGCCGAAGACACCGAAATCGGCACCACCTCCTGGTCCTCACTCTGCTCATCCTGAACCTGAACCTGCACCAGCCCCGCCACCGGCGGACGCACCACCGCAAGCACCGCCCCCGGCGTGATACTGTTCTCCGCCAAATAACGCAGCAGCTCCGAATCACCGTCATGGATCTGCTCCACCACCACCTGCTCCCCCGGCGCGATAGAATTCAACGACTGTTTCGGCAGCTCCGCAACATTCCCCGACTCGTCCGGGATCGGATCCCCATGCGGGTCCCGGGTCGGATGCCCCAGCTTTTCGTCCACCCGGCGTAAAAACTGGTCGGACACCGCATGCTCCAATAAATCCGCCTCGTCATGCACCTCGTCCCAGGAGTAGTCCAACACCCGAACCAGAAACATTTCAATCAGCCGATGCCGGCGCACCATCGCCAACGCCACCTGCCGGCCCGCCGACGTCAACACCACCCCCGCATACCGTTGATGCTCCACCAGGCCTTGCGCCGCCAGCCGTTTCACCGCCTCGCTCGCAGTCGGGGTTTTCTGGGCTAACGCCCCCGCAATCGCGCTTAACGACGCCGGCTCACCGGTTCGTTCGACGATATCCCAAATGCACTTGAGGTAATCTTGGGTTTTCTCGGGGTAGTCCATGACATGCACAGTATCCATCCTAATGACCGGCAACCTAAATAAAACAGGCCTGCTACCACCGCGACCATGCCGCCGGCCGATAAACTCTGCCACACGGCCAGCAGCAGCCCGGTGATCCCAATGCCCACACCAGCGACGCCCGACCACAGTATGAGCCCTGCGAAGTTCCGCGCAAACACCTGCACCCCCGCAGCCGGCGCCACCAGAATGGCGATCGACAGGATCGAGCCCACCGCCGGAATCGCCACCACCATGCTTGCGCATAATAAGCCCAGTGTGATTCCCTCCATGAGGGCCAGCCACCAGCGGGAATTCCGCACCGCCACCCGGAATGCTATGGGGTCAAAATAATAAAATGCCAGGCGGCGGCCGCAGGTCACCAATGCTATTACCGCGAGCACTAAAATGGCTGCGGCTGACAGCACATCCGTGTGGGATACGGCCAGGAGGGATCCGGTGAGGAACCCCTCCACTTTGAGCGGCAGCGGTTGGAACCAGCGCAGCAGAAACACGCCCAGCGCATAGCCCACCGTCAGCACGATCCCAGCGGCGGCGGTGGGGGAAATCCCCTCCAGGCTGGCCAGGTATCGCATCAACCACGCTAGTGGGATGCAGAACAGTGCGGCGCCGACAAAGAGCCACAGGCTGAGGCTGCTGCTGGATGCCCCCATGAATTGGCCGATCACCACGCCCAGCACCGCACCCGGAAACGTGCCGTGGGAGAGCGATTCGGAGAAAAACACCCGCTTGCCCACGATCGCCAGCGCGCCCACGATTCCCAGCAGCACGCCGACCGCGACCACTTCCGCAATGGGGAGGGTGAGAATGCCTATCATGTCGCTACTCCTTGGTCCGTGCCTGCTGCGGGCTTTGTTCGCTCTGCAAGCTTTGCGACGCGGGTTTAGCCACTTTTGCCCCCGCCCCCGCCTTGCGGAAAGCCGAACGAGCGGTAGTTCGAAGAGTGTTGAGGGCTATCGCTATTACAAACACCGCCACCAGCGACAAACTCACCGCCGCCTGGGGGCTAATCTGATGCCCCACATCAACATTCATCGCCACCACCCCAATGACCGCCGCGGTCAGGCCGGCAGCAACCGCAATCCCCACCATCATCGGAATGGTTCGGGCCAAGAGCCGGGCCGCCGCCCCTGGGATAATCAAATATCCGATCACCAGCAACACTCCCACCGCGGAACTGGCCACCACCACGACGGCGGCGATCGCGGCATTGAGGGCAGCATCGATCAGGGTCACATTGATGTGCTGCGCCACCATGAAATTCCGGTCAAACGCCACCGCCACCTGTTTCCGCCACGTCACCAGCAATATCACGAGCGCGGCAGTGCTCAACACCGCGGTCTGAATGAGCCGGGTATCCGTCACATCCAAGAGCCGGCCAAACATGAGCGCATCCAACTGGCCGGAATAGTCCCCAATGGCCAGACTCAACACCACGCCAACCCCATAAAAACTGGTGAGCACCACGGCAGTACCGGCCTCGGCGGCGGCCCGCCTGGTGACAAACGTGAGTGCCGCCGCGGCAACCGCCGCCACCACGGCGGCGCCGGGCACGATACCATCAATCCCACCTAGGGCCAAGCCCACCACCATGCCGGGAAACACGGAGTGCACCAAAGCCTCCACACTGAATTCCATGGCACGCAAATTAACGAGCACCCCCACGCTGCCGCCCACGATTCCGAGGATCAGCAACAAAATGAGAGGGCGTTGCAGGTACGGGAGGGTGAGAATATCAACGAACATGATGCAACAGGGCGTCGGCGGTGTCGTAGATGGCAACATGACCATCGGCAAAAACCGCGGTTTGCTCGCATAGTTGTTCGGCAAGACTGTAGTCGTGGGTGGACACCACCACCCCGGTTCCCTGCTGCTTGAGCTCAGTGAGTACCCGCACCAACACATCTCTGCTTGTAGTGTCGAGACCATTGAAAGGCTCATCAAGCAGCATCAAAGCCGGATTGGTGACAATGGCCCGGGCAATAAGTACCCGCTGCCGTTGTCCACCAGACAGGCTACCGAATCGTTCCGTGGCCTTCTGCTCCAAATTCACCCGAGCAAGCGCCGACGAAATTTTGTTCGAATCAACCCGGCGCCACCAGGGGGTGGTGGCGGACAGTCCCATGGCCACCACCCCCTGGGCGGTCACGGGGAAACTCGGATCAATATCCTGGTGTTGTGGCACATACCCAATATTGTTGACACAACGCAAGACACCAGTGGTACGACACATGCCCAGGATGCCTTTGAGCAACGTGGATTTGCCAGAACCATTCGCGCCGATAAGCGCGAGGGCTGCGCCGGGGGCCACGGTGAGGTTGACGTTTTCCAAAATGGTGGTGGCATCGTAGCCCAGGTCGAGGTTTTCGGTAACCAGGACCGGGGGTTTCGTAGCCGGCGTTGCAGCCGGCGCCGATGTGGCGGGTGTCGAGGCTGGGGTGGGCGAGGTCATGGGTGTCATGGGTAGTGCCCTTCGTTGCGGTTATTTGGCGTTATTGGATATCTCGGGTGGTAGTGGGGCGGGCGTGCCGTCCCAGGCGGTCACGAGAGTGGTGACGTTGTGGATGATGGAGCCGATGTAGGTTTCGCCGGGGCTGCCGGCTGGGCCTAGCGAATCGCCGTACAGGGCATCGTCGTTAGTGATGGCTTTCACACCTGCGGCCCGGGCGATGGCTTCGATCGACTTGGAATTATTGGAGTTCTCGGCGAACAGGGCTTTGGCGCCGGATGCTTTGACCTCTTCCGCGGCCTTGTTGATGTGTTCCGCGGTGGCGTCTTGCTGGTGGTTGAAGTCGCTGAGGGCGGCACCAATGAACTTCACGTCGTAGGCGTTAGCGAAGTAGCCGAAGGCATCGTGGGAGGTGAAGAGCACCCGGTTTTCTTCCGGCACGCTGGAAATGGAGTCCCGAACCCACTGGTCCAAGAGGGTGAGCTGGGCCTCGTATTTTTCGACAGCGGCCTTAATGCTATCGGCAGCGGCAGGATTGTCCGACTGGGTTTTCTCCAGAGCGGTGCCGATGTTAAACACCTGGACGTCGGCCTGTTTCACGTCGGTCCACACGTGGGGATCGTGGGTGAATTCGGGCTTTTCGCCGGGCGTGACAAACGGCCACGGCCGGACGTCTACTTTTTGGTCGCCGAGTTCAACGGTGTAGCCGTCGCCCTTCTCTTCGGACACCCCTGAGGTGACCGACATGGTTCCCTTAAAGCCGGAGGATTTCACCGCCGAGTCGAGAAAGTGTTCGAGGTCGACACCGTTAACAAAGAGCAGATCGGCTTGTGCCAGCGCCTTCATCTGTTGCGGGGTCATTTCGTGCTCGTGCGCAGACGCGTTGGGGGCGAGCAAACAGGTGAGGTTTAACGTGACGTCGCCGTCCCCACTGGTGGTTTCGTGACCAGCGGAGTCGGTTTTGACCAGTTTCATGCCGTTGTTGGCAATCTGGGTGAGGTAGTCACAGATTTGGGTGGTGGTGGCTACGGCATGAATGCCTTTGGCGTTAGCGGCTCCGGTCGGGGTAGTGCTGCAACCAGCCAACGCGAGGGCAGCAGCAAGGATACCGGCAAAATATTTCTTCTGCACGATCCTCATTCTAGACACCCCCAAAGCAAAAGTTCAAGTCATTGAACTTATGGTTTCAGTGCTCGTTTTCTTCCCTGCTTGACGACGCCCTCCCGGCCCGAAATACCCCCACCATCACCCACCACTACCCCCGCGGCAGCGCCTTCGCGTTAGCTGGGGTTCTGCGCATAACCGAACCAAATCCACCCGCCGGGAACGGAACCCCAGCTAAGCAGACCTGAAGCCCTATCCACAAAGCCCCCACAATCCTGCCGCAAACCTTCTAAGCATGGTTTTCTATTCGGCTGCCCCCGTTTGCCCAGGATACGCATCGGCCTAAACCCGGAACCCAAGCTTAGAACATATGCAGCCGGGAACAGCAGGATGGGTATCAAACGTACTGAGCTGAGGTTTCGGCCGCTTCGCTTCACCAGAGGTCCAGGAAAACCCAAACTACAGCTCAATCCTTTAGCTTGGGTTTGGCGCTACAGGACATGCAGTTTGGCCACCATTAGTGGGAACCCCAGCTAACGCAAATCCGAAACCACACCGAACCCTCAATGTCCTACAGCACATGTTCTAAGCATGGTTTTCTATTCGGCTGCCCCTGTTTGCCCAGGACGCGCACCGACCCAAATCCGGAACCCAAGCTTAGAACCTTTGCAGCCATGGCGGGAAAGGGAATAGTAGGTGTGCTGAGCTGGAGTTCCGGTTTCAAGCACAACCGCGTGGAGCTTCTGAATCGGGAAAGTCAAGCTCAGCAATAATGAAGCCGCATTCGCTGAGCTTGGGTTCCGGCTGATATCCCCTCAAACCATGCTCCGCGGAACGGAAACCAAGCTAAGCAGACCTGAAGCCCTATCCACAGAGCCCCCCCATAATCCTGCCGCAAACCTTCTAAGCATGGTTTTCTATTCGGCTGCCCCTGTTTGCCCAGGACGCGCACCGGCACAAACCCGAAACCCAAGCTTAGAACTTATGCAGCCGGGCGCAAGAGGCCGGATATCAGGTGTGCTGAGCTGGGGTTCGCCATTATTCCAACCTCGCAATCCCTGGTAAACCGGAACCCCAGCTCAGCAAGAGTGACACCAGGTTTTCCACAATCAACGAAATATCCGCAGCAAGGTGAGTTTCGCAGCTCGGGCACTCCGAAATGGCCATTCCACCAAGACATACCCACAGGATCCCACTATGAAAGATCCGATAAACGTCAACGGCAGCACAACCAAGAAACCGCCGGTAAACGGGCGAATCCCCAACAGTGGCAGCACTGCCCCCAACACCGCCAAATGCCACAGGAAAAACGAATAGCTAATCCTGCCAAGGTATGAGATGATTCGCCAATCCAAAAAGCTTGGGGCCGAATGAAACGCATACGGCAGGAACACGCATGCACACATCACCGTCCCGGCAATAACCCGCAACGCAAACTCACCTGCCGAGGGATGCTCCAACCCGACCGGTCCGAAAAACTCCTGGCCGGCAAGCCACATCACAAAAAACGCGACCAGCCACCAGGCCCACCGGTATTGGAATACCTTCACGGGTTTGTCCATCACCCCGCGGCGGCGGCGTAGCTCCTCCACCTCGGCCGCGATCAACCCCACCGCATACCAGCAGAAAAACCCGGGAAAAAAGATCTGCATATTGGGCACGTGCTCACGGGGAGAATCCGCCACAACCGGCAGAAACGCCCACCCCAGACTAAGCAATGCCAAACCGCAAAACACCATGATCCGTTTTGCGGGCCCCACATTCCGAAGCGCCCAACCAAGTAGGGGCATAACCAGGTAAAACACCACCTCCACGCACAGGGACCACAGGTGGGTCATCCCACCAAGAAAACCTTCCGGCAGATATATTTGAGTAAAAGATAAGGTGGAGAGAACAGACACCCAGCTGGCACCAAATGCTTCTGGAACGAGAGCTAGCACCACAACCACATATACCCAGTATGCTGGGACAACACGCCAAAACCGGCGGTGAAAATAGGTCACCAACATGCCCCGATGAAAGTCCATTCCTCGCCACAATAGGTATGCCGAGAAGGCGAAGAACACCGCCAGGAAATAGTCGAATCGGCCCAGAATCGCCCCGATATTACCGTGGGGATCTATGCCGGTTTGGAAAGCAACGTGGGTTGTCATGATCGCCACGGCGGACACCCCGCGGAGGCCCTCCAGCTGGGGTTTGAAGCCCCGGCGGTGCTGGGATCCCGCTGGCACCTGGGGTGGTGAAGACGATGTGGTTGGGGCTGATGGTGGGTACGATGGAAACACTGTTGTTGAGCTTACTTAATTAGGTTGTCGAGATAATGGTTTGTGCTTCATGGTTGTCTCTTGCAAAGATGATAAATGAATAGGAATAACCAACATGGGATCAGATACC
This sequence comes from Corynebacterium matruchotii, assembly GCF_011612265.2. Taxonomy (NCBI): domain Bacteria; kingdom Bacillati; phylum Actinomycetota; class Actinomycetes; order Mycobacteriales; family Corynebacteriaceae; genus Corynebacterium; species Corynebacterium matruchotii. The sequence continues at coordinate 104,517 of NZ_CP050134.2, read as the reverse complement.
AGCGATAAGGCCACCGCTGACGCCGCGGCCAGGGCCGAAGCAACCAGCACTACCGCAGCCTTGGGCGTCGATAAGAAGCGAAAGGCGAAGCGGCGGGTGCCTAGGGCCACCGTGGTAACCATTATGAGCGCCATTATTGCGTTTATCATTGCGCAAAACGTCCCGGAGCTGGTCATTAGCACGATTAAACCGTTGCCCATTAACACTACCCGAACCATTCAAACCGAACCGGCACCGACAATCTTTTACGACCCCTCGCTAACATGTTCCGAATCAGATGGGAACGATTGCTACATTACGGAGGCAACCACACAGTGGACCACAGTGCTCAATAGCACCAAAGGGCAGGTGATCGACACCAAAGGGAAACCGATGAAAAACGTCGCCCAACTCGACGTTACCCAAAAACTTATTCGAACAGATTCGCAGTCCCCGCTCGTCAATATCACCGATAAACTGCATTTATTGCGCGGCTCGGCCCATCCCATATTATTGCCTACCTCACAAATGGAGGTCACCACCGGGGGGTTCGGGGTGAACTTCAACACTGGTACCTTCGCCCGCGATGGATTGCAGTATTTCCTACCGTTCAATACGGAACGCCGCTCTTACTCCTATTTTGACGTGTTCGCCCAGGCGGCGTTCCCCCTGGATTATGTGCGCACCGAGCGCCGCGGCCACAATGATTTAGTGCCGGACAGTGATGTGTTTGTGTTTCACCAACAGTTACCGGTCATGAATCTGGCATCGGCGGCCGCCCGTTCGTTCAACCACCCCGACGACATCAGCGACGCCCCCGGCGAAACGATTATCGAATCGGATCTGCCGCAGCAGCAGCGGGAGCAGATCGGAAATATGCTGCTCACCGGTCCGGAGTCGAAATTCTATCCTGGGGGGAGCGACAACAGTGTCACACTGGCACCGTTTTACACGGCAACCCGCACCCTGTGGGTGGAGGCGTCCAGTGGGGTGATTGTGGACGAGCAGGAGGAGATGCACCTGTTCTTCGCCATGGATTCCGCCGACGCGGAGAAAACCGCCCAAGAGGGCGTGAACATGTATCGCACTATACTGCACACGTCGACAACGTGGAATCAGGAGACGAAGGATTCCGCGAAGGCGTGGGCGGAACCGGTGGTGAGCATTATGTATTGGCTGCGGTTTGGGGCGTTTGTGCTGAAATACCTGGCCGGCACGCTGTTGATTTATGGGTTCTGGCGGTACACCCAGATTGTGCGCCGCGCAGAAAATACTAGCTTGACGACGCCCACCGCACCGCCGGAGCCACCAGCTTCACCGAAAGCATGAGTCCCGCACCCCCACCCAGGGCCGCTGCGGTGGCGAAATACCTGGTCGTTGGCTACGCAGGTTTCCTCATTGTCCTGTTACTGGGTGTACTCTTCCAGCCGGGCGTGCTGCTACTGCGCGACATGGCGGTGTTGCGGCACCCGGCCCTGCATGCCGGCGCGGTAGGGTTTGGGGATTTGCCGGCCCGAAACGCACCCCAGGATGGCCTCTTGGCGCTGGTGGGAATGGTTATTCCGGCCTCGTGGTTTGTTCGGATGCTGCTGGTGGGGTCGGCCGCAGCGGGTACGTGGGGTGCGGCAACTCTGGCGACCTTGGCCCGGTCGCCGGCTGGGCGGAACAGCGTTGCATTCCGTCAGGTGGCGGCGATCACGGTTACTGTGTGGAATCCGTTCGTGGTGGAGCGGCTGCTTCAGGGCCAGTGGTCCGTGGCGATGGTGGCGTGGTTGCTGCCCGCGGTGGTGGCGTGCCGCACCCGCCCCACCTGGCAGGTGGCAACCGTATGGGTGTGCAGCCTCACCCCCACCGGCGGCTTCGTGGCGCTCATCGTGGCCCTCGTTTCCGCCTGTCGACGCCGGTTCGTGGCCGTTTTCGGCACCCTGTGCCTTCTCCCATGGCTAGTGCCCAGTGTGATTGCGCCACCAACCTCCGCCGGAACCTCGGCGTTTCTGGGCCGACCGGAGAAGCTTGTGGGCACGTTGGGAGCATTTCTGGGATTGGGAGGCATGTGGAACGCCGCGGCCGTACCGATCTCCCGGAACGTGGGGTTCGCCGTGGCCGGGGTGATATTGACAACCCTCCTGGTGCGGTGGGTTCCCCGGCGGTGGCTGGTGGTGTCTGCCATGGCGGTGCTGGTGTTTTGCTTGCTGTGGCGGTGGCCGGGGTTGGTGGCTCACGTACCGGGGTTGGCGCTGTTTCGTGACTCACAAAAATTGGCGTTATTCCTGATACCGGGCCTGGTGATTGCGGCGGGCCAGATCGGGGCGGCGTGCCCGACCCGGCTCAGGTCCGGGGTGGTGTCGGGGGTGGTGACACTCCTGGCGGTACTTCAGGTACCGGATGCCCCCGTGGCACTCATGGCGTTACGACCACTCCCGGAACCCGCCATTGTCCGAGAGGTGCAGGCGGCAGAGCCGACCGGGGATGTGGCAAACATGGACTCGGCCGGCCTGGTGGTTTACACGGGCCGAACCGTGATTGATCCACTGTATAAGGCCGTGGGCTCGGTGGAGGCGGGCCAATTGGTGGTCGATGGCCAGGTGGTTGATCCCGCCTCAGCGCGGTATGTGGCCGCCAGGGCAGCGTGGAAAGCACGCGATATGGCCCAGCTGGCAAAGTTGGGGGTGTCCCATGTGGTGGCCGACGGAAAACTCATTGATCTGCGCAATGAGCCGGTGGCCCACCATGGTGGGTTCTATGCCGGGCTGGGGCTGCTAGCAGCATGGCTGTGCATCCCCATTGTCGCCGGCGTGGTGGCCCGGCGGCGGTAGCATCTGCATCATGCCCTCATGGAGCTTGTCGAAGCCCCAGTCCGAATCCACGATCAGCCCACAAACCGTGTAGGGCAACTCCAGCGGCGCCTCCGCCACCGACAGCCCAGCGAGAATGCACCCGGTCGCAATCAAACAGGCCTGCAGATTCGCCGAATCCTGCCTAACTTTGGGATAGCGGTCATCACCGTACTCGGCAAGCAACGCATCCATGTGTTTTTGGTAACTAGGGGACTCGTGGGCCGACTCGGAAAGATTCACCACGCACTCCCACACCACGCCATCGTGAATCCCGTGATCCTCCAGGTAGAAGAGCAAAATGTTTTTTACAAAACTCAGCGGACCAACCCGATCGACGATGGTCTCGACCTCATCCATGACGTCTTGCGCAAACGCATAATCGGCGGAAAACACATTTTCCATCACACCATCTGATTCCCCAGGGATGGCACCTCCCCCATCGCCTCCAAGGTGTCGGCAAACCTGCGGCCGGTTTCCTCCCAGGAATAGTCCTGGGCTTTCAATTGGGCGGCGCTACCCAGGGCGGCGCGGAAGGCGTCGTCGATAAGCAGGCGTTGCAGGGCGGCCTGGAGTTCGATGGGGTCGGACACCAGCAACCCGGTCGCCCCGTCGTCGATAGAATCGCGGAGGCCGCCGGCGCTGGCGTAACCGACGGTGGGCACGCGATGCTGGGCGGCTTCCACCACCGCCAACCCCCACCCCTCTTTGCGGGAGGGCATGAGGTGGACGGCGGCGCGGGCGAGGAGCGCATGCTTATAGTCCTCGGTCACCTGACCGTGCAGGGTGATGCGCGGATCGGCACCGATATAGTCGCGGAGTTTATCCTCCCACCAGCCGGAACCGATGATGTCGAGCACCACGTTGTCGGGCAGACCCCGCACCGCATCGATTGCGTGTTCGATCTGTTTATGGGGGACCAGGCGCGACAGCGTCACTATATGGATCCGACCGTCGTCCTCTAGCTGGGGCAAGGTCGCGGGGATGGGGTCAACACCATTATGGATAATGGTTATATTGTCCGGGGGAAACCCCAGCGATATAAGATCCTGTTTGCTTGGTGCCGAAACAGTCACCACCTGAGTGTTGCGATGCACCCGCGGCGAAATCCGGGATTCAAGAAACCAACCCAGGCTGGCCAGGAGTTTTCCCGCAACCGGCCACTGCTCGCGGTGACAATGGTGCGTGAGCAACACGGTTGGTTTCCCGCTAAAAAACTGTCCAAAAAACGGGATACCGTTCTGCGTATCGACCACAACATCAACGTCTTTCAACGAACCGATACCGCACCGACCCAACAGCATCATGATTGCTGCGCGCGGGTACACCCCCAGCTTTCCACCCCCCCGATAGAAGGTAATTCCATCTCGAACACTTTTACGACGACAGTCGGTGTGGGCGGCGGTACGATAAATCACCTCATGTCCGCGGTCGCTCAAATACCGGGCAACATGTTCAAGGTATCGCTCGCTGCCACCACCTTGGGGGTGGGTGGTATCACGCCAGCACAACAAGAGGATCTTCATAACTTCATCTACCCTAATGCATCATGAACACTCGGTTATTTCATACTCGCCGACGGGCCACATTACGACGATCAATTCAATTGCTTCTCGACGTTCGGAAAGAGCAATCCGACCCAGATTATTTCTATTCCCGCCTGGCAAAAGACACATGCGAGCTGGTCACGGCGCTTCATCGAGACACGCATGGTTGTGGTCTCTCGGGGACGCGGGTATTAGACGTCGGGGGTGGACCGGGGTATTTTGCGGCGGAATTTGCCGCCCAGGGCGCAGATTATATTGGCCTAGAACCCGATGTGGGGGAGATGTCAGCGGCCGGGATTACGGTAGCTAACTCGGTACGGGGCGATGGCATGGCGCTCCCGTTTCGGAATAATTCCTTCGACGTTGTATATTCATCAAACGTTGCCGAGCATATTCCCCACCCCTGGGTTATGGGGGAGGAAATGCTTCGAGTATGTAAACCAGGCGGGCTCGTAATTTTAAGTTATACCGTGTGGCTCGGCCCTTTTGGCGGCCACGAAACCGGCTTTTGGGCACATTATCTTGGCGGAAATTTTGCCAGAGACAATTACACTAAAAAGCATGGGCATAAGCCTAAAAATGTATTTGGTATTTCGCTTTTCGACGTGTCCTGTTCGAGCGGTATTCGATGGGCTTCACAGACCAATACCAAGGTAGTGACCCTATTCCCCCGCTATCACCCGAAGTGGGCATGGTGGTTCGTTTCAATGCCCGTTTTCCGAGAATTTTTTGTGAGTAATCTTGTGATTGTGTTGCAAAAAGCCACACCTAATGAGGGCAGATAAAATGAAAAGCCCACTATATATGCGAAAAACTTTATTTTTGTGTTTACCAGCACAATTTAAATCAAAAATAAAGCCGCGTAATTGCTTGACGTTAGGGATGGTTCCGTCCTAGAATAAAAAACGAGTCCAATCAAGGATTCGTTTTCATTTCCGGTATTCACCTGGTGGGAAGCCATATTTATAATGGTTACCTGCATAAATACCACCTCCTTTCTCGTTGGCCCCCGCGTATAAACCGCGGGGGTTTTCGATTCTCAGGAAACTGGGCTGCAAAGTACACACCATGAATGTCAACTACAGGCTTAAACTTGTCCGAACACCGCATTGTTGACCCTACCCCTGAGCTACCCCCATCACCCTATGGATAGCTGCAAGTTTGCAGCCCTCTATGGGCTGCATAAATACTGAAAAACCTGGTTCACTCGCAAGATTTCTTCCACGTTTTCTCCGGGAACAAACGTATCATTCCTACGCTCCTTGCGCATCATCTGTCGCTCAGCTGCTGAGCTTGGGTTCTAATCGGGAACAAGACTGCGCAGAGCATCTGAATCGAGAAAGTACAGCTCAGCATTCTTGCAGCCACCATACTTTGGCCGGACAGCACACCTGCTGAGCTTGAGTTCCACTTCGGAAGGCACAGATTTAGGGTGGTATCGACCGGAACCCAAGCTAAAGCAAACACGCAGCTCAACCCCAGAAAACCAGCCATACCAGATTACCCAGGAATATCTCACCTCAAACCAGGGCCCAATTCCAGCACAACCGATACCCCCATTGCCCGCAGCAGCATTTGTTCTAAGCTTGGGTTTCAATTTCAGGCCAATATTCTCCCTAGGCCAACAAGCGACACCAAATAGAAACCGAGCTTAGAAGATATGCAGCTAGAGAACCCGGCCAATCTCCCGGCCTAACATCAGTTTCGCGTTAGCTTGGGTTCCGTCTATTGACGGCCTGACTCTACCTGTTGGGTGACGAATCCAAGCTAAGCGAATGGACAGCCTAACCCAGGAAAACCTACCCACCTATTGCCACACATCCCCTAAACTTGACTTCCACATCTAACCAGACCATAAGCCCAGGAAATACCCCACCACAAACCAGAACCCAAGCTCAGCACACATGCAGCCAGAACAGGCAGGACTTTTGCTTTAGCTGGGATTCCAACCAGCCACGCCGGTTTACCCAGAAAGAAAACTCCCGAAAACCGGAAACCAAGCTAAAGCAAACACGCAGCTCAACGACAGAAAACCGGCACCACCACTCGGCTTAACAGCCCACCGAACTGTCAGACCAAAAACCCGGCCCCGCCGCGGGAAGCAGACGGGGCCGGGTTGGTGGATTGATTAGGGGTTAAAGGGCGTCCTCAATGCGCTTGCGCAGAGCAGCAAATTCCTCGTGAACCTCGGACGGCACCTTGTCGCCAAGGAACTTCAGGTAGGCCTCGTTGTCGTCAAGGTCTTTCGCCCAATCCTTCGCGGGGGCACTCAAGGCCTCTTCCACGTCGGCCAGCGGGGAATCAATGCCGTTCAAATCCAGGTCCTCGGCACGAGCGGTGTTGCCGACCACGGTCTTATTGGCCTCAACCTTGCCCTCGATGCGGTCCACGATCCACTTCAGCACGCGGCTGTTGTCGCCGAAGCCGGGCCACAGGAACCGACCGTCGTCACCGCGACGGAACCAGTTAACCAGGAAGACCTTGGGCATCTTGTCGCCGCCCTTCTTGCCCATGTCCACCCAGTGCTGAAGGTAGTCGCCAGCGTTGTAGCCAATGAACGGCAGCATGGCCATGGGGTCGTGGCGCAGGGCACCAACCTTGCCTTCGGCGGCAGCCGTCTGGCCGGAGGACAGCAGGGAGCCGATCATGGTGCCATGGTTCCAGCTGAAGGATTCCGTCACCAGCGGCACGGTGTCGGGGCGGCGGCCACCGAACAGAATGGCGTCGATCTTAATGCCATGAGCGTCTTCGAACTCGGGTGCGACGATCGGGCATTGTTCAATCGGAACCGCATAACGGGAGTTCGGGTGAGCGGCATCAGTATCGGATTCAGGGGTCCAGTCATTACCATGCCAGTCGATGAGGTGAGCTGGCTTTTCCTTGGTCATGCCTTCCCACCAAATGTCGCCATCGTCGGTCATGGCAACGTTGGTGAACATGGTGTTGCCCGGTTCCATGGTGCGCATGGCAATGGGGTTCGAATCGTAGTTCGTACCAGGGGCCACACCGAAGAACCCGTTTTCGGGGTTAATGGCGTACAAACCATCCGCCCGCAGGTGCATCCAAGCGATATCGTCGCCCACCACTTCGGCCTTCCAGCCGGGAATAGTGGGGGTAATCATGGCAAGGTTTGTCTTGCCGCATGCCGACGGGAAGGCTGCGGCCACACCATAGCTCTTGCCCTCAGGAGAGGTGAGCTTCAGGATGAGCATGTGCTCCGCCATCCAGCCTTCTTCCTTAGCCATAATGGAGGCGATACGCAGGGCAAAGCACTTCTTAGCCAGGATGGCATTGCCGCCATAGCCGGAACCATAGGACCAAATCTCTTTGGTTTCTGGGAAGTGGGTGATGTACTTGGTGTCATTGCAGGGCCACGTCACATCCTTTTGGCCCGGCTCTAGGGGATGACCCACGGAGTGGAGGCATCGCACGAATTCGCCGTCGCCCAGACGGTCAAGCGCGGCCTGCCCCATGCGGGTCATGATGCGCATGGACATGACCACATATTCGGAGTCCGTCAGCTGCACACCGATCTTGGGGTCGTCGCTATCAAGCGGCCCCATGCCAAACGGCACCACATACATGGTGCGGCCCCGCATGCTGCCCCGGAAATGTTCGGTCATTTCCGCTTTCATTTTATCCGGGTCGACCCAGTGGTTGGTGGGTCCGGCGCCTTCTTCGGTGGCTGAGCAAATGAATGTCCGTGATTCAACCCGAGCCACGTCAGAGGGGTTGGAGCGGGCCAGGAACGAATTGGGGCGCTTTTCGTCGTTCAGACGAATGAGGGTTCCGGAATCCACTAACTTTTGGGAAACACGGTCCCATTCTTCTCGTGAGCCGTCGGCAAAGACCACCTCGTCAGGCGTGAGTAATTTCGCAGCATCAGCAATCCAATGCAACAATGCTTCATTCTTAGTGGGAGCCTCGCCTACAAGTCCCGGGATTTCCACTTTGGACATTAAATCCTCCTGTCATATTTGGTTCCGTTTTCAACAGTAGCGACCAAATCACCCCCAGGTAGGCGGGTCTGGTGAGACCAATGTCATAATTCCGTGGGTTTATCACAACCATTTATACCATAATGGGCCCTATCCAGCGGAAATAACTTTTTTCACTTATCGACGTTCGCCCCTTTCGGGGGCCCAATAACCACGAAACAGCACATTTTCATTCCCCTAAACAGGGGGGAATTGGCGTGATTTTCGGTCATTTTCCCCACCGCGAGGGTCCGGCGTCGACAAGCTTAGTGACGATCCGGCGTGCCAGTTAGCGCCATTTCTTCACCCCCACTACTCTTAAGAATCCTACCGATTACCGACAGGAAACCAGCATGAATAGACCGCAACAAACCGACTTCAATGAGCTTTTTCATAACGACCTGGACTACCCCCGACTCGGCGGCGTCAGCTTTCGACGCGGGTCGCTTACTGATAATCAGGCCGCCCGCTGGGACGAGTATTGGCCCACGCTCGGCACCACGCTCGCCGATCGGATTATCGACATCGACGACTGGTTTGGGCGTAGTGGGGCGAAAACCATTGTGGAAATCGGCTCCGGCACCGGAACCTCGACCGCGGCCATGGCGCCGCACGAGGCCGACACCAATATCATTGCCGTAGAGCTATATAAGTCTGGGCTGGCGAAACTCCTCGGCGCCATCGTGCGGGAGAACATCACCAACATTCGCATGATTAGCGGCGACGGCGTAGAAGTACTCACTCGCATGTTCGAACCCGGTACCGTGGATGGTGTCCGTATTTTCTTCCCAGACCCGTGGCCCAAGGCTCGACACCACAAACGTCGCATCATTCAATCCGGCGTATTAAACCTCATTGCTAACAGGCTCAAACCCGGTGGGGTATTGCACGTTGCCACCGATCATGCCGATTATGCTGCATGGATTGCCGAACTCGCCGAGGTGGAACCACAGCTGGAATACATGGGGTGGCCCTGGCCGGACTGCCCACAATTAACCGACCGGCAGGTCATCACTAAGTTTGAGGGCAAAGGTTTAGACCAAGACCACACCATCACCGAATTCCTATGGAGGCGTACATGAGTTCGAATGAATTTTATCCCGGGAACCCCGCCCACGCGGCACGATCCACAGCTGAAACCCCCGAGCCAATGGGCGACGACACGCTCCTATTGGTGTGGGACGCCCCCAATATCGACATGGGGTTGGGCGCCATTTTGGGTGCCCGGCCCACCGCAGCCCACCGGCCCCGGTTTGACGCCATCGGCAGGTGGGTGCTGGGCCGCGCGGGCGAATTAGCCCACCACACCGGGGTTCGGATCGCCGCCGAAGCCACCGTGTTCACCAATGTGGCCCCAAACGGCACCGACGCCATCCGGCCGTGGGTGGAGGCGCTGCGCAATGTCGGGTTCGCGGTGTTCGCCAAGCCCAAGCTCACCGAGGACACCGACGTCGACCCGGACATGGTGGCGCACATTCGTCACCGTCACGCCGAAGGTGTACTGCGCGGCGTCATCGTGGCCAGCGCGGATGGGCAAAACTTCCGGGAACTCCTCACCGAGCTTGCCGACGAAGGCATCCCGGTCACCATCTTGGGATTCCACGAACACACCAGTTGGGCGGTGAACTCCGAAATCTTCACATTCGTGGACCTGGAGGAAATCCCCGGCGTGTTCCGGGAGCCGCTGCCGCGCATCAGCCTGGATAATCTGCCAGCGACCGGGGCCTGGCTGCAGCCATTCCGACCGCTGTCCATGCTGCTGTCCGACAAGTAGCCAGGCACGATCGGTAGAAGGGATGTTGTCACCATGTTTTCTCGCTGGGGTGAATTCGCCTACCAGCACCGACGTGTTATTCCGCTCGTAGTTGTTGCCGTCATCATCTTGCTCTACCTCACCTTTGGGATGCGGCTTTCGGACCGCATGAGCCAAGAGGGGTGGGATGATCCCAACTCCGACTCCACGACCGCCGCCGCCATCGAAGCGCGAACATTCGGCCGTGACAATAATGGTGACGTCATCCTGCTGTTTACTGCCGAAACCGGCACCATTGACGAGTCACCAGAGTTTGGGCACATCCAGGAATACCTGACCAACCTTCTGGCCAACCACCCCGACCAGATCGACCACATCACCAGCTATTTCGACAAGCGGGTCGACCGGCTCATCAGCCAAGACAAACGCACCGCCTTCGCCGCAATCGCGTTGAAAGGGGACGGGGACCAAACCCTGAAAGACTTCCGGGCCATCAAGGTCCAACTCGCGGGGGCCGGCAGGATGTTTCCTGGCGTATCGACGCAGATAGCGGGGGCCACGGCCGTGGCGGATGCCCTGGATGAGGGCATGAGCCAGGATATTAGCCGGGCCGAATTCTACGCGCTACCAGCCGTAGCATTGCTGCTTCTTGTTGTGTTTGGGTCCCTGGTGGCGGCCTGCATGCCGCTGATTGTGGGCGGCCTGTCCATCGTCGGGTCCCTGGGGGTGCTATCAATACTGGCCGGGTTCACGCAGGTCAATGTGTTTGCCCACTCGGTGGTGACCCTCTTGGGGCTGGGGCTAGCCATCGACTATGGGCTGTTTATGGTGTCCCGGTTTCGGGAGGAACTCAACCGGGGTGGCGGGCAGGATGTGCGCACCGCGGTCAGGCGAGCCACCGGCACTGCGGGCAAGACCGTGGTGTTTTCCGCCGCCATGGTGGCGGTGGCCCTGTCCGGGTTGTTGGTGTTTCCACAGGCGTTTTTGAAATCGGTGGCGTACGGGGCGATCAGCGCCGTGGGATTGGCGGCGGTCCTGTCGGTGACCATGCTACCGGCATTATTTAGCCTGCTTGGGCACAATATTGATAAGTTCATGGTGCGCCGACCCAGGTGGGCGGGGGTAACGGGAATGGTTGCGCACACCTTGGGTCGGGGCAGGCAAAGTGGCCAGGCTGGGCAGCGTTCCGCTGGGGGGCGTGGGCGTTCCCGCTCTTACTCCCACTCCCGCACTGCCGTAGCCGCGCCAGCCGCAGCGTCGAAGGGATCGAAGAAGCTCAGCGAAACCTGGTGGTATCGGCTACCGAACTGGTCGATGCAGCATGCAGTATGGGTGACCTGCGCCATTGTCGGTGGCCTCATGTTGTTGGCCCTTCCGATCGGCGACGTGGAATTCGGTGGCATCAACGAAACCTACTTGCCGCCAACCAATCAGGTGCGCACGGCGCAAAGCACATTCGATCGAGAATTTCCCGAATTCCGCACGGAACCCATCAAACTGGTGGTCACCAACGCCGACAACGATCAACTCGTACAGGTGTACCAACAGGCCGCCCAGGTAGAGGGCCTAACCGGACGATTCACCCCCACCTCAGCCACAAAAGATGGCATCACGGTGCTATCGGCGGGGATCGTGGATCGAGCCCATAACCAGTCGGTTGTCGACCAGCTCCGGGCGATAGAACCGCCACCCGGAGTAAAGGTATATGTTGGCGGCACCCCGGCCCTGGAAATCGAATCTATCGAGGCTTTGTTCGACAAACTGCCGTTGATGAGTTTCTATATTGTACTCGCAACCTTCGTGCTCATGGCCCTGGTGTTTGGCTCACTGGTGCTGCCGGCAAAGGCAGTCATCATGACGCTGTTGGGCATGGGCGCTACCATTGGGCTACTCACCTGGATGTTCGTCGATGGTGTGGGCGCAAACCTGTTCGGCTTCACCCCAGGCCCGCTCATGAGTCCGGTGCTGGTGCTCATTATGGCAATCATTTATGGGCTGTCCACTGACTATGAGGTGTTCCTGGTGTCGCGCATGGTGGAGGCACGCGAGCATCGCGCCGCCACTGATGTTGCCATCAAATTCGGCACTGCCCACACCGGCGGGATTATCAGCGCGGCGGCCATCATCATGATTGTGGTGTGCGGGGCGTTCGGGTTTTCCGACATTGTCATGATGAAATACATTGCCTTTGGCATGATCTTCGCCCTGCTTTTCGACGCCACCATCATCCGAATGATGCTGGTCCCGGCAGTCATGCACCTACTGCAAGACGACAATTGGTGGGCGCCCCCATGGGTGAAGTCCGCGGCCGGGGCGCTGGGGCACCGAGTTTCCCGGAACCAGGGCCAGGGCCAGGGCCAAGGTCGGGGTCGGGGGCAGGCAGGACTGCCAAAACGGGCGCCCCGACCCCAACCTCAACCGCCGCGGGCGGCCCAGCCACGACAGCCGGCCAGGCCAGTGCGCCGGCCTCGAACAAATATTCCCGAACCAGACTCCCGTGCTAGTGTTCGAATGGAGCGGGACCGGGCGTCGTCAAGCAATCAACCAAGCAACCAACATCCGCGGCGGGAAGAAACGATAGAGTTGGCAACAGGGAGCTTGCCGCCGCAGCGTTTCGATAAGCCTCGCACAACCAACCCCAGTACCCACCGGCATTTCTCCCCCACCACCGGCCGCAACACAAAACAAGTGCCCTTCACGGAACTGCTCAAGCGTTTAGAATCCGAAGACTAGCACCGCCAACACCACAGAAAGGATCTTCTTGACAGTCAGCCACGAAAATCCCGCGAACCCCAAGACCGGCGCCAGCTGGAAAAACTGGGTGCGATTCCTCGGACCACTGGTCATCATGGGGATCGCGGCCCTGCTGCTGCGCGACAAGATGCCGTTCCTCGCCACCGGCTACCAGGAAGTTTTAAGTGCTAAACCCACCGGTCTGGTGCTCGCGTTCCTCGCGGTGATTGCCTCCATAGTGGTCATGGCTGAGGTGATGCACACGTTGCTCAATGCCGGCGGCGCCAACGTGCGCTCGCGGGACACACTCCAGCTCACATTTATTGCGAACTCCTGGTCGGCGACATTCCCGGGAGGCGCGGCATTGTCGGCGGTGTACCAATTTCACACCATGCGCAATTGGGGGGTCAACGTGCTGGTTTCCTCCTGGTTCATTGTGGTGTCGGCGGCGCTGTCCACGGTGTGGCTGATTGCGCTGGGGCTGATTTCGGTGTTTTTCTTCGGAGCGGATTTCAGCCTATGGCCCATGTTGGGGTCGGTGGCAATCATGCTGGGGCTAGCGTTGCTGGTGTGGTGGGTCACGAATCACCCGGAGCCGGCAAAACGGTTTGTGGTGGCGGTCATTATCCGGGCCGGCAGGATTGTGCGCCGGCGACCAACAAAAATCCTCGACAGCATTGACGAGCATTTCGGGCAGCTTGACGCGGTATCGCTCACTCCCGGCAAATTCAGCTGGGTTACCCTCCTGTCGCTCATGAATTGGGTGTTCGACATTGTGGCGGTTTGGCTCTGCGTCTGGGCGGTAACGGATGTGCTTCCGGGGTTTCGGGCGGTGGAAAACAACACAACGGTGCTGGGTGTGGTGTTGGCGTTTGTCACTGCGAAAATCGTGGGCACGGCACAGATCACGCCAGCAGGCCTAGGCCCGGTGGAGGCGGCCATGACTGGCAGCCTGGTCGCGGTGGGCATGACGGCTTCGTCGGCGTTTGGTGTGGTGTTCGTTTACCGGATTATTTCCTTTGCATTGATTACGATCATTGGGTGGGTGACATATTTTATTTCCGTTGCCCGCGGTGGCATGCATGTAGGAAGTATGAGTTCATGAAAACGTTGATGACGGACATTATTGCGGTACTGGTGTTTGCGGTGCTAGCCCGGGCCGCCCACGGTGGTTTGGGGCTCGCCCAGATTGCGGACACGTTCTGGCCGTTTGCCATAGGCTCCCTGGTGGGGACGGGGATTGCCACGGTTGCGCTCCGGGGCGCAGGCGGCGGTGCCATCCGTTATGGTGTGATTGTGTGGCTGGTCACCGTGCTCACCGGCTTGGCGATTTGGGCGGCGCGCCATGCAGCGGTTCCCCACATTTCGTTCATTATTGTGGCGACCACTATGTCCGGCCTGCTGCTTCTCGGGTGGCGCGCGGCTGGCCGGCTGGTTGCTCGCCGTCGGCCCTAACCCCTCCCCGCTTTGCGACGCCCTCCCGGTGGCTAAGGCCGGCCTGGCCTCTGATCCAGCCACCCGGAGGGATTTGTTTTGCCCCACCCCTGCTTGGCCCAGTCCGCCAAGCAGGGCTTTTGCTTTAGCTGGGGTTCTGTTTGGCAACTCCGGTTTACCCAGGAAGAAAACTCCTGAAAACCGGAACCCCAGCTAAAGCAAACACGCAGCTCAACCAAGGAAACCGACCGTACTGCCCAAACCCTCCACGACCCTTGCCGCACATCTTCTAAGCTTGGGTTTCAATTTCAGACCAACATTCCCCTGGACCAACAAGCGGCATCAAACAGAAACCAAGCTTAGAAGATATGCAGCCAAAGTCCGACCGCACCCCTGGTCTAACTCCGGCTTTGTTTTAGCTTGGGCTCCGCACCCAACAGACGGATTCAGGCTCCCTACACACAGAACCCAAGCTTAGAAGATACGCAGCCTAACAAGCAGGGGTTTTGCTTTAGCTGGGATTCCGACCAGCCGCCCCGGTTTACCCAGGAAGAAATCTCCCCAAAACCGGAATCCCAGCTAAAGCAAACACGCAGCTCAACCAAGGAAACCGGCCATACCGACCAAACCCTCCACGACCCTTGCCGCATATCCTCTAAGCTTGGATTCCACTTCAAAGGGCACGCATTTAGGACGTTAAAACCCGGAACCCAAGCTTAGAACACCTGCAGCTAGATCCCAACCAGGCCCCGACCGGACACCAGCCCCGCTTTAGCTGGGATTCCCTCCGTCAGCGGCCCGAATCCACCCACTGGAATCAGAACCCAAGCTCAGCACGCTTGCAGCTTGCCAAGCAGGGGTTTTGCTTTAGCTTGGGTTCCGACCAGCCGCCCCGGTTCGCCCAGGAAGAAATCTCCCAAAAACCAGAACCCCAGCTAAAGCAAACACGCAGCTCACCCCACAAAACCAGCCGGTGTCAACCGGGTGAAGCCGGTCAGCCTTCCGAATCGCTCGAATCACTTGAATCGCTTGGATTCCCCAAGTCAGCGGGCTGTTCGTTTTCCACCGGTCCGGCCGGGTCTGCTGCGCCGGCCACGCCTTCGATTTGGGAGGTAAATAATTCCGTGAACTCGCCACCCTTGGCATAGAGTTCGTCAAAAGTGCCGGATTCGGTGATGCGGCCGTTCGACAGGAAATAGATTTTGTCCATCATCCGCAGGGTGGATGCCCGGTGAGACACCACGATCACGATTTTATTGCCGCTGATGCGCCGCAGTTCCGCAAAAATCTCCATCTCACCGTGGGCGTCGATAGAGCTGGTGGGCTCGTCAAGAATCCAAATCCCGGGGTTGCGAAGCCGGAGTCGGGCCAGCGATAGTCGCTGCCATTGTCCACCGGACAGCCCAACGCCTCCCCATTGTTCGCCCAGTTGCTGGTCCAGGTCGTGGACGAATGCATCCGCCCCGGAGATCCGTAGGGCTTCGGTGGGGTCGCCCGGGCCGCCGAGTCGGAGGTTTTGGGCGACGGTGAGCCCGAATCGGGAATAGTCCTGCGGCAGCATCCCAAAGTAGCGGTGTTTCTCCGCGAAGGATGCGTGGG
Organism: Corynebacterium matruchotii; assembly: GCF_011612265.2. Taxonomy (NCBI): domain Bacteria; kingdom Bacillati; phylum Actinomycetota; class Actinomycetes; order Mycobacteriales; family Corynebacteriaceae; genus Corynebacterium; species Corynebacterium matruchotii. Next base: position 88,661 of record NZ_CP050134.2, on the reverse strand, counting down.
TGATGTCGTGCCCGTCGATGGTCACAGTGCCGGCGGCTATGGGCCGGGTGCCGACCAGGGCGGATACGAGGGTGGTTTTGCCGGCACCGTTGAGTCCGACTATGGCTATGAGTTGGCCTTGGCGGGCCGTGAGGTTGACGTCGTAAAGAATATCGGTAACGAACAGCTTTTCGACGCGCAACTGTTCGGATGTCTCTATTACGGGAAGGGGCGGCTCCGCCTCGGGCGAGTTGAAGAACCGTTGCAGCATGAGCAGTGGGGTGGTTTCTTGCATGAGCATGCCCACGGACCAGCCGACATTATGGATGGCGAAGAGGCCGCTGGAGATGCCCACCAGGGTGGCGGTCGCATCCACCGCGGTGAGTGTGTCGGTGCGCACGAAGGCGAGCAGCGCCAACCCGAAGCACGCGATTGTGGCCAGGGAGTTGTAGAGCTCCGTTCGGATGTACATGGTGTGCACGCTGCGGTCGAGGCTGGCCACCTTGTCGCGGTAGGTTTCGGCCTCGGCGCGGAACCATTCGCGGGCGTCGAGGAGGGCGAGTTCCGTGGCCGGCTCCTTATAGATCATTTGCTCACACAGGTAGTTTGCGTGGCGGTGGTAGTCGTTGTTTTGTTCCCACTGTTCGGCCAGCCTGCGGGAGCAATAAAAGTTCACCACCAGGGAGGGAATAAGCGCCAGTATGGTAAACATGGCAGTCCACACATTGAATTGGACGATAGACACGAACAAGGAAATCGCAACCGTGACCGCGAAAATGACGGATGTGACCGCCGTAGCCTGCACCGACAGGTTCCCGTTGGACACCACCTCCAGGGCTTGGCGCACCTGTTTGTTGGTTTCGGTGTGTGCCAGCCGTTCTGGGGGTAGGCGGGACACCTTGTGGTCGACGGTTTTGCGCCCCATCCAGGCGATATTCAGCCGAAGAATGTCACCAAGCCGGGAGGAAATGTCCTGCAATGAGAGGAATCCGGCAATGAGCAGGGCCACACAGAACGCCAACACGTAGGTGTGCGCAGACCGGGTTTCGATGGCCCGACCCAGGGCCGACACCAGCCACACCTGGGCCGCCGGGAAACCCGCCAACACCAGCTGTAGCAGCAAGACTGCACCCAGGGTTCGGGGTGCGGTGCGGGCCGCGAATGTGAGCGCGAACCAGCTTGATGTGAAGATGTTTTTCATTTGTCACCTGCTTGGAAAAAATTGCTCTACCCTTACGTTATGGACTTTGCAAAACTCACGCGATACGACGCCACCTTCCGTTCCGATTCCCTTCGGATTGATTCCTACGAGCTTGAGCTTGATCTTGGTGAGGCCACCACTAGCCCCACATTCCCGGTTGGGGTTGGGGTGAAATTAACGTCGAAAAGCGAACAAATTTTCCTCGACTACCTGGGGGAGTCTGTGGAGTCCGTCACCATTAATGGGAACCCGGTGCCCTGGGAGCAAAAGGGGGGACGCATTGTTCTTGACGTGCCGGCGGGGCTGGTGGGGCGGCCAATCGCACTCCATGTGCGCGCGCACAGTCGGTATTCGCGCAGTGGGCAGGGGCTGCACCGGTTCACCGACCCACAGGACGGCAACACCTACCTATACTCCCATTCCGAGCCCTCCGATGCGCGCAGGATTTTTCCGTGCTTTGATCAGCCAGATCTTAAGGCACAATGTACCGTACGGATGACGGTGCCACAAGGATGGGTGGCGCTCAGCAATCAGCCCGAGACCACACGGGAGGCGGGCGACCACGGGGACACCGTGACGTTTAGGGCCACGCCGCCGGTGTCCACCTATCTCATGGCGTTCGCCACCGGCCCGTATGTGGCGCAGCGCGACACGTGGCGTTCCCCCGACGGCAAGCGCGAGATTGAGCTGGGCGTATGGTCCCGGGCGTCCATGGCAGAACATGTGGATTCGGAGATTCTGGAGGTCACCAAGCAGGGGCTGGATTTCTTCGATAAGAATTTCGATTTCCCGTACCCGTGGACCAAGTATGATTCCATCTTCGTCCCCGAATATAACCTGGGCGCAATGGAAAACCCGGGGCTGGTCACCTTCACCGAGGCCTATATTTTCCGCTCGCCCGCAACCGATGCGCAGCACGCACACCGCGCCAACACCATTTTGCACGAGATGAGCCACATGTGGTTTGGCGACCTCGTTACCCCCTTATGGTGGGATGACCTCTGGCTCAAGGAGTCCTTCGCCGAATTCATGGGCGCCGACGCCTCATTGCACGCAACCCGATTCACGGATGCCTGGGCGGACTTCGCCGGCACCCGCAAGAACTGGGCCTATGTGCAGGATCAATTGCCCACCACTCACCCCATTAAGGCGGAGATTCCCGACGTGGATGCGGCCCGCCAAAACTTTGACGGCATCACCTACACCAAAGGCGCCGCCGTATTAAAACAGCTCGTGCATTTTGTTGGGCGCGATAATTTCTATGCGGCCGCCCGCGAATACTTCCGCAAGCACGCATTTGGCACCGCCACCTTCGACGACCTCATTGCCGCATTGGGCAACCACACCGACCAGGATCTCCACGACTGGCCAAAGCGGTGGCTGCGCACATCCGGGCCCGACCAGCTCATTCCCGAAGTCACCACCTCCGGGAACACCATCAAACAGCTTTCCATCGTGCAAAATGGTTCACCGCAGACGCGCCCACACCGGCTCACCGTTTCCCTGTTCCGCGGCGCCCCGCTCGAACGCTACCACAGCATGGACGTTCGCCTCCCCGGCATCCCTGGCAAAAACACCGAACTCACCGAAGCCCACGGCCTCCCCGCCCCCGACCTCATCCTCCTCAATGACAACGACCACACCTATGCAAAAATCGGCTTCGACCCAACCTCATTGCACACGATCAAAGCCCGGCTCGGTAATATTACCGACAATGTGTCCCGCGCCGTGATTTGGACCGCCCTCTGGAATCTCACCCGCGACGCCGAACTTCCCGCCCAAGACTACATCGACATTGTGATGCTCCACGGGGCCAACGAACCCAACCCCAGCATAATCGAACAAGTATTCGCCAATGCTTATGTGGCCGCCACGAAATTCACCACCGACCCCACCGTCATCGCCGACCTGGTGTACAGCCTTTGGGACCTCATGTACCAGGCAAAACCCGGATCCGACACCCAACTCGTGCTCGTCCGGGCCGCCATCACCGCCCTGGCAGCCGACCGCAAACCAGGCAGCGCCCGAAAACTCCGGGAACTCTTAGGCGGCCACCTCGCCGGCCTGGTCCTCTCCCCCGACATTCGGTGGCGCATCATCGCGGCCCTGGCCAGCCACGACGATGTGACCGCCCAGGAACTCCTCGCCGAACGCGAAGCCGACAACACCCTCGACGGCCAGGCCGCCTACCTCCAGGCAATGTACTCCTACCCGCACGCCAAACAACAGGCCTTCGACGATCTCCTGCATGCCATGGACTACTCCAACGAGGAGGTCAACGCCCTGATCGCCGGCTTCCGGGCCCCCACCGATCCACGGCCAGCCACACCCGACTTCGCCGCGGAATTCTTCGCCAACCTCAACCACATCTGGACCGAATACCCAATCGAAATCGCCAACCGGATCGTGCGCGGCCTCTACCCGGAAACCGCCGCGGCCGTGGCCAAAACCGAAGAAATTCTGGAGACGGAACTGCCCGGCGCGCTGCACCGGGTGCTGTTAGAGTGCAAGGATCAGGTGCAGCGGCAGTTGGCTGCCCAGGAATTCAACAACTCCGCCTCCTAGCGGCATCCCCCGCCGGCTCGGGCGCCTCGACACGCTGCCACAGATTGGCGGCGGCCTCCGGATTGCCGTCAAGCACGATGGTGAGCCGGCTCAGGGCGGCGTGTTCCAGGTGGCGACGCATAAGCTCGCCGGCAGCCTCACTATTATAGCTGGTGAGGGCCCTGCGGATGGCCTGGTGGTCCGCGCTGCCGTGGCCGGGGATTTGGGGTGCGGCGAGCAACTGGTCGCGGAGTTGGGCGAGAATGCGGCTCCCCTGGCGCGAGCCGATGGTGGCGAAGATGAAATCGTGCACGTCCCCCACGGGACTAGTGGGCCCCTGCTGGCTGGCGAGTATGCGAGCGGCGCGCCGGGCGGCCGGGACTTCGATGGCGATGCGAAGAGCGTAGATTTCGGCGATGTCGGTTTCGGTGGGTTGGATGATGCGAAAGCCCCGGTTGGGGGTGAATTCGATGAGCCCGGTGGCGGCGAGGCGCAGCAGCCCATCGCGGACGGGGCTGCGGGATATGCCGAGGTCGGCGGCGAGCTGGTAGCCGCTGTAAGTGGCGCCGGGCACCATTGCCCTAGTGCGGAGGGCGGCGCGGATGTGTTCGACCACCCAGTCAGTGAGTACGGTCATGGTTTAGGCCTCCCTTAGTGGCAGGATGGTGGTGAGTTGGAAGCCGGTGGGTGTGGGGGTGGCGGTCACGGTGCCGCCGGCGTGTTCCGCGCGTTCCCGCAGTGAGCGCAGCCCGTACCCTTCCGGTTTTTCGCTTGTCGACGCCGTGGCCGTGGGATCGCCGTGGTCTTCCACCATCAGGGTGACGGTGTCGTCGGTAGTGCTGAGGTGAAAGTGGATTGCGGTGGGGTGGCCGTGGCGGAGGGCGTTGGCGACGCCTTCCTGGGCGGCGATGTGGAGGATTTCCCCTATGGGCGTGGGGATGGGTTGGTCCTCAGATGGCGGGATGATGCGGAACTCCAGGCCGGTGCTCGAAAAGGTTTGCGATAGCGATTTCATTATTTCTACCAGTTGGTTGGTGGTGTGTGGGGTGGGTGTGGTTGGTGGGTCGAGGGCCCTCACCCAGCGTCGTAGGTCGGTGAGTGCTTGGTTGGTCACAGTGCGGGCGTGCTCTAGTTCTTGCCAGGCCGCTTCCTCGTTGGTGGGTTTGAGTGCTTTTGCCACGTTGAAGGACATGGTGATGGCGACCAATTGCTGGCCTAGGCCGTCGTGAAGCATGCGGGCGGCGGCGGTTTGTTCTTTACTCACCGCGGCTTCGATTGCTAGGGCACGTTCGCGTTCGGCGCCAGCTTCGAGGGATGCCAGAAACCAGGCGAGGAACAGGTACAGGATGAAGAGGATGCTGGCGCCAATGAATTCCCGGATGACCCGTTCGGCCGGCAGATGCCTCAATATATAGGGGATGGGCGAAAAGATTATGAAGGCGATAGTGAGCCCTAGGCAGGCGCGCATGCTGAATGAGCGGTACACCACCCACAGGGCCACGGCCAGCACGCTGGAGGAGATGGTGACGTCACCGATGATGAAGAGCAGAATGTTGACGATGGCGGTAGCGACGGCCAAGGGGGTGTTGTCGGGGTTTTTCGCCCAGCGGGGGGTGAGGATGGCGGCAATGATGATAAGGATGCAGCCGACAATGGCTTGGGCAACAACATATGGGAATGTGTGATAGCCGGTAACCAGGCGTTCCATAATGACGAGGAACACGGACACCAGTGAAAAGGCCACCAGATAGAAGCCCGGCGTGTGGCCAGCAACAGTCATGGCCTCACACTATCAAGGCGAATGGGATAAAACCCATGACTGACGTCACGATTTTTTGGCGGGCATCCCCGTGGTTTCCACGATCTCCGTGGTTTCCGTTAGCTGGGTTTCGGTGAGGATGGGCCCAAAATCAGGGCCCGATGGAGCGAAACCAAGCTAACGCTCGCCGACGCGGCCGCCCACCCTGGTGCCCAGCGGTGCTGTGCCCTGGCGGTGTTTGGCCCCTGGACCCCAGGCCGTTAGCTGGGAAACCCGCCCTGCAGGGGATGAAATGGGCCGGTTTTGGGCGAAACCCAGCTAACGGATTGCGGGCGGGTTTGGCTGCCGGGAGGGTGGCTCAGGCAGTAGGGGGTTGCATACAATCGGGGAGCATGACTATCACCGCACTCTTATGCTGTCACGAAAGCGAGCCGCCCAGTGGATACGATTCGGTCATTCGGCAAATAACGCAGGATTGGCCGCAACTGCTGCAGCAAGGCGAGTTCCGTAACATTGATGTCTTCACCGAGGGGGAGGCGGACAGCCTGTCGTTTGAGTATCAGGAACCAGCCACCGGTTTCAGGGCGCTCATCACCTGCAGCATCGCGCGGGAGCCGTTTGAGCAGACTGAGGAACTCTTGCCGCAATCACCGTTGTGGCCCGCGGCTGAGCCGTTCAATCATCAGCACGCAATGCATGTGATAGTGACGATTGATGATGTCACCCACCTGAACACCGCCAATGCTGCCGACGGCCCTACGGCTGGGAACACTCCACGGTTGGCGGTGTTGTTGTCGCAGATGCTGGTGTCGATAGGTGCGCTGTTTCGTTCGGCGTTTGCGATGATGTGGTTTGGGGCGGATCACCTGGTTCCCATGGATTTGTTCACCACCATGGCTAAACAGGCGCTGCCCCACCCCATGACCGAGGTGTGGGTGCTTCTCAATGGGGATTCGGATGGGAAAACCGCCATTGGTTACACGCAGGGCATGACGGAGTTTAATATCCCCGAGGTTGAGGTTGTGCATGGGGCACCGGATATTAATGCCGCACTGTCTGCGCTTCAGGAGGCCACCACCGTGCTGCTGTTTGCGGGTGGTGTGAATATTCCTACCTCCCATACCGCTGATGGGGTTGCTGTGGAAACCCCCGAGTTTCGGTATGGGTTTGAGTATTGCCCCACCGTTTTTGGCGACTCCCAAATGGTGCTGCGGCTCACGGAAATCAGCCCCGTATAGCGTCCCGTGGCCCCCGAGCGTTAGCTGGGGTTCCGCGGAAATCGGGGCCCAAGGGAAACGAAAAACCCCGAAACCCAGCTAACGGAAATGGGCTGGTCGGGGTAATCGGGAAGGGCGGGCGCCGGCGGGCACCTACGCGCCCACCCTGGCCTACATGGGGGAAATGGTGTGCTTCTTCGGCAGGTCGTGCGCTTCCTTGGTCTCCAACTGGCGCAGGGCCTGCCGGAGGGCCAGGCGGGTTTGGTTGGGCTCAATCATGGCGTCAATATAGCCGCGCTCAGCCGCAACATAGGGGCTGGTCATGTTCTGGTCGTAAAAGTCCATGAAGACTTTCTTCATGTAGGCGCGCTGCTCCGGCGGGGCGGCATCCAATTGTTTGCCCTGGATCATCACCACCGCGGCCGCGGACCCCATCACCGCGATTTGGGCGGTGGGCCAGGCCAGGTTGATGTCGCCAGACAGGTTTTTCGACCCCATGACCGCGTAGGCCCCACCATAAGCCTTGCGCACAATCAGGGAAACCTTCGGCACCGTGGCCTCCACCAGGGCAAACGCCAGCTTGGCGCCGCGGTGAATCAGACCCACCTTTTCCTGCTGCACCCCGGGCAGGTAGCCGGGGGTGTCCACGACGAAGATCAGGGGGATGTTGTAGGCGTCGCAAATGCGAATGAAGCGGGCGGCCTTATCGGCGGCGTCGGCATCAATACAGCCGGCGGATTCGATGGGCTGGTTAGCCACCACCCCCACCGATCGGCCATCAACCTGGGCGAAGGCGGTAATGATGTTGGGGGCGAATCCCGGTTGGACCTCTTGCACGTCAGCGTCGTCGAAAAGCTGGGCGAGAAGCTCATGCATGTCGTAGCCGGCATTCGTGTCGTCAGGCATGAACGAATCCAACTCGGGGGTGTACGCAACCTCGGAATCGGGCTGGCACTCATACACCGGGCCCGGGTCGTGGCAGGTCAGGGGCAGGCGGGCGAGAAGATCGTGCACATAGTTGAACGCATCCTCCTCATCGTGGGCCACATAGGAAATATTGCCGTTGAGCTCCTGCTGGCGAGCCCCACCCAAATCGGCGGACGTGATGACCTCACCGGTGACCTCTTTAATCACCGCGGGGCCCGTGATGTACATTTCGGCCTCACCATCAACCGCAACGACGAAATCCGTGGTCACCGGCGCATACACTGCCCCGCCGGCGGATTTGCCCATCATGATGGAAATCTGGGGGCTGCGGCCGCTGAGCGGCAACTGGCGGCGGGCAATCTCGGAATACATGGCCAGCGACGTCACCGCGTCCTGGATGCGGGCCCCACCGGAGTCTTGGATACCAATGACTGGACAGCCGATCTTAATGGCCATGTCCATGACCTCGCACACTTTCCGGCCGAACGTCACACCCACGCTACCGCCGTACACGGTTTTGTCGTGCGCGTACACCACCACCGGGCGACCATCAATCCGGCCGTAACCAGTAACAACCCCATCCGAGTAAGGGGCATCCGGCTCGTCGGGAGTGCGGCCCAGGGCCCCGATCTCCACAAACGAACCGGAATCCAGCAGCCTGTTGATGCGCTGGCGGGGAGTGGTGCGCCCCGCCTCATCGCGGCGTTTCCGGGAGTTTTCGCTACCCGGGTCTTGTGCCTTCTCCAGGCGGGCGCGCAGGTCCGCCAGCTTGCCGGCTGTGGTATCCAGACTCATCATCACCTCTAAAGTTTGCACTTACATGTGGGAGATACGGGAAATACGCTCGGTCAAGGCACGCCCCACCTTGCTGATTTCCGGCTCGTCCACCACGGCCAAGTGATCGCCGGCCAGTTGAACAATCTCCAGATCATTTACGATAGCTGACCAACCGCCGTCGTAATGAATCTCAGCGTAGGCCGGCTCTAATTCGATAGCCCCGTCATGCATGCGCTCCGACCGGAACAGCATGACCGGCACATCCACATCCTGCCAGCGGTGCATGTCCACCGTATCCAAAATCCGGTTGTCCACAAACGACGCCCGCTGATGCTCCAGCACACCGGCGCTCAACCCATGCTCCGACGGGTCGGTGTTGGCCAGGAATTCCGCCATCATGGTAAGCAGGGCGTCCTCGCCGGCGGTTTCGAGAATCTCGTACGGCACCGGGAAATCCAGGTTGTAGGTTTTCTTAGCGAACTTGGAATAGCGTTCCCAACGTTTCTTGGTTTCCTCCATGGTGTCCGGCGCCGGGTGGGCGGGCTGTACCGTGTCCAGCAACGCGATGGTGGCGACCTCAACATTGGTGTTCCGCAACTGGTGTGCCACCTCATAGGCCAGCACGCCGCCGAAACTCCACCCACCCAAAATGACCGGCCGGCCATCGCTATAGCGTTCGATTTCGTCCAGGTAGGCGGCGGCGCGTTCCTCCAAGGATCCTTCCAACCGCTCCACACCGTAGACGGGAACCTCCTTCGGCAGGCGACGCATCAACGGCTGGTACACCACCGAGGAGCCACCGGCCGGGTGGAACAAAAACACGCTCGGAGCTGTGGATCCGGCCGGACGTTCCCGCAGCACCCGAATGTTCCCAGACACGTCGGACTCCAGCCCCTCCCGCACCAGGTTAGCGAGCGGCTCCAAAGTTTCCGCGGCCAACACCTGGTCGGCGGTGATCTCCGTGCTGGCGCGTTCGTTCAAACGTTCGGCAATTTTTTCGGCAACATCACGGGTGATGTCCGGCAATTCCGAGGTGACGCCGGCGGCCGCAGCCCCGGTGAGCCCGGCCCAGGTTGCAAACACGAGGCGTTCCGACGCGTCCCGCGGCGCCACACCCACCCCGTGGGTTGCTTTCTTTTCTTGCTTGACGACGCCCTCCGGTTGCGTTTCTTGCTCAGCAACCGTGGGCTTTTCCTCCTGCAGCTGAGCCGCAGGCTCCTCAGGGGCCTTGGGCTTCTCGGCCGCCTTGGGGGCGTCGACAGGCTTGGCGGACACAGGCTCGGGGGCCGGCGTGTCATGCTGCACCGCCACCAACTCCTCCACCATTCGGACCGCATCCGCAACCGACGCATCCCGCAACGCCTGCACCTGCAAACTCGGCAGGGAGAAATCATGCTCAATACGGTTCTTAATCCGCATACCCATCAGGGAATCCAACCCCAGGTCAATCAGCGGCAACTCGCCGGGCAAATCCTGAATGTCATAGCCCATGGCCTCCGACACGATCAGCCGCATGCGCTGCTCCACCGTCTCCCCACTGTTCGGATCCCACTTCAACGACTCCGACGACACATTATCGCTCAGCGGCTCCGACGCCTCCTGGCTCTCCACCACGGCGGGAGTGCCCAACACCGGCTCCACATTCCCACCCAGGGAAGAAGCAAACCCCTCGGCAACAAGCATCACCGTGTTCCCCAACACCTGGTGAATCGCAATGGTCAACCCGCCCAAATTCCGGGAAGCCAACACCGACAACTCACCCGACGGCGGCAACGTGGCCTTCTCCTCCACCGCAACCAACGTAGCGCCCGGCGCGAGCTCCATGACGACCGCCTCCATGAGGGCGATCGGGGACGGAACCGTGTCCGCAAGCGCGTGGAACGCAAACGTGCCATCCGGGAGGGACACCTTCTGCCCCAGCAGGGAACCGGAACTGCCGCCGGCGGCCGGCCGGGCCGAAGTCCAATAGCGCTGCTTCTTCCACGGCATGGTGGGGGCGTCAATAATGGGCCCGGCCCCATAAAGGGCGGCGAAATCAATGGGGGCGCCGGCAACATACAGCTTGGCCAATAGGTCCGGAATGGTGTGGGTGTCCGGCACTTTCCGCTTGAGGGCGTAAAGAAGTTGGGCGTCCGGCTTGCCCACGCTGAAGGCAGTGTTCATCATGCCCATGATCGCCACCGGGTTCGGGGCGATCTCCACCAACGTGGTGTGGCCGGCGGCGAATGCTTGTTCGATAGCGTCTTGGAACCACACGGACTGGCGGGTACACCGCACCCAATAGTCGGCGTCGTGCACGGTCTCACCGGGCTGGTACACCCGGCCCCGATCCACGGAGCTAAACAGGGGCAGCCTCACCGGGTGGGCCTGAATCCCGGCAATGGCGGCGGCAAGCTCCCCCAAGAGAGGCTCAACCGCGCTGGTGTGGCCGGCACCCTTCACATTAAGAAGCCGGGCGAATTTCTCCTCCGCCTCCAGCTTGGCCACCAAATCAAGAACCGCCTGCCGGGGACCACCAACGGTGGTCATGCCCGGACCTGCGTAAACGGCGGGTTCAATGCCGGCAAAGTCGGGGTTTTCGGCAATGAAATTGTCGAGCTGCTCCACCGAAAACTCCACCACCGCCATGGCACCCAGCTGATCCTCGGGCAGGGACTTTTCCCCCTCCCCCATGAGCCGGGACCGGTGGCAGGCGATGAGCATGGCGTCCTCGGCGCTGAGGCCGCCGGCGGCGTAGGCGGCGGCGATCTCGCCCATGGACATACCAACCACGGCCGCCGGGGTGGCGCCCAAGGTGGCGAGGTAGTCGGTGAGGGCGATTTGGATGGCGGTGATGGCCACCTGGGCGGTTTCCGTGTCGTACGTTTGTTCGTCATCAAGGATGATGTCCCGGATCGACCAGCCGGATTCGAAATCGACAATGCGGTCAAGTTCGGTGAGCCGATCCCGGAAGAAGGGAGCATGGGCGAACAGGTCTTTGACCATTTTGCGGTGCTGCGACCCGAAACCGGAATACACAAACACCGGGCCGGTGGGGGCCGGCGAGTCGGCAAGGGCCACGCCCTGGACGACCTTCCCGTCGGCCACATAGCGGAGCCGTTTGGTGGCCTCCGCCACCGTGTCGGCCAGGACGACCGCCCGGGAGCGGGCGTGGTTGCGGCGGGTGACGGAGCGGGCCAATGCCGGCAGGTCGGTGTCATCAAGCGTGGTGACGAAATCGGCGAGGGTGGCGGCCAGGTGGGCGCGCCGGGACGGCAGCAGGCCGGACACCGGCAGGGCAACCTCGGCGCCGGCCAGGGCGGGCTCGGCGGGGACGGCCTGCGCCTCGGGGCCATAGTCGGCGGGGTTGAAGTCGCTGAGCACCACGTGGGCGTTGGTGCCACCGAAGCCGAAGCCGCTCACGCCGGCGAGTTTCGTGCCGGAGTATTTGGGCCATTCGCGGGGGTCGGCCACCACCTCCAGGTGTTCGGCGTCGAAGTTGATATAACGGTTGGGTTCCGTGAAATTCAGGGAGGGCGGCAGCACATTGTGTTGCATGGCCAGCACCACCTTGATGAGGCCGGCCGCGCCCGCGGCGGATTCGGTGTGGCCGAAATTGGTTTTCGCGGAGCCAAGTAGGGTGGGGGTGGCCGGGGTGCGGTTGGCGCCCAAAACCGCGCCCAGGGCGGTGGCCTCGATGGGGTCGCCCAGAATGGTGCCGGTTCCGTGGGCTTCTACGTAGTCGACCTGGGATGGGTCCACGCCGGCGTCGGCGTAGGCGCGTTGCAGCACATCCACTTGGGCCTCCGGGTTGGGGGCGGTGAGACCGTTCGAATGCCCGTCCGAATTGATGGCGGATCCCTTGATGACGGCCAGGATCGTATCGCCGTCGGCAAGCGCGTCGGAAACCCGTTTCAGCACGAGCATGCCGGCGCCGTCGGAGCGGACAAAACCGTCAGCATCGTCGGAAAACGCGTGAATCTTGCCGGTGGGGCTAAACACGCCGAGCTCACCAAAGGCGGTAGAAACCCACGGGGCGGCCAAAATATTCACGCCGCCGGCAAGCGCCACATCGGCATTATGTTCGCGTAAATCGCGCACAGCCTGATGCACCGAGACCAGGGAGGAGGAGCAGGCGGTATCCACGCTGATAGAGGGGCCGCGGAAATCGTACACGTAGGACACGCGGTTAGCGATGATGGAGCTGGCGGTGCCGGTCAGGGCGTAGGGGTGTGCCTCGGCGGGATCGGCGGTAATGAGCATGCCGTAATCATTATTAGAGGAACCCACATACACGCCGACCGGCTTGCCGCGCAGGGTATTAGCGGGAATCCGCGCGTTCTCCAGGGCCTCCCAGGTGAGTTCCAACACCAGGCGCTGCTGGGGGTCAACGTTCACGGTTTCCAGTGGTGATAGGCCAAAAAATTCGGCGTCAAACGCGGAAATGTCCTCCAGGTAGCCGCCGGTGAGGTTGACTTCCTCCATGCGGCGGCTCATGACGGGATCGTTAGCGTATTCCGACCAGCGGCCAATGGGCAGCGGGCCAATGCCGTCCCTGCCTTCAACAAGGAGTCGCCACATTTCGGTAAGGTTGGGGGCACCCGGGTAGCGAGCGGCCATGCCCACCACGGCAATATCGTGAACGCTGGGGTCGGTGGCGCTAGTGGCATGAGCGGTGCGGCTGTTGTGGGCGGCGCCGGCGCGTTCACCCTGCGCGCCTGCCCCCAGGCCTGGGCCGCCGGCAAGGAGCTGCTGGGCGAGCGCCTGAATGGTGGGATATTGGTAGGCAATAGTCGCGTCGAGCTGCTTGTCCAGCAGGTTTTCCAACTCCCCGGAGAGGATCACCACGTCGCGTGAGGATAGCCCAAAGGATTGCATTGGCTTGTCATCGGTAATCTCTTCGGCGGGCAAACCGGTGGTTTTTATAACCCATTGCCGAAGCCATTCGCGTAATTGTTCTACGGTCATGGCGCCGACTGGCTGCTCCTGTGTCGTATTTCGATCAGTCAACGTAATCCTTCACTCGCGCTTGAAAGCTAATCCCAAAAGTCACAATTCGTATAATTTTATATCGAGTGAAACATACTAGATGTTTCAAACTCACCTATCGACTCTCGTTCACTCCATGTAAACGTAACACTGAGCAACATTAGCGCTTACCTGGGGCTACAATCAAAATGTTGAGAGGCTGCATGTTTACTGATCCTAGCTTTTCGACGCCCCAAGGGGGTGACCTCAAGGGGGTAAATTCCCAACCCCTAGGCCCCCTCCCTCCGCGGCCTTCACCGCCGGCGGCGTCGGAGAGCCTGCCAGGGGTGGCTCCACCGGGACCTCCGCCCCAGACGCCAGAAGCCCCGCTCTCACCTTCCCCCTCACCCGCCGCACCCGCCGCCCCCTGCTCGTTGCGTTAGCTGGGTTTCTCCCTAAAACCAGCCTAAAACCACCCCAAATCCAGGGAAACCAAGCTAAACCTCCGGCAGCACACCATTCCACCACAGCCACAACCACGCCCACGACCACCGCTCGCCTCGCTCGCTCCCCTGGCGCGGCTCCCACATGTTCACCCCGCCAGTCCCACCGGGCCCGGACCCACCAGTTGCAGCAACCACAGCGGCAGCCGCCGCCGCGTTAGCTGGGAAACCGCCTGAATCAGCCCTGTCTTGGACCATTTTGGCGGGAACCCCAGCTAACGCGGCGTGCACAGACAGCCACACCGCACACCATGCGCTGCACCCAACTCACCCCTGGCCTGCCTCCCCCATTACCCACCCCGGAACCACAAGCACCCCCACCACAAGTAGCACCCGGTGGAAATACGGCAGCTAACAAAGGCCATAAAAATGGTCAGACAACCCACCGGAAAACGATCGGGGGTAAACGGCGAACATCACATTGCAGCGTATGCAATACAGGAGTAAAGCTAAAAGAGAAAGCGCCTCTCACCAGGAGAAATGGTAGAAATGATGCCACCATCATGCGGGTCTGGAACGCTGGAGCTAGTGCACCGGCCCGCAAAACTCACCCCCGAATTTACCAACACCCACATGCGACTAGCCGGATTCTGGTGGGTTGATCGACAGGCCTACCGGCGAGCGCCAGCCTATCGGAGATTCGAAACAAATGTCGAAGCGGTGGGTAGATCCCTCCGGAAAGGGGTCATCAGTGGGATGGCGGCTGCAGTGATTCACAAAATCCCTATCCTCAATGAGTCGCACCGCTCCCTGGTGGACGTCACCCCACAGGAGCAGCGGAAACCCCCTTCTAGATCCCAATGGCCGGCCATTGTTCACTATCGGTACGCGGATTTACCGGAGGAAGACATCACCGAAATTAATGGCACCAGAGTCACCACGATCGAACGTACATTCGCAGACATTTGTGCCATGAATGGCGAGGTGGAGGGACTAGCTTTCCTGGAGGCCGCGATCCGCCGATTCGGACGTCGCAAAGAAAAGTTTTGGGCACACCTGAACCATCACCACGGGCGTTGGGGCACGCGTAAAGCTTGCAAAGTGCTCGCCCAGGCGCTCTACGGGATTGATTCGGTGCAGGAAACTTACGCGCGGTACGCCATCACGCACGCGCTACCCAAGCTGACTGTGGACGCGCAGGCGATTTTTAGTACCCCCAGCAAAAATCCAAGCTTTACGACGTACTATCGAGCGGATCTACTCGTCAATAATTGGCTCATAATTGAAATTGACGGCGCCATCAAATACCATGGCACACCCGAACAACGCGCGGAAACATATGCAAAACAAATTGCGCGCGAACAAAGTATTGCCAAGCACGGATATTATTTTCTTCGGGTCGCGCCATCCCAAATTGGGCCGGCGCTCATTAACCACATTAACAATCTCACCACCCATATCCACTATGACCAGCTCCCCCACCAACACCAGCTGGTCAACCTGAGCGTGGCGCCGCCCTGGTGGCAATTGCGTGAGGAGCGGATGAGCCGAAGGTAACCTAGGAAGTTTCGGGGGAGGGCTCAAGGGGGTGGCGTGAGCCGGGACGGGGGCTTTTGGCATGCCTCCTAAAGGGGA
Source organism: Corynebacterium matruchotii (assembly GCF_011612265.2). NCBI lineage: Bacteria > Bacillati > Actinomycetota > Actinomycetes > Mycobacteriales > Corynebacteriaceae > Corynebacterium > Corynebacterium matruchotii. Next base: position 73,232 of record NZ_CP050134.2, on the reverse strand, counting down.
AATCGAGGAATCAGAGAGAGTTAGGGAGAGTTGAGGCCCTAACACCCATCATGAAGCATCCTCTGGCGCGCACCTGCGCCTGCCAAACACCTGCTAAGTGGCTGGCTGCGCCCAGCTGCAGCCAGCAGCGACTGCCTCTGCGACCGCCGGCACCAGCGTTAGCTGGGTTTTCCCCGAAAACAGGCCAGATCAGAGCCGAAACAGGGCAAAACCCAGCCAAAGAGTTAACGGACCGCGGAGAACCACAGGCCACGATCCCACCGGAACGTCTAAGCTAACACCAACAATGGTGAGCGACCGGCGATCCTCCCAACCACCAACCCCAGCACCTTCGTTTTGCCCTCTCCCTACGCCCCCCAGTCTGTGTTAGCTTGGGTTTCCCCAGAAAACAGGCCAGATCAAGGCCGAAACAGGGCAAAACCCAGCTAACGGGCTGACGGGTTGACGGGCTAACGGGCTAACGCGGACCAGTAGACCAGCGAGCCAGCGGACCAACCACACAAACCACAATCACAAACTACCCCTGGAGCCCCTGGCGCCAGGCACCCGGACGTGGAAAAGGGCCTGGCTCGCTCGCAGCGTTGGCAACATTGGCCAAAACACAAGCCAGGCCCATCAGGTCCACCCGGCCCACCGAGAGGACAGCTTTCGCTAGTCGGCGGCAGCCTCCTGATAGTGCTTCTTGTTCACCCGGCGAGCAATCTTACCGGCGGAAGAACGGATGATGGTGTCCGGGGCGGTGATACGGATGTCGGCAGGGACCACGCCATGAGCTTCCGTGACGGCGGCACGAATGGCGGCAATAGCGTCGACATCATCGGCCTCAACCTTGTCAAGGTCACGCTCCGCAAGGATGATGAGCTGTTCCACATCATCGCCCTCAACAGCGAAGGCCGCAACGGCGGCCGGCCGGATTTGGGCCGAGGCGTGAGCAACCGTGTACTCGATGTCCTGCGGATAGTGGTTACGGCCGGCGATGATGATGAGGTCCTTGAGCCGGCCGGTGATGTAGACCTCGTTGTCGACAATGACAGCCAGGTCGCCGGTGGCCAACCATTGGGCGTCGGCAGGCGCGCCGGAAGCCCGGGAATTCTCAGCCAACGGGGTCACCAGGGTATTATGGAACGTCTCTTCGGTTTCCTCGGGGCGATTCAGGTAGCCGGCGGCAATGTTAGCGCCATAACACCACAGCTCACCCACGGTACCGTCGGGAACCTCGGCGCGGGTTTCGGGGTCAACAATCGCAAGAAGTTGCGGACGCACCACCTGGCCGTTGGAGGCAAACGACACCGAATCCTCATTGCGCGCAACCACCACGCCGCGGCCCTCGGACAGCGCCTCCCGATCAAAATAGTTAATCAGGGGACGATTCGGGGTTTGTGGCGTCGTGACCAGCAGCGACGCCTCAGCCAGGCCGTAGGAGGGGCGCACCGCAGCCCGATGCAACCCATGCTCCGCAAACGCCGAAATGAAGGCCTCCATGGACTTTTCGGTCACCGGCTCGGAACCTAAAATCAGGCCATCCACCTGGGACAGATCCAAATCCGTGCGGGCGGCGGGCAGCCCGTAGCGCATGGCCAAATCCATGGCAAAGTTCGGAATAACCGAATACACGTTTTCGCCCTCATGCTCCGCGTGCAACTGGTTCACCCACCGGGCGGGCTGCTGGATGAAGTCGCGGGGCGACATCAGGTCCATGTTCAGGCCGAGAATGGTCACAAAGGTGGCCAGCACGATGCCCATGTCGTGGTGCAGCGGCAGCCAGGTGACCAGTCGGAGGGGGGTCTTCAACTGGGCGGCGGTGAAAATCTGCAGCACGTTGGTGAGAATGGACCGGTTGGTCAACACCACGCCGGCCGGCACCCGGGTGGAGCCGGAAGTGTATTGCAGGAAGGCGGTCAAGTCCACCGGCAGCTTGCCACTAGCAGCCAGGAATTGCTGGGCGGCCGGGTTTTCCAGGGGGTTGGTAAAGCTTTCAGCCAGGGAGTCCGGCAGGGAATCCACCGACAGCACGCGGGGCCGCTCCCGGCCGGGAATGTCGGCGAAGAACGTCCGCACCGCACCGGCAGACCGAGCATTGGTGAGCACAGCCTTGGGGGCGGAATCCGAAATCACCGCCTTGAGGTGGTCGGCATGACCGGGCTCATTGGGGTCGTACAGAGGTACCGGCACCATGCCGGCATACATGGCCCCCAACATTGCGAACACATATTCGGGGGAGTTATTGGCAAGGATGGCCACCCGGTCACCAATGGTGCCCACCTGCTGCAACCTAGCCGCAACAGCCTTAATGCGGGTATTAATCTGGTCACGGGAGTATTCCACGATTTCCCCATCGCGGGACTGCGAGAAATCCCAGAATCGCAAGGTCTTTCGACCAGTGGTGCCAGCCGCCTTCTCCGTCTGGTAAAGGACTTCGCACATGCCGGCGAGCGTCACCTCAGGCTGGAGGGTGATCTCACCTTTCTCGTTGAAGAACTGGCCGATAATCGCATGTAAATCCATGTGTCTCCTCGATAAAATCGATTGAAATTGCGCTTCTGGTTACTCCATCGTAACCAGCCACCAGTGTATTACTTGCAGAGCAAAATGAACTCTCATTCTCCCAAATTGACAGCAAATTCCAACCTAGACTTGGGGCATGAGCAGACTCATCGTTTTCGCCGGTCTACCAGGCGTGGGCAAAACCACCCAGGCACGATCGCTTGCCGACGCGCTCCGCGCCGTCTACCTCCGCCTCGACACCCTGGAGGCACCCTTCATCCGCATGGCCGACAACAACGACCTCAAGGACTACGGCTACCAGGCCATCGCCCACCTGGCGGGCGACAACCTAGAACTGGGCCGCACCGTGATCATTGATGCGGTCAACCCCATGCACCACACCCGAGCCATATTCCGGGATCTGGCCGAAAAGCATCGGGCGAGGCTCATCCAATTCGAATGCGTGCTCCCGGATGAGGTTGAGCACCGACGGCGCGTCGAAAAGCGAGGAACCCTCAACTGGGACGAGGTGCTCGCCATCACCGCCTACTACGAACGGTGGGACGAACACCTCGACGGTCGCCGAAACATCATCGTTACCGGTTAATGAGCCCCTTTGCCCATTCCACAACCCACTGATTTGCGGTGGTGTCGGGAATCACATAGGGGTTGGTGGCGTACACCGAGTGCACCCCATTGGCCTGCACCATTTCGGTGGCGCGGCCCAGGGCATTGCCGATCTCCCGGGGGGCGTCACAAATGGCATCGTTCGGGGCGCAAATTTCGAACGTACGATCGTTCAGGGCGCCGAAGCCGCCCTGCCGGGGACCCCGCATGGTGGCGCCGGGCACGACGGGCTGCACCAACAGGTTGAGGGGTTGTAGGGCGATTTCCGCACCCACACCACCGACCGGGTTGCCCACATGCTGGCCCACGTTGGGTTCCCGCCGACCGTCGGCGATCAATGCCACGCCCCGGATCCGCTCCGCCGGAACCACCCCAGTGCCGGTGCCGATCTTATTGGCAATGTCCCCAGCAATGACCGCACCCTGGGAGAACCCGGTGAGGATGTAATCGGTAAGGGGGCATTCCCGGAACACGTCCCGCATTTCGGTCTCCATGGTGGCGATGCCTTCCTCCCGGGATTCGTCATACGGCATCTCGTTTTGGGAGTTAATGTTCTTGAACTGCGCCGTGTACGGCAAGGTCCACACCTTCACCTCGTGGGCCGGATAGGCTTCCTGCAACGGCCGGGAAATGTTCAACATGAACGATTTGGGGTTCGCTGTAGGGTTGAACGGGTCATCGGTCTTGGAGGATTCCCACGTGCCGGGCGCGACAAGCACCTCAACCCGGGGACAGTGGTCGGGTTGGGTCACCATGGTTGCTTCGGAGGTTTCGGGCGGGCCGACCGGCCCCCCCTTATTGGTTTGACTCAACCATTGCTGCGCACCTGCAGCAACCACAACAATCACCACAAGCGCGGCAAGAACGGTGAGAACTTTCTTCATGAACTTCCTTGGATCGGCGTTAAGAGCAATATGCCTTGCGTGCCGACGTTTCAATCAGGGAAACGGTCTCTTCGGGCGACAGCGAGGTACGCTTCTGCTCCACCAATTGCCCACCGACTGCCTGCACAGCCTGCGGGAATTGGTTTTGGCACACAACCTGGGCGGCGCCGATCATTTGGTTTTCGGCGCCTTCCACCTTAATACCACCAGCCGTGAGGGCGTCGAAGTAGGTCTTGTCCGCATCGCTCAACTGTTGGGCCGGCGTGGGAATGGACGATACTTCTTGGGCTGGCCCATCAGCCGGCGGGGCGGCGTTACCGCTCTCGCCGGCATCACCGGAGCCACCAGCCCCGTTAGCCCCACTAGCGCCGGCACCAGCGCCATCGGAGGCCCCGGCCGCACCTGAAGTTGCACCCGAACCACCGGAGCCCTTCAGGGGCGCGATGGGGGCTTTGGACGTGGATGCCGTAGCATCATCGCTCACGGTGGAACTACCGCAGGCGCTGAGGCCAGCACCAGCGGTTATGACGGACAGGGTAAAAATTCCTGTCGCTAACAGGCGTTTCACTAATTTCGCTCCTCGCGGACTTTGCCATTGGATTGACTCATTTTACCACCCTGGAAGGTGATGGAACCGCTAGCAGACTCCTGATCGGAGGTGGGGTAGCCATATTCACCCTGCTCGTAGCCCTTTTCGCCCCAAGCCTTATAAATGTCACCGTAGTAGATAACGTGAGCGCCGGTGGCGGGGGACCAGTAAATGTTGCCGTTTTCGAACTCTTGGAAGGCGCCACCGTTGATGGACTTCTCATCAGAGGTGGGGTAGCCCAGTTTGGACTTGGCGGTTTGCAGCTCACCGTACTTGGCGGCAATGGCGCCCCGCACCCAGTTATTAGCACCCTTGGGGTTACGGGTGACGTAGCCGTTTTGGAACTTCTGCACCAGGCCACCGTTGTGTTCGGTAGCTTCGGCCACTGGGTAACCCAGGTCACCGTTCTCCCACTTGAGGTCGCCCCACTTGTTCACAATGTCAGTGGGCACGGCAATGGCGTCGGTTTGCAGGGTCCAGTAGATATTGCCGTGTTCGAAGGTGACGAACCGGCCACCGTTTGCGAGCCCGCGTTCCGTGGAGGTGGGGAATCCCAGCCAGGAGCCGGGGCCGCCAAGCTCGGTGTACACGGTGCCGATGCGGCCGTAGAGGGCCTGGGCGCCAGTGTTCGGGGACCAGAAGGCGCGACCGTTGGTGAAGTCCTGGCCCTTGCCGCCGGCCACGTCGTATTCGTTGTTCACGCAGTTGCCGATGACGCCGCCCTTGGTGGCTTCGGCGATGGCCCCGACGGGGGTGCAGTCGGCGCCGCGGTCGGATTGCGACAGGTTAAGGGCCCCGGCGATGTGCGGCCAGGCCTGCCCCATCTCAAACTGCCAGTAGGGCCAGTCGTGCACGCCAGAGGGCCGGAACACCGAGGTAACTTCCACCCCATCCCGGCGGGCAAAGTCGACAAAGGTTTGGGTGGTCATGCGCGAAATAACTTCCAGCCCAATACCGGCGGCATTCGCCGGATGCTTTGCGACGGAGCCCGGCTGGCCGAAATCATCCCGGCCGGAGCCGGCCGACACATACACCTTCATCCCCTTCAACGCCTTAATGCCCAGCTTGGGGTCGTGGTCGATCCACTGTTGGGAGCCGTCCGGCCCCCACATGGCCTCGCTGTGGTATCCGCCAGCATCCTGTTGGGCGGTGCGGATAGCATCGGGCATGCCGGGGCTGGTGGTGTCCAAATACCCGGAGAAGGAGCCCACAAACTTAAACAGGTCGGGATTACGTTCCGCCAGGTTCATGGCGGCGGTGCCACCCATGGACAGACCGAAGATGGCCCGGTCGCCATTGGCCCGATAGCCGTTCTTCAGCACGGGGATAAGCTCATTGAGCAGGAAGGACTCCCACATGTAGTGCTTGCCGTTGTCTTCGGACTGCCAGTCGGAGTAGAAGGAGGATTCGCCACCAACAGGCAAGATCACATTGACGTTCTTGTCGGCGAACAGTTGTTCAATGTTGGTTTCGCTAGTCCAGCCGCTTTCAATGTCGGTGGCCCGCAACCCGTCGAGGGCCCACACCTCGGGGAATTTCCGATTCGGCTGGGAATGCCAATCGCGGGCCAACAGCATTTGCACCTTAACCACGTCTTTCGGCATGACCTTGGACTTAATTTGCAGTTCGATGCGCCTATCGGTGATCCACTTGACACGCTCCACCGACACCCCATCGGGCAGACCATTGATTTGGGGCCGCTCGTCCACGCGAATAGGGGTGCGTTCCACTGCATTGGTATCAAGGTAGTCGGTCAAGCCATTCAGGGAGGAGCTCCCCAGGCTTCCTGAGCTTGACGAATTACTGCTACGGGATTTGCTAGTGCTCGTGCTAGTTGGCTTCGCGCTGGTGGTTGATTGCGCCACCGCTGCGGGAGGAAATAGCAGGGAGACTCCCAAGCCAATGGCCACCGGAAGGGCGGCTATTTGGTAGGAACGACGTTGAGTTACACGCATTATGTTCAATCCTTCAAGTTTTTAGTACTGAGCTGATTCACCGGGGATTCCCCTGCCCTGGCGATTGTAACGGTCTGTCGGCCTCACAGGAATATTCGTCGAAAAGCTCACAAATGTTACCTGCCAAGTGTAAAGGCGCCATAGTGCCTTGCTGTGCGGCGCACCGGTAAACCGACAAAATGCTACCGGGGCATCGCAGTCCCAACAATTGCGATACCCCGGTGACTTCTTTCCGTTATGTGTGGATTACCAAGCTTGCATGACGTCAAGCACGCGGTTCTTGGTGAGGTTCAACTGGTAGTTCCACTGCAACCAGTTGTGGATGCCTGCTGCCGGATAGTTAACGGTCACATTCACGCCCTCAGCGCGCGCCTTGGCCTCCCACAGCGTGGTGGTGTACAGGCTGAACGCCTCCAGGATGGAGCCGGTGATCCGGTCCTTCACTTCGTAGCGCATGATGTCGTCAGCACTCCAGAAACCGCTGGCTGCGGAAATATACACGTCCTTACCCCTGAGGGCACCCATGTTCCAGAAGGGGTCGTTCTCGTACCGGTTCGGGTTGAACATCGAACCGTACATGTTATTGACGTTGAAGCCGCCCAGGTCCAGCATAGCTAGACGCACCAGGGTGCTCATGCCCGGGCCGGACATGGTGAGGTAGCCAGACCAGCTCATGGCCTGCTTGAACATTGCCGGGTTGCGGGCTGCCAGGTTCAGGGCGGCGGTACCACCCATGGACAGGCCGGCGATGGAGTTGTTGTTCCTGGCAACACCGAAGTTGCCCTCCAGGTAAGCCGGGAGTTCCTTGGTGAGGAAGGTTTCCCACTTAAACAGCGGGCCGTCACCGGTGTAGTTAGCGGGCCGTAGCCAGTCTTGGTAGAAAGTACCCTGACCACCAACGGGCATCACCAGGGTGATGTTGTGGTTAGCGTAGAGCTCCGGGGCATTGGAGTCGGTGGTCCAGGCATTTGCTCGTTCGGTGGCGCGAGCACCGTCAAGCAGATAGAACCCAGCATTACCGCCTCGTTGTGCCGGTTGAATTTGCACGGTGATGTTCCGGTTCATGGCTGGGGAAAACACGTCACAACGCTGAACCCAGAAGCCAACCCCATCCCATTCACAAGCCCCGGTGGCGTCAGGACGCAACCAGTCCCGCGGGCCAGCAGTAGCTACGCCCTGGCCCGCCACCGCCAGAACGGAAGCAGCGGCAACTGCGGTGACAGCCGCCGCCACCTTCTTTATCGCGCGTGTCATGAACTTCATGCTTCTCCTATGATTCAGGTCAGATAATTCACTTCTCGTGAAACTTCTTGCTCTTAGGTTTTGTAGTGGTTCACAGCAAAGAGCCAACTAAATGCCTAAACTTTATAACAGGGATATAAATTAGTCCACCTATTTTGTTACCTAACCATCCACAAAATTTTGGTAGCAGACCTATCAAATTCATTCACTACCAGCAGTAATAATAAAATCACCCACTACACCTATATTGGGTTACAGGGGTAATTTCTTGGGGTATATAGGGCGAGAAACTCAGGTGATTTTTCGTCGATTTTCACCGGCATTTTTCGACAATCACGCAGCCGAATTAAAGGCAGTTCTCAGCTACCCCGGGGGCAACTCTTTCCCTAATCTTGGGTAACGTTCACACTTTTGAATCGCTTTTAACTATCGTGCTACCGTCCCCCAATCGAGGTTAGCAACGCTAGCGAACCGGATCTAATTTGATGTCCCGAGGCCAATTTATCGGAAGCGGATCCACTACAGGCAGGGGGCCTTGGTAGGCGGCCGGGTCCTCCTGGAACTGGAGGGTCCGCCCTGCTCCCAGGCTGAATTTGATGTTGGCAAGGAAGCGTTTGAAGGTGAGCGGGCTTCGGTACGAGGCGAAAAGTTTTTGGTACTCCGGGGTGTACAAAATCTCCCGGGCACGCTTCACATATGCTTTGTCCACCCAACTCGGCACGGCGTCCAGCGGCACGGCCGAATCCGCCACCTGCCATTCCAAGGGCAGGTTCTTGTCGTGCCCCACCCGCCCATTGACGACCCGGGGTTGGCGGCCAGCCAAGGGGTTGGCCAGGCCCATATTGTCGAGCACCCGCACGTCCAGGGGGGCGTTCATACTGGTCATGCCCAGATTAATCATGGTAAGCGACAGCGGCATGTCGGCCAGGTCGGTGTGTTCGGTGGTGCGCGGCCGCGGCTCCCACGACAACACCAAAGGATGCTGACTCAGGCGAATCTGAAACAGTTGGGCATCATGGGCGGCACGTCCCTGCTCCAGCATGGGCACGAAATTATTCATATTGCGGGCGGTGAGGAAGTCCTCGGCGTAGCGGGTGGGCTGGTCCCGGTAGGTGGCCAGCTGCCAGAAAATCCGCTCGTCCACGATGCGCAGCGGGGCTTCGTCCCCCTCGGGAAGCTGGTAGGGGTGCCCACCTAGGACCGTCGCAAAGCTCCAGCCCATGCCGGCGATAAACAGCCCAGCAGCCGCCACGGTCGTTGGAATCCGCTGCCGATCAATCACCACAACGCTCACCGGCAGCAGCAGCGTGAACAACGGCAGCAGCAGCATGCGCCCATGCATGAAATCGCCGCCCACGCGCAGCACATAAAGGAAATGAATCAGCGCCGCCCCACACGTCAACCCAATGACCACGGTGCGTCGATTCACGCTTATCGACGCCTCCCGCGTGGCGTTCCACACCCGCAACCCGGCAGCCGCCGCAGCAATGAGCACCCCCAACCACAAATGGTATGGGGTCACAAAATCCATGAGGTAAAACCAGCCATCACCCCACTGCGACCCCGACGCCGACTTCGCCACCGCGGTATGCGGCACCAACAGGCCGTAATAGCCCATGCGAAACACCTGGTAGGCCAACGGCACCGGGATGGCCGCCAAGAGGATCTTCCACCAATTTTTCCGATCCATAATCAGCAGCATCAGGCCCGACAAGCCCCCATACAATGCCAATTCTGGGCGCACCAACCAGCTCAAGCCCGAACAAAACGCCAACAGATAGCTGTACTTAATCCCCCACCGCAGCCTGGCATCCTCCACCCACTGAACCATGAGGAACCACCACGTGGCAATCCACAGCAGGGACAGGCCCCACTCCAGGCCCGAGGTGGCGAAATCCCGGGCTGGCGGCAACGAAATGTACAATATCCCCCCAAAAGGCAGGAGCAGCAGCCGATTATTGCCCTGATAGAGTTTCGCAGTGGCCACGGCCGCAATGAACAGGGCCACAGTGGTGAAGACCAACGCCGCCCACAAGGCAATAGTCTCCAACCGGGAACCACTTATCAATGCGCCAATATAAATAATGTATTGCCATAGGGTGGAGGTGTTTGTTTCCACCCGCTCCCCCGCATTAAAAACCGGCCCGTTCCCAGCGAGAAGATTACGGACCGTGCGCAACACAATCAACCCATCATCGCTCATCCAACGGCGCTGCCAGCCGCCGTAAAACCCGAGGGCGGCAACAACGACTGCTGATATAACACCGGAGAGCGTGGTGAGAGAGCGGGCTGTGGTCATAGGAAGATATCTTAGCAAGCGGCGAGTTTGAATCCGTCATCCCCCAACGGAATGAGCTTGAGGTTTGACGCCTAGGGTTGGGGCTTGAGGCTGGTTCCGGGCGGCGGGCGTCGCGGTGGGCTGCCACAGGTCACCGCGGGTACGGACGCGGGCAGGCCCGAGCGTTAGCTGGGAAACCTCCCTGAGGCAGGCCAAAACCGGGCCAAACCAACGGAAACCAAGCTAACGCAGGAGGGGATATGGTGAGGAATCCTATAGGAGGGGCAAGCATGGCAGCCTGGCAAACCTGCCAAAACCATTAGCTGGGAATCGTAAAAATCAGGCCGGTTTCCGAGCCGCCCCAACGCGAACCCAAGCTAATACTCGGGCCGGGAAAGGGGCGAAAAACCACAGACAATGAATATGACCCGTCAAACCTGACGCTTCACACCGGTCAAAACCTGGCAAAGCTCCCAGCTTGAGCGTTAGCTGGGAAACCTCCCTGGAACCGAGCACAGCGGCCTGCGTTGATGCGAACCCAAGCTAACGCAGAAAGGAAGCAGAGGATGCCATGGTGAGATCCGAGACTCCCGGATGGAATCTCTAGGCGTGAAAAATCGCAAAGTTGAGCCGTCAAACCATTAGCTGGGAATCGTAAAAATCAGGCAGGTTTCCGAGCCACCCCAACGCGAACCCAAGCTAACGCTCGGGCCAGGGAAAGAGCGGAAAACTACAACGCCGGGAATCCGGCCTCCTCAACCTCACGCAGGGAAACCAGGTGAAGCCAGCTCGCCCCACCCCAAACGTCCCGCTCGGGCGTTAGCTGGGAAACCTCCCTAAGGCAGGCTAAAACCGGGCCAAATCGACGGAAACCAAGCTAACGCAGGAGGCCCCGGGAGGCGGGAGGCGAGGGATCCCGTGGGAGAGGTGAATGGGCTGGTGCCGGGAGGTGGCGTCGAAAAGCGGGCTGGGGTTAGCCCAAAACCGGCACCAAATACACGGCAACACCTATACAAGCCAGCCATGCCACGGCCAAAATTTGCAGGGTCCGGTCGCTCAACGCCAACTCGTCGGGGGCGCCGCCGGCACCGCGGTCAACATCCGCCGCATACCGAAGAATCGCAACCGTGAACGGCACCATGGACACCTGATACCACACGGCGGCGGTACCAGCGGCCTGGCGGGCCATCTCGAAACCCCATAGGGCGTAGGCGATCACCACGGAGGTGGCGGCCAAAGTCCACACAAACCGCAGGTATGTGACGGTATACCCCTCCAAGGCCTTGCGGATCTTCGCGCCAGACTCCTGCGCCAACAGAATCTCGGCGTACCGCTTGCCTGCGGCCATGAACAGGGAACCGAACGCGGCCACCAACAGGAACCACTGCGACAGATAGATGCCCGCGGCTACACCGCCCGCCATGGCACGCAGCATAAACCCGGAGCTCACCAGGGCAATATCAATCACCGGCTGGTGCTTCCACCCGAAGCAATAGCCCAGCTGCAACACGATATACACCACCATCACGATCACCAGCCCATGGCCGGATGATGCAAGATAGCTCACCACCACCGCAGCAAGAATCAGGACCACTGCCAGCACATACGCCAGCTTCTGGGGCAGCATCCCGGAGGCAATAGGCCTAAACCGCTTCGTGGGGTGCGCCCGGTCGGCCTCAATGTCGCGGGCATCGTTAATAAGGTAAATGGAAGATGCCGCGAAGCAGAAAGCCACAAAGGCAATGGCAACGTCCACAAGTGTGCTGGTGGCGAAGAGTTTAGCCGCGCCGGCGGAAAGCGGCGCCGCCAGGACCAGCACGTTCTTCACCCATTGTTTGGGGCGCAGGCCTTTGATAATGGCGTCTACTAGATTTTTGGGCGGTTTTTTCCCGTGAGTGTCATCGGCTGACTCCGCCGCCGGGGTTGCCGGAGTTGCCGGGGGTTGCGCCGCGTCGTCAACGGCGACTTCGGCAGCCCCCGCCTCAGCCACCTCGGACCCTGCCTCAGCCTCGGGCAGCGACCCGGCCTGTGTGTCAGCCTCTGATTCTGACTTCTCTGGCTTCTCGCTCATGAGCTATCCTTCTTTCCGTTACGCCCCACGAACCCCACATTGGCCGCAGCCGGCAACTTTCCGGTCGATAACCTGCGCGGTTACGGCCCCCACAATTGCGCCGGCCAGCACATCGGTAGGGTAATGAACACCAAGTACCATACGGGATAGCATCATCACTGGCACCCCGAGCAGCGGCAACGGATTCCTAGTGATTTTCGCCAACGTCACAAGCGCCGCCGTGGTCGATGTCGCATGTGAACTGGGGAAACTCAGCTCGCTGGGGGTTCCTACGCCCACTTGAATGCGGGGATCGTGCGGCCGTTTCCGTCGCACAATTCGCTTGACGACGACACTTAGTGCGTGGCTCACAAACGCCGCCGCCATCAGTTTGAACCACCGGCCGCGATGGTTTTTATCCACCAACGCCCCGATAAATCCCAATCCCAACCACCCCAAGGAGTGCTCCCCAAAGTGGCTTAAACCGCGAGCAATGCGGAAGATGCCGGGTGTCGCCAAGCGGTCTTGGAGGGACACCAGGATGTCAGACTCGTTTTTCACTAATCGCTATTCTTTCTCACTCAGCTTTTTTGGTTTAGCTTTTCCGGTTTCGCTGTTGCGGCTTTTCCCGATCCAGCTTTTTCTGGTTCAAAGATTTTCGCCCAACTTTCCCGGCTCACCAAATCAGGGTGGGCTGCCCGGTATTGTACCCGCAGCACTTCGAAGCGTTCTTGGAGTTGCTTGTGGAGGGCACGGGTCTGCTTGAAAAGGTCTTTGGCCTGGGCCAGGTCGCGTTTCCGGAAGACCACTCCCCGACCGTCGGCGGTGGCCACGGTGGCGCCGTCAACCCGCGAGAGGGAGAACCATCGGGCCTCGATCGGGGCGAGGTTGGCTTGGGGAACCTCGTGGTGTGCCTTGTTTTCCCGGCTGAGGGAGTGTTTGATGCCTTTGGCCAGCCACACGGCCTTTTTCAGGGGGGCGAGCCGGCCGCCAATGTCCTTGATAGGCACGCCGGGGATGCCGGTGGGGCGGGGCAGTTCGGCGGCGGAGGGCAGGATGACGGCGTCGGAGTAGTTTTTCCGAATCGCGGCAATCCGGGGCAGGGAGGATTCCAGGATGTCAAACAGGTTGTCGGGCCCCTGGAGGAAGTCTTTGATTGATTCCAATTGAATGGCCACTGTCGAATATTCCAAGCACATGAGGTGTTTGATGGTGGCTTTCAGCATGCTGCGGATGATGCCGTCGATGGGACCATCGTGGTGCATGGCGGCCACCACCAGGCGGTTGCGCAGGTGGAAGTAGGCCTGCCAGTCGATGGCGTCGTCTTTATCACTCCAGGCCATGTGCCAAATGGCAATGCCGGGCCAGGTGGCGGTGGGGTAGCCGTGGCGGGCGGCGCGCAGCCCGTATTCGGCATCGTCCCATTTAATAAAGAGCGGGAGGGGCTGGCCGATTTCTTCGGCAACCAGCCGGGGAATCATGCACATCCACCAACCATTGAATTCGGCGTCGATGCGCCGGTGCAGGTCACGGGAGTTAGGGTGATCGGGCTTGTCGCCGGGTTTGCCAAGGTCGGAGAGCGGGTGGGCGGCAAAGTTGTGGTCGTAGTGGACGTGGGGTGCGGAGGTCCACATGAAATCGCCCCGGTTGATGATTTCGCCCATGGTGTGCAGGTGGCTGCGTTCTTGCAGGTTAAGCATTTGGCCACCGATGAGCATGGGTGATTTAGCGTAGCGGGCGGCGGCCAGGGCACGCAGCACGGAGTCGGGTTCGATAGCGATGTCGTCATCCATATAAAGAATGTAGGGGGATTTGGCGGCGCCGGCCGGCCCGTCCCCCAGGGCTTCGTACATGATGCGGGAGTAGCCGCCAGAGCCGCCAAGGTTGCCTTGGCGGAATTCGTGGAATCGGTCGCCGAAGTGGGCGACGGCGTTTTTGTAGCCGGGGTGGTCGGCGGGGTGCTTATTACCCTGATCGGGCATGATAATCGTGTCGATGACGGCATCGACTTCGGGGTCTTGGGCGAGGGCTTCGAGAGCGGCAACGGCGTCGTCAGGCCGGTTGAAGGTGGGAATGCCCACGGTCACCCGCGGTTCGAAAGGACCAACTTGGGTGCCGTCGGGAAGCGTCTGCGCTTTGGGCGCGTGGGGGGCGTACCAGCCGGCCTCTTCCACGGTCACGTCGGTTTCGGCAGTGATGTCCCACCAGAGCCACCCGCCGATTTCGAAGGGGGCGAGGGAAAGGTTGAATTCGACCTCACCATTTTTCACCTGTTTACCCTCGACCCCGATGCGGGCGCCGTCGAATTTAGAGCGGTAAACGTCGATGCGGGCAGCCCCGGTGACCCTGACTTTAAGAATAACGGAATCGAGTTGGGACCAGCGTCGCCAATAGCTGGCGGGGAAGGCATTGAAGTAGGAAAGAAAGCTGACCTCGCTACCGGCGGTAATAGTGATACTGCTGCGGTCGGTCCACATGGCGCGTTGCTTGTTGTATTCGGATTCGATGAGGTACAACATGCGCACATCGTGCGGCTCACCAACGCGAGGCAGTAAGAAGCGCTGCAACCGATAGTCGTTCATAAAGTTACCTTCCTGGTAGATCCTTAGGATAAGAGTTTCTCCCTAAGGGTAGTGCGTAGTTGCTGGTTGCCGCTAAGCTCCCCACATCAGTGTGGGTAATTGGGGTGGTAATTATGGTTTTACCCAGCAATGATTCGCCTTAAGTAGGTTTATTATTGGAAACTTATTTAGACGGGTTTCTTTCTCGCTTTTCGACGCCTAAATTCTCAGGTAAGCCTTTTGCTGCTAGCCATGGCTCTATAATTCTTATTCCAAATGAATAGAACCTTTTCTACGGCTAAGAGTTCGACGGTTTTTTACTGGATAACCGCGATATATTCGCCAAATTTTATCTATGCCGGGCTATAGGCGTTAATCGCTTCACAAAAGCTACCGATACCCAAAGACGCCAAACGGGGGTAGGTATTTGCCCCCATAACCCCTAGATTGAGGTAAGAATTAGAGATATTTTTATAAAGAAATCCCAGTGAAAATGGTAACGGTTCGGTCTCGATGAAGAAAATGAGAACATTTTAATCAACCCATAAATCACCCCCTCCGGTTTTTAAAAACCACAACAACGATCGAACATATGTACAACATTAATACACCTAATACCTATATAATAAATGCGTTAAAGTGCTGTTTTGGTGAATAATGGATCGAAAATGAGTTAGTTTTCACTCTTAAAATATGGATATTTCCCAAATTCCCCATCGGGGGGATATTTCGTGGGTTACGGGCCCATAAAATGCCCGATTAGCATAACTGATATGTATGATTAGGTTTCAAATCACACCCCTCTGGGGCAGTTTTTTTGGATCGGTTTTCCAATTAACATCTAATTCTTGAAACGGTTCAAGGAACCATGCGTTATTGCCGAACGCATCACCTTAAGAATCCGTTATCAGGTATCAAGTTCGCCTTATCGGTGACTCGTCTAGCGGAGTCGCCAGAAAACGATGGGTCAATGCTTTCTCAACATAGTCTCAATAAAGGCCGGTCCAAGCGGCTGGTCAGCGCAGTGGCAGCGTTGTCACTATTTTTTGGCGCAGCTCACGTAGCACCTACTGCAAGCGCACAGGAAATCGGCGCCAAGTTCAGCATCACTGAGGACGAAAAAGGCTACAAAGTTACAGATGGTTCTAAGACCATCCTCGCCGAACTCTTCAGCGCTACTTCTGGTAGCGAAAAACGTCTCGCATACTGCAATGAGTTGGAAGTGAACTTCCACGAAACCAATGATGCTTATGCTGCTAAGTGGTCTGAGTTCCCCGGTAATAACAATTTTAAGAAGGACGAAACCGTTCGCCGGAAGGTCAACTGGATCGCTGCCAATAGCTACCCAGCCGTCAGTTATGAAACCGTACTCCAAAAGGCTGGCGTAACCTCCACTCAGGTCTCCAAGCAGTCTGTGATCGCCCAAACCCAGGCCGCCATCTGGAACCTGGGCTCCGGCTTCAACTACAAGGGTCTTGCCCACGGTCAAGGTACCGCTGAAGAACAGCAAAACGCCAAGAAAGTCTACGAATACTTGCTCGGCCCCGCCAACGTGGGCCGTGCGGAGTCTACCTCTGTGGACCTCCAGGTCGGCTTCAAGGGCAAGGACAGTGCAACGCGCCAAGCCAATGGCACTTTCGGACCTTTCACCCTAGACACCAACGCCGATTCCGTGGAAGTGACCGCCGAAACCGGTCAGGTTGTCGACAAGAATGGCAATGCGTTCCCAGCCAATGAGATCAAGAAGGGCCAAGAGTTCTACTTCAAGGCCGAAGAACAAGCAGGTTCCGCCAAGCTAATTGCTAAGGCTGCTTCCTCCGAGGTCAATGGTGCCCTCATCATTTCCCCGACCGCTAATAATAACCATTATCAAACCCTGATCGTCACCCACGATAAGGAAAAGACTAAGGAAGCCGAACTCTATATTGAGTGGAAAGGCACCAACGCCCGACTCTCCACCACCGCCCGCAAGAAGGGTGACGAACATTCGCAGCGGGTGAAGTCCAAGGGCGGCACCATCGTTGACATCGTGGCTTATGAGGGCCTGATCGTCGGTAAGGAATATACCCTGAAGGGTCAGTTGTACGAGCGGCGAGTCAAAGAGGGGACTGACACTGTTGAAGCCGTTCCAACCGACATCAAGTCAGAAAAGAAGTTCACACCCACCCAGGAAAAGGACGAGGTCCACCTGGAGCTTGAAATCCCCGAGGGCTACGCTGGCAAGACCCTGGTTGTATTCGAAGAGGCCTATGGCCCCGACGGAAAGCTCATCGCCAAGCACGCCGATATCAACGATGAGAACCAAACCATCTACGTCAACCAGCCATACCAGGACATGAGTAGCGATAGCTCCGCAGCTAAGACCGGTTCTGCCGGTGCCATGTTCGCTGGCTCCTCCAAGTGCTTCTCCGGCGGCGCAGCCGGTGGCTCTTCCAAGAAGGAAGACAAGAACAAGGGTTCCCTGGGTGACCTGTTTGCCGGTTCCTCCAGCCTCTTCGGCGGCGATAAGGACAAGGATAAGGGTGGTTCCGACAGCAATGGCGGTTCCACCAACGGTGGCAACGGTAACGGTAACGGTGGCTCCAACACCCAAAATGGCTCCACTGGCGACAATAAGGACAACAACGGCTCCACAAGCGGTTCCACCGGTGGCGGTAACGGCAATGGTGGTGGCAACGGCGGTGCCAATGGCGGCTCCGACACCAAGACTGGTTCCGATGCTGGTGCTGTTGCTGGTTCCGCTGGTGGCGCTCTCACCGGCTCCTCTTCCGATAAGGATAAGGACAAGAAGGGCTCCACCGCTGGCTCCTCCGGGGACAACAAGGGTAATGGCAACGGCCAGGGTGCAGGTGGCTCCGACGGCAAGAGTGGGTCTGACGCTAACTCCACCTCCGACACCAATGGCGGCTCTACCTCTGGCTCCTCCGGCGAAGGTAAGGGCAAGGGCCAAGGCAACGGCACTGGCCAGGGCAACGGTAACGGCGGCTCCACCGCTGGCTCTTCCGGCGAAGGCAAGGGCCAAGGCAACGGCGGCGCTAATGGTGGCTCTGACTCTGAGAACAAGAACGGTTCCGCCGCTCTGGCTGGCAGCACCAGCGGCGCTGACTGCGGTGGCGCCCTGGCTCTCGGCGCCCTCGCCGTTGGTGGTTTGGTCCTGACCGCGGTTGGCTTCAACGTTCTCGCCAAGAACGCAGCCCCCGCTCCTCTGGCTGGCGCAGCCGACCCGAAGAGCGACACCAAGGGTGCTGCCCCGGCCGCTGGTGATCCGAACAACAAGAACGCCACGAACTCCAACACCAAGGGTGCCGAGCCCAAGGAAAAGGGTGTGGCTCACAAGGATCCCAACACCTCCAAGATGGATGTCAAGAGCGCAAGCCCCGCTAAGAGCAACTCCGCACTGGCCAACACCGGTGTGAGCGGCATCCTGATTATGCTGGCAATCGCCGCGGTTGCTGCGATTGCTGGTGGTGCACTGATCTTCTTCGGTCGTCGTAAGAAGAACTAAAATCTAGCATCATCCATATCGGCCCCCAGGGATTCCCGGGGGTCGATTTTTATTGCGTGCATTGTGAAGTGACAGTATCGGACGACAACAGGGCGATCGTTGACTCGCCAAACGCCGAGGCAATGTCCGAGGGCATGGCAACCAGCACCCCATCCGGTTTGACTGACACGTCAGCAAGGTCAAGCGCGATCTGCTCAGTCTGCGCGTCGAAGGGATCGCCGGCACCATAGTCCGCGGCCAGCACCTCGGTGTCCCGCATGGTGATGGTGATAAATTGTTCCCGCATCGGCGAGCTGAGCAGCGCAAACGTCACGGTCCGATCAGCCGGCAGCACCCCGGTGTATTGAATCAGCCCAAGCTGCTGCCCGGCGTATTCCGTCACCGCAGCGCTGCTGACCAGCGGCAGCCCGTCGTCAAGCTCGCTGGTAATCGGTCGCACCGCCCCCATGACGCCGGTTTCTTCGTCGAGCTGGCTGTAGCTGCATCGTGAGTACACGATCGCCCCGCTTGTCGACGCCCCAAAGGCCGACGCCGGATCCTCACCACTCCCACTCCCGATAGCATTCCTGGTGGTGACGATCTCTTCCCGGCGCGCCCGCCCAGCATTATAGGACCCGGCTTCACTCCCCACGCCGACGCCGACACTGCCTGCGTCGCCGATCCCGCAGCCGCTCAGGGTAGCCAGGACCGCCAGGATCCCCATCACCAATGTTGTGTTCTTCATGATGGCCTATAGCGTAACCAGTTCAACCGAACCATCAAAGTGGGATGTTTCCCCTCTTCATTTCCTCATTGCGTTAGCTGGGTTTCGTCTCAACGACGCCTCATTTTGGCCTGGCGTGGTGGGAATCCCAGCTAACCGATTCCCGCCACCAGCCCATCGCCCCGCACACCCTACCTTGTTCCACATCTCCCTACTTTCGCCCTGTTCCGCCCCGCGCGTTAGCTGGGTTTCTGCTCTTGCCACTTCATTTTTGGCCCATCTGAAGGGGTTTCCCAGCTAACGCGCTGGGGAGGCTCAACATGGTGCGCGCGTTCGGTAGGGTCCGGCAACACAATGAGGGCACACCAACTTTGACAAGTTTCTTCTGGTTTTTGGTTCCTGCGTTAGCTGGGAAACTTCCCTGGAGCGGCCCGAAATCACCCCGCCAGGTGGGGAACCCAAGCTAACGCAGGCCGGGCGTGCGATCGGATGTCTCCTCGGGGTTTGTCTCGGTCATGGTTTTAAGCGTTAGCTGGGGTTCCGACAAACTGGCGTTCAAAGTCCTTAATTTCTGACCATCCTGGAGCGAACCCCAGCTGTTAGCAATCGTGGTGATGGTCTGATTCCCTGAACACCTCTTCGACGCTTCCTCCTGGAGTTTCCCGGTTTGAGCGTTAGCTGGGAAACCTCCCACAATCAGCCGGAAACATCCCAGAAAAGTCGGAACCCAAGCTAACGCTCGGGGCGGAAACCCGCCACCGACCACCCGACCACACACCAACCACTGGCCGCCTACAACCACCCGGCAACCCAGCCATCGCCCTCCTCCCCTACTAAACCTGTCTACTGGGTGATGTCCATGTATTTCAGGTAGGCATCGACCTGTTCCCGGGTGGGGATACCGTTGCGCCAGAAGTACATGGTGAAGTTGTCTTTGGGATAGTAGACGTAAATGTATCCCCAGTCGGATTTGGGGAAGGCCGCACCGATTTCGGGTTTGGCCCCGTCGGCTTTTTGAATGTGCATCCTGGTGAGGGTGTTGAGGTCGCTCGCCAGGGTGGACCTGCCGGATTCGAGTTCGTCTCGGGCGACTTTGGCGTGTTCGCCGGGCACCCAGTAGTAGTTGCCGACGCTCACGTCGTGGTCGAGTTTGGGGGCGTCGGGGTCTTCTGCCAGGGTGCATTTGTAGACGGGGACGGGCATGTATTTGTCATGTTCGTCGGCTTTTCCGGTGCATTTCTGGGAGGCGTTGACGAATTTTGCCGGCAGGAATTGGTTGACGGTGTTGTAGCGTTCGATGAGGGGGATTTCGGCGTCACCGTTTTCGGTGTTGACTGCGGCTACCTTGCTAACTGTGGGGTGTGGGGATGTGGTTGGTTGGGTTGTGGTGACTCCGGCGGATGCGAGTGTGGAGGTGGGGGCCGGCTTGGAAGTGGCCGCCGCGGGGGCTGGGGCCGCGGTGTTGTCGGGCTTTTTCTGGGTGAGGATGAAATATCCGGCGGCAGCGAGGACGCCCACGCAGATGAGGGCGAGGATGGTTGTCAGCAGGTAGCGGCGTTTTTTGGGCTTCGATTTTGTGGGGGCAGCCGGCTCCGGTGGGTTGGGGAGTTCGGGTGGGGCTATCGGCTCAACCTGATTCGCCGGGGTAGCCGTCGGGGTCGCCGCGGGTTCCTTGACCTCAGCCTTGGCCTCGGTTTCGGCCGGCTCTGGTGGGGTGGCGGGTTTGACGGCGGGGAATGCTTCGGTGCCGCTGTGACGGCGTCGGTGGTGGAGGTCGCGGATGGGGGTGGTGAGGCCTAGTTGGGTGGCGGCGATTGCCCCGTGGGCGACTGCGGTGCTGGGGTCGTCGACAAGCGTGACGGAGGCGATTTTTTCGAGTCGGGTACGCAGGCAGGGGATGCGGGCGGAGCCACCGGTGAGGTAGAGGGGGGTGCCGAAGTTGAGGAGGGGGCGGGCGAGGTCGGCGACACGCCCAATCACACTGGCGATAATGTGTTCGAATTCGGCGCGGGTGAGGTGGATGTCGTGGCGGTGGCGCCGGATGGCAATGGTGATGGTGGTTTCGGTGTCGGTGGAGAGTTGTTCTTTGGCGTTGTGGATGGATTGCTCGACGGCCCGCATGATTTGGGGTGGTGCCGCGTGAAGCTCGGCGGCGAGGTGTGGGTGGTCGCGTTCGAGGCGGCTGATGAACCATTGGTAGAGCAGGTTGTCAATGGTGAGCCCGCCGAGGCTGCTGTCGCCGGTGGCTGCGGTGACGCGCACGTCGCCGGCGGGTTCGGCCTGGAGGGTGGTGATATCGAGGGTGCCGCCGCCGAAGTCGCATATTGCTATTTGCGGGCCGGATGCGCTGTGGATTGCTGCGGCCCGGGGTTCGGAGATGATGCGGATGGTGTCGCGGTTGATGCCGCTTGTCGACGCCGCTTCGACGAGCGTCATCACCTCGGGGATGGTCCACGGTTCGGGGTGGGTGATGGTGACGGTGGTGGGTGGGTGGCCGGCGTGCTGGGCGCGGCCGGCATCAAGGGCGCTTCGGAAGGTGGCGCCGATGATAGTGGCGAGCGGCATGGTGGCGCCGGCAACGGGGACGAATTCGTGTTCGATATAGCGTTTGGGGTAGGGGATGAACCGGGCGGGGTGGTTTTGCCGGTTGGTGTGGGCGGCGTCGCCGGTGATGATGGTGCCGTCTTCGGAGACGTATGTTGCGGAGGGAGTGACCAGTAATGTTGCGATGGCACCGGTGGGTCCGGTGGTGTGGGCGGCGACGGTGGTGATGGTGCCGTAGTCGAGGGCGAGGTGCCAGGGGTTGCTCATTATGGTTGTGCTCTCTGTGAGTATCCCCATCGGAGGGCGAGGGTGGTTGCGGCACCGATGAGTCCGCCGGCTAGGACGTCGGTGAGCCAGTGCACGCCGAGGTAGAGGCGGGCGACGCAGACCATGATGGCGATTGCCCAGGTGACTCCGGCCAGCCTGGTGGCCCAGCGGGGTTTGTGGGGGATGAGGCTGATGGCGGTAGCAACGGCGATGATAGTCATGGCATGCCCGGAAGGCATGGAGTAATTATATTCTGGGGCTAGTTGGAGGTTCAGGGGCGGCCGGGGTCGGTGCACAATGTGTTTGGTTATTGGGGAGATGATGTTAGTTGCGACTGCGGTGAATAATGGCAGTAATGCGTAGCGCATGCCCCAAAGTTTCGCACTGATGATCGACGCCCAAATCAGCACCAGCGCTGGTCGGAATATGACCGATAACCCAATGAGGATATGGGTTATGGCGCCGGTGCGGCGGGTGACAAAGAAGTCGAGAACCGTCTGATCCACTAGTAGTCCAGGTTAGTTGGTTTCGAGTTCGGCCTTGAGTTTGTTGTCGAACATGCTCAGCGCGGAGGCGATGGCCATGTGCATGTCAAGGTATTGGTAGGTGCCGAGGCGGCCGCCAAAGTAGACACGGTTGGTTTCGGTTTCGGCCTCGGCTAGCTGCCGGTATTTGAGGAGTTTGGCCCGATCTTCGGGGGTGTTGATGGGATAGTAGGGTTCGTCGCCTTCTTCCGCGAAGCGGGAGTATTCCTTCATGATGACGGTTTTGTCTTTGGGGTAGCGGTCGTCACGTTCGGGGTGGAAGTGCCGGAATTCGTGGATGCGGGTGTAGGGATATTCGGCATCGTTGTAGTTCATGACTGGGGTGCCTTGGAAGTCACCGGTGGGGAGCACTTCGGTTTCAAAGTCGAGGGTGCGCCAGCCGAGGTGTCCGGCAGAGTATTCGAAATATCGGTCGAGTGGACCGGTGTACACTACGGGCGCTTTGGGGCTAGCGGCGCGTAGTGTTTCGCGGACGTCGAACCAGTCGGTGTCGAGTCGTACTTCAATGTTGGGGTGGTTGGCCATGTTTTCCAGCCAGGCGGTGTAGCCGTCGACGGGGAGGCCTTCGTAGGTGTCGTTGAAGTAGCGGTTATTGAAGTTGTAGCGCACAGGCAGTCGGGTGATATTGCCGGCGGGCAGTTCGCGGGGGTCGGTTTGCCATTGTTTGGCGGTGTAGTCCCGGATGAAGGCCTCGTAAAGGGGCCGGCCAATGAGGGAGATGGCTTTTTCTTCCAGGTTGGTGGCGTCGTCACTGTCGATTTCGGCGGCTTGTTCGCGGATGAGCTCCCGGGCCTCGTCGGGCGAATAGTAGCGGCCGAAGAATTGGTTAATGAGGCCGAGCCCCATGGGGAATTGGTAGGCACTGCCGTTGTGCATGGCAAACACACGGTGTTGGTAGCCGGTGAATGAGGTGAACTGATTGACATAGTCCCACACACGTTTGTTCGAAGTGTGGAAAAGGTGAGCTCCGTATTTGTGGATTTCGATGCCGGTTTCGGGTTCGGCTTCGGAATAGGCGTTGCCGCCAATGTGGCTCCTACGTTCGATGATGAGGACGCGCTTCCCGAGCTGCGAGGCGGCTTGTTCGGCGATGGTGAGGCCGAAGAAACCGGAGCCGACGACAATCAGATCATAGGTATTCATGGTGCTTAAGCGTATCACCTTGCTTTTCGACGCCGCACCGTGCGTCGAAAAGCCACAATTGGGAAACATTTTTATCTTGGTCACATTTTTGTGCGGGAGACACGCCTGGGAAAAAATTTTTTCGGCAGCTTTCCGCAGGTCGCCCCCTATTTCGCATTAGTAACATCCTTAACATTAGCTTCATTATTCACATAAATGCACTATTGTTAACTAGAGTCACTAACCTTAAACTAAACATTTAAAGTTATCCGCGAACTCAGGGAGACCACAGTGAAACAACGACGCCGCCTCATAGCAGCGAAATCGCGGCCAGTCACAGCCACCATTATGGCTGTCGCATTACTCGCCAGCGCCGCCGTGGGAATAACCGCCACCAATATCCTAAAAACCAAGGAAGACGGCATTAAACCCATCGACCCAACCATGACCACCGCCAGCCTGGCGGATGGCAAAAACGTCGTCGTCAACGACCCTGCCATCAGCAAACAAGGCGATGGCAACACCAACCGCACCGTCAAAGAATTTAAACGCGACGAGGCATTCTCCCAATTCGGCCTCACCTGGGACGGCAAAAAAGACATCGCCGCCTTCGTCCGCGGCCAACGAGCCGACGGAACCTGGACCCCATGGTTCGACACCGACCCCCTCGACTACGGGTCCTCCAAACCCTTCGAACGCAAGGGCACCGACCTCATTTACATCGAGCCCACCAACACCGTCCAGGTGTCTATAGCCGGCGTTGACCTGCTCAAAGACAAAACCGCCAAAGACCTCAACGCGGTCTTTATCGACGGCGGCAAATCCACCCCCACCGACTCTGGCATTAAACTCGCCGCCGACTCCGACGGCCTGCCCAAAGTTATTTCCCGCGCCGAGTGGGGCGCCGACGAATCCCTCAGGTGTGAGGAACCCGAATACACGGACCACACGTCTGCCATTGTCATCCACCACACCGCAGGGTCGAATAACTACAGCGAGGACGAGGCCGCCGGCATTGTGCGCGGCATCTACAAGTACCACGCCCAACAGTTGGGTTGGTGTGACATTGGCTACCACAGCCTGGCCGATAAATTCGGCAACCTCTACGAGGGCCATTACGGCGGCATGAATAAGTCCGTCATTGGCGCCCACACCGGCGGCTTCAATGAGAACACCTGGGCGATCTCCATGCTCGGCAACTACCAGGAGGAAGAACCCACCGACGTCATGATAAAAAGCGTTGGTGAGCTGGCCGGCTGGCGGGCCAAGGTAGCGGGCATCGACCCGCTAGGGAAGGGCACCCACACCTCCGAGGGCACCGAATTCACGTTCTACCCCTATGGCACCAAGGTGGAATTACCCAATATTTTCGCCCACCGCGACGTCGGCAATACCGAATGCCCCGGTGACTACGCCTACGCCAAGATGGACCAGATTCGACAAATCGCCAAGGCCAAGTTCGATTCCCTGGGCGGCAAGTCCATCGACCAGGACATCACCGGCGACAACAACGGCGCCTCCAATAACAGCAATAACAGCGGTGGCAGCAATGCCGGCACCGGCACCAATAATCGGGGCGTCAGCAATAACAACCAGAAGAGCGCCGATAATGCCGCCTCCCTGGTGCAGGGGCTGCAACGCCAAGGCAAGTCGGATAACAAGTCCGACACCAATAACTCCAACTCGCTGGTGGGACTGATTCTCAAGGTGCTGTCCGCCAACGGTGGCCTGATCGGCACGCTCAGCAAGCTGGGCACCATCAAAATCATCAATGGCCTGGACCTGGGCAAGATCATTTCCCTGGCCCAAAAGCTCGCACCCCTATCGAGCAATAATCAGATTTTCCGCACCGCCAATACCAACTATCCTTCCTTGGGCGAGGCTCGCACCAAGGAGGTGACCTACACCAACGGTTACGACCAGGAGGTCACCTACACCTTCTTCGAGAACGGTATCGTGGTCGGCACCCCCACCACCGGCACCCACGCTTTGTGGGGCCCCATCGGTGACACCTGGGCCGCGCAAGGCTTCGACATGGGCCCGCTCGGGTTGCCGGTCAGCGAGGAAGAGGCTAATGGCGAACTCGTGCGCGTCGATTTCGAGGGCGGGTACGCCACCTACGATTCCGCCACCGGCAAAGTCGACGTGAAGACCAACGAGAAGGGCAACGCCCGCAATAATGCGGTCCAGGCCGGGACGACCGCCGGTGATAGCGACATTGCCGCCGCAGCCAGCAGCGCCAACAGCGCCACCTCTGCAACCCCCACCGCGGCCGCTACCGCCACGGGCAGCGAGGCCGCCGGCGAAGAAGCCGCAGCCCACGCGACCACCGGTGCTACCGGTGCCGCCGCCGGTAACGCCGAACCTACCGACGCCGATATCCCGGTTACAACCGAAGAATAAAAACTTGTTGTCTCCGATATAACGAGCAACAACCGCCAAAAGCCCAACCCGTCCTCTAGCCTAACGGGTTGGGCTTTTGCGCACCTCCGGGGTCCTATAAGCCCTATAGGCCCCTATGGGAATCTATGGGAACAGCCGCTCCAACACGCGGGCCACCCCGAAATCATCATTGCTGGTGGTGATCTCATCGGCGGCCACCTTCACCCGCTCGTCCGCATTCCCCATGGCCACCCCCAGGCCCGCCCACTGCAACATTTCAATGTCGTTCGGCATATCGCCAAACGCCACCACGTCCGAAGCCGGCACCCCATAAAACTGGGCCACCGCCATGAGACCGGCGGCTTTCGTCACCTGTGGCGCGGATATTTCCAATAGCCCCTCATCCGTGGAGAAGGTTATATGGGCCAACTCGGGCGGCACCACCAGCTTAATCAGGTGATACAGGTCCCATGCGGTCTTACGATCGTTACGCACCAAAAGCTTCACGGCGGATTTGGCCGCCAGCTCGGTCTTATCCACCACCGTATGCTCCTCCGAATCCCACAGGTGCAGAAAATCCGGGGTGACCAGGAATAATTCCTCACACTTATCGAAGGCCGACGCCCCAACCCGCTCCACGGCGTAGCTGACCGGCAACACGTCGTCGATAAGCTGCATGATTCTGGTCAGCGTGGCCGGCGGCAGGGTGCGGGCGGTCACCACCCGATCGGTGTCGGAATCGTAGAGCACCGCGCCATTCACGCAAATGCAGATGGGGCGGATGGGAAGCTGGTCGAGCACCGGGTAGATCCAGCGCGGCGGACGACCGGTGGCAAGCACCAGCTCGGCGTCCTTGGTGGCGGCATGGGTCACCGCATCCCGCAGCCGGGGAGTCACCCGCTCCGCGCTGGTGATGAACGTGCCGTCAATGTCACTGACTATAAGATGCGTGGGCATAATGAGTATTTTCCTATTCCAGGGCGGTATTCCCAAGCCCTACTCCAAAGCGGGGGCACCTCCACCAAGAGCTGCTGGCCGCCAATATTCGCCCCCGGGAAAGGGGCCGTATTCAGTTTCGTATTCGCTACGAAGCCTATCAAGCATGATCTTCATGGTTTCCCGCAACTTTGCGGTATCGTCCTCCACCACCCCGGTGAGCGCCAGCGGCTCCCCCACCTGCACCCACACGGGAAAATGATGCCGACCCAGACGCTTCTTATGGCCCTTGGTCCACACCCGCTGCGAACCCCACAACACCACCGGAATCAACGGCACCCCCGCCTCCTTGGCGATCCGCGCCGCCCCCGTCTTAATGTCTTTGATCTCAAAGCTGCGGGAAATCGTGGCCTCGGGAAAAATCCCCACCAGGTTACCGGCCCGCAAACTTGTGACCGCCGCATCAAGCGCACTGGTGCCAGCACCGGCCGACCGGTCGACGGGAATGTGCTTCATTTTGCGCATCAACGCCCCCACCACCGGCACGTCAAACACCTCTTTTTTGGCCATAAACCGCACCAGCCGGCGACCGTGCAGATTCGCAGCCGTGCCCCCGAAAATAAAATCAAAATAGCCGGTGTGATTCAAGGCCAAGAGCGCACCACCCGTGTCGGGAAGATTCTCACTTCCCGCAACCGACATTTGGATACCCTGAAACCGAAGCATAGTTTTCATCAATCGGATGACGATCTGGTTATAGAAAATCTCCCGATTTTCGGCTTTATTGAGCGCAGTGGGCCGGAACCCGGGGCGCACCCAATACCAACTTCCGTGCTTCTGCCAACCCGCACGTACCTTCATAAATCGCACAATCTTTCTACTTCAGTTTTCCTACCCACATTTTTTGGAACTTATCAAGCTTGTCGACGCCCCTCCCGGCCGGCCACAGCCCGCCACCTACAGGCCGCCTAGCGGATCGGCTCAAACACTTCCTTGCCCACAAACGGCCGCAACGCCTCCGGCACCACCACGGACCCATCAGCCTGCTGATGATTCTCCAAAATGGCAACAAGCCACCGCGTGGTAGCGAGCGTCCCATTCAAGGTGGCCGCAATATGCGCCTTACCAGCTTCATCACGATACCGGGTACGCAGCCGGCGGGCCTGATACGTCGTGCAGTTCGAAGTAGACGTCAACTCCCGATACGTATTCTGGGTCGGAACCCATGCTTCGGTATCAAACTTGCGTGCGGCGGAAGATCCCAGGTCACCACCGGCAACATCAATAACCCGGTAGGGCACCTCAATGGCGGAGAGCATGTCGCGCTCCATCCCCAGCAACTCCTGATGCTGGGCGGCAGCCTCCTCCGGCTTGCAATAGACAAACATTTCCAGTTTGTCAAATTGGTGAACCCGGATAATGCCGCGAGTGTCCTTCCCATAGCTGCCAGCCTCCCGACGGAAACACGACGACCACCCCGCATACTTCCGCGGCCCATTACTCAAATCAATGATCTCATCCTGGTGATATCCAGCAAGAGCCACCTCGGATGTACCCACCAAATATAAGTCATCTCGTTCAAGATAATAGATTTCTTCCGCGTGTTCGCCCAAAAATCCCGTACCGGACATAACCTCGGGACGCACCAAAACGGGGGGAATCATAAGTTTGAATCCGGCAGTCCGAGCCTTCTGTGCGGCAAGAGTCAACATGGCGAGTTGTAGGAACGCGCCGTCGCCAGTGAGATAATAAAACCTGGCGCCGGACACCTTCGCGCCCCGATCCATATCGATGAGACCGAGCGAGATTCCTAGATCCAAATGATCCTTAGGCGTGAAGTCAAAACTACGCGGTTCGCCCACATGTTCGAGCACAACAAAGTCGTCTTCACCGCCGGCCGGCGCCCCCTCAACAATATTATCGATCCGCATCTGCAGATCGGTCACAGCCGCCTCGGCTTCTTTCCGCGCGTCTTCTGCAGCCTTGACCTTCGCCTTTAGTTCATTTGCGCCAGCGAGCAGTGCCGGGCGATCCTCGGGAGCAGCCTGGCCGATTTTCTTACCAAAAGCGTTCTGCTCGGCCTTGAGCTCGTCGGCAGCTTTGATGGCAGCGCGCCGGGATTCGTCGGCAGCAATGAGTTGATCCACCAAAATGGGGTTAGCGCCGCGGGTGCGTTGGGAGTCACGTACAAGGTCGGGATTCTCACGGAGGAATTTCAGGTCAATCATGCATTTTAGTCTATCTGTTATGGATGATCCCCCGGAACTTGTTGTAAAGTCGTTGTAAAGGTGTCGGAGCATAGCCCCTAGAAACAACCTTATGGGGGGAAGAAAATGAACAAAAAGTAGCCCCATAATTATGGGGGGTCTGTACTGGTTATGACCGCTAGGAGTAGTATTAGGGTATGACTGATCCTCCTGTGGAGCTACCCATCAGGACCCTGACTGATGAGAGTGACGCTCCAAAACATCAACAACTCAGGGAGATCCTCGAAGACGTATGCATTAACTACTTAAACCCGGGCGACATGTTGCCGGGTGAGCGAGTGCTAGAGGAACAATATGGCGTTTCTCGTATCACCGTGCGCCGGGCGATTGGCGACCTTGTGGCCAGCGGTAAGCTGCGGCGCGCCCGCGGCAAAGGAACATTCGTTGCGCATTCGCCGCTGGTGGCGCGAGTACATCTCGCCAGCTTTTCCGACGAGATGGCGGCGCAAAACATTACCTCTTCATCAAAGATTTTGCTCTCGGCATGGACAACGGCCCCGGAAGAAATTCGGATTTTCTTCAATTCACCGTTGACCAAGCCGCACACGCATCTACGACGCCTCCGGCTGGGCAATGGGAAACCATTCTCCATTGATGACGGTTGGTATAACTCGCTTTTCGCCCCCGACCTACTGGAAAATGACGTATACAAGTCCGTGTACGCCATTTTGGATGCCCAATATCACGTACCTATCACCGACGCCGAACAAATTGTGAGCGCTATCGCAGCGGGCAGCGATGATTCAGAATTCCTGCAAGTGGATAAGGGAACCCCCCTCCTGAAGGTGGTGCGGTTCTCCCGGTCGAATCTGAAACCCATCGAATGGTGCTCCTCGCTGTATCGTACCGACCGTTATGCTTTGCACACGCTGATTACTAAAGCATAATAGAAGGACTATGAAAAAAACTTGGCGTACCACGGATGTCCTTCGCATTCTCATTGTGGCAGTATTAGCAGCCGCCGCGGCGTTCGGAGGCTACTACCTGATGTCCCCCACAAAAAACAGTGACGGGAAGACCACACACGCCAGTAAGGCCGATGACGGCAAATCCACGAAACCAGGTGTAGCATCCTTCACTTCTGCGGATGCGGGATCTTGCCTTACCTGGCAAGATAGCGGCACCACCATTACCGCTTTCGAACAAACGGACTGCGGCGGCCCCCACCGGTTTGAGGTTTCCTCCCGGGAAGATTTATCCACCTACCCCAGCTCCGAGTTTGGGGCGAAAGCCGCGATGCCGAATACAACCCGGCAGGCCCAATTGCGGGAGGAATTGTGCATGGACCCCACGATGAAGTATTTGGGGGGCACGTTCGACCCATTGGGGCGGTATTCGGTGGCGTCGATTTTGCCACCGCAGGCCGCCTGGAATGCGGGTGACCGAACCTTGTTGTGTGGCATTCAGGCCACGGATGAGGCGGGCAAGGTGATTACTACCAACGGCAAGGTGGCGCAGCAGGACCAGGCCCGGATTTTCGGGGTGGGCGAGTGCGTGGCCGTGGATGGCGCAAACTCCGAAAAGCAGATTGATTGCGCGCAACCTCACCAGTTGGAGGTCACCCAGATCGTGGATTTGTTGCAGGTGTTCCCCAATAACACCCCGTCGATTGAGGACCAGGATAATCACCTGCGCACGGTGTGCACTCAGGCGGCGAAGGATTACATTGGTGGCGACGACCAGCTTTATAAGTCCACGTTGCAGCCGCTGTGGGCGACGATTCCGGCAAATTCGTGGGATCGCGGTTCGCACAGCGTGAACTGTTCCCTCATGTTTAACGACAACGGCCACCTGGGCACATTGGCTGGCTCGGTGAAGGGCCAGTTCACGATCAATGGGCAGCCGCCCGCGGAGCGCCCGGATCGTGCCCCCATTGTGAACCCCGAGGCGCTTCAGTCCGTGCAGCCGAAACCCCAGTAGAGGTGAATGCCCATGATGGAGATCAGTGACGAGCGATTCGAGGAGCTTGTCGACCAGGCCCTCGCCCAGATTCCCGACGAGGTGCACGAGCACATCAAAAACGTGGTGTTTCTGATCGAGGACTATAATCCCCGCTCCCCCTATATCTTGGGCCAGTACACCGGGGTGGCGTTGCCTAAACGCACTTTCGATCATACGGGTTTTCTGCCCGATACGATTGCGATTTACCGCCAGGCCCTGAAGGATTATTGTTGGTCCGAGGATGAGCTTATAGAACAGGTGCGCATTACGGTGATGCACGAAATCGGCCACTATTTTGGCTTGGATGAGGACGATCTCCACCGCCTAGGCTACGGCTAATCCTCCTCTCTCCCTCCCTCCGCTTTACGACGCCCTCCCGGTGGCACCCAGACCACCCGGAGGGATTTGTTTTGCCAATCTCATCTTGCCAACCCTCAGGCCTGAGTTTGAGCCCAGGCCCGACCCTGCCGCACGCACTTGAGCTAGGGTTCCATCCGGCAGCACCCCAATCCCCCTAGTCCTAGACATGGAACCCAAACTTAGCGTTCTTGCAGCCCACCAAGCAGGGCTTTTGCTTTAGCTTGGGTTCCACTTCAAAAGGCACACATTTGGGGCGTTATCAACCAGAACCCAAGCTTAGAACGTCTGATATCCCCACCCTGCTTACGGCAGCATTTGTTCTAAGCTTGGGTTTCAATTTCAGGCCAACATTCACCCTGGGCAAACAAGAGGCACCAAATAAAAACCAAGCTTAGAAGATATGCAGCCAGAGCCCCGCCCCAGCACCAGCTTCGTTTTAGCTTGAGTTCCGCACCCAATAGATGGATCCAGACCCCCTAAACACAGACTACAAGCTTAGCATTCTTGCAGCCCGCCAAGCAGGGCTTTTGCTTTAGCTGGGGTTCTGTTTGGCGGCCTAGGTTTCCCCAGGAAGAAAACTCCCCGAAAACCGGAACCCCAGCTAAAGCAAACACACAGCTCAAACCACAAAACCAGCCGTCTTTTCCAACGTCTCCACAACCCTTACTGCACATCTCCTAAGCTTGAGTTCTACTCCAAAGAGCATGCATTTGGGGCGCTATCAACCAGAACCCAAGCTTGGAACTTATGCTGCGACGGACAAGAGTGGAGGTATCAGGTATTCTAAGCTTGGACTCCAGTTTTAAACCAATATTCTCCCTGGGACAACAGGGTACGCCAAATAAAAACCAAGCTTAGAAGACATGCAGCCAGAGCCCGACCTGACACTAGACTCGCTTTAACTAGGATTCCGCATCCGGCCAGACCATAAGCCCAGGAAACACACCCACCACAAACCAGAACCCAAGCTAAATGAATCCGGCTGCATATCCTCTAAGCTTGACTTTCTCGATTCAGATACCCTACAAAACTGCACATAAGGACGGAACCCAAGCTTAGGACACCTCCAACCAGAACAGGCAGGGCGTTTGCTTTAGCTGGGGTTCCGGTTTCGGGGAGTTTTCTTCCTGAGGAAACCTAGGCTGCTAAACAGAACCCCAGCTAAAGCAAACACACAGCTCAAACCCAGAAAACCGACCGCACTCCCACCCCTCCCACACACCCCGAGCTTTCCCAAACCCCTCAGCGCAACACAGCACATTTCCTAAGCATGGTTTCCATTCTCGGGGCACCATGAATGCCCCAAAACCCCAGATGCTCCCCCACCCGCAAGGGGAATCCAAGCTTAGAAACTGTGCAGCACAATTTGCCAGGTTTGTGCAGCACCCGCGGAGCCACACCCCATATTCTGCCCGAAAACCTTTGTACAGCAGGCCAGTGTGAAGTGCTGTTGGTCGAAATCCAAGCTTATCGAATATGCTGCCGCCCTCCGGAAAACAGCAACCACACCCACCCTCAGCACCCTAAACGCCTGGGCGCCAACCCGATCTTTAGCTTAGAAACTGTGCAGTCATATTGTCGACAGCCTCCCCCGCTCCCCTACTGGGCGGGCAAGTGCCATAGAATAAAGTTACGGATTATTTTCATAAGGAATTAGGTAATGAGAGGATTATTGCGGAAAACTCATATTTTCGACCACTTCCCCATAGTGGCTTGCACCAGCATGGTTGATTTTAATTCACCATGTCCCCTCAACAGCGAAAATAATACCAACAAAAGTATCCCCTTAAAATACCGAGGGCAAAATAATCAAAACCAATAAATATGGGATTCTGGCACCACGTCAGAAGAACCATTGATACTGTCAAATGTCACCCACATTAATCGCACAGGTTCGTGAGGCTTGTGGGTCGTGTTGGACAGCATTCGAGGGTTCCTTGGGTGTCATAATAATGAATAGGGCTTTCAACCAGGAGAAACGTCGAAAAGCAAGAGAGGAGTGGCCATGAAACGATTGCTTGCAATATTCGTTGCGGCGTTGCTAATCACCGGATGCAGCACAACCGGGGGCCGAGAGAAACAGGAGCAGGAAACGCGGCAGGTTCAGCCACAGAGCAGCCCTCAAAGCAATAGGCAGATCATCGACACGCCTAGCGAGTCCCGCAACCCAGCAAGCGTTCCTGGTTTATACCGAACCTGCACCTACCAGGCAAAACGTGACGATAGTAGGAATTCGCAACCCGCCTCTGCCGCCACCAATGCCGATTTGCCGCTTATCGACGGCGCGGCGTTGTCAACCACCGAGAATGGGGTGCGCGCCGTCATCCATTACCGGGGTGACCTGACGGATAACCAGTCTGCTTCGGTAGATATTTATAGTTCCGCCAAACAGGAGCATTTCATTACCGTTACCCTCATTGGCACAAAGGTGGTGGCGGTCAGCCACGGGGAGGGAAACACCCGACGCGATGACCAGCGGGAATGGCTGGAACCGCAGATTGCTTCGGTGGAGAAGGAGTGGGTGGAGATCGCTTTGAATGCGAAGCTTGCCCGGTATTTTGGTGACCAATCCTATGTGGTGATGCGGTCGCCGGCTTCAACGTCGCAATGTCATGATGGGAAGAACAGCGACATGAGCTTACCGGAGAAGCCGGCCTCCACCAGCGAGGCAGTGTCCGCTGGTGAGCCCGCTGCCGCCGTGCCGAATTCCGTGGGTGCGCAAGGGCAACAGGGGCAGGGCCAGCAGTCGGTGCCGTCCTCTTCCCGACAGTAGCCTCACCCCTGCTACATCATGCGACCTTAATGTGTTGGTCGGCGGAGTCGGCCACGAGGTCGGAGTGGGTGGCCACGACCACGCTTGCGCCGCCGTCGGCAAGGTCGCGCAGGTGAGCAATGACCCGCAGGGAGTTGTCGTGGTCGAGCGCGCCGGTGGGTTCATCGGCGAGCACTACCTTGGGCGGCCGCACGAGGAGTCGGGCGATGGCGACCCGCTGCTGAGTTCGGTGCTCGCATCTGGCCAGCCCCACCTGGTCTAGTGCCTGGGCAATCTGGGTGAGCATTGCTTTGGTGGAGAGGATTTTGTTGGGTCGGGCGGCTAGGTTGATGTTGTCGTAGACGGTTTGGTCTGGGATGAGGGCGTAGTCTTGAAAAAGGTAACCCACATAGTCGCGCCGGTATTTTCGGGCTTTGCGATATCCCAGGATGGTCTGAAAAGTAACGAACAATCATCTCCGCGTCATTACTAAAGGTGGGGTAGCCACCCCATAATCATTGTGCACCAGTTGATGTGGATAATGCCAGCGCAATGTGCAGTATTCGTTTGATTTGGGGACTGTTCAGATCCGATATTATTGTGTTGGACATACTCCGTCACATGTGATCGAAACACCTCAGCCGTGGCGTTCCCCGCAAAGTCCTGGATCAAAACCACTTGATTACCAATGAGCCCTCAGCCTCATCTGACGCCTTGACCAGCAGAAAACGGAACGTGGCTGTTCTTTGTGATTACCATTATTAGCGGCGGTAGCGGTTGCGGTTCCGAAGCCGTTGGACGTACTGGTTGGTCACTTCCAAGGCAGCATTAGTGATTTCCGCCTGCTGTTGTTGCCGGACGAGTCGCTGCTGCGCCATTTGTTGGGCATGGGCGAGCTGCATGGCCTGCACCTGCATGGCCTGGGCCTGGGCGATTTGCCGTCGCCGTTGCCGCGCCAAGGCGCGGGGGCTGGGCTGATGCCATGACTTCGGCCCCAACTTCATCACATACAACAGAACAAACGTGGCAAGAAATGTCATCATCATTGTGAAAGCTACCAACTTATCTTGCAGAATAAGGGTTGAGCTCACAGCAGCCATGAACATGAGTATCATAACGCCCAGCTTGATGCGTCTCCCAGACCGGTAGCTTTCTTCTATCTCGCTCCTGCTGAATTTGTCTTCTTCAGGGATGCCGGTGGCATGCGGTATGGCGGCCGAGGTGTTGGTATCAGTAATGGCCGGGAGATCCGAGAAGATCGGTATCAAATCGGACCGCATGGTTGCTTCTGCAACGTTGGTGAGGCGATTATCGTATTCGGTGATATCCAACCGACCAGCGGTAAAGTGTTTGCCTAGGTCATCCATTGCCTTCTGACGTTCGGCATCACCGATACGATAGTCCCGATTACGGGGATTATTTTGGGGGCTACGTGGATTAAAAGGCTGGCTCATGACACTAATGATAGCGAAGCCGCATGTAGCCGTCTGCCTATTTCAGCCTCGATAGGGGTAAGGCGCCCTAACCAAGAATGCGGGCGCCTGGCGTCTAACCACATCACATATCACTGATAATCGGTGTAATAAACAGGTTTCATCTTACACAATGAGGTTCAGCACTCTGGCAGCGCATACACCCGACGCACCTCGCTTCAAGGGATTCTAAGGAACCCTGTTTATCGACGCGAGGTTGCAAACCTCGTCAACATCGAGGAAGCATGCATTCTTACTGAGGGGAATCGTCACTATTACCTTATTTGGTTCAAACCACGATCGAATAGAAACAGCGTCTTTGCTTTGAATCCCAAATGATGGTTCACCGAACCGAGAATTAACAGGGATAAAATTATTATTTGTAACGTGGTTCTCTTTGGAGAATCCCTCTAACTGCCCAGTGAATGTTGGCTTATTGTTCAAACGCTCGTGAACATAGACTCGGCCATCCTCGGTCACATAACCACTATC
This sequence comes from Corynebacterium matruchotii, assembly GCF_011612265.2. Taxonomy (NCBI): domain Bacteria; kingdom Bacillati; phylum Actinomycetota; class Actinomycetes; order Mycobacteriales; family Corynebacteriaceae; genus Corynebacterium; species Corynebacterium matruchotii. Next base: position 37,274 of record NZ_CP050134.2, on the reverse strand, counting down.
ACCATGCCGAAGAGCATAGGTGGACACAAAGTCTTCAGGCAATGACTTTGTAAAATGTGATACGGATAACACATGTTTAGTGCTGGCATGGTTCTTCTTCAACTCAACCTCAAACGAGGTGAAATCTACTGTATGACCACGCTCGCCTTCTACCACTCGATCCGCTTGCAGAATCTCAAACCGATCATTCCCGAGATAATTAACATATGAATAAGGGAAATATGGAGAATCAAGCCGGTATTCATCGGGGAAACTAGTTTCTGTCACATGACCTTGGTCGTCAACCAATAAGAGCCGCTTTTCTGACGATAAATACCCCGCAACTAGCGCATAATCTTTTCCCACCGCTAAAGAAATAGGCACAATATCGGTGGAAAATTTGGTTGATTTCCCATCACTCTTCAAGGTCAGAATGTCGTATGCGAACTCTGTTGAAGAAGCGTTAACAGCGGCGACGCCAAAGGTCCCAGTCTCAGAATTACTAGAATATTCGATAGGGTCATGGGCATTAATGCTTATCTCATGGGTGTATTCACCCGCCTGTTTGATAGCATCAGCAAAATAGAGATATGACCCTTGCCGTGTCGGGATAGCGATAGGATAATAACTACCTTGTTGGGTTGTTTCATCCAGCCATTTTCCATCAGGAGAAAATACTTGATACGTGTTTTTGATTGTATCAAGGTATGGTTCCCGAACCGGACCATATCCCATAATATAGTTACCTGACTGCCCCCAACTGGCGGTGTTCTCGGGGAATGAATGACGATTCGCCGCGTATTTCCCAGCAGACACGACCATCACGATCAGACACACCACCAGGGTAAGAACGCTGAGGCAACCGCGTTTCACCAAGCATGTAACAGGACGCATCCAAACCTACTTCCTCACTATGGAATACCCGTGCCTGCCTGGTGCTTTAGGCGTCGTAAAGCGGGCTAGTCGTTGCTGGCCCACATGGGGCAACGCCACTGGCCGAACTCGCCGACCGGTTCGATCACAGTCAACGAACCGTTATCAATGTGCGGGCCGGTGATGCTCGGGTCGGCAAGGGCGTGGATGCAGAGCACCCGGATCGCGGCACCGTGCGTCACTACGAACAGGTCTTTGCCGTTGGCGCGCTCGTAGGCGGCCATCAATGCCGGCACATACCGGTCCAGCATTTCACCGGCGGTTTCCCCACCCGGGAGCCCCGCCGACAAGTCCCCGGACTGCCAGCCTTCGAACGCAATATTGTACTGGCGGTGGGCTTCGGAGGAATCCATGTCATCGTAGTCGGCGCCCACGAAAATCTCGTGGATACCCAAAATAACCTCCACCGGGATACTGGGCTTGCCCACGCCCGGCACATCCAGCGGCATCGCCCCATAGCCCAACAGCGCCAGGTTGAGGCTTTGCTGCGCCCGCATGGCAATCGAGCACACTGCCAGCCCAATGTCCGAGGTCACGTTCCGCAGGCGGCGTCCCGTATCAAACGCCTGCTGGCGACCGATTTCCGTTAGCTCCGCACCCGGGGGTCGGGTGTCCAAGTGTTTTCGGGCATTCGAATACGTCCGCCCGTGTCGCATGAGGATCATGCGTGCAACCATGTCACATCATCCTTCCGGTTTGTGCCGCAGAAACCCAGGACTCGGCCTCCGCGAGCAAGCGATTATTGTGGTGAAGTTGCCGTTCACGCTCAGATGCGGTGGGGGCCGCCGGCCACGAACCTAAAAACTTTATTGACTCACACCGCACATAGAGTGCGCGCAATGCTTCCGCCACCATGGGTTGAGTCACGTGCCCATTCAAATCCACATGGAACCGGTACGTCCCCAACCCGTTTTCAATTGGACGCGATTCAATTCGGGAGAGGTCGACGCCCCGCACCGCGAACTCCGTCAACGCGGCCACCAGGGACCCCGGCTCGTTCCGCAGGGTAAACACCACCGCGGTCCGGTCCACCCCGGTAGGTGCCGGCGACATGCCGGTCGGCCCCACCACCACAAACCGGGTGCGGGCCCCGGCCACGTCCGCAATGTTCTCCGCAACCACGGTCAAGTGAAACAGCTCCGCCGACCGGACCGGAGCCGCCGCAAGGTCGGCGCCACCGTCGGCCACGATTTGCGCCGCGGCCGCATTGGAGGAGGCGGGCACAAAGGTGTGCTCCCCAATGGTGTCGGCAAGCCAGGTTTTTACCTGCTGGTAGGCCACCGGGTGGGTGGTGACCGTGGTGACCTCGGATAATGACATTCCGGGGCGCATCATCATGGCGAACGCAATGGGTAAATCCAGTTCGGCATAAATCTGTATCCCATCGGCATCAAGGGCATCAAAGGTGGGGGTCACAAACCCATCCACCGAGTTTTCAATAGCCACAACCGCATAATCGGCGTCCCCGGCACGCAGCGCGGAAATGGCCTCCCGGGGGCTGGTGCAGGGAAAAGGAATAACATTATCGGCGGGGGATGCGGCGGGCGCGCCCCCAGCCCCCGCCTCCAAGCCTGCTCCCCCGCCGCGGGTGGCGTCGACAAGCATTGTTTTTGCGTCGGTAACTGGGGTGGTCAGGTAGCCGCGGTGGGCGAATTCCCATAGCGCCGCCTCGGTGAACGTACCGGCGGGTCCTAAATATGCCACAGTTACACTCATAACTATTATCTTACGGTAATGAATAGGTACGCTACCTACATGCCTGAGTCCCTTCGTCGTTTGAGCTCACTCGTGGCCGCTTTGAGCCCACGGGAGCATGGTTTCGCATATTTCGACCCGGATGCCGCCCGAGCGCAGCTGCAAGCACAACAGCATCGAGCGCAACGGTCCCAAAAGCTCCGGCGGTCGCGGGGGTATGGTCGGCTCTCTGGGTGGATTATTCCGGCGAAAGACTTATCGGATGTTGCGGGCATGCCCACCACGTTGGGAAACCGGAGTCGGACGTATATGGCGACGGAAACGGATCCGTTTCTTCTCCGCTGTCTGCGGCAGGGCGCCATTATTCCGGGGAAAACTTTGGCCCCCGAGCTGGGACTCACCGCCTACACCGAACCGGTGGGGTTGCCGCACCCGGATAATCCCACGCTGCCGGGGCACACGCCGGGCGGGTCGTCGGGTGGTGCCGCGGTCATGGTGGCGCGGGGGTTGGTGCGGGCGGCCCACGCATCGGATGGTGGGGGGTCGATTCGGATTCCGGCAGCGTGCACGGGCATTGTGGGCTATAAGCCGCCGCACGACACGGGGAACGCAAACCCGGTGGCGCAGGGGTTTCTTGCCGGCACGCTCACCGACTCGGCGTATGTGAATAATGTCACCGTCCCGGCGCGGGTGCCGCGGCTGCGGGTGGGGGTGCTGATCGAGCCGGTGCATGCGGAGGTTGAGGTTTCGGAGCACATGCTTTCGGCGGTGGATCGGGCGGCGTCGGCGTTGAGTAAGGCCGGGCATGATGTGATGATGGTGCGGCGGCCGTATGGGGATGCCCCGTTTGCGGCGTTTCACGATATTTTGTCGTTGCGGTCGGTGAAGGTGACGGGTGAGGCCTCGCCGTTGGTGTCGTGGCTGCGGGATCGGGGGTCCCGGATTGGGGAGCATCGGAAGGAGGCGGTGATTACCGAGTTCATGTCGGTGAAGTCGCAGGTGTTGCGGGCGTGGGATGTGGATGTGCTGCTCAGCCCCATGTTGGCGTTTGATCCGCCGCCGATCGGGTATTTTCGGGCCATGTCGCCCGAATCTGATTTCTATGCGCAAACCCAGTGGACGCCGTGGGCAACCATGTTTAATATGGCAGGCTTGGGCGCATTGGTTTTCCCGTTTGAGAATATTCGTACGCCTATTCATGTGGGCGCGTTGCGGGTGTCGCCGGCCCAATTATTTGGGGTTGCGGCTACGTTATATGGTGACTCTGATAGGCGAATAACACTATGATTACTATTTCTAATAACCCCGCAACCGACCAGCCGGCCGACACCAGGCGGATTCGGCAAGAGATTGCGATCGTGCTGGTGGTGACGTTCGGACTGAGCGGCATGCGGGCCGCCCTGCGACTGCTCAGCGATCTCATGCAGCCGGTGCCGCTCAACCAGCAACAAACCACGCTGGCGGAACACCAATCGGACACATCCTGGATTGACCTGGCCATGCAGCTATGTAGCTCAGCAATGCTGTTTAGCTGGGGGTTTCTAGCCCTGTACCTGCTGCGCGAGTCGATATTTTCCCGGTGGCAGCCCAAAGCAATCCTGGAAGGCGCGGGCTTGGCGGCGCTCATCGGTATCCCCGGCCTGGTGTTCTACCTTTCCGCGGTGCATTTTGGGTTCAGCAAGCAGGTGGTTCCCAGCACGCTTGACGACGCCTGGTGGGAGATCATCGTGTTGCTCATCTGGTCGGCGGCGAACGCCTTCAGCGAAGAAATCGTTGTGGTGATGTGGCTCATCACCCGGCTGGAACAATTGCGGATCCCCCCGTGGGTGGCCCTGCTGCTCTCCGCGGTGCTGCGGGGCAGCTACCACCTGTATCAGGGCTGGTCAGCCGGCCTGGGGAACATCATCATGGGGCTCATATTCGGCGCATACTATTTGAAGACTCGCCGAGTCTGGCCGCTCATTCTTGGGCATTTTCTTATCGACGCGGTGGCGTTCGTGGGCTACTCACTCTTACGAGGGCATTTGAGCTTCCTGGGACTCTAACCCACCCCTGTTACGGTATTCTTAAAGAATAATTCAGGTAAGACCAGCGTCAAATGTTCTATTTTTCGCTGGTGTCCCGTTATTGTTGGGCCTATGGATCCGAGAAAGGTGACCACAATGCTATCGCACATCGTACAGGTGGGGTTGTCATGGTAGATCGTTATGGTCGGCCCATCCGAGGCCGCGAGGGGACCACGCCGCGAGGACAACGGCCGCAACGACCGCAGCAACAGCCGGCGCGGCAACCTCGCCAAACCGGTGGTGGGCAGCAACCCCGGCAGGGGCAGCCACGCCAAAGCGGCAGGCCACAGCAATACATTCCGGACCCGGCCGAATCCCAGCAATACTATGAGACGCAACAATTAGGTCGGGATGGTGCGCCCATGGGCCAACGACGGCAAAGTCAGGGGCAGGGGCAGCGTCGACCCCGAACCACCGGGCAAGGCCAACGGCAAGGGCAGGGACGGCGAAACCCCCAACAACACTCTGGCCAACGCGCACCCCAGCGACGCCCCCAACAGGGGCAACAACGCCGCCGGCCGGCCGGAAACCAATCCCCCTGGGGCAACTTGGGTAATTTCCGGCTACCCCGACTCCGACCCCGCGGCTGCCTCTCCGGCCTGGCCTGGACCCTGGTCGTGGTGCTCGTGCTAGCTGTTGCCGGCACGTTCTGGCTCGATAGTCGGCTCAACCGGGTGGCCGCCGACCCACCCCAGCACATTGCCGCCACCAGCGGCACCAACTGGCTCCTGGTCGGCTCCGACTCCCGCACCGGGTTGTCCGAAGCAGACGCGCAACGCCTCGGAACCGGTGGGGACATTGGGTCCATGCGCACCGACACCATCATGCTGCTGCACATCCCCCTCACCGGCAAGGCCACCCTGGTGTCCCTACCCCGCGACTCCTACGTGAACATTCCCGGCTACGGCATGGACAAAATCAATGCGGCCTTCACCTTCGGCGGCCCGCAACTCCTCACCCAAACCGTGGAAGAAGCCACCGGGCTGCGCATCAAACACTATGCGGAAATCGGCATGGGCGGGCTCGCCAACGTTGTTGACGCGGTGAGCGGCATCGAAGTGTGCCCCAAGGAACCCATCCAAGACCCGCTCGCCCACCTGGACATTCAGGCAGGCTGCCAAAAAGTCGACGGACCCACCGCCCTAGGCTACGTGCGCACCCGCGCCACCGCCATGGGCGACCTGGACCGGGTACAACGCCAGCGGGAATTCTTCGCCGCCCTCGTCAAAAAGGTGTCCTCCGCCGGAACCCTGGCAAACCCATTCCGACTCCTGCCCACCATCACCACCGTGACCGGCAGCTTCACCGTGGGCGAAAAAGACCACGTGTGGAACCTGGCCCGGGTGGCACTCGCAATGCGCAGCGGGGTCACCACGGAAACCGTCCCCGTGGGTGGGTTCGGTAACTATGATGTGGGCTCCGTGGTGCTGTGGGACGAGGAAGGCTCCCAGCAATTATTTAACTCCCTGAAATAGCCGCCAGGGTAATCACCGCACCCACCAGGGCCACCACCAGCCCCTTGCCGTAGTAGCCGATCAGGTCGGGGGATACCATCGCCCCCAACCCGGAATCAACAACCTCCGCGCTGGTGGCGGCCCGCGGCCGGGACCGCACAACCCCCACATACACCACCATCACCACGGTTGCCACCAGGGCCGCCGGGTTTACCGCCCGCCAGGTGACCCACAGAATCATGGCCGCAACCAGGGCATGCCCTGCCACCACAACCCACAGCACCCGCGCAGTTTCCGGCGATCCCCACATCCCAAACCTGGCGCACCGGGCCACCCCCGCCCCCAAGATCGACCAGGCCAGGAGGAACACCACCGCCGCCACCTGCGGCCAGGTGGGCGCCATGCTCAACGACAGGCACACAATAATGACCACCAGCAGGGGGAGGTAAAACCGGCGCCCATATCTGCGCGCCACCAGCAGCCACGGGTTTCCGGCCGGCCGCACGGCCAACCACACCTTCGGGTTATTAGTGATGGCGCACTGGGCGAACGCCTGGCTCACCAGTTCGGAATCCTGCACGGACAGGCCACCCAACCCCACCGACCGGGTAACCCCCGCCGCCAACAGTTGGGCGAGCGTCCAGTTACGCATCCCCATCATGAATCGGGACAGCACCGCGATCACCGCATACTGCCACCACATGCCCTGCCCCATCCCGACGAGGGCCGCAACCGCGCCGACCAGCCCCAACTGCACCCACGACAGCCCGTCGAACCCGGGCATGCGGCGCGCCGGGCGGGCGGTATACACCCAATGCGCCTCGGAGAGCGCCCGAAGTGGGAGGATTCGTTCCAGGAGCAGGTTAAGGGTGAGCAGGCCGATAATTGCCAGGGGGAATGCCCAGGAATCCGGCACCCGCGCCGCCGCCGTGCCGAATGTGTGTTCGAGGGTGGGAGTGAGTTTTAGGGCGCCCTGCACCACGAAGCCACCAATGAGGGCGGTGACCACCAGGTAGTAGAGGGCGTCGATAAGCTTACCCATGGTGCCCCACCACGATGCGATGGTCGCAGGCGGCCAGCATGTCGGCGCTGTGTGTTGCCACCACCACGATCCGCCCGGCACTGGCGAGATTCCGCAGTTCGGTGGTCAAACATTGCTGCCAGTGCGTGTCCAGGTAGCGTTCGGGCTCGTCCATGAGCAGCACCTGGGTGGGCAGGTACAGTTGGATGGCGAGGAATGCCCGCTGCCGCTGACCACTGGAAAGCTGCGCCGGCGGCAGGGGCAGGAGCTCCTCCAGCTGCCAGGTGGCGAGCGCGTCAGACAGGTCGACTTTGGTTTTACGTTGCATGAGTTCGATGTGTTCCCCCAGCGATAGATCCGGCAAGAATATCGGGTCGCTCACGCGCACAATGTTGCCGGCGTTGGTCACGTCCCCGGGCGGCGTCCCGCCAAACGTGACCTCGCCAGACACGGGTTCCAACTCCCCGGCAAGGGTGAGCAGCAGCGTTGATTTGCCCGCACCGTTGCGGCCGGCGAGCGCATACATCACACCAGGTTCGAAAGTGTATTCGAGATATTCGAGGGCGGTTTGTCGCCCGATCTCCCCGGCTATTACTAGCTTGTCGACGTCCGCCACGCGGTCACCCTTCTTGTCGCACCGATACTTACGGCAACAATTCTAAGCCTCCGCCGTGACTGCAGGTGACTGGGATGTCTTCCGCTCCTGCACCCAAAAGTCCGCGTTCTTGATCCCTAGTTTTTCTGGGTCAAACACTGGGTCGAGCCCGGCCTTCTTCTGCCGGTGGTAATCCCACAGGGCCTTGTGAGCCGGGATCTGCAGCACCACGATCGCAATGATATTCAGCCAGGCCGTGGCGCCCACCCCGATGTCGCCCAGGGCCCACGCATTGCCCGGGGTAGTCATGGCGCCCACCACAACCGACACCACCACCAGCACCCGAAGCCCCCACACGAATGCCAGCCGCAGCCGCCGGCTGTGAATCCACCGGTTGAAATAGGCCAGGTTAGTTTCCGCCATGTAGTAGTAGGCCAGCACCGTGGTGAAGGCGAACAGCCCGATCGCCACCGCAACGAAGCTCGTGCCGATGCCGCTGGTGAAGCTATTGAGGCCTTCCTGAACGAAGCCGGGCCCCACGGGCACGCCGTCGGCAAGCTTACCTGCGTAACGCACCGCGCCGTCCTCACTCTGGTTTTCGAACACCTTATACATGTCGGTGGAAATGATGATAAACGCGGTCGCCGAGCACACAAACAACGTATCCACGTACACGGCAAACGCCTGCACGAACCCTTGTTTTGCCGGGTGCGACACCTCGGCGGCGGCCGCCGACTGCGGACCGGTGCCTTGACCGGCCTCGTTGGAATAGATGCCGCGCTTCACGCCCCACATGATGGCAGCGCCCAGCATCCCGGAGAACATGGCCTCTTGGTCGAATGCGGACCGGAAGATCAGGGAAAACACGTCGTCAATCCGGTCGAAATTCACAAACATGATCACGATCGACGCCAAGATGTACACCACCGCCATGAGCGGCACTACCAGGGAGGCGAAGTTCGCGATCCGCCGCACCCCACCCATGATGATGACCGCCAGCAGGATCCCCAACACCACCGCACTAATACGAACATCTGTTCCCCAAGCATTATGCATGGCGGCAGCCACCCCATTGGCCTGAATTCCGGGGAGGAAATACGATGTGGCCAGCATCATCGCCACGGCGAACACCACCGCATACACCAGCATGAACTTCCCCGCCCGGGTGTGCTTATACGCTTTCTCAATGTAGTAGGCGGGCCCGCCCCGATACTCGCCGGTGTCCCGGTCCTTCTCCTTATAAATCTGGGCGAGCGTGCATTCGATAAACGACGTGGCCGACCCCAACAGCGCCACCGCCCACATCCAAAACACGGCCCCCGGGCCACCGAACGCAATAGCGGTCGCCACCCCCGCGATGTTCCCCACGCCAACCCGGCCAGCCAGGGAGATCATCAGGGATTCAAAGGAGGACACCCCGGAACCGGATTTTTCATTGCTCACAATCTGCCGCATCATGTCGGGCAGGCACCGAACCTGAAGAAACAGCGTGGTCAGGGTGAAATAAACCCCCACCGCCAAACACAGGAACACCAGTGCCGGCGACCAAATAACACTATTGAGGGTTTCGAGGAGTGCAGCAAAACTCATGGCACCTCTCCATTCTTTGTGATGTGGAATACATCTGCCCATTATGCATGAACTACCTCATTAATGAGCCCCAAGTCACAAAAATGCCCCAGATTACCCTAATCTGGGGCTAATTTCCGACAGAAGCGCTTACCTATCGGCACATAGAAACCGATTATTGGGGGTTGGACTTACCGTCGATTTCGTCGTTACTGTCGCTGTCGCCGGCCGCACGCTTCGCCGCGATGCGTTCTTCCATCGCCCGGACCGTCCAAAAGTCCGCGTTCTTGATTCCCAACTTCTCCGGTTCGAACACCGGGTCGAGCCCAGCCTTCTTTTGCCGGTGGTAATCCCACAGGGCCTTGTGGGCCGGAATCTGCACAATGGTGATCGCAATGATATTCAGCCAGGTGGTCACGCCCACCCCGATGTCGCCCAGGGCCCACGCATTGCCCGGGGTGGTGGTGGCGCCAATAACCACCGAGGCAACCGCCAACACCCGCAGGCCGATGAGCAGCGACACCCGCACCTTATGGTTGGGAATCCACCGGTTGAAATAGGCCAGGTTGGTTTCCGCCATGTAGTAGTAGGCCAGCACCGTGGTGAACGCGAACAGCACGATCGCCAACGCCACGAACCCGGCGCCGATGCCGGGCACGAAGCTATTGAGACCCTCCTGGACGAAGCCGGGTCCCACGTCTACGCCGTCGGCAAGCTGGCCGGCGTAACGCACCGGACCGTCCTGGCTTTCGCCTTCGAACACCTTATACATGTCAGTCGAGAGAATGATGAACGCGGTTGCCGAGCACACAAACAGTGTGCCCGCATACACGGCGAACGCCTGCACAAAACCCTGCTTCGCCGGGTGCGACACCTCGGCGGCGGCCGCCGACTGCGGACCCGTGCCCTGACCAGCCTCGTTGGAGTAAATGCCGCGCTTCACGCCCCACATGATGGCCGACCCCAACATCCCCGAGAACATGGCCTCCCGGTCGAACGCCGACCGGAAGATCAGGGAAAACACGTCATCAATATGGTGAAAATTGACGAACATGATGATGACTGCGGCCAAGATATAGATGATGGCCATGAACGGCACCACCAGGGAGGCGAAGTTAGCGATCCGCTTCACCCCACCCATGATGATGACGCCCACCAGCACCGCCGACACGGCCGCGCTGAGCCACACGTTAATCCCCCACGCGTTGCGCATGGCGTCGGCCACCCCGTTCGCCTGAATGCCCAGGAGGAAATATCCGCCGGACAGCACCATGCACACCGCGAAAATAATGGCGTACACCAGCATGAATTTTCGGGCCCGCGTGTGCTGGAAAGCCTTTTCGATATAGTAGGCCGGCCCACCCCGATATTCACCAGTATCCTGGTCTTTCTCCTTATATATCTGGGCGAGGGTGCATTCCATGAAGGATGTGGCGGCGCCGAAAATGGCGACGATCCACATCCAAAACACGGCACCCGGGCCACCGTAGGCGATGGCGGTAGCCACCCCGGCAATATTACCGACGCCGACCCGGCCGGCCAGGGAGATCATCAGGGCCTTAAACGACGACACCCCGGATTCGGAATCATCATTGCCCACCATCTGCTGAAACATGTCGGGAATACAGCGAATCTGCATGAACAGCGTGCTAACGGTGAAGAAAATCCCCACGGCCAGGCACACAAACACCAGTGCTGGCGACCAAATAATAGTGGTGAGCGTATCGAGAATAGTGGCGAAGCTCATAACTTTTCCTATTCGTGACGGAGCGGACGATGTGGAAGATAGTGTTCATTATTCCGCAAGCACGTTAGTTATGCGCTAAAATTCTCGAAAAATTAGATAATTTTACCTGTTTTATTAAATGGTCACCTGACGAGACTTAATGTTCTCCAATTGCCGGCGTTCCTCCGAAGACAGCTGCGCATCGTTATCTAGCTCGGCGAGAATGGCCTTGTCTACCCGTTTCAGCTCGGCGGCATAGTTGGTGTAGTCCCGATCCGGGTCCAGGTCCCACACCGGCACGGCAATGCCGTGGGTGCGGAACACGCCGGCGAATTTGGTTTCCTCGCCCAACTTCAGCTCGCCGCGGGCGGCAATCCGGGCCAGGGCGCGAACCACCTTGTCTTCGTTTTCGGTGCGCACCCACCGGATGTGGGCCTTGTCGCCGGTGTCGATCCACCAGGCGGCACCGGCGATGTCGGTGGTGATGCGGCGCGACGGCATCACGGAATCGTTGGCTGCCTTAATGGCCTGCGCATACTGCGGGTTGACCTCAGTGCCGGCGGGAATCCACCAGGTGAAATCGTCGAAAACCCTAATGTCCTCGGGGGCCATGGCGGGGATGAGCTTGTCGAGTTTCGGCTCCACGTTCTCGGCCACGGCTGACTCCAACTCCTCGCCCGGCTGGGCGGTGATCGCCCACTCCAGCGCCCGGGTGAGATCCCGATGCGGATTATACGACTGGTTGCGGGTTTGCAACGCCACATAGGCGCCGTCGTCCCGCACCAATACCGCACCACCGCCGGGTAGCACGGTGCACAGGTACACATCCCGTTCCGCGCCCGGCACCGCTACTTTCACCGTTGCGGACGGGACGAACTCCTGCAATGCAATCAAATCCGCCTCAAACGGCAGGTTCCCGTAGGGTCGCGGGTCCCGCGCCAATGCGGCACGCTCCGCGGCCCGAGCAGCCAACTTTGCTTGACGACGACTCATGCCCTCGGGCAGCTGCTCCTGATTCTTTTTCCGTTTAGCCATGGGTTACAACTTACCCGATCCCACCACATCCAAGGCAACGTCGGGGAAATCCGTGGCCATCACCGAAACACCATGATCCCTGGCCCACGCCATGTCCGCCGGCTCGTTCACCGTCCACATATAAGTATTGTCGGTGATCAGCCATGGGCTGCTGTGCCCGCGCGCCACCGACAGCCCCAAGCCTTTCGACGCAGACAGCCGCACATCCTTGGGGTTCACCCTGGCCTCCCAGTCGCGGCGCAGATAAAACGTCTCAATCTTGGGGGCCAACGCCCGCATGCGCCGCATCGCCACGTGCGAAAACGAGATCACGTGAATGCGGCGACTCTGCAACAGATTATGGTAGCGCAGCCGCAACACCAATTGTTCCTCCAGCATCCGGCCGGCCCGGCTGGGGTGTTTGGTCTCTATGTACAGGTGCTTATCGTCGGTGGCGAACACCATGTCGAGCAGCTCATCCAGGGTGAGCAGGTGCTGGACCAGGGGCTGTCCAGCTGGTGGCAAACCTGCCGGGTACCGGGAGGAGGTGGGCGCCTCCGGGTTGGGGGCAAAGGTTTGGGCGATGTTGAGCTTTTTCAACTGGCCCGCGGTTGCCTGCGATACCACCATGGGGTCGCCGGCAACCCGCTGCATAGTGCGGTCGTGGGTGCACACCACCTGCCCGTCGCGGGTAAGCCGCACGTCACATTCCACGCCATGAATGGGGAGTGTGAGGGCTTGTTCATAGGCGAGCGGGCTCATTTCCGGGTAGCGGCCGTTGAAGCCACGGTGTGCGATGATGTGCATATTGTCACTGTTCCAAAGCGTTATGAGAGTGCATCAGGTCACGGGAGTGCCGACCAAGCTGGGTGTGTTATTGCGTTACGCACCAGAGCTCAGGTTCGGCACTGTCCTGCTTTAAGGGTACCGCGGGTACGCTTCAACACTCATCTACTCAGCTATACAACGGTACACTGCTCCTACTTCTAACAGGGAAGTGCATAATATTGTCGTGTAGTTGCTATAGTTGCATGCCTTGGTTGTTATCATCATCGTTGTCATCACGGTTCTCGGGTGAGTCATCCTCACCTTCACAAACTTCTCCTTTTTCCTTTTGATCATCAGTATTTAGCTCCTGATTCCCCGTTGAATCACCTACTGCTTGATCATCAACCTTGTTTTCTAATGAACTCATATCTACCCCCTTGTACTTATTGTAATTATTCAACAAAGATTGAGCGTTGTTTTGCTTCTTATCATTCTCCTGATGTTTCTTATTATCTATTTTAATATCTTTACTATCATTTTTCTGTTTCTGACTAGTCCCATACCCTTTGGGCAGAACATTATTAATTATTATGCCATGTTCAGATCTTTTGCTAATTGTTACGTTATTTTCAAATCCTTTGCCAAGCATGTAATCCCCCCGCATTTCCTGCAACTTCTCAGGCAAATCCCCTACCTTAGACTTCTTCTCCCATACTCCTAAACCAGCCTCTTCCTCCCCCGGCACCCACATCTGCGGAGTCCTCGCAAACGTTCTGAGCTCCTGCCGATACTTGTTTACCCTCCGATGCGGCTCCATATGATGAAAACACGGATCCAATAACCTTGACAACCTCTCAAACACCTTCTTCAACGAATGCACCACCGAGCAATGCTGAATCAACTGCCGCTGCTCAAACCCCTTCCTCTTACGAGTATCCTCAGGCTTCTCCCCCTGAGGGGGTTGCACTCTGTCAGCTACAATATCCTCATTCCGTTGGGCATCATTCCGGATTGTGTTTAATTCTGCCGGGATGCGGAATGATTTCGTATACGGCCTATCACTATTCGGCCTATGCCCAAATAGTTTATTCAAAGAGTTATGAAGATTCTCAATGTATTTAAGGCCACGTTGAATGGTATCCGGACTGATCGGGACATGAGAGGCCATAATCATTAAATCCCCCAAATCCTTCCACCGGGATGTCTCTTTGCGTTGTCCCTCATAATCGAGGGGGAATAATGCCGCAATCTTCCCGGCAATATATTTCCCCGGATCAATAAGTTTAATCGTGGTTGAGGCCCGAGACGAGATAAGCGGATCCTGGACTGCTAACGCTTCGGTATCATCGTATTCCTCAGGAACCCCTCGGATCGCATCCATTTTAATCCGGGTGTATTCTTTATCACCATCAAGCACCTGGACAACATAAGTGTCACCGTTTCGGCTTTTTGTTTTTCTAGCTTTGAGGATTTTGTAGGTGAATGGGTCGTCTTTATCCTGTGAGAGGGTTTCCTCAAGCAGGTGTTTCATTTCATGTTGCTTGAGTGAGGTAATAATATCAAGGTCTCTGGAGATCCGGCACCCCGGCACCCGGAACAACAGGGAAGTACCCCCACTGATAACAACCCTGCCTAAATGTTTCTTCCCGTCAGAAGGTTGGTCAGCGTAATGCGAGAGCTGCACCGCAAGATGTTGAGACAACACCTGCTGCCGAATATCCTTCTCAAGCTGCCTAATCCCATCCGGGTCTGTGGGTTGGTATTGCTCAGGGATGCTCGCTTCTATCTGTTCGACGATTTGATCGGCCTTATGCATGATGATCACCAATCATCATCGTCATCATAATCATCTTCTTCATCATCGTCAGCGTCGGTGCTGGGGCTAGCGTATTCATTGAGGAATTGATCAAGAACCTCCCTACCAGTTTTAGCTTTTTCCCCAGTTTCATAGATTGTCCATTGCCCGGTACAAACCTCTAACACCTCAGCAAGCTCATCCCAAGAACAACCCTCATCATAGGCGTCGAGGGTTGCATCAGCGGAGTCCTCAAAATCATCAGTAGTCATAAGGTACTTCCGCAACGCGGGAAGAATATTCTCCACTGGAATATCATCAACCAGAGACCAATCGGTGAGCTGGATATTATCATCAACCACAAATTTTTCAACAGCAAAATCTTTCGTATTGATGTAGGGCATGAGCTCTGGTGGAGTGCTGATACGAGTTGGGTCGCCACTGCCGATCCGGCCAATCCCCCGGATTTGAAGTGCCCTAGCACCAGCATAATAAGGCATAGGATTTCGCCGTTCCGGAGGAACAGTGGGAAACGCTAAAAGCCACAACCAGTAATCACCGTCATTGTACGAATACTCACTGAGCTGGGTGCGGAAAATATGCTCGGAGTGTAATGAGGTAGCTTCCAAATCTTCTTCAATAATAAACCCGGTTTCTCGTGCTTCCTGGATTTCCTCTTCGGTAAGTTGAGACCGGAGTAAAAACCCACGCTGCCGAGCAGCTATCTCCCGATACGACATAATCAGATATCCTTTCATGATTGTTTTTGATAGGAACTATCTACATATCACATAGAAGTGTTTCCTTGTGCTAAATACGAAGTGTTGCAGATGTTTTATCTAGTGTCAATAACCAATCCACATTAGGGGGTGACATAATAATCATCCAACTGACCAGCATCTTTATAATTTCACCGAACAGCTACTTAGTACAAAATTAATGAAAAATAAATTTTACAAGGAAGCTTATTCAGGAGTTGGGAAAACTCACCTACACCAACAGGTAGAAAATCAGAAAGAACATGCTATCTAGCTTGGTCTTCCTTACTTACAGAGACTAGTCATGTTTGGGGACGCTGAATAAGCTTCCTGGTGTGAGAGACCTCAGATGTCCACCGGGGAATGTTACCACCCTGCACGGCCGCCCGGTAACGGTCAACAATCCCTAACCGTGATACCGATTCCAAAACAGCAAGGGCAGTAAATGAACACTGATATCCTGCCTGCTCAAAATTTTCAGCCTCTGCAGCCATGATCTCTGAACGTGCAAAAGTGTTTTCGATAATAACATTGAATCTGTGTTCCCGAGCGTAGGTAATGAGTGATTTTGTCCATTCCCCCACCGGACCATTTGATAATACATCCATTCGAAGTGGGTCTAATTGTGAAATACGCTTGATATCAGGATGCAGTAATCGCAACTCATCAGAATCTATTACTAGCCCACCCCCATGTTCGTGAGAACATTATTGATGGTCTTACTCTTCCCCGAGCCAGGTTGCCCACCAATGAACGCTACCTGCGGTATATCATGAGGTTTAAGATCATCATTCTTAAGAAGCTCTTCCAAATATGCTTGTAAGATACGCTGTTGTTGTTCAGCAGATACTGGAAAATCTTTAGCGGTAAGATTAGTCATAATACTTCATCCGCTGATGGATCTTGTGGCTCTTCCGGGGGAAGCCCAATGCCACCCATCATGGCAATTTCCGCATTAGCTAACCTCGCAACAGCAAGCATCTCCTCGGGATTACTATCATCCACCATTTTGAGAAGCTGCCTAACAGCCTGAAACTTAGCACTCCACCATTTTTCCGCAGCACTACTATCATCAGCAACCTTCCTATGAATATAGGTAGCCTTCAACGCACTCAGAGCATCCTTCATGACATCGAATTCCGCAAACCCAATATTCCTATTAGGGGTTTCAGCGCCCATCTCATTATTGTTGATATCACTCATACTTCATGCATACCACAACATTTGACCGCAAACCTGTTGGAATTAATGAAGCTTATTCCAGTCACTAGGAAAACAGGGGTCAGGTAACAGTTGGTGAAACATTATTCTTTGATTGTCCAGATAGTCCTGCTTCAGGGTTAGTTTGCAAAGAACAGACAGGATCCACCAAACTTTCAAGTGAAATATATCAGGTTTACTATATACACCTCACTTCCTAAAGAGTAAGATGCTGGGTGCTATCAGCTTCTTGTTCTAATGTTTCAGCGTCAGCAGCTTTATTATCTGTATCTACAGCAAGTAGGTTAGTGCTGGGCGATTCACTGGTAATCTCCACACCAGCAACATATGCGTCAATGGCTCTGTCATCAGCATTCGTAGCATATAAATCATCCAGGTGCTCTTGGGAGGACATCATGGTGGGGTTAATCATGTATCCTGTTTCAGGTTCAATTGAATCAATAACACGACCAATATGACCCAAAGTACTGTTTGTTATCCCTTTACCTTCTATTTGTGCAGCTAATTGCTCCAGTTTTTGTTCACTTGACATATCTGAAACTGTTTCCAAAGATTGCGCATCCGCCATCAACGCATTCACAGATTCAGATAAACCACGCCTTTTTAATTCTTCTCCCACCAACTCACGGGAAAGATGATTATTCTCCACTATCGCACGCACTCCCTCAGCTGCTAGCACACCTAGTGTAAATCTTTCCAGTAATGCTGGCCCAGCAACAAATGTTCGTTGATGTAAATCCACAACTGTTACTTTGGATACCACACGGCGAAGGATCCGTAATCGTCGAGCAAAACGATGATCAAGATTGGGCATAATCAGTTCTCCTTATTTAGAATCAGATTCTCTTGGCTTGGAACGGAGCGGAACAGTAGGATAGTCACCTTTCACGCATTGAGAAAACACGCCATTAGGATCCATGAGACGCTTCATATGGTAATCACAATGAGTCCGCAAGAATGTTTCAACATAAGTTTCTGGATCTTTAAGCCGTAGCTGTTCAAATCGCTTCCATAACGCCTCAATTCGTGTCAAGGCTTCAGGATGCGACCACCATTCTGGCGACCATGCCACACGCATTGACTGAGACTTTGTTGTCCCATATGTCGGTAGTAAAAATTCTTCTGCAAATTGAAACATTGATGCAAACCGCGGTGATTTTTTAGGTGCGGGCTTTGATGGCTTTACTGGTTTTACCGGTTTTGGATATAGCTCAGCACGGATGCTTTCCTCAGCTGCATCAACAAGCTCATACAAGGCATCAAGGAATGGCGGCTCCCCCGTAAGTTCCTCACAGATTTGTCGTGTCTGACCGATAATTTCTTTGTTGACATGGTCCAGGAGATCATTCTTCAATGATTCAAATATTGTCTCTTCGATGTTCTTCATGATACGCCTCTTACTTAGTTTTCTTTTGGTAGTGCATCACGGATCTTTTCCGGCCAATAATCACGGGTCCAGAAAGGTTCCATTTCTGCAATGAGTGGCCGTCGTTTAGCCGCAAATACTACCGCGCGATTACTGCCTAGTGCAGCTAGTTCCGATACAGTAAGGATCTTTTTTTCTTGTTTCTGTGAAGACACAGAGCGTTGTCCTTGAGAAATAGACACTGATTTTACCCACTCCTCATAGTCACCAATCAGTGCTTCCATTTTACCCAGCATTTTTTCGTCGCGCACCCCGCCGCCATACAGCAAAATTGCTGTCGCAGACCATAAAGCTTCCATGCCTTCTTCACCCCACACACTGACTCCTTGGGCATATGATTGCAAAATCGTCATTAAAATGATTGAGCGTGATCCATAGTGTGAATAAAGCTTCGGTAACTCTGGCCATCGTACAACGTTCGCCGCTTCATCTAGTGGTGCTACCAGTGGAATAGGTAGACGGCCACCATTTTCTTCACCATAACGCTCTGCTGCTTTCATTACTGCCGCTGTGAGCGCCGTCGTCAAGGCAGCAGCATTATCTGCACCCTCTTTTGAAAGAACATACAGCGTGCTGTTCTTAGAACGCACAAATTCATCTGGATTAAACCGTCGAGCATCCGAACGTGGATTCACCCACTTTGATGCAGCTTGCCGACCTAGTGATGCCGCCATCTGTTGCGCTTGGGCAAACAACCCAGACCGTGTGACATCTACGGTATTATACCGAGCCTCTAACGCATCAGTTACAAGTGGCCACTCGCCATTTTCTGCCAAAATTTCGATAGGGGTTCGATCATTATCATCTGATACCCATAAAAACACATCAGAAATAGGTCGGTTTGAGATTGCCGCAGCTAATAGCAAATGAGCAAAAATATCTCGACCACCTGTAGAGAAGAATGCATCATCGCTACCTGATGAGGCACCCATCTCCGCTGTTTTAAAAATATCTGCCAGAGCCATGGCACTGGCATCCATTTTCTCTGGATCTTGCCGCACCATATCTAATGGGTCGAAAAACCATGGTTCTTGTTCAAATCCATGAGCGATTCCCTGTGGATCGAACACAAATACTTCGCCTCGTGCCGCAGTAATTTTAATCGTGTCATCAATGATGTCACGCTTATTAGATGTAGTGAGAACTACCCCCGGAGCATCCACAATAGCTGGGATAACTTGTGATGTTGTTTTACCCATGCGGGGACCAAAAATCACCAAATACAGATCTTCCCAGGTGGAATACAACCCAGTTTTCGTTCCTGGAAGCTTACCTAAACGTAATCCAGGATGTGCGAGTGCATCTTTCTCTGGCATCCATTTCCTAGCCTTAGCCGTCGCCGCCTTTTTTGATAGTGATTCAATATCACGCTTTGCTGCCAGATGCTTTGATGCATGATCAATACGCGCAGTCTTCTTCCCTGGTTTAAAGATCCGAATCCCAACGATGACCAGCAGAACAATGATTGAGATTAGTCCGATGACCGACCAGGTAGCAGCCGCTGTCCACTCGATTTTTCCGGTAAGGGTATCAATAGTGTTACGGATGGGATTCTTTGTTGCTGCTGAAGGTTTTCCAGTCATAGATACTGATACCCATAAACCAAAATTGATCAACCCAATGACTACAATGAACATGGATAGTAGAGCGATCCCCATGATAGTTCTAGGATCTGCTCCAATGTTTCCTGCATTACGCGCATTATCGCGCCCCATTCTTTTCATTCTTTCCTCACCTACTATAATTTATTCTTATCGTATGGTTGTATCTCCACTGGCTTCACTTTAATAACCGTGACCAAAGGAATCCATTCGCGTTTTTCAGTGGTTGTGCCTGGTTGGAGACGTACTGTGCTCATGAGCCACTGTCCATCGTGGATATCTTGGAGATGTTTCAACGGATCGTCAAGCTCAACTCGATATACCCGTGCATCTGCGGCACAACATGTTACTGTTACTCTCGATAATAAGCGTACATTTTGGCTAGTGGTACTTATCTGACCTTTTATCCGCACTTGTCGCCCCTGAAGCCGCAGATCAGCAGGCTTGAGAGACCTCGCAATAACCTCAAATAGCGGCAATTCAGGAGTTCCTGTTCCTAATGCTTCCCATGTATTGGGATTTCCCATAGTTGCTACCGCATAGTTTGCTGTGGGCACCATGGTTGTTGACAACATGGGTGGACTAATGACCATAACCACTGTACATAAACCTCCTATCATCCAGGGGGTGTACCATGGAATACTATGATTATCACCACAGCATGATTCTGTTGGGGATAGCAAAAGAAATATTCCAAGGGCAAACAATCCGATACCGCTGAGAATCAATACCAATGGGGGCAATGATACCCATGCCTGATATTTCTCCAACCATACTGCTCTGCACAGCCCTACCCCTAATAAAACTAACAGAATAGAACTGCTATATCGACGGTAATACTTCATGATAGCCACCCCCAAATTCCTGCCACAATAATGGTAGATATTAACGCCATACATACCCCTGCTAATGCAATTACTTTCGTTGCTTGCACCCCCAACATGCCATCCATTAAAGCTGCTAGTTTCAAGTCTATGATGGGACCGAGAACTAAAAAGACAAGTAGTGATGCTAAAGGTAATGCACTAAATGAAGCTGCGACAAAAGCATCCCCTAACGAGCATAAAGATAACATCATGGCTAAACCCATCATGACTAAAATCGCCATAAGAATGTTGTTCTGAACAACAGACATGAATGATCGTGGTAGTAATGTTGTAGCGATAGCGGCACAACCAGCACCAATGATAACAAAGGTTAATGAGGATAGCGCATCATGGCTCATTGCTTGTAACCATTGATTTTTCTTCGAAACTCTTTGCCGGCTTACTGAATGGCATACTAACTCATCCACTGGAACTAGTTTATTAAAAGCGCGATGGCCAAAGAATGTTACGATCATCCCCACTCCGATAACAGCCATTAGTCCTGCAGTCCACCGTGCCATTGCTATCTGCCAACTGTTGAAAGCCGTCATAGTTGCATATATCACCACAGGGTTTAACGATGGAGCCGCTACCATGAAGGTAATTGCAGCCCCTGCTGGCACACCAGAAAGCATCATTCGTCTAGCCAATGGAACTGAGGCACATTCGCAACTAGGGGTTATCATCCCACAACAAGCAGCTATCAGTATTGCGGCAAATGGGTGCGCGGGAATAATTCGAGCCCATCGACTAGGCGTCATCATTATCGCCACTGTTGCTGATGCCATAGAACCAAGAAGAATAAACGGTATTACCCCAATGCAGAGTGCTACAAACGTCGCAGTAGCAGCATGCAGTTTTGGACACTCCTGAAATACTTGATGCAAGATGGGAAAGCGCAACCCTGATAAAATAACTAGCCCTAATACGACAAAGATACTTAAACTGATTTGTCGTAGCTTTGGCAAAGATGATTGGGATGGCACTGTCATAAGTTTTATTCCGATACCGAGAGATATTCCATATCTGATAGCTTCCACATGTTTCCCTCTTTGACCATGTGAACGTTAATCTTGCTTTTCCTAATAGGGGTTTGGTCTCCATCAGCATGCCATACAGATGTTTTTGCTTGTATCGGAATTACTGCTTGAGTTGCGTCAGCAGGAATATCTACATTATCCAGCAACTTAACAACAGTGTGGATCTTGGATTTATCATGCGCCCACGTATTCCATTGCTTTGGCTTTGGCGCGGAATCGTCTCCGGCAGCCTTAAGATATTTTCCAGTGAGTCGGTCTTTTACCCGCTTTGCCCCATCTGATGGAGACTTGTCTGTCGCAGGTGAATACGACAGTATTGATGCAGCTAAGGATTGCGCACCTACAGCAGGATCATTAAGTGGATCAAATTCATCAACTGCTGGATCACTGGCACCCACATGCTCTTGTGAAGTGTCCGTGGTGTTATGCTCTTTTCCTAGTAAGAAAGCCACGGTAATTCCTAATACTGCAATGATTACCATGCTGGTAATCAGTATGACTAACCTGAATCTCTTGAGATAATCCATAATGATCTCTCCATGCCACCTATTTCTTTTTCTTCTCAAATTGTTTTGCTTTTTCGGGAATAATCTTGACATAGTGCTGAGTTTCTTCAAATGGTGGAACTCCACCATTATTAAGCACTGCACCTGGGCCAGCGTTATAGCCGGCTAGCATTAGTTCAGTATCATCACCATGGATTTTTCCTTCGGCCTTCCATTCCTCATTCTGTTCAGCAATGGAGCATAAGAACCGACCTGATGCCATCGTGGCATCACCAATGTCGTTGACATCACCAGATCCAGGTGGGCCAATAGCATTGCCCTTATCGTCCACCTTACGTCCCCATGCGGCCCATGTTTCCGGCATAAACTGTCCTGGACCTTGGGCTCCTGTCGAAGATACAAGTCCTTGTTTGAAACCAGATTCTTGGTGATAAAGTGCGGCTAAGATCGGGGCACGCAACTGTTTGCATTGGGCAGCTGACCGTTCAAACCACTTTGCATATTCTGGTGGAATATCGGTAGCATCCAGATCATCATCAACATGGACTGGGGCATCATCGTTATCACAATCACTGGTTCGATGAGTGCTTCCTGTTGGTGATGAATCTTTTTCACCATTAAGTGAATATTTTTCGCCTTCCTTCGGGTAGCCTCCACCCTTGACTGTGATGTGGACGTGATCGTAGTGATTTTGAGTAGGACTCCCACGATCATTCATAGTGTATCCGTCATCACCCTCTGCTGGAATGAATTGCTGACGCCAAATAAAGTATTCGATATTAAATTGCTTAGCGTTACTACGGAAATAATCAAGTACTTCGTCACCAAATTTTTTGCCTTCATCAGTATCCCACCGAGGAATCATCAAATCCACGGCACGTCCTTCAGGATGGTCTTGATGGGAATCACCTGGTCGCCAACCACCCATGGATTGAATCTTGGGGAATTTCACTGCCGCAGCCCGAGCTACCCGAATCGCATCTTTTTGCATGTGCTCTTCTGACTTTAGTTTGCTTGTAGGTGGCAGTTCAATCTCTTTCGAGGTCGAATTAGTTTTTGTTGCATTCTTAGCAGCTTCCGCCAATACAGAGGCGAATTCTTTGCGACCTTGCGTTGTTGGATGTACCCCATCGTTACCAATAAGACCAGAATTATCTTTAACTCGCTTTTCCCAGTCCGCAATAGTAGCCTTATCAGCATTCTTTCGCACCAGTTTATTAACACTGGCAGCAGAAGAAACCTTAGCCCCCGCCACTGTCGTCAGTACCACACGAGCACCATGTGTTGCTTCAATGGCTTCATCGAGTTGATCTTGGCTGAATTCACCGTTAGTGCCTAATGCTAAAATCACCACCTCATAACGAGTTGATGTGTGTTTGAGAATATCTAACCCTTCAGAAAATTGCCGACCGACTTTAGCATTAATAGATGCATCTGGCAATACTTTTTCCAAGTCAGATTTGGCGCCTTCAGTAAGGGAATCACCGATGAGGAAAATCTTAGAATTCCCACCAGTTTTTGGTTTTCCTGTACTCGGTTCTACTGCTTTATTCAACCAAGGTTGCGGATCGACGTCATGTCCACCAGAAAGCCTACCACCCTCCCACACTTCAAAATGCAGATGTGACCCTTGTGGCCCTGGAGGAACTACTTCACCGTTATAGCCTTGGTTAGCAATATGTTGACCAGCTTTGACTTCATCACCGGTCTCAACCAAAATATCTTCGGGGAAAATATGTCCATATACTGTGGAGTATTTTTTTCCACCAAACTCATGATCAATCACAATCCATTGCCCAAAACCTGTTGCTGGTCCGGCTTGGGCAACTGTACCATCAGCAAATGCAAGAATTGGGGTGCTTGGCCCCTGTGCGATATCCAATCCACGATGATCTGGACGATCTGGGGTACGCCATCCTGATGTCAGGTGATCTAAGGCATGTGCTTCGGGATAACTGTATGAGCCTTCAGGCACACTGCTGTCCATAGTGCCTGATCGTTTGGACCCAACACATGAAGAAAAACCATTTTTAGTAAGCTCATCATAATCGTCGTCGCTAAATATTACCACGATAAGAAAGAAGACTACCGCGATACAAGCAAGAATACCAACGACTATTTTCATAGTATGCCTTTGGAGAAATACTCATCAAATCGAACATTGGTATCATGCAGACGGTGCTTCACCTCTGTTGGTGTCAAAATCGTTTGTACTGGAATTCCCGGAGTACCATCTTTTGCAGGTTTAATCATGAATTGACCGCGGCCTAGTGCCCCAGATCGAGCATTACGACTTCGAGTCCTACCTGGATGAACTCCTCGGGACCATGACACTACCATAGCGGCTTCTGCCGCAGTAAAAGTTAAACGAGATTGCAAAATATCTAACTCGCTCGCAGGTAAGCCACCACAAATAACCATGCCTGCACGTTCAATAAACCCCATAGCAGTTTGTCGATCTTCTTCATTAGATAAGGCCTCTAAATCACGGAATGTATGCGTGATCATATTGAGCACTGTTGCATCAGTACGGTTTAACCTTGTGAGCGCATCAACGTGCTGCACCATACCAGGAGCCGCTGCCAACACCTGCCATAGTTCGTCTAATGTAGCTGAGAAATACTGTTGTTTCGCAAGACCAACATCAGCAAGCATATGTGCTGCCTCGATTGCGCCGAAGGCGGCTGACCAACATGCCATCATCACCGCCGCCTTCATTGCTTCATCACCACGGTCAATTGCTGATACATCGATACAAACAGCATTTGCACCAATGTGAATGGGTGAGGATGTTTCACCAGCAAATATTTGCCCAGTTGGCCCATCAAGCAATGAGTTTAAGGACAATAGTAAATTATCAATTCGGTTATCCCATTCTTCCTGGGTGCGTGCTCGGCCTTTTTTAAACAGTTCATCAGATCCTTGTTCTAGGTGATTAATGAGATCTTCTAATACTGGTGGATGCTCCCAATCAATATTGGTATGTGTATATATTTCTCGCAATGCAATCGAAACAAGCATGGCCTCCCAATCCTTCATAGGAGTTTTTCGGCCCAAACCAACTAACGTAGCCACCATTGTTACTTGTCGACCATGCACCTGCTCCAAGGCCCGATGTAATGTATCTTCAATACGTTTGTATTCTTCTTTATCTTTAGTCTTATCCATTTCTGTTAATTTGTTACGGATTTGGGGAATCACTCGCCCTAGCGCCCCAACATCTAGCGGATTAAGTGTGCCTGCACCATGCCCAATAGTGATAACTTGACCACCCACTTGTTGAACAAAGCCTACATATTCACCTTTAATGTCACCAGCAATAATGGGAATATGTCCTTGGGCTACATCTCCCATTAACATTTTGCGCACTAACGTAGACTTACCTTTACCCGGGACCGACAGCACAAAACATGATGGGTTTGAGATGATTCCTTCACGAAACCAGCTCAATGGGTCACAACATATTTCTGCGCCTGTAATAGGATGGACGCCTAAAGGAGTACCAATTGCTGGTGCAGGAGCACCAGCAACATTAGGATTAAAACCTGCACCTAGATTCGTTGTGGTTTGCCATTCCTGCGGCCCAGACACCACTGCAGCTTGCCCCGACCAGGGGCCAGAAAAACCTCGCATCGTCGATCTGGAAAATGATTTTTCACCACGCACTGGTTCTGTACCACCAGCCATGTTAAATTGATGCTTGGAGTCTTCTACATGTTTTTTATTATGGCTCAGCCATCGAGCATAGCCAAAACCTTTGATAGAGAAAATAGGTGGAGGGGTAGCATCACCATGCATAATCTGTTCATGCAGTTCGAAGTAATCTATTTTCTGTTTCTTCTTTCTAACCATGACTGCAACCCTTAGCTCGCCACATGTTCGTTATACTGCCACCCATATGCGGGGATGCCTGCCGCTAAGAGCGCACCTAAATGTTGTCGCCCGATCATTCTGCTTATTCGTAACCGTGCTTTAGGCGACAATGCACCAATAATCTCACTAGCTAGTTGTTCGCATGAATTCTCATCTGCGGTTTCAATTACTAGAATCCCAGATCTGCGGAATAATCGTGCAGTTTTTTCTGATTCACGAAATGCATCAGTTGTAAGACGATTTACTTCAATCCGATACACTTCTTCAAAATCTCGCAGTATACCGGTAGACACCAAAGAGTTGATTTCCTGGTTAATAGCATTATCCTCAAGTACATCGTATACAATACGCGTTACATCATCACAAGTAATTGACGTAAGACTTTCTTGTACTTGCTCTGCCAATGGCGGAAACTCAACATTTTCTGTGTTCGGCGCCCAAATAGTAGATGAATATTCTGCTACATCCAATAATGATAATGGATTCCATGTAATATCTACTGTATAGGGAGCATAACAATCTGATATTTCCTTTGCAACCAATGTTTCTGCTTCATCCTTGGGCATGCCAGGAGTTAGAAATGTTATTAGAGCATACATTGGCATTCCCGTGCATATTGGTTGCGCGATGGTAGATATGGATCCCACTATAGATTTTTCCGCCATGTGTGTTCGCCATAGTTCTAAGAGTTCATAATTTGATACCGTATCAAAAGGACCTTCAAGTAGCACAGATGCTTGCTTAAATTGCGATTGCCACATCACACCTATGTCAAAACCGCCAACATCACGCACTTGCGTAATTGTTAATCCTTTTAAAATTGGTACATGTGTCTTTGTAGATTTTGATGCCCACCACATTGGTAAAATTATCTTTCTGCTAGTTACTTGATAACCATGATGATGTTGAGGTTTTCGACCATGGAATCAAACCAACACCACATGTCACCTGGAAACCGACATCTTGTTGGCGCCTCATTAGTTGCAATTGTATTGATGATCCTGCTCCTAACTGTTCAATATCATGTGTAATTTGTCGCATGTCAGCGGATTCATCAATGGTGGCAGTCACAAAGAGTGAGTATTTTCCCAATTGTGCTCCACGAGCTTGTGCACGTCGGGCTGCTTCGGTATGTTCCAAACGAATTTCAGCGTTGGCAGACCGAATCTTTTTTGAGGAATTCGCCGCAACCATAGCATCTCTATGCTCATCTTCTACCTTCTTTGCACCAGCACCAGCAGAAAATGGTCGATAGCAGATCATTACACGTTTTCTGTTGACCCGAGAATGTGGCACGATGAGATTCTGCAAAAGATTATCCTCAAAGGTCGACCGGGGCGCTTGTGACATTTCCCAGGTAAGCGATCGAACACCATTATGTTCATAGAATTTTGGTTGGGTAGTTGCCATGGACGGCCCAGCATCTTCCCACTTCATTTCGTGTGGTTGGTTGATTAAATCTAGTGCCTCAAAATCAGCTTCGGCTGCTGGATTATAGAAACTATGAATGCGAGCCACTGCTTGTTCATACGACATTGGCAATGCAACCATCCCGGCATATTCCAGTGTTGCTGCCCATGAAGGAACCCGGGTTGCTAGCTGGGACATGAAGTCATTATCCGCCATCACACCTGCCGATAGTTTTACAGTGATGGCAATATGTCCTACTACTTCAGGTAACGTCATTGAGATTGTTTGTGCCGCTTCATACATAATCTGTTTTGCTATTTCTGGGGCATCATCTGAAACAATCTGTGACACCTCTCTAGCGACTAAAGCACCTGTGCCGGGACGGGTAGCAATGACCACAGCCATCTGCAAGATATCTCCCGCTAAAGATAATGTTTGCAACCAACGTGCCCATTCCGCGGTCATAAGATTCCGCTCAGTTTGCGTGACCGCAATTTGACCGGTAAAAGTCACATCTAAAAGCACTGTCGCTTCACGACGAGGTCTGTCGAGGATCACAACAAATTCCCTTCCGTTACTATCAATGCCAGATATAGCTTCAGTTCGAGCCAATAATCCAGGAAGCCTTCGATGCCCACCTGGTACGCGAGAGAATTCCCCTGATACATATACGTTTGCTTTGTTACGTCGACGTTGCCAGTCTTGAAAAATCATTTGCCCATACTGAGCTAGTGACCTATTTGCCCGACGAAAAGACATAACAGCCATAAGTAAACCAAATATCGCAGCAACTATGATGCCAAGAATAATCTGCTGGTTTGCAATAAAGATAAAGAGCAGTAACGCACCGATAAAACCCACTATGGTGACTTGGACGGACAGCCCACCCAACCCGGTGCGTCGTGAGGGCATTCCCAAAGCATATTGCACTGGAATACTAAGATCATCATTGATATCAGACATGCTAACTACCTGCTTTTTCAACTCTTATTGGGGAGGTTGTAACAGCTCCTAAAAATAGGATTCTAATTTATATAGAAAATGAGATAATATCATTTTCACCTATTTATCCGCACCGTCCCATCTCAACACACAACAATATTTATTGACCATTACATAACTCCTTACAATTAAATACAACTGCTAAAATACCTGCATGACAGGAAGGCAAACACTATTAACACCTGCAACTATCACACATGAAGTCTCAGGAAAGTAGCGTAAGAACTAATAAGATTATATTTACACGACCCTAATCCATAACACCATAGATAAAAATAAAAATCATTTGTAAATTTTTGCTAAAACACAACGTCAAATACATTTACTCCTTTGCCCTTTGTAAATTCCGCACTACAACAACCACCCCATAAAGGTGGAAGCATAAGCGATAACTCAACCAGTCTTACAAAATTTACTTTGTACTAATTCTGCATTAAGTAAATAATTCGGAGAATATAAAAATGCTGGTAAAACATCAAAAATGGCGTCACCCCCAATGGAAATGAGTCATTGACACTCTCGGAATTATCTGCAACACTTCATATTTATCGCAAGAAAAATTCTGCATATAGCCGCACAAGTAATCCCCAATCAGGGGACCTAGAAGAGATAAGGAAAGTAATAATGTCGTATCGGGAGATAGCTGCTCGGCAGCGTGGGTTCCTCCTCCGGTCTCAACTCACCGAAGAGGAAATCAAGGAAGCACGAGAAACCGGGTTTATCATTAATGAACATTTATTGTATACCAAGCAAGGTTTTGAAACCCAACTTAGCGGATCCTCAACCAGCGATACTTACTATTGGTTGTGGCTACTAGCATTCCCCACCATTCCCCCAGAGCAACGAAACCCCATGCCATACATGGCAGGTAGCGCAGCACTTCGAATCCGAGGGATTGGCCGGATCGGCAGTGGTGACCCAATGTACGTCATTACCCCACCAGAGCTCATGCCCTACGCCAACATCGAAGAAAAAGTCACCGACGAGTTTATTGTTGATGATAATATCCAGCCCACCGACTGGTCCCTCGTTGATAACACCCCCGTGGAGAATATTTTGCCCGCGTTGCGGAAGTACCTCATGACTACCGATGATTTCGAGGACTCCGCTGATGCAACCCTCGACGCCTATGATGAGGGTTGTTCTTGGGATGAGCTTGCTGAGGTGTTAGAGGTTTGTACCGGGCAATGGACAATCTATGAAACTGGGGAAAAAGCTAAAACTGGTAGGGAGGTTCTTGATCAATTCCTCAATGAATACGCTAGCCCCAGCACCGACGCTGACGATGATGAAGAAGATGATTATGATGACGATGATGATTGGTGATCATCATGCATAAGGCCGATCAAATCGTCGAGCAGATAGAAGCGAGCATCCCTGAGCAATACCAACCCACAGACGAAAGAGCTGCCAGGATACTTCGAGATGATATTCGGCAGCAGGTGTTGTCTCAACATCTTGCGGTGCAGCTCTCGCATTACGCTGACCAACCTTCTGACGGGAAGAAACATTTAGGCAGGGTTGTTATCAGTGGGGGTACTTCCCTGTTGTTCCGGGTGCCGGGGTGCCGGATCTCCAGAGACCTTGATATTATTACCTCACTCAAGCAACATGAAATGAAACACCTGCTTGAAAAAACCCTCTCACAGGATAAAGACGACCCATTCACCTACAAAATCCTCAAAGCTAGAAAAACAAAAAGCCGAAACGGTGACACCTATGTCATCCAGGTGCTTGATGGTGATAAAGAATACACCCAGATTAAAATAGATGCGATCCGAGGGGTTCCTGAGGAATATCAGGATACCGAAGCGTTAACAGTCCAGGATCCGCTTATCTCATCTCGGGCCTCAACCACGATTAAACTTATTGATCCTGGAAAATATATTGCCGGGAAAATTGCAGCATTATTCCCCCTCGATGATAGAGAAGAACAATGGAAGAGGAATTTAAGGGGTTTAATGACTGGGAAAGGGAACTATCGAGAGACATCCAGGTGGAAGGATTTGGGGGATTTAATGATTATGGCCTCTCATGTCCCGATCAGTTCAAATACCATTCAACGTGGCCTTAAATACATGGAGAATCTTCATAACTCTTTGAATAACCTATTTGAGCATAGGCCAAATAGTAACAGCCGCCCGTATATGAAATCATTCCACACCCCAGAAACAATAAAGGACCTTAAGGAGGCAGCCCAACGGAATGAGGATATTGTAGCCGACAGAATACGGCCCCCTCAAGGGGAGAAGCCTGAGGATACTCGTAAGAGGAAGGGATTTGAGCAGCGGCAGTTGATTCAACATTGCTCGGTGGTACATCCATTGAAGAAGGTGTTTGAGAGGCTGTCAAGATTATTGGATCCGTGTTTTCACTGTATGGAGCCGCATCGGCGAGAAACTGATTATCGGCAAGAATTAAGGACGTTTGCGAGGACTCCGCAGATGTGGGTGCCGGGGGAGGAAGAGGCTGGTTTAGGAGTATGGGAGAAGAAGTCTAAGGTAGGGGATTTGCCTGAGAAGTTGCAGGAAATGCGGGGGGATTACATGCTTGGCAAAGGATTTGAACATGACGTGGCGGTTGATGAGTTCCTTCCTGAAAATCAGGAAGAACCAGAACAATCCTCAGAAGAAGCAGCTACACAAGAGACGCAATATGATGATGAGGAAGAAAATCATGGTAACGATGACGATGATGACAACAACCACGGCAGACAACTATAACAACCATACTACTTGCCTTCATTAATGATTATAGAAAAGAGGTAAAAGAAATGAGAGCCACTCTTTATTATTGTGGAGAAGCCTTCGAAATAGAGGGCAAAGAAGCCAAAGCCGTACTCAAGCAACTTGAAGAACATCAATTTCCAGGGCTGATAATGGTGAAAACGTACAAAGGAAAGTTAATCGTTAATCTATCCGAAACTACAGACTTTGCCATCCTTCAACACAAACCAGTCAAATACGGGGTCTATTCGATGTAGAAGTTTATTGAGTTGCTGGGGAACTTATGCTCCCCAGTGTGGACTCTATAGAAGTAAGGAAAAACAAGGCAATGATGTGCTCTTTCCGATTCCGATTTGTTATCTTTTAGTGCGAATGGATCTTTCCAGCAACTGAAGAAGCTTCCTCATCATATTAACTAATCCCATCACCACATTAGGAAGCTTATTCAGCCGCTGGGAAAACTCATCTTCATTAACAGGCAGAAAATCAGAAAGAACATGCTATCTAGCTTGGTCTTCTTTACCTACAGAGACTAGTCATGTTTGAGAACGCTGAATAAGCTTCTAGGTATCTCACATCACTGCCCACCATCCTTGGGAGTGTTCACTAATGTGCAGATCATCATGCTCTAACCGCAAGAAAACACGTGGTAACAAACCCTGGACAGTAAATATTTTTGAAACCTCCCAGGCAACCATCTCCAGAGCCATTAACAATGTACTGAGTGCTTAATGTAGTGTTACTGCCCTCACCACAACCTAAGGATCTTCACCCTCAACGGTTATACGTACTCGATGGATCCTCGTGTTGTGTTAGTGGTAGAAGAACACTAAGAATTTATATAGTGGAAAACACCACAAAGCCGGGCATAACCCTTAAAACACTCACCGATCAAGCAGACGAAATATTTTATATTTGCGAACCATTGCTAGAATCAACCCATGACATCACCGTAAGAAACTGGTTTATTCGGTCACATACCACCCTGGCATCACACCGCAGACAAAGGTTACGTGGGTTTAGAATGCGACACACCGAAGAAGAGACCAGGCAAACCCTGCTAGAATGGCAGAAAACATTCAACAAGAGAATCAACCAGATCTGGTATGTGATCAAACGATCCATAGACCACATGAAGGCATAGCGGATCCTGGCAATCCCTTGCAGCCTCCCCCAAACCACAACTATTCGGGCAATCAACGCGATACAAAGAATAATGTTCTACCAACCACCACCTGAACCTATTTCCCCAGCAACTAAGTAAGTTTCAAGCTCTTATGGGTACAATAATCAGAAATCTCTATTCTTTCGGTATAGGTGAGGGCCTATACCAATGCTCAGTGCACCAGATACGCCTCAAAATGACTTATCTTCTGACTTGACCTGGATGCCCAGCTGATGCTTCTAACATACTCTCAAATGAGCTAATTGCTCCACCTGATCGTCGAGCAGCATCCGACACCGGAGAAACCCATCGGCGTCCACGAGTAGCACCCCGTTCAGCACCTTCAATTCGACCTGTCCATGACCGATCAAAAGGTCGTTGTGAGAATTTACCTAATTTACCTTTGATACGACTAAGCCGACCCTTCTTTTTCTGACCAGCACCAGAAGATCCACCGGATGATGAACCACCACTACCACCGGAAGCACCTGTAGCAACAGCACCAGAATCCCCGCCAGAAGATCCACCGGATGATGAACCACCACTACCACCGGAAGCACCTGTAGCAACAGCACCAGAATCCCCGCCAGAAGATCCACCGGATGATGAACCACCACTACCACCGGAACCACCTGTTGATGCACCAGCAGAGGCAATATCACCTCCACCACCGGCACCAGTCTTGTTCGCACCACCATTATTAGAAGCCCCGGAAACTAATGACCCCATACCACCACCAACTGCTGTACCTGCAATAGCGCCAATAGCACCAACAGCAGCACCAGCTGCGGAGGCTGCACCAGCAAGTAATTGTCCCCCACCTGCACCCCCTGCCTGAGAGACCGCCGGCACCAACATTCGCACCAATGTTGGTGCGATTAATCCAGTAAGCGCAATCATGACAACGTTAACAACATCATCAATTAATGGCAACATACTATTAGGGTCTGTTGCTGGTGATGGTCGGGTAACATTCCATAGCACCACTGCATACAGCAACGCACATACTGGTTTAAACGCCAGTGCAGCAATCGTATATGACACCAAGTGATGTAATCCAGACCGGCCCACTTCACTAAAAGATAAAGCCGCAAATAATGGAGTAAGACCTACTGCAATAGGTAGAATTAATGCCCTGATAATTAACGCTAAAAGTTGCATGATTGAACCTGCCATTGCAACAATTGCGAGAATAGCCATGAGAATCGGGCCAGCTCCGCTATCTGAAAAAGATGTCATCTTTATGAACGTATCTGATGATGTTGCTCCAAAACTATCCAAAATAGATTTGGATAGTTTATCAGATACTGCTAACGCTGGAGCAATTGCTCCTGGGAAGCATGTTGAGAAGATGAACCATTTCCCCAAGTCCTGGCCCATGTCTTCTAGTCCTTCTTGCAACCCTCTTCGCCGAGATGCAACCATACGAATGCCACCAATCAGGAATGAAGCCCTAAGTGAGTAGCGCAAGAACTAATAAGATAATATTTACACTACGTCAGCCCATAAGGCCATAGACAGGAACAAATACTATTTGTAAATTTTTACTAAAACCCGACGTTAAACACATCAAGGGTCAACCCATCTTACAAATCATGCACCATAACAGCTACCCCATAAAGGTGAAAGCACAAATGATAAATTAGCTAATCTTACAAAATTTAATCCATATTAACTCAAAATTAAGCAACAATTCAACAAACATATAAATGTATCGGCAAACAGAAAAAATTTTACCAATACCCCCATGCAAGCCATCTATTGACTCTCTATAGATCATCTGCCACACTTCATATTTGGCGGGGCAGACCAAATTTACCCATTAAAAGATATACCTAATAATTTAGCCGACGTTTACCCATTACAATATTAAGAAAACATATTATGAATTACCGAGAACTAGCCGCCAACCAGCGAGGGTTTCTCTCCGGTCTCAACTCACCGAAGAAGAAATCCAAGAAGCACGAGAAACCGGGTTTATTATCGACACTCCGCCGCTATGCCCTGATTGTCTCTTCTATACCAAGCTAAACATTTCTGACCGGACTGAAATGTTCTATGAATGGTGGCTAGCAGCATTCCCCACCATCCCCCCGGAACAGCGACACCCTATGCCTTACCTTGCTGGCAGTGAAGCACTTGATATCCGAGGGATTGGCCGGATCGGCAGCGGCGACCCAACCTGTATTATCACCCCACCAGAGCTCATGCCCTACGCCAACACCGAAGAAAAAGTCACCGACGAATTCATCGTCGACGACAACATCCAACCCACCGACTGGTCCCTCGTTGATAACACCCCCGTAGAAAACATTCTACCCGCGTTGCGGAGGTATCTCATGACTACCGATGATTTCGAGGACTCCGCTGACGCAACCCTCGGTGCCTATCATCATGGTTGTTCTTGGGATGAGCTTGCTGAGGTGTTAGAGGTTTGTACCGGGCAATGGACAATCTATGAAACCGGGGAAAAAGCTAAAACTGGTAGGGAGGTTCTTGATCAATTCCTCAATGAATACGCCAGCCCCGCCACAAGCAAAGACGAAGAAGATGACTATGACTACGACGAGGACAATGATTGGTAACCGCAATAGCTACTAACCTTTATGGTAAAGCAGCAATCACAAGGAATGACCCACATGAATTCACGCATAAACAGAACCATCTTCATCATCGCACTCACCGCCGCCCTCACCGGGGCGGTAGCACCATGTGCTGGTGCGCAAGAAACCTCCCCCGGCGCTCCCAGTTCCCCCGACCCATTGGGCGCTGCGGCACCCTCACCATGATCGCCAAACTATCAGCAGATGTGGGTATGGGGGTTCTCACCGGAGTAATCGACTCCTACCGGGTGGCTTTCGGTTCTATTGATTTCCAAAACCC
Source organism: Corynebacterium matruchotii (assembly GCF_011612265.2). Taxonomy (NCBI): domain Bacteria; kingdom Bacillati; phylum Actinomycetota; class Actinomycetes; order Mycobacteriales; family Corynebacteriaceae; genus Corynebacterium; species Corynebacterium matruchotii. Next base: position 2,182 of record NZ_CP050134.2, on the reverse strand, counting down.
GGACGGGTTGACCGTCAAGGATCGGCTCATCAATAAAACCCATGCCTTCCCCCACCAGCTCATTGACATTCCCCGGCTGGACCAATCCGAACGGGAACAGCGCTACGGACAATACTGTTAGTTGCGGATCTTCCCACGCTTCGAGCGTCGATAAGCTTCAGGCTATTCCCACGGCGCTAAATTATTGGGGAACCTGGAAGTATCCAGCTTGACCAGGGGTTTCTGCTCGGCGACCGCGACGCCGCTGGCAAGGGTGACGGTGAACGCATTATTGGAAATCTTCACGTTGTCGCGCCCGGGTGTCGATCAGGTACTGGCCGACCTTGGTCACCGCCTCGTCGGCAATGAGCTCACCGGCGGTGGTATTGCTGGGGAACGAAAAGGACGTGTAGAACTGGTTTGGGGTTCCGAAAATAATGTGGGCATGGTTGGTGTCACCATTGCCACGATCGGCACCCGCATCATCATTGGGTGGGGCGATGAGCGGCCATGTGGATTCCTGCTGGTTCTGGCAGTGAATCTCGTTAGGTTGTGGGCGATGTCGCACAAAATCTGGATATCATCCATAGGCACCCGCGCCAACACCCCGGATTTCACCTCATAATCCCATGGTTTCTGGTGCACATTCCCATAGGGGCTAATCACACTGTGGGAACTCGGCGGTGGGTTCTTGCCGAAGTCTAGGTCTAGGGCCCGAATGTCTAAAATCGGATCGGTTTTTTGTTCGAGCTTATCGCCCTTGAGTTTATAGGTGATAGCCTCCCAATCCCCATGCCATTCGCGGGGATAATTAGGGGAAAACTCGGCGAACTCCACCGTGATTGTGTCCGGCTCCACCTTGATCTTGCCGATCTGCGGCGCCACCAACTGGTGCACGTCGGTAATCAACTTGTCGTAGTGGAAAAACACCACGGTTTGGGTGGCATCATCCCAGGCAGACTGCTGCTCTTCCCCCTACCGTCTGGCTCACACCCCGCAAGGTCACCCAGCTCAGCTTGGCGCACGGGTCGAAATGGTTGTCGAGTACCTCGAAATCCCACGCCAAGCCTGCCTCCTGCTGCGGGATCTTTCTACCCTGCAACCACAGGCCAAAGGCGGTTTCCGCCAAGTCAAGCTTCTGCTTTGGGCACTGCGGCGCCGCAGATGCGCTGGTGGTTGTGTCTGGATCGTCATTCTTCCCAGCGCTACTGCAAGATACCACAAGAAACGCCGTGAGCATCAACAATGCTATGGTGCGAAGTTTGGCTATGTCCATGATGTGTTTCTTGTGTGTTATCCGATGGTGCGATAAGGGAAGGAATAGTGGCGGGAAAAGGTAGGAATGTTTGTACAGTTAAGATTTGGGTTAGTTGGTGGGTCAGTAAAAAGTATCAGAGCGGTTCGGGGCAATTTTATTCATGGCATTAACCACCAGTATGCAATCATATGGGGCTGCTACACAACTAATCAACTAGATATGGGACAGATACAACAAGACACTAACCCCATTAGAGGTAAGTAGTCTGAAGTCTTGTCAACCAATGGCGATATGACACGAGTGGCGCTTATAGCGGATGTGCCGGTAGATATATGGGCGGTTCCAGCCTGGGCCTATACCGGAACCCCAGCAACCCCCACGAAACCAAAAACCAGGAATGTCGAGGCTTTGGCGAAGAAGCCACCGACATTTCGGCAACGGAGGCAAGTAAAGGGGGATGCAGCATTGATACCGACATTACCACTGTGAAACCGCCCGCCGCCAAGCAATCCGCTACGGAAAGCTGCATCAGCATCAGCACAGGAATTGGCACCAAGAGTGTCAATGCTGGCTCACTCAAGCACCATGCTGACGCTAGTAAAAATCATGAATGAGACAGCAAATCATATATGAAATCATAAAGAATGATGCCCCAAAATGCTTAAAATAATCTTGTTATTTTATTAGCGCATGTTTATAGCATGCTTTTCTAGAGGAGATGAGATGATTCATCAATCCACATGGCATAAAGCCCCCTTGGCGGCATTGCCGGTTTCGTTCTTGTCATGAATCTTGCTGGTTGTGGCGATATTTCCAGTACGACATCCGCGGCTAGGTCGTCCGCCAATGCGATGGCAACCCATATAGATAGCGGGTTATCCGGTGGGACGCAGGATGATGCTGCACAGATCGGGACTGTAGGCGATTCCGAGGAGGGGTCGGGCG